>NZ_JAUAMC010000031.1 GCF_031010195.1 Halomonas sp. SpR8 | reverse complement strand
TCACCACGGTGTGGTTCATGACTGGGGTGAAGTCGTAACAAGGTAGCCGTAGGGGAACCTGCGGCTGGATCACCTCCTTAAACGATGCGTCACGGTTAGTAAGCGTCCACAATGAATTACCTGATCAAGCAATAGAGCAAACGGTAGTTAATTTAGCTGCTACAGATTTCCAATATCTGTAATGGCTAAATAGCCGGGTCTGTAGCTCAGTTGGTTAGAGCGCACCCCTGATAAGGGTGAGGTCGGCAGTTCAAGTCTGCCCAGACCCACCAAATTTTATCCAGCACTGCGTTATTTTATGACTCGCATAGCAGGCTATGCTTCGCCATAAAATGCCCTGTTCTGAATAAAATTACCCGGAAAAGTCATGCGTTAATGGGGCCATAGCTCAGCTGGGAGAGCGCCTGCCTTGCACGCAGGAGGTCAGCGGTTCGATCCCGCTTGGCTCCACCATTACGTACTACCTTCTTTTACCTTAAATACCGTTTGTGAATGTTTCGTGA
>NZ_JAUAMC010000030.1 GCF_031010195.1 Halomonas sp. SpR8 | reverse complement strand
TCACGAAACATTCACAAACGGTATTTAAGGTAAAAGAAGGTAGTACGTAATGGTGGAGCCAAGCGGGATCGAACCGCTGACCTCCTGCGTGCAAGGCAGGCGCTCTCCCAGCTGAGCTATGGCCCCAATACAATATTCACGCAAATTTGTGTAAGACAAGGCGCATTATTGCGACGCATAGCCTGCTATGCGAGTAATGATGCAACGCCGTATTACGCAAATTTGGTGGGTCTGGGCAGACTTGAATAAACCCAGTAACCTCACCCTTCTCTTTATTTAACATCAGGGGGTGCGCTCTAACCAACTGAGCTACCTACGTAAATGGTGGGTCTGGGCAGACTTGAACTGCCGACCTCACCCTTATCAGGGGTGCGCTCTAACCAACTGAGCTACAGACCCATTTACGTAATAGCGTCTAGCCAATCGATCTAAAGACCCACTCACTGAGTTGAATATCAGAGAAAGTAGTGCTTTTACCGTTTGCTCTATTGCTTGATCAGGTAATTCATTGTGGACGCTTACTAACTGTGACGCATCGTTTAAGGAGGTGATCCAGCCGCAGGTTCCCCTACGGCTACCTTGTTACGACTTCACCCCAGTCATGAACCACACCGTGGTGA
>NZ_JAUAMC010000002.1 GCF_031010195.1 Halomonas sp. SpR8 | reverse complement strand
CTATAGCTTCACACTGGACGCTGATGTTGCCTGTGTAGGATAGCTGGGAGGCTTAGAAACCCGGACGCCAGTTCGGGTGGAGCCAACCTTGAAATACCAGCCTGGCATCATTGGCGTTCTCACTCAGGTCCGTTATCCGGATCGAGGACAGTGTGTGGTGGGTAGTTTGACTGGGGCGGTCTCCTCCTAAAGAGTAACGGAGGAGCACGAAGGTACCCTCAGCACGGTCGGACATCGTGCAATGAGTGCAAGAGCATAAGGGTGCTTGACTGCGAGACAGACACGTCGAGCAGGTGCGAAAGCAGGTTCTAGTGATCCGGTGGTTCTGTATGGAAGGGCCATCGCTCAACGGATAAAAGGTACTCCGGGGATAACAGGCTGATACCGCCCAAGAGTTCACATCGACGGCGGTGTTTGGCACCTCGATGTCGGCTCATCACATCCTGGGGCTGAAGTCGGTCCCAAGGGTATGGCTGTTCGCCATTTAAAGTGGTACGCGAGCTGGGTTTAGAACGTCGTGAGACAGTTCGGTCCCTATCTGCCGTGGGCGTTGGATGTTTGAGAAGGGCTGCTCCTAGTACGAGAGGACCGGAGTGGACGACCCTCTGGTGTTCCGGTTGTCACGCCAGTGGCATTGCCGGGTAGCTATGGTCGGACGGGATAACCGCTGAAAGCATCTAAGCGGGAAGCCCCCTTCAAGATGAGACATCCCTGAGGCCTAGAGCCTCCTGAAGGGCCCAGCGAGACCAGCTGGTTGATAGGCACGGTGTGGAAGCGCTGCAAGGTGTTGAGCTAACGTGTACTAATGGCCCGTGAGGCTTGACCCTATAACACCCAAGGGGTCTGGTCGCAGTGATAACGTAAAAACCGGATATGCAGCGTGTGGCTAAGCTAGCTCATAGAACAAAGTGAGACAGAGGCGAAGCGACAGGCAATGAGACGATCACAAACAGCATGATATACATCGCCAGTTACGCCTGACGACCATAGCGAGCGTGAACCACCTGATCCCTTGCCGAACTCAGTAGTGAAACCGCTTAGCGCCGATGGTAGTGTGGGGTCTCCCCATGCGAGAGTAGGTCATCGTCAGGCACTTATTATGAAAAATCCCCCAGGGCTGATGCGCTGGGGGATTTTTTTTTTTGCGTGAAGGTTAGGTTGTGAGAGGAAAACTCCAACACCTCACCAATTTAATGGTTCCCTGGCATTTTATGTCAAATATAACAATAGGTTGTGTATTTAGCATGGTATTGTTGCCAAGCAGCATCTAGTATTATGTTGCACGTACCCAGAAGTAAAATCTCAGGAGGAGAAACGGTATGACGAATCAATTAGCTAAAAAGTTAGCGATCGCGCTATTCATGGCCTTGATGGCAGGCGGGCTTATCGCTTGTGATGACCAAGGGCCTGCTGAAGAAGCGGGTGAAAATATTGATAACGCGGCAGAAGATGCCGGGGAGAGTATGGAAGAGCTCGGCGAAGATATGGAAGAGGCTGCCGAGAACTAAGCTGGCCGGTTAATTAGATAGTTAAAAGCAGTCGCTGAAGAGCGGCTGCTTTATTTTTTGTAATGTGTCCATGATGACTCCGATAATGATAAGAAATGGAGGAAGCGACATGCAGTTACAGCGTGATAAGAGCCTGCTGCTAATGGTCGATTTTCAGGCTGGGTTACTGCCTGTGATCGACGGTGGTCAAGAAGCCGTTAACGAAGCGGCTTGGTTAGGTGAAATGGCGTGCTTGCTTGAGGTGCCGGTATGGTTAACCGAGCAGTCTCCAGAAAAACTGGGTGGGTCTTCGGCGACACTACTTACCTGCTTGAATGACTATCAGCTCTGGCATAAACAGCACTTTAGCGCTATGGCGGAAACCGAGTTTCGTGAAGCGCTAAACGCAACGGGAAAAACACAAATTGTACTGTGTGGTACAGAAGCACATATCTGCGTGCTGCAAACTGGGTTAGGGCTATTAGAGGCAGACTATGAGCTTTACTGGCTGAGCGACGCCTCTGCCAGCCGCCGCCCGGAAGAGGCTGCGTTTGCCCGTGAGCGAGCCTGTGCGAGCGGTGCTGTGGCGGTGACGGCAGACATGGTGGCTTATGAGTGGCTACACCGCTGTGACACTGCGCTGTTTAAAGAGGCGCATCGGCAGTTGTTAAAGCCGCGTTCGGCTCGCCCGGTACGTTTTTTCTAGCCGGTTCTAGCGATCGGTTTCTTTGCGCGTGAAAACAAAGGTATCCCCCTGGGAGGCCGATACATCGAAACGGTATCCCGCTACGTCAAACTCCTTAAGACGTTCTGGGTCGTTGATCTGCTGCTGAACCAGCCAGGCGCTCATTAGGCCGCGGGCCTTTTTGGCGTAGAAGCTGATGATTTTAAAGGTGCCGTTTTTTTCATCTTTAAACACCGGGGTAATGACCCGGGCATTGAGTTGCTGGGTATCTACTGCTTTGAAATACTCATTCGAGGCGAGGTTCACCAGCACGTTAGAACCGCTGTCAGCAATGGCCTCATTGAGTGCAGGCGTTAATATAGGTTTCCAATAGGCATACAAGTCCTTGCCAGCACTGTTGGACAGCTTGGTGCCCATCTCTAGCCGATATGGCTGAATCAAATCCAGAGGCCGTAGCAGGCCATATAAGCCGGAAAGTATGCGCAAATGGGATTGTGCGTAACGGTTCTCCTCCTCGCTGAAGCTTTCCGCTTGCAGGCCGGTATAGACGTCGCCCTGAAAGGCCTGCGCGGCGGGTTTAGCATTGCTCAGCGTGAAAGGGGGGCGCCACTCCTCAAAGCGTGCCGCGTTCAGCCCGGCTAACTTATCGCTGATACCCATGAGTTCGCTGAGTTGCTGTGGCGAGTAATCGCGCAAAATAGTGATCAGCGCTTGGCTGTGTTTTAGAAAGTCAGGGTGTGTCACCTGCTCTGTAGTCGGTGGGGTTTCAAAATCCAGCGTTTTAGCGGGAGAGATAACACTCAGCATCGCATACTCCTGGTCGTGCCCGGGTAAATAAAAGTGAGCTTAGTATACCAAGCCTCGGCAAAGGCCGAGGCTATGGTGGTGATAGCTTTATGAGAGTCAGCTGTTTTTTAAGGGCGATTATTAAGAGCTATCTTTTTACGGACAGGGATTCGGCATACGGCGGTGAATATCTTCGATTGCGACTAGCACTTCATCATCAAGTTTGAGGCTCTCGCTGGCTAGGTTGCTTTCCAACTGCTCCATGGTGGTCGCGCCAATAATATTGCTGGTTAAGAAGCTGCGTGAATTTACAAACGCCAGTGCCATTTGCGCAGGATCAAGCTCATGCTGCTTAGCAAGAGTCACATAGGCTTGGGTTGCTGCTTCCGCTTCCGGCGAGGTGTAGCGCTTAAAGCGCTCATAAAGCGTCAAACGTCCTTTGGGAGGTTGAGCACCATTTAGATATTTGCCCGAGAGCACGCCAAAACCCAGCGGTGAGTAGGCAAGTAGGCCAACATCTTCGCGATGGGCTATTTCAGCCAAGCCGACTTCAAAAGAACGGTTGAGAAGGTTGTAAGGATTTTGAATAGACGCCACGCGGGGCAAGTCTAGCTTATCGGCGAGCTGCAGTGAGCGCATCACACCCCAGGGAGTATCATTGGAAAGCCCAAT
Source organism: Halomonas sp. SpR8 (assembly GCF_031010195.1). Lineage (GTDB taxonomy): Bacteria > Pseudomonadota > Gammaproteobacteria > Pseudomonadales > Halomonadaceae > Vreelandella. The sequence continues at coordinate 691,392 of NZ_JAUAMC010000002.1, read as the reverse complement.
GGCGCGCACTTTGCCAGCATCGACGAGTTCTTTCAGTGCAGAAAGCGTCTCTTCTAACGGTGTCGCATCTTCGTCTTCGCTATGCACGTAGCCCAGTTTGCCAAAGAAGTTGGTTTGGCGATCGGGCCAATGTAGCTGGTAGAGGTCGACGTAATCGGTGTTTAAGCGCTCCAGGCTGGTATCGATGGCCTGATGAATATGCTCGCGGGTTAACCGCGGCCCACCGCGAATATGGTCAAGCCCAGGCCCGGCGGCTTTGGTCGCAATGATGAGGTCGTCTCGGGCTCCGCGCTGCTTTAGCCAACTGCCGATATAGCGCTCAGTCAGGCCTTGCGTCTTCGCCATGGGGGGAACAGGATACATTTCTGCGGTATCAATGAAGTTAATGCCAAACGCCACGGCTCGATCTAGCTGCTCATGGGCCTCGGCTTCGCTATTTTGTTCGCCAAACGTCATCGTGCCTAAGCAGAGTCGACTTACCTCTAGGCCGGTTCTGCCAAGTGGGCGCGTTTGCATTTTCATCTCCTTACTAAGGTAGGATTGCCACAAAAAAGGCTACCATTACCAGGTTGGTAAACGACGTATGATCGGCATGTTAGCGAGGCTCTTTGCAAGCAGCAAATTAATGGGGTTGAGTCGTCGCAAAGGCAGGCGTATGCTTGCCAGCCCATCGACCGGCTAAAGGCCGGTTTATCGTGTGGTTGGCAGCTATTTTAGTGACTGCTGACCCAATGTTCCAACAGATAGGCAGGGTGGTTTGCCATGCTGCAGGCATCAACGTTGTTTACTCGGCTAGAATTTCGTCTAGCTGAACGGCTGTTTCATAATCACTGGTTGCTGCCGCGTTCACCGCGTACCCAGCGTTTAACCATGCGCTTGTTTAAGCGCTGTGCGGAAGCGGGTCACCCTGACGCGCTGTCCGTTTACGGTCATATGTTGTTTCACCGCAGCCAGACGCCACAAGACAAAGCGCGTGGTGCGCGTTACGTGTTGGAAGCGGCACATGCCGGGGATGTGAAGTCACAGTATCAAGTGGCACAAATCCACGAGCACGGCTGTGCGCAATACCCACGCCGTGACGACTACGCGGTGACGTGGTATGCCCGCGCCGCCCAGTCTGGGCATTACCTGGCTGCCGAGCGGCTTGCCCGTGCTTACCGTCTGGGTGAGTTAGGCTTAGCGGTGGATAGTAGCCGAGCGGCTTATTGGCAGCGACAGGCGGAACAACCGTTAGATGATGTGGCCGCCGCATGAAGCGTTACCACGTTTTGATTGAGTGAGGAAGGTTGTGTCCGAGACGCTACCCACAGTACTAGATATTGAAGCGTCCGGATTTGGGCGTGGCAGCTACCCCATTGAAGTCGGCATCGCACGTGCCGATGGGAGCTGCTGTGCTTTTCTCATTCAACCGCTGGAAGAGTGGACGCACTGGGATCCCAAAGCTGAACTGCTGCACGGCATCTCCCGCGATCGTCTCATTCAGGAGGGCTATCCGGTACGTCAAGTTGCCCACTGGCTGAACGATGAGCTGCGTGAGCTGGGTAAGGCCTATAGTGACAGCTGGGGTTACGACAACACTTGGCTGTCGCTGCTCTTCCATCATGCGGGCATGCTGCCGCGCTTTCGCCTTGAAGCGTTAAGAATTCTGCTTAGTGAAGATCAGCAGGCGCTGTGGAGCGATACCAAAGAAGCGATGATTGCCGAACGCGGCATTCATCGTCACCGGGCGGGGGAAGATGCCCGGTTGCTGCAGCTAACCTACCAGCAAACCCTCAAGCTCACCGGCAATACACGCGGCTAAAGCGCTTTCTATGCCGCTTTATAGCTGGGCCTCTAGCGCATCAAGCAGTTCCATCGGCGTCAGCGCATCGAGCAGCATATCGCGGGTGGTCGATGCCAAGAAGCCATGGCTGACCGTGCTATCTAAAAAGGTCAGCAGAGGCGAGTAGAACTCATCGATATTGAGTAGCCCTATCGGTTTCTCGTGCAGCCCTAAATACCCCCACGTCCATATTTCAAATAGCTCTTCAAAGGTGCCGATCCCGCCGGGCAGCGCAATAAACGCGTCAGCGTTGGCCGCCATGGTGGCTTTGCGCTCATGCATATTGCGCACCCGTATCAACTCACTTAGCCCAAAGTGCGCCTGCTCACGTTCAACCAGGTGATCGGGCATGACACCAATGGCTTCACCGCCTGCTTCCAGCGTCGCGTTAGCCAGTTCACCCATAAGGCCGATACGGGCACCGCCATAAACTAGCGTATGGCCGCGTTCAGCGAGCGTGCGTCCCAGCTTGTTGGTCGACTGGCGAAAGGCTGGGCTATTGCCTTCACGGGAGCCAAGATAAACGCAAATTCGAGCCATTCGAAAATTCCTTATAGCAAGCGAAGGACAGTATTTAAGGAGAGCACTTAAGGCAAATGTAGATCGACCTGATGATGTTCATCCATCCATTGGCCTATCACATTGTTACCGCACAGATGATGGGCGTACTGGGTGTGCAGGCAGCGCACCTGGTGCCAGTTAGTAATCCCGCCAATGCCGCGCTCGGTCATCACCTGGGTGTAACCCAGCTTAGCGATTTCTTCACGCTGAGCATCGCTCATAAAGTCCCAACGGGCGGTCACATAGTCGCGGTGGCTCTGCTGATAGGCCTCGAGAAATGCGGGCTCATCCTGCAGGCGCTGTTCGAGCGCTTTAATAACCCCAACGGCTTCGATGCGGGAGATCTCAACTTTAAGCACATCGGAACAGAGCCAATACAGGGTGGGGAAGGGTTTGCCATCGACAATGGGTGCCATACGCAGAACAAGCGGTGTGCCTTCACCGTCGGTAGCGGCGACCGCTTCAATACCACGCGGTGCTCGGCCAAGCTGCTGGGAAATAATAGCGAGCTGACGTTCGTCAGGCGCCTGATTAGTGCAAATCACCATCGAATTGGTCTCTCACGGACGGTCATCTTGGACAAATTTAGTCGAGCGGCCAACGGCGCGGAAAAAACAGCGATTGAGCTGTTCAGGTGACGCGACATAGCACCACGTCCGCTCACAGTATTCAGCGGCTCGTGCCATTAGCACGTCATAAAGGCGGTTGAAGGGAGCATCATAATCGTAGGGGTCGGCTCCAAACAAGCGGATATGCGGATAGTCAGCGAAGCGCTCGACAAAATAGTTTTCTAGGTCGGCTTCAACGGCACGGTGCTGGGCAACGTTGTCAGGGTCTATCCAGAGGTTGTAGCGGATGGCCATTACATAGGCTCCTGTTGCCCCGGCAGCGCGGGCAGCGGTAATCAGGCAGACTCAGGCGCGTCTTGCAGATGTGCCGTTAGCGCCTCGCGCAGGTCGCCCTCAATGGGCATGGCGCACTTAGCCTGATGGTCGTACTGCACCATAACGGTGTGGCCAAGATTGGTAAGCTTGCCGTGTTGGCGTGCTTCTTGGGTCACCGTAAACGAGCTATTGCCTAGCCGCGTTAAGTAAGTACGTATTTCGATATCGTGACCGTAAAACAGTTCAGCCCGGTAGTCGACTTCCATTCGCGCCATAATCAGGCGCCACTGTTTAGGGTTTAAGTCAGGGGTAAACAGTTTGAACAGATCATTGCGAGCAAGCTCAAACCACGCCGGCAGGCGGGTGTTGTTAATGTGACCTAACGCATCGGTATCGTAAAACGCTGGCTCAATGGTACGGGTGAACATGGAGAATCCTTGTTATGTCCTTGTTATGGGCAAGGTAGTAGCCACAGGGTTTGTTCAGGATTGACCCAAGCAAGCGCTTGGTCAAGCGACCATTACACTAAACGCAACCCTTGCTGGTCTCGCCATGCGGCTTCCAGTGCTGATTGAAGGGGGACTTTCAAGTGCGCTGGGAGTGCTTCATGAGCCGCCTCCAGTGAGTCAAACGAGCGATTGCGTAGCCAGCAGTAGGCCCAGGCGCAGGCTTCGGCGTCGCTATCGGGGGTCGGGCGAGCGGGCATTTGGTTGAGCAGAAAGACAGCAGTGCGCGGGGCCCAGAGCGGCATCTCACCAAGCTCATCGTGGCTCCACTGTTCAAGCGTCGCGCCATTGGGTGTGGCGTCGGGCGTACCTAGTTTCGCCACCCGTGCTGTTTCAGCCAAAATAAGCGCTAGCTGGTCTGTATCCGCTTGACCTAGCGAGCGCCATTGCCGCAGCAGCGCAGATAGCCCTGCGCGCATCTTGGTATAAAAGTCATCTTGCGGCATGCTTGGCACAACCCCTATTCAATGAGTGAGATTTGTCATGGCCTATGATTTTGCCACGCCTGTGGAGCGACGCCACCCAGAAGGTGGCTGGGCTTCGCAAAAATGGCACCGTTACGGCGACGATGTGTTACCCCTTTGGGTCGCCGATATGGATTTTCGCTCCCCGCCCGCGGTGATTGATGCGCTGCAGGCGAGGGTGGCTCACGGTGTCTATGGCTATGGCGAAGTGCCCGCTACGTTAACAGAAACCCTGTGTGAGTGGAGCGCCCGTCATTACGACTGGTCCATTCAGTCGGCGTGGCAGCAGTGGCTGCCGGGCGTCGTGCCAGCTTTGCACCTGGCCGCGTTAGCGCTGACCGAACCAGGCGACGGCGTATTAACGGTGGCGCCGATCTACCCGCCCTTTTTAGAGGTGGCAAAGCGCACCGGGCGACTGCCCCAGCAGGCGATGCTGGCAGCGCCTTCCACACCTAATGAGCCTTGGCAGCTCGATATTGCCGCCTTGGAGGCAGCGATTACGCCGCGTACCCGCTTGCTGCTGTGGTGCCAGCCCCACAACCCTACGGGGCGTGTATGGCGCCATGAGGAGCTTGCTGCGCTGGCTGAACTGGTCGAACGCCGCGATCTTTGGGTGATTTCCGATGAGCTGCACTGCGATTTGCTGTTAGACGAAGGCGCCCAGCACCGCCCGTTAGCCGCGGCATTTCCTGCACTGGCGAAGCGCACTATTACCCTGTGGGCGCCGTCGAAAACGTTCAACCTAGCCGGGCTGACCAGCGCCTGCGCGGTGATTCCCGATCCTGCACTTCGTGAGCGTTTTGCAACCGCGGCCAAAGGGCTACTTCCCGATGGCAACGTGCTCGGCTTGGTCGCGGCGGAAGCGGCGTATCGCCATGGTGATACGTGGCGGCAGGCGCTGTTAAGCGTGCTGCGTGAGCACCGCGCGACGCTGCAGGCGCGCATAGCGACTTGGCCGGGCGTTAGTTGGAGCGCACCGGAGTCGACCTATTTAGCCTGGCTGGATATGCGTGAGGCAGGGCTTGGGGATGCGCCCTACAAGACGCTGCTAAAAGAGGCGGGGGTAGCGCTTTCGGACGGAGCTGCCTTTGGTTGCCCCGGCTTTGTGCGGCTTAACTTCGGCACCACCGCCTCCCAATTGGAGGCGGCGCTGTCGCGTATGGATAAACTGCTGAAGCGAGAGTGAAGAGGCGCTAAAAGTAAGTGCCGCTGGAAGAATCGCTTAGTAGAGCATGGCAAAGAGTTTGCGGCGGTAGGCCACGGTGAGCGGATGTTCGGCGCCCAGGGCGTCGAATACCTGCAGCAGCGTTTTACGCGCTGCGTCATCGTTATAGGCGCGATCCTGCTTCATCAGTGCCAGCAGCGCCTCCAGCCCTTCGTCGTAATGGCCGTCGGCTACTTGGCGTAGCGCGCGCTGGTACTGTGCTTCGCTATCTGTTCGGACACCTAAGGCGGCAATCTCTTCAGCCGAGAGCGCCTGCTCGCCAAACTCGATACTGGCGCGCACGCCACGGGCGGGTGGCGCATCGCGCTCTTCCGGCGGTAGGTTGTCCAAGACTTCACGCGCCTCGCTAGCGCGCCCTTCGGCCACCAGTACGCGGGCGAAGGCGACTTGATAGGCGTAGTGCTCCGGATGCTGGCCCATCAGGGTCTGGTAAATCTCGCGAGCGGCAGCGGTATCGCCTGTTTTAAGCGCCTCTTCCGCCTGCTCTTCGGGGGAAGGTGGCGCTTCGCCGGCCGCAGGGAAGTAGCGGTTCAGCCACTCGCGCACTTCTTTCTCCGGCAGAGCGCCCTGGAAGCCATCGACTAAACCGCCTTGGCTAATCAGCTTCACATCAGGCACCGACTGCACGCCCAATTGGCCGCCAATTTCAGGGTTCGCTTCGATATCGAGCTTGCCGAGCAGGAAGGCGCCCGCGTACTCAACTACCAGCTTTTCCAGTATTGCAAGCAGGGTACTGCTGCCAGGATGAGAAGGTGAGTAGCAGCCCAAGAGCACGGGCACCTGCATGGAGGCTTCCAGCACCTGCTGAATATTGCCTGCATTCAGCTCGATAATAACGTCTTCAGGGCGCACCGATGCTTGGTTAGCGTCAGGCGCAGGAGCGTCGGCATTTCCGGTATCCGCAGTCAGCGGCTTACCTGAGCGGGGATCAATAATCTGCATGGGTAGGCTCGTCACTAAAAAATGAACAATAGTAAAAAATGGACAATAGTTCCCCATGATATGCAGGCATGCCCGGGAGGATTCAAGGAAAGGTGGGGAAATAAAACCCAGGGCGCGATCATAGGCGCCCTGGTAGCACTATTTTTTCTGGTCTTGTTGCTGGTATTGCTTCTGAAATTGCTTAAGGAATGATGCGTTCAGCGCGAAGGCGGGCGAATAAGTCGAAAAACGCCGCGCGGGTTTCGCGGAAGTGGTCAAAGCCGAAATCGCGGGATTTGGTCACGTCGTTAACGCACTCAAGCTCACGCCCTAGCGACTGAAGCGCTGATGGCGCCCAATACCGAGCCTAGCGGCGTGTTGCGCTTTAATGCCCCGGTAGCCTTCGGTCAGCGCCAGATCGTGCCGATTCTGCACCATTGTCAGCGTCGCTACCCGGCCATCAAAGCCGAACTGATGCTGACCGATCAATTAACTGACCCAGTGCGCGATGGCATCCGGCGCACTGGTTCCGATACTAGAAGCGTGGGAATGCGAGGTCATGCCGGGCAGGCGCGATATCCACGTGCTCTATGCGCAGCGGCGGTTACATACGCGCAAGGTGAGCGCTTTTCTGGATCATCTGTTTGAGATGGTTGAGCCTACGCCACCCTGGGATCGCTGGCGTGAGCGGGACATCGTTAATGGGACGATAGTATACAGCAATCCATTATAGCGTAGACCCCGTTGAGATTATCCAGGGGTGTATTGAGGCCGTCGAATATCTGATGATAAATGTGGCCTATACTTGTAAAGGGCAGCGCTTAGTGTGCCTGCGGAACCGACGTATATATATTGCTAGGGTCGCAGCGGCTTTAAAGAACGGCTCACTTAGCTCGATAGAAGTTTTGGAAGCGACCTCCAGCGTTGCATTTGCGACTGATCATCGGGCTCGTGCGATAGTTTTGTCGCTATACGTCCTTTTCATGCCAATATACGACCAAAGAGTAATGACACCCCTGCACGAGTGAGCGCTCACTTCTGTGATTGGAAACTAAATAACGTCAGCGACACCTATATACTAATAAGAAAAAATTGATGATTTAAAGGTGACTGAGGGTAAAACCATGACATCAAATCAAGCAAAAGACCCGGCAGCAAGTACCAAACGCGCGGGCGAACCGCAAACCCTTGGCTTTCTACTGCTAGATAACTTCACGTTGATCTCCCTGGCATCAGCGATAGACCCTTTGCGGATGGCTAATCAGTTGGCTGGCCGTGAATTGTATCGCTGGTATACCTTGACCCAAGACGGCTTGCCGGTGCGCGCCAGCGATGGGCTGCAGGTGACGCCTGATGCGTCCATGCATACCCCGCTTTCGCTTGAATGGGTAGTCGTTTGTGGCGGAGTAAGGCCACAGCATAGCGTTACTCGTGAGCACGTGCGTTGGCTGCAGTCTCAATCACGCCAGTTAAAACGATTAGGCTCAGTATGTACGGGTAGTTGGGCATTAGGACAGGCGGGGTTACTGGACCACTATGAAACCAGTGTGCACTGGGAGTGTCTGGCCTCCATGCAGGAAGCCTTCCCCAACGTCACCCTGACCCCGCATCTTTTCTCTATTGATCGTGATCGATTTACCGCCTCTGGCGGCACTGCGCCGCTCGATATGATGCTTAATTTGATTGCCCACGACCATGGGCGCGAGCTTTCAGCAGGCATCTCCGAGATGTTTATTTATGAGCGCGTGCGTAACGAACAGGATCAACAGCGGGTTCCTCTTAAGCACGTGTTGGGCACTACTCAGCCCAAGCTGTTAGAGATTGTGGCGTTGATGGAATCCAACCTTGAGGAACCGATTGAACTCGATGAGCTGGCACGTTATGTGGATGTTTCGCGTCGCCAGTTAGAGCGATTATTCCAGCGCTATTTGCTCTGCTCGCCGTCTCGCTATTATCTCAAGTTACGACTAGTACGCGCACGGCAATTGCTCAAGCAAACTCCCTTGTCGATCATTGAGATTGCCTCGGTTTGCGGTTTCGTTTCGACGCCCCATTTTTCCAAGTGTTACCGCGAATATTTCGGCGTGCCGCCGAGAAATGAGCGCCTGGGAGGCTTTGAGCGACCAGGTAGTAGCCCTAAGTCGCCACCTTTGCTCAGGCAGTGGGGGAACGCATCTGCAGCCCAAGAGCCCTCCTCTGGTGCTCAGCAGGCACTCGCCAATGCGCAGGGAGAGCCGACCTTTGCCAGCGTGCTGCTGCTGGACCGATAGCTACTGCGTCATCCATCCTCATAACGTGCTGCCCGGCGTCGGGCAGCACATTTTTTCATGACCGCTATGCTCCATTCGAGCGTGACTTTGCCCAGCGTGACGTTGCGATAAATTTTTTGCAGTTACGCGAGTAGTGGTCGTGTTCGCGATGACATGACGCTTTTGGAATTTCCGCTGTCGTTTCCAAGAGCAGCTCCCCCCGATGTCAGCGCTATGCTCGCTACATTCATCAATGCTGGAGCTTAGCTATGACCCCCTCTGAACTGCACAATGACGCCATCGTCATTGACGGCCTGATCATTGCCAAATGGAATCGTGAGCTGCTTGAGGACATGCGTCGCGGTGGCCTGACCGCTGCCAACTGCACCGTCTCAGTATGGGAGGGTTTTCAGGCCACGGTCGATAATATCGTCAAGTCCAATCAGTTGATGGCCGAATGTAGCGATTTGGTGCGTCCGGTGCGCACCACAGCGGATATCACCCGCGCCAAAGAAGAGGGTAAGACCGGTATTATCTTCGGTTTTCAGAATGCCCATGCCTTTGAAGACCAAATTGGCTACGTAGAGATCTTCAAGCAGCTCGGCGTGGGCATCGTGCAGATGTGCTACAACACCCAGAACCTGGTGGGCACCGGCTGCTACGAACGCGATGGCGGCTTGTCCGGGTTTGGCCGTGAGATCGTCGCCGAGATGAACCGCGTCGGTATCATGTGCGACCTCTCCCATGTCGGTGCCAAAACCTCCGAGGAAGTGATTCTGGAGTCTAAAAAGCCGGTCTGTTACTCCCACTGCCTTCCCTCCGGCCTTAAAGAGCATCCGCGCAATAAATCCGATCAAGAGCTCAAGTTTATTGCCGACCACGGCGGCTTTGTCGGCGTCACCATGTTTACCCCGTTCCTCAAGAAAGGCATCGATTCCACCATTGAGGATTATTGCGAGGCCATCGAATACATCATGAATATCGTCGGTGAGGATGCCATCGGGATCGGCACCGACTTTACCCAGGGACATGGCCAGGAGTTCTTCGAGTGGTTGACCCATGACAAGGGCTACGCCCGTCGCCTGACGGACTTTGGCAAGATCATCAACCCCGAGGGGATTCGCACCGTCGGAGAGTTCCCCAACCTGACCGAGGCGCTTCTGAAGCGCGGTATGAGTGAGTCTCAGGTGCGCAAGATCATGGGCGAGAACTGGGTGCGCGTGCTTAAGGACGTGTGGGGAAGCTGATGAGTCTTACCACGCGGCTTTACCGGCGATAGGCCTACGAGGGGGCGCTGTGAACCCCTCCCTGGGCGCTACTTTTGCCATCCATGGCAAAAGACCCCCTCTACGGCCTATCCCCGGCGCCGCTTCCCTTGCAGAACGGCTAATTAGCCACTTCATAACAATCAGCAAGACCTGAGGAAGATAACCGTGACCAAACTGGCCCCCGCACTGCCCATCGAAGTAGATAGTGAGACCGGCGTCTGGACAAGTGACGCATTGCCGATGCTGTATGTGCCGCGGCACTTTTTTATCAACAACCATGTCGCGGTAGAGGAAGCGCTGGGTGCCGAGAAGTACGCCGAGATCCTCTACCACGCTGGCTACAAGAGTGCCTGGCACTGGTGCGAGAAAGAGGCCGAGTGCCATGGTCTTGAAGGCGTCGCCGTATTTGAGCACTACATGACGCGTCTTTCCCAGCGCGGCTGGGGGCTTTTCATTACCGAGCAGATTGACCTTGATGCCGGTACGGCGAGAGTGCGGCTGGAGCACAGCGCCTTTGTTTACCAGCTTGGCAAGACGGGAAAAAAAGAAGAGTACATGTTCACTGGCTGGTTCGCCGGGGCCATGGATCAAATCCTCGCCGCACGCGGAAGCTCACTGCGCACCGTCGCCGAGCAAACGCAGAGTGGGGCCGAAGAAGGCTGCGATGTCGGCGTATTTGACGTTAGGCCGCTGACCGACGCCACCCGCTAACCGCGGGAATGAGGAGAGAAAATCATGGCATTTGACGCAATTTTCGAACCGATTGAGATCGGCAAGTTGACCATCCGCAATCGTGTGGTCAGCACCGCCCATGCCGAGGTGCATGCCACCGACGGCGGCATGACCACTGAACGCTACGTCAGATACTACGAGGAGAAGGCCAAAGGTGGTTGCGGCCTGTGTATCTGCGGAGGCTCGTCGGTCGTGTCTATCGACAGCCCCCAGGGTTGGTGGAGTTCGGTAAACCTGTCCACCGACCGCATCATTCCACATTTTCAGAATCTGGCCGATGCCGTGCACAAGCATGGTGGCAAGATCATGATCCAGATTACCCACATGGGGCGCCGCTCTCGCTGGGACGGTTTCGACTGGTCGACCCTGGTATCACCCTCCGGTATCCGCGAACCGGTGCACCGCTCTACCTGCAAGACCATTGAGGAAGAAGAAATCTGGCGCATCATCGGCGACTTCGCCCAGGCGGCTCGCCGGGCGAAGGAAGGCGGGCTCGACGGCGTTGAGCTTTCCGCAGTGCACCAGCATTTGATCGATCAGTTCTGGAGCCCGCGGGTTAACAAGCGCGAGGATGAGTGGGGCGGTAGCTTCGAGGGTCGTATGAAATTCGGCCTAGAGGTGCTTAAGGCGGTACGTGCTGAGGTGGGTGACGACTTCTGCGTCGGTATGCGTATCTGTGGCGACGAGTTCCACCCAGACGGTCTCTCCCACGACGACATGAAGCAGATCGCCGCTTACTACGATGCCACCGGCCAGGTCGACTTTTTCGGCGTGATCGGTTCCGGCTGCGACACGCACAACACGCTAGCCAACGTCATTCCCAATATGTCCTATCCGCCGGAGCCTTTTCTGCATCTGGCGGCGGGGATCAAGGAAGTGGTAACCGTACCGGTGATCCACGCCCAGAACATCAAAGACCCCAATCAGGCTCAGCGAATTCTTGAGGGTGGCTATGTAGACCTGGTGGGCATGACCCGGGCACATATCGCCGACCCGCACCTGATCGCTAAGATCAAGATGGGCCAGATAGACCAGATCAAGCAGTGCGTGGGCGCCAACTACTGCATCGACCGCCAATATCAAGGCCTTGACGTGCTTTGTATCCAGAACGCGGCGACGTCGCGGGAATACATGGGTTTGCCGCATATCATTGAAAAAACAGAAGGTGCCAAGCGCAAAGTCGTGGTGGTGGGCGGAGGCCCCGGCGGTATGGAGGCCGCTCGCGTCGCCGCTGAGCGCGGACACGATGTCACCCTGTTTGAGGCGGCTGAAGCGCTAGGTGGACAGATCACCATTGCTGCTCAGGCCCCGCAACGCGACCAGATCGCCGGTATCACCCGCTGGTACCAACTGGAGCTAGCGCGGCTGAAAGTCGATCTGCGTCTGGGCACCCGCGCCGATGAGGCAACACTGCTCGACCTGCGCCCGGATATCGTCGTACTAGCCACCGGAGGCCAGCCGTTCCTTAGCCAGCACCCAGAGTGGGGCTACTCCGAGAATACCGAGGAAAGCTTGGTGGTCAGCACCTGGGATATCCTTTCTGGCAAGGTGGCTCCCGGTAAGAATGTGCTGATTTATGACGCCATCTGCGAATTCTCCGGCGTTTCGGCGGCAGATTTTCTTGCCGATAAGGGCGCTAAGGTGGAGATCGTTACCGACGATATCAAGCCCGGTGCGGCGGTGGGCGGCACCACCTTCCCCACCTACTACCGCAGTCTCTACGAGAAGGAGGTCATCATGTCCTCCGACCTGATGCTGCATAAGGTTTACCGCGAGGGCGACACCCTGGTGGCGGTGCTCGAAAATGAGTACACCGGTGCCCTGGAAGAGCGCGTGGTGGATCAGGTGGTCGTTGAGAACGGTGTTCGTCCCGATGAGGCGCTCTACTACGCCCTTAAAGAGCAGTCCCGCAACAAAGGCCAAGTGAATCTGGAAGCGCTCTACGCGATCCAGCCACAGCCCAGCTTGAGCGAAGAAGGGGAGGGCTTCCTGCTGTTCCGCCTAGGCGACTGCACGGCACCGCGCAATACCCATGCGGCCATCTACGACGCCCTGCGAATCTGCAAGGACTTTTGACTTAGGCGAAAGCCAACAATAATGCGGGGCGCCAGAGCAGCCCCGCCGCCGAAGCCAATGGCACCAAAGATGAGGTGAGCACCATGCTCGAAACGCTCTTGCCGATACTGATTTTCACCGCCCTGGCCCTGGCGGTGATCGGCGCCGTGCGCCGTATACGCCTGTGGCGACAGGGGCGACCCTCACGGGTTAACCTGCTCAAGGGGCTGGTGGCGCTGCCGCGCCGCTATTTGGTGGATCTGCACCACGTCGTAGGGCGTGACAAAATGATCTCCAACACCCACGTGGCCACCGCCGGTGGTTTCGTGGCTGCCGCCGCGCTGATGATCCTGGTGCATGGGCTTGGTATTGCTAATCCGCTGCTGGGTGGATTACTGCTGCTGGCTAGCGCTTCCATGTTTGTCGGCAGCCTCTTCGTGGCACGACGGCGGATCAACCCACCCGCGCGGCTCTCCAAGGGCCCCTGGATGCGCCTGCCCAAGAGTCTCATGGCGTTTTCAATAGGTGTCTTCCTGATCACGCTGCCCACGGTAGGTCTGCTGCCCGACGGTTTGATTGAAGGCAGTGGTAGTTGGCTGCTGGCGCTGGTGTTAGCGGGCGTGGTGGCTTGGGGCCTGGGCGAAATGTTTTTTGGCATGACCTGGGGCGGGCCCATGAAGCACGCCTTCGCCGGTGCCTTGCATCTAGCTTTTCATCGCCGCGCCGAGCGCTTCTCCACGAAAAAAGGGGGGGCTGGCCGCTCAACGGGCCTCAAGGCGCTGAACCTGGAAGACGAGGCGGCTCCACTAGGCGTGGAAAAGCCTGCCGACTTCACCTGGAATCAACTGCTGGGCTTCGATGCCTGCGTACAGTGTGGTCGCTGTGAGGCGGTGTGCCCGGCATTTGCCGCGGGTCAACCGCTCAACCCCAAGAAGTTGATCCAGGACATGGTCGTAGGTATGGCGGGGGGAAGCGATGCAGCCTATGCTGGCTCGCCCTACCCTGGCAAGCCGATAGGAGAGCACGCCGGGACTCCCCATGGGCCCATCGTGGCGCTGGAAGGGAAGGCCTTGGTCGACGCTGATACGCTTTGGTCTTGCACCACCTGCCGCGCCTGTGTCGAAGAGTGCCCGATGATGATCGAGCACGTGGATGCGATTGTCGATATGCGTCGTTACCTGACCCTGGAGCGAGGCAAAACGCCCAATAAAGGCGCCGAGGTGCTCGATAATCTGATTGCTACCGACAATCCCGGCGGTTTCGATCCTGGCTCACGACTCAACTGGGCAGCGGATCTTAACCTGCCGCTAATGTCAGATCTCAAGCAGGTCGACGTTCTGCTGTGGCTAGGGGATGGCGCCTTTGATATGCGCAACCAGCGAACCCTGCGCGCACTGGTCAAAGTGCTGCGTGCCGCTGAAGTAGATTTCGCGGTGTTGGGTACGGAGGAGCGCGATAGCGGCGACGTGGCGAGGCGCCTGGGCGATGAGGCGACGTTCCAGGCCCTGGCGAAGCGCAATATTGCCACCCTTTCCAAGTATCGTTTCCTGCAGATCGTGACCTGCGATCCCCACAGCTTTCATGTGTTGGGCAATGAGTATGGAGAGCTAGGCGGACATTACGATGTACGCCACCACAGCACTTTTATTGCTGAATTGTATGACGCTGGTCGGCTGACATTCTCGCCCTGGAAGGGCGGCAGCGTCACCTATCACGATCCCTGTTACCTGGGGCGCTATAACGGTGAGTTTGAGGCACCGCGCAACGTGCTTAAGGCGCTGGGCATCGAGGTCAAGGAAATGGAACGCTCCGGCTTCCGCTCGCGCTGCTGCGGCGGCGGTGGCGGGGCACCGATTACCGATATCCCCGGTGAGCGGCGAATTCCCGATATGCGCATGAATGACGTCAAAGAGAGCGGCGCCGAGCTGGTCGCAGTGGGTTGCCCACAGTGCACCGCCATGCTGGAAGGTGTGGTGGATGCTAGCGCCGAGGTGCGCGATATCGCCGAACTGGTGGCCGATGCTCTCGTTGAGCGCCCCACTGATGAGGCGTCTGGCGGATCCCGGCGGCCTGCTGCAACGACGACTGCTGAAGAGGTGATCGTATGAGTGAGATTATTCGTCGCGACCCACGTCGTGAATGGATCGCCCGGAACCGTCTGCATCCCGATTATGCTAGCGTGATCACCGACATGGGCGGCGGCGCAGCCGTCAGCGAGTGGCTGGGGCCCAACGGCGTGATGCGCAAGAACCCTCGTGCCGTCGGCTTTATCGGCCCCAATGGCGTCAAGCGTATTGACCGTAGTGGCCTTCAGCAAGGCGGGCAGTCCGCCGCGACCACGACGGCTCCTCAAGATAGCCGTCGAACAGTGACGATTGAAGATCCCACCTTCCTGGTGGCCGTGGTGCCCGACCTGACCGGTGGGCGTCTCTCAGGCCACGACAAAGATCTGCTAGGGCTGGCCCGGCGCGTGGCGGACGCCAACGCCGAACAGCCCGGCGTTGTGGTGGCAATTCTGTTTGGTGAGCATAAGGAAGACGCCTTAGGCGACGCCGGGATTGATCGGGTTGTGCTTCTTGACGATGACGTCTACGCGGGGTTCTCCCCCGAAGCACGCCTAGCGGCGTTAAGCGCCGTAGAGCGGGAGATGGCGCCACGTTTTTGGCTGCTGCCGGACTCGCCCTTGGGCGGGGCCGATCTGGGGCGGCGGCTGGCTTTACGGCTGGGTGAACGCGCTGCCACGGGGGTGTGGCAGATCGAAGCTGATCACGCGGCTCCACTGGGTTGGCACTGTACGACCCGGGGGGCCGCCGGGAGCCTGGATATTCAACGCCCTCTACCGCGGGTTGCATTGGCGCTGGCCGAGTGTGCTGAGCCGGTAGATGAGACCCGACACGCGGCCAAACTCCTGATGCTGACAGCACCAGTCCCCACCACCCTGTCGCGTATTGAAGATTTGGGTCAGGTGGCGGTGGATCCTGCTGGCGTGGCGCTGGCCGAGGCAGAGTTCATCCTTTCTGGCGGCAACGGTATCAAAGAGTGGGACGCCTTCCACCACGCCGCGAAAGTACTCGGTGCTACCGAAGGGGCGTCGCGGGTTGCGGTGGACGACGGTTTTATGGCACGAGACCGTCAGGTGGGGGCAACCGGTACCTGGGTAACCGCCCGAGTATATGTGGCTGTGGGTATCTCTGGCGCTATCCAGCACCTGCAGGGCATTCAGCGCTGCGACAAGGTGGTGGCGATCAATCTCGATCCGGGTTGCGACATTATCAAGCGCGCCGATCTGGCGGTGATTGGCGACAGCACCCAAATCCTTGCCGCGTTGGTGGCCATGGTGGAGCAGCAGCGAGGAGGGCAGCGCGATGCGGCCTGATCTACAGCAAAAGCAACAGGGAATCGACGTGGCGGTGCTAGTCTCCATAGGGCGTCATCCTACTACCGGACGCGCGCGGCGGGCTGAACAGGATGCACGGGGCCTGGAGCTTGCGCTGTCTATGGGAGCTGAACTGCCGGGCACCCAAATCAGCGTATTACACGCCGGTTCTCAGGATGCTGACAGCGAGGCGGCCCTGCGTGGCTACCTGGGAATGGGACTTGAGTCCATGACCCTGCTGGAGCAGCCTGAAGGAAGCGATGCTATTTCGACCCTTGCAGATCACTTAGCTGCAACCTCGCCTCAGCTAGTGATCACCGGAGCCCGGGCTGAGCGCGGAGAGGGTTCTGGGCTTTTGCCCTATGCGCTGGCAGAGCAACTCGGCTGGCCGTTGGTTAACGGCCTGGCAGCGGTAGAAACGGTGGAAAATGGCGTGGTAACGCTGCTTCAGGCGCTACCTCGTGGCCAGCGTCGTCGACTCAAAGTACGCCTGCCCGCCATCATCAGCGTGGACGAAGCGGGGCCAGTGGCGCGACAGAGCGCGTTTGGCCCGGCTCGTCGAGCCACCTTTGAGGTGACGGCCACGACGCCAGTAGCTGACACTGAGTTGGCTCAGTGGCACGTGGCGCCTGCGCGTAAACGGCCTAAGCGTTTAAAAATTGTCAAAGCCGCTTCGGCAAGGGATCGCTTCAAAGCGGCGGCCTCCAAAGCCGAGGGCAAAGGTGGGCAAATACTCACCGACGTGACCCCCGAGCAGGGCGCCGAGGCGATCTATAAGCTCCTCAAAGAAGAAGACGTGCTGCGCTGAAGCCCTTGCTCATCACGCTTTCAATCGCTGTTAAAGCCCGCTCCGGCGGGCTTTGTTATTGCTGGCGAAGTTTTTTATCTAGTTGCCTGCAAATCCTGGGTATAGCCGGAGGCGCTGCTTTTCCAGATGCAAGCCGCGCCAGGCATGCAGTACCAGAACTAGGATTACCACCGCGCCGCCCGCTAGCGTGGAAACGGTGGGTGTCTCACCCAGCATCCACCACACCCACAACGTGCCCAGCGCGGTTTCGACCAGGTAAAACAGCGCCACCTCGGTGGAAGGCAGGTAGCGGGTGGCGCTGTTGATCAGCACGGTAGCCAGCGGCATCTGAATAAGCCCCATCACAGCCAGCACACCGTAGCGCGGGGCGTCCAGCGAAAACGGCGAGGCTAAAGGCAGTGCGATGGCCGCCGATAGAAGCCCCCCGCCGGCAATCACCACAAGGCGGTCAATGGCCGGGAAACGGCGCAGCACCGTAAGGTTGCCGCCAATCGCCGCTGCCGCGGCCAGCGCATACAGGTTGCCTATCAGCATGCCGTGGGCGCCCTCGCCCATAAAGACCAGACTCATGCCCAGTATGCAGATAGCGATAGCCACCAGCGTTCGCAGGGCTACTCGCTCCTTGAGAAAAACCCGTGAAAAAAGCGCGGCAAACAGCGGTGCAGTGCTGAGAATCACCACCACATTAGCCACGTTGGCATTCATCACCGCCAGCACGAAAAGCGCCGAGATCAGCCCTAAAAGTATTGCTGATACCAACGACGAGAAGGGGCTGTGGCGTAGCGTGGCCAGTCGGCTACCTGTAAGGCACAGTAGGCCCAGCACGCTGAACATCAAAAAGCCGCGCCAGAACACGATGGTCCAGCCGTCGGTATCGGCCAAGCGGATCAGCAGGCCGTCGAAGCTCAGAAACACCACGCCCAGCACCACCATTAGCAGACCGCGCTGGTAAGCACTTAACTGCATGCTATTGACTCCCTGTTGGCAAAAAGTATTGGCAAAAAAGACAACCGCTCGCCCAGTGGGCGAGCGGTTAAGCGTAGCAATTGAGCCTAGGCTCCACTGGATGGCCGTTTGATTAACGATTACCAGACGTGCTTATTCGCGTGCCAGAGGCCTTCTGCTGGCGAGGGCAAACCACCCAAAAACCCACCGCTCCGGCCATCAGCAGCATGGCGCCGCAGCCGATCGCCATTGTGTAGCCGCCCTGCACAGCGCTGGCGGACACGCTGAACTGTACGGCAAATCCGTCAAGTGTCACCGCGTACTGGCGCCACAAAAACACCCCGATGGCCACGCCGGAAAGCATGGTACATAGCGCGATCAAGCGAGTGCCGGAAACCCAGCTGCTGACCGCCTGCGTATCAAATTCATGCAGAAACGCCCGGTACTCGTTTTCAGCCTGACTTACGCGAGTGACTTTTGAAGCCAGAACGATGGCTGCCAAGGCCATCAAGGTACTTAACAGCACTGGATGCAAATAGACCGGCAGACTTAGCCACTCGGCCTGAACCATCATCGAGATCGCCACGTTGCCGGCGAATCCAACGGCGAGTCCCCAACTGGCGCCTGCGGCGGTGATCCGCTTGCTCCAGATGCTCATCAAGGCCACCGGCCCCCAGGAGGAGGCAAATAGCGTGGCCGCAAACCACACCACCGACATCACCGCCGGCGGCTGGAAAAGTGCGAGCAGCAGTGCAACCAGACCTGCGCCGAGCACCGCTATACGGCTTTTGCGCATCGCCGATTTTTCGTCCAGCGAGGCGGGCAGAATATCGTTGGAGAGACTAAAGCCGATAATCGACAGAAAAGTCGAGCAGGATGATAGCCCAGCGGCAAACACGCCGGTCAGAATGACCACACCGAGCCAAGTAGGCAACACGTTGAGCGCCACCCAGATCATGGAGCGCTCCGGATCTAGATTCGGGTCGTACAGATTGATCGCCGCGCCGGTCATCATCATCAGCGCGTAGAAAATGGCCAGCGCCACTGCCGTTAGCATGGCCGAGCGCATGACCACGTGCTCATTACGGGCCATCAAGTAGCGGCTGGACTGCCAGGGGCTGGCCGCCAGCACCGCCGCCCACACCAGTCCTAGCGTCAGCCCCCAGGTCAGCGCCTCGCCGGGCGAGGAGAAGCTGGCATTGGGCCCGTCCAGAACGCCGTGCCACAGCGCGATACCGGGTTTGTCGGTCTGGGTCAAAAGCCCTTCCACAACGCCGTTCCAGCCACCCAGGTCCTGGATCACGTAAATCGAACCGCCGAGGGCCGCCAGTGAAAAGATCACGAACATGATGGTATCGGTGAGCATCACCCCAGGCGAGCCCGAATAGAGAATAAAGCCCGTGTAGGTCGCCCACACTAGCACCAGGCCTACCCAGTAAGGCATGCCGGTCAGCTCGGAAAACATGATGCCCGCGCCCTGCATTACGCCCAAAAGGTAGGCGCCTAGGCCAATGATAGTCGTTAGCCCGGCGATTACCTGAACCCGGCGCGAGGCGAAGCGCTTGCCAAAGAACTCAGGCACGGTTCGCGCGCCGCTGCGGCGCAGGTAACGCCCAAACACCAGCGCGCCCAGCAAACAGCCCGAGGTGCTGACGGCCGCAAAAATCAGCATTACAAACGGGTAGCCCTGGTAGGCAAAACCCGTTTCGCCGAGAAAGGCGCTGGTGCTTAGATAGCTAGCCACCAGCGTACCTAGAATAAAGAAGGTGGGTGCGTTGCGCCCGGCCACCAGATAATCATCAAGGCCCTTGACGCGACGCCCGGCCAGATGTCCGATAACAAAATAGCCAATCAGACTGAAGAGTATTGCGATGGTGTAGATCATTGAAATAGCCGTGAAGTTGTTGACGGGGTTATTAATACTGTTTAGCCATGGTGCAGCGCTTTGCCTGCCTGCTCATTGTCATTAACGGCACGCAGTGCCGGAATCACGACACGATATTCGCCAACCACACGAAATCCGCAAACAAAAAAGGGGCGCCATAAAATTGGCGCCCCGAAGACAACAGATACTTGATTACCTGACGGTTTTTGGCACTGCGTTAAGCTCGCGCCACTCTCTATGCAGCCCCATGTAAAGACTGAAGCACATCAGCAGAAGCACTAGCGTGAAGGGGAGGCCAGTGGCCACGGCACCTGCCTGCAGAGCGCCTAGTGCAGTGCTGCCCCCGCCATACAAGAGGACTCCGGCGATGACGCCTTCAAGGGTGGCCCAGAATACGCGTTGGCCTTTGGGTGCATCGGTCTTGCCACCGGCGGTGATGTTGTCAATGACCAGCGAACCGGAGTCTGAAGAGGTAATAAAGAAAACCAACACCAGAATAATCGCCAGCGTCGAGGTGATACTGGTCAGAGGCAGTTGTTCCAGCATATGGAACATGGCAAGCGAAACGTCGCCAATGCCGTTAGCCAGTTCACCCATGCCGTTGGCAGTCTGGTAAAGCGCCGTGCCGCCAAAGGCGCTCATCCAGACCAGTGTAACCAGCGTGGGTACCAGCAGAACGGCGATAAGAAATTCACGCACCGTGCGCCCTCGCGATACACGAGCGATAAACATGCCGACAAACGGTGACCAGGAAATCCACCATGCCCAATAGAAGACGGTCCAGCCGTGGTACCAAGTATCATCATCGCGGCCAATCCAGTTCGATAGCGGCAACAGGTGGCTCGCATAGTCTAGTGCGGTGGTGCCAATTCCCGTCAGAATCATTAGGGTCGGCCCCGCCACGAGCACAAACAGAAGTAGCACCGCTGCGATGACCATGTTGATGTTCGAGAACAGCTTGACGCCACCGTCGATACCCCGCCATACCGAGATCAGCGCAATCACCGTGACCACCACGATGATCGCCAGTTGGGTGCCGATGGTATTGGGGACACCGAAGAGATAGGCGAGGCCGCCAGCTGCCTGGGTAGCGCCAAACCCAAGTGAGGTAGCCAAGCCAAAAATGGTGGCCAGCACGGCAAGAATATCGATGATATGGCCCGCCCAACCACGCGTTCGCTCGCCCAGAATTGGGTAGAAGGCGGAGCGCAGCGTCAGCGGCAAGCCCTTGTTATAGGAAAAGAAGGCCAGTGACAGTGCCACCACGCCATAAATGGCCCAGGGGTGCAGGCCCCAGTGGAACATGGTCGCCCCCATGGCGGCACTGGCTCCCTCCGGGGTCCCCGCCGGCGTATTCAATGGCGTTCCATACCAGTCGGTGTAGTAGGCTACTGGCTCTGCAACGCTCCAGAACATCAGGCCGATACCCATGCCCGCCGCAAACAGCATGGCGAACCAGGAGGTGCGCGAATATTCTGGTTTTGCATCCTTGCCGCCTAGACGAATCTGCCCGAGTGGCAAGCAGATCAGCACAAGGCAAAACACCACAAAAATGTTACCAGCAATCATAAACAGCCAGTCGAAGTGTTCAATCGACCAGTTCTTGGCAAGCCCTAAGTGAGTATTAGCCGCATCTGGATAGACCAGCGCGTAAATAATAAATAGTAGGATGGCTAGAGCTGAAAGCGGAAAGACGGGGTTATGAAAGTCCAACCCCAAGATCTGAGTATTGTCCTGTCCGGGCGACAGAACCGGGCCGTTGTTGTTCTTCATCGGGTTTCCTTGGTGGCTCTTGTTAGGCGTCGGATATTCGTCACATCGCCGACGTTAGGAATTGTTGAGCCTGTTTCAAAGAAGGAGTGTCGTGAAAGCGACCTCTAGCTATTCGTCTTCACTAGAGTGTCTTAAATAGATATGTGAGTGCCTTTTTGGAGTAAGTTCTCAGGCATGGAGGGGATAGATTTGGCAAGTCGGCGACAAGGAAATGTCTGAGCTGATTACTCTTCACCCCGACGGAAATATTGTTCCGTATTTACTCACACTTTGTTCCTAATCTAATGCACCACGATGGCTATGCGTTTGAGCGCATGTCGAACCTGCATCGAAGAAAATGGCCAGGTCTCCCTAGACGGTTTGATAAGCCTAAATATAGGCAACGGAAAGCGGTCAAGCGCTGTTTCAGCTGGATGAAGTGGTTACGCCACATCGCCGCACACTACGATCAATATGAGAGTGTCGGTTACAGGCCTTCTATAATATCGATATTCACGTCGGCAGCACCTTCGCGTGCAGCTTTGGCGCGTTGATACCCTTCAGAGTGATAGCAGGCGAGGGCCTGCTCGTAACTGGGAAATTCCATGATCACACTGCGGGTATGAGAAGTATTCCCTTCTAAAGTAACCCGTTCGCTGCCCCGGGCCAGGAAGTTGGCACCGTATTGCGCAAGCGCTGCAGGTGCTAGGGCCTGGTACTCAGCATAACGTTTTGCATCGAGGACAGTGACGTTGGCTATCCAGTAACCTTTGCGCATTGATTTCTCCAGAGTCTATGGTTGTTTGTATTATGGTATGCCAGAATACAAGGATACACCACAACAATAGGCAGGTCTTAAACCATGGCATTCGATCGTATAGAAGATATCATTGAAGATATGCGTAATGGGCGAATGGTCATCCTTGTCGATGATGAAGATCGTGAGAACGAGGGCGATCTGGTCATCGCTGCTGAGGCCGTTACGCCTGAAGTGATCAACTTTATGGCGACTCATGCCCGGGGATTGATCTGCCTAACGTTGACTGGCTCACGCTGTGAGCAGTTGGGTTTGGCTCCCATGGTTGAGAATAACGGGGCAAGCTTCGCTACTGCGTTTACTGTATCCATCGAAGCGCGCGAAGGGGTAACGACGGGGATTTCCGCAGCAGATCGGGCCGCGACAGTGCGGGTGGCTGTGTCTCCAGAGGCACATCCTCGCGACTTGGTACAGCCGGGTCATATTTTCCCATTACGTGCCCGCGATGGCGGTGTGCTGAGCCGGGCTGGCCATACTGAGGCAGGCTGTGATCTCGCACGTTTAGCTGGGTGTGAGCCAGCGGCGGTGATTGTTGAGATAATGAATGAAGATGGCAGCATGGCTCGGCGCCCCGAGCTTGAGACCTTTGCTCAACACCATGGGATGCGCATCGGCACTATCGCTGACTTGATCCAGCACCGTTTAGCGACAGAAAAAACCATTGTGTCTACCGGACAGGAGACGCTGCAAACCATACATGGAGAGTTCAACTTACATGCCTATGAAGACACTATCAGTGGGGAAGCTCACCTGGCTTTAACAATGGGAAAAATGTCTCTCGATAAGCCTACGCTGGTTCGTGTACATGCTATGGATCCATTGCGTGATTTAGTGGGGGCGGAGTATTTGGGCCCAACGGCATGGTCATTATGGTCTGCGTTGGAGGCCGTAGCAGCGGAGGAGCATGGGGTCGTGGTGGTTCTCGCAAGCCATGAATCATCCCAGAGTCTATTGTCGCGTGCTACAAAACTTAATAAGCCATCGGGGGATGTTCCACAGCGTCGCTATTCTAATACGGGCACCGGTTCGCAGATCCTCGCGGATCTCGGGGTCAGCAAGTTACGCTTGATGGGGGCGCCGCTAAATTACAAGGGACTGAAAGGCTTCGATCTAGAGGTAGTAGAGATTGTTTCGCCTCCCACCCAGCCTTCTAGCGCATGAAGTGAACTGTACCGGTTTCCATGCTACCGGTATAGATGCCATAGGTGCCCCCAGCATGTTCATCTATATAGCGCTCTAGAATTTGTCGAATGGCCGGATAGAAGATATCCGGCCAGGGAATGTCCTCGGCGTTAAACCATTTCACAGCGAGGGTCTCGTGCCCCGGAGTGTCTTTCCACTCCTTCAAACGTGCACGATAAATAATATAAAGCTCATTGGTCGGTGGCACGCTGAAAATTGAGTAGGGGGAAAGAATTTCAGCGTTGATGCCAGTCTCCTCCCAGACTTCTCGATAGGCGGCTTCCTCTACGCTTTCTCCACGTTCCATAAAACCTGCTGGCAAGGTCCATGTGCCTACGCGCGGAGGAATGCCACGCTGGCATAAGAGCAAGCGTCCTTCTTGTTCAATAATGGCCCCAGCGATCACTCGTGGGTTATCGTAGTATATGAGTCCGCAAGCGTTGCAGTACTTACGTGGATGAGTATCACCTTCGGGAATTCCGTAGCTAAGTGAACGCTGGCCGCAGTGACAACAATATTGATGCATAAATCGCCTCTTTACAGGCTATTTTGGACACGTAATGGGGGCGTAATCGGTTCAACCGGCTCGCCGCTCTTAGCCGCTAATGCGGACAGCGCTACCTTTGCAGCCGCTTGGATGTGCTCCACGCAAGCAGCATGTGCTGCAACTGAATCACGTGCCTTGATCGCTTCAACGATACGGGCCATCTCACGGAAGCTGTCCAAGTAACGCTCCTGTTGAGACAACGATGTGGCTCGCAGATAGCTGACTCGTGCCTGTAGCTGACCGAGGACTTGCCCAGCAACGCGGTTGCCCGCGCCATCGTATAGAACACCGTAGAAGTCGCTGACCGCTTCAACGATCTCGTGGCTCTTGCCGCCGCGTAGGGTATCTTTAAGCACTTCCCAAGCACGGTCTAAATCCGCCATTTGTCGGCGGCTCGCTTTCTGGGTAAAAAGCTGCACGACCATACTTTCAAGAACGCAGCGCAATTCATAAATATCACGTGCATCCTCCAGCGTAATAACCGTCACACGTGGGCCATTGCCAACATACTCTACCAATCCTTCTGCTTCTAGTTGGCGCAATGCTTCCCTTACCGAGGTGCGACTAACGCCCAGACGATCACACAGGTCGCGCTCGACTAAACGATCACCTGGCAACAGCTGGAAGCCCATAATTGCTTGCCGCAGCTTGTCGAAAACCATTTCACGCAGAGTGGGCTGGTTGCGTGTGACCCTCAGGCTGTCGTCTAAAGGTTTTCGTTCCATCTTCTAGTTCCTCGGTGATGGTGGTGTTTGAGCCGCTAGAGTTTACCCATCTCAACGAGAACTTCGCGGGCTTGGCGGAAGGAATCAATGGCCGCCGGAACACCACAGTAAATTGCCGTTTGTAAGAGAACCTCACGAATTTCCTCGACGCTGAGGCCATTGTTGATAGCACCTCGGACGTGGAGGCGCAATTCATGAGGGCGGTTCAGGGCAGTAATCATGGCTAAGTTTATCATGCTGCGCTCGCGATCGCTGAGCCCCTTGCGTTGCCACACTTCGCCCCAACAGTACTCAGTGACTAATTGCTGAAGGGGGCGAGTGAAGTCGTCGGCATTGCGAATTGATTGGTCGACGTACTCGGCACCGAGCACGCGTCGGCGCTTTTCGAGACCTTTTGCGTAACGTTCTTGTGTCATTCGATTGCTCTCTTTTTGTAATCTTTAAATTGTTGCTGGCATTAGGCGTAGGCTCTCAGGAAGCTGATCCATTTTGCCTCGGCAATACAGTAAGGGGTCGGCTTCATCTTTAGAGATCCATAGGCCTTGTACTTCTCCGACCACGATAGCGTGGTCGCCGCCTGGATACGCCTCCCATAGTCGGCACTCAAGGTAGGCAGCAGTTCCATCAATGATGGCGTTGCCGTGGGGAGAGCGGTGCCAATTGATCCCTGATAATTTGTCAGGCCCCTTGCCAGCAAACTGATAAGCAATTGATTGTTGATGGTGGCTGAGTATGTGTACTGCAAATTGCCCACTGTGCTGGATAACCGGATAGGAGTCTGAGTTCAGGCTCGGGCATACCAGTATAAGTGGTGGATCCATGGAAACCGCTGAAAAAGCACTGGCGGTAAAGCCTACAAGTCGATCATTTTCATCGAGGGCGGTAATAACGGTGACGCCAGTAGGGAAGGCGCCAAGAACCTGCTTGTAGTCTTGTGAATCGATCATTGACATCTCCTCGCTCAACGCATGATGAAAGGGTCGGGCATGGGCTGTGTGGAAAGGTTGATCCACATGGTCTTTAGGTCGGTATAGTCGCGCACCGAATCTATACCACTCTCGCGTCCATAGCCGCTGGCACCGAAACCACCAATAGGCGCCATAGCAGAGACCGCACGGTAGGTATTGACCCAAAGAATGCCGGCCCGAACATCACGGGTAAGGCGATGGGCGCGACCAATATCTTGCGTCCAGATACCAGCGGCCAAACCATAGTCGGTATCGTTGGCCAAATGCAGCGCCTCGGCCTCGTCTGCGAAAGGAATCACTGCGACTACGGGGCCGAAGACTTCTTCTTGCATGATTGGCAGATCGTGAGAGTCGCATGCCAGAATGGTCGGGCAGTAGTACCAGCCCTGCTCGATGTCCGCACGCTTGCCGCCGTGCACTAAGCGTGCACCATCGGCCTGAGCCTGGGCGACCATGCGCTCGACGCTTTCCAGTTGGGCTTGAGTCGCCATGGGCCCCATTTCTGTTGCAGCATCGTTAGGATCGCCAATCTGGATGGACTGCGCACGCTCGCAGAGTCGCTTGATTACTTCGTCGTAAATGCCGCGTTGTACTAGCAGTCGCGAGCCGGCGACACAACTCTGCCCGGAGGCAGCGAATATCCCTGCTACCACGCCATTGATGGCGCTATCCAAATCGGCGTCTTCGAACAGGATATTGGGTGATTTGCCACCCAGCTCTAGCGAAAGCTTAGCGAAATTCGCGGCACTGTTGCGTACCACGTGGCGGGCGGCATTGGCACCGCCAGTAAAGGCAATCTTACGTACCAAGGGGTGGGCAGTCAGTGCTGAACCAGTGGCCCCAAAGCCAGTGACCAAATTGACCACGCCTGGCGGAAAGCCAGCTTGCTTAACAAGCCGCATCAACGCAATGAGGCTCGCCGAAGCATGCTCAGATGGCTTAATGACGATCGTGTTCCCAGCGGCCAGGGCTGGCGCAAGTTTGATAGCGGTCAGATAAAGAGGGCTATTCCACGGGATAATTGCAGCCACCACGCCGAGCGGTACACGCACGGTGGCGCCAAACATGCCTGGCTTGTCCAAAGGCAGCGTCTCACCCACCACCTTATCGGCCAGCCCAGCGTTATAATAAAAAAACTCGGGGAGGTAGCTGACCTGGCCGCGAGTTTCACGCATCAGCTTGCCGTTGTCGCGACTTTCTAAGCAGGCGAGCTCATCAGCATGCTCTGCTATCAGCTCGCCGAGGCGGTAAAGTAGCTTCCCACGCGCAGTAGCTGTTAGGCCAGACCAGGCGGAGCCCTCGAAGGCGCGCTGGGCTGCCTGCACTGCGTCATCGACATCTTGAGCATCGGCTTCTGGTAAATGACACCATACCTCACCCGTCGCGGGATTGTGGCTATTGAAAGTGGCACCGGTGTGGGCATCAACCCATTCACCATCGATAAACATTTGCAGTTTGTCCAGGCTCATTGATGTGCCTCCTCAAGTGAATCATGGAAATAAGCCTTGGCAAAGAAGCTTTTGATCAGCCCGTTGACTGCTTGTGGAGCTTCTATAGGGGCCATGTGCCGCAAACCAGGGAGAATGTGTAACTCGGCGTTAGGTAATTTTTGCGCAAGGGCGCTAGCCATCCGAGGCGTAGATCCTGTGTCTAACTCACCAGTCGCAACCATCACTGGCATTTGAATGGTGTGTAGCTGCTCAGTACCGAAATTGTCCTGAGTGCCAAACAGGGCGTAACTGCGGTAGTAACCCTGCGGGTTGTTGTTAATGACCGTTTCGTAAATCGCATTGATGCAATCTGGGTGTGTATGGTGGAATTCTGGGCTAAACCAGCGCTTTAAGGCATCGCCGACGTTTGCTGCCGGGCCTTGGTCGCGAGTCTGCACAATGCGGTGACGAACGCTAGCGCGCTGACTTTCATCACGATCGAAGACACTGGAAAGCACCACCATCGCCGCTATCCGGTCAGGATGGCTCAAGGCAAAAGCGCGAGCCACTAGCCCGCCCATTGAGAATCCCACTACCGCCACCCGCTTTATGGCCAAGTGATCAAGCAGTAGTGCCAGTTGGTCGGCATAAGCGTCTAACCCATCATTCTCATTAGGTAATGCGCTATCGCCGTGCCCGAGCATGTCGTAGACGATGATTTCATATTGCTCTGCTAAAACATCGATCTGCGACTGCCACATAGTGGCATCAAGGCCCACGCCGTGAATGAGCACGACGGGCGGGCCGCTTCCCTGCCGCCAGTAGCGTGTGCCATCGGGGCTCTTGCGTGAATTGGTGAGCTCCATGCAGTCTCCTTGGACTCAGTGGTTACCGTCCTGTTCTGCCTCAGCGGCCAGTTCTTGCAGATCTTGATAGCGATTGCCGATACGCGGATGCAGTCGTCCACCATCAGCGGCCCCAAGCGCGACAATGATTTCGTCATGGCGAGGTGCGTCTTCGATGTGCATTTCCAGTGTGATGTAATGCGAACGAAAGCCCTCGTCATGCTTGTGCATCATCGGTATCTGGATCGACGTGCCGGGAGCGCCGCGTTTGTTGGTGAAGCTCAAGTAGCTCTTGGCCCCGACCGCATCACGAAAATGATTGCCAAAGCGCAATGTATGAATGATCGCTGACGCATGCTCAATTTCACCGTTAGTGCCCACAATAGCTGCTTTTCCATACGCCTCTATGGTGTCGCCATCCATCTCCTTTAGAACTAGCTCGACGATGCGCTCGCCCAAAGAAGAACAACCTTTACGAATTTCAGGGGATAGATCCTCGACAAAGCCTTGTCCGCTCCATGGGTTTGCAATGACAGCAGCCACGCCAAGCATGGTGACCGGGTGTACTCCCTCCTTGCCGCCCTCTATGTAAGTTGTCTCTCGGTAAGTCACGATTTTGCGAATTGTAAAGCTCATTGGCGTTTCCTTATTACTGGGCAGGCCTGCATAGCCTTAGGGGTAGAGTATCCTTTAGATTCTTGGTATACCATAATACCAATAATTGATTTTAGCAATAAATGGCGATATAGGAAGCGTTGTAAAGTTTGGTGAATAAATCGATTGTTTTTATAATTTACTGAAATTTATTTATTTTATTTTGTTTGTGTAGGTGTTGGCATGTAAAAAATAAAATAAGTTCTTGCATGTCGTATTATGGCATACCAATATTGTTGCTGAGCTGTTTGCTCCATTAGACAGGCTGTCTGCCGACAGCGGCTCGGTTGATCCTTTGGTTACGGCGGCGTTGGCAACGCCATAAAGACAATGACAAGAAACTCAATTAAGGAGAGCTTTTCTATGCAAGACTCTCGACAGGACACACCAAGCAGGGGCGTGTTCGCTGGTGTTGATAAAACGATGGCGATAGCCTCGATAACGATGGTCTTTGCCTTCGTACTCTTCTCAGTACTTCAGCCAGAACTGGCCAATAGTATCTATCAATGGGTGAAGCAGTTTATTGAGCAGGAGCTCGGCTGGTATTACATCCTTACGGTAAATGTGGTTCTACTCGTTACCATCGGCATTATCATCAGCCCTTATGGAAAGCTGCGGCTTGGGAATGATGATGAGCGGCCTGAGTTTTCCCACTTTACCTGGTTCGCGATGCTCTTTAGTGCTGCCGTTGGCACTGGGCTTTTATTCTGGAGTATTGCCGAACCTCTTACCCACCTTCAGGGCAACCCCTTTATTTCGATGGCCGGTGTCGAGCCCAATACAATGTCAGCTGCTCAAGCAGCCCTACGTATTACGATCTTCCATTGGGGCCTGCACGGCTGGGCTATCTATATTCTGGTTGGCACCATTCTGGCTTACTTTGCTTATCGGCGGGGTCTGCCGTTGACTATCCGCTCGGCTTTCTATCCTGTGCTAGGTGAGCGAATTTACGGGCCTATTGGTCATGCGATCGATCTGCTGGCGATCTTTGCGACGTTATTCGGCACTGCCACTACGTTGGGACTCGGCGTTTCACAAATGAATGCTGGGCTCAATACGCTTTTCGGCCTGGAAATTTCCAGCACCAATCAAGTGTTGTTAGTGATAGGCGTCACCTTAGCTGCCACTGTTTCGGCAGTGACCGGGTTGAAGAAAGGGATTCGGCTGCTAAGTGAGTGGAATATTCATCTCAGCATGATTCTTTTCGCTTTCTTCATGTTGGCGGGCCCAAGTGTTTTTCTGTTGACCATCTTCACCACCAGCATAGGGGATTATCTGGCTAACATCGTCAATATGGCCTTCTGGACAAACCCTGACCCTGAGAGTCAATGGCAAGGTTGGTGGACGCTGTTCTATTGGGGGTGGTGGCTGTCTTGGGGTCCCTATGTCGGTATGTTCATTGCCCGTATTTCGCGTGGCCGTACCATCCGCGAAGTACTCTTGGGTGGCATGTTGGCAGCGACCTTGGGTGCAACCGCATGGATTGTCATTTTTGGTGGTACCGCCTTGCACTTGCAGCTTTTTGGCGGCGCTGATTTGGCTACGGTTGCTAATGAAAATGTCACGCAGGTGTTGTTCCAAACTATCCAGGCACTGGATGTCTCATGGGCTACTGGCTTTATGACTGCCATGGCGACGCTAATGATTGTCACGTGGTTTGTGACATCTGCAGATTCAGGGACTCTCGTCATCTGTACGATCCTTGCCAAGGGCAGCCCACATCCTCCGCAACTCTATCGTGTGATTTGGGGGCTAGGGCTTGGTGCCACCGCAGCCGTTCTTTTGCTAGCAGGTGGACTGTTGGCCTTACAGACGGCAGCAATAGCCGCAGCCTTACCATTTTCCGTGGCCCTCTTGGTGATGTGTTATTGCATGGTTAAGGCACTTCGCGAAGAAGACATCAGTGCCGCAGGTACTGCTCCCTCGATTGAAACTCGCTAACAACTACTATCAGGAGAGTCAGAAATGCATTTTTCTCTATTTATACATATGGAGCGCTACAGCGAGCAGGAGAATCATCAACAATTGTTTGATGAACTCTGTGAGCTAGTGAAAATTGCAGAAGCGGGCGGTTTTCGAACTGCTTGGATTGGTGAGCACCATGGTATGCAATTTACCTCCTCGCCGAGTCCGATAGCCCAGTTAGCTTACCTTGCGGCCAAGACTGAGCGGATCCGCCTGGGTGCGGGCACCTTTGTGGCTCCATTTTGGGATCCAATTCGCCTAGCTGGTGAAGCAGCCATGCTTGATGTAATCAGTAATGGCCGCCTTGAATTTGGCATCGCAAGGGGGGCGTATCAGTTTGAGTTCGACCGCCTTACCGATGGAATGTCTGCAGCAGATGGTGGCCAAGCACTGCGCGAGATGGTACCGGCGATACAAGGCCTTTGGCAGGGCGATTATGCTCATGAGGGTGAGGTCTATCGCTTCCCCACGACAACCAGCGTGCCCAAGCCCTTACAGTCGCCACGACCTCCAATTTGGATCGCTGCGCGTGACCCTAATTCCCATGAGTTTGCGGTTGAAAATAACTGCAATGTCATGGTGACAGCTCTTATGAAAGGGGACGAAGAGGTTGCTGATTTGGCCAGGAAGTTTGATACAGCTTGCAGTAATAACCCTGAAATCTCCCGGCCTGATCTTATGTTGTTACGTCACACCTATGTT
The DNA here is from genome assembly GCF_031010195.1 of Halomonas sp. SpR8. Classification (GTDB taxonomy): domain Bacteria; phylum Pseudomonadota; class Gammaproteobacteria; order Pseudomonadales; family Halomonadaceae; genus Vreelandella. The sequence goes on along the minus strand of NZ_JAUAMC010000002.1, from coordinate 660,104 downwards.
CATGAAGAAAGTGATCCAGAGGGGTGGCGAAAAGGGACAGAGGCTCTGAATCTCTTCTATCGCTATTTCCTTGCTTGGTTTAAGAACGATCAGCAGGCAGTTAACGGCTTCTTCGAGCCCGTTACACAAGAATCAGTTGCTGATAACCCCGAGTTCTCTCTAGAGGGGCTTCGGCAGAATATGATGATAGGCACACCTGATGAAATTATTGAGCGCCTAAAGAACTACGAAAAGCTAGGCATCACCGAGTATAGCTTTTGGACAGACAATACTTTGCCTTTTGAAGAAAAAAAGCGCTCGCTTGAGCTGTTTATTAGTAAGGTTTTACCACACTTTCGTTAACCGGGTGATGGGAAATCATTGTCGAGATGCGACCTGTATCGGGAACTGAAAATGACATTACAGCTAAAAGATCCTGGTCTGTTAAAGACTCGAGCTTATATCGATGGCCAGTGGGTAGATGGAAAGCAAGGTGCACGCTTTGAGGTGATCAATCCTGCTACTGGAGAAGTGGTTGCACAGGTAGCAAACGCTGGTGCGGATGATGCCCGAATGGCCATTGAAGCCGCTCACCGCGCTCTTCCTGCCTGGCGGGCAAAAACCGCTAAAGAACGTAGCACTATTCTGCGTCGCTGGCATGATTTGATGCTTGAACATCAAGATGACCTGGCGATGATTATGACTTATGAGCAAGGGAAGCCTCTCGCCGAAGCCAAGGGCGAGGTGGCTTATGGGGCATCCTATATTGAATGGTTCGCTGAAGAGGCTAAACGTATCTATGGCGATGTTATTCCGACCGTTGCCAATGACCGTCGGCTGATTACGATTAAGCAGCCGGTGGGTGTGGTCGCAGCTATCACACCCTGGAATTTCCCCAATGCTATGTTAGCTCGCAAGGCGGGCCCCGCACTGGCGGTGGGATGTACTTTCGTCATGAAGCCAGCCAAAGAAACACCTTTGTCTGCTCTGGCAATGGTAGAGCTTGCTGAGAGGGCAGGCATTCCAGCCGGTGTGTTGAATCTTGTGGTAGGAGAAAACTCCAGTGAGATTGGCAGCGAGCTGACTGGGAACACAACTGTACGCAAGGTGACATTTACAGGCTCTACGCCGGTAGGAAAGCTATTGCTAAAACAGTGTGCTAATACGGTTAAGAAGGTCTCGATGGAACTGGGTGGGAATGCTCCAATCATTGTCTTTGATGATGCAGATTTGGATCAGGCCGTTGCTGGGGTGCTGGCTTCAAAGTTTCGAAATGCAGGTCAGACCTGCATCTGCGCAAACCGAATCCTGATACAGGATGGGGTATACGAGGCCTTTGTTGAGAAATTTATTGCTGCTGTGAGTGAACTTAAGGTAGGCAATGGACTTGACGCAGGCATAACGGTTGGCCCGTTGATACATGAACAGGCGGTTAAAGATGTTCATGCAATGGTGGAAGAAGCTTTAATGAAAGGCGCTATATTGATGACGGGTGGTGCTATTGATAGTCCTGGCACATGTTTTTATCAGCCAACAGTTCTGACCAACGTTACCAGTGACATGCGTATCTTCCGTGAAGAGATATTCGGTCCAGTAGCCCCGCTATTTAGGTTCAAAGATGAAGCTGAAGCAATAGCGATGGCAAACGATACCGAGGTTGGTCTTGCTTCTTATGTCTATACGCGTGATGTAGGACGAGTATGGCGTATTTCAGAAAACATTGAGTATGGGATGGTTGGCGTCAATGAAGTGGGAATATCGAACGAAGTGATACCCTTCGGAGGCATTAAAGAATCAGGGCTTGGCCGTGAGGGCTCTAAGTATGGTCTCGATGATTATTTAGAGATCAAATATATCTGTATGGGAGGGTTAGGTCACTAGGTGTCGTTAAAGCTGGATAATAATGTATATCTGCTAACGACATCTTGGTCAGATGTGCCTGCACATGCGTGATTGTAGTAGTGGCGGGCAGCTGCATAACGGTGTGGCGCCCAAACATGGCGCAAGGCGATTTTTACGCTATTCAAGGAAGAAGGCGCGCTGCGCTGATAAGAGACCCCTCATGTCTTGAATAGATATGTGAGTGCCTTATTCGGGTAAGTCCTTAACCTCGGAGGGGATAGGCTGGGAAAGCGCCATCAACCATTACGAGCAGAACAATAAACCACAGGAGCCAGCCATGAATGCAGCCAATCGCGGAGTCGTCTATAAAGGTCCTGGTGAAGTCGCCGTCGAATCCATTGCCTACCCTGAGCTAGCCCTCGGTAATCGCAAGTGTGAGCACGGCGTTATTCTCAAGGTCGTCACCACTAATATCTGCGGCAGCGACCAACATATGGTACGCGGCCGCACAACCGCACCCTCGGGCCTAGTACTTGGCCACGAGATTACCGGCTTGGTCGTCGAGTGCGGGCGCGACGTCGAGTTTATTCAACCTGGCGACCTGGTTTCTGTGCCGTTCAACATTGCCTGTGGCCGCTGCCGCAACTGTAAAGAAGGCCGTACCGGTATCTGTCTCAACGTCAATCCAGCGCGCCCCGGCGCAGCCTACGGCTATGTGGATATGGGCGGCTGGGTCGGCGGCCAGACCGAATATGTCATGGTTCCCTACGCCGACTTTAACCTGCTGAAGTTCCCCGATGCCGACCAGGCCATGGAGAAGATCAAGGATCTGACCCTGCTCTCCGATATCTTCCCCACCGGCTTCCACGGCTGCGTGACCGCCGGTGTCGGCCCTGGCAGCACCGTCTATATCGCCGGTGCCGGTCCCGTAGGCCTGGCGGCTGCGGTTTCCGCTCAGCTGCTGGGCGCCGCGTGCGTGATTGTCGGCGATATGATCGAAGAGCGTCTGGCTCAGGCCCGTAGCTTTGGTTGCGAGACCATCGACCTGACCCAGGATGGCGATATGGCCGACAAAATCGAAGTGATCCTCGGCGAGCGTGAGGTCGATGCCTTTGTCGACTGCGTTGGCTTCGAGGCCCACGCCTGTGGCTGCAACCACGGCAAGGAAGCGCCCGCAACCGTACTCAACTCGGCGATGTCGTTGACACGCGCGGGTGGCCAGATCGGTATTCCAGGGCTATACGTGACTGAAGACCCCGGCGCTGCTGACGAGGCGGCCCAACAGGGCGCTCTGAGCATGCGCTTTGGTCTTGGTTGGGCCAAGTCCCACAGTTTCCATACGGGGCAGTGCCCGGTGATGAAGTACCATCGCCCGCTGATGCAGGCTATTCTGTTCGGCAAGGTTAATATTGCCGATGCGGTCAATGTCCAGATGATCACTCTGGATCAGGCACCCCAGGGCTACGCCGACTTCGATGGCGGCGCTGCTAAGAAATTCGTTATTGATCCCCATGGTAGCGTGGCCTAAGAGCTTTTTTAACTTAGCAACGCATTAACTTAGCAACGTATTAACTAAGCAGCTTATTAGCTGAGCAACAGGCATAGCCCTGCCTGCCGGTGGGGCAAGATAGTTTGATACAGCGCGACCCTAGACGGCGCCCCGAGGGGTGCCGTTTTTGTTCATTCGGTATACAACCGATCAAGATAATAATGAGTAACCCATGACCGTCCAGACCGTGATCCCCAAACGCCGCTTCCGCGGCAAGCCCCGCGGCCGTGAACTCGACCCCCGTCTTCTTGAAGGGTTGCGTGAACTGCTGGGCGACGAACGCCAGGACGCCACGCTGCGCCGACGCGACCTACTAATTGAACACCTGCATGCCATTCAGGACATCCGGGGCCATCTGCTGCTGGCGGAGCTGCGTGCTCTGGCAGCTTACATGAACCTGCCCATGGCGGCCGTTTACGAGACCGCCACTTTCTACGCCCACTTCGATATTATTCACGACGACCAACTGCCGCCGCCCGCGGTGACCATCCGTGTCTGCGACTCCCTAACCTGCCAGTTGGCCGGTGCCGAGGCGCTTAAAGCGCAGTTGGAAGCGAACGTGGATATTGAGCAGGTGCGTGTGCTCAGGGCACCTTGTATGGGGCGCTGCGACACCGCGCCGGTGGTGGAAGTGGGTCACCACCACGTGCTGTTCGCTACTCAAGCGAGCATTGAATCCGTCGTCGAAAAAGCGGATTTTCATCCCGCCCCCGTCGATTGGCAGCGACTAGATGGCTACCGCCGCGAGGGCGGTTTTGCGCTGCTCCAGGCCTGTCACAACGGCGAGGTCACGGTGGATGCACTTATGGAGGCGATGCAGCAGGCCAATCTGCGCGGTTTAGGCGGTGCAGGATTTCCTACCTTTAAAAAATGGTATTTCGTGCGTCAGGAGGCGGGCCCTCGCTACTGCGCCATTAACGCTGACGAGGGCGAGCCTGGCACCTTTAAAGACCGCTACTACCTGGAGCGCTCACCCCACCAGTTTCTAGAAGGGGCCTTGGTCAGCGCCTGGGCGGTAGACGCCGAGGCGCTGTATATCTATTTGCGCGATGAGTACCCGGCGTTACATGACGTGCTGCGTGAGGCCATTGGCGAGCTTGAAGCCGCTGGCCTGGTGGCGCCTGGCTATATCGTGCTGCGCCGAGGTGCGGGTGCCTATATCTGCGGCGAAGAGTCGGCGATGATCGAGTCACTAGAAGGTAAACCGGGCAAACCCCGACACCGCCCGCCGTTTGTGGCCCAGAAGGGGCTCTTTGACCGACCAACGCTGGTCAATAACGTCGAAACCGTCTACTGGATTCCCATGATCTGGCAGCGCGGCGCGGAGGCCTTCTCCAGCCAGGGCCGCCATGGTCGTGTGGGGCTGCGCAGTTTCTCGGTTTCGGGTCGAGTCAAACGTCCCGGTGTACACCTGGCACCGGCGGGTATCACCCTCAATGAACTAATTGACGAATATTGCGGTGGCATGGCCGACGGCCATCGCCTGGCGGCCTACCTGCCCGGCGGCGCCTCTGGTGGCATCCTACCCGCTACCAAGGCTGATATCCCCCTCGATTTCGACACCCTTCAGGAGCACGGCTGCTTTATCGGTTCGGCGGCGGTGATCGTGCTTTCCGATCAGGACGATCTACGCGGGGTAGCGACCAACCTGCTGGGCTTCTTTGCCGATGAGTCCTGTGGTCAATGTACGCCCTGCCGGGTGGGCACGGAAAAAATGCTCACCCTGCTCGAGCGGAATGAGTGGGACGCTGGGCTGATGACGCAACTTTCCCAAGTGATGATAGACGCCTCCATTTGCGGGCTCGGCCAGGCGGCACCTAATCCGGTGCTGGGGCTGCTCAAGGATTTTCGCGGCGAACTTGCCGCCCAGAACGTAATCGTCAAGGGGTAAGGGGATGACTATGAGCAAACAGAGCCCAGGCACCAGCTTCACGCTGACGCTGGACGGAGTTGAAGTCAGCGCATACCCCGGCGAAAGCCTCTGGCAAGTGGCCAAACGCGCAGGCGAAACCATTCCCCATCTCTGTTTCAAGGACGCCAGCGGCTATCGCGCCGACGGCAACTGCCGCGCCTGTATGGTGGAAATCGAGGGCGAGCGCACGCTGGCCGCGAGCTGTTTGCGTCAGGCAGCCCCCGGTATGGTGGTCAATAGCGCCAGCTCGGAACGAGCGCACACTGCCCGCAAGATGGTCATGGAGATGCTGCTGGTCGACCAGCCGGAGCGGGAAGAGAGTCCTGACCGTGCCAGCCATTTTTGGGCCATGGCTGACCAGTTGGCCATCGATGCTACGGCAGTGCGCCGCAAGATGCCCAGACGGGAAGAGCGTGAGGCACCCACCGTTCATCACGTAGCCTCCCGGGCGGATAGCCTGGAACAGGACAGCAGCCACTCCGCCATGCGCGTCAATCTAGATGCCTGCATCGAGTGCAATCTATGTGTGCGCGCCTGTCGCGAAGTACAGGTTAACGACGTGATCGGCATGGCACACCGCGGCGCGGCTTCGAAGATCGTGTTTGATTTCGACGACCCCATGGGTGATAGCACCTGCGTGGCCTGCGGTGAGTGCGTTCAGGCATGTCCCACTGGTGCTCTGATGCCTGCCACCGTAGTCGATCAGGCAGGCCGTGGCGATTCCGCCGCAGCCGATCGAAAAGTCGACTCGGTGTGCCCCTACTGTGGTGTAGGCTGCCAGCTTACCTACCATATTAAGGACGACGAGATCCTTTATGTTGAGGGCCGTGAAGGGCCTTCAAACGAGAATCGCCTGTGCGTCAAAGGGCGCTTCGGTTACGACTATCCGCGCCATCCGTCGCGGCTTACCGTGCCGCTGATTCGCCGGGAGGGAGTCGCTAAGGGTATCGATCCTGACTTCGACCCCGCCCAGCCGCTGACCCATTTCCGTGAGGCGAGTTGGGATGAAGCCCTGGATTTTGCCGCTAATGGGCTTATCGACCTCAAAACGGACCATGGCCCTGACGCCTTGGCGGGGTTCGGCAGTGCCAAATGCTCCAATGAAGAGGCGTGGCTGTTCCAGAAGCTGGTACGCACCGGCTTTGGCTCCAACCATGTGGATCACTGCACCCGCTTGTGCCACGCCAGCTCAGTTGCGGCGCTGATGGAGTGCATTGGCTCTGGCTCGGTCACCGCCTCCTTTATGCAGGCCAGCCAAGCCGACGTGGTGATTCTTACCGGCTGCAACCCGGCTGTGAATCACCCGGTAGCGGCTACCTTCTTCAAGCAGGCCGCCAAGCGTGGCACCAAAATCGTGATTATCGACCCTCGCGGCCAGTCACTGGATGCCTATGCCCATCTGAGTGTGCGCTTTTCACCGGGTGCCGACGTGGCACTGTTTAACGCCATCCTCAATGTGGTCATCAGCGAAGAGCTCTATGACACGGCCTATATCGCCGAGCATACCGAGGGTTTCGAGGCCCTGAAAACGCATACGGTGGACATGACCCCGGAAGCGATGAGCGGCCTATGCGGTGTTGAGCCCGAGACCATACGCGAAGTGGCCAGGCTTTATGCCACCGCCGAGCGGGCGATGATTTTCTGGGGCATGGGCATTTCCCAGCATACCCACGGCACCGACAATGCTCGCTGCCTGATCTCGCTGGCATTGGCCTGCGGTCAGACCGGACGCCCTGGCACCGGTCTGCACCCTTTGCGAGGTCAGAACAACGTGCAGGGAGCGTCTGATGCGGGGCTGATTCCCATGGTGATGCCGGACTACCAGCCGGTGAACGATGACCAGGTACGTGCGGCGTTCGAAGAGTTGTGGAATACCAAGCTGGATCCCACGCCAGGTCTCACCGTGGTGGAAATCATGGATGCTATCGCCGCGGGCACCATTCGCGGCATGTATATTCAGGGCGAAAACCCGGCGATGTCCGATCCGGATCTGGCTCATGCCCGGGCCGCCTTAGCCAAGCTTGAGCACCTGGTGGTTCAGGATCTGTTTGTCACCGAGACCGCCCAGTTCGCTGATGTGATCTTGCCGGCCTCCGCCTGGCCTGAGAAGAATGGTACCGTCACCAACACCAATCGTCAGGTGCAAATGGGGCGCGCGGCCTTGCCGCTGCCGGGCCAAACCAAGCCGGACTGGTGGATTATTCAAGAAATCGCCAAACGCTTCGGACTGGGTTGGGATTATCAGCATCCGCGAGATGTCTTCGAAGAGATGAAGCGTGGCATGCCCTCCCTCGACAATATCTCCTGGGAGCGCCTGGAGCGCGAGCAGTCGGTGACCTACCCCTGCCCAGCGGAGGATGCACCGGGTCAGGACGTTGTTTTCAGCGATGCGTTCCCTACCGCAAGCGGCCGGGCGAAATTTGCGCCCACGCGGCCACTGCCGCCGGATGAGCCGGTGGACAATGACTATCCGACGGTACTGACTACCGGACGGCAACTGGAGCACTGGCATACCGGTTCGATGACGCGCCGCGCCAAAGTGCTTGATGACCTGGAACCGGAAGCCGTGGCGAGCCTGGCGCCCGCTGAATTTGCCAGGCTTGGAATGGCACCGGGCGACGATCTGACCATTGCCACCCGGCGAGGGACTATTACGCTCAAGGCGCGAGTTGACCCTGGAATGCCAGAAGGTATGGTCTTCCTGCCGTTCTGTTACGGGGAAGCTGCGGCGAACCTGCTAACCAACCCGGCACTGGATCCTTATGGAAAGATTCCAGAGTTCAAGTATGCCGCCTGCCGGTTGAGTCGTAGTTCTACCCTTCAAGAGGTATCGCTAACCGTCTAAAAGAACTTGGCCCGCATCAGCGGGCCAAGTCTTTTGATAATTCTGAAAACCCTAACCCTGGGCTAACTGCAGCGTAGGCGTATCGTATCCCAGGTTTTCGAGCATCCGGGTGGCATACCAATCGACAAAGTCGATAACCCCGAACTCATAGGTTTCAGAGTAAGGCCCGGGTTGATACGCCTTGGAGTTGATGCCGCGCTGGTTCTCTTCGGCGAGTTGACGGTCCTGGTCGTTGGTCGCGTCCCACACCCGGCGGAGCTGCTCGGGGTCGTAGTCAGCGCCTTCCACGGCATCCTTGTGAACCAGCCATTTGGTGGTCACCACGGTTTGCTGCGGGCCAAGGGGTAGCACGCGAAATACCACCGCGTGATCGCCCATAAAGTGATTCCACGAGTTGGGCAGATGCAGGATGCGTAGTGAGCCCATGTCAGGGCTTTTTAAGCGGCCCATTAGCTTCTTGCAGCCTGGTTTTCCGTCCATTGTCATTGAAACAATGCCATCCAGCAGCGGCGTGCGGGTTAGTCGATTGCGTTTGCCAAAGCGCTTTAACTGATAGGGGACTTTTTCCTCATCCCAGTCAGCTTGTTTGCATGCCACCAATTCCTTATAGGCGGGCGTTGCGCGCGGGTCGTCGGTGTCATCAAACTCCTGCAATGAGTTCAGCAGTTCAGGGTGAGCCCCGTTGCAGTGATAGCACTCGCGGTTGTTTTCGATCACCAACTTCCAGTTGGCTTGCTCGACAATGCTGGACTCTACCGCCACCTTGACGTTATCCATCTGGTACGGCTCAAGATAATGCTCAAGGGTTTCCAGAAACTCGTCAATGGCGGGCGGTTCATTGCTTAAGTTGATAAAGATGAAGCCGCCGGCGGTACGCACGCTGACCGGTTTGAGGCCAAATTGATCAAGGTTGAAGTCAGTGCCCATATCACTACCGGCAAACAGCAGGCGGCCGTCAAGTTCGTAGGTCCACTGGTGGTACGGACATACGAGTTTTGCCACCTTGCCCTTATCTTTTGTGCAAAGCCGCGAACCGCGGTGGCGGCAAACATTGTGAAACGCATGAATAGCGCCTTCACTACCGCGCACAATGACGATCGGATTATCACCGACGTCCAGTGTTAAGAAGTTACCCTTGGTCGGTATCTCACATGTCATGCCTGCGAACAGCCACTCTTTCTCGAAAATCTCCTGCATATCAAGTGCGAACAGGCGAGCATCGTTATAAAACGGCTGCTGAAGCGAAAAGGTACGCTCTCTTGTCTGCAGTATCTCGGCCGTTGCCTCACGAGCCGCTGCGAGAGGGTCTTCCATTGTATTCAACACGCATTTTTCCATACCAGTATCCTCGTAAACCACTGCTTCCCCCTCAAGGGCTGCGAGTCGGCCATTAGTCAAGACTGCTTAATCTTTTTGTTCTGTCGCGTAACCTGGCGCTTTGTTCATACCCGACCTGTATCGAGTGACAGATTGTGTGGCAGGCGCGTCCCTGCCAGTTATCCAGCCGCGACATCAGGTGATGTAGTGACGACTAAAAAAGCGGTTTGTAAACGCTAAAAAGTGGCATGAGGTAAGTGCGCGTCGCTGTCAGGTAAGTCGGTTAGCAGGCGCGTCCCCAAAATGCAGCACAAAGGTACTGGCCGTATGACGAATACGGTTCGGTGATGCATAGCGATGAAGGCTGGTCAGGCAGAGGCGAAAATGACAACTAATTACTTCAACCCGGTCACGACCCAAACCTGGACCAACGGCCGGCATCAGGTTCGTTGCGTTAAGGTGATCCAAGAAACTCAGGATGTACGCACGTTCTGTTTTATGGCCGAGCAGCCTGTGCTGTTCTTTTTCAAGCCGGGGCAGTTCGTGACCCTCGAGCTTGAGATTGATGATCAGCCGATCATGCGCTCCTATACGATTTCCAGCTCCCCCTCAATCCCTTACAGCTTTTCCATCACCGTTAAACAAGTGCCGGGCGGTAAAGTATCTAATTGGCTGCATGCCAATTTAAAAGTGGGTGACGAGCTGGCGGTGCACGGGCCGGTCGGTAACTTTAACTCTATCGATTTTCCGGCCGAGAAAGTGCTGTTTCTCTCTGGTGGTGTGGGCATTACGCCGGTGATGTCTATGACGCGTTGGCTTTTTGATACCAACGCCGCTGTCGACGTTGAGTTCATACACAGTGCCCGGGCCCCTCGCGATGTCATTTATCACCGTGAACTGGTGCATATGTTCTCGCGCATCCCTGAGTTCAAACTGCATATCATTTGCGAGAGCAAAGAGGATATCGGTGAAGCCTGGGCTGGCTACCGTGGTTACCTTACCCAACCGCTGTTCGAGCTGATAGTGCCCGACTTCATGGAGAGGGAGATCTTTTGTTGCGGTCCTACTCCCTACATGAACGCCATCAAGAATATTCTGAAAAGCTATAACTTCAACATGGATCACTACCATGAAGAGTCGTTTGGCGCTACACCAGTCGATGTTCGTGAGGATGTTCTCGAGCAGGTCGAGCAGGCAGAAGTCGAGGCCGAAAACATCGACACCAGCGACTTGCACAGCATCGAATTTGTCTCTTCAGGGAAAAGCGTGCGTATTCAGGCTGGTGAGACAGTTCATGCGGCGGCGGCAAAGCTGGGTCTACATATTCCCAAGGCTTGCGGTATGGGGATCTGCGGCACTTGCCGTGTAGCGCTTAAGTCTGGTGAGGTGGAAATGGAGCATAACGGCGGTATTACGGAGGAGGATGTCGAAGAGGGCTACATTCTATCCTGCTGCAGTCGTCCGAAAGGCGATCTGGTAGTGGATTACTAGCGCTGACAGATATTTGTAATACAAACATTTTTAAGACATGCGTTTTTAAATACGTGCATTTGAAACATATGCGTCTTAAAAATATACATCTTAAAAACATGTATCTCTAAACAATAGAGTTGAGCGCCCTTTATGGCTACTGCCGTAAAGGGCGTTTGGGTTTTATTGATAAAAAGAATCATCCGTTTTACGCAGGCTTAGCGGCTAATAAATATGAATTATCAATTGGCCTTGCTCGCTGCAACGAAGCTTTTCATGCTGCTTTTTCGGCGTCTCCTGCTAACGACTAGCCTAAATGTTGCCGATGTCGCAAATACATCGAGTGGTGACGTCGGCAAGCATCTTGGGCCCGGACACCAACGATAGTATCGCGGTAAGAACGCGTTGATAGGGACCTTGGTTGAAAGTGACCTGGTTTTATCAGCATTAAAGAGTATGTCCAGCACTTAATAAAAAAGTGACTAATGAGGAGGCGGTAATGCTTCACAATAATTTTTCCCCCAATGCACGTTTGGCCAGTTACGACAGTTTGCTTGCTGAAGCAATTGCTGAAGAAACGGTTCGCCAAGAAGCGCATATTGAATTAATCGCCTCCGAAAATTATACCAGCAAGCTTGTTATGGAAGCGCAAGGTACCCAGCTGACCAACAAGTATGCAGAAGGCTATCCAGGTCGTCGTTACTACGGTGGGTGCGAGTTCGTTGACAAGGTTGAAGCCTTGGCTATTGAGCGCGCCTGCCACCTGTTTAGTGCCAATTATGCCAATGTGCAGCCGCACTCTGGTGCCCAGGCCAATGCCGCTGTGTTTATGGCGCTGGTATCACCGGGCGACACCGTGTTGGGTATGAGCCTGGCCCACGGCGGCCACTTAACGCATGGTGCTGCACCCAACTTTTCGGGCAAGCATTACAATGCCGTGCAGTATGGCCTCAAGCCAGAAACCGGCGAGATCGATTATGAAGAAGTTGAGCGCCTGGCTCGCGAGCACCAACCGAAGATGATCATCGCGGGGTTCTCTGCTTATTCTCGCGTGGTGGACTGGCGGCGTTTTCGCGCTATCGCCGACGAAGTGGGCGCTTGGTTAATGGTCGATATGGCGCACGTTGCAGGCTTAGTGGCTGCCGGCCTCTATCCAAGCCCGCTCCCCTACGCTCATGTGGTGACCACGACGACCCACAAAACACTGCGCGGCCCACGCGGCGGTTTGATTCTCTCCGCCCATGGCGACGAAGCACTCTATAAGAAGCTCAATGGCGCGGTTTTCCCCGGCCAGCAGGGTGGCCCGTTAATGCACGTGATCGCCGCTAAGGCGGTGGCGTTTAAGGAAGCCATGAATCAGGAATTCGTGCGCTACCAGCAGCAGGTGATTGATAACGCTCAGGCCATGGCCAAGGTGTTTATGGAGCGCGACTACGACGTGGTGTCTGGCGGTACCGACGACCATCTCTTCCTGGTGTCGCTTATCCGCCAGGGCATTACCGGTAAAGATGCGGATGCCGCACTAGGCCGCGCGCATATTACGGTCAATAAAAATACGGTGCCCAACGACCCCCAGAGTCCCTTCGTGACCTCGGGTCTGCGTATTGGTACCCCCGCGGTCACCACGCGCGGCTTTGATGTTGAAGAGTGCCGCGAGCTGGCTGGCTGGATCTGCGACATTCTGGACGTCTTGGCCGCAGGCAACGACACGGCTTCCATTGAGGCCGAGGTGCAGGCCAAAGTGACCGATGTGTGTGCCCAGCACCCTGTCTACGCTGAGTCCGCTGCTGAAGCCGTCGAATCCATTGCTTGAATCGGCTTGCCGGCAGGGCCCGGCGCGGCTGAACTAAGGAGACCACTATGCAACGCTATTCCGGCTTCGGCCTGGTCAAGCACGCGCTGAGCCATCATGAGAACTGGGAGCGCCAGTGGCGTAACCCCACACCCAAGAAGCAGTACGATGTGATCATCGTCGGTGGTGGCGGCCACGGCTTGGCCACGGCCTACTACTTGGCGAAAGAGTTCGGCGTTAAGAACGTGGCGGTGATTGAAAAAGGCTGGCTGGGCGGGGGTAATACTGCCCGTAATACCACCATCGTGCGTTCTAACTACTTATGGGACGAGTCGGCCGCCCTTTACGAACATGCCATGAAGCTGTGGGAAGGGCTTTCCCAGGATCTTAACTACAACGTCATGTTCTCCCAGCGCGGCGTTCTTAACCTGGGACATACCCTGCAGGACATGCGCGATATCCAGCGCCGCGTCAACGCCAATCGCCTTAACGGCATTGACGGTGAAGTGCTGGATGCCAAGGGTGTGCAGGAGCTGGTACCGATCATGGACTGCTCTGCGAGTGCTCGCTACCCGGTGATGGGGGCCTCCTGGCAGCCGCGTGCGGGGGTGGCTCGCCACGATGCGGTAGCCTGGGGCTATGCCCGCGGTGCCGATGCCCACGGGGTGGATATCCTGCAGCAGACCGAAGTCACTGGCTTTAAGATTCGTGACGGCCAGATCTACGGCGTGCACACCAACCGTGGTGATATCGAAGCTAAAACGGTGGGCTGCGTGACCGCCGGTAATTCCAGCGTGCTGGCTAAGATGGGCGGCTTTAATTTGCCGCTGGAGTCCCATCCGCTGCAGGCCCTGGTTTCCGAGCCTATCAAACCAATTCTCGATACCGTCGTGATGTCGAATCACGTGCATGGCTACGTCAGCCAGTCTGATAAGGGCGATCTGGTCATCGGCGCGGGCATTGACGGCTATAACGGCTATGGCCAGCGTGGTAGTTATCCCACCGTTGAACACACGCTCCAGGCGATCGTCGAGTTGTTCCCGATCTTCTCTCGGGTGCGTATGAACCGTCAGTGGGGCGGAATCGTAGATACCTGCCCGGATGCTTGTCCGATTATCTCCAAGACGCCGGTGAAGGGGCTCTACTTCAACTGCGGTTGGGGTACCGGTGGCTTTAAAGCCACCCCAGGGTCGGGGCATGTGTTTGCAGCTAGCCTTGCCAAGGGTGAGATGCACCCCATTGCCGAGCCGTTCTCCATGTTCCGCTTCCATAGCGGTGCTCTGATTGACGAGCACGGCGCTGCCGGCGTTGCCCACTAGGGTTTGTAAGAGAGGAGTATCAAATGTTCTATATCTACTGCCCTTACTGCGGCGAACACCGTGAGGAAGAGGAGTTTCATCCCAAGGGTCAAGCGCATATCGAGCGGCCTAAAGAGCCTGAAGCGTGTAGTGACGAAGAGTGGGGTAATTACCTGTTTTTCCGCGACAACCCCCGTGGCGTTCACCATGAAATGTGGGTGCATGCGGTGGGCTGCCGCAAGTTTTTTAACATGACGCGCCACACCGTGAGCTACGAAATTCTCGAGACTTACAAGATGGGCGAGCAGCCGTCAATTACCGCCGATAGCCAGAGCGCTCCCCGCGAGGCTGCTGTGGTAAGCCAACAAGAAGGAGTGCGGGCATGAGCCAGTCCAAGCAACAAATGTTCCGCCTCAACACGGGCGGGCGTATCGATCGCTCCCGCACGTTGAGCTTTACGTTTAACGGTCAGAGCTACCAGGGGCATCCAGGGGATACGCTGGCCTCGGCGCTACTGGCTAACGGCGTGGATATCGTCAACCGCAGCTTTAAATATTCACGCCCCAGAGGCATCGTTGCCGCCGGTGCTGAAGAGCCCAATGCCATCGTGCAGCTAGGCAGCACCGAGGCGGCGCAAGTACCTAACGTACGTGCTACTCAGCAGGCGTTGTTTAATGGCTTAACCGCCTCTAGCACCAATGGTTGGCCTAATGTACAGCGCGATCTGATGGGGCTGTTTGGCAAGCTGGGCGGGCAGTTCATGCCCCCGGGGTTCTATTACAAGACCTTTATGGCGCCAGCCTCAATGTGGCTGACCTACGAGAAATACATTCGTAAGGCGGCAGGGTTGGGGCGCAGCCCCATGGAAGCCGATCCGGACAGCTATGATCACTTCAATCAGCACTGCGATGTGCTAGTCGTCGGCGCAGGCGCCGCGGGCCTAGCGGCGGCACTAGCCGCTGCACGCAGCGGCGCTCGGGTGATTGTGGCCGATGAACAGGAAGAAATGGGCGGCTCGCTGCTGGCTAGTCGCGAAACCCTGGACGGCAAGCCAGCCGAGCAGTGGGTGGCTCAAGTGCTTGAGGAGTTAGCGGGTTGCGAGAATGTCACGCTGTTGCCGCGCACCACGGCCAACGGCTACCACGATCATAATTTCGTTACCCTGCATGAGCGGCGCACCGAGCACTTGGGCGATACGGCGCCGGTTGTCAATGGCCACCGCGAAGTCCGTGCCCGCCTGCACCGAGTGCGCGCTGGTCAGGTGATTCTGGCTACGGGTGCCCATGAGCGGCCGCTGGTCTATGGCGGCAATGATGTGCCGGGCAATCTAGTGGCTGGCGCCGTATCGACCTATATCCGTCGCTATGGTGTGGCACCGGGGCGTCAACTGGTGCTCTCCACCAGCAACGATTATGGCTATCGCGCTGCTCTGGATTGGAAAGAGGCTGGCTGCAAGGTCGTCGCCATCGTTGATGCTCGCGAGGCACCTGCTGGAGACTGGGTAGATGCCGCCCGCGCCCAGGGCATCAACATTATTACTGGCAGCGCCGTCATCGAGGCGAAGGGCAGCAATCGGGTCACCGCTGCACGGGTCGCCAAAATCGATATTGACGCTTTCCAGTTGAGCGGCTCAATTCAAGAATTAGCCTGCGACACTATCGCAAGCTCTGGGGGCTATAGCCCGGTAATCCACTTGGCCTCCCACACCGGTGCGCGGCCTACATGGCGTGACGATATTATCGGCTTCGTGCCAGGGCTAGTGAAAGGCGTGCAGGCGTGTGGTGGTGCCAACGGCAGCTATGCGCTGGGTGACGTACTCGCCGAAGGTGTCGAAGCGGGCATTAAGGCGTCGGCAGCCACGGGGCATGCCGCACAGGCGATTAACCTGCCTAGCGTCGAACGGCTTCAGCAGGGGGCAGCAGTGGCACTTTTCCAAGTGCCTCATGAAAAACCTACCCTGCGCGGACCGAAACAGTTCGTTGACCTGCAAAACGATGTCACCGCGGCGGGTATCGAACTGGCTACCCGTGAAGGCTTTGAGTCCATCGAGCATATCAAGCGCTACACCGCGATGGGCTTTGGTACTGATCAGGGTAAGTTGGGCAACATCAACGGTATGGCGATTGCGGCCCGCTGCCTGGGACGTTCCATTCCCGAGGTAGGGACTACCGTGTTCCGTCCCAACTATACCCCGGTCACCTTTGGAGCCATCGTGGGTCGCCATAGTCGTGATCTGTTCGATCCCGAACGCTATACTGCGCTTCATCAGTGGCACGTAGAACGCGGTGCCGAGTTTGAGGACGTCGGTCAATGGAAGCGCCCCTGGTACTATCCACAGAAGGTGAATGGCAAGATCGAGACGCTGCACGAGGCGGTTGCTCGCGAGTGCCTGGCGGTACGTGAGAAGGTGGGCATTCTCGATGCCTCGACGCTTGGCAAGATCGATATCCAGGGGCCTGACGCGCGCGAGTTCCTGGCGCGGATTTACACCAACAAGTGGGAAAAACTGGCAGTCGGCAAGTGCCGTTACGGCCTGATGTGCAAAGATGACGGTATGGTCACCGACGACGGTGTGACCAGCTGTCTTGCCGAAAACCACTTCCTGATGACCACTACCACCGGCGGCGCTGCGGCGATCCTAGAGTGGCTGGAGTTGTGGCATCAGACCGAATGGCCGGAACTGGATGTCTATTTCTCATCGGTGACCGACCATTGGGCCACCATGACTATCACCGGGCCAGAAGCGCGCAAGTTACTCGCCGAGATTTCCGATATTGATCTCGACCGCGATAGCTTTAAGTTTATGGATTGGCGGTCAGGCAAGGTCGCGGGTGTGCCTGCACGTGTCTACCGCATCTCCTTTACCGGCGAGCTGACCTTCGAGATCAACGTGCAAGCCAACTATGCCATGCACGTATGGCAGACCCTGTTCAAGCATGGCGAAAAGTATGGCTTGACGCCCTATGGCACCGAAACCATGCACGTCCTGCGGGCTGAAAAGGGCTTCATCATCGTGGGACAGGAAACCGACGGCTCTGTCACCCCGGAAGACCTGGGTATGCAGTGGTGTGTCGGCTACGACAAGCCTTATTCATGGATTGGCAAGCGGGCCCTGACGCGCAGTGACACCAAGCGTGAGAACCGTAAGCAGTTGGTAGGGCTAAGGCCCAAGGATCCGAAAGTGGTGCTCGAAGAGGGTGCCCAGATTGTGTTTGATCCCAAGCATGCGATCCCCATGCCCATGGTGGGGCATGTTACATCCAGCTACTACAGCCCGATTCTGGATTCTGGGTTTGCCTTAGCAGTGGTGAAAGGTGGGCACAAGAAAATGGGCGAAACGGTCTATCTGCCGATGGCAGACGGCCAGACCCATGAAGCCGAAATCGTCAGCACCATTTTCTACGACCCCAAGGGAGAGCGCCAAAATGTCTAACGCGGCCACCTTCGATACCCGTACCGATACCGCTATCCCAGTAGAGTCACCGTTAGCCTATAGCTATCGTCATAGCGGTGCTCCGCGGGCCGGCAGTGCAAGCCGGCTTCAACTGCGCGAGCGGGCGATGCTTGGGCATCTAGTCCTTCGTGGCGGGGCCATCGTCCTCGACGAGGCGGTGCGCGACGTGCTTGGGATCAGCTTACCTGGCAAGCCTCAGGCGCTTGTGCAGGATGCCAGCGGCGAACGCTCCATTCAATGGCTGTCTCCGGACGAGTGGCTGGTGATTGTGCCCGGTGGCGAGGAGTTTCCGCTGGAGACGAAGCTACGTGACTATTTGGGCAGCGCTCATTTCGCGATCAGCGATGTGAGCGGCGGCCAGACACTGCTAGAGCTTTCCGGTGAAGCGGCGCAAGAGCTGTTGATGAAAACGGTCATCTACGACGTGCATCCCAGTAATTTTCCAGTGGGTAAGGGCGTCACGACCGTCTTCGCCAAGGCAACCGCCATCATTCGCCGCCCCAGCGAAGACCGCTGGGAGCTAGTGATACGGCGTAGTTTTGCCGACTACTGCTATCGCTGGTTACTGAATGCAGCGACAGAGTATGACATTAACGTAGAACAATAAGCTGGCAGGCCGAAACGTTGTTTCGGCCGCTATTATCTTCCGCTACGATCTGCTGCTAATAGAGATACTTTCACTATGAGCCGAATGAGTGATACCTGGATTCTTGCCGCCCAATGCCCGAGTCGTTTGGGAACGGTGGACGTCGTCACGCGCTTCTTGAAAGAGCAGCAGTGCTATATCACCGAGCTCAACTCTTTCGATGACCGGCTCGGCGGACGTTTTTTCATTCGCGCCGAGTTCCGTCCGGAACTTGATGCATTTGAAGAAGAAAGTTTTCACGCTGACTTTGCAGCACGGGCCAATGAGTTTGGCATGCAGTTTGAGCTGACGCCCCCAGGAAAACGCACGGGAACCGTGATTCTGGTCTCGAAAGCCGATCACTGCTTGAATGATCTTCTCTATCGCTATCGTACCGGTCAGTTGGCCCTTGATATCAAAGCGGTTATTTCCAACCATCCTGATCTGGAGCCGTTGGCGACATGGCACGGTCTGCCTTATCACTATCTGCCGATCAGCCCCGAGACGAAATTGCAGCAGGAAGCCCAGGTTCGCGACATCATTGCGGAAACCGATGCTGAATTAGTGGTGCTGGCCAGGTACATGCAGGTGCTTTCACCCTCCATGTGTGAGCTGTTGGCAGGGCGGGCCATCAATATCCATCACTCGCTGCTACCTGGTTTTAAAGGCGCTAAACCTTATCATCAGGCGTATGAGAAAGGGGTCAAGCTTGTCGGCGCAACGGCGCATTATATTAATAATGACCTTGATGAAGGGCCGATTATTGCGCAAGGGGTCGAGCCCGTGGACCATACTCATTACCCCGAGGATCTGGTAGCCAAGGGGCGCGATATTGAATGCCTAACCTTGGCGAGAGCGATTAGCTATCACCTAGAACGCCGCGTATTCTTTTATTCGGGACGCACGGTAGTGTTCGGGAATTGATCTGAAGCTTCATGAAGAGAAATTGGAGTACCAGCACTTTTTTATAATCGGGTTACTTTTTCGCGAAAGTTGACTGTCAGCGCTAAGTAATCCTTTTCGAAACGCTGCTAAATATACTGTTTTA
Source organism: Halomonas sp. SpR8 (assembly GCF_031010195.1). Lineage (GTDB taxonomy): Bacteria > Pseudomonadota > Gammaproteobacteria > Pseudomonadales > Halomonadaceae > Vreelandella. Next base: position 640,973 of record NZ_JAUAMC010000002.1, on the reverse strand, counting down.
CAACAAGTAAGATGCTTCTCAAACCGTCACTAACGTTAGTTTAATAAATCTATAAATTATTAAATCTCCCAGGCAGTGCCTGATCTCCCCTATTTACACGTTTAAAGGTGCTCCGATGCCTATCAGTGTCTTCGACCTTTTTAAGATTGGAGTAGGTCCCTCCAGTTCGCATACCGTCGGGCCCATGCAGGCGGCTTTTAAGTATGTAACCGCGCTACGCGAAAACGGCTTGCTCAGTGATGTAGCGCATATTGAAGTCCATCTTTATGGTTCTCTATCCGCGACGGGTATCGGGCATGCCACCGATCACGCGATTATTATGGGACTGATGGGCGAGCGTCCCGATACGATTGATCCCAAGATTATTGAGCCAGCCATCAAAATGCTCAAAGAGAACCAGTTATTAAAACTGGACCGACAAAAGGAGGTGATTTTCAATTGGAATCGTGATCTCTATTTTCATGAAGAGAGCTTGCCTCACCACCCCAATGCCATGAGGCTGGCTGCTTTTACTCTCCAAGGTGACTTGGCGTATGAAAATACCTACTACTCGGTGGGTGGCGGTTTCGTTGTCGAGCAAGCGCAGGTGGATATGCCGCTAGATGATTTGGGAGGGGCGACCATCCCTTACAATTTCGATACCGCTGGGGAGCTTTTGGCGCTATGCAAAAAAGAGCAACTGAGTGTCAGCCGGCTGATGCTGGAAAATGAGAAAGTCTGGCGATCCGAGGAAGAGGTCAGAAACGAGCTTTGGCGTATCTGGCAAGTCATGTGTGAGTGCATTGACAATGGGTTATCCCATGAAGGGATATTGCCTGGTGGGCTGCAGGTAAAACGCAGAGCTAAGCTGCTTCATCAGCGTCTTCAAGCGGCTGAGCAGAACGACTGCCTGATCGCCACGACGTTTTCAGCAATGGAGTGGGTGAATATCTTTGCCCTCGCTGTTAATGAGGAAAACGCCGCAGGCGGGCGTATGGTGACGGCGCCAACTAACGGCGCCGCTGGCATTATTCCTGCTGTTTTGCACTACTACATGAAATTTCAGCCCAACGCCTGTGAGAAGAACGTGGTGGATTTTTTGCTGGCGGCAGGCGCCATCGGCATTCTGTGCAAGAAAAATGCCTCGATTTCCGGTGCTGAAGTGGGCTGTCAAGGCGAAGTCGGCTCGGCGTGTGCCATGGCAGCGGCCGGTCTGGCGGATGTGATGGGGGGAACGCCCGAACAAGTTGAGCATGCGGCGGAAATCGGCCTGGAGCACAATTTAGGATTAACCTGCGACCCCGTTGGCGGCCTGGTTCAAGTCCCCTGTATCGAGCGCAACGCCATTGCAACGGTAAAGGCGATCAACGCCGCTCAGATGGCATTGCGGGGCGATGGCACTCACTTTATATCGTTAGATAAGGTGATACGCACCATGCGCGATACAGGCAGAGACATGCTGGATAAGTACAAAGAAACATCCAAAGGTGGTTTAGCCGTCAATGCTATTGAGTGTTAAGCGATGGCGTACCCGTAAACCAGATTGTTAACTGCCCAGCGAACTGAATGGGATGCATCTAAAAAAGCTATGCAAAATTTTTGAGGATTGTGAGGGAGAAAGTCGCTTGGAGATCCTAGGAAATTACTGAAGGAAAGAAGTAGGCAAATGTGGCACGTATGTGCCACATGAGATGAGCCAACAAACAAAAAAAGGCAGATCAGTAAATTACTGATCTGCCTTTCAAAATATTGGTAGCGGGGACCGGATTTGAACCGATGACCTTCGGGTTATGAGCCCGACGAGCTACCAGACTGCTCCACCCCGCATCAACGTGTGGCGTATTCTACAGATGTTTTACGTGAAGTCAATAGGGCGATTAACACGTTCGGCTTATAGCGGTTAGATGGATCCTGCTGCAACATGAAGAGAGTGCAGCTATGCTGCAAGTAGTCACAATAAAAAGCTTACGCTGGTGCATTGCTCAAGCAAATAATGCATTAGGGTAGTTCAAGCGCAATCGCGCTTATTCACAGTGGCTTGCGGCGCAATGTGCGTGCTTTAAGATCCAAGCCATTTGTCATATCAGGGAGGTAGTCAATGGCCAATCAAGCCCCCGTCGCCTGGGTAACTGGTGGAACTGGTGGTATCGGTACGGCAATTTGTCGTTCGTTGGCAGATGCGGGTTATCTGGTCGTGGCGGGTTACCGTAACCCCGACAAGGCCAAAACCTGGCTGGAAGCGCAGCATGCCGACGGCTATAACAATATCGAATTGTCAGGAGTCGATCTTGCCGACCACAACGCCTGCCTGGAGGGAGCCCGCGAAATTCATGAAAAGCATGGCCCTATTAGTGTGCTAGTGAACTGTGCCGGTATCACCCGTGACGGCACCATGAAGAAAATGTCTTACGAGCAGTGGTACGAAGTACTTGATACTAACCTCAACAGCGTTTTTAACACCTGCCGTAGCGTGATCGAGATGATGCTCGAAAGTGGCTATGGGCGGATTATTAATATTTCATCAATCAATGGGCGCAAAGGCCAGTTTGGCCAGGTCAACTATGCGGCCGCTAAAGCCGGGATGCACGGGCTGACAATGTCGCTGGCGCAGGAAACAGCGACCAAGGGAATTACCGTTAATACCGTATCGCCTGGCTATATTGCTACCGACATGATCATGAATATTCCCGAAAAAGTGCGCGAAGCAATCCGAGAAACGATTCCGGTGAAGCGCTATGGCACGCCAGAGGAGATTGGCCGATTGGTCGCTTTCTTGGCCGATAAAGAGTCAGGGTTTATTACCGGTGCGAACATCGATATTAACGGTGGCCAGTTTATGGGCTAATGTTTTTCCAATGAGGAGAACGCAAACGGGAGGCTATCGCCTCCCGTTGTTGTTATCGAATTGCTATTACTGAATTGTTGCTACTGAATTGTTGCTACTGAATTGTTGCTACTGCATTGCTGTTACTGCATTGCTGTTACTGAAGGGTGGTGGATGGCGTTAAACGCTGTATCCGCTCTTCGACTAGGGCAGAGGGACACGCGCCAGTCGGCTTAGCAGGTTATCCAGTTCCTCTACTTCAGCGGCCCACAGGACGGTTGGCATCGGCCCTAGGGCCAACAGTGCTACCAAGATGTCGGTTACTTCTTGATCACGACTACGCTCTTGGTTAAACCCCTCATTTAAGCGCTCTACCTGAATCGCCAGACGTAGCGGCTCATCGCTTTGGCGTACGCTGCCAACGGCGAGCATAGAGAGGCGAACTCTCAAGCGGGCAAGCGATTCAGCTAGCTTGGCATGATCGGCGTCTGAAAGCGGCACCGCTACGCTTTGGCGCTGCTGGTTACGTGCCTTATGCGCTTCATTAAAGGCCGCGGGTAGCGAAACGGAAAGAATCATTTGCGCGTCCACATCGCTGCAAGCGTTCTCGCTTAGCAAACGCTGGTCGGCAGCCAAATGCGCATTCACTAGCGGCATAATGGCGTGCCATTGGTGTACCGTATCAGCGACTGCTAGCCGGTTTAAGCGCTCTCGCCGAGCGCGTACAATGCCGCTCATGCGCCGCTGCATGCCTTCACTTCGACGATTTCTAGGTAGCGGTTCAAGCTGGTTAGCCTGTTCGAGAAAGTTATCCAGTATGGCGGCATCACTCGCTTCAATAGGCTGCCAGCTATCCATCTTGTCAATCAGGGTTTGCATCTCATCAAGCTGCTGTTGCTGGCGCGCTGCCTGTTCATTTTTATGCGCATCGCGCTGGGCAAAGAGTTGGTCACACTCATGACGAAAGGCCTTCCACAGCGTTTGCTCTTCGCCTTTTGGTGCACGGCCTAGCGTGCGCCACTGCTGCTGCAACTGTTTGGTTTGGTGGATACGCTGGGATAAAGGTTGGTTATCGTCGTTGCGTAGCGCAGTCACCTGGCTGATCAGTGCCTGTTTGTGTGAGGCGATGGTTTCAGCACGTTGATCAATCAGCGTTTGTAGCTGATGGCGAATAGTGCCGAAGCGACGCCCAACGGCTTCAGAGCGCTCACGGGGTACCGGGCTGAAGTGGCGCCATTGGTGGCGAGCTTTGTCGCGAATTTGCCGTAGAACGTCAGGGTCTGCGTCTTCAGCCGGCTGGGCCAGTAAGTTTTCCAACTGATCACAAAGCGCCTCGCGAGCTTGAAGGTTGGCCTCACGCTCTTCGCCTAGACGCTCTCGCCAGGGAGCGAGGCGTTCATGAATGCGCTCAGAGGCGCTGCGGAAACGCGCGGCCTGTTCGCGATTTGCGGCTGCGTCGCCTAGCGATTTCCACTCTTTGACTAGCTGTCGATGGTGGCGATCCAGCGCGTCTTCCGCCATATGCTGATCGTTGGCGAGGGCCTCAATACTGGCACACAGCTGTTCACGCTTTGGCCCAGCGACAAAACCACGCCAATCACGCAGCTCCGCTAGCCGTGCGGCTAAATGTTTTAAGCGTGTTTTAAGTGGTTGGGCATCGGGAGTTATCAGCGCTTCAATATTGGGTTTTAGGCGCTGATGCAGGCGGCTAGCACTTTTAAAAGCGCCGCGCTCTAGCAAATGCTCAAAGGTGTCGAGTTCAGCCGAATGAGCGTCAAGCGTGGCTTTATCTTCCGTTGGCTGCGATGGCGCACTGCTTTCAAGATTAAGTGCCGCTTGAGCGCGGCCCAGTAACGCGGGCGGCATTAATGTCTCGGGCCACTGGCACTGACTCACCTGTGCCGCCAAGGTGGCATGGTCGCCACTGGCCAAAGCGGTTTCGATGGAAGCGCTTAGCGTGCTCCAGCGTTGCCACGCTTCTAGACACTGATCGTAGTGCTGGATTGCTAGCGTATAGCGGTGGCGCATTGCATCGCTGGGCGGATGCATATCGGAAAGCGTTTGCCAGCGCTGGCCGAGCAGTTGGCGCTGAGCGCGTAGGCTGTCGATGTCCTGAACGGTCATCGCCGAGGCGTGACGCAGGCCATCGAGGGTTTCTTCGATCCCTTCGAGCAGTTGCTCGCGAGTGGTTTCGGCTTCGTCGCGACGCTCGTTGCTCTGCTGGCGCGCCTGTTCTTGGGTTTCATGATCGTGTAGCGTTTTTCGGCAATTGAGCAGGGCTTGGTGAAAGCGCTGCTCTTGTTCCACGCTGGGCGGTTGGTTGAGTTGCTCCCACTGGCGCTCAAGATGGCGGAAGCGGCCGCCGTAAAGTGGCTCCCAGGGCGCACGGGCGTGCTGTTCCAACTGGCTTAGCAGGGTTTCGCGCTGCTGCTCTTCAGCTTCCAGCCACTGCGCGTCGCTGCGTAAACGGTTGAGGCGCTCCCGTGCCAAGCGAACCACCTGGCGGTCGCGGCGCGCCTCTTTTAATAACCGCTTCAGCCCCTCTTCACCCTCAATGCGTTCTGCAGCCTGATGACGAACGGCGGCGACGCCGTTATGGCAGGCCTGATGAATCAGGTCACTTTCATCGTTGAGCTTGCTGAGTGCGGTCAAACGTAAATTGAGATTATCGCCCTGCAGGGCCACCGTATTTAATGCTCGCGGCTCTTTTAGGCGCTCAACCAATGCTTGGCGTTGGTGCAGGTCGGTCTGGCCTTCGCGTCCGCTGAGACGTTGGCAAACGGCATAAAACCAGGCTTCATCCTGATGATGATTTGAATAAGCATCCACAAGCCCAGCACAGTCGTCGAGGGCCAGCAGTGCGGCAAGACGAATCTGGCTATCGCTATCTTGAGCGAGCGACTGCAGCGCTTGGCGCTGATCTGTTTGTTGAGGGTCAAGTCGCTGGAGGGCCTGACGGCGTACCTCAGGGTCGGGATGCTGCCACCGAGGAGCGAACAGGCGTCTTAACAGTCCGTGCATGGATCATCCTGCTATATAAGATGCGTAGCATAAAAAAAATCAGTCGTCGGCGACTTTGATAGTTGCAGTCATCGGCGCTGTCGCTTAGTTTGGCATTACTATTCATCAAAGTACGATTCTTTGAAGCACTATTCTTTGAAGCACTATTCTTTGAAGCACTATTCTTTAAAGTACTATGATGTGATGAGCGACTATTTTCTAGACCACAATAGGTGATAGTGCGCTACCTTTATCTTACCTGAACATGACATGGAGTTCGGCCATGAGCCTTAACGTGGACAGTGCCGCAGTGGCCTTTACCTTCAAAGGCGGCATGCTGCCGATGACCGTCATGGAGTTAAGTAGTGCCGATCCGGAGCGAATCCGCCAGCAGTTGGCTGGCAAGCTCTCCCAGTCGCCTGCTTTCTTTCAGCATACACCGGTTGTGCTTAGCGTGGAAAAGCTAGATGAACCCCACTTAGCCTTAGAGCGTATTTGCGCCGTGTGCCGCGATCATAAGCTACTGCCGGTGGCGGTTCGCGGTGGCCCCGAGCCTGTACGCCAATCTGCGTGGGCGCTGGGCCTGGGCTGGTTTCCGCCGGTTGAAGAGGGCCGCGGGCGAATACTGGAGAGTGTAAGTAGCGCGCCCGTGCACGAAGTTATCCCTGAAGAGATAGCCAGCGAAGCGGAAATGCCTGCGCTTGCTACGCGTCTTTATCGTGGCACCGTTCGCTCAGGGCAGCAGGTAAGCGCTTCTGAAGGTGATTTGGTAGTGATCGGTGCGGTAAATGCTGGGGCGGAAGTATTGGCAGCTGGCAGTATCCATGTGTACGGTGCTCTGCGTGGCCGTGCCCTGGCGGGTATTCATGGCAACATTCAAGCGGGTATTTATTGCCGGGAACTGGAGGCTGAGCTGCTTTCAGTGGCAGGTAATTACAAACGTTCTGAAGATATTGATCCACAGCTTTCAGGTCGACCAGCGGAAGTTCACTTTACAAAAGAGCAGCTTGAAATTAAGCCGCTAGTCTAAGATTTTTGTATGGGCGTGCATTGGTGCTTCATGCCTAGCGACGCCGAAGATGCTATCCGTTACAGTATGGCATGTTGACGACATTGACGTTCTCGTTATACGTAGAGCGCCCATTAACTCGCGCTCGCGACGAACGACTTCAAGAAGGAAGCGACTCTTGGCTAAAATAATTGTAGTGACCTCTGGTAAAGGAGGGGTCGGCAAAACCACCAGCGCGGCGGCAATTGCCACAGGGCTTGCACTACGCGGTAAAAAAACGGTGGTGATTGATTTTGATGTGGGTCTGCGCAACCTTGATCTCATTATGGGCTGTGAGCGCCGTGTGGTGTACGATTTAGTTAACGTGATTCAAGGTGAGGCGGGCCTCAATCAAGCGCTGATTCGTGATAAACGTGTCGAGAACTTGTTTATTTTACCCGCCTCACAAACCCGCGATAAAGATGCTTTGACCCAGGAAGGCGTCGCAGAAGTTCTGGAGAAATTGAAACAAGACTTCGATTTTATTCTCTGCGATTCGCCTGCCGGTATTGAGCGCGGTGCGCAGTTGGCCATGCATTTTGCCGACGAAGCGATTGTGGTCACTAACCCTGAAGTATCCTCAGTGCGCGACTCTGACCGTATTTTAGGGCTGTTGGCCTCTAAGACGCGTCGCGCTGAGCAGGGCGAAGATCCCATTAAAGAACACCTGCTGGTCACGCGCTATAACCCCGAGCGAGTGACATCCGGTGACATGCTGACGCTTGACGATATTCGCGAAATTTTAGCGATTAATCTGCTAGGTTTGATTCCTGAGTCAGAAGCCGTTCTGCGCGCGTCTAACCAAGGTGTGCCAGTCACCCACGATATCTCTAGCGATGCGGGCCAAGCCTACAGCGACACGGTATCGCGGCTACTCGGCGAGGATATGCCGTTGCGTTTCCATGAAACGCAGCGCAAAAGCCTGCTGAGCCGCATGTTCGGAGGAGGTCGTCGATGAAACTGCTGGAGTTCTTGAAGCGTGAGCGCAGGAAATCCGCCTCGGTAGCCAAAGAACGTTTGCAAATTATTGTGGCGCATCAGCGTGGTCAGCGTGGCCAGCCCGAGTATATGCCGCTGCTTGAGCGCGAACTGCTTGAGGTAATTCGTCGCTACGTGCAAGTGGACGATGATGCTATCCAAATCTCTCTGGACAGCGAAGATAACTGCTCCGTGCTGGAGCTTAACGTGACGCTACCAAAAAGCTAAGCCAAAAAGCCGGTCCAAAGTGTTTGGCAAAGAACTAGTGCTTGGCAAAGAGCTTAAGACGCGGCGAAAGGGGTGGCGGGTGTGCTAGGCTTGGGCTTTTCATTGCCCAGCGGAGTGCTTCTTCATGGCGCCACCCAATGCTGCCCCGATCAGTTTTCTATGGCACGACTATGAAACCTTCGGAGCTGATCCGCGTCGCGATCGGCCAGCTCAGTTTGCCGCGCTGCGAACCGACGCCGAGCTAAACGAGATTGGCGAGCCAATTGAGCTTTATTGCAAGCCAGCCGATGATTATCTACCCCATCCTGCTGCCTGTTTGATCACCGGTATTACCCCGCAAAAGGCCCAGCGCCATGGCCTCCCTGAAGCAGCGTTTGCAGGCGAAATTCAGCGCCATATGAGCGAGCCCGGCACCTGTGTCGTGGGTTACAACAGCCTGCGTTTTGATGACGAAGTCTCGCGCCATCTATTTTACCGCAATCTCCTCGATCCTTATGCCCGCGAATGGCAAAACGGAAATTCCCGCTGGGATTTAATCGATATTGTGCGCGCTTTTTATGCGCTCCGCCCCGAGGGCATTGAGTGGCCGCTGCGTGAGGATGGCGCGCCCAGTTTTAAGCTGGAGCACTTAACCGCCGCCAATGGCATTGCTCATGAGGGTGCCCATGATGCAGTCGCCGACGTGCGAGCCACCATTGCGCTGGCACGCTTGCTTAAAGCGCGTAATCCCAAGTTGTTTGATTATCTGCTCGGCCTGCGCGGTAAGCGTGCGGTGGCCAAGCAGCTCGATCTGCCTGGCGCCAAGCCGCTGCTACATATTTCTCGCCGTTATCCAGCCAGCCGAGGCTGCAGTGCCTTGGTCATGCCACTGGCCGAGCACCCGACTAACCCTAACGGGGTCATCGTTTACGACTTGAGTATCGATCCCTGCGATTTGCTCAATATGTCAGCGGAGCAGATTCGTGAGCGAGTGTTTGTCAGTCAGCAGGATTTGACCGAAGGCGAGGCGCGCATTCCGCTGAAAGTGATCCATATTAATCGCTGCCCAGTGGTGTTCCCCGCGAGCGCTTTAAAGGACGTCGATGGGCCGCAAAAAGGGGAGTACGGCAGTATTGTTGAGCGTTTGGGCTTAGATGTAACGGCCTGTCGTCAGCACTGGAAAACGCTGCGCGATGCCAGCGGTGTTGCTGATAAAGTCGCCCAGGTGTTTAGTGCTGGTTATGCTGATGAGCCGCAAGATCCTGATTTAATGCTGTATTCGGGCAGTTTCTTCTCCGCAGCCGACCGCCAGCAGATGGAGAGGGTGCGTGAAATGGCGCCGTGGGACCTGGTGGGGCAACGCTTTGCCTTTCAAGACCCGCGTTTAGAAGAGATGCTGTTTCGCTTTCGTGCGCGCAGCTATCCAGACACCTTGGAAGGCGAAGAGCGTGAGCAGTGGGAAGCCTTTCGTTGGATGCGTATTAATGATCCAGCCTTGGCAGGCTTTACCCTGAAGGCATTTGCGCGGGAAATTGAGCAGTACAATCAGCAAACTCTCTCTGATCGCGAGCGGCAGATTCTGGAAGAGTTAGTGATGTTCGTGGAGGCGATGATGCCGGCCCAGGCGTTTGACGCCTGAGCCGGTGTCGATGGTCTAACCGTGCTGTTTATTCACGCATTTTAGGCAGCGCTGAGCGTGCTTCGCGGTAATCGCTTACATCGCTGGGTTCGTCGCCTGGATTAAAGCGTATATCCAGAGCGTGCTCGCGCAGCGATGGCCACAGGCTTTTTATATCCCCAAGGCTAATGTCCAGCACTAGCTCGGCCAACTGATCGCGGCGGTCGAAGCGAACGTCTTCCAGCGCCGTGGCTTGCCAGTAGCGGTTAGTCATACCCGCAAGGCTGGTATCGCGCTGGCGTAACTGGTCGTGCACCGCTTGGCGATAAGGCGCTAAATCATCGTCGCTAAGTTGTTCAAGGCGCTGATTGGCTTCGTCAAGAAACGCGTCCATGCGTTCAGCAATGGTGCCGCTGTCTACGTCGGGAGATTGCACCATGAGCGCAATGCCGGGGGCTTCGAGTAGCGGCGAATAGCCCGCATTAACGATGTAGCCAAGCTGCTGCTCGGTGCGTAACTGCTGGTAGAAGGGCGTTTCCAACCACTGGGCAATCACCGCGGTAGTGGCTTGCTCCTCTGGCGTTTGGTCGCGGCCCTGTAGATAGCGTAGCACCAAGGACTCATCTCGTGAGCTGTGAGGATGCAGCACGCTGTGCTCCTCGCTAATCGCAAGCGGCGTTAGGTTGGCGATAGCGTCGCGGGTTAGCCGCGGCCGCAGTTGGTCACGCATCAGTTGCGCCTGCTCGCGCGCTAGATCAGCGCCGAGGTTGCCGACCGCCATGGCGTCAACATACAGGTCGTTGAGAAAGCGCTGACGAAAGTCTTCCAAATGGTCACGGGTAAAGCGCTCACTCGCCTTGAGTAAATCAGCGGTGGACCACTGAGGTGTGAGTAACGCTTCGCCTAACGTGCGGCTGGCTTGGCCATAAAGCGATGCTTTTGGCGCGTTTCGCCACTCGCGTTGAAGCTGGTAGCGCACACGTTCAAAAGCGCCATCAGATATCTCTGCGGTTTTAAGTTGCTCAAGCGCTTTTTCGATCAGCGGGGTTTGGCCATCCCGCCAGCCGGAAAAAGACAGCGTCATGCCGCGGGCGTGAGGATAGGCGCTGAACGATTGACCCGCCAGCCACGCTGGGTAGAGGGATTCGTTCAAGCTGTCATTGAGCCAACTGGCAAGCAGTCTAGTAAGCACCGCTTCTTCAGCAGAGTAGCTAGCGCTTGGATTCTGTAAGCTGACGCGCCACTCAACGCTTGGGGTATTAAAACGCTCATCCTGCATATGCCAAGCGCTAAACGATGGTGTATCGACCAGCAGGCTGGGGCGCTCATCCTGGCCCTCTAGTAGCGTTAAGTCGCTGGCGATAAACGGGTTGGGGCCGGGAAGGGCTAAGCCGCTAAGGGCCTGGCCCGGCTGGTCAGGCGTTTGCTCGCGCCACTGGGCATTGAACCACGGCGAGACGGTATCGCTTTCGACATCCGGTGCCGAGTAGAAACGCAGCATGTTATCCGGCGTTAACGCGTTTAAATAGGCCTGCTGGAGTTCTGCATCGGGGCCATCCATGCGGTAGGCCGCGTACTGAACGTCTTCTACCGGGTAGCGCGACAGACTCATGGAGAGGCGTGTGGCTTCCTGCTGCGGGGCGCCATGTTGCTGGAAGCGGAAGGCCTGTTCATTGAGGTCTGCTTGTTCCTGGTAACGCCACTCAGCGAGGCCGTCGTTGCGCAGTTGCTCGATCGCCGCAAACAGGGTGGCTTCAATATCGTCAAGGCGCTTGGTGCCTGCGGGCGTTAGGCTGATGGAGACTGTAAACAGCGCTTGGTTGCCATCACCGCGGCCAACGCCGGCGGAAAGCCCGTCGGCAAGCCCAGCATCGCGCAGTACGGCTAGCAGGCTGCCTTCACCCTCATCGCCAAGCAGGTGAGCGATTACCTGGGTGGGTTTTGTGCGGTAGTCGTCGGTGGGGTCGGGTACCGGGAAGTAGAAGCGTAGCTGTCGACTATCCTGCAGCGACTGGCGCTCGATATAGCGCGGCAAGGTAACTGAATCCACCAGTGGCGCTTCAATGGTGGGTACGCTTAAGTCATTGTCGGCAATGCCAGCGAAGCGTTCAGCGACCAGCGTTTCCAATTGATCCAGCGGCTGCGGCGCCACAATCGCCAGGTTCATTACATTGGCATCGTAATGGTTATGGTAGAACTCAATCACCCGCTCACGCAGTGTCGGTTCGCCTTTAGGCGGGCTGGCTAACGTATCTCGGCTGCCTACGGCAAAGCCGGTTGTTGGGTTGTCCGGGTTGAGTAGCTGATTTAGCACATCATTCTCACGACGCGACTCGTCGCGAATACGGGCCATATATTCAGAGTGAACGATATTGCGCTCGCTCTCTAAATGGTCCGCGTTGAACAGCGGCGACAAGAAAAACTCGCTGAAGCGGTCAAGCGCACCCGCTAGCGCCGATGGCTCAATATCAAAGAAGTAGTTGGTATCCTGCTGCGCGGTAAAGGCGTTGTGGGAACCCGCATTATTGGAAATGTAGCGCTGGTAACCGTCGGATTCGGGGTAGGGTTCGGTGCCTAGAAACAGCATATGTTCGAGAAAATGCGCTAATCCCTGAAGATCATCGGGATCTTGGGCGCTGCCGACCCGTACATTCATCGACGCTGCCGCTTTGTCCGCTTCTGGGTCGCTGACCAGTAATACATTGAGGCCATTTTCAAGCGTCAAAACACGGTAGTCGCGGCTGTCATATGGGCTAATGATCGGAGTGACCGTATCAGTAATGGCGTCGGCAACGGCGTCATCATTCGCGGCGAAGGCGAGTGGCATCATCGCGATGCTGGCAATGACGCCAAGCAGCGCGCGCTGGGGGGGAAGCCGCCAGCGGGTTAAGCAAGTGGATTGCAACATTACAGCTCCTGTGACACAGCCCAGCGCAGCATCGACCCAGTGGGGTGGGCACAAGCCGATGACTGGTAGGCGGGGTTGTTGACATGTTTAGATACCGGAAAAGCGCCCAACAGTTCCAAAGGGGCGGGCGTTAACAGCGAATTAAGTGTTTCTAAATCCGTGTCCGGGTCGAGCCATGCGTCAAGCGCCTGGCGGGGAATGATGGCTGGCAAGCGGTCGGATAGCGGTGATAACAGCACGTTAGCAGGCACAGTGATCAGCGCGGCTGAGTCGGCAAACGCCGTCAACGTCGTATGGTAGCGGCACCACAAAGCTCCCAGCAGTAGCGGTGCCCGCGAGACCTGGGTGACTAAATAAGGCTGTTTGCTGCGCGGCTGGGTTTTCCATAAATAAAAACCGCTGACGGGAATCACGCAGCGGCGGGCGTTAAAGGCGTCGCGAAACATGGCGCGTGACTCAAGGGTTTCAGCCCGAGCGCAGTGTGGCGCATGATCTAACACTTCCAGCCAGGGCGGCGTAAGCCCCCAGAAAAGCGACGACAGCCGATACTGTCCCTGCTCTAAGCGGATCGCCGAGACGGGGCTTCGGGGCGCTAGGTTGGGTGATTCCACCAGCGGTTCAGCGGTATCCAGCGTTGGCAATAAACGGGCCAGCGGTAAGTTTTGCACATGCAGTCGCCCCGTCATACCTGTCTCCTTAAGCAAAAACGTCGTGGAAGTAACCCTGGATAGCGGGGGGGCTTTGTGCAATTAAGCACGAAATGGTGTGTTTTAGTGTCGAAAACAGTGTTCGATGTAAGGTATCCTATCGTATCCCCTGCTCCCGCTAAAGTGCAGTGAGGCATTCCTCCTCGTTTGTCGTTGACCTTAAGAGATCGCCATGGCCCGTCCTAGACAGCATGTGCCCGATGCCCTCCACGCGCAGGTCATGCACGCTTGTGATGAATGGTTGGCTGAGCAGCCAGTCCACGGCCTTTCACTGCGTGCCCTGGCCAGAGAGGTCGGCTGCGCGCCCAGCACGCTGCTCAAGTTATATGGCAGCTTCAATAACTTATTGCAGAACGTCAATGTGGAAACCTTGGCGCGGTTACAGCACACCATTACTAGCTTAGTTGATGATGACCCAGAGCCCTGGCTACGCTCGCTGGCGCTTGCCTATTGGCGATTCGCGGAGCAGGACTGCTACCGCTGGCAGCTGCTTTTTGATTACCCGTTGGCTCAAGAGGGCGAGCTGGATCAGCGCCAAAGCGACTTGATTGAAGCACTGTTTACCCAAGTAGAAGCATCGATTAAGGCTTATCAGCCAGCGCTGGATGATCTCGAAGCCCGTCGCTTGGGGCGCACGCTGTGGGGCAGCGTTCACGGGCTCGTGCAGTTGGGGCTGAATGAGCGCCTAGGTTACTGGCAGGGCCAGCAACTGAAGGTAGATGAACTGCTGGACCAACTGATGAGCACTATATTGGCCGGCCTGCGCCACCGTGAGGCGGCGACGTGAAGGGCGGCGTCAGCGCATTTCGGCACCTCTTGCGGTGGCTTATTTTTGTCTCAATGCACCTCTGCTACCGGCTGCAGGTTCATGGATGCCAACATATTCCTAAGCACGGCGCCGCGCTGGTAGTGTGTAATCACGTTAGTTTCATGGATGCCTTGGTGCTCGGTGGCGCTAGCCCGCGGCCGCTGCGCTTTGTGATGGATCAGCCAATTTTTGACTCTCCGTGGCTTAAGTGGTGGTTTCAGTTGGTTGGCGCTATTCCTATTGAGTCGGAGCGGCGCAGCCCTGGTGCAATACGCCGTGCCCTGGATGACGTTAGCGAGGCGTTGCGCCAGGGGCAGGTCGTGATGGTGTTTCCTGAAGGACGGCTAACGCCCGATGGCGAGATTCATGCCTTCCGACGTGGCTTAGAGACAATTCTGGCTCGGGATGACGTCCCGGTGATTCCTGCCGGGTTGGCAGGCCTATGGGGCTCGTGGACCTCCCACCATGGTGGGAAGGCGCTTAAGAAATGCCCTAGGCGCTTTCGGGCGCCGGTGAGTTTACACTTTGGGCCGCCGCTTAACCGCCTGGATGCCGATGATATGGCGCTGCGGCGGTTTCTGGAGGCGCGGGTCAGAGCGCTAAAAGCGGCGGCGGATCAGGATCTCGCCAATCGGCGTTAACCCTTGCTAATATCGCCTAGCGGCGCGGGGCTCGCAGCTTTTGCCAGCAGCGCGCTGAAGTGATGAGGTTGTCGCGAATCTCCAGAATCTCCATACGCATATTGCCAATCTGCAGGCACGCAGGGCCTTCTGGAAACGCCTCAAGGTGCTCAAGAATTAAGCCATTGAGCGTTTTGGGGCCGTCGGTAGGTAGCTGCCAGCCAAGCATCTTATTAATTTCACGGATATTGGCGGTGCCTTCAATCACATGGCTACCGTCGTCCTGCTGGTGAATCTCTTCATCCTCAGAGACATCGGTGGTGAACTCGCCCACGATCTCTTCCAGAATATCTTCCAGCGTTACCAGGCCTTCCACATCGCCATACTCATCCACCACGATGCCAATGCGACGCTTCTGTTTTTGGAAGTTGAGTAGTTGGGTATGCAGCGGCGTGGACTCAGGAATGAAGTAGGGTTCGCGCGCCTCCTGGACAATTGACGCTTTAGTCACTTCGTCGCGGGAGAGAAAGCGTGCCGCGTTGCGCAGATGCAGCATACCGATAATGTTATTGATATCGCCTTTATAAACCGGCAGCCGGGTATGTTGGCTAGTACGAATCTGAGTCAAAATATCTTCAAGCGAATCGTCCAGGTCGATGCCCAGCACCTCGTGGCGCGGCACCATGATGTCATTAACCGTGACGTTCTCAAGGTCAAGAATCGATAGCAGCATCGCCCTGTGGCGGTAGGGGATCAGCGTGCCTGCTTCGTGCACCACCGTGCGAAGCTCGTCGCGGGTTAGGCTGTCACCGCCGTTGTCGACGCTTTTTACGCCCACTAGCCGGAGTAGGCCGTTGGACATTACGTTAACCAGCCAGACCAGTGGATAGAGCAGTTTTAGCAGCGGCTCAAGGGCGTAGGACGTAGGGTAGGCAATCCGCTCTGGCTTGATGGCGGCGTAAGTCTTCGGCGTGACCTCGGCGAAAATCAGAATGGTGATGGTCAGCAGGGCAGTGGAGATCGCAGGTCCCGAGACGTCGCCGAAGAAGTGAATGGCGATAATGGTGGCAATTGACGCCGCTAGGTTGTTGACAAAGTTGTTGCCAATCAGGATAACCCCGATTAAGCGGTCGGGTCGGGTGAGCAGACGCATGACCCGTTTGGCTCTGCGGTCACCGCTGTTGGCTTGATGGCTCAAGCGGTAGCGGTTAATCGACATCATGCCGGTTTCAGAGCTGGAGAAGAAAGCAGAAAGCAGTATCAGTAAGGCTAGCAGGCCGAACAGTAACCCCAGGGGGAAGTCGTCGCTCAAGTCGAAAAGTCCTTTGTGGCGAATTAGGCTCGATTTGTAGAAGGTCGCGAGTGGTGTGTCAAGACAACCAAAGGCGCGGTTGCGCCTCTTAATAGGTTGAGGCGTTATCGATTGAGCAGCTATCGATTAAGTAGCTATCGATTAAGTACAATCTCAAGTACGAACTTGCTGCCAAAGTAGGCTAACACCAGCAGGCCACAGCCACCCAGCGTCCAGCGCACGGCACGCATGCCGCGCCAGCCAAAGCGGTAACGGCCAATCAGTAGCGTTGTGAAAATTACCCACGCCAGCAGTGATAGCACGGTTTTGTGGGCCAAATGCTGGGCAAAGAAGTTGTCTAAAAAGATCAGGCCGCTAGCGATCGATAGGGTAAGCATGATAATGCCTGCCCACACCAACTCGAAAAGTACTCGCTCCATGGTCGTCAGCGGCGGCAGCGATTGCACGATGCCGCGAATATGATGATGGCGTAACGCTTGGTTCTGCAGGCCGACTAATACGGCTTGAACGGCGGCAATCGCTAGCACGGCAAACGCCAGTGCAGAGCTCACCGCATGCAATAAAATACCCGGTGTTAAACCGGTGTGGCCGCCCTGGTTAGGCAACCATGTCGCTGCTATTAGCGCTATTCCCGCCAGCGGGAACAGTGCAATACCGGCGTTAAGAACAGGTTTAAACAGGCTGGCGACCAGCACGACGTTCACCGCGACCGCCATCAATAGCGTGGCGCTAGTAGTGAAGCCCGGCAGCAGGCCGGGGGACTGGCCAATCAGTTTGATCGCTACGGGAATGTGCAGCAGCAGGCCTAGTACGGCGAGC
The DNA here is from genome assembly GCF_031010195.1 of Halomonas sp. SpR8. Classification (GTDB taxonomy): domain Bacteria; phylum Pseudomonadota; class Gammaproteobacteria; order Pseudomonadales; family Halomonadaceae; genus Vreelandella. The sequence goes on along the minus strand of NZ_JAUAMC010000002.1, from coordinate 624,145 downwards.
ACGCGCACCATGCCCTGGCGAGGCGGCACGCGCCGGAAAAGCGTCATACCCTGCCAAATAGCAGCGGCGACATAAAGAACAAAAGCCATCGTGGCGAAGGGGAGCGCCTGCATGATGCTATCCGTGCGCCTTGCAGCGCGTTGCTGTGAAAAAAGATCATTAAATGTAGTGGCTACTATAACGAATCCAAGCCGCGTCGCCCAGCAGGGCAGGTGCATGAAAATAGGTAAACACACGGGAGGAGTATTTAGGAGTGCCAGGGAAAGGTGTAAGCAAGGGTCTTTCGCCATGGCCGGAAAATTGTTCCCGACAATTCCGGCATTTCCGCCATCCATGGCGGTCAGATGGCGACTTGCGCTGGTCGTTTGCAGTAGGGTCGCTGGCACTCTCCCATGGAGACTCAAAGCATGAGCGCGTATAATCTTTTTACTAATTAGTCCAGGGCGTGCGCGCCAACGGCAGTGACGGAGGCAGAGAGGCCCCATGTTCCAGAATCTAAGTGAGCGTCTTTCCCAGACGCTAAAATCGATTAAAGGTCAGGCTCGCCTGACCGACGACAATATTAAAGATACCCTGCGCGAAGTGCGCCGTGCGCTGCTTGAGGCCGACGTTGCGCTGCCGGTTATCAAGGAGTTCATTGAGCGCGTACGCGAGCGGGCGGTAGGGCAGGAAGTATCCAAAAGCCTGTCGCCAGGCCAGCAGTTCGTTAAAATCGTCCAGCAAGAGCTGGAAGCGATTATGGGCGAAGCCAACGATGGCTTTGTGCTTAAAGGCTCCCCCGCCGTTGTGCTGATGGCCGGTCTGCAGGGCGCGGGTAAAACCACCTCTGTGGCCAAATTGGCCCGCTACCTGCGCGAGCGAGAGAAGAAAAAAGTATTGGTCGTGTCTGCCGACGTCTATCGCCCGGCAGCCATTGACCAGCTAGAAACCCTGGCCAAAGAGGTTGAGGTGGATTTCTTCCCCTCTCGCTCTGACCAACAGCCGGTAGCGATTGCCGAAGCGGCCATCAAGCACGCCAAGATTCAGTTCCACGATGTCGTTCTGATCGATACCGCCGGTCGCTTGGCGATTGATGAAGCCATGATGGCGGAGATCCAGGCGCTGCATAAAGCAGTCTCGCCCCAGGAAACGCTGTTTGTCGTCGACGCCATGACTGGCCAGGATGCCGCCAATACGGCTAAGGCATTTAGTGAAGCGCTGCCGCTGACTGGGGTGATTCTGACCAAGGCCGACGGTGATGCTCGTGGTGGCGCGGCGCTGTCGGTGCGCCACATTACCGGTAAGCCTATCAAGTTCATGGGTGTCGGCGAAAAAGTTGACGCCCTGGAGCCGTTCCACCCGGACCGAGTCGCTTCGCGTATCCTGGGTATGGGCGACATGCTGTCGTTGATCGAGGAAGCCGAGCGTACCGTTGATCAATCCAAAGCCAAGCAGTTGGCCAAAAAGGTCAAGAAAGGCGATGGCTTTGATTTGGAAGATTTTCGCGATCAGCTCCAGCAGCTCAAGAAAATGGGCGGCATGGGCGGCCTGATGGGCAAGTTACCCGGCATGGGGCAGATGGCTGAAATGGCGCAAGGTCCCGGCCCTGAAAAAGAGATGGGTAAGCTGGAAGCGCTGATTAATTCCATGACACCCAAAGAACGTCGCAAGCCCGATATTATTAACGGTTCGCGCAAACGCCGCATTGCCGCTGGTGCAGGCCTGCAAGTGCCTGATCTGAATCGTCTGCTCAAGCAGCATAAGCAGATGCAGAAAATGATGAAGAAGGCCGGTCAGAAGGGCGGAATGCAGAAGATGATGCGCGGCATGTCCGGCATGATGGGCGGCGGTGGTCCTGGTGGGCCAGGTGGAATGGGCGGGCCCGGTGGCATGGGTGGTATGGGTGGCCCTGGCGGATTGCCCCGCCGTTAATGAGCGGTCAGCTCGCTGGGTAAGGTTGACGGCCTATGAGTTTTCTGGCTGTCAGGCTTTCCAAGCTGGGCGCATTTGCGTAGAATGCGGCCTCTTCATGCGTGGGTGTTGCGTAAAAACGCGTAAATCGCGGTGGCAGCGCTCCTCAGTGAAGGCCTTTATATAGCCCTTAGCACGACTATATAGCCCTTAGCACGACTATATAGCCCTTAGCACGACTATATAGCCTTTAGCACGACGAGTGTTCCGATAGCGAATAGCGCTAACAATACACTCTCGTAACCTCAACCGAAGGATAGTTATCGTATGGTTACCATTCGTTTGGCCCGTGGTGGCGCCAAGAAGCGTCCCTTTTACCACCTGACCGTTACCGACTCGCGTAACGCTCGCGACGGTCGTTTCATCGAGCGTATTGGCTTCTTCAACCCGGTTGCCCGCGGTCAGGAAGAGCGTCTACGCGTTGATCTAGACCGCGTTGTTCACTGGCAGAGCCAAGGCGCCCAGCTTTCTGGCCGTGTTGCTGAGCTGGTTAAAGAAGCACGCAAACAGGCGTAAGCCTGCTTGTCGAGCCTGTAGTTTGAAATCTGTAGTTTGAAATCTGTAGTTTGAATGAGTGCTGTAGCTAGCTGAGGTCGTCAATGACGCGTTTTGAGAGTAGCCAAACTGACGACACACATGTGGTGCTAGGCAAGCTGACTAGCCCTTATGGGGTGAAAGGTTGGCTCAAGGTGTACTCGTACACCAGCCCGATGGACAGCATTCTAGATTACCCGGAATGGTGGGTGCGCCAAGGTGAAATCCTTAAGCGCGTTAGCATTGTTCAGGGGCGTCGGCAGGGTAAAGGACTTGTGGTGCAGTTGGAGGGAGTCGATGACCGTAGCGCGGCTGAAGCGTTAGCCCAAACGGACATTATGATGCCCAAACAAGCACTGCCTGAACTCTCTGACGACGAGTATTATTGGCATGAGCTTGAAGGCATGGCTGTCTTCACTCAGGCCGGCGAACGGTTAGGACAGGTAAGCTATCTGTTTGAAACTGGCGCCAACGATGTCATGGTGGTTCGCGGCGATTCTGAGTCAATCGACAAGCGCGAGCGGCTGCTGCCCTTTTTGCCAGACGACGTCATTATTGAAATCAGTACCCAAGAGGGCCGTATGGTCGTCGACTGGGATCCTGAGTTTTGACCAAACTTATGAATAGTTTGAGTAGTGATGTTGCTACTGACTCGATAGAGCCAGAACTTGGTGAAAACGGGCTTGAAGAAAACGAGCTTGGTGAAAACGGGCCTGGTGAAAGCGAACTGGGTGAAAGCGAAGCAGTGTCGCCTGCAATGTGGATCGGCGTTGTGTCGTTGTTTCCCGAGATGTTCGACGCGCTAACGCAGCAAGGCGTGGTTGGCAGAGCGGTAGACAAACAGCGTATTGCGCTGGAGTTTTGGAACCCGCGGGATTACGCCACTGACCGCCACCGCAGCGTAGATGATCGTCCTTATGGCGGTGGTCCGGGAATGTTGATGAAAGTCGACACTCTGCGCGCAGCGATTTTTGCCGCCCGTGAGCGGGCGCAACAAGCCACCGGCTTAGTGCCGACAGTGATCTACCTCTCGCCCCAAGGGCGTAAGTTGGATCAGCAGGGCGTTCAAGCACTGGCTTCCGCCGGACCCTTGGTGGTCGTGGCAGGGCGCTATGAAGGCATTGATGAACGCGTGGTAGAGAGTGACATCGATGAAGAGTGGTCGATTGGCGACTATGTACTGAGCGGCGGTGAGCTGCCAGCGATGGTGCTGATTGATGCAGCGGCAAGGCTGATTCCCGGCGTATTGGGCCATCAGGACTCCGCTGTCGAAGACTCGTTTAATGACGGTCTGTTAGATTGCCCGCACTATACCCGTCCAGAAGTCATCGACGGGCGCCAAGTGCCGGATGTGCTGTTAAGCGGGAATCATGCAGCCATCAAGCGCTGGCGGTTAAAGCAATCACTAGGCCGGACATGGCAACGCCGCCCGGATCTTTTGGAAGGGCGAGCATTAGATGCCGAACAGCGCAAGCTGTTGAACGAGTTTATCGAGGAACACGCTCTGTCCACTAAGTAGTTGCTTTTCAGCTACGTTGTTTTTAACGACATTGTTTTTAACGATGAAGTTTTTCAACTACTTAGAGCAGAGCGGCGGTGCAGGGCGAAAATGCGCACCTGTGTCACCCATAACGACTCCCGCGTAGCTCGTTTCGAGCGCCGGGATCACGGCTTCCGCCACCCATGATTGAGCGGTCAAGCCAACACGTTATTTAGGAGTATGATGATGAGCAGCAAAAGCAAAGTGATCCAGGCGATCGAATCTGAGCAAATGGGCAAGGAAATTCCTCCTTTTGCCCCCGGCGACACCATTATCGTTCAGGTAAAAGTAAAGGAAGGCACCCGCGAGCGTCTGCAGGCGTTTGAAGGTGTGGTCATCGGTAAGCGTAACCGTGGCCTGAACTCCGCTTTCACCGTGCGTAAGATTTCTCACGGCGTTGGCGTTGAGCGTACCTTCCAGACCTACAGCCCGCTGGTTGACTCGATTGAAGTCAAGCGTCGCGGTGATGTGCGTCAAGCCAAGCTTTACTACCTGCGCGAGCGCAGCGGTCGTTCTGCACGTATCAAGGAAAAGCTGGCTTAAACACCACTTTTTCACAGGCGCGCTGTACTTGGACATGTATAGCGTTTTGCTAAGCGTCGCGCCTGGATACCAAAACCCCGTCACCGCTTTGCGGGGCGGGGTTTTGTTTATGTCGCTCAATAAAAGCGGCTTGAGGTGACTAACCTATGAGCGTTATCGATGCCTTTTTAGATGCTCTCTGGCTTGAACAGGGCGCCAGCGATCATACGTTAGCCGCCTATCGGCGTGATTTAACTGCCTGGCAAGCTCACTTGGAGAGCCATGGCGAAGCGCTATTGGCACCGCCGCCCGAGCGTCTTAGTGAGTGGCTGGAAAGTCGCCGGGAGGAAGGTTATCAACTGCGCAGTAATGCCCGGCTACTCTCGACACTGCGCAGCTTCTACCGCTGGGGGCGTGTTAATAACCAGGTGGAAAGCGACCCGCTGACTGACATCAAATTGCCGCGGGTCATCCCCGGGTTGCCTAATACCTTGGAAGAGGACGAAGTCGAGCGTCTGCTATTAGCGCCCGATATCGATACCCCGCTGGGCGTCCGTGATCGGGCTATGCTGGAGCTGCTTTATGCCTGCGGCTTGCGGGTCTCTGAGCTGGTAGGGCTCACAGGCGACGCGGTTAACCTGCGTCAAAACGTAGTAAGGGTGCGCGGTAAAGGCGATAAAGACCGCCTGGTGCCCTTGGGCGAAGAGGCGGCGGATTGGCTGGCCCACTATATGGACACCGCGCGGGTGGCCTTGATGAGCGACCCGACGCGCCCAGCGCTGTTTCCAGGTCGAGGTGACAAAGCCATGACCCGGCAGACATTTTGGCACCGGATTAAGGTGCATGCGATAACGGCAGGGATAACTCGGCCGCTGTCACCGCATACGCTTCGCCATGCTTTTGCGACCCATTTATTGAATCATGGGGCCAATTTGCGGGTCGTACAGCTGCTGCTGGGTCATAGCGATCTGTCGACGACCCAAATTTATACCCATGTGGCTCAAGCGCGCTTGGAAAGCCTACATGCTGAACATCACCCACGAGGTTGAAATAAATATGCGTCAACGCCGTTTTCTAGCACTGCCGTTACTAACACCTTTCTCAATGATGACGTGGCTGATAGCGGGCAGTCTATTGCCTTCCGCTGCCCAGGCGGATGCCGTCGCAGACGAACTCGCGGGTTCACTCAGCGTCAATGGCCAGCAGATGCCTGTGGAGGCGGTCACTGCAACGCCGATGGAGGGCATCTATCACGTGCGGCTGGAGAGCGGTGAATCTTTCTACTCCAATGCTGACGGCAGTCACTTCCTGGTCGGTGACCTGTATGAAAACGCCGATAATGGTCTGGTGAATTTGACCGAGCAGGAGCAGAACCAGGCGCGGGCGGATGCGCTAGCGGCGGTGCCGGAGAGTGAGTTAGTGGTCTTCCGTGGTGCCGATGAACCAAAAGCAACAGTGACGGTATTTACCGACCCTACTTGCCCCTATTGCGCACGTTTACACGACACCATCCCCGAACTGAATGATCGCGGGATCGCCGTGCACTATATGGCGTTTCCCCGTGCTGGCATGAATAGCGACGCCGCCAAAACGTTGCAACAGGTGTGGTGCTCGGACAACCGCAGCGAAGCGATGACCCAAGCCAAAGAAGGCCGGACTATTTCCAGCGCAGCCGATTGCGACAATCCGGTGGCGGGGCAGTATGATCTGGGCAAAGCGCTGGGCGTGCAGGGCACACCGGCGATTATTTTGCCCGATGGGCAGCTAGTACCGGGATTTGTGCCCCCCGAGCGGCTCTCCGCCATGTTAGGCTTGGACGACGAATGACATAAGCCATAGTGCCGCGTAAATAAACGGCACATTAAGCTGAGAAATTGATTTAAGAGGCTGCACCTGCGGGTGCCCAACACAAAAGGGGAAGTATTTTGAAACCGGTAAGAGTAGGTATTTGTGGTTTAGGCACTGTCGGTGGCGGCACCTTTAACGTATTGACCCGCAACGCTGACGATATTGCGCGTCGTGCTGGCCGCCCTATTGTGATTGAGCAGGTTGCTCATCGCAGTGTTCATCCTGACTGCGATATTACCGGCATCAATGCCACCTCTGATGTGTTTGAAGTGGCGACCAATCCCAATGTGGATGTCCTGGTGGAGCTGATTGGCGGTTACGATATCGCTCGCGAACTGGTGCTCACCGCTATTGCCAATGGCAAGCACGTGGTCACCGCCAACAAAGCGCTGATTGCCGTTCACGGTAATGAAATCTTCAAGGCCGCTCATGAGAAGGGCGTGATCGTGGCGTTTGAAGCCGCAGTGGCCGGCGGTATTCCCGTCATTAAATCGTTGCGCGAAGGCCTGGGTGCCAACCGTATCGAGTGGGTGGCGGGCATCATCAACGGCACCGGCAACTACATTCTTACTCATATGCGCGACGAAGGCCGGGCATTTGAGGATGTGCTCGCAGAAGCCCAGGCGCTGGGTTACGCCGAATCCGATCCTACCTTTGATGTGGAAGGCATCGATGCGGCGCATAAGCTCACCATTCTGGCTTCGATTGCTTACGGCGTACCGCTGCAGTTTGAGAAAGCCTTCACCGAAGGTATTTCGCGGATTACCGCCGAAGACGTCGAACAGGCCGACAACCTTGGCTACGTGATCAAGCACCTGGGTATCTCCAAGCGCACCGAACAAGGGTTAGAGCTACGCGTTCACCCCACGCTGATTCCGAAAGAGCGTCTGCTGGCCAATGTTCACGGTGTAAAAAATGCCATTGCGGTCATGGGCGACGCCGTTGGGCCGACGCTTTACTACGGCGCGGGTGCCGGCGCAGAGCCGACTGCCTCGGCGGTTGTGGCTGACTTGCTCGACGTGGCGCGGGATATCTCTACCGACCACCACTACCGGGTTCCCTATCTGGCGTTTAGCGGCATTGACGAAGATGTCAGCCAACTGCCCATCATGCCGATGGAAGACATCACCACCGCCTACTATCTGCGCTTGCTGGCGGTTGATCGCCCCGGTGTGCTGGCGCGGGTGGCTACCATTTTGGCTGAGCAGGGCATCTCTATTGAAGCACTGATTCAGAAAGAGGCCACCGAAGGTGAATTGGTGCCGATTATTCTGCTCACGCACCGCACCAAAGAGAAGCAGATGAACGAAGCGATCCGCGAAATCGAATCCATGGCGGATATCGCCGGCCCCGTTACACGCATTCGCGTGGAAGGCCTGGACGAGGAGGAGTAAACCCAGATGCGCTATATCAGCACGCGCGGGCAGGCGCCCGCGCTCTCCTTTGAAGAGGTGGTGCTCACCGGTATGGCCAGCGATGGCGGTCTGTATGTGCCGGAAGTCTTGCCTGAGTTCTCTAAGGAAGAACTGGCCAGTATGGCCGGGCTCTCCTACGCGGAAATCGCTTTTCGGGTGATGAAGCCGTTTGTGAACGGTGAGATCGACGATACAACGTTCCGCAACATCGTCACCGAGGCCTACGCGACCTTTAATCACGACGCGGTCGTGCCCCTCAAGCAGCTAGATGCTAACCATTTTCTGCTCGAACAGTTCCACGGCCCGACGCTAGCGTTTAAAGATGTGGCGCTACAACTGCTCGGTCGCCTGCTGGATCACTTCCTGAAAAAGCGCGGCGAGCGCGCGGTGATTATGGGAGCGACCTCTGGTGATACCGGCTCTGCGGCGATTGAAGGCTGTCGCCACTGCGACAACCTGGATATCTTTATTCTGCACCCGCACAACCGGGTCTCGGAAGTTCAGCGCCGTCAGATGACCTCGGTGCTGGCTAATAACGTCTTTAACATTGCCATTGAAGGCAATTTTGACGACGCCCAGGCGATGGTCAAAGCCAGTTTTGCCGATCAGACATTCTTGAACGGCACCCGATTGGTCGCAGTGAACTCAATCAACTGGGCGCGCATTATGGCGCAGATCGTTTACTACATCGCCTCAGGCGTAGCCCTGGGCGCGCCGCACCGCGAGGTGAGCTTCTGCGTGCCGTCGGCTAACTTCGGCAACGTTTTTGCGGGCTATATGGCCTACAAGATGGGCCTGCCGGTGAAGCAGTTTATTATTGCTACCAACGCCAACGACATCCTCCATCGCACTCTCGCCGCCAACGACTTCTCCAAAAAAGAGCTGGCGGCAACGCTGGCGCCTTCCATGGATATCGTCGTGTCGTCTAACTTTGAGCGCCTGCTGTTTGACGCCTACGACCGCGATGGCCTGGCCGTCGCAGCACTGCTGGAGCGCTTCCAGCAGGAGCCGACCGCCTTGGCCGATGCACCCTTGGCCAAGCTGCGCGAGAAATTCGCCAGCTACAGCGTGGACGATGCGACGATTCTGGAAGCGATTCGCGATGCTCATAAGCGCACCGGCGAAATGCTCGATCCGCATACCGCGACCGGCTACCGTGCTGCCGAGCGCGCCCGCGCTGATCAGTCAACGCCGATGATAACGTTGGCCACTGCGCACCCGGCTAAATTCGCCGAAGCGGTAGTGAAAGCGGGTTTCCTGGGTGTACCGCTGCCGCCGCATATGGAAGACCTGATTGAGCGTGAAGAGCGCTACACCGTGCTGCCCGCCGAGCTTGCCGCCGTGCAGCAGTTTGTCGTGGAAAATCGGCGTTGAGACCTACCCTTTGAGACATCGATGACCGCAGTGACAGATTTACCCCAAAGCACGCTCTCTTCTAGCACAGTGTCCTCTAGCAGCATCGGGCCACGCTTAGAGCCTCGTCCTGTGGACGAGGCGCTCTATGCGCGTGCCCAGGCGGAAGGCTTAAGCGAGCTGCAGGCGCGGCTGCTGGCCTCCCGGCTGCCCGGCTATAGCGGTGAACTGCTACCGTTAATCTCGCCCAGCCTGCGTTACTTGGCCCACCCGGAGAAGCTAGCCGACGGCCGCCGCGCCGCCGAACGGATTGCTCAAGCGGCGGCCGAGGGTGAGGCGATTGGTATTCTTACCGATTACGATGTGGATGGCATCACCTCCCATGTGGTGATCCGGCGCACCCTGGTCGAGTTGTTTGGCGTGCCGGAAGGTAAGCTACATAGTCTGATTGGCCACCGTATTCACGACGGCTACGGCATTAGTCTGCCGCTGGTGGAGCGCACCCTGGCGCAAAAACCGTTTCCCACCTTGGTCATCACCGCCGATTGCGGCAGCAGTGATGAGCCGCGTATCGCGCGTCTAAAAGCGGCGGGTATCGATGTAGTGGTGAGTGACCATCACGCGCTTCCCATTGAGGGGCCGCCAAGCTCGGCATTTGCCTGCGTTAACCCTACCCGGGATGACTGCGAGTATCCTGATAAAACCATCGCCGGCTGTATGGTGGCATGGCTATTGATGTCGCTTGCCCGCAGCGTGCTGATCGAGTGGGGGGCGCTCTCAGAGTCCACGCCCAAACTCTCGCCTTGGCTCTCTTACGTAGCCTTGGGCACGGTAGCGGATTGTGTTTCATTGGGTGGCAGTCCAGCGAACCGTGCGGTGGTCAATCAAGGTTTAAAGCTAATCAATCGCATGGATGCAGCCTGCTGGCGAGCGATGGCCACACGCTTGGGCGCCGACAGCGTGCCGTTTAACGCCGAAACGCTAGCGTTTCAGATGGGGCCGCGTATCAATGCCCGCTCGCGGCTGGACGACCCCTACGCGGCGCTGCACTTTATGCTCGCCGAGAACGATGGGGTCGCCAATCGCCAGCTCGACGTGTTGGATCAGGATAACCAGTCCCGCAAAGCGATTGAGGCCGATATGGCCGCCGAGGCACGTGCGCTTGCCACAGCGGCTTTGAACGCCGATGAGCCTGCTGTGGTGGTGTTGCTGGAAGATGGCCACCCAGGCGTGCAGGGCATTGTTGCCTCACGTTTGGTGCAGGCTTACGGGCGCCCGGCGTTGGTGCTTACCCAGGCGGCAGCACCCGGTATGCTCACTGGCTCTGGCCGCTCGATTGACGGACTGCACTTGCGCGATGCGCTACAGCGCACCTTTGAGCTCGCTCCCCAGGCGCTGCCACGCTTTGGCGGCCATAGTGGTGCAGCAGGTGTGGGCGTTCCACGGGATCAGCTTGAGGCCTTTAAAGCCGCGTTCCTACAAGCAGTGGGCGAGCAGTTGCAGGGGCGAACGCTCTATCCGCGTCTATGGACGGATGGCGAACTCTCCACAGCACAGCTTTCGCTGACCACCTTGCAAGAGATCGAAACCCTTGGCCCCTACGGGCGAGAGTTTGACCCGCCGCTGTTTGAGGGGCGCTTTATTGTTGAGGCGCTGCGCCCGGTGGGTGCCGAAGGCTCGCACCTGATGCTTGAGCTCTCTACTGGCCCGGTAACATGCAAAGCGATCTGGTTTCGCGCCTTAACGCCGGGGGAACTGCCCGGGTTTAGCGTCGGCGATACGCTTCACTGCGCCTATAAGCTTAATCGCAACCGCTGGCGTGGTCGGGAGACGCTGCAGTTAATGGTCGAGCACGCCAGCGCCATTTAAACCTCATAACTATTCAAGTAAGGACGCCCCATGCGCGTGGAAGATTTTCCCCAGGATCCGCATCGCCCCTATGAAGATTTGATGGCGATGCTGCTGGGTACCTTCTTTGTCGCCCTGGGGGTGACCTTTTATACCCATGCGGTGTTATTGACGGGCAGCACGGCAGGCTTAGCGCTGCTGTTGAGCTATATGACCAGCAGCATTACCGGCTGGGGCTTTGGGGTGTACTTTTTTGCCATTAACCTACCGTTTTACTACTTGGCGGTTAAGCGAATGGGCTGGAGCTTTACCCTGCGCACCTTTGCCGCCATCGGCTTGGTCTCGCTGTTTTCGGAACTGACCCAGGGCTGGGTGCAGTTTGCCAACGTGCCTTCGCTCTACGCCGCCTTAATGGGTGGCGCGCTAATGGGCATTGGCATGCTGATGCTGTTTCGCCACCGCACCAGTCTGGGCGGTATCAATATCCTCGCGCTCTATCTGCAGGATAAACACGGCCTGCGTGCAGGCTACGTTCAACTCGCCATCGATGGCGTTATCCTGCTGATTGCCCTCACGCAACTACCGCTCGATCGCGTGGGCTACTCGGTACTGGGCGCACTGACACTCAACTTAATCATCGCCCTGAACCATAAGCCAGGGCGTTATATTGGGGTAAGTTGAGAGGAGGCATTTGTTAAAAAAGCCGCTTTTCATCGTCTATCACGCAGACCTTGGTAGGCACTTGGTGCGACCATTTCCAGAACACAATATTAACGTCTCGATGGGTCGCTCCCTTGGCTTGGGACGGCACTCGAATGCCTACGAATCCCATAGTGATCAACTGCTCCGCGATTTCCCAGGCGATAACGGGCTCGCGCCTTATTTTCTTATCTAACCAGGCTTCCTGCACCCAGCTCTCTGGATGCGGTCGAACGCGCGTTTGGATAGCTGGGTCACAGAGATCGAGAATCGGACCGCAATTTACCTCATAGCTGCACAGCGTCAGCGGTTGTGTCTTGAAGGGAAAGCCTTGCTGAGCTTCAAGCCAGGCGGTTTCGAAGCGCTCACTGGTATACAGCGCGGGCAGGCCAACGGGGTTCCAGCGGCCGCCGTTGCGTGCGGCGCCTTCTCCTGATGTGGGTGCATGCTGCCATTGTGGGTTGTGACCGCGATAGACCAACCCTGTGTACTGAAACCCGAGTGCCAGCAGACTCACGCATAGCCTCCCTCGGCAATGTGAGAGAGGTAGGCCCGAACATCATCCGCACGGCCATGACTCACTAGTTCTTCTGCGGTGAAATCTCCCAGCGGAGCGAGAGGGTAGCTACGGTACCAAGACCATGCGGCGCTTATCGATCCCGCCCAGGGTTCAATGCGCTTAAGGATTTCCATCGTTTGGCGCAGTCGCTGCTGTGTGGAGACGGCATGAAGGCGGTCTTTGCGGATAATAGCGTTGTGGCTCAATCCAATCGCATGGGCGAACTCACGCTTGGTGATATGCAGCTCGTCAAGGAGTGCATCGGCGATAATAAAACCTTCATTATCCACGGCGCTGTTTATTTCAAGGCTCATAAATGTCACCTATAGACGCGTATATTTGTGTCATTATGGGTGACGATGGAGCTTTTGTAAAAGTGGCAGTTATAAACGAGTGGTGCGGAGTATGGTGATAGCTAAAAGCTAAAAGCTAAAAGCTAAAAGCTAAAAGCGTTGGCTCAGCCAGCTTTGCTAAGCCAGAACCACCACACGATAGCGGCGATAAGCCCTAGCCCCGCCAGGTTGATCAATAGACTCATGCGGCGTCCTCCTGGCTGGGTGATTGCCACAGTCGCAGGCGGTTGGCGTTACTCACTACGGTGATGGAAGAGAGTGACATGGCAGCGCCCGCGATCATCGGTGAGAGTAGCGTGCCGGTGAGTGGGTAGAGCACCCCAGCGGCGATGGGAATGCACAGCAGGTTATAGCCAAACGCGCCCACCAGGTTTTGCTTGATATTGCGCAGGGTAGCGCGGCTGATTTCTATGGCTGATGCCACGCCGTGAAGCGAGCCGCGCATTAGCGTGATACCGGCGCTCTCAATTGCCACATCGGTGCCTTGGCCAATCGCAAAGCCGACGTTCGCTCGCGCCAGCGCGGGGGCGTCGTTGATCCCATCGCCCACCATGCCCACGATTTCGCCTGCCTGCTGACGGCGCTCAATTTCTGCGTGCTTGTCTTCAGGCAACAGTCCCGCCCGGTACTCATCGATGCCCACCTCTTGAGCAATGGCCTTGGCGGTGTGCTCGTTATCGCCGGTTAGCATGACAATGGTTAAGCCGTCTTTTTGCAGGCGCTTGATCGCGGCTACGGTGTCGTGGCGAAGCGGGTCGCTGACGCCAAACAGGGCGGCCAGTTTGCCATCCACCGCCAAGTACACCAGTGTGCGGGCCTGCTCCTCCAGGGCGCGGGCTTGCTCTTCACCTGCCTTGAGATCTACCCCCGCGTCGCTTAACAGCCGCGCATTGCCCAGTAATAGCGCTTTGCCGTCGGGCGTCTGGGCTTTTACCCCGCCACCGGTAACGCTGTCGAAATGATGGATCTCGACAGGTTCAGCGTGATGCTCATCCGCATAGCTCATCAGCGCTGCCGCCAGCGGGTGCTCGGAGCCGCGCTCCAATGCGTGTACCAACGCCAGCACGGTGGATTGCTCTACGCCAAATAGCTGTGCATCGGTGACGCTGGGCTTGCCCTGGGTAAGCGTGCCGGTTTTATCGACCACCAGCGTGGTTAGCTTGCTGGCGGTTTGCAGCGCCTCGCCGTTTCTCACTAGTACCCCATGCTCTGCGGCTTTACCAACACCGATCATGGTCGAAATCGGGGTCGCCAAGCCCAGCGCGCAGGGGCAGGCAATGATCAGCACGGTGGTCGCTGTGACCAGCATATGGATCACTTGGGGGGCGGGCCCCAGGTTGAACCATACCAGGGCTGTCAGAACGGCAATGATCATTACCGCAGGTACAAAAACGCTGGAGACCTGATCGGCCAGCTCGCCAATCGGCGGGCGCGAGTTCTGGGCACTCGCTACTTGTTCAGTAATTTGCCCCAGGCGGGTGTCAGCGCCTACCCGCGTGGCGCGATACACCAACCCGCCACGGCCATTCACCGTGCCAGCGCTGACCTCATCACCTGAATGCTTGGCCACGGGTAGCGGCTCGCCGGTCAGCATCGATTCATCGATATGGCTTTGCCCTTCAGTCACCTCACCATCCACAGGCAGCCGTTCACCGGGACGTACGCGAACTTGGTCACCCGCGCGCACGGCATCAATCTCAATCTCCTGCTCGTGGCCGTCGCGAATCACCCGCGCCGTGCGGCTCTGTAGGTCAAGCAGGCGCTTTAGCGCGTCGCTGGTGCGGCCACGAGCGCGCAGCTCCATGGCATTGCCGAGCAGAATCAGCCCGATCACCATGGCCGAGGCTTCAAAATAGATGCCTTGAGCAACTTCCGGCAGCCACGGCGCAAACAGCACCACTGCCATGGAATACAGCCAGGCAGTGCCGGTGCCCATGGCCACCAGGGTATCCATATTGGCCTGGTGGTGCTTGATGCTTTTCCAGGCGTTGACAAAAAAGTGCCGCCCCGGGAAGGCCATGATGCCCAGCGTGAGCAGGCCAATGACCAGCCAGTAGAGACGCCCTAATCCCACCGGGTGAGGGTGGAAAAACAGCATGCTGAGCATGAGCGGAAGTGCCAGTGCCAGCGAGATCATGCTGCCGCGCAGTCGGCGCCGGTAGGTTTTGGCATCCTGCTCGGCTCGAGAGTGTTCGGCCTCACGCATGTCCACGATGGGCTGGGCGCCATAACCGATCGCCTCTACGGCCGCGATCAGCGCTTGAGTATCAGCACTGCCAAACACCTGGGCGGAGTGGGTGCCGAAATTGACGCTGGCGGTATCGACGCCCTCAGTGCGCTCAAGCGCCTTTTGAACGCTGTTAACGCAGCTGGCACAGGTCATTCCGCTGATTGCCAGGCGCTGCTTCTTGCCCTGACTTTGGGCATGATCACTAGCGACATTTTCAATGTCAGCGGATGCCGCGGTCTCTGGTTGCCTAGCTGCTTCGGCTGGCGGATAGCCCGCCTCGGTTAAGCGCTGATCAAGCTCAGCGTCGGTTAAGGTCGAAACAACCTCAAGGCGGTGTTCGCTAGGCGTGCCGATGACTTCAGCATTGGGGTCAACGCCTTGTAACGCTTCGCGCATACGCTTTACGCACCCTTGGCAACTCATACCGGGAATGGTTCGGGTGGTGGTGACATTACAAGAGTCACTCATAGCGTTTCCTTAGTCGGTGCTGCCTCGGGGAAGCTCTCAATCAAACGGCAGACGCTGTGGCCGTCGGGGGAGCCATCGGGCATGTGTTGCCAGCTCTCCATGGCCTGCTCCATTCGCTCGGCCAGCGCTTCGAGTTCGGCAATGCGTGCGCGGATTTGTGGCAGGCGGGTGGCGAGTAAGTCGCGTACCAAAGGGCAGGGGGAGTCGCCTTGGTCGGCGTGCGTGAGGATGTCGCGGATTTCGGCCACGCTAAAACCGAGTTTGCGCGCCCGCTGAATAAAGCGCAGCCGCTCCAAGTCGGTATGTGAATATAGCTGATAGCCGTTATCCGGATGGCGCTGCGGGGCAAGTAGCCGCTCACGAGTGTAGTGGCGCACGGTCTCAGCGGTAACTCCACCCCGTTTGGCAAGCTCGTTCACTTTCATGGCCTGTTCTCCCGACCGGTTAAATAGTGTTTATTGAGTGTAGAACCTATGGGTTACCCATAGGTCAAGGCCACCTTTGCTCAATACGCTGAAATGACTAAAACACTGATTTAAAACGGTCGTGCGACTAATGTATAAGTCAAAAATAAAATAAAACGCTCGTTTGCTCTTGAACCTTGGGCCCAGTTGCGAGAAAACAGTCATGTAAAGCATAACGAGGGTGGATTGTCGGTATCCACTGGATCATCGGGAAGAGAGGCCTACTATGAATAATAAATTTAATAAGCTCACCCTGGCTGCTGCGATTACGGCTGCCTTCGCCAGTCAAGCCCACGCGGGTGGGTATCAGATTAACGAACAGAGTGTGAGTGGGCAGGGCTACGGCCATGCTGGGCGCAGCTCTAATATTCATGATGCCACGATCGTGTATGGCAACCCGGCGGGCATGTCGTTTTTAGACCGTGCGCAAGTCACGGTGGGGGCAACCTACCTAAACGTAAATACAGATATCTCTAATGTCCAAGCGAGCCGCTTTATTGATTCGGGCGTTGCCATGGGCGGCGCCCCAAATGGCAATCAGATTCCGGTAGGCAGCATTCCTGGGGGGAACGATGGCGATATGGTGCCAGGAACGCCTATCCCCTTTGCGTTCTATGCGCAGCCAGTGACTGATCGACTAGCGTTCGGGTTCGGGGTATATGCCCCCTTTGGCTCCAAAACCGACTACGAAGATGACTTCCAGGGCCGCTATTTTGGCGACTACACCGAAGTCAAAGTGATCAGTGCGCAGCCCACGGTGTCTTATCGCTTTAACGATCAGTGGTCGGTCGGTGCGGGCATCACATACAACCAAGTGGAAGGGGAGCTGCGTCGACAGCTACCCTCTGAGGCTACGTTTAACCCCGCTAATGACATCGACTCACGGGTGGATGGTGACGATGAAGCATGGGGATATAATCTGGGCGTTATCTATCGCCCGATACCTGAAACCACCTTGGGCCTGACCTACCGCTCGAAGGTCGATTACACCCTGGAAGGTGATTTTAGCGCTACCGACCCGCTGGGCAATGTCGTTCGCTCGGATACCGCGAATCTGGACTTAACCACTCCCGAGACGGTTAACTTCTCCATAACCCAGCAGATGACGGATCGTCTCAAGCTGATGTTCGGGGCGTCCTGGGTTCGCTGGAGCCAGTTTGATCAAATTTTGGTTACCGGTAGCCAAGGCGATACGATTACCCAAGAAGTTCAGAACTATTCAAACGCTTGGGCGTTTGCTACGGGGGGTGAGTACCAACTGACGCCCACCTTGGCGCTGCGTGCAGGGGTAACCTTAGACATGACGCCGACTAATGATGAAGATCGTAGTGTACGCATTCCTTCCGATGATCGGCGTATTTTCTCGCTGGGGGCAGGATGGAGCCCAACGCCTGATCTGACAGTCGATGTTGCCTACTCTTACTTGACTGAGCGCGGCACTTTTGTGGAGCAAGATCGTAATGACTTGCTGGCGAGTGAAGCCACAGGTGGTTTCCCTGTTGGTGGTGCTAGCTATTCGGCCGACTACAAAAACGAAGCCCACGGTTTTGGCGCGCAGTTGACCTATCGCTTTTAAGCCCTATCGCTTTTAAGCCATAGCGAGTTTTAACCCATAGAAACCCGGCGCACGCCGGGTTTTTTAGTGAATGGTAGAACGCCATCAGACGCTAGAGTGAGCGCTTGAGAGTCTATGCCGCAGGGTTATCTAGAAATGCGGCGCGCATCAGCTCGCGGGTATAGGTCTCGCGAGGGGCGTTGAACAGTGATTGGGTGTCGCGTTGTTCAATGATCTCACCTTCCCGCATGACAATGACCTCATCGGCCAGCGCTCGAACAACGGCAAGGTCATGGCTAATGAACAGGTAGGTCAGGCCGTGGCGTTGTTGCAAATCGCGTAACAGTTCAATAATGGTCATTTGAACCGAGCGGTCAAGGGCCGAAGTCGGTTCATCCAGCAGCAGGAACTCAGGCTTGACGACCAAAGCCCGGGCGATGGCAATCCGTTGCCTCTGGCCACCGGAAAACTCATGGGGATAGCGGTGCCGGTGGGCGGGGTCCAGGGCGACTTCTTCAAGGGCTTGAATGACCAGGGCATCACGTTCGGTGCGCTTCAGTAACGGCTGATGAACGCGCAGTCCCTCACCGATAATCTCACCCACGGTCATGCGCGGGGAAAGCGAGCCAAAGGGGTCCTGGAAGACAACTTGCATGCGTGATCGCAACGGGCGCATCCCCGCATGGTCAAGCTGGCCGACATCAATATCATCGAAATGTATATTGCCGTGACTTTTTACCAGCCGAAGAAGCGCACGGCCCAATGTCGTCTTGCCTGAACCCGATTCGCCCACGATGCCCAGGGTTTGGCCTTTCCTAAGCGTCAGGTCGATGTTTTTCACCGCTTCAAAATAGCGATTGGGGCCAAACAGGCGCTTTTTGATCGGGAAGCGAACGCCAATATTGTGCGCCGTGAGCAAGACAGGCGCTGAGTCGGCGACGGGGGCTTTTTGGCCACTTGGGTTGGCATCAATCAGCATCCGGGTATAAGTGTGCTGGGGCGACTGAAACAGTGCCTTGGTGGCGCCTGCTTCGACGATTTCGCCTTGTTGCATCACGCACACGCTATCGGCCAGGTGCCGGACGACCCCCAAGTCGTGGGTGATAAACAGGATCGCCATGCCATAACGGGCCTGGAGGTCTTTAAGCAGCGCGAGAATCTGCGCCTGGACCGTGACATCAAGGGCGGTGGTCGGCTCATCGGCAATCAGCAGTTGAGGTTCACAGGCCAGCGCCATGGCAATCATCACTCTCTGGCGCTGGCCACCGGAAAGCTCGTGGGGGTAGCTGTCGATGCGGCGCTTGGGCTCGGGAATACCCACCTGTTCGAGCAGTTCCAGTACCCGCAGGCGAGCATTGTTGCCCCGCAGAGGCGTGTGTTTGTGCAGGACTTCACGAATCTGCTGACCCACGCGATGCATCGGGTTGAGAGAGGTCATCGGCTCCTGGAAGATCATTGAGATCTCATTGCCGCGAATGGCCCGCAGGCGCTTACGGCTGACGGCGAGCAAGTTTTCATCGCCGGAACCGCCATGCCAGCGAATGGTCCCGGTGGCGCGAGCTAATTCCGGTAGGAGCCCCATCGCGGCGGTCGAGGTGATCGACTTGCCCGAGCCTGACTCACCGACGAGCGCAAGCGTTTCGCCTTGATGCAGGGTGAAGCTAACGTCCTTGACGGCCGTAACGGGGCCATCGGGAAGGTCGAAGTTGACGCGCAGGTGATCAAACTCCAGCAGTGGTTGTGGCATATCGCCTCCTTGCCTTTATTAACGCGTCTTTTGTTAACGTGTTTTGGGATCGAGGGCGTCGCGTAGACCGTCGCCCAGGAAGTTTAAGCACAGCAGCGTGGTGGCCAGAAACGCAGAGGGGATAATCAGCATCCAGGGCGCCGTTTCCATCATGTCCTTGCCTTCGCTGATCAGTACGCCCCAACTGGTCAGCGGTTCTTGAACGCCGAGGCCCAGAAAGGAGAGAAAGCTTTCCAGCAAAATGACCTTGGGGACGGTGAGGGTGACATAAATGATCACCGGCCCGATGGCATTGGGAATCAGGTGGCGTGTGACGACCTTGAAGCTGTTCACGCCCAGGGCATGGGCGGCTTCGACGAACTCGCGACGTTTTAAAGCGAGTACCTGTCCGCGCACGATGCGTGACATGTCAAGCCACTCTACGGCGCCAATGGCGGCGTAGATCAGTAGGATATTCCGCCCAAACACCACCATCAGCAGGATGACCATAAACATGAAGGGCAGCGAGTACATGATGTCGACAAAGCGCATCATCAGGTTGTCGACCCGGCCGCCCACGTAGCCGGCAATCGCGCCGTAAAGGACGCCGATCACCAGCGAAACAAGAGTCGCTACCAAGGCAACGGAGAGTGAAATCTGCCCCCCGTGTAATACCCGCGTGAGCAGGTCGCGGCCATTGGCATCAGTGCCCGCATAGTGGCCGCTTTCTAAGCTTGGCGGGGCCAGAAAGGCATTCCAGTCCACTTCATCAAGCGCCCAGGGGGTTAGCCAGGGGCCCAATAAGCAGGCCAGGGCAATGGCGATGAGGAGCACAAGGCTAGCGGTCGCCGCACTATTTTGGCGAAGCCGTCGCCATGCTTCGCGGGCTAGACTGTTGCTGGCGACCGGAGGGGACAACGTTGCATTATTCATTATCATAGCGAATTTGCGGATCCAGAGCCGAGTAGAGTAAATCGACGATTAGGTTGAGAAGGACGATCAGGCCGCCGTAAAAAACCACCGTGCCCATCACCAGGGTATAGTCCCGGTTGAGCGCTGCCTGGACGAAGTAACGGCCAATGCCGGGTATCCCAAAAATCTGTTCAATTACCACCGAGCCGGTAATGATCCCGGCAATAGCAGGCCCTAAGTAGGAGACCACGGGGAGCATTGACGGACGTAAGGCGTGACGAAAGATCACCTCGCTCTCGCTAAGACCTTTGGCTCGGGCTGTGCGGATGAAATGGCTACTCAGTACTTCAATCATGCTGGCGCGCATCATTCGCGCGATATACGCAATTTGCTGAATAGAGAGTGCCACTACGGGGAGGATCATGTTTCGCCAATGACCGTCGTTCCAACCGCCGACCGGTAGCCAGGCTAGAAATACACCGAACACCAGTGCCATTAGCGGGGCAATCACAAAGTTGGGAATGGCCACCCCGGCAAGCGCTGTGCCCATCACCATGTAGTCAACGGTGGAGTTGCGTTTAAGCGCCGCAATAACCCCCATGGGAATACCGACCAGAAGCGCGAGGCTGATTGCCCATAGGCCGAGTTCCAGGCTGACAGGGAAGCCTTGAACGACGAGCTCGGTAACCGAAAAATCCTTGTATTTGAACGAGGGGCCGAGGTCGCCTTGGAGCAGGTTTCCCATGTAGGTGAAATACTGTTCCCAGACGGGTTTGTCCAGGCCGTAAGAGGCCATTAAGTTGGCCTCGATTTCCGGCGGGAGCTGACGCTCGCCGTCGAAAGGCCCACCGGGAGCCAGGTGCATTAAAAAGAACGACAGCGTAATGACAATCCACAGGGTCGGGATCGCCTGAAGCAAGCGTTTTAGGGTGTAGCTGAGCATTATCGGGCCTCGCTCCTCAGGCCAAAGGCCCGAGGGTGTAGCGGTAGTCAGTTGTGATAAAAAACGAACTACAGGAAATCAATCGTCGAAGTGAACCCAGCGCGAGCGATGGATATCTTCAATATTGGTTTCCCAGCCGGAAATGTCGGGGCTAACAAGATTGCGCGAGACGTAGTAGTAGATCGGTAGCGTAGCGCTATTTTCTAGGGCGATGGTCTCTGCCTCGGCCATGATGTCGGCTCGCTTATCCAGATCCTGGGTATTCGCGGCTTCGCTCATCAGTGCATCAAACTCTGGCGAGCTGTAGGCACCGTAGTTATTGGCGACGTTACTCTCCAATAGGCTTAGGAAGTTTTGGGCGTCGTTGTAGTCACCAATCCAACCGGCTCGAGCAACGTCGAAGTCGCCCTGACGAATATCCGCGTAGTGAACGGCTACCTCCGAATTATACAGCTCTACCTCAACGCCCAGGGGCTTCCACATGGCAGCAATGGCGATGGCGACCTTGCGATGGTCCTCGCTGGTGTTATAGCGCAGCATGAGTTCCAGCGGATTGTCTGGGCCATAGCCGGCCTCTTGGAGCAATTCACGGGCGCGTTCCAAACGCTCTTCCTGAGAAAGCTCGACGAAGCTGGCGGTGGGGGCTTCATAGTGGCTGACGTTAGGCGGCACAAAACTATATGCAGGCAGTTCGCCAGTACCGAGAATTTGGTCTGTGATGACTTCGCGGCGAACGGCCAGGCTAAGCGCTTCACGCACACGCGGGTCAGTGGTCGCATGGCCGTCACGGGCATTGAAAACGTAGTAATAAATACCGAGGTAGGGGGCCACCTGAACGGCTTCTGGCAGGTTATCCATCAGCCAGTCGTACTGCTGAGTCGGAAACTCTCGGGCGATATCGATTTCGCCTGCACGGAAGCGGTTGAGCGCTGTATTGCGTTCTTCAATGGGGAAGTAAACAATTTCGTCCAGTGCTATCTGATCAGCATCGTGAAAATTGGGGTTGCGGGAGGCTGTGATACGCGTTTGCGACTGCCAGTCCTCTAGCTGAAAAGCACCGTTGGAGACCATGTTGCCCGGCTTGGACCACTCATTGCCATGTGCTTCCACCGCGTGGCGTGGCAGCGGATAGGCGGTGTAATGGGAGAGCTGATCTAAAAAATAAGGCGTTGAACGTTCTAGGGTTACCTGCAAGGTAGTCGCGTCTATGGCCTCGACACCCAAGGTGCTGGTAGCGGCGTCGCCTGCATAGACGGCTTCGGCATTTTTAATCGGATACAGCAGGTAGGCGTAATTAGCGGCGGTGGCTGGCGATAAAATGCGCTGAAAGGCGAACACAAAGTCATCAGCAGTGACAGGTTCACCGTCCGACCATTTGGCGTTGTCCCTTAGCGTGAAGGTGTACACTGTGCCGTCATCGGAGATTTCCCAGGATTCGGCAACGCCGGGAATGCGTGTGCCATCGGCTGCTTCAGTGACCAGGCCTTCAAACAGGTCACCCACCACATCGTTTTCCCAGGTGCCGCTAATTTTATGCGGATCTAGAGAGGCAGGTTCGCCCAAAATCGCTATTCGCAGCGTATCTGCCTGAAGAGGGGCGGCAAAGCCAAAAGCCAGCGCTATCGCCACAGGGCCCATGAGAGTGCGAGTTTTTAGCATTCTGATCTCTCCAATATTGTTCTAATACGGTTGTTTGACTATCTGAGCTCTAATTAAGTACTAGCATCGGTGAAAAGCAGGCGTCTATCAGAAATTACACATGCAGCTATACGCAATTTCGATAGTGACGGAGCTAATGGTTGTTGGAAGCCAATTTCGCTACACTATGCGCTTTTCTGATCGATACACTTCTGTACGATCCGAGTTGACAAAGCTAGGGCGATCCCATGTTGGAAACCAATCCGATTCACAACCAGCTCAAGGACCTGTCTGAGCGGACAGACGTTCTTAGGGGGTATCTTTGACTATGCCGAGAAGAAGGATCGGCTAGAAGAGGTCACCCGCGAACTGGAAGATCCCAATGTCTGGAACGATCCAGACTACGCGCAGAAGTTAGGCAAAGAGCGCGCCTCCCTTGAAGCCATTGTGGCCACCATTGATGACCTTGAGCAGGGCCTTGGCGATAGCCGAGATCTGCTCGAGCTGGCTGAAATGGAAGAGGACGAGGGCACTGTTGAAGAAGTGTGCAAAGAGCTGGATAGCCTGCAGGCTATCCTTGAAAAGCTTGAGTTTCGGCGCATGTTCTCCGGTGAAATGGATCAAAACAACGCTTATCTGGATATTCAATCCGGCTCCGGCGGTACCGAAGCCCAGGATTGGGCCAATATTTTATTGCGCATGTACCTGCGCTGGGCGGAGAGCCATGGCTTTAAAGCCGATATCACCGAAATCTCCGCCGGTGAGGTGGCGGGCATTAAATCGGCCACGGTGCATATTCAAGGCGATTATGCCTTCGGCTGGCTGCGCACCGAATCCGGCGTGCACCGACTCGTGCGTAAAAGCCCCTTCGATTCAGGTGGCCGTCGGCATACTTCCTTTGCGTCGGTATTTTTGTCGCCGGAAATTGATGACAGCTTCGAGGTAGAGATCAATCCCTCGGACTTGCGCGTTGATACCTACCGCTCCAGCGGCGCGGGTGGTCAGCACGTTAACACTACCGATTCGGCGGTGCGGATTACCCACGAGCCCAGCGGTATTGTGGTGGCCTGTCAGGGGCAACGCAGCCAGCACGCCAACCGCGATTTTGCCATGAAGCAGTTGAAAGCGCGGCTGTGGGAATTGGAGATGCAAAAGCGCAATACGGCCAAGCAGGAGGCCGAGGACTCCAAGGCCGACATCGGTTGGGGCAGTCAGATCCGCTCTTACGTGCTGGATGATCAGCGCATCAAGGATTTGCGCACCAGTGTGCAGTCCAGCAACTGCGATAAAGTGCTCGACGGGGATATTGACCAATTTATCGTCGCCAGCTTGAAGCAAGGCTTGTAATTTTTTTAGCGTTTGAACATGAACAGGGTGCCCCATGGCTAACCAAGACGCGTCTCCTGCAGACAACGAAAACCACCTGATTGCCGAGCGCCGGGCCAAGCTGACCGCTCGCCGCGAGCGCGCCGCTGAGCAGGGAAAGAGTGCGTTTCCCAATGACTTTCGCCGCGACAGCTTAACCGTTGAGCTGCAAGATGCCTTCGGCGATAAAGACAAGGTCGAGCTTGAAGCGTTGGATCACCACGCCTCGGTGGCGGGCCGCGTGATGCGTCAACGCGGCCCCTTCATCGTTATTCAGGATGTGGCTGGGCAAATCCAGCTCTACGTGGATAAAAAAGGCCTGCCTGCCGACGTGCTGGAAGACGTTAAAAGCTGGGACATCGGTGATATCGTCGCCGGCCACGGGCCGGTGCATAAATCCGGCAAGGGCGATCTGTACGTGATGATGAAAGAGGCGCAGCTGCTCACCAAGAGCCTGCGTCCGCTGCCGGATAAGTTTCACGGCCTCACCGATATGGAAGCCCGCTATCGCCAGCGCTATGTAGATCTGATCATGAATCCACAGTCGCGCAAGGTGTTTGAAACCCGCGCAGCGGTGATCAGCTCCATGCGCCGCTTCTTTGAAGCCCGCGGCTTTATGGAAGTGGAAACGCCGATGCTGCAGCCGATTCCGGGCGGCGCGGCGGCGCGCCCCTTCATTACCCATCACAATGCGCTGGATATCGATATGTATCTGCGTATTGCGCCGGAGCTTTATCTCAAGCGTTTAGTGGTGGGCGGCTTCGAAAAAGTATTCGAGATTAACCGCAACTTCCGCAACGAGGGGCTTTCGACTCGCCATAACCCAGAATTCACCATGGTGGAGTTCTACTGGGCCTACGCGGATTACCGTGATCTGCTCGATATGACCGAAGCCATGCTGCGCACCGCCGCTGAGGAAGTACTCGGTAGCACGGTGATTGAGTATCAGGGAGCGAGCTACGATTTCGGCAAACCTTTTGCCCGTTTGACCTTGCGTCAGGCGATCCTTGACCATGGTGATGGCATTGCCGACAGCGATCTGGATTCGCTGGAAGCGGCACGGGTCACTGCTGAGAAGCTCGGCATCAAGGTCAAAGAGAGCTGGGGCCTGGGTAAGGTGCAAACGGAGATCTTTGAAGAGGTCGCCGAGCATAAGCTCGACCAGCCGACCTTTATCACCGAGTATCCGGCGGAAGTCAGCCCATTAGCGCGGCGCAACGACGCTAATCCCTTCGTCACCGACCGCTTTGAGTTCTTTGTCGGTGGGCGCGAAATCGCCAACGGTTTCTCGGAGCTTAACGATGCCGAAGACCAGGCGGAGCGCTTCCGCGCCCAGTCAGCGGAAAAAGACGCCGGCGACTTGGAAGCGATGTATTACGATGCGGATTATGTGCGTGCATTGGAGTACGGGATGCCGCCTACCGCCGGCGAAGGCATCGGTATCGACCGCCTGGTGATGCTATTCACCGATAGCGCCTCGATTCGCGATGTGCTGCTATTCCCGGCGATGCGCCCTGAAGTGGACTAACACGCTAAGATAGCGGATGAAAAGTTGGTAAGGGCGCGTTATAGCGCCCATAATGGTCAACGTTTCGACGGCGAGGAGAATCCCATGAAACTGCTTAACCGCTCCGCACTGAGCGTCAGGCCGACCCAGCCCTTTGTGGACTGGATCAACGCGCTGGAACCCACCATGGGAGACGATGACCTGACCCTGGACGACGTCGAGCGCGAAAGTACCATTTACCTAATTCCTGAGATGGATACCCCGGAAGCGCTGGAAACATTTGTGCGCGAGCGTTACCTGGAAATCCTTGAAACTGAGCTGCGCGCTTGGGAAGAGGATGAGCGCCAGTGGCCGGATAAACTGGACTGGGAGCTGTTCCAGGCATATGTACGCGTTGAGCACAGCTATCTGGCGATCGACCTGGATGACGAAACGGCATTAGAGATTTCAGAAGTCGATGATGCGCTGCTGCTCGATAGTGAGCAGGATTAGCCGTTAGCGTGCTAGTATCTTAGCCAAGCTCAGTGTTTGCCTGCGCGGCTGATAGTTACTCGCCAGCGAGTAACTGATAGCAAGTAATAGCGTATCAGCAACCGTTAGATAGCGCACTTCGAGACCGGCTTAGGCCGGTTTCTCTGTTTCAGCCATTTCGTTTGGAAAATCGCCCTTTTGGTACTCGCCTCTTAGGAACTTGGTCATGAGACTGTTTGAAGCCCGCCCCGGCGATGATGGCCTGCCTGGGCCTGAGCGTGCCTTGGCCGTACTGGCGCTGGTGACCGGTACGCTAATGGCGGTGGTCGACACCACCATGATCAATCTGGCGCTGCCCACCATCGCCGCTGATTTAAACGTGTCAGCTTCCCGGGCGGTATGGATTACCAACCTGTTTCAGGTCGTGTGTGCGGCTTTTTTGCTGGTGTTTGCCGGCATTAGTGAGTTAATTACCCGGCGCAGACTCTACCTGTTTGGGCTGGCCACCTTTGTCGCTGCAGCGCTGGGGGCGGCGCTATCGCGCAATTTAGAAACGCTGCTAGTGTTTCGCGCCTTCCAGGGGCTGGGGGCCGCCGCCACGCTGTCGATTGGCCCGTCGCTCTATCGGGCGATTTTTCCCTCTCGGTTGTTGGGCAGCGCCCTTGGTTTGAGTGCATTGGTCGTGGCCGGAGGCTACGCAGCAGGGCCTACGCTTAGCGGCGTGATCCTGTCGTTTGCCGATTGGCCCTGGCTGTTTGCGCTCAATGTGCCGCTGGGGCTCTGTTCGCTGTGGCTGGCCAAGCGGGCGTTACCCCGTGAAGAGCGTCGTCAAGGCAGCTTTGATGTGGCGGGGGCGCTGCTCTCCATTGTTATGCTGGCGAGTTTCTTTATCGCCATGGATGCCGTGAGCCACGCCGCACCCGTTTGGCAAAGCGGCGGCTGGGCACTGCTGGCGGTACTGGCCTGTGTGGGATTTATTGTGCGCCAGCGTCGTGCGCCTTATCCGCTGCTGCCGCTTAGCGTATTTGCCGAGCCGCGCTTTACGCTGGCTGTCTCGGCCTCAGGGCTGGCCTTTATTGGTCAGGGGCTGACCTTTGTAGCGCTGTCATTTTTCTACCAAGAGCAGATGGGCTTTTCACCGTTGGAAACCGCGTGGCTGTTCACCCCCTGGCCGCTGGCCATCATGCTCGTTGGCCCCATCGCTGGGCGCTTGGCCGATCGTATTAATCCCAGTATTCTCTCTAGCGCGGGGCTTGGCCTGCTTATCATAGGCCTGATCGCACTGGCGCTAGTCGATGAATCAACTGGCGTGGCGGGAAGTCTATGGCGTACCGCGCTATGCGGTATTGGCTTTGGACTGTTCCAGCCGCCCAATAATCGCGAAATGATGGGTAGTCTTCCGCCGGAGCGCAGTTCCAACGTCTCTGGGGTGATGAGTACCACACGCACCGTAGGGCAGTCGTTTGGGGTGGCACTTGTCGGCGCTGCCTTGGCGCTGGGCTGGCCAGTGCAAGTGACGCTTTGGCTGGGGGCAGCGACCACACTGCTGGCACTACTCGCGAGCGTTGCGCGAATGCCGCAGGCAAGGCGAGCGCTACACGCCCGTCGGGCATCGTCTGCGGAGCAGTAAGCGCGTACAATAAAGTGGTTTGTGTTCCTAAGGAGAACTCCATGACGCTGCAGGCTCAGATTGAGCAGAAGTTAGCGGCACTCACGCCCGACGTGCTGCAGGTTGAAAATGAAAGCCATATGCATAACGTTCCTACTGACTCTGAAACGCACTTCAAAGTGACCCTGGTGAGTGATGCCTTTGACGGCATGATGCCGGTGAAGCGTCATCAGCAGATTTATGCGCTGCTGGCCGATGAACTATCGGGCCCTGTGCACGCGTTGGCGCTGCATCTTTATACGGCCAGTGAGTGGCAGGCGCGGGGCGGCGAACGCCCGAATTCACCTAACTGTCGCGGCGGCGGAAAGTGACACAGGAAGTTATTCGGCGGCACTATTTGGAGGCCATGGGAATCACCGCCTGGGCCGCTAAATACCAACTGCCTAATGCTTTGCCTACTGAGGCCTGCGAGTGGGAGGATTCGACGCCTGCTGCGACGCCTCCCAGGGAGCAGCTGCAGGCGCTGTTAGATGATGCCCCCGCGCCCAGGCGTCAAACGGCCAAGCCTCTGGCACCAGAAGCTCCAGCGTCAAAAAGCCAAGCCGCAGATGAAACCATTGCCTCGCCCTCGGCGGTGCGGGCGCTGTTGGGCCAAGACAAGCCGGGGCCAGCCAGTCAGGTGGCTGCGCAATCCGCTACGGCCACTGAAGCAGCCACCGCTAAGCCTGCCAAACCATTGGCGTTCTCATTCTCGTGTGTATGTCTCGAAGGCCGTTGGCTGATGCTGCAGGCGGGGGAAATGAGCGTACTTGAGCAGCAACTGCTGGCTAACCTGCTACAGGCCGCAGGGATTCAGCAGGGAGCCCTGCCGGAAGCGAGCCACTTCACTTGGCCGCAGATGGCCAACGCGTTTACGGTGGAAGACCCGCTGGATGAAGCCCGTGAAGGTTTGGCCGCGTTTATCGCTGGTGGCGTGAGTCGCCAGGGATGGCAGCTAGAGCGGCTGCTCTGGTGGGGTGAACTGGGGCCCGAGCAGGCGCCCTTGGATCGCATCCTGAATGTGACTGAAGGGCAAAGCGAGACGCTCGCGTTGCCTGTATGGCAGGGGCCTGAGCTTGGATCGTTGCTCGACGGTAGCTGTAGCAAGCGCGACCTTTGGCCAGCGCTGATGACGCTAGGTCAGCATTGGGCGTCTGCACGCTCAGAAGGCGCTCAGCCAGAAATCTCAAATGATCGCTGAGCTCAATGTGGAGCACTTGGCTTCACTCATTGCGCTTGAGCGGCAGGCGCAAAGCGGTACCTCCGACTCACAAATGCTGGAAGCCTTGGGTAGCCAGGATACCTGCGTGTTGGGCTGGTGGCAGGATGAACAGCTATTGGGGTACGCCATCGTGGCGCGACTGCCGTTTGAAGCGGAGCTGCAAGCGATCGGAGTGTTACCCAAATGTCGCCGCAGCGGCGCGGGCCTGGCGTTGATGAAAGCAGTGCAGGCGATAGCTCAAGGTTGGTTCAGTGAGCGGCTACTGCTCGAAGTACGAGTGGGGAATCTTAGCGCTATACGGCTTTATCAGCGCTGTGGGTTTAGTGAAGATGGCTGTCGGCGGGGCTACTACCCAGCGGCAAAAGGGGCCGCCGGGCGTGAGGATGCACTGCTGATGTCCCTGGTACTCTAGGCAGCAGCGTATCAGGCGGTTAGGGTGTGCTGGATGTTTCGAGGCTGTCGAATTTGCTGAGCAGGCTGTTTAGGCGGCGCTCCCACTCTTCACGCTCCTCTTTCAGCTTGGCGTTTTCGCCGCGCAGCTCTTCATTTTCCAGTTTCATCATCTCCAGCGCATCAACGGTGTCGGTGACTTTCTGTTCCAACTGATTAAATAATTCCAGACTCATGTATCTCTCCCTAGCGTAAAATGAGTACCCAAAAAGGTAATAAAAAAGCACCCTAGAAAACAAGCGGGAAGCTTGCAGTAAGGACGAATGAGGCGAGCGTAACGCCACCGCCCCGTGGCGGCAAGCGCTGTTTACGAATGCTGACGCTGATAGAGCCGCGCGGTGCTCTCGCCAGCCTGGGTTTCGCGGTGTAAATGCCAGTTAGCGGGCACTTCGGGTGGCAGCGAGGTCTCGGTTTCCAGGTAAACCATTGCCTCATCCGATAGCCAACCGCCGCGCTCTAGCGCAGCACAGCATGGCGCGGCAAGCTGCTGATGGAAGGGCGGGTCGAGAAATACCAGCGCGTAGGGCGTCGCAGGCTGTGTCAGGTAGGCCTGAACATCGTTAATATGCACTGCGCTGCTTGCGGTAATGTTGAGTGATGCCAGGTTGGTCGACAGCTGTGCTGCCACCCGTGGGTCGCGCTCAACGAACTCGACACGAGCCGCACCACGAGAGAGGGCTTCAATGCCTAGCGCGCCGGTACCTGCGAATAGATCCAGAACGTGTTGCCCGTAAAGCTGTTGTCCTAACCAGTTAAACAGCGTTTCACGCACCCGGTCTGGGGTTGGCCGTAAACCGGGACTATCCAGCACCGGCAACTGACGGCGACGAAATTCGCCGCCGATAATGCGTAGTTTTCCAAGTGGCTTACCAGATGATTTGTCAGTCCGCTGGGCAGGCGTGCGGCGGGACGTAGAGGATCGAGGGGGGCGTTGTCGTGTCATAAGGCGGATTGTAGCGGGCTGTTTATCCAAAGTCTTGGGTTACGGTGTTAGCATAACCTTAATGTTCACTATTTATGTCGGGTAACACTCATGTTTGGTTTTTTTAAGCGTAAGAATAAGCAAGATCAGCAGCAGACGACTCAAGACCCGCAGCAGGCGCAGGAAGAGCAGTTAAAAGAGCAGTTAAAAGAGCAGCCTCAAGAGCAAGCCGATGAGGTGGAAAGTGCAACGCCCGACGCTTCCAATGAAGAGGTTGAAGAGAGCTTAAAGGCACCGGAAACTCTGCCAGAGCCAGAGCCAGAGCCAGAGCCAGAGCCAGAGCCAGAGCCAGAGCCAGAGCCAGAGCCAGAGCCAGAGCCAGAGCCAGAGCCAGAGCCAGAGCCAGAGCCAGAGCCAACACCCGCGCCTGCGTTGCAAGCCAAACCGGTGGCTAAAAGCGACCAAAAGGGTTGGTTTGCGCGTATCAAGTCAGGCCTGGGAAAAACCCGCGCCAATTTAACCGACGGTATCGCCGATCTGTTTTTAGGTAAAAAACAGATCGATGACGAGCTGCTGGAAGACTTGGAAACGCAGCTATTGATGGCCGATGTGGGGATTGACGCCACTAGCGAGATTATTGGCCGCCTGGAGGCACGCGTCTCGCGCAAGGAGTTGAACAACCCTGAGGCACTCTACCGTGGCCTGCAAGAAGAGTTATCTACCATGCTGGCGCCGGTGGCCAAGCCGCTTGTGCTTGAGAAGGCAGGCACAGGGCCCTTTGTTATTTTAGTCGTGGGCGTTAACGGGGTGGGTAAAACCACCACCATCGGCAAGCTCACCCAGCGTTTTCAGCGCGAAGGCAAAAGCGTCATGTTAGCGGCCGGTGACACCTTCCGTGCCGCGGCTGTCGAGCAGCTCAAAGTATGGGGCGAGCGCAACAAGGTACCGGTAATTGCTCAGCACACCGGCGCCGACAGCGCCTCGGTGATCTACGATGCGGTAGCGGCTGCCACCGCGCGGGGGATTGATGTACTGATCGCTGATACCGCCGGGCGGCTGCACAACAAAAGCCACCTGATGGAAGAGCTGAAAAAAGTCCACCGGGTGATGCAGAAGCTCGATGACACCGCGCCTCATGAAGT
Source organism: Halomonas sp. SpR8 (assembly GCF_031010195.1). Lineage (GTDB taxonomy): Bacteria > Pseudomonadota > Gammaproteobacteria > Pseudomonadales > Halomonadaceae > Vreelandella. Next base: position 592,861 of record NZ_JAUAMC010000002.1, on the reverse strand, counting down.
GATGCTGGTGCTGGATGCGGGCACCGGACAGAATGCTATTTCTCAAGCCAGCACCTTTAATGACGCCGTGCCGGTCAGCGGTATTACGCTCACTAAGCTGGACGGCACCGCCAAAGGCGGAATTATTTTCGCGCTGGCCAAACAACTGGAAACGCCGATTCGCTTTATTGGCGTGGGGGAGGGCATCGACGATCTGCGCCCCTTCGAAGCCAATGATTTTGTCCAAGCGCTGTTTGACCGCCAAGAGGACGATGCCAGCGCATGATCGCTTTTGAGCATGTGGGAAAACGCTACGGCGGACGTTTTGAGGCGCTGGCGCATCTTAACTTTCGGGTTGCCCGGGGCGAGATGGTGTTTCTTACCGGCCACTCCGGGGCAGGGAAAAGCTCGCTGCTACGCCTAGTGATGCGTCTTGAGAAACCTAGCCGCGGTCGCGTTGTCGTAGCGGGCCACGATATTGCCCAACTGCATGCCAGCCAAGTGCCGTTCTATCGACGCCAAATTGGCGTGGTCTTCCAGGATCACCAGCTGTTATTTGATCGTAGCATTTTTCACAATGTCGCCCTGCCACTGGAAATCCAGGGCATTGAGCCTCGTGAGTCTGCACGGCGCGTGCGCGCCGCGTTAGACAAAGTGGGGCTGTTGCATCGTGAGAAAGCCCTGCCTATCGAGTTGTCGGGCGGTGAGCAGCAGCGGGTGGGCATTGCCCGGGCGGTGGTCAATAAGCCCGCGTTGCTGTTGGCCGATGAGCCGACGGGTAATCTGGACCCACAACTCTCGGCGGATATCATGGGGCTGTTTGAGGACTTTAACCGGATTGGAACTACGGTGATGATCGCCAGTCACGACCTGGCCCTGATTGCCCGGCTGCGCCATCGTATTTTGCGTTTAAGTGATGGCCGTTTAGTCGCCGATGAGGGGGCGGTATGAAGCCGTCGACGACGCCAAAGCGCCGACAGGGCGCGGCGTTAAAGACGCCGCGCAAGGTTGCTGCTAAACCAGCGGTGGATAAAGCCCCGCAGCGAGGCGCCAGATCGCAGCAGACGCGCTTTTCAAGCCGTTTGCGCGCCTGGGGTCGCCATCACCGCAGCATGGCGTGGGATAGCTTTCAGCGCCTGGTGCGCTATCCGCTGGGTAATCTGCTGACCATGTTGGCGATCGCTATCGCGCTGGTACTGCCCGCAGCGCTGTGGTTAACCCTGGACAGCGCGCGCCTGTTGGATGCGGAGCTTGATGAGAGTGCGACGTTAACGGTTTATCTTGAGTTGACTGCTGACGATGCCCAAGCGCTACGTATCGAAGAGGCGGTTAACGCGCAGCCCAACGTGCTCGAAACCCGGTTGATCAGTGCCGAGCAGGGGATGGCGGAGTTCCAGCAGTCGCTGGGGCTGGATGATGCCCTGGCAGGGCTGGAGAGCAATCCACTGCCTATCAGCATGGTGGTGCGCCCGGAAAGCGTTGACCCGGTTGCCATGCAGCAGTTGGCCAGCCGCCTTGAAGTGCTTTCTGGCGTTGATGAGGTGCGCCTTGACCTGGCCTGGGTGGAGCGGTTGAGGAACCTGGCGGAGTTGGGCCGCCGTGTGGCGCTGGCGCTGGGGGCGCTGTTTGGCTTAGGCGTGCTGCTGGTGGTCGGCAATACCATTCGTCTATCGGTAGAGAGTCGTCGCCGGGAGATTGAGGTGGTCATGCTGATTGGTGCTACCCATGCCTTTGTCAGGCGGCCTTTTCTGTATAGCGGCGCTTGGTACGGCTTGGGCGGTGGGCTATTAGCGCTGGGGCTGTTAGGCCTGGGCAATCACTGGCTTTCCCTACCGGTAGCTGCGCTGGCGGCAAGTTACGGGGCAAGCTTTTCGTTACCCCAACTTGACGTGACAGGCTCTACAATTCTGCTATCTTGCAGTACACTACTGGGCTGGCTGGGTGCCTGGCTGGCGGTGACTCGTCATCTCTCAAGCATTCGGCCAAGATAACTGCTTGGTTCTAGACAGCTAGTTCTAGGCGGCGAATGCGCTAATGTTGAAATACTTAACGTGCGAACTTTATCCTAGCGTAAAGGTCTCAGTATCACAGACACAGACTTTGTATCACTGAACTAGTATCGCTAAATAGTATCACTGAATTAGTATCACGGTTTTGTAATAGGTTATTGATAACGTGCTACGTCAACCACGATGGGTTACAGGGGAGACCACCTGCACATGAGCACTAGTCTTTTACCGGTGGGTCAGCTTTCACCCGGCGGCGATCTGGGCGGTTATATCCGCGCAGTCAATGGAATTTCGGTTTTAACAGCCGACGAAGAGCGCGAGCTAGCCTATCGCCTATACGACGAGGGTGATCTTGAAGCTGCACGTCGTTTGGTACTTTCGCATTTGCGCTTTGTGGTACATATCGCGCGCAGCTATTCAGGCTACGGGCTGCAACAGGCAGATCTGATTCAAGAAGGCAATGTCGGTTTGATGAAGGCCGTCAAGCGCTTTGATCCCAATCAAGGCGTTCGCCTGGTCTCTTTTGCCGTGCACTGGATCAAAGCGGAAATCCACGAATTTGTGCTGCGCAATTGGCGAATCGTTAAAATCGCGACAACCAAAGCTCAGCGTAAGCTGTTCTTTAATTTGCGCGGGGCGAAGAAGCGTTTGGCTTGGCTGAATAACGACGAAGTCGATGCCATTGCCAAAGACCTCGACGTCAAACCCGAAGTCGTGCGCGATATGGAAGGGCGGCTCTCCTCTTACGATGCGGGTTTTGATGCCCCAGCAGGCGATGATGAAGAGAGCAGCTATCAAGCACCGGTGTACTTCTTGGACGATGCCGCGTCAGATCCCGCCACGCAGCTTGAAGACAGCAATTTCGAGGAAGACTCGACACGCCGCTTACAGCTCGCCCTCGAAGGGCTTGATGAGCGCTCGCGGGATATTCTTCAGCGCCGCTGGTTGGCGGATAGCAAAGAGACGCTGCACGACCTGGCCGATGTTTATGGAGTCAGCGCAGAGCGCATCCGACAGCTCGAAAAAAATGCGATGAAAAAGCTACGTATGAAAATGGGCGAAGAGATGATTGCCTGAGGCTAAGCTGCGTCATTTGACGCATTTTTAGCCTCTAAAAACCGGCTCCTGCAAAGGAAGTCGGTTTTTTTTATCAGCGATAACTCTCGAGCGGCGCTTAGGCTAAGCAAGCTGTGGCGCGGGGCGCAGTAATTGGGCTGACAGCAATGACCATTGGTCTTCCCAGTGCTCGGTTGGCAGGCGCTTAAAGTCGCTGCGTACATACTGAGAAATACGCCCCTCGGCTTGAGCAGCCAATAAATTGGCGGCGGCAGTGGCCGAAATGGTGAGACGCAGACCTTCGCGCAGCTCGGCTTCACGCAGGATTTGTTTGAGCTGCATTTCCAGGCGTTCAAACAGCTGGTTGATCCGGTGGCGTAGCCGGGCGGTTTCACCGGTAAGCACGTCGCCACCCATTACTCGCGCCAACCCAGGATTTTTTTCAGCGAAACCTAAGAGTAGCGCTAAAATCGTGCCGCAACGGCTAGTCGCATCGGGAACGTCTTCTAAAATGCGCGTAATACGGGCAAAGATGCTCTCTTCAATAAAGTCGATTAGCCCCTCAAACATACGCGCTTTGCTGGGAAAGTGGCGGTAGAGCGCCGCTTCTGAAACGCCAACCTGACGGGCGAGGGCGGCTGTGGTAATACGCTTGCCGCTATCTTCCTCAAGCATTAACGCCAGGGCCTGGAGAATCTGCTCGCGGCGGCGTGGTTTTTGATCTTCGCTCATAATGTGGCCTCCGTCGCGGTTAGCTCGCGTCCTTGATTTGAGTACCTACCCCAGCGTTGGTGAAAATTTCCAGCAACACCGCGTGGGGGACACGGCCATCAATAATGTGCGAACTGTTTACCCCGCCCTTCACCGCATCCAGTGCGCAGCGGATTTTAGGCAGCATGCCGCCATAAATCGTGCCATCGGCGATCAGCTCATCCACTTGAGCGGTGCTTAAACCGGTGAGGACTTTGCCTTCGGTGTTCATTAGGCCGGCCACATTGGTGAGCAGCATCAGCTTCTCTGCATTGAGTGCTTCAGCGATCTTGCCGGCCACTAGGTCAGCATTGATATTGTAGCTGTGGCCTGCGGCGTCGACGCCAATCGGCGCAATCACCGGGATAAAGTCCCGCGCTGCCAGCATCTCGATCAGTTCGGTTGAGATCGACTCCACTTCTCCCACGTGGCCGATGTCGATGATCTCGGGAACGGTCATTTCGGGGCTTTTGTGCTCTACCTTGAGCTGTCGAGCACGAATTTGCGCACCGTCTTTACCGGTCAAACCGATCGCCTTGCCGCCGCTCTGGTTGATCAGGTTAACGATGCTTTTATTAACCAGTCCGCCCAGCACCATTTCGACCACATCCATGGTTTGCGAATCGGTGACGCGCATGCCGTTAACAAAGCGCGACTCGATGTTGAGCTTGTTGAGTAGATCACCAATCTGCGGCCCACCGCCGTGCACCACAACCGGGTTGATGCCAACTTCCTTCATTAACACGATATCGCGGGCGAAGGAGTCAATCAGGGTGCTTTCGGTCATGGCATTGCCGCCGTATTTGACCACCACGGTTTTGCCGGAGAACTGCTGGATATAGGGGAGGGCTTCGGAAAGCACCTCCACAACGACCTGGGGGTCGCGACTGGCTGAACTCATTAGGTTGTCCCTTGCGAACGTTTATTATGCTGCTAACGTTTATATTGATTGAGTGGTGAGGGTCGCACTTTCTAGGTGAGCGTGATCCCTCAAGCGCCTAGCTATCTTCAATGGGTAGCTTCAATTCTGGCGCGACGCGTTCTAGCGCGGTGTTAAAAACCCTTCTGATGCGCGCTAGGGCGGCATCATCTTTACCTTCAAAGCGCATTACGAGTGCAGGCGTGGTGTTGGAAGCGCGACACAGCCCCCAACCATCCGGGTAATCAACGCGGATGCCGTCCAGCGTAGTTTTGATACCTTCGCCGAAGTCGCCCTCACGAGCAAGCTTATCCACTAGAGAAAATTTGTTAGCGTCGGTAACCGCAATATTAATTTCAGGCGTACCAATGTCTTGGGGGAAGTTGGCGAAGAAGGTATCCGCATCATCGGGTTGGTTGGCGAGAATTTCCACTAGCCGAGCGGCGGCATAGAGGCCATCGTCAAAACCGTACCAGCGCTCCTTGAAAAAGATGTGTCCGCTCATCTCACCCCCCAACTGAGCACCAGTCTCCTTCATGCGTGCCTTGATGAGTGAGTGACCTGTGCGCCACATCTCCGGCTCGCCGCCTGCCTTGCTGATGACTTTGACCAGATTGCCGGTGCACTTGATATCAAAAATGACCTTGGCGCCGGGCTGGCGGGCGAGCATGTCGGTGGCGAATACCATCAGCAGATGGTCGGGATAAATCAGCTTCCCCGTGGGCGTAACGACGCCTAAACGATCGCCATCTCCATCGAAGGCAAGGCCAATGTCGGCGCCGGTTTCTTGCACCGTGCGCATCAGGTCCTGCATGTTTTCTGGTTTGCCGGGGTCAGGATGGTGGTTGGGGAAATGACCATCGATCTCATCGAATAGAGCCGTCGTATCAACGCCCAAACGGGCCAGCAACTGCGGGCCTAGCTCTCCGGCAACGCCGTTGCCACAATCGACAACGGCTTTGATCGGCCGGTTGATCTTAACATCGCCTAAAATGCGCGTTAAATAGCGTTCACGAATATCTTGCTGGGCGATATTGCCTTGGCCACTCTCCAGGTTGCCGGATTGAATTCTTTCAAAGAGGGCTGTAATGGCATCGCCAGAGAGTGTTTCGCCGTCCAGCACAATTTTAAAGCCGTTATAGTCAGGCGGATTGTGGCTGCCGGTGACCATCACGCCTGATTGGGTGTCTTCCAAAATATGCGTGGCAAAGTAGAGCACAGGGGTGGGCACCATGCCGATATCGATAACGTCGCAGCCGGAGGCGTTAAGGCCGCGCATTAGAGCCGCTTGCAGCCGAGCACCGGAAAGGCGACCGTCGCGGGCGACGGCCACGCTGGATTCGCCCCGCGCAGCGGCTTCCGAGCCCACGGCGCGGCCGATCAGTTCTACCGTCTCTTCTGTGAGCGTGTCGTCAACGATGCCGCGTATATCATAGGCGCGAAAAATCGAAGCGGGTACGGACCGTGCGTTCATAAAGCTTCCCGTTATTAAAACATGCCTGCTGAGCGTTACTGGCTACCGGTGCTGCCAAAGCCGCCGCTGCCACGCGTAGAGTCCTCAAAGGCGTCCACAAGCGTGAGTTCGGCTTGTACCACGGGTACCAGTACGTACTGGGCTAGCCGGTCAAAAGGCGCCAGCGTAAAGGTGCTCTGGCCGCGATTCCACACCGAAATCATCAGTTCGCCCTGGTAATCGGAGTCGATTAAGCCAACCAAATTGCCTAGCACGATGCCGTGTTTATGCCCCAAGCCAGAGCGGGGAAGGATCATGCCCGCCAAGCTCGGGTCTTCAATATAGATGGCAATGCCGGTACGCACGAGCTGGCATTCACCCGGGGCCAGCGTTAGCGGCTCGTCCAGCAGCGCGCGTAGATCCATGCCTGCCGAGCCCGCCGTTGCGTAGCTGGGGAGATAGTCGTGCAAACGCTCATCTAACACTTTGCACTGCAGGCGGGGGCGGGCACTCATAAGGGATCTCCAGATGTTTTAGTAGGTGCTGTTTCGGATGTTGTTTCTAGCAGCGATAGCGCTTGGTGGATAATGGTGGCGGCCAGTTGGGTCTTTGGCTGCGCTGCTTCTGAGCGGCTCTCGATGCCTTCTGCAGTCCTCCAGAGTAACCAGGCGGCATTCTGGTCGCTGCCGAACCCCAGGCCCGCCTGGGAAACATCGTTGGCGACGATCATATCCAGCCCTTTGCGCTGTAATTTATCCTGGGCGTAGCGCTTAACCTGTTGGGTTTCGGCGGCAAAGCCCACCACCAGCGGGCGCTGCCCGGCGGGCAGCGCCGCGATGCTGGCAATAATGTCAGGATTTTTAATTAACGTCAGGGTAAGCGTATCGCTATCGTCCTGCTTTTTGAGCTTATGCTCGGCAGGCGTTGCCGCGCGATAGTCAGCGACCGCCGCGCAGCCAATAAACATCGCCGCTTGGGGTGCTAGCCGCTGGGCTTGTACGTGCATCTGCTCGGCTGATTCAACGTCAATCCGCGTGACGCCCTGGGGCGTGGGTAGATTGACCGGCCCGCTGATCAGCGTGACCCGGGCGCCTTGTGCTGCTGCGGCGGCGGCCAGGGCAAAGCCCATTTTCCCCGAGCTGTGATTGGAGATATAGCGCACCGGATCCAGCGGTTCCTGGGTAGGACCGGCGGTAATTACCACATGAGGAGCGCTGGCCGAAGCGGATGAATGGGCATTGGAAGGCGCTGAAAACAGCGCCATTACGGCGCTAAAGACTTCTTCGGGTTCGCTCATGCGACCAGGCCCGACATCGCCACAGGCTTGATCACCGGCGTCGGGGCCTATCTGTTTCCACCCGTCTTGTTGAAGCTGCGCAACGTTGCGCTGAGTGGCGGGGTGGCGCCACATGGCCTGGTTCATCGCCGGGGCAATTAGTTTGGGGGCCTCTGAGGCCAAGCAGAGCGTAGTGAGCAGGTCATCGGCCATACCGTGCACTAAGCGAGCAATAAGGTCGGCAGTGGCCGGGGCGATCAGCACTACATCCGCCCATCGGGCGAGCTCAATATGGCCCATACCTGCTTCGGCTTCGGGGTCGAGTAAGGACGTGCGCACGGGCTCGCCGGAGAGCGCCTGTAGCGTGAGCGGGGTAATAAAGGCCTGAGCCCCGTTGGTCATCACCACGCGCACCTCACAGCCCGCCTGCTTGAGCAGGCGCACAATCAATGCGCTTTTGTAAGCAGCGATACCGGCACTGACGCCGAGCAGTATCCGTTTGCCCGCTAGCGTCGTAGCGCTTGTCGTATTAACAGCAGAGCCCATGGCAGTGATCCACATCGTCGGTCGTGAGGAGGCTTACCATACCACTGGCATCACCAATTTGGCATATTAGGGGCAAACAAGGTTAAGCTAGGTTTAGTGAGGCTTTTTTGTTGCTATGGGTGAACAACGCAGGGGGCGCGATGGGAATTAATCACTGGCCGGAGGGAGAGCGGCCCCGTGAAAAGTTGTTAAACGTAGGCGCCCAGTCGCTTTCAGACGCGGAGTTGCTGGCAATTTTTTTGCGCGTAGGTGTGCAGGGGCGCTCGGCAGTCGATCTGGCGCGGGATCTACTCGCAAATTTTGGCGGTTTACGCCAACTGTTAGAGGCCGATCAAGCAAGTTTCTGTACTGCCCGTGGTTTAGGAAGCGCCAAATACGCCCAGCTTCAGGCCACGCTAGAGTTATCGCGGCGCCATTTGGCTAGCCAGTTAGCGCGCGGCAATGCGCTGACATCACCGGCGTTAGTGCGCCATTATCTGAGTTCGCAGCTACGCCATTTAGGGCATGAAGAGTTTGCGGTGCTTTTTTTGGATACGCAGCACCGAATTATTCGCTATGAATCACTGTTTCGCGGTACCCTAGACAGCGCATCCGTTTATCCCCGCGAAGTTGCCAAGCGCGCCTTAGAACTTAGCGCTGGCGCCGTTATCCTGGCCCATAATCACCCTTCGGGTGTGGCCGAGCCAAGCGATGCTGATCGACGTATCACGGAACGCCTAAAAGATGCGCTGGCACTCTTCGAGGTGCGCGTGTTAGATCATTTCGTGGTGGGGGATGGAGAAGTCATTTCTTTTGCCGAGCGCGGCTGGCTATAAGCAGCATCAAACGAGGTGCTGTCAATTGCAGCATTGACTAAGTGGAATGAGCAGAAAAGCGCTTTTTCGGCCTTTTTTGTGGGTTTTGCTTGCTGCAAGTCGGGTGCTCTGGTATAAAGTGCCACCTTTAAACTTGGGTTGAATAACGGATTTGGGTAAAGCTTGGCGGTTAACGGCGTCGACTCCTCCCTTCCGGTCCGCCCGGCAGTTTTGAACACTCAGGTTATTATATCCTGGCCAAGCAGTTGGAGGCTCTCATGTCCAAAGTATGTCAGGTTACCGGTAAGCGTCCGGTAACTGGAAATAACGTTTCACACTCAATGCGTAAGACACGTCGTCGTTTCTTACCAAACCTGCACACCCATCGCTTTTGGGTTGAGTCTGAAAACCGCTTCGTCAAGCTGCGCGTTTCCACTAAAGGAATGCGTATTATTGATAAAAACGGTATCGACGCAGTTTTGGTTGATATTCGTAAGCGCGGCGACGCTATCTAAGCCAGCTTTTGGGGCCAAGCGTTTCGGACCAAGCATTTTGGAAGGATTAAACCATGCGCGATAAAATCAAGTTGGTGTCTAGTGCCGGTACAGGACACTTTTACACCACTGATAAGAACAAGCGGAACACGCCGGATAAGTTTGAATTTAAAAAATTCGACCCGGTCGTCCGTAAGCACGTGATCTACAAGGAAGCCAAGATCAAGTAATCGCTTCCGCGATAATGATTGGCTTCCACTGCAGGCGAGCGCCTGTTCAAAAACCCGGCCCCAAGCCGGGTTTTTGCATGCATGCCTGTTACCCGTGGCATGCTTCGCGAGCTTACCTTCACTAGGCTGTCACTATAGGCCGTTACTGTTCCCAGACATGCTCAACTATGCCCGAACTGCCTGAAGTTGAAACCACTCGCCGCGGGATTGCTCCCTATATTGAAGGTCAAGAAGTGACCGAAGTACTGGTGCGCCAGTCGCGGCTGCGCGTCCCTGTGCCCGATGACCTGGCCGAGCGGTTGGTGGGGGCGCGCATAGGAGTATTAAAGCGACGCGCTAAGTACCTGCAGTTGCCTATCCAGTCTGTGAGCGCGCTTGAATGTGATGCAGACGCAACGCTGCTATGGCACTTAGGTATGTCGGGAAGCCTGCGGATCGCCCGGGTGGGGGATTTGTCTAAAAAGCACGACCATGTGGATGTGGTCATGGCCAGCGGCTATGTGCTGCGCTATCACGACCCGCGCCGTTTTGGTTTTGTCGATTGGCAAGCCAACGATGAAACGCAGGATAAGCGGCTTGCGCACTTGGGTCCCGAGCCGCTGTCTGATGCGTTTAATGGCAAATGGCTCTACACGCTCTCGCGCAACAAGCGCGTAGCGGTGAAGCCGTTTCTGATGGATAACCAGGTGGTGGTGGGGGCCGGTAATATCTATGCGGCTGAAGCGCTGTTTATGGCGGGCATCGATCCGCGCCGCGCGGCGGGAAGGGTTTCCCGTGCGCGCTATGACGCCTTGGCCCTTGCCGTCAAAGAGGTGCTGGCAGCGGCGATTACCCAGGGTGGCACCACGCTGCGAGATTTTGTCAGTGGTCAGGGCGAGCCCGGTTACTTCGCCCAGCGTCTGAATGTTTACGGCCGCCACGGCCAGCCCTGTTTACGCTGTGGCACGGAGCTTCGCCGCATTACCCTTGGCCAGCGCGCCAGCGTGTTCTGCCCCGGCTGCCAGCGCTGATGGCAGTTTGTAGAACTTGCCCTATTGATGTGAATTGAAACGCTTAAGTTTTTGGAGATTGTTGTGACCCAACGCCTGCGCCTGAATAAAAATGCTGATCGCCGCCTCAAAGCGGGCCATCTCTGGATCTACTCCAATGAGATAGATATTAAAGAGACGCCGCTGAAAAATTTTGCGGCAGGCGAAACCGCCCTGGTCGAAGCTTCGAACGGAAAAGTCATGGCGGTGGCTTACGTGAACCCGCATTCGCTTATTGCGGCCCGGGTCATGTCCCGCGACCCTGAAATGCGTTTGGATCGCTCGCTGTTTGTGCACCGCTTTAACCAAGCACTGGCACTCCGCCAGCGCCTTTATACGCAGCCGTTCTACCGCTTGATTCACGGCGAAGGCGACTTACTACCAGGTCTGGTGATTGACCGCTTTGGCGATGTCCTCGTCGTGCAGCTCAACACCGCCGGTATGCAGGCAATGGCGGATGAGATTGTCGATGCGCTGGAAAAAGTCATCAAGCCTGAAGTGATCGTCTTCCGTAATGATACCGGCGGCCGTCGTCAGGAGGGGCTTGAAGCCCACGTTGACGTCATTAAGGGCACGCTGCCTGACGAAGTGGTGCTGGAGGAGAACGGCGCCCGCTTCGTAGTGCCCGTGCTGAATGGCCAGAAAACCGGCTGGTTCTTTGATCACCGCGTTAATCGCGAATGGATCAATCGTAGTGTGGAAGGGAAGCGTGTGCTGGATGTGTTCAGCTATGTAGGTGGCTGGGGCGTGCAGGCGGCGGTTCACGGCGCCAATCAGGTGCTGTGCCTGGATGCATCCGGCCCGGCATTAGATCAAGTCGCCCGCAACGCCGAGTTAAACGGTGTGCAGGAGAAGGTGGCGGTGAGTGAGGGAGACGCGTTTGAAGCCTTGGCGGCATTGAAGGCGGACGGTGAAGAGTTCGACGTGGTCATTCTTGACCCGCCGGCGTTTATCAAAAAACGTAAAGATATTCCCAACGGCGAGCGCGCCTATGCCCGCTTGAACCGCGAAGCTATGCGCCTGCTGGGTCGCGACGGCTTGTTGCTGTCAGCCTCCTGCTCGATGCATCTGGCGCCCGAGCGGCTAATGGATGTGGTGCGCGGCGCGGTTCGTCATCAGGACCGTCATGGTCAGGTGATTTTCCAAGGCCACCAAGGGCCTGATCACCCGGTGCATCCGGCTATTCCGGAAACGTCGTATCTGAAGGCGCTGGGCGTGCGGGTATTCCGCGACTAATCAAACGTTAAGCCACCGGCGGAGGAGTCAAGCAATGGCGTGGGCGCTACCCGAGCCTTTTGTGATCGATATCCGCGTCGCTGATGAGGCGATCGATGCTTATCAGCACGTTAACAACAGCGAGTACCTGCGCTGGGTCGAGCAGATTAGCTGGGCGCACTCGGTCGCGCTCGGCCTTTCCCTTGAGCGTTACCAAGCGCTTGATCGCGCCATGGTGGTTCACCGCCACGAGCTGGATTACTTAGCACCGGCTTTTGCAGGCGATGAGCTGCAGTTGGCCACCTGGATTGTCGATTGCGATGAGCGTTTCAGTTTGACCCGGCGTTTTCAACTGGTGCGCGTCAACGATGCGAAAACGCTGCTGAACGCCCGCACGCGCTTTGCCTGCGTGGCGCTCTCGACGGGGCGGCCCAAGCGCCTGCCCGAGGAGTATCGGCGCATATACGGCGGCGCGGTTATTGCTGAGTGATGTAGAACGAAGTGGATTTTTTTGTGCAGAACCGGCAATCGCTAGATTTTTCTCCTAAAAAACGCCTTAACCGGCGTTTTTTTTGTTTTGCTTTGCGGGGGTGGTGGTCATCGTCAACTGTGCTGTAATTTGCTTAACAAGAACACTGACCTTTAAAAGCACAGGAATATGCCAATGAAAATCGCCGTCCCCAAAGAGATCAAAAATCACGAATATCGTGTGGCTTTGACGCCGACCGGCGCGAGGGAATTAACCGGGCGTGGCCACCATGTGAGCGTTCAGGCGGGCGCCGGGGTAGGCGCAGGCTTCGCTGATGCTGACTTTGAGGCCGCTGGCGCGCAGATAGAAGCCGACGTGGAAGCGTTGTGGCGCAACGCCGAGCTGATCCTCAAGGTGAAAGAGCCGCAGCCGGAGGAAGTGGCGCGACTCACCCCACAGCACACGCTGTTCACCTATCTGCACCTTGCCGCCGAAGAGCCCCTTACCCGCGGGCTGATGGAGAGCGGTGCCACCTGCATTGCCTATGAAACGATTACCGATGCCCGCGGCGGCTTGCCGCTTCTGGCACCGATGAGCACCGTAGCCGGCCGGATGGCGGTGCAAGCCGGTGCCCATAGCCTGGAGAAAGCCCAGGGCGGTGCGGGCGTGCTGCTACCCGGCGTACCCGGTGTGGCGCCGGGTAAGGTCACCGTGATTGGTGGCGGTGTGGTGGGTGAAAACGCTGCTCGCATGGCGCTGGGGTTGGGTGCCGAGGTGACTATTCTGGACAAGTCACTAGCGCGGCTGGAAGTGTTGGACGACCGCTATCAGGGTCGCATTAAAACGGTTTACTCCACCGCCGACGCGCTGGAAACGGCCACGCGCGAGTCGGATATGATTATTGGCGCAGTGCTGGTGCCCGGCGCCGCTGCGCCCAAGTTAATCACCCGCGCCATGCTGGCCGATATGAAGCCGGGTAGTGTACTGGTCGATGTGGCGATCGATCAGGGCGGCTGTTTTGAAACCAGCAAGCCCACCACCCATGCCGAGCCGACCTATATCGTCGATGGGGTGGTGCACTACTGCGTGGCCAATATGCCCGGCGCGGTGGCACGAACGTCTACTCAGGGCCTGACCAATGCCACGTTGCCCTTTGTGCTCGCCCTGGCGGACAAAGGCTGGCAGCAGGCGCTACGCGATGATCCGCACTTCCTGCCGGGTCTCAACGTGCACGCAGGTCAAGTGACTTATCAAGCCGTGGCAGATGCCTTTGGGCTGGAAAGCAGCGATCCTGCGAGCGTTGTTGGCTGCTAAGTGTTTGGATACTGGCTGCTGGCGGCTTATTAATTAGTCGCATCGGGGCTATCGATTAAGACTATTGATCAGGGCTATTGATCAGGGCTATCGATCAGAGTTTATGTCAGCTCAGTAGTGGGGCGGCACATCATCCTCGGGACGCTGGCCGTCCTGGAATTCGTTTGCTTGTAGGGCCTGATGCTGCTCGCGCAGGCGTTCGCGCATCAGTCCGCTAAGTTGCTCAAGCTTTTCCAGGCGGCGCTCTTGCTGCACCACCGCTTGATCGAGGGTGTCCAGCCAGTGCTCTTGATGCGCTAAGCGGCTCTCTAAAGATTCAACAAGTTGGGTCAGCTCAGCAGGCGATAATTCGTGGGTCATGATAATATTGCAACCTTCTGTAGTAGTATGCCAGTGCTATTGGGAATGGGCCTGATAGTGCGGGTATTGTCCTTCGTCTGTTACCCATACAACAAGAGAGCTTTTTTTTTCTATGAATCCAAAAGTTGTGTTTCGCTGTTTCTTAATCAGTGTATTACTAGCCGCCCCCGCGCCACTTTTGTTGGCGGGGATTGTTCATTTAACCAATAGTGCCCTCGCAGAACTGTGGATGGCCGAGTTAGCAATTAGTGGTTTTAGCGGTATCTATCTTGCTGTTGCCATAGGGTGTTTTATTGTTCTGTGGGTTGGCACCTTAGCGTCAGCTGCTTTTGCGCCCTCGATTGTGGTAGCACCCGATGCCGTGGCGCGTTCTAAGACAGCATCGCGTCAACCGCAGGCGGCTGCACCTATGGACGATGATGAGGAAGAAGACATCATCGATCCTAACGATGGCCGTGAAGAGGGTGAAGTGAAGTGGTTCAATACCAACAAAGGCTACGGCTTTATAACCCGCGATAATGGCGAAGATGTGTTTGTACACTTTCGCGCCATTCGTGGTCGTGGCCCGCGTATGTTGGCAGAAGGCCAAATTGTGCGTTACCACGTGATTAAAAATGAGCGTGGTTTGCAGGCCGACGATGTGAGTATTATTGAGTAAGCGTAAAGGTAAGTCTGATTTTTGCTAGTCTGTTTTGATAGTTGGTTAGACAGCGACCCCGCCTCGGCGGGGTCGTTTACGTTGGACGAAAGGAAAGCGAGATAGCTTGTTAGCGCCCAGAGTCAGGCCACTCTATAGCGCCTTCCTTGCCGCCGGGCAGCACTTGCCAGAAACGGTCAGGATCATCGCCGGGGTGCCAGCCACCCAGAGAGCAGCGTACTTCGGTTTGCAAGGCTTCAGCGGCCTGCTGAGCACACTCCTGGTCGGTCATCCAAGGGGTATGGCTGCTATCGAACCACAGGCTGGCAAACCCGTCGGCGGCTTTATCCACTAATAGCACCGGTACGCAGTCGCCCTGGTATTGGCCGCGGGTTTGCCACTTTCCCTTGCCTGCCGGGCTTAGCGGCGGCGCTATTAGCGCGCTTTTTAGCCACTCGTTGAGCGCCTCTAGCGAGACGCTGGCTAGGTAGACTTCAATATCGGGGTAACGCTCCATCATAGGTTTACCTCGCCGGAATTGAGCAGCGCCTCTAGCGTCGCTTCATATATCCGGCTTAACTCGTCCAGGTCACTGGCGCGAACGCGCTCATTAACCTTGTGGATGGTGTCGTTGAGCGGGCCAAGCTCGACCACCTGAGCTCCTAGCGTGGCAATAAAGCGACCATCTGAGGTGCCACCGCTGGTGGAGAGCGCCGGGCGTTTGCCGGTCACCGCTTCAACGCCTTTGATAGCGGCATCGACTAGTGCGCCTTCTGCCGTTAAAAACGGCTCACCGTTGAGTGTCCAGTCTACCTGATACTCCAAGCCGTGTTGGTCGAGCAGGGCCTCCGTGCGCGCTTTGAGTTCTTCAGAAGTCACTTCGGTAGAGAAGCGAAAGTTAAACACCACTTCCACATCACCAGGAATCACGTTGGTGGCGCCGGTGCCTGCGCGCAGATTGGAGATCTGAAAGCTGGTGGCGGGGAAAAAATCGTTGCCCGCATCCCAGTGCTCGTTGACGAGCGCATCGAGTGCTGGCATCGCCTGGTGAATCGGGTTGCGCGCTAAATGCGGATAGGCCACATGGCCTTGCACGCCCTTAATGTGCAGGGTGGCTCCCAGCGAGCCACGGCGGCCGTTTTTGATCACGTCGCCCAGGCGTTCGGTAGACGAAGGCTCGCCGACAATGCAGTAATCAAGCCGTTCGTTACGCTCGCGCAGGTGTTCTACCACCGCGCGGGTGCCATCCACCGCGGGGCCCTCTTCATCGGAGGTAATCAGAAAAGCGATACGCCCATCGTGATCGGGGTGGTTAGTCACAAAGCGTTCAACGGCGGTCAGCATTGAGGCTAGACTGCCTTTCATATCCGCCGCGCCGCGTCCGCATAGCATGCCGTTTTCATCAATGCAGGGCTCGAACGGCGGGTACTGCCAGTTGGTAGAGGGGCCGCTGGGCACCACATCGGTATGACCGGCAAAGGCCACCACCGGGCCGTGATGGCCGCGTACCGCCCAAAAGTTTTTCACGTCACCAAACGGCAGCCGCTCAATATGAAAACCGAGCGCCGCTAAGCGCTCGATCATTAGCTCCTGGCAGCCTTCATCGTCCGGCGTTACCGACGCTCGACTGAGCAGATCAAAGGCGAGTTGCAGCGTCGGCGACAGCGCTTCAAGCTCAGTTGTGGGCATGCAGCGCCTCGTTTAGGGCGATAGCACTTTTGTTGGTCAAGCACTCAATGCGACCACTCTGCGAGTTGCGGCGCCATAGCTGGTCGTCTTGCCCGGCCAGTTCGCGAGCGGCAACGGTGTTAACCACCTGGCCCTGATCGTCTATCAGCGCGACTTTGGAGCCCGCCGTGATGTAGAGGCCGGCTTCCACCGTGCAGCGGTCACCCAGCGGTATGCCGATACCCGCGTTGGCGCCGACCAGGCAGCCTTCGCCGACTTTAATGACGATATTGCCGCCGCCGGAGAGCGTGCCCATGGTGGAGCAGCCGCCGCCCAAGTCTGAACCTTTGCCGACCATTACGCCCGCCGAGATGCGGCCTTCAACCATGCCGGGGCCTTCGGCGCCCGCATTGAAGTTGACGAAGCCTTCGTGCATCACGGTCGTGCCTTCGCCCAGGTAAGCGCCCAGGCGAACGCGGGCGGTGTCGGCAATGCGGATACCGGTAGGCACCACGTAGTCGGTCATTTTGGGGAATTTGTCGACACAGTCGACTGACAGCGCGCGGCCTGCCATACGCGCTTTCAGGCGCCGGGTAGGCAGTTCTTCAATATCGATCGCGCCTTCGTTAGTCCAGGCAATATTGCGCAGCAGGCCGAACATACCGGTGAGATCAAGGCCGTGGGGCTTGACCAGTCGGTGCGACAGCAGGTGCAGTTTTAGATACACCTCGGGGGCGGTTTGCGGTGGCTGATCGGTGTCCAGAAACATGGCGACCAGCGGGCGCTGGCTGGCAGACAGCGCTTCAGCAAGCTCGGCCTGGACCGAGTGCCCTGCGGCCTCCAAAGCTTTGGCCAAGCGCGTGCAGTCTTCGGGCAAAAAGCTGATGGCGGCGTTGCCTTGGGGGGCGTCCAGGGCTTGCTGAGCCGCTTCCACTAGGCTGGCAGGTGGATTGAACAGCGGCGCCGGGTAGTAGATTTCCAGCCAGTCGCCCTGGGTGTTTTGGGTGCCGATTCCAAGCGCAAAGCTCAGCATAAGAGAGAGTCCTGTTGTGATGGGAAGTGAGTGTTAGACAGCGAGTGTTAGAAAGTGATTGATAGAAAAAAGAGCCTGATTGCTTAGCCGCTTACCTTGTCGTAATCGCCGTCGCGATAGCCGACCAGGATGGTTGAGTCGTCTACTGCCAGCAGCGGTCGCTTAAGCAGCGTGGGGTGCTTTATCAGTAGCTGACGGGCTGAGTTGGCGTCGTAATCCTTTTCGTCATCGGAGAGCTCGCGCCAGGTTTTGCTGCGTTTGTTAATGACCTCCACCAGCGGCACGCGATGTAAAATATGCTCCAACAGTGCGGCGGAGAGGCCATCTTTGCGCAGGTCGTAGGTTTTATACAGCAGCGCTTTTTCATCCAGCGCCTTGCGCGCTTTGCGGCAGGTATCGCAGTTATCGATGATATACAGCGTCAGCATATGGCCTCCCTGAAAGGTTAAATCTCGCGGTTAGCCGCGCTCTATAAGATGACGAATGCGCTGGGCGGCTTCCAGTGTGGGTGCCAGCTCAGCCACCAGTGCCAAGCGCAAACGGCCAGCGCCGGGGTTAACGCCGTTTGCACCCGTGCGGCCCATTAGGCTGCCGGGCAGTACGCTAACGTGCTGCTCGGCAAACAGTCGCTGGGTGAAGGCGATATCGTCGCCACCGGGTACCGCAGGCCATAGGTAAAAGCTAGCTTGCGGCGCGGGAAAATCCATTACCGGGGCAAGTACATCGGTCACCGCGCTAAATTTTTCGCGGTAGGCGTCGCGATTGGCGCGCACGTGCTGCTCATCCTGCCAGGCGGCGATGGAGGCGTGCTGCAGCGGTAACGACATGGCGCAGCCGTGGTAGGTACGGTAGCGCTTAAACGGCGTGAGCAGCGCCGCATCGCCCGCGACAAAGCCGGAGCGTAGCCCTGGCAAATTAGAGCGCTTGGAGAGCGAGTGAAATACCACGCAGCGGCGATAATCATCGCGGCCCAACTCGGCGCAGGCTTGCAGCAGCCCCGGCGGTGGTGCGGCTTCGTCGAGGTAGAGCTCCGAGTAGCACTCATCTGACGCGATGATAAAGTCGTGTTCGTCGGCCAGTGCGATTAGCTGCTTGAACTCATCAAGGGGCGTGACCGCGCCGGTAGGGTTGCCCGGCGAGCAGATAAACACGATTTGTACGTCTCGCCACGTCGCGGCGGGCACAGCGCTAAAATCTGGGCGAAAATTATTCTCAGCGGTGCAGTCTAAATAGAGTGGCTCGCCGCCTGCCAAAAGCGTCGCACCTTCGTAAATTTGATAAAACGGATTGGGCACCGCGACTTTCGCTGGGCGGGTGCGATTCAGTGCCGCCTGCACAAAGGCAAAAATAGCCTCTCGGGTCCCGTTCACTGGAACGACATGCTGCTCGCTGTCGAGTTCGCGCAACTGAAAGCGGTTAGTTGCCCAATGGGTAATGGCTTGGCGCAGCGCAGGCAAGCCATTGGTCGCCGGGTAGCGGGCCATTTCCAACTGGTGCGCCACCAGCGCTTCAAGCGCCGCAGGGTAGGGCGCGTGCTGGGGTTCGCCGATGGTTAGCGCAATAGGCGAGAGCCCGGCTGGCGGGGTCAACTCTGCTTTGAGCGCGGCCAGCTTTTCAAACGGGTAGGGATGCAGGGCGTCGAGGTCGGCGTTCATGATGGGTCCGTTGATGGCGGGCGCTTATAAAATGTTGGCCGCTGATTATAAGCAAGCCCCAGTGTCTGCTCAAATTCACTGGGGCTTGCCTGTGTACAAAGCAGGTCGCGAGTCGTACTAAGGGGCGGGAATGGCCAAGCTTTCGAGACTCTCAAAGGTAAGGCCCGACTGTACTAGGCCGCGCTGGTTCTGAAACTCACGCAGTGCATCAAACGTACGTGGCCCCAGTCGTCCGTCAATGGGGCCAACGTTAAAGCCATACTGACGCAGCGCGTTTTGAATCTCTTCCACCAGCGTCGGGGTAATTTCGTTGTCGCACAGTACTTGGCGCATCTCCAACTGCGGTTCACCCTGGTAATCAATACGCTCCATCAGGCGTGTTTTGCGTGGAACAATTGATTGAGACGTGCGGGCGGGAGACGCAACCTCCTGGGTAGGTACGACTTCCTCGCTGGCCTCGTTCCATACTTCGATGACACGCGCTGGCTTATCAATCACTTGCCGAGTCACCGTGGTGTATTCAGCCGGATCGACAACGACACGGGTGGTTTCAGGTTTGACCATTACCTGAACGGAGACACGCTCTTCACGGGCTGGATGCTCCTGCATGCAGAAGCTCATGCTAGATGAGTTGCCGCCTGCCTGGCATGACTCCAGAGAGCGACGCTCCTCCTCTACCACCACCGTGCGTTGCTGCTCCTCAAACTCGGCGGGCACGACTTCAAAGCGTTCAACCGGTGGGCGCGTCATGACGCGCTCTTCAACGGTGCGGTAGGTGGGCGGCTCTATCCGGTATTCGAGGGTGCCTTCACGGGTTTCTACGCGCTTAAAGCCCTGCTCGATTTCAGCTGGGGTAACATTAATTGTTGCCTGCTGGTCTTTAACCTGAATTTCGACCGTTTCCATTTGAGGGCGTGGATTAACGGCTCCCACGGCCCAGCACTGGCCAGGTTGAATTTGCGATAATGCGTCATCTAATGAAGAGGCGAAGGCCGGAGTCGTTAGGCTTGCAACGCCGATGCCTGCCACCAGCCACGGAAGCGGTCGCCGTAGCAGCCGCTGCGCGGCACAACGTAAGGTAAGTCGCTTGAAGGGGAAGTGGCGAGGCTCAAGCGATGCAGCTGGAGTTGCAGTCATAGCAGTCATTATCCGTTTCTTTCAATCGAATGCCCGTAGGTGCGCAAATGGTTGCCACCATACCATGCTCAGCACTTATGACAGGAGTGTAACGCAACATATTGCCTTATAGGGTGGTGATGGTATAGCCCCTGACCCATGACTTCCCAGTGTCTCCATCGACATAGGGAGGAAAGCGAAGTTCTCCTAAGGCTAATTGTGGCACGATAGGGGCGTTCGTTTGAATGCAGACGTTCACCTGGTAGCGTGGGGTGGTATTAGGTAGTGGGTTTGGTTCTGGTCGCCAGTAGCCATAAACAGTGTCAGGTAAAGTGCTCCATCCATCGGTTCCGTCAAGATCTGCACAGCCATCCCGCCAATCTTCAGGAATCCAGCTTGCTGAAATTACGCTGTTGACCTGGCTACTAACCAACGCAAATGTTTCAGGCCGTTCGGCATCAAATGGAGTAGGGTCAACCTGCACCGCGGCACGCGCCGCTTCAACGGAGTAGTGCTGAAAGGCCAGCCGCGCGACGGCGGGAAGGCCAAACGCAATCGCTCCGTACACCAAGGCAAAGAACAACATAAAAATAGCGGCAAACTCAATGGCCACCGCGCCGCGCTGTTTTGGCTTACTGTACAAGGGTGGGGACTCCGCAGCTGATAGATTCGACCCGTACGTCAGTGCGGCCAAGCTCTAGACCTAGCGAATCAGCTAGCAATGTAGTTACTAAGTTGCCAACGGCGTTTAAAATAGGTTTAACGATATTTAGCAGTGGGCGAAGAAGTAGGCATAAAACGCCTGAGCAGTTAACGGTGTCTGTTGCAGGGTTTGTAACGCTATTCCCATCTTGGGGGTTGCCTATAGGTAAGCCTCCTGGATTCTTCAGAAGAAGACGTGTCAGGTTATGTTCCATACACTGATTCCGAGTGAGCCCTAGAAGATGAGAATTACATGCTCTGTATTCGCCCAAGGTAGAAATGCCTAATAAGTCAAGTATCCCTAATAAAGCTGCTGGGGGTGACATATAGGCTCTAAAAGCTTCTGAAAAATTGCCATGATTCCATTGGTTTTGAGGACAGATAGTTAAACCAATACCTAAAATTCCACATGATTTAGGTATGGAGTTTGGAATATACCAATTGCCAAGAGCAGCCAAAGGCTCTTTGTCAGGCTCAGAAGAGCCATTGCTTATGAAGCTGATAACACGGTCAACGTTATAACGCCCATCGCTATCAGCTGAGCTTTCAAGATACTGTTTGGCAAGGTCTTCTGCTAAATCTTGAGATTGAGGCGCTTCTGAAGCCAAATTTCCTCCATGATCCCGTTGCGGCGGACGGAACAAGCCGCCAAGTAAGTCCAGCAGGCTTTCCACTAAGTTGTTGACAGTGTTGCCAAGCTGCAGTGAGCTGGGTTGAGTCGAGCGTGTTTCATCGACTTCCATACCGGTCAGTGTTTCTTGATGGGTAATGCCGGGGATAATGGATTTGCCGGATAGCACAGGGGCGCCAAGCAGTTTAATAAGCTCGGTTTCTTGAACATAGGCCGAGCAGCTATCGGTGCCCGACCAAAGGTCGTCTTCATCAATATCACCAACGCAGGCATTCAGTATCGAAGAGGTAACTTCAATGTCTGCTGTTGGTGTGTCCGTTTGGCATTGTAAACCGGTGAGTTCCCCTTTGGCGCTCGACACGTCAAGGGTCAGCGGCAGGTGCACGCGTGTGCCGAGTAAGCTGGTCAAGAAGCCAAGAACGGGTATGTTGTCAGTATCGATATCCAGATGAAGGCGAACCTGCCCAGTATAGGCGGTGACACCCACAGGGCCTACCGCCAGCGCTGGCGGCTCGGTTATGCTTGCCGACACGTCAATACCTAGCAAGTTGAGGCTTTCAAGATTTACAGCATGCTGGCTGGTGCCGGTTAATAACGCCACGGATAACAGTTCGCCTAGATTGATATCGCCCTCTAAAGCCGCGCGGGTACTATTAAGGCTTCCTAGCGCAAGTTGGATCAGGCCCTCGCCGTCGCTGCCCAATAGTTTTAAATCGGCGCTTTCAAGAATAGTGTTGCTCAGAATTTCGGTCTCCAGTGCGGAAAGCGAAGCGCTGAGTGCGTTATCACCTAATAATGCCGCGCTGGCGTTAATAAGCTCATCGATGCCGAGCAGGCCTATCTGTGTGTCGACCAAATCAATAAGGCCTGAAGGGGAAAGTAGCGCAAGCTCATCGATGCCTACGTCAATGCCCAGTTCTCTTAGTAGACCTGCTGGCGTAACGCTAGCATTGGCAATGCCGTTAGCATCTAAAACGGTAAGGAGCGACACATCCAGCCCCACGCCTTCCAGCAGTTGGCCTAATAGCTTGTCGCTGTTTAAACGTAAAAGCTGGCTGCCAACGGTAAAGGCGGCTATGGCATCGCTACGCTGAGCTGAGGCGTTGGCGGAAAGAGAAATAGTGCCGCTAAACGCGTCGCTAAAGAGTGCGCCACCGCGAAGTAACAAGCTGGCAGGTGTTTCTTGTGCAGCAATCACTTGTACACCCGCGCCATTACTGGCGTTAGGGGTTACTTGGCGCATGCCATCCTGGCTGGCAAGGGTGACACACTGCGTAGTTAGCGTTGTTTCCTCACCAGGCGTAAATCCATGCAGTGCGGCAGACTCCAACGCAAATTGCTGTGCAAGGGCAAACTCGCCAGCGCAATAGCCTTTGGGCAAGCGCGCACTCGCGTCTAACGCCGCCATATCGGCAATTTTTTGCAGGTTGCGTTGTTCGAGGTAGAGGCGGCCGGTATCGACCACCAGGGCCAACACGGTGAGTAGCATCACTAACAGAAAAGCAGTCAGAATACTGATAACCCCTTGCTGCCGGGCGGGGCCGATGGGGCCATAAGGGATGGGGGGCATTCTGGCTCACCTTTCTAATCGCTAATGACGGCCGCTATATTCAATACACGTATTCACACCAGGAGTGCTTTAGGGAGTAGCGGCCACTTCGCGGGTATGTAATGTCGCACTGCCCACAATTTGCTCGGGCAGTTTGGGAAACTCAATGTCCATCAATTTGATCGGCGGCAAAATGCTGTTCGGTGCTGGGTGACGCAAGCAAACATTCCAGACGCCATTTGAGGGATCGATTGTTAAAAACTGCACGCTTCCATCGCAAGGCTGCGCCCAGGCACTCGGCATCCACGCCGCGTCAATCTGAGCCGTTACATAAGCCTGTGTTTCCGCATCACTTGCTTGGCGGTTGTGCTTCCACACCAGTCCTTCCCGTAGCGAGTCTGACGCCAGCTGCTGATAACTAGCACTCATTAAAAGCGGCATCGTATAGCCTACGATGCCGTAAAAGAGCGCCAGCAGTATCACGAAGCTAAAGGCAAATTCAATGCTGATAGCGCCTTTTTGTAATTTCGGCGCTTGCATTGCCTGAGCGTGGTTGTCAGTAAATTTGAATGTAGGATTAATGTTTATTCTTATGGTGCGTTTACTCCATCGATGCCTTGTAAGCTCGTGGTTATTGATGTGAAGACTTCTCCAATATTGGTGCCGAGCGTACCGGCAATTACTATGAAGCCAATAGCAACCAATCCCGCAATAATCGCATACTCGATAGCCGATGCGCCTTTAGTATCACGGTGAAGGTTTGCGACATAAGTATATAAGAAAGTAATCAGTTTCATGGTGGTATCCCCTGCGAGCGATTCGGTTAAGCACTAAGCTTGCTAACCACTCTTGATGATGCGCATGTTGAAGTGGCTAACACGGTCAAGTTTAAATTTAATACTAAAACCTGACTTTGCCTAGCGTTAATTAAGTTTTTTTTGTAAGCACGGTTGGCGTTTGTAATACATTGAATTTATTATTCTAATAATGATGCGTTATCTCTGGCAAGGCTCAGTGGAACGCAAAGAAAGGGTTTTGGGAGTGGCTTAATATTATTAGCAAGATGGTTTATTTAGGTAACCATTCGTTTCTAAGTGTAGTTTATTGGTATTTTAGGGTAAATTTTTGGCATTGAATCGATTTTTTAATAGTTCTGATTACTTTTTATTAGCCGACCGTTGAGTCAGCGCTTAGTAATGGTTTCTTGTGTATGAGCATGAGTTTGTTTATAAGTGGTTGGTAATAATATTAATAAAATCAGATGTTATCGTAGTAGGTAAATCAACTGGCCTGATAAAGCTAAATGGTACGTTGAACGCGGTTTTAATGGGCATTGCGGGCGCTGGGGGCGGGGATTTTGAACAGTCGAGTGTTAATGGGGTTTGCCGCGATATTGGTCGTTGCTGCCGTGGTGGTGGGGTATTTGGGGATATCCTTGGGGCGCAATGATCCTGCGCCAGTGGTCGAGGAGTCGGCACCTGAGAGTGATGGGGAGCAAGGGTTGGTCAGTGCATTGCCTGACCTGCTGGTCGAAGAGCCGCAGGAGCCACGCTTGGACGTCGTTGTGCTGGCGCAAAGCCTACCGGCCTATCACACCCTCCGCGCAGAAGACCTGCAGGTGGAGCAGCTACGCTTAAAGCCGCCGGGCAGCTTTGACAGCATCGAAACGCTGGTAGGTCGTATGGTTTGGCGTGACGTGCCTGCGGGCAGTGTACTCAACGAAAGCCACTTTATGAGCGGCGGCCCCGTGGCGCGGATGATTCGTCCTGGCGAGCGCGCGCTGGCGATCCAGTTCGATCAACTGATGGGCGCCGGCGGCCATCTTTCTCCGGGAGATTACGTTGACGTACTGCTGTTTCTGCAGGAGAACGAGCTCAACACGGACCGCACGGTGCAAGTGGCTGTACCAGCACTGCGCGTATTAAGCGTGGGCGACGAGCTGGGCTTGGCGACCTCGGGTGAGCCGATCACCCCCCCCGCACTTATCAGTGCCGAAGAGGAAAACAGCCAACAAACGGCGGGGAGAAATCAGCCGCGCCCTGAAACCGCCGTGCTGGCGATTCCCGAAGCGCTGCTCACACGTTTTGCCTTAGCTGCCGAGGTGGGCAGTTTGCGCTTAGCCGTTAGAGCCGCCGAAGAGAGACGCTTAAGTGACTTCTATCGCCGCGGGTCAGAGGCCACCGAAGAGCTTAATCAGCAGCTGTTTCAGTTTGAGAAATTTGCCTTAAGCCAAGCTGAGCGTCCGCAACCTGGTCTGGTGGAGGCCTCGGCTCGCCCACAGCCTCAGGCTTCTGCTTCTGCGTCACCGCAGCAGGCCCAAAATGCCGGGCCGCCGCCGATTACGGTGATACGCGGTGCTGCCAGCAGCTTAGAAACGCCGTAGAGTCATTATTAAAGCTGTTATTAAAAAACTATATTTGGGCAGGGGAACAAGGGGATGAAACTGATAACGCGAACGCTAGCAAGTGTATTGCTCGGCAGCGGAGTATTGCTCGCAGGAGGTATGTGGGCGCCGCACGTCGCTGCACAGCAGGCGTGTAGCGAACTCAACCGACTGCCCCGTGCGCTGGAGTTGGCGCCGGGGATTCATCGCGAGGTACCGCTGCCGGTCAAGATCGAGCGTTTGGCGGTTGGTAACCCTGATGTGGCCAACGTTCAGCTAATTTCTGACCGGGCTTTTTTGATCTCTACGGCCCGAGGCGGCGCTACCAATGTCACGGTGTGGACAACCTGCTCTGATCAGCCCCGTGAAATTACTTTAATGGTGACCGGGCAGGCCAGCCAAGCGTTAAGCCAGCAAGCGGCCCCTAGTGCGCCCAACGTTCCGCCTCAGGTGCAAACCGATATTCGCTTTATTGAAGTTAACCGCTCCCGCCTGCGTGATATTGGGGTGTCGCTGTTCGGTCGCTCTAGCAACAATGTGTTTGCCTCTCCCGGCGTAGTCGGTAACTTAACCTCGGGGTTTGAGATGCCGCTGGCCAACAACGAGTTTAACTTGGTGGTGGGCGGTGGCAGCCGTCGTGTGATGGCCGCGCTGAGTGCGCTGGAAACCAGTGGCTTTGCCTATACGTTGGCGCGGCCGAGCTTGGTGGCCCTGAGCGGGCAGAGTGCGAGTTTTTTAGCGGGCGGAGAATTCCCCATCCCGGTGCCAAGTTCGGGCAGCGATAGTGTCTCTATTGAGTACAAAGAGTTCGGCGTGCGTTTAACGTTAACGCCCACCGTGGTGGATGGCCAGCGCATCATACTGAAAGTGGCGCCAGAGGTGAGCGAGCTGGACTTTGTCAACGGTATCACCATTGAAGGCACGACCGTGCCCTCGCTGTCAGTGCGCCGTTCGGATACCAGCGTTTCATTGGCGAGTGGGGAGAGCTTCATTATTAGCGGCCTTATCAGCACGAATAGCAGCGCTCAGGTCAATCAACTGCCAGGACTGGGCAGCCTGCCGATCATTGGGGCTTTTTTCCGCAATAACCAAACGCGCACCGAAGAGCGCGAACTGTTGATGATAGTAACGCCGCATTTGGTGCAGCCCATCGCGGCGGATGCAGAGTTGCCACCGTTGCCGGGTGAGGAGTTGCGTCGCTATGACCCCAGCGTGCATGAGCTGCTGTTGTTTGAGGATGGCTCGTTTAATCGTCGCAATTCTGGGCTGTCTAGGTAGGGGATGGCATGCAAACATTTTTAGTGAGTGGCTGTACTGACATGGAGGTCAGCTGGCTAGAGTCGACGCTCGGGGATAACGGGCGCCTGGTGCCGGTCAGTAACAAGCTAGAGGCGATTATCGGCCTGGCTGACCAGATGTCGGTGGGCATCGTATTTATATGCGTTACTCAGGAAAACCGTCATGACTCGCTGGCGGTGATTGAGGGGTTGGACGAGTCGCGACCTTTGGTAGCGACCGTTGCGATTGGTGAGAGCGCAGAAAGCGAGCTGGTGCTCGGCGCAATGCGGGCGGGCGCGAAAGATTACCTTTCGGTTGGGCAGCGCGGCAGTGAAGTACAGAGTTTGATTCGCCGTTTGGGTCGCAAGCAGCCGTTAATAAGCGGTGCAGAAAATGGTCAGCGTGCCCGAATGGTGGCGTTTTACGGCACGGATGTGGCCTCAGATACGACACTCATTGCTAGCCATGTGGCGTTGTCGTTGGCCAATCAACAGTCGCAGGTGCTCTACATGGACATGGCGCCAGGGCTAGGCGAGGTCGACGCGATTCTTAGCCTGAAGTGCGCGTTTGGCGTTGAAGACGCCATGCGCTCTGCCCAGCGCATTGATAGCTCTGTTATCTCCAGTGCCTTTGCTAAGCATGAAAGCGGATTGTCGGTACTGCCTTTAGTAAAGGATGACCGCTATCCGGAAGGCTATAGTTATGCTGAGGCCATACTGCTATTGGGCGTGCTGCGTCAGCACTTTTCTTGGGTGATTGTGAACGCCTGCGGCCAAGCGGACAGTGGCTTTGTGCGTGCATTGGTGAGTTCCGCGGATCAAGTGCTGTGGTGCCTGAATCAGAGTGTGCCCAGCAGCCGGCGCAATTTGCACTGTTTGCAGCGTTGGCGAAGCGAAGGCGTCACCTTGAACAATGTTGGGCTGTTAGTCGACCGGTGTGTTGCTCGGCTTTCTCCTGAGCCAAAGGTGCTTGCCAGCACCTTTGGGGTGCCGCTGGTGGCGGCGTTGCCGGTGCAGTATGAGCAGCGTTTGAATAGCTTAAACCAGGGTGTGCCGCTGTTTAAGCTATCGCCAAAAGATGAGTTAACACGCGCACTGCAGCAATTAGCCAAAGACGTAATGCCTAAGGCGTCGGCAGTAGGCAAACGTGAAGGGTTTATAAAACGCTTATTGCGCTAGAGGAGGCTGTATGGAGAGGCATGGCCTACCGCAGCTCGGGCATCTTAAGGAGCGTTTGCACCGATACCTGATTGATCAATTGGGTGATGAGACCACGAACTTAATCGAGGGCAGTCGCCCTGAGTTAAAGCGATTTATTGCCTCGCATATTCAAGCCTTCACCCGGCAGCATCAGCTCGCTATTTCGGGTTATGAAATTGATCGCTTAACGGAGGAGATGCTTGATGAGCTTACCGGGTTTGGCCCACTGGAAGTACTGTTAAGCGACCCGACGGTAACGGAAATATTGGTTAACGGCAGCTCTCGTATCTTTGTTGAACGACGCGGCGTGTTGTCGCTGAGCGATTTGCACTTTGTGGATGACCAACATTTGCAGCGCGTTATACAGCGCATTATTGCGCCGTTAGGGCGCCGCTTGGATGAATCCTCTCCAATGGTTGATGCCCGCTTGCCTGACGGCAGCCGGGTGAACGCGGTTATCCCGCCTATCGCGCTAGACGGTGCCAGTTTGTCGGTACGTAAGTTCAGAAAAGATATGCTTAAAAGCCAGGAGTTGATCGATGCTGGCTCTTTAAATACTGACATCTTGGCCTTTTTGGAACATGCGGTCGGGCAGCGCTGCAATATTATTATTAGTGGGGGGACGGGCACCGGTAAGACGACGATGCTCAATTTGCTAAGCAGTATGATCGATTATCGCGAGCGGCTGGTGACCATTGAGGATACGGCCGAGCTGCAGCTAAAACATGGTCATGTGGTTCGTTTGGAAACACGCCCGCCCAACGCGGATGGTCATGGTGAAATAACGGCCCGCAATCTTGTCCGCAATGCGCTTAGGATGCGCCCTGATCGCATTATCTTAGGCGAAACCCGGGGCGCTGAGGTATTGGATGTGCTCTCGGCTATGAACACCGGCCATGAGGGCTCGATGACGTCGATTCATGCCAACAGTGCCATGGACTCGCTACTGCGGATGGAAACGTTGGTGGGGCTCTCGGGGGTGCAAGTGCCAGAAAAAACCATGCGTCAATCTATCTCGTCAGCGCTTGAAGTGATTATTCAGCTCGTGCGATTACCCAGCGGGCTTCGCTGCATTAGTGAGGTGATTGAGCTGGGTGAAATGAGCCAAGGCGAATACCGCACGAATGTTTTGTTCCGTTATAACCGCCTACGCGGTGAATTTGTGCAAGAGAGCTTTCACGCTCTCAATGAGAAGCTCGAGGGCGCATTGGGAGCTGCAAGAGGCGTTGAGCCATGAGTCATCTATCTATCTTATTACTGGGGGTTAGCGCGGTGCTGCTGTTGGCCTCGGCATTGATGATGCTGGCGAGCAAACGACAAGCCGTGGGTGAACGCATTTACCAAAGGCTAAGCAGTGATGGCGGCTTTTTGGAGCCAAAGCAGAAAAAAAAGAGCGGTTTTTCCTTATGGCTGATGCAAGCCGGTATTCAGCTTCCAGGCTGGCTGACAGCACTGCTGGTGGCGTTAGTGCTATTGATTGCGCTGCTGTTCATACGGGTGAGCTGGTTTATGCCTGTGTTGATCGTTGGAGGGGTGGCGCTGGTGGTGTACCTGATCGGCCAGTGGCGTGCCCATAAGCGGGTAGAACGAATGATCTCGCAAATGCCGGGTTTTCTAGACCATATGGTGCGCAGCATTAAATCAGGGAGAACAATGGGCGATGCGATGCTGCTGGCGATGAAACGCTGCTCTGATCCGCTCCACCAGGCAATGGCGCCAGTGCGTCGTGATATCGAGCTTGGCGTGCCGATGGTTGAGGCTTTCAATGAGTTTGCCTCCCTCTATAAGCGCGAAGAGTTTCATATATTGGCCCTGGGGGTGCGCATTAACCAGCGCTACGGCGGTAACTCGGCGGATATGTTGAAAAGCCTGATTATGATGATTCGTGATCGTGAGCGGGCAAGCCGCCAGCTAAGCGCCATGACCGGGGAGACGCGCATTAGTGCGATTGTGCTGGCAGGCCTGCCGTTGGCGTTGGGCGGCTATATCTTGCTGAGTAATCCGGATTTTTTAATTGGCATGTGGGTGACGTCAGCCGGCAAAATAATGCTGCTACTGTCGTTGGCGCTGCAGCTCATGGGCTGCTTTATATTGTGGCGTATGTTGAAGAGTATCTAATTATGTTGCTGCTTATATTGAGTGCGTTTTTTTTGTTGGCGGCGGCGTGTGTCATCGCTTACGCCTTTTTAAGGCACAGACGCGATGCTTCAATCATTGCGCAACGCATTGCGTTGCCAGATGGCACCGGTATGGCGGCAACAAAAAACCGATCGCTGTTTGTGGGTCTAGGCGACTTGGATGGCAAACTGGACGCGGAAGTGCCACGGCTGCTTGATCAACTGGGGTGGCGTAGCACCGAACAGCGGGCGCGCTATTACGCACTGCAAATAGGCGTGCCTATAGCCGCCGGGTTGAGCGCCGCGGGTATTACGGCATTTTTAACCGGTAACGGCCCCTCTTTGTTGGCTATTTTTGCCTCTGCTGGGGTTGGGTTTTTACTGCCTAAACGCTGGTTAAAAGGTGCCGTTGCCAAGCGCCGTGAAAAAATATCTGAAGAAGTTTCAGCCATGCTGCCGTTGCTGCGTATGCTGTTTGAAGTGGGTATGACGGTCGAGCAGTCACTGCGTGCGTTGTCCCAAGAGGGGCAGAAAATTCTGCCAGAGCTGTCGATCGAGTTTAAACGTGTGCTGGTGCGTGTGGATGCAGGCCTGGACTTGGCCAGCGAGTTGACTAGCATGGCGGAGCGTCTGGACATCGACCAGTTGAACGATTGTGTGGTTATCCTGGAGCAATTAATTCGCCAAGGGGGGGGAGCCGTGGCCTCACTGGTATCGCTCAAAGAGTTGTTTGATGATCGCCGAATGACGAGTCTGCAAGAGAAAGTGTCGAAGCTGTCAGCCAAAATGTCTGGCACTATGGTGGCCTTTCTTTTTCCTGCCCTGCTTATTATCTTAGCGGGACCAGGTTTTGTTGCTATTTTTGGGGCGTTGTCAGGAATGAATCAATAATGAATTATACCCTCAGTGTGATTGCGTTAGGCGTAAGTCTTGTACTATCCGGGTGTGCCTCCTCAGGCACCTCTGCTCGTCAGGGAAATCAGTGCGGCCCGCTGGAGCAGGAGCAACAGTTAGCCATTCAACTGGCCAGTGATATGGCTGACCAGGGGCGACTGCATGCATCGCTTGCTCACTTAGAGCAGCTTTCGGAGGACATGCCAGAAGTCCGCTTACGTAAAGCGATGATTTTACGGAAGCTAGAAGACCCTCAAGCGACGGCGCTTTACGAATCGCTGCTGAATAGCTGCGTGGCGGCAGAGGCCTACCATGGGCTTGGCCAAATTGCGGCGATCAAAGGCGATTACGAGAATGCGCTGACGCATATGCAGACGGCGGCTAACCTTTATCCTTCCAGCTTTACGATTCGCAATGATTTGGGATTTGTTTATTTGCAGCGTCGTGAACTTGAAAAGGCGCGTTTTGAGTTTATGACCGCGCTGGAGCTTAGCCAAGACGACACGCTGCCGCTAGAAAACCTGCTAACTCTGCTGATGTACGAAGATAAATGGCAGGAATCGAGCGCTTTGTTGAGAGAGGGGCGTGCTACGGCGCAGGACTATCAGCGAGCGGAAGAGCGCGCACGGCAGCTGCAGTTGGAAGATCTGCAGCGCCGTTAGTCGTTAGCCCTTAAATGGCGGTTTAAATGGAGTATAGGCTGATGATGTATCGCTGGGTACTGTTGTGTGCGGCTGGAGGATTGGTGGCCAGTCTGCTAGTTGGCTGCGCGCAGCCAAGGGCTATTAGCCACTCTGCCGACTCGGAAGATAGTCGGCCGAATAGAATGCTTGCCAAGGGAAACACCGAGACGGATGAATGGCTGCAGATTCAGCGAGAGGGTAGTCAAGCCTCATCTACGCCGCAGCGGCTCTCTGATCAGGAGCGTGAGTTGGCTAACCAGCGTTGGCTAGACAGTTTTACTCACCCTATTCCTGATTTTTATGAGCGTGACGCGGGTGGTGGCTTTAGCGAGGACTAGGGTTTTCAAGAAGGGTTTTCAAGAAGGTTTTTTAAGAAGAGCTTTTAAAAAGAGCTTTTAAAAAGAGTTTTCAAGAGGGATTGGCACCTTTAATACAATTTGCCAACGATTTGAAGCGTTGCAAGCGCCAGAAAAACAAAAGGCCCATAAGCGAAGTGATTTTGCTGGTTAGCCAAGCCTGGCGCATAGCGTTGAAGTAGGCCCAGTGTGCTTGCGGGTAACAGCGCCATTAATACAGTCCAAGCCACCAGTAGCAGCGCGGCTATGGCAATGACCAGCAGGGTGGCCATGCCGCCGAGCGTAAGGCCTATCCCGGCCATCAGCTTGACGTCCCCGCCGCCTAAAATGCCCAGCATATGGCCTGGTATGGTGAGAGCCAGTGCGCAGGCAAGGCCTGTCAGCGCATAAAGCGGCGATACGCCCGCCAAACTCTCTGCATTGATCAGTAGCCAAGCCACCGTTAAAAGCAGAAAAGGATAGGTTAAGCGATTGCCTATGCGCCGACAGCGCAGATCACAGTAAGCAATCACTAGCGTCCAAAATAGCAGTATCAGCACGGCGCACTGCCTCTGTTAGGCGTTGTCAAACGCCGAGTACCTCTATCAAGCGTTCGCGCAGTCGCTGCTGGCGCTCGGGGTCGGTCAGCGGTTCGCCTGCTTTGGTAGTGATGAAAAAGACGTCTTCTACCCGCTCACCGAGGGTGGCAATTTTTGCTGCGGAGAGGGAGATATCCTGCTCCATAAAGATACGCCCCACTCGGGCCAGCAGGCCGGGTCGGTCGGGTGCCGTGAGTTCCAGCAGAGTGCGCTCATTGGCCGGGTCCTGCTCAATCAGTACTTCGGTGGAGACCTTGAAGTGTTTGAGTTGGCGCGGCGTGTGGCGGGTGACGATATTGGGGTAGTCGTCTGGGTCGTCAAGTTCTTCGACCAGGTGTTGCCGCATCTCTTCAATATGCGCGGGGTCGCGAATTGGCTGACCGTGGCTGTCGAGAACGATAAAGGTATTCAGCGTCCAGTCGTTGTGGGAAGTAGCGATGCGCGCATCGTGGATTGAGAGCCCCAACTGCTCCATGGCAGCGGCGGTGGCGGCGAACAGGTCATCCACAGAGCGGGTGTGGATAAATACCTTGGTGCCGCCTTCGGCCATATCGGCAGTGGGGGCGCTGATCAAGACCAGCGGTAGCGGCGACTGGTTGTGATTCAATATGCCCTGAGTTTGCCAAACGATTTCGCTGGGGGCGTACTGCAGGAAGTAATCCTCCCCGAGAGATTCCCAAAGATGATCAATCTGCTCACGGTTGACGCCGATCGTTTGCAGCAGCGAGCGCGCTTCGGTGCGTGTTTCGCGTACCCAGTCGTCGCGGTCGGGCGGATTATTTAGGCCGCGGCGCAGGGCGCGCTTGGTTTCAGCGTAAAGTTGACGCAGCAACGACGCCCGCCAGCCGTTCCATAGCGTTGGGTTAGTGGCGTTGATATCGGCAACGGTGAGGACGTACAGGTAATCCAGCCGGGTTTCGTTACGCACGATCAAGGCGAAATCGCGAATCACGTCGGGGTCGCTAATGTCGCGTTTTTGCGCGGTCATCGACATCAACAGATGGTGCTCAACCAGCCAACTGAGCAGATTGGTGTCGTGTGCCGAAATATGGTGTCGCTGACAAAAGTGTTCAACGTCTCGAGCGCCGATTTCCGAATGATCGCCGCCGCGCCCCTTGCCGATATCGTGAAATAGGCCTGCTATCCACAGCAGATCCAGCTTGGGCAGTTGCTGGATTAGCATCGCTGCCACCGGAAAGTCGTCTTTGGCCTCCGGCTTGCGAAAGCCGTGCAGAAATTTTAGCAGCCGCAGAGTGTGGGCATCGACCGTGTAAATATGGAACAGGTCGTGCTGCATGAGGCCTACGGCGCGGCCGAATTCGGGAAGATATTTGCCCAGAATGCCGTAGCGGTTCATGCGGCGCAGTTGGCGCGGTACGTTGCCGGGAGCGCGCATAATGGCCATAAACAGGCGCTGGTGGCGCGGGTCTTCCCGGTAGTGGTCATCGATCTGATGGCGATGGTCGCGAATCAGCCGGATGGTGTCAGCGCGAACCCCTTCAATTTCGGGGTGCTTGGCCATGAGGAGAAAGAGTTCGAGCATGGCCGCTGGCCGCTCGCGAAACAGATTGCGCGAGCGTACTTGGATATAGCCGCCCTTGGTCTCGAAGCGCTCGTTGAGCTTGACGGTTTCCAGCGCCTCTTTGCCACGCAGGATCACTTCGTCGAAATGCTGTAGCAGCATATCGTTAAGGCCCGCCAGCGCAGTGACATGGCGGTAGTAGCGCTTCATAAACTGTTCAACCGCCAGGCGTTCGGGCGTATCGCGAAAACCAAACATCTCGGCGATGGTACGTTGGTGGTCGAACAGCAGGCGGTCTTCGGCGCGATCGGTAAGCATATGCAGGGCATAACGCACTTGCCACAAAAACGCCTGACCCTGGCTTAAAATGCGCAGCTCGGCGTCGTTCATAAAGCCGTTGGCGACAATGTCAGTGTACTGCTCGGTACCGAAGTGGCGCTTGGCCACCCAGCCGATCATCTGGATATCGCGCAGCCCACCGGGGGAGCTTTTAAGATTGGGCTCTAAGTGATACTCGGAGTTGTTGTAGCGGTAGTGGCGGGAGATCTGCTCCTGCCACTTGGCTTCAAAAAAGCGGTCGGCGGGCCAAATGTGCTCGGCGCTGAGGCGTTCGCGCATTGCTTCGCGCAGGCTTTCGTGGCCGGCGATCAGGCGTGATTCGAGCAGGTTGGTAATGACGGTGACATCCGCTTCGGCTTCACGCTCGCAGTCGTTGAGCGAGCGCACGCTATGGCCAATCTCCAGGCCAATATCCCATAAAAAGGTGATAAAAGCGGTGAGTGGTTCGCGGTAGGTGGTGTCGTCGTCCTGCTCTAACAGTAGCAGCAGGTCGATATCCGAGTGGGGGTGTAGCTCGCCACGGCCATAGCCACCCACGGCTACCAGGGCAATGCCATCATCGGGCCATGCGTGCTGTTCCCAAGCAATCGCCAGCAGTTGATCCAGATACCAGGCGCGGCCACGTACAAGGTCGCGAATATCTGCTCCGGCGCGAAACTGTTCGTCCAAACGTGCCTGTAACTCGCGCAGGGCGGCTTTGAAGGGCGCGACCGGGGAACGCGAACCGGAAAGCTCGGCACGGAAAGTGTCCAGGTCGTAAAGCGTAGTGTCCGGCTCAAACCGGTGGTGGTGAAGAAGCATCAGTTGGACAGAAAGCTGAAGTCTTCATCGCCGCGTGCGGTCAGCACTTCGACACCGCCCTCGGTGACCAGCAGCGTATGCTCCCATTGGGCCGAAAGGCTGCGGTCTTTGGTGACGGCGGTCCAGCCGTCGCGCAGTACCTTGGTTTTATAGCCGCCGACGTTAATCATCGGTTCGATGGTAAAGCACATGCCCGCGGCGAGTTTGATATCCGCATCCGGCGCGTAGCCGTCGTAGTGCAGAAACTGCGGCTCTTCATGAAACTCGGCGCCGATGCCGTGACCGCAGAAGTCGCGTACCACAGAGTAGCCGTGCGCTTCGGCGTGTTTTTGTATCACCCTAGCCAGTTCGGAAAGGCGCACGCCGGGTTTGACCAGCTCAATGCTTTTATACAAGCACTCCTGGGTGATACGGCACAGTCGTTCGCCCTGGATCGTCTCGCCCACCACGAACATCACGCTGGAGTCGCCGTGGTAACCGTCGGTGGTTTTAACGGTGATATCCAGATTCATGATATCGCCTTTTTTAAGCTTCTTGGCGTCGTCGGGTATGCCGTGGCACACCACATGGTTAAGCGAGGTGCAGGTCGCTTTGGGAAAACCATGGTAGTTCAGCGGCGCAGGGGTCGAGCCCAGTTCGTTAACAATATACTCGTGACAGAGACGGTCGATTTCCCCCGTGCTAATACCCGCCTGGATATGCGGGGTGATCATTTCAATGACGCTAGCCGCTTGGCGCCCGGCTTCGCGCATGAGTTCGATTTCAGAAGGCGTCTTGATAGGAACGTTCATGAATGCTCGATATGGGTTCTGAATGGAAAATAGAATGGCGCAATTTAAGACCGTCAAACGGGGTGCGACTTCATCTTGGCAATGATCTATGGTATAAAGCCGCGCGCTTTCCTGCAATCGTGATTCCAAGCTTCTTTACCGGCTGGGAAGGACGCAGTAGGGCAGGGCGATGAATCTGTAGTGTGCCACTAAGGGGCGCACCACTTAACTACTAAGCCTTAAAAACACACATGCACCGACACATGGTCCCGGGTGCCGCTGGCAACGTTTTACGTCGTCAATGGTCGGATCCATGGGGTGCGTGGAGGCCTAACCCGAGTTTTAGGAGTTCTATCATGTCTCACGTTAATATGCGTGACCTGCTTAAAGCAGGCGCTCACTTCGGCCACCAGACCAAGTACTGGAACCCGAAAATGAGCAAGTTTATCTTCGGCGCGCGCAACAAGATTCACATCATCAACCTTGAGCACACCCTTCCGGCGCTGAACGAAGCGATCGATGTGGTCGAGAAGATGGCGGCATCCAACAACAAAATTTTGTTTGTTGGCACCAAGCGCAGCGCAAGCAAGGTAATTAAAGAAGAAGCTAATCGTAGCGGTCAGCCGTTCGTCAACCATCGCTGGTTGGGCGGCATGTTGACTAACTTCAAGACCATTCGCCAGTCCATTAAGCGCCTGCGTGAACTTGAAGCAATGCGCGAAGACGGTACGTTCGAGAAGCTGACCAAGAAAGAAGTCCTGATGGCTACTCGTGAGCAGGACAAACTCGAGCGCTCTATCGGCGGTATTAAGGACATGGGCGGCCTTCCTGACGCACTGTTCGTCATCGACGTTGACCACGAGCGCATCGCGATCAACGAAGCCAACAAGCTTGGCATCCCGGTTATCGGCGTGGTGGATACTAACTCCAACCCCGATGGCGTTGATTACGTGATCCCTGGCAACGATGACTCTATCCGCGCTATCCAGATTTACGTTAAAGCGATTGCGGATGCGTGTGGTCGTGCCAAAGCCGGCAACGCTGAAGAGTTTGTTGAAGTGACTGAAGAAGCCGCTGCAACCGAAGACAACACTGCCGCTGAGTAATGGCAGCAGTGGATGCGGCGGGCAAGTGTACGCCGTATCAAGATTAAAGAAGGGGGCTATGCCCCCTTTTTCCCGCTACAGGCGAAGCGTCTGGGCGGATCGAATTTGCCGGAAGCGTGATACCGGCCACGTAATGCAGAGAGATAAGGCAGTGTGATACATGATGGTCATTTATCATGCCTATACTCTGTGTTGCGTTTAACTCTCATAGCATCATTTCAGAGGTGAATTCTCATGGCAGCTATCAGCGCCTCTCAGGTCAAGGAACTTCGCGAACGTACCGGTCTGGGCATGATGGAGTGTAAAAAAGCACTCACTGAAACCGGTGGCGACATCGAAGTAGCAATTGAAAACCTACGCAAAAGCTCAGGCCTTAAAGCGGCGAAGAAAGCTGATCGTATCGCCGCGGAAGGTGTTGTTGTTACCCGTGTTGCAGAAGACGGCAGCTACGGCGTGATGGTTGAAATCAACTCCGAGACTGACTTTGTTGCTCGTGATGACAACTTCATCGCGTTTGCCGACAAAATCGCTGAGGCTTTCTTCGTTGCGAAAAGCGAAGACGTCGCTGCGGTAATGAGCGGTGAACTGGAAACCGCTCGCGAGCAGTTGGTTCAGAAAATCGGTGAGAACATTGGCGTGCGTCGTGCCGTCGTTGTTAACGCGGCTGACGGTGGTCTTGTGGGCGCATACGTTCACGGTGGCCGCATTGGCGTGTTGACCGTGCTGACCGGTGGCTCATCGGAAGTTGCGAAAGATGTGGCCATGCACGTGGCGGCGATCAATCCCTCCGTTGCCCATCCGGAAAACATGCCTCAGGCAGAGCTGGACGCTGAAAAAGCGATTATCCTGGCGCAGCCCGATATGGCCGGTAAGCCAGAGCAGATCGCTGAGAAAATGGTTCAAGGTCGCTTGAAAAAGTACCTGGCAGAAAACAGCCTGACCGAGCAGCCGTTTGTGAAAGACCCGAACCAGACCGTGGCTGAGTTTGTTAAAGCAGCGGGTGGCGAAGTGGTTGGCTTTACGCGCTTTGAAGTTGGCGAAGGTATCGAGAAAGAAGAAGTCGACTTTGCTAAAGAAGTTATGGAACAGGCTGGCCGTCGCTGAGGTCAGAGGTTTCAGAAAGAAGATGGCGTGCGCGCGAGCGCACGCCTTCGCGTATCCGGCCCTTGTAACTGGTTTTGTACGGCAGGTTATGTACAAAGAGGGCTGCCCCGCCTGCCTGTTCTCAGGCCCGCCTCAGGAGAGTTGCCATGTCAGACGATGTTCAAGAGCCTACCCCTCACGCAGTACCCAGCAAGAGCAAAGCCGTGGGCACAAAGTCAAAATATAAACGTATTTTGCTCAAGCTCTCTGGCGAAGCGTTAATGGGTGAGCATGATTTCGGTATTGACCCTAAGGTACTTGATCGCATGGCGCTGGAGATTGGTCAACTGGTCGGTATCGGGGTGCAGGTAGGTATCGTGATTGGCGGTGGTAACTTGTTCCGCGGCGCGGCGCTCAACGAAGCAGGCATGGATCGGGTGACCGGTGACCATATGGGGATGCTGGCCACGGTGATGAATGCGCTGGCGATGCGCGACGCTTTAGAGCGCTCCAACATCCGTTCACGCGTTATGTCGGCTATTCCGATGAGTGGCGTCGTAGAGCACTATGATCGACGTACCGCGATTCGCTACCTAACCTCTGGAGATGTAGTGCTGTTCTCTGCGGGAACGGGTAACCCCTTCTTTACCACCGATTCCGCCGCCTGCTTGCGCGGTATCGAAGTGGACGCCGATGTGGTTATCAAGGCGACCAAGGTGGATGGTGTCTACAATAAAGACCCGGTAAAACACCCTGATGCTGTGAAATATGACCAGCTCTCTTACGATGACGCCCTGGATCAAAAGTTGGGTGTGATGGATTTGACCGCTATCTGCCTGGTACGTGACCATAATATGCCGGTGCGGGTATTTGATATGAATAAGCCTGGTGCCCTACTGAATATGGTAGTAGGGGGCAAGGAAGGCACGCTGATATACAGAGGGTAATGACGTGATCAACGATATTAAGAAAGATGCCGATTCGCGCATGGAAAAAAGCGTTGAGGCGCTGCATAGCAACTTCAATAAAATTCGTACCGGTCGTGCTCACCCGAGCATTTTAGACGCTGTTACCGTGGAGTATTACGGCAGCCAGGTGCCGCTTAGCCAAGTGGCATCGGTCAACGTTGAAGACGCCCGCACGCTGACGATTGCGCCGTGGGAACAGGGCATGGTGCAGAAAATCGAGAAGGCCATCATGACTTCTGATCTTGGTTTGAACCCGGCCAGTGCAGGCAACGTCATCCGTGTGCCTATGCCGATGCTCACCGAAGAGACTCGCAAAGGTTACATCAAGCAGGCGCGTAGCGAAGCTGAAAATGCCCGCGTTGCGGTGCGTAACGTACGCCGCGATGCTAATGGTGATTTCAAGTCGTTATTGAAAGATAAAGAGATCACCGAAGACGATCAGCGTGAAGGCGAAGATGCGATCCAGAAACTGACCGACAAGTATATTGCTGAGATCGATAAAGCGCTGGCTGCGAAAGAGCAAGACCTGATGCAGGTTTAAACCTGTGATTTATGCAGCTGCGGGCAGCTTAGGCTGCCCGTTTTGCAACCCTCTGGCTGGTTTTTTATGATTCATTTTTGGTGCGAGAATCCATGACGCCACCGCAGCTTCCTCAAAAGCAGGCGGGTAATGTCTGCGCGCCTGTACAGGGCGGGGAGGTTCCGCCATCTCATGTTGCCATTATTATGGATGGCAATAACCGCTGGGCGCGCGCGCGTGGGCTTTCAGGGGTGCGTGGGCACCGGGCCGGGGTGGAAGCTGTACGCGCGGTGATTCAGCGCGCCGCCGAACGCGAGGTGAAAACGCTCAGCCTGTTCGCCTTTTCCAGTGAAAATTGGAAACGCCCAGCCGCAGAGGTCAACGCGCTGATGGAGCTGTTTTTGATGGCACTTAAGCGTGAAGTCAAAAAGCTCAATGAGCGTAATGTGCGCCTCTCGATTATCGGCGAGCAACGTGGTTTTTCCCACGCCATCCAAAAGCATATTCAGCGTGCTGAAGCGTTAACGGCGGATAACACGGGCATGCACCTGGTGATCGCAGCCAATTATGGCGGTCAGTGGGATATCGCCCGGGCGGCGCGCAGCTTAGCCGAACAGGTGGCAGCGGGGGAGTTGGACCCCACCGCCATCGATGAAACCTGCTTCGATAAAGCGATAGGGGTTGATGATGTGCCGCCGGTGGATCTGTGCATACGTACCAGCGGAGAGCAGCGGCTATCCAACTATATGCTTTGGCAGTTGGCCTATGCTGAACTGCACTTCTCCCCACTACTATGGCCCGATTTCGGAGCAGAGGCATTTGATGCAGCATTAAACGAATTTTGCCAGCGTCGCCGCCGCTTTGGTATGACGGACGAACAAATAGAGGCGCAAGGTGCTTAAACAGCGGATTATTACCGCAGCCTGGTTAGCACCCTTGGTGCTGGTTGGCCTGTTTGGATTAGACGGCGGCGCCTATGCGTTGTTTACAGCGCTTATCGTGCTGCTCGGCACCTGGGAGTGGGCCAACCTGGCAGGCGTTACACGGTCAGCTCAGCGCACTCTGTTAGTGGCCGCAATGGCGGGGTTGATGCTGGTCATGTGGCTGCTGGGTGGCGCCACGGCGATATGGCCGCTTTGGCTGGCCGCTGCAGGCTGGTTACTGAACCTCTATTGGGTAACCCGCTACCCCGTCGCAGGCCAGCAGTGGCAATCAACCGCAAGGCGTTTGGCGATGGGCCTGTGGGTACTGTTGCCCTGCTGGGTGGGCTTTAACATTCTGCGCGATAGTGGCAGTGTTTGGCTGCTGTTCGTACTGCTGTTGGTTTGGTGTGCGGATATTGGCGCCTATTTTGTAGGACGAAACTGGGGAAGACGTAAGTTGGCCCCTCATGTGAGTCCAGGAAAATCATGGGAAGGCGTGCTGGGCGGATTAGCAACGACCACTATTCTGGCGCTTCTCTTCGCCCTCTCGCTGTCACTGAATATGGCCGGTAGTCTCACTCTCATTGTGGTGACCGCGGTAGTGACGTTGACCTCTGTGCTTGGGGATCTGCTGGAAAGCATGCTAAAGCGCCACCGTAATATTAAAGATTCCAGTCAATTACTGCCCGGTCACGGCGGAGTATTGGATCGAATTGATAGCCTGACCGCGGCGATTCCGCTGTTTGCGCTGTTCTATATCGAAGTGCTTGTTCGGGTGCAGCCCCTATGAGTCAGCAAACGTATCAACCGTCTTTGCAGCGTATAACGGTGCTCGGGTCGACAGGCTCCATCGGCACCAGCACGCTGGATGTGATTGGCCGTCACCCTGACCGCTATGACGTTTATGCCTTGACGGCGCACACCTCCAAAGAGGCCCTACTCGCCCAGTGTTTAACGTATCGGCCAGCCGTCGCCGTGTTGGATAGCGAAGCCGATGCCACTTGGCTGCGTCTAGAACTTAAGCGTGTCGGTCAGCCAACTGAGGTGAACGCAGGGCCTGAAGCGCTTTGCGACGTCGCTCGGGATGCTAGCGTTGACTGTGTAATGGCGGCGATTGTTGGCGCTGCGGGATTACTGCCTGCGTTGGCTGCTGCCGAGGCGGGTAAGCGTGTGCTGCTGGCCAATAAAGAAGCGCTGGTGATGAGTGGCGCGCTGTTTATGGACGCCGTTTCCCGCGCTGGCGCGACGTTACTACCGATTGATTCCGAACATAATGCCATTTACCAGTGTCTACCTGCAGAGCATCGAGGTGGTTTGGCACGCCATGGCATCAGCCAATTGATGCTTACGGCCTCTGGAGGGCCGTTTCGTACCTGGAGTCAGGCTGATATTAATAACGTGACGCCCGAGCAAGCCTGCGCTCATCCTAACTGGTCAATGGGACGTAAAATTTCGGTAGATAGCGCCACGCTAATGAATAAGGGGCTGGAACTCATTGAAGCGTGTTGGCTGTTTGACGCAACTCCTGAGCAGATCCAGGTGGTGGTGCACCCTCAAAGCGTGATTCACTCCATGGCGGCGTATCAGGATGGTTCGGTGATTGCCCAGTTAGGTAATCCAGATATGCGCACGCCGATAGCCTACGGGCTTGCGTGGCCTGAGCGTATTGACGCCGGGGTCGAAACGCTGGATCTTTTCCAGGTGGCGCGGCTCGATTTTGAAGCGCCTGATGAAGCGCGTTTCCCCTGTTTAGGGCTTGCCCGCGATGCCATGCAGCAAGGCGGTATGGCGCCCGTCGTGTTAAACGCCGCTAATGAAGTCGCAGTCGACGCCTTTCTGCAGCGACGGGTTGGTTTTACAGCGATTGGGCAATTGGTGGCTGACGTC
This sequence comes from Halomonas sp. SpR8, assembly GCF_031010195.1. Classification (GTDB taxonomy): domain Bacteria; phylum Pseudomonadota; class Gammaproteobacteria; order Pseudomonadales; family Halomonadaceae; genus Vreelandella. The sequence continues at coordinate 550,571 of NZ_JAUAMC010000002.1, read as the reverse complement.
CTCTCGCGCCCCTTTCATGGCCATGTCGACAGTATTGAAAGCGTATTGGCCACCGATCAGTGGGCGCGGCAGCAGGCGCAAGAGATGGTAGCAAGGTGGTCCGCTTAAGCATTCGCTGAGCTGGGCATTAAGAGCGGGGCGTAAAGGAGTCCAGTGTGGGCCTGATACAGAATATTTTAGCGGTTATTGTCGTGCTGGGCCTATTAGTCACCTTTCATGAGTTCGGCCACTTTTGGGTGGCACGGCGCTGTGGGGTTAAGGTGCTGCGTTTTTCAGTGGGCTTTGGCAAGCCGTTATGGTCGCGGGTTGACCGTCAGGGCACTGAATTTGCCATAGCCGCTATTCCCCTGGGCGGCTATGTCAAAATGCTCGATGAGCGTGAAGCGCCGGTGCCTCACGACCAGCTCGACCAAGCGTTTAATCGCAAGACAGTATGGCAGCGCATTGCTATTGTAGCGGCAGGCCCGATTGCTAATTTTCTCCTTGCCATCGTTGCTTACTGGGCGCTGTTTGTCGCGGGTACCACGGTAGTTTCGCCGATGGTGGGGAACGTTGCACCTGATTCACCCGCCCAACAGGCAGGGCTTACACCGGGTGATGAAATTGTCGCCATTCAAGGCGATGAGATGCGCTCTTGGGAAGATGTTAACCTAAAGCTGGTGTCGATTATTGGCTTTAGCGGTGACCTAGATATCGCCGCGCGGTCCGAAGGTTCGTCAGATGCGCAGCGCTATACACTGCCTGTCACTGATTACCTGGTTCGTCAGGATCCGCCGCAGCCGCTAAAAACGCTCGGTATCACACCTTGGCAGCCTGAGTTTCCGGCTGTTTTAGGACAAGTGATAAGCGGCGAAGCCGCTGAGCAGGCGGGGCTGGCGGCGGGCGACACAATAGTGGCGATAAACGGCGAACCAGTCGATGATTGGATGCATTTTGTTAATATTGTCCGAGGCAGTCCCGGTGAAACGCTGCAACTCACTTACGAGCGAGACGGCGAACAGTCAACCGTTGCTCTCACTCCGGGGCGTAACAGCCTGGACACAGGGGTAGAGATTGGCTATATCGGTGCTGGTGCTCAGCAGGTTGAGTGGCCCGCAGAGTTTCAGCGTGAAATTCGCTATGGCCCTATCGAGGCGGTAGGCCAGTCGCTATCACGCACTGGTGAAATGACGTTACTGACCGTTGACGCTATTCGGAAGATGCTGGTTGGGCTTATTTCGCCTTCTAATTTATCGGGACCGATTACCATCGCACAGGTGTCTGGTGATTCGGCACGTGCAGGGATGGAAGCGTTTGTCGGCTTTCTAGCGTATCTTTCTATCAGCCTTGGGGTGCTTAACTTATTACCTATCCCCGTGCTCGATGGAGGTCACTTGCTTTATTATTTTATGGAGGTCGTGCGTGGACGACCAGTATCTGAAAAAACCCAAGCCGTAGGATTACGCATTGGGCTTGCCATGGTCGGCACCCTAATGTTGATGGCCCTCTATTTTGATCTGATGCGCCTGTGGTAATGACGCGTGTAGCGCGCAGGATGCCTTGTCATCTGCCTGCACAAATGTATATGGTGCCTTTCTGGAATGATCGGCAGACCAACGCGAGCGAATTGACTGCATGAAAATCAAGACCCTTGGAATGGCGGCACTTTTGCTGGCAGGCGCCAGCGGCGCCCAAGCACAATCCTTTGATGTTTCAGACATTCGAGTGGAAGGACTGCAGCGGGTATCCGCCGCCTCGGTCTTCAATGCATTTCCGGTAAGTGCCAATGAGCGCGTCAGCGAAGCTCAGCTAGCCGCTGCGGCACGCGACCTATTTGCAACGGGGCTGTTTGACGATGTTTCATTAGCCCGCGAAGGCGATGTGCTGGTTATTCAGGTCGTTGAACGGCCAACCATTGCGCGGTTAGATATAACCGGCAACGACCAGATCTCCGAAGAGGATCTGCGCAACGGTTTGCGTGAATCGGGACTCTCGGAAGGCCAGGTGTTGGAGCTCTCCACCCTGGAAGAGATTCAGCGCGAGTTGGAAGGCGTTTATCAGTCTCAAGGCCGCTACAGTGCCAGTATTGATACCGAAGTTGAAGAGGTTGATGAGGGCCGTGTTCAGGTCAATATCAATATCAACGAAGGTGAAGTCGCTAAAATTCGTCAAATCAATATCGTTGGCAACAATGCTTTCGATGACGAAACCCTGCGCGAAGTATTTGAACTTAATGACCGGCCAGGGCGTATCTTCGGCTGGTTCTCGAGCGATGAGTATTCCCGCGAAGCGCTGTCTGGCGATATTGAACGACTGCGCTCTTTCTACTTGGATCGCGGCTATGTCAACTTTGACGTTACCTCGACCCAAGTGTCGATCGGCCCGGAAAAGTCCGAAATCTTTATTACCCTCAACGTTGATGAAGGCGCCCAATATCGCGTTGGCGACATTCGCTTCGCGGGTGATCTACAGATCAGCGAAAACGAAGCTCGCCAACTGCTTACCGTCGAAGAGGGTGAAATCTTTTCTCGCAGCGATGTTAATACGTCAACCGAAGCACTGCGCCAGCGTTTAGGTGCCGAAGGCTTTGCCTTTGCTGATGTTCGGGGCGTACCTGAAATGTCAAATGATGGTGAGACGGTGGATCTGGTGATTGCCGTTGAGCCGGGCGAAAGAGCCTATGTGCGCCGTATCGAGTTCTTCGGCAATACCACGACCCAGGATGAAGTGCTGCGCCGTGAAATGACGCAGTTGGAAGGCGCGCCTGCTTCCACCGAAGCCATCACGCAGTCGCGTCAGCGCCTCGAGCGGCTGGGTTTCTTTAGCCAAGTGGAAGTTGATACCCAGCCTGTTCCGGGTGAGCCCGATCTGTTGGATGTCACCTACAGTGTTGAAGAGCAGCCCTCCGGCTCAGTCTCTGCCAGCGTGGGTTTCTCCCAAAGTGCCGGGGTAATTTACGGCGTTGGTTTGTCGCAGAATAACTTCCTGGGCACGGGTAACCGAGTCAATGTAGGCGCACAGCGCAGTGACACCTTTACCAGTGTCAACTTTGGGTTTACCGACCCCTACTGGACGCTGGATGGTATTTCGCGCGGCTACAATGTGTTTTACCGTGAAACCGACTACGCCGATTCGGATATTTCGACGTTCTCAACGGATGCTTATGGCGCTGGTATCAACTTTGGCTACCCCGTCAGCGAATTATCGCGGCTCAACTTTGGTGCCAGCGTTGAAGACCTAACGGTGAAAACCTACTTCGATACGGCCTCGGAAATTCGTCGCTATGTACAGGACGAGGGCGACAATGCGCAAAGTCTGAAGTTGACTGCCAGTTGGACACGCAACAATCTTAACCGGGGCATTATGCCGACGGACGGTAGCTATCAGCGCCTGTCAGTAGAAACTGGGGTGCCGGGCAGTGATGCGGAATATTACAAACTGCGTGCGCGTGCGCAGCAGCTTTTCCCGCTCAACGCTGATGAGTCCTTCGCGCTTAAATTTACCGGCAACGTTGGCTATGCCGATACGCTGGGTGGCGATGATCCGTTCCCGTTCTATGAGAACTTCTACGCGGGCGGCCTGGGCTCGGTTCGAGGCTACACCTCTAATACGCTTGGTCAGCGCACGACGCCAGCAACGGAAAGCGGCCGCGATCGAACTTTAGGTGGTAACGTATCGATCGAAGGCAGCGCCGAAGTCATCTTCCCGCTACCGTTTATTGAAGACCAGCGTGCGTTGCAAACATCGCTGTTCGTGGATGGCGGTAATACTTTCCTGAGCTCCTGCTACGATGTGCTTGAGGAAGATGCTGGTCGGCAACGGTGTAACTCTGGGGTTGATTTAGGTGATTTGCGCTACAGCGCCGGTATCGGTCTATCCTGGTTAACGCCGGTCGGCCCACTGACCTTTAGCGTCGCCGAACCACTTAACGATGAAAGCGGTGACGATACTCAGTTCTTCCAGTTCTCGCTAGGCCAAACGTTCTAACGGCCAATCGTTCTGATTTTGCTAGATCGCGTGCCATGGTGGCGCGCGCTAGCGTGACCTAAGGAGTTAACACGATGCGTAAGCTAACAGCGGTAGTCTGCCTGTTGGGCGCGATGGCCTTGCCTGCTCATGCCGCGGAAGTGGCGGTGCTGGATTGGCGAGCAGCGTTGATGAATACCCAGTCTGCGCAAACGTCACTGAGCAGCTTAGAAGGGCAAATCGGTAATCAGCAGCGCGAAGCGGAGAGCCTGGGTAATGAGCTACAGCAGTTACAGCAGCGCCTACAGAATGAAGGCGAAACCATGGCCCAGTCTCAGCGTGAGTCGCTGATTAGCGAATTACAGCAGAAAGGCAGTCGTTTTGAGCAGCTTCGTCGAGAAGTTGTGCAAGCGCAGCAGAACTCCGAACAGCAGTTTTTAGAGGGCGCAGAGCCCAAGCTGGAGCGAGCCGTCGCGCAGGTGCTGGAGCGTCACGGGATTGATGTGCTGGTTGAGCCCCAGGGCGTACTGCACTCAGGGGTAGATCTGCCCAACGTGACTGACGAAGTCACCCAGATATTCGATTCACTCTAAACAATTTAATGACGCTGGGCGCGGCGTTTCCGCCCCGGCGCTTCCCTGGGTTCCCATGACGCAAGCTTCTCATCACCTCACTCTTGCAGATATTGCGCGCCATTTGGGCATCGCCTTTAACGGCGATGGCCAGCAGCCAATTCGTGGTCTGGCGACGCTAAAAGAAGCGCAGCCGGATCAAGTGGCTTTCTTGGCCAACCGCGCCTATTTGAAAGATTTGGCGACGACTCAGGCAGCGGCGGTATTGCTACATCCTGAGCATGGCAAACACTGCCCCGTAGCGCGTCTGGAAATTGACAACCCTTATCTAGGCTATGCCAAGCTATCGCAGCTGTTCGACCCGTTGCCCGCCCGCGACGTTATTGGCATCCATCCCACTGCAATAGTGGCGGACAGCGTTCAGCTAGGCGCCGATGTGTCCATTCAAGCTCACGCCGTCATTGAAGCGGGCGTAGTGTTAGGTGACCGCGTCGTGATTGGTGCTGGCAGCGTGGTGGGGGCTGATAGCACTATCGGTGAAGCAACGCGTTTGCATGCCAACGTGACCCTGTGTCATGGCGTAGTGATCGGCAAACGCGCGATCTTGCAAAGCGGTTGCGTGATTGGCGGTGACGGCTTTGGTTTTGCCCACGACGGTGCTGGCTGGCATAAGATCGCCCAGTTGGGTGGCGTTGTATTGGGTGATGACGTGGAAGTGGGCAGCTGTTCGAGCATCGATCGTGGTGCGCTGGGTGATACGGTGATTGGCAATGACGTCAAAATTGATAGTCAGGTACAAATTGCCCATAACGTCATCATTGGCGATCATAGCGCGTTAGCAGGCTGCGTGGGGATTGCTGGCTCCACCAAGGTAGGCAAGCACTGTATGCTAGGGGGCGGGGTGGGTTTATCGGGCCACCTGACGATCTGCGATGGCGTTCAGGTGACGGGAATGAGCCTTGTCACCAACTCAATCCATGAGCCTGGGGTCTACTCTTCCGGTACTGGTGCCATGGCCAATATCCAGTGGCGCAAAAATGCGGTGCGATTTAAACAGCTAGACGATATCGCTAAGCGTTTGGCGCGATTGGAAAAGAAGCAGCGAGATTAGTGGGCAAGTTGTGGTTATAGTTGAATGATTTACCCGCTGTTGGATTGAGGTTAAACAGCAACGCTTTATAATCCACAACCTTTTGACCAGCAAACGTGCTGGTATTTGCCTGACTCTCTTTAAGAGTTAATCCGGTCTTTAAGAGTTAATCAGGTTTTTGTCATTTATAGAGGTCGTTACGATGGTTATGGATATCAATGAAATTCGCGAATACTTGCCCCACCGTTACCCGTTTTTGCTGGTGGATCGAGTAACGCAATTAACCATCGGCGAATCTATCGTTGGCTACAAAAACGTCAGCATCAATGAGCCATTTTTTAACGGCCATTTTCCGCATCACCCGATTATGCCCGGCGTGCTTGTGGTTGAGGCTCTGGCCCAAGTATGTGGTATTCTCGGTTTCAAAACAGTCAATAAATTACCCGCTGACGGCTATGTTTACTACTTGGTTGGTAGCGATAAAGTGCGCTTTAAGCGCCCAGTGATGCCGGGTGACAAACTTACCTTGGAGGCCGACGTTATTAAAGGCAAACGGGGTATCTGGAAATTTGCCTGTCGCGCTTCGGTTGACGGCGAGTTAGCCTGCGAAGCGGAAATCATTTGTGCCGAGAGGAAGGTGGCTTGATACATCCTACTGCCCTGGTCGACTCGACGGCGCGGCTTGCCGAAAACGTTGAGGTAGGCCCTTTTAGCATCATTGGCCCCGACGTTATGATCGGCGCGGATTCGGTTATCGGCCCCCATGTGGTGGTCAAAGGCCCCACCACACTGGGTGAGCGCACGCGGATCTTTCAGTTCGCCTCGGTAGGCGAAGACTGCCAGGATAAAAAGTACGCAGGCGAGCCCACGCGGTTAGTCATGGGCGATGATAACGTCATCCGCGAGGGCGCCACGATTCACCGTGGCACCGTTCAGGATCGCAGTGAAACCACCATTGGTTCGCGCAACCTGTTTATGGCTTATGTGCATGTCGGCCATGACTGTGTGATTGGTAACGACTGCATTCTGGCCAATCAGGTCACTCTGGCGGGTCACGTTACCGTTGGCGATCACGCCATCCTCGGGGGCCTGGCGGCGGTGCATCAGTTCTGCCATTTTGGCGACCACGCCATGGCCGGCGGTGGCTCGATTATTACCAAAGACACCCCTGCCTATATCATGATTAATGGTAACCCTGCCGAAGCGCGGGGCCTTAATTTGGTGGGCTTAAAGCGCCGTGGCTTTAGCCGCGACGCGATTAACGCCTTAACCGCCGCCTATAAAATGGTCTACCGCCAAGGGCTAACCACTGAGCAGGCGCTGGTCGAAATGCGTAGCCGTTTTGATCTGCCCGAAATCGAGCACTTTGCCGCCTCTATTGAGCGTTCGACCCGCGGCATTACCCGCTAACCCATGCTAATCCGGCTGTGATCTTGCAATGATGACCCTGCAACGCGTCTATCTGGTCGCCGGGGAGCTCTCCGGCGATATTCTTGGTGCCGGGCTGATGCGTGAACTCAAAGTACGCCATCCCAACGTCGAGTTTCGTGGTATCGGCGGGCCGCGTATGCAGGCAGAAGGCATGGAAAGCCGCTTTCCATTAGAGACCCTCGCGGTGATGGGGTTGGTTGAAGTGCTCAAGCACCTCCCCGAACTGATCCGTGTACGGCGCACCCTTAAAGCCGAAGCGCTGGCCTGGCAGCCTGATATTATGCTGGGTATCGATGCGCCGGACTTCAATTTAGGCCTGGAACGCCAGCTTCGCGAAGCGGGTATTGCCACTGCTCATTACGTGAGTCCTTCTGTGTGGGCATGGCGTCAGGGGCGGGTAAAAGGCATCGCCAAGTCGGTCGACGGTATGTTGACACTGCTGCCGTTTGAAGCCGCCTTCTATCGTGAACATCGAGTGCCCGTCGCCTTTGTGGGCCATCCCCTGGCCGACGAAATGGCGCTGGAAAATGACCGTGTTGCCACCCGGCAGGCGTTGGAGCTGGCGCCTGATTGCCAGGTGTTGGCGCTGCTGCCCGGCTCCCGGGCCAACGAAATTCGTTTTTTGGGCGACACCTTTCTTGCTGCGGTCGCCCAGCTCTGCCAGCGTCACCCGGCGCTTCAGGTGGTTATTCCCGCGGCTACCGCTGATCGCCGCCGTGAAATTAGTGTGCTGCTGGCCAACTACCCGCAGCTGGCCGAGTGCACGACGCTGCTCGATGGCCAGGCCCGCGAAGCGATGGTCGCGAGTGATGTCGTACTGCTGGCCTCTGGTACCGCTGCGCTGGAAGCCATGCTGTGTCACCGTAGCATGCTGGTGGCTTACAAAATGGCCCCGGCCACCCACTGGCTGGCCAAGCGAATGGTCAAAACCCAGTGGGTATCGCTGCCCAATTTGATTGCCCAGGAGACGCTGGTGCCTGAGCTGATTCAGGAGGCCGCCTCAGCAGAGGCGATTGCCGACCAGCTCAGCGCTATGCTGGCGGACGAAAATAGCCGCCATGCCTTGGAAACGCGCTTTGCCGAGATGCATGCTACGCTCCAGCGCAACGCCAGCCGCCGTGCCGCCGAAGCGATTAGTCTGCTGGCAGCGGGCCAGCCGTTGGAGGCTGCTGATGGAAAATAACGACATGGCCATTGAGCACTGGTTGATTGACCACAAGGATTTTCCAACCCTTGAGATTGCCTATAGCGGTGAGCGACTGGCCGGGGTGGATGAAGTGGGTCGCGGGCCGTTGATCGGCAGCGTGGTGGCCGCCGCGGTGATTCTTGACCCCGCTCAGCCCATTGAAGGCCTTACTGATTCTAAAAAACTCACTGCACGCAAGCGAGAAACGCTGGATAGTCAGATCCGTGAACGGGCGTTAGCCTTTGCCGTGGCAGAAGCCAGCGCGGCCGAGGTGGATGCGCTGAATATCTACCACGCCACCCATTTAGCCATGCGTCGGGCGATTGATGGGCTGACACCCGCAGCGGAATATCTACTCGTCGATGGCAACAAGTTACCCGGCCATCGGCTGCCAGGCCAGGCGGTGGTGAAGGGCGACTCACGCCACTGCGCCATTGCCGCGGCGTCGATTTTGGCTAAAGTCGCTCGCGATGCCCAAATGGTAACGCTGGATATGCGCTATCCTGAGTATGGCTTTGCGCGCCATAAGGGGTATCCCACCAAAGAGCATCTCGCCGCGCTTGCCGCTCATGGGCCCTTGCCAGATCACCGCCGCAGTTTTGCGCCTGTTCAGCGTCAGCTAGCGCTGCTTTAAGCCTGTTTATTTATTTAGCGAGAGTGTTATGACGGTACCGTTTGTTCATCTGCGTTTGCACAGTGAATACTCCCTGGTCGATGGCTTGGTGAAGCTTAAATCGCTGGTGAGTACCACGGCGGAACGAGCGATGCCAGCGCTGGCTTTGACCGATGAAGCCAACCTGTTCGGCTTGGTGAAGTTCTATAAAGCCGCCCAGGGGGCGGGCCTGAAACCGATTATTGGCAGCGATTTATGGCTGCACAATCCCCACGACGAGTCGCACCCTTATCGGCTAACGCTGCTGGCGATGAACGACGTTGGCTACCGCAACCTCACCGAGCTGATCTCCAAGGGCTGGACGCACGGCCAGCGCCAGGGGCGCGCGATTCTCGATAAGCAGTGGGTGCTGGAACAGAGTGAGGGCTTGATTGCGCTCTCCGGTGCCCGGGAGGGTGAGATTGGCCGCCACCTGCTATCTGATCACGAACAGGATGCCCGGGTGCTGCTGCAAGAGTGGCAGGCGGCGTTTCCCGAACGCTTTTACCTGGAGCTGGTTCGCACTGGCCGCCCGCTGGAAGAGGCCTGCGTTCACGCCAGCGTGAAGCTGGCCATTGAGACCGGCACGCCGGTGGTGGCGACCAACGACGTGCGTTTTTTGGAGCGCGATGATTTTTGGGCGCATGAAACCCGCGTGGCCATCGGCGAAGGCAAAGCGCTGGATGACCCGCGCCGCGAACGCCGCTACACCGAAGAGCAGTACCTAAAAAGCCCCGACGAGATGGCGGCGCTGTTCTCGGATATTCCCGAAGCGCTGGAAAACAGCGTCATGATCGCCGAGCGCTGCAGCGTTGACGTACGCCTGGGCGAGATTTTCCTGCCCGAGTTTGGCATCCCCGAAGGCATGACCCAGGACGAGTTCTTCCGCAAGGTCTCCCACGACGGGTTAACCGAGCGGTTGGATTTTCTGTTTCCCACCGAGCGCTACCCCCGTGACAGTGAAGAGTACCAGGCAATCGACCAGCGCTACCGCGACCGGCTGGAGTTCGAGCTCAACGTTATTATCCAGATGGGCTTCCCTGGCTACTTCCTGATCGTGATGGACTTTATCCAGTGGGCCAAGGACAACAGCGTGCCGGTAGGCCCAGGGCGTGGCTCCGGTGCCGGTTCGCTGGTGGCCTACGCGCAAAAGATCACCGATCTGGATCCGATCGGTTACGACCTGCTGTTCGAGCGCTTTCTTAACCCTGAACGTGTCTCGATGCCCGACTTTGACGTCGACTTCTGCATGGAGAAGCGCGACAAGGTGATTGAGTACGTGGCCGAGCGTTATGGCCGGAATGCGGTCTCGCAGATTGTCACCTTTGGCACTATGGCGGCCAAGGCTGTGGTGCGTGACGTGGCCCGCGCCCAGGGGCGTCCCTATTCGTTGGGCGACAAGCTCTCCAAGCTGATTCCCTTTGAAGTGGGCATGACCCTGGCCAAAGCGATTGAGCAGGAGCCCGCGCTTAAAGAATTTATCGGCAACGACGACGAAGCCGAAGAGATATGGGAGATGGCGCTCAAACTAGAGGGCACCACTCGCGGTACTGGTAAACACGCCGGTGGGGTGGTTATCGCTCCCACCAAGCTGACCGATTTTTCGCCGCTGCTCTGCGATGAAGACGGCTCCGGCTTGGTCGTTCAGTTTGATAAAAACGACATTGAAGAGGCCGGGCTGGTTAAGTTTGACTTCCTGGGCCTGCGTACGCTGACGATTATCGACTGGGCGCTGGAGATGGTCGATAAGGTACGCGATGTAAATGGTCAGGGGCCGCTCAATATCGAGAGTATCCCGCTGGATGACGCGCCCACCTTTGAGATGCTCAAGCGCGCTGAAACCACCGCGGTCTTCCAGCTTGAATCCCGCGGCATGAAGGAGCTGATCAAGCGCCTGCTGCCCGACTCCCTGGACGACATGATCGCCCTGGTAGCGCTGTTCCGCCCCGGCCCCTTGCAGTCGGGCATGGTCGACGACTTTATTAACCGTAAGCACGGCCGGGCCGAAGTCTCTTATCCCCACCCGGATTACCAGCATGAGCTGTTGAAACCGGTGCTGGCGCCCACCTACGGCATTATTCTCTACCAAGAGCAGGTCATGCAGATCGCTCAGGTGATGGCAGGTTACAGCCTCGGCCAGGCCGATATGCTGCGCCGCGCCATGGGTAAGAAAAAGCCCGAAGAGATGGCCAAGCAGCGCGATGGCTTTATGGAGGGTTGCGCCGCTAACGGGATTGATAAAGACCTGGCCGGTAACATCTTCGACCTGGTGGAAAAATTCGCCGGCTACGGCTTTAACAAGTCGCACTCGGCCGCCTACGCGCTGGTGTCTTACCAAACCGCATGGTTGAAAGCTCACTATCCAGGGCCCTTTATGGCCGCCGTTATGTCCACGGAAATGGATAACCTGGATAAAGTGGTACCGCTGATTGAGGAGTGCCGCAACCTCCGACTCACCGTGACCCCGCCGAACGTCAACGTGGGTGGCTACAAGTTTACCGTCGATAGCGATGCGCGGGTGGTGTATGGGTTAGGCGCGATTCGTGGCGTGGGCGAAGGCCCGATTGGCGCCATTGTCGAAGCCCGTGAGACAGACGGCCCGTTCAAGGATATCTTCGATTTCTGTCGCCGCATTGATCCCAAACGGATGAATAAGCGCACCCTGGAAGCGCTGATTCGCTCTGGCGCGCTGGATACTCTAGGCCCCAACCGTGCAGTGCTGTTCGCGGCAATGGAAGACGCGCTTAAAGCCGCCGCTCAGAACCATACCAATCAGAACCTGGGAATGCTGGACATGTTTGGGGATGCGTTCGCCGCTGACGAGGAAGGCGACGGCGACAGTAACGTTTACGCCGAATATATCAACGCCCGCGAGTGGACCGACCGCGAACGGCTCTCAGGGGAGAAAGATACTCTGGGGCTTTATCTCACGGGCCACCCGATCGACGAGTACGAGCGGGAATTAAAGCGTTTTGTATCGACGCGGATCAGCGACTTAAAACCCTCCCGCGACCCCCAACGGGTGGCCGGGCTAGTGGTCGGCGTGCGCACCATGAAGTCCAAGCGTGGCGATACCATGGCGTTTATTACCCTGGATGACCGCACTGGGCGTATTGAAGCCTCGCTATTTGGGGAGCTATTTGAGCAGTTGCGTGGTCAGATTGAGGCCGATCAGGTGTTGATCGTCGAGGGCGAAGTCTCCAGCGATGAATTCTCCGGCGGCCTGCGCCTGCGCGGCAAAGACGTCACGCCAATGGTGACGGCGCGTATTCGCTATGGCCAAGCGGTGGAGCTGGCGCTGGATGCAGGGCTGATCAATGGCCGTTTAATTGAAACCCTGCGCGATAGCCTGACGCCGTATCGCGATCAAGAGGGGTTGCCAGTACGCCTGCAGTACCGCCACCCAGCAGCGGTCGCCTGGCTAGAGCTCGATGATGAGTGGAAGGTCGCGCCTAGCGACGATCTACTGCTAGCGTTGCGGGATGTTCAGGGACAGGCAGGTGTGCAACTTCGTTATCGTTAAAAGACTGATGGGGCGGGCACTCAACTTGCGTGGCTGGGTCAGGGTGCGATAATGCGCTTTATTCTCTTTAATTCTTATCAATGTATATTTTGATCAGGCTTCTTTCTATAGGCAGCGCCGATGAATCCTAATTATCTCGATTTTGAACAGCCGATTGCCGAACTTCAGGCAAAAATTGAGGAGCTGCGCTTAGTCAGTTCCGATAGCCAAGTCAACCTTTCTGACGAGATTGCTCGGCTGGAAGAGAAGAGCCGTAAGCTGACGGCATCAATCTTCAAGGATTTGACTCCCTGGCAGGTTTCGCAGCTTTCTCGGCACCCTCAGCGCCCTTATACGCTGGACTATCTCGAACACATCTTCACCGACTTCGACGAACTGCACGGTGATCGCAACTTCGCCGATGATGCCGCGCTAGTCGGTGGCATCGCACGCTTGAACGATGCGCCGGTGATGGTCATTGGTCATCAAAAAGGCCGCGATGTAAAAGAGAAAGTGCGCCGCAACTTCGGCATGCCGCGCCCAGAAGGCTACCGCAAAGCGTGCCGCCTGATGGAAATGGCCGAGCGCTTTAAAATGCCGATTCTGACCTTTATCGATACCCCAGGCGCCTACCCAGGTATCGATGCCGAAGAGCGCGGTCAGTCAGAAGCGATCGCCTACAACCTGGCCGTTATGTCGCGGCTAAAAACGCCGATTATCTCGACGGTGGTGGGCGAGGGCGGCTCCGGCGGCGCGCTGGCCATTGGCGTCTGCGATGAGCTGCAAATGCTGCAGTACTCCACCTATTCGGTCATCTCGCCGGAAGGCTGTGCCTCTATTCTGTGGAAGAGTGCCGCCAAAGCCTCCGACGCCGCCCAGGCCATGGGGATTACCGCCGAGCGCCTAAAAACGCTTGGGTTTGTGGATACGCTAATTAAAGAGCCGCTGGGTGGATCCCACCGCCATCCGCTGACCACCTCCGAACGGGTTAAAGAGGCGCTGACCGCTAGCCTGGAACGTCTGCAGGCGTTGGACACCGACGCACTGCTAGAGCGCCGCTACAAGCGTTTAATGAGCTATGGCGCCTCAGCCGCTTAACACGCTTGAAAGGTTACTCAACGACGCCTTGGCGGAAACCCCGCCGGGGCGCTCTATTTGGGTGGCGCTCTCCGGTGGACTCGACTCCAGCCTGCTGCTTACCTTAGCTGCGGTGGTTTGCCAACCAGCAGGCCGCCCCCTGCGCGCCATTCATATCAACCATGGCCTTCAGGCAGCAGCAGCCACATTCGAAGAGCAGTGTAAAACCCTCTGCGAGCGATTGAACGTTCCGCTATCGGTGAAGAGCGTGGCGGTGGATGCCCAAGGTGAAGGCGTGGAAGGCGCGGCCCGTAACGCCCGCTACGCGGCCTTTTTTGCCGCCATTCCCGCCGGCGACACGCTTTGGCTAGCCCAGCACCAGGATGATCAGGCGGAAACCTTTCTGCTCGCGGCCCTACGCGGCAGCGGTGCGCGTGGTTTGGCGAGCATGCCTTATCGCCGCGATGCCGAAGGCGTCACCCTGGTGCGCCCCTGGTTAACGACGCCTCGGGCCTCGCTTGAAGCCGCGGCGCAGTCGCTCGACCTGACATGGTGCGAAGACCCTACCAACACCGACCTCAGCCTCGATCGCAACCGTTTGCGCCACGCAGTGCTGCCAGCAATCGAAACACGCTGGCCCGATGCGGCGGGGGCTTTGGCACAAAGCGCACGCCATGCCGGAGAAGCCGATCGTCTGCTGGTAGAATACGCGGAGCAAGAGCTCCAAACGTTACTAAGTGGCACCAGTAGCATTGATGCCGCCGCTCTGAGCTCGCGTTCTCGTCCCCGCCAACGGCTGCTGGTGCGCACGCTTTGCCAACAGCAGAGCCTGTCAACGCCGCCGCAAAAGCGTTTAGAGAGCCTGTTGGATCAACTGAAAGCCAAACCAGATGCAGCCGTATGCATTGAGTGGCCGGGTGCTCAGGCGCGCGTATGGCGTCAGCGGCTCTACCTGATGACGCCCCTCGAACCACTCCCGCCTTGGCAGGTGGATTGGAATGGTCATGCGCCGCTAGATACCCCCCTAGGCCCACTCGGCTGGAAGATAGCGTCATCACAAACGCTACCTCAACCGCTGAGAGCCACCTGGCGACAGGGTGGAGAGGTTATTCAACTGCCCAATCGAGGGCGGCGTGATCTCAAGCGGCTGTTACAAGAGGCTAAGGTGCCGCCCTGGGAACGCGAGCGGCTGGTGGTCATTATGCAGGCTGATGCGTGTATTGGGGTGATCCGTCCCCCTGCTCAGTTGCTATATCAAGCAGAGGGGGCCCTGTTTACCCGTCTGACTTCGCCTGTTTAACCACCAGCTTAAACCCCGCAGCTTCCATAAACGCCTGCTCCTGCTCCAAATCGGTGCTGAGTAGCGTGGGTTCATCGCTGGCAGGCAGGGTAATTGTCAGGCTATTGCTGTCAGCGCTGATCTCCGGTAGCGGTGGGGCAGTTTCAGGGCGCGAATGGTTGAGCAGCACGGCTAAACGTAGCAGCCGGGCGAGCTTTTGGGTGACCGACTGCTGCGCCACGGGCAACGCCTGCCACTCCTTAAGCGGAAATTTGCGCCGGTGGGCACGCACTAAAAACGCCAGTTGGCGCTGTTCAGGGCGTGAAAAACCGGCCAGGTCAGAGTGCTCCAGCAGGTAAGCGCCGTGGCGATGGAACTGGCTGTGAGAGATTGCCAGGCCGATTTCGTGCACGTGGCATGCCCACTGCATGTAGCGGCCTTGTTCAGAGCTTAGCGACCATGCCTGGTGCACCTGATCAAACAGGCGCTCTGCGGTGTCGGCAACGTTAAGTCCTTGGCGCGTATCTACATCGTAGGTGCGCTTTAGCGACTCCAGGCTCTTGGAGCGCGAGTCTTCCGCCGTATTGCGCCCGGCCATGTCGTAGAGCACGCCTTCGCGCAGGGCGCCATCTGCATAGCGCATCTGGGATAGATCAAAGGCTTCAAAAATCGCCCCAAGAATGGCAATACCCGCCGGGAAGACTTTAGCGCGGTCGGCTTTAAGGCCGTCCAACGCTACTTTGTCCAACTGTTTGCACTTCAATAGGCGTTCGCGCAGCTTCTTTAAGCCACTACGGGTAATAACACCTTCCGTAGTCGTATCGCCGTAAGCAAACAGCACGCTGGCGGCGGCTTTGATCGTGCCGCTTGATCCCACCGGATCATCCCAACCCAGACGTTGATAAGGGCGCTGAATATTGGCGAGCTCCGAAAGGGCGGCTAGCTCTGCACGGCGCATGCGCTTTTCGTTTAATTCGCCGTCGGGGAAGAAGCGTCGAGAAAAGGTCACGCAGCCCATACGCAGGCTTTCCAGTGCTTTGGGCTCGAAGGCTTCGCCGATAATAAATTCGGTCGAACCGCCGCCAATATCGACGATTAATCGGCGGCCATTTTCCGCCAGCGCATGGGCGGCACCTAAATAAATCAGTCGGGCCTCTTCTCGGCCGGCAATAATTTCGATGGCGTGCCCTAGCTGAGCCTCGGCGCGCTCGATAAATGCCTGGCTATTATGTGCATCGCGTAAGGCGTTAGTGCCGACGATGCGCAAATTAGCATCGGTAATGTCGCTTAAAAACGGCGCAAAGCGGCCCAGGCAGTCCAGCGCGCGCTGCATCGCCTCTTCGCTGAGCCGGCCGTCATCGTCTAAACCTGCGGCTAGCTGCACCTTTTCACCCAAGCGGGCCACCACTTGAAGGCGTTCATGCTGGTAGTTGGCCACCAGTAGGTGAAAGCTGTTGGAGCCCAGGTCAATAGCGGCTAAGCGCTGCGGTGCACCGCTGTCTGCCTCAATGCGAGAGGCGTCAATGGGGAGCGAAATATCCTTGGGCATGAGCATTCCTTGGTGTTATCTGTGCCAAGGTTGCGGTGACCTTTATCCATTGTCAATTGCCAAAGGCTTGCGTTTATCGCGGCGCTTGACTACCATCGAACAACTGGCCTGATCTGACCTGGTTAGTTAGTGTGTCCACAAGCGCTTCGCTGTTGAGATGACTGACGTTTATATCTCTTATCGTTTAGATAAATCATCTTGCATGTGTTGTTCAAGTACGGCACCTTGGTCACCCCAGACGTTACTTACTATTATCCTATTAGCGTCAGCCAGATTTCCAAGTCGTCAGATAGCCCACTGGTTTAGCCACTTTTCTGTGTCAACCAGATTTAACAACTGTCAGCACCCTCGAGTTGAACCTTAATGACGACACGCACTAATGTTGTTAGTTAAGATCAACCCAGTTCCTTTCATTTCGAGCGCGTGCCACTACCGGGGTCTGAACGCATCACACGGCGTCACTTTCACGCCTCCTGTCATACTCCCGGCGCCTGGCGCCCAGCTTCCATGAGCAACTTTCTAACACACCGATGAATCTCACTGAACTCAAGCAAAAAACCGTTCCCGAGCTCCTCGATATCGCCCGTGAAATGGGTATTGATAACTTGGCCCGTTCGCGCAAGCAGGACATCATTTTCGCCATCCTCAAGAAACACGCCAAAAGTGGCGAGGATATTTATGGCGACGGTGTGCTGGAAATTCTTCAGGATGGCTTCGGCTTCCTGCGTAGCGCTGACAGCTCCTATCTCGCCGGTCCCGACGATATCTACATATCGCCTTCGCAGATCCGCCGTTTCAATCTGCGCAAGGGGGACTCCATTTCCGGTAAAATCCGTCCGCCGAAGGAGGGTGAGCGCTACTTCGCCCTGCTGAAGGTCAGTCAAATCAACTTTGACCGTCCGGAAAATGCCAAGCACAAGATCCTATTTGAGAACTTAACGCCGCTGTTCCCAGACGATCGTATGCGTATGGAGATCGGTAATGGCTCCACGGAAGACCTGACCGCGCGGATCATCGATCTAACCGCGCCGATTGGTAAAGGCCAACGTGGTCTGCTGGTATCGCCGCCCAAGGCGGGTAAAACGCTGATGTTGCAGAACATCGCGACCTCCATCACGCGCAATAACCCAGAGTGCCACCTGATCGTATTGCTGATCGATGAGCGCCCTGAGGAAGTGACCGAAATGTCGCGCACCGTGCGTGGCGAAGTGGTGGCGTCGACCTTTGATGAACCGCCTGCGCGTCACGTGCAAGTGGCCGAGATGGTCATCGAGAAAGCCAAGCGCTTGGTTGAGCACAAGAAAGACGTGGTCATCCTGCTCGACTCGATCACCCGCCTGGCGCGTGCCTACAACACCGTGGTACCCAGCTCCGGCAAAGTACTGACCGGTGGTGTCGATGCCCATGCCCTTGAGAAGCCGAAACGCTTTTTTGGTGCGGCGCGTAATATCGAAGAGGGTGGCAGCCTGACAATTATCGCTACGGCGCTGGTGGATACCGGCTCCAAGATGGACGAAGTCATCTTCGAAGAGTTCAAGGGTACCGGTAATATGGAAGCCCACCTGGACCGCAAGCTGGCTGAGCGTCGCGTATTCCCGGCAATCAATATTCGTCGTAGCGGCACCCGCCGTGAAGACCTGCTGGCCTCTGAGGATGAAATGCAGCGCATGTGGATTCTGCGTAAGCTGCTTAATCCGATGGAAGACACCGCCGCCACTGAATTCCTGATTGACCGTCTGAAAGATACCAAGACCAATCTTGAGTTCTTTGAAGCGATGAAGCGCCGCTAGAGCGGCGCACTCGCCAGCCAGGGAGCGTGCCTTGAAGTATAAAGACTTGCGCGAGTTCATCGCTGCGCTTGAAGCGCAGGGTGAACTCAAGCGTATCCACGTCGAAGTCGATCCTTACCTGGAAATCACCGAGATTTGCGACCGTACCCTGCGTGCCGGTGGCCCGGCGTTGCTGTTTGAAAATGTCAAAGGCCACGATATGCCGCTGCTGGGCAATCTGTTTGGCACACCCAAACGGGTGGCATTAGGCATGGGCCAAGACTCGGTAGAAGCGCTGCGCGAAGTGGGCAAGCTGTTGGCGTTTCTCAAAGAGCCTGATCCGCCTAAAGGTTTGAAAGACGCCTGGGACAAGCTGCCGATCTTCAAGCAAGTACTCAGCATGGGGCCCAAAAACGTCAAGCATGCGCCGGTGCAAGAGGTGGTATACGAAGACGACGAGGTCGATCTTGGCCTGCTGCCCATTCAGCACTGCTGGCCTGGCGATGCGGCGCCGCTGGTCACTTGGCCGCTGGTGATTACCAAAGGGCCGCACAAGAAGCGCCAGAATCTAGGTATTTACCGGCAGCAGAAGATTGGTAAAAACCGCCTGATTATGCGCTGGCTCTCCCACCGCGGCGGCGCGCTGGATTTTCTGGAATTCCAAAAAGCCCATCCTGGCGAGCCTTTCCCGGTCGCCGTGGCGCTTGGCGCCGACCCAGCGACGATTTTGGGTGCCGTGACGCCAGTGCCGGATTCGCTCTCTGAGTATGCCTTTGCGGGCTTGCTGCGCGGTTCGCGTACCGAGTTGGTGAAGTGCGGCCACGCCGATCTTGATGTGCCTGCGTCTAGCGAGATTATCCTCGAGGGCTTTATCTACCCGGATGATATGGCCGCGGAAGGCCCCTTTGGTGACCACACCGGTTACTACAACGAGGTTGACCACTTCCCAGTGTTTACCGTCACGCGGATGACCATGCGCCGCGATGCGATTTACCACTCGACCTATACCGGGCGTCCGCCGGATGAGCCGGCAATTTTGGGCGTGGCGTTGAACGAAGTATTTGTGCCCATTCTATGTAAACAGTTTCCCGAAATCGTCGACTTCTACCTACCGCCCGAGGGCTGCTCTTATCGCATGGCAGTGGTCACCATGAAGAAGCAGTACCCCGGCCACGCCAAGCGCGTGATGATGGGGGTTTGGAGCTTCCTGCGCCAGTTTATGTACACCAAGTTTGTGATTGTGCTGGATGACGACGTGGACGCGCGCAACTGGGAGGATGTGATCTGGGCGATCACCACCCGTATGGATCCTGCCCGGGACACCGTGATGGTCGAGAACACACCGATCGACTATCTCGATTTCGCCTCGCCGGTCTCTGGCCTTGGCTCGAAGATGGGGCTTGATGCTACCAATAAGTGGCCGGGAGAAACTGATCGTGAATGGGGCACCCCGATAGTGATGGACGATGCCGTTAAGGCGCGCGTGGATGAACGCTGGGAAGCACTGGGCATTGGCCTAGAATTGCCTCCCCCGCGCCACGGCGGTTGAATATAGAGAGCACCGCTGACCGAATTTGCAAAAAGAGGCTTTCATGAGTGCAAGGACGTTGACTTGCCAAGTCACCGAGGTTGAGAACTTAAACCCCGATGTGTTTGGTGTAACACTAGCTGGGCGAGCCGAAGCCATGCAGCATGCGCCGGGGCAGTATTTGGAGCTTAAGCTGGACGACACCACCTGGGTGCCGTTTTCAATCGCCAGTGCCGATCGTGGCGATGGCGTCATTGAACTGCATATTCAGCACTGGCCGGAGCGAGACAACTCTGCGCGGCTGCGTGAACTGCTGCAAGTCGCCAACCAGCTCACGCTGCGCCTGCCTGGCGGTGATTGCGTGCTCGATAGCGAGAGCGACAGGCCACTACTGCTGATTGCTGCGGGGACAGGATTTTCGCAGATGAAAGCCATTGTTGAAGCCGTGCTGCACGAACAGCCGGAGCGAGAAATTTCGCTCTGGTGGGCGGCCCGCGAACACCGCGATCTCTATTTAGAGCAACTGGCCAGCCACTGGGCGCAAATCCACGCCAATATCTCCTTTCATGCGGTGACCGAATCACCGTTAGAAGAGCCATTGGCCGCAGGCGAGCGAATTATCCACCACCTGGGGCGTATTGATCATGTGTTAGAAAGTGCAGATATCACGCCAGATACCCACGACGTGTATATCTCTGGTTCGCCCAACATGGTCTACGCCTGCCTGGACGCGCTGGACACAAAAGGCACTAAGCTGGAGCGGGTGTTTTCGGATGTGTTTGCCTACGCACCGCGATCTACTTAACATGGCCTCAGGTTTTTGACACTCCCTCTGATATAGCGTTGATAAAAAAAGGAGGCTAACATGGCCCATCACAACGAAAACTTTAAAGACGATTCTGGCTTTGTCGCCATTTTTTTAGGCGTGGTTGTTTTGGTCAGCATGGCAGCGCTGCCCGCCACTATCGGCTGGGTTCAAGCTTTTAGCGGTTGAGTGTTGCCATTTGCAATGCTTACAGGCAGGATTAACCCCAACGCCATTGCGGCGGCCAGATATCACTCTGTCCACAAACCGGAAATAATGATGCAAACAGTAGCGTGCTTTCAAACTGCAACAACGCTGCCAGCCATGGCAGGGTTTAGCAGTGCGCGCGTGGCATCTTATTGGTATTGGTTTAGCCCCGGTGTGCCCTTGGCCGACGCCTAACGTCGCGCCACCAGGCACACCACTCGGTTGCCTGCCGCAAGCACAGAAGCCCCGGTCGGTAACCCCACCGGGGCTTCTGGTGTTTTTGGGCTCGCTATTTCAAGACGGGTTTATTGTTCATCGTTATTTCATTAAGGAGCAGCATCATGATCTATCGCGCACTGACTAACGTTTTCGCTACCGGCTTTATGGGTTACGGCTATAGCTGGCGATTTAGCGACGCGCGGTCGGTGCTAGCTGCCACCTCCGACCGTGTGCAATTGGGTGGTCACCTAGTTAAACGATGTCACACGCTTACGGAGAGTTAATCATGAATGCGCCTATCAGCCCTGTTGCAAATAGCTCTGTTGCAAATAGCCCTGTTGCAAAGAGTCCTACTGAAAACACTGCTCACGCCAAATTGCCACATACAACGGCAGCCGTTTCTATCTCACAGAAACTGCCTACGCCCGCTGAACTTCGTCAGCGTGTTGCGCTAAGCGACCCATTGAGCGCGCAAATTGCCCGCCAGCGTCACGCCGTACAGCAAATTTTAAGTGGCCACGATGACCGCTTGCTGGTCGTGGTTGGACCCTGTTCCGTACACGACCCCGATGCAGCGCTTGAGTACGCCGACCGTTTGGCGGCGCTAAGTGAAGAAGTGAGTGAGCATATTTTGCCCGTCATGCGCGTCTATGTTGAAAAACCGCGCACCACCGTGGGTTGGAAAGGATTGGCCTATGATCCCGACTTGGATGGCTGCGGTGATATGCCCCGCGGTTTGGCGCTCTCACGTGAATTGATGCACGCGGTCGCCTCCCGCGGCCTGCCCGTGGCCACTGAGCTTTTACAGCCGATGCTGGCGCCTTACCTGGATGATTTGTTGAGTTGGGTAGCGATTGGCGCGCGCACCACCGAATCGCAACTGCACCGTGAGCTGGCCAGCGATTTGAGGGCTGCGGTGGGGTTCAAGAATGCCACCAGCGGCGATGTTCAAGTCGCCATTGATGCCATGAGCGCGGCCGCTCATCCCCACCAGCGTTTCGCAGTGGATGCGCACGGCCATCCTATCGTCCAGCAAACCGCAGGCAACGCTCACACCCACGTGGTTTTGCGCGGGGGCCACGGTGAGCCTAACTACCAGGCAAATCATGTAAGGGCAGCTACCGCCGCGCTGCGTACTGCCGGGCAAAACCCACGCCTGATGGTGGACTGCAGCCACGCCAATGCCCGCAAAGATCATCGCCGCCAGAGTGAGGTGATGCTGGATGTATTGGCGCAGCGTCAGGCGGGTGAGGCCAGTCTGGTAGCGCTAATGCTGGAGAGCCACCTGTTCGAAGGCAAACAGCCCCTCAAGCCTGGTGCCATGCGCTACGGCGTCTCGGTCACCGATGCCTGCATAGGTTGGGAAACCACCGAACATCTGCTCAAAACAGCGGCAGAGCGCTTGGCTTAAGTGACTGACTAACGCTATTACTTGTTTGCCCTGGTCAGCCCCGTATCATAAGGCTTTTGAAGAAACGATGAGGCTGGCCATGGTATTTACCTTAGAACATCACGACCCCGAGACCTACCGCCGCAAAGCCCGCATGATCAGCTTCGCCATGGCGGGACAGCTGATTATTTTTGGCCTCCTATTCTCGATGCTTCTAACCTCCACCTTTGGTAGCAGCCTGTGGCTCAACGCCCTAGGCGTGCTACTCGGGCTGCTGGCCACCAGCGCGCTATTTGCCGTTCTGCGTGAGCGCCCCTGGATGGCCGAAATGCGCTATGTCTGGCAGCTCAAGCATCACCTTTCCCAAGTCAGTGGCTACCTCACCACGCTGCGTAAAGCGGTGGAAGAGAATAATCGTGTGGCACTGGATCTGCTCACTTTCTATCATCAGGGGATGGCGCAGTTGGCTGAGCTGAATGGCCGCACGACTGATGACGACTCAGAACGGCTAGCGGAAAAAATGCAGGTAAAAATCAAACGCGAGGAGCAGGGGTTACCCCCTCAGGTAGAGAGTTTCGATACTCAAGACCTGCAAGCTTTTAAGCGTAGTTAGATACACGTATCTTAAAATACTGGTAGTTATATATACAGTTAGCAATACAGGGAGCGCGACGCGATGAATAGTCTAAAAAAACGAGTATCGGCGATGGCTGCCATGGGACTTGCGGTGGTGTTGACTGGCTGTGCGACAACGCCTTCGCCAGAAACCGCGGCAGCCAACCAAGCCACCTTGGATAACCGAGCCCCTTTTCTGCCCTCGGCACTATTTCCCGGTTCGGCCTCACAATTTACCGCTTGGCAGTGTGAGCCTGCACGACAGAATTTAGTGACCGCTACTAATACCAATGATCTGCGCCTTTGGTCGTTGCACGGCGCGTGGCGACTACCCCAAGCGGTAGTCGCCAGTGGCGCCCGCTATCAAGACGGCGAGATTAGCTTTTGGAACCGTGGTGACCAGGCCCTGGTCGAGACACCTCGCGGCCAGTTACAGTGCTCTCAGGCTGAGCAGCGCACAGCGCTAACACGCGTTGAACGGCCTGGTGTCATGTTCTTTGGTCAGGGCAATGAGCCGGGGTGGTCGGTGGCATTAGCGCACGATACGCCAACGCTGACAATGGAAACGAACTATGGGGAAGAAAGCATTAAGCTGCCCTATATGGTCAGCGTGATGGATAACGAAGCCGGTCGGGTGGTAATTGAAAATGCCGACGTTGAGCCCTTTTTCCGCGTGCGTATTGAAGCTGGTGCCTGTTTTGACAATATGAGCGGCAAACCCTTCCCCGCCCGGGTTACGCTGACTTATGGCGGGGAGCAATATAGCGGCTGTGGTCAAGGTATTGCACCCTAATAAAGGGGTAGCTCAGCAACGATAGACAACACGCTCGGCCCGCCACTCATGCGCCTCGAAATCGCTGGCGCACAGGATCGAGGTGTTACCTGCGGCACGAGCGGCGAGACGCGATAGCGTTTCTATCTGAATGCCACGGGTATTCTCGAGCTGTTCGCTTACCGCAAGCGGTACCCAACGTTCGTCCTCTAACGTTGCTAGGGTAAAGCTAAACGGATGAAAACCCGGGAAGCCGAGTCGAATATCGGTGGCGACCAGCGTTTCTTTTCCATCCAGAACCCGCGTCTCATAGCGTAAAAAAGAACCCGCAAACCACGTTAAACGCTCTCCATGTTGGCTGGCCAAGGCGGACTCCTCTAGTTCAGTGTTACGAACCAGCGGCTCAAGACGCGGCTGACGGTCGTCGTCAAACACACTGATCAGGCTTTCATAATAGCGGTCACCGTCAATCACCGTGGCACGCCATAGCACAATGTTAAACGGCGTTGGTTGTATCAGTAGGGGAGCTTCCTCCAGTCCATGCTCCGCCAGCGCCGGGGCAAGGCGTTGCTCCACCGTTAACTTAGCCCCAGCGGCCATCACAAGGTAAACACAAGTGATCGCTAATCCCCAAGCGCACGCCTTCATTACTCGCTGTGATACCAGTGCAATCCCAAGCGCAATCAGTAATGGAAGGGTGTAGAGCGGGTCGATTATAAAAATAATCGGCCATGCCGCTGGGGGCAGGTCAAGCGGCCAAAGCAGCTGCGTGCCGTACGTGGTGAGCGCGTCGAGCAGTGGATGGGTGATCAGTATTAGCGTAAAGAAGCTCCACCAGCGGGGCAGGCTGATATCTTTTACAGGAGCAAATCGCGTGCACAACAGTGCCAATAGGGTAGCTAACCCGGTGAGCACAAAAAGCGAATGGCTAAAGCCTCGATGCTCGGTGACATTAGCTACAGCATCGCCATAGTCCAACGCTACATCAAGATCGGGCAAGGTGCCCAGTACGGCGCCGATTAGGATGGCCTTGCGCCCTAAGCGCTTGCCCAATACGGCACCGCCAATGGCTGCGCCAAGCGCGGCTTGAGTGACTGAATCCACAGGTTTCTCCGACGGGTAAACCCAGCTAAGATAAAGGGTATTATTTAATTATACAGCGTTGCAGCGATTTATTTCCGCTGTCACGTTTTTGTAAAGTATGACTAGGATGTTTTTCTTTCAGGAGTCGATATGCAATATCTACATACCATGGTGCGTGTCAGTGACTTAGATGCTTCGCTGCATTTTTACTGCGATCTGCTGGGTCTTAAAGAAGTGCGCCGTAAAGAGAACGAGAAAGGACGCTTTACGCTGGTGTTCCTGACCGCGCCGGAAGACGAGTCGCGCTCAGAGCGCCTCCCCGCACCGGAATTAGAACTGACCTACAACTGGGATCCTGAAGAGTACTCCGGCGGGCGTAATTTCGGCCATTTGGCCTACCGCGTGGACGACATTTACGCGCTCTGCCAGCACCTTCAAGACAACGGTGTGACGATTAATCGTCCGCCTCGGGATGGCCACATGGCGTTTGTTAAATCGCCGGATGGCATCTCTGTTGAGCTGCTCCAGAAGGGTGATGCGCTGGAGCCGCAGGAGCCCTGGGCCTCAATGGAAAATACGGGTAGCTGGTAAGAGAACGTTGTGAAAAGCCCATTGTTAATGGCTTGTTGTTAAGGGCTCGTTGTTAACAACTGTTTTCAAAACTTTTTTTAAGAACCAGCGGGTAATCGTTAAACAAGGAAAAGATCATCATGACCATGAAAGGTTGGCGTTTACTGCCACTGTTAGCCTCGGCTGCGATGCTGTTAAGCGCCTGTAGCAGTGCGCCTGGACCAGAATCGACACCGCAAGACGGATCAAGCGGCTCTTCTCTCTCGGGGGCTATTGTCGATCAGAGTTGGAACCTGCTGCTGGTGGGTACCGACGAGCGGCTCTCCATGCCGCAAACGCCTTCTTTCCAGATTTCCAAGGACGGCAAGGTTAGCGGCCACGACGGCTGTAACCGCTTTACCGGGCAAGTCACCCTGGGCGACAACCAACGTATCGAGTTCAGCGAGCTGGCCACTACCCGCATGGCGTGTCCACAAATGGGCGATGCAGAGAAGGTGACCGATATGCTGGAGACCGCTTATCGTTATCTGATCGATCACGACCGGCTGGTATTTTTCGGCCCGGATAGTCGGGTCTTAGGCGGCTGGCGCGAGTCGAACTAAATTAGCCAGTCATCCCTCAAAAGGCGGATTGAAGCGGGCGATAAAGCGCGCATCAATCCGCCTTTTCCATTGCCACACCCACCTGCCGGAAAAGCCCATGGCGCCGCGACTGGCAATGGCGCGGCCGCCACCGGTGCCGATCAGTGCCAATACGCGCTTTGGTGGCTGCCAGGGGGCTAGGGGCTCACCATGGCAGGCTCGACGTAGGTTGTCCGCTAAGTGGGGGCCCATACGCACTGCATATACACCTGCGTTGGGTAGCGCAGGGGTAAATGCAGCACAGTCGCCAGCGGCGAAAATATTCGGCTGACCGGTGACCTCCAACGTGTTGTCTACGCGGATAAAACCGTGCTGATCCAGCGGCAGCGCAGTGCCCGCCAGCCAAGAGTGGCCGACAGCCCCCGTTGCCCACAGCACGATATTTGCATCGATGCGTTTACCGTCCTGGGTTGTTATACCGTCTTCGACCAGTGTTTCGCCGCGTTGCTCACAGTGAACGGTAATACCTGCTTTTGATAGCGCACGCTTTGTAAGCCAGCGTGGTAAGCGCCCGGCATCCGGCAGCAGTTCCTTCGCGGCGCTGAGCAGATGCCCCTGCCAGTTAATATCCGGGTGCTGTTGGCGCAGTTGAGCCAGCACGCTCATCAGGGTTTCACAGCCCGCAGCGCCCCCGCCAACGCCCACGACCCGTTGGGCGCCATCGCTGGGTAAGTGGCTAACGTCGTGCTGCAGCGCCTGCCAACGTTGGTGCAAACTGCTTAATGGGCGCATGGCGAGTAGCTTGGGGAGGCTCTCTCCAAGCTGTTTGGGAGGCGTCAGGGTCGAGCCGATATTGAAGGAGGCCACGTCAAAATTAACGCGCAGTCCGTTCGCCAGCGCTACGTAACGCGCCTGGGTATTGATGCTACTTGCTGGGGAAAGTATTAATCGGGCGTTGGCCCGTTGGCTTAACGCCGCCACGTCGATCTGTGTATCGCGCAGCGCACACTCTCCCGCTAGCCAAGCGGGTATGCTGCCAGAGTAAGCTGCTAAGGGGCTATCGCTCACCACGGTAATTGAAATGTCTGAAGCAGGCTGTTGGGCAAAGGCTTCGAGTACCAAGGCGTGGGCATGGCCCGCACCAATCAGTAATAATTGCTGCATGGGCATCGCCTTTAGAAAGAGACACTGAGTGTTTAGCAGACAAAGACTTGGTTTTTACCCGCCATTTTGGCCAGATACATGCCTTGATCCGCCCGTTCAAATAGCTGGCGAGGCTGGTCGCCGGGCTGTAATAGGGTCAGTCCGATACTAACCGTTAAATGGCCGGCGATGGGAAAGGTGTGTTGCTCCACGCTGCGGCAGAGCCGGTTAGCCAGCTTCAAGCTGGCGTCTTGGTCAAGCTCCTTGGATATGATGACGAACTCTTCGCCTCCCCAGCGACCAAGGTGGTCATTAGCTCTCAGCGTCTCCTGCACTAACTGCGCTATATTACACAAGATATCATCCCCGATTGCATGGCCATAGGTGTCGTTAATATTTTTAAAATCGTCAATATCAAACATCAACATGGCGAAACTGACGGACGAATCGATCAAATCCTCGATCACCAGCTCGGTATAGTAGCGGTTCCAGCATTTTGTTAGGGGATCGGTATGGGCTAGACCCTCAAGGCGTTGATTTGTCTTGGTTAACTGACGATTGAGGTGAACGACCTCCTGGGCTGTTATGGCCACTGCTATATCGTCAGCCAGCTCTATGATCATGGAAGCTTCCAGAGGCATCCAATAGCTTAAGGCGTCTTTAAACTTTGTATCAGCCACTAGCACAGGGAGAAGCGGCTGCTGGCGAAACAGTATCAACCAGCCTAGAGAGGCATTCGCGACACTAAGAGGGGCAGCCAAGCCGCCTTGGCAACTGCCAACCAGCTCGGCAATTTCGTCATGGGCGTTCTGCTGGTTCAACTGCTGTAATTGATGCAGTAGCCGGAGCTTGGAGGGGCATTCGCCAAAGCAGTGGAGATCGCCCTGATAAGCCAGCGCTATGCCTTCGGCCTGAAAAATATCGCACCAGCTGGCGCCATGATGCTGCAAAATATCGTCGATGGAGGTGAGTCGTTTAATATCCCGGGAGAGCAGTCTGCGGCGAGACTTTAAACCTGATTGGCGAGCGGCCATGCGCTCTGCTTTTAACAGGCGTAAACGCTGGGATGCAATGTCGACGAGTAGCTGGATCCACTCGCCAGGCCCAGCGTGAACCGCAAGTGGATGACCAATATACCCCCACACCTCATGTTCGCCCTTTAGCTCATAAAGTTGCAGGTCTGAAGCAGCGAGGTCGTCGTAACAGCGAATGGTGAGCAGATCGTGATGGGAGGCCAGCGTACTTTCCAGCGGGTAACAGTATGCCAACCGGAGATCGTCTGTGCTTAAGCGGCGATATATTGCCACTGGTTGACCCTGGGTAAGCGCGTGGAGCGTTTTAGCCAGCAATTCAAAAAGCTCCAGAGGCGTTGCCGAGCCACATAGTAGCGCCAGCTTTTGGCACAGGTTGTCGAGATTTTGCCCCGATGGAGATAGTGTGCCACTCATCATGAATGACTCCTCAAGCGCCGCGCTTCAGCGTTTAGCATAGCCACTCGCCCGGAACTGCTAAGCGAAAAATCGAAATTGAATTAATGATTCAATCAAAAGGTGAACCGTTATTCAACTATTATTGAACAATCGCTTCACATTGGCGGCATGAATGAAAAACAGATGTTCGCCGAGCGATTAAAAAACGCCATGAAAACAGCCGGGTACGATGTACGCTCCTCTGTTCTGGAGCGTGAATTCAATCTGCGCTACTGGGGAAAGCCGATTACGTATCAGGCGGTCAGACGCTGGCTGCGCGGCGATTCCATTCCCAGCCAGGAAAAACTTCAGGTATTGGCACACTGGCTGTCAATTGATCCTCACCAATTACGCTTTGGTGGCGTTGCACAGCCGTCCATCAAGGAGCCGTCGGCCGTTTGGGATATTTCTTCCAGCAACGAAGAGCGACGCTTATTAGCGCTATATCGCCGCTTGCCTACCGAGCAACGTAAGGTCGCTCTAGAGGTGATGGAGACGTTTGTGAAAGCCTATTCAACGACAGATAGCCCAAATAAATAGATGCCACCCTGGGAGTGGCCGCTATGACTCGCCGCGCCGCCAGTTGAAGTAGCGCTTGAGTAACGCCAGTACCCGTTCGGGTTTGTGGGCGTTCTTCCATACGCCAGCGGTAGCCTTGGCGGCTTCCCCGAGCGTGGGGTAAGGGTGAATGGTGCCGAGTAGTTTGTTGAGGCCCAGGCCGTGTTTCATGGCGATGGTGAATTCACCCAGCCATTCGCCAGCATTCTCCGCCACGATGGTCGCCCCGAGAATCTTGTCCCTGCCCGGCACGGTGAGCACCTTGATAAACCCCTCGGTGGCGCTTTCGGCAATGGCGCGGTCACTGTCTGCCATGGCGTAGCGGGTTACCTCGAAGGCGATATGTTTCTCCCTGGCTTCCTTCTCGTTCAGGCCGACCCGGGCGACTTCCGGCTGGACGTAGGTGACCGCGGGCATGTACCGATAATCGACGGCAAAGCTTTTCAGCTCGCCGAACAGCGCGTTAACCGCCGCATGCCAGGCCTGGTGAGCAGCCGCGTGGGTCAACTGGTAGGGCCCGGCGAGGTCACCGCAGGCCCAGATATTGGGCAGTCGGGTTTGCAGTCGCTCGTTAAGCTCCAGCATGCCGGTGGGGGTTGTGGATACCCCTAGCGCTTCAAGGCCTAGCCCTTCGATATTGGCTTGGCGGCCGACACTCACCAGTAGATAGTCGAAGGCCATTACCGAGCGCTCCCCCTGATGCTCCACGGCCAACTGATAGCCTGACGCGTCGCTGATAACTTCCAGTGCTTTGCTGTCGGTCATCACCGTGACACCCTCGCTTGCCAGGGTGTTTTCGACGGCCTCGCCGACCTCCTGATCCTCCCGCCCCAGCAATTGAGGCATGCCTTCCACCAGCGTGACCTGGCTGCCCAGACGGGCAAAGCTCTGGCTAAGCTCACAGCCAATCGCACCGCCGCCGAGTACCACCAGCCGCTTGGGTAATTCTGTCAGTGACCACAGGTTTTCAGAGGTGAGCACGGGCGCGTGCTCAATACCCGGCAGCGACGGCACCTTGGGGCGGGCGCCGGTGGCCAGTACGATATGGCGGGCGGTAAGGGTTTTTTCGCCTACCTGAACCTCCCAGGGTGAGGTCAGGGTGGCGTGGTCCTGATACACCTCAACGCCAAGTTGGGTATAGCGCTCGACGCTGTCATGGGGCTCGATATCGCGAATCGCCTGATGTACATGTCCCATGACCTTGGCGAAGTCGATCGCTGGTTCGCTTGCCGTTACGCCGAAGCGTGGTGCGGTGCGAATCTCATGCGCGGCGCGGGCGGCGCGTATCAATGCCTTGGACGGTACGCAGCCGGTATTCAGGCAGTCGCCGCCCATCTTGTGCTTTTCGACCAATGCCACCTTGGCGTTGACGGCGCTGGCGATATAGCTGGTCACCAGCCCGGCGGAGCCGCCGCCAATGACGACAATGTCGTAGTCAAAGCGCGCTGGCCGGGTAAAGCCTTTGTAGGCCTTGCGCTTCTGTACCAGCAGCACAATGCGCCGGGCGATCCAGGGGAAAATCGCCAGTAGCGCAAATGACGCCAGCAGCGTCGGTGAAATGATTCCGCCGAGGCTTTCAAGCTCGCCCAGTTGCCCGCCGGCATTGACGTAAATGGCGGTACCGGGAAGCATGGCGACTTGGCTCACCCAATAGAAGGTGGTGGTTTTAATCCGCGTCAGGCCCATCACCAGGTTGATCATGAAGAAGGGAAACGCCGGGACTAACCGCAGGGTGAACAGATAGAGGGCACCGTCGCGTTCGACACCGCGATTGACGGAGGCAAACTGGCGCGGGAAACGCTTTTCAATTGGGCTACGAAAGAGAAAGCGCGAGAGTAAAAAGGCTAGCGTGGCGCCCATTGTGCTGGCAAAGGAGATGATCAATAACCCCCAGCCCAGCCCGAAAAGCGTGCCACCCAACAGCGTTAGCAGCGTCGCCCCGGGGAGCGATAGCGCGGTCATCACCACATACACGGCGAAAAAGAGACCCGCTACCTGCCAGGGGGATTGATTGAACGCCGTCTGAAAGTCGCTCTGGTAGGCTTTGAGGGTGTCAAGGGTAAACCACTGGTGGGCGCCGCTTAGGAAAAAAGCGCCGATGGCCAGGATGAGTAGCGCTGCCATCAGTAAACGTTGTCGGGTCACGGTCATCTCCAGCGAAAACATGTCAGGGTAGGGATCAGTGGGCGTGCAGCGTGTTTCCTTACACCGAGGACTTGATGGTTTGCCAGCGTTGCCAATCTTGCGGTCGGTCAACGTCCCATACGGTGGCGGGGTAACTGGCGTGAAGGCCGAGTGTTTCAATACGTTGCCGGGTCGCGCTAAGCACCCTGTCGCTTCCCCAGGGAATCAGCTCAAACAGCCCCGGATAGTCGCGGTGGGTGCCAATCAGCCCATAGCCGCCGTCCTCGGCAGGAAGCATGACTACGTCATGGGTAGTGAGCTGCTGCGCGCAGGTCGTGATTAGGTCGCTGGTGATGCTCGGGCAGTCGCTGCCCATCACCATGGCGGGGCCGCAAGCGCTGTTCAGCGCGTGACGAATGCGGTCTCCCAAATTGCCTTCAGGCTGGGGGGCGAGCATCACACCAAACTGCTCGTGCAGCTCGCCAAACAATGGGTGAGTGTGATCGAGTGCTGACCAGAGCGTGATGTGGCCCGCAGGCAGCGCATGGCAGGCATTGGCCACGCAGTGGCGTACCAGCTCCGCGTGGGCGTTGGCGGCACCCTCTGCCCCCAGTAACGGCGTCAGGCGCGTTTTCGCCTGCCCCGTCAGCGGCGCTTTGGCCAGCAGGTGCAGGTGGGGCGTGTCAGCGGGCATCGCGATACTCCTTGGCCAGTTGGGTGGCGCTAACGCCGCGCCAGTAGCGATAGCGCAGTCGCCACATCAGGCGAATGGTTTGCCAAGCGCCGCATTGATCCCAGCGCCTGCCCGAGCTTATCACTTTCGCCGTCAGGCAGGCGGGGCGCGATACCCGTTTGAGCCGTTTGCAAAGCTCGATATCTTCCATCAACGGCTGTTCGGGGAAACCACCGACTGCTCTGAAGGCGCTGGCGCGCACAAAGATGCCCTGGTCGCCGGTGGCGATGCCAGTGAGCCGCGAACGCCGGTTCATCATCCAACTCACCACAGGCAGCCAGCGGCTACGGCCTGAGAGCTTGATAGCAAAGTGCCCCCAGGCGTGGTGGTCAAGCGCCTGGGTTATCTGCTCAACGGCATTCTCTGGTAGGTAGGTATCGGCATGCAGGAATAGCAACGCGGGGGCGCTGGCGTGCTGCGCGCCCAGGTTCATTTGCCGTGCTCGCCCGGAAGGGCCACTGAGTACGCGGTCAGCCAGCGGTGTGGCGATGCGAACGCTGTCGTCGCTGCTGCCGCCATCGACCACAATGATTTCGATGCCTTGGCTGCCCAACGATGGCAGTGCCGTTAAATGGTGCGCCAGGGCAGCTGCCTCGTTGAGCACCGGTATCACGATGCTGAGGTGAGGCGTCTTTTCAGCCGAGTTTTCAACAAAGCTTTCAACCGAGTTCAATCACCGGCCCTCCCGCTGCCTTGGCATCCGCGTGGTCATGGGTGACCAGCAGCGCGGGGAGGCCCGCGTCGCGTAGCTGGCGGAATACCAGCGAGCGCATTTCCTGGCGTAGTGCCGTATCCAGTTTGGAAAACGGCTCGTCGAGCAGCACCGCGCGCGGCTGGGAGAGCAGCAGGCGCATCAACGCCACGCGCGCCTGCTGGCCGCCGGAAAGCGTGGCCGGGTCGCGGTCCTCATAGCCGGAAAGCCCGACTTGGTCTAGCGCCTGGGCAAGCTGCGCCTGTTTGTTGGCCGTGCGCTGGGGGAGGCCAAAGCGCAAATTGCCGCCCACGCTCAAGTGGGGAAACAGCAGTGGGTCCTGAAATAACAGCCCCAGACCGCGTTTTTCAGCAGGCAGGGTGTCCAGGCGCTGTTTATCAAGGTAGAGCTGCCCTTGGGCCTTGAAGGCGGGCGACATAAACCCCGCCAGGTAGGCCAGCAGGGTTGATTTACCCGACCCGGAAGGGCCCATGACGGTGAGCACTTCCCCGGGCGCAATGGCTCGATCGATAGCCAGCAGCGTTTCGCCATGCAGCGTGATCTGTACCTGCTGGATGAGCAGCGTTGGGTTCAGTGTCATGCAACACCTCGCATCTGGCGACGTTTGGCCCAGGCCAGGCGCGGTATCAATAGCGCCAGACTAAAGCCGATAAAGGGAAGCAGTGCCTGGAGCAGTGCAAGGACGGCGATGAGACGTCGATTGCCCCCCGATGCCATGGCCACCGCTTCGGTGGTGATGGTGGGGACGCGCCCACCGCCGAGCAACAGCGTGGGTAAATACTGGCCGATACTCACCGCCAAACTGACCGCGCAGGCGGTAAGCAGGGGTGCCAGCAGCAACGGCAGGCGCAACCGCCAGAAGGCCCGCCAGGGTGAGGCACCCAACGAATGGGCAACCTGCACCCAGCGCGGGTCCAGGCGTCGATAGGCTTCCGAGAGAGACAGGTATAAATAAGGCGCCACGAACAGCAGGTGGGCGGCAATCACCAGCGCCATCTGGGGGCGAACGTTAATGCTTTCTGCGGCGACCACCAGGCCAAACAGAAAGGCGACCTGGGGAACAATCAGCGGCAGATACAGCAGCCACTGGGAGCGGCTAACTGGCAAATGATGGCGTACCGCATTCTCAAGGGTTGCCACCACCATCACCGCGGCCATCAGCGTGGCGACTAGCCCCACGCTGAGCGTATTCAGCAGCGGGGTGGTGACACTTGGCAAAATGCGTTGCCAGTGATCCAAGGTGAAGGTGCCGGGCAAGGCATCAGGAAAGCGCCAGAAACCGGCGACTGAAAAGATGATCAACCCACCAATCGCGCTGATGGCCAGCAGCGTCGTGGTGGCCAGCAATAGTCGGCCGCCAACGGCAATCACCATCGTCCCCGTGTTGCGTGCACCATTGACCAACCAGCCTTGGCTGACCCGCTTGACGCACTGCTCGCCAAGCCACCAGGTCAAGAGTGCCGCAAGCGTGACGCCGAGCTGCAATACCGCACCGGCGGAGGCCATATAACGGTGATCCAGGTCAGGGTCGTTGAACCAGCCAAGAATCGACACGCTCAGCGTGGGCGGCAACGTCGGGCCGAGAATCATGGCCATATCGACCACCGAGGTGGCGTAGGCAATCACCGCATAGACCGGCAGCCGAATCAACGGATACAGCACCGGAAAGACGCTTTTCAGCCAGGCGATGTTCGCCGAGTAGCCGAGCGAGCGCGCCAGGGTGACGCGCTTTTCCGGGTCCAACTGGGGTAGCGCCGCCAAGCACATCAAGAGTAGAAAAGGCACTTCTTTGAGCACCAACCCGGCCATTAGGGAAAGCCCCAACGGGTCGTTGACGATGAGGACGTCTGGTGGGCGCTCCCAGTCGGTTAACCCAGGGGAGATCCAGCGCACGAACAGCCCGGAAGGGGCGATCAGAAAGGCCAGGCCAAAGGCGACTGCCGCATGGGGTATTGCCAGCAGCGGCGAGACCAGCCGCCGAATGCCGCGATCCAGCCAGGTGCCTCGGCTGGCCGCCAGAAACAGTGCCACGATGGAGAGTGCCACCAGGGTGGTGATCAGTCCGCTTGCGTAGCTCAACAATACGGAGCGGTATAACCCAGGGCGCTGCCAAAGCGCCTGCCAGGCGTCAAAATGAAACGTCTCGCCGCCGAGTACCGGCAAGTAGCCAAACGCCGGGAGGATAACCATCAGCAGCCCCGCCGCTAATGGCACCACCAGCACGCTGATCAATATCCATGGGGCCAGGCGAAGCGGCATGGACTAGTTCACGTAGCGGTTTTGCCACGCTTCGGCCAGGGCATCGACCCAACTTGGGTGGGGCTGGCCGAGCACCTCCCCAAGCTCGTTGGGCGGCAGTGTGGCGATGCCTAGATCAATATCGTCGAACAGGGCGCGCTCGTCTGCAGAGAGCTGCTCCATAGAAAGCACGGTGTTGCTGCCCCATACCTCGGGGTCCTGTTTTTCCGCCTGAGCCTCGGGGGACATCAGGTAGTTGGCCACCACCATGGCACCCGCCTTGTGTTCGGCGTTATAGGGAATCGCCATAAAGCTCATATTGCCGATCATGCCGCTGTCGTGGACATAGCTGCGCACCGTATCGGGAAGCTCATAGTTGGCGATAGCGCCGGACGCCTCCGTGGTGCTGAACGACAGCGCAATGCTGATTTCGCTGTCGCCCATCAAGCTGCGCAGATCGGCACTGTTAGAGGGGAAAGCCCGGCCAGAGCGCCATAGATGGGGGTGCAGTTCATCCAGGTACGCCCAAAGCGGCGCGGTGGCTGCGTCAAACTCTTCTTCCTGCATCGGCGCGTAGAACACCTCGGTGTTATCGCTCAACTCCAATAGCGCCTGGGTAATAAACGCATTGCCCAGGAAGTTGGGCACCTGCGGGTAAGTAAATTCGCCGGGGTTCTGCGCCGCCCACTCCAGCAGTTCCGGCATGTTGTTGGGGGGCTCCTCTACCAGCGCCGTATCGTAGTAAAACACCACTTGGGAACTGCTCCAGGGCGACTCGAGCCCGTCGACCGGGATCGTCCAGTCGTAGCGCACGGCAGGGGTGTTGTCCGGATCGCTGAGCGGGTAGTTGGGCAGTGACTCTGCCCAGGGACCAAACAGCAGGTCGTTTTCTTTCATGGCGGCAAAGTTCTCGCCGTTAATCCAGATCATATCCACGCTGCCGGCATCGTCGTTGCCCGCCTGCTTTTCCGCCAGCACGCGTGACACGGCTTCCGAGGTGTCGCCGAGTTTGACGTGCACCAGTTCGATGCCATAACGCTCATCGACCTGTTGCGCCACCCAGTCGATGTAGGCGTTGGTGCGGGCTTCGCCACCCCAGGCATTCCAGTACACGGTTTGGCCTTCGGCTTGTGCCACGACGCTCTGCCAGTTGTCCGGATCAGGGTTGGCCATGGCAGGAAGGGCAGCGGTCATCATTGCTGTAGCGATAATAGTGAGGCGTAAAGGGCGGTGGTTAATGGGCATCACATATCTCTTTTGTAGGAAGCACAAACGTTATAGCGAGGCTTGCAAGCACTGAAGCTCGCTATGAACATGATCAATAATCGGCAGCGAGAGGTAGTGTTCAACGCGGTCGCGTACATGGTCAATTACGGCGGGGTCGGTGAGTTCTGCCGACCAGTCTTCCCCCCGCTGCTGAGCATCTTTGGCGTTTAAGTGCTGGGCGCGCCATTTAGCACACCAGGTCAATGACCATAGCCAGGTAGCGCGGCGGCAGGCGACCAAGGTGTCGGTGTCGGGTGATTCACTCATGGCCGCTTGCCAGCGGCGATAAAAGTGAATCACCTCATTCAGCGAGAGCACCGCCTGGCTGTTTACGTCCCAGGTGGTCGAGGTGTAGAGGCTGGTGTGGGCGAGGTCGATCCCCGGCAGGCCGTAGCGGCACTTCTCCAAATCTACCAACACTGCGCGGCCATCGTCGCGGATTAAAAAGTTGCCAGGGTGGGTGTCAAAGCTAATCAGGGTAGGCGTTGCATCGCTTAAGCGAGGTGGAAGTAAATCCAGCTCCTGCTTAATCCGCTGAGTCACTTTATGCGAAAGCTGCGCATCGCCTAGCCAGTTAGCTTGCTGGCGCACTTCATCCACCATCGCTTGCCACGGGTTTTCAGGGGCAAGCAGCGGGGCGCGATCTGCAACACCAGGTCGCGGTTGGCGATGCAGGCTGGCCAAGGCATCTGCGATAGCGGGCAGGTCGTCGGGTAGTTGCGCCAAACGGCCACGGATAGCCTCGACCAGCAGCGCGCCCCGGGGCAATGCCTCGCTGGGTGGCAGGGTGTCATAAAGTTTCGGCGTGTGCCCACCAGGGCTAGAGCGCTGGTAGCAGGCGGTCTGATAGGCCAGGTTCTCTTCCGGCGGCAAATTCATCTGGCTCTGCTTCGGCAACCGCGCCACCCAGTCATCGCCATCGCTACGATGAACCCAGACGTGATCGTGGGCCAGCCCGGTATCCGCCATCGGCGTAAGCGTTTGGTAGGTAATCCCGGCCCGCTTTAATTCGCTTGCCAGCGCCTGCAAGCGCGCTTCAGTTGGTATTGGCATAGAGCCGTCCGTGTCGTTGCTGAATCAGCGATGCCACTTAGTGGCTGTTGTTGTACCAACCTTACACCTTTGGTAAGAAAATGTGATTAGAGCGCGGTGTAAGGCCGCGGAAATATCGTCCACTAACGTTGCATAATTGGCATGAGGTGTAACGAATAAGCTAATTACCTTCGGAGTATTTTCTGCTAGCGTTGTGGTTAAGAAAATTTTGTTTAGTTAGAGCGGACATTTTCGAGACTGCTTATCGTTAACAGTCATCGTCATTAATGCGCTAGCAATAGCTGGTGCCTGTTTCATTATTATTGAGACGGCAGTTTTTGTATCGAGGAAGATCATGATTCGCACCATCGAAGAGTTGTATCAGCTATATCCTGAGCCAAAGGAGCGAGCGCTGAAGAAACAGTTGTCGCGTCTTGACCGACACTGTAAGCGATTTATCGAGCTTTCTCCCTTTGTTGTTATCGCCACAGGAAACGCATCAGGCTTTGATGCATCGCCACGTGGTGGAGAGCCAGGCTTCGTCAAGGTGGTTAATGACCTTACGCTGATGATTCCAGATTCCCCAGGTAATAACCGATTGGATTCGCTAAAGAATATCGTTGAAAGTGGTCGGATTGGGTTGCTGTTTTTAATTCCTGGGGTCGATGAGACGCTGCGAGTAAACGGTGCTGCACACGTCTCAGTAGATGCGGAGAAGTTGCAGCTTTTTGCATCGGAGAAACGAGCGCCAAAGGTGGTTATTGAGGTGGCAGTTGAGGAGGCTTACCTTCACTGCGCTAAAGCCTTTATGCGCTCCAAACTTTGGGCCGATGAGAGCCGACGCGGGCGATCCATATTGCCGACGATGGGGCAGATGATTCAAGAGCAGACAAGTAGCAGCGGCTCTCCAGAGTCACAGGAAGAGATGGTTGCGCGTTTCGCGCAGGATCTTTAGTGCCTCTGTGCCCCTCATCATCATGCAGGAAAAACACGAGCATGAGTGACGTTAATATCCGAGAAGTACCCCCGCAGGATTGGTCGTTTTATAAGTCAGTTCGGTTGAGCTCTCTTGAGGATTCTCCTGACTCTTTTGGCTCAACTTACGAGCAGGAAGTATTGCTCTCAGACGCTGAGTGGCAAGCGCGCTTGGATCTGAAGTTAAGAGGTCTTTCTGCTCTGCCGTTAATTGCTGAGTTGGATGGCCGAGCGGTTGGGTTAGCCTGGGGCGTCATGCATGAACCTGATACGAAAATCGCCCATATCTACCAAATGTGGGTTTGCCCGTCACTACGAGGAAGAGGTATAGCCAAGTCCCTTCTATGTGAAATTAGTACCTGGGCTTTAAATAAAGGGTGTGAACGTATAGAACTTGCGGTAACCACAATCAATGAAGCTGCAGTAAGTGTGTATACGTCATATGGGTATACCCCCACGGGGCCGATTGAAGCACTGAGAGCTGGCTCCGCGCTTATGGTGCAACCAATGGTCAAACGGTTGGTCGCTGCTGCAAAGCCAGAAAATACACTTTAAGCTCTTTGTTACGGATACATCCGACGCGTTACTTTTTATCAGGCGCTTCCACCGATTTCCAGAGTGTCAGCAATGGGTATTTTGGTGACTTTTTTGAAGTCTTTCTTGAGCTGCGTTGAATATTCAAGGCTATACATTGCTTACGTTGGCTTCGGTTGATTCACCCACCATAATGTCAACCGAAGCGGCTTTGTGCCCTTTACCCTGGATGAGCTCTTCAATGGCGGTCATTGGGCTGTCGAGCTTTCAGCTCGAAAGGTATGCCGTCATGGTTGATGACTAAGACCAACCTTATCGCAGATAGTAGTGAAGGCAACTTCTGTATCATGATCAATGCGTGTACTGAGCATTTCGCTTTTCATTTTCAAACTCCTTTTGTGTTGCTATGTGTAACATAGCAACACATAGCCTGATGGTCCGATAGAGAATAGGTAGACGCCAACAGCCCCTTGTCGTCGTTGAAAAGCTGCTTCATTCCTGTGCCGTCAGGGCCTTATGAAACAGGGCCTCGACGCGCTCCTGGGTACGCGCATACCAGGCCTCGTCCTTGGTCACTGCCCCCTGGGCGTTGATGGGGTGGGTGGGAATATGCAGGCGCATGTCCAGGCCCGTGTCGCGGTGGGTAGTGACCTGCATCGAAGCAGAACGTCGCGCTGGGCCATAGGGAATATGCCGGGCCAGCGCCACTTGGCGCTCGCTGGTGGTGGCGAAACGGATAAACGTTCGGGCCGCCTCAGGGTTCGGGGCGCCGCGGGGTATCACCCAGGTTTCGTGTTCCTGGAGCTGGCCGTCCCAGAGGATCTCGATGGGCAGGTCGCGCTCCACCATGGCCGCGAAGAAGCGACCGTTATAGCCGGACGCCATGACCACCTCGCCCTCCTCGAGCAGGCGCACTGGGGTGTCGCCTGACTCCCACCAGTGGATATTGTCGATGCTTTGCAGCCGGGAGAAGGCCAGGTTCAGGCCGCGGCGTGTGCTGAGCAGACGGTAGAGCTCTTCCCGGGGCACCTGGTAGGAGAGCAGCGCCCACTCCAGATTAGCGGCCGGGGTGCGCTGTAAGGCTCGTGGGCCGGGGAAACGCTGTTGATCGAAGAGGTCGGCGATACGCGTAGGACGCTCCCCGGGAAAGGCATCACGGCGATAGGCCACGACGGTGGCAAAGATAGAATGGCTGATAAAACAGCGCCCCAGGGCGCCAGAAAAGAAATCCTGGGATGCCGTAGTGCCGTCCGGCGCGGGGGCGGCCAGTTCGGGGGGCAGCGGCTCCAATAGCCCCTCCTCGCAGGCCGCCATGGCCTCGCTGCGGGTCATATCGATGACGTCCCAGGGGACGTCGTTCTCCGCCACGGCCTGGCGCAGTTCCTTCAGGCCGCCGTTATAGCTGTCAACCGCCACCGATACGTCGTGGGCGTCGGTGAAAGGGGTGAAAAGGGCGCGGCGCTGGGCTTGCTCGTAGGCACCGCCCCAGCTCAGTACCGTCAGCGAGTCAGCGGCGTCGGGCACTTCCGCGCTGATGGGGGGTGCCAGGGCGAGCAGCCCGGCCAGAAGTCCCGGGATCAATCGTCTAGCCAGCACCGTGTTCCTCCCGTCGCAGGGCGTCGCTGTGATGCAAGAAGGCTCGAGCAATGCTCGACTCATAGGCCACTCCCAAGAAGCGCCGTTCGTTATCCACGACGGCAATGGCCTCGCCGGTGACCTTCTCTAACTGATGTATTGCCTCCCAAAGTGATGAGTGAGGGTCCAGCACGGGGCGAGGCGTCTCTGGACAGTCGGCCAGGGTTGTCGCCTCGCTGCCTGCGCGGAGGGTCTCCAGGCTCGCCAATGTCACGCAGCCTTGGTAACGCCCTCGGTCGTCCACCAGGTAAGCTTCGCCATGGCCCGCTGTGCTCAGGCACCAGATAGCCGCGTCCAGTGGGGTCGCGGGGGCCAGGGTGACGGCATCGTGGCTTATTAAATCAGTCAAACGCGTCTCCTGGAGTACGGCGCGACTGCGGCCAGCGGAGAGGTCCAGGCCACGGCGGGCCAATTGAATATCGAACAGCGAGCGGCCGAACAGCTGGGCGGCCAGCGGATTGGCAAGCGTGACGCTGGCCAGGGCGGCGGTGGTCAAGGCATAGCTGCCGGTAAGTTCGAAGACGATCAGCAGGGTGGTGAGAGGCGCGCCGAGTACCGGCGCAGTGACCGCGACCATGCCGCACACGGCATAGAAGATGAACGTCTCCTGGCCGCCGCCCAGCTCGGCGACCAGGGTACCCATCAATGCGCCGAAAAGAGTGCCGATCACCAACGCTGGGCTGAAGACACCACCGGCGAAGCCCAGCCCCAGGCACAAAGCCGTCGCGGCCAGTTTGAGTAGCAGTACCATCAGCAGCTCGCCGCCGCCGTAGGCACCGGGCAAGGTGGCGAAGCGCAGAGTTTCCTGGCCCATGCCCAGAATATCGGGTACCCACAGGGCGGTGAGGCCGAGCAAGGCCCCGGCTAACGCGGGATGCAGACTGGCGGGCAGCGGTAGCCGCTTAGCTAGCTGCCCCATGGCAAGAATGGCATGCATATAGGCACCCGCCACCAAGGCGCCCAGGCCACCCAAGACCAGGAAAAGGGCGAACTCCCAGGGTTGGGGCACGCCAGGCTCAGTGATATGGAACAGCGCCCCTTGATCCAGCAACTGGGTGGCCAACACATAGCCGACGATGGCGGCGGCCGCCACTGGCGCGAAGGCGCGTAGGGCATAGTGGCGCAGCACGACTTCGTGGGCGAAGACAATGCCTGCCAGTGGCGCATTGAAGGCTGCCGCAATGGCAGCAGCCACCCCGCAAGCGATGGTAATATTGTCTTCTGAGCGTCCCAGGTGCAGCAAGCGAGTGATCAGCGAGCCGAGCGTCGCGCCGAGATGTACCAGCGGGCCGTACTGACCCACCGAGGCGCCGGCACCCAACGACACCAGGCTGCTTAACCCCGAGAGCGCGCCCGCCTTGGCAGGCAGGCGACCCCGGCGGGTCTGGACAGCCGCGATGGCGTCGGCAGGGGTATGGGGGCGGCCCCCGGGAAGGCCACGGTGCAGTTGGCCAACGAGCAGCCCCCCAAGGGTTGGTACCAGCAGTGTGGCCAGGATCACCAGCGTGGTGTTGGCCGCCATCATCTGGCCGCGGGGGGAGATCAACAATAGGTCGTTGAGCCATACCACCGCATTGACGAAACCAACGGCGACCAGCGCCGCCACGCCCCCGACGACACTGCCCAATAGTACCAGGCCAAGAAAACGCAACACCGCCAGGGGGTGTCGGGCCGAAACGATGTTTGTGCTGGGCGAGTCCATGTCCCAGTTATAGGCGCTATCGGGTCGCCGGGCAAGGTAGCACGAGCGCCATGCAGTCAGAGCTGCCTGGCGCCGCGTGGCTTACAGCGCTGAGATTTTAGCCCGTTGCTCTTCCAACAGTTTTTTGGCGGCCTGGAATTCGGCCAACTTGCCGCGCTCTTTATCTACCACGGCGACAGGGGCTTTGGCGATAAAGCCGTCGTTGCCAAGTTTCTTCTCGATGCCGCCGATCAGCTTGTCCTGCTTCTCGATCTCTTTGCTGAGGCGAGCGATTTCGGCGCCTTTGTCGATCAGATCTGCCATCGGCACCAGCACTTCCATATCGCCTACCAACTGTGTTGCCGAGAGCGGGGCATCATCCGGGTTTTCAAGCCAGGTCACGCTTTCCAGCTTGGCGAGTTTGGAAAGGAAGCGGCGGTTGCTCTCCAGCCGCTCGGCGTCTTCGGGCTTGCCTTTGGTGAGTAGCACGTCCAGCGGTTTGCCGGGGGCGATGTTCATCTCGGCGCGGATGTTACGCACGGCGATGATGACGCCTTTCAGCCACTCGATGTCCAGACTGGCCTGATCATCGATTTTGCTCTCGTCGACTTCAGGCCAGGCTTGCAGCATGATCGACGCATCGTCACCCATATACACTCCTGCCAGCGGCGATACGCGCTGCCAGATCTCTTCGGTGATATAGGGCATCATCGGGTGAGCAAGGCGCAGAATGGCTTCGAGTACGCGTACCAGCGTGCGGCGGGTGCCTCGTTTGCGTTTCGCAAGCTCCGCCGCTCCCGACGTCCTGTCTCCCGCGGCATTAGTACTTCCCTGTACGTCATCCTCCCACAATACAGGCTTGGAAAGTTCCAGGTACCAGTCGCAGTACTCATTCCAGACGAATTCGTACAGCGCCTGGGAAGCGTGGTCGAAGCGATACTCGTCCAGTGCCTTGGTGACCTGGGCCTCGGTTTTTTGCAGTTGGGAAATAATCCAGCGGTCGGCCAGTGACAGTTCTACCTCGCTGCCGTCGGTACCACAGTCTTCGCCTTCTGCGTTCATCAGCACGTAGCGTGAGGCGTTCCACAGCTTGTTGCAGAAGTTGCGGTAGCCATCCAGCCGATTCATATCAAATTTGATATCGCGCCCGGTGGTGGCTTGGGAGAGGAAGGTAAAGCGCAGTGCATCGGTGCCGTGGGCTTCAATGCCGTCTTTAAATTCGTCTTTGGTGGCTTTGGCAATCGCCTTGGCCTGTTTTGGCTGCATCATATTGCCGGTGCGCTTTTCGAGCAGCTCATCCAGCGTGATGCCGTCAATCAGGTCGATGGGATCCAGCACGTTGCCCTTGGATTTGGACATTTTCTGACCCTGACCGTCGCGCACCAAGCCGTGCACATAAACCGTTTTGAACGGTACCTGCTTGGTGAACTTCAGGGTCATCATGATCATCCGGGCGACCCAGAAGAAAATGATGTCAAAGCCGGTCACCAGCACGCTGGAAGGGTGGAAAGTCTCAAGTTCCGGCGTTTCTTCGGGCCAGCCAAGAGTGCCAAACGTCCACAGGCCCGAGCTGAACCATGTGTCGAGGACGTCTTCGTCTTGAGTCAGCTCAACATCGACACCCAGCTCATACTTCTCGCGGGCTTCTTCTTCCGTACGGGCAACGTAGACATTGCCTTCGGCGTCGTACCACGCTGGAATGCGGTGGCCCCACCACAGCTGGCGGGAGATACACCAATCCTGCAGGTCGCGCATCCAGGCAAAGTACATGTTTTCGTAGTTTTTGGGGACGAACTGAATGTCGCCATTTTCCACCGCTTCAATGGCGGGCTTGGCGAGCGATTCCACGGCCACAAACCACTGGTCGGTGAGCAAGGGCTCAATGACATCACCGGAACGATCCCCCAGCGGCAGGGTGTTGTTAACGGCTTCGACCTGCTCCAGCAGGCCCAGGGCATCCATATCGGCGACGATCAGCTTGCGCGCTTCAAAGCGGTCAAGCCCTGCGTACTTGGCGGGTAGGCTGGCGTCTTCGTCTGGTTGGGGCTGACCTTTTAGATCGAAGATCTCGGCTTGTTCAAGGATGGTCGCGTCCTTGGAGAATACATTGATCAGCAGATGATTCTGGCGCTTGCCGACTTCGTAGTCGTTGAAGTCATGCGCAGGGGTGATCTTGACGCAGCCCGAGCCTTTCTCCATATCGGCGTGTTCGTCGGCGACCACCGGAATACGGCGACCAACCAACGGCAGCTCGATAAATTTACCGACCAGGGAGGTGTAGCGCTCATCATCTGGATTCACCGCCACGCCGGTATCACCCAGCAGGGTTTCCGGGCGGGTGGTGGCCACGACAAGGTAATTCTTGCCGTCGGCGGTTTTAACGCCATCGGCCAGCGGGTAGCGGAAGTGCCAGAAGCTGCCCTGCTGCTCTTTGTTCTCCACTTCCAGGTCGGAAATGGCGGTGTGCAGGGTAGGATCCCAGTTGACCAAGCGCTTGCCACGGTAGATCAGCTTCTCTTCGTGCAGGCGCACAAACACTTCCTGCACGGCTTTATAGAAGCCATCGTCCATAGTGAAGCGTTCGCGGCTCCAGTCG
Organism: Halomonas sp. SpR8; assembly: GCF_031010195.1. Classification (GTDB taxonomy): domain Bacteria; phylum Pseudomonadota; class Gammaproteobacteria; order Pseudomonadales; family Halomonadaceae; genus Vreelandella. Next base: position 506,053 of record NZ_JAUAMC010000002.1, on the reverse strand, counting down.
ACGCTGGCGCCCATACGGCGTAGCTGGCGGGTAATATGGCCGCCGGATTCCTGCTTCCACTCCCAGACCTTATCGATAAACGCATCACGGCCGAGATCGTGGCGGGTTTTGCCCTCTTCAGCGGCGATTTTACGCTCCACCAGCATTTGCGTGGCGATACCGGCGTGGTCGGTGCCTACCTGCCACAAGGTGTTATTCCCCTGCATCCGCTTCCAGCGCGTCAGGGTATCCATAATGGTGTCCTGGAACGCATGGCCCATGTGCAGGCTGCCGGTCACATTGGGCGGTGGAATCATGATCGAAAAAGGCGCGCCCTGGCCGGAGGGGGCAAAACGGTTGTCGGCTTCCCAGCGCTCGTACCAGCGGGTTTCGATCTGTTCGGGTTGGTAGGTCTTTTCCATGGAGAGTTGGCTCACGGCTGGCGAGAAATGTGCATAAGTGCGTAAATGAATAAGTGCACAGCTAATGGACGCGAGTATAACGCGAGAGGGTGGGGGGCGTCAGGTGCTACTCACCCCCGATTAACGACCGTTACGGGATGTGCAGAAAATCCGCGCATGGCGATTAGCCCGAGAATGGGCCCTGGTAGCAGCCACCAAATCACCGCCAGCGATTGGCTCGACCACAGTGCGGTGACCAGCGCGATGGAGGGAATGGTTAACCCAAAGCCAATCGCGTTCATCATCGCCAGCGCCGCGCCTAGACGATCAGCGGGAGCCGTGGCGCTGGCCAGCGCCGAAAACTGCGCGGAATCAGCAATCACGCTAACGCCCCATAAGCCCAGAAGCGCCAGCAGCAGCCAGGGCGAGGCGCTGCCCAAAAGGGGATAAACCAAACAGAGCGCGCCAGAGGTTGCCAAGGCAACGCAAGCCACCCGGTCGCTGCCAATATGGCGACTCCACCTGCCGGCGAGTACGCAGCCCGGTAAGCCCAGCGCAATCACCGCAAAGCTGAGCCACGGTTGCGCAGTATTGGAAGTGCCCAAGCGCTCCAGCTCCCTGGCGACCAGAAACGGCACCAGCGCCCATAGGGCGTAAAGCTCCCAGCAGTGACCGAAGTAGCCCAGGGCGGCGGCCCGAAAGCGCGGCTGTTTGAACGCCACTACCCCTGCCCAGGGGCGCCCGCTTTTGGCGGTGGCCGGTAAGTGCGGGCCAACGCCCAGTCTATAAATCATCAGCGCCGCAACCAGCGCCAACAGCGATGCCAGCAGCAATGGCCACTGCCAGGGAAGGTTCAACGTTAAACCGCGTAGCAGGTGCGGCGAGGCAATGCCCAGCGTCAACATGCCCACCAGCCAGCCCAGCGCGGCGCCTGCATGGCTGGGTGTCCAGCTCACCACCAGTTTCATACCCAGCGGATAGATACCCGCCAGACAGAGCCCGGTCGCAAAGCGCGCCATAGCAGCGAGCGTTACGCTCTCGGCCACGCCGATAAAAGCGGCGTTAATCAGCGCGCCGAGAACGGCGGACACTGCAAATAGGTGACTGGCGCGAATGCGATCCGCAAGGCCGGTGGTGGCAATCGCCAGCGTGCCAGTAATAAACCCGGCCTGAACGGCGATGGTGAGCAGCCCTAAATCGCTTTCGCTAAGGCCTACCGCATCCTGCAGCGCCAAGCCAACGCCATTTACGCTAAACCATAGTGAGGTGCCGAATAGTTGGGCTATGACGATCGTAACAAGCGGGTAGCGCGTGAACACGTTGACGTCTCCATAAGTGCAAATGGACCGGCAAGGCCCCACTTATGGTAATCAACAATTTGTCGTTACGACGAATTTTTTGAAAACAGCATTGTCGGAGTCCGAGAGTACCGCAAGACCCGCCAGGATTTTGCCGGGGAGAAAATTTATTTTGTACGCAATTGGAGTCTTTAATGCAGGTAGCTAAACTTTTCGTTCCGGCAGTTGCCGCCCTAGTGTTCAGTGTGCCCGCTATGGCTCAGCAAATGGGTGCTCCCAGTGTAGATGATCAGGTTAACCAACTCGACGAAATGGTGGATCTGGATGACGGGCAGAAGGAGGAACTCAGCAACCTTTTGACCCAGATGCAAGATGACATCGGTGCCAATGAGCAGGAAGCCCAGCAGTTGCAACAGCAGCTCAGTGAGCACGTTAAGCCTGATTACGACGAAGCTGCTATTCGGGCGGACGCAGAGCGTCTTGGTGACCTAACGGCCGAGATGACCGCTGATAGCATTATCATACAGTCTCAGATTGAAGGCGTTTTCACTCAGGAACAGCGCGATCAACTGGATGAGGCCGTGGCTCAGCAGCAGGAGCAAATGCAACAGCAAATGCAACAGATGCAACAGCAAATGCAACAGCAGCAACAGGGAGGCTAAGGCGAAGACGTACTAACAGCGATTGCCTGCTTTTGTTGATGATCCCGCCAAGTGCGGGGTCACGTGTTTGTGGCTGATGATCTTCTCGGGCTTCGTCGAGATGTTGGTATGCTTGAACAGGATTGACTGGATGCGTTGCTGAAGTTGGTTAGCGGCCACCGCTCCAGACGGCACGCTCAGCGCAGAACTCACGCTGCCGAGGGGAGTCACGGTTGGCTCGCCTTCGCTGGCACCTTGACGGATCGAATCAATCAATGCTCAGGGCATTGGCCTTAACCAGTCTTCCCTCTTTTAAGGTTGGTTTGCCCATATCAATGTTGTCTTCCTTGATTGGCTACCCATTTCTGCCCGGCTGCTGTCAGACGGTACTTCTGACGGCTGCTGCGTGGCTTGTCGGGAATTGTCATTTCAATAGCGCCGATCTCTAAGGCCGGACGCAGATAGGATTCACGAAAGTGGTCTTCATGCTTCAACCCAAGCGCTGCCTGTATATCTGAGCGCTTCATTTCGCCTTGCAAGACCGAGAGAAGTCGTGTCACTTCCCCGGTCACTTCCCCGGTGACTTCCCCGGTGACTTCCCCGGTGACTGGTGGGGTATCGTCCGTCCACTCCGCCTCTGGCCGCCAAGCGATTGCACTGAATTGATTGCCTGAAGGGTCATTAAGCAAGTCAATCTGAGGCCATGCCTCAAGCGCTCGTGGAATGCCACTGCCCATACCGCGGTAGGGCAGGATATGGGACGCATGCTCCGTGAGCGTGGGGTTGCGGCGAATGGTTTGTCCCCGGCGAATGTCCTCAGCGCTCAGGCTATCTGGCAGGTGGCCAGGGCTGACAATCTCCACACGATCGGCAAAGACCATCAAGCGGACGGAAGCGCTGGTGAAGTAATCTCGGTGAATCAAGGCATTGACCAGCAACTCTTCCAGCGCCGTTTCGGGAATCTCCAACTCGCCCAGGGTGTTGAAACTACGCCCGTGCTGCACATGGTGCAAATTGCGCTTGATAAAGGCAAAAGCGCCACGGAACTGCTCCAGTAAGGTGCCCTTGATATCTTCGCTATCCAGGTAGCGAGTATCGTGCAGCGCGGTGCCGGGGAAGGCCACTGCCTTCACTTCAAAGGCCGGACGCCAGCGCTGAGGATTGCGACCAAAAAGCATCAGCCCCGTCAGATTCAACTCCTGCCCATCGGCTAGGCCCAAGTTCTGCAGTAACTGCTCTTGGGTCAGGCCAGAGAACTCGCTGCTCTCGCCATAGCGACGATTGAAATAGGCAGTAAACGCCTTGTCATCGATATCCTCCACCGAGGTATCCGCTACCGGTACTACATCAGCGTAAACCAGCCCGGAGCGCTGGAACATGCGCTGCAACTCTTCGCGGGAGGTCACGTGTCGCTTGTCTGAACTCTGCTTGACCCAAATGCGACCTTGATTATCGAGATAAGGTTTGGCCAATCCATCGGGCACTTCCATTACTATTACAATGCCCTGTTCTGTCTGTACATTCTCGGTCAATGGATGCACTGGTGGGCGCACATGCTGAGAAGCGGCGTTGCCCAGCAACTGGTTCAACCGCCGAACAGCCGCGCCATCCAGTCCCGCAATCGAGCCGTCATCATTCACGCCCAGAAGCAGCCACCCGCCGCCACTGTTGGCAAAGGCGGCCATCTCAGCGGCAAGGCTATCCGCGTTGGTGGCATCGCGTTTGAACTGATGGCGGCTGTCTTCGCCGCGTGCGACCATCTCAAGAAGTTCAATTATCGTCATGGCTTACTTCGCTTCAGCTCGCGATGGAGAAAGGCATCAATTTCAGCGTCTGGTCAAGCCTCTCCGCGCTGGATGCATTGTGCCTACCCCAGCTTATGCGGCACAACTTCATGACCGAGCTCTTTATAACGTTGCCAGCAGGCGCGTTTGGCGACCAGCACTTGTTGGTGCTGGTTAATGATCTCGGCGATCCGGGCGTAGAGCTCTACACCTTCGGGAATATCGGGGTGCAGGTTAAGCAGCGCGGTCTCTTCGGTGGGTACTGGCAACTGCTGCCAGCCTAGCGTGATCGGCACGCTGGTGGCCATTTCGCTATCTTCCAAGGCGTGGGGCAGGTAGGCGTCCGGGCGGAAATTCCACAGCGTGTCATCCGCTTGTTCGGCGAGGGCTTTATCCTCGCAGTGCAGGTGCAGGCGGTAGCCTTTACGCCAGATGGTTTCGGCGAGTTTGCAGGCAAACTGCAAACGCGCCTCTAGCGTAGTGTCGGGCAAAATATAGAAATCAATGCGCGCCATGGCGGTTCCAGGTAAGTCGGTTCCAGAAACAGCACCGCCGCAAAAGCTGCGGCGGCGATGAGGTCTTAAGCGCTGGTGTTAAACCGGCTTAAACCAGCTGGGTGAGCCAGCCGTATTTATCTTCACTGCGGCCGTACTGCAGGTCGAGCAGCTTGGTGCGAATGCGCATGGCAATCTCATTATTGCCACCGGCAGCTAGCTTGATACGCTCGTTCTCGGTGACCAGCTCGCCCACCGGGGTGATGACCGCGGCGGTACCGCAGGCAAATATCTCAGTGATCTCACCAGAGGCCGCGCCTTCCCGCCACTCATCAATGCTAATCGGACGCTCTTCCGGCGTTAAGCCTTCATCTTTGGCTAGGGTCAGTACAGAGTTGCGTGTTACGCCTTCCAAAATGGTGTCGGTCAGGCGTGGTGTCACCAAACGGCCGTCTTTGAAGACGAAGAACAGGTTCATACCGCCCAGCTCTTCGACCCACTTGTTTTCGGCAGCGTCGAGAAATGCTACTTGGCCACACTGGTGGGCTTCGGCCTCTTTCTGTGCCGCTAATGAGGCAGCGTAGTTGCCGCCACACTTGGCAAAGCCAGTGCCGCCGGGAGCTGCACGCTTAAAGTTCGAAGAGAGCCAGATGGAAACCGGCGCGATACCACCTTTAAAATACGCCGCGGCGGGGGAGGCGATCACGTAGTAGTCGACCTCGTGGGCGGGGCGAACGCCTAAGAAGGCTTCTGAAGCGATCATAAACGGGCGCAGATAGAGGCTGCACTCGTCAGAAGCGCTGGCGGGCGTTGGCACCCAGCTATGGTCCTGAGCCAATAGCGCTTTCAGAGAGCCGATGAAATCATCATCGGAAAGCTCCGGCAGCGCCAGGCGTCGGGCGCTACGGCGAAAACGCTCGGCGTTTTTCTCGGGGCGGAACGTCCAGATTGAGCCGTCGGCGTGGCGATAAGCTTTGATGCCCTCAAAAATCTCCTGGCCGTAATGCAGTACAGAAGCAGCCGGGTCGAGAGTTAGCGGGCCGTAGGGGCGCACCTGATGGCCGTGCCAGTCGGCGTCAACGGTCCAGCGCACATGGGCCATGTGATCGGTAAAGTGTTTGCCAAAGCCGGGGTTTTTGAGAATGTTGTCACGGATCTCATCGGCTATCGGCTGGTTGGATGGCAAAATCTCAAAGTTAGTGGGCACGGCATGTTCTCTCTACTTGATCCAAGCCCTGAAGGGCAAATATAGGCGTCGTAATATAAGCGTTAAAGTGGACGTAACATGTGCCTTGAAATAAGGCACACGCTAATGTGTTTAGGTGTAACGGTTGCATCAAATAAAGGCAACCGTTGATTGCTTGATTGTGTTGCTAGACGTCGCTATTTTCTACTTGGGCGTCGGCTTCACGGTCGAGTAAGTACTGGGTTAATAGCCCGACCGGGCGGCCGGTGGCGCCTTTCTGCTTGCCGGAGTGCCAAGCAGTACCGGCAATATCCAGATGCGCCCAGGGGAAGTGATCGGCAAAACGCGACAGGAAGCATGCGGCGGTAATGGTGCCCGCCGGGCGACCGCCAATATTAGCCAGATCAGCAAAGTTGGACTCCAACTGCTCCTGGTACTCGTCCCATAGCGGCAGGTGCCAAGCGCGATCCCAAGCGGCTTCGCCCGCATCCAGCAGATCCAGCGCTAGGTCGTCGTCGTTGGAGAGCAGGCCGGTGGCGTGGTGGCCCAGGCCAATAATGACCGCGCCAGTGAGGGTGGCAATGTCGACCACGCTTGCCGGGGTAAAGCGCTCGGCGTAAGTCAGCGCATCGCACAGCACTAAACGGCCTTCCGCGTCGGTATTAAGCACTTCGACGGTCAACCCTTTAAGGGTTTTGATGATATCGCCGGGCTTGGTGGCATGGCCGTCGGGCATGTTTTCCGCAGCGGCAACAATAAACACCAGATTGAGCTTGGGTTTGATCGCCAGCACGGCTTTCACGGTGCCGAACACGCTGGCAGCGCCGCACATATCGAATTTCATTTCGTCCATGCCTTCGCCGGGCTTTAGCGAAATGCCGCCGGTATCAAAGGTGATGCCTTTGCCTACCAATACATGGGGGGCTTCGTCGGCATTTTCAGCACCCTGGTACTTCATCACGATCAGGCGTGTCGGCTCTTTGCTGCCACGACCTACAGAGAGCAGCGAGCCTGCACCCAGGGCTTCCAGCGCTTCTTCATCAAGAATATCGACCTCGAGCGCGCCTTGTGAGTCACGGCCCAACTGCTGAGCCTGTTCGGCCAGGTAGCTGGGCGTGCATACGTTACCGGGCAGGTTACCCAGGGTACGGGTGTAGTTGATGCCCTGGCCAATGGCGTTGCCCACTAATGCACCCTGCTTCACTTGCGAAACGGCGTCGGCATCGCTAACGATTAACGTCAGCTTGGCAAGGCTGGGAGCCGGTGCAGGAGTCGACTTGAACTGATCAAAGCGATAAATGGCCCGCTCTGCGGCTTCCATCACCTTGCGCGCTTTCCAGGCCGGGTCGCGATCAGCCAGGGGCACATCGCTAAGCACACTGCTGGCCTCATCAACCGGCAGCTTCACAAGGGCGGTCATGGCGGCGTCTAGCGCTTTGATAAAGGCGGCTTCCTGACATTTTTCGCGCTCGCCCAGGCCAACGAGTAAGATGCGCTCGGCACCCAGGCCAGGTGCAAAGGGGACCATCTGCACGTTACCCAGCGCCGCGTCAAAGTCGCCACGCTCCAGCAGTTGGCCGATCAGTCGCTCGCTGGCGTCGTCCAGTTTGGCAACGGTGGGCAGAAGGTCGCCAGCTTTAAAAACTGGCACCAACAAGCAGGCCGTTTCGGTTTTAGCTGGGTTAGCAGTCTGAACGGAAAATTCCATGACGTCTCCAACAAGACAAGCATCGAGGGATTCGGGATAATGCCCCGTTGCTTTTGATTTTGAAAAGGGACTGTGAATAGTTTGATTAGTGTACCCAAGCCATGGGCGTAATGCATGGCATCCTGCAAGACTAGCCGGAGAGCGCGTTGATTTTATTTCGGTATTTAACTCGCGAAGTATTGCTCACCATGTCGGCGGTTGCTGGCATTCTGCTGCTGGTGATCATGGGGAGCCGCTTTATTCGCTATTTTTCGGACGCAGCGGAAGGCGATATTCCCGTCACCATGTTAGGCAGCCTGATGATGTTTCATCTGCCTGGCTTTATGGAGCTGATTTTACCGTTGTCGTTTTTTCTAGGCATCATGCTTGCCTATGGGCAGCTGTATATGAACAGCGAAATCACCGTCATGGTTGCCTGCGGGATGAGCCCCACACGGTTGCTAAAAGTCACGCTGCTGCCCGCTAGCGTGGTGGCGGTGCTGGTGGGGGTGTGCAGTCTGTGGCTGACGCCCTATGGTGCTCTGCAAACCGAAACCGCATTGGAAGAGCAGCGTAGCCGCCTGGATGTTTCCGTACTCGCCCCCGGGCGCTTTCAAGAGTTTGGCGGTGGGCGTACTGCTTACATTGGCAGCTTTTCCAGCGACGGCACGGAAATGCAGGATGTCCTGGTGCACGAGCAGAACCAGCAGGACGACGAAGGAACCCACGACTTCGTGACCCGCGCAGCCTCGGGATATCAGGAAACCCGGCTCGAAACAGGCAGCCGTTTTTTGGTGCTGAATGATGGCGAGCGGTACGGCGTAACCCCTGGCGAGCAAAGCGCTGAGCGGCTCACATTCGAGCGCTACACGCTGCGTTTAGGCTTGAGTCGCGACCGGCAAGAGCTGGATTCACTCGAATATGCGACTACGCCCGCGCTCTGGAATAACCCTAGCTCACGTGCGCAAGCGCAGTTTCAGTGGCGTGCGGGTCTGCCATTAATGGTGTTCGTGCTGGCCTTGATGGCGCAGCCGCTCTCCCGGGTAAATCCCCGTCAGGGGCGTTTTGGCAAATTGCTCCCCGCGGTATTTTTATACGTCGCCTACCTCAGCATGCTGCTGGCGGTGGTCGATGCCATTGGCAGCGGTACCTGGCCCACCACGCTGGGCGTATGGCCGGTACACGGGCTGTTCTTGGGGTTGGGCCTGCTAATGCTGTGGCGCTCGCAACGCAAGGGGATGCGATAATGCTGAAGTTGTTAACGGTAGCTGATCGTCTCGACCGTTATATTGCCCGCAACGTGCTGGCGGCGATTGTCGTCGTCCAATTCGTGCTATTGGGCTTGGATATTACCATTGCCTATATAGATGATTTAGGCGATGTGCAAGCTGGCTATACTGCCCTTGATGTGCTGCTTTACCTGTTAATGCGCACGCCCTGGCGCTTCTACCAATACGCCCCGGTGGCGGTATTAATCGGCGCGCTGATTGGTTTAGGCAGCATGGCCTCCAGCAACGAGCTCACCGTTATGCGCGCCGCTGGCTGCTCCCTGGCGCGGATTGTGTGGGGCGTAATGAAGCCGGTGCTGGTGGTGGTCGTTGTGGTGCTGCTGGTTGCCGAGTATGTCAGCCCGCGCACTGAGCAGTATGCCGAGGCGTGGCGGCTGGAAAAACTCCAGGGTGAAGGCGCCATGCTAACCAGCCGCAGCGGCTGGCAGATTGAGGGCGACAGCGTCTACCGCTTCGGGGCGATTCGTGCCGATGATGTGGTGCTCGATTTAACCCGCTATCGCTTTGATGACCGCCAGCTAGTCGAAGCCACCTACGCCCAGCGGGCTCGCTGGGAGGGCGATGCCTGGCGTTTGGAAAATGTGTCGACCACGCGTATTTTTAACGACCACACCGAGTCTGACCAGACGGCAAGCATGGGCTGGGAGACCTCTTTTACCCCCTCTCAGTTAGAGCGGCTGCTGCGCGATATTGAGAGCCAGGCACCCAGCGAGCTTTGGGCCTATGCCCAGTTTCTCGGAGATCAGGGCCTGCAGAATGATCAGGCGCTGCTGTATTTTTGGCAGAAGATGCTGATGCCGCTGACCATGGGCTCGCTGGTGCTGATTGCCGCCTCCTTTGTGTTTGGCCCGCTGCGTACGGTGGCTGCTGGTACTCGGGTGTTTTACGGCGTGGTAACCGGGCTAAGCTTTAAGTACGTTCAGGACCTACTAGCCCCCGCCTCGACGATTTTTGGCTTCTCGCCCATCTGGGCGGTGCTGGTGCCGACACTGGCGTGCGCCGGGGTCGGGATCTACTTTCTGCGTCGCAACGGTTAATGCCGCAACGGTTAATGCCACAACGACATCACTGCTTCTTATCGCCTAAAAACCGCTCATAAACAGCCAGGAGCTGAGAAAGAATGAGGCAAACACGACGCTTTACTCAGTTGGACAGCGTATGGCCAGCGGGCCTTGGCCGCCGTTTGGGCGCCATGCTGTATGACGGTTTTTTGGTGACCGCGATTTGGATCGCCGTGACGGTCGTCCATATGCTGTTTTTTCGCTATGTGCTGGGTCAGCAGCCCGAAGAAATTGGCACAACGGCTGGTGACATCTGGAGCCTGCGCCTCATGCTGGTGTTTTTTGTCACGCTGTTTTTTGTTTTTTCCTGGTCGCGTGGGGGTATGACCTTGGGCATGCAGGCGTGGCGACTGCGGGTGCAAGCGGCAGATGGCACTTCGCTGAACTTGAAGCAGTGCCTGATTCGCTGCGTGGTGGCGTGGCTCTCGCTGCTGGCATTGGGGTTGGGCTACTTATGGGTGCTGTTCGATAAACAGCGACGTAGCTGGCCGGATATTGCTTCCAACACACAGACAGTGGTTCTGCCGAAGAAATAATTTTTCCGTGCACTCGGCAATTTTTTTGGAAAAAGTATCGCTTCGCCAATATCTTATCGCGCTCTCTATATTTACTAAGACGAATGGCTAGCAAAAAGCAGTAATTTCTACTTGATAAGATGTATGCGAATCATTTACATTCATCTCATGATTTCTATGAGGTGTCGCCATGTACGTTTGCGTGTGCAAGGGAGTAACCGACCATCAAATTCGCCAGCACGTTAACGACGGTGCGCGCAGCTGGCGAGAAGTACGCGAAGCGACCGGCTGCGCAACGCAGTGTGGTAAGTGCGCGTGCTACGCTAAAACGATTACCCGCGATGCCGTTCAGGAAGCGCGCCAGGAAGCAGATATGGGACTCGCTTACGCCGTGTGACGCGAATCACTATTGTTAGGGTTATCTTTAGCAAATAACTGATTTGCTTGAACTTTTCGTTGTCTTGTCTATACTCCTAGAAACGCTGGGGGTATAGCTATTTGCGTCTATACCCTTCTCCAAACGTAACTGCTTGATCGTATTGTCTAAACTAGATTAAACATCAGCATTACAGTAGAAAAGGTGACGTTATGAAAGGTGATACGAAAGTTATTGAGCATCTCAATAAGGCGCTCGGCAACGAATTGGTTGCGATCAATCAGTACTTTTTGCACGCCAAAATGTACAAAGATTGGGGCCTGAAAGCCCTCGCCAAATGGGAATACGATGAGTCTATCGAAGAGATGCAGCACGCTGACAAGATCATCGAGCGCATTCTGTTCCTGGAAGGTATCCCCAATCTGCAAGACCTGGGTAAGCTGCACATCGGTGAAAACGTCAAAGAGATGCTCGAAAGCGATCTGAAAATCGAGCACGATGGCCGCAACGACTACATTGAAGCGATCACCTACTGCGAGAGCGTTAAAGACTACGTTACCCGCGATATGCTGCGTGATTTGCTCGCCGACGAAGAAGATCACATCGACCATATCGAAACCGAGCTGGGTTTGATCGACAAGGTGGGCATCCAGAATTACATGCAGCGCCAAATGCAGATGGCGGGCGACGAGTAAGTCACTTGCTGTTGCACGCTTAACAAAAGCTAGCAACCCAAGCTAGCTAGAAAGCAGCCAGTCAGCACCCACTGACTGGCTTTGTTCATTCTAAGGTATCCCAATCCTCAAAACGCTTTCGGCTTCCCCGCTCTACCACCACTTCCTGAAAACCTGCGTCCGACCTGCGTTCGAATGTCATAAGCCTGACACGGTCATGCTGTTTGATAGGCCAGTTGATGCTGCACGTTTAATGACTTAACCAGATGTTTCTTCGGCTTAGGCAAGGAATCAAACTTCATTATGATATTCACACGTACACCCCCACTGTTGGTGCTCGCTATTACGCTGGCCGCTTCACATTCGGTCAGCGCGGCGGATAAGCACTTCAACCGCATCGCTAGCTTCGCTATCCCCAGTAACATGGCGGTGGGCGAAGATCGTAGCCGTGAAACCTCGGCGGAAATTATCGCTGCCTCAGGCGACGGTATGACGCTGGTTTACTCAGACAGCCCGCTGGGCGTGATCGGGCGAATTGATATTAGCGACCCCGCTAATCCGCAGCCGCTGGGCAGTATTGATGTCGGCGGCGAGCCCACGGCGGTAACCGTGCTCGACAACATCGTCTATGCCGGGGTGAATACCTCGGTCTCTTACCGCGAGCCTTCCGGGCAACTGCTCACCATCGATATCGATAGCGGTGAAATACTGGCCTCCTGTCCCTTGAACGGTCAGCCCGACAGTGTGGCTGCCGCAGCAGCGCCAGAGGGACGTTTCGTCGCCGTCGCCATTGAGAACGAGCGCGATGAGGATGCTGGCGACGGTCGAGTGCCGCAGATGCCTGGCGGCTCTGTTGCCCTGGTGGAGATCAACGATGCAGGGGAAGTTAACTGCAACAGCCTGCTTTACGCCGACGTGGCGGGGCTTGCCGAGATCGCTCCCGAGGATCCCGAGCCGGAGTTTGTCGATATCAATGCCTTAGGTGAGGTTGCAGTCACCTTGCAAGAGAATAACTACCTGGCGGTAATCGACTACAGTGGCAAAGTGGTGTCGCACTTCAGCGCCGGGGCGGTGGATCTGGACGGGATTGATGCCAGTGATGATGGTGCGCTGATCTTTAATGAGCAGCAGACTCAGCGCTTGCGCGAGCCGGATGCGCTGCAGTGGATTGACAGCGATCACTTTGCCATTGCCAATGAGGGCGATATGGATGGCGGCTCCCGGGGCTGGAGTATCTTCCATAAAAGCGGCCGCTTAGTGTATGAGTCCGGGGCGGATTTCGAGCATGCGGTGATTGAGGTGGGCCACTACCCCGATAAGCGTTCGGATGCCAAGGGCAGTGAACCAGAGGGGATGGAGTTTGCTGTTTTTGACGGCACGCCCTACGTATTCCTGCTCGCCGAGCGAAGTTCGCTGGTGGGTGTTTACGATGTCAGCAACCCTGCTGAACCGCAGCTCAGCCAACTACTCCCCTCGGGGCTTTCACCGGAAAGCGCGGTGGCAATTCCCAGCCGCGGCTTGCTGGCTACCGCCAATGAGACCGATCTGGGCGAAGAGGGCGGCCCGCGCTCCCATGTCATGATCTACCAGCACCAGGATTCGCCTGCTGTCTACCCCACGCTCACCTCGACGGGCAGCGACGAGCTGATCGGCTGGGGCGCTCTCTCTGGCATGGTCGCCGCAGATGGCGTGCTCTATGCAGTCAACGACAGCTTTTACAGCGCCCAGCCGCGCATTTTTACCATCAACCCTTCCACGTCACCCGCGCGAATTACCGCGGCGTTGGATGTAACCCGTGATGGTGAGCCTGCTCTAGGGCTGGATATGGAAGGCATCACCACCGATGGAGAGGGTGGTTTCTGGGTCGCTTCCGAAGGAAATGACAAAGGGCTTGCCAATACTCTCTATCATGTTGGCGCTGACGGCGAGATTGACCAGGGTATTGCGCTACCCGAGGTACTTGCCCAGCAGGCACTGAAGTGGGGTTTGGAGGGCGTTACTCGGCTCGATAATCAGCTCTGGCTGGCAGTGCAGCGCCCCTGGAAGGATGACCCCGAAGGCATGGCCAAGTTGCTGCGCTACGATATCGATAGCGGCGAGTGGGGCGCTGTGCACTACCCGTTGGATCGAGTTGATAGCGGCTGGGTAGGCCTTTCAGAGATTACCGCGCACCAAGGCGACCTGTATTTGATTGAGCGGGACAATCGTATCGGTAGAGATGTCCAGGTCAAGCAAGTGACCCGCGTCGCGCTGGACGGCCTGACGCCAGTGCCACTGGGCGGTGAGCTGCCGGTGGTCGAGAAGCACATCGTGCGCGATCTGATACCGGATCTCGCCAGCTACAACGGCTTTGTGGTGGACAAGATTGAAGGGATGGCGATCAATGAGCAGGGCCATGCCTGGTTGGTCAGCGATAACGATGGTGTTGACGACAGCAGTGGCGAGACCTACTTCTGGTCAATACCGCTGGAGTAGCTGCGTAGCGGTTCAGGTACAACGGGCAGCCCAGTGGCTGCCCGTTTGCATGGTCGGTGGGGAAACAGCGTTGGGCGGGTGCTTTGCTCGCCTAACGAGTTGGTCGGCGCGAGCCGACAATACTGGAAAGCGACACCGCCAATACCGACAGCAAAATCAGCGCTAGCGCAGGAATCAGCACCGCCCAGGGGGCGCGCTCGATGTAGGGCATTCCTTCGGCGAGTATCAGCCCCCACTCTGGTGAAGGCGGGCGCGGTCCCAGGCCCAGAAAACCAAGCGCGGCCAAGGCTAGCGCAATCCCCGGTAAGCGCAGCATGGCGTGACGAAACACCGGCCCAAGCACGGCGGGCAGAATATAGCGGCTCATTAAGCGGAAGTGGCCTACCCCCAGGATCGGTGTGATACGCACGTGGGGCTGGGCTTTTGTTTCCGCGACCAGGGCGGCGGTGTGGGCCGCCAGCGGCGCCCAGGCCACGGCAGTCACCGCAATAATCGCCCCGCTGGCGCTTGGGCCCATCAGACCCGCCACAATAAGCCCCGCAATGGCAGGCGGTGTGGCCTTGGTGATTTCAATCGGGCCGGTGGCCAGCCTGGGAGCCAGGCCAATCAGCAGTCCTAATGCCAGCGAAAAGAACACCACCACTGTTGCCATGCCCATGGTGGATAGCGCCCCATGGGCCACCCGGGCCAGAATATCGCGGCCGGTGCCGTCGGCGCCCAGCGGCAACGCCAGGCTTGGCGGCTGTAAACGCATAAAGGCTGAGCTAAACGGGTCGCGGCCAATCCCTGCCGCAACCAGCAGTACCAGCAGCACAACTGCGATGGCGGGCACCACCCACGTCCAGCGCTGAACGCTTTGCTCGTGTTGTGCTACCGGCAGCGCCCCGAGTCGAAACGCCCGGCCTAACAGCAGTGCGCGGCCAATGTTAGCCAAGCTGCCCAATACAATAGCGATAATCAGCAGGATCAGAATGCCGGTTTGCAGGGCGGGCATATCCTGGGCCGATGCCGCGCCAAGGGTCGCTCGGCCAAGGCCGGGGATCGAAAACACCTGCTCGACGGCAATGGCCCCGCCGGTCAGGGCGACCATTACCATGCCGACTTGGGGCATTAGGCTGGGCAGCGTGCGGCGCAGGGCTGCCAGAGTAATCCGGCTGCGGGAGAAACCCGCTACGTTCCAGGTGGCGACCCAGCGCTCGGTGAAGGTGGCCGAAAGACCGTCGCTAAACAGGCGCCCCAGCAGGCCGCCCGCAGGAAGGCCTAGCGCAAAGGCGGGTAGCACCACGTAGCTGAAACCTCGCCAACCGTATGGCGGCAACCAGTTTAGCCAGGCGGCAAATACCACCAGCAGGATTGAGGCGAGCAGAAACTCGGGAAGCGCCGTTAGTGCGGCGCCAATCGCTCCAGATGAGCGGCTAACCTGACCATTCAAGCCCCGACGTACCACAGGTACACATATCAGCGTAGCGGTGACCACTGCCACCAGCATGCCGAACCCCATGAGCGTGAGAGATACCTGGGCGCTTTTTAACATACCCGGCAGCACCGGCGCGCCGGAAATCCAGGAGTTGCCCGCATCGCCATGCAGCAGCCCCATCAGCCAGCTTTGCAGCTTCTCGAAGGGGCCAAGATCCAAGCCCAGCTGGGCGCGAATAGCGGCTAGCGCCTCAGGTGTCGCTTCCTGCTCGGCAGAGCGAGCCCGCAAAATGCTCAGCGCTGGATCCCGGCCGGATAACCACGGCAGTAGTCCGACCAGCACCACTACGCTGGCTAACGTTATCAGCCGTGACAGCAGCGGAATAAAGGGTTCGATGCGCAAGCTGCGCCATAGGCGCAGCGGTGCTGCGGTTGTCATGCGCGGCTCACCCCTAGGAGTCACTGTCGGCGTCAATGGACGTCTTCTCAGTGATCAGCATACGCTCGCGGGGATCACGCTCGGCGTTGGTAACGCGGGCTGATTCACCCTGAATGACACGCTCGTGGAGCATGGGTATGGCGGCATCGGTGCGCAAAATAGCGGCTTCCGCATCGATGATTGCCTGGCGCCGTTCGTCGCCGGTGGGCAGTACCGCCGCGGTGGCCAGCGCTTCATCCACCGCCGGGTCGCACAGCTGGGCGATATTGAAGGAGCCTGCGCAGGCAAAGTCACTGAACATATAGGCGACCGGATCGCCGGAGTCGAGCACGGTGGCTCGGGAGAGAATAAAAGCATCAAACTCACCGGCCAAGGCGTCCGCTTCGATATGGGCGTACTCACGCACTTCCTGGTTAACGCTAAAGCCTGCCTGGGTCAGCTGTTGTTCAAGTAGGACGGCGACTTCGGGCAGCTCGGCGCGATCGGTAAAGGTTGCCAGCGTAATCTCGGTGCCGTTTGGGTCGGTGGGCGCGGTGCGATCCTCAATCGGAGCGCGATAGTCGCTTGCCCACGCCAGTGCGGGGCCGAGTAGCCCTTCGGCGATATCGGCGCGGCCTTCGTACACGGTATTGACGATAGCCGGGCGGTTTACCGCTTCACGGGCGGCGGCGCGCAGGCCGGGGTCGCTCATAGGGCCTGATTCAGTGTTCAGGTAAAGCGTATTGGTGCGCGGCATGGGCACCTCAAAGACCAAGTCAGGGTCGAGCAGCGCTACCTGGGAGACCGGAATGGCTTCCACCACATCGGCCGTGCCGGTTCTTAAGGATGCCGCCCGGGCCGTGCCGTCGGGCACATAGTCGGCGTCAATGCCAGCCACCGCGGCAGGCTCGCCCCAGTAGTCATCAAAGCGGTCTAGCCGGGCGCTGGTGGTGCCGTTGATCTCTTTTAACACGAAGGGGCCGGTGCCTGCTTCGATGGGGTTAACCCGGCCATCTTCGCCGTAGGCGCTGGCCGCTAGAATCGCCAACTGCGGGCTTGAAAGGCGGTTGGGGATTAGCGGGTCATCTTTTTCCGTGCGCACGATCACCGCGTTATCGCCATCGGCTTCGATGGTCATGTTTACGCCGTCTAAAATACGCGGTTTGGGTGCGGCCTGGGTGGCGGCGGTCAGCGAGTTCACCACATCGCTGGCGGTTAGCGGCGTGCCATCATGAAACTCAACGCCATCGCGAATCACAAACCGCCAGGTTTTCGGATCCAGTTGCTCCCACTCGGTGGCCAGAAACGGCTGGGGGTCGCTGCTGGCATCCAGGCGAATCAGCGTTTCCGCCGTGCTCCAGCGGGATAGCTTAAAGGCATCGTCGGAAAGCGGCGTTAAGCCAGAGCGCGGTGGCTGCAGCATTGCCACGCTAATACGCTCACCTGATTCGGTGGAGGCGGTGTCGCGCTGTTCATCAAAACAACCGCCAAGGAGTAAGGGCGCGGCAAGGGCAACGGGCAGAGACAGGCGAAGCGAGTGGCGAAACATCGTAACGACTCCTAATAATAAGCGGTTAGTAATACCTGGGAAAATGAACAACGGCACAGCCTTGCGGTGTGCTGAAAGTTAAGCACTGCATAAAGCAAACGGGTTTAATCAAAACGGCGTGGAGGATTTACACCAGCGCTTCAACCTCCGCGGCATTGCAGTTTGGGAGTGCACATCTGGGCAGTTGTGTGACGGCGTTGATTAACGCCCAGGTTGCCGAGTGGCGGGGGGTGCGCCATAGCGCCGCGGTTGGGCGGTCTTCGACGATGTTACCGTCATCCATCACCAGCGTGCGCTGGCATAGGTGGGCAACCACCGATAAATCGTGGGACACCATCAGTAGCCCGGTGCCACTCTCACCGCAGAGGTTGTTCAGCACCTTGATGACCTGGGCGCGAACCGGTAGATCCAGGCCGCTAAGTGGCTCATCGGCCAACAAAAAGCGTGGGCGGGTGGCGATGGCGCGGGCAATGGCGACCCGCTGTGCCTGGCCGCCAGAAAGCTCATGGGGCTGGCGATCCAGAAACGGGGCATCCAGGCCGACTTGCTCCAGGGCTTCGCGCGCGCGTTCGCCAGGGTCGCAATCGACGTCTAGTCGAATCAGCGGCTCACTGACCAAAGCGCGCACGCTCATGCGTGGATCGAGCGACGAGGCAGGGTCTTGGGGAATGTATTGAACCGCCCGACGGTACCAGCGTAGTTGGGCAGTGGAGCCGGGGCGCACGAGCTTATGCTGACAGGTAATCGACCCGCTATCGGGCGCTTCAATCGCCAGCAGGGAGCGCAGCAGGGTGGTTTTGCCCGAACCGGAGACGCCCACGAGCCCCACCCGCTCGCCTGGATAAAGGCTCAGGTCGATGTCGTGCATAATCCGTTTGCGCTCGCCTGCGCGCCAAAACACCTCCCGGGGGAGCGATACGCTTTTGTTGAGTCCGTGTGCGCAGAGAAACGCTTCACTGCTATCAAAAGCGGAGCGCTCGTTGAGTGCTGACGCACTCATTGTGGGTGAAATTGTGGGTGAATAAGTTGGCAACGGGCTTGGCATCTAGGCGCTCTTTAAAAGATCGTTTGATGTAAAAAAATTGGCGGATGCCTGATGGTTTAGCGCTGACGGCTGAACGTTATGCGCGGCAGCGACCAGTTCCTGGGTAAAGGGGTGCTGCGGGTCGGTAATCAAGGTGTCTAAATCGCCGCTTTCAATTACCACGCCCCGCTCAATAATTACTGCTCGCTGGCAGAGCTGTGAGGCGGCGTGGAGATCGTGGGTAATAAACAGCATCGCGGTGCCCGAGTGGCCGGTATGCTCGCGTAATGCGCTCAGCACTTGGGCTTGAGTGACCACATCCAGTGCGGTGGTAGGTTCGTCGGCTACCATTAATGCGGTTTTACACGCCATGGCCAGGGCAATGCAGACGCGCTGGCGCTGTCCACCGGAAAGCTCCGCTGGAGTGCGCTTGATTAACCGCTGGGGGTCAGGAAGATCCATTGACGCCAACAGCGCCACAGCCGCCTGGGTGGCAGCGTTGCGCGATAGGCCGTGATGGCGGATAAATGGCTCGCGCAGCTGGGAGCCGATAGAGACCAGCGGGTTCAGCGCGGAGAGCGAATCCTGAAACACCATCGATACCCGTGTGTCTTTCGGCCGCTGTGTGGCTGGTATCGCCATGGTTTCCCGGCCTTGAATGCGGATGCTACCTGATACCTGGGCATTGGGTGGTAAAAGCCCCAGCACTGCTTTTGCAGTGAACGATTTACCCGATCCTGATGCACCTAACAGGCAGACTCGCTCACCGGGCATAACATCAAACGAGAGCCCATCGACGATCTGCTGTCGGCCAATTTGAATGCCCAGGCCACGCACGGATAAGACAGGTTCACTGCACATTGACAACATCTCTTGCGGAGCCGGTAAGTTATAAGCAATGGTTATGATATAACGTTTAATTGTTCGGCAGCAATACAGATATCAATAAGGTGTTCAGTTGCGGGGAAGCCGACAGGTTGAGGCGTGATAAGCAGGTATAAAAAAAGCGCTGAGCAATCAGCGCTTTTTTGCAACCAGGCGACACTGCCGCCTGTTTGTGTCGGGTTATTTTGCGGCGGTGGCAGCGTAAGTCTCGTTCGTGCCGAAATTGTCGGCTGGCTCATCTACCGCAAAGGTGGCACGGCTTAAGCGGCGGACCCGCTTCATAAACAGCGCGATGCAAATCAGTGTGCCGAGTGCGGCGACCACGTAGCTTAACTGCAGCGGCAGACCAAAACCGATCGGCGCGTAGGCTAAGTAGGTAAACGTTGCCATGGTCATAAAGGTGGCTGGGATCGAGGTGATCCAGTGAGGCTTACGCGACAGCACCAGATACATGGTGCCTACCCACAGCGCGATGACGGCGGTGGTTTGGTTGGCCCAGGAGAAGTAGCGCCACAGCAGTGTGAAGTCCATATGGGTTAAGGCGTAGGAGACCACAAACAGCGGTAGGGCGACCATAATGCGCTTAACCATCGGTTTCTGATCGATCTTGATGTAGTCGGCAATGATCATCCGCGCGCTACGAAAAGCGGTATCGCCCGAGGTTATCGGCAGCACGATAACGCCGAGTACCGCCAGGGTGCCGCCGATCGCGCCCAGCATGGTGGTAGACACTTCGCTTACCACTGCGGCAGGGCCACCGGCGGCCAGTACATCAGAGAGTGACTGGTCGCCGTAGAACAGGCTCATGGCGGCGGCTGCCCAGATCATCGCGATGATGCCTTCGGTGATCATCATGCCGTAGAAGATTTTGCGGCCATTGGTTTCGTTTTGCGTGGTGCGCGAAATAATCGGTGTTTGGGTGGCATGGAAGCCGGAAAGTGCACCGCAGGAGATGGTTAAAAACAGTAGCGGGAAAATCGGCGCGGCGTCAGGGTGCATATTCTGGAAAGAGAGTTCGGGGATCGGCGCGCCCGTGACAACCAAACCAATGCCGATACCGGCAGCGCTGAACAGCAGCAGGGCGCCGAAATAGGGGTAGATACGGCCGATCACCTTATCAATCGGCAGCAGCGTGGCGATCAGGTAGTAAATAAAGATGGCGACAATGATCATCGTGAGTGACAGCGATGTCATATTGGCCAGCAGCGCCGCGGGGGAGGTCACAAAGACCGTACCTACCAGCAGAAGCAGCAGAATCGCGAAGCCATTGACCACATGCTTCATCGCTTTGCCGAGAAACTTGCCCGCTAGTTGCGGCAAATGAGCGCCGTGGTTACGGATCGAGATCATACCGGTCAGGTAGTCGTGTACAGCACCGGCAAAGATGCAGCCAATCACAATCCACACAAAGGCGACCGGGCCATACAGCGCACCGAGTATCGGGCCAAAAATGGGGCCCACGCCGGCAATGTTCAATAGTTGAATAAGCGAGTTGCGCGTGGTGTTCATCGGCACGTAGTCGATGTTGTCGCGCATGCTGAAGGCGGGCGTTTGGCGTTTTCGGTTAGTCACAAACACGCGCTCAACGAACTTCCCATAGGTAAAGTAGCCCGCTATTAGCAGCAGGATCGATACAATAAAGGTGATCATCTAAGGTACCTAGAGCAGTAGAGGGGATGGGCGAGCATGCCAATTAGCACACAAGCAGGCACTTCTTTAGCAGGACTGAATTTACAGATAAGTGCTATAAAATCACAGTTAGACTTTAGTGGGCGGTAAGCAACAAAACGGGCAGCCCAGAGGCTGCCCGTTTGATCTGCTCGAAGTGAACACTGATTATTAGGACTCCACGACACCACAGGCCATGCGAGTACCACCACCGCCCAGGTGTGGCTCATCTGAGTAGGTGTCACCGCCTTCGTGAAACCCAATCTAGCGTGCCGAAGCAGGGGATATGCCCTACAAATTCAATAACGTAGCCGCTAGTGCCTGAGTGCGCGGCACCAGTGTGTCGAGTAAACAGTACTCTTCATCAGTGTGCATTTTTGCGCCGACCGGGCCAAGGCCACACAGGGTGGGAATGCCCAAGCTGGCCGTCCAGCCCGCATCAGAACAGCCGCCGGTGAATTCGCCGTCAACAGCAAATCCAATGGCCTGAGCCTGGGCCTGATAAAGCTCAAACAGCGTGCTGCTCATACGCGCTTCGAGGGGATAAAACTCTGAGGTTTGTTCGATGGTTGCAGCGGTGCCGGTCATTTCGGGTTCAGCGATAATCGTCTCAATGGCTTGATAAAGCTGGTCACGCTGGGCCGTGGTAACAAAACGAATATCCAACTGCGCGGAAGCCGACGGCGCGACGGTGTTGCGGGATACTCCACCGGTGATGGTGCCTACGTTGGTGGTGATACCTGCCTCGTAATCGGTCAAGGCATGCAGTTTGATGATTGTGTGGGCGAGTGCTTCGATGGCGCTGGCGCCATCGGCGTGGCTAACGCCAGAGTGGGCGGCTTTGCCGGTGACTTCGATCAAAAAACCGGCGCCGCCTTTTCGCCCTGTTACCACATTACCACTGACTCGCCCTGGCTCGACGTTCAAGACAGCACATGCCCCTTGAGCGGCGGCTTCAATAAACGCCCGTCCATCCGGTGAGCCTATCTCCTCATCGGCAGTAAACAGGGCGCGAACGGGGAGTGGGCAGCTGGGTAGTCGGCTTAACGCGCGTAGCACAAAGCAGTTCATTACCAGGCCGCTTTTCATATCGGCAACGCCAGGGCCAAAGCCGATGTTGTCTTTTTGGCTATAGCCGCGACTCGCCACTGTACCGGTAGGAAAAACCGTATCCCGATGGCCCATTATTAGCGCATGACCTTGGCCGTTTCCCCCCAGCTGTGCCTCTAAAATATCGCCTGAGTCAGGGCGCTGGTGGCGTATCACCGTGATGCCATCCTGTTCGAGCCACTGGGTGATCAGGTCGGCGACCGCATCATTGCCGGCTTTGTCGGAGCTGTTGGAATCGATATTCACCAGGGCCTCCAAGCAGTCAATCATCGTCTGCTGCTGTCCCCCTAGCCAATCACACGCTTGTTGTATTAGTGGCTCTTGCATGACGCTCGCTCCTTATGAATCACTGCACCCTGAGCACTCAAATCCCAGAATAGCCCCGCCATCAATATAAGCGCTTCTGAGGCAATACTACCTAACAGGTGTTCATCGGGGGCGTGTTGCGAACAGGAGGGGTAAGAGTGGGGAACCCATAGTGTGGGCAAGCCAAGCGTCTCGGCAAATACATCGTTGGGCAACGAGCCACCTAAGTTAGGCAGTAGCGTGGGAATTTTATTTGTCGATAGCTGCATTGAGGATAATGCCCAGCTCACCCACGGGTCTTCTGGATCAAGGCGTGTAGCAGCCATCTGCGACATACGTGCCGCGCTGACTTCGATATCGCTAAAGCCATGTTGATCCAGGTGGTGGCGTAAATGGGCTAGAAAGTTATCCTGGTCGCTCCCCACTACATAACGCAACTGGCAGTGGGCGTAGGCGTGGGGCGGAATCGCATTGGCGGGGGCATCAGGGTTCCCTGCCTTCATGGCGAGCACTTCTAGGGTGTTCCAGCCAAACAGCCGCTCAGCGGGGGATAACCCTGGCTCACCCCAGTCCGTATCAATCGTTGGTGCATTGTCGCCGACGCCTACTTTGAGTGAGGCAAGGGCACTGCGCACGGCGTCAGGAATAGGCTCTGGCCGTAACCCTTGAATTTGAATCACACCGTCGGCGTCTACCAACGTAGCGATCGCATTGGTTAACCGCACGGCCGGGTTTTTTAATACCCCACCCCAGTTGCCCGAGTGGTGGGCACCTTCTCGGGCCTGCAATTTGAGATCAAAGTTGAACGAGCCTCGTGAGCCTAAAAATAGCGTTGGCGATTCGGCGTCCAGGCGGGGCCCGTCAGAGCCAATAAACACATCCGCAGCCAAACGCTCGCGATAGCGGTGGCAAACCTCTTTTAGCCCCGGTGAGCCGGTTTCCTCGCCCATCTCCAGCACCAGCTTGACGTTATAGCCCAGGCGCCCGTTGCTGGCTTTCAGCACACAGCTCAGCGCGGCTAAATTGATGGTGTGTTGGCCTTTGTTATCAGCGGTGCCGCGCCCATACCAACGATCCCCTCGCTGGGTGATCTGCCAGGGCGACAGCCCGTCTGCCCACTGATCATCGTAGCCGCGTATCACATCGCCATGGCCGTAGGTTAATACGCTGAAGGCGGCCTGTGGCTCAATTCTTTCCGCGATTAGAAAGGGCCCAAAACCTGCCACGGGGTTATCGACGATTTCCCAGCTAAAACCGAGCTGCTCAATGTCTGGAATAATCTGTTCAGTCAGGTAACGGTGCAGTTCCTCCAGCCTATTGGATTCCTGGCTTTCACTGCGGATGGCGATGCGCGGGGCAAGCTGAGTATAAAACTCGCCACTCTCAAAATAGACTTTGGCATTGTCTAAGGCGTGTTGGCGCGACATAAGCGTTCCTTTAAATGTTAGGCATTGATTAAGCGTGCTTAGGCAAAGTGGCAGGCGACACGGGCCTGGCTGCTCTGATGAGTAGCCTGAGTAGCACCCTGAGCAATAGCGCTAAGCGCTGGTGACTGCTGTGAACATTGCGGCTTTGCGACTGGGCATCGAGGGTGAAAAGCACAGCCGGAAGGGGGCTGCGTAGGGTCGGGCTGTCCCGCCCCAAGGCCGATATCGGGCACGCCCAAGCCAGGTTCTGGGGTAAGCGCGGAAGCTAGCAGCGCTTGGGTATAAGGGTGGCGTGGGGCGTTAAATATTTGCTCGCGGGTGCCCTCTTCCACAATTCGCCCCAGATACATCACCGCGAGCCGATCCGCGAGATGTTCCACCACGGCGAGATCGTGACTAATAAACAGGTAGGTAAGGCCAAATTCATCTTTCAGATCGAGCAGAAGGTTGAGGATCTGGGCCTGAACCGATACATCCAGCGCTGAGGTGGGCTCATCACAAATCACCAAGTCTGGGCGCATAATCAGCGCCCGGGCAATCGCCACCCGCTGGCGCTGCCCACCGGACATTTGTCCAGGGTATTGCTGGGCGGCGCGTTTGGGCAGTCCGACCATGTCGAGCATCTCCTCGACCTTTAAGGCCTGCTCCTTGGGAGTGCCAATGGCATGGATGCGCAGTGGTAAGCCGACGATTTGGGCAATCCGCTGGCGGGGGTTAAGCGACGAGTAAGGGTCTTGGAAGATCGGCTGAATATGGCGGGCCAGCGCTTTTTGGTTAGCGTTAACAATCGCTTTGCCGTTGATCAACACGTCGCCACTGCTTGGTTTCGTCAGCCCCAGCAGCATTTTTGCTAAGGTACTTTTACCGCAGCCCGATTCGCCCACCAGCCCCATGACCTGGCCGCGGGGAACGCGCAGCGAGACATCGTTGACGGCTTTTAAGGTTTGGCTTTTATGCAGCATGCCGCCGCCCAGTTTGAATGTTTTGGAGAGCGAGCAGAGTTCCAGAGCAAGCGGGTCACGAGGATTTGCGGCACTGCTCATAGCGTTACCTCCTGAGCGTTTAGATTCGCAGGATTTGCGAGCTGATGGGCAAAGTGGCAGCGCGATAGGTGTCCCTCTGCGACGGTTTGCAACGGTGGTGTGGAGTAACAACGCTCATCCGCTTGGTCGCAGCGGTTACAGAAGGCGCAGCCCTCGACCTTATCTATCAGGCTGGGTACCACCCCTGGGATGGCTTGCAAACGGCTGCCCGGCAGCGTTTTGCCGGGGGTTGGTATGCAGCGCAGTAACCCCTGGGTATAGGGGTGGCTGGGGGCGTTAAAGAGCGCTTGGGCAGAGGCGGTTTCAATCACTTCGCCGGCATACATCACGGCGACCCGGTCGGCGATACGCGCAACGACACCCAAGTCGTGGGTGATGAAAATGATCGCCGTGCCAAACTCCTGCTGTAAGTCGCGCAGCAGGTGCAGAATTTGTGCCTGAATCGTCACATCCAATGCCGTTGTGGGTTCATCGGCGATGATCAAGTCGGGCTCACACATTAGTGCCATGGCGATCATCACCCGCTGGCGCAGCCCGCCCGAAAGCTGGTGAGGATATTGCCGCATGCGCTCTTCTGCAGCGCTAATGCCGACTCGTTCAAGCAAGTAGAGGGCGCGGTCATGAGCTGCTTTACGTGACACCCGCTGATGACGAAGCAGGGCTTCGCAGAGCTGATTGCCCAGGGTATAGGCGGGGTTGAGTGCGGTCATGGGTTCCTGAAAAATCATCGCCATGCGTGCGCCGCGTAAATTGCTCCGCTCGCGCTCAGACACCGTTAGCAGATTGACACCGTCAAAGTTGAGGCAATCGGCGTTTATCTGCGCTTTGCCCGGCAGCAGGCCCATTAGTGCCAGTGAGGTCATGGATTTACCACAGCCTGACTCACCGACAAGACAGAGCATTTCTCCACGTTCAACGTGAAAGTCGATACCCCGCACCGCGTGAAGGGTGCCCTTGGCCACGGGCAAGTCGACGCGTAGCTGTTTAACCGTCAGCAGAGGCGAGGTTGGCGCCGCTGAACGCTCAGCGGTCGATAGATTACTCATTGCGACCTCCCGGTGCGCTGAGATCGCGCAGTCCATCACCCAGCAAATTAATCGCCAGCACCAGAATAAATAGTGCGGCGCCGGGGATCGTGATCACCCAGGGCTGAAAGAACATATAGGCTTTGCCTTCGGCGATCATCAGCCCCCAGGAGGGCGAGGGTGGCTGCACACCCATGCCTAGAAATGACAGCGTTGCTTCGAGCAAAATGGCGTTGGCAACCTCAAGGGTGGCGACGACAATCAACGCGCCTGCAATGTTAGGAAGCACTTCGCGCAGCAGAATGTAGTGCAGGGGGCAGCCCAGTGCCTGGGCGGCTTGCACATACTCGGCATCGCGCAACTGTTGAGTGGCTGAGCGGGCAACGACGGCGAAGCGATCCCAGAGTAGTAGCCCTAACAATAGAGTGACGGTGAGCATTGACCCGCCAATCAACGAAGCCATGGCCAGGGCCACTAACACCACCGGCATAGCCAGGCGCGTGGTCAGCAGGTAACTCACCACCGCATCAACGCGACCGCCAAAGTAGCCCGCCAAGACCCCGAGGGTGGTGCCAATCAACCCGGAAATCAGCGCCACTACCAGCCCTATGAATAGCGAAATACGCGCACCAAAGATAAGCCGGCTCAGGTAGTCACGGCCGAGCCGGTCGGTGCCTAAAGGATGCGTCCAGCTACCGGTTTCGTGCCAAATAGGCGGCACCATACGGTTGGCGGTGTTCTGGAGATAGGGATCATGGGGCGCAAGCCACGGTGCCAGAAGCGCCACCACACCTAATGAAACAATAATCAATAATCCGATGGTTAGGCTGCGGTTATTAAGCGTGTTTTGCAGTAGGCGCGCTGGCAGTGTCGCGGGTAATTCGTTTTGCACAGCGGCAGCCGGTGGGGAAAGGGTGTGTGCCATGGTGTTCTCCGTTAGCGTGCGCGCAGGCGTGGGTCGAGGACTGCGTTGAGAATGTCGGCAAGCAGCGTCAGCACGATATAAAACAGCGCAATTATCAGTACGATGGCCTGAACGACCGGGTAGTCGTTGCGGGAAATAGCGTTCCACGCCAGCTGCCCTAGCCCACGTAGCGAAAACACGGTTTCGATGACTACCGAGCCGCCGAGCATGAATCCCAGCTCTACGGCAGCCAGCGCGACTACCGGAATAACCGCATTGCGTAATGCATGTTTGAAGATAACCGTCCCCGTGCGCAGCCCTTTGGCCCGCGCTGTGCGGATGTAATCTGCTTCCAGCACTTCCAGCATGCCGCTGCGGGTCAGGCGCATCATTGCGGGGGTGGCGTAATAGCCCAGCGCAACAGCGGGCAGTACAAAGCCTTGCCAGCTATCGCTGCCTGCAGCAGGAAACCACTGCAGTTTGACGGCAAACACGATGATCAGCGTTAAGCCAAACCAGAAGTTGGGCATTGCCTGACCGGTCACCGCAATCGCCATGGCCATACGGTCTATCCAACTGCCCCGCCTGAGGGCAGCCACCACACCTAGGGGAATGGAGACGCCCAGCGCGATAGCGAGCGCCATCACGCCCAGGGTCATGGTCACGGGCAGGCGCTCGATAACCATATCCATCACGTCACTTTGATAGTAATAAGAGCGTCCGAAGTCGAGCTGCATCGCTCCCCATAGCCAGTTGAAAAATTGCTCAACCACTGGGCGGTCCAGGCCGTAATCAACGCGGATTTGTTCTACCTGTTCGGCGGTGGCCTCGGGGCCGCCAATGGAGAGCGCCAAGTCACCCGAGAGCTGCAGCAGACTAAAGCAGAGAACCGAAATAGTCAGAGCGACGCTAAGCGCTATTAGCGTGCGCTTGAAAACAAATGCCCACATAAAGCATCCCCTCGCTATGGAAGGCTAGCCGTGGGAAGTGCCACGGCTGCCGATAGTTCAAACGTCACGCCGTTACTTCCAGCTTGCCTCGTAAAAGCGCGGTAGTTCGTCGGGGTAAGCGGTGAACTCAAGATCAGCGGTGTGGGCGTAATAGGTGGAGTAGGAGAATAGCGGCGCCCAATACGCTTGCTCGGAGATGCGGGCGAACGCTTTTTGGTAGTGCTCTAAGCGCACATCAGGATCAACCGAGGTATCGGCGGTCTGTAGCCACTCCTGCACCTGGGTATCCTGCCAGAGATCGTCAATACCGCCTGTGAAGTAGACGCTGACGAAGGCCGAGACATCGTTTATAGAGAAAGAGCCCCAGGCTTTGAACGACATATCGGTTTGTCCGTTGCGCTGAAGCTCCAGCAACGCGGGGGAGGTCATAAAGCGCAGGTTGGCATTGATACCTACTGCACGTAGATCGCCAATCATGGCTTCGGCGTAATCCCGTTCACGGTAGGCATGAAGGTCGATATCAAAGCCATCGGCGTAACCTGCTTCAGCGAGCAGTTCGCGTGCTTTTTCGGGGTCATACTCATACTCAATGACGTTTTGTGTTTCACAGCCGAACTGAGTGGGAAAGCAGGGCGCATAGAGCGGTTGACTGCCGCCACGTACCAGGTCGTTCGCGAGGCCTTCCCGGTTCATGGCATGGTTAATAGCTTGGCGTACGCGAATATCATGTAACGGCGAATCTTCTCGGGTTGCCGAGTCCAGGCCGATATAGCCTACGCGCATGGTTTCACCGCCGAGCACGCTAAGCTGGGGCATACTGCCTAACGACTCCGCTTGATCCGACGGTACACGCCAAATCCAATCCACTTGTCCCGACATCAATTGCGCCATACGAGAGTCCGCATCGGCAATCGCCTTGAACTCAATATTGGCGATCTCCGGTCGGCCAATCGGGCTATCGGTAAAATAGTCATCAAAGCGCGTTAAGCTTACGCCATCACCAGGGCGGACATTGGTAATCCGATAAGGGCCAGTGCCCACTGGCTCACGGCTAAAGCCCTCGATACCCACCTCCTGAAAATACTCATCGGGATAAATCGGCATCGGGCCAGAAAGATACTCAAGGGCGGCGGGGAAAGGCTCCTTCAGATGAATGCGAACCTGGTACTCATCAAGCTTCTCAACGCTCTCTATCCAGTCCACATTCTGGCGTGTTACCACCCGTGACTCAGGTGATACCGCATAGTTGAAGGTGAAAACGACGTCGTCGGCGCTGAATGCTTCGCCGTTGTGAAAGGTGACGCCTTCACGAAGTACCAGATCCAAGGTCGAGTTATCGACCCACTCCCACTCTGTCGCCAGACGGGGTTCATACTCGTTGGTTTCAGGGTTGCGATAGATCAGCGTGTCCCAGGCCAGATGGGCGAGAATAACGCCTTCACGCAGATTGTTATGGTAGGGACTAACGTTCTCGGGTTCGCTGTCAGACGCATAGACCAGCGTGTCGTTGGCCTTACCGGCTAATGCGGGTGTCGCAATGCTGAGTAAAGCAAGGGACGTAGCGCAGTAGAGAGTTCTAGATGATTGCATGCCATACCTCGTTTTTTTAATAGAGAAAGGTTATGAGCGTTTGGCGTACCAGCGGGGCTTTTATTGTTAAATGAGAGTGCTGTTCAATGAGCCGCCTTGAATTAAAACTAAGCTATTGATTAGGTATGCCACCAGTGCAATGTTTAGAATTTATCATTGCCGTTTTGGCAATCCTTACGGCGAAGGGGGATACGATGAACCCACGGGTGCTGCAAGAAACGGCGCTACGCTATTTTTTAGAAGTGGTGCGCTGTGGCTCCATCAGCGAAGCCTCGGGGAAGCTTAATGTGGCGCCGTCGGCGATCAGTCGACAAATTGCACGGCTGGAGAGCGAATTAGATACGCTGCTGTTTGAGCGGCGCGCGAGAGGCATGGTGCCCAGTGCCGCGGGCGAGCTGCTGGCGGTGCATGCTCGGCATATGCAGCTTGAAGCCGACCGGGTTGGCAGTGAAATGCTGGCATTGCGAGGTTTACAGCGGGGAAAGGTGCGTCTCGCCAGTTCTGAAGGCTTCGCGGTGGACTTCTTACCTGCAGCAATCGCGGCCTTTCGCGAGCGCTATAGCGGTATTCATTTCCATTTGACGGTGGGGCCGCCTGCGGAAGCGACGCGCCATGTGCGAGAGGGGGAAGCAGATATAGGCATCACCTTCAGCCTCAAGCCAGAAGCCGATATCAATGTCGCGCTTAGGCAGCCCGCACCGATCATGGCGCTGGTCGCTACTCACCATGAGTTAGCCACTAAGCAGTCTATTTCACTAGCGCAGTTACAGCGTTACCCGTTGGCGTTACCTTCACCAGAGACAACGCTGCGTCAGCTGTTTGATATTTGCTGTAGCCGCCAAAACCTGGCATTTGAATCTATTTTTAGCAGCGATTACACCGAATCGCTGATCAATTTCGCCATGCTGGGGGGAGGAGTGGCGCTTGCCGGTGAGATTTCCGTCCGTTACCGCATTCAGCAGCAGCGTGTGGTCGCTATTCCTATCCGCGACCAGGGCATGGACTCGCGTTTTATCGAAGTCCAAACCCTGGCTAAACGCACCCTACCGCGAGCGACTCAGGCGTTCTTGGCGTTTATCAAGGAGCATATTCCTACTGGGCAATTGCCGCTTTCTCCTACTCCGGCAATGTCAACTGCTGATCGCACACCTTCTTAGCGAACGCTGGGGAGAATAGCGTATTGTGCGGATGACATCTGGCTGCCCAGCCGCGACAATAGTGACCTGTTTTGTCGCCAGCTTTTACCTGGGAGCACTATGACGCCACTCAATATCCTTTATCAGGATGAGCATTTAGTTGCAGTGCACAAGCCGTCAGGGCTATTGGTGCACCGCTCTGCGTTGGCGCGTGGCGAAACCGAGTTCCTGCTCCAGCGCCTACGCGACCAGATTGGCAAGCGGGTCTATCCTGTTCACCGGCTGGATCGGCCCACGTCCGGCGTTATGGTGTTTGCCCTCTCTTCAGCAGTAGCAGGCTTACTCAGCGACGCCTTTAGCGAGCGTCAGGTGGAGAAGCGCTACCTGGCGGTGGTGCGCGGTAAAGCGCCGGAGAGTGAACGTTTGGACTACCCGCTGCGGGAAGAGGATGGCACGCGACCCAAGGCGGAGATGCCTGCCATGCCCGCGATGACCGATATTCGCCGTCTGGATAGCGTCGAGCTACCGGTGCAGGTCGACCGCTACCCGGTGGCGCGTTATTCGCTGGTCGAAGCGCGGCCGTTGACCGGTCGACGCCACCAGATTCGTCGCCATCTGTCACGGCGGGGCTATCCGATTATTGGCGATGCCAAGCACGGTAAGAGTGTCCACAACCGCTTTTTTGCCGAACAGCTGGGGGCGCCACGGTTACTGCTGGCGGCCACCTATTTGGCCTTTGACCATCCGCTGTTCGACAAGCGGGTACAATTAAGCTGCGCCCTGGATGACACCATGATCGCGCTGTTTAATCACCTTGGCTGGGCGGGGCACTTGCCGCTGGATAGTCTGCGCACGCCACCCCACACCAAGCCTTCAGCCCTTCAAGTGCTATGAGTGAGTCTGCAATGTCCTCTATTGTGTCATCGAACGAGTTAGCTACTGTCGCCGCAGACTCCGCTTCAAGTGGCTCAGCTTCTACAGACTATGACTTCCGCTTTGGCGGAATTCGTCGCCTTTATGGTCAGCGCGCTGCCGAGGCGTTTCGTCACGCTCACGTGGTAGTGGTTGGCGTTGGCGGTGTAGGCAGTTGGACAGTAGAGGCACTGGCGCGCTCGGGTATTGGCAAGCTGACGCTGATCGATCTGGACGACGTCTGTGTTTCCAACGTCAACCGCCAGCTCCACGCGCTGGATGGCACCATTGGCCAGCCCAAAGTTGAAGTGCTGGCCGAGCGCTGCCGCTTGATTGCCCCCGAAATCGAGATCTTCGCCGATACTGCCTTTGTCACACCTACCAATCTGGCCGAGCGGATTCCCGATGACGCCGACCACGTGGTGGATGCCATCGATAGCGTGATTGCCAAGGCCGCGCTGATTGCCTGGTGCAAGCGGCGCAAAATCCCCATTACCGTGACCGGTGCGGCGGGTGGGCAGACTGATCCCACGCGTATTCAAGTCGCTGATTTGACGCGCACTGAGCACGACCCGCTGTTATCCAAGGTACGCTCGCGGCTGCGCCGGGATTACGGCTTTTCCCGCAACCCCAAACGGCGCTTCTCGGTAGAGTGCGTTTACTCCGACGAGCAGTTGATCTATCCCGGCGCCGACGGTGAAGTGTGTCTACAAAAGCCCGGCAGCGGGGACGCCACGAGATTGGACTGCGCTTCCGGCTTTGGCGCAGCGACCTTCTTGACCGGCACCTTTGGCTTCGTGGCCGCCTCAAAAGTGTTGGAACGCCTCGCCAAGAGAGCCAACCAGCCAGCCGCCGCAAACGCCACTCAAGAGGAAAATGAATGAGCATTCCCGTTCCCGGTATCTACCGCCACTACAAAGGTAATTTGTACGAAGTGATGGGCACCGCCCAACACAGCGAAAGCGAAGAGCCACTGGTGGTTTACCGCGCCCTCTACGGCGACTACGGCCTCTGGGTGCGCCCGCTTGAGATGTTCACTGAAAGCGTGACCAAAGACGGCCACACCCAGCCGCGATTTTCGCTGGAGAAGGCGTTTTAAGCCTGAAATTTGTTAAAAAGGAGCTCACATGACCCCCATGTCACCGCACCAGACGCTGAAAACCGTCTTTGGTTTTGACGACTTTCGCGGCGGCCAGGGGGAGGTGGTGACCAGGGTGTTGGAAGGCCACTCCACAGCAGCGATTTTTGCCACCGGCGCGGGCAAGTCGCTTTGCTACCAGCTTCCTGCGCTGCATTTGCCGCACTTAACCCTGGTGGTGTCGCCGCTGCTGGCGCTGATGCAGGATCAGCTCTCTTTTCTAACCCGCCACGGCGTGGCCGCCGCCAGCATTGATTCCACCCAAGACCGCGAAACGACCCGCGATGTCATGGCGCGCGCCAAAAGCGGCGAGCT
The DNA here is from genome assembly GCF_031010195.1 of Halomonas sp. SpR8. GTDB lineage: Bacteria > Pseudomonadota > Gammaproteobacteria > Pseudomonadales > Halomonadaceae > Vreelandella. The sequence goes on along the minus strand of NZ_JAUAMC010000002.1, from coordinate 473,377 downwards.
GAAGATTCTGATGATCTCGGTGGAACGGCTGAAGAACGAGCGTTTTCGCCACTTTCTACGTCAGGTGCAGATATCGCTGTTGGTGGTCGATGAAGCTCATTGCCTGTCCGAGTGGGGGCATAACTTCCGGCCCGACTATTTGAAGCTACCGGACTACCAGCGCGAGTTTTCTATTCCCCAGGTGCTGCTACTTACCGCCACGGCAACGCCGACAGTGATCGCCGATATGGGCGAGAAGTTTGCTATCGCGCCCGAGAACGTTATCACCACCGGCTTTTACCGCCCCAATCTTGAGCTGCTGGTGTCGCCCGCCATGGAAGATCGCCAGCAGCAGTTGATTGAGTGGTTGAAGCCACAGATGCAGCCGGGTAGTGAAGCGCCGACGATTATTTACGTTACCCTACAACAAACCGCCGAGCAGGTAGCAAAAGCGCTGGCGGCCCAGGGCATTGCCGCCCAGGCCTATCACGCGGGGCTGGATTCACAGCGGCGGGATGAGATTCAGCGCCAGTTTATGAGCGGTGAGTCGCCCTGCATTGTGGCCACCATTGCCTTTGGGATGGGCATCGATAAAGGCGATATTCGCAACGTAGTCCACTATGACCTGCCCAAATCCATCGAGAACTACAGCCAGGAGATTGGCCGGGCGGGTCGCGACGGTCAGCCTTCCACCTGCCTGACCATGGCCGGTCGCGATGGTCTGCGGGTGCTGGAAAACTTTGTTTATGGCGATACCCCAGAATACGCAAGTATCTATCGCCTGCTGGAAGAGATCGCTGCGGCAGGCCAAGCCCCGGATCGCCAGTGGGAGGTGCTGCTCAATACGCTTTCCCGGGATACTAATATCCGCACGTTGCCGCTGAAAACGCTGCTGGTGCGGCTGGAGATGCACGGCATTATCGCCCCGCGCTTTGCGTTTCTAGCCGAGTATCGGCTGCGCTACCATATTGAGCCGAGCGAGCTGGTGAGCCGTTTTGAAGGCGAGCGGGCGGCTTTCGTGCGACTAATCATCGACAACATTCCCATCGCCCGCATATGGGGAACGGTGGATTTTGACCGCCTACACCAGGCGGGGCTGGCGCAGCAGATTGATGCCTCTCGCGCCCGGGTGATCACTGCCCTGGAGTATTTTCAGGACAAAGGCTGGCTGACCCTGGAAGGCAAGCGGATGACCGACGTTTACGAGGTGTGTCAGCCCAACTTTGCCATTGATACTCTGGCGAGCCAGCTGTATGACGACTGCCTCAATCGCGAACGTATCGAAATTGAGCGGCTTCAATCGATGCTGGCGCTGTTTGAATCGGAGAGTTGCCTAACGCGGCGATTGGCGGAGCACTTTGGCGATAGCACTTTTGATTCGCGATCCGACACCGAGCAGGGCCGCTGTGGCCACTGCTCGGTGTGTTATGACCACCCCGTGCGCCTGCCCGATGCGCCGCCACAGCCAGCGCTTTCGGATAACGACTTTCAGCGCTACGCCATGCCGCTGATCGAGCGCCATGGCGAACAGTTCGGCCAGCCGCCCAGTGCACAGCGGCTGGCGCACTTTCTGTGCGGTTTAACCATGCCGGTGTTTACGCCGCTCAAGGCGCGAAGCCTTAACGGCTTCGCGGTCTTTGAGCAGCGCGCCTACCCTGAAGTGAAGCAATGGGCTGAAAGGCATCTGTGCAATATCGTCTCTTAAGTGTCATTCCCATGCCGGAAACGGGTCGGGCAATTGCTTCCACGTCTCCATTCCTTCCAGTAGCTCGGCTTCGCTCAGTAGGCAGGCATCTAGCGCTTCACGCATTTTGGCTTGATCCAGGTTCTGGCCGATAAATACCAGTTCCTGGCGCATATCGCCAAACGGCTCCTGCCACTTCTCCATAATGAACTGGCGAGTTTCGGGATCTTGGGGCCAGCGCTCTTCGGGAATCGCTTTCCAGAACACCCCGGCCGGGCCATGATGGGCGATGCCGCCCGCCTGACTCCATTGGCCTGCGTAGCGCGGACGCGTGGCGAGCCAGAAGAAACCTTTTGAGCGCAACAGGCCTTTACCAAACCACTTCTGACTCAGCAGGTCGTGGAATTTCTGCGGATGGAAAGGACGGCGAGCGTGGTAAGCGAAACTGCCAATCCCGTACTCTTCGGTCTCTGGCACATGCTCGCCGCGCATCTCTTTTAGCCAGCCGGGTGCTAGCTGGGCGCGCTCGAAATTGAACTTGCCGGTATCCAGTACTTTATCCAGTGGCACGCCGCCTTGGGTGATCGGTACCAGCTCCGCGTCAGGGTTAAGTGAACGTAAAATGGCTTTTAAAGCGTCCAGCTCCTTGTCGCTAATCAGGTCGGTCTTGCTGATCAGCAGCACATCGCAAAACTCGATTTGATCGACCAACAAATCGGCGACGTTGCGCTCGTCGTCTTCTCCTAGGCTTTCACCGGCTTCTGCTAGGCTTTGCGCTTCGCGGTACTGCTCAAGAAAGTTGGCGCCATCGACGACGGTGACCAGCGTATCCAGCCGCGCTACTTGGGAAAGGCTCTGGCCGCTTTCATCTTCAAAGGTAAAGGTTTCCGCCACAGGGAGTGGTTCGGAAACTCCGGTGGATTCGATTACTAAATAATCAAACTTGCCTTCTCGTGCCAACTGGCTGACTTCTTCTAACAAGTCTTCACGTAGGGTGCAGCAGATGCAGCCGTTGCTCATCTCCACCAAGCGTTCTTCGGAGCGATTCAAGGCCACATCGCCATCCAGCGTCGACTCGCCAGGGCCGCCGCGCACCAGCGCGCCATCAATGTTCACCTCGCTCATATCGTTAACGATCACCGCCACCCGACGACCTTCACGGTTGGCAAGAATATGGTTCAGCACGGTGGTTTTACCGGCACCAAGAAAACCCGAGAGCACAGTCACGGGGAGTGGAGAAAACACGGTCATTGCTAGGTCACCTCTAAGCGGGTTTTTATAAACGGCTTTATGTTATGTGATAATATAACAATAAAGAGGTGTTTAGAGAAACAGTTGTTTTCCAGTGCTGGAAGCGGAGGGCTAAGGCGTTCAGTGCTTAACAGAGGCTGTTGGCATTTGGCGCCTCTTCGTATGGAAGAACGGTACAGGCTAAATAGAGTAGCCAACCTATATGGCCATCGCTAGCAAATCAATAGTGCTAAAAGGTCGCATCATTGGTGACTAGAGGGTGCAGGCTTGGCTGCGAGTAGGGCGCGAAATAACCCGTCCATAAGTACCGGCTCGTCGTAGTGGATGAAGAATCCTGCCTCCGTGAGCAGTGGCCGCGCTTGGCGAGTAATATCAGTTGCAAGTGTTGATGTCAGACTATTGAGGAGACGTCTACCCATCCCTGCTGGCTGGCTATCGGGCTGGAATTTGTCCATAACGCATAGTTGTCCGCCGGTTTTTAGCACGCGGTATGCTTCAGCAAGTCCTTGCTGCGGGTTAGGCATAACTGCGATTATCAGATGCATGATGACGACGTCAAAGTGCTCGTCGGGGTAGTTGAGCGCCTCGGCATCCATAACACGGCACTCCACGTCACGGCGCAGTGCTTCCGCCCGTTTCGCCGTACGCTTTATCATGGCGGGAGCGATGTCAGTAGCGTGTACTTCAATATCGTGGGGTAGAAAAGGCAGGTCTAACCCCGTTCCAGCTCCCACCAGCAGAACACGCATCCCTGGTTCCCAGTCTACTTGACCAAGTGCAATGCGCCGTGGTTTTCGAAATGCACGGGCGGCTATCGCATCATAAAACGGTGCGTAAGCGGTATAGCGCAGTCGGTTCCAAGCGGTGGTGTTGAACATAGCGCCGCTCCCCTTTGACGTAGACGGTTGCCGCCGTTTATCGGGTGTCGGTTACCTATAGCATGAACGCTGTGGTTCAACCAATAGGCCGTCTGTTCTGTTTGGCTGCTTTATTTGCTAACTTTATTTTTCTTATGTGATTTTTGGTACTTTTTTGATCTTCCTTTAACTGCTGAAATGTTTTCGCAGCGCTGGCTCATTTAGCCTAGGCAGATGTAGATGTGCCGCATCTAGGATTTGCGTGAGCGCACCCACCACATTACTGTCTATAATAGACAACCTCCTTTTTATAGTGCTTTTCACGCGGTTAAGCGTGTTTAGACGATTCTAATTTTTTGCCCCACTCTTTTTAGAAGTCCAACCCGTCAAAGTGCCAAGTAGCCTAGACTCATGCTATACCTAAAATGTAATCTCATCTTTACATGCGCGCATGGTGTGAGTCTTAGCGATGGCGAGCAATAGCAGTAAAACGCATTTAGCTGATCGAAAGGACGCTATGGTATGTCGACTCGGCAAATAAGCGAATTTGAATCTAGTCAAAGGATTGTACAGGAGCATTACGCTAAATGAGTGGATCGACCCCGCGAAGTAAACTGTCACGCCGCAAAGGTTTTTTTTTACTAGCCGTTCTAGGTGGGCTGCTGGTTGGAGGCCTCCCTCATGAAGCTTCTGCTTTTGGCTTCGATGATGTTGCTCAAAGAGCAGAGGAGCTAGCTCAGCAGGGCTACCATGCCCCAGAAACGTCGTTGCCCAATGAACTGCGCGAACTCAGCTATGCGGAGTATGCGCAAATACAGTTTAAGCGAGATCGCGATGTATGGAGTGGTAATGACGTCCCTTTCACACTGAGCTTGATCCATGAAGGGATGCATTATGACAGTGCCATCCAACTTAACAGTATTGATGAGGAGGGCGAGGTTCATGGCTTTGCTTACAATCCAGACGACTATACATACGGTGATTTAGATATCTCCGACGACGTTAAGCATAGCGACGGACTGGGTATCGCCGGCGTCAAGATCAATTACGCTCTCAATGGTGATGATCCTAATGAGGTGATGGTATTTCTCGGGGCAAGCTTTTTTCGCGCTGTTGGCAGAGGGCAGGTTTATGGTCTTTCAGGGCGTGGTTTGGCCGTTGATACGGGATTGCCTTCGGGTGAAGAGTTCCCGCGTTTTACAGAAATGTGGATCGTCGAACCGAACCCAGAAAGCCAGTACTTAACGATTTTCGCCCTGCTTGACTCGCCTAGCGTTACCGGCGCCTACCGCTTCGTGTTACGCCCCGGGGAAGGCACTTTAGTCGACGTTCAGTCGCGGCTATATCTACGCCGGGCAGTCGAGAAGCTGGGAATAGCACCGCTAACCAGCATGTACCTTTACGGCCCGGAGCAGCCTTCATCGACACAACACTATATTCCCGCAATCCATGACTCGAATGGCCTATTAATCGATGATGCGCAGAATGGCTGGCTGTGGCGCCCGCTGGCCAATCCGGCGAGGTTGATGATGAATCAACATGCAACGCCTCAGCTACGCGGTTATGGCCTGATGCAGCGTGGTCACAATTTTCGCGATTATCAGGATATTGACGCGCGTTATGATCTACGCCCAAGCGCTTGGATTGAGCCACTCAACGAATGGGGGGCGGGGAGCGTTGAGTTGATTCAGATTCCGACAGACAACGAGACCAACGATAACATCGTATCGATGTGGCTAGCTGATGAACCCCCTCAGCCAGGAACACCGCTGGCATTCGATTACCGTATTACGTTCACCGCCAATGAAAGCCGTCATCTGGATCCTCAGCTTGCCTGGGTTGAAGAGACTCGTCGCTCTCGGGGAGAAGTGATTCGCGATGACCTTGTGCGTGAGCCCGACGGCACCCTCGCTTTCGTCCTTGATTTTGTCGGCCCCTCGCTTGCCGGTATCGGCAGCGATGCCAATATGAGCGTTGAGGCAAGCGTGGGTGATAATGGCGAATTAGCCGCTAGCCGCGTTGTGCATAATCCAGCCACTAACGGGTGGCGTGTGTTTGTCAACGTGAAGCGCAATAATGGCAGCCAGCCTTTGGATATCAGGGCCAAGCTGATGCTTGATGGCGAGCAAGTATCCGAAAATTGGTACTACAGGCTGCCCGCCAATGGCTGAAATCATGTCTTGCTCGAAGGCAACGCCAACGGACCTTTATTTAGAGCGGTTGGCGTTGGAGACCCAGGATCGTAAGGAGCGCTACACGTTACTGGTCGGTGATCTTGATAAACACGAAATAGCTTCCCTGCACGCTGCGTTGGGTGGGAATAGTGATGATCAGAGTGACGATCCGGCGGCACTGTCGGTGGGGCGGCGTTTGGCGCTTGCCTATGCAGAGCCGCCGTTAGCGCCGCCGAAGGTGCTGTCAACGGACGCCGCTGGCATTACGCGACTGCGCACAGCACCCGCGATGCAACGAACGCCGTTAGCTCCTCAGCGGTGGTCGACCAATCCTTTCGTCAATATTGGACGTCGTTTCAAGCGCTGGGTTAACGGTGATGTTGGTCGCCGTAAAAGAGAGTCGCCCTCCGCGTCTTGGAAGTGGGTCGCCTCCAGGCGTCGTTGGGTTTTACTGGTGCTGATTTTCGGTCAAAGTATCATCGCCGCCAATCAGATGCGTACCGTGCTCCCCGGGCAAGGCCTGCAGTGGCTTGAGATCACTATCCTGGCCTTGTTTGTGCTGCTATTCGCCTGGGTATCCGCCGGGTTTTGGACGGCCTTGATGGGGTTTTTCCAGCTATTACGCCGCCATGACCGCTACGCCATTGATAGCGAGGTGGGCGACCAGCCGATTGATGATGAGGCACGCACAGCGTTGCTGGTGCCCATCTGTAACGAGGACGTTGCAAGGGTATTTGCCGGGGTGCGCGCCACCCTGGAGTCTTTGCGCAGCACGGGTAATGATCGGCACTTTGACATTTTCATCCTGAGCGACACGTCTGATCCCGATATTGCCATTCAAGAAACCTATGCCTGGTTGGTGTTGTGCCGTGACCTGGAGGCCTTCGGGCAGGTCTTCTATCGCCGTCGCCAGCGTCGGGTCAAACGCAAGAGCGGTAACCTTGACGATTTTTGCCGACGTTGGGGGGCGCTCTATCGTTATATGCTGGTATTGGATGCCGATAGTGTTATGAGCGGCAAATGCCTTACCCGGCTGGTGCAAATGATGGAGGTGCATTCCAAGGTTGGCATTATTCAAACGGCGCCACGGGCTTCCGGACGCCTCAATCTGTACGCTCGCATGCAGCAGTTTGCGACGCGGGTGTACGGTCCGTTATTTACCGCTGGGCTGCATTTTTGGCAGTTAGGCGAGTCGCATTACTGGGGCCACAACGCGATCATTCGCCTAGCTCCGTTTATGCAGCACTGCATACTAGCGCCGCTCCCTGGTAAAGGCTCCATGTCGGGCGAGATTTTATCCCATGACTTTGTCGAGGCGGCGCTGATGCGGCGCGCCGGTTGGGGAGTGTGGATTGCTTACAAACTGGAAGGCAGTTTTGAAGAAATGCCGCCTAACCTGCTCGATGAGCTCAATCGCGACAGGCGCTGGTGCCACGGCAATTTGATGAACTTCCGGCTGTTTTTCTCGCAAGGCATTCATCCCGTACACCGTGCCGTGTTTTTGACCGGTTTGATGTCTTATCTTTCAGCACCGTTGTGGTGTCTTTTCTTGATCCTTTCTACCGCACTTTTAGCTGTGCATACCTTTACCACGCCCAACTACTTTCCTGAACCGGGGATGATGTTCCCTGTTTGGCCACAATGGAATCCAATGCTAGCGGTGGGGCTGTTCGGTGTGACGGCGCTGCTGCTGTTCTTGCCTAAACTGCTCAGCGTATTGCTGGTGTGGATACAGGGTAGCCGCGAGTTTGGTGGGCCACTCAAGGTGTTAACGAGCATGGTTCTCGAGTCGCTATTCTCGATGCTATTAGCGCCGGTAAGGATGCTGTTTCACACCCGCTTTGTACTGACGTCATTGATGGGGTGGGCGGTTCAATGGCGTTCACCATCGCGGGAAAATAGCGATACGACCTGGGGTGATGCCCTTCGCGCTCACTGGAGCCAAACGCTCATAGGAGCTGTGTGGGCAGCGGGGGTTTACGTTATGGAGCCCACATTTCTTTGGTGGCTCTCGCCCATTGTGGTTTCTTTAATGTTATCCATTCCGGTGTCGGCACTTTCGAGCCGTGTTTCGTTAGGAAAATTCTGCTTTCAAAAGCGGCTGTTCCGGATTCCCGAAGAAACGCAACCGCCACGAGTACTGCGGCGCATGGTCAGTTTGCTTAATCGCATGAACACAGGAATGGCGGCGCCGTCTTTTGCCCAAGTGGTGGTAGACCCCGTGCCGAATGCGTTGGCGACAGCCTTAGGGACATCGCGGCATACCGATGTCGAGCCATTACGCCGACGTCGAGCCGAGCGGGTTTCTCACGCCGTATCAATGGGGCCTGCGGGAATGAGTCGATTAGAGCGGTTAGATTTTCTAGATGACCCGGTGATGATGTCGCAACTGCACTATCACATTTGGGACGATAGCAAGGCGCACCACAGTTGGTTTGACTATGGTCTGCCGGGGCGCGAATCTAAACATTTGCCCACGTTTAGTTAAGCTTGCTGTCGCGTTTAATAAAGCCTGCGGCTGGCGTTGGTTCATTTAGTCCAAAACGCTTTTGCATGCAGCGTCTGTGAAGGAGACTCCCCAAACTGCTGCTTATAGTCGTGGGCGAACTGGCCAAGATGCCAGAAACCCCAATAGGTGGCTATGTCGGTTACCGACTGCTCCGATGACGCTACCCTCAGCGCCCGACGCACGCGATTCAGCCGCGTTAGGCGTAAAAACTGCAGTGGGCTGATGCCTAAAATAGTCGTAAAGCTATACTGCAGGGTGCGGCGGCTCACATGGGTCAACTGGCAAAGCTCCTCCATGGTCACCGGGCCATCCAGGTGTTCGTCAACATAGCGCTTAACGCGGTCAACCACTGCCTTGCGATGGGCGTAACTGGGCGGTAGCTCAGCGCCAGGCTGCTCGGTTTGCAGCAGTTCCAGTAGCGCCATCAGCAGTATGTCTTGATGGATATGGCTGGCGATCGTCAGGGTTTGGCTGGTGAGTAAACGTTCGATAAGAAACGACACGGCATTCAGCGTTTCCTTAGCCGCAGGCCGACGCGGCCTCTCCTGCCAGCGTCTATCCAAGCTCACACCCTGCCGTTGGGCGGCCTCTGCTAATGCTGGTAGTTGAATCACCAACCCGTAGATGTCGAAATCCTCTGGGGTGACCAGTTCAAAATCCCGCCCGCCGGGGCGGCACATTACCTCGCCCGTGCTGAGCGCTTGACCATTGATACGCGCCCCCTGGCGAGTAGTTGGAAGCCCGATCCACAGTGAGTTAGGCCACACCCGGCAGTCCTGACGTAGCGCTTGCCCGGTATGCTCTTTGAACACCTGCATGGTTTCTAATGCCACTTCATCCAGCCGACCATAAAAGCTGCCGGGGCTGAGCTGGTCGTACTCCTGCTGCCAGCGCGTCAGGTTTTGCGCGTGCTCATCGGCATCAAATGCTTCTTGAGTGCATCTTTTTGGTGCAAATGCGCTTTCGAGCGTGGTCATGGGGGCTCCCAGGAGCGTCAAATGCGCTCAATATTGCTTGGTTGACGCCTTAACTGTCTGTATTTGTTTGAATTTATAAAATAGTACCGGGTTTGCCAAAACTCGATACTCGCTATCTATTGATAACGCTATGGTAGCAACAAGCAAGTTTTATACCTCAACGCGCCGTCAGCGCGATTAAAAAGCAGCCATCCTATAAAAAGGAAAACTCCATGGCGCAGACCTATCACACTGCGGTGGGCAGCCGTAGCTACCGCTTCGCAAGCTTGGCCGAGCTGATGGCCAAAGCTACGCCGCCGCGTTCGGGCGACCGCTTGGCCGGGGTGATGGCGGAGAGTGCCGAAGAGCGGGTGGTGGCCCAAATGGTGTTGGCGGAGCTGCCGCTGACCACCTTCTTGAACGAAGCCTTGATCCCCTATGAAGACGACGAGATCACCCGGCTGATTATCGATGACCACAACGCCGATGCCTTCGCGCTGATAAGCCACCTGACTGTGGGCGACTTTCGCAACTGGCTGCTCTCCGACCACGCCACCAGTGAGGTGCTAACACAAGTACGCGCGGGCATTACCCCTGAAATGGCTGCCGCCGTCAGTAAGCTGATGCGCAATCAAGACCTGATTCTGGTGGCCAAGAAATGCCGGGTCACCACGGCGTTTCGTAACACCATCGGCCTGCCGGGGCGGCTCTCGACACGGCTCCAGCCCAATCACCCCACCGATGATGTCACCGGCATTGCCGCCAGTATTCTCGACGGGCTGCTCTACGGCAGCGGCGACGCGGTGATCGGCATCAATCCGGCTACTGATAACGTCGCTCAGAGCGTCAAGCTGATGCGCCTGATGGACGAGGTGATCCAGAAGTATCAAATCCCCACCCAGTCCTGCGTGCTTACCCACGTAACGAACACGCTGGAAGCGATCGAACAGGGCGCGCCGGTCGATCTGGTGTTCCAGTCGATCGGCGGTACCGAAGCTACCAACCGCAGCTTTGGTTTTGATTTGAGCACCCTGGCGGAAGCCGAAGCGGCGGCCCAGTCGCTTAACCGCGGCACGGTGGGGCGCAACGTGATGTATTTCGAAACCGGCCAGGGCAGCTCACTCTCCGCTGATGCCCACCATGGGCTCGACCAGCAAACCTGCGAAGCCCGCGCCTACGCGGTGGCGCGCAAGTTTAATCCGCTGCTGGTAAATACCGTGGTGGGCTTCATCGGCCCCGAGTATCTGTTCGACGGTAAAGAGATCACTCGCGCAGGGCTTGAAGACCACTTCTGCGGCAAGTTGCTGGGCGTACCCATGGGCTGCGACGTTTGCTATACCAACCACGCCGAGGCCGACCAGAACGATATGGATAACCTGCTGACGCTACTCGGCGTGGCGGGCTGCAACTTCATCATGGGCATCCCCGGTTCTGACGACATTATGCTCAATTACCAGACCACTTCCTTTCACGATGCGCTCTACGCGCGGCGCGTGCTAGGGCTAAAAGCGGCGCCAGAGTTTGAACGCTGGCTTGAAGAGATGCAGATTTTCCAGGATGTCAGCACCCACCGGCTCAACGACCAACTGCCCGCGGCTTTTGCCAACAGCCTGCGCCATCTACCTCAGGAGCCTCGTCATGGTTGATAAGCCAACATCGCCCATTGTCGTCGAAAACCCCTGGGAGCGACTGAACGCCTTTACCGATGCACGGATTGGCTTGGGGCGCGCGGGTGTCAGCCTGCCGACCAGCAAGCTACTGGCGTTTCAACTGGCCCACGCCCAGGCTCAAGACGCTGTTCACACCCCGCTGGATGTCGACGCGCTTGCCAGTGAGTTAACCGCAGCGCTGGATTTATCAGCGGCGCCCATACGCTTGCATAGCCATGCCCAAGACCGCGCCATGTATCTGCAGCGGCCTGACTATGGCCGGCGCCTCAACGATGAAACCCGTGAATGTCTTCAACAAGCCGCCGCATCACAGCAGCGCTATGACCTGGCGGTGGTGATTGTCGATGGGCTCTCTGCGCTGGCTGTGCAGCAGAACAGCGCGCCGTTTCTTAGCACGCTGTATCAGATGCTGGCCAGCGATGCTGCGGATTGGCAGCTAGCACCGCTGACCATTGTTGAGCAGGGGAGAGTGGCGATTGGCGATGAGATTGGTGCCCTGCTGAACGCTGACGCCGTGCTGGTGATGATCGGCGAACGGCCAGGGCTAAGCTCGCCGGATAGCCTGGGGCTGTATATGACCTGGGCGCCGGAACCGGGGCTAAAAGATGACCGGCGCAACTGTATTTCCAATGTGCGTCCGGCAGGTTTGCAGATCGAGGAGGCCGCCCGGCGCTTCTTTCTGCTCTTAAAAGAGGCCCGTCAGCTCAAGCTGTCGGGCGTCAAGTTGAAAGACCGTAGTGAAGACGATGTGCTGGAGGGTGACCCCGCAACCGGTTCAATACGCAACTTTCTGGTCGCTGATTGACGACCTTAGCGCACGGAAACAGCCGTATAACAACAGACGTATCAAAACAGCCGTATCAAAACAACGACGTAACGATTCTCCAATAACAAAATGGAACGCAGTAATCAGCCAATAGCACAGCACGCCGCTGACGACACTTTCGTTCCACACCATGAGGGCAAAATGATGACACAACCATCTGTTGATGAAGCATATCTGGCCAAGCGCCAACTGCGTAAAGGCACTGCAGGCTGGATGCTGCTGGCGGGGCTAGGGGTTTCCTATGTGATTTCCGGTGACTTCGCCGGCTGGAACTTCGGTATTGCCGAAGCGGGCTGGGGTGGCTTTGCGATTGCCGCCTGCTTGATGGCATTGATGTACTTGGCGTTGGTGCTATCGCTTGCGGAAATGTCCGCCGCGATACCCGCGGCGGGCGGCGGCTACAGCTTTGCCCGCCAGACCATGGGGCCGGCCGGTGGTTACCTCACCGGGCTTGCGGTATTGATCGAGTATGCCCTGGCGCCCGCCGCGATCGTGATTTTTATCGGTGCTGCGGTGGAGTCATTACTGGGCATTAACGGCCCGCTGGTGTATCTGCTGTTTTACGCCGTGTTTATCGGTATTCACCTGGCGGGGGTAGGTGAAGCGCTAAAAGTCATGATGGTGATTAGTGGCTTGGCGGTGTTCGCCATTATTGCTACCGCCGTGGCACTGATTGGCAATTTTGACGCCGCCAACCTGTTTGATATTGCGCCCACCGATGCGGCAGGTGCGAGCACCTTTATGCCGTTTGGTTGGTATGGTATTTGGGCGGCGCTACCGTTCGGCATGTGGCTGTTCCTGGCGGTGGAAGGCGTGCCGCTGGCGGCGGAAGAAGCCAAGGATCCCGCCCGGGATATGCCCAAAGGCATTATCGGCGCGATGCTGTTTCTGCTGTTCACCGCCTTGTTAGTCGTGGTGCTGCTCGCCGGGGCAGCGGGCGCCGAGATGATCGGCCAAAGCGGCGTGCCGCTGGTCGATGCGCTGAATGCAGCGGGCAACCCGATGCTTGCCACCCTGGTTAACGTATTGGGCCTGGCCGGGCTGATCGCTTCATTTTTCTCGATTATCTACGGCTATAGCCGCCTGGTATTCGCACTGTCCCGTGCGGGCTATATACCTAAAGCGCTATCGCTGACCAGTGAGCGCAAAGTGCCCTATCTGGCGCTGATTGTCCCCGGTGTTTTTGGTTTCTTGGTGTCACTTAGCGGTGAAGGTGATCTCATGCTGGGCATGGCCGTGGTCGGCGCGACCATCTCCTATGCGCTGATGGCGCTAAGCCACATTATGCTGCGGGTAAAACAGCCCGACCTGCCGCGGCCGTATAAAACGCCGGGCGGCGTCGTGACCTCAGGCATTGCATTAGTGCTCTCGCTGGTAGCGCTCACGGGCGTATACGCCTTCGACCCCCGCGCGTTCAACTACACCATCGTGCTATTTATTGCCGGGGCGGCCTACTACTTCCTCTACAGTAAAAATCATCTGGTCGCGAAAACCGCCGAGGAGGAGTTTGCGTTGGTATCCGCATCACCTGAGGAGCTAGACGAAGACGAACCGGCACCGGTGGCTGCTGCCAAGCTGTAAGCAAGCCAACGATTAGGCTACTGTGGTAAGCCCCTGGCGGTAAGGTAAAACGTCAGGGGCTTTTCTGTTTATATCATTTTGGGCAGGTGATTTTTTGTGGCACTGTGAGGTTACCCACCAAGGTCGTCTCGCATGTAGTTTGCCGTTACGCGAAGCTGGTAGAAATAATCAGGAGTTTGGCCAGTGAAACACTCACCGGGGTATCGCCTAGCGACAACGATTTTGCACGGTTTCGATGAGTACCGCGCACGTTTTAAAGAGATCACCTGTGACGCCAGCCGACGCTTTCGTGATGCGGCGTGGCGCGATGCCCAACTGGCGTCGGCGGAGCGGATCAATCTGTATAAGGAAAAAATCGACGTCACCCTGGGGCGCTTGAAGCGCACATTTGACCCGGAAGTGGTTTCACACTGTGAGTGCTGGCGGGAAGCGCGCAGCCACTACGTCGAACTGATCAGCCACCGGCTCGACTTTGAGTTGGCAGAAACCTTTTTTAACTCGCTGTTCTGCACCATCTTCCACCACCGCCATATCCGCAACGACTGGATGTTTGTGTATAGCTCCCGGGAGGATGCCGCCCACCGCTCGGGGATTGAGCTGTGCCGTCGGCATAAAGTCAACGGTGATTGGCAGGCCGCGCTCAAGTGGGCGCTTCTCGATGCGCCATTGGAAAATCGCTTTGCGGATATAGATCAGGACACCCATCTCGGGGCCAGTTTCTTACAGCAGCACTTACCCGCGGCGATGTTGGAAGCCGATGACGCCGAAATCGAGCTGTTGAATAGCGTCTTCTATCGCAATAAAGGCGCCTATCTGGTGGGGCGTATCCGCGGTGGCGGCGAGCAGATGCCGCTGGTACTGCCGGTGCTTCATGGTGAAGGCTTTGGTGAACAGCAGGGCGGCGATCCCAGCCTGCATCTGGATACAGTGCTGATCGAAACCGACGAGGTGTCGATTATCTTCTCCTTTACCCGCGCCTACTTTCAGGTTGAGGTGGCGGTACCCAGGGAGTTTGTCGATTACCTACAGCAGTTAATGCCGCACAAGCCGGAAGGTGAACTCTACGCTGCCATCGGCTTTTTCAAACACGGTAAAACCGAGTTTTTCCGCGCCTTGAACCGTCAGGTCGCCAAGCGCGAAGATCAGTTTATTATCGCCCCCGGCGTGCGCGGCATGGTCATGGCGGTGTTTGTACTGCCCAGCTTTCGCACCGTGTTTAAGATCATTAAAGATAAATTCGACCCGGCCAAAGACGTTACCCATGCTGTGGTGCGCGAAAAGTATCGGCTGGTAAAGCGCCACGACCGGGTAGGTCGCATGGCGGACACCCAGGAGTTTTCAAACTTTATTGTTCGCCAGGATCACTTTGCCCCCGAGTGTTTGGAGCACCTGCTGGAAGTGGCGCCCTCCACGGTGGTGCTCAGAGACGACAAAGTCATCATCAAGCACTGCTATACCGAACGTATGATGACACCGCTGAATATCTACCTGGAGCAGTGCGGCGACGCAGAGAAGGAGATGGTGCTCAAGGATTATGGCAACGCCATTAAGCAGATGGCCGCGGCGAATATCTTTCCTGGCGATATGCTGTTGAAAAATTTCGGCGTTACCCGCCACGGCCGGGTGATTTTCTACGATTATGATGAGGTGTGTTACATCACCGAGTGCCGGTTTCGGCACTTGCCTAAAGGGCAGGGCGTCGATGTATCCAGTTTGTCCATCGGCCCCAACGATATTTTCCCCGAGGAGTTTGGCCCCTTTATGTTCGCCAATAAAACGCTGCGCGATATGTTCATGGTGCAGCACCCCGAGCTCTTCGACCCCGATTACTGGCTGGAACTGCAGCAGGCGATCGTCGATGGGCGCGTCATTGACGTTTACCCTTACCGCAACAAGCAGCGTTTTGCGGGCAGTATCGGCCAGCTAGTATATTAGTCAGCTATTGAAGATGCAGTGACACATAAACGGCGAGGTAGTCATGGCAGCAAGCCCGCATTTGGTAGTGTTTACCGGCTCGGGGATTAGCGCCGAGAGCGGGATCAAAACCTTTCGCGCCAGCGACGGCCTGTGGGAGAACCATCCGGTCGAGGATGTAGCTACCCCAGAGGCGTGGCAGTGTAACCCGCAGCAGGTGTTGGATTTTTACAATCAGCGCCGCGAACAGATTCGCAAAGCCAAACCCAATGCCGCCCACAAAGCGCTGGCCGCTCTAGAGCAGGACGGCTTTACCGTCAGTATCATTACCCAAAATATTGATGATCTGCACGAACGAGCAGGCTCCCGCCAGGTGCTGCACTTACATGGCGAGATTTTAAAAGCCCGCTCCTCTATTGATGAGCGTATGCGCTACCCGTTGCCTAAAGGTGGCATAGAGATAGGCAACGTGTGTGATAAGGGCAGCCAGCTGCGTCCCGATGTGGTTTGGTTTGGCGAGTCGGTACCGCTATTTGCCGAGGCCTGCGACATCGTTAGCCAAGCTGACTTTTTGCTGGTCGTCGGTACCTCATTAGCGGTGATGCCCGCTGCGTCGTTGCTCTCTTATATCGACTACGATACACCCTGCGTATTGGTCGACCCGGAAGCGGATGCGTTAATCCCACCGGGTGTGCTGGCGATCAACACCACCGCCGGTGAGGGCGTGCCAGCGTTGGTAAATCGCTGGAAGCAGCAGGGTAATTTACTGCTTTCCTGATTTTTTTACTGATCCAGGAACCACGCTTTCATGACGTCGGTAATCTTCACCAGCTCCGCTTCAGAGGTAATGTAGGCGGGCATGGTATACAGCCAACGGCCAATGGGGCGCAGCCAAACGCCCCGCTCGCGGGCAAAGTCGCCTACGCCTTTTAGTACATCGGCGGAGTGGGCTTCAATTACTGCGGTGGCGCCCAGCACCCGCACATCGGCAACGGCTGTATGCGCGTTGAGCGCGCGGTCTTCCAGCAGTTCGCGGCGCAGTAATTGGTTAAGCGTCGCAATTTTGCCAAGATAATCCTCTTCCTCGAACACCCGCAGGCTTTCCAGCGCCACCCGACAAGCCAGCGGGTTGCCCATAAACGTCGGCCCGTGCATAAACGCATGCTGGGGAGTGTCGCCGATAAAGGTGTTATGAACGCGATCCGTGGCAAGCGTCGCGGCGTGGCCCAAATAGCCACCGGTCAAACCTTTTGAGAGCACCATAATATCCGGCGTGACGCCTGCATGGTCAGCGGCAAACAGCTTGCCGGTGCGGCCAAAGCCGGTGGCCACTTCGTCAAAGATCAGCAGCACATTAAACTCATCGCATATCGCCCTGGCGCCAGCAACATAGGCGGGTGAGGTCATATTTAGACCGCCTGCGGCTTGTAAAAGCGGCTCCATCAACAGCGCGGCGATCTCGCAATGGTGGCGCTCGAACACCTCACGCAGAGCGCTAAGGTCATGTTCTACCTGTTCGTCGCTGGCATCAAAAGGAGCCGTAGGCGCTGGTGCGAAGTGGTGCTGGGGAAGCAGGCTGGCAAACAGGCTATGCATGCCCTCTTCCGGGTCACATACCGCCATGCAGCCGGTGGTGTCGCCATGGTACGCCTTCATCAACGAGAGCATCTTGCGCTTACCGGGATTGCCGGAGAGCACCTGATACTGCAGCGCCATTTTCATCGCCACTTCCATACCTACCGAACCGCTATCCGAATAGAACACGTGATTCAGCCCGGCGGGGGTAATGCGCACCAGCTCGCGGGCCAACTGGTCGGCGGGGTCGTGGGTTAAGCCACCAAGCATCACATGGCAAAGCTGGCCTGCCTGTTCGCGAATGGCCGCCACCAGGCGCGGGTGGCCGTAGCCGTGGATCATGCACCACCAGGAGCAGGTGGCGTCCAGCAGGCGTTCGCCACTCTCAAGCACAAAGTGAGCGCCGTCACCGCCCACCACCTTGGGCGCGGGCGTCTGGGTTTTTAGGTGGGCATAGGGGTGCCAAACATGGCGATGACAAACCGGCGTCGTCATAACGGCTCCAGGGAGAGATAGGGGGCAGCAGTAGCGGCACTGGGGGTATCGAGATGGGGGATAATACCTAAACAGGGGGCGGCCAGTTTAGTATTTAGATGCGCGATGTTGGCCTCAAAACGAGCAGTGTCGGCCGCAAAATCGGGATCCACCACGCTGCCCGCCCAACCGGCGAGTGCCAGGCCGTCGGCACGGATGGCTTCCGCCGTTAAGCGGGCATGATTTAAGCAGCCCAGCTTTAAGCCGACGACCAGAATCACCGGTAGCTCAAGGGCCATCGCCAAGTCGGAAAAATCCTCCTGGTCGTTTAACGGCACGCGCCAGCCACCGGCGCCTTCAATCAAGGTGAAGTCTCTGGGTGTTTGGCTAAGCGTTTTGCGCAGAATACCGGCGATAGCGCCGACTTCCAGCGGCTGGCCGGCTTCTAACGCGGCTAAATGGGGCGCAATCGCGGGCTCAAAGGCGATGGGGTTAGCCGTGGTGTAGTCGACCGGCGGCACACTCTGCTGCTGAAGGGCGAGGGCATCGCTATTGCGCAGCCCGTTAGGCGTTGCCTGGCTGCCTGAAGCAATGGGTTTTAAGCCCAGCGTGCTCAGTTGCTGTTGATGGGCGGCGCGCAATAAGCCGCTTGTCACTAATGTTTTACCCGCATCGGTATCGGTGCCGGTTACAAACCA
The DNA here is from genome assembly GCF_031010195.1 of Halomonas sp. SpR8. GTDB lineage: Bacteria > Pseudomonadota > Gammaproteobacteria > Pseudomonadales > Halomonadaceae > Vreelandella. The sequence goes on along the minus strand of NZ_JAUAMC010000002.1, from coordinate 455,229 downwards.
GACGTTCATAGCGGTTTTTCCAATTGCAGCGTTAAACAGTGGTAGCTCACCGGCAGGCCCTCCGGCTGGCGCAGTTGCTCAAAGCGCGCTTTGGCAGCGGCAATATCCGCTCGGGTAAGGCGGCTATTCGACCGGGGAAGCTGGGCACCGACGCCTTTAATGGAAGCCATCACGGCTTGCAGGTCGGGGTAGTAAAAGCGCTCGACGGTGGCCGTTTGTTGGCTGATGGTTAAGCCGCTTTTAGCCATCGCCTGTTCCACTCTTGCGTGATTGGGCGTTTGCAGCAGCGCTTCGGGGCGCTGCCAGGCAAAGGCGATTTCTTCCAGAGTGCCGGGTAGCAGCGTCGTGATATGCGCCTGACCACCAAGGCGAAGCACGCGGCAAAGTTCCGATATCACTGAGTCGATATCGCGGCACCACTGCACCGCCAAGTTGGAAAACACCAGATCAAAAGCATGCCTACCAAACGGCAGCGCCGCCGCGTCGCCTTGTTGCCAGTGGATAGCGTCACCATAGCGCTGGCGTGCTTGTGCCAGCATGCCGGGGGCTAAATCTAACCCGGTGACCTGAGCGCAGGGGTAACGTTCAGCCAACTGGTGTGTCCAGTAACCGGTGCCGCAGCCAATATCGAGTATGTTATAGGCGTGGTCAGGTAGCGAATCCCAAAGCCGTTGACCTATTTGGCGCTGTGCGCTGGCGAGCGCATCGTAGCGCGGGGCGGCCCGGGAGAAGGCGTGGGCAACCCGTGCCTGCCAGTCAGCATCGTTGCTCATCGTTAGAACGTTCATAAAACCGCCATGTTGGCGCTAGCCATCTGGGTGGCATGATGGGTAATCGCGGCGGCGAGAGCCTGGGGCTGGGAGAGCATCGGGCAGTGGCCAACATCGGTTAAAAGTTCACTGGCACGGCGCTGGGCGGGGCCGATTAATGGATCGTGTTCGCCGGTGAGCCGTACCACCGGGCAAGGGGCCGCCGCTAGACGCTGGCGATTATCAATCGACGCCAGCCAGTCCAGGCCGGTAGCGAGTGTGGTGATGTCGGCGGGTAGCGTATCCCCCAGTAAATCGCCTAACTGTCGGTATGCCTGCCGGGAGCTGGGCTCGCCTTGCGCCTGCCAGCGCAAAAAGTGTTGCCAGGTCGCGGTGGGGTCGCGCTGAAAGGCACGTCGAAAGGCATTTAGTTCGCCAGAAGTGACGCCATCTGTAGCGCAGAAGGTGTTACCGGCACCGAGTAGAATTAGCCCGCGTGGTGGGGGCAACTCCTCAAGGAGTGCCGCTGCCAGTAACCCGCCTAGCGACCAGCCGACCCATACTGCATCGCTGGCTAAGGACTCGGACATCACCTCCGCCAACTCTGTCAGCGTGGCATTCGCTGCCAGCGGGGGAGTATCGTCGTAGCCAGGCCAATCGACTGCTTGGGCCGTCAGGTGGGCAGGCCAATGCGCCTGCAGTGGCTGCCAGATACGCCGGTCGATTCCCCAGCCGGGGAGCAGTATTAAACGCAGGGGCTGCATAAAGCCTCTTGATGCTGACAGTGGTTGAGCGCCGCTAACAGTTGGTCAATATTGTCGCGCTGGTGGCGAGCGCTTAGGGTGATGCGCAGCCGGGCCTCCCCCTTGGGCACCGTTGGCGGGCGAATTGCCCCCACGTATACGCCTTGTTGTTGTAACCGGGCTGCCCATTGAAGAGTGCGCGCTTCATCTCCTAAGATCAGCGGCTGAATCGGCGTGGCAGAGGTGCTTAGTGGAAGCCCTAGGTTCAGCGCCTCGCGGCGGAAGTAAGCGATGTTGGCGTTGAGCTGGGCACGGTATTCAGGTTCACCCTGAACGATCTCCAGCGCTTTGAGGGTGGCCGCGGCAATCGCTGGGGGCTGGGCGGTGGTGTAGATATAGCTGCGCGAAAACTGGATTAAGTGATCGATTAACGCGGCATCTCCGGCCACAAAGGCCCCCGCGGTTCCCAATGCTTTGCCTAAAGTGCCGACCAAAATCGGCACCTCGGCGCTGTCCCAGGCGTTCCCCACGCAGCCGCTGCCATTTTCACCCAGCACGCCCACGCCATGGGCGTCGTCGATCATTAGCCAGGCGTCATGGCGTTGGCTGACGGAGACTAAGCTGGCGATGTCGGCCACATCACCATCCATACTAAACACACCGTCGCTGACCACGAGTTTATGCGCGCACTCACTGCGACCCAGTAGGTTTTCCAGATCGCTTGTGTCGCGGTGATGAAAGCGCCGGGAGCGGGCCTCGCTTAAAGCAGCGCCGTCCAGTAAGGACGCGTGATTAAGACGGTCTTGGAAGACAGCCGTATGACGATCAGCCAACGCTTGCAGTACACCAAGGTTGGCCATATAGCCGGTCGAAAACAGCAGCGCACGTTCTCGGCCTGTCCAGCGTGCCAAGGCGTCTTCCAGGGCGTCGTGAACCTCCAGGTGTCCGCTAACCAGATGCGAAGCACCGGCGCCAGCGCCGTAAAGGTGCGCGCCCTCTGCCTGCGCCTCACACACCCTTGGGTCTTGAGCCAAGCCCAGATAGTCGTTACCAGCAAAGTCGAGCGCATCAACTGCCATGACGCGCCGGGTTCGCCAGCGATTTGACTGCTGGCGGCTTAAGCGGGTAGCGGCTAAGCGCTGTTGCCACGCTTTAGACACTGGCATCCACCGCCAGCTCGGCAACGCGTTCGGCATGCGCTTGCTGCTGGGCTTGTTGGGCGAGCCGTGTCGCTTGAACATCTTCGCTCTCGCAGGTTTCAAGCTTTTCCGGATGCAGGCCTAACTTGGCAAACAGAGCACGGTCACGGTCCACCTGCGGATTGCCGGTGGTCAGCAGCTTATCCCCGTAGAAGATCGAGTTGGCGCCCGCTAAAAACGCTAGCGCCTGGGTCGATTCGCTCATCTGCTCGCGGCCAGCGGAGAGCCGCACATGGCTCTGGGGCATCATAATGCGGGCGACGGCAATAGCGCGGATAAACTCGATGGGGTCTAAGTCTTCGACATTTTCCAGCGGCGTACCGGGTACTTTGACCAGCATATTGATGGGTACGGATTCCGGGTGCGGAGAGAGTTTGGCCAGCTGTTGCAGCAAGGCGCTACGATCTTTGGCGTCTTCACCCATGCCGAGAATGCCCCCGGAACACACTTTCATGCCCGCATCGCGCACGTTGGAGAGGGTTTCCAGCCGGTCGCTGTAGGTGCGTGTGGTGATGATTTCGCCATAGTACTCCGGCGAGGTATCCAGGTTATGGTTGTAGTAATCGAGCCCGGCGGTGGCCAGTCGGCTGGCCTGCTCGCCGTCGACCATACCCAGGGTCATGCAGGTTTCCAAACCCACGGCTTTTACTTGGCGAACCATCTCTTCGACCAGCAGTAAGTCTTTGTCGCGGGGGCTGCGCCAGGCTGCGCCCATACAAAAACGGCTGGCGCCGGCTTCTTTGGCTGCCTTGGCTTGTTCGACGACTTTTTCAATTTCCAGCAGCTTCTCTTTTTCCAGCTGGGTATTGTAGTGGCCGGATTGGGGGCAGTATTTGCAGTCCTCTGGGCAGGCGCCGGTTTTAATCGAGAGAAGGGTAGAGACCTGAACCGCGTTAGCATCGAAGTGGGCGCGGTGCACTTGCTGGGCTTGAAACAGCAGGTCATTAAACGGTAGTGCAAACAGCGCGTTGATCTCGTCCAGCGTCCAGTCGTGGCGCTGTTTCTGGTTTTGCTCGTGGGGCACGATCATGGGTGTAAACCTTTTTACCTTTAATAGTTGACGAGACTTTAGCGGCGTTGCGCTTTGGGTGTCAACGTTGGAAGGTTTTTAGGTTTACGGCGGTGTGATGGAAACATTCGGCAAAAGATGGCGTGCTCCTTTATACTCTGCGCCCTTTTCCACACTACGGAGCACGGATGGCTGCTTTTGATAGCTCTGCTGGCGAGAGCTCTGTGAATGTTGATAGCCCAACCAGTGAACATACGCGTCCGCCGCGGCGGGAGTTTAAAGCGCGGGGTAGTTTTGTTACCCGCTGTGATCACTGTCAGCTACCCGTGCTGAACTGCTTGTGTCCGTATCAGGTTAAGGCGGAGAGCCATGCCCAAGTATGGCTGTTAACACACCCCATCGAGCACTATAAGCCGACCAATACCGGGCGTTTGATTCGCGATGTGATCACCACGACGCAGGTATTTACCTGGTACCGCGTAGCGCCGGATGCCCAGTTAGCCGCGCTGCTAAAAGACCCTCGCTACGCGCCCTTTGTGATTTTCCCCGATGATCAACCCGACTACGCGGATCGTGTGGTGGGTATTGACGCGGTGCATGCAGCGAAAGCGCAGGCGCGCATTCCCGTGTTTATTATTCTGGATGGCACCTGGCGTCAGGCGCGGCGCATGTTTCGTAAAAGCGCTTACCTGGACGGTCTTCCGGTACTGCCACTGAAGAGCGAGCGAGAGACCCGCTACCGGCTGCGCAAACCGGCATCAAAAGCGCATTTATGTACGGCGGAAGTGGCGATCGAGCTGTTGCGTCAGGGTGGGGATACGGCGGCAGCGGACGTGCTGGATGACTACTTTGAGGTGTTTAACGATAGCTACGCGGCGAGCCGATTGCATCACAAAATCGACCCGCCGACAGCCGCCATGCAGCGCCTAGCCAAACAGCGCGCCAGCGATTCTGAACCCGGCCACCCAGGTGCCAACCGCGGAACCTAGCGTAGCGAGAATAAACACCAGCAGGGTGCGCGATACGCGGTTTTTCCACCAACCTTTCAGTTGGGTGACATCGTGGCGCAGCGATGAAAAATCGCGCACTTTGGGTTTGCGCATAAACAGCTCAACCCCGGCGGCTACGAAGCCGGCACCGATAGTGGGGTTCAGCGAGGTCAGCGGCGCAGCAAAGAAGGTGGCAATCACGGTCACCGGGTGCGCCAGGGCGATAATCGTCGCGCCACCGGAGAGGATACCGTTAATCAAGAACCACTCAAGTACCAGTTGCCAGCCCAGGTCGGTGTTGCGCGAAAAACCAATCGCAAAGCCGGTAAGCACCAAGGCGGTAATCAGCCACGGCAGCGCTTTCCAAACCTTGGACGGCGGCGGGGTGGACTCCAGCGACTCACGCTCTACTTTTGGCTCGGCGGGCAGTGGCGCTTCAAGGTGTTCGCCGGTGCCCTTGAGGTGGCCTGCGCCAAGCACGACGAGCACGTGTTGATAGCGCCCTGGCGGAGCGTCTTCGGCCAAACGCAGGGCCATATAGCGGTCGCGCTCGCGAATCAGCGGTGTATACAGCGCTTCCGACTCAGCGGCAAACTCACTGAAGGTGGCCTCCAGCATATCGCCCTCTTTGAGCTTTTCGATATCCTCTTTGGAGACATCCTGGCGGGAGAGCACGCTGCCTAGCAGGCCTGAAAACAGCGAGAAGCGTTGCCACCAGGGCACATTGCTGTAGATGCGTTTCAGGGTTAACCCTACATCGCGATCAACCAGCAGTAACGGTAGCTTGCGGCGGCTGGCTTCTTCAACGGCGGCGCGCATTTCGGCCCCCGGCTGAATGCCGGATTGGTCGGCAATCCGCTGCTGAAAAGCGCCCAGGGCTAAGCTCGCCGCGACCATGCCCGCTTTGCCTTCCCTAAATACTTGAAATAGGTCCTGCTCACCCATGGCATCCGGGTTGGACATGCTGTGGTGGCGGGCATCGCAGAGTTCGATTGCCACGGCATCGAATGTCCCGCTATCGATCAGCTTGCGCACATCGTCGGCGCTTTCCGCCGACACATGCGCCGTGCCCAGTAGCGTGTAGCGTGTTTCACCAACGGTGATCGTTTTTAGCGGTCCGCTCGTCGCAGGCAGCGCGGCTGACTTGGCCGACTGTAGTCCTGTGTCTTCAAGCGACGTTTCTTGGTGAGACGTATCATCGTGGTTCATTAACAGCTCTCAAAATCAATAAGTGGGACTGATGTGTATATCTAATGCGGATGACCGATGTGAATGGCTAATGTTCAGTACTGTTGTTAAGGGCGTTGTTAAGGGCGTTGTTAAGGACGGTTGTTAAGGGCTTAGCGCCGCCAGAAGGCGGGGGTAAATAGCACCAGTACCGTAAAAATTTCCAAGCGTCCTAGCAGCATGGCCATGACCAGTATCCATTTCGCCAGGCTGGGCATGTCGCCATAGTGAGTGTGGGACTCACCCAGCGCAGGGCCGAGGTTGTTGAGCGCTGACCCTACCGTCGACCAGGCGGTTACCTGATCAACTCCGGTCGCCATCACCCCCACCAGCATTAAAAAGAACAGCAGAACGTACACCGAAAAGAACCCCCAGACCGCTTGGGCAATGCTATCGGGAACGCTGACCTTGCCCACTTTGACCGCAATCACCGCATTGGGGTGGATCAGGCGCATAATTTCGCGCATGCCCTGTTTGATGATCAAAATAATCCGGATCACTTTCATGCCTCCGCCGGTAGAGCCGGAGCAGCCACCCACGAAGGCCGCCACAAACAACAGAAAGGGCAGAGCACCGGGCCACATGGAGAAGTCAGCAACGCTAAAGCCCGCGGTCGTAGCAACAGAAACGACCTGGAAAACCCCGTGACGGAGACCGCGTACGGTGTCATAGGTATCGGTGAGCCATAGCGAAAGCACGGTGACCACAGCCAGTGCGAGCAGAAAGAGCATTAGAAAGCTTGCTTCTGGGTCGTGAAAATAGTGCATCACGCTTTTTTCACGCCAGGCGATGAAATGCAGGCTAAAACTGAACGCCGAAATCAACATAAAGCCGACACATATCATTTCAATCGTCGCGCTATCAAAGTAGCCGATGCTGGCGTCGTAAGTAGAAAACCCGCCTAAGGCAACGGTCGAGAAGCTATGACTCAAGGCGTCGAACCAGTCCATCCCGGCTAGCATGTAGGCCACCATGCAAGCGAGAGTGAGGGTAGCGTAGATGTACCAGAGCGCCTTGGCAGTCTCGGTAATCCGTGGGGTGAGCTTGGAGTCTTTAAGCGGCCCCGGGATCTCGGTGCGGTAAAGCGCCATACCCCCCACCCCCAGGGTCGGCAAAATGGCAACGGCCAGAACGACGATACCCATGCCGCCCAACCACTGGAGCTGCTGGCGGTAGTAGAGAATCGATGCGGGTAAAAAATCGATACCGGTAATCACGGTGGCACCGGTAGTGGTCAAACCGGAAAACGACTCAAATACCGCGTCGGTGATGCCCAGCGAGCCTTCGCCAAATAGCATCAGCGGCAGCGAGCCGAACAGCGCCAGCACCGTCCAGAACATCGCGGCAATAATAAAGCCATCGCGGATGCGCAGCTCTTTTTGCGAGCGCCGATTGGGCAGGTAAAGCAGCAGCCCTGTGGAGACAGAAATCGCAATGCCGCTAATAAAGGCACTCCACACGCCATCGCGAAACCACAGTGAAATCAGCGTGGGAGGGAGCATGGTCAGGCTGAACAGCATCAGTAGCAGCCCCAAAATGCGCAAAATAACCCGCAGACTCATGGTTGTCGCATGCTCCTGTTATTAGCCGCCAGTGGCAGGGATTCTAGGGTTATCAAAAGAACGTTAAACCGACTTGGAACAGGCGCTCCACATCGCGGATGCGGCGCTTGTCGATCACAAATAGAATCACGTGGTCGCCGCTCTCTACCATCACATCGCCATGGGCGATGATGACCTCTTTGCCGCGCACAATCGCGCCAATCGTCGTGCCGTCGGGCAGGTCGATCTCGCGAATCGTGCGGCCGACTACTTTAGACGACTGTTTGTCGCCGTGGGCAATGGCTTCAATGGCCTCGGCGGCGCCCCGGCGCAGCGAGTGGACGTTGACGATATCGCCCCGGCGTACGTGGGTGAGCAGGCTACCGATGGTGGCTTGCTGGGGTGAGATGGCAATATCGATCTCGCCACCCTGTACCAAATCCACATAGGCGGCGTTGTTAATCAGCGTGAGCACCTTCTTGGCGCCTAAGCGCTTGGCTAGCAGCGACGACATGATATTGACTTCGTCGTCGTTGGTCAGCGCGCAGAAGATATCGCACTCTTCGATGTTCTCTTCTTCCAGCAAACGCTTGCTGGTGGCGCTGCCGTGGAGCACCACGGTGCGGTCCAGCCGCTCGGAGAGCGTGGTGCAGCGCTCCAGGCTGTGCTCGATGATTTTGACCTGGTGACTATGCTCCAAATGTTCCGCCAGGCGTTCGCCGATATTGCCGCCCCCGGCAATCACCACGCGACGGAAGTCCCGTTCGACCCGGCGTAGCTCGCTCATCACCGCGCGAATATCCCGTCGTGCGGCGAGGAAGAATACTTCGTCGTCGGCTTCGATCACCGTATCGCCGCGGGGAATGATCGGTCGGCTGCGGCGGTAAATCGCCGCCACACGGGTATCCACGTTGGGCATATGACGACGCAGAAAGGCCAAGTCCTGGCCCACTAGCGGGCCGCCGTAGAAGGCTTTCACCGCCACCAGTTGAACCAAACCACCGGCAAACTCCAGTACCTGCAGGGCGCCGGGGTGCTCGATCAAGCGGCGCACATGGTCGGTGACCACCTGCTCGGGGCTGATCAGTACATCGATGGGAATCGCTTCGTGGGCGAACAGCCCCTTGCGGGTTAAGTACGCCGTGGCGCGCACGCGGGCAATTTTGGTTGGGGTGCGAAACAGCGTGTGAGCGACCTGGCAGGCGATCATGTTGATCTCGTCGCTATTGGTGACGGCGATCAACATATCGGCGTCTTCGCAGCCTGCCTGGCGTAGTACAATCGGGTAGGAGCCCGCCCCGGTGACGGTGCGGATATCGATTTTAGTGTGCAGGTCGCGTAGTTTTTTGGCGTCAGTATCAACGACGGTGATGTCGTTCTCCTCGCGGGCGAGGTGTTCTGCCAGTGTGCCGCCGACCTGGCCGGCGCCGAGAATGATGATTTTCATTACTGAGCATCGGTTCCATTAAAAGCGCCAGCGCAATATCGTTAAGACCAGGAGACGGTCTTAGGACTCAGTCCTGACGTTGAAGACGTAAATGGTCGTTCAGGTACGTCTATCATGCGCTGCAATAAAGACGGCGGCCAGTGTAAACCAGCCGCCGCCGAAAAGCAGGTGAGGATTACTCTAGCGTAAAGCCCACTTTAACCGTTACCTGCCAGTGGGCCACCTGGCCATCTTCAATGTGGCCGCGCGTATCGACCACTTCCAGCCAACGCATGTGCTTAATCGTTTCTGATGCCTTGGCTAACGCATTCTGCACCGCTTCCTCAATGCCCTTCTCGGAAGAGCCGGTCAGTTCCACGTGCTTATAGGTGTGATGACTCATAATATCTCCTTCCTTGTCAGAAATTCACTGCCCGTTATCAACGAATGCTCAGGCAGTGCGCTTCTCTAGTCTGGCATAAAAAAAGCCATCATGACTGCTCTGGGCCGGAAACAGTTGTCGGCCCGCACCACTGACAATGCCCCAGGCAACGTCGTTAGGTGTGGTGATGTGAGCATCAGGCGTACGGGCGAGGAACGCCTCAATCTGTTCACTGTTCTCTTCGGGCAGCACCGAGCAGGTAGCGTACAGCAGGGTGCCGCCTTCGCGTAGCATCGGCCAGAGGTTATCCAATAGCTGGCGCTGAAGCTTGGCCAGCGGACGGATATCGTCCTTGCGGCGCAGCTTTTTGATATCGGGGTGGCGGCGGATGACACCGGTACCCGAGCAAGGGGCGTCGAGCAGAATGGCATCAAACGGCGTGCCGCTCCACCAGTCGCGCTCGGTGGCATCGGCGTGTTCGAGTACCGCCTCGACGCCTAAACGGCTGAGCGTGTCTTCCACCCGCGCCAAACGCTGGTTATCGCTATCGATAGCCGTTAGGGCAATATCAAACTGCTCTAGCAAATGGGCTGTTTTTCCGCCGGGAGCGCAGCAGGCATCCAGCACACGAGCACCCGGTCGAGGCGCTAGCGCGGGACCAAGTAGCGCCGCTGAAAGCTGGGCGGCTTCATCCTGAACGCTCACGTGGCCCTCTTCAAAGCCGGGCAGTGCGGTCACGTCGCAGGGTGTTTCCAGCGTTATGGCGTCTGGGGCATGGGGGCATAAATGGCCGTTCAGACCCTGCTCGTTGAGCATGCCCAAATAGACCTCGCGGTCGTTGTAGCGTTGATTCACCCTTAACGTCATCGGGCCTGCTTGATTGTTGGCTTCAATGATATCGCGCCACTGCTCTGGCCACGCCTGACGTAACGCGTTGAGTAGCCAGGGCGGATGCTCAAGCGCCACACTTTCATCCCGGTCTACCTGGGCCTGGAGCGCCTCAGATTCGCGCTGCAGGCGACGCAGGCAGCCATTTAAAACGCGGGTGGCCCACTCCTTCTTTAGTAAGCGTGCAGCGCCAGCGGTTTCGCCTACCGCCGCGTGGGCCGGAATGCGCATATACAGCAGCTGGTAAATACCCAGCAGCAGCAGCGCTTGAACATCGCTGTCGCGTTTTTTAAACGGCTGCTTGAGCAGCACGCCTGCAAGGGCTTCCAGGCGCGGCAAACGGCGGCAGGTGCCGAAGCAGAGCTCTTTGAGTAGTCCGCGGTCGCGAGCCACCACGCTGTGCTCATCCAGCCCCGCCAGTGAGCCTTGGTCGCTAAGCACCGGGGCCAGCGCGCGGGCCGCAGCAGCGCGCACTTCCTGGCCGCTGCCGCCACCTTGAGGGGAACGCTTTTGGCTCATGGTGTGTCTCCTTGGTTGGCCTGAGCCGCTGGCTGGCCAAGGCGAATGCCTGTCGTCAGGCGCGCGTGGCGCGCATTAAGTAAGTCACGCACGGCCATCGCTTTACCGCCGGGCAACTGGGCGCTGGTGATGCACAATACTTCGCGCCCGTCGGTGCCGCAGGCAATACGCAGATGATCTTCGCCGTGCTCAAGTAGCGTACCGGGGGCGCTGGGCGGATGCTCGCCTTCCTCTACGCTGGCCATTAGCAGGCGCAGGCGGTCATCGCCTAGCGCACACCAGGCGACCGGCCAGGGGTTAAACGCACGAATTTTACTGGCTAACTGATGCGCTGGCTGGCCAAAATCGAGCTCGGCTTCCGCTTTGCTCAGTTTGGCGGCATAGGTGACGCCCTCGTCAGGCTGAGGCGTGGCATGAGCGGCACCGGTGGCTAGGGCATCGAGTGTCGTGACCAGCGCATCAGCGCCCTGGATGGCGAGACAATCATGTAGGTCTCCGCCGGTGGTGCGATCCGTAATAGGTGTACGCACTTCCGAGAGCATCGCGCCGGTATCCAAGCCAGCGTCCATCTGCATGATGGTGACACCTGATACGCTATCGCCGGCTTCGATCGCCCGCTGAATGGGGGCAGCGCCACGCCAGCGGGGCAGCAGCGAAGCGTGTACGTTAACGCAGCCTAGGCGCGGGGTGTCTAGCACGGCCTGGGGCAGCAGCAGCCCATAGGCGACAACGACCATAATATCCGCATTGAGCGCGGCCAGTTCAGCTTGGGCCGTTGGCTCTTTTAACGTCTGGGGCTGATAGACCGGCAGGCGATGCTCCAGGGCCAACTGTTTGACTGGGCTGGGCGTTAACTTACGGCCGCGACCAGCGGGGCGATCGGGTTGGGTATACACCGCGACCACTTCATGCTGGCTTTCCAGCAGCGTTGCAAGACTCGAAGCGGCGAATTCAGGCGTGCCGGCAAAAACAACGCGCAATCGTGACATAGGGAGAGGGCTACCTGGCTTATCTGAAATGTAAGTAGGAAAAGCGGGTTACGCGTCCTGGATCTGCTTATGGCGCTTCTGCATCTTCTTTTGGATGCGGTTACGCTTAAGCGGCGATAGGTAGTCAACAAACAGGACGCCTTCCAGGTGGTCGTACTCGTGCTGAATACAGTGCGCCAGCAGACCTTCCGCCTCTAGCTCGTAGGCGTCGCCATTGCGATCCAGCGCGTTGAGCTGCACTTTAAGATAGCGCGGCACTTCGGCGTAGTACTCGGGAATCGACAGGCAGCCTTCGGAAAGCGGTTCTTTTTCGTCGCCAAGCGGGGTATAGCGTGGGTTGATAAGCACCAGCGGCTGGGAGTTGTCGTCGCTGACGTCCATCACGACGACTCGACGGTGGACATCGATCTGGGTCGCGGCTAGACCGATACCCCGGGCGTCATACATGGTCTCCAGCATATCGTCGACGAGTTTGCGCACCTCATCGTCAACGGTTTCCACCGCGGCGGCCTTGGTGCGCAGGCGCTCATCGGGGAATTCAAGAATAGGAAGTTTGGCCATGACGTTACAATCACCGTTATGCTGAGTCTGAATTAAGTCAAGCTAGGCAGTGACGAGAGTCGCTTAACCTAGGTACTTTATGATGGGTCACTATATCACGCTGTCAATGTTTCTGGGCATAAGCAGCCAAGGCGCATAGCGTCTTATTATCAACATAATAATCGTAGTATTCATCTTTTAGGGGAGCGCAGAATGGCAGCAAAACAACACGCCTGCCGGGGGTGGTTAGGTAGTTTGCTGCTGAGTGCAGTGATGCTGGTGAGTAGCGAAGCTGCCGCATGGGAGCGTGATCAGCAGGTGATTAAACTCTCGCCGCAAGTGCGTACCTTGCCCCATCGTGAAGCGATTGAGCCAATTGCCCTGGAGGAAGCACAGGCGTTTTTGCGCCAGCATCGCGTTGTGGATGATGCCGAGGCGCTACAGGAACTGGGATATGTAGTGGCGGGGGATGATCGCCGCTTGATTAGTGGCGCGGGAGATAAGGTCTACGTGCGTGGCGATGTACCGCACCATGGACAGATGGGCATCTATCGTCAGTTGGAATCCTACCTAGCCATGGATGGCACGCCACTTGGCTTGGAGCTGATTAATGTAGGTATTGCCCGCCATGTCAGCAGTAAGAACGATATTGCGCAGCTTGAAGTCGTCAGCTCCCATCAGGAAGTGCGGGTTAACGACATCGTCCTGCCGCTGGAGGAGCGCGAGCTGAGCAGAGAACTTGTGCCTCGCGCGCCGCTAAATCCGGTTGAGGGGCATATTATTGCCGTCCCAGGCGGGGTGCGTTTTATCGGCCGCTTTCAGATCGTAACCCTTGATCTCGGCACGCTGGATGGCCTGCAGGCGGGCCATGTGCTGCGAGTCAATCAGCAGGGCGGGCTGATCAATGACCCGCGCACCCAGGAGCTGGTTCAGTTACCCAGCAGTGAAGCGGGTAGCGTTATGATATTTAGGCCTTATGATCGTGTCAGCTACGCCTTGGTGATGCAGGCATCGCGCGTGCTGGAAGTGGGGGATCAAGTTGAGTCACTGGCTAACTAGCGGCTGGCAAAACAAACAATGCGCTTATTAAGGAGGGAGTATGGATGCCCAGGAGTGGTTGGTGGTCAATGCGTTGCCTGGGATGGGCGCGCTGCGTATAGCGAAGTTGGCAGCCCACGAGCCACAGTGGCCGGAGGGCTGGTTGGCTGCACTGCCCAGCCGAGCGGCTAGCGAGCTGCGCTTATGGCTTGAACACCCCACCCGTAGCCCGCTACAAAATGTCGTTAATGAGACCCTGGAGTGGCAACAAGGCGGCCCCGGACGACATGTCCTGCATCGTGATCACCCCGCATGGCCTGAGCTGTTAAATGAACTGCCTGACCCGCCTGCAGTGCTCTGGGCCCAGGGGGATCTGGGTGCGCTTGAAGGTCCTAAACTGGCCATGGTGGGCACTCGTCGTCCTACCGGTGAGGGTACCCACAACGCCCAAACGTTTGCCCGAGATCTTGTCCGCCGCGGCTGGTGTGTGGTCAGCGGCATGGCGTTAGGGGTTGACGGTGTGGCCCAGCGTGCGGCGCTGAATGCCGGAGGAAGCACGGTTGCCGTGCTTGGCTGCGGTGTGGATGTGATCTATCCCGCCTCAAACCGGGATCTTCACGAGCAGCTTGGTCGTTTGCCCGGTGGTCTGCTGCTGTCAGAGCATCCGCCGGGTACCCTGGCGCGCGCGGCGTTTTTCCCGCGCCGCAACCGAATCGTTACCGGTCTGTCTCTCGGCACCCTGGTGGTCGAAGCGACCGAAAAGAGCGGCTCGCTGGTCAGTGCACGGCTCACCTTGGAGCAAAATCGTGAGCTGTTTGTGCTACCGGGGTCGCTGCATAACGTCCAGGCCCGCGGCTGTCTGGCACTATTACGGCAGGGGAGTACTCATCTGGCTTGCAGCGTCGACGATATCATTGCTGATCTTGGCCACTGGGCGGAGGCGTTTATACCGCCCGACGCCGCTATTCAACTCCCTTTAGTGGAGACGGCAGGAAAACCGACTCAAGAAGCGCCATTGCCGGAAAGCATACCCGATCCGTTATTAACCTCTCTATCGGCAACGCCAACGCCTATCGACACGTTGGTAGCGTCTATTGGCACATCAGTTAGCGACTGCCAGCAACGCCTGCTTATGCTTGAATTGGACGGTTGGGTAAGCCAACAGGCGGGCGGCTGGGTGCGGCTGCCGCGCTCATGATAGGATGCGGCTATTAAAGGCATATTCGAGGAGAGGCCATGAGTTTGTCTACCGATCTAGCGCCGGCGATTAGCGCACTGCGTGGAGGGGGCGTCATTGCCTGCCCCACTGAAGCGGTTTGGGGACTCAGCTGCGACCCGGAAAACGATGAAGCGTTAGCGCTCCTGATGCGCATGAAACAGCGCGATCCGGCGAAGGGCGTCATCCTCGTTGCCGCGAGTATCGAGCAGTTTCAACCCTGGCTGAATCAACTTCCGTTAGCACTGCACGCGCCCCTGGCCGCAAGCTGGCCGGGCCCGAACACCTGGTTAGTGCCCGATAATGGTCGCAGCCATGGGCTGGTGCGCGGTGCCCATGAGAGAGTAGCGCTACGAGTTACTGACCACCCGCTAATGAAAGCGCTGTGTGAGGCGTTCGGTGGCCCGCTGGTATCCACCTCTGCCAACCGTGCTGGCGAGCCGCCCGCCATGAGCGCCGCTGAGATCACTGACATCTTTGGCGATGAAGTCACCTATGTCGTGGAAGGCGCGCTAGGTGGCAACGCCAATCCCAGTACCATCAGGGATTTGGTTACCGGTAAAGTCATGCGCCCTTAGCAGTCGTTCAACTCACTATTTACCATTTACCATTTACTACTAACCCATTACGACTCACCAACCCCTCAGGAGTTACCGTGGCCCACGAGCACCTTGATGACGTTAAACGCTACCTTCTTGATCTACAGGAACGACTCTGCGCTGGTTTGGCGGAAGCCGACGGCGCTGCGCAGTTCCAAGAAGATAGCTGGGAGCGTGAAGAGGGTGGCGGCGGACGCTCGCGGGTAATGACCCAGGGCGGCGTATTTGAAAAAGGCGGCGTCAACTTCTCCCATGTCTATGGCACCCAACTGCCGCCTTCGGCCACTGCCGCGCGTCCTGAGCTGACGGGGCGTAGCTTTCACGCAGTAGGCGTCTCCTGGGTGCTGCACCCGGAGAACCCTCATGTGCCGACTAGTCATGGCAATGTGCGCTTCTTTATTGCCGAGAAAGTCGGCGAGCCGCCGGTGTGGTGGTTTGGCGGCGGTTTTGACTTAACGCCGTTTTATCCCGTGATGGAAGATGTGGTGCACTGGCACCAAGTGGCGAAAGCCGCCTGCGATCCTTTTGGCGACGGCGTTTACGACCGCTACAAAGCCTGGTGCGACGAGTACTTCTACCTCAAGCACCGCGATGAAACCCGCGGGGTCGGCGGACTGTTTTTCGACGATTTAAATGAAGGTGAGTTCGCCGACTGTTTTGCCATGCAGCGCGCGGTGGGCGACAGCTTCTTAGCGGCTTATTTGCCCATTGTCGAGCGGCGTAAAAACGAAGCATGGGGTGAGCGCGAACGTGAGTTTCAGCTCTATCGCCGAGGTCGCTACGTGGAGTTTAATCTTGTCTGGGACCGCGGCACGTTGTTCGGCCTACAGAGCGGCGGGCGCACCGAATCCATTTTGATGTCGATGCCGCCATTAGCGCGCTGGGAGTACGCCTTTGAGCCAGAGCCGGGTAGTGCTGAAGCGCGTTTGCAGGATTTTTTACACCCTCGGGACTGGCTCGGCGTGGCCGCTGATGAGACGATGTTAAACGCTAGCGGAGAGCCATCATGACCGATCGCTACTGCGTATTTGGCAATCCCGTTAAGCACTCTAAATCCCCGCAAATCCACGCTGAGTTTGCCCATCAAACGGCGCAAACAATTGCGTACACCGCTGAAGAAGCGCCGCTGGATGGCTTTGCGGGGGCTTGGCGCGCCTTTATCGATGCGGGCGGGCGTGGCGCCAATGTCACTGTGCCGTTCAAAGGCGATGCCTTCGCACTGTGCGATACGTTGAGCCACCGCGCCCGCCGGGCAGGAGCGGTCAATACGCTGATACTCGGTGGCAATGGTCGTACCTACGGCGATACCACCGACGGCGTTGGCCTAGTGCGCGATTTGGCCTACCACCGCGTGGCGTTAGCGGGAAAGCGTGTTTTGGTGGTCGGGGCCGGCGGCGCCGTACGCGGTATTCTAGAGCCACTGCTCGCCGAGCAACCCAGCGAGGTCGTCGTGGTGAACCGTACCGCTGCAAAAGCCGAACAGCTGGCCAGCGATTTTGCCGATCTGGGGCCTATCCATGGCGGTGGTTTTGAAACTGCTGTTGGCGTTTTTGATGTCGTGATTAACGGCACTAGCGCCAGCCTTACGGGCGAGCTGCCGCCGCTACCTGATGAAATCTTTGCTGTTAACGCCTGGGCTTACGACATGATGTACGGGGCGGAGCCGACGGTATTTTTGCAATGGGCAGGCCCACGTGGTGCGAAGCTGCTGGACGGCTTGGGCATGCTGGTCGAACAGGCTGCTGAATCGTTTTTTCTGTGGCGCAATGTGCGTCCAGAGACGGCTCCCGTGCGTGAAATGCTGCGGAAGTCGCTTAACAATTTATAAATGCGCCAATAACGGCGTCAGTGATAATACAAAAAAAGCGGGGGCGGATAATGTTATCCGCCCCCGCTTTTTAGTTACACCGTTAAATACGCTTCACTTAGCGCGCTTAACGTACAGCCCCACCGTGCACATCACCAGCCCTACCACCGAAAGCAGCATGCCGCCATTAACTAACAGCGGCGAGCGCTGGAGCCAGGAGACAAAGGGCTGCGGCGTGTCGCGACAGACGCTCTCGATATAGTCCCAATGGCCGCCATCCAACTGGCAGGCGCGCACATCGTTGAGTTCCCAGAAATAGACGCCCATCAGCACAAATAGCGGCAGTACCAGCAGTAGTAATCCCAGCTTAATCATTTAAACCTCAAGGCTGCCGTTACGGGCGCGGGCAGTTGGGTGTACGACCATTGCTACGAGCTTGTTCATAGATAGCCAGGGCTTGATCCATATTGCCTTGCAAACCTTGAATGCGCTGGCCTTGGCCGGGGTGAGTGGACATCCACTCGGGGGGCGCGCCGCCGCCTGAGGCAGCCTGCATATTTTCCCACAGGGTAACGCTTTCACGTGGGTCGAAGCCCGCTTGTGCCATTAAATTCAAGCCGATCACATCAGCTTCACTTTCGTGGGCCCGCGAGAACGGCAGCACGATGCCGTACTGAGCGCCCATACCCAGTACGCCCATAAGCTGCTGACCACCGGCGGACTGCATACCCGAGGTGCTGGATATAACCGACAAGCCTAGCGACGTAGCGCTCTTGGTCGAGGCGCGCTCGTTAGCATGGTTGGCTAGCACGTGACCAATTTCGTGACCTACAACGGAGGCCAGCTGGTCTTGGCTAGTGGCAATATCCAGCATGCCGGTATTCACGCCCATATAGCCGCCGGGTAGGGCGAAGGCGTTGGGCTGCTCCGATTCAAATACGCGTATTTGCCAGTCTAACTGCTGCTGCGCGGCGGGGAGAACTGCCACGATGGCATCGGCAATACACTGCACATAGCGATGACTGGCCTGACCCGCCGTGGGCAGTTCCTGCTGGTACTGAGTGAACGCCTGACGGCCCATCTCATTCAATTCGCTGTCAGACATCAGCAGCAGTTGGGAGCGCCCGGTTGGCGAGGTAGAACAAGCGGCGATAGACGCGCATAGCGCGGTAACAGCGAGAGGGCGAAGCCAGCGCATGAGACGGTTTCCTTATAGACGAATGGTTTTCCTGCACACAAGATAACCGCTGGTAGCAGTAAATCAATCCCCCATCATAACCTACCTTGAGGCTAAGTATGGGGGCTGAACTGAGCAGCCGTTCGAGTCGCCAATAGGTAAGCGATATTAGCGGGTTAAAACGGATGCTTAACGACGGCTTTTACGCGCCTCTTTGGTTCGGTTAAGCTCACGCTTCTTGGCTTTCTCTTTGTCGCTGGCGCCTGCCATGCTGTCGAACGGGTTGCTACCTGAGCGGAACTCAAAGCGTATCGGCGTGCCACGTACCTTGAGCACCTTGCGGAAGGTGTTGGTCAGGTAGCGACGGTAGGCTTCCGGCAGCGATTCGGTTTGATTGCCGTGGACGACGATAATCGGCGGGTTGCTGCCGCCCTGGTGGGCCATGCGCAGTTTAATGCGCCGCCCGTGTACCATTGGCGGCGGGTTTTGGCTGACCGCGTCCTGAAGCAGGGTGGTTAGCCGGTTGGTCGACCAGTGCGCGTTAGCGGCGTCAAAGGCGCGATCAATTGAGGGGTAAAGATCACCTACCGCGGTGCCGTGCAGGGCAGAGATAAAGTGCAGCTCGGCATAATCGGCAAAGCCTAAACGGCGCTTAATCTCGGTGCGCATTTTGTCTTTGGCTTCGCTCTCTAAGCCGTCCCACTTATTCACCGCCAGCACCAGCGCACGCCCGGTGGTTAATACGTAGTCGAGCAGGTGCAAGTCCTGCTCCACCAGACCGCTGGAACCATCCAGCACCATGATCACTACATGGGACTCTTTGATCGCATCCAGGGTTTTGATGATAGAGAACTTCTCGGCGATTTCACTGACATTCTTGCGCCGCCGAATACCCGCGGTATCAATCAGCACATAGGGCTTGCCGCGACGCTCGAAGGGGATCTCAATGGCATCGCGGGTGGTGCCGGCCTCATCAAACACAACCACACGATCTTCGCCGAGCAGGCGATTGACCAGGGTCGATTTGCCCACATTGGGGCGGCCAATCACGCCAATGCGCACGCCTTTGCTGCCGGTATCCGCGGGGATGCTGGCATCGCGCTCGGGAAACGGCTCAAGTACTACGTCTATCAGGGTAGAAACATTGCGCCCGTGGGCAGCGGCAATCGGCCAGGGGTCGCCAAGGCCCAGTGACCAAAAGTCGCCCATCGCCGAGTGCTCTTCCATGCCGTCGGTTTTATTCACTACCAGCCAGGTTTTCTTCTGGTTAACGCGCAGGTGGTTAGCAATCGCCTGGTCGGCGGCAATCAGGCCGGCGCGGGCATCGACCATAAATAGCACAATATCGGCTTCATCGATGGCCGCTAGCGACTGCTCGGCCATCGCTGCGTCGATACCCTCTTCATCACCGCTGATACCGCCGGTGTCGATCACCGTATAGACTTTATCGCCCAGCATGCCATTGCCATACTTGCGGTCGCGAGTGAGGCCAGGAAAGTCGGCCACCAGTGCATCACGCGAGCGCGTTAGGCGGTTAAACAGCGTCGATTTGCCTACATTGGGGCGACCGACTAAAGCAATGACGGGTGTCATGGAGTTACTTCCAGGGTTTCCAGGCGACCATTGTTGGCCTGGACATGAATGGTGCTGCCTTCAGTGACCGGGCGTACGCTGATGCCTGAACTGTGTACGCGAGTGCGGCCTACAATGTCGCCGTCGCGAGCGTCGATCAGGTGAAGATAACCTTCAAAATCGCCGAAGACCAAGCGTCCATCGGCAAAGGCGGGAGCGGTCAACCAACGATCTTCAAGATCGTCATTGCGCCATACCTCTCGGCCGCTGTTGGCATCTAACGCGACGACTTCGCTGTTATCGGTAACCACAAACAGCAGATCACCGACCAGAATCGGGGTGTGGCGGCTGGAGATATCGGCTTCCCAGAGCAAATCGCCTTGGGTGGCTTCCAGCGCTACTACACGACCATTATAACTGGTCACAAACAGGCGGCCGTCAGGGCTAATAATGGGCTGGCCCGAAAGGTCGACCAGGCGCTCTACTTCGCTGCGCCCGCGGGGCGTGGCAATCTGCATATCCCATAGCGGTTGGCCGTTGCGGTTATCCAGAGTGGCCAAGCGGCCGTTAGCCAGGCCGACAAAGCTGACCGGATCGATCACCATCGGTGTACCGGAGCCGCGCAGCGTTAACGACGGCTGCGAACTGGTATACACCCAGCGCTCTTCACCGCTTGCGCGATCAAGAGCAGTGACTTGCCCATCAACGCTTTGTACGACCAGCAGTTGCTGGTTTGCCTGCGGCGCGGCCAGCACTTCGCTGGAGACTCGAGAGCGCCAGCTTTCGCTGCCATCGCGCTGATCCAGAGCAATCACTTCGCCATTACCGGTGGCCAGATAAACCTGACCGGCAATCGCCGTTAATGCGCTGGAGATAGGCGTATCAAGGTTGATTTTCCACTCGACGTCGCCGCTATCGGCATTCATCGCCATAACCAAGCCTTCTACGTCCGCAGCAAATACGCTATCGCCTTCACGGGCAGGGGCAATCGGGTAGCGCTGATGGCCTAAGCCTTCACCAATGGTGCGCCGCCACTGAGTATCCAACGAAGAGGTCTCATCGAAGCTGCGCAGCTCCTTAGGGGTATAAGCCGGTTCGCCTTTGCTGGCACAACCCACCAGCAGTGCCAGCGTTAACGCGCCTAAGCTTGCCCGCAATAGCGGTTTTGAAAAATTCATCATTGTGTCGCCTCCTCAGCGCCGAGATCGTCAAGCTTGAACTGCACGCCGTAAAGCGGCTGGTCTTGGGTTTGCGATACTTCCATAGCGGTTTCCCATGCGTCGCGGGCTGCCTCAGTGTCACCTTGGGCAGCAAACGCATCGCCACGTACGTTGGCCCGCTGGGCGGCTAATGCGTCGCTAATTGGCTCGTCTAATAGCGCAAGGGCCTGTGTCGGGTTGCCGTCAGCGAGTTCCACTCGTGCCAAGCGCAGCCATGCAAGACTCTGCACATAGCGGCGTGAAGATTCGCTGGCGACTTTTTCTAGCGCGGTTCTCGCGCCTTCCAAATCGCCTTGCTGAACGGCTAAACGGGCATCAAGCAGCAGGGCAAGTTCCGCGTACAGCGTGTCGCCATGTTCGTCGTTCAGTTCGCTGACCATTTCACGTGCGCTGGCCAATTCCTCTTCGCCCAGCTCGTTGGCAGAGGTCATATTGACAATCTGCTGGTAGCGCATGGAGGCGGCTTCTGACTGGCCCTGTTGATAGTTCTGCCAGGCATTCCATCCAAAGACGCCCGCCGCGGCAAGCACTGCGCCTGCAATCAATGACATCCCGTTCTCTTTCCACCAGCGCTTGACGGCGTCTAGCTGCTCTTCTTCGCTTCTCAGCTCCACCACGGGCGGGCTCCTGTTTTCTAAGTTCGTATTTCTCTAAATTCGTATTTCGCTAAGTTCGTATGTACGTTATCTAAGGCCGTATACACAAACCATCGGGTTAGCCTGTGGGGCTTATGTGGTAGTCGCTAAAAGCTCGCGCAGCGTGCTCGCTAACGTGGCTAACGGCACACGCTGCTGTTCGCGGTCATCGCGCAGAAACTTGAGGGTCGCCGACTGCGCCGCAATTTCGTCTTCGCCGAGCAGGACCGCCATTGAGGCGTCACTTTTATCAGCTTTTTTCATCCGGCTTTTGAAACTGCCGCCGCCGCAGTGTAGTTGTAAACGCAGTTCAGGCAGTTCGCTACGCAGCTGTTCAGCTAGAGTAATGGCCGCCGTGGTGGCGTCGTCGTCCATCGGTAGCACAAAAACATCGCAGCCACCGATGTCTTCAGGAAACAGCTTAAGGGTCTCGAGCAGAAGAATTAGCCGCTCGATACCCATGGCAAAGCCCACTGCTGGAGTCGGTTTGCCGCCCAGCTGTTCGACCAAGCCGTCGTAGCGACCGCCTGCGCAAACGGTGCCCTGGCTGCCTAGCGCGTTGGTGGTCCACTCGAACACCGTTCGGCAGTAGTAGTCGAGCCCGCGTACTAAACGCGGGTTGATCACGTAGCTAATGCCTACTGCTTCAAGCATCTGGGTAAGTTGCTCGAAGTGTTGGCGTGACTCGGCGTCCAGGTGATCCATCAGTTGCGGCGCAGCGTCGAGCATCTCAGCCATGGCGGGGTTCTTGGAATCAAGAATACGCAGCGGGTTGCTGGTTAATCGGCGCTTGGAGTCTTCATCAAGCACCTCACGATGCTGCTCAAAGTAGGCTACCAACGTATCTCGGTAGGCCGCGCGCGCCTCAGAGGAACCCAGCGAATTAAGCTCAAGGGTGACGTGCTCCATCAACCCTAGCTCTTGCCATAGGCGAGCCGAGAGCAGGATCACCTCGGCGTCGATATCCGGACCATCAAAACCGAAGGTCTCAACGCCAATCTGGTGGAACTGGCGGTAGCGGCCTTTTTGCGGACGCTCGTAGCGGAACATCGGGCCCTGGTACCACAGCCGCTGCGTTTGGTTATACAGCAGGCCGTGCTCCATGGCGGCGCGCACACAGCTGGCGGTGCCTTCTGGGCGCAGCGTCAGGCTCTCGCTATTGCGATCGTCAAAAGTGTACATCTCTTTTTCGACGATATCGGTGACTTCACCGATCGAGCGGGCAAACAGCGCCGTTTGCTCGACAATAGGCGTGCGAATTTCGTTAAAACCGTAGCGCAGCATAAGCTGGCGTACTTTGGCTTCAAAAAATTGCCAGCGCGGACTGTCGGTGGGCAGTAGGTCGTTCATACCACGAATGGCTTGAATCTTTTTAACGGCGGACTTGCTCAAAGAAAACTCCTTATTCTGCCATCAGGCGTTGCTCACCCAGGCTGGCAGCCAGCCCCAGAGGTTTTTATACGCTGCGGGCAATCATAGCGTCTTGCTGCTGCTGTTTTTCACGTACTTTGTCGCGAATCAGCTTCTCCAGATCGTCTACCAGATGGTCGTTGCGCAGCTTGCTGGCCGGCTTGCCATCGATATACACCAGGTTGGCGGGGCTGCCGCCAGTGAGGCCAATATCGGTCTCTTTGGCTTCGCCGGGGCCGTTGACTACGCAGCCAATCACCGAGACGTTGAGCGGCGTCATAACGTCTTCCAACCGCTCTTCGAGCTGATTCATAGTGCTAATAACGTCGAAGTTCTGGCGCGAGCAACTGGGGCAGGCAATAAAGTTAATGCCTTTAGAGCGTAGCTTGAGGCTTCTGAGCATATCAAAGCCGACTTTAATCTCTTCCACCGGGTCTGCCGCCAGCGACACGCGTATCGTGTCGCCAATGCCATCCATCAGCAGCATGCCCAAGCCAATCGAGGATTTGACCGTGCCCGAGCGCAGCCCACCGGCTTCGGTAATGCCTAAGTGCAGCGGCTGTTCAATACGCGCCGCCAAGTCACGGTAGGCGGCCACGGCCATAAACACATCTGAGGCTTTTACGCTGACTTTAAAGTCGGGGAAGTCGAGACGATCAAGGTAGTCGATGTGGCGCATGGCGGATTCCACCAGCGCCGCTGGCGTGGGCTCGCCATACTTTTTCTGCAGGTCTTTTTCCAACGAGCCAGCGTTGACGCCGATGCGAATTGGAATGCCGTTGTCCCTGGCTGCGCTGACAACGGCATGCACGCGGTCTTCACGGCCGATGTTGCCAGGATTGATACGCAGGCAGTCGACGCCAAGTTCGGCGACGCGCAGGGCAATTTTATAATCGAAATGGATATCAGCAACGAGCGGTACATTGGCCTGCTTTTTGATTTGGCCAAAGGCTTCTGCGGCGTCCATATCGGGCACCGAGACGCGTACGATATCCGCACCAGCTTTTTCCAACTGCTGAATTTGTGCCACGGTGGCAGCAACGTCCAGGGTGTTGGTGTTGGTCATGCTTTGAACGGCAATGGGCGCATCACCGCCCACCGCGACGTTTCCGACCTGAATCTGGCGGGAATGGCGGCGTTTTATCGGAGAAGGGGCGTGCATAGGACGGATCACTCTCCCAGGGTAAATCGGGCAACATTGTTGGCGCCTGCACGGGCGAGAAGGTCAACTTCCTCACCTTGATAGCGCAGCTCAACGCCGGTGGCATTGCCCACGGTTAAACGAAAGGGCGGCTCGCCTTCGACGCTTGTCGAGGTGCCTGGCGTTTGCAGGCCAACGAAGACGCGCTGATTGTTGGCATCGAAAATTTCAGTCCATGACTGCTCGTTAAAGGTTAGCTCAAGGATATTGGCATTGGTGGTCTCAGCTGTGGCCGTTTGCTCGCCGTCCGCGCTGCTTTGATCTTCACTGGCCTGTTCTTCACTGGCTCGTTCAGTACTGCTCAGCTCAGCGTTTTCATCGGTATTGGTATCACTTTCCGGCGCGGGTTCGTCGAGACCAGCAACGGCGTTTGCATTTTCTTCACTGCCTGATGCCGGTGCCTCTGTAGCCGAAGGCATGACGTTGGTGGCATTGCTTGGCAGCGCCGCGCTTTCGTCCCCGCTGGTGAAGCTAGAGCTTGCTTCATCGTTCTCGTCTGCAGGCTCGGCTTGTTCTCTGGAGGTGTCCTCGGTCGAGGTCGTGCCAACGCTCGGCGGCTCATTGCCGCCGCGGCTTTGCCACCACATCACGGTCACCGCAATCAGTCCAACAATCACCAGTAGGGTCACCAGCTTAAACAGCCAGTCGCCCACGCGTGAAGGCGGCTTTGCAGTGGAAACCATGGAGACTTTGCGTTCGGTATCCGTGGTGCCGTTGTGAGCTTGATACGCTTCAAGCACTAAACGGTCATCCATGCCGAGATATTTTGCGTAAGCGCGCAGGTAGCCGCGCCGATAAGCGGCAACAGGGATTTCTTGATAGTTATCCTGCTCAAGCCCTGCCACTACTGCGGGGCGCAAATTTAACGCCCGAGCGGCATCGGTGAGTGGAACGCCAAGCTGTTCGCGCTGATGAGATAGAAGTTCACCAGGCGTAGCGGTGGTGTTAGGGCTACCAATGACGTTTTCTTGTGACTGTGTATCGCTCATGGCTGAGCATCCTTCATTAAATAAGCGGTGATCAGGGCGTTAATCAATCAGTCATTGCCAAGCAGGCGCTGGTAGTCGGCGGCGTCACTATGCTCGCCGCGCGCTTGGGCGATATCGACCGCCATTTCCAATGCCGCTTGGTTGGGCTCGGCGAGTTGCAAATACGTTTGCAGCGGTGCCCAGGCCTGAGGGTAATTGCCCTGCGAATATTCGAGTTCGGCTAACATTAAATAACCGCGTGGATTACGCGGATCGATACTTTGCGCACGCTCCAAGCGAGCGCGCGATTTATCAAATTCTTCCAGCGCCAGGTAACACTGCCCTAAATTAGTAAATAGCTGGGCACGGTTGGCGTACTGGGCATCTTCTGATGCGGTTTCTAACTGCTCACAGGCGGCGTTGAACTGGCCCTGACTGTATAAGAACGCCGCATAGTTATTGCGGGCACGAGTGTAGTCAGGTTCGGCGTCCACTGCCTGTTGAAAATAGTCGTTGGCAAGCGCACTTTCGCCTTGGCGTTGGTAAACCAGCGCCAGAGCTTGCAGGGCCTCTGCATAGCGCGGGGCTATTTCCAGCGCCCGGTCCAACGCGTTGAGTGCACGGGGTAGATTGTCGCGCTCCAGATAGGCGACGCCAAGCTGGGTATAGGCGTCTGCCGCCGCGGGGTTGCTCTGCGGTGAGAGAGAGTTGGACGAGGCACAGCCGGCTAGCCACAGGCTACCGATAAGCACGGTTAGCACGGGCACCCGTGAGGGGTGTTGGCGCCTGCGGTGAGCGATCATGTAAATCCTCTAGTTGAAAACGTCCAACGGCTAATTCGGCAATGCAAATAAAAGCCGTGACCATCAAAGCGCCGTGCTAAGCGGAAGTCAAGATAAGCACGGTTTTCTAGCCATCACCTAGTCCGCATCAAGCTGCACCGACTGGATGTAACGCGCGCTGCGTTTGGTGCGATCCTTTACTCGACCCACGAGCTGACCGCAGGCGGCATCAATATCTTCGCCGCGGGTAGTTCTCACCGTCGCATTGTAGCCCAAGTCGTATAGCCACTGCTGGAAGCGCATCACTTGGTTACGCGAGGGCTTTTCGTACCCCGAGTTGGGGAACGGGTTAAACGGAATCAGGTTGATCTTACACGGCAGTTCTTTAAGTAGTGCGGCAAGCTGCTCGGCGTGCTCCTGCTGATCGTTGACGTCTTTGATCAGCGTGTACTCAATGGTGACCTGACGATTATCCGGGCACTTGGCAAGGTAGCGATGGCAGGCGTCCAGCAGCGCGCGAATATTATATTTGCGGTTGATGGGCACCAGCTCATTGCGCAATTCGTCCGTCGACGCATGCAGCGAAATCGCCAGACTAACGTCCATTTCGTCGCCGAGCTTGTCGATCATCGGCACCACGCCAGAGGTCGACAGCGTTACCCGGCGCTTGGACAGGCCGTAGCCATTGTCGTCGAGCATCAGCTTCATGGCGGGCACCACGTTATCGAAGTTGAGCAGTGGTTCGCCCATGCCCATCATCACCACGTTGGTCACCGGGCGGTTCGCCGTATCTCGCCGCGGGCCAACGCTGCGCTGCGCAACCCAGACCTGGCCGATAATTTCGGCGGCGGTCAAGTTACGCTGAAAACCCTGCTTGCCGGTGGAACAAAAACTACAGTCCAGCGAGCAGCCGACCTGGGATGAGACGCACAGTGTGCGGCGCTTACCGTTCTCGGCTGGAATCAACACCGTTTCTACATAACTGCCGTCTTCCACCTCAAGCACCCACTTACGTGTGCCGTCGCTGGAAGTGCCCTCGTAAACCACCGCCGGGCCACGAATTTCGGCCAGCCGTGCCAGTTTTTCCCGCAGCGCTTTGGAGAGATTCGTCATGGCAGCAAAATCATCGCTGCCTTCCTGGTGAATCCACTTCATTAGCTGCGCAGCGCGAAACTTTTTCTCGCCGATCGACAAGAAGAAAGCTTCCATCTGCTCGCGGGACATGCCAAGCAAATTTTGACGCTCAGGCAACGCTTTTGTGGCAGGCGTGCTGGTAGTGTCTGAGCTAGCGGCGCCAGTGCGTGGGACAGGCGTATGTTGGGCTACATTGGTGGTCATGGCGATCAGCGTTATAGAAAGGGGCGGGGGCAGAGCCCCCGCAAAATGGCCGGCAACTGATGTTGAGACGGCAGCGCTAACGTAACAGCTTAGCGCGGGCAGATTTCGTCGTTGCCAAAGAAGTAGCTAATTTCGCGCTCAGCGCTTTCCGGAGAATCAGAACCATGGACAGCGTTAGCGTCGATTGTTTCCGCAAAATCGGCGCGAATGGTGCCGGGGGCCGCTTCTTTTGGGTTTGTTGCACCCATTAGATCACGGTTTTTAGCAATCGCGCCTTCACCTTCCAGCACTTGAACAACGACCGGGCCAGAGGTCATGAAACCGACCAGATCTTTAAAGAACGGGCGCTCTTTGTGTTCTGCGTAGAAGCCGCCAGCTTTCTCTTCAGAGAGATGAACCATTTTGGCAGCAACGACGTTTAAGCCAGCATTTTCAAAGCGAGCGATGATCTCGCCGATAGCATTTTTAGCAACTGCATCGGGCTTGATAATAGAAAGAGTGCGTTCGGTAGCCATGTTGATGAATTCCTTCATAAAAAGGTTAAGCAAAAATTGCCGCCACAGAAAGCCATGGCGGCCCAGAGAATAATTCGGCTTAGGGTAGTGTTTGAGCTACCCCGGCTGCCTGATGTTGGATATCTAGGGGCGCGATTATAGCGCTTAAGCCGGGGGATGAATACCGGTGATGGAAGCTGACGGGTAAAGGTTAGACGGTAAAGCTTTCGCCACAGCCGCACTCATCTTTAACGTTAGGATTGTTGAAGCGGAAAAAGCGGTTTAACCCTTCGCTAACGTAATCCACTTCGCTGCCGTTGAGCATTTCGACCGCATCGGGGGCGACATAAACGCTGGCCCCGTGTGCCTCAAAATGCACCTCTTCTTCGCTAACGGTATCGGCAAAATCGAGCACGTAGCTGTAGCCAGAACAGCCGCTGGGCTTAACTGAAACGCGTAAGCCAAGTCCTTGACCGCGCTCGTCAAGTACGTGGCGAATCTGTTGTGCGGCAGCCGGGGTAATATTAAGTGTTGCCATGAGGCGTCCTCCTTAAAAAGTGTCAGCCGCTTTGCGTGGCGGTGTACGTAAACCGCTCACCGCATGGCGTATGAGCGTTAGCGCATGATCAATCTCGGCGCTAGTGGTAAAGCGCCCGAAGCTAAAGCGCAGCGACGAAAGAGCCAGCGAGCGTGGCGTGCCGATACCCAGCAGCACGTAAGACGGGTCGACGCTGGCCGAGTTGCACGCCGAGCCGGTGGACACCGCCACATCGCGCAGTGCCATTAGCAGCGATTCGCCGTCGACGCCCTCAAACGCCAGGTTGAGAATGTTAGGTACAGCGTTGTCTAGCGGCGTGTTGGCAAAAACGCCCTCGACACCTTCAAGTCCGCGCAAAAAGCGCTGCTGTAGATGGGTAATATGGGCGATATCGTCGGCATGCTGCTGGTGCACTATTGTGAAGGCTTCGCCCATGCCGGCAATTTGATGCGTTGGTAAGGTGCCCGAACGCATGCCCCGTTCGTGGCCGCCCCCGTGGATCAGTGCCTCAACGCGTATATCCGGATGGCGCTTCACATACAGCGCCCCTACGCCTTTGGGACCGTAGGTTTTATGGCCGGATAGCGACATCAGATCAATCTGCTGGGCTACGACGTCTAACGGAATACGCCCCACCGCCTGGGCAGCATCGGTATGGAAGGCCGCGCCAAACTCATGGACAATTTCCGCCAGAGCCGCGATATCGTTGATGCTGCCCAGCTCGTTGTTAACCGCCATAAGCGAAACAAGCGCAGTATCGTCGCGCATTACCGCGCGTAGCTGCTCAGGTTGAATGCAGCCATCCCGGTCAGGCTTGAGCCAAGTGACCTCAAAGCCCTCTTTTTCCAGCGCAAGGGCGGTATCTACCACCGCTTTGTGCTCAATGGTCGAGGTGACTAAGTGCAAACCGCGCTCGCGGTTGGCGCGCATAAAGCCAATCAGCGCTAGGTTATCAGCCTCTGTCGCGCCGCTGGTCCAGACAATCTCTCTCGGGTCGGCACCAATCGCGTCGGCCACTTGGCGACGGGCTTGCTCAATGACTTGCTCTGCCTGCCAGCCCAGCATATGGCTGCGCGAAGCCGGATTGGCGAACAACTGATCAACTGTCAGGTAGCGCTGCATAACCTCAACCACACGGGCATCCACTGGGTTGGTAGCAGCGTAATCCAAGTAGATGGGCAGCGTGGGTGTGGTCATTGTCACGTTCCGGCAGTTATCAATCAGGTTTAATTCATCATTGTGAAGAAGCGAGAATACCCGCCTCGGCGCGCTGTTTCTGTCGCGATGCAATACGTATGACATCAGGACGCAGCATCAGTTGTGCTAACGTCATATCGTCAAAAAAGTGGCGAATCTGTACGGAAAGCTCGCACCATAAATGGTGTGTTAGGCAGATGTCGCCCTGCTGACAATCGGAAAGACCCTGGCAGCGCGTGGCATCGACGCTTTCATTCACCGCGTCGATCACCTTGGAAACGCTTATTTCATCCGGTGGCTGTGAGAGCAGATACCCGCCGCCGGGGCCACGCACGCTATCGACCAAGCCTGCACGACGCAGGCGAGCGAAAAGTTGCTCTAAATAGGAGAGCGATATCTCCTGGCGCTGGGAGATATCGCTCAGGCTGGTTGGGCCGTTGTGGGCATGCAAGGCTAGATCGAGCATGGCGGTAACGGCGTAACGGCCTTTAGTGGTCAAGCGCATGGCAAGCCCCTCGACGCTGAACGCTCAGCGTACTGACGGCAAATGTAGCGCCATTATGGGAAAACCTGAGTGCTTTGGTCAACCATTACGCGGTGGCGGCGTTTCTTGCTCACTGGCCAACGCCTCTACCGAGTGCTTGCCAACACCGGAGCAACCGATATCGTTTTCGTCCAGAATATCGGCAAAATCTTCATCACGCAGCGCCGGAAGCTGGCCATCACGGTAGTTGTCATCCAGCTTGCGCAGGGTCGAGCACATGCGCTCGATGCGCTCATCCACTGCGTGCATATGATCGAGCATCGCCTGCATTGAGCGGGCTACTGGGTCGGGCATATCCTGGCTGACGCCATAGGCATCAAAGCCAAATTTCTGGCAGATAGCTTCACGGCGGGCCGGATCGACGTCCAGCGCTTCTTCCACATCGGGGTCGGCGCGTTTAACAATTTTGCCGGGAATGCCGACAACGGTAGCTCTCGGTGGTACTTCTTTTGTTACCACCGCGTTGGAGCCGATTTTGGCTCCGGCACCGACCGTAAAGGGCCCTAAAATTTTAGCGCCCGCACCAACAATAACGCCATC
Organism: Halomonas sp. SpR8; assembly: GCF_031010195.1. GTDB lineage: Bacteria > Pseudomonadota > Gammaproteobacteria > Pseudomonadales > Halomonadaceae > Vreelandella. The sequence continues at coordinate 424,752 of NZ_JAUAMC010000002.1, read as the reverse complement.
GCCCAGGGTCGGGTGGCGCTTGCCTTTGCTCCAGCTGGTGCCGCCCAGGGTGACTCCTTGGTAGAGCGTCACGTTATTGCCGACCAGCGCCGTTTCGCCAATCACCACGCCCATGCCGTGATCGATAAAAAACCGACGCCCAATGGTGGCACCTGGATGAATTTCTATCCCGGTCAGCCAGCGTGAAAACGTCGATAGCGTCCGCGCCAGCCATTTGAGGTTTTTTTTCCACAGCCAGTGGCCGCAGCGATGCAGCAGTAGGGCGTGCAGGCCGGGGTAGTTGGTCAGCACCTCAAGGAAATTACGTGCGGCCGGGTCGCGGTCAAATACGCTGTTGATGTCTTCACGTAGACGTTGAAACATGAGGTGTTCCTTGGCGTTAAAGGGCGGCGTCTGGCTATTGAAATATCAGGACTGAAATATCACTGATTCTTAAAGTATCAATAGTGGAATCACGTTAAGAATAGCGAAGTTGGGGCGTGCAGCGTCAACTTCAAGTTTAACGCTGCTGCTCTCATTGCTTACGGCTTGGGTGGCTTGGTGTTCGCCGCCTTCTCGGTGGCCGACAGAATTCCGCGCAGAATATTCATTTCCATACGCTCCGGGCGGGCGCGCAGGTAGAGGCGGCGCAGTCTCGCCATTAGTTGCCGCGGCTGATCCGGGTCGTGAAAATCGATGCCAATCAGCGTGCGCTCCAAGTGTTCAAAATAGCGCTCAAGCTCAGCATGGGTGGCCAGATCATCGTCAGCATTAGTTTCGACTGCGGGTGCGTCAGCTTGGCTTAACCAGGCCATGCGACACTCGTAGGCGAGTACTTGCACCGCCGCAGCCAAATTGAGCGAGCTAAAGTCGGCATTGGTGGGTATATGCACATGGGCGTGGCAGCGCTGCAGCTCGGCGTTGGTCAGGCCGCTGTCTTCGCGCCCGAATACCAGCGCCACGCGGGACTCGGCAGTCTGGCACTCGGCGGGCAGGCGGTCGGCCAACTCCCTGGGCGAGAGCATCGGCCAAGGCAGGGTGCGCGAGCGCGCACTGGCACCCACCGCCAGGGTGCAGTCCGCCACTGCGTCTTCCAATGTAGCGTGGACATTGGCTTGATGAAGCAGGTGGTCTGCGCCGGAGGCACGGGAAATGCTGTCCTGGGTAATCGCCTCGCAGCGGGGAGCGACAAGGGCCAAATCAGCTAAGCCCATATTGTGCATGGCGCGTGCCACGCCGCCGATGTTGCCAGGATGGCTGGTGCCGATTAAAACAATGCGAATGCGTTCAAGCATGATAGGGCCCGGTGAAATAGTACTTTGAAATAGTACTTTGAAATAGTGCTCTGAAATAGTGCTCGGTAAATAGGCGTAAAATGCGCAGTCTAGCATGAGTCGATGGCATGCCCGAGAGCGGTCTGCTAGAATTGCGCGCCAAAGGCGGATATTGCGCCAACCTATCATTAGCTTCACGTTCTTTAACATCACTGTGACAAGGCCCAACCATGAATCCGATGGTCCAATTTACGTTGCGCGCAGCGCGCAGCGCTGTTGAGCACTTCCTGCGTGTACGCGAACGTATTGAAAACGCCCACGATGAATTTAACCTTGACCGCCTGCTCGATGAGACGGCGCGCAAGGCCGAAGCGACGATTGTTCAACAGTTGGAACGCGGTTATCCCCAGCACGGCGTTACCGGTCGCTTTACCCCTCATCGCTCGGGAGAAGGGGAAGGCGTGGATATCGTTTGGAAGATTGAACCGATGCACGGCTATTCCAATTTAGCCGTGGCCGGTAAGGGCTTTGCACTCTCAGTGGTGTGTCTTATCAAAGGTCGTCCCGAGCACGCGGTGATTGTCTGTCCGTTCGCCGACGACGAATATATCGCTAGCCGCGGCCGTGGCGCTCAGCACAACGACAAGCGCATGCGCGTTAGCAAACCGACGGCTATCAGCGGTACGCGTTTGGCCATGAGTCTACCGGAAGCGTGGCTGCGCACGCGTCATCTACCCGCTTATTTGACCGTCTCCCAGCAACTTGCCCCCCAGGTAGAAACCTTGCTGGCCACTGGTTGTGGGCTGCTGGATCTATGTGAACTGGCCTGTGGCCGCGTCGACAGTGCGTTCGTGCTGGGTCTTGAAGAGCAAGATATGCAGGTGGGAACACTGTTCCTGAAAGAGGCAGGTGCATTGATGGGAACGCCAGATGGCCAGCCTGCAGTGAAAGTAGAAGGCCAATTAATGGCTGCTGGGCCGCGTCTTTATAAAGCGTTGACCAAGCAGCTAACGCCACACTTCTGAACGGCGCCAATTAAGTCGCCTACATGTCAGCTCTCTACGGCGGCGAATAAAAAATGCCCCTGCTGGGAAACCAGCAGGGGCTTTTTTGTGGGCAGAAGAAGTTTGTTAAGCAGAGGCGCCGTTAAGGCAGCTCTTCCTCTTCTTCGTCGAGCTCTTTCTTGGTGGGGATCAAGTCTTCACGCGACAGTTTCAGCGGTAGCAACAGCGCCGCGGCAATATAGATAGACGAGAACGTACCCACCACAATGCCAACCAGTAGCGCAATGGCGAAGTTCTCGATCATATCCCCGCCAAGCAGCAGCAGCGCGAGCAGTACCAGTACGGTAGTGCCCGACGTTGCCAGCGTGCGCGATAGCGTGGCGTTAATTGCTTCGTTGAAGATCTGCGGCATGTCGTCGATCCGCGAAGTGCGGATGGCTTCGCGGACGCGATCGTAAACCACGATGGTATCGTTCAGCGAGTAGCCGATTACCGCCAGGATAGCCGCCAGCACGGTGAGGTCGAAGTCGAGCTGAAACAGCGCAAAAATACCCACCACGATGATTACATCGTGCATCAAAGCAAGCAACGCTCCAATCGCAAACTTGTACTGAAAGCGGAAGGCGACGTAAAGCATCACCACGCCCAGGGCCACCAGCAGGCCAAGTCCGCTTTGGTCGCGTAGTTGGTCACCTACCTGGGAGCCAACAAATTCAGAGCGCACAAGGTCCACGCTAGCGCCACTGGAACGCAGTAGGTTTACGACCTCGCCACCCACATCGGCGTCAAACGCCTGCTGAAGACGAATCAATACTTCAGTGGATGCCCCAAAGGTTTGCACGGAGACATCTTGGAAGCCGCTGTCTTCAAGCAGAACACGAATAGCATCCAGAGAGGGCGCTGCGCCGTAGCGTACCTCAATCAGTGTGCCGCCAGTAAAATCCAGCCCGAAGTTAAGCTGTTGAAATATGATGGCAGCAATCGACACTATTAGCATCGCAGCGGAGACGATATAGGCAAGTTTGCGCCGCCCCATAAAGTCGATTTGCAGGTGTGATAGGGGTTTCATTACCACCTCTTAAGTTCTGGGCTAAGCACGTGGTTTAGATCCATGCTCTTCAAATCCATGCTCTTCAAATCCATGTTCTTCAAATCCATAGCTTTTTGACGGGTTTGCTGCCATAGGCCAAGTTGACCATGGCGCGAGTCACCATTAGCGCGGTGAACAGTGACGTCAAAATGCCGATAGAGAGCGTAACGGCAAACCCTTTGACGGGGCCGGTACCAATCGAGAACAGGATAACGGCGACCAGCAGCGTAGTGATGTTGGCGTCGACGATGGAGGTGAAGGCGCGTTCATAGCCCGCCTGAATCGCCTGCTGAACCGACATGCCGTTGCGTAGCTCTTCGCGTATTCGCTCGAAAATCAGCACGTTGGCATCCACCGCCATGCCCAGCGTCAGCACGATACCGGCAATTCCGGGTAGCGTCAGCGTTGCACCCAGCATCGACATTACGGCGACCAGCAGCGTTAAGTTCAGCGCCAGTGCAATGTTGGCGAACACCCCAAATACCTTGTAGCGCACCAGCATAAACAGCACGACCAGCAGTAGGCCGATCTGGACTGATAGCAAACCACGCTCAATGTTTTCAGCACCCAGGCTTGGCCCAATGGTGCGTTCTTGCACGAAGTAGATGGGTGCCGCAAGGGAGCCCGAACGCAGCAGCAGCGCCAGTTCAGCGGCTTCCGTGGGTGAGTCCAGGCCAGTGATTCGGAAACTGTTGCCTAGCGCGCTTTGAATCGTCGCCAGGCTAATCAGGCCGCGCTCAACGTAGGGCTCGCGCTCAATGGTCTCTTCGCCCGTTTCCGGGTCGGTGACCACCGTGTCTTCGCTTTTATGCTCAATAAACAGCACCGCCATATTGCGGCCGATATTGGTGCGCGTGGCACGGTTCATCAGCGTGCCGCCGGTGCCATCCAGATCGATATTGACCTGCGGGCGACCATTTTCGTCAAAGCTGTTGCTGGCACTGGAAACGCTGTCACCGGTAATAATCACATCGCGCATTAGCTCAGCAGAGCGCGATGGCTCATTACGAAATGTCAGGGTTTCCGTTTCGTTGTCCGGAGTGTCATTACGTGCTTCCAGGCGGAATTCCAGATTCGCTGTCGCACCGACAATGCGTTTAGCTGCGACGGTATCCTGGATGCCCGGCAGCTCTACGACGATCTGGTTGGGGCCTTGGCGCTGCACCATGGGCTCAGCCACACCCAGTTCGTTGACACGATTGCGCAGGGTGGTCAGGTTCTGGTTGATCGCGTAGTCCTGAATTTCGTTGACCGATTGATCGCTAAGCGTCATCACCAGCGTGGAGGAGCGACCATCGCCCTCGCTGCTGTATTCAAAGTCAGGGAAGTCACGGCTGATCAGGCGCCGCGCTGTATCGCGGTCTTCAGTGCTGGCAAAATCAATCGACAGCGAGCGTTCTTCGACATCGGTATTGCGGTAGCGGATCCGCTCACTGCGTAGCAGCTCACGCATGGCGCTGGCGTTAACCTCCATACGCTGGGTAAGCGCGGCGTCCATATCCACTTCGAGCATGAAGTGCACACCGCCGCGTAAATCAAGGCCCAGTGTCATGGGCGAGGCGGAGAACGCCTGTAGCCATTCGGGGGTGGCTTCGGCGAGGTTCAGCGCTACCGTTGCTTCACCGTCCAACAGGTCAGCGGCAATGTCGCGTGCGGGGAGTTGATCATCGTCGTGGCGCAAGCGAATGAGCCACTGTCCGTTCTCTTCTTCGAGCGCTTTGATCGCGATACCGTTTTCGCTGAGTGCGGTTTCAACACGGTCTATCTGACGCTCATCCAGCGAGTCGCCTTGGGCGCTGCTAATTTGGATAGCGGGATCTGCGGGGAATAGATTGGGAAGCGAGTAGATAAGGCCAACCACCAGGACGACCAGTATCAGTAGATACTTCCACAGGGGGTAACGGTTGAGCATGCAAGCCCTGCCTTCAATTACAAACGGAATGCTGTGCACGGACACGCCGTACACAGCAAAGTTCACCATCATTTATACCATGTCACCCCTGCCGGGGTGGCTGGCACTGGTCGGCAGGGGAGTTACAAAGTTTAGATGGACTTGATGGTGCCTTTAGGCAGTACGGCGGCAACGGCGTTCTTCTGCACGTTAACTTCGGTGCCTTCGGAGATTTCGATGGTCAGGAATTCGTCGCTCACCTTAGTGATACGGCCCACCAAACCGCCGCCAATGACGATTTCATCGCCTTTGTCCAAGTTGGTCACCAACTGCTTGTGCTGCTTGGCGCGTTTGGCCTGGGGGCGCCATAACAGGAAGTAGAAAATCAGCACGAAGCCGACCAGCATGACGATTTGCGCAATACCACCGCCAGCGGCGGCTTCTTGGGCATGGGCTGGTGAGATGAAGAAATCCAGCATTGCAGAGAACTCCTGAGTTAAAAAGCTTAGTTTTAGTAAGGCTTAGAATAAGCGTGGTCAAACAGTTTAAACCACGCGCCAGGGCACGTGGCGATTAATTCGCTAGGGTTGGCTTAGCGGCGGCACCGGCAAGCCGCGCCGTGCATAAAAGCCTTCCACAAAGGCGGTCAATGTACCCGCTTCAATTGCCGCGCGCAAATCAGCCATTACACGCTGGTAGTAGCGTAAGTTGTGGATGGTGTTAAGCATTGAGCCAAGCATTTCATTGCAGCGGTCTAAATGGTGTAGATAGCCCCGCGAGAAGTGCTGACAGGTATGGCAATCACAGCCCTCTTCGAGCGGGCCGGTATCAAACCGGTGCTTGGCGTTGCGAATTTTAACCGTGCCTTCTGAGGTGAACAGATGGCCGTTACGGGCGTTCCGGGTAGGCATCACGCAATCAAACATATCCACCCCGCGGCGCACGCCTTCCACCAAGTCTTCGGGTTTTCCAACGCCCATTAAGTAGCGCGGCTTGTCATCCGGCATCCAGGTGGGCAGGTAATCGAGCACCTTGATCATCTCTTCTTTAGGCTCGCCCACCGAAAGCCCACCAATCGCGAGACCATCAAAGCCGATTTCCAACAGCCCTTTGAGCGAGCGCTCGCGCAGCTCCGGGTGCATGCCGCCCTGAATAATGCCGAACAGCGCGGAAGGTGAGTCGCCGTGGGCATTGCGGGAGCGTTTGGCCCAGCGCAGCGACAGCTCCATGGATTTCTCTGCTTCGTCAAAGGTGGCCGGGTAGGGGGTGCACTCGTCAAAGATCATCACCACGTCGGAGCCCAGCGAGCGCTGCACTGCCATGGACTCTTCCGGGCCCATAAACACTTTGCTGCCATCCACCGGCGAGCGGAAGTGCACGCCCTGCTCAGTGATCTTGCGCGTCTCACCCAGAGAAAAGACCTGAAAGCCGCCGGAGTCGGTGAGTATCGGTTTATCCCACTGGGCAAAGTCGTGCAGGTCGCCGTGGGCTTCGATGACCTCTGTGCCGGGGCGCAGCCACAAATGAAAGGTGTTTCCCAGGATGATTTCAGCGCCAATCTCTTTGACGGAATCCGGCGTCATGCCTTTCACCGTGCCGTAGGTGCCCACTGGCATAAACGCAGGCGTTTCCACCGTGCCGCGGGGGAAGTGAAGGCGGCCACGGCGGGCGCGGCCATCGTCGGCCAAGCGCTCAAAGCGCATAAAGCATTCGTTTCGCATATAAAGTAACTCGTTAAACTCGTTCGTCTGGCGCAACTGTTGTAGAAGGCAGAGGGCTAGCGGGTCAGCAGCATGGCATCGCCATAGCTGAAGAACGCATAGCGCTCGGCCACCGCCCGCTGGTAAGCGTGCATGATGGTGTCATAGCCCACAAAGGAGGAGACCAGCATCAATAGCGTCGATTCAGGTAGATGGAAGTTGGTAATTAAAGCATCCACACAGCGCCACTGATAACCGGGGTAGATGAAGATATCGGTATCGCCGCTATAGGCTGCAATCTGCCCATCGCTGCTCTTCATGCAGGCGCTTTCCAGACAGCGCACGCTGGTGGTGCCCACCGCCACTACGCGCTTGCCCGCGGCCAGCGTATCGCGCACCTGCTGGCAGGTCTCTTCGGTCACTTCAATCCACTCGCTGTGCATATGGTGTTCAAGGATGTTGTCGACGCGCACCGGCTGAAAGGTGCCTGCGCCCACATGCAGGGTCACAAAGGCGCGATTAATGCCTTTATCGGCCAGCGCATCCAGCAGCGGCTGATCAAAATGCAGCCCGGCGGTAGGCGCTGCCACGGCACCATCCCGACGCGCATATACGGTTTGGTAGCGCTCACGGTCGCTCAACTCGTCTTCGCGGGTAATATACGGCGGCAGCGGCATATGGCCGTGCTTTTCCAGTAGCGCGATCATTGGCGTATCGCCCAGAAAGTGCAGCTCGAACAGCGCATCCCGGCGACCTTCCACAATGGCGTGAATGTCACCTTCGAAAATCAGCTCGGTGCCGGGCTTCGGCGATTTGCTCGAACGAATATGCGCCAAGCCACGGTGGGCATCCAGCGGGCGCTCAAGCAGCATCTCCACCTTGCCTCCGCTGGCTTTGTGGCCATGCAGGCGCGCCGGAATCACCCGGGTGTCGTTAAACACCAGCAGGTCGCCTGGCTCCAAAAGCTCAAGCAAATCAGGAAAACGGCGATGCTCAAGCGCACCGCTCTGGCCATCCACGCACAGCAAACGGCAGTCGCTACGCTGCTCAGAAGGGTAGCGAGCAATTAACTCGTCGGGTAGTTCGTAATGAAAATCCGCGCGCTGCATGGGTAATGGCTCTTAACGTTGTTCAAACAGGCGGCATAGGATAGCGCTTTGGATGGATAAAGTCAGTCAATGTGATTGACCTACCTCGAAATTTACGTATACTACGCACGCATTGCCGGTATGGCGGAATTGGTAGACGCAGCGGATTCAAAATCCGCCGCCTTTACGGGTGTGCCAGTTCGAGTCTGGCTACCGGCACCATATTTAAAATCAGGCGCTTAGGCGCCTTTTTTTGTGCCTGCGGTTTGAGTTTTTCTTTCCGGAATGTCTGAATGTGTCCACAAAGTGTCAGCAGCGATTCCGGCGGTCACTTTCTAACACTAACCAAACACTCCGCAGCCAACTTTTCGATAAAGAGCAACCAGCTCTTCTCTCTTGGCGTCTTCGTGCCAACTCGCAGCATAGCTTTGGGCGCGCTCGGCGAGCTGCTGGCGCAGAGCTTCATCACTTAGCAGGCGGTTAATCTTAGTGGCGAAGTCGTCATGATTCTCCTCGGCGATTAGGCAGCCTTCTCGTTCTTTTAATACATCCAGCGTGCCCATCGTGGCGGTGGAGACCACCGGCGTGCCGAGTGCCATTGCTTCCAGCAGTACCAGTCCCTGGGTTTCCGTGCGTGACGCAAAGACGAAAACGTCGGCGGCGCGGTAGGCGGCTTGTAGTGGGCCGTTGCGGTCGAGATAACCGAGAAATAGCACCGACTCTGTCACGCCAAGCTCCTGAGTACGCCGAACAAGCGAGTCATGGGCCGGGCCTTCGCCGGTGATAATCAGCCGGGTGGTAGGGTGTTCGGCTAATACCTTGGGCAGCATATCGATCAGAAAGTCGATGTTCTTCTCAAAGGCGGCGCGGCCTACATAGAGCAGCAGCCGTGCTTCCTGGGACAGCCCGTAGTGAGCCCGAAAGTCGCTTTCATGCTGGGCTCCCTGTGTGTGGCAGAACGACTCCAGCGCCAGGCCGGTAGCAATTACCGTGGTAGGCGTGGTCACGCCGTAGCGATTAAGCGCTTGCTGCATCGCTTGAGAGGGAGCTATTAAGGCGCTGAGCTGTTGGCACTGGTGTACCGACAGCCGCCGTGCGGCCAGGCGTAGCCAGTGTCGCGGAAGCCAGCGAATATAGTGATGAACATACTCCTCAAAAAGCGTGTGGTAGGTCGCGACGACTGGAAGCCCGAGCCGACGACCCAGAGCAACACCAGCATAGTGGGCGGTAAAGGGCGTGTGGACATGAATGAGATCAAACGCCTTGTCTGCCAACTGCGGTGTCAGAGCGAGCAGATCGCGGTAGCGCATCATGCGGTCTTCCGGATCGCCGGGTACCCGGTGTGAGCGGATGCGCAGCACTCCCGGCTCGTCCACTTGGCCCAACGGGTAGTCGGGACAGATCAGCGTGACCGAGTGACCCAGGCGTTCAAGGGCGCCGCGAAAGCTGGCAATGGAGGTGGAAACGCCGTTGACGCGGGGAAAGTAAACATCCGAAATCATCAGTATGTTCATGCTTCCCGGCTGCGTCTCAGCCGTTGAGTGAAACAACGTCAACGCAGATGCCAGCCGCGCCTCGCGGTCAGCTTCGCGCTGTAGGTGGAGAGCATTGCCGTTGGCTAAATGGGTGAGCGCCGCGACTTCCTGGTCATTGAGCGGAGAGTTGAGAGGGGGGCGTCGACGCTGTGGCATGTTGTCTAAACTCTTATGGCAGCTTATTGCCACCCTAACCCGAGTCCATGACTGGTAGATGACAGCTTTTCATCCGCATTGCGCCACTCCGGCAGAGCGTTAACGCACAGTTGGCTACCCCCTCGCTTTTGATCGCCTAGCCGTTTTATAGTGAACGACTCGCATTTGACGAAAGACGGTATTTCACCATGGCCCCTTTTGAGCTGCATAGCCGCAACTTAGCCAAAGAGCAGGTGGCCCATACCCACGATTTTCACCAGCTGATTTTGGCCACCTGCGGCGTCACAGAGCTCTCCATGGAAGGGCAGGGGGAAAGGGTGACCGCCCGCCGTGGCTGTCTGATTCCCTCCTCGCGCCATCACGAGTACCAGGGCGATGGCAGCAACCGTACGTTAGTGCTGGATATTCCCGTGGCCCAGTTAGCTTTGCTTGAGAAGGGCAGCGACATTGAGCGCCTGTTCGATAAACCGCGCTTTTTCAGCGTGCCGCCGGCGTTAAACCAGCTTACCCACGCCCTGGCCAATCAGCTTGAGCAGTGCCCCGCATTGCAGAATGAAATAGCCATCCTGTTGCTCCGCGCGTTGACCATGTATCTGCAGGATGCCACTCCAGCGGTGGCTGGGCAGTTGGGTCAGCACTTCATCAGTGGCCGTCTCGACCTTGCGCGTTTGGATGTCTGGCTGGACCAGCACTTGGCCGATGAGATCCGCGTAGAACAGCTAGCGTCTCTGTGTGCCTTGAGCCCCGGGCACTTTCATAGCTGCTTTCGCGAGCTAACCGGCGTGACGCCGCTGGCGTATGTGCAGCGCAGGCGCTTGGAGCACGCGCGTACGTTAGTCCGTCATAGCACCCTCAGTCTGGGGCATATTGCCATGCTGGTCGGCTTTCGCGACCAAGGCAGTTTCTCCCGTGCCTATCGGCGTTACTTCGAAATTTCTCCCTCCTCAGACCGCTAGCCTCCTTTGGCCGTTAGTTTCCTTCTGAAAGCGGCCTGCATGACTTACGGGCAAACTTGCCGCAGTGTCGGGCAAGTAATTTGCCGATAAGCGCTCTAGTCTCTGAAGAAGCCTTTATGTCATAAGCGCTTCTTTCAAGGAGAAACACCATGGGCGTTACCTATCAAGACAGCAATGCGCGGATGAGCCAATTGGCGATTCACAACGGTACCGTTTACCTGGCTGGCCAAGTACCTGCAGATGCCACGGCGGATATGCGTGGCCAAACTGAACAAGTGCTGGCGCGCATTGATCAACTGCTGGCCCAAGCAGGAACAACCAAAGAGTACCTGCTGTCAGCGCAAATCTGGGTCACCAGCATGGCGGAGTTTGACCAAATGAACGCCGCTTGGGATGCCTGGGTGGTGCCTGGTCGCCCGCCCGTGCGTGCAGCGCTTGAAGCCCAGCTCGCCAAGCCCGAGTGGAAAGTGGAAATCATGGTCATCGCCGCGCTGCCGGAGGCCTGATATGCGGGTTGTTTCTGGCGAAGAAGTCTCGCGCTGCTTGGCGTGGGACGGCTTAATCAAACGGCTACATAACACGTTCGTGAATGGCGTGGAGTCTCCGCCGCGCCATCATCACGCCATGCACCGGCCGGATGGAGAGGCCACCATGCTGCTGATGCCTGCCTGGGAAGCGGCGGGTTATATCGGCGTCAAAATGGTCAACGTGTTTCCGCAAAACGCCGACCACGGGATTCCGGCGATCTCCGGGCTCTACTTGCTCAGCGAAGGCGAGCACGGTCAGCCGCTAGCCTGTATCGATGGCAGCGAGTTAACCCGGCGTCGTACGGCGGCAGCCTCTGCGCTTGCCGCCCAAGCCTTGGCGAATAAAAACGCAGAGACGCTGCTGGTGGTGGGTACGGGCAAGCTGGCGCCCATGGTGATTGAAGCCCACGCCAGCGTACGTCCCATCAAGCGGGTACTGGTGTGGGGACGTAATCCCAGCAAAGCGGCGGCAATTGCCGACGAGTACGCCGAGCGCTTTGAAACCCAGGCGGTGGAAGAGCTCGCTGATGCAGTCGCCGAGGCCGACATCATCAGCTGTGTAACGCTCTCGACCCAGCCGCTGGTCAAGGGCGAGTGGCTCACCCCAGGCACGCACTTGGATTTGATCGGTGCGTTTCGCCCGCAAATGCGCGAAACCGATGCGTTGTGCCTGCGCCGCGCGGAGGTGTTTGTGGACACCTACGCCGGGGCCAAAGGCGAAGCGGGCGACATTTTGCAAGCCATCGATGAAGGTGAGTTTCAGTTTGACCAGATCCAGGCGGAGCTTGCCGAGGTGTTAGCCGGCGCTAAGCCGGGGCGTTCAAAAACGGAGGACATCACGCTATTCAAATCGGTAGGCGCGTCGCTTGAAGATTTAGCCGCCGCGATAGAAGTATGGGAATCACTGCCCGCAAAACAATAACAAGACCGACATCGCTACCGAGTAGCACCGCCAGTCATAACGAAGACCGACCAATAACCAAAACGAGGTATGTTATGAACGCTAATAAATCACTACTTATCGCCGCGCTGGCAGCACTGCCGCTGGCCATAGCAAGTGCCAATGCCCAGGCACAATCCTATGAGATGGTGATCGCCACTCAACTGCCGGAAGATATGAGCAATAACGAAATCTATCCGGCGCTGGTGCACTTCAAAAACCTGGTAGAAGCGCGCACCGACGGTGACCTTGAGGTCACGATCTTCGGCGGTGGCCAGCTAGGCTCTGAAGTGGAGAACGGCTCTGAAGTGCAGGGCGGGCGTACATTGCAGTCGACGATTATGTCGGCCGGGGCGATGTCGTCGTTTTACCAAGACTACCAAGTAGTCACGGCGCCGTTCCTGTTTACCAACTGGCGTCAGGCGTGGAGCTTCTTCGATAGCGAATGGTTCGCCGACTTTATGTCCGGCACCGTAGACGACGCCGATATGCGCTATTTGGGTACCTTCGACGATGGCGGTGGCTTTGTCGCTTTCACCAATAACGTACGACTCATCAAAACCGTCGAAGACTTGGAAGGACTCAATATTCGCACCGAAGAGAACCCAGCCCACGTGGCGATTATGCGTTCGCTAGGTGCTTCCGCCACACCGCTGCCCTGGGGCGAGCTAATCACCGCGCTGGAAACCGGTCTTGCCGATGGCCAGTTTAACGCGCCGGTACTCAATACCACCTTCAACTTTGATGCGGTCACCGACTACACCACCCTTACCGGGCATGTGTATAACAGCGCCCCTTGGGTAGTTAGCGAATCGTGGTATCAGTCGCTACCTGAAGAGCACCAGCAGGCGCTGGTAAGCTCCGCGCGGGAAGCGATCCAACTGAGCCACGGTATGTCAGGCGCCTTAGCAACGGCCAGTTGGGTGGAGTCCTGCGAACGCTTTGAAGAGTGCTATTTGATGCCCGACGCCGAGCGTGAACGTATGGCGGAAATTGCCCGCCCCGCCTGGCAGTCATGGATCGTCGATGACTTTGGCATGGACGAAGCCCGTGTACAGGGGCTACTTGACGAAGTCGAGCGCGTTGGCCAGCAGCTAGCCGAAGACGACTACCGCATTTATGGTCAATAAGTTCGGAGTCAATAAAGCTGGTACCAAAAAAACAGGCCAATAACGGTAAGCGATAGATAAACGCTGGGGCTGTACACATGCCTCAGCGTGAGGAACAGCCATGGGTGTTTTAACTCCTTTGCGCCGCTTGAGCGATAGCGTCAATCAGGTGGCCATTGTGGTATGTGTGGGCTGCATTCTGACGATGCTTGGCATCTCGTTTACGGCCTTTCTCTACAAGCTGATGACCGGCAGTACGCTAAGCTGGACGTATTCGCTGGCGCGGCTGTTTTTGCCCTGGATCGGCTTTCTCTCCATGACCATTTCACTGCGCTACGGCGAGCATGTTGCCATGACGCTGCTGGTGCGCAGCTTGCCAAGAGTTTTCGTGCAGGTGGCGGCGGGGGTGTGTTTGGCGGTGATCGGCCTGTTTGCGCTGATGCTGACCTGGTACGGCTGGGGCTATTTCTCCAGCGCTACCCAGGTCTATATGGTCTCTGATCAAATCCGTATACCCAGCAAGGTCACCGCCATCGTCGTGCCTATCAGCGGAGTGATTATGCTGCTCCACCTGGTACATGGCTTTGCGCTACTAGAACACTTTCTGGATGAGCGCGATGTGATTGACGAGCTCATAGATACCGCCGATGGGGAGCACCGCTTATGACACCTGCCATTGTGGTATTCGTGCTGTTGCTGTTTATTGGCGCGCCGGTAGCGGTGGTGATGGCGATGTCGGGACTGGCCGGTGGCTTCGCCCTAGGCGGCGAGCGCATGCTGGGCATCATTGCAGACCGTATGTTCTCCGGCGTGTCGGGTTTTCTGCTGATCGCCGTTCCCTACTTTATTTTCACCGCCGAGCTCATGAACCAGGGTGGGCTGACCCATAAGCTGATTGCGTTCAACAATGCGCTGTTTGGCCGGGTGCGCGGCTCGCTCTCCCATGTGAATATCTCGGTCTCGGTGTTTTTTGCCGGACTGACCGGCGCGGCAGTCACTGATACCGTTGCGATCGGCAAAATCATGATCCCCGAGATGAAAAAGCAGGGCTACGATGCCGAGTATGCCGCCGCGGTGACCGCCTGCTCATCAATTATTGGGCCGATTATTCCGCCTAGCGTGGTGATGGTGGTCTACGCCACGCTGCTGCGCGATATCTCGGTGATTGACTTGTTCGCGGGCGGTATTATCCCCGGTTTGTTGATGGCGCTGGCGCTACTGGGTGTTAGTTTCTTTTTGGCCTGGAAACGCAATTACCCCAAGGAAGCGCCGACGCCCTTTAAAGCGGCGATCCTGGCCTTTTTAGTTGCGTTGCCCGCGATGGTGGTGCCGCTGATTATCCTTGGCGGGATACTCTCGGGGCTGACGACGATTACCGAAGCCTCGGGCTTTGCGGCGGTTTACGCCATCGTGATTGGAGTAGTGTTCTACCGCAACCTAACCTGGCGCAAAATCTGGGATGCCCTTGTCACCACGGTGCGTTTTTCCGGCGTGGTGTTTTTTCTACTGGCGACGTCTGCGGTATTGGGCTGGTTCGTTACCCGCTCAGGCATAGCCAGGGATGCAGCCAGCATGATCACCACCGTTAGCGACGCAGCTTTTGTGCAGTTGATGCTGGTCTGCCTGCTACTCTTAGTGATTGGCACGGTGATGGATGTGCTGCCCGCGCTGGTGGTGATTGCCCCGGTGCTGGTGCCCGCGATGATTCAGTTGGGTTTCGACCCGTTGCACTTCGCTATCTTGATGATTGTGGTGCTGAATATCTCCAATGTGACCCCGCCGGTGGGGATGACGCTGATGACCGCCGCGCGAATAGCCGAGGTGCCCTATGAACGGGCAATTATTGCCTCGCTGCCGTTTTACGTCTCGTTTTTGGTGGTGATTGTGCTGCTGGCTGCCTTCCCAGCGCTCTCCACCTGGATTCCTTCTCTACTGTAACGGGCTGCCAATACTCAATCATGAAATGCTTTTACCACCCAGATCAGGCATACCACGCGCCGCCGACCTTTCTGCTGCGCGGCCAACCTGCGCCCTCTCCGGAAGGCCCGCTGCGTGCCGAGCTACTTACCCAAGGCTTGGCGAGCGCAGGGCTGACCCTTACAGCACCCAAAGAGGCGGATTCGCCAACGCTGCGTAAGCGTTTGGAGCAGATTCATACGCCGCGTTATCTGACGTTTCTGGACACCATTTACGCCCGCTGGCAAGCACTGCCCAATGCGGCGGAGGTGGTTGCTCCCAATATCCACCCCTGCGGCGGCGGTCACCACTACCCGCGCCACCCGATTGGCCAGGCGGGTTGGCATTTGCACGATATGGCCTGCCCGCTAAGCGTCACCAGCTTCCAAGGTGCACTGGCTTCTGCTGCCAGCGCCGAAGCAGCGGCCGAAGAGGTGCTAAATGGCGCGCCAGCGGCCTACGCACTGTGCCGCCCGCCGGGACACCATGCCGGGCCTGAGCGCGCCGGGGGCTTTTGCCTGCTGAATAACTCGGCGCTGGCGGCCACGGTGCTGCGCGAGCGCTTCGCCAAAGTGGCGATCATCGATGTGGACTTACACCACGGCAACGGCACTCAGGATATTTTCT
The DNA here is from genome assembly GCF_031010195.1 of Halomonas sp. SpR8. Classification (GTDB taxonomy): domain Bacteria; phylum Pseudomonadota; class Gammaproteobacteria; order Pseudomonadales; family Halomonadaceae; genus Vreelandella. The sequence goes on along the minus strand of NZ_JAUAMC010000002.1, from coordinate 408,920 downwards.
ATAAACGCAGCGATGTCTGGACGGGCTCACTGCACGCTGATCCTAGTGACTTCTACCCCTTCTTTTGGGGCGGTGCTGATGAAGAGGGCTGCGAGGAGGCCGTGGGCACTAATGTCAATCTGCCCCTGCCGGTAGGCAGCGACGGGGAAGTGTATCTCGATGCCCTGGCGATTTTGATTGACCACCTCCAGCGCTACGAGCCGGATGCCGTGGTGGTGGCACTGGGGTTAGATGCCCATAAAGATGACCCGCTAGCGGGACTAACGGTGGAAACCGAAGCGTTTATTGAGGTGGGCAAACGCCTGGCGGCACTTGCGTTACCGATGGTGATTGTTCAGGAAGGCGGCTACCCCACTGAGCACCTAAGTGCCAACTTAACCGCCTTTATGCAGGGCTTTACGGCATGAGCATAACCGGCTTTTATTGGCACGAACGCTGCTTCTGGCATGATCTGGGCGCGATTGGGGTGTTCTCCGCGCCCGGTGAGTTTTTACAGCCCCAGGCAGCGTCTGAAAGCCCTGAAAGCAAACGGCGACTGAAGAATATCCTCGAAGTCAGCGGGCTGATTGATGAGCTGAGTGTGGTTAAACCACCTGCAGCGACGCTGGATGACCTGCTGCGTTTCCACACCCCGCGTTACCTGGATGAACTGCAGACGGGGGATAACGCGCGTGGTGGCAACGGCGGCGACTGCGCGCCTTACATGCCCGGCAGTTGGGCGGCAGCCACACAATCCGCCGGGCTAGCCATCGCGGCCGTTGAATCCGTGGCGCTTGGAAAGGTGAGCAACGCCTACGCTCTATGCCGCCCCCCAGGCCACCATGCGGAAGCCGACCAGGGCCGTGGGTTTTGTCTGATGGGCAATATTCCCGTCGCGGTGATGCGCGCTCGCGCCTTGGGGCAGGTGAACCGCGTGGCGATACTCGATTGGGACGTTCATCACGGCAACGGTCAGCAGGCGGCGTTTTATGGCGAGCCGGATGTGTTGACTATTTCGATTCATCAGGCGGCCAACTATCCGCTGGAAACCGGCGGTTTTGACGAGCCGGGCGAGGGTGCAGGCAAGGGCGCCAACCTTAATCTACCGCTGCCGCCGGGCTGTGGCCTGGGCGCCTATGCCTACGCCATGGAACAACTGGTGCTGCCCGCGCTGGAGACCTTCAACCCCGAACTCATCGTCGTGGCCTGTGGTTACGATGCCTGTGCCAAAGATCCATTAGGCAAAATGTTGCTCAATAGCCAGGCGTTCGCCACCATGACTGCCCAGCTTAAAGCGCTGGCCGAGCGCTGCTGTAGTGGCAAGCTGGTGTTTATCCACGAAGGTGGTTATTCGGAAGGCTACGCGCCGCTCTGCGGTCACGCGGTGATCCAAACTCTGGCGGGTAGTGCGATTAGCGTGACCGACCCGCAAAACGATGAAATTGCCGCCTGGGGCTATCAGGCCCTGCAACCGCACCAGCAAGCCTTAATCGATGACTGGTGCCTACAGTGGGAGCAACGCAAACAATGACACCGCTTTATGATCGCGATGGCTGGATTTGGCAGGATGGTGAGTGGCGCGCGTGGCGCGACGCCAAGGTGCATGTGTTGTCCCATACATTGCACTACGGCATGGGCTGTTTCGAGGGCGTACGCGCCTACGCAGGCCCCAGCGGCACGCATCTTTTTCGTGCTGCCGAGCACACCCGCCGGTTGGCGGAGAGCGCCCATTCGCTGGATATGCCGCTGCCGTTTAGCGAAGCGGAACTGATAGAGGCCCAGCGCCAGTGCCTGGCGAAAAACAACCTGAGCAGCGCCTACCTAAAGCCCACGGTGTTTTTCGGCGCGGAAGGTATGGGGCTGCGTGCTAAAGGATTAACCACCCATGTCATGGTGGCCGCTTGGGATTTAGGGCCTTATATTTCGCCCCAGGCCGCGACCCATGGCCTGCGTGCGCTAACGTCATCCTGGGCACGCCACCATGTCAATATTAGCCTATGTCGGGCAAAGACTAACGGCCACTACGTGAACTCGATACTGGCGCTAAATACGGCGCTCAAAGCCGGGTTTGATGAAACCATCATGCTCGACCCAGAGGGCTATGTGGCTGAGGCTTCGGCGGCGAATGTCTTTTTGCTGCGCGATGGTGTGCTACATACCCCGGAAGTGACCTCATGCCTTCAAGGCATTACCCGGGATAGCGTGATTCAACTGGCGCAAAAGGTGTTGGGTATTGAGGTTCGCGAGCGGCGGATGACCCGCGACGAGCTCTACACCGCCGACGAGGCGTTCTTAACCGGCACCGCCGCTGAGATACTGCCGCTGAGGGAGTTAGATGGTCGCCATATCGGCACCCGTGCGGGTGCGCCGCCTGTCAAAGAGCCGATCAGCCCAGATAGCGTGACGGCTCAACTGCAGGGCTTATATCGCCAGGCAGTGCGGGGTGAGTTGGATGATTTTCGGCATTGGTTAACGCCTTAAGACTATTGTGGCGGGCAATCAGCATGCCCCGGTGCGAGGGCAGGTTTCCGCGAGGGCGCTGTGAACCCATCCCGGGGCGCTACTTTTGTCATCTGACCGCCATGGATGGCGGAAATGCCGGAATTGTCGGGAACATTTTCCGGCCATGGAAAAAGACCCTCGCTCCAACCTGCCCACGCACCTACTGAGCAGATTTACTCATTTAATCAGGCGTGTTCTTTAATCGCCTGTTCCAGAGCATCCAGTCTCCCCGGTTCCAACGCGGCTTGCACAGCGGTAATACGAATCACATTGGCCAGCTCAGGGTGTGCGAGTCGAGCGACTAACACGCCTTTGGCGAGCAGTTGCTGATGCACCTCGGCAGCGAGGTCGGCGCTGGGTAGGCGAATGCCGATAAAGTTGGTGGCGCTGGGCAACACATCGGCACCCAGTGCGCGAAAGTGCGCTGCCAATTGCTCACGGCGGGCTTTTACATCGGCGACGTGCTGGTGCACTTCGTCAGGGTGGTCGAGCACCACTTCGGCGGCGGCCAGGGTCAGTGACGATACCGCGTAGTGAATCCGCACCTTCATCATCATCGCCAGTACGTCTGGGTCGGCAATCGCGTAGCCAATGCGCAGCCCCGCCAAGCCGTGGGCTTTAGAGAGCGTGCGCAGGCGAATCACTCCCGGTATGGCTTTAGCGGCGAACTCGCTGTTGGCGTCGTCGCGGAAGTCTCCGTACGCCTCGTCTAACAACAGCCAGCAGGTATCGGGCAGCGCTTCACGCAGCTTGAGGGTGGCGCTATCGCTATGTAAATGGCCGCTGGGGTTGTCCGGGTTGGCCAGATACACCAAGCGGGCGTTTTCCTGATGGGCCGCCGCTGCTAAGGCTTCCATATCAGGCGCCAGCACGCCGGGCGCTTCAAAATAGCTGGGCTCCACCAAGCGGCAGCCCTGGCCTTTGGCAAAATAGCCCAGGGTAGGGTAGGTGCCTGCGGTGCTTACCACGGTCTCGCCAGGTTCGCAGGTGGTGCGCAGCGCCAGGGCGATTAAGCTATCGGCACCGGCATCCACCAGCAGCGTTTCCAGCGGAATACCTTGCTGCGCACTCAAGCGTTGGCGAACACCGAGCGCTTCTGCATCGCCGTAGCAGTAAACGTGTTCGGCCAGCGCATCGCCAAAGTGCTCGCGCAGGGCGCGGTGGGGCATGTCCAGGCCTTCATTAGAGCCCAGCCGGTGGGGGATCTCCTTGCCAATGCGGCGCTCCAACACCTTGATGCCTGGGAACGGATTAACAGGGCCTTCACTCAGTAAGTGATTGGGGTAGCGGGGCATGGTGATTCCTAACGATACAGTGAATGTTTAACTTAAAACGTTTCTTGAAGTACTTTACCGGGGTTGAGCAGATTAAGCGGATCGAGTGCCTGCTTGAGCGTATGCATTAGCTCGATCTCGGCGCTGGAGCGGCAGGTGCCTAGCCAGGGGCGCTTTTCTAAACCGATTCCATGCTCGGCGGAGACCGAACCGCCCAGTGCCGCCAGCGGCTGGTAAACCATCGCCTCCACTTCACGCCGTATTTCAGGCTCGGCACTCCCTGCGCAAACAGAAATATGCAGGTTGCCATCGCCCAGATGGCCAAACACTACCAGGCGCGCCTCCCTCCAGCGCTGGGTTAGCTGCGCTTCCAAGGCATCGGTATAGCGCTGCATATCGGCAATCGGCAGGCTGACATCGAAGGTGAGCACTGGCGCCAAACCTTTGACCAAGCCCTCAATATCTTCTCGAATCGCCCATAGCCCGTCGCGCTGAGTGCTGGATTGGGCAATCACTGCATCGACAATCAGCTCTTTCTCTAACGCGCTTTCCAATGCTTCGCTGAACTGGGTGGCATTGCGTTCGGCGTCGCTGCCCAGCGACTCAATGATCACATAGAATGGGTGTTCGGTGGCAATCGGTGGCGTATGGCGGCCCAGAGTAGCGGTCAGTAGGCGGTAGTGGTTTTGCCACATCACCTCAAAAGCTCCCAGGCTGCCGCCGAGTGCTTTGCCCATATGGCTAAGCAGCCCGGTCAGGGCCTCGAATGAAGGACAGGCCACCATCGCCGTTTGCTCGCTGGGCGTGGGGGGCTGAAGGCGCAGCACCGCCCTGGTCACAATGCCCAGGGTGCCTTCGCTGCCGATAAACAGCTGCTTTAAATCGAAACCGGCGTTGTTTTTCAGCATACGGTTCATGGAGCTGACCACGCGGCCATCGGCCATGACGGCTTCTAATCCCAAGACTTGCTGGCGCATCATGCCGTAGCGTATGACCCGAACGCCCCCGGCGTTGGTGGCGATATTGCCGCCAATGGTGCAACTGCCCCGGGCGCCCAGATCCAACGGGAACTGTAGACCCACCTCTTTAGCCGCCTCTTGAACCCGTTGCAGCGGTGTCCCCGCTTGCACGGTAAGCGTACCGCCGACCTGATCAATCTCTTCAATGGCGCTCATGCGCTCCAGGGAGATCACTAACTCCGCAGGGCTTGCTTCCGCGCCGTGCACCAAGCCGGTTAAGCCGCCGTGGGTGACCACGGGTTGTTGAGCGTCGTGACAGGCCTTCATTACTGCGGCGACCTGCTCGGTATCCGCCGGGCGCACAATGGCGCCAGCCTGGCAGGGCGCGCCGGTCATCCAATCAACGCTACGGCTACTGACATCGTCGCCCGTTAATACGTGGGCAGGGCCGACAATGGCGCGTAGCGCCTCCAGGGTTATTTGCATGTATGTTCCTTAACGTATCTTGTCCATTCGATCAATTATGCCGTCGCCGCCACGGGCGCTTCGCGGCCGGGAATCGCCTTGAGCAGATCCTGGGTATACGCCTCTTTTGGGGCGAGGAAAATCTGTTCGGCGCTGCCTTGCTCGACAATTCGCCCATGCTGCATCACCACAATACGGTCGCAAATCTGCGCGGCGACGCGTAGGTCGTGGGTGATAAACAGCAGCGACAGCGAAAGCCGCTGTTTAAGCTCCTCCAGCAGTTCCAATACCTGGGCCTGAATCGATACATCCAAGGCGGATACGGCTTCGTCAGCGACAATTAGCTCGGGATTAAGCGCCAAGGCTCTGGCAATACCAATACGCTGACGCTGGCCGCCAGAAAATTCATGCGGGAAACGCTCCACGGCGCTGGCGCCTAAACCGACCATATCGAGCAGCTCACCTGCCTGCTTAAGCGCCGCGGCTTTGGGCGTGCCGTTGGCTATCGGCCCCTGGGCTATCGCCATGCCCACCTTGGTGCGAGGGTTGAGCGAGGCGTAAGGGTCTTGAAAGATCATCTGCACACGGTGGCGCTCACGTCGCAGCGCAGCGCCCGTTAATTGCGAAAGATTGACGCCATCCAGCAGCAGTTCGCCGCTGTCCGGATGCTCCAAACGCACTACGCAGCGGCCCAAGGTAGATTTCCCCGAACCGGACTCTCCCACAATCCCTACCGTTTCGCCACGGGCGAGGGTAAGTGACACATCATCAAGAGCGCGTACTTCCCTGGCAGGCTTAAACAATCCACCCTTGGAGCGAAACACCTTATTGAGCTGCTTAATTTCCAGCAGCGGCGCCACCTGGCTGGTCTCACGGTGGGGCGGCACCGCATTGCTGGGAATAGCGGCAATGAGCGCTTGGGTATAGGCATCTTGAGGGTTTTCAAGCACCGATTTGGCGTCACCCAGTTCGACAATCTTGCCGTGGCGCATCACGCAGACACGGCTGGCGATTTCGGCCACCACGCCAAAGTCGTGGGTGATAAACATCACTGACATACCGCGGCGTTGCTGTAGATCGCGGATCAGCTCAAGAATTTGCGCCTGGGTGGTCACATCCAGCGCGGTGGTGGGCTCATCCGCTATCAGCAGGATAGGTTCCAGTGCCAGCGCCATGGCGATCATGACCCGCTGACGCTGGCCGCCGGAAAGCTCGAAAGGGTAGGCGCGAATGGCCTTCTCCGGCTGCGGGATACCCACTTCAATCAACAGCTCCAGGGCTCGGGCTTGGCGCTCTTTGGCATTGAACTGGCCATGGGCCTCAAATACCTCAGCGATCTGTGCGCCTACCCGCATCAGCGGGTTGAGGGCGGTCATTGGCTCCTGAAATATCATGCCGATTTTTAGCCCACGCAGGGTGCGGTGCTGCTTCTCGGTCATGGCGAGCAGGTTCTGCCCTTCAAACAGTATCTCGCCCTGGGTGGCGCGCACGCCCTTGGGCAGTAGCCCCATCACGGCGTTGGCAGCCATCGACTTGCCCGAACCCGACTCACCCACCACGCACATGATCTCGCCGCGCTTCACGTCGTAGCTAACCTCCTCCACCGCTAGAGCGCGATCCGCCCCTTTGGGCAGCGCAATATTCAGGTTGCGAATGCTGAGGACGGTTTCTGTTGATGCTTCATTCATAACAAGCACTCCAGTCATAACAAACGCCTAGCGCTCGCGGGAAAGTTTCGGGTTCAAAGCATCGTCTAAACCTTCACCGACCAGATTTAGAGCCAGCACGGTGAGCAGAATCGCCACTCCGGGGAAGAAGCTTAGCCACCACGCCTGGCGAATCACCGTGCGCGCCGCGCCAATCATATAGCCCCAGGACATCACGTTGGGGTCGCCCAAGCCCAGAAACGACAGCGCCGATTCCAGCAGAATGGCGGTGGCGACCATCAGAGAGGCCAGCACGATAATCGGTGACAGGGTATTGGGCAGAATCTGGCGCAGAATAATCGTGGTGTTGGACTGGCCCACCAAGCGCGCGGCTTCCACATACTCGCGGTTACGCAGCGACATAAACTCGGCGCGCACCAGGCGAGCTACCGGTGGCCAGCTCACTATCGCAATCGCCAACACAATCGAGCTGATGCTGGGCTGCATAATCGCCACCAGCACGATTGCCAGCGCGAAGTTGGGAATGGTCTGAAAGAACTCGGTAAAGCGCATCAGGAGGTCGTCAATCCACCCACCGTAGTAACCGGCAATGGCGCCCAGCGGTACGCCAATCAGCAGCGCCACACTGGTGGATACCAGCCCAATCAGCAGCGACACCCAGGCGCCGTGCATTAAGCCTGATGCCACGTTGCGGCCCATGGTGTCAGTGCCCAAGGGAAAGCCATCCTGTGAAAGCGGCGGCAAAAAGGGCCGCTGCACCATCCGCCAGGGGGATTCAGGGAACAGCAGCGGTGCGAGTATCGCCATGGCGATAATTACCAGCAGGATAATCAGCCCCACCAGGGCGCCACGGTTTTGCGCGAAGCGTGCGAAAAAGCTCATGCGGCCCCCTTCTTGATGCGTGGATCAGCCAGGCTGTAGACCAAGTCGGTGATGATGTTGAAGACGATGACCAGGGCTGCCGAGAAGAAGAAAATCCCTAGCAGCAGGTTGTAGTCGCGCTGCTCAAGGGCTTCAAACATCAAGCGGCCGATACCGGGCCAGGCAAACACGGTTTCGGTCAGAATCGCCCCGCCGACCATCTGCCCCGCCTGTAGGCCAGCAAGCGTAATAATGGGTAGAAGCGCGTTACGCAGTACATGGCGGCGCTGAATAATGCTGGGTTTCAAACCTTTGGCGCGGGCGGTTTTAACGTAATCCTGCTGGGCGGCGTCGAGCATGGAAGTACGCGTCATGCGGATATAAATCGCCATAAAGAACAGCGCCAGGGTGGTCGCCGGTAGCACCAGGTGCTTGGCAATATCGAGCACCAGGGCAAACCCCGTGTGACCCGCGCCCACGGTGTAAAGGCCGTAGGCGGGTAGCCAGCCTAGATACACCGAAAACACCACCACCGACATTAGCGCCACCCAGAACAGCGGGGTGGCGTAGAACACCAGTGCCAGCGCCATGATCAGCGAGCCGGAGGGCTTCTTGACCCGCGCCGCGGCCATGGAGCCCGCCACAATGCCCAGTACCAGCGAAAGCACAAAGGCGGTGCCGGTGAGCAGCAGGGTAGCGGGTAGGCGCGCCATAATCAGATCAAAGACAGGCACGCCCAGCCGGTAGGAATAGCCAAAATCGAGCATCGCAATGCCCGATACATAGCGCCACAGCTGCACGTACATCGGCTGATCAAGGCCGAAGCGCTCGCGCAGCTGATTAAGAAACTCCTGATCGGCAGCGCCCGCTTGTCCCGCCAGAATGGCGGCCGGATCGCCGGGGGCCAATTGAATCAGCAGGAAATTAAAAATAACGATTAAAAACAGCACAATCACGGCTTTAAACAGCCGCATGAGAATGAGGCGAGCGTAGACCATAGACACCTTCCTGACGGGCACTTTCCTGGCAGATACTTTCCTGACGGATACCTTCATGACATGGCTAAACCACCCAGGCAGCTCGCGCTACCTGGGTATTCTGAGACTTAGCGGTCTAGCCAGGCATCCTTAAAGCCGTCGTTAACACCCACGCCGGAGGTGACCAGGTTTTTCACGTCACAGCGGTAGAGTGTCGGGAAGCCCAGTTCCATCAGCCAGCCAACGGGGACATCTTCGTGGAGAATTTCCTGGACTTCATGGTAAAGCGCTTCGCGCTCTGCATCCGGGAAGGCAGTGGCGGCCTCGTTAAACAGCTCGTCAACGCGCTCGTTTTCGTAGCCTTCGACGTTATTCCAGGGCGAGCCCTTGGCAATGTTGTCGGAAAGGTAGGTGCGTGAAATACCCAGAGCCGGGTCGCCGTACTGGAACAGGTAGGTAAAGGCGAGATCGTAGTCCCAGTCACCCAGGCGCTGGTTCCAGCCGCCCACATCGGTGGCTTGAGTGCTGACGTTAATGCCTACTTCACGTAGGTTTTGCTGCACAGCTTCGGCCCAGCGCGTCCAGGTTTCGCCATAGGGCAGCGGTAGAATGGTGATCTCTTCACCGTCGTAGCCCATTTCATCGAGCAGCTCCCGAGCGCGATCTGGATCGTGGTCGTAGGGCTCCAGGTCTTCATTCTGGAAGCGCGCATTAGAGCCAAAGGCGGAAAGCGGCACCTTACCCAGGCCATTCCACAGCACATCTTTGGCGAACTCCCGATCCATGGCGTACATCACCGCCTGGCGGAAGCGCTTATCGGCGGTGGGGCCTTCGCGGTTGTTCATCCACAGCATGGCGAAGGGGCTGAAGTACTCGTGACCTTCTTCGGTCATGCAGACGTTATCCATCGCCGCCAAGCGGGGAATGTCGAAGTTCTCGACGGTGCCGCTGGGCAGCACATCAATGGTTTCATTTTCGAACGAGACTGCGCGGGAAGCGCCGTCAGGAATGATGTGCCAGTTAACGCCGTCGAGGTAGGGTAGGCCCTCTTCGTAGTAATCGTCGTTTTTAACCAGCTCGATAACGGTACCGCGCTCCCAGTTGGCAAACTTAAACGGGCCGGTGCCAATCGGGTGGTCATTGTGCTCGTTATCGCGGAAATCAGTGCCTGCGTATAAGTGCTCGGGCACCATGGTGAAGGTGCCCGCTTCAAAAGAGAGCAGGAACGGGCCGAAGGGTTGAGTGAGTGTAAACACCACGGTGTGGTCGTCGGTGGCTTCAATGCTTTCTACATGCTGCAGGACTGCCCGGGCGCTGGGGTTCAGCTCGCGATGGAACACATCGGCCGAGAACACCACGTCTTCAGCGGTAAAGGGTTCGCCGTCGTGCCAGGTCACGTCGTCACGTAGGTGAAAGGTGTAGGTGCGGCCATCCTCACTGACGTCCCAGGATTCTGCCAGCTGCGGCATGGGTTCAAGATCGGTGGTGTAACGCATCAGGCCTTCGTAGATATTGCCTGCCACAGTACGGGTAGGCGCGTTTTGAACCATGCCAAGCACCAGGCCAGGGGGCTCGGGCTGGATAATGGTATTAACCGTTCCTCCCGACTTGGGGTCATCGGCCAAAGCGGCGGAGGTAAAAGCGAGTGCTGCAGCGGAAATAGCCAAAGCTAAAGGTTTCTTCATGTTTCCTGCTCCTCGGTTTATTAGCACGTAATGGGTTTACGTAGTCGTTAGGCGAGCGAGGCGTGGTTAGGCCCAGTTGTGTTGGTTGTTGGGAGCCTGTTTTGACCATAGCAGTAGCTGGTAAAACTGTCGACAGTCGGCAATCGTTCGTCGACAAACAGCATATTTTCGTCATACTAAAGTGACGTGTCAGACCTAATGAGTAAACTTATGGCCTTCACAGCGTCGGCTCCCAGGGCCTTTATTCAGCAGCAAAACTTGGTCGAGCAGGTTGCTGACTATTTGACCCAAGCGATTATTCAACAACACTTTTTACCCGGCGAGCGGCTTTCTGAAGTGCAGCTCTCCCGCGATTTGGGCGTTAGCCGTGCGCCGGTGCGTGAGGCCGCTCGGCTGCTCGAAAGCCGTGGTTTGCTGATCTCAAAACCCCGGCGGGGCTTCTTTGTTCGCGCGTTGAATGCCGTTGAACTCGAAGATGTCTTTGATTTGCGGTTGTGTCTTGAGCGCCACGCCATTCACCGCTTGGTGGAACGCTATACGCCCGAGGCCAAGCGCGCGCTGGAAGAGCAGGTGGATGTGCTATGTGAGGCAGCGGAAAGCAATGATGGCACCCGGCGTATCGAGGAGGATCTGCAGTTTCACCGGCTGATGCTGCACTACGCGGGCAATGAGCGACTATTGCGTGCCTTTGATGATCTGACCCACGAACTGCGCCTGTGCATCACCCTCATCACCAAAACCCATGAAGCCCCCGATACCATCGCCACAAGCCACTTCAAGCTTTTAGAGGCGCTGGATAGCGGCAGCCCTGACGCCTGCCATGAGGCGATCGATTACCACATAGGCGTTGCCCGTAAATTTGTGGTCAAGGGTGTGGGCGAAACTGGAGAGCATAGCGATGAAGACATTCTTCCACGCTGATCAGTTACTTCATCGGCCGCAAACCTACTTCTCACGTGGAAAAATGCGCACGCCCCAGGAAGTGCCCGAACGCGCCACGCACCTGCTGGCAGCGGCCAAGCAACTTGGCTTTGACGTTCAAACACCCCACGATTATGGCGTGGCGCCGCTAAGAGCGGTGCATTCGTTGCCCTACCTACGCTTTCTGGAGAGTGCCCATCGGCGCTGGCATACCCTTGACGAGGACTGGGGCGAAGAAGTGATCTCCAATATCTTCGTGCGCTCGCCCAACGCCCTGCGCGGCATCTTGGCAGAAGCCGGGCGCTATATGGCCGACGGCAGCGCCCCGGTGGGGCAGCATACCTGGCGGTCAGCCTACTGGTCAGCGCAAAGCGCGGTGGCCGGAGCTGAGGCCCTGCTGGCCGGTGATCGGTTTGCCTATGCGCTATCGCGCCCGCCGGGCCACCATGCGGGCATCGACTCTGCGGGTGGGTTCTGTTTTCTTAACAATGCCGCCATTGCCGCGCAGCATCTGAAAACCCGCTACCCTCGAATCGTGGTGCTCGACCCTGATATGCACCATGGTCAGGGCATCCAGGAGATTTTCTACCAGCGCGACGATGTGCTGTATATCTCGATCCACGGCGATACCACCAACTTCTACCCGGCGGTGACGGGCTTCGAAGACGAACGCGGTCAGGGCGCAGGGCTTGGCTACAACATCAACCTACCGATGCCCCATAACTCAGAAGAGTCGGTGTTCTTTGACCGTCTGGAGCAAGCCTGCCAAGCCATTCGCCTGTTCGAGCCGGATGCCATTGTGCTGGCGCTGGGGTTTGATATCTACGAACTCGATCCCCAGGCCAAGGTCGCCGTTTCAACAGCGGGATTTGGTGAGTTGGGCCGCCGGATAGCGAACCTGAACGTGCCTACACTGGTGGTACAGGAAGGCGGGTACTACCTGGAAGGGTTGGAAGCCAATGAGGTGAGTTTTTTTGAGGGGTTGCTCACTAAGGCGTAATCAGTAAGACAAGCCATCAAGGTGTCTGGCAAAATGGCTGCTTTCAGCGATCAGCAAACGATCCGGAAAGCCATTGAGACAGTCATCGAAAGGACACGGCATGGCCCACCTGCTACGCATCGTGATGATTCACGGCCACCTGGAAGGGGTGGTGGAACTGAGTGTGGATGGCCACACCAATATTTGCGGCACCAACGCCTCCGGTAAAACCACGCTTCAGCGACTGGTGCCGGTGTTTTACGGCGAGCTACCCAATAAGGTCGTGCCCAAGACCCGCATGAAGTTTGATGCGTTTTACCTGCCCAACCGCAACAGCTATCTGGTGTACGAATATCGCCGCGAAGCGGGCAACATCTGCCAGGCGGTGCTGACCCGCAAAGCCGAAGGCGGGGTGGAGTACCGCTTTGTGGGCGGGCCTTACCAGCCGGAAGATTACCTGGTCGAAAGCGAGGCGGGCGTGGCCGCGCTGGACTACACCCAGTGGGCCAGCGGCCTGCGACGCAGTGGCACGCCTGTTTCTCCCAAACTGGGGGCTACCTCTGAATTCCGCTCGGTGATCCAAAACGACTTTACCCAGCTCCACGGCAACAGCCGCGACGGCCTTAAACTGCGCCAGATCGCGGCGCAGTTCAGCCTGGTCAAACCCGAGCGGCGTATCCGCCATATCGAAAAGCTGGTTTCGGCGGTACACGCCAAAGAGGGCAAGATGGACACCCTCAAAACCATGCTGGCGGCGATTTTTGAAGAGGACGGCGTCGAGCTGCCGGTGACGCGGATTCGCAACACCAAAGCGCGGGAGTGGATTGCCCAAATGCGTCAATCCATGCGTCTGGAACCGCTACAGGCATCGCTGGCCCGGCTTGGCGGCATCGATCGCGAACTGGCCGATCTGGATGCCACACTCTGGCAACTCAAGCCCCAGCTTGAAGATGACCGCCAGCGCGCTGAGCGGCAAATGGCCGATGTGGATGCCGAGCTTGCCCGCCATCAGCGCGAGTTCCAGCAGCGGGAGAGCGACTACGGTGAGGCCCGGGACGCGCTAAACGACCGCCACAGCGAAGTGGTCAGCGATTTACAGCAGACCCAGCGCCGCTTGAACGACCTGCAAAGCCAATACGAGCGCTATGCCGAGGCGGATATGCCCGCCCTGGAGCGGGAGATCAATGCGCTGCCCCAGTGGCGGGAACAGCGCGACCAGCTGCGCGCCCACCTGAATGTGATGCAGGATGCCGTCAAGGAGAGTCAGGCGCGCCTCGACGGTCGCCTGCGCGAGCTTTCTGAAGCGCTGGCCCGCCAGACCGGTGAGGCTCAGGAGCTGATTGATGCCCTGGTCGAAGAGAAAGCCCTGCGCCGGGAGCAGCAGTGGGAAGCCGAGCAGCAGCTTAACGAGCGCTACCAGCAGGAGCGCCAACGCCTTGAAGGCGAGTATCAGGCCCAGCTGGAGCTAGGCGTCGAGCAGCTCGCCGAACTCAAAGCGCAGCTCTCGCTCTCCACCCAAACCGCCGAAGAAGCTTCCGAGGCAGAGCTTGCCCAGGCGCGCCTGGATCAAGCCCAGCAAGAGCGCAACGCATCCGCCGCCACTCTGGACGGCCTGCGCAGGGAGTTTGAAAGCTGCCGCCGCGCCCGCGACGACGCCGAGCAGCAGTTGGTGCAGCTTCGCCAGCAGCTTGAGCGCGCCGAGCAGCGCTGCTACGCGCTCTATCAGCAGCGCGACCCCGAACAGGGCAGCCTGCGCCACTTCCTGCGCTACCACCGCCCCGGTTGGGAGCAGCAGCTAGGCAAAGTGATTGCCCCGGAGCTGCTGGAGCGCCGCGATCTCGCCCCGCAGTTGGCCGAAGGCGCCAGCGATGATCTGTTTGGGCTGGCGCTGGATCTCTCCGCCATCGCCCTGCCGGATTACGCCCAGGACGAAGCCACTCTGCTGGCCGCCATCGAAGAAGCGGATAGCGTCAAACGCCGCGTACTGACAGAGTGCCAGGCCGCCGAGAAAACGCTTAAACAGCACAACGAGCGCGTACAGCAGGCCGATGAAGCCCAGGATCAGGGCCGTATGGCCCATAAACGCGCCGAGCAGGAAGTCGAGTTTGCGATAGAAGCGCGCCGCCAGCAGCAGGAGCGCCACACCAAGCGCCAGCAAGAGCGCCGCGCCGCCCATCAGGCCGCGTTAGCCAACCAGGAGCAGGCACAGAAAGAGCTGCGCGAAGAGAAACAGCAGGCCCTCGCCGCGCTTAGCGAGACCCACCAAAGCCAGTTGTTAGAGCTAAAAGCCGACGGCCAAAGCCAGGTCGATAGCCTGGATGCCCAGCTGCGCCAGTATAAACAGCAGCTAAGCGACGCCAACGCCGAACACCAGCGTCAGCGGGAGGAACTGGAGGAAGCCTTTAGCCAGGAGCTAGCCGAGCAGGGCGTCGACCCGGCCAAGCTCAAAGATACCAAGCAGCGCCTGGCGAGCCAGGACGAACGCATCCGCGTTACCGCCGCCCGCCAGGATGAGCTCACCGAGTACACCCGCTTTATGCGCGTGGAGTGGGGCCAGCAGAAACCGCAGCTGGTCGCCCAAGAGGCCGAACTGGAGCAGACGGAGCAAAAGCTGCAGCGCGATAAAGAGCATCTGAAAAACGATTTCCAGGCGGCGCGCAAAGCCCACCAAAGCACGGTCAGCACGCTGAAAACCCAGCGGGAGAGCGAACACGCCTGCCTGGAAGCCTTGAAGCCACTGCTCACCCAACTGGAAACGCTGGCCATCGAGCCCGACGGCCAAGCCCCCAGCGCGCCCCTGGGCGATGTGGACGAACGCATCGAGCGCACCCGCCAGGCCTTGGGCAATCGCCACCAGCAGATCGAACAGCTGCGCCGTGGCTGCCTGGAAGTGGAGAGCCAACTGATCAAGGACGCCAGCAGCGGCTTCGCCGAAGCGTTGGAGAGCGAGCGCAGCAAGCTGCAAAGCGACAACCCACGGCTACAGCTGCCGCTCCTGCGCGACATGCTCAAACTGCTCGAAGACCAACAGCAGCAGCTGATTCAGGAAGGCCGCAACCTCAGCGACGACCTGGATAAATTCTTCACCGTGTTCCGCGATCTGAACCGCCGCATCAGCGCCCAAAGCCGTCGGCTTTCGGAAGAAGTCGCTGACGACCTGCGCCTGGAAGGCATCAGCAAGGCCGAAGTGCGTATCCAGTCCACCATTGATGAGCTGGGCTTCTGGGAGCCGCTGAAGCTGTTCGCCCAACGCTATAAAGAGTGGCGGGAATCCGGCCAGACGCTACCCAGCGACGACTACTTAAACACCCTGGCGGACGTGGTCGACTTGCTGCGCAGCGACCAGCAGTACAGCTTCGAAAGCCTGCTGCGCCTGGAGCTGCACCTCAACGAAGGCGGCACCGATCTGGTGATCAAGAACGACCGCCAGCTGCTGGAGTCCTCCAGCCACGGCATGGCCTACCTGATTCTGTGCAAATTCCTGCTGGCGTTTACCCGCCTGCTGCGCGGCGACGCGGAAATCGCCATCCACTGGCCCATTGATGAGATTGGCACCCTGGCCTACCACAACGTCGAAAAGCTGTTCGACGCCTGCGACAGCAACCGCATTCATATCGTCGGCGCCTTCCCCAACCCTGAATCCGACGTGCTGCTGCTGTTCGCCAACCGCTACCTGATTGACCGCGATGACGCCAACCCCAATAAGCGAGTGCTAAAACGCATTGAGCCAAGGCTAAGCCGCCTGGCCGAACGGCTCCAGGAACGTCAGCAGGAGGTGACAGCATGATCGAACACGGCCCACTGCTCGAGCGCCTGCTGGCGGGCGAGTTTATCTGCCCAATCAGCGATGAAAGCGGCTACCGCCACCTCAGCGATGAAGAGACCCGCGAGTCGATTGACGCCTATCTGCGCCCCCTCAATCGCCGCCTGGCCAGCAACGAAGACGGCAGCGTCTACTTTCTGGCCTGGCGTCAGCTCAACGACAGCGCCCGGGATCAGCTCTCGCGCCAGCTGGGCGATACGCTCAATAGCTTGTTGCCGTTGCTGGAGTGGCTGCAGCTGGTGCAAGAAGCATTAGGCCGCGACACCCTGGCCGCCCCCGGCGACGTGCTCAAACCGGCGGAGTTCAGCGCCAAGTGCGAAGACAACCAAAGCCTACGCGAGCGCCTGGAGCGCCTGGCCACCGACAGCTTTTTCGGCTCGCAAAGCGATCAGTTGGATGCCCAGGTAAAGCAGGTCTTCAAGCGCTTAAAGGAGCACGGCTATTTGCTCCAGCCGCACTCAGAGCGGCAGGTGTTTGTGGTCACCGGCAAGATCGACTACCTGGTGGACTTGGTACGCTTTATCCGCGATGAAGAGAACCTGCCTATCGAAGCAGATAGCGAGGAAGGCTCCGGTTCACAGGAGGCCCTTCTGTGAATAAGAGCGTGAGTGCGAGCGTGAGTGAGCTGGAGAGCCGCCTGCTCAAAACCGGCAGCGAACGGTTGGCGCTGCTGGGCAAGCATTCTGAAGCGCTGATGCAGGCCTACACCCGCGATGAAGTGCCGCTGGAATCGCTCAGCGACAGCGCGCTGCGTAAGCTGCTGGCGGCGCGCATTCTCTGGCGGCCGGACGAGCAGAGCGGTGTGAAGCTGGCGCCCAAGGTGCGCGAACTGATCGCCGAAATGCTCGCCGACGAGACCCGGCGCCACGTCAACGCCGACGTAGCGGAAACCCTGGAGCTGATTCGCGCACTGGTACACAGCTACCGGGAAGCGCGCAGCCGCGGCGAGCACTGGCGGCTGGAGCAGCAGCTGATGCGCCTGCGCCAGGAGGTCGATGACCTGAACGGGCGCTTCGCTGATGCCATTGATAGCCTGTGGCAGCGGCTTAATAGCGACTTCGGTTTTGTCAGCCAGCTCAACGACAAGATCCGCGAAAACGACCGCGCCCAGAAACAGATCGCAAGACTGCTGGACGGCTTGGCGCTGATCGACTTCGACGAGCTGATCGAGCTGGTAGGCAGCGACGGCAGCCTGCGTAAGCTATTGATCAGCCAGCTTCAGCAGCAACTAAGTAACCACTACACCGGCCTGCGCGAAGTACAGCGGCGTTTGATCGAACTAATGGCGCGCTTTCGTAAGCAGCAGGCGCGCAGCCGCCTGATGAGCGGCATGGCCGCCTTTATGCGCGAACACCCCGGCTTTGTGCCCGGCAACTACGCCCGCCGCAGCGAGGTGCCCACGCTGATCAATCAAGCCGCCCCGCTAAGCGCCGCCGCCGCCCCGGCGCTGGATCGCAATCTGGACAGCCAAGTGCTCGCCGAGCTGCTCCACCAGCTACCCCAGCCGCGCCACACCACCCAAACGGTGGAAGCCGCAGCCCCTGCGCAAGCACAAGAAAGTAGCCTGGCCGCCGCTCGCCAGCAGGCGCTCAAGCAGGATGTGGAATACTTCTATTTAAGCGTGATCGACCAGCCCCAGGCGGCGCCGGTCAGCGCCCTTGAGTACCTGCACGAAAGCCCGCTGGAGTGGCCGGATGAGATCTGGCTGTTCCAGGTGATCGCCGAGTATCAGGGTCTGCCGCGCAGCGACCAGCGAGCGTTTAGGCTCAAACAGCAGGAGAGCCAGGCCAGCCGCTTTAATCACCTGCGCCTGATCCACGACGTTGAACTGCAGCTGGCCGTATGAACCTACCCGGTCGCGCCCGCACTGGGCTCAACGGCGTCGCCCGCGAACTTCTCCGCCAGCCCGCAGTGGAAAAGCCCCGCCGCCAATGGGTAGACGACGTAGTAGCCTGGTGCCACCAGCACGATATTGACCTGGCCTCGCGCATCAACGGCAAAACGTTACGCTTTGACGCCGCCCTGCTGGCGCAGATTGATGACGTACTAGAGAGCGCCCGAATAGCCCCGCTAGGCCGCTCCCTCAGCGGCCTGACCAGCACCGCCCAGGCGAAGGAGGGCGTAGAAGAAGACAAAGCAACCCGCGAAAGCCCCCGTGCACGGCGAGTACTCGTTAGCTTTCTGCCGCAGCCAATAACCGGGCTCGCCAGCGAGCAACGCAGCATTCGCGATGTGGATGTACAGGCGCTAAAACTGAGCGCGTTTGGTGCTTTAATTCAGGTCGAAAACCTGGACAGCTTTTATGAGTTCTCGCCGGATATTCCTGCGCTAAGCGGCTACACGAACCCGCTGGTCGTCTACCGCGGCGACAGCCACTACGGTGGCAGCTTTGCCTTACTCGCCGAGGCCTGGCGCAAAAACCATCGGCCGCATATCTATGCGGGTGATTTTGATGTGAAAGGCGTTACGCTAGCGCTGGATAGCGGTGCCACTCACTTGCTCCTACCCGATATTGAATGGCTCACCCAACACGCCACGCCGTTGCATGTGCCTGCTGAACAGTTTCCTTATCAGCGTAGGCTGCGTAAACACCTTGCTGCGTTGCCATCTGCTCATCCGTTGCGTGAATACCTAACGGTGTTGCTGGAAAAGCAGCGGGGGCTTAAGCAGCAATGGTTTGGAGGGGAGGTGGTGTGTGTGGGACTTAGCTAAAAGCCGGTTCAAAAGGCTGCCGCTTAAGCCCGCTTTTCACGCTTTGTCTCCGTAGGATTCATCAGCGCCGTAGACTTGATTCCCACAGCGTAGTAGTGCTTTTCTAAGCTGTATGATTAGGCAGAGCAAAATGAGCCAGCAAGCGACTTTTGGATATATTGCCTATTTTTTCTTTGCCTCCAGGTGAATCAGTGGGATAGAGTCAAATGAGCTGGCTACATAACCTCAATGAATGAGCGGGCACGTTTATTGAGGTTATGCAGCCTTCCGTATAATCACTGTTGAACTAAACCGCTTCGCGGTAGCTGTCGACGAACCACGTCTTTCGCCTCATCGGGCCACACTGTTGATTGACCCACGTGGGTCAATCAACAGGAGTGACGACGATGACTGCCTTGCGACAGAAGATGATCGCGGCCATGCGTCAGCGTGGCTTTGCGCAACGTACTCACAACACCTACCTGATGGTAGTCACTGATCTGGCTCGTTATTTCCACCGTTCGCCAGACACGCTGAGTACCGACGACCTGCAACACTTCTTTAATCACTTGGTTCAGGAGCGCGGTTTGTCCGCCGCCAGCTGCCGTGTCTACCTGCACGGCGTGCGGTTCCTGTACTTGCACGTGTTGCAGTGGCCGTCGTTTGATGTGCCGCTCACCGTCCCCAAAAAACCGCAGCGGATTCCAGAACTGCTGACCCGCGACGAGGTTCGGCGGATCCTGGCCGCCTGCCAAAACCCGAAGCATCGCATGATGCTCGAACTGTGCTACGGCTGCGGATTGCGTGTGACTGAGGTCTGCCACCTGCGAGTCAGTGACATCGACAGCCAGCGCTACCAACTTCGTGTGACGCAGGGCAAGGGCGGCAAGGATCGTATGGTGTTACTCCCGATGACCCTGCTTGATCGCCTGCGCGATTACTGGCGAGCCTACCGGCCAGTCACATGGCTGTTCCCGAGTGCTCTGTTTCCCGACCAGGCGCTGCACCCCAGTGCGCCGCAGAAGGCCTTTACTCAGGCCAAACGCCTGGCTGGGATTGAACGGGTCGGCGGCATCCACAGCCTGCGCCATGCCTATGCCACCCATGTCCTGGAGCAGGGCCTGCCCGTCCATCAGCTCCAGCGACTGCTGGGCCACCGCAACCTCCAGTCGACGATGCGCTACCTGCACTGGCTACCGAGCCAGCAAGGGGGAGATCAGTGCCATATTGATCTGGTGGCCGCACTGGAGGTGAGCCATGACTAAGGCCGCTACCTTGCAACAGGTGCTGACCCGCTTCCTCGATCCAACCGGTCTTGATCGCCACCGACAACGAGTGTGTACCCATCTGCTGGCCTGCCGAACGGAGGCGATGGGCGGGATGATCTTGCAGTGCTCCGACTGCGCTCACGTGCAGCCACGCTACTTCGGCTGTCGTGATCGTCACTGTCCGCAGTGCCAAAGCCGCGCCATGGAACAATGGGCCGAGCGTCAGCAAGCCAATATCCTGCCAGTGCGCTATTACCACGTCGTGTTCACGCTGCCGCACAGCCTTAATGGCTGGGTTCAGCTTCACCCGGAGGTGATTCACCGGTTGCTGTTCCAGAGTGCCTGGCAAACGCTGCGCACGTTTGGACGAGATCCCAAGCGCCTTGACGGCGAGATGGGGATGATCGCCGTGCTTCACACCTGGGGCCAGAACCTGAGCCAGCATGTGCATCTGCACTGTTTGGTTCCAGGCGGTGCCTTGGGTGACGATGGCAACTGGCGTGAAGCGCGTAGTAACTATTTGTTCCCCGTGCGGGCCTTGTCACGCCACTTTCGCGGTCACATGGTGAGCGCTTTGCGCAAGGCCGCCAATGCAGGCGATCTCCACCGAGTCACCCGGCCCGGTGATGTCGATGCTCAACTTAACACGCTGATGGCCACTGAATGGGTGGTTTACAGCAAGGACTGCCTTGAACACACCCACGCAGTGGTTCGCTACCTGACGCGCTACACGCGCCAGATCGCCATCAGTAACGCGCGTATCCTCGCCGTAGATGATCACCAGGTGACCCTACGCTACAAGGACTATCGCGACCATGACCGACACAAGTCACTCATCCTTGATGGTGAGGAGTTCGTGCGCCGCTTCCTGCTCCATGTCCTGCCCAAAGGACTGATGCGGGTGCGTCACTACGGTTTTCTGGCCAATCGCTGCCGTCGGCAACGTCTGGTGCAGATCCGTCGAGCGTTAGCGGTTGTTGAGCAAGCGCCGGATGCCGATATGGCTGCCAGCGATCCGGAACGGGCCTACACCTGTCCACACTGCAAGCAACCCACATTGCGGATGATCGGGACGCTCACACCCCAGCGCCTCACCTACGATCAACCGCCTAATCACAAGGAGCAACGCTATCGAGCATGATGTAACGCCATACGACAACAACCGACTTGGCTAACCGGCCCGCTAGCGGGTCACGGCTAAGCTCGTCCCGGTGATGGATTTTAGCCATCAGGCGCGCTACATTGGGTTAACTTAGGTTCGGGGGCACTGAAATGATGGCGAATTTCACCATTAGAGCGCGTTTCCACAGACATGCCAATGCACGGCTTAGTGCCTCAGGCCGCATGCCAGTCAATACAATCCCCTATTAAATAGCCGCCGGATGGACGCGCCTTAGTCCAACAGGCATTTATTCGCCATGCTCCGCACGGCGAATAAATGCTTAACTGTTATATGCCGCCAACGGGCTGGCTTGCGCGTTTTATTTAAATACTACAACGGCCAAGAACTAATGCTGGCAGCATCGTTTTTGCCATTTACTCCGGAGCTAATTGTGGATAACAACTGTAATAATGGTGCAAGGTTTGTTCGAGCTGATCTTCACATACACTCTTACAGCTCAGACACCGGGTCGTTCGATGTGAATGACGATAACATGACACCACAAAACATTGTAGATACTGCAATAGCCTCCAATCTAAAAATAATTAGCATTACTGATCACAACGAGATTCTAAACAGCAAAACTGCAATTGATTACGCCGAAGGGAAGGATATATTCGTAGTACCCGGAATTGAAGTCAGCACGACGCAAGGGCATCTTCTAGTATATTTTAGGAGCTTTCAAGAGTTAAGGTTATTTCACGGGAAGCTTACTATTTCTGATGATAAACAGCGCTGCTCTCAAGGGATAGTCGAGTGCTTGAATTTAGCGTCGCAGTTCAATGGGTTTGGAATACTTGCTCATATTGAACTGGATTCTGGTTTTGAAAAGACGGTAGTAAGATTTAATGCTCAAATGGATGATATATTTTGTCATCCCTCTTTGCTTGCTCTAGAGATAAGCAAAAAGGATAGTTATGACCTATATACGGATAACGATTCTGATGGCAACCGATTAGCTCTGGTGAAAGAACGGAGAAAACGTCTTGAGCTTCATGATGACGTGATACTACCTAAAGTAATGTCCTCAGATGCGCACTCAATAAGTAAGCTTGGAACAAATGCGGAAGGCAATAGGAAGCTGACACGCTTCAAAGTTGATGAGCTGAGTTTTCACGCTCTTCGTATTGCCTTGATGTCCTATGAATCACGTGTTCGAATTGAAGACGTAATCCCTGAGAAAGTTGCAAAATTTATTAAAGTACAGATAAGTGGAGGTCTCCTAGACGGTCAAGTCGTCGATTTCAGCGATAATCTAAGCTGTATAATAGGTGGAAGGGGCACTGGCAAGTCAACATTAATGGAGATTATACGGGCAGCCTCAGGAAACAAATCGTCGAACGAAGTTATCGATAGTGATGTTTGGCCTGATGATATTAGTTTGATTTACGAAGATGAAACAGGAAAGGCTGTTGAATTCCGCCGATCCAAGAATGACGATGCATTTAACAATACAGACGGAGATGATGGGCTCCAAAGAGTTCCTGTAGAATGTTACGGGCAAAGCGAAACAGCTGATACCATAAAGAATAGTGATAATGATCCGCAAAATTTACTGAATTTTTTAGACGGTTTTCTGGAGATAGAGCACTTAAAAAAGGAAGACGATAATGTACGCCAACTTCTGCTCGACAATCAGAGCGAGTTAGGAAAGCTACGAACCGAGGTCGCAGCAATAAAAAATACCGAGAGGCAGCTTCGGTCTCTAAAAGAGAAAAAATTAAGGTTAGAGCAAGATAAAGTCGGCGATCTTGTTAAGCACCAAGTTGCACTGGTTAAAGAGAAAGGCCTAAGGAAAGATCTTGCAGAACAACTTAATAATCTAGTCAAGACCTATCGCGAAGTCCTTAAAGATACGACACTGTTCGATTACTTTAACGAATTTTCTGATGATGAAATCATCGTAGGAAAAGACCAGATTGCTGAGGTAAAGAAGCTAATCAATGAGTTTTCAGAAATTGTTTCAGGTAAGTCTGATGAGCTAAATGAGGCCTTAGAAGAAAAAATAACCCTCTTAAAAACCCAGCTTGATTCATGGAAGTCTAAAGAGTCGGAAATTCAAAAAGAAATTGATAATAAAAAGGCTGAGCTAGAAAAAGCTGGTATACCATTCGATATTGGGAAAATTAATCAGATTGCTAAAGATTTAGAGTATTATGATAAACGTCTTAGAAAGCTTCAAGCAGATCAGGTTAAGTTGAAAGAGGCGGATCGAGAAAGAACACAGCTCCTGAAGCAACGGATCGAGCTTAAGAAAGATATTTATAAAGAACGGTATGCTTTTAGCCTCCAAGTGAATAATAATTTAAAAAATTCAGTTGATGGGCTTTATGTTTCGGCAACATTTTCCGAGGGAAACTACTCTCCCATGTTCGAGGAGCTACTAAAACAAACGATGGGATGGAGGACATCCCAGGTTAAAAGATCAGAGATTATAGCATCCGCAATGTCACCTATAGCCTTCGCTTCGGACGTCAGGCGCCGACGAAAAACGAACTTTGAGAACATTTTGGATGAGGATGGTCGACGTGTCTTCTCTGACGAAGAGATAGAGCGCATTTTTAATCAGGTTGGAGAGAATAATTCATATGAGGATTTTCAAGCGCTTACCTATGAAGATCGACCGCACATTCTGGTAACTAAATTGGTAGTGGTTAACGGGCAGAAAACAAACATATCTAAGTCGATATCAAAACTATCACTAGGCCAACAACAATCAATTCTTCTGGCAATTCTTATTCAATCTAAAAACAACATCCCGCTTCTCATAGATCAGCCAGAAGATCACCTAGATAGTGAATTTGTATATAAGACAATTGTCGCTAATCTAAAAAAAATCAAAGAAACACGACAGGTTATTATTGTTACGCATAACGCAAACATTGCAGTTTTGGGCGATGCAGAATTGATTGTCCCGCTTCGAAGCACAAGTGATAAAACATCGATTGTAAATCGAGGGTCCATCGACCGGGAGTCCATTCAGAAAGATTGCTGTTCAATCTTGGAAGGAGGGGAGAGAGCATTTTTACAGCGGCAGAAGATATATTCGCTTTAGAGTTTTGTGGTCTTGAGGTTAGATAAAAAATACTACAGTCTTGGAAACGGTAGATGGGCATGTTGGTCAAGACATCATATAACAAACGCATGTTGTCGGACTGGCTTTACGCTGCGCTCCAAGCCAGCCGCAAATGCGAGCGTTATGTTTTAAGGAGGTTCGGTGTTCTCTGAGCTGGAAGCATGTAATACATGGGAGTGTGTAAATAGTTTTGCCTCATGGATAGCTGCTATAGGTACAATTTTTGTTTCTTCGTTAGCATTATGGCTGTCATGGCGCGACAGCCTGATTCGAGTTAAAGCAACTTTTGACTATGGCCTAGTTCCTGGGGATGACCCCATGGTATTGGATACCCCAGTTTATATATTAGAATTCACAAATGTCGGTCGACGGCCAGTCACTATAACAAATTACGAGTGGAAGTTAAGACGGTGGCACTTGGTCTTTAAGTACAAGAGATGGTTTTCTTTCCCCCACCTAGAGTCTAACCTAGGCGACTTGTGCTCATCGTTTCCCCTTGAGCTCCATGAAGGCAGAACAGGACATATATTTCACGCTAAGAGTTTTTTTGAAACAATAGAAGAAAAAGAAAGCTTCCTTTTCGCTAAAAATCCAGCTGTTGCGTTGTTCCGAATGTCGGACGTGAAGATTTCACTAAAGACTACTGCTGGAAAGGAAATAGATGTAAAAATACCGTTTAGGGTTCGGCGTCATATGGTCAAGCAGTATTTGAAGCAAAAAACATAACCAATCGCTGTTGTCGGACAAATTTTCCGCTGCGCTACAAATTTGCCGCAGAGCGCGGCGTTAGCCATCTACTATAATCAATCTTAGGAAAATTCAAAAAGGATAACTAAATGTCGGGAAAATTTAAAACTACTTGGTTCTGGGCATCCCTTGGCAAATTTGATGTCGAAAAAGGCTTTATCTTCAAAGAAAAGGTTAAGAAAGTTTCGCATCGAAACGTCGACTTTGACGAATATGCTCAACATCTACAAAATGCATATGAGCAGCTTGATTCTGAGGGATATGATGTTGTCAATGTTGTTCCGATCTCCATGGGCACGTCCGAAGTTTGCAATCAGTCCAATGGGAACTACGTTGGCGACGTAGGTTTCAGCATTACCCGCGGAGCTGTCGTAGTTGGCAAGAAAAAAGAAGGCTAACAAAGCCATTAAATTCGCTTCCTTCGGTTGCCGGACGCTCGTTCCTCGCGCCGTTTATGGCGGGCGTTAACTGGTCTACGAGTATGTTTATCTGATTCAAAAAAGGAATTCATCATGGCGCAAGTAGATATAGAAGAGGTTATTGACCATTTAAGTAGTGAAATGAGGCGGGCTTTGAGAGATGCAGTAGATGAGGTCAACCCTGATTCTGATTTGGATGAGTACGAGCTATTTCGTGCATTTAAACGCGCAGTCCGTCGAAAATGTTCAACTTGGGAAACTATCCCTGATCAATATGTGCGTAAATAAACCAGTTCACAAACAGCGTCATTCGGGGCCTGTGGCCCCTGCAACGCTCACAAGTCCGCGTGCATGCGCGGGGCGTTAGGCGTTAAGGGAGAGATTTGATTCTATGGACATTCCTGATGTGATGGGAAATATTTCGACGCCAAGAATGAAGGGGCTTGGTGAGGCCCCCAGGGAAATTGATTTGCCCCATGATGATGAGGCCATAATAGAAGAATCGATAGAACAGCTGGATCAATCAGGCTTGGATATTGAAGACCTGTTTAAGGTTTTTGATGACTGGCAAACTAAAAAAACTTTAACTTCAAAACGAATATTCTTATCTACATCAGTCCTTGTTTCGTCCGCCTCTTGGGTAGGCATCGATTATACGAAACTTACTCTTTTTGGATTGGAGGTTGCTGACGGCACTCCGATGCGGTTTCTGATCTTCATTATGGCCACTATCGTTTTAAGCGGTATATTTTACGAAGTCTCCCGAAGAATAGACCTTTCAGTAAGAATGGCAAGAATCGCTCATGTTGATCGGGATTTAAAAGAACTCCTTGAGCCGTTTGAAGCAATCAAGGATGTAATGAAGAGGAATAATATTGATTCTTTCGTTGATCTATACTTTGATTTCAGGTCATCTATTACAAAGAGTTCGCAGCATGATGCTATAGATGTTTTTAGAGCCATTGATTTCTATCGCAAGCATCTCTTGCGAGCCGGATTCGGGCTGCGGGCCGTTACAATTGTAGAACAGTTAATAACTTACGTGATAGCTTTATATGCGATTGTCTCTCTTGCGCAAAGTATATAGCGATAACGAGCCTAACAATCGCAGGCAATCCGACGGCTTTTTCGTTCCGCCTGCGGCTCTACTACAAAGCCGCGGTTGCTGCGGGCGTTATGTGCTAATGAAGCTCTAGGGATAGATGAAATATGAGCGATTTAAGAAAGGTATGCTTCTTTTGCGATGAGGTAATTGAAGGTAGGAAAACGCTAGAGCATATTATTCCAAATAGCCTTCTTGGCAGGCTTGGAATTAAAGAGCAGACGATTACTGGGCAAAAGGAAACTCAGTATAGTAGGGTCAAGGTGCCGGCACACTCAAGCTGTAATAGTGAGTTTGGTAGCAATTATGAAAGTAGAGTTCTTAAACTCCTCGATGACCCTGAGTCTCTCTATGAAGCGATAAAGTCAGAAGAGGCTGGTATTCCCATGATGTACGGGCCGGACGAGTCAAAAACGGCAATGATTACAACTTGGATGTCAAAAATTTATTATGGCCTGTTCTATTATGATTTGATTTCGACTCAAGATGAGGGCTGGCGAGAAATTTGCTCATCCGTTGTAATGGGGAAAAATTTCGAGTACGTTCGAGCTTCATATAAACATGGTCATGGGTTTCAATTGCCATCAAGTCTTTATGTTTTTAAAACAAATAATGCTAATACAGACCTTGTGACTTTAGTTGATCCAAGCAGTATTTTGCTAAAGATAGGTTCTTTGACTCTTGTTCTATGTATTTGCGATGGTTACCTCACAAAAAACTACCTAAACGGGGAGGTACTGGAGCGGTTACGGAATTGGGTAAGGCAAGAAGATGAAAGAGATATTGAGTTTCCATCACATAAACTTGCACTTGGTGAGATAGTGGCGCTTAGAAGCTGTATACCTAAAACACCAAAGTTTATATCAAGCGATAATCAAATTATTAATATGAGCCTCTCAACGATGGTGGCCAACCCAGACGAGTATTACAGAATTAATGATCAGGCCCTGTCAAAAGCGAGAGTAGAGATTCTTCGTGAATTTAACATTGAGCTTGGTTAAAAAAGCACATAACAAAGCCATTAAATTCGCTCCCTGCGGTCGCCGGACACTCGTTCCTCGTGCCGTTTATGGCGGGCGTTAGTTCAAGAAGGAGAATCAGTTGTGTCACTAATGACTATTTTGTTATTCATACCAGCATGCTTTGCTTTGAACATGGCACCAGGGCCAAATAATCTGCTGTCAATGGCCAATGCGAAGCGGTATGGCGTCAGAACTGCCTGTTATGCTGGGGTCGGTCGCCTTATTGCATTCGTAGGGATGATTACTCTTACAGCAACAGGGCTTGCAACCGTGTTGTATACATCAGAAAAGCTATTCTTCATCATAAAGATTGTTGGAGGGCTTTATCTGCTTTGGATCGCATTTCAACTGTGGACTGCCGATCCTTCTGACGGTGGTAACGAAGCACTCGGAGGAAGAAGCTTGTTCCAATTGGGGCGGCAAGAGTTTCTTCTGGCAGCCGGAAACCCAAAGGCTATCTTGATTTTTACAGCTTTTCTCCCTCAGTTTGTTGACCCCACTGGTTCTGTAGGATTTCAGTTCCTGGTTCTAGGTGTTCTGTTCTTGATGCTTGAATGGGTAGCGATAGCTGGGTATGCATTCTTTGGGAAAGCATTGCGGCATTGGTTCTCTCGACCTTCCATGCGTCGTGTGTTCAACCGGATTTGCTCGGGGCTCCTTGGCAGTGCTGGTATTGGGCTTTTATTGGCTCGCCGTGAATGAACTAACAAGGCAATTAAATTCGCTCCCTTCGGTCGCCGGACGCTCGTTCCTCGCGCCGTTTATTGCGGGCGTTATGAGCTAGGAGCGCTAATGATTTAACCCCAAGTAGCGTCAGACAAGCTTGGCGGATCTAGGTAGCTCTCCACTGTATAAAAGTACACATAAACATGAACGTAAAAGCACTAATCCGTAAATTTAGCTGACTGGCAGTTCACCGCCTTGGTCTTAAAGTGAGATCACGAAAAAGCAATGAATTTACTGTTCCTTGGTACATCTGCCGGAGTACCCACTAAAAGCAGAAACGTCTCCGGCATCGCGTTGCGTGAGAGCAAAGGGAAGGGCTGGTACCTGATCGATTGTGGAGAGGGCACCCAGCATCAGGTTTTGCACACCAAGCTATCGTTCCATTCGCTGAAAGCCATCTTGATTACCCACGTGCATGGCGACCACTGCTATGGGCTGCCGGGCATACTGGCGAGTGCGGGAATGGGTGGCCGGAAAGCGCCGCTTACCATTGTGGCGCCCGCAGGCATCAAGGCTTGGTTGGAGGCCACCTGCGAGGCCACGCAGCTATGTTTGCCCTTTGCCCTGGAATTTATTGCCTCGGAAGGCCTGCCTAGCGTTGAGTTTGAAAGCATCGCGGTTACCACTTACAGGCTTTCCCACCGGGCGCCGTCCTATGCTTATGGATTTACGGAGCGGAAGGTCGACGCTGATTTAAACATTGAAAAACTGACCCAAAAGGGCATTCCGAGAGGGCCGTTGTGGGGGCAGTTGAAGCAAGGGGTTGATGTTGAGTTTGCGGGTGAGCAGTTAAAAAGCCATGACTACTTAATCTTCAAAAACAAGCCCAGGAAAATAGTGATTGCGGGGGACAATGACCAGCCTGATTTATTAATGGATGCCTGCGCAGGGACGCAAGTGCTGGTGCATGAAGCTACCTACACCGAAGAGATGGCCCAGAAGGCCGGTGATGTCGGGCATAGCTACGCCAAGCTTGTCGCCGCTTTTGCCGAATCGGTGCAGCTGCCCAACCTGGTGCTGACGCACTTTAGCCCCCGCTATCAGTTCCACCCCCTTGCCTCGCCTTCCATTGAGGACATCCGCCAAGAGGCCCTGCGCGTCTACTCGGGCTCGCTTTACCTGGCGCGGGATTTTAGCGAATACACACTGGATAAATCGGGCCATTTTTCTGAAGTGGCGGGCGAATAACCGGTTTCACCGCGCCACTTCTTAAGAGATCAACGGGCAGATTAGTCGCGGCAGTAGCCTTCACCTGTTGCGACTATTAAGCAATCTTCCTTTTCTAATAGCCATTTCATGCCGGTGGCCTCGCCGTCGCCCGCGCGCAGCAGGTGTTGGCCGTCCTCGCGGTTGAAGCTAATGCCTTCGGCTGTGGCTTGGCCTTCGAATGTCCCACTTTGATCGGCGTCCAGGCCGTACTGCATCTCAAGCAAATAGTGGCCGGGGCCTGCAGACTCGTCCTTGCTGATGTCCAGGAATAACCCTTCTACGCCGATCCATCTGCCGACCCATTGATCGGTCACCTGATGATGGGGCTGGTTTTGCTCGCTTGCAGTATCTGGAGCGGACGAATTTGATGTGGCGGTATTGCTATCGCTACACCCGCTTATCAGCATCATGGCGATTAAAGCTAACGCTGTTTTGGTCATGAGTAGTGGCATCTCCGGTGAATGAATGGTGTCCTAAATCCAATCTTCTACTCTAAGCCCAGGTACGCGACTGAACTCACTTAGGTTGTTGGTTACCAGAATTAGCCCTTTTGAGCGAGCATGCCCAGCTATCATCTGATCATATGGGCCGATGGGTGTACCTGCTTTGGCCAGCTCGCTACGTAGCTGGCCACTGTGATAGGCGGCGCTGGAGTCGTAATCGAGAACTTCCAGTCGGGCTGCAAACCCTTCTACCACACTCAAGTTTTTCTCGGGATAAGCGGACTTCTCAGCACCATACACCAACTCCATGAGTGTCACGGTGCTGATACAGAGCTGGTCGCTATGCTGATTAAAGGTCTCGCGAACATGGGGAGGTTTATGTTTGATGGTGAAAATGCAGATATTGGTGTCAAGCATGTACTTAAGCATCAAAACGCCTCGCGTTCCTGTTCGTTTGGCTGGTCGCGTTCACTCATAAAGTCAGCAGTGACACTTTGGCCATCAAACCAGCTATCCCACGCTTCACCTACGGGGGTAATTAAGCGCGCGCGACCCAAGGCAATAACATCAACGCGTGTAACGTTCTCCGGCAGCGCGAGGGATTTCGGCATACGCACCGCTTGGCTACGGTTACTTTTAAACACAGCTGCTTTTTCCATGGCTGTCTCCTTATCAGTACTGCCGTTACTCACTATATACACGTAACATACTTTCTTTAGTTTGATCGAATTTTGGGATATGTCAATGGGATATACAAAATGCAAAAGGTAAGAATTGACCTAGTGTCCGATGTCGCCTGCCCGTGGTGCGCGATTGGCTATCGTCGCCTGGAGCAAGCGTTAGAGATACTGGATGGCGAGATCGACGTTGAGCTTGTCTGGCAGCCCTTTGAGCTGAACCCGGATATGCCGCCCGAGGGCGAGCCGATCCTGGAGCACTTGTGCCGCAAGTACGGCAAGGATGCTGCCAGCATGGCGCAGTCCCAGCGCGAAATTATGGCGGTAGCCGAAGAGCTTGGATTAAATTTTCGTGGCGCCCAGGAGCGCCGGGCGAACAATACGTTCGCTGCCCACCGCGTGCTGGCGTGGGCCGGAACGCAAAACCAAGAAACAGCCCTGCAGTTGGCCCTGTTTGATGCCTACTTCGGTGAAGCGAAAAACCCTGCCGACCCAGAGGTGCTTCGCGAGAAGGCCATTGAGGTTGGGCTAGACGGTGACACTGCCGAGGCCATCGCTCGGTCTGATCAGTACGCGGACGACGTTCGAGCGGCAGAACAGAAATTCATGGAGGCAGGGGTAAACGCTGTGCCAGCATTTATCCTCGACGGTCGCTACCTGATTTCTGGTGCCCAGCCCGCCGAAGTGCTTGTCGATGCGCTTCGTCAGGTGGCCGAGGAAAACGCCAACCGCTAACGTCCTGTAAACAGGCAAGGTCAGCACTCGATTTCAATAAATGATCAGTGGCGTATCTGTTTTCGTTTTGAAGATGGCGATGCGTATGACGTTGAAGTTTGTGACTACCACTGAATGAGGTGATGACGATGGCTATTCTTAACACAGCGGGTATGCAGCGCAAACCGACCCATCCTGGTGAAATGCTGAGAGAGGATTTTGTACCGGACTATGGTCTGACGGTGGCAGGACTGGCTGAGGCGTTGGGCGTTTCTCGTCAGTCGGTCAATGAGCTGTTGCGTGAGCGGCGCGCTGTCAGCCCTGAAATGGCGCTTCGGCTTGCCCGCTTGTTTGATAATTCGCCGGATTTTTGGCTGAATGCACAACGCGCTGTTGATCTATGGGCGGCAGCTCAGACGATCAAGGAGGAAGTTAATCGGATTAAACCTCTGAGTGCTGCATGAGGGTCGGTAGTTAATCCGCTCATACATTGAGTCAGAACGCTGGCACACAGAAAACCAGCGCTCACTCCCTTACTGCAAAAACGCCCGCAAGGTGTCGCTGGCTTGGTCAATGGATAAAACGCCATCCAAATGGCCGCGATTGCCTTCCAGGGTTTCAAGTGTCACTTCAGTGCCGTCTGCTTCAATCAGCTCGGCGGTATGGCGCACGCCTTCAGGGGCGAAGACGAGGTCGTCTTCGCTGTAGAGCATTAGCGTGGGTGCCTCGATGGCGGCAAGTCCTTCCTCTAACGAGTCGCCGTGGCCGGTCATAAAGGTTTGGTTGGCGCGCACTAGATATAGAAAATGGTTCGCATCGGACGTTTCGGCACGTCCGGCGGCGATATCATCCAGCGTTTTTTCAATCGCGTAGCGGGCGTTGATGTCCTGGGCCGGGTCGCGGTCTTCGTCGGCCCAGTCGCGGTTGAAGGTTTCGTTGGCCCACTGCCAGTGGTTGGCGTTGAGCGTGACTAACTTAAGCGCTTCTTTCAAACCATCTGTGGGCGGCTCGCCGTCGTAGTAGTCGCCTTCGTTCCAGTTGGCATCCAGGCGAATCGGCGCGGCCCAGGCGCTCAGCGTTGCCAGCAGCCAGGGGTCGGCAACCCCGCCGCCGATCACGGGAATCAGCCGCTCGACCCGGTCTGGGTAGGCGCTGGCCCATTCAAAGGCCTGTAGTGCGCCCATCGAGGCGCCCATGACCGCATGCAGCGATTCAATGCCTTGGCTTTCCAACAACTCGCGCTGCACCTCGACGAAGTCACGAATCGTCACCACAGGGAAGTCCATGCCCCAGGGTTCGCCGGTGTCCGGGTTGATCGAGGCAGGCCCGGTGGTGGTGACATTCGGGTCATGGGCGTTGAGGTTGACCAGCGTATCGGAGGAGATGATGTAGTACTCATCGGTATCCAGCGGTTTGCCAGGGCCAATGATGGTGTCCCAGTAGCCGGTTGGCTCGCCATCGGCCTCATAGCGTCCTGCGGCGTTGCTGGTGCCGGAGAAAAAATGGGTAATCAGAATGGCGTTATCGCGGGCGTCATTCAATTCACCGTAGGCTTCCCAGCCCACGACCACCTCGGGAATGGTTTCTCCACCTTGAGTAGTGAAGTTTTCCATCTCGAAGGTCTGTTTCTCGACCACGCCGTCCCAGGCCATTAGCGATGAGGAAGCAAGTAGCGCGATACCGGCGAACGCTGAAGCCGTGAGTACAGAGATCCGTTGCGTAAGCGTCATAGGGTTTCCTTGAATGAAGGGGTGCTGTGTTTGTTATTGTCTGCATCGAGCAGTTGCCCCTTCAGCGTAGTCGTTTCTAGCGCATTTTAAACGGATTCAACCCATTGGCTTGCTGCATCATCATGCGCTTGGCGAGCGGGAAACGTTCGGCGAGCTGCAGGCTCAAATCGCCTAACTGGCGCAGCGGTTTGGCGCCGGTAAACAGGTGATGAAAACTGTCGGTGGCGGCAATCATCGCCTGGTTAGCCGCGCGGCGCTGGCACTCAAAGCGCAGTAGGTTGAGGTAGTCGCCGGGGTCGCGGCCTTGAATGATAATCTCAGCAAGGGTGTCGGCGTCGTGCAGGCCGATATTTAACCCTTGGCCTGCCAGCGGGTGTACTACGTGGACTGCGTCGCCTATTAGCGCTAAACGCTTGCCGATATAGCGCTTGGCGTGCTGGCGCTTGATGGGGAAGCTGGCGCGCGCGACCACCCGGGTGATATTCCCCAGGCGGCGGGGGAAGGCACCCTCAATAGCGGTTTTTAGCGTCGCGTTATCCATTGCCTCGCGGGCGCGGGTAGCGTCTTCGTGGTCATACCACACCAGCGATGCGCGGTGGCCGGGTAGCGGCAGCATGGCAATTGGGCCGGTGGGGGTGAAAACCTGCCAGCTGACATCCTGCTGGGGCAGCTCTGTTTCCACGTTAATGATCATGGCGCGCTGGTGGTAATCGTAGCTCTCCACTGGAATCTGGGCTAGCTCGCGCAGGGCCGAGCGGGCACCATCAGCCCCAACCACCAGCGGCGCGCTCAGTGTCTGACCGTTATCCAGTTCAAGCTGGCGTGCAGAGGTGGCCGCGATGGTGCTCAGCGGCGCGCAGTGGGTGTAACAGGTGACGCTGGGTAATTGCGCCAAGCGCTGCCAGAGGGCGTACTGTAGAGTACGGTTTTCGATAAAGATGCCGAAGTCATCCATGCCGCTATCGGCGGCGGAGAACAGCGCGTGGCCGGTGCCGTCCTGGTTGGCGACATCGATATGCCGGAACGGGCAACTGCGCTCTTCAGGGAGCGCTGTGCCGCTGGCCTTCACAAAAGCAAGTGAACGCGCGTTTAGTGACGAGATCCGCAGATCATAGTCGCCGCAGGGTTCGCTTGGCTCGCCGCCTTTCTCTACCAGCCCGACAGAGAAGCCAGCATGACCCACACGAGCCGCCAGGGCAGCGCCCACCATGCCGCCACCGACAATAATAATGTCATGATCGTGCTGCATAAACGTATCTCCTGGGTGCACAATAACCGTTGAAGGGCGCGTTGCATGGCCCTCTATTGCACTACAGTATCGTTGAGTTTGAGCAATATTGCCTAGAGGTGAACTATTGACGCAGGCCGTGGAAATAGCAGAAAGCGTTGCCCAGGCGGGCGAGGAGCTGGCTGCCTTTATTCAGCAGCACCGCAAACTGTGGGTGATTACCGGTGCCGGGGTGAGTACCGACAGCGGCATCCCTGACTACCGCGATGCGGATGGTCAATGGAAGCGGCCACCGCCGGTGCAACATGGCGATTTTATGAGCTCTCATCACGTTCGCCAGCGCTACTGGGCACGTGCGCTGATTGGTTTCAGCGCTATGCGTGAAGCTCAAGTCAGTGGTGCCCACCGAGCGTTAGCGGCGCTAGAGTCACAGGGCTATATCCTGCAGCTTGTAACCCAAAACGTAGACCGCTTACATCAGCGCGCCGGTTCCCGTCGGGTGATCGACCTGCATGGCCGTGCCGATATGGTCAAGTGCATGGCGTGCGACTATCAAATGATGCGCCACGCCATGCATGCCGAGATGGCGCGGATGAATCCCATCTTTGCTGGTTTGCAGGCCGGTCACGCCCCGGACGGCGACGCCGATTTAGAGACTGACTTCAGCAGCTTCCGCATTTTCGACTGCCCTCGCTGCAACGGCATTCTAAAGCCCGACGTGGTGTTTTACGGTGATGTGGTACCCGCCGAACGGCGGCTGGCCGCCCAGGTGGCGCTGGCCGAGTCTGATGCGGTGCTGGCAGTGGGGACCTCGTTAATGGTGTTTTCCGGCTACCGTTTCTGCCGCGCCGCCCATGATCGGGGAATCCCGCTGGCGTCGCTGTCACTCGGTGTTACCCGGGCCGATGCGCTGTTGTCCCATCAGTGGCGGGCACCGCTAACGCCGGTGCTTGAAGAGGCCGTGCGCTGTTTGCAGCGGCGTTTACTTGACTAAAGTGCTAGGGTATTAGCTAGTCATTGCCACTAGATCGTCATTGCCATTAATAGCGGAGCCCACTGTGCTGCAATTTGAACATCGCTACGCCACCTTACCTGCACCTCTTTGGGTCGCCAGCCAGGCAACGCCCGTAGCCAGCCCTGAACTGATCGCCTTTAATACGCCGCTTGCTGAAGAGTTGGGCGCCAAAGAGGTGCCTGACGCAACAACGCTGGCCGGTTGGTTTAGCGGTAATCAGCCGGTGCCAGGGGCCAAGCCGGGCGCATTGGGTTACGCAGGCCACCAGTTTGGCAATTTCGTACCCCAGTTGGGCGACGGCCGGGCGCTGCTGCTAGGTGAAGTGGTTGATCAACACGGCGTGCGCCGCGATGTGCAGCTAAAGGGCAGCGGCCGCACGCCGTTCTCCCGTGGTGGCGATGGCCGCTCGCCACTCGGCCCGGTCCTGCGTGAATACCTGGTCAGCGAGTTTATGGCGGCGATGGGCATTCCCACTACCCGCGCGTTGGCAGCGGTGACTAGCGGCGAACGGGTGGTGCGCCAAATGGCCGAGCCCGGCGCGGTATTTACCCGCGTGGCCAGCAGCCATATTCGCGTGGGTACCTTTCAGTTTGCCGCTGCGCGCCGAGATGAGGCACTGCTAAAAGCGCTGGCGGATCATGTGATTGAGCGCCACTACCCGGAGGCCGCCAATGCTGAAGATCCTTATTTAGCACTGCTGGAAGCGGTAGTGGCCCGTCAGGCGTTGCTGATCGCCCGCTGGATGAGCGTGGGCTTTATCCACGGCGTGATGAATACCGATAACTGCAGCATCGCGGGCGAAACCATCGATTACGGCCCCTGTGCCTTTATGGAGCAGTTTGATCCCCAGAAGGTGTATAGCTCCATCGACCAAGGCCGCCGCTATGCGTTTGCCAACCAGCCCGCCATTGCCCAGTGGAACCTGGCGCGCTTTGCCGAAACGTTGCTGCCGTTAATGAAGGAAGAGGGTGACGCGTTGGTAGAGCAGGCCACTGATGCCATTCGCCGCTTTGAGCCATTGTTCAGCGCCGAACAGCGCCGCCTGTACGCCGATAAACTCGGCCTTGCAGCAGACAGCGACCAGGCAATGCCGCTTATGGAGGCGTTGGAAAGCCAGATGCATCAAGGCCGGATGGACATGACCGCGACCTTTGATGCGCTCACCCAAGACGCTGCCTCGCCGAATGATGAGCGCCACGAGGCACTGCTGGCGCTGACCACGCAGCCCAATGAGCTGGTGGCGTGGCTGGATCAGTGGCAGCAAGCGCAGGTGGCCAGTCAAGACGGCGAGCGCTTTACTGCCATGCGCCACGCCAACCCGGTGATTATTCCCCGCAACCATCGGGTTCAGGAAGTCATTGATGCCGCGTACGACGGGGATTTTGCGCCGTTCCATACCCTGCTAGCGGTGGTGACTAAACCGTTTGATGAGTCCGTTGAAGCGCGGCGTTTGGCGGCGCCTGCCACAGAAAACCAACAGGTATTGAGAACCTTCTGCGGAACATAGCGCCTATGCTAAACTGTGTTTTTTTACAGTTGGGTGGGTAGCCGGTGCGCAAAATTATTCACTGCGACTGTGACTGTTTTTACGCTGCGGTGGAGATGCGCGATAACCCCGCGCTGCGGGATATACCCATTGCCATTGGTGGCAGTGTCGAACAGCGCGGAGTGGTCGCCACCTGTAACTATCCCGCCCGCGAGTTCGGCATCCACTCGGCGATGCCCATGGGCCAAGCGCTCAAGCGCTGCCCGCATCTCACCG
Organism: Halomonas sp. SpR8; assembly: GCF_031010195.1. Classification (GTDB taxonomy): domain Bacteria; phylum Pseudomonadota; class Gammaproteobacteria; order Pseudomonadales; family Halomonadaceae; genus Vreelandella. Next base: position 371,837 of record NZ_JAUAMC010000002.1, on the reverse strand, counting down.
TTATTCGCGGCGATATGGCTAAATACAAGACGGTCGCCCGCCAGGTGTTTGCGATTTATCGCGAGGTCACCGAGCTTATCGAACCGCTGTCATTGGATGAAGCGTTTCTGGATGTCTCGGACGTTACACTGCACCATGGCAGTGCCACGCTAATGGCAGAGGCTATTCGTGAGCGGGTTAGTCGCGAAGTGGGAATTACCGTTTCAGCGGGCGTGGCACCCAATAAGTTTCTGGCCAAAATCGCCAGCGACTGGAACAAGCCCGACGGCCTGTGCGTGATTACGCCGGATAAAGTCGATAGCTTTGTGCAGCAGCTGCCGGTAAAGAAAATCCATGGCGTGGGCCCGCGCACGGCTGAAAAACTGGCGGGGCTGGATATCCACACCTGCGCCGATCTGCGCTCCCGCACGTTGACGGACTTGGTCGAACACTTTGGCCGCTTTGGCCGTCGGTTGCATGAGCTAAGCTGGGGGCGCGACGAGCGCCCGGTAAAAACCCACCGCGAGCGCAAATCGATCAGCACCGAGCAGACCTATGCCCAGGATTTACCCAACCTCGACGCCTGCCGCCAAGAGCTACCCGCGCTAATCGAAGATTTAGAGCGCCGCTACGCCCGGCTTGACCCACCGCTGGCGGTGCGTGGGTTAATCGTCAAAGTGAAATTTAACGACTTCACGCAAACCACCGTGGAACACGCCGATCCCGCCCCCAATCTCGAACAGTTTGAAACCCTCCTTAACGTTGGCTGGAGCAGAGGCGAACGGCCCGTGCGCCTGCTGGGGGTGGGTTACCGGCTGGCGGAGAGCAGCCAGGAGCACCAGCTGTCGCTGTTTTAATTAGCCTGTTAACCCTTATGCGGATTGACGCTCATTCAATCGCGCGTTAAAACAGACGTATGATAGTTTGAATTGATCTTTTACTGTTTGCTCACCCACGAGTCTCGCTATGTCTGCCGATGCCGCTTCACGCCCCCGCTTAGTGTTTGCCCACGCCAATGGTTTTCCAGGGCTAAGCTATCGCAGCCTGCTGAACCCACTGGCTGAAACCTTTGACCTGCATCCTTTGGATCGCCTGGGTCACCATCCTGATTACCCGGTTAATCGTAACTGGGGCAACCTGGTGGATGAGCTGTTGAGCTACCTGCCCGAGAGCGATACACCGCTGCTGGGGGTAGGGCATTCGCTGGGTGGCACCTTGATGGCCATGGCTGCCGATAAACAGCCGGAGCGTTTCTGCGGGGTGATCATGCTCGACCCCCCGCTGATGCTGGGAACGGATGCCTGGGCGATGAAAGCCGCCAAGCGATTTGGCTTTGTTGATCGGGTTACCCCTGCGGGTAAAACCTTGGGGCGTCGCACGGTGTGGCCTAGCCGGGAGGCAATGGCGACTTCGCTGGGGCGACGGGGGCTGTTTCGTCGCTTTACCCCAGCAGCACTCAACGACTACATTGAAGCAGGGACGCGCTTGTTAGATGACGGTAGTGCGGAGCTGACCTTTGATACGCAGATCGAGGTGGAGATTTTCCGCCATCTGCCCGATCACCTTTCGCGCCTGCCAAAGCGTTTGGGCGTGCCGCTTGAACTAGTGGCGGGTACAGAATCTGATCTGCTGACCGCTTCGCGCATCAAGCGCTTGAAGCGCAAGGGCCTAAGGGTAAGCGAAGTCCCGGGCACGCATATGTTCCCCATGGAGCATCCGGATGAGACCCGTGCCGCTATTTTGGCTGCCTGGCAGCGATTGTCTGCAGCTAGCAGGCCATCACATACAGCGTAAGGAGGCGTTATGTATCTTTCCGTACAGCTTAGCTATTACCCACTGGCCGATGACTTTAAGCCGGTGGTTAAAGAGGTGGTGAAACGCCTTGAGGCGACGGGATTGGAAGTACATCCTAACCGCATGAGCACCCAGGTATTTGGCGAGTTTGACGCCGTTATGACTGGGTTGAGCGAGGTGATGAAGTGGTCGTTTGAGACCCATGGCAAGGCGGTGTTCGTCGCCAACTTCCTCGAAGGCGACCGCCGTCCCCGGGATTGAATCCGCGCAATAAAAACGCCGCTAAAATTGAGCGGCGTTTGGCTTGTTTCTTCAGGCTTTCCCACCGGCTAATGCAGAGTGCCTGTAAGGCCGCCTTGCGTAAGAATTAAGACTCTCCCTGCCAGAACAGTTTCAGCAAGCGTCGCATTTGAACGCATTCCCGTCGTTATTGGAAATAGTTGGCCGTTCAATAACTGTAGTTTAAAAAATGGTTTCAATAATAAGCTGCGGGGAACAGTGAATGATTTCTAATACTAATGTGAAAAGAAGCGGTTTTAGACCGACCTGCAAAACGCCTATTGTGTTAGGTATGTTGCTGGTTAGCAGCTATTCCTATGCTCAGTCAGTTAATCTGGATTTTTCTAATGAGTATAACGCTAATTCAATACATGCTCAGGGAGATGCTTACTTTATTGATAAAGTAAGTGAGCTAACGGATGGTGATATAGGTATTACGCTGCACACGGGCGGAGCATTAGGTTTTAATTCAGGCGACCACTTTTATGCTGTTGCTGATGGTGCGGTTGATATAGCCGATACACTCTCGGGCACCATGAGCGGGATCGACTCCATTTTTCTGCTCTCTTCGCTACCGTTTATTGTTGAAGACGTTGAAGATGCACGGCGCCTCTATGAAATAGCTAAACCGCATTATGAAGAGGTGTTTGAAGATAACGATCAGGTATTGCTATATGCATCGCCCTGGCCACCTAGCGGCATCTGGTCAAAGACAGCAATATCTAATCAAAGCGATCTCGAGAATTTGAAAATCCGTACCTTTGATCGCAATGGAACGGAGACTTTCCGCAACGTGGGGGCATCTCCCGTGAGCCTGTCGTGGGGCGATGTGGTGCCGCAGCTGGCTACCGGCGGGATCAGCGCTGTATTGACCTCAGCAGAAGCCGGCGCCAACGGGAGCTTCTGGGAGCATCAAGATCATTTTTCGGCGGTTCAATATGCGATTCCGCTTAATATGGTTCATATGAACAAGGCTGTATTTGATTCATTGAGCGCCGAACAGCAAGAAGCACTTCTTGAAGCTGCCGACCTTACCGACCAGCATAACTGGGCCGCTGTTGAAACGCGTACCGAAGAAAATTACCAGACGCTTGGCGAGCATGACGTAGCCATCAGCGACCCCGTCTCAGCTGATGTGCTGAAGGCACTTTCTGAAGCCTCTGCCAGTGTGGTTGAGAACTGGCTCGACAACACTGGCGATACTGGCCAGTCGATCATGACTGAGTTCAGAGGCGAGCAATGAGCTTTTTAAAGGGCATGGAGCGTGCCTCCATGCTGCTTAATAGAGTTGGTGCGGTGATTGCTGTCGTGCTGATTGTTTATATGCTGGGCCATATTCTGCTGGAGATAGTGCTGAGGTTTTTTGGCCACTCTACCTATATCCTGGATGAGTATATTGGTTATGCAGTCGCCACCATGTCTTTTTTGGGCCTCCCCTATGTGCTTGAAAAAGGCGGGTTAATCAGAGTTTCCCTACTACTTGAGCGTATCCCTGTAAATATGCGCTGGCCGTTTGAGCTTTTCAGCAGCCTATTAACCGCTGGCTGTTTCTTGTGGATCTCCACTTTCTGGCTGCAGAACGTTCAGCGCAGCTTTAGCCGCGGTGTGGTCAGTGAAACCCTGGCTGAAACGCCTATCTGGATACCTGAAGGCGCCATACTGATTGGCATGTGGCTGATCTCTTTTTCGCTTCTTGTCAGAGCCTTGAAAATAGTGCTGTTACGTTCTCAGTATCTGCCTGTAGCTGAATAAGGTTTAACCGATGGGAAGTGATACATGGATATTTTTTGGACGGCTATAGGCGTTGCGGTTCTGCTGCTTTTTTTTCTGACAATGGGAACGTGGATTTTTGCAGCCATGCTGGCAGTGTCCATCGGCTCTCTCTGGCTGTTTGGTGATTTCAGCGCAGACCGCATTGGCCTGATTTTCTCACGAATTTTATACCGGGCCAGCAACAGCTGGGAGTTATCGGCCATTCCGTTGTTTATCCTGATGGGCGAGCTGATATTTCGCTCGAATATCTCGGAGCGACTGTTCAAGGGACTGGTGCCGATTACCAGTCACTTGCCCGGCGGAATTCTGCACACCAATGTTTTGGGGTGCACGTTATTTGCAGCAGTGAGCGGCTCAAGTGCGGCTACAACAGCGACTATTGGTAAAATAACCACTCAGGAGCTTAAAGAGAGAGGTTACGACAGGAATCTTTCAATTGGCTCTCTGGCGGGCGCCGGAAGCCTGGGCCTGCTAATCCCTCCGTCAATCGTCATGATCGTTTATGGCGTTCAGGCTGAAGTATCCATTAGTCAGCTGTTTATGGCAGGCGTGTTGCCTGGGCTGTTAATTGCCTTTCTATACAGTTGCTATATCGGATTCAGGTCCTGGATGTCGCCATCATTGGCGCCGAAGAGTGTGATGTCTGATCAGACGATCGGACAGTCCTTTGTACTGCTGCTACCCATATTGGCACTGATCTCCATCGTGATAGGGTCAATTTACAGCGGTATTGCAACGCCGTCAGAAGCGGCAGCGGTAGGAGTGGCGGCCACTCTGCTGCTGTTGGGCTTTGAAAGGCAGTTAAACATCAAGCTGTTTGTTGGAGCCTTTCGTGGGACGCTGATAACAACGATCATGGTATGTAGCCTTCTGATCACGGCAACGCTTCTATCTACGGCGATGGGGTATCTGCACCTGCCGCGTGAGTTGGCAGGGTGGATTGCCGAGCAGAACTTCGGCCCCATGGTGCTGCTGCTGGCGCTGGCTGTTTTCTATATCGTGCTGGGGCTGTTTCTGGATGGTATCTCAATCACCGTGATGAGCCTGCCGATTACGCTGCCTATTGTTTTGCTGGCCGGGTTTGATCCGATCTGGTTCGGAATTTTCCTGATTATAATGATTGAGCTTGGGCAGATTACGCCGCCCGTTGGCTTTAACCTTTTTGTGCTTCAGAGCCTGACAGGAGAAAGCATCAGCCGCGTTGCCTGGGCTTCGCTACCGTTTTTCCTGCTCATGTGTATTGCCGCCCTGCTGGTGAGTATCTGGCCGCAAATCGCACTCTGGTTGCCGAGATTTATGGCTGGATGAGGATAGGAAATCAGCAAAAACGCCGCTCATCTGAGCGGCGTTTCTGCAAGTCGGCTAGCCGTTTACACCAATGAATCCAAGCACGATTCAATAATATCCAGCCCTTCATTGAGCACGTCGTCTTGAATGGTGACGGGCATCAAGAAGCGGATGGTGTTGCCGTACATGCCGCAAGAAAGCAGGATCAAGCCCTCTTCGCGGGCTTTCTTGCATAGCGCAGCGGCCAATTCAGGATTGGGCGTGTGGTCAGCTTTGTTCGATACCAGCTCAAACGCCGCCATGGCGCCCATGTTGCGCACGTGGTCGATGCAGTCAAACTTGTCGGCCCACACATTGAAGCGCTTGGCCAGCTTGTCGCCAAGGGCCTGGCTCTTCTCCAGGATGTTCTCTTCTTCGAAGACTTCCATGACCGCTAACGCCGCCGCACAGGCGGTGGGGCTGCCGGTGTAGGTGCCGCCCAAGGAGTTAGGGCCTGAAGCGTCCATTACCTTGTCGGTACCCACGATGGCGGAGATCGGCATGCCATCGGCCATGCTCTTGGCCATGGTCATGATGTCCGGTTCAACGCCGCTATGCTCAATGGCAAACATTTTGCCGGTACGGCCAAATCCCGACTGCACTTCGTCGATGATCATCAAAATGCCGTGCTCATCGCAGATCTCGCGGATCTTGGTCAGAAAGCTAGTAGAAGCCGGGTAGAAACCGCCTTCACCCAGGACCGGTTCCAACACAATGGCCGCGGTATCTTTGGGGTTAGCATCAGTTTTTAGCGTCATCTTCAGGCCACGAATGGCTTCGTCTTCACTAACGCCGTGATACGGCACCGGGTAGGGCGCGCGGAAGACGGTGCCTGGCATGGGGCCGAAATCGCTCTGGTAGGGTGCTACTTTGCCGTTCATGGCCATGGTGAAAAAGGTACGACCGTGGTAGCCGCCATCAAAGCAGATAACGTTGGAACGGCCGGTGGCCGCGCGGGCGATCTTGACCGCGTTTTCTAGTGCTTCCGCACCAGAGTTGGCCAGCATGACTTTGGCATGACCACGCACCGGCACGATCTGGCTGAGCTTTTCGGCGACTTTCACATAGCCTTCGTAAGGCATGACCGTTTGGCAGGTGTGCATCAGCTTATCGAGCTGGGCTTTGACCGCGGCGACCACTTTGGGGTGGCGGTGACCTACGTTGAGAACGCCAATGCCGCCCGCGAAGTCGATAAAGCGGTTGCCGTCCGCGTCCCAGATTTCAGCGTTTTCAGCGTGGTCGGCGAACGCCGTTGCAGGGCTAGCGGCGCCAGCAGCGACGTACTTATGTTTTAGCTCGTTCAGTTCGGCATTACTGCTCATGGCTCAACTCCTGTCGAGAAAGGATGGGCTTTCAGCATAGTGCTTAATTGAGGTGCTTACCTAGTGATTAAATAACACCAGAGGTGCGCAATGCCACTAGTTGTTCAGGCGTAATGCCGAGTTCTTCCAACACGCGTTCAGTGTGCTGGCCTAAGTGGGGCGGCGCTGTGGTGGCACTCATCTGGGCGCCGTTAAAACGAATCGGATTAGCGACTAAATCTACTTGGCCCGCTTGATCATGGGGTAGGGTTTGCTTGAGACCGCGGGCTTTCACATGAGGGTCGTCGAATACCCGATCCAGCGTATTGATTGGCCCACAGGGCACGCCAACGGCTTCAAAGGCGGCTAGCCACTCATCCGTGCTGCGCTGGGCCAACGCCGCTTCCAACTGCGGTACGAGAAGCGCGCGGTTATTAACTCTAGCGCCGTTGGTGGAAAAGCGTGGGTCTTCGGCCAAAGCGGGAAGTGAAAGCACGTTACAAAAACGCTTGAACTGCTCGTCGTTGCCGACAGCCATAATCATATGGCCATCCTGGGTAGCAAACGCTTGGTAGGGCACGATGTTGGGGTGGGCGTTACCCAGCCGCTGGGGCACATTGCCGGAGGTGAGGTAATTGAGCGCCTGGTTGGCGAGCACACCGACCTGTACATCCATTAGCGCCATATCAATATGGCAGCCCACGCCGCTATCACGGCGCTGGTAAAGCGCCGCCAGTACGGCATTGGCCGCATACAAACCAGTGAAAATGTCTGTGAACGCCACGCCGCTTTTTACCGGGCCACCGCCAGGTTCGTCATCGGGCTTGCCGGTCAGGCTCATGATCCCGCCCATGGCCTGGATCATAAAGTCGTAACCGGCTCGGTGGGCGTAGGGGCTCTCCTGGCCAAAGCCGGTGATCGAGCAGTAAATCAGCTTGGGGTTCAGTGTTTTTAAGCTGACGTAATCCAAACCGTAGCGCTTCAGGCCGCCGACCTTAAAGTTTTCGATCAGCACATCAGATTGAGCGACCAACTGCTTAATCACCGCTTGGCCTTCGGGTTTGGCCATATCGACGGTCACCGAGCGTTTACCCCGATTAGCGCACAGGTAATACGCTGACTCTTCGCTGCCCGCCAGCCAAGGAGGGCCCCAGTGGCGCGTGTCATCGCCGCTGCCGGGGCGCTCGACCTTAATCACATCCGCACCCATATCCGCGAGCATCTGACCACACCATGGCCCAGCCAGCACCCGGGAAATATCGAGTACTTTAATACCGGCCAGTGGTTTGGTTAGCTCGCTCATAGAGGCTCCGTTAATAAGTGACAAGTAGTCAAAATGCGGTGATTAAAAGAACGACTGAATGCCTGTTTGAGCACGACCCAGAATCAAGGCGTGTACATCATGGGTTCCTTCGTAGGTATTCACCGACTCCAGGTTGACCATGTGGCGAATAACGCCGTACTCGTCGGAAACACCGTTACCACCGTGCATGTCGCGGGACTGGCGGGCGATATCCAGCGCTTTACCGCAGTTGTTGCGCTTGATCAGCGAGACCATTTCCGGTGCCCAGTTGCCGCTATCCATCAGGCGGCCCACCTGCAATGCGGCCTGTAAGCCCAGCGTGATTTCGGTCTGCATATCGGCGAGCTTTTTCTGGATCAGCTGGTTGGCAGCCAGCGGGCGGCCAAACTGCTTGCGGTCGAGGGTATATTGACGCGCGGCGTGCCAGCAGAACTCCGCGGTGCCCATCACCCCCCAGGCGATGCCGTAGCGCGCTTTGTTCAGGCAGCCAAACGGGCCTTTCAGACCGCTGACGTTGGGCAGCAGGTTCTCTTCGGGAACGAAGGCGTTGTCCAGCACGATTTCACCGGTAATCGATGCGCGTAGCGAGACCTTGCCTTCGATTTTGGGCGTAGTGAAACCGTCCACGCCGCGCTCGACAATAAAACCTTTAATCTGGTTATCGTGAGCCGCTGACTTCGCCCAAACCACGGCGATATCGGCAATCGGACTGTTGGTGATCCACATTTTGGCGCCGGTCAGGCGGTAGCCGCCGTCGACTTTTTCCGCACGGGTAATCATGTTGCCGGGGTCAGAGCCGTGGTCGGGCTCGGTCAAACCAAAACAGCCGACCATTTCACCGCTGGCAAGCTTGGGCAGGAATTTCTGCTTCTGCTCTTCAGAACCGTAGGTCTCGATGGGGTACATCACCAGCGACGACTGAACGCTCATGGCGGAACGATAGCCGGAATCCACACGCTCGACTTCACGGGCAATCAAACCGTAAGCGACATGGTTAACGCCTGCACCGCCGTACTCGGGGGAAACGGTGGCACCCAGCAGGCCAAGCTCGCCCATTTCGGTCATGATCTCGCGGTCGAAACGCTCTTCACGGAAGGCGGTCAGCACGCGGGGCTGAAGGTTTTCCTGGCAGTAGTCGTAGGCCGCATCGCGAATCTGGCGCTCTTCATCGGTGAGCTGTTGTTCCAGAAGTAGCGGGTCGTCCCAGTTGAAATGTGTCATGGCGTGGATTCCTAAGTTTGTGGGCAGGAATAGATGCAAAGTAGCCTGCAACCAATGTATCGCCGTTTTTTTAAAATATCTACATTTTTTTAAAACGCAGAATTTAATTGATGCCCCGCGCCTCGAGGACACGCGTGATAATCGGTACTGGGGTCATTAAATGGTCACGCATTAAGCTGTCGGCCTGGGCTGTGTCGCGAGCCAGAATGACCTCGACTAACGCGGCGTGCTCCTGACGCTTGAGCTCCAGTGCCTGAGACGACATCACGGTTTCCTGGAGCCATAGGTGGCGGTAGCGCTCTACTTGGTCAAACAGAGTGTTACGCATTTGCAGCAGGTGAGGGGAGTTACAGCCGCTGGCAATGGCGGTATGGAACGCTTTGTGGCGCTGATCCCAAAGGTCGAGCAGGTCGTCGGGGGTATTGATGTCGGTCACTTTGGCTAACCGATGGGCGGTGGCCAGTACCGTGGCTTCCCAGTCATCGTCGCCGCGCTCTATGGCAAGGCGCAGAATCAACCCTTCAAGCTGAGCCCGGGCGTCGTAGATGTCGTTGAGCTCGGCCAGCGACATTGGCGCTACCCGGTAACCGCGCTGGCTAATGGCGATGACCAGGCGGTCAGCGACCAGCTGTGAGAGCGCCTCCCGCAGCGGCCCGGTGCTGGCGCCGTAATGCTCTTTCAGGTGACTCATTAACAGCTTCTGTTCAGGGGCGTAGCGGCCACGAATAATGTCATGCTTGAGCTGGCGGTAAGCGCTGATGGCCAGGTTCTGGCGCGGTGCGTCTTTTTCGCTACTATTTTCCTGCTTAAAACCGGGCTCCATAGCAGTGTGGCTCCTATCCTGAATCAATAATAAAAGTGGGGGAGAAATTAACGGCCATTATCAGTAAATATTAACAATTTGGCATAGAGTAAGACATTTGTGCGGGATTTCATTGTTTTAATGCTTGTTTTAATGCTTGTTTTAATGCTTGTTTTAATGCTTGTTTTAATGCGTGGAACTCCTGCTAAGTTACCGCAGCGGTTTTGTCTATTGGCGCCCGCTTATTATTGAACGGGCGACGGCGCTGCTGCGCTGAAAACCCCCATTAGCATCTAACGCATAAGCCGTGCTAACTTCTCCTTCACCGTTTCTGGTTGTCTTTTGATGGCAAGCAGACCCCGGGGCTTCAACACCTCCTTTATCGTCAACCATACCTATAAAGTCCAAGCAGGACGGAGGAAACGCTCATGAAAACGCTAAAATACGCTGCTGCCGCATCGATGCTCGCGGTCGCGCTCCCAGCAAGCGCCCAGCAACTCTCTATCGCCACCGGTGGTACCGGCGGCGTTTACTATCCAATCGGTGGTGGTTTTGCCGAGATGATCAACAACCATATCGAAGGTGCCCAGGCGACCGCCGAAGTCACCGGTGCCTCGGTTGAAAACATGGGGCTGATCATGCGCGGCGACGCAGATCTTGCCCTGGCACTGGCCGATACGGTCTATCAAGCCTACAACGGCACAGATGACTTTGAAGGTCGTCAGGTTGAAAACATCCGCGCGCTCGCCTCGGTTTACCCCAACGCGGTACAGCTGGTAACGCTGGCCGAGTCGGATATTGAGTCGATTGCTGATCTAGCGGGCAAGCGCGTTTCCGTCGGTGCACCGGGTAGCGGCACCGAGCTGAATGCCCGTGCTCTGCTTGAAGCCAATGGGGTTAGCTATGATGACTTCACTCCCCAGCGCCTTAACTTCAACGAAACCGCTGATGCGATTCGCGATGGTGACATCGATGCCGGTTTCTGGAGCGTAGGGCCGCCGACCAGCTCAATTCTCAACCTGGCCGCCACCCGCGATATTCGCCTGATTAGCCTATCTGATGAAGAAGTGGCCAATGCCCAGGCAGAAGAGGAAGTCTTCGCACCCTACGAGCTTGCTGCGGGTATGTATGACGGTATGGATGAAGCCGTACAGACCATCGGTATTCCCAACGTTCTCGTCGTTAACTCTGAGATGGACGAAGAGCTGGCTTACCAGTTGACCCAACTGCTGTTCGAAAACACCGACGAGTTGATTGCGGTTCACCCTGCGGCGAATGACACCACCGTGAAGTTCACCATGGACTCTACCCCGGTGCCGTTACACCCCGGTGCACTGCGCTATTTCGAAGAAGTCGGTGCTGATATCCCGGATCGTTTACGTCCGTAACCACTGTCTGTAACTACTACAGGACATAGAGCGATATTGCCATGCAGTGGCAGCAACGACTGGTGGCGCTACTCATTGCATGCTGTCCGTTCGCCGAAGTGGGGGCTTCCCCTGCTTCGGCGTCTGCGTTTATGCGCTTAGCCGTGGTGACCGAACAGGGCGATACCCTGGTGGATGAAGCGGTGCCTGCTGGCGGTCGCTGGTGTATTAAGTGGCAGCACTCCGTTGAGCACTTCACGGTGTTGGACTGCTATCGTAATGCGGCGAGTGTCATGCAACTGGAGCGTAGCCATCAACCCGACTTTGCCGCCGGGCTTGGGCATATCTTTGGCCGTGGTGAACAGGTCTCAGACGGTGAGGGCGGTTACTGGATCAATGCCATTAACGAGCCTGTTGCCAATAACCGGTATGTGTTGAGGGTGGGTTCACCTGCTGTCAATCATCGCGTGGTGTGGCCAGATGGTGAACATGCATCCGTAAGCCTGAGTGAGCACGCCGCTGGACAGCGGGTGACCATTCAACTGATAGATCCTCACGCATCCCCGCGTGAATAAAAACGACATTAGTTAACGCTTCCGAGGACTTCATGAGCGAATCCAAGCAACCGTCGAGCGTGGTGCCGGGCGGTAATGCGATTCAACCCCGCATGGTGCTGTGGTCGATCACCATTGTGGCGGTGGGTCTTTCCCTGTTCCAACTCTATTCCGCCGGTATTCAGCCCTTAGGCCTTTTTTATCAGCGCAGTATTCACCTCGCGTTGATCATGATACTGGCGTTTTTAATGTTTCCAGCCTTCGGTCCCACTCGTAAGCGTGGTGTATTGGGCTGGGGGCTTGATCTGCTGTTTTTTGCCGGCGCCATCCTCACCGGTGGTTACTTAGTGCTCAATCTGGATGAGATTTTTAGCCGTGCTGGGTTCTGGAATGACACCGATATTCTGGTTGCCTGTATTGCCACCGTGACCGTACTGGAAGCCAGCCGCCGCGCGGTGGGTTTTGGGATGACCGTGATCGGCCTGCTGGCGATTGTCTATGCGTTTGCCGGGCCACGCGGTGAGCTACCGTGGCTAGGCGAGTGGATGCCGGGCATTCTAGAGCACCGCGGCTACACCATTGACCGAGTCGCCGGTCAGCTCTACCTGGGGCAAGAGGGCATCTTTGGCCTGCCGCTAGGCGTCGCGGCCACCTATATCTTTATTTTTGTGCTGTTTGGCGCCTTTTTGGAGTGCACCGGGGCGGGTAAATTCTTTATCGATATGGCCTATGCGGCGACCGGCCGTCAGCGCGGCGGACCCGCCAAGGCGGCGGTATTAGCCTCGGCGGGCATGGGCTCGATTTCCGGCAGCGCGATTGCCAATGTGGTCACCACCGGTGCCTTTACCATTCCGTTGATGAAAAAACTTGGCTACAAAGCCAAGCAGGCAGGCGGCATCGAAGCCGCGGCCTCGACCGGTGGGCAGATCATGCCCCCGTTAATGGGTGCTGGGGCATTCTTGATCGCTGAATATACCAATACGCCGTATCTGGATATTGTCAAAGTCAGTATCTTGCCGGCGATTATGTATTTCGCCACGGTCTATCTGTTCGTGCATATCATTGCCCTTAAGCAAGGCATGCAGGGGCTGCCCAAAGACGAACTGCCGCAGATGCGCCAGGTCATGAAGGATGGCTGGCACTTCCTGCTGCCGCTGGCCGTGCTGGTCTGGCTGCTGGCGATGAGCATGTCGCCGATGCGGGTTGGCTACTACGCAGTAGTGACCATTTTGGCAGTGGCGGTATTGCGCTATGTGTTGTGGTTCTTCTTTGTGGCGCCCAGGCAGGGGCAGCCGGTGACCGCGACGGCCGTTAAAGACGTGGTGCGTGCAGGCTTTGCCAAGTTAATCGAGGGCTTGGAGTTGGGGGCTCGCAATGCGGTGGCAGTCTCCATGGCCTGTGCGGTTGCCGGGATCATTGTTGGCGTAGTCGGGCTGACCGGCTTGGGGCTGAAATTCTCCTCGATGATGCTGGCTTTCTCCGGCGGCAACTTGGTGTTGGCGTTGGTGATGGTGCTGTTGGCGAGTCTGGTGCTGGGCATGGGGCTACCGGTTACCGCCAGCTATATCGTGCTCATTGTACTCGTCGGGCCTGCATTGACCGCTGAGTTTGGTGTGCCGCTGCTGGTCGCGCACCTGGTGGTGTTCTGGTACTCCCAGGACTCCAACGTGACGCCGCCCATCGCCTTGGCAGGCTTTGCCGGAGCGGCAATTGCGGGCAGTAAACCGATGGAAACCAGCTTCCAGGCGTGGAAGTTTGCTAAAGGACTCTACTTGATTCCGCTGTTTATGGTCTTCAACCCCGAAATCATCATTGGCGGTCCGGTGCCGGTGGTGATCTGGAATGCGGTGATTGCCATTCTGGCGTTAGGTGCTTTTGCCGCGGCGCTGGAGGGCTATCTGTTTACCAAAATGTCGTGGCTACCGCGCATCGCGATTACCGCCGCCATTTTTGGGGTGTTCTATCCCAACCTGATGACCGAAATTGCCGGCGTGGCGGTCATGGTTGTCGCCATTGGTGCTAACTGGCTGGCCAGCAAGCGCGAAGCGCCTGCGACCCCCGTTAGCGGATAGGCGTTGGGCAACCGACGGCTAGAGAGGGAAGACAGTCAGTAACAAAAAGGCCCGGAGATTAGTTCTCCGGGCCTTTTGCTTGGTGGGCTAAGGATTGGCTGGTTTAGAAGGTCGAGTTAGAAGATCGACTCAGCGGTGCCTGAACCCTGGGAGCCGCTGGCTTCTTCCAGCTCGCGGCTAATACGGCGCTGCTGGTAATCCGGCAAGTGATCCTGATGGAATAACTCGGTAATCCCGCCAGACTGGCCATCCGCTAAGCGTCGGCCTGTGTCCGGATCTACGCGCGCGGTAACCACCGTCGCTGGACGTTCAGGCACGGCGTTCGGCGTACCTTCCAGGGCATCGCCCATAAACGCTACCCAGATGGGTAGTGCGGCCTGAGAGCCATACTCAGAGATGGTTTCGTTGCTGTCCTTACCGACCCACACGGTGGTGACGAGTTCTGTGTTAAAGCCCGCAAACCAAGCGTCACGCTGGCTGTTAGTGGTACCCGTTTTGCCGACGATGTCGTCGCGCTCCAGGCTCAGTGCACCGCGGCCAGTACCCGAGGTAATAACGTCACGCAGCATATCACGCAGGATATAAACAGCGGCCGGGTCGGCAACCCGCTTGGCGATCGGGTATTCGCGGCCATCGATTTCCACCGTCTCCTGGTCTTCGGCACAGCTCGGGCAGGCCACCTGCGGCGTGGCTTCATCAATCAGTTCGTTGTCATCGTCACGGGTGACGCGCTCAATGAACCAAGGCGACACCTGGAATCCGCCATTGGCGAGTACCGAATAGGCGTTGGTCATCTCCAGCGGCGTTAAACTTGCGCTGCCTAGCGCTAACGATAGGCCACGGGGGAGTTGGGCGGGCGAGAAGCCGAAGCCTTCCAAAAAGTTAATGGTGTAATCCAGGCCCATGGTCTGCAGCACGCGGATAGTGACCAGGTTGCGCGAACGGGCGAGGGCCGGACGTAAGCGCATCGGGCCCTGGAAATCACGGCTGGAGTTGACCGGCCGCCACAGCGAGTTGCTGCCGTCGTCGAGTACCACGGGCGAATCGTTAACGACGCTGGCGGCGTTCATCTCACCATCTTCAAGGGCTGCTAAGTAAATAAACGGTTTGAAGATTGAGCCTGACTGGCGCCGCGCCTGCACCGCACGGTTAAATTTACTGGCGTTAAAGTCGAAGCCGCCCTGGAGAGCCAGGATAGCGCCCGTTTGCGGATCTTGAGCGACCAGCGAGCCTTCTGCGTCTGGCTGTTGAGAGAGGCGTAGCGAGCCATCTTCATTTTCGATTACGCGCACCATATCACCGCGTACGGCAATCTCTTCAGCCGAACTGGGCTCGGAACCGCGGCTGCGCGGGCTCAGGTAAGGACGTGCCCAGCTCAAGCCGTCCCAGTCAATGGTCTTTAGGCCGTCGTTGCGGGTCAGTACCTGCATTTCACGGCCACTGCTCGCTACCACGATGGCGGGCTGGAGCAGACCATAGTTGGGCGTGCGCTCAAGCACCTGAACCCAGTTGCTAACGTCGCCATCGATGCCTTCGACTTCTGTCTGGCTGCGTCGAGCGGCTTGACGCGCGGTCTGGCGAATCTCGGGAGACTCAGAAAGTTCCTCTTCGAGGCCTTGGGTGGCGGTTTGCTCCTGGGCTTCGAGAAGGCTGGCGGCAATATCACTCTGCTCTGGCCCGCGCCAGCCATGGCGCAGGTCGTAGGCAGTTAGCCCATTGGCCAGCGCTTGGCGGGCAAAGGGCTGCAGTTCGCTATCAATGGTGGTGTAAACCCGATAGCCGCCGGTGTAAGCCTCATCGCCAAAGCGCTCCACCGCATACTGACGCGCCATCTCGGAGACATAGGCGGCATCGACTTCCGCTTGGGTATAGTGACGACGGGCGGTAACGGGCTCCTGGACAGCCGCTTGGTAGGTGGCTTCGTCGATATGCCCCAGCTCGCGCATACGGAATAGAATCCAGTTGCGACGAATGAGCGAGCGCTCGGAGTTAGCTAGCGGATTAAAGGCAGAGGGGGCCTTGGGCAGACCGGCAATCATGGCTGTTTGCGCCAAGCTAAGCTCGGCGAGCGGTTTGTCATAATAGGTCTCGGCGGCGGCAGCGATACCGTAGGCACGATTGCCCAGGAAAATCTTGTTCACGTAAAGCTCGAAGATTTCCTCTTTATCGAGTATCTGCTCCATTTGCAGCGCCAGCAGGATTTCACGAATTTTACGTGTAAACGTCTGATCCAGCGTCAGCATATAGTTACGCGCGACCTGCATGGTGATCGTCGAGCCGCCGGATTGAATATCGCCACTCATCGTCAGTTGAACCACCGCCCGCGCCAAACCACGGGGGTCGACGCCGGAATGGTCGAAATAGTGGGTATCCTCGGCGGCGGTCAAGGCGTTGATCATATCCTGCGGAATTTCATCAAAGTTGATCGCCATGCGGCGCTCTTCACCAAACTCGCCAATCAATTTACCGTCTTGGGTGAAAATACGCAGTGGGGCACTGAGTTCGAAATCCTGCAGTTGGCGAACGTCAGGAAGCCCGGGAGCAAAGTAAATAGCGGCCCCCACTACAGCTAGAGCGATAGCACCGACCAGCGAGACGATGAGGAAGAAAAGCGAGACGATAAGGGTTCGAAGAAACGTCATGTACAGAGAGCACCCAGAAAAGAGTAAAAGAGCGGCATCTAAACGGCCGTATCATGTAATTGGCTGCCATTATAGGAAGCCAAGGCGGCGGCCACCAGTGTTGATATGCCGTAAGTGCGTTCGGGTGTGACTTAACTAAAAATCATGTAGCCTCAAACCATGTGATAAATAAGTGGAGTCTAATCCAGTATGCGCTTTCTAAAACCTGGTAAGGGGTTGATCGGCGTCGATATTACATCGGCGACCGTCAAGCTGCTTGAGCTAAAACAGTGCCACGATAATTACCAAGTAGAAAGCTATGCTGTTCGGCCGCTACGTGACGGCGCAGTGGTTGAACGGCGTATTCGCGATATTGATGACGTTGCCAGCGTGCTTAGCCGTGCCGTAAAACATGCTAAGCCCTCGACCCGCAAAGCGTCGGTGGCCGTGCCTGCGAGTTCCGCGATCACCAAAACGCTGAGCTTTCCTATCGGGCTAAGCGAAAACGAAATTGAAGAGCGCATTGTGGTCGAGTCCGACCGCCATATTCCTTTTCCGTTCAATGAAGTCGCGTTCGATTTTGAGTGCCTGGGCCCTGCGCCGTTCGATGACGAGCAGCAGCAAGTGACGCTGGTCGCCTGTCGGCAGCAGGATGTAACGCAACTGACTGATACGTTGGAAAGAGCTGGCTTAGAGCCCACGGCCGTCGATGTTGAGACCTTTGCCATGGAGCGCTCACTGGCCCAGCTGCATCGTCAGCTAAAGATCGATAATGACCCGACCGCTTGCGTAGGGCTAGTGGATATCGGCGACAATATGAATGCCTTTCACGTCGTCCGCGGTGGACATATTGTTTATAGCCGCGACACGGTGTTTGGAGGCCGCCAGCTCACCGACGCCATTCGCGACCGCTACGATCTAAGCATGGAGGAAGCGGGCTTCGCCAAAAAGCACGGCGGGCTGCCGGACGATTACCATAAAAGCCTTCTCAATCCGTTTTTGGAAACGGCGGTGCAGCAGGTGGGACGCTCGCTACAGCTTTATTATACAGCCGGGCGCCAGGAGGAGATAAAACACATCGTGCTGGCCGGCGGGTCGAGCGTGATCCCTGGGCTTGCCGAACGTATTGCTGACGACAGCGGCATGTCGGTGACCATTGCTAACCCCTTTCAGCGCATGCTGGTGAACAAACGCTTAAATCTCCAGGCGCTAGCCAACGATGCACCGGCAATGCTAACTGCGGGCGGC
The DNA here is from genome assembly GCF_031010195.1 of Halomonas sp. SpR8. Taxonomy (GTDB): domain Bacteria; phylum Pseudomonadota; class Gammaproteobacteria; order Pseudomonadales; family Halomonadaceae; genus Vreelandella. The sequence continues at coordinate 354,197 of NZ_JAUAMC010000002.1, read as the reverse complement.
TTGGCGATGAGAGTTAGCCAATGAACATAAATCTGCTGCCCTGGAGGGAAGCACAGCGTGAGCGTCAAACCCGTCAATTCTTCGCCGTGGTGGTAGCCATGCTGTTGCTGGGCGTGGTGCTTGGGTTGCTGATCTCTCAGCTATATCAACTCAAGTTAGCGGCTCAGCAGCAGCGTAATGCCACTATCAGTGACCACATCGAGCGCCTTGATGCCGATATCGCTAGCGTATCGCGTTATGCCAGCGATATCGGTCGTTTAGGCGAGCAAATAGCGGTATTTCAGGCCTTACAGGCCGAGCGTACACAAACCGTTCAGTTGTTTAATGATGTGGCGCAAAGCGTGGCGAACGGCGTGATCTATCAACGCTTAGCGAAAATCAATGACAGCGTTAGTGTTACCGCGGTGGCAAGCAGCGAACGTCAGGTTGCCGAGCAGTTGCGCCGTATTGCTGCCCTGCCAGGCTTGGGCGTGCCCTCGCTCTCAGCGGTGGAGAGTGAGAATAATGGGGCAGGGCGTGTGTTCCGTTTTAACGTGGAGCAGACCGCAGCAGCGGTGCCGCAAGGCGTGGAAGAGGCGCTGCCATGAGCCTTCAGCGTGAGAAGTGGGCTATCGAGTGGCAGCGCTTACGCGATGTCGATTGGCGGGATCTAGACGTTAAAGAAGCCGGTAGCTGGCCGTGGCTGTTAAAAGTGTTGAGTTGCTGTTTAGCGCTCCTGGCAGCGCTGTGTGTGATGGTCTGGCTCGTGATAAGCGATCAGCGTGACGCCTTTCTGGCTGCGCAACGCCAGGAAGTCAGGCTATTGAGCGAATACCGCAGTAGGGCTTCCGAAGCCGCTTTCCTGCCCGAAATGCGCGAGCAGTTGGCTACATTGGAAGGGCAAATGGCGCGGTTGCGTTCCATGCTCCCAACCGGTGCGGAAATACCATCGCTGCTCGACAGTATTAGTGGCGCCGCCATCGATAATCACCTGACCATTGAAACGATTCGGCTAAGTCCAACGATCACTCAGGCCCATTATGTCGAGCAGCCGTTGGATATTCAGGTGCGCGGCGGTTACCACCAACTGGCCAGCTTTATTGCCGATATCGCCTCGCTGCCACGCATGGTGACCCAGCACGATTTTACGCTGGAGCCTAATGAAGAGCGCGGGGACACGCTGCGCCTGTCGCTATTCGCGCGCACCTATCGCTATGTTGAGCAAGGCGATCAGTTTCCTGGGGATGGGGCGGAAGCATTATGAAACACTGGTTCGCAAAGCTACTCGCATTGAGGGTCTTATCGGCGATGCCCATCATAGTTTTGGCGATTGTTCTGTCCGGGTGTGCCGAGACTGAATTAGATCAGCTTGAGCGCACGTTGGCGGATATTCGCCAGTCGCCCGTCGGGCAGCCGCCGGTTATTGCCTTTGAACTGCCAGAAAGCCACAACTTAGCCTATTTATACAGCGATGGTCGTAGCCCCTTTTTGCCTCCTGAACCGACTGCACAAGGCATTGCTAATCGTGGTGGCAGCGCCTTGGCGCCTGATCAGCAGCGCACACCAGAGTCGCTCGAACGTTTTCCGCTGCAAGAGCTGCGCTTGGTCGGTACGATGCGCATGGGAGAGCGTCAGGTCGCAATGATTGCCACGCCAGATGGCAACGTGACCAGCGTTAAAGAGGGCAACTATATGGGCACCGCCTATGGGCGTGTTGAGCACATAAACGGCCAAGAAATTCGTGTTAGCGAGCGTGTGTACACCCAAAGCGAAGGGTGGCAGGAGCGGCGAGTGTCGCTCGTCATCAACGAAAGCAACGAGTAAGCGGATAATGCTCATGGTAGTGACAGCTTGGCGAAACACTCTATTGATGTTCATGGCAGCACTGTTGACTGCATGGGTGCCTTCGTTGGCGGCAGCGTCGGTGCTGACGGATATCGAGATGCAGCAAGCCGACAATGGCGAGGTAAACGTCGACCTTCGCTTCACTGGCGGCGTGCCCGAGTTACGCAGCTACCGGCTAGATGCCCCTCCGCGAGTCACGCTGGATTTACCCGATACCCAAAACGGGTTAGCCCGTCGGCGTATCAATATTGATGCCAGTGGTGTCGAGCAAATCACCGCTTTAGAGGGCAATGGTCGAACGCGGTTAGTGGTAAACCTTCACGATGCGCGCGAATTTTCCTCACAGGTTTTGGATGACAGACTAAGAATCACGTTTGCTGCAACTTCGGGTAACGCGCCTGCCGCGCTGGAAGCTGACGAAGGGCCTCAGATTGAAAATATCGATTTTCGCCGTGGCGCAGAGGGCGCCGGTCGGTTAGTGGTCACCTTTGATCGAGAGGGGGTAGCGGCGGAAGTGAGTGAGGATGGAGCCGAGCAAGTCATGGTTAAGCTACACGATGTATCTATTCCCGACGCGCTCAATCAAATCTACGATGTAACCGATTTTGCTACGCCGATTACTCGGATTACGCCTCGTGCCAACCAGCGTGACACTCAACTGGCCATTGCCACCCAGGGCGCTTATGCGATGATCTCCTCGCAAAGTGGCCGCACGCTGACGGTAGAAGTCCAGCCTGCTAGCCAGGAATCCCAGCCTTCCCAGGCGATGGGGGAGCGGTTTAACGGCGAGCGGTTGAGCCTTAATTTTCAGGATATCGAAGTTCGCACGGTGCTGGCCACGCTGGCCGAATTTACCGGGCTGAATCTGGTGGCGAGCGACAGCGTAACGGGGCGGGTGACGCTCAATTTAAACGAAGTCCCCTGGGATCAGGCGTTGGCGCTAATTCTGCAAAGCCAGGGGTTGTCGAGTCGTGAGCAGGGTAATGTGATTGTCGTAGCCCCTGCCAGTGAACTGGCCGATTTAGAGCGCCAGGAGCTAGAGGCGCGCAATCAGCTTGAAACGCTCTCGCCGCTAGTCACCGAGTTTATTGAGATCAAGTATTCCCGGGCCGAAGATTTAGCCCAGCTACTGCGCGGTGGCGAGGCGGATGGCTTTGGGCTACTGACCGAGCGGGGCCGAGTCAGCGTCGATAACCGCACCAACACGCTGCTGCTGCAGGATACCGCCGACCAGGTGCGCGATATCGTACGCACCATAAATCGCCTGGATGTCGCCGTCCGCCAGGTACAAATCGAGGCGCGCATTGTCATCGCTCGGGACACCGCATCCCGCGAACTGGGGGTTAACTGGGGTATGTCGAGCACCCGTGGCTTTCAAGAGGGGGAAGACGGTACCTTCAGTCGGCGCGATATCAACCCCGATGGCATTAACCGGGCGCAAGGGGGCCTGGCGGTGGATCTAGGCGCTGCCACGGGGCCTGGCACCGGTTTTAGCTTTGGCTATTTATCCGGCGATATCCTGCTGGATCTGGAGTTGCGCGCACTGGAGAGCGAAGGGAAAAGCCAGACCATTTCTCAGCCTAGGATTATTACTGCCAATCAACGTACCGCCAAAATTAGCCAGGGTGAAGAACGCGCCTTCCAGAGTGTCGATGGCAACGACAATCCGGATACCGAGTTCAAAGAGGCCGTACTTTCGTTGGAGGTCACCCCGCAGATCACTCCAGATAACCGTATTATTATGGATCTGGTGATTAAAAATGACAGTTTTCGTGAATCGGAGTTTGGCGGTGAACCGCCGATTGATACCAATACAATTGAAACCCAAGTGCTGGTAGATAACGGCCAAACGGTGGTGTTAGGCGGAATTTTGACCACCGAAGAGCTGCGCCAAATCGCCAAAACACCACTTTTGGGTGATATTCCTTTGCTCGGTAGACTGTTTCGCTATACCGAAGAGAGCAATGAAAAGGTAGAGTTGTTAGTCTTTATTACTCCACGACTCCTAGACGATGGCTTAACGGTTCGCTGATGCAGGATTTACCCAATTTATTTCTCATAGGTCCCATGGGGGCTGGCAAAAGCACCATTGGTCGCCTATTGGCGGCCGAGCTTGCGCGTCCGTTTTACGACAGTGACCACGCCATCCAAGACCGCTGCGGGGCTGATATCCCGTGGATTTTCGATGTCGAGGGCGAACAGGGGTTTCGGCTACGGGAAATTCATATGATTGATGAGTTGACCCGGCTTTCTTCCGTCGTGGTCGCTACCGGCGGTGGCGCGGTGCTGCGTGAAGAGAATCGCCGAGCCCTGCGCGAGCGCGGCACGGTGGTGTATCTGCTGACCACCGTTGACCAGCAGCTCAGGCGTACGGCGAAAGATCGTAATCGGCCACTGTTACAGTGCGCCAACCGCGAGCAGGTACTCAACGATATGTTCGCCCAGCGCGACCCGCTCTATCGCGCCACCTCGGATATTGCCGTGCGCACTGACCGCCGTAGCCCTCGAGCAGTGGTCAATGAAATCCTGCGCCGGGTGCATCGGCTGGTAGACCCGCTCGAACCCTCCTCGCCGTCGGCTGGACCGCTTAACCATAAGGTATCGCCATGACCTCGACACTGAGCGCGCAACGTACGCTTGAAGTAGCCTTAGATGAGCGCAGCTACCCGATCCATATCGGTACCGGGCTGATAGGTCGTGCTGATGCATTAACACCTTACTTGGCCGGTCAGCAAGTGATGGTGGTGACCAACGAGACCATCGCGCCGCTGTACTTGGAAAAGCTCTGCGCCAGCCTGCCAAGTGACTTGGATGTGCGCACCGTCGTGCTACCCGACGGCGAACAGTATAAAACCATTGAGCAGGTCAGCCGTATCTGGGACGCGCTGCTCGAGGCTGGTTTTAACCGCCGCTGCACCCTGATCGCTTTGGGCGGTGGGGTAATTGGCGATATGGTCGGCTATGCCGCTGCTTCTTATCAGCGCGGCGTGGCGTTTATCCAGGTGCCTACCACGCTGCTTTCCCAGGTGGATTCGTCGGTAGGGGGAAAAACCGGCGTTAACCATCCGCTGGGTAAAAATATGATCGGCGCTTTCTGGCAACCCAAAGCCGTGCTGGTGGATATCGATACGCTCAAGAGCCTGCCCCGCCGTGAGCTGTCTGCCGGGCTTGCCGAGGTGATTAAGTACGGCCTTATCCGTGATGAAGCGTTTTTAAGCTGGTTAGAAGCCAATATGGCCGGGCTACTCAACGTTGAGCCTGAGGTAGTCGCCGAAGCGATTGCGCGCAGTTGCCAAATCAAAGCTGATATTGTCGCTGAAGATGAAACCGAGCAGGGCGTCCGGGCGCTGCTTAATCTGGGCCATACGTTCGGTCACGCCATAGAGGCGCACCAAGGCTACGGTAACTGGCTACACGGTGAAGCAGTGGGTGCAGGGATGGCGATGGCAGCGACGCTCTCCCAGCGCTTGGGTTGGATCGACGATGCGGCACTTGCACGGAGCCTGGCGGTGATAGAGAGCGCCGAGCTACCACTGGCCGCACCGGCGAATATGTCCAGCGATGACTTTTTAAGCCGTATGCGGCTGGATAAGAAAAATATCGATGCCCGTCTGCGTCTGGTGCTGTTGAACGCCCTGGGTGATGCCTGCGTCAGCGATGCCACGCCCGTTGATATCCTTCGCACGCTGCTGGATGATTACCCGCGCCGCCAAGTGGCAAAGTAATCCTTTCACCAGCTAGTTATTTCAAAAACTGGCCATTTCAAAACCTAGTCAGCTATATCCTACCCGCCCAATGGATTGCTCCTTGTAGAGAGGTTTCCATAGGGCGGTTTTTTATTTGTTCCACGACTATCGTGAGCCCCTTTGTCGAACGCTGTTTTATATAATCCGTATGCCTTATGCGCTATCGGCATGGGTGAGTAAGCCCTATTTAGACTAAAGTTTAATGGAAAATATAAAGCGTTAAAATAGCGTTTTATATAATTACAAGTGTTTGAAGTATATGCGTTTTTTTCTTGAATGAGAATGCAAATACAGGATTTGAAAAGAGTTTCTCTAGCGTTGCAGGTGCCAAGAGATTGCGCAAAGTGGCCACCAATCGCTATGCTGACCGGCCATTTTGTTGCGGCAGCGAACGTGGGAAGCACCCCATTCTGGGCAGGTTATTAGCACTATAAAAAAAGCAAAACCGTCCTTTATACCATAAGAACGCTGCTAAAAAAATACGCTGACTAGTAGAGGCACGCCCATGAATAGAGGTCTTCACCAGCCTGGCGAGTTTCGCGATAACTGTGGTTTTGGCCTGATTGCCCATATGGAAGGCCAGGCTAGCCACGACTTGCTGAAAACTGCCATTGAATCTTTGACCTGCATGACCCACCGGGGCGGCATCGCTGCCGACGGAAAAACCGGTGACGGCTGTGGTTTGCTCCTTAAAATGCCCACGCCGTTTATGCAGGAGCTGGCCAAAGAGGCGTTTGATGCTGATCTAGGTGAGCGCTTTGCCGTTGGCGTTGTGTTCCTGCCCAACGACGACGCCCGTGAGGCGCATGCCCGCGATACGCTTACTCAAGCGCTAGAAGCGCGTGGCCTCAATGTACTGGGCTGGCGCGATGTGCCGACTGATTCCAGCGTTTGTGGCCCGATGGCACTCGACTGTCTGCCGCGCATTCGTCAGTTGTTTGTGCAGCCTGGCCAGGGTGAGCACTTCGATGTTGACCTATTTATGGCCCGCCGCCGTGCGGAGCAGGCGCTGCGTGGCGAAGAGGATTTCTACGTTGCCTCGCTGTCGTCAGAAGTGGTCTCCTATAAAGGCTTGGTGATGCCGGAAGATCTACCGGCGTTTTATCAGGACTTGAATGATCCGCGCCTGGAAACCGCCATTTGTGTTTTCCATCAGCGCTTCTCGACCAATACCGCGCCCCGTTGGCCACTGGCGCAGCCGTTCCGCCTGTTGGCGCATAACGGCGAGATCAACACCATTGAGGCCAACCGCGGCTGGGCAAATTCGCGCAAGGCCAACTTTGTGAACGAGCGCCTGCCGGATATCGCCGAGCTGGACGAGATCGTCAATACCACCGGCTCCGACTCCTCCAGCATGGATAATATGCTGGAAGTGCTGCTTACCGGTGGCATGGAGCTGCACCGTGCGGTGCGTATGATGGTGCCGCCCGCTTGGCAGAACGTCGAAACCATGGACGCCGAGCTGCGCGCCTTCTACGAATACAACTCCATGCATATGGAGCCATGGGACGGTCCCGCAGGCGTGGTCATGACCGACGGCCGCCAAGCGGTATGTATGCTTGACCGTAACGGCCTGCGCCCGGCGCGCTGGGTAATTACCAAGAATGGCTATATCACCCTGGCGTCGGAAATCGGCACCTACGGCTATAAGCCGGAAGACGTGGTCGCCAAAGGCCGCGTTGGCCCTGGACAAATGCTCGCCGTGGATACCCAGACCGGCGAAGTACTGCACACCAGCGATATCGATGAACGGCTGAAATCTGCCTACCCCTACAAGCGTTGGTTAAAGCAGGAAGCCAACTATTTGGAGTCGGCGCTCACCGAGCTGGCGCGTTTTCAAAACATGGACAGCAATGCGCTGAACGTGCAACAGAAGATGTTCCAGATTAGCTTTGAAGAGCGCGACCAGGTGCTGCGCCCGCTGGCAGAGAGCGGCCAGGAAGCCGTTGGTTCAATGGGCGACGATACGCCCATGGCGGTGTTGTCGAGCCGTCCGCGTCTGCTGACCGACTATTTCCGTCAGAAATTCGCCCAGGTTACCAACCCGGCAATTGATCCGCTGCGCGAAGCAATCGTGATGTCGCTGGAAACCTGCTGCGGCGCGGAGCTGAATGTTTTTAAAGCCACGCCTGAGCACGCTCACCGTTTGATTTTAACCACGCCGGTATTGTCACCGCGCAAATTTACCGCGCTGGTGAGCCAGGACGACCCGGCCTTCGCCAGTTATACGCTGTCGCTGGGCTACGACCCTGAGCAACAGAGTCTGCACCAGGCGCTCAAAGCGCTGTGTGAAGAGGCCGAAGCCCAAGTGCGCGCCGGTAAAGTCATTCTGGTGTTGACCGATGCCGAGCTGGCTAAAGGGCTGATTCCCATTCAAGCCGCCTTGGCGGTGGGTGCCGTGCACTCTCACTTAGGCCGTTTGGCGCTACGTCCCAATGCCAATATCGTGGTGGAAACCGGCTACGCCAGGGACGCCCACCAAATGGCGGTACTGTTTGGGGTGGGTGCTACGGCGGTGTATCCGTGGCTTGCTTACCAAGTGATGGCGGATATGCACCGCACCGGCGAACTGACCGGTAACCCGGCGGATGGCCGTGAGAACTACCGTAAAGGTCTGCAGAAAGGCCTGTTCAAGATCCTGTCCAAAATGGGTATCTCGACGCTGGCCTCCTACCGTGGCTCGATGCTGTTTGAAGCAGTGGGGCTGGCGGATGAAGTGATGGATATGTGCTTTGTGGGCATGGCATCGCGCATCCAAGGCACCGGTTTTGCCGAGCTGCAGATGCAGCAAACGCTTGTTGCCAAAGATGCCTGGATTCCCCGTAAAGGAATTTCCCAGGGCGGCATGTTCAAGTATGTGCATGGCTACGAGTACCACGCCTATAACCCTGATGTGGTGATGTCGCTGCAGGCTGCGGTTCAGGAAGGCAGTTACATCAAATGGAAGAAGTTCGCCCAGATGGTCAACGAGCGCCCGGTGGCCACTATTCGCGATTTGCTCAAGCTCAAGCCTGTAGAAACGCCGCTTTCACTGGATGAAGTAGAGCCGGTTGAAGAGCTGCTGCCACGCTTTGACAGCGCGGGCATGTCGCTAGGCGCGCTCTCCCCGGAAGCTCATGAAGCGTTGGCCCAGGCCATGAACGAAGCGGGTGGGCGCTCTAACTCCGGTGAGGGTGGTGAAGACCCGGCACGCTACGGCACGATTCGCAGCTCGAAAATCAAGCAGATCGCCTCCGGCCGTTTTGGCGTTACCCCGGCGTATCTGGTCAACGCGGAAGTGCTGCAGATTAAAGTCGCCCAGGGCGCCAAGCCCGGCGAGGGCGGCCAGTTGCCTGGCGGTAAAGTGAATCAATTGATCGCTAAGCTTCGCTATGCGGTGCCCGGCGTGACGCTCATTTCTCCGCCACCGCACCATGATATCTACTCTATCGAAGACTTGGCGCAACTGATTTTTGACCTTAAGCAGGTCAATCCGGACGCCCAAGTATCGGTCAAGCTGGTTTCCGAGCCGGGTATCGGTACGATCGCTACTGGCGTGGCCAAGGCCTACGCGGATTTGATTACTGTGTCCGGCTACGATGGCGGAACGGCGGCGAGTCCGTTGACCTCCATCAAGCACGCCGGTTCGCCCTGGGAATTGGGACTGCCGGAGGTGCACCAAGCGCTGCGCATCAACGGCCTGCGCGACAAGATTCGCCTGCAGACCGACGGCGGCCTTAAAACCGGCTTAGACGTTGTTAAAGCGGCGATTCTGGGTGCTGAAAGCTTCGGCTTTGGCACCGCGCCGATGGTGGCGTTGGGTTGCAAATACCTGCGCATCTGTCACCTCAATAACTGTGCCACCGGCGTTGCCACCCAGGACGACTTTCTGCGCGGCGAGCACTTCCGCGGTACCGTGGATATGGTCAAAAACTACTTCCGCTTTATCGCCGAAGAAGTGCGTGAACTGATGGCGGCGCTGGGCGTTCGCAAGCTCACTGACCTGATCGGGCGTACTGATCTGCTGGAAGTACTGGAAGGCAATACCGCTTCCCAGCGTAAGCTCGATTTAATGCCGCTGCTGGCCAATGATTTTGTGCCCAAAGATGCGCCGCAGTTCTGTAAGGTCAGCCGTAACGTGCCTCACGATCCCGGTGCTAAGAACCAGGAAGTGTTAGCCGCATTAAAGGATGCGATTGAAAGTCAGTCGGGTGGTGAGTTTGATTTCACCATCACTAACTGTGACCGTAGCGTGGGTGCGCTCACTTCTGGCGCGATTGCCAAGCGCTACGGTGAAGAAGGGCTGGAAGCCACGCCGGTGACGGCTAAGTTTGTCGGCGTGGCGGGGCAGAGTTTCGGGGTGTGGAACGCCCGTGGGTTGAATCTTTTCCTGGAAGGCGATGCCAACGACTATGTTGGCAAGGGCATGAATGGCGGCAGTATCGTCATTGTGCCGCCCAAAGTTAGCCAGTTTGAGAGCCACAAAACCGCCATTATCGGTAATACCTGCTTGTACGGCGCTACCGGCGGTACGCTGTTTGCCGCTGGTACCGCAGGCGAACGTTTTGCCGTGCGTAACTCCGGCGCCTCAGCGGTGATTGAAGGTGCGGGCGACCACTGCTGCGAATATATGACCGGCGGCCTGGTCTGCGTGCTGGGTGAAACCGGGGTGAACTTCGGTGCGGGTATGACCGGTGGATTTGCCTACGTGTTGGATGAAGATCGCACCTTCGTGGACAAGTACAACCACGAACTGGTCGAAATTCATCGTGTTAACACAGAGGCAATGGAGGCATATCGTCGACACCTGCGTGAAATGATTGAAGCCTATGTGGCCGCGACGGGTTCCGCGCGTGGGGCGGCTATTTTGGAAGACTTCAGCGACTATGCGCGCCACTTCTGGCTGGTTAAGCCAAAAGCGGCAAGCTTAGGTAGTTTGCTGGATCAGTCTCGGCGTCAGCCGCAATAACCCGCTTATGCCCCTCACGCTGACAGGAGAGAGACCATGGCTAACCGTTTAAATAACGATTTTCAGTTTGTTGATGTGGGTCGCCAAGACCCACAAAAGAAAGACGCCCGCGCCCGTGCCAAAGAGTTTGCGGAAATTTACGAGCCGTTCAAGCCCACCGATGCGGCCAGCCAGGCGCACCGCTGCCTGCACTGCGGTAACCCGTACTGCGAGTGGAAGTGCCCGGTTCACAACTATATTCCCAATTGGCTGCAGCTGGTGGTGGAAGGCAACATAATTGAAGCCGCCGAGCTGTCGCACAAAACCAACTCACTGCCCGAAGTGTGTGGCCGCGTGTGCCCCCAGGATCGTCTATGCGAAGGCGACTGCACGCTCAATGACGGCTTTGGTGCGGTGACGATCGGTTCGGTGGAGAAGTACATCACCGATACGGCGTTTGCCATGGGTTGGCGCCCGGATATGTCCAAGGTGGTGTGGACGGATAAAAAAGTTGCCATCATTGGTGCAGGCCCGGCGGGCTTGGGCTGTGCGGATATTCTGGCGCGCAATGGCGTCAAGCCGGTGGTATTTGATAAGTACCCGGAAATCGGCGGTCTGCTGACCTTCGGTATTCCCGAGTTCAAGCTGGAAAAGAGTGTGATGGAGCGCCGCCGGGCGGTCTTTGAGGAGATGGGCGTCGAGTTCCGCCTGAATACCGAAATCGGCACCGACATCGAGTTTGAGACCTTGATGCAGGAGTACGACGCGGTCTTCCTGGGTATGGGCACTTATAAGTATATGGAAGGCGGCTTCCCCGGCGAAGATCTGCCGGGCGTTTACAAGGCCCTCGATTTCCTGATCGCCAACGTTAATCGCTGCCTAAGGTTCGAAAAAGACCCGAACGACTATATCTCTATGGAAGGCAAGCGCGTGGTGGTGCTGGGCGGCGGCGATACGGCGATGGACTGTAACCGTACTTCTATTCGCCAAAACGCCACCAGCGTGACCTGTGCCTATCGCCGTGATGAAGGCAACATGCCGGGTTCGCGCCGTGAAGTCGCCAATGCCCGAGAAGAGGGAGTGGAGTTTCTGTTCAACCGTCAGCCGGTCGCAGTCGTCGGTGAAGAGAAAGTTGAAGGCGTCAAGGTAGTACGCACTCGATTGGGCGAGCCGGATGAAAACGGCCGTCAGCGTCCGGAAGTGGTGCCCGGCTCTGAAGAGATCATCGCGGCAGATGCCGTGGTCATCGCTTTCGGTTTCCAGGCCAGTCCCGCGCCGTGGTTCGATAGTGCCAATATTCAGGTCGACGAGCGTGACCGCGTCACCGCACCGGAGCACGGCCAGTACGCCTTTCAAACCAGCAACGAAAAAATCTTTGCCGGTGGCGATATGGTGCGCGGCTCTGACTTGGTGGTTACGGCGATTTATGAAGGTCGCCAGGCAGCCGAAGGTATTCTGGATTACCTGGGCGTTTAAAACGTTACTAAATATGCTTATTTGCCATTGCTTAGTCGTTTCACTCTTCGCAAAGACAAATAAGCCCCGGAAACTATGGCGCCCATTAGGCTAAAGGCATTTATGTAAGACAAACTTTAGCGCCTATTGACGTTTCAGTGAGAGCTGCACGGTTGGTGTTGCAGCAGGGGCGCACATCAACCTGTATGGTTCAGGTGTGCCAGCCATGGAAGCTAGCTTCCATGGCATCTGTAACCAGTATAAGGAGCAGGGATGAAGAGTCACTCGTTCACCCCGCACTGGATGAGCGTTTTGAGTTACTTAACCGCATCCACAATGGCGATTTTTGGAGAATGGTATGAGCATCATCTGCAACTACGCAGTGCTGCGCTTTCAGCCCTATCCCGAGACAGGTGAGTTCGCGAACCTGGGAATCGTCATGGTCTGTAATAATGGTCAATTCCTTGAAATGGTCGAAACACGTACGCGCAAACGCATCACCAATTTCTTCGACAAGCTAGATCCAGCTGTTTTCACGAATGCTCGGCAAGCCTTTGCAAAAGAAATCCATCGAGTAGCTGAACTGGCTAATGCTCACCCTTACGACACCGCTTTGCAGCTAGGTTTATTCAAGCACCTAACTGCACCTAGCGAGACGATGTTCCGATTTAGCCAGCCGGGCACCATTGCCACCGACAACCCGGCCGCAACACTGCAAGAGCTATTCAATCGCTATGTTTGCCATGATTTTACGCAGCGAGAAGACGCAGAAACTAAGTTGAAACGTCGTATCAACACGTTACTCAAGGAGCAGTTCACCGATCGCACCTACCGAGAGGAGAAGCTGGGTGATGAGTTATATCACGTCACCTTTCCTTTTGTGTGGCAAAGCGGTGGCATTACTGCCCAAGCTATTCGTCCTCTTTCATTCGACTTGGATGATACGAAGAGCATCATTGATAAGGGTGATCGCTGGATCATGCAGATGAATCGTTTGGCCAAGCACGGCGGTATGCCAAGAGACACCGTTTTCATATGCAAAGAGCCTACGGGTAGCAATGCTGATCAGCAAAAAGTCTACCGAGAGATTGCCGCCGATCTAAGCAGCAGCCATCAGATTCGGGTAATTCCTTATGCGACTCCCCAAAGTAAAATGCTTGGCTTGCTGGCAAGCACATCTCTTCATTAATCGACAGCAATACCTAACTTAAACCAGCCCACCATGGCGGTCAGACGACAAAAGTAGCGCCCAGGGATGGGTTCTCAGCGCCCTCGCGGAGACCCATCGCTGGGGCAGCGGCGCAAGTGTGATTCTGCTGAGTAGGTTTTGACTGCTCAGTTCAAATTGAGCCTTTAGGCGTACTCTGCTATTCTGTCATCCCATCCTGGTGTGGCTTTCTGTTACGCCTTTTGATCACGTTTCGACAGGTTTTCCATGACACGATATATCTTCGTGACCGGCGGCGTTGTGTCCTCTCTTGGCAAGGGCATCGCCTCCGCCTCGCTTGCGGCGATTTTAGAGGCCCGCGGCCTTAAGGTCACCATGCTCAAGCTCGACCCGTACATCAATGTGGATCCGGGCACCATGAGTCCCTTCCAGCACGGTGAGGTATTCGTCACAGAAGATGGCGCCGAAACCGACCTTGATCTCGGCCACTACGAGCGCTTTATTCGCACCAAAATGACCCAGCGCAACAACTTTACGACCGGCCGTGTTTACGAGCACGTACTGCGCAAAGAGCGTCGTGGCGATTATTTGGGCGGCACCGTTCAGGTCATTCCGCATATCACCGACGAGATTAAAGAACGCGTTTACGCGGGCGGTGAAGGGTTTGATGTGGCGCTGGTGGAAATTGGTGGCACGGTCGGTGATATCGAATCGCTGCCGTTCCTGGAATCAATCCGCCAGATTCGTAGTGAACAGGGCGCTAACCGCGCGCTGTTCATGCACCTAACGCTAGTGCCCTACATCAAGACGGCCGGCGAGACCAAAACCAAACCGACCCAGCACAGCGTTAAAGAGCTTCGCTCGATCGGTATTCAGCCGGATATTCTGATTTGCCGCAGCGAAGTGGAGCTGGAAGAGAGCGAGCGGCGTAAAATCGCCCTGTTCACCAATGTCGAAGAGCGCGCGGTAGTGCCGCTGCAGGATGCCGATACCATCTATCGCATTCCGTTGATGCTCCATGAACACGGTCTGGATGAGATCGTTTGCGATAAGCTGCGCCTGGAAGCGCCCGAAGCTGATCTGTCCGAATGGGTGAAGGTGCTGGACGCCAAGCTGAACCCGCTCAAATCCGTCAGCATCGCCATGGTGGGTAAATACATGGAGTTGCTGGATGCCTATAAGTCGCTTAACGAAGCGCTGATTCACGCCGGCATTCAAGGGCGCATTAAGATCAACGTTGACTATATTGATTCCGAAGATATTGAGCGCCACGGCACTGAGCGTCTAGCAGGTAAAGATGCCATTCTGGTGCCCGGCGGCTTTGGCGAACGCGGCGTAGAAGGCAAGATTCTGACCGCGCAATTCGCTCGCGAAAATAACGTGCCTTATTTAGGCATCTGCCTGGGTATGCAGGTGGCGGTGATTGAGTTTGCCCGCAATGTGGCGGGCTGGAACGACGCCAACTCTACCGAGTTTACCCACGATACCCAGCACCCGGTAGTGGGGCTGATTACCGAGTGGCTGAACCCGGAAGGTAAAATCGAGCTACGTGATGCGGCGTCCGATTTAGGCGGCACCATGCGCTTGGGCGGCCAGGTGTGCCATTTGGCGTCGGGCTCTAAGGCGCGGGAAGCCTATGGCTCCGAAGAGATTGTTGAGCGCCATCGCCACCGTTTTGAGGTCAATAACCAGTTTATCGATGAGCTTGAAAAGGCAGGGCTGGTAATCTCAGGCAAGAGCGTTGATCAATCGCTGGTCGAAATGATCGAGCTGGCGGATCATCCTTGGTATGTAGCCTGCCAGTTCCACCCGGAGTTTACGTCTACTCCCCGCGATGGCCACCCACTATTCTCGGGCTTTGTTAACGCCGCCTTGGATCACAAAACAGCGCGTAGTCGCGCCCATGCGAATGCGCAGGAATAAGAGGGCAAAAGCATGGCTTCTCAAGACCGGTCTCAAGAGCTGTCTCAAAAACAGTCTCAAGAACAGTCTCAAGGACAACCGCAAGAGCGTCATATTAACGTTGCCGGCTTAACCGCCGGCAATTCCTTACCGCTGATGCTGCTGGGCGGCATGAACGTGCTGGAGTCAGCCGAGCTTGCCGATGAAGTTGCTCAAGCCTACGTAACGGTGACCCAAAAGCTGGGGTTGCCCTATGTGTTCAAGGCCAGTTTCGATAAAGCCAACCGCAGCTCAATCAACTCCTACCGCGGCCCGGGTATTGAGAAGGGCCTACAGATTCTGGCCGATATCAAAGCCCGCCACAACGTGCCGATCATCACCGATGTGCACGAGCCCTGGCAGGCGGAAGCGGCCGCTGAAGTCGCCGATATTATCCAACTGCCCGCCTTTTTGGCCCGCCAAACCGATTTGGTCGTCGCCATGGCTAAAACCGGTGCGGTCATCAATATCAAAAAGCCGCAGTTTTTGGCGCCCCATGAAATGCGCCATATCCTCAGCAAGTTTCAGGAAGCGGGCAACGATCAGTTGATGCTCTGCGAGCGCGGCTCAAGCTTTGGTTACAACAACCTGATTGTTGATATGCTTGGCTTTGGCGATATGAAACAAACCGGCTATCCGGTGTTTTTTGATGTCACTCACGCGCTGCAGCGCCCCGGTGGGCGCGCCGACAGCGCTGATGGCCGCAGGGCGCAGGTAGCCGAATTGGCCCGCGCAGGTGTGGCGGTCGGCCTTGCAGGGCTGTTTCTAGAGGCCCATCCTGACCCTGATAACGCCAAATGCGATGGCCCCTGTGCACTACCACTGGACCAGCTAGAGCCGTTCTTAACCCAACTGGTCCAGTTAGATGCGCTGGTCAAAGGGTTTGAGCCGCTGACGATTCGCTAAGCAGGACGTTATATTAATAATTTTATCCGACCTACCGTAAAGGAAACTGCCATGACCAAAATTGTTGCTATCAGTGCGTTGGAAGTGCTGGATTCGCGTGGAAACCCGACCGTGCTGGCGCAGGTACGCCTTGCCAGTGGCGCTGTCGGTGAAGCCTGTGCCCCCAGCGGTGCCTCAACCGGTTCCCGGGAAGCATTAGAATTACGCGACGGCGATAAGTCGCGTTATCTGGGCAAAGGCGTGCTGAAAGCAGTCGAAGCGGTCAACGGCAAGATTCGCGATACGTTGATGGGGATGGATGCACGCGACCAGCGCGGCCTGGACGATGCCATGTTGGCGCTGGATGGTACCGAGAATAAAGCGAATCTGGGGGCTAATGCGATTCTAGCGGTTTCCCTGGCCGCCGCTAAAGCCGCCGCTAACGCCAAGGGTGTGCCGCTGTATGCCCACATTGCCGAACTCTACGGTCAGCCGGGTCAGTACAGCATGCC
Source organism: Halomonas sp. SpR8 (assembly GCF_031010195.1). Lineage (GTDB taxonomy): Bacteria > Pseudomonadota > Gammaproteobacteria > Pseudomonadales > Halomonadaceae > Vreelandella. The sequence continues at coordinate 337,739 of NZ_JAUAMC010000002.1, read as the reverse complement.
GGTACCGATGATGAACATCATCAACGGCGGCGAGCACGCGGATAACAATGTTGATATCCAAGAGTTTATGGTGCAGCCGGTGGGCGCGGCTAACTTCCGCGAAGGGCTGCGCATGGGCGCAGAAATTTTCCACGCGCTGAAGAAGGTTTTGTCGGCAAAAGGTCTTTCTACGTCAGTGGGTGACGAGGGCGGCTTTGCACCTAACCTAGCATCTAACGCCGATGCGCTAGCAGTGATTAAGCAAGCCGTTGGTGATGCCGGCTATGCCCTGGGTAAAGACGTTACTCTGGCGCTGGATTGTGCGTCTTCCGAATTCTACCAAGACGGCCAGTACAACCTTTCCGGTGAAGGCAAAAGCTACGACGCCCAGGGCTTTACTGATTACCTGGCGGGTCTGTGCGCCGATTACCCGATCGTGTCCATCGAAGACGGTATGGATGAATCGGATTGGGCGGGCTGGAAAGCGCTAACGGATAAGCTGGGCGATAAAGTACAGCTAGTGGGCGATGACCTGTTTGTCACCAACACCAAGATTCTCAAGCGCGGTATTGATGAGCAGATTGGTAACTCTATCTTGATCAAGTTCAACCAGATCGGCTCGCTCTCCGAGACGCTGGATGCCATCAAGATGGCTCAGGACGCAGGCTTTACAGCGGTGATTTCACACCGCTCTGGTGAAACGGAAGATACCACCATTGCCGATTTGGCAGTGGGCACCTGCGCTGGGCAGATCAAAACGGGGTCACTGTGCCGCTCTGATCGGGTTGCCAAGTACAACCGCTTGCTGGTGATTGAAGCGGAGCTGGGTGAGGTGACTTATCCTGGCCTGAAAGCCATTAAGGGGCAGTAAAACGGCAATATCGAGCGATTTTTAAGTGGGGCTTGTAAGAGATGTCTCAAGATTTTGTAAGAGATATCTTACAAATGCCGACGAGAATCGCTCGGTTTGGGGTAAGAAAAAACGAAATTTTTCACTAATTTAAATTTAAGTGATTGTTTTTAATGGATAATCGTTAGAAAAAGGCGAGTCGTTAAGACTCGCCTTTTGTATTTTGGCGTTGTTGAGAAGCTGCCGGGTTCTGCCACTATATACACAGGACACGGGGAGGCAAGGATGCTTTAGGCAGGATGCAACGGGATGAAGGCCAGATGCGCTGGGTGTTAAAGTGAGTTAGGCCCCGGCAAGGAAGTCATCTGAGGAGGTTGATCCAGGGAGTGGTCAGAGGAAGTGCTTGGAGCGGGCGGCCTACGGGTCGCCTTTTTTTTGCCCGTAATTTGGCGTTGTCAGTTTCACGATGCCATAAAATAGCGATGCAATAAAAAAACCAACACTGTCTTGAAAAAGCGCTGGTTTTAATAAGTGGTCGCTGATTTTAAAACGACGCTTTGCGTTCGCTAGGCTTAGCGCTCTAGTTTCTCAAGCTTACCTGGCTTGCCGTCCCACTCTTCGGCATCGGGTAGCGGATCCTTTCTTTCGGCAATGTTGGGCCACACTTCTGCCATATCAGCATTAATCTCAATAAAGGTCTCTTGGCCTTCAGGCAGCTCATCCTCTGAGTATATTGCCTCGGCGGGGCACTCGGGCTCACACAGTGCGCAGTCGATACACTCGTCCGGATGAATGACCAGGAAGTTCGGGCCCTCATAAAAACAGTCGACCGGGCAGACTTCCACACAGTCGGTGTATTTGCACTGGATGCAGTTCTCGGTAACGACAAACGTCATCTTGCTATCCCTCTTGCAGGGCCGGGTATCTCTCGGCCATGATCAATCGTGAATGGTTATAAATCAGCCGTTTTTTATAAGCTAAAAGTTTGAGCGACATTCTAGAGGTGCGCCTACCTGTCGGCAAGCACCATATGATTCCGGTTGGTAGCAATGCCAGGACAGGTTTCCGCGAGGGCGCTGTAAACCCATCCGTGGGCGCTACTTTCGACATCCTTGTCGAAAGACCCTCGCTACAACCTGCCCTGGCACCTGAATCTCACTGATAGACTTGCATTCTATAAGCACCATTAGATCAGGTCTCGCCACTGATACAACAGTGACAGCGCTTCCCGTGGTGTTAAGTCATCCATATCGACGTTTTCAAGCGCCTCAATCACCGGATGTGGCGCCGCGGCGAACAAGTCATTCTGCTGTGGAGTGGTCCGCGGCATCTGTGTGGTGTTATCCACATCGCGCTGCTCCAGGCTCATCAATTTTTCGCGGGCACGCTTAATAACATGCCCCGGTACGCCCGCTAACTGAGCCACCTGCAAGCCGTAGCTCTGGCTGGCTGGGCCAGCTTCGATGCGATGCATAAATACGATGCTGTCGCCATGTTCGGTGGCCGTTAGGTGAATATTAGCCACTCCTTCGGCGTGTTCGGGCAGGGCGGTCATTTCAAAGTAGTGGGTGGCAAACAGCGTTAAGGCACGCCCTTTTGCTAAATACTCGGCGCTTGCCCAGGCCAGTGACAAGCCATCGAAGGTGCTAGTGCCGCGGCCGATCTCATCCATCAAAATCAAGCTTTGCTGGGTGGCGTTGTGGAGGATATTGGCGGTTTCGGTCATTTCGACCATAAAGGTAGAGCGACCGCCTGCCAGATCATCCGACGAGCCTATACGGGTAAAGATTCTATCTAGTGGGCCGATCTCAGCGGCATCGGCGGGCACAAAGCTGCCGCAGTGCGCCAGCAGGGCAATCAGCGCTGTCTGGCGCATATAGGTCGATTTACCGCCCATGTTGGGGCCGGTAATGATCAGCATATGCCGGTCTGGGTTGAGGGTTACGTCGTTAGGCACAAAGGGTGTTTCGCTGACCTGCTCCACTACCGGGTGGCGCCCCGCATCAATTTGGATGCCGGTGCTTTCACTGAGCGTTGGGCGCACCCAGTTCAGCGCTTCGGCGCGTTCGGCAAAGGCACACAGCACATCCAGCTCGGCTAGCGCTTGAGAGGTGCTTTGTAGGGCGTGAAGGCTGTTATTCAGGTCGCCAAGCAGGCGGTCGTAAAGCCACTTTTCACGCGTCAAGGCACGGGATTTGGCCGACAGCGCCTTATCCTCAAACTCTTTGAGCTCGGGAATAATAAACCGCTCGGCGTTTTTCAGCGTTTGGCGGCGAATATAGTCGGCGGGGGCTTGCTGAGCCTGGGCGCGGGGTAGCTCAATAAAGTAGCCGTGCACTCGGTTGTAGCCGACTTTGAGATTGGCAAGCCCGGTGCGCTCACGCTCGCGAGTTTCTAGCTGAATAAGGTAGTCGCCAGCGTTTTCGGCCATGCCCCGGTGCTCGTCGAGCTCGGCGTCAAAGCCATCGGCAATTACGCCGCCATCGCGGATCACCACCGGTGGATTTTCGACCAGTGCACGGCTGAGCATATCGGCCATTTCCGGGTAAGGGCGAATATGCGGGCGCAGGTTGTCCAGCGTACTACCGCTCTCTACCTCACTGAGCTGCTGCTCCAGAGTAGGCAGAGTGACCAGCGCATCGCGCAGGCGTGCCAAATCCCGGGGGCGGGCGCTATACAGCGCTACCCGGGCCAGAATCCGCTCCACATCGCCTACGTCGCTCAGCGTCTCGCGCAGTGCTATATAGGCCGCATCTAAACTTAGCAGCGCCACACCCGCATGGCGGTTCTGGACTATGTCGCGCTGGCGTAATGGCCGGTTGAGCCAGCGCTTGAGTAGCCGCGAGCCCATGGCGGTGGTGCAGGTATCCAGCACGCTGGCCAGCGTATTGTCGCTGCTGCCGCCGAGGTTGATATCAATTTCCAGATTGCGGCGGCTGGCGGCATCAATCACCACGGCATCGTCGCGGTTCTCAACGCTGATCGCGGTGACATGGGGCAGGCGCGAGCGCTGGGTGTCGCGGGCGTAATCGATCAGCACCCCGGCAGCAATCAAAGCGGTGGTTAAGTGTGCACAGCCAAAGCCGCGTAAATCCTGCACCTCAAACTGGTCGCACAGGCTGCGAGTAGCACTCTCCAAATCAAATAGCCACTCACCCTGGCGGCGCAGGCTGCGCTTTTGCGACCAAGCGTCTGGCAGCGTCAGGCTTTCAGGCACCAGCAGCTCGGCGGGGGAGAGGCGGGTGAGCTCGGCAAGCATTTCCGCTTCACTCGCCACTTCCAGCACGTTAAAGCGACCGCTGGAGAGCTCCAGCCAAGCTAGGCCCCAGCTCTCCTTTCCAGGGGAGACGGACACCAGTACGTTGTCACGGCGGGCATCAAGCAGCGCTTCATCATGGAGTGTGCCGGGAGTAACGATGCGCACTACCTGGCGGTCAACGGGACCCTTGCTGGTAGCTGGGTCGCCAATCTGTTCACAGATGGCGACTGACTCGCCACCGGCGACCAAGCGCGCCAGATATCCCTCCGCGCTGTGGTAGGGCACGCCCGCCATCGGGATGGGTTTACCGCCAGATTGCCCGCGCTGGGTAAGGGTAATATCCAGCAGCGCGGCGGCGCGCTTGGCGTCGTCGAAAAACAGCTCGTAAAAATCCCCCATCCGGTAGAACAGCAAAACCTCGGGGTGTTCGCGTTTGATCTTTAAATATTGCGTGATCATTGGCGTATTAGGGGGAATGGCCTGTGACATGGGCGTCCTGATTGAGCGTGGCGCAAGCCATCTCGGCTTACGGCATGGGCAATTTTTTAAAGCAAGCTAAACGCAGTATTCTACGCTGAACTGACGACTCACTTGAAGGAGCGACGATAGTGCCCAGCATATCTAGCCTGAAAAATCTTGATTTAACGCTGTTGGCTCAGCGCCTGGGGCGGCTTTGTCAGCAGTTAAATGTAGAAGTAACCGCCGCAGAGTCCTGCACCGGCGGGGGGATTGCCAGCGCGATCACCTCAACAGCGGGCAGCTCAGCCTACTTTACGGCTGGCTATGTGACTTATTCGAATGCGGCGAAGACCCGGCTGCTGGGCGTGCCAAACGCCATACTGGCAGCACACGGCGCGGTAAGCGAAGAGGTGGTGAAAGCCATGGTGCTCGGCGCTTGCCAAGAGAGCGGTGCGGGATTGGGCGTGGCGGTTAGCGGTGTGGCCGGGCCTGATGGCGGCAGCGATGAAAAGCCGGTGGGTACCGTTTGGCTGGCCTGGGGAGATGCCGATGATCAGCAGGCTGAACGTTTCCACTTTCCCGGTGATCGCCAAGCGGTGCGCGAGCAAGCCGTGCGTCAGGCCCTGGCAGGGCTGGTAGCTCGGTTAGATGCTCGGGCGAAAGCGAGCAATAAGAAATAGCCGTGTGAGTAGGTTGGTAAGCATGAATGGGTAAAATAGTTGAGCGAAAGGGTAATCAAGGATTTGTTTACGGCGCAATCTTTGGCATACTACTGGGTAATTATACAGCTTGTTATGAGGAATCTCTGAATGGCTCAGGATGACAACCGCACTAAAGCGCTAAACGCTGCACTCACCCAAATCGATCGTCAGTTCGGCAAGGGCACCGTCATGCGTCTAGGCGACGCACCGCGTGTCGTCATGCCGTCGGTTTCCACTGGCTCATTAGGTCTGGATATTGCCCTCGGCATTGGCGGCCTGCCATTTGGCCGAGTTTGCGAAATCTTTGGCCCGGAGTCGTCGGGTAAAACCACCCTGACCCTTTCGGTGATTGCGCAGGCGCAAAAGCAGGGCAAAGTGTGTGCCTTCGTGGATGCCGAGCACGCCCTTGATCCCAGCTATGCCGAAAAGCTGGGGGTCAATCTGGATGACCTGCTGGTTTCCCAGCCTGATACCGGCGAGCAGGCGCTAGAAATTACCGACATGCTGGTACGCTCTGGCGGTGTCGACGTCATCGTTATCGATTCGGTCGCCGCGCTAACGCCGCGTGCTGAAATCGAAGGCGAAATGGGTGATTCCCACGTCGGCCTGCAGGCGCGTTTGATGTCGCAAGCGCTGCGTAAAATCACCGGTAATATCAAAAACGCCAACTGTCTGGTGGTTTTTATCAACCAGATCCGCATGAAGATCGGCGTTATGTTTGGTAGCCCTGAAACCACCACTGGTGGTAACGCGCTTAAGTTCTACTCTAGCGTACGCTTGGATATTCGTCGCACTGGCTCGGTTAAAGTGGGCGATGAAGTCACCGGTAACGAAACGCGTGTGAAAGTGGTTAAAAACAAGGTGGCACCGCCGTTCCGCCAAGCTGAATTCCAGATTCTTTACGGCAAAGGCATTTACCACGCCGGTGAAGTTATCGACCTGGGCGTGCAGTGCAACTTAGTCGATAAAGCAGGTGCCTGGTACAGCTATAAAGGTAAGAAAATCGGCCAGGGTAAAGCGAATTCGGCGCTCTATCTCGAAGAGCACCCAGAGATCATGCTTGAAATCGAAACGCAGATTCGCGAACAGCTTCTAGCCAAGCCTGACCCCAAGAAAGAAGAGGCCGCTGCCGAAGCTCCTGTTGAAGCAGAAGCGGGCGACGACGATCTGCTTTAAGGCGACTTGATGGCGTTCACCTCCCAGCGCGATGCCACGCCCCGTGACATCGCCATTGGCTTGCTGGCTCGGCGCGAATACTCCCGCGCCGAGCTTGCCCAAAGGCTAAAGAAGAAATCCTTCGACGACGACGCTATTGATGAGTGCCTAGACGCTCTGATCGAACAAGGGCTTCAGTCTGATGCTCGCTTTGCGGCCAGTTTCGTCCGTTCACGCATTCTGCGTGGGCAGGGCGTGATCCGTATTAAAGGCGAGCTGCGCCAGCGCGGCGTTGACCAGGAAACCCTCAATAGTGCATTTGCAGAGGTCGAGGAGGGCGAGCAGATCGACTGGTTTGAGCTGGCCCGGGAAACCCTGGCGCGGCGCTTCGATAGCCCCGGTGAGACACCCAAAGAGCGCGCTAGGCGGGAGCGTTTTCTCGCCAACCGCGGCTTCGATTTTGAGCAAATCCGCTATGCGCTCTCCTGCCTGTAATACGTTTTCTCCAGCCGATAAAATATCCCCCCCTCTTACATTTCTAGTAGTGCTCTAATACGCTTGTCGGTCGGGTTGTTCTCATCGTTGTTGCCCTTCTGTCGCGAGTTGTTTGCCTTTCTGCCACTAAGTGCGGCTTTAGTCGTTTGACAACTGCGCTATAATGGCTGCTTTGCGACCCCTGAGGGTAGCGGTGACAGCGCCCTGGGACATCACGCTTTCTTGTTACGGATACCCTATGAAAAGCGCAGAGATTAGACAGGCCTTTCTCACCTTCTTCGAAGAGCAGGGGCATACCATTGTACCCACTAGCTCCTTAGTACCGGGCAACGACCCGACGCTGCTGTTCACCAATGCCGGCATGGTGCCGTTTAAAGATGTGTTTCTAGGCCGCGATCCGCGCCCCTACGTGCGCGCCACCTCTGCGCAGCGCTGCGTGCGCGCGGGTGGTAAGCACAATGATTTAGACAACGTCGGCTATACCGCGCGCCACCATACCTTTTTTGAAATGCTGGGCAACTTCAGCTTTGGTGACTACTTCAAGCGCGACGCTATTCGCTTTGCCTGGGTATTTCTGACCGAAACGCTGGGTCTGCCTAAAGACAAACTGTGGGTAACGGTGCATATCAGCGATGACGAAGCTGAGCGCATCTGGAAAGATGAAATCGGCATCGATCCTGAGCGTTTCTCCAAGCTGGATGAAGATAACTTCTGGCAAATGGGCGACACCGGCCCCTGCGGCCCCAGTTCGGAAATTTTCTTCGATCATGGTCCAGAGGTTTGGGGTGGCCCGCCGGGCAGCCCGGAAGAGGATGGCGACCGCTATATCGAGATCTGGAACTTAGTGTTCATGCAGTTTGATCGTGATGCTGCCGGCACGCTTAACCCGCTGCCCAAGCCCTCTATCGATACCGGTATGGGGCTGGAGCGGGTCGCCGCTGTGATGCAGGGCGTGCACTCCAACTACGAAATCGACCTGTTCCAGAACCTGCTCCAGGCCGCAGCCAAAGCCACCGGCCACCCGGATACCGCCACGCCTTCGCTGCGCGTGATTGCCGACCATATCCGCTCCTGCGCCTTCCTGATTGTTGATGGCGTGCTGCCTTCCAACGAAGGGCGCGGCTATGTGCTGCGCCGGATTATTCGCCGCGCGATTCGCCATGGCCACAAGCTGGGTGCGGTGGAGCCGTTCTTCCATAAGCTGGTCGAGGCGCTGGACGCTGAGATGGGCGATGCCTATCCGGAACTGCGTGAAGCGAGCGATCAAATTGCCCGCGTGCTGCTAAAAGAAGAAGAGCAGTTCGCTCGCACCCTGGATCACGGTATGGGGCTATTGAACGTGGCCCTGGCTGAGTTGGACGGCAAGGTGCTGCCGGGTGAAACCGTCTTCAAGCTTTACGATACCTACGGCTTTCCGTTCGATCTCACCGCCGATGTGTGCCGTGAACGTGGCGTTACCCTGGATGAAGAGGGCTTTCAGCAGGCCTTGGAGGCCCAGCGTGAGCGTGCACGGGCGGCCAGCCAGTTTGGCGCCGACTACAGCGCCTCTATTGAGTTGGAGGGCGAAACAGCCTTTACCGGCTACGACCGTTTGGAAGATCAGGCCAAGGTAACGGCGCTGGTCGACAGCGAAGGCAACGAATTAGCCGCCCTGGAAGCCGGGCAGAAGGGCGTCGTGGTACTCGATCGCACGCCGTTTTACGGCGAGTCCGGTGGTCAGGTAGGCGATACCGGCTACCTGTATGTCGACGGCGGCCGTTTCCAGGTCACTGATACCCAGAAGCAGAGCGGTCATCATTTACACCAGGGCATAATGGTTGAAGGCTCACTGAGTGTCGGTGCCAATGTGCGCGGCGAAGTGGACGCAAGCTTGCGTAAAGCTACCATCCGCAATCACTCCGCCACCCACCTGCTGCATAAAGCACTGCGTATGGTGTTGGGTGATCACGTACAGCAGAAAGGTTCGTTGGTTAACGCCGAGCGCCTGCGCTTCGACTTTAGTCACTTCGAGCCGATGACCGCCGAGCAGCTAGCGGAAGTCGAGCGGCTGGTCAATGAGCAGATTTTGGCTAACGCGCCGACCAAGATCGAGCAGATGAGCCTGGATCAAGCCAAGGCCAAAGGCGCGGCAGCGCTGTTTGAGGCCAAATATGCCGAGAACGTGCGCGTACTGACCATTGGCGCCGACGACTTCTCTATCGAGTTGTGTGGTGGTACCCACGTGGCACGCAGCGGCGATATTGGCTGCTGCCATGTGATGAGCGAAGTAGGTATTGCGTCCGGCGTGCGCCGTATCGAAGCGATCACCGGCGACAATGCGCTGGCCTACTTCCGAGAGCAGGAAGCCCGTCTTGAGCGTCTTAGCGAACGGTTGAAGACTAAGCCAGAGCAGGTCGAGGCGCGGGTAGAGTCACTGGTTGAGCGTAACCGGAGTCTGGAAAAAGAGCTTGAGCAGCTCAAAGCCAAGCTGGCCAGTGCTGCAGGTAGCGATATGCTTAGCCAGGTGCAGGAGATCAACGGCGTGAAGCTGCTGGCGACGCAGTTGGATGGCGTGTCAGGCAAAGATCTACGCGGCGTCCTTGATCAGCTTAAGAACAAGCTCAGCTCGGGAGTGATTATCCTGGGCGTTGCCGACCAGACCGCGGGCAAAGTAAGCCTGATCGCTGGGGTAACCCAGGATTTGACCGGACAAGTGAAAGCCGGTGAACTGGTGAATCATGTCGCCTCTCAGGTAGGCGGTAAGGGTGGAGGCCGTCCTGATATGGCCCAAGCCGGAGGTAGTCAACCCGACGCCTTGCCGGATGCGTTGAAGAGCGTACCGGCATGGTTGGAAAACGTTCTTAGCTAAACCTTAAGGCCGGTGGCATTATTGCTACCGGCCTTATTATTTATTTAAAACTTATAACACTTTCATCCTCCATTCCCGAACGCATAGGAAAAACGGCATATGGCACTATACGTACAGAAGTTCGGCGGCACTTCGGTGGGCTCTGTCGAGCGTATCAAGGCCGTAGCGGAAAAGGTTAAGGGTTTCCGCGATCAAGGCCATCAGGTGGTGGTCGTGGTCTCCGCCATGAGCGGCGAAACCAACCGCCTGACGGACATGGCGCAGGCGCTTAACGACGAACCCGCGCCGCGCGAAATGGATATGCTGCTGTCGACCGGCGAGCAGGTGACTATTTCACTGCTCGCCATGGCGCTTCAGCAGATCGGCGTACCTGCTACTTCCCATACGGGCGCCCAGGTGGGTATTCATACCGATAGCGCTTATACCAAAGCACGTATCCAACGCATTGAAACCGACGACCTGAAAGCCGACCTTGAAGACGGACAGGTAGTGGTTGTGGCCGGTTTCCAAGGGGTCGACGAAGACGGCAATATCACCACGCTGGGTCGCGGCGGCTCAGACACCACTGGGGTGGCGCTAGCTGCAGCGCTCGGCGCCGACGAGTGCCAGATTTACACCGATGTCGACGGGGTATACACCACCGACCCCCGCGTATGTACCAAAGCCCAACGCTTATCGAGTATCACCGTGGAAGAGATGCTGGAGCTGGCAAGCCTCGGCTCTAAAGTACTGCAGATCCGCGCGGTAGAGTTTGCCGGTAAGTACAACGTGCCCCTGCGGGTGCTGTCGAGCTTTGAAGACGGCCCCGGTACCCTAATTGTTGCAGAAGCTGACCAAGACGAGGACGCTATGGAAGAACCACTGATCTCCGGTATCGCCTTTACCAAGAATGAAGCAAAACTAACCCTGCTCAATACGCCGGATGTACCTGGGGTCGCGTCGCGCATTCTGGGTCCCATTGCCGATGCTAATATCGAAGTCGATATGATCGTGCAGAATGTGGCCCCCGCCGGAGACTATACCGATTTCACTTTTACGGTTGCCAAGGGTGACTACAAAGCGACGAAGAAGCTGCTTGAAGAGACGGTGATCCCGTCTTTGGGTGGTGGCGAGCTACGTGGCGACGACAACATTGCCAAGGTCTCATTAGTCGGTGTGGGCATGCGCTCTCACGCGGGTGTGGCGTCGAAAATGTTCCGTGTTCTCGCTGAAGAGAACGTCAATATTCGTATGGTCTCTACCTCTGAGATTAAAATCTCTGTTGTGATTGATGAGAAGCATATGGAGCTTGCCGTCAATGCATTACATAAAGCCTTTGGTTTAGATAAGGCAGATATCGAATCTGAATAACAATTATGCCCTAAACCTTCTACGCTGAAGGGGTACTTGCTGCCGTGTGGTGGTGAGCTTTCTTTCAACGGGAGGTTAAGGTGTCATGGAGCCGGAGACATTGGTGACAGGCAGCGCTATGCCGCATAATGGTATGGTGTTGCCTCCGGCTGACATATCCCGTTGCATAAAACGTCTGAAAAGGAGATCAGCCATGCTCATCCTAACTCGCCGTGTTGGCGAAACCCTGATGATCGGTGATGAAATCACCGTCACCGTGCTAGGTGTGAAAGGCAATCAAGTACGTATCGGTGTTAATGCGCCTAAAGATGTGGCAGTTCACCGTGAAGAGATTTACCAGCGTATTCAGCGTGAAAGAGATAGTGAAAACGAAGCGGAATGAGGCCCACACGACGGCACCATGAAGTGATGCTTCAAACGTGAGCTTAACTGTAAGATATGGCCGGTACGAAAAAAAACTATGCAGGGCTAGACATAAGAACCCTGAATCGGTAATATTCGCGCCGTGCCGTTAAGGAGAGGTGGCCGAGTGGCTGAAGGCGCTCCCCTGCTAAGGGAGTATAGGGTTTATAGCCCTATCGAGGGTTCGAATCCCTCTCTCTCCGCCAACTGCACGGCCATAAAATGCTTGTTAGCTAAAAAACCTTGGTTTAAGAGGTATTAGCTAAAAGTACATGGCATACAAGGTATGCGCCCGTAGCTCAGCTGGATAGAGTACCTGACTACGAATCAGGGGGTCGGAGGTTCGAATCCTCCCGGGCGCGCCAACTAGCTAGTAGCTTTAAAAGTAGTAGTTTTAAAAGTAGTAGCTCTAAAAGTAATTGTTAGCAAAATACCACGCGCCCGTAGCTCAGCTGGATAGAGTACCTGACTACGAATCAGGGGGTCGGAGGTTCGAATCCTCCCGGGCGCGCCAGATTCTAAACCCGCTCTCTTACAGAGAGCGGGTTTTCTGTTTCCAGTCTGACTATTCTTACCAGCCTGACCGGCTATGGCTCGCACCCCGGTCTTGCGATCGTGTATAGCGCCTCCGCTTTGCGGTAGGGCGCTTTTTTTTGGCTATCGTAAAGCTGGAAGTCCCTATTGTTCGGCGACGACAAGGCTACTCAGCAGTTGATCCAGCTCGATGAGGCGCTTCACGCGCTGGAAATTCTGTTCGGCTTCACCATTGCCCTGGCGCATTTGAGCGAGCCACTGCTTTACCAGTGATACCACCACCCGATCGGGCAGGTTCTGGCGCTGAAGCGCGGCGTACTCTTTCAGCACGCTGGCGCGCATTGCCCAACTGCTCTCGGGTAGCCGCTCGCCGGTCTGCAGCCAGTGGCGGATGCGGGGTGCAAGCCAGGGGTCTGCCAGTGCGCTGCGCCCAAGCATCACATCGCGACAGCCAGACAGCGTGCGCGCTTTCCAGTAATCTTCCAGCGTCCAAATATCGCCATTGGCCACGACGGGAATACTGACATGGCGGCGAATTTTGCCGATCCACTCCCAGTGCGCCGGTGGGCGATAGCCTTCATCCCGGGTGCGTGCATGCACCACTAGCTGCGCGGCGCCCCCTGCTTCGGTGGCTTGAGCACAGGCAACCGCTAAGCGGCGATTAGCAAAGCCTAGGCGAATCTTGGCGGTCACGGGGATCGCGCCATCCAGCGTCTCGGCAACGGCTTTAACCGCCTGGTAGACGCGATCCGGCTGGCGAAGTAGCGAGGCGCCGCCATCGTGCCGGTTGACCAGTTTGGCTGGGCAGCCGAAATTAAGGTCGACGCTTACCGCGCCGAGTTTAAGCGCTTGGCGCGCGTTGGCCGCTAACGCGGTAGGGTCTGAGCCCAGCAGCTGTAAATGCACTGGAATACCGCTAGGCGTTGCCACAGGCGGTTGCGTAAGTTCTGGGCAATGCTTATAAAACACTCTGGGCGGTAGGCGAGCATCGACCACGCGGACAAATTCGGTCACCGTCCAGTCGAAACCGGCATGGCGAGTCAGTAAATCTCGAGTGAGTGCATCGATCACCCCTTCCATCGGGGCTAGGCCAATTCTGCCGTTTTGTAGTAAATTAACAACCATGACTTCCACTATCGCGCCATTGCATTCTATTCTGAGTGTGGCAGGTTAGTGTATTCCCCTTACTGCGCCAAGCGACTTACGTCGCATTGGTTAATCAATGTGCGCACAAGCGGTGCTTGTGGCCGTAAAGAAAGCTCAGGAGAGTGCCTAATGCAGAATCAAGAATTATTACAAGACGGGTTAGCGTTGATGGCGCTCGGTATGGGCGTAGTGTTTGTTTTTCTTACCATTTTAGTGATTAGCGTGACGCTAATGTCGCGACTGATTGGACGCTTCCAGCCGGCTCCAGTAGCGGCGGAGATGGGTAATAAATCACCACGGCCCTCCGGCTCTGCTACTCAAAATGACGAAACGCTGGCGGTGCTCAGTGCTGCAGTGCAGCGATACCGTTCCACTCGCCGTCATTAACTTTCTAATTTTTTTCGTTACAGTCCACTTTTGGCTATTTTTTTGTTATTTTTACTACAAACTTACAATTCTTAACTGTGAGCCAAGATCATGAACGAGATAAAACGTCCTTTAGGCATTACCGATGTCGTGCTGCGCGATGCCCATCAATCGCTGTTTGCTACGCGTATGCGTCTGGACGATATGCTTCCGATTGCCGAAAAGCTGGATCGCGTGGGCTATTGGTCGCTGGAGACCTGGGGCGGCGCTACTTATGACGCTTGTATTCGTTATTTAGGGGAAGACCCGTGGGAGCGTATTCGTGCATTGAAAGAAGCCATGCCGAATACACCCCAAGCGATGCTGCTTAGGGGACAGAACCTGCTGGGCTACCGCCACTACGCGGATGACGTGGTGGATAAGTTTGTTGAGCGCGCAAAAACCAACGGCGTAGATGTCTTCCGCGTATTCGATGCCATGAATGACCCGCGTAATCTGGAACGCGCCATTCAAGCGGTGCGTAACGTTGAAGGTCATGCGCAGGGCACCATCTCTTATACTGTGAGCCCGGTTCATACCCTGGATAGCTGGGTCGAGCTTGCCAGAACCATTGCCGGTTTGGGCGCGGATTCATTGGCTATCAAGGATATGGCGGGGCTGCTCACGCCTTATACAGCGTTTGACCTGGTGACTCGTCTCAAAAAAGAGCTGTCGATTCCGGTCCACTTGCACTGTCATGCGACGACCGGCCTTTCTACGTCCACCATTTTGAAAGCGGTCGAGGCGGGGATTGATAACGTTGATACCTCGATTTCGTCGATGTCGATGACCTACGGGCACAGCCCGACCGAATCCGTGGTCGCAATGCTGAAAGATACCGGCCGCGATACCGGACTGGATCTTGAGCTGTTGGAAGATATTGCCGGTTACTTCCGCGAAGTGCGTAAGAAGTACGCCGCTTTTGAAGGTTCGCTACGCGGCATTGATTCGCGCATCCTGATTGCCCAGGTGCCGGGCGGGATGTTGACCAATATGGAAGGTCAGCTCAAAGAGCAGGGCGCAGGCGATAAGCTGGATGACGTGCTGGGCGAGATCCCACGCGTGCGGGAGGATCTTGGCTTTATCCCGCTGGTGACGCCAACGTCGCAAATCGTCGGCACCCAGGCGGTAATGAACGTGATGATGGGTGAGCGCTATAAGTCTATCTCCAAAGAGGTCCAGGCGCTGCTCAAGGGTGAATACGGCGCCGCCCCCGCACCTTTTAATACCGAGCTACAAAAGCGCGTATTAGAAGGCGGCGAGCCGATTACCTGCCGCCCGGCAGACAATCTTGCGCCTGAAATGGACAGGCTGGCCGCCGAACTTAAAGACAAGGCCAGCGCTGAGGGCATCCGCTTGGCGGAGGGGCAGCGCGAAGTCGATGACGTGCTGACCTATGCCCTGTTCCCGCAAATTGGTTTGAAATTTCTCAAGAATCGCGACAATCCGGAGGCTTTCGAGCCCGTTCCTCAGGCAGTCAAAGCTGAGGCGAAAGCAGCGAAGCCAACGGCTCAAGCAGAGAGCAAAGCGCCGGTTACCAGTGGTGGGCCAGAGACCTACACCATTAAGCTCAACGGCAAGTCGTTTGTGGTGGAAGTCTCTGAAGGCGGTGAGCTAGGTGAAGTGCAAGAGCAAACTGCCGCCAGTACTTACGCACCCAAAGTGGAAGCGCCTGCCTCCAGTGGAGAAAGCATCGACGCTCCGCTGGCTGGCAATATTTTCAAGGTCAATGTACGTCCCGGTGACAGCGTTGCTGAGGGTGATGTCGTAATTATCCTTGAAGCCATGAAAATGGAAACCGAAGTGCGTGCCAGCAGCGCAGGCACTGTGTCTAAGGTTAACGTCAGCGAGGGCGACAGCGTCGACGTGGACGATAAGCTGATCGAACTCTAAGGGTCCCGGTAATGGATAAATTAATAACGTTATGGGAAGGCTCCGGGCTGTATAACCTTGAGCTAGGCCAGGCGGTCATGATGGTGGTAGGGCTACTGCTGCTTTACCTTGCCATCTATAAGAAGTTTGAACCGCTGCTGCTGGTGCCGATCGGTTTTGGCGGCATTCTTGCCAATATTCCTGAAGCAGGGCTGGCTATTTCAGCCCTGGACCAAGCGATTGAGGTGGCAAAGCCCGCGGTGCTACAGCAGATGGCTGCAGCGCTGGGCGCTTCTCTTGATCCTTTGAGCGGCACTGAGGCGTGGCGGGAGTCGCTCAAAGCGCTTTCCCACGATAGCGCCGCGCCAGATCAAGTGCGTGCCGCGCGGGATATTGCTATGAATGTGGGTTATGGCGATGGCATGCTCTACAGCTTCTATAGCGTAGCGATTGCCTCAGGCATTGCACCGCTGATTATCTTTATGGGCGTTGGTGCCATGACTGATTTTGGCCCGCTGCTGGCCAATCCGCGTACGCTATTTTTAGGCGCTGCTGCTCAGTTTGGTATTTTTGCCACGCTGTTTGGCGCCGTGTTGCTCACATCGATGGGCGTGATGGATTTCTCGCTTAATCAGGCTGCCGCCATTGGTATTATTGGCGGCGCCGACGGCCCAACCTCCATCTACGTCTCAAGCGTGCTGGCGCCAGAACTGCTGGGTGCGATTGCCGTGGCTGCCTACGCCTATATGGCGCTGGTGCCGTTGATTCAGCCGCCGATTATGCGCCTGTTAACGACCCAGAAAGAGCGTCAAATCAAAATGACCCAGCTGCGGCCGGTCTCCAAGTTGGAAAAAGTCGTCTTCCCGCTGGTGCTACTAGTTCTGGTGGCAATGTTTCTGCCCGATGCGGCGCCGCTGCTGGGGATGTTCTGCTTCGGTAACCTGATGCGCGAGTGCGGCGTGGTAGAGCGGTTGTCGGATACCGCGCAAAACGCCTTGATCAATATCGTCACCATTATCCTTGGCTTATCGGTTGGCTCCAAGTTGATGGCGGATAGTTTCCTGTCATTTGAGACGCTGGGGATACTGGGCTTGGGGATTATCGCCTTTGGCATCGGCACGGCCGCCGGGGTGTTGATGGCTAAGCTGATGAACCTGGTGAGCAAAATGCCCATCAATCCCTTGATTGGCGCCGCAGGCGTTTCCGCCGTACCGATGGCTGCGCGGGTGGCTAACAAGGTGGGGCTTGAGGCCAATCCACATAACTTCCTGCTAATGCACGCAATGGGGCCCAATGTGGCGGGTGTTATTGGTTCTGCGGTCGCTGCAGGGGTCATGATTAAATATCTGGGGTAAAGCTTTAATAGCGATCAAACCGAGCGCGGCGTACTGATACTTTCAGTATGTCGCGTTTTTTTTTGATGGGCTGGCTAGACAGTGAGAATGTCTATAGAGCTCTTCAGGCGGTTTTCCAACGGGGAAAGATCAAACGGGTAGTCCCGTGGCCAGCCAATGGCCAGGCGGACGCCGTCGCCATCGTAGTCGGCGTGCTCGACAGGCAGTTCGTGCTCTTCGCACCAAGCGCGGGCTGTGGCTTCGTTGGCAAAACTGAGCCGCAGCGTGTAAGTATCGCGCTCAACGACTTCTAAGGTGGGCAGTGTCTCAAGCGCATGGCTGACCGCTTGGGCGTAAGCGCGGGCTAAGCCACCGGTGCCTAGTTTGGTGCCACCAAAATAGCGGATCACCACACAGCCAATATGCCCCAGTTGGCTACCCTGAAGAGCCTGGAACATGGGCCGACCAGCGGTGCCGCCAGGTTCGCCATCGTCAGAGAAACCGATCAGATTTTGCTCGCCGGGAGGCCCCGCAATATAGGCGGTACAGTGATGGCTAGCATTCGGATGCTCGGCTTTAGCCGCATTCAGCATATGGTTGAACGATCCGGTGTCTAAGGCGTGGCAGGTCCAGGTAATAAATTGGCTCTTCTCAACTTCGATATCAGTCGTATGCCAGGACAATGGGGAAAGTGCAGGAACCCGGTAGCGCATTAATGCTCCGTGACAGTATGCTTCCTAGTCAGGCAAGCCTTTGGATGAGATTCAACACCCATCACCATGCCGAGCACTTGAATATCACGGTTGTGCAAAAAGAGCGCTGGCTGCAGACTGTCCTCAGGCCATAGCTCTACGCCAAGGCGGCTGATTGCGAGCTGCTTCAAGGCTATTTTTTGCTGGTTGATTTCGGCAACGGCGGTTTCTGTTTGGGTATCGTGTTGATAGCGGCGAATAATAATGACATCGCCATCGAATAAGTTGCAATCACGCATTGCGTTACCGCGCACTTTTAGCGCATAGGTATTGCGTCGTGTAACGCTAGGCACCATCGAATAGGCGCGTGGCACTGAGTGTAAGTGGTTACGCTTAGCGGTCTGTGTTGCCATCGATATCGTCATCAGAAAATCTCCATTGCATGTTCTTTCATACAGTGGTTTTTAGTATAGACCTGTCTTTGCATACAGTGCTAGCAGTATTTAGTCGTATCCCAGTTTGAAGACAACACGCTGCGACCCAGCGACGCATTGTGTGAGTGGCGAGAAACGGGCTTTCCGTGTAGAGTTCGACGCGAAATCAATCTGCCTGGAGAGACTCTTGAGCCTGTGTTTACAAGCCCGACAGCTGTCATGTGAACGTGATGATCGCTCACTGTTTAAGGGCTTGGATCTCGATATTCGCAGCGGTGAAATCGTGCGGATTGAAGGGCCTAATGGCAGTGGTAAAACGACCCTGCTAAAAATTCTCTCTGGGCAGCTCCGCGACTATCAAGGAGAGCTGTTCTGGAATGGCGTTGCGATGCGCGACGCTCAGGAACAATTTCTAGCAAATTTACTCTATTTAGGCCATGCCCCGGGGATCAAGTCAGGGCTGTCTGCTTTAGAGAATTTAGCATGGTATCAATCGCTTAGCGGTGAAAGTGGTAGTGAGTCTGAGCGCCTGGATGCCCTTGAAAGTGTCGGTCTAGCCGGTTTTGAAGATGTCCCCGCCGGGCAGCTTTCGGCGGGTCAGCAGCGGCGCATTGCTTTGGCACGTTTAACCCTAACGCCGCGGGCGCTCTGGGTACTGGATGAGCCGTTTACTGCGATAGACCGCCAAGGCGTTGCTGATCTGGAAAGACAGCTCGTCGTCCATGCTGAGGCGGGAGGCTGCGTGCTCGTCACGACACACCATGAGTTAACCGCTTCCCCGTTGCTAAGACGGATAGCCTTGGGGTAGAAGGAGATACGGTTGCACAGCTCTTTACAGGGTTCATCACATAGCTCTTCAGACAGTCCTTCAGGCTACCGCCAAGCTACCCGCATGCCCGCACCGTCAGTGACGCTGCGGGTGCATAAGGGCGGATTGATGGTGGCGGTGAAGGCGACGCTGATGCGAGACGTAACGCTGTTGATCAGGCGTCGCGGTGAGGTGCTCAACCCGCTGGTGTTTTTTGCGCTGGTGATCACCCTGTTTCCAATCGCGATCTCTCCTGACCCGGAGCTATTGGCGGTGATTGCACCGGGGTTACTGTGGGTTGCCGCCCTGCTGGCGGCACTGCTGTCGTTAGACAGTCTGTTTCGCAGCGATTATGACGACGGCAGTCTTGAGCAACTGCTGCTGGCACCGCAGCCGTTAGCTGCGCTAAGTTTGGCAAAGGTCGCTGTACACTGGCTGCTGACCGGGCTGCCTTTAGCGCTAATGGCGCCCCTGTTAGGCATTATGCTGGCTTTGCCAGCGGGTAGTTATGCGGTGCTGGCGCTCTCATTGGCGCTGGGCACGGCCAGCCTGAGTTTGATTGGGGCGATAGGCGCGGCGTTAACCGTCGGTTTGGCGCGGGGCGGTGTGCTACTCTCGCTGCTGGTTCTACCGCTGTATATCCCGGTATTAATTTTTGGCGCAGGCGCGGTGCAGGCTGCGATTGTGGGCGACGGCGTTTCGGCACATCTGGCAATTTTGGGCGCGCTGCTTGCCGCCGCACTGATGTTAGCACCGTGGGCAATCGCCGCATCGCTGCGTATCAGTATTAACGGTTAAGGATAGGACACGCTATGTGGGCCTTTATACATAAACTGGGATCACCCAAGTGGTTCTACGGCATTAGTGCTAAATTACAGCCCTGGTTTTGGGTTGCGGCAGTGCTGTTAATCGTCTCTGGGTCGCTGTGGGGGCTGGCATTTGCCCCGGCGGATTATCAGCAGGGCAACAGTTTTCGGATCATCTATGTTCATGTGCCGGCGGCCTTTTTAGCCCAATCCATTTTTATCTCCATGGCGGTGTCCGGGCTGGTATTTATGGTCTGGAAAATTAAAGTAGCCGATATGGCCGCAGCGATGATGGCGCCCTTGGGTGCGGCGATGACCTTTGTGGCGCTGTTCTCCGGTGCCGTGTGGGGCGTGCCGACCTGGGGCACTTGGTGGATGTGGGATGCCCGGCTGACCTCCATGCTGATTCTGCTGTTTTTGTATCTGGGAGTGATTGCCCTGCGCGGGGCGTTCACCAGCCGTGATAGCGCCTCGCGGGCAGCCTCGGTGTTGGCCATGGTGGGGGTGATCAATATCCCCATTATCAAATACTCAGTGGACTGGTGGTACACCCTGCACCAGCCAGCTTCATTTACTCTGACCTCGCGCCCGACCATGCCCACCGAGATGTGGCTGCCGCTGGTGATTATGGTGCTGGGGTTTTACAGTTTTTTTATCGCCTTAACGCTGATGCGCACGCGCAGCGAGATTCTGCGCCGCGAGGCTAGCAAGCGCTGGGTGCACGATTTGATAAAAGCCCAGGTAGAGGAGGCGCGCTAATGGCTTTTGATTCATTTTCCGAATTCCTCGCCATGGGTGGTCACGCCCCTTACGTTTGGTCTGCCTGGGGCGTGACAGCGCTGCTGCTGCTTGCCACCGTCTGGCATGCCCGCGTTGAGCAGCGCCAATTGATCAAAGGCTTGAGACGTCGCGTAAGACGCGAAAACAGTTTGAGGGAGAACGCCCAATGACGCCTAAACGCAAGCAGAAACTCTTTGTTATTCTGGGCTTGGTGTCGCTGGCCGCGATCGCCGTGGGGCTAACGCTCTATGCACTGCGTTCCAATATCAATCTGTTTTTTAGCCCGGTGCAGATTGCACAAGGTGATGCGCCTATGGAGCGCCAAATCCGCGCGGGTGGCATGGTCAAAGAGGGCTCTGTTTCCCGTGACCCTGAAAGCCTTGACGTCGAATTTACCGTGACTGATTACGTCGATGACCTGGAGGTATACTACAGCGGCATTTTGCCCGACCTGTTCCGTGAGGGCCAAGGCGTGGTGGTGGTCGGTGAGCTTCAGGCCGATGGCCGTTTGTATGCCGATAAAGTACTTGCCCGTCACGACGAAAACTATATGCCCCCTGAAGTCGCCCAGGCGCTGGAAGAAGCAGGCTATTCGCCGGCCGACTACCAAGCTAAAGCCGCCGAGGTGGGCAAACGCCTGGACGAAGAAGGCGTACCCCAGGCAAGCGAATACTAGGGTAAATAAGGACTTAATAAGTCCTATGCGGAGCACACATGCTTATCAAACTGATCCCAGAAATTGGCCACTTTGCCCTTATCATTGCGCTGCTAATGGCAATGGTGCAGGCAGTAATGCCGCTGGCCGGTGCCGCGACTCGGCGCCCGCTGTGGATGGCTTACGGCCAGCCCATGGCGGTGGGGCAGTTTGTGTTTGTTGCCATCGCCTACGGCTGTTTGACCGCCAGCTATATGCTCGATGATTTTAGCGTGGCGAACGTGGCCAACAACTCCAACTCGCTACTGCCCTGGTACTACAAGTTCAGTGCCGTGTGGGGCAACCACGAAGGGTCAGTGCTGCTGTGGAGCTTTATGCTTGCAGGCTGGGGGTTTGCGGCCAGTCTGTTCACCGGGAACCTGCCGCGGGATATGGTCGCCCGAGTGATGGGCGTGATGGGTATGGTGTGCGTCGGCTTTTTACTGTTTATTCTGATCACTTCGAATCCCTTTGAACGGCTGCTGCCCGATGTGCCTCAGGATGGCGCCGACCTTAACCCGCTGTTGCAAGACTTCGGGCTGGTGGTGCATCCGCCAATGCTCTATATGGGGTACGTGGGTTTTTCCGTGGTCTTTGCGTTTGCCATCGCGGCGTTAATGGGTGGGCGGTTAGACGCCGCCTGGACCCGTTGGGCGCGGCCCTGGACCAATCTAGCCTGGGCGTTTCTTACCGTGGGTATCGCGCTGGGCAGTTGGTGGGCCTACTACGAGCTTGGCTGGGGCGGCTGGTGGTTCTGGGATCCGGTCGAAAACGCGTCGTTGCTGCCTTGGCTGACGGGGACTGCGCTGGTGCATTCACTGGCCGTTACCGAGAAACGCGGCTCGTTTAAAAGCTGGACCGTACTGCTGGCGATCTCGACCTTTTCGCTGTCTTTGATGGGGACTTTCCTGGTGCGCTCCGGGGTACTGACCTCGGTACACGCGTTTGCCAACGATCCGGCCCGTGGCTTTTTTATCCTCATGCTGTTGGCCATCACGGTGACGCTGTCGCTGCTGATATTTGCCCTGCGCGCCCCGCGGGTGAGCCATAAAGTCGGTTTTAATTGGCTCTCCCGGGATGCGCTGCTGCTGGTTAATAATATCTTTCTGGTGATTATGACCGTCACCGTGCTACTCGGCACCGTCTACCCGCTGATTCTGGACTCCTTGGGTCTGGGTAAAATCAGCGTCGGCCCGCCCTACTTTAATGCCCTGTTCGTACCGCTTACCGTGGTGATGTGCATCTTCATGGGATTAGGCTCGGTTGCGCGCTGGAAAGGCATGCAGGGGCGTGTATTGGTGCGCAAACTGTGGATGGCGGGTGCCGCCGCACTGGTATTAGGCATATTGATGCCGCTGCTGTATCGCGGTGAGTGGAATCTTTGGGTCTCGCTAGGCATCGTATCCGCGCTGTGGATTGTATTGCCCATGGTGCGTGATGTATTCGATAAAACGCGCCATGCCAGCTCGTTTATCGCCGGTTTGCGCAAACTCTCCCTGGCTTACTGGGGCATGGTGCTGGGGCATGTGGGGGTGGCGGTGACTATCGTCGGGGTGGCGGTGGTTTCCAACTACAATATCGAGCGCAACGTACGTATGTCGCCGGGTACCACGGTAGAAGTGGCTGGCTACCAGTTCTCCATGAGCGAACTCACCGAGCGGCGCGGGGCTAACTTTCTGGCCGATACCGCCATCATTCAAGTACAGCGTGGCGACTCAGGCAGCCGCTTTACCATGCGTCCGGAAAAGCGCCTCTACCTGGCCACCGGCATGCCAATGACCCAGGTTGCTCTGCGGCCGGGGCTGTTTCGCGATCTGTATGTCGCCATGGGCGAAGACCTAGGCGATGGCAGTTGGGCGATGCGCGTTCAATACAAGCCGTTTGTGCGCTGGCTGTGGCTGGGTGCGCTGCTAATGGCGTTTGGCGGGTTGCTAGCAGTACTCGACAAACGCTACCGGCGTGCCGCAGTCACTCGTGAATCGGCGAAGGCAGCCGACAAGCGCGCGACAAACCGGGAGGCCGTGATATGAAGCGACGGCTACTGCTGTTACTGCTGCCGGTGTGCTTTTTAGCCTTGGCGCTGTTTTTTTACCAAGGTTTAGCGTTGGATCCCTCCCAGCGCGATTCAGCACTGATGGCCAGGGAGTTCCCGGCCTTTGAAGCCACGACGCTGCGCGATGAAAACCGGCGTGTCGATCAAACCTTGCTCAAAGGCGAAGTGACCCTGGTCAACGTATGGGGTGAGTGGTGCCCCGCGTGCAAGCAGGAGATGCCGCAGCTGCTGGAACTCGCCGATCACGATATTCGCATGGTGGGGGTTAACTACCGGGATACCCGCGAGAAGGGTATGGCGTTTCTCAGCGAGTTTGGCGATCCGTTTGAAACCAATATTTTCGATCCGGAAGGCGCATTGGGTTTTGATCTTGGCGTTTACGGCGCCCCGGAAACCTTTCTGGTCGATGCCGACGGAGTGATTCGCTATCACCATAAAGGCTACGTATCGCCAGAAGATGTACGCGAACGGATCCTTCCGGAGGTGGAAAAATGGCGTTAATGCGAACCGTCGCGGCATTGCTGCTGTTTGGCATTGCGTTCGGGGCCATGGCGGGCGGTATCGAACTGCGCGAATTTGACGACCCGGTGATGGAAAAACGCTACCACGACTTAACCGCGTCTATGCGCTGCCCGCTGTGTGAAAACCAGGCCATTGATGATTCCGATGCGCCGATCTCGGGAGATATGCGCGAGCGGGTTTATCAACTGCTACAAGACGGCCAGTCGGATATCGAAATCATCAATCATATGGTGCAGCGGTTCGGCGAATATATTCTCTACAATCCGCGCTTGGAGAGTCGCACCTACCTACTTTGGGGGCTGCCCATTGCGCTGGTGCTGTTGGGGGCTATTGTCGTTGTGTTAATGATTCGTGCTCGCCGCAACGCCTCTGCCAAAGCGCTGAGCGCCGAAGAGCGCCAGCGCATTGATGCGCTGACTAACCGCAAGAGGTCTTCATGACGCTGCTCTGGATTGCGATTGCTCTTTTACTGCTCCCCGCGCTGTGGCTGCTGGTCTCGCCGCTGAGGGCTGCGCGCAGGCTGCATGACCAACAGCACGCCTTTGAAGCGAACGATATCTCCGATGAGCAGAACGTGGCGATTTTCAAACGCCGCTTGGCGTCGTTAGAAGCGGCTCGGGAGCGTGGCGACATCGATGCCGCGCGCTTTGAAGAAGACCGTTTGGAGCTGGAGCGCAGCCTGCTGGAAGATACCGCGGTGCGTGTGCGTCGGCCGCTCAAACCCGCCGGGGCAGGACGCTTTGTGGTGCCGGTGGTGATGGTCGCGGTAGTGGCCGTTAGTGTCATTTGGTATCAGCAAAAGGGCGCCGAGGGTGACCTGGTATTACTGGCCGTGCAGCAAGAGGTGCAGAACGACCCCGAAGGATCGCTTGAGATGTACATTGAGCGCATGGAAGAGCAGGCCGAGCGCCAGCCGGATAACCCTAACGTGTGGAGCACGCTGTTTCCGCTCTACCGTGAAACCGGGCAGATGCCCGAAGCGGTGGATGCCCTTGAGCGCCTGATCGACATTGAAGGGCGGATTCCGCCGCTGCTCGCTCAACTCGCGCAAATTCGCTTCTTTATGGCCGAGCGTGAGCTTACTGACGAAGTTCAGGCGCTGGTTGACGAAACCTTAGAGCAAGACCCGCGCCAGCCAACCGTGTTGGGAATGCTGGGTATCCACGCCTTCGACAACGGCGACTATGAACAGGCGATTGATCGTTGGCGCCGCGCGGTGGCGAATGTTGAAAATCCCGACACGGCGGCGTCTCTACGCGAGGGTATCCGCGTGGCGCAAGAGCGCATGGGGGTAGAACCTGAAGCGGCCGAGGTGGACGCCGCAGAGGGCACCGGCATTAGGGTAAGCGTCGCCTTAGATGAGTCACTTGCCGGGCGCGTTAATGACGACGACACCGTGTTTATCACCGCCCGTGATATCGAGGGCGAGTTGCCTCCGTTGGCGGTGGTGAGGGCGTTAGTGTCAGAATTGCCGATGACCGTGGTGTTGGATAATAGCGCGGCGATGTCGCCTCAGGCGCAAATCTCACAAGTGCGTGAAGCGCGCTTGATGGTGCGTGTTTCTCCCTCTGGCCAAGCGACGCCCCAGCCGGGCGATCTATTTGGCGACCTTGAAGGTGTCAGCGTCGGCCCGATTTCAGATGATGAAGCCGCCGAAGTGGTGATTAACCGTGTCTTTGAATAATCGTTTATTAACTAAAAGCGTAGTGTCGGGATGCGCTTAACGTCGATACGCTTAGTCGGGTTCAAGTCCTTCGTGGACCCCGTCACGGTACCTTTCGATGGCAACATGACCGCTATCGTGGGCCCCAACGGCTGCGGTAAATCCAATATTATCGACGCCGTGCGCTGGGTAATGGGGGAGTCCTCCGCCAAAACCCTGCGCGGCGAATCCATGGCCGACGTTATTTTTAACGGCTCCACCGGCCGCAAACCAATCAGCCAGGCTTCCATAGAGCTCAAGTTCGACAACCGCGATGGCACCATGGGCGGCGTATACGCCCAGTATGCCGAAATCGTCGTTAGGCGCTTAGTCACCCGTGACGGACAGTCCAACTACTTCTTTAACGGCCAGAAGTGCCGCCGGCGCGATATCGCCGACCTGTTTATGGGCACCGGGTTAGGGCCGCGCTCCTATGCCATCATCGGCCAGGGCATGATTTCGCGGCTGATTGAAGCCCGCCCTGATGACCTGCGCTCGACGCTGGAAGAAGCGGCGGGTATCTCCAAATATAAAGAGCGTCGCCGGGAAACCGAAAACCGTATGCGTCGCACCCAGGAGAACCTGGAGCGCCTCGACGATATCCGCGAAGAGCTGGATAAGCAGCTCGAGCGCCTCAAGCGTCAGGCCGAAGCCGCCAAACGCTATCAAGACCTAAAAGAGCAAGAGTATCGACTCAAGGGTGAGTTGGCAGTGCTGCGCGGGCGCACCCTGCGCGCCGAGCAGTCACACCAGGAGAGTCGCGTACGCGAGTTGGAAATCGCGGTCGAAAAAGATGTCTTTGGGGTTCGCCAGTGCGAAACCCGCCTGGAGCAAGCCCGCGAGCAGCACGATGAACTCTCGGAGGTGCTTGACCGCCACCAGCAGCAGTTCTTTGAAACCACTACGCGCATTGCCCGCTTAGAACAGGATCAGGCCCACCGCCGCAGCCGTGAAACCCAGCTTGCCAGTGATATTGCTACCGCCCGCCGCGAGTTAGACGAGCAGCGCCGGGTCAGCGAGGGCGATCAAACGCGCCTTGCGGCGATTGACGAGCGTTTTGAGGATCTGCTGCCTGAACACGAAGCGCTAGAAGAGCAGCTCGAAAGCCTTGAACAGGCGCTCGCCGATGCTTCGCCAGCGCTGGAAGCCGCTGAGCAGCAGTGGGCCGATGCCGAAACCCGCTGGCGGGATACCAGCCGCGATGCAGATCGCAGCCAGGATCAGTTGCGCGACCTTGAACAGCGCATCGCTCGCCTGCAGGCGGAAAACCAGCGTCGCCGCCAGCAGCGTAGCGAGGTGGCCGACCTCACCGCCCTGCGCGAAGAGCACGCCGTGTGTGAAGCCCAGTTAGCAGATGCCCGGCAGCAGTCGGAAGGTTTTCAAACCCAGCGTGATCAGTGGCAGCAGCGTTATAGCGATGCCAAAGCGGCTTATCAGCAGGCTACCCAGTCGCGAGATCACCAGCGCGCAGAACTCAGTCAACGTCAGGGTGAGCTAGCATCACTCAAAGCGTTAATGGACGCCGCCTTGGCGGATCACGACCCCGCCATCAGCACGACTCTCGAAGCGCACGGTTTGGCGGACGCCCCTCAGCTAGGTGAAGTGCTGCAGGTAGGGCCCGGTTGGGAAGCACTTACTTCGTGGCTGCTGGCGCCCTGGTTAAATGCCCGTATGGTGGCTCGCCACCAGCTAGCCGCACTGCCCGAAGCCTTGGCGACCGACTGGTGCTTAATCGACCAGACGTCCCCCACTGTTTCAGCGTCTGGACAGCGTTTGGATAGCTTGGTGAAAGGCGCAGGTGCCTTGGGTGAATGGTTAGCAAGTATTCACTATACCCAAACAGCCGAAGAGGCCCAGCAGCAAGTCGCGCACCTGGCGCCCGGCGAAAGCGTGGTAAGCCAGGATGGTGTCTGGCTGGGCCGTGGCTGGGTGCATCAACAGGCCAACGGTGAAGGTATTGATGGGCTGCTGTTAACGCGTCGCCGCTACGCCGAACTAACCGCCCAGCGCGAGAGTGAAGAAGATGCGCTGGCGCTGGCAGAAGAGCAGTGTGAGGCTGCTAGCGAGACGATTGAAGCGCTTGAGCAGTCCCGTGAACAGCAGGCCGAGCAGGAGCGGGCTCACGCCGCTTCTCTACAGCAACTGGCGGTAAAAGAACGCAGCCTCGCCCAACGCCTGGAACATCTAGAAAGTCGCGCCACTGAGCTCGATGCTGAACTTGCCCAATTGCAAGAAGATGAAGCAGAGTTAGCGCTTACCATCGACGAACAACGCGCCCACTGGGATGTGGCGATGGAACAGCTGGAGAGCGCAGCGCAAGCGCGGGAAGCCAGCGCAGAGCAGCGCAACCGGCAGCGTGAAGCACGAGAGCAACTCACTCAGCAGCATGCCCCGCTTAAAGCGCAGCAGCAGGCGCTGGCACTTGAGCGAGAACGTTTAAGTACCGAACGCGAAAGCCTGCGCTCCCAGCAGGCGCGCTCCAGCGACTCTGAAGAGCGCCTATCGCTGCGGATTGCCGAGCTGGAAGAATCGCGGGAAATGTTGATCGAGCCCGACGAGCTAGCCGGGGAAGAGCTCGAAGAGCTGCTCCACCAGCGCGAGCAGCAGGAGGAGCGCTTAAACGCCACTAAACAGCAGGCTCAGGGGTTGGCAGAGCAGCTGCGTAACGATGAGTTGGCCCGCCAGCAGCATGAACGCAATCTGGAACAGAGTCGCGAGCAGCTCCAGCAGCGTCGCATGGATGTTCAGGCGCTGGCACTAAAAGCCGCCACTCAGGACGAGCAATTAGCGGAACTTGGCCATAACGCCGACACCCTGGCTGAACAACTGCCAGCAGAAGCCACTGAAGCGAACTGGCAAGAGCGCCTGGAAAGTACCACGGACAAAATTCGCCGCCTGGGGGCGATCAACCTCGCCGCCATTGAGGAGTACGATCAGCAGGCGGAGCGGCGCAACTACTTAGAAGCGCAGCATGCCGAATTGACTGAAGCACTTGAAACCCTCGAACGGGCGATTAAGCGGATTGATCAAGAGACCCGCGTGCGCTTTCGGGAAACCTTTGATCAGGTCAATACCGGGCTACAAACCCTTTTCCCTCGCGTATTCGGCGGCGGCGCCGCATGGCTAACGCTCACTGGCGATGATCTGTTAGAAACCGGCGTGGCGATTATGGCGCGCCCGCCAGGTAAGAAGAACAGCACGATTCATCTGCTCTCGGGCGGCGAAAAAGCGCTGACTGCTTTGTCGCTGGTGTTTGCGATCTTTCAGCTTAACCCTGCGCCGTTCTGTATGTTGGATGAGGTCGATGCGCCGCTGGACGATGCCAACGTAGGCCGTTACGCCAAGCTGGTAAAAGAGATGTCGGAAAACGTGCAGTTTATCTACATCACCCACAACAAGATTGCCATGGAAGCCGCCGAGCGCTTAATGGGGGTGACCATGCAAGAGCCCGGCGTATCGCGGTTAGTTTCAGTGGGTGTCGAAGAGGCCGCAGCGTTGATCGATTAAGCGCCTTCGCTATTCACCTTCACCCTTAACTTTCACCCAGTGCGCGGGTTATCGCATAAAAATTCGTTGCCGCCTGCCGAATAGACCCAGACATTATCGTCAGCCTGCCCATTACGGTAGCGGTCAGCCGGCCGGCTGTGAGAAGTTGCTGGTGCATAGGGAGGTGCTTTTTTGCTTTGTCATCGCCATCCAGCGGTGACTTCGCTGCTGGCTCAAGAGCAGTTTGTCAGCAAGCAAGTGGGGGAGGATACGTTGATCGCATTAAGGAACAGCATACTTAGCCACGATATTGCTCCCCACCAACTGCCTTATTTGGCATGTACAGAAGATCGGGGCTTGGCCGTATTGTGGCTCACCGTTTATCGGGTAATACAGGTGTTTTAGCGCTTAAAGCAACGTTTAGTAGCCGCTTGGCCGCGGTGTTAATGTCGATGGCGTTAGAGGGTAAAGGAGTGGTTTATCTCAAAAAAATAATTTTATATCAGTAGGTTATGGGTTTTTGTTTAGTGCGTGTGCTGGATGAAAGATAGGATATTGATGTGCAAATACACCTAACGCGACCCGTAGCCCGGTTAAGCTCTGCAGCGGAAGAATTTTGGGCAAGAGGGTAATAACATAGTGGGTTTGATTAATAATTTGCTGACCAATATTTGCCGAATGCGTAAAAAAAATGTCCTAAAGCGCTCAACTTAACTATATTACCCCTATTACTTATAGATGGATCAAGCAGTCGCAGGCGAATTGTGTGTCAAAATGGCTTTTCTAGCGATCAGGATTCCTTTATAAAGCACTTTATAAGTGTGAGAGCAAAAACTCGGGGCACTTTTGTTTGAAGTTAAGGTCGAATTTTCCGCCTTAAATAGTGTCATAACTTCGCTAGCACGTGAAAATCACGTTAAATGCGGCAAAAATTGGCCCTTTTGATAGTAATCGCGCTATGCTTGGTAACATTGATGCAAGTATTCATTTAATAGCTGTTACCTATATTCAGGCATGAACTTTTAGACACCGTGCCTTAGCAACCGGCAAGACGACCATGGAATGTTCGACATGGAACTAAGAGAGTGGTTAATCATTTTAGGGCTGGCGTTGGTATCGCTCATCGTTATAGACGGTGCGCGAAGATTTCAACGTCAGCGTCGTGTACCCCGCCTTGATCTGGCAGGTAAAGATGCTTCCGGAAGTTCGCTAGACGACCCGGATGAAGCAGCTAAAGAAGCTGAGATCAATTGGGAACTTCCGAATGGCGGTGCCAGAGTCGTTAAGCCTGCTGACTATAGCGGCTTAGGCAATAAGCCAAAGTTAGAACGTCAAGAGCATCCTGGGCCTTCCAGGGTGCTTGCTGAGTTTAGACGTTCCGCTTCGGCTAAAGCGGCTAAACGTAAAGCGGATAAAGCGGATAAAGCAGCCTCTATTGCACAGCAGCCAACGGCCGCTGCAATGACCGCCGATCCAGTTGCGTCCTCTACGGCTTCATCTACACCTACATCCATGCCGACTGAGCATGAGCGTCGCGAACCAAGCCTTTCGATGACCGATAAGTCGACAGCGGACACGTCTAACGCCCATGTTGACGCTGCTGTGCAGCCGCCTCATGAAGCAGAGCAATCTGCTCATTCACCTGTAGCGTCAAGTTCGTCTGATGAAACGGTCAATGAAGCGGCCGAGCATGAGCCCATGGCGGCTAAACCTGCTGCAACTGACGCAATGTCGATAAGTGCGAGTGATACGGCTTCAGATCCTGAAAAGACAGCTCAGCCTTCTTACGACGCTGAGCCAGTGCTGCGCGCTGAGCCGGAAGATGCTGTATTTGCCAAACATGCCAATGAGCATTCACCTAAACGGCGTCAGTTGCGTTCTGACACCGTGGGCGAGCAAGAAGAACTCGACGATCACCAAGTTGATGAGTATCGGCTGGTTGACTTTGAAGGCATGGGGCGTTCTCTGAAGCGCCGTTTGATCGAGCTGCGAAAAGAGAAACAGCGTAAAAAGGCCGAGAAAGCGGTGCGCGATAAAGCCTTGGCCAAGCAAAAGGCAGAGCGTAAAGCGCTTGAAGCCGAACAGCGCCGTGAAGCGAAAGAAGCCGCTGACGCTGAGCGCGCACGCCTAGCTCAAGAACAAGCTCAGGCACGCGAAGCAGCGGCTAATGCCGCAGCCGCAGAGAGGCTTTCCGCTCAGCAGCGTCTTGCTGAAGAAGAGGCTCTTCGCTATGAGCATTCTGGCCATGCCGGCTATGAAGAAAATTCTTATGATGAGGGTTCCTATTCAGAAGAGCACCTTGCTGGCTTCGATGACCAAACCGATTATGCCAGCGATATGGCCTATGACGATCGTGCCGCAGAAGAGCGTGTGCGTGTTCATCCCACATTAGAAAAAGCCTTACGCCATGATGTCAGCGGCGAACACGCTAAAGAGACGCTCTCTAACGCTGAAGAAGTGGTGGTGATCAGCATACTGTCGCGTGATCCAGAAGGTTTCGACGGTAGTAAATTGCTTGAGCTGATGATGGTGTGTGGTTTGCGCTACAGCCGCGAGATGGGCATTTTCCATCGCTTTGAGACGGAAAGTGAAGACAGCGAGCTGCAGTTCTCAATGGTTAACATAGTGAAGCCCGGCACCTTCCCCATTGAAGAGATGGATGAGTTTATGACGCCCGGTATTACGCTACTGATGCCGCTACCTGGTGCCATTGACAGCTCTGCCGCGTTTGAAGCGATGGTGGAAACCGCCATGGTGGTGGTGCGTCATATGGGCGGCGAATTGAAAGATGAAAACCGTAGCGTGATGACCGCTCAAACGATCGAATTTGCCCGCCAACGGGTACGGGAGTTTGAGCGCCGCCACCGCCTGCACCGGCATATGCAAGCTCGCTAAGCCACTCCTGCTGCTCAACACCCGCCTTCTTGCCAGAAGGCGGGTGTTTTTGTTCAATACGAACCATTTCTACTCTTTTTGACACTCTTTAGGCTTTGCATTGATTGTGGCCGCTATTCGCTAGTACTGGAACCCATTAAATGAGTCAGTCTGTTTCTAAACCGTTGGAAGAGATTACCCAATTGCGGGCTGCCCTGGATGAGGCCAACTACCGCTACTACGTGCTGGATGAACCGACGCTCACGGATGCCGACTACGATCGCAAATTCCAGCGCCTGCTGCGGTTGGAGACCGAACATCCAGAGCTGGTGAGCCCTGATTCGCCGACCCAGCGCGTTGGCGCAGCACCCGCGGACGGCTTCCCCACGGTGGCTCACGCTATTCCTATGCTGTCGCTGGATAACGCCTTTAGCCGTGACGATATTCTCGCCTTTGCCGAACGGGTAGCCGAGCGGTTGGAGTGCACCGCTGACGAGCTTGAGTTTACCTGCGAACCCAAGTTGGATGGCGCCGCCGTATCGTTGGTCTACGAGCAGGGTATTCTGGTTAGTGGGGCGACGCGGGGTGATGGCCGTACCGGCGAAGGCATTACGTCTAACCTGCGCACGCTGCGCTCGGTGCCGTTAAAACTGCTGGGCAAAAACGTCCCTGAGCTTTTGGAAGTACGTGGCGAAGTGATTATGCGTCATTCCGGTTTTGAGGCGCTCAATGAGCGCGCCCGGGAAGAGGGCAGCAAGGTATTTGCCAACCCGCGTAATGCAGCGGCGGGCAGCCTGCGTCAGCTAGATCCGCGCATTACCGCGAAACGCCCGCTAGAGTTTCACGCCTACCAAGTTGCCCGCATTAATATGGCAAATTTAGATGACAGCGTGATTCCAACTCATAGCCGCCAGATGGCAAGGCTTAAAGATTGGGGCTTTCGTTCTAGTAGTGAACTGAAAATTGTCAAAGGCCCCGAAGCCGTCGCTGATTACTGTGAACAGTTGGGTGAAAAGCGTGATGGCTTAGGTTTTGATATCGACGGCGTGGTGATCAAGGTCAATGACTTGCGCCACCAGCGTGAGCTTGGCTTTGTCGCCCGCGCGCCGCGCTGGGCGGTGGCGTTTAAGTTTCCTGCCCAGGAAGAGGTCACCATCCTCAACGATGTAGAGTTCCAGGTGGGGCGCACCGGGGCAATTACCCCGGTAGCGCGGCTTGAGCCGGTTACCGTAGCGGGCGTGACGGTTTCCAATGCCACGCTTCACAACGCTGATGAGATCAAACGCCTGGGTGTAATGATCGGCGATACGGTATCGATTCGGCGGGCGGGAGACGTTATTCCCCAAGTAGTTGGTGTACACAGCGAGCTGCGGCCGGCTGATGCTAGGGCCATTGTTTTCCCCCAACAGTGCCCGGTGTGTGGCTCTGAAATCGAACGCTTGGAAGGCGAAGCGGTGGCGCGCTGTTCGGGCGGCCTTTACTGCGCGGCGCAGCGTAAAGAGGCGCTCAAACACTTCGCTAGCCGTAAGGCGCTGGATATTGACGGCTTAGGCGAAAAGTTGATTGTGCAACTGGTCGATTTGGACTGGGTAAAAACCCCCGCCGATTTGTTCGACTTAACTGTTGAACAGTTGCAAAGCCTGCCGCGGATGGGCGAGAAGTCAGCGACGAATCTGGTCAATGCCCTCGAAACTGCCAAATCGACCACCCTGGCGCGGTTTATTTACGCGCTGGGCATTCGTGAAGTAGGCGAAGCAACGGCGGCGAACCTTGCCAATCACTTTGGCACCCTGGAAGGTGTTCAAGACGCTGAACTGGCCACGCTGGAAACGGTTAATGATGTAGGCCCGATTGTGGCCGCCCATGTGCATACTTTCTTCCGCCAGCCGCATAATCAGGAAACCATTACTGCATTACGTACAGCTGGCATTATTTGGCAAGAAGCGGAAGTCACCCAGGGCCCGACGCCGCTGGAAGGCCAAACCTGGGTGCTGACGGGGTCGCTTGAGAGCATGACCCGTGATGAAGGCAAGGCACGCTTGCAAGCGCTGGGCGCCAAGGTGGCGGGCAGCGTCTCGAAAAAAACCACCTGTTTGGTGGCAGGTGAAGCGGCAGGCAGCAAGCTTACCAAAGCCGAGCAGATGGGCGTCGAAGTGATTGATGAAGCCACCTTTATTGAACGTTTGGCAGCGTGGGAGCAGCGTTAATGAGTCGTTTTATTGAAGTGCCCGCCAGAATGCTGCCACCGGAAACCCTTGATGCGTTACTAGAGGCATTTGTGACGCGCCAAGGCTACGACACCACCGATACCACGGGCGAGGGAATGCACGGCTGGGTAGCCGAGCTGAAAAAGCAGCTTGAACGCAACGAGCTAATCATCGCCCATGATTTAGAGCTAGAGATGACCGAAGTGATGACTCTGGCTCGATGGCGGTCGTTTGGCAGAGATATAGCCGACGATGAGGAAGAGGGTGATATCTAAATCTTTCGGCTAATCAGAGGTGCCTAAAGTGTTCGCGCCGCGAATAATCGCACTGATAATCCGCCGCCCTGGGTGAAGATGATCTACCAGCGGCGCTTCAAGTGGCATTGGTTCATCGCATATTCGTGAGGCAATCACCTCGGCGCACAGTGGTGCGCTGGCCAATCCCCGCGAGCCGTGGGCCGTCGATATCCACAGACCGGGGTAGTGCTCGCCAGGCGTATCCGCCACGCGAGTGGCATCTTTGCTGAGCAGCGCATAGTCAGCGCGCCACGCCTCGGCTACCGGCACTGGCCCTGCGTAAGGGGTTTTGTCGGGGCTTGCTGCACGCACCGCCGTGCGGCCCTTTAGGTTTGCAGGGGTAAGCTTTGCTCCCGCCTGTTCTAGCTCTTCTATCAATGCAGGCAGCGTTTGACGCAGCTCATCAATATTGCGCTGGTGATCCTCCGCCGTCACATCGATTGTGGCGTTATTAGGCACAAAGCTGGCGCCGAAGGTCAGCACGCCATCCAGAGCTGGGGCGACATAGCCCCCCGCGCAAACCACCCGTTTGGGGCCAGATACTGATTCAGGCAGGTTCATTTCGCTAATCTGGCCGCGCACCGACTGCAGCGGCAGCGCTTCGGTTTGGGCAAAGCGATTGGCTAAATGGGCGCTGGCAATCACCACCTGATCCGCCTCGAATGTGCTGCCATCGGCAAGATTAAGCTGCCAGCCACCCTCACGTTGGGTCAGTGAGGTAACGTCGCCTTGCTGCACGCTAACGCCTGGCTGGCTAAGCAAGTGCTCACAAAGCGCCTTAGGGCGTACCCAGCCTGCCTGTGGATAATAGAGCCCGTGGGGGGCGTCAACCCTTATGCCTGCCGTAGCGGCTAGCGTCGGATTCTCCATGCAGGTGACGACGTCACTGGGCAGTGGGTGGTTGTTAATAAAACGCTGCTGACGGTGAGCCTCTTTATCGCTACTCGCCAGTTGCACCACGCCGCAGGGCTGCCATAAGGCTTGGGAGGCGTGCTGCTGCGCCAGCCAGCGCTGGCTATAGAGTAATCCCGCGAGATAAACACGGCTCTGGTGATTGGTCTCAGCGGCGAGCTTTACATACAGCACGCCCTGGCGATTGCCCGAGCCGCCCGCGCCGGGGGCTTCGCGCTCAATGACCGTCATCTTAATGCCACGTCTAGCCAGCGCTGCCGCCATGCTACTTCCTGCAAGGCCTGCACCGACTACTGCTACGTGCATCGCTACGTTCATCGCATCGTGCTTTACAGCCGTCACCGGCGGTGGGGTAAACCAAGGTGTTGATTGGCGGCGCTGGTCGACGGGCGGCGTCTCGATACTGCCCGCAAGCATTTCTCGTTTGCGGCCATAACCCAGCACTTTTTTCCAGTTAAAGCCTGCCGCTCTCAAGCCGCGCTTAACAATCCCCGCGCAGGTAAACGTCGCGAAAGTAGCGCCAGGGCGCGAGCGGGCGGCCATGGCGTTAAATAGCTCAGGCTGCCACATATCGGGATTCTTAGAGGGCGCAAAGCCGTCTAAAAACCAGGCGTCGACCTGGCCGTCTAATTGCGCTAAGCGTTCGGTGGTATCACCGAAGTGGAGGTCAAGCGTGACGCGCTCGGTTAAGTGCAGGCGGTGAATGCCGCTTACCGGAGCGGGCCACTGGGCACACAGCGTGTGTGCATAACGGGCGAGTGAAGGCCAGCTCGAGAGCGCTTGTTCAAGCGCATGCCGCTCAAGGGGAAATTTCTCTGTGGATAACAGATGCAGGCGGGCATTAGGGGACGCATGTTGTTCAAAACAGGCCCAAGCGCAGAGCATGTTGAGGCCGGTGCCAAATCCCGTTTCCCCGATTACGAAGGGGCGCGTTGCCTGCCAAGCGGCAAAGCGTTCAGGAAGGTGGTTGGCGTCAAGAAAGACATGCTCGGTTTCCGCTCGCCCATCGCCACGGGTGAAATAGACATCATCAAACGCCTGCGAGTGAGGCGCTCCCTCGTTCCAGGTAAGTGTTGGCGTGGTTAATGCCGCTAGGGGAGGTAAAGCGTTTGGGCGTTGGGTCAAGCAGGTATCCATCTTGGTGAATAGGTGGTTAAAAAACGATCAATTTGCCAGCGCTGGCGCTATCTCTGGGTTAGCGCAAAGCGTCCGCCGGGTTTGCACAGAGTTTTCCACAGGCTCTGTGAAAAACTCTTTGCAACCCCGGTGGACCCTCCACACTCGCCTTTGGAGATCAAGGCAACACTTTTTTGAAGGGCTTAACGATGACCTTGGCATAGACGCCGGCAATCATATAAGGATCCGCATCGGCCCAGGCTTGGGCGTCCTCAAGACTTTCAAATTCTGCCACCACAAGACTGCCGGAGAAGCCCGCATCGCCGGGATTTTCAGCGTCAATAGCAGGGTGAGGCCCCGCTAAGACGATGCGTCCCTCATCGCGCAATGCTTCCAGGCGCGCCAGATGGTCGGGTCGAGCGGACAAGCGACGCTCTAGGCTATTGGGGACATCTTCACTGATAATGGCATACAGCATTTTTATATAACTCCTTGATAAAACGGGGAAGCAATGTGACCGCTAATTGACCGCACTGGCTTAAGCGCGCACCATATCTTACTCACTGTTCTGGCTTGCTGTGAACGTCATTCACCGCTGAACAACGCGTTTTACACTATCTTAAAAGCGCATTCTGACAAACTGCCCACACGGCGTCATTTATGCCCCGACTCCCTTACACCTTTGATGCCGACCAACGCTACCCGGTTGATTTGCACATGCACTCTACTGCCTCCGATGGCGCGCTAACGCCCACCGAGCTGGTAACGCTGTGCGCTGAGCGCGGGCTGACGCATATGTCGCTTACCGACCACGATACCATGGACGGCATTAAAGAAGCGGGCCGCGCGGCTGAGCGAGCTGGGCTGTGCCTTGTGCCTGGCTGTGAGTTATCCACACGCTGGCAAGGTGTGAATATCCACGTTGTCGCGCTACTGCCCGGCGGCTTAAAGGGGCCAATGGTGGAGGGTTTGATTCAGCAGCGTGAAGCGCGAATTCAGCGCGCGGAGGTGATTGCCGAGCGGCTGGAAAAAATCGGTTTATCCAACGCCCTGGAAAAAGCGCGCCTGCACGCTGGCAGCGACCGCCCTCTTGGTCGTCCTGACTTTGCCCGCGCGCTGGTGGCTGAAGGCGTCGTGCCCGACTGGGCCAGCGCGTTTAAGCGCTATTTGGGCAGCGGCAAGAAGGGTGATGTTAAAGCTCACTGGCCGGAAATCAGCGAAGCCGTGAGTTGGGTTGTCGAATCTGGTGGTGTGGCGGTGATTGCCCATCCGCTGCGCCACGGTTTAACCCGGCGTAAGCGCGGGCTGTTGATGGACACCTTTCAGACGGCGGGCGGGCAAGCGGTCGAGCTAGTTAGCGGCCAGCAGAACCCGGACAGCACCCGTGACCTGGCGCGTCAACTGGTCGAGCGTGAGCTGTATGCCTCCATGGGCAGCGACTTTCACTTTCCCGGCAGCCACGCGGCACCCGGGAGTATGAGCTTAATTCCGCGCACGGCGGCGCTACCGATATGGCAGCATCCGCGCTTGGTGCATCTGCGCGAGGCGCCAGCAGGCACGCTTGCAGCGAGATGATTCGCTAACGTTTACACTGTGTTATATGAATTGTTTATGCATAGAGCCTACGGACAGGAGTAACTTATGAGCCAGTATTTTCAGATTCATCCAGAAAACCCCCAAAAGCGCTTGATCGATCAGGCCATTGAGATCATTCGTAAAGGCGGCGTGGTGGCGTATCCCACCGACTCGGGCTATGCCCTGGGCTGCCACTTGGGCGAAAAAAAAGCCATCGAAAAAATTAAATGGCTGCGTTCATTGGACGATAAGCACAACTTTACTCTGGTGTGCTCTGATCTATCGGAAATTGGTACCTATGCCAAGGTAGATAACGACGTGTTCCGGCTGCTAAAAGCCCACACGCCTGGCCCCTATACTTATATTCTGGATGCAACATCCGAAGTGCCGCGCCTGCTGCTGCACCCCAAGCGCCGCTCGATTGGCGTGCGTGTGCCGGATCACCGCATTACTCATGCGCTACTGGCGGCGTTAGGCGAGCCGTTGATGAGCGTCACGCTGATTCCGGTAGGTGATGACCTGCCCATGAACGACCCAGAAGAGATCCGTGAACGTTTTGGTGCCCACCTGGATGCCATTATTGATGGCGGCGCATGCCATTTGGATCCCACCAGCGTTATCGACCTGCGCGAACTGCCGCCCAAAATTGTTCGCGAAGGACGCGGCGACACTTCTCCTTTCGT
Organism: Halomonas sp. SpR8; assembly: GCF_031010195.1. Taxonomy (GTDB): domain Bacteria; phylum Pseudomonadota; class Gammaproteobacteria; order Pseudomonadales; family Halomonadaceae; genus Vreelandella. The sequence continues at coordinate 299,310 of NZ_JAUAMC010000002.1, read as the reverse complement.
CGGCTAAAAGCACTTTTCAAGGCAAATCTCTGGCTCGTAGGCAGATCGAGCAGGAATTTGCTCTGTTTTATCGTTATTTGAATGTTCAATGAAAATAAAATATGCTCTTTATGCTTATTTTCGATAATAAATCGTGGTCCTTTAAGGCGAGGAGTCGCCTCGTCTTTTTGAGATCGCCTATCCCAGGAGATCATTCAATGACAATGCCTTTCACCTCTCGACTCTGCACTCTGGCAGCGTTAGCCAGCCTGACCGCTTTACCGCTGACCAGCCACGCGGCTAGCGATGGCGCAGAACTGTGTGCTCAGCAAGCCTATGCGATGGGTCTGCGTTATCAGCAGCAGTCTGCAGAAGCGGCCGCCTTGCAGCGCCAGGGATTTGCCCTCGCCACTTACCGGCTTGAGGATCAGATCGAGGCGCATGGTGGCAGCGACGACTTGGCTATCATTACCGACCTGGATGAAACGGTGCTGGATAATAGCGCGCTGTTGGTTCGCGATATGCAGGCATGCCACGACTACACCACCTGGGATACTTGGAAGCATTGGGAGCGTGAGGGTGAGCCGCGCTTAATGCCGGGTGCCAAAGCGTTTCTGGATTTCGCGGACGAGCAGGGCGTGGCGATTTTTTACGTCTCAGACCGCTACCAGGAGAACGAGGCCGATACGATTGCCACTCTAGAAGCGCTAGAGCTGCCCCAGGTTTCTGAACAGAGCGTGATGCTATTAGGGCCTGCTAAGGCGGAGCGCCGCGCCGAGGTGGTTGAGAACCACACCCTGGTAATGCAGCTAGGCGACTCGCTACACGATTTCGCAGGTGACTTCGCCGGTGCCGATCTGGAACAGCAGCACGAGCTGGTTGAAGAGAATGCCGAGCGGTTTGGTAAGGACTGGATCGTGTTCCCCAACGCGACCTATGGCGCATGGAGCGATGCTGAGTTAGACGCCTGGGACGCCCCTCACGAAGTGGAGTGACCGGTTAAATAACCACTCCATCCCGCACTCAATGAAAACACTACGCGCCTCAGACTTAGCCGTCTTGGGGCGCGTTTTTGTCTTCCTCGTGGCTATCTTCGTCTTTGTTACGCGGGTCTTCGCTATTTTCATCCAGCCAAGTGCCGCAGCGCAGGCAGTAGCGGGCTTTTTTGTCATGGCGGTCGTGCCCGCAGCCGGGGCAGGCTTCTTCGGAGTAGCGCTCCTCGCGAATCGAGCGTATCACCTGGGCAGAGAACACCCCGGTGGGCACGGCGATAACTGAGTAGCCCAGTAGCATCAGCACCATGGTGATCGCTTTGCCTAACGCCGTAGCGGGCACAATATCGCCGTAGCCGACCGTGGTCATGCTCACGATGGCCCAGTACATCGACATGGGAATGCTGGTAAAGCCCGCCTCCGGCGTTTCGATGGTGTACATCAGTGCTGCAAAAAGCGTGACCACCATAAAAATAGCCGAAAAAAACAGCAGTATTTGACGCATGCTGCGTTTGAGAGCATCCATTAGCAGGCTTGCTTCGCCGACAAACTCCATCAATCGCAAAATGCGGAAGATACGTAGCACCCGCAGTAGGCGGACAATCACCAACGCATGCGCCCCTGGCACCAGCAGTACCAGCCAGGTGGGTAAAATAGCGATTAAATCAACGATGCCGTAAAAGCTTTTTAGATAGATTAAAGGGCGTTCAAGGCAGTAAATTCGTACTAGCAACTCAATGCTGAACAGTATCGTCAGCGCCCACTCGATGTAGAAGAAAATGAGCCCATAGCGCTCGGCATAAATCTCAATACTATCCAGCAGAATAACCGCGACGCTGATTAAAATGGCCACGATCAAGGCGATATCAAACGCTTTCGCCCCCGGTGTGTCAGACTCGAAAATGATATGAAACAGTCGGGCGCGCAGGCCTTCCGCACCGGGGGTTAAGTGTAAATTCATTGCATTATCCTGAAGAGTGCCTCAATCCAGTCCTGAAATAACGAGAAATGTTAGCGTAGCGCGGTTTGGTAAGCCAAGCGATGCGCAAGTGTCAACGCCGCTTTACCATAAGCAGCCGTTGGCTGGCCATCGGCACCTAGTGCGCGGGGAAGCGCCTGGGCAAAAACGCGAGCCGAATCGTCGAGCGCCGGGTGTTCGGCAAGCTGTATCAACGCCGCTTGAGCTCCGGTTAAAAAGGCCGCCTGCTGGCTGTCGTGGTAGGCATCTAGCGCCAGCGTAGCACGGTGTAGCCACTCTGCTGGCGAGTGCGCTTCAGGTAGAAGCCAGCGCTGTTCGCTTAGCGCATTGCCCCGCGCTGCTTTGCTGCTGTCTGAGGGGCGCAGCGGAACCTGCTCGGCGAGTTGTAGAGCGAGTGTCCACAGCGATTCAGGGTCGCCATCTTTCAGCTCAAGCTCCACTTCGCGAATTGGTGTGCGGTAGCCACCGCTAATAATCTCACCTTCGTCCAATACCAGTTCGATATGGCTGCCCTGGCTTGTGGCGTCTGGCGTTGCTAAACCGGTTAACTGCCAACTGCGGCGTGAGAAGTCGGTACGCAGTTGAGGCGCCAGCGCAGGCAATGCATGGGCGAGTTCACCCTGAAAAGGGGGCAACTTTGCGAGCGCCGCTAGATCTAGCGCGGGGCCAGACACCTGCCACTCCCACTCCTGTCGTTGAGAAAGCCCACCACCGCCTTGGCCTGCCGTTTTCACCGTAAGCAGCACGATGCCATCCACTTGGCGCAGGCGAACGGCGAGGCGCGCCTTAGCCAAATCGCCTTCCGGCGTATCGAAATAGCTATTGGCCAGCGTTTGTTGGCGGGCGCTGGTGGTATTCAGGAAAGGCTGCTCAAGCAGGGTGCTGGGGCCTGTCGGGCCAAGCGCTAGCTTAAGCTCTACTTCCATTGGATTGGGGTTTTTCATGAAACTAGCTACCTTGGTATTGTGGCATTTGAGTGAATATTTGATGACATTTATGAACTTTTCATGACGGCGGCGAGCACACTCATTATACTGGCGCCGCCATCTCCAGGCTTCCCGAAAACAGGCTTAAAGGCACTATGGTTACCTCCAATCCTTTTTCTTCGATGTTTGGCCGCTCGCCATTCCAGCCGCTACTGGCCCATATCGTCAAGGCGAATGAATGCGCCGATCAGCTGTTGCCGTTCTTTGAGGCAACCCTTGCTGATGACTGGGACAAAGCAGCGGAGCTGCGCGAAAACGTCACCCGCTTAGAGCACGATGCCGATACGCTGAAAACAGATCTGCGGTTGAACCTGCCCAACACCATGTTTCTACCGGTGTCGCGGTCTGACTTGCTCGACCTGATCAGTGTGCAGGACAAAATCGCCAATAAGGTGCGCGACATTACCGGCATTATGCTGGGGCGTAAAATGCGCGTGCCGGATGAGTTGGCCGAGCCGATGCTTGACTACATTCGTACCAGCATTGCGTGTGTTGCACAGGCTCGCCAGGCATTGGAAGAGCTTAAAGACCTGCTGGAGTCCGGTTTTGGCAAAAACGTCTCTGATGTGATGCAGAAAATGATTCGTGAGCTGCACGTCCTCGAACACCAGGCCGATGATCAACAGGTGACTATACGTCGCCAGCTGTTCGCGCTTGAGAGCGAGCTGCCCCCCGTAGATGTGATCTTTCTCTACAAGATCATCGAATGGGTGGGCGAGTTATCCGACCGCGCCGAGCGTGTGGGTAGCCGTTTGCAGATCCTGACAGCCCGCTAAGGGGAGCTTCATGCTGATTATTGTCCAGCACAGTGAAATCTTCATTATCTTGGCCTGTTTGTTCGGCTTCTTTATGGCCTGGGGTGTTGGTGCGAACGACGTCGCCAATGCAATGGGAACCTCGGTGGGGTCGAAAGCGATCACCATCAAACAAGCCATTCTTATCGCGGTTATCTTTGAGTTTCTGGGGGCCTGGTTGGCCGGTGGTGAAGTCACCGCGACCATTCGAGGGGGAATGCTTGACCCCGTATTATTGGCGGATAATCCGCATCTACTGGTTTACGGAATGCTCTCCGCGCTATTAGCCGCCGCGATTTGGTTGATGATAGCGTCCGCACGCGGTTGGCCGGTGTCTACGACTCACTCAATTGTCGGTGCCATCGTTGGTTTTGGGGCTGTGGGGCTTGGCGTTGATGCGGTTGCATGGGGCAAAGTGGGGCAAATTGCTTCTAGCTGGATTATCTCGCCGCTGCTTGCCGGTACGATCGGTTTCGTGTTGTTTAAGTCGGTTCATCACCTGATTTTTGAAAACGACGATCCTTTTGCTGCGGCCAAACGCTATGTGCCAGGCTATATCTTCCTGGTCGGCTTTATCGTCGCAATGGTGACACTGACCAAAGGCCTGAAACATATTGGGCTACACTTGAGTTTCGGCCAGAGCCTGCTGATTTCTATTGCGATTGGCTTAATAATTATGGCGCTAGGCGTAGTGATGGAGCGACGGGTCAAATACGTGCAGAACACCAGCGATCATTTTGGTTATGCCAACGTCGAGCGGGTATTTGGCGTACTGATGATCTTTACCGCCTGCGCCATGGCCTTTGCCCACGGCTCCAACGACGTGGCGAACGCGGTTGGCCCACTCGCTGCGGTTATTAGCGTTGTACGTAGCGAAGGCGTCATCGACAGTGCCGCGCTAGTGCCCTGGTGGGTACTGGTACTTGGTGGCGGTGGCATTGTAGTGGGGTTGGTTACCTACGGCCATAAAGTGATCGCGACCGTGGGTACCGGGATTACAGAGCTCACTCCAAGCCGCGGTTTTGCGGCCACCTTGGCGGCGGCGACGACAGTCGTCTTGGCCTCGGGTACCGGCTTGCCGATATCTACTACCCATACGCTAGTGGGAGCGGTGTTAGGTGTCGGCCTGGCACGTGGCTTGGCAGCGCTTAATTTGCGCGTTATTGGCACCATTGTGATGTCCTGGTTGATCACGCTGCCGGCGGGTGCGGGCCTCGCGATTCTGTTCTTCTTTATGTTCAAAGGCATGTTTGGCTCATAAATAAGCTAGCAAAAGCGCAGTACACCCAAGCTCGAACGCATTAAGAACGACCTAAGCGATAAAATCACAGCGGCATCTTCATGTTTTTCTGCATTAGATTGAGCAGATTGACATTAGAAGGTGCCGCTGTTTTTCGTGCTCTGTTAAAGTATTCAGGTTAGATGTGCTAAACGCCTGTTTCTTTCACCTGCTGCCGGAGAGCGGCCCTTGGATACGCGCTTCCCCTTTGTTGATTGGTTTCGTAACGCTTCCCCTTATATTAATGCTCACCGGGGACGAACCTTTGTCATCTTAATTGAAGGCGAAGCGATGGCGTCTGGGCGAGGGGAGCAACTGATTCAGGATTTGGCCCTGCTGCATACGCTGGGCGTGCGTTTGGTGGTGGTGTTTGGCATTCGCCCCCAGGTGCATGAAGCGCTCACCGCCGCTGGCGTCGAGCCAACCCGTATTGATGGCCGCTGGGTGGCCGACCGCGCTGTGATGGCCCATGTTGAGCAGGTCGCCGCTCACCAGCGTTTATGGCTGGAAGCGCGGCTTTCGCTTGGCTTGCCCAGCACGCCGCTGCACGGTGTAGAGCTGAGCGTGATTTCGGGCAATCTGGTCACCGCTAAGCCTCTTGGCGTGCGCGAAGGTGTTGATTTCGACCACAGCGGCGAAGTGCGCCGGGTGCGCGCCAATGCGATTGAGGGCCTGCTGGAGAAAGGCTCGCTGGTACTGCTGCCGCCGCTTGGCTTCTCCAGCACCGGCGAAGTGTTTGATCTAGACGCCTCAGAAGTCGCCCAGCATGCCGCCGTGGCGCTGAAGGCGGATAAGCTGATTCTGCTTGGTGAGTCAGAAGGGTTGGAAGATGAAGGCGGTGCACTGCTTCGCCAGCTCTCCCCAGCGGAAGCCGAGCCGCGTTTAACGGCCGCGGTGCCGGGCAGTGAATTAGCCCGCCATTTGCAGGCCGCCTGTACCGCCGCACGGGAAGGCGTGGCACGCACGCACCTGCTTTCGTGGCGCAATCATGATGCCTTACTGGGTGAGCTATTCACCCGTGACGGCGTGGGCACCATGATTACCCAGCACCGCTACGAACAGCTACGCCCGGCCACGCTTAACGATGTGGCGGGCTTATTGGAGCTGCTAGAACCACTAGAGCGGCGCGGCATGTTGGTGGCGCGCTCTCGCGAGCGCTTAGAGCACGAAATCGATGACTACATGGTGATCGAGCGCGATGGCATGGTAATTGGCTGTGCCGCGCTGCAAGTCTTTCCCGATACCAGCATTGCCGAGCTGGCCTGTGTGGCAGTTCACGACAGCTACCGCGGCGGTGAGCGCGGCGAGCGCCTGGTGGAAGCGCTGGAACGGCGCGCCCGCCAGCGCGGTTTAAACGAAATTTTCGTACTGACGACCCATACCGCTCACTGGTTTGTCGAGCGCGGCTTCCGCGCCGCCAGCCTGGAAGATCTGCCGCCGCTGAAACGCGAAACTTACAATCACGCCCGCAAATCGAAGGTACTGGTCAAGCAACTAACGTAACCCGCTTTTAAAAGGGGGAACCGTTAGCACAGCTGATTTATGAGCTGGAGCCTGGCGCTATTGAAAACAGCGTCGGCATTTTTTGCGCTTCTTGTTGAATATTCTCATCAATCGGTGTGTCGTAGGTTTTGAGCAAATAGCCCAGCACCGAATAGAAACCCACCATGGCGATCAGATCGATGACGGCGTTACGCCCGATTGCCGCAGCAAGCTCGGCTTCCTGCTCCTTGGTGAGCATGCGCTCATCGAATAACGCATCCACGGCGTTGACGATAAGACCGTCAACGCCTTCCGGGTTACCGCGAATCGCATTGATCCGAGCCTCGGAGAAACCCAGGGCGAGCGCGCGACTGACATGATGGGCCCACTCGTACGCCGCGCCCATACGAAGCCCCGCACGTAGAATCACCACTTCGGTTAATTCCGGGCCTAACGCATTCTCCTTTACAACGTGTTGGCGCAAAGGAGCCCAGGCGGCGAGCAGAGCCGGGTGATGGGCCATGGTGCGATAAACGTTGAGTCCGCCAGCAAAATCTTCGCGTAGATGAGTGATTTCCTCAGGCCAGTCGGCGTCGGAAATAGGCGGGCAGGGAGACGATGTCATGGGCGAGCTCCTTTCAGATAGTTGTTTGTTATGCCATCACTCTGCGATTGCGGCGTCTATGGAATCGGCAATACGCTCAATGATCAGATCGACTTCGCTAGGCTCGATGATATAGGGCGGTGCCAGCAAGATATGGTCACCGTAAATGCCGTCAATAGTGCCGCCCATGGGATAGCTGATCAGGCCACGCGTCATGGCCTGCCGCTTGATCTTGGCGTGAAGTTTTCGCGCCGGATCGAAAGGCGTTTTACTCTCTCTGTCCGCCACGATCTCGATACCGCGAAACAAGCCCCTACCGCGTATGTCGCCCACATAAGGTGATGCGCCGAGCGCCGCTTCAAGGCCGCGCTGCAGTCTAGCCCCCATGGCATTAACGTTCGCCAGCGTCTCTGGTCGTGCGATGATCTCAACGACTTTGTTGGCGGCCGCGGCGGCGATAGGGTGGCCCAGGTAGGTGTGACCATGCTGAAACAGCCCAGAGCCATTGGCAAAGCTGGCGTAGATGCTGGCCGATAGCATCACCGCGCCGATTGGCTGATAGCCGCCCCCCAGCCCTTTGGCAATGGTGACGATATCCGGCGTTACCCCATCTTGTTCGCAGGCGAAGACGGTGCCGGTTCTGCCCATGCCGCACATCACCTCATCGAGGATCAGCAGTACGCCGTATTTATCGCAAATGGCACGCACGCGTTTGAAGTAATCCGCCTCAGAAGCGACCGCCCCTAAGGTAGCCCCGACGACGGGCTCGGCAACAAAGGCCATAACCTCCTCAGGGCCAAGTGCCAGAATCTTTGCCTCAAGCTCTTCGGCAAGCCGGGCAGCATAGGCCTCTGGCGACTCATCGTCGCCCTTATCGCGGTACGCATAGCAGGGCGATACGTGGTGCGTTTCAGGCAAGATGGGCTGAAACTGCTGGCGCCGCATGGCATTGCCACCGGTTGCCAGCGCGCCGATAGTATTGCCGTGGTAGCTCTGCCGTCTGGCAATAATGTGCCGCCGCTGGGGCTGATTAATCTCGACAAAGTACTGCCGGGCCATTTTTAGGGCCGCTTCAACCGCTTCTGATCCACCCGACACCAAATAGACATAATCCAGCCCTTCAGGGGCTAAATTCACCAGCTTTTCGGCCAACTCCTCGGCGGCGTTAGTGGTGAAAAAGGAGGTGTGGGCGTAACACAGGCTATCAATCTGCGAGCGCATGGCCGCCAGCACTTCCGGGTGGGCATGACCGACGCTTGTTACCGCCGCGCCGCCTGAGCCATCCAGATAGCGACGTCCCGAGGTATCGGTGATATAGACGCCCTGCGCCGACGCCGCATGAGGTAGGTCTGTGCCGATACCACGGTGAAGAATACGCGTCATAGCCTCGTTCCCTTATTATCCAACGGTGAGAAATTCACATGACAAGGAGATTGGCACATCTATAAAGATATTGTGAGCATTGTTTCCATTAACCGATAGTGAAGTGTCGCCGCTGAAGCGATAGCTTCTTCCATACGCTAACCCCTGCGTTAGCCGTCTCCGAAGTACTGTGTACTTTATTGGCGGAATTTGATCGGCCTAAGACGCTCGAAGCCTTGCAGCAAGCGGATAAACACCTCTTACATCTCAATACGTATTCGAGTGCTATTCCCAGACGGCAGTGAGAGGCGGCGCTAAGCCACCCCGGTAATACGCGTAATACTTCTAGGTATTTAAGATAACCCCACCATTTAAGTGCAGCGTTTGGCCGCTCATGTAGGACGACTCTTCGCAGGCAAGGTAGACATACGCAGGCCCCATTTCGCTGGGCTGGCCAGCGCGCTTCATGGGCACCTGATCGCCGAACGAAGCCACTTTTTCATCATCGAAACTGGCGGGAATGAGCGGTGTCCACACTGGCCCTGGTGCCACTGCATTCACACGAATACCGCGGTCCATCAACGACATGGCTAGAGAACGCACCAGTCCTTGAATAGCGCCTTTGGTGGCGGTGTAGTCGATCAGCGTGTCATTGCCCTTAAAAGCATTGATCGATGAGGTGGCAATGATGGTGTCGCCCTTGCTGAGGTGGGGCAGAGCTGATTTGCTGAGATAGAAGTGGCTAAAGATATTGGTCTGAAAGGTGCGCAGCAGTTGGTCGTCAGGAATCTCGGTAATATCCTCCCAATCGTACTGTTCAGCGGCGTTATTGATTACGATATTTATCTTGCCGAAATGGGCGAGCGTTCGCTTGACGATCTCGCGACAAAACGCCGGTTCAGCCACATCGCCTTTCAAGACGAGGCAGCGCCGACCTTCCGCTTCAACAAGCCGTTTAGTCTTTTCGGCATCCTTATCTTCTTCTAAGTGCACGATCACGCTGTCCGCACCTTCGCGAGCAAAGTGAACGGCCACTGACCGACCAATACCGCTGTCGCCGCCGGTAATAATCGCCACTTTATCGAGCAGCTTATCAGCGCCGCGATAGCTCTCGCGAATGTACTCAGGCTGAGGGTGCATGGCGTGTTCATCGCCAGGCTGCTTGTCTTGGTGTTGGGCAGGTTGCTGTTGATCACTCATGTGCGGTCACTCCATTGTGGGCACAGAATACGAGGATATCTAGGCTGAAGATAAATCAGCGCTAGCGTCTATTTCCTTAGACCTCCACGTCTAATGTAGACCCGAGTAACCCAGAGGTGCAAACCGCTCTCATGGGGTGTCGTGGGAGCTGGAAAACGTAGCAATAGCGGCAATGCATGAGCTTTATTTAGTTTGCTAATTTACTGGGTGGGCTTGATGTTTTTAGTGATTAAACTATTGTTTTTTGGGTTTATTTTTATGATGTAAGCGTTTTCAGGCGAGAGGCGATGGATTGCAAGTTACGTGTGAAGAACTACAGTGAATAGCATGCAATGTAATGCCAACGTTATTCACAGCCTGGAGGACGTGATATGTCACAAGCCGGTAAAAAAGACGAGAAAGCGCCCAAACATAAAGACGATCATTACGAAGAAGCTAACCCGATGCCAGACACGCATCACGTTAACCCCGAAGCCGACGATGATGATTCAAAACAGAAGTCGAGCAAGGATAAGAAATAAGCTGAGTTGATATCCGTCGATGAAGCACTAGCGGCGCTACTTCTTGTAGCGCCGTTTTACTTCCACGCTTACTCTGCCTTCACCCAAGCTTAACTTGAGCTTCTGGCCTGGCTGGGTATCTTCCGCACGCCGAACCACTTGCCCTTGCTCATCCTGGGCAATCGCATAGCCACGCCCCAATACCGCCAACGGGCTGACCGCGTTTAGCTCGCGGGCCGCGCTGGCTAAGCGTGTTTGGCGAGTTTCTAACTGGCGCTGCATGGCACTACTTAGACGGCGCTGCAACTGATGGACCTGCTCGCTTTCCGCCCGATGCAGCCGTGCCATATCCTGACTGGCTAATCGTCTGCTCAGCTGGTTTACCTGAGCTTTCTGCTGAGTGAGCGTTTGCTGAATAGCGCGATTTAGCCGTTGGGAGAGGGCAGTTAAGTGCTGGCGCTGGCGGTTAAGCTGCTCGCCGGGGTGGCGCAGCTTGGCGCGGAGAGTATCCAGCCGTTGGCTATCGCGCTCTAGTCGCGCCTGCATGGCCCGCTGCAGGCGGCTGTGTTGGTGCTCGAGCTGGCGCTTAAGGGTGGTTTGATCCGGCACCAGCCGTTCGGCGGCGGCTGAAGGTGTGGGTGCGCGCATATCGGCGGCAAAATCCGCCAGGGTGACATCCACCTCATGGCCCACCGCCGACATCACCGGCAGTCGGGAGTGGAAAATCGCCCGGGCCAGGTGCTCGTTATTAAACGCCCACAGGTCTTCCAGGCTGCCGCCGCCGCGAGTAATCAAAATGACATCGCGCTCAGGGTCTAGCCGTGCCTGACGATTAAGCAGGCCCAAGGCGGCGATCATCGCCGGGGCGGCTTCCGCACCTTGGACCGGCACCGGAATTAGCGTCACGTCCGCCAGCGGCCAGCGGGCCTCCAACACTGCCAGCACATCGCGAATAGCGGCCCCGGTAGCAGAGCTTAAAATCAAAATCTTGCGCGGTGGGAAGGGCAGTTCGCGCGCATTGGCAAACACGCCTTCGCCATCCAACTGCGCTTTTAAGCGCTCAAAGGCGGCCAGCAGTTCGCCCAGGCCCGCGGCCTGCACCGCCTCGGCAATCAGTTGGTAATCACCGCGGGGTTCAAACAGCGATACCCGCCCGCGTAGCTTGACCTGGTCGCCATCGCGCATCGGCGCGGAGACAAACCGCGCCCGCTGACGAAACAGCGCACAGCGAATCTGCGCCCGGTCATCTTTCAGGGTGAAATAGACATGCCCGGAAGCGGGGCGGGAAACGTTAGAGAGCTCGCCCTCCACCCACACCTCGCCCACATCGTGCTCAAGGGTCTGCTTGGCACGCTGGTTGAGTTGGCTGACGGTTAGGGCTTTTACGGTTTCCTGCATAGCGTTGCCTTAGTTCAAAATAGCCAAGCCTTGTATGAAAGTAGTCGGCCCTACCAAAATAACGGCACAATCAGCCTAACAGCATACGTCATTAGCAATAGGTATAAGCACAGCAGTGCGACTGCATTGCTGGGGCACCCCTCAAAAAGCTATAATAGGCGATTAACCTTTCACGCCCCACTTCCTCTCAATCAGGGTGTTGCCGCTATGCTACGTTTGGCCCAAGAAGCACTAACGTTCGATGACGTACTCCTCGTTCCCGGCTTCTCCGATGTTCTTCCCAAGGATGTCAGCCTCAAAACCCGCCTGACTCGTAATCTCTCGCTCAATATTCCGCTTGTATCCGCTGCGATGGACACCGTTACCGAAGCGCGTCTAGCGATTGCGATGGCCCAGGAAGGCGGTATCGGCATTATCCACAAGAGCATGGCCATGACCCAGCAAGCCGCCGAGGTGCGCAAGGTCAAAAAACACGAAAGCGTCATTGTGAAAGACCCGGTGACCGTTAGCCCCAAAGCCAAGCTGGAAGACCTGCTCGCCATGGCGCGGGAAAATGGCTTCTCCGGCTTTCCTGTAGTGGAAGGCGAAACCCTGGTAGGTATTGTGACCGAGCGCGACATGCGCTTCCAGCCCAACCACGGCGACAGCGTAGCGGACATCATGACCCCCCGCGAGCGACTGATTACCGTCAAGGAAGGCACCGATCTCGAAACCAGCAAAGCCAAGATGCGCGAACACCGCATCGAGAAAATGCTGATTGTCGATGACCAGTTCCACCTACGCGGCCTGGTCACCTTCCAGGATATCGAAAAAGCCCGCACCTACCCAATGGCCGCCAAAGACAGCGATGGCCGTTTGTTGGTCGGCGCTGCGGTAGGTACCGGCCCGGAAACGCCTGATCGCGTGGCGGCACTGGTTGAAGCCGGGGTAGATGTGATCGTGGTAGATACTGCCCACGGCCACTCCAAAGGCGTGATTGATCGCGTACGCTGGATCAAAGAGAACTTCCCGGCCATTCAGGTGATTGGCGGCAATATCGCCACCGCCGCTGCGGCCCGAGCGCTGGCCGAAGCGGGTGCAGATGCCGTCAAAGTGGGTATCGGCCCTGGCTCAATTTGCACCACGCGTATTGTGACCGGCGTTGGCGTACCGCAGATTACCGCCGTTTCCAACGTCGCCGAAGCGCTTAAAGAGTTCGATATTCCGCTGATTGCCGATGGCGGCATCCGTTTTTCGGGCGATCTTTCAAAAGCCATTGCCGCCGGTGCCAGCGCCGTGATGGTCGGTGGCCTGCTGGCCGGTACCGAAGAAGCACCGGGGGAAGTGGAGCTTTACCAGGGCCGTACCTACAAGGCCTACCGCGGCATGGGCTCCATGGGCGCCATGTCCGAGAACCAGGGCAGCGCCGACCGCTACTTCCAGGATAAAGCCGAAGGCGCCGAAAAGCTGGTGCCGGAAGGCATCGAAGGCCGCGTGCCCTATAAAGGCGTGATGGGCGCCATCGTCCACCAGCTGATGGGCGGCCTGCGCGCTTCCATGGGCTACACCGGCTGCTGCGATATTCAGGAAATGCGCACCAAGCCGGAGTTCGTACAAATTACCGGCGCTGGCTTTAACGAATCCCACGTCCACAACGTGCAGATCACCAAAGAAGCTCCCAACTACCGGGTGAGCTAACCAGTAGAAGATTTTGAAGCCTTTGATTAACGTAATGAGCGCAGACCAGACAAGGCAAAAATCAACGAGAAAGCGGAGTTTACAAGTTGTAAATGAGCATTTTGAGGCGATTTTTAACGCAGTATGGTCAAGCGCAATAGTTAATCAGAGGCTTCTACGTTAAAACGGCGGCGGGCAAAGCTCGCCGCTTGCTTTTTGGCCTTACCAGCGGCACCCACACCGCTTAACCGAGACCCCGCCATGAGTGACATTCACGCCCACAAGATTCTGATTCTCGACTTCGGCTCCCAGTACACCCAACTGATCGCCCGCCGCGTTCGCGAGATCGGCGTTTATTCTGAAGTCCGCGCGTTTGATATCACCGAAGAAGAGATCCGCGAGTACAACCCCAACGGCATTATCATGGCCGGTGGGCCGGAATCCGTGACCGAATTGGACTCCCCGCGGGCGCCCCAGTGCGTGTTTGAAATGGGTCTGCCGGTGTTTGGCATCTGCTACGGCATGCAGACCATGGCCGAGCAGCTAGGCGGTAAAGTGGAAGGCTCCAACCAGAGCGAGTTCGGCTACGCGCAGATCCAGATCGACGTCGATAACGCGCTGTTTAACGGCATTAAAGACCACGTAGACGCCGCTTCCGGCAAGGCCCTGCTGGACGTATGGATGAGCCACGGTGACAAGGTGGCCCAAGCGCCGGATACCTTCACCGTGACCGCTTCCACGCCGAGCTGCCCGATTGCCGCCATGGCCTGGGAAGAGAAGCAGTTTTACGGCGTTCAGTTCCACCCGGAAGTGACCCACACCCTGCAAGGCCAGCGTATTCTTGAGCACTTCGTGCTGAATATCTGTAAAGCCGAAAAACTCTGGACGCCCGCGCAAATCATCGAAGACCAGGTACAGCGCGTGCGCGAGCAAGTCGGCGACCGCCACGTACTGCTCGGCCTCTCCGGCGGTGTGGATTCCTCTGTAGTGGCGGCGCTGCTGCACAAAGCGATTGGCACCCAGCTAACCTGCGTATTTGTTGATAACGGCCTACTGCGTAAAGCAGAAGGCGACCAGGTCATGGAAACCTTCGCCAAGCACATGGGTGTCAAGGTGATCCGCGTGGACGCCGAAGACCTGTTCCTCGGCAAGCTGGCGGGCGAGAAAGACCCTGAGCTGAAGCGCAAAATCATCGGCAACACCTTTATCGACGTATTCGATGAAGAAGCCAGCAAAATTGAAGGCGTGGATTTCCTCGCCCAGGGCACCATCTACCCGGACGTGATCGAATCCGCTGCCTCTAAAACCGGCAAAGCCCACGTGATCAAATCCCACCACAACGTGGGTGGCCTGCCGGAAACCATGAAGCTCAAGCTGGTCGAGCCGCTGCGCGAACTGTTTAAAGACGAAGTGCGCAAACTCGGCCTGGAACTCGGCTTGCCCTACGACATGGTCTACCGCCACCCGTTCCCTGGCCCCGGTCTGGGCGTGCGTATTCTGGGTGAAGTGAAGAAAGAGTACGCCGACATCCTCCGCGACGCCGACGCCATCTTCATCGAAGAGCTTCGCGCTTCTGGCTGGTACGAAAAAACCAGCCAGGCGTTTGCCGTGTTCCTGCCGGTGAAATCTGTAGGCGTGGTAGGCGACGGCCGCCGCTACGAATGGGTCATTGCACTACGCGCGGTAGAAACCATCGACTTCATGACCGCCCGCTGGGCGCACCTGCCCTATGAGCTGCTGGAGAAGGTTTCTAATCGGATTATCAATGAGTTGGCGGGGGTTTCGCGGGTGACTTATGATGTGAGCAGTAAGCCGCCTGCTACTATTGAGTGGGAGTGAGATTATTCGTGAACGCTGTTAGGTGATCGATAGCCACTCGTATTTCGGGTGGCTTTTTTTTCAGATGTTGTAATTCTGTTAATTTTTTTATTAGGATGTGGTTTATTCGGATAAATTACGTATTTTTTGTATATGGTGTAATATTTTTAAAGCAGGAAAAATTTAAGTTCATAAAAATGAAAATATTCATTTAATATAAAGAAAAATAGAGATTGAGAAGTCAGATGAAACGATTTAAACATAAGAAAACAGCTAGTCAAAAGAAAATATCAAAGATTTTTGCTAATAGTAAAACACCAGGAAGAGCAAAGAATCAATATTTTGAAGAGTTGACTTTCGGTGAAATAAGAAACACTTTTTCGATGGTTGCAAGGCACCCATTTTTTTTTGATGCGATTTATCTATCAAAAGCTACCGGAGTAAAGGATTTTTTTAAAGCAAAAACGCCATCGGCTTCTCTTGAAAAGAATCTTGCTTGGTGTATGGCACTTATTGAGCACCATAAGGTTATAATTCAGTATGCATTAAATCAAGATATAGAAATAAGGGATGCTATTCTCAGCGAGCAGTACAGCCAAGCAATTAGTATTTTAGATGAAATTGATTTATCTTGTGGCATTTCATTGTGGAGTATTTATTTACGCGGTGCAATTGAGAGTGATTCTCAAGAAGTGCCACCAAAAAAAAGTATGTCTTCGATAAAAGGTGTATCTCAAGATCCTTTGTTTAATTATCTTGTTAACTATGGTGCGGGCTACCATAATGATCCAGATATATTTTTCACAGCTACAAAAACTAATATTTTTGAAATAGAGCGTTCTGCGCCAGAACCAATTAAAGATTATTTGCTATACAGCTTGTTTTGGCTTGATCAAAGTAAAGATTATAATTTTAATAATATTTTTAATATCGTAAAAGACACATCTATATTGGATGTTTTTTATCTGGTTTTGGACTATCTTATATATACAACTGGTGAAGTGGGTAGCAAATATTTATCATCTTATCCGGTTAAACATCTGATTCTTGATTTAGGTTCAAATTTTACTTACCCAGCTATTCAAGGGCTTTCAAATTATTTTGGGTATGATAGCGTCTGGAAAGAGGATAAAAAAGCTTTAGATTTAATTGATCTATACACAGTAGGAAATTATGATGAAGTTTGTATGACTGCAAATGAAGCTGGTTGTTTAGAGTATGGTATACCAATTTTAGAATTAATAGCAAAGGCAAATATTCGTAGTGGAAAGCTTATGCAATCTAATGCTTTCTGTGGCTTTTTTTCACTAATGCAGGATGTTTATTTTAAAGGTGAAGAATATAAAAAATCTTTAGAAACTCTTGCTTGTGAAGCTAGTAAGTATAAAGGTATAGGATGGTATAGGCAACTATTGCTTTTTACGAAGAGGGAGGCACCTTTTATAAGGTCAATTGAGAAGCGAAACTATGATAATATGCTATCGGTATATTCTGATCAATATG
The DNA here is from genome assembly GCF_031010195.1 of Halomonas sp. SpR8. Taxonomy (GTDB): domain Bacteria; phylum Pseudomonadota; class Gammaproteobacteria; order Pseudomonadales; family Halomonadaceae; genus Vreelandella. The sequence goes on along the minus strand of NZ_JAUAMC010000002.1, from coordinate 282,778 downwards.
GCCCAAAAAAAGTTAATATAATAGGGGAAGACTTAAAAGACAAATATTTTGATCATTTACATAAGGTTAAAGACGAATCGTCATCATTAAAGCTTTTTTACTATTTGTATAAAAATGACTCAAATAAAATACTTAAATTAGAAATTGATGAAATAAGGAAGAAAAAGTATTATGCATTAAGTCTATTGGAAAAAAAGAATTATGATGATGCTGTGAACTCATTTAATTTGTTGATTAAGTGTGAAGATACTATTACGCGAGTAGAGTGCGCTAGGTATTTAGTAGAAGCGCTTCTTCTTGCTGGTAGAAATGAAGAAGCTATTGAAGAGTTTGTGAATATATCTCTTTCTAATGAAAATATATTCTCCACATTTGACACAAAAAGAATTCTTAGTGTTGCTAAAGATTATGCTACACAAAGTGATTCGATTAATATCCCTATTGCATATTCTCTCCACTCTCGCTTTAAAGATTCCGAGTACGATCCTAATTTAAAATTGGCATTTGAAACTTTTTTAATTAAGAACAATGCTGTATATCCTGAGGACTTGTTTGGGAGAGAAGAAGAGTTCACTAACGAAAAGTTATATTATTTTCTTAAATGGGTTTGTACACCCAGTGTAATGAAGTTGTACTTTAGCTTTGAAAGCGTTCGTCATACTGAGGAAAGTCGTCTCAAAGTTTGTAAATACTTAATGGAACAAGGTGATAATGATGAGTATATTAAAAATGAAGCAAAAGAGATCAATAGGTCTCATATAATTCGCCGTGCTGTTAAAAAGGTAGAAAATAGTAGAATATACGTAGACACTTCTACATTTAATGGAAGAGACTCACAGCAGTATAGATCACTGTTTGAAAAATATATCGAACTTAGTTCTCAAACTAATAACGAAGCTAATGATGATAACCATTTAGAAAAGGTTTTAGACCCATTAAGAATTTTTTTAGAAGAAGACGGTGTTAATTATTGGAAAGCCTTGTCAATGGTTCATTTGCAAGACTTTCGTATAAGCTCTAAAAATTCAACTTTTCTTAATCTTATTAAATTGATGCGTTCTGAATTTGCTTATGGAGGTAGAGGCTTAAATAATCATTTAAGTACACGTATAAGGCATGGGGTTTTACCTACAGCATTACGTAAACCAGTAATAGATGAGGATTTGTATTTCTCACAAAGTGCTACACAGGAAACAATTAATGATTCTAAGTGGGGGAAGGAAGCCTGGGGATTTAAAGAATCCGAGAATTCAGAAATTATAAGTATTATATGTGAGTTTTCAAAAAAATATGAAAAGTTGATTTCAGAGTTAAATGATGAAAGATTGCAAGTTTATATACTTGAAGAAGAGCTTGTAAAACCTAAAGGTGCCGAAAAAAATCAATTGGCTATGTTTAATTATTCAACATCATTGCTAGAGTCGTATGCTATCCAAAAAGAATTACCTATTTCCCCAAGTTATAATGATTTTGTAAAAGTAACAAATAAATGGCTTTGGGATCGCACTGATTATAATCTAATGCAAGTTCAAGGCTACATAAAAAATGATTTTTTAAAGCAAGTCGTTAATCTCTTCGATGAATTGAAAGCTGAGGTGGTTAGAAAATTTGATTCAAATGGGCTGGTCTCTGATTTTTGTAATTCCGTTGACCGGGCAAAAGCAAATTTGAATTCTCAGATTGATGTCATATGCTCATGGTTTGCTCATACAGATTATGATGATAAAGAAGAATATGAAATAGATACAAGTATTGATATAGCTAGAAGTACATTGAATGTCGATGTTGAATTTATTTGTAATGATACTTACGTATTTTCGGAAAGAACATTGTCTTATATGGTGGATGTTTTCTTCATTATATTTGAAAATGCAATTTCGAAATCTAATATCCCAAAGAGTCAATTGAGAATAAAGCTTCGAGTGTTTAAAGATGATGAAGGTTTTCTAGTAATACAGGTTGAGAACAACTGTAATTTAGATGGGTCGGTAACGGACTTAAATAAAAAATTAAAATTCTATCAAGATGCTTATGGTAACGAAAGTCTGATTAAAGGTGTGCTTCAGAAAGAGGGTGGAACCGGTTTTTTTAAATTATGGAAAATACTCGAAAAAGATCTTGAAATTAAACACTCGGCGGAAATGTATTTTAAAGAAAATAGTGATTTCGTGGTAAAATTAATTTTAGTCGAAAGTAAGGTTTTAAGGATAAAAAGATTATGAGAATTCTTTTGGTGGAAGACCAGAAAGAAAAAAGCGATGATGTGATAATTTTTTTAAGAAATGCTCTTGAAAAGAGCGCTGATATTAACGTGCGGCAATCCTTACGATCCGGTTTGAAAGAAATTGTATGCAACGGTACTTATGATTTAATTTTGTTGGACATGAGTATGCCTAATTTTGATCCTGGTCCTGATGATCCAGTAGGCGGCACTCCAGAGAGTTTTGCAGGAAGAGAGTTTCTTGCACAAATGGATTTACGCGGTATTTTTACACCAGTTATTATTGTGACTCAATATGCAACTTTCGCTAAAGGGCAAATTGAATTAAAAGAATTAGATTCTTTCTTTAAAGCTGAGTATTCGAGCTTTTATTTAGGGTCGATTTATTATAGTTCTGCTGATAAAGCTTGGCAGAAAAAACTAGAAAATTTATTAATTGGTATTGTGAAATGAATTCAAAAATACTTATTGTAGATGACACTTATCAAAAAACTCAAGTGATAGCCAATATTGTAAGTGACATACAAGGTTGCGAGATTGAGTGTTGTAATTCAGCAAAATCTGCGATTATTAAAATGCGCCAAGATTTCTATGATTTGCTAATTGTTGATTTACAGATTCCGAGTGATATAGGTGAGCCAATAGATCCTAAAGGTGGTGTTGAATTAATATCATATTGCTCCGACAATGTTTCGTTAAAAAAGCCTACACATATTATTGGAATAACATCACATAAAGAATCTTATGATCAGTGTAAAGTTTTTTTTGAAGATGCTGGCTGGCCTCTTTTGCTCGCAGTCGGTGATAGAATAAAAATTAAAAGTATTATTGAAACTAAAATTAAGCATGTTGTGCCAAAGCCTTTTAAAGTTGATGTGGCTATAATAACAGCGTTACATAAAATTGAACTTCAAGCTATACTTGCATTGGATATAGATTGGAGGGAGGAAACATTTCCTAATGATAGTAACTCATATTATTTTGGCGAAATCGATAAAGGAGAGGGTGGTACACTAACTATATTAGCGACTAGTTGTTCTAGAATGGGTATGTCTTCTGCTGCAGCAACTACGATGAAAGTCTGCGAAAAGTTTAGCCCTGATATGGTTTTTATGACTGGAATAGCAGCTGGCGTAGAGGGTAAAACTAATTTTGGAGACATTCTTGTTGCCGATCCATGCTGGGATTGGGGAAGTGGTAAAAGCACAATTGTAAATGGTGCTGCTAAATTACTTTCTGCTCCACATCAAATACAGCTTGATCCGATTCTTAGAGCTAAATTTCAAAAGCTATCTGTGTCTCGTAAATATTTAGATGATATTTCTTCAGCATGGCCCTATGAACAAAGACCAACAACACCCCTAAATCTTTTGGTTGGCCCTTTGGCTACTGGTGCTGTAGTTCTAGAAAATCCTGATACTGTTAGTGAAATAGTTAGTCAGCATAGAGAAACGATTGGAGTGGAGATGGAAGCTTATGGTTTTTGTTATGCTGCTAGTATTTCATCAAAAAATATAAAACATGTTGTTGTTAAATCTGTTTGTGATTTTGCCAATACTAGTAAAAATGATAATTGGCAAAAATATGCAGCTTTTACTAGTGCTAAACTTGTCCATAGCTTCTTGCTGCACGAATTATAATTATAAAAAATTATATTTTCACAGTTTATGTTTTGCTGAGTAACTGACCACTTTCTGGTTGGCGATACACTATCTGCACAAATGTAAGTTCCGTTTATGCCGGCAATGTTTCTTTACAGTGTTAGGGCAACAGCGTCTTGCGTTAACTGGCTGGTTGTCGCCCCTGCTTGCGAGTTTTACGAGCCGCTACCCCGATGCCATCAGTCTGGTTCTGGAAGGCATGGAGTAAGAGATAAACGAGTGGGTGGAGTCAATATGGGCATCACAACCGATATCACCCAGCCGAATCTCACCTACTGGCGTGAACACTTTGACTGGCAGCTATTGATGAAGGATGAGATTGTTGCCGTGCTGCCCGCAAGCCATTCCCTCAGCAAACAAGCCAGCGTGACGGTGGCGGAACTGGCGGAGCACCCGCTTGTTATGTCGTCAGGCGGTTGTGAAGCGCTGATTCAGCAGATATTTGCCCACTCGTTGGAGGAAGTCGATACCTTCCAGGTGGATTTTTGGGTACGCGATACGCGAACGCTATTGCAGATGGTCGCTGGCGATGTGGGTGTTAGCTTGGTTCCTACCTTGGCGTTAAATAATAAGTCGACCGCTAACGTTGTGACGCGTCCGTTATCTCCCCGACGTGACCGGAACCTGATTGCCTTTTGGCCTAAACGGCAGGCGCTTAATCCTGTGGGTAAGCAATTCTTGAGGGCGAGTTCAAGATATAGCCAATAGGCTCACCCATAGTGATCAAAAAAGCTTTTGGGTAAACCTTGCATTCACTGGACAGGGTTTTTGAAAGCCGTATTATGTTTACTATGAGTGAGCAAAAATCACCAAAATTAAACCACTTGATAGCTAGCCTGGGAGACTCTGATTTAGTCTCAAGCCGCTGGCTGCAGGCGCATGGCTATTCGAGAAGCCTTGTGTCGCGTTATGTCACCAGCGGTTGGCTGGTGTCTCCGGCGCGGGGCGTCTATCTGAGAAAGGGCGGGCGGCTGCAATGGCAGGGCGTGCTAAGGAGCTTGCAAGAGCGGGAGGGCTTTGCGTTATACGTCGGCGGGCGCTTCGCGTTGGCAATGCAAGGTTATGAACACTACCTTCGGCTCGGCGAAGCTGCCACGGTAACGCTTTACGGGTCTACTCGGCCGCCTGGTTGGCTTAGCCAGTTGGCTATGCCTGATCGATTTGAGTTCTGCGGCAAGCCCCCCTTTGACTGGCCGGTGCCTGATTTCACTGCGGATACGCAGAAATGTCAGCTACTTGAGCAGGGCCTTAAGCGGCAAGAGGTGCTTTCTGGTTCGGGAGCCATTGTTTATGCTACACCTGAGCGCGCGATACTGGAGCTGTGCGATGACCCCGCCAGCGCGGTGCTGGCCTACGAAGCCGATACGCTTATGCAGAGTTTGGCAACACTGAGCCCAAGGCGCGTGACGGAGTTGTTACGCCACTGCAATAGCATCAAGGCGAAGCGATTGTTTCTTGCCTTGGCGGATCGGTACCAGCATGCATGGTTAAAACGAATCTCGTTAGATGGGGTGGATCTCGGCAGCGGTAAACGCGTTCTGGTGCCCGGTGGTCGTTTACACCCGACTTATCAGATCACGCTACCGAGGGACTTGGATGAGCACTTGGTATAAACGCTATACCGATCGTGTACAACTGCTGGTAGATATTCTTCCGATACTGTCACTGGAGCCACGTTTTGCATTGAAGGGCGGAACGGCGATTAACCTGTTCGAGCACGACCTCCCTCGATTGTCGGTGGATATCGATCTTACATGGCTGCCGACCCACGGGTTCGCTGAAGACGCCGCCGCGATTGATAATGCGCTGATCACGCTAGCTGATGCCATACGAACTCAATCTAAAACAATGAACGTGCAGCCCTCGGCGAGCCAAGGTAGTAAAGGTCTCACGCGGTTGATTGTCAGTCGCGGCAGAGCATTGGTGCAGATTGAGACCACCCCCGTCATGCGTGGCACGGTACATCCAGTGCGTGAGATGGATGTTCGGCCGATGGTTGAAGACGCGTTTGGGTTCGCTACCGTTCAGGTGCTGAGTTTTGCTGATTTGTATGCGGGGAAGCTAGCAGCAGCATTATCGCGTCAGCACCCACGGGACTTGTTCGATGTAGGACTATTACTGGATGACAAGCGAGCCGATAGGGCGCTTTGGTACACTTTCCTGGTTTACCTAACTTGTAGTCCAAAACCCGCCTGGGAAATCCTTGAACCGCAGATGCCTAAGGGCTTTGAAGATATTTTTCAGGCACATTTTAAGGGTATGACGGCGGAACCCGTCACTGCGCATGAGCTACTGACATATCGGGAACGGCTATTGGTACGTCTTGGTGGGTGGATGGACGAGCCTTCGCGAGAGTTTCTGCTTTCCGTTGAAGATGAGCAGCCGGACTTTGATCTGATTGGACTGCCTCAAGCTCGCAACCTGCCGGGTGTTAAACGCAAGTTGCAGAATTTGGCTCGGCGTTCTGAGGATAAGCGTCGGGCAGATAGGCTTCATTTAGAGCAAGTGTTGACGCGGCTTTGGCCTAAGTAATTACATTGAGAGTCTTTATTTTAATAGTATTAATACTGCGCTCTCAGTCGCTGATCCACCCGCTAGTTGACTCATCGCTTATCTCCGTAAGATTCATATACTCAACCGAATGCCCGCTATGTGAGCCGAATACGAACCTGATTCGGCTCATTAACTGAGCCGAAAAAACGCCGTCATCGGCTCATTGGTAGCATTTGTCTTGGGCAGGTTATTCGATGAACGCATCGCTATCTGCTGCCAGTGTTAGCTGCTTGTTCGCCTCCAGTTCGCTCATCCGCTGCGTGAGCGCATTATGAATGGAGTGGTAGGCCGTGCTGCCTAATGCCAGGCGCAGCGGGGGAGTGGGCATATCGGCTGTTTCGATGATGAGGTTAACGGTTTTTGCCGCATCGCCTTTGATAGTGAAAGCGCCAGAGGCTAATCCACGACGAAGCTCGCCCGCTGGCGTCTCTTCATATAGGGGCATCGGCTGTGTGCGATCCAGTGCATCCGCAAACTGGGTGGCAGTGGGGCCGGGTTCGGCAATAATGAAATCGATACCCCAGGGCGCTACTTCCTGAGCGACCGACTCGACGAACCCTTCGATACCCCATTTGCTGGCGTGGTAAAGGCTAAAGCAGGGATAGGCGATTTGGCCGCCCTCCGACGACACCTGCACGATACGGCCACCTCCTTGTTCGCGCATGTGAGGCAGCACCGCACGAATGAGCTGAATCGAACCGGTTAGGTTGGTCGCGATCTGTCGTTCAATCTGTTCGTCCGTGGCTTCTTCGGCGGCGCCGAACACGCCGTAGCCTGCGTTGCTGACTACCACATCGATGTGGCCGAAAGCGGCAAAGGCTTGCGCTACGCCCTGTCTCATTGCCTGCGTATCGGTCACGTCGAAGTTCACTATATGAAGGTGCTCCCCGTACTGGGTTTGCAGGTCGTCCAGCGCGCCGTTGCGTCGCAGCGTAGCTACAACGCGATCGCCGCGTTCAAGCAGGTGTTCGGTAAGAAGGCGGCCAATGCCGGTAGAGGTGCCTGTAATTAGCCAGGTGTTAGCCATGCTTTATCTCCCGTGGGTTGATTGGGCGTTGCAGGAGATACGTTAGGCCAGTAATACTGTTAACTGAATACTCAACAATTGAGATGAAGTAGTGAAAGGTATTCACCAATGAGCAAGCCAACGTTAACCGATCTTAACGCCTTTAAAGCGGTGGCCGAACATCGCAGCTTTCGCCGTGCGGCGGACTTGATGGGCGTCAGCCGGTCGTCGCTGAGCCATACTCTGCGAACCCTCGAGCGCAGGCTCGGCACGCGCCTTTTACACCGCACCACGCGCAGTGTCTCGTTGACCGAAAGTGGTGAGCGGTTACTTCAGCGTTTGGGACCGCTACTGGGCGAGCTGGATACCCTCCTGGAAGAGGCCTCGAGCCTGGAAGGAAAGATAACGGGCAGATTACGCATTAACGGTAGCGAAGGGGCTATTCGCCTGTTGCTGCAGCGTGTTGTGCCGAGATTTCTAACGCTTTACGACGGCGTTGAACTTGATCTGGTGGCGGAAGGGCGGTTGGTCGATATTGTTGAGCAGGGGTTCGATGCGGGGGTGAGACTAAGAGAAGCCGTCCCCAAGGATATGATCGCTATTCCCGTCGGGGGTGACATGCGCTTCCTCGCCATTGCCTCTCCTGATTATTTATACGGCAAACCGATCCCCGAAACACCCGACCAACTCGCCATGCATCAATGCATAAAGCAGCGGTTGCCCAGCGGGAAACGTTACCGCTGGGAATTCCACCAGCATGGTCAGGATGTGTCGGTTGACGTATCCGGCGTTATGACACTGGATAGCAGCCAGTTGATGGTAGAGGCGGCAGCGGATGGGTTGGGCATCGCCTAGCAGCGGATGGGCGTCATGGGAAATTGCTTAAGGGCTGGAGACGTTCTATTTGAGAAAGTCCCTATCGCTCATTGCTTGCGGCGTCCCACAATTTCATAAGCTCGGTAATAGAGGCATTGAAGACCGATATCTTGACGCCGTCCCTCGCTGATATCGACACACCCAGCAGAAAACTACTGAATGCCGTCCCCATGGCCTGAGCATCGGTTCCTTCGGCGAGCTCGCCCATAGCAATGCCACGCTCAACGCATCGTACAAACCCGGCATGAGTACGCGCACGTGAAACGGCCAACGGCTTTGTGACATGCGCATGCTCATGTCTTGGCGCACTCATGGTTCCCAAGGCCACCATGCAGCCTTTTGGGTGTCCCGATTCGCACTGCATTTTCGTCGAACGACGTAGCGTCAGTTCGACCGCTTCTCTGGGAGCTATTTCATCGTCCCATAAGCAGTCTGTCACGCGGGCATAGCTCTCCAGGTAGCACTGAACAGCTTCGTCGAACAAGGCTTCCTTGGATCCGAAAGCAGCATAAAAGCTTGGTGCAGAGATGCCGCCGCCGATCTGAGTTTTGAGCTGGCTCAGAGACGTTGTCTCATAACCCTGCTCCCAGAAAAGGTGCATCGCTTGCTCAATGGCTTGCTGCCGATCAAACGCTCTGGGACGCCCCATCTGTGCCATTTATAACTCCAGTACGTCATTAAGATAAGTGACTTATATACTACTCGATACAAAACTTGTTGACAATAATCTGCATAGTCCCGAGTATTTATACCGATCGATACATATGTTTCGCGCAATGCTCTGGGCGCCTGCTGCCCAGCGCTAACCTTCATCTTCGAAAGGGTATTTTTTGTGGACTACTCATCTATTCAGGCGGAATCGGCTGCGACCGATAAGCTTCCCATGTCCGCACTGTTGGCCTTGGCCATGACGGGCTTTATCTGCATCGTGACAGAAACTCTACCTGCGGGATTATTACCTCAAATCAGTGGCGGTCTCGGGATTAGCCAAGCGTTGGCAGGTCAAATGGTGACGGCGTATGCGCTGGGGTCGTTGTTAGCAGCGATTCCGTTGACGATTGCTACGCGTGGTTGGCGGCGACGTAACGTCTTGCTGCTCACCATTATCGGGTTCTTCGTTTTTAACTCGGTCACGGCGCTGTCCAGTTCCTATGGCCTAACGTTAGTTGCCCGCTTCTTTGCGGGTGTTGCCGCCGGATTGGCTTGGAGTCTTCTCGCTGGTTATGCGAGACGGATGGTCGCTCCGCATCAGCAAGGGCGTGCAATGGCCGTAGCGATGGTCGGAATCCCGATTGCGTTGTCGCTAGGGGTGCCTCTTGGAACCTACATGGGTTCGGTCGCTGGCTGGCGTACCGCTTTCTGGGTCATGTCCGCTTTGACGCTTATGTTGACTGTATGGGTCATTGCTAAGGTTCCAGACTATCCTGGACAGTCCGCCAGCGAGCGTATGCCATTGCGAAAAGTCTTTACGACACCTGGCGTGCGGCCAGTGCTTGGAGTGGTCTTAACGTGGATGCTGGCCCACAATATTCTTTACACCTACATTGCGCCGTTTGTGGGGGCAGTGGGACTCGGCGAACGGATTGATCTGGTGCTATTAACCTTTGGTGCTGCGTCGCTTGTCGGCATCTGGATTGCGGGAAAACTCGTGGACAGCCATTTGCGGGTCACAGTACTCGCAAGCCTTACCGCCTTCGCGATAACCGCCTTCATCTTTGGTTTGAATACTCAAAATCCTGTTGTCGTCTACATCGGCGTTGTGATTTGGGGCGTCACCTTCGGCGGTGCTGCCACACTGCTGCAAACCGCGTTGGCCGATACTGCTGGAAGTGGCGCCGATGTGGCGCTTTCCATGAATGTGGTGACATGGAACGCTGCGATTGCTGGCGGTGGAGTAGCTGGCGGTATGCTTCTTAATTCATGGGGTGTCGGTGCTTTCCCCTGGGCTCTGGTGGTCTTGCTTGGCGCCGCCTTCATCATCGCTTGCGCGGCTAGTTCACATGCTTTCAAACCGGGCCGCCGAAATGGAGAAACCCAGGTTGTTGGGCATTGAATCTGGGTTGCTGGACTTTCGCCATCTTCGATGCTCTGGCCATCGTTGAAGCGGCAGGCTTGGCGCTAGATGAAGTGGCGACGCTACGCATTGAAGGTAAGCGCTGACACTGATTTCATTTCCGTATTCCCGCTTCACGCATGAAACGAAAGGGCAGTCCAAGTGACTGCCCTCTCTATTCTATGAATACACCTCACTGGCCTGTGAGCCGAATAAAAATCTTAATCGGCTCATAATATGATTTGAATAGATAGGCAATCGGCTCATCTGTATTTCGGAACAGCGCAACTGGTCGCCTTTTTAACCGAGTAACTTTTTTAACAGAGCAACTGCGCCCGTGCAGACTCAAAGCCTTCACGTAGCGCGCTATGTTCGGCCCCCAGGCCTTCAATGCAATAGCTGTTCAAAAACTGCCGACCGACAAAGAGCTTCCGGTCGGTCTCGGTCAGTTTGGCTTCCTCGCAGAGCTCCTTCCATTCACTGGCAATCGTTGCGAGTTGGTTATCGATGATGCTCTTGGCTTCTTTTTCATTGAGCAAGAAATCAGGCGCGGCCGTGAGACAGTTATGCAGCGTACTCATACGGTTTTCACCCTTGATCAGCATTGCCTGTGTCGCCTCGTTGCCGGTTCTCCCTTGTGGGCAGATATCATAGGCAGGGGTCAAGGTAAGCATCTCGCCGTCCCAGAATGCGGCATGGTTGCGAGCATGGTCGTCCGTATTGCCGCATAGGATATTAAAAACGATCCGTCCGTACAGCTCTTTCAGCGTTTCCTTTGGCTTGGTGAAGCGGTGACGGATGATCTCAGCAAGATCTTCATAAGACGCATAGCGCGCCATCATTTCGTCAAGGCCGAGCATCGTCAGAGCCGACACCATTGCTCTGCGCTGCCAGCCAGCCTCTGATTTGAGGCGGTCAAAGCGTTCTATGAGCAGCACGTCTTTGCCAGCAGCCGCGATCATCGAGACAGGGGCAACATTGAGGTTACACAAAGCCGCGAGCTTCATGGCGATAAATTCCGCCTTCACGACGCTGTAAATGTCCGTGCTTGAAGAGAACTTGGCGATTGTTTTGTGTTCGCCGTTATCGATCAGGGCTTTGGGGCGGGCGCCGCCGATCGATGTTCCGTGGTTCAACGCCTGATCGAGCGCGGGTGTCAGTGGGGCGCCTTGCTCGATCCGTTCGGCTGCTTCCAGCAATTCCTCATAGGATGCTTCTGCTTTGAGGCGGGGAACGTATTCCGTGGCGGAATGCTGAAAATCGAGTGCACCGATTCGATCCGATCCCGACTCAAGCAAGTAGGTGAGTTCGTTGATGTCGCTGGTTTCGGTCTCGGCGGCCTTAGCGCCCATCAGACGATTGATGATAACCCTGCGGCCCCAAGCATCAGGCGAGCCATCACGAAGGCAACTGGCCATTGCCAAGCCCGCGGCCGGTTCGATCAGGCCGCGGCGGAGCGGAAGCTCTGAGTCATAGATGGGTATCGCGGCATCACGCTCCAAATAGCTGGCGCCATAGTTGAAGCCATAGTTGTTCCCGTTCTGTGTGATGCGGCCGGCCACGACGGGGTGCGTTTCTCCCGGCAGCCAAAGCCAGACATAGGCCTCTTTGTGGTCAGTAAGCTTAGAAATCATCATCGACCTCCTGCTTACTATGGCGGACGCTCTTAGGTAGCAGCGTTAGTTTTTCTTCTAGATGGGCGTTGTTCATCGCGAGTGTCCGTTCGTCAACATCGAACAAACGGACGCCGACGAGTGCGGCAACCTCGAAGACGGTGCCGATCTCAGAACCGGCTTCGCCATTTTCGATATTGCGGAGGGTTCTTCGGGTGATGCCTGCGCGTTCCGACAGTTCGGTAGCCGTAAGTTTGCGCTCCAAACGGCCAGCCTTGATCAACTTGCCGAGGATCGAGAGCGCCTGTTTTGTGACGCGAGAGTAGCTGCGTGCCCGTTTCATTGCCGTACCATTTTTTGAGTATTTTAAGACCCTTAAGGATCTTTGTGAGCTTTTAACTGCTCATTATGGGCAAGCTTTGGTAATGTGCCAAGCTGATAAGTCATTTATAAACCTTAAAGAACCCATAGGGCACTTTAAATGCTCGTGGTCGAGGTTGAGATGAAAAGACGTATTCATAAACTTACCTGCACTTTATCGGTTGGAGTCTTACCTACCATCACAATGCTTCTAGAGCATATCGATAGTTGCCAATATCGAAGCAGCATCGCTGGGCTATCGTGCCCGGTAACTACTCTTATTGGTGCTCTTACCCAGCCTCTTTGTGCTCTACTATCTGCACCTGTTATTCACAAAGGAAGCATTCATGGCCATAGGCGGCTTAATAGGATTACTGGATGACATCGCCGCATTGGCGAAGTTGTCCGCGGCATCACTGGATGATGTCAGTGCCGCCGCTGGGCGTGCAACGGCGAAGGCGGCCGGGGTGGTGGTCGATGATACGGCGGTGACGCCGCAATATTTGCAGGGGGTAACCGCTGAGCGGGAACTGGCGATTGTGAAGAAGATCGCGCTGGGCTCGATTCGCAACAAGCTGCTTTTTATCCTGCCGGTGGCGCTGGTGCTGAATTACTTTTTGGCCTCTCTATTGCCAATTATCCTGATGGTGGGCGGCGCCTACCTGGCCTTTGAGGGCGCTGAGAAGGTGTGGCATAAGCTCTCCGGCGGGCATGATGACGAAAAGCCAGCGGTAGAAAAGGGCCCGGAAGCCGAGAAAAAGATCGTGAGTGGTGCCGTTCGAACCGACCTGATTCTTTCCGCCGAAATCATGGTGATCGCGCTTGCCACGGTCTCCCATCAGGGATTCTGGTCGCAGTTGACGAGCTTGGTGGTGGTGGCGCTTGTTATCACACTTCTTGTGTATGGCGTGGTGGCGCTGTTGGTCAAAATGGACGATATCGGCCTGAAGCTTGCCCAGCGGGATAACTCGGCAATGCAGACACTGGGCCGTGCTCTGGTGACGGCCATGCCCAAGGTGCTAGCGATCATCTCGGTCGTGGGAACCGTCGCTATGCTCTGGGTGGGTGGGCATATCCTGATGGCCAATCTGGGTGCCGATGGTACGGGTTGGTTTAACGCGCCCTATGAGTGGGTACACCATGTTGAGAATGGCATTGGCGAGGTGACCGGTGCCTTGGGCGGCATGCTGGGCTGGAGCTTCAATACGCTGTGTTCTGCGGTGATTGGCTTTTTGGTGGGCTCGGTGGTGGTGGGGGTGCTGCACCTCGTTCCAAATAAGAAGGCGCATGCCGAGTAGGTGTGGGCGGCGAAGAAGTAAACAGACATATCGATTAGCGCCGCTGTTGCCGCAACACCATCACCCCTGCGAGTAAGATCATGCCCATACCCAGCCAAGTCATGGCGTCGGGCACTTCGCTGAATAGCAGATAGCCCCAAAGGCAGGCAAAGATGAGGTAGGCGTAATCAAAGGTGCCGATCAACGCCGAAGGGGCAATTTGATAGGCCCTTGCCACGCCGGTATTCACAATGATCAGCAATAGCGCGTAGGCACCCACGATCAATAGCGCTGTGGCGTCTAGCGGTTGCCAACCGGCGAACAGGAATGGCGCGCGTTCAGCGAGCGATGTGGTGCTTTTTATTGCGACCAGCACACTGAAGAGGCTACCTGCCGCCAGGAAGGACAGACTCAATCCCAGGGTCAGAAGTAAGGGGTGCTCTCTTTGGCAGTGGTGGCGAGTGACCAACATTGCTAGCGCATAAAAGAGGGCGGCAAGCACGGGTAGCAGTGTGGCAGGCGTAAAGGTGTCGCCGCCGGGGCGCAACACCACTACTACGCCCAGGAAACCGCAGAAGATGCCCAGCCACGCCTGGCGTGAAAGATGCTCGCCCGCCCCAAAAGCAGCCAGCACGGCAATGAACAGCGGCGTGGTGTAAATGGCGACCGCCGCCACCGAGAGCGGAATCAGTGGGAGTGCTGCGTAATAGGCTATCCACATCAGCAACAGAAGCAGGCTTCTTATCGCCACCCAGCGGCGTGATTTTACCTTGGGGCGGGGGCCTGCATGGCCAATGATTAACCCTAACAGTATCGGCAGCGATACTGATGACCCGATGACATAGAGTTGCCATAGCGACATACTGGCACTCAGATACTTAACCAGGGCGTCGGTCAATGCCAGCAGAAAGACAGCCCCCACGATAAGGCTTATGCCCTGTAGGATATTATCTTCGTGTTCAGGGAGAGCCTTCATTGCAGCATTCCAGTGACGAATTCCGCTCTAGGATGCCGCTGCCGCTAGCAGTGCTTCAAACGACTTCTGCGTCACAATGCATGAGCTCAAATTATGGATAACTTCATCAAGTCTCTTCCGCCGCTGGCGACTCTGCGCCCCTTTGAGGCTGCCGCCAGGCTGGAAAGCTTTTCGCGTGCGGCGGATGAGCTCCACCTGACTCAGGCGGCTATCAGTCGACAGATTCGTGCATTGGAAGAAGATCTTGGCGTGTTGCTGTTCGAGCGCCGAAATCGCGGGGTCTTTCTTACCCGTGAGGGGCGTGAGTTTGGTCGTACGGTTTCCCAGGCCCTGGAAAGTATTGCCACGGGGGCTCAGGGGCTGCGTGGCGACCCCGATGATAAACGCGTCGTGCTGTTCTGCCAGTTATGCGAAGCGTTCTATTGGCTGATGCCACAGCTGGCTGACTTTAACCGGCGCTACCCGGAGATTGAGATTCAACTGGCCACCTCTACACGGCCAATTACCGAATTTAGTGGCAGCTTCGATATAGCGCTGCAAACCAACGGACGGCCCAGCGGGAGCCATCGATTGGTGTTTACCGCTAAGGACGAGATATTTCCGGTCTGCAGCCCGGCTTACCTGAATGGGGTTTCAACGCCGCTGAGTCTCGATAGTTTGCTTAGCCATCGCTTACTTCATCACCACGCTGAACCGGCAGACTGGTTGGAGTGGGATGGCTGGTTTCGTGCCATGGGGCACTTTGATATTTCACTCGACAAGAGTGGCGTTTTTGATAGCTATCCGTTGCTACTTCAAGCGGCTGTCGCAGGGCACGGTATTGCCCTGGGGTGGCGTCGAACTACGCAGCGTCTGATCGAAAGTGGAGAGCTGATCCGCCCAGTGGGAGAGAGCTTACCCCAGCATGATGCCATCGCCCTATACACACGCGAGGGTGCGTCCCAACGCCCAGGCAGCGAAGCGTTGCTTGGCTGGCTGCGTGAGGTGCTGAGTCGTAAGTGACACTAGGCTTTGCATGAAACTTACAAACAGCCTATCAGATAATGGTTGCACCAGCCGGTATGCGCACCGTCTCCATCTTTGTCTTTGGGCAGTTGGAGCAGGGGGGCCTGGTGTGGGTATAGCAATGAGCGCAGTGGCAATATTAACCACCACAGCGTTGCTGGTGGCCTTGACCGCCTTTAGCCGAAGACGGTTGCCGATAGCAGATTAGTTGTATCATTTGATCTTTATAATATCTCGCAGATTGGCAGACGATAACTCGAATGAACATGCAGCAACCGGACGATGTACGATACGACTTGGCTCCTTGCGGAGAGTACCCCTGACGTTATGAATTTCTTATCTTGCGAGTTAGCGTATCGATTAGTGCGCGTAGGGCTGATGAAACATGGCGGTGACCCGAGTAGTAAAGACACAATCCCGGATACGCCGGGCACCAGTCTTCCAGAACTCGTTCGAGGCGACCGTCGTGCAGTGCTTCTGCCGCAAGATGGTCGGGCACGAAAGCAATGCCGATTCCATCGATTGCAGCCTCCACCATCAACGGCTGATCGCTCAACGTCAGGGGGCCTGTAGTATTGATCCTTTCGACGATCCCCTGTCGTTCAAACTCCCAACGGTAGATCGCGCCACTTTCAAAGCGAAAGCGGATGCAGTCGTGACTATAGAGATCCTGCGGCACGATTGGGCGTTTTCGCTGTTTGAAGTAGTCTGGAGAAGCAACTGCCGCGAATCTCACCTGTCCCATGACGGGTACCGCCACCATGTCTTTTGGTACCGCTTCTGCCAATCGAATACCGACATCAAAGCCGCCTGCCACGATGTCGCTGAGTTTGCCATCACTGACGATGTCGAGATGTACCTGAGGGTGCTTACGCAGAAAGCTCGCAAGTATAGGCCTTAGGACTAAGCGAATGGCCCCTTCACTTGCATTGATGCGCACCGTACCGCTCGGAGGCTGGTCACTGCCGTCCAGTTCTTGGATAGCTGCTTCTATCGAGTCCATGGCCGGACGTAGTTTCGCCGCAAGGCGTTCTCCCGCCTCTGTCAAGGAGACGCTGCGAGTCGTTCGATTGAAAAGCCGAACGTTCAACCGTAGCTCGAGAACTTTGATTGAATGGCTGATCGCCGAGGGGGTCATGTTAAGTTCGATGGCCGCGTGACGGAAACTTCGATGGTTCGCGACTGCCAGAAATACGCTGAATGCCGGCAGATCGGTGCCTTTTAATTGGTGAATTACTTTCATCTTATCATCAAATATTAAGCGGATTGTTTTGATTATAAAGGTACCATAAGCTGAATCTGTTAGTGTGAAAAACGACAGCTCACCGTTGAGAACCATCCCGTCAGGCGATCGCTTGAAAACCTTACTGATCGCCAACTTCTTTCGCCGTCGGGATACTTCAACGCACCAAATGTAAAGGTGAAGACGATGAAAATGAAGGCAATCGTGATGACGGGGCCCAATCAGCCCTGGGAAGTTCAAGAAGTTCCCATTCCTAAGGTTGAGCCGGGACAAGTTCTGGTGAAAGTTCACGCCTCGGGAATGTGTTACACGGATGTGTGGGCGACTCAAGGTTATGGTGGTGATATCTATCCTCAAACGCCGGGACACGAAGTTGTCGGCGAGATTGTCGAAGTCGGCGCTGGGGTGCGTACTCGCAGGGTAGGAGATCGGGTCGGCACGACCTGGGTGCAGTCCGCGTGCGGACGTTGCCCTTACTGCCGAGAAAGCCGTCCTCTGACCGGGCAGACTGCGATGAATTGCGACGAGCCCCGCACTACGGGATTCGCAGCACAAGGAGGCCATGCGGAGTACATTGCTATCTCGGCCGAAGGGACAGTGTTGTTGCCCGATGGCCTGGAGTATGTAGATGCCGCCCCGATGATGTGTGCGGGGTATACCACCTGGAGCGGTCTGCGTGATGCTGCGCCGCAGCCGCGCGAGAAAATCGCTGTTGTAGGCATTGGCGGCTTGGGACACATGGCTTTGCAGTTATCCAAAGCGTGTGGATTTGAGACCATAGCTATTACACATTCACCGGACAAGCGAGAACTGGCCATCCAACTGGGAGCTGACCAAGTCGTTGCCAATGGCAAAGAGCTTCGAGATATTGGCGGTGCGGACATCCTGCTTGTCACCACCAACCATTTCAGTTCGGCGGAAGAAGCGATCAACGGACTAAGAGTGGACGGCCGAGTGGTACTCTGCGGACTCGACTTTACAAAGCCGTTCTCGATCTCATCCGATGGCGTGCCGTTCCACATGATGCGACAGAAAGTGATCGGTTCGACACATGGGGGACAACATTACCTCAGTGAGGTGCTTGACTTTGTAGCAAAAGGTAAAGTTAAGCCGATTGTCGAGACCTTCTCGCTCGATCAGGCAACCGAAGCATATGATCGTCTTGTATCCGGTAATATGCGATTCCGTGGCGTGTTTATCCCCTCACAGGGTAACTGACGGACGAAGCGGTTCGTGAGGTACTGCAGAAAGCAGAACTTTTAATCAGAAAAACTTCCCGTACCGCTTGTGTCCTTTATTCCCGTAGAAAAGAGTATCCCCGTAGAAAAGAGGCGAAAGTTGTCGCCTCTTATTTAGTCTTGCGAGGCCGCACCGTTATGGTGATCGGCCTCGTTTGTCATTTAAGCGATTTCAGCATCCTAATGACGGTACAACGCTGCTGGAGCAGTTGCCGGGATGTCATGCGCTCGTACGGCGGAGAAATTGCATATAAGTTAAGTGCTAATCTGCTTTAATTTCCGCATTCCCGGTTCACGCATAGAACGGAAGGGCAGTCCGAGTGACTGCCCTTGCTGTGTAATCACACCTCACTATCCAAGTTCATCGGCGTTGGGTTGTTCAACTTCTTGAGCGAGGTGGGGATGCGTACCTCAACACCTGTTTAAGGCAACCTAGCCGCTTTGTGCTCTACTATCTGCACCTGTTATTCACAAAGGAAGCATTCATGGCCATAGGCGGCTTAATAGGATTACTGGATGACATCGCCGCATTGGCAAAGTTGTCGGCAGCATCACTGGATGATGTCAGTGCCGCCGCTGGGCGTGCAACGGCGAAGGCGGCCGGGGTGGTGGTCGATGATACGGCGGTGACGCCGCAATATTTGCAGGGGGTAACAGCGGAGCGTGAACTGGCGATTGTGAAAAAGATCGCGTTGGGGTCAATCCGCAACAAGCTGATTTTTATCCTGCCGGTGGCGCTGCTGCTGAATCACTTTTTTGCCTCTCTCTTGCCAATTATCCTGATGGTGGGCGGCGCCTACCTGGCCTTTGAGGGCGCAGAGAAGGTCTGGCATAAGCTCTCCGGCGGGCATGATGACGAAAAGCCAGCGGTAGAAAAGGGCCCGGAAGCCGAGAAAAAGATCGTGAGTGGTGCCGTTCGAACCGACCTGATTCTTTCCGCCGAAATCATGGTGATCGCGCTTGCCACGGTCTCCCATCAAGGGGTCTGGTCGCAGTTGGCGAGCCTGGTGGTAGTCGCGTTTGTCATCACACTTCTTGTGTATGGCGTGGTGGCGCTGTTGGTCAAGATGGATGATATCGGCCTGACGCTTGCCCAGCGGGATAACTCGGCAATGCAGACACTGGGCCGTGCTCTGGTGACGGCCATGCCCAAGGTGCTAGTGATCATCTCGGTCGTGGGAACCGTCGCTATGCTCTGGGTGGGTGGGCATATCCTGATGGCCAATCTGGGTGCCGATGGAACGGGCTGGTTTAACGCGCCCTATGAGTGGGTACACCATGTTGAGCATGGCATTGGCGAGGCGACCGGCGCCTTGGGGGGCATGCTGGGCTGGAGCTTCAATACGCTGTGCTCTGCGGTGATTGGCTTTTTGGTGGGCTCGGTTGTTGTGGGAGGGCTACACTTCATTCCCACCAAGAAGGCGCATGTCGCATAGGTGTGGGCCTTGAAGTGCGCATGCAATCTCTCGCGAAGCAACCACTTTGTCGATCATTGCCTTAACTGCGCGGTCGACATTAGTGGTTGCGAAACGGCTTAGTGTCTGAGGTTTAGACTTATAATGTCACTAGCAATTGCTGGCGGTTGCGTTCGCAAACCTCCATCACTTGTTTGGGATCATGAGGAGTGGCTAGGGCGGCCATCTCTTTGAAGAAATCGACATGTCGGGACGGGCTGGAGACCAGCATGATGGTAGCCATTGTTTCTCCGATGTTTTTGAAGCCGTGCTTGTCTCCTTTCTTGACCATGGCGCTATCGCCGGTTTGCAGATTCCACACCTCGTCAGCTGCGTAGAATTCGAAACTGCCACCGATGATTTTGAAGAACTTATATTCATCGAAGGAAATATGCAAAGGAGCGCCCATCTGAGGCGCCACGCGCATCTCTATAACATTGAATAAGCCTTCGGCATCGTCTTGGGTTACCAGGAGATCGCAGGACATCCCAGAAAAATTAGTCTGTTCCGGCTCGATAACTCGTTTGGTTTGCATTTGATTTACCTCCGCTCAAGGGTTGTGTTTTTAGGATTTACGGGAGGTAGTGTATTCGGCTATTTTTGAACAAGTTACCGTTTAATGATGTTTTTAGTGTCCATTTTATTGGACAGTTGGTGAGTGCGATTTTGTGGATCTGAACCAAATAAGAACGTTCGTAGAGGTTGTGAGGGCCGGGAGCTTCGCAGCAGCTGCTCGAGCATTAGGTTTACCTCGCTCAACTATCAGTGCCCGTATCAATGCGCTGGAAGATCACCTGGGTACGCGCTTGTTCAAGCGAACCACGCGCGTCGTTACGTTAACCGTGGACGGCAAGATGCTTTACGAAAGCACGTCTTTGTCCATTGATGCTCTTGTGGCTTCCGAAGAAAAAATCGGTCGAGGGGCAGGGAGGTTCAAAAGGACGCTTCGGATTAGCGTCCCGGCAGAATATCCACAACAACAGCTCGCTTTATCACTGTTGGATTTCATCGTGAAGCACCCTGAAATAAACATCGAGGCGCAAGTTACTAACCGGGTGACCGCGTTGGTGGAAGAAAACATCGACCTTGCACTCCGAGTCGGAGTGCCTGATAGCGAATCTATTGTGATACGACGTCTCGGAGATTTTTCTGCGGTGCTTGTGGCGAGTCCTGATTATCTGAAAGCGTCGTCTGTGCCATTGCGAACGGAAACACTCGCGGAGCATATGCTGAACAGCTATTTCGTCGAAGATGATCCATCCAGAGAGTCATCGCTTACGTTCTTGACGTTGGGCGGGAGGAATGCTCGCATAAAAACCAATAGCTTGGAGCTGTTGCGCCAAGTATGCCTGTCAGGAGGCGGCATCGCTTATCTGCCACTGCCAATTTGCAAGAACGACCTTGCGGAGGGAAAACTGGTAACCCTTGATATAGACGAACCGAAACTGGCGCAACAGCATAGGTTGTATATGGCTTTCCCTTCCCACAAAGATATATTGCCAGCAGTAGGGGCGCTGGCCGAACATTTCGTGAAAACCTTGGGGTGAGTAGCGTTTTGCTTGGATGATTGTCTTTTGAAGCAACACCGCTCGCAGGTGTGCCAAGGTGTGTGAAGAAGCAGTTCCGCAGGTTACTCATCATTGCTTAATCGTTTCTCCCACTTGTTTGGCTTCCTGACAAGCCATGAGCCGAATAGAAACCATAATCGGCTCATGTATCTCTGAGATCCGGGCTTTGTGAGATTGCTTGAGGTCAACGGTTTTTTGTATCTTCTTTCGACTGTATGAATAAACAGTTTTCTGTTAAGGTTTACTTAATCTCTAATGATAAGCGCGCTCGAGTAATCGCTCTGGTAGGCAAAAGTGAATGTTGCTGCATTAAGTGATGCTTGCTTTAGGGATGCATAAGGCTCGATGTAAACCTGGAGGCAACACTTATGAATGACCAGCAGATACAAATATTCACCAGCGAAGACGGGCAAGCACACCTAGAGGTGACGCTGGAGCAGGAGACCGTTTGGTTAAGTCAAGCGCAGATGTGTGAATTGTTTGGACGCGAGCGTTCGGTTATTACAAAGCACATTCGCAACGTTTTTAAAGAGGGTGAGCTGGAGCGAAATTCAGTATGTGCAAATTTTGCACATACTGCCGAAGATGGCAAAACGTATCAGGTTGATCACTTCAATCTTGATGTCATCATCTCAGTTGGCTACCGCGTGAAATCTCAGCGTGGTGTACAGTTCCGCAAGTGGGCTACAGATGTACTCAAGCAATATCTTGTTCAAGGCTACACCCTGAATCAACGCCGTTTGACCGAGCGTGGCATAGAGTTCGAACAGGCGTTAAAACTGCTCAGCCGAACCTTGACCAATCAAGGCTTGGTAACCTCAGAAGGCGAGGCCGTAGCGAGTGTGATTAGCGACTACGCACGCTCATGGAGCTTGCTGCAAGGCTACGATGAGCAGCAATTAACCGAGCTAAGCATTAAGCAGCCCGGTATGCACTCGCTGGAATTGGAAGAAGCCTTGAGAGCCATTGGTGAGTTAAAGCAAACCTTAATCGCCAAAGGCGAGGCAACCGAACTATTTGGGCAGGTGAGGGGCGATGGTTTGACATCAGCCTTGGCCACCATTGAACAGGGCTTTGGCGACGAACTGTTTTACCCCAACGTGGCCACCCGTGCGGCGCACCTGCTTTACTTCGTGATCAAAAACCATCCATTGGCCGATGGAAATAAGCGCTGTGGTTCGTTTCTATTTCTATGGTACCTGCGCCGCAACGAGGCACTGCTGGCCCGGCCTGTCGAGCAACTGATCAATGACAACACCTTGGTGGCGTTAGCGCTGTTAGTGGCTGAAAGCTTGCCTGATCAGAAAACATTGATGATTCGGCTGATTGAGCATTTCATACTACTGAAAGAAGAATGAAGCTATCGATACTGAGGCAGTGCTGTGATTCAACTCCATGCAACACATAAACTATACGAGCGCTTACCGCTAAATAGTGACGGTCAGTTTAATGTAACGCCACGAACGGAATGGATTTACAAGCAACCGCTGCTAGATATCAACCCGTTAAGCCATTGGCATGGGAATTTAGTAACGTTGCAGCGGCGCAATTGCGTACTACTGGTGCACGATAAAACTCGCTTCCCATTGGTATTGCCTGCGCTTACAAAACCTGATTTCGTGGAGTTAAATGACCGTTTTGATGATGCACTGATGAACACTTTGCTCAAATGTGGTGCGGATGAGAGTCATATGGAGGCTGCCCACCGTTATTTACGCCCTTTACAGGTGGATACCCAGTGCAGCCGCTCTGTACAAGGCACGCTTAACCGAATGAAGGAGGAGTTTGAACACCTCTTGCATTATGACCAACTGAATGTGGCTGAAATGACAGGCTATAACGCGGGTGCCTGGCTGGCAGAGTCGCCGCGCACGGTAAAAGGCCGAGGGTATCTATGGCCACGTAAAGAGATGATGGGTTTACTGTCGAGATTGGCGAGTCGTGAGTAAATAGCAACTGCTAAGAATTTCTTGGTAGTTCGCCAAGAGGCACAGCTAGAGAGGGACGAAACTATCCGGAAATTCCGGTTCGTTCTCCAAGAGGGTAAACGTCAGGTTCAGAGTGAAACTCAGTATTACAGCTTGGATGTCATTGTTTCAGTTGTTACCGATTAAAGTCCCATCGCGCCGTGCAGTTCCGCAAGCGGGCTACTCAGATGCTACACCCTAAACTAGCGGCGTTTAACCGAGCATGATATAGAGTTCGAGCAGGAGGTGAGCTTGCTCAGCCGAACCTTGACTAATTAAGACTTGGTATCATCGTGAACAGGTTTAGCGCCGCCCCCGAAGTGACCTCTGAAGTTAGATAAGGCCGTTTGTTATGAACATTGATCTTTACCAAGTAGATGCGTTTGCCTCTAAGCCCTTTGAGGGCAATCCTGCGGCAGTTTGCCCGCTGGAAGTGTGGCTGGATGATGCGCTGTTACAGGCCATTGCCACGGAGAACAACCTGTCCGAAACGGCCTTTTTTGTGCCGACTGAATCCAGCTATCATCTGCGCTGGTTTACCCCTTCTGTGGAAGTGGATTTATGCGGCCATGCCACGTTGGCGGCGGCGTGGGTGATTTTTAATGCATTAGGCGATAGCTCAGAAATACTGCAATTTCAGACCCGCAGTGGGCAGCTATTAGTAAAGCGTGAGGGTGACGAGCTGGCGATGGACTTCCCCGCTAAAACGCTTGAACCCTTGGCAATGCACACTGAGGTAGCGGCAGCGCTCGGCGGTGTCGCGATTGAGGAACTGCTGATCTCTGACGATATCGTGGTGGTGATTAATGATGCGTCGTTGATCGAATCGTTAGCGCCGGATATGCAGCAGCTTAAACAGTTGCCGGGGCGGGGCATAGCCGTCACCGCTAAAGGTGATGATGTGGATTTTGTTTCCCGTTGGTTTGGCCCCAAGGTGGGCGTGGAAGAAGACCCGGTGACCGGCTCGGCCCATACGTCGCTTGCACCCTATTGGGCGACACGCTTAGGCAAGCAAACCCTAACCGCACGCCAGGGTGGCGCCCGCAAAGGCGCGCTGAGCTGCATCGTGGAAGGCGAGCGGGTGATCATCAAAGGCCGCGTGGCGCCTTATCTTAAAGGGGTCATCACGTTGCCGAAGGGTAACTGAAAAAAGCTAGGTATGTTGGGGCAGATCTGCCTGTTAGCGATTAGCCGCCCGGACGAAGGCCGTTGGGGATTGGCCGAGCACCTTGCGAAACATGCTGGAGAAGGCGGCCGGGCTGTCGTAGCCAAGTTCCAGCGCGGTTCGGGTAACGGAACTGCCGGATAGCAGCCTGGGAATAGCCGCCATCAGACAGGCCTGCTGGCGCCATATCGCAAAGGACATACCGGTCTGCTGACGGAACAGGCGGTTAAATGTGCGCTGGCTGCGATGTAACTGCCGGGCCCACTCTTCTGGAAGGCTGTGAATGTTCGGCTGGCCAAGAAACTCTCTGCACAGTGTGGCTAACTGAGGCTCGTGGGGCAGGGGCGCAAACAGCGGCAGCGATGTAGCCAGTTGGAGCTCGTGCAGGAGTAGTTGTGCCAGGGCGCCATCGCGCCCGCTTTCATCATAAAGTGCGGGTACGCTGGCGGAAGCCAGTAGTAGGTGATGCAAGAGAGGCGTCACGACCAGCACCTCACAGTTGCGAGAGGCGCGTGGCGCTGCGTCGGGCTCGATATACAGGCTTCGTGTGCTAACCCCGTTCATGCGTACCTGATGGCGCTTGCCCGCAGGCAGCCAGACGCCGCTGAAAGGTGGCACCATCCAGGTGCCGTCATCCGTGTCGACTTCCATAAGACCTGTCATCCCATAAAGAAACTGGGCGCGACGATGAGTATGAAAGTCGAGCAGTGTGCCGGGGCTGTAATCAGTGCCGATGGCCACCAGGGGCCGTGCTACATCGTCTACGTCTGACAGGGGAATATTGAGCATTGTCGTCAACCTGGCCGAAACACAATGATTATTGTCCAAATGATGAGGGTCGGCCAACTTCTGCCGTCATATAGTGCCTGCTATTGCGTTTCTTCAGGAGAATGGCGGTGTATAGCTTACTGCTTCTTTGTGGCGGGTTGGCGAGAGTTACCACTGTGTTGTTTGGTTTTGGTGGTGGGTTTGTGGTGGTTCCCTTGCTGTATACCTTGCTGATTTCCGCCCATGGGCCGGATAGTGGTATCGGCCAAGCAGCCATGCATATCGCGGTGGCTACTTCGACCGCGTTGTCAGCTCACATGTGTATAAGAACCTTGCCTATAACGTTGGACGATTCCAATGCCTCGTGAGCATCCACTACATTCCGCAAAGGCATGTTTAAACCAATTTTTGGCGAGTAGTATCCGGCCTCAAGACACGAGTTGATATCCGCTATAGCAGCTTGTTTCAACTCATCGGGTACATTGTAGATATACACGAAACGGAAGACACAGCCATGCATCATGGCCTTCAACAATGGAATGGAAAGCTCATCCATTGCATTAGCGGTTGCATAGGCACTTATAACCCCTCCTTGGGACAAACAGGCCAAGTTGATGTCAAGATTGGGCTTCAAAGCGACATCGACAATATGGTCAACGCCAAGTCCTTCTGTGGCTTCCAAAACAATACTCGCAACATCTGCCGACTTTCGGTCGATCACTAGATCTGCGCCATTTTCTTCGGCTACGGTGGCTTGTTCAGTGTTCATTACCGTTGTTGAAACCCATGCGCCGGCCCATTTTGCCAATAGAATTGCTGCTGTTCCGACCACGCCGGCTCCTCCATGAACCAGCACTCGCCGACCTTCTAGGTTGCCATCGGAAAACAGGCAGCGGTGAGCTGTTAGCGCCGGAATCCCAAGCGAAGCACCTACTTCAAATGAGGTCGTATCCGGCAAGTGAACCGCCTGACGCGAAGGAACCACAACGAACTCTGCTGCCGTGCCTGTCGCTCGACCGTATTGTGCTTCGTATACCCAAACCCGCTCGCCAAGCCTATCCGTTGGCACGTTCGCGCCAACGGCATCAATAACCCCTGCGCCATCTTGATGGGGAATGATGCGCGGATAAGGCATTTCTGCGGAGAAACCAGTTCGCGCCTTGACATCGGTTGGGTTTAGTCCGGAAACATGAATGCGGACGCGCACCTCGTCTGTCCCTGGTTCTGGTGCCGGCAATTCACCGACTTTCAGCACATCACGAGCGCTGCCTAGGGCTTCATAGTAAGCTGCTTTCATCAGGGTGCTCCATCAAGCTTTTCAGGTAAAAGAGCGCAGCACAGCACTAGCTGCTGCGAAAGAGATATTCTAGATACTAGGTGTGAGATTGAAAAGTAGGCACATATTTGATATATAGGGATATATTTTATACTAATGGCGGGTGTATAACGGATGAAGAAGCAAGAAGCTCATGAGTATCGGTGCACTGTTGAAGCGACCGTTGCTGTTGCTGGCGGCAAATGGAAACCGCTGATCATTTACTATCTACTCAGCGGAACCAAACGATTTGGAGAGCTTCGCAAGCTTATCGGTGGCGTCACGCAACGGTCGTTGACATTGCAACTTCGAGAGCTTGAATCGCACGGTATTATCTCTCGAGAAGTGTTTGCCGAAGTTCCCCCACGTGTCGAATATTCGCTTACCGAGCTTGGGCTGACTCTGGCCCCAGTGCTCAACGCCATGAAAGAGTGGGGAGATAACTATCTCTCTTGGCAAGACACCAACGGCAATAATACTCATATTAACTAACAGCCTCTTTTAAGCTTGGTAATTGATATGGCCAATCTGCGTTTCTTGGATCTCAATTTCCTGAACAAGCGTTCCTTGGCATGACGTTAAGGATATTCTGGCCAGTTGAACTAATAAGGTAGGTCGTCTCGTGTAAGGCAATGAAGGTTTCATCGAGCGATGACTGGACGCATGCCATAACGTTTGCAGCAGCGATGTGGCGGATCTCTGTTATAGCTATTTATTCGTCGACCATGTACCGATAGCGATTACGAGCACGACACCTGCCAGGGATATGAGCCCGCTAAAAAATCAATGGTGCTAACCCCGTTCATGCGTACCTGATGGTGCTTGCCCGCAGGCAGCCAGACGCCACTGAAAGGTGGCACCATCCAGGTACCGTCATCCGTGTCGACTTCCATAAGACCTGTCATCCCATAAAGAAACTGGGCGCGACGATGAGTATGAAAGTCGAGCAGTGTGCCGGGGCGGTAATCAGTGCCGATGGCCACCAGGGGGCGTGCTACATCGTCTACGTCTGACAGGGGAATATTAAGCATTGTCGTCAACCTGGCCGAAACACAATGATTATTGTCCAAATGACGAGGGTCGGCCAACTTCTGCCGTCATATAGTGCCTGCTATTGCGTTTCTTCAGGAGAATGGCGGTGTATAGCGTACTGCTTCTTTGTGGCGGGTTGGCGGGAGTTACCACTGTGTTGTTTGGTTTCGGTGGTGGGTTTGTCGTGGTTCCCTTGCTGTATACCCTGCTGATTTCCGTCCATGGGCTGGATAGCGGTATCGGTCAGGCGGCCATGCATATCGCGGTGGCTACTTCGACCGCGTTGATGGTGTTTGCTGCATCATTAGCGACTTGGCGTCATCACCGTCGACAGACTGTGCAATGGCATCTGGTGCGTCCCATGGTTGGCTATATCGCCATGGGGGCCGTGCTCGGAGCGGCAGCCGCCGTGTCGTTAAGTGGGGAGTGGGTGCGCTGGGCCTTTATCGGCTATCTGGGTATTACGATTCTGGATGCTGTGCTTCGGCCCGGTTTTCTGCACCAGGCGAGTGGTGATGTACGCCCCATGGGGCATCTGGTAACAGCGATGACGGGAACGTTCATCGGAGCGGTCGCCGCCTTGCTGGGTGTGGGCGGTAGCGTAATGACCGTACCGCTCATGCGCCGAAGAGGTGCCAGCATGACAGCGGCCACGGCAATGGCTAACCCGTTATCGTTGCCGATGGCGGTAAGTGGTACCGCAACATATGTGTTGCTGTCGGCAAGTGGCACCGCTTTTGGGGCCTGGTATGCGGGCTATGTGGATGTGCGTGCGTTGCTGGTGCTAGCGGTGGGCTCATGGCTCGGTATCCGCCTGGCGTCGATATGGATCGGACGCATCCCTGATCGCATCCATGCCGGGGTATACTTGCTACTGCTGACAATGGTGCTGGTGGTGATGGTTTTTGTGCGTTGAGTATTGCTTGCTCGGGGGATGCCTGTTTTGTGGATCGGGTCTTTATGGGGTGCAGGGTTTAAAGACGTAAAGTTGATTCATTTAGCAATCACGCGCTATGTGATCACGTACTGTGTGATTGAGAAGGCCAACGCAATTCGAAACAAGATCCACCCTCATCAGAGGGGTAACATCTGGCCTCGCCACGATGGGCTCTGGCAATAGCTGCCACCACCGCCAATCCGAGTCCACTTCCTCGCTTGTTTCCTTGCATATTATTGCCAGCATCCCGCGCATGCCGGAATGCTGTGAAAATATGAGAGGCATATTCCTGAGGAATACCTGGGCCGGAATCCACCACACGCAAAACACACCACCCGTCATCCTGGCGCGTTTGGATGATGAGTGACCCTGGTGATGCATGCTGGCGAACGTTTTCCAGCAGCGCAAGCAATGCCTGACGAATACGGACAGGATCGCAATACACGGCGCCAGATTGCAGATCAAGGGTCGGATAATGATTTGATGCATTTAGGGCATGCCTACAAAATTCTACGACTGATTCAATTTCAGTAGGAAGATCACATTTCTTGATCTCAAGGTTCAGATGGCCGCTGTCGGCCAAGCTCACGGCGCGAAGGTCTTCAATCAGTTGAGCCATGCCGTCGATTTGGGTAAGGAGGCTCATAAACTGGGGGGGGGCGGGGGGGAATACGCCTTCTGCCAAGCCTTGCAGGCGTCCGCGTAAAATAGTAACGGGCGTACGCAGCTCATGGGCAATAGCCGCATTCCAGAACGTCATTTCCTTGGACATACGCTGTAATTGGTCTGCCAAGGCATTGAAGTCGTTTGCCAAAACGGCGGCCTCGCCTAACGACCTATCACCCGTCATGGCGCGTGCGTCCAGGTCGCCTTGCGCGACGCGCCGCATGCTTTCTGTTACGGAGTTTAGCGGCACCAGAATGCGACGTGCCAAGTGAATGCCCACTATCACGGCGAACGCGAGCCCAACCAACGTAGTGCCAACGAGCCAAGCCCACTCGAGCCCCGACGGGAACATGTTTGGTTCGCTAATCGACCCCTGCCAAAAATGGAAGGTAATGAAATAGAAAACATAAGAGGTCACTACGACTAGCAGTGTTATGCCAAACGCCATCGCTGCCATTGTCAATGCGATTGTCCGACTCAATCCAATGAGTTTCATTCTGCTCCCCACAGCCGGTACCCGACACCGCGTATGCCAACGGGTATGCCTCTCACACCGAGGTCTTCCAGTTTTTTACGCAGCTTGCTTATATGGCTGTCGACAGTGCGTTCAAGTGCTTCACTTTCGGGTAGGCAGGCGGCCAACAACTCTGCGCGGGTGCAAACTTTTTTGGGTACGCGTGCAAGGTGCGTCAACAATCTGAATTCGGTGAGCGTCAACGCAAGGCTATGTGACTCTTCTCCCACCTGAACAAAGGCTTCGTGTTG
Organism: Halomonas sp. SpR8; assembly: GCF_031010195.1. Classification (GTDB taxonomy): domain Bacteria; phylum Pseudomonadota; class Gammaproteobacteria; order Pseudomonadales; family Halomonadaceae; genus Vreelandella. Next base: position 253,059 of record NZ_JAUAMC010000002.1, on the reverse strand, counting down.
TTCCAGGTCGATCTCAAAGGGCGGAACCCGGAGGACACGGGGTTGGTGGTTTGCATCAGCCATGGTGCGCCTTAACACTGCCTGAGCGCGTGCGACGACCTCAGCAGGGTTAAACGGCTTGACGACGTAGTCGTCGGCACCAAAGCGCAAACCCATCAGTTTATCGATGTCCTGATCCATGGCGGTCAACATGATGACGGGCGTCTCACCGCGGTGGCGAACCTCTGACAGTACCTGCCAACCATCCAGTTTAGGCATCTTTACATCAAGTAAGACGAGATCGGGTTTCATCGAAAAATGCATGTCCAATGCCTTGCGTCCATCTTCTGCGTAGATGGTTCGGAGGCCCGCACGTCTCAGATAAGCTTGCAGAATATCAGCGATCTCAGGCTCGTCTTCGGCGATGAGAACCAATGCTTGCAGGGCAGGAGGAGAACTTGGCGACTGATGAGTCGTGGACATGAAAGTGCCTAGTGAAACATTCATTGTGTTCTCCATCATATCTACACATACCGTCGACGTTAATACCACGCTACAGCGATATAGTCCCCTTCAATTCTATTGGTAGGCAAATGTTTGCCTATGTCTGCAGAAATTAAGTCTGCAGTAATTATGCCAGCAAGAACTATGCCTGAAGGGACGATGTATGACGATCCGATATATTTACCGCAATGGTGGCTTCTGTGCCTTGCTACTCACCTTGCTAACTGCCTGCGGGCCAGTTGAGCAAGAAGTAGCGCCGTCTCCTGCCCGAGTGTCTGTGGTTACCTTGGAACCCGTTAGATTGGAGCTGAGCGGAGACTTGCCGGCCCGGGTCGCCCCGTTTCAAGTGGCGGAAATTCGTCCGCAGGTTAGCGGGATCGTCCAACGTCGACTTTTCGAGCAGGGAACCGACGTGACTGCGACGCAGCCATTATTCGAAATCAACCCTGCGCCATTTCGAGCTGAAGTGGAAACGGCAGAGGCGGCGTTGCAGAAAGCCGAAGCCGAGCTTACCCATGCCCGTGCGCAGTCAGCGCGGTTGGAGCCGCTTGTCAGGGCAGAGTCGGTTAGCCGCCAGGCTTACGATGACGCCGTATCCAAAAGCCAGCAGGCCGCCGCTGAGGTGGCCCAAGCGCGTGCCACGCTGTCTCGCCGCCGTCTTGACTTGGAATTCTCCACGGTGGCGTCCCCCATTGCAGGCCGAATTGATCAGGCGTTGGTGACGGAGGGAACGCTGGTCGCCAGCAGTGATAGTACGCCCATGGCCCGTGTTCAGCAGATCGATAAGGTCTATGTGGATGTTCGGCGCTCGGTTTCCTCGCTCGAATCGCTTCAAGACGCGATAGCGGCGCAACCCTCCCTCGACAAAGGCTTGCCGGTCACGATCCTCGGCAGCAACGGTACGCCCTACGATGTCACCGGACGCATTCTTTTTTCGGGTATCAATGTGGATGCCAGCACAGGTGACCTTTTGCTGCGTGTACTCGTGGACAACCCCAATCGGCGCCTGCTGCCCGGTATGTTTGTGCGGGCCCGCGTGCCCTATGCAAGCTATGACAATGCGTTGACGGTGCCGCAACAGTCTGTGGTGCGCATCGGCGGTAAGCCCTACGTTTGGTTGATTGGTGCCAGCGACAAGGCATTGATGGTCTCAGTGGAGCTTGGTGAATTGGCGAACGGCAGTTATCGGGTGCAAGCGGGGGTGACAGCGGGACAGAGGATCGTCGTCGAGGGTATAGAGCGACTGGCGGATGGTATCGAAGTCAGCGCGACTGATTGGCATGTGTCATCGCCTCTTGAGGCTTCAGTGGCATCTTCTTATTAAGCTTCAGGAGTCTCCGTAATGCCCCAGTTCTTCATCCAGCGCCCAGTCTTCGCGTGGGTGGTCGCGCTGTTTATCATCCTCCTGGGCGTGATCGCCATTCCTCAGTTGCCGGTCGCTCACTACCCCTCGGTAGCGCCCCCGTCGGTGACCATCACTGCGACGTATCCCGGCGCCACACCGCAAACCATGAACGACGCCGTGCTCAGTCTCATCGAACGTGAGCTGTCCAGTGTCAAGAACCTGCTGTACTTCGAATCATCGGCCGATGCTTCGGGGTCGGCGTCTGTCATCGCCACATTCAAGCCAGGGACAAACCCGGAACTGGCCCAAGTGGATGTGCAGAATAGACTCAAGGCAGTCGAACCTCGGTTACCTCAGGCGGTTCGTCAGGATGGGTTGAGCGTAGAGTCAGCGTCATCCAGCTTTCTGATGATCGTGGGCCTGAATTCCGAGGATGGGCGCTTCGATGAGATCGCTCTGAACGACTATATGGCGCGTAATATCGTCGAGGAGCTGCGCCGCATTGACGGTGTTGGTCGTGTGCAACTGTTCGGTGCTGAGCAGGCAATGCGAATCTGGATAGAACCGGAGAAGCTGATTGCTTTCGACTTGTCGGTAAATGATCTCTCGACCGCGATCATGGAGCAGAACGCACCGATTGTACCGGGCAGCATCGGCGCGTCTCCGGCCTTACCCGGCCAAAAGGTATCCTCGCTGTTGACTGCACAGGGGCAATTGAGCACGCCGGAAGAGTTCGCTGCTATCGTACTTCGCGCTAATGTAGACGGCTCCAACGTGGTGTTGGGCGATGTGGCGCGAGTCGAGTTGGGCGCTCAATCCTACGGCTTCTCCAATCGTGAGGATGGCCAGCCAGCGACGGCGGCGGCCATACAGCTGGCACCCGGTGCCAATGCTGTCCGCACGGCGGAAAGTGTCCAGGCGCGCCTGGCTGAATTAAACCAGGCGCTACCCGCGGGCATGAGCTCATCGATCCCCTTTAATACGGCCCCGTTCGTTAAGGTTTCTATCGAGAAGGTCATCCATACCCTCATCGAGGCGATGGTACTGGTCTTCCTGGTGATGTTGCTGTTCCTACAGAACATCCGTTACACGCTGATTCCCGCACTGGTCGCGCCGATTGCGCTGTTGGGAACCTTCACGGTGATGCTGCTGGCAGGTTTCTCAATCAACGTTCTGACGATGTTTGGCATGGTGTTGGCGATTGGCATCATCGTCGATGACGCTATCGTGGTGGTCGAGAACGTTGAGCGCATCATGGCCAAAGAGGGATTGTCGCCAAAGGACGCCACCATCAAGGCGATGAAGGAGATCACTGGTGCGGTGGTGGGCATCACCCTGGTATTGACGGTGGTGTTTATTCCGATGGCCTTCTCGAGTGGCTCGGTCGGTGTGATCTATAAGCAATTCGCCCTGGCGATGGTGGTCTCGATTCTGTTCTCGGCGTTTCTGGCGTTAACGCTGACACCGGCGCTATGCGCAACCCTTCTCAAACCCATTAAATCGGGGCATCACGACAAAGGCGGCTTCTTCGGCTGGTTCAACCAAGCGCTTAAACGTATGACCGCTCGGTACGAATCGCGTGTGGGAAGATTAGTCGCCCGTAGTGGTCGGGTCATGCTGGTGTTTGTGGTCATCGCAGGCGTGCTGGTGCTCGCCTTCCGCCAGCTGCCTTCGGCTTTTCTGCCGGAAGAGGATCAAGGCTATTTCATGGCCAGTATCCAGTTACCTGCCAATGCGACAACCGAGCGTACCCTGGATGTCGTCAGGGCGTATGAGTCGTACGTCATGGCGCGCCCTGCAGTGGACGGCAATATGTCTATTTTGGGCTTCGGATTCTCCGGGTCTGGCGCGAATACGGCGCTGACGTTCACCACGCTAAAGGATTGGGGGCAGCGTGACGGTGCCACGGCGGCGAGTGAAGCGGAAGGAGTCCAGGGAGCCATGAGTCAACTGAACGAAGGGACGGTGATGAGTATGTTGCCGCCGGCCATTGATGAATTGGGCACCAAGTCCGGCTTTACGATGTTCTTACAGGATCGACGCAACCAGGGGCCGGCCGCCCTTAAGGCTGCCGAGACGACGCTGCTTGAACTGGCGGCGCAGAGCAAGGTAGTCAGCGACGTCTATTCCGACGGCCTTCCGGAAGGTGCGAGCATTCGTCTTGACATTGATCGTCAGAAAGCCGAAGCGCTCGGGGTATCGTTCGCCAACATTAGCGAAATCCTGTCTACCGCGATGGGATCCTCCTACATCAACGATTTCCCGAATGAGGGGCGGATGCAACAGGTGATTCTGCAAGCGGATGCGTCGGCACGTATGCAGGTCGACGACGTGCTCAAGCTACACGTGCGTAATAGCAGGGGAGGCATGGTGTCACTGTCAGAGGTGGTTACCCCGGTATGGGACGAAACACCGCTGCAAATGGTGCGCTACCTGGGCTACCCCGCCACCAGCATTTCCGGTAGTGCGGCGGCGGGGGCCTCCACCGGTGAAGCGATGGCTGAAATGGAACGTCTGGCGCAGCGACTTCCGCCCGGCTTCGCAGTGGCCTGGACGGGGCAATCCCTTCAGGAGCGGCAGTCCGCTGCCCAGGCACCCATGCTGGTTGCGCTGTCAATCCTGGCGGTGTTTCTGGTGTTAGCCGCTCTCTACGAGAGCTGGTCCATTCCGCTGTCGGTGATACTCGTTGTCCCGCTGGGGTTGCTGGGTGCGGTGGCTGCGATGCTGCTGCGAGACCTGCCTAACGATGTTTTCTTCAAAGTCGGTATGGTCACCGTGATCGGGTTGTCGGCGAAAAACGCGATCCTGATCGTTGAGTTTGCAAAACAGTTGCGTGAGCAAGGTAAGGGGCTGATGGAGGCCGCGGTGGAAGCCGCCAGCCTGCGCCTGCGCCCGATTCTGATGACCTCACTCGCTTTTGGCTTGGGGGTGGTGCCGCTGATGGTTGCGTTTGGCGCCAGTGCCAAAACCCAGCATGCGATAGGCACGGGGGTGTTCGGCGGCATGGTTAGCGGAACGCTTCTGGTGATTCTCTTCGTCCCGGTGTTCTTCGTTTTCGTGATGGGTCTTCAGGAGCGCGTTAATGGCTGGCGAACCCCATAACGGTAAGTTATATCCAATTATTCAGGAGTTAAGTAGCTAATGTTTGCTGCTATCCCACAACGGTGGCTGGTTCTGTTTGCCGTCATGCTGGCGTTCCTGCCTGTTGTCATCGATATGACGATTCTGCACGTCGCGGTACCTGTGCTGACGCCGGCGCTGGGTGCCACTGGCACCGAAGTGCTGTGGATCATCGATATTTATCCGTTGCTGATGGCGGGCCTGCTGGTGCCGATGGGCACCCTGGCTGACCGAATCGGTACGCGTCGTGTGCTGCTGACCGGGCTCTTGGTGTTCGGGGTGGCGTCACTACTGGCGGCATTCTCGACGACACCCGCCATGTTGATCGGTGCTCGAGTGCTGCTAGCTATTGGCGGGTCGATGATCATGCCCTGTGTTCTGGGTGTCATCCGTAAAACCTTCGAGGACGAGCGCGAGCGTGCGATGGCGCTTGGCTTATGGGGAACGGTGGGGGCCGCGGGCGCGGCAGTGGGCCCATTGATTGGTGGTGCCTTGCTGGAACATTACTGGTGGGGCTCGGTATTTCTCATCAATGTGCCCATCATGCTAGTGGTGGCGCCGGTTGCCTATGCACTGCTGCCGCGCCGCGAGGCGACGACACCAGGCAAATGGGCGTTCGATCAGGCCCTGTTTCTGCTTGTTGGCATCATCGCTGTGGTCTACGGCATCAAGTCCGGGATGGGAGCGGGGCAGCCGCTGTGGCGTGCAGGGTTGGTGCTCCTCTTGGGGCTAGCGATGCTGTTCTGGTTTACACGTATCCAGTTGCGTTCGGCGGAGCCGATGCTGGACTTATCGCTATTTCGCCATCCGGCCATTGTCGCTGGCATGGTGATGGCGCTAGTGGCCTCCGGCGCGCTGGCAGGCGTCGAACTGACGTTGGCGCAAGAGTTGCAGTATGTGCTGGACAAGACGCCGTTGCAGGCTGGCCTTTTCATGGTGCCGATCATGGCGGCCGCAGCAGCCGGTGGCCCCGTTGCGGGCTACCTCTCCAACCGGTTTGGCTTACGGCGGGTTGCTAGTATGTCGATGGGGTTCGCGGCAGCCGCTCTGGCCTATCTGGCGCGAGCTGACTTCCACGCACCTGACTGGACAGTGCCAACAGCGTTGGCCGTGCTGGGGCTAACGTTGAGCATCGGTCTGACCGCTTCCTCAATTGCCATTATGGGGGCCGTGGATGCCAGTAAAGGAGGTGCTGCAGGCTCTTTGGAAGCCACCGGGTATGAATTGGGTAGTGGGCTAGGCATCACCCTATTCGGGGTTTTCATGGCCAGCGTGTACACCAATACCATCGTGCTGCCGTCACACTTGGAGCCAGCCCTCGGTGCACAGGCTGCGCGCTCGATCAGTGACAGCATCGTTGTGGCACAAGGACTTGCCGCAGATCAGGCGGATGCACTCATCATGGCCGCGAAGGCGGCGTTCTCCACCACGCACTCGATCCTACTGACAGTCGCTGCGATTCTGATCGCCTTGCTGTCGGTGGTGGTGTTTCTGATGCTGGGTAGCCACCCAGACAAGGCAGGAGCACGCGAGTGATGCCGGCCGGACTGTGGCACATCCCTGCGGTTCTTGCTCCGGCGTTAGCTGCCAAAGTGAACGTTGCAGGTTGCTGTGGCAGTCTCATCTATCTGCCCCGTTCATCGAACAATTGATAGCACCGGCAGCGGGGTGATTGGATAGCCGGTCGCTTCATCGCTGTCGAGATGGAGTCGCTCTGGCTGGGGGTAGGTATCCTGGTCTCCTTGTTGGGGATGTTCTTTCAGCATCGTCTTTAGCATAGTTCTTAGCATGGTTCTTAGCATGGTTCTTAGCATGGTTCTTCGCATGGCTCTTAGTATAGTTCTTAGAATAGCCGAGCTAATCTATAAGAGACTGGCCGAATGTTGTGTAGATTACCGCCATGCAGTATATCCCTCGTTGTCTATTCGATTGCCTTGATAGTCTCAGTCGTTATCATATCAATGATGTTGTCCATCATTACGCCCTTATACCGCGAGCTGCTATGACCCAATCTAAAACGCCGTTCATTGTGGTGCTGAGCCTGGCATTGACCATGATGCTGGGCCCGTTCTCTATGGATACGTATCTGCCGGCCTTTCCGGTCATCGGCGAATCGCTGGGGATTTCTCAGCAGGCGGTATCGTTGAGTGTGTCGGTGTATGTCTTTGCGCTGGCGTTGGGTCAGTTGATCGGCGGTGCGCTTTCGGATCGCTTCGGACGGCAGCGGGTTCTGATGAGCGGGCTAGTGATTTTTGCGCTCTCAAGCATTGTCATTGGTATGGCGGATTCCCTGAACTCCCTACTCGGAGGGCGGGCCATTCAAGCCATTGGGGCCGGTTTGACCCTGGTATCGGTACCCGCGTTAGTGCGCGACAGAGTGGCGGGCCGCGACGCCGCGAAGCTGTTCTCGATGATGGGCTTTATCATGGTGTTGGCGCCGGGCATTGCGCCTAGCGTAGGTAGCGCGATTCTGTTGTTGGGTTCCTGGCACACTATTTTCTTTGCTTTAGCGGCGTACGCGCTGCTGCTGGTGCCATTGCTGGTGCGCGTGCTCTTTACTGGCACGGGCAAGGTGTCGCGAGCTAAAAGCCCTCAGATGAGCCTACTGGCGCGTTACAAACTGGTGCTGTCGACAAAGCCAGCCCTGCCGTTCATCGTTTGGCAGGCTGCCTCGTTTTCTACTCTGATGATGTTCATCACCTATGCGTCATTTATCTATCAGGGGCACTTTGGTCAGTCGCCTTCGGCCTTTTCACTGCTGTTTGCGGCGAATATCGTCGCGATGCTTATCTTCAATATTCTCAATCGTGTGCTGCTTTCTCGGTTGCCGTCGCTGCGTATCTTGCAGTTGGCGACGGGTTGTCAGGCGGTCGGTATCGTATTGTTGGTGATGGCTGCCTTCATGGAGTGGCCGCTTTATGCCTTCCTGCCCGCCATGATGCTGACCATCGGTGCGGTAGGGGCGATCTCGCCGAATATTCAGGCCTGTTTTTTGGAGTTCTTTCCCACCAGCAGTGGAACGGCCGCAGCGCTTCTGGGCGCCGCCCAGTTCGGCATCGCTGGGATTCTGAGCGCACTGTCTGCCCTGCTGCCGCATACGCTTGGAGCGGTTATCCTGGCCATGGCCGCCTGCGGCTCGGTGGCGTATCTGCTGCTTGCCCGCTCAATCATCAAAGGGCGTGCCGCTGTCGAGGCGCACTGAGTCAGATCGCATTCTTTTGCCATGGATGCATGAAACGGTAACTGCCTGGGCACAGTAGCCGGGGCCGTTATGCAGGCACCGGCTCACCCAAATGCCGCCGACTGATCGTAATGAGCAGCGCACACAACGCTGCCGCTGCTGCGGTGGCATAAAAGGCGTAGTGGATGCCCCAACTGGCAGCCACCACGCCTCCCATTAAGGGTCCCACTACCTGGCCGATATACTGAAAAGAAGTAGAAACACCCATCACTCGCCCAAGGCTTCCGGCATCGGGGTAGGCATGCTTGAGGGCCGATTTTAGGCACGGCAGCACGCCGCCCAGGGCGAGCCCCATCGCAAAACGTAGCCCTGTTAACGTATAAACATCCGTCACAAAGGCTTGAGGGAGAATGAGCAAAGCGCCCAAGCTGAAACTATAGGCGGCCACACGCATGGCGCCATAGCGGTCAGCCAAACGGCCTAGCGTCAGCGCCGAGAACAGGCTCCCCAAGGCGGTGGCCGACAGAACGATCCCCGCCGCTAACGTTGTCTCTAAAGGGGCGTGATACACGCCTTCCACAACGCTTGCGATGATGGGCTCTATCGACAGGTTAGCTACTAGCAGCCCTAGGGTGGCGATCAACAGTGCCCAGATCCTGAAATCGAAAGGCGCGGCGGGCGCTTTTCCCTCTTTACGTGACCGCTGTGGCGTAGGCTGCTCTTTGACCAGAAAAAGGGTGGCGATAACGTTCAAGAGGATCATGCTGCCGGTAATGAAAAACGCCTCACGCATGCCAAGGCGCGCGGAGATAAAGCCGCCCAGCAGGGGGCCTGCCAGGCTGCCCGCTAATATGCAGGCAAACAGTACCCCCTGCGCATGCCCCGCGCGGGATTCAGGCGCCTCCTTCGCCATGAGAATCGTCGCACCTGAGGTGTAACCGCCGGCCACGCCTGTCAGTAACCGCAATATGACCATCTGCCAGACACTGGTAGCCAACCCCATAAGCGTCATGCAAACGAGCATGCCGACACTGGCCCGTACCAAGTTGATCTTGCAGCCATAGATGTCGGATAGGCGTCCCCATAAAGGCGCAAACAGCGCGGCGGTGAGAAAGGTCGAGGCATACACCAGGCTTGACCATACCCAGGTCTCTCCCTCCGAGTAATCCCCAAGGTTACCGAGATAGTGAGGCAGAAAAGGCAGCATGATCGTCATGGCGACAATGTTGATAAACGATCCTGATCCCGTAACCCACAGGTTCACCTTCCATGCAGCGGCTTGCCTTGGCATCGTTATCCCCTTTGGAGGCATGAATTTTGGAAAGATGGCTTTGGAAGCATAGTTTTAAATTTGGAAGCATAGTTTTAAAGAAGCAGTGCTAACCAAAAGCGCACGAGCTGCTGTTATGGCCTGCTCCAGAAGAGGAATATTATGGGAAAGGGATTAATAACAGAAATTCATTGTTTTTATAGTATTAATTCCTATATAGAATAGGTTGGTGTAAAAGATGTCAATGCCTGGCTGGGGCGCTCCTAACGCTCTTTGCCCGCGTGTACGTGGTCGTTTAGAGGCCGCTGCTAACGCCGAGTGAGATACGTCTAATTTAGTGCTATGACCGCTATGTCGCTGGCTAGCCGCAACGCTTACATACTACGGATGAGGTCAGCCATCTGCTGAGCTGACTAACGGTTCAAGCAGCGCCTCTATGGCTTGCGTAGTTGGCGTTTCGTTGGCAAACAGTATGCGATACATCAGAGGCGCCACTACTATTTGGGTGACCAGCCCTATGTCAATCGGCTGCTCTCCTCTGGCGAGGGCGCGTTCGTTTATTACTTCGATCTGCTGACGCAAGAGGCCATCACATTTCCCCGCACAAGCGTGGTCTTGTGTGCCTAGCACATCGCGGAGCATTGCCCGCCCAGGGGCTGATGACATTTCCTCAAAGTACTCAACAAGCCAGGTTAACAAGTCGCTACGCAGACTTCCCGTATCGGCTGGCGGCTGCTCGGGCTGTAGTTGCTCGATGGCAACGTCGGCCAGTAACTGGGAAAGATCCCCCCAGCGACGATAGATCGTCGAGGGGGTGACTTCAGCGCGTTTGGCGATAGCGGGCACTGTAAGCCCGGCCCGCCCTTGTTCCTGTTGCAGCTCTTGAACGGCCTGATGAACGGCAGCCTGAATACGAGCGCTGCGGCCTCCTGGACGGGGAGTGGGTGTGGTGGTCATGTGTTCCTTCTGTGCTTATTCGCCGGTACGGCCACCGGTACGGTGAAACAAACCACTAAAGCAAAATATTTGCTTTAGTGGTTTGTTGAGTCTATGATCCTTAACGCTAATATTTTGCCTTTTGAGAGGGATCATGTCCATCAACGTTTCTGATACCGCCCGCCATTCTTCGAGCTGGAGACTGTCTTCTTCCAGTGCCATTTGCCTTCACATAGCGACAATGATTGCCTTTTTGGCGGCATCAAGTACGCCTACCCCCCTGTATCAGCTTTATCAGCAGCAATGGAGCTTTAGTCCCACACTGCTGACCGTGGTTTTTGCCGCTTACGCGCTGGCGCTGCTTCTGGCACTGCTGGTGACGGGGAGGCTGTCAGATCATATTGGCCGACGTCCGGTGATTGCCCTGGCTTTATCGCTACAGATCATCGCCATGGTGGGCTTTTTGTGTGCTACCGGGCCGGGTTGGCTGATGGGGGCGCGTGCGCTGCAAGGCTTTGCCACCGGCATGGCCACTGCGGCAGTCGGCGCGGCGATACTCGATCTTAGCCGCGAGCGGGGGGCCGTGATCAACAGCATCTCGCCGCTGCTTGGTATGGCAGCTGGCGCGCTAGGCAGCACCTCGTTGGTCGTGTTGGCGCCTGATCCGCTGCACATGGTGTACGTGTTGCTGCTGGCTATTTTTCTAGTGGTGTTGGCCTTGCTTTGGTTGGCGCCGGAGACAGCGACGTATCGCCCGGGTGCCTGGGCAAGCCTGAAACCACGCATTACCGTGCCGCTGCAAGCGCGCAAGACGTTGTTATCTGTCACCCCGGCGAATGTGGCTGCGTGGATGTTGGGCGGCTTTTATCTATCGCTGATGCCATCGCTGATCGTTGATGTTACGCATGTGAATACGCCGTGGCTGGGGGGGCTTGTCGTTGCTGCTCTACCGCTCACCGGGGCCACTGCGGTTCTGGCAGCTCGCAAGCTGAGTGCATTTAAAACTCTTTTATCTGGTGCGTTTGCTTTGGTCGTCGGGCTGGTCGTCATTCTGACAGGGGCTAACCAGGAAGGCGCTGCCTTGCTACTGGTTGGGTCGGTCATTGCGGGGTTTGGGTTTGGCGCGAGCTTTTTCGGGGCTGTGCGCAGTGTCCTCCCGTTGGCCGAACCCCATGAACGTGCCGCGCTGATGGGGGTGTTTTATATCGAAAGCTATCTGGCCCATAGCGTGCCCACGATGGTTGTCGGCTACTTGGCTCATAGGGTCGGTTTGCTGGCAGCGGTCAATGTCTATGGTGCGGTGATCACAGCACTGGCCTTACTGGCCATTACCCTACTGCTTATGCAAGCGCGCACCTCAATGAAGAAAGGAAATCAAGCATGACTGCTCAAAATACCTTCCCTATGTCCACCGAGGAAACCCTGGCTCTGGCGACTAGTCTGGGGCTGCCCCTGGCCTCTGAACGTGCGCCCCTGATCGCTGGGGTACTGCATCACATACACACGGTAATTGTCCGGCTCGACGAATTACCTATCGATGAATCATACCCTCCTTCATTTGCTTTTGATGCCAGCCAGGAGAACAAGCCATGCTAAACCCATTAAACCTGACACTGGCCCAAGCCAGTGCCGCCATCGCAGCACGCGAACTGTCGCCAGTAGAATTGGTGGATGCAGCCCTGGAGCGTATTGGTGCGCGAGAGCCAGAGATCAATGCGTTTGTATCTGTATGGGAAGAAGCCGCTCGTGAGCAGGGACGTGAGGCCGAGCGAGACATTCATCATGGCCGTTACCGTGGTCCGCTGCATGGCATTCCTGTCGCGCTAAAAGACCTTTTCGATGTTGCCGGCCAACCCACCACGGCCAGTTCCCGTGTTCGGGATGGGCATCGAGCAGAGGCTAACAGCGCGGTAACGGATACCTTGCTGCGTGGCGGCGCTATACTGATGGGCAAGACCCATCTGCATGAGTTTGCTTTCGGCCTGACTACACCTCAAACGCGCAATCCGCTTGATCCACAGCGCACGGCGGGTGGTTCCAGTGGGGGTTCTGCAGCAGCGGTAGCTTATGGCGGTGCCTGGGCAGCCATGGGGACAGACACCGGTGGCTCGATTCGAGTGCCCGCAGCACTTAATGGGTTAGTCGGGTTTAAGCCAACGTATGGTTTGGTCTCACGCCACGGCGTTGCGCCCCTGGCTTGGTCACTCGATCATGCGGGTCCTATGGCACGCACGGTAGAGGATGTTGGCCTGTTATTGCAGACAGTGATGGGCTTTGATGCGCGCGACCCCGCCAGCCGCAAACCGCCCGCCGCTTTTGATATCAACGCGCAGGCGGATGTGCAAGGGCTGCGTGTTGGCATCCCGCGTAACTATTACTTTGACCACGTTGCGGCGCCAGTAGGCGCTGCTGTTAGGCGTGCGGCAGCGCATTTGGAACAGCAAGGAGCGGTGCTGGTGGAGGTGGATATTCCGCTGGCTGACTACCTCATTCCGACCCAGTGGGGTCTGATGGTGGCCGAGGCGGCCTCTGTACACGCCAAGGACATACGCCAATCCGCATCGCTATACGGTGACGATGTACGCACGTTGCTCGAAGCCGGACAACTGCTGCCCGCTGGAGACTATCTGAAGGCACAGCGCGCCCGTCATCTGATCGCACAGCGCTGGGGTGGCCTGTTTTCGGAAATCGATATTCTACTGACGCCAACCGTGCCCCAGACAGCCGCGCGTATAGAGCAGGAAACGTTTACCTGGGAAGACGGCAGTCAAGAGAGTGTTACCGAGGCGTATGTGCGCTTATGTGCACCTGCCAATGTGACCGGGCTGCCCGCGCTCACCGTGCCGTTCGGCAAGGATCATCAAGGACTGCCTATAGGCGTCCAAATCATGGGCAAAGCATTTGATGACGCCAAGGTACTGCAGGTGGGGCGTGCCATTGAGCAGCCTCTTTTCCCGCTCAACTGAGTAAGCATTGAGCTCGAACCAGCGGCGCTTCGTGATTGGCTCAGGTCATGATGGTGACCCGCTCGGGCTTTTCTGGCAGCCAAGGCGTGCTCAATCTTAAGGGGATATTGTTGCGCGCCGACCTTGGATAGATGACGGGTAGTTCGGGGGGAGCATGGCGTCACTGTGTGTTGCAATCATAATCAAAAGTTCAAAATAAATGATTATGATTGGTATTATCACTATTGACTCGAAGATGCTAGCTTCGGATACTCTCCCGGCCTTTCAAAAGAAAACCACGAGGCGAGCAGGGTAGGTTTATTCATTTCAAGGGATCTTCAACATGACTGATAGCAATAGCACAGTCCGGCGCAAAGCAGGTCGGGTACGGTGGCAGCAGACCACTACCGGCATTCTGTGCGGCACGACGCTGGTGACTATTCCCATGCTCGGGAACGCGCAGGAAACCGGCGACGGCAGTGACGATAACGAGGGGTATCGCCTCGCCCCCATTATCGTCAACGCCCAGGCCTATGCCGATGATGATGCCAACTCGATAGTGGCCCAGGAGCTTTGGGTGGGTGGTAAGGTTGCTACCAGTATTCTCGATACACCTGCCTCCGTGTCGGTCATCACTGAGAAGGAGATCGAGCAGCGCAACGCCTCCACCACCGAGCAAGTTCTGCAATATACCCCAGGGATTCTCACCGATTATTACGGCACCGATGACCGGAACGACTATTTCAAAATCCGCGGGTTCGAGGCCACCACCTACCGTGATGGGCTGACATTAGGTTCAATGCGCGGTGTTCGTGAGGAACCCTACGCCTACGAGCGCGTTGAGGTGTTGCGTGGGGCCAACTCCACTCTGTTTGGCCCGGCGGATCCAGGTGGCTCGGTCAACTTTGTGAGCAAACGGCCAAGGTTTGAACGTTTTGGGGAGGGCTATCTCTCCTACGGTTCATTCGACGCAAAAGAGGCCGGTGTGGATGTGGGTGACACGCTTAACGCTGACGAGACAGTGGCCTACCGTTTCACCGGCACTATCCGGGACAGCGATCGAGAATACGATCACTCCAAAGATAACAATGGTTTCTTAATGGGTGGCCTGGCCTGGGAGCCAACTGAGTACACCTCAGCGAGTGTTATTTTCGACTATCTGAAGCGTGACGACACCCCCAATAGCGGTGGTTACCCACTTGACCGGGAGTATGATCGCAGCGATTTCTTTGGCGAGCCTGGTTTCAACTATCACGACGTTGAGCGCACCAGCATCACCGGCCAGCTTACCCATGATTTCAATAACGGCCTGACGTTGCGGGGTAACCTGCGTTACAGCGATCTGACCGACGACTTCGGTTACGTCTATATCACTGACTCTGCAGCGCGAGTAGGCAGCGTGGTGGATCGCGATTATTTTGGCTCCGACAGCGAAGCTCAGGAGTTGATCGGCAACGCGATCCTGCAGTACGACGCCCGCTTTGACCGGGTTGATAGCAGCACGCTCGTGGGTGTCGAGTATCGCGATGCTTCTACCGAAGACAGTTCGTTTTACGGGGATGCGACCTCCATTGATATCGCAAATCCCGTCTTTAGTGGTGCACCGAGTAGCCTCAACGTCTATAGCAGCAACAAGCAGGACTTCACCACTGAGTCGGTCTTCCTGACCCAGAATTTGTCCTTCTATGATCGATTCATCGTGACCGCGGGCGTGCGTAACGACTCAATGGATGTCTCCAGCACCAACATGGCGGGCGTCACCGATTCCGATGACTTTTCGGAGACCTCACTCCGCGGTGCACTGACCTATCGCGTCACCGATGAAGTTTCTACCTATATCAGCATGGTAGAGTCGGTCGCACCGCCTACGATTGGCGTTGAGCCTGAACGGGGCGAACAGTACGAAATTGGTGCGAAATACGCTCCCTTTGGTACCAATGCGCTGTTCTCGGCGGCTATCTATGACCTGACCCGGGATGACGTCACTATCGCGGTTGTGCAGGACAATGGCGTTATTGAACGAGAAACCGTGGGTGAATCCCGAGTGCGGGGCCTTGATCTGGAAGCGAAAGCTGAGTTGACCGATAACGTCAGCTTGGCCGGTGGTTACTCCTATATGGAGTCAGAAGTAGTGCGCGATAGCAATGCTTCCAGGGAGGGCAATGAGTTTACTGCTGCACCCAAACATACGGCGTCGCTGTGGGGCTACTATACCTTGCCAAGCCAGGATATGAGTGTTGGTCTCGGCGCCCGTTATGTCGGCTCTTACTACTTTGATGTCGCCAACACATCCAAGAGCAGTGCGACAACGCTGTTTGACGCGGCCTTCAGCTACCAGCTCACCAAAGATGCTGACCTAGCCGTTAATGTCAGTAACTTGCTCGACGAGCAGCACGTGGTCGGCTCAAGCACGGCTGATTACTATAATCCGGGTCGCGAAATCAGCGCTAAAGTGAGCTATCGCTGGTGATGCAGATAAGATAATTGGCAAGCAAGCCAACAGCCGGAAATCCCCGCCATTGTAGGTGGGGATTTTGCTTTTTAGGCTTCTTCAAACGTGTTTATCAGGAAAGCTGTTTGAGCAGACCTAAACAGGCTAACGGGCAAGCGCTGGAAAAGCATTGTTTTATTGCCAAGCACGGTTTCTTGGTCTAGTCTGATGTCATTACATGGAATATTGGAATATTAAATGACATTTTGCCAGTCACATGTCCATGAGTCGGTTGCTCCTGACCTTGTGCCGAGCGCTCAACAGCTAGCGCGAACAGCCGCTTTGTTCAAAGCACTGGGAGACCCGGCAAGGCTGTTGTTGCTGTATCAACTGAAAGATGGGGAGCGCTGTGTCGGCGAGCTGGTGGTTGACGGCAATAAGCTATCCACCGTGTCAGCACGTTTGCAAACGCTATTGAACGCCAACCTCGTGAAACGTCGGCGCGATGCTCGGCATCTTTATTATCGTTTGGCCGACCAGCACGTTGTTCAGTTAATTGAAAACGCGCTCGCTCATGCTGATGAAGGGATAGAAGCGTCAGAGTAATACCTACGATCCATTCGTTATCTATCAACCACACGTTATCTATCAATGCTATTCAAGGAGGCAACGATGAGCTGTAATATTCATCAAAATCACCCACACGAGCACGGCCCGAATTGTGGTCATACGCAAATTGAGCATAACGGCCACGTTGATTACTTGCACGATGGTCACCTGCACCATCCCCACAGCGATCATGTTGATGAGCATGTGATTGAGGTGTCGGACAAAAATCCTGATGCGTGTACACCTAATCACCAATGTGCAGGTCATGATGCGGGTCACGTACACGGCCCAGGTTGCGGCCACGAAGCCGTTCCCCATGGCGACCATGTCGACTACTTAGTTGATGGCCACTTACATCATCCCCACGATGACCACTGTGACGATCACGGTCCTGTGACGGTTATTCGTTAAAACCAAGCGGGGTGCATCGGACAACAGCTTAAGCTGTTGTCCGCCTCAGACTGTTATTTAACGTCGTTACCTAACGCTTTTAGTCGCTCAGGGCTGAGGGCGATGTCGTCGTTTTTGTTAACCCCAATCCCTTGGTCAATGATGCTTTGCGCAATCTGTTTGGCGTCGTCTAGCGAGTGCATAACGAAGGTGCCACACTGAAACTCGTTGAGTTCGGGTATCTCTTCCATTCGCTTCACTGCTAAGACATCGCGCATGGCGGCGAGCCAAGCATTGCCGACACTCTCTTCACTTGGGCTTCCCAGCAGGCTCATATAAAACCCGGTACGGCAGCCCATCGGCGAAATATCAATAATTTCGACGCTGTCGCTATTTAAATGATTGCGCATAAAACCGGCAAATAAGTGCTCTAGGGTGTGGATGCCTTTTTCACCCATCATGGCTTCATTGGGCTTGTTAAAGCGCAAATCGAACACGGTGATGGTATCACCGGAAGGCGAGTGCATGGTTTTGGCGACACGCACTGCCGGGGCGTTCATGATGGTGTGGTCGACGGTAAAGCTATCCAGTAAAGGCATGGTTATTACTCCTTGCTGTTGTGGTAGTACTTACGCATTCGGTTGGCTGTGGGTCTTGATTCAAGTAAGCGGAGCGGTGATGACTTCGACTGTCTCGTGGCGAATGGCGTTGTAAAAGCAGTTGGGTCTCCCAGTGTGGCAGGCGGGGCCTTGTTGGTCGACTCGTAACAGCACCGCGTCACCATCGCAATCTAGCCGTGCCTCAACTAGGTGCTGGCGATTGCCGGAACTCTCACCTTTGCGCCACAAGGTCTGTCGCGAGCGAGACCAGTAGCAGACTTGCCCGCTGGCCAGTGTTTCGCGCAACGCCTCGTGGTTCATCCAAGCCAACATCAGTACCTCGCCACTGTCGTGCTGCTGAGCGATGGCGGTGATCAAGCCGTCGGTGTTCCAGGGAATAGATTCGATCACCGCCGCCAATGGGCGGCATTCACCACGCTCGGCATTCTCTAGCTCTATCCAAATGTTCATTGGTGGTTCGCATCTTTAAAATTATGTTATAACATAACATATAAAGTGCATTGAAGTTCAACCGCGGAGACGATGATGAAGACACGTGCAGCCATTGCCTGGGAACCCAACCGGCCACTTGAAATCGAGGAGGTCGATTTGGAAGGCCCCAAAGCGGGGGAGGTCCTGGTCAGAATTGTCACTACAAGCCTCTGCCATACCGATATGTTCACTCTGTCTGGTAAAGATCCTGAGGGAAACTTTCCATGTGTGTTGGGTCATGAGGGCGTAGGGATTGTTGAGGAGATCGGTCGCGGGGTAACGTCGGTGGTGCCAGGCGATCATATTATCCCACTTTATACACCAGAGGATCCGAACTGCGCCTATATTCGCTCAGGTAAGACCAACCTTTCTCAGACTATTCGTAAAACCCAGGGGCAGGGGCTAATGCCGGATGGTACCAGCCGTTTCTCCTATAAAGGCAAAATGCTGCATCACTACATGGGAACAAGTACCTTTAGTGAATACACGGTGCTACCTGAGATTGCCGTGGCAAAGATAAGTCGTGATGCACCTCTGGCAAAGGCGAGTGTGATGGGGTGCGCGATACCTACCGGCATGGGCGCCGTAAGGAATACTGCCAAGGTTCAGCAGGGCGATACTGTCGCGGTATTTGGATTGGGTGCCGTTGGAATGGCTGTTATTCAAGGAGCCAAGCTCCAGGGCGCCGGACGCATTATTGGTATTGATGTTAATCCAGCCAAGTTTCCACTTGCCTTATCTCTTGGGGCTACAGAATGTCTCGACCCGAACGAATATAGTGAGCCACTGCACGAAGTGATCATCGAAATGACCAATGGTGGCGTTGACTTCTCCTTCGAAGCCGTTGGCAACGTTCGCTTAATGCGGGCTGCGCTTGAGTGCTGCCATAAGGGATGGGGTGAAAGCATTATCATTGGTGTTGCTGGGGCCGGTGAGGAGATATCGACACGTCCCTTCCAACTAGTGACGGGGCGGGTCTGGCGGGGTAGCGCGTTCGGCGGTGTGCTGGGGCGCTCCGAGCTGCCGGGCATGGTCGATGAATGGCTGTCAGGGCGTTTCGACGTTGATCCCTACATTACGCACAACATGACCCACGATAACATCAATATGGCGTTTGATCTGTTGCGGCGTGGTGAAGCAATTCGCTCGGTTATGCACTATCAACCCCAGGAAACGATGACAGGGCCCCTGCCGGGCAAACTGATTGGTGAGGCGTTCAACAAGCCTCAGCCTGCTTGAGGCAATAGGCGGCTTGGCTAGCCGCCTTGTTCTGGCTCTGGCTCGATGATGATTTCGTGCTTTCGCCGTTCATTCTCCAGTGTTGCCAAGGCAATTTGATAACAATCTTCAACATGGCTATTACCCATGTACTTCATCGCGGTAAAGCTAATCCCACCTGCTACAGCACTACCTAGAACGGGAACGAACTTAGCAACACCCTTGGATGCCACCTTGACGCCCATCTTGCTTAGCAGCATCACGATAAGTTTTTTCGTGATGTATTTACCGGCCATTTTGCTGCCGGTATTCGATATAGCCGTCATCACAAAGAGCTTGGATTCTGTATCCAGGCTTTCGATTTGTTCAGGTGTTAAACCAAATTTCTGGTTAATTTTGGGAATTAGCCGCATCAATATGGCAACGTCTGAGCCTACATCTACCCCAGGTATGGGGATAACCGCCGCACCTGCAGAGAGGCTTGAGCTCTTGGTGACCATCGAATGACACGATTTTCTAATCGTTTCGAGTTCTTCGATTGACTCAATCATGATGAGATCCTTTTCATTTACTGACTGATTGATACAGTGCTGACCATACTGCTTTCTGGTTCACTTCCTTCTCTGGATACTAGACCGTTCTTCGGCGTCATATAAGAGCCATCTGTAGTAAAGTCGTTGGCGAAGACAACAGTGTCAAACGGTATTTGGAAAGGTGTAATTGAAGCGGGAGGAATGAATGACGAACTTGAGAACGCTATACCCACCGATCGAACCCTACGAAACAGGCATGATCGATGTGGGGGATGGCCATACGGTCTATTTTGAGCGCGTGGGTAAACCAGGCGGTAAACCTGTGGTGTTTCTGCATGGCGGCCCCGGCGGTGGATTTTCGCCCGATCATCGGCGCCTGTTTAATCCTGAGCGCTACGACGTTCTTCTCTTTGATCAGCGCGGCTGTGGTCGTTCTGAGCCCCATGCCAGTATCGAAGCCAACACGACGTGGCATTTAGTCGAAGACATCGAGAGGCTACGTGAACATGTTGGCGTAACGCAGTGGATGGTTTTTGGCGGCTCTTGGGGGTCTACCCTGGGCCTTGCCTACGCCCAGTCGCACCCAGATCGCGTGAGTGAGCTGATTTTGCGAGGCGTCTACACCGTCACCCAAGCCGAGATTGATTGGTATTATCAATTTGGTGTGTCTGAAATGTTTCCTGATAAATGGGCGGCGTTTCAGTCACTAATTCCTATAGAAGAGCGGCACAATATGGTAGCCGCTTACCATCGCCGCCTGATGGGTGACGACCCTGTAGCCCAGCTTGAAGCGGCAAAAGCGTGGACGATATGGGAAGGGGAAACCATCACTCTTCTACCCGATTCTGCCTTATCGGCTCCTTACAGAGAGGGGCACTTTGCGCTGGCGTTTGCGCGGTTGGAGAACCACTTTTTTACCCACAAAGCCTGGCTGGAAGAAGGGCAGCTGCTTGCTAACGCCGATCGGCTAAAAGGTATTCCCGGCGTTATCGTTCATGGCCGTTATGATATGC
Source organism: Halomonas sp. SpR8 (assembly GCF_031010195.1). GTDB lineage: Bacteria > Pseudomonadota > Gammaproteobacteria > Pseudomonadales > Halomonadaceae > Vreelandella. Next base: position 232,494 of record NZ_JAUAMC010000002.1, on the reverse strand, counting down.
CATGCCCCGTTCGTTATGCGCTGGCGCTGCATAACGCTTGGCCAGATTCCGAGTTCCATATAATCGAAGGCGCAGGGCATGCTTGGAGCGAACCTGGCATCCTCGACCAGTTGATACGTGCGACAGATCGCTTTGCTTTTTAATCCAACCACTGCCAGGGCGGTTCGTCGAGCCAGCCCTGACCGAGAATAACGGTCTCGCCAAACGCTTTATCCAGCGCAATAGAGTTGCAGGCCTCATTTTGTTCCAAAGTCGCCACCAAGCGTGGCGCGTGAGAAACCACCCACACCTGGGTCTCCTGCGATGCACGGATAATCAGGCGTCCCAAAGCGGGTAGCAAATCCGGGTGTAGGCTGGTTTCCGGCTCATTTAACACCAGCAGGGAAGGCGGCCTGGGTGTGAGCAGCGCCGCCACCAAAAGCAGATAGCGAAGTGTACCGTCGGATAATTCCGACTGGTTCAACGGGCGCAATAATCCTTCCTGCAGAAATTGCAGCACAAAACGGTTACCGGCGTCGGCCGCAAAACTTATACTCGCGCCCGGAAAGGCGTCTTCAATCGCTGCATACAGTGCCTCTCGATCACCGATCTCGTGAATGGTTCGTAAGGCGGCCACTAGGTCGTGGCCATCGTGATCCAGCACTGGCGTGCGGGTGCCGATTTGCGGTGTGCGAATGATGGATTGTGGATCAGTTCGAAACTGATCGTAGAAACGCCAATGGCGGATGGCTTGCCGAACCGCATGGACTTCAGGCACGGCGATCGGGTCACTGATTTCATTAAGAATGCTTTCGTAGCTGTTGAGGTGGGCGTTGTACACCTGCCATTTGCGACCGACCCGAACTTTGACCACAGAGCCAACGCGGTCGATAAGGCAACTGCTGGGTCGGCAAACGTCGCCTGCCCAAATGCATTCACGCTTTATCTCGGGGTCGAACTGGAACATGGAGGGATCCCCGTAGCCCGCAAAACCCTGGGGCGCAGGCATTCCCAACGAAATAGCGTAGCCAAAGTCTTCACCGACAAACCCCAGCCTGAGGCGGGTATTGCTTTTTTTGGCGGTGCCCTCAATGGGGGCTGAGCCGTCTCTCATGCTATTGGTGAGTTTTTCCGGGCCAGCCCAGAAGGTGTAATCGAGCCCGCCTTCCTGGGCGATCGATGCGATCAGGTTGCCTTTGGCCGTTTCTGCCAGTAACCGCAGCGACTTGTACAGGTTGGATTTACCACACCCGTTGGGCCCGGTCACCACATTGAGACCCGACAGGGGAGAGACAACGTTTTTCAGACTGCGGTAGTTGGAGACGGCAAAGGTATTGATCATAGCGTCAGGGGTATTGGGGGCTGGCTGCTCTAAGCAGCGTGGAAATACCAGTTTAGCCCCAAGTGCCCCTCACTAGAAGACATCGATAGCTGGAGATTTTAAATGGGTGAATTGCGTAACCTCTATCCGCCGATTGAACCTTACCAACTCATTGGGGATTAAGTGTTGCCATGAATTATGCTTATCGCCATCTTTCTCGGTTGTGTAATTTATGGCGGCCAACGCTAGGGCTTGCCGCGTCCAACCCATCGCCGAATCGACCATCACGTTTCACGTGGGTAATCCACATATCCGGCCGCGCCGCCGCCATACCAGGTTTCCCGTGAGGGCACGGGGGCGAGTGGGACACCACGCTGTAGTCGCTCGGCAAAGTCAGGGTTGGATAAATAGAGACTCCCAAACGCTGCTGCATCTGCGGCACCTGACGCAATCACCCCCTCAGCCCTAGCCTTGTCCAGCCCACCATTGGCAATGATGGGGCCATCGAAGAACGGGCGGAAATATCTGGCAGTTCCTTCGTTCAAAACCTCGACAGGCGTTCCAGTCAAATCTGTTGGCGACTCCTGGAGTTGGAGATAGGCGATCTTCAATGCGGCGACCCGTGTAATGAGGCGTTCATACGTCGGCAAAGTGGCAGGCGTGGGTTGTAGGTCTCCCAAGCCAACTGCTGGACTCAGCTTCAAACCGACTCTTCCCGGTTGCCATTCGGAGATCATGGCCTTCAGGATCTCTAGTGGAAAGCGAATCCGATTCTCGACACTTCCACCGTAACCATCATCACGAAGATTAAACTTGTCACTCAGGAATTGAGGAATCAGAAAGCCGACGGTTCCATGCAGTTCGACACCGTCGAACCCTGCCTGCTGAGCGAGGCGAGTCGCTTGGGCATAATCTTCAACGGTACGTGCGATGTCTCCGGCCGTCATCGCCCTTGGTGTGGTCGTTTGCTGAAAGCCGCCGACAAACACCTGGTGATTCAGGTTCACTGCCGAGGGCGCCAACGGCTGCGCACCGCCGAGCAGGGCCGAATGCGAAGCTGCGCCGCAATGCCCGAGTTGCACGAAAATACGGCCACCGGCCTCGTGAACCGCCTCTGTCACCGGTTTCCAGCCCTCCACTTGTTTGTTGGTGAAAAGGCCTGGCACATCGGCTGCACCGATGGCCTCGCGGCTCGGCCACGTTCCTTCGCTGAGAATTAGCCCGGCTGACGCCCGTTGCTTGTAATACTCGACCTGCAGCGGGGTCGGGATCAGTTCGGGATTACTGGTTCGTGCCCGTGACATCGACGCCATGATGACGCGGTTTCGCAGTTCAACGTCGCCGAGTTTGATCGACTTGAACAATTCGCTGTCATAGGTATCCATTGGATTTTCCTCAGAATTTCAGGATGATGTTGCCGGTCTTGCTCGGTGCCGTCACGGCGGTGATCGCCTGTTCGAAGGTCGCATCTTCAACCTTGAGTACTTCGTTGGGATCGCCGTAGCAATATTGGATGATTTGCTGGCCTGTGCGGCTTTGCGTGTCCATATTCATGCTCCTGCTATCGTTCGCCGTTGAAGGCGGGGAAGGAGCGCGGTGCCGGCCAAGGCAGGAAAAAGTCATGGCCAGCAAGCGTCGAGCCCACCGCCTGCATTCGTCCGCCTTTGCGCAGGGTTCCCAGGTCGATTGAGGCAAAACCGAAACTCTCGAAGAGATCTGCGACTTCAGTCTTCGCCGCACTGTCATCGCCCGCGACAAACACTACTCGACGAAAGCCGTCAGAGATGGGCTCCAGCGCGAAGTTAGCCATGAAGAGCGAGTTCATCGCCTTGACGACATGCGCCCCAGGCGCGAGTGCCGCGACCGTCTCGCTGGAGCTTCCGTCATCGAAGTCGACGAGCCCGTTTTCCCCGAATCCATTGGTGGCATCGATCAATATCTGTCCATGCCATGTGGGAAGTGACCGCAGGGCCGCATCGACTTCCGGCCAGGGCACCGCGAGCAAAACCACGGGATTCTCGGCCACTTTCGCAGGCGTGGCTGCGGTTGCCGACGGCCCGAGGCCTTCAACCAGTGCGGCCAGGTTGTCTGGGCCGCGACGACTGCTGAGGATGACGGTATGACCGGCTCCGATCGCTTTATGGGCGAACGCCTGAGCCACTTGGCCCGCGCCGATGATGCCAATGTTCATGTTTTTACCTCTCATGGTTAGCCCCGCCAACGAGGATGTGATGTGCCTAGCGATGATCCCCCGAGTTGAAGAACTCGAACAGAAGCTGGATGGTCTCGTCTGAAACGTCATAGCTCGGACGTGGACTAGAAAGAGATCTAGATGGCGCACTTGTGGTGGTCTGAAACTGGTTCATTGTTGCTCTCCCTTTGTTGACGTAAGCACTGTAGGGCGAGCAATATACTTAATACAAGTATGCACCTTTTGGTAAGTAGGGAGATCGAAATGAAAACAGCCAATATTATTCCGCCGTTTACGTGTGGTCTGGACGCCACGCTTCGCGTAATAGGAGGTAAGTGGAAGCCGCTAATCCTCTTTTTCCTGCATGATGGATCAAAGCGTTACGGTGAGCTTAAGCGTTGCGTTCAAGGTGTGAGCGACAAAATGCTTATCCAGCAACTCAAAGAGCTGGAGTCGGATGGTGTTGTGATAAGAACCGATCATAAGGAGATTCCGCCGCGTGTGGACTATGCTCTGACACCAAGCGGTCGGAGTCTCGCCCGCACCCTGGCCCCGCTATGCGAATGGGGAACAGAGAATTCGGATATGATCGCTTCGGCGCTTTCTCGGCGGGGTGGAAAGTGATTGCAGATCAGGTCAGGTTGATGTGTCATCTGGAGCGTGGATTTTCTCCACGTGACGCCCACTCCGCGCGCTGGCACTTCACGATGGCTTGGTGTTTTAGCATAAAGTTGGCCGCAGAAGCGGGCATGAGCCTTAGCTCATTTCACAAGCACTTCAAGCACATGACGTCACTCACGCCGGGCCAATACCAACAGCGGTTACGTTTGATCGATGCGCGCCGCTTGATGTTTGACGAAGGTTTTACCGCGAGCAATGCGGCCTTCGAGGTGGGGTACGAAAGTGTCTCTCAGTTCACTCGGGAATACGGACGGCTTTTTCAGGCGTCGCCGAAACGCGATGCCCTGCACTTTCAGAAAACCATCAAAGCCGCCAGCAGAAGCGCCGCGATGTCGTAACGACTGGGCGCTTGAGCTAAGGCAATCGTTAGCGTGAGCTGCTTATTAAGTCACTTCATCCCTATCGGCAGATAGCGCTATCTCCTTATACACTTCGAGCGACTCAAGCCGCTCCTTTAGTGCATGACGAATGGAGTCATAGGCACACGCTTATTTGAGGGATGGGAGCCTGGCAATAACCTTGATTTCAAAATCGAACCCCGCCAGCCATGTCACGCCGACCGCCGTCCAGTTGGGGTAGGGTTTTTCCGGGAACGCCCGCGCCTTGGCTTCCATGACCGCGGTGAACTGGGCTTCCGGGTCGGTGTGGAAGCTTGTCACATCAACAATATCCTCAAAGCTGGCACCCGCCGCCTTCAGAACACTCTGCAGGTTGTCGAAAGCGAGCTGTACCTGGGCGGCGAACTCCGGCTCGGGCGAGCCGTCTTCACGGCTGCCGACCTGGCCCGACACGAACAGTAGGTCGCCGGAGCGAACGGCAGCAGAATAGGCGTTCTGCTCATAAAGTGCCTGGCGGCCCGATGGGAAAACCACGTCACGCTTAGCCATATGTATCTCCATCAGTAAGTCAAAATTGACCTGTTAGTTACGATGACGTCACTTTAGGCTTGCATTTGTGGTGGATAAACAGCGAATTCTGTTTAACATTGTTTGTAGTTTTCAAATAATCATGAGGTGCTTGGCACAGTCATGGATCGTTTTAACGCAATGCAGGCCTTTGCTCGGGTTGTGGAGACGGGCAGCTTTACCAAGGCCGCTGAAACACTTCACATGAGCAAGACCAGCGTGACGCAACTCGTGCAGCAGCTGGAGGCACGGCTGCGTGTAACGCTGCTCAACCGAACCACACGCAAGGTTAATGTCACGGCGGACGGCGCCGCCTACTACGAGCGCGTCATCAAGCTGCTGGCCGATATGGATGATGCCGAAACCAGCCTGTCCAACGCTTCTGCGTTGCCTCGCGGTCGACTAAGAGTGGACGTACCCAGCCCTTTTGCTCGCATGATCCTGATTCCCGCCTTGCCTGCGTTCCACGCTCAATATCCTGATATTCAAATCGATATGGGCGTCAGTGATCGCATGGTGGATTTAATCGGTGAAAGCGTGGACTGCGTGGTGCGCGGCGGGGAACTTACCGATTTATCGTTGGTGGCACGTCGCATAGGTGATCTGAGTCTTGGTGTTTACGCCGCACCGAGCTATTTGGAAAAGGCAGGTGTCCCTTCGCACCCGCAAGCGCTGTCACTTCCCCCTCACTACATCGTCGGTTTCAGATGGGCGCGCTCGGGCTTGGCTTTTCCCTACGCCCTGCACCGCAACGAAGAGCGTGTCAGCGTGCAGGGGCGCTATGTGATCTCGGTCGACGATGGGAATGCCGGGCTTGCAGCGGGCTTGGCCGGTCTTGGCGTAATTTGGCTACCGGATTACATGGCCAGGGAGCATGTATCGCGCGGCGAACTGGTGCGCTTGTTTGAGGATTGGCACCTGGAACCGATGCCAATGTACATCGCCTTTCCACCGAATCGACACGTCAGCGCCAAGCTGCGTGTGTTTATCGATTGGGTCGTGGAGTTGATGGCGCAGCATGCGCCTATCGTTGATCGGCGGGCATAGTCGCACTTTTGGAGGAGCGAGTGGTTGCGAAAGGAGGCGTCGGCTGTTCCGCCATAATGTGTCCCAGGCGCTCCAGGGCCAGTTCGAGCCGCTCAATCAAGCCCTCCAGCAGGACGCGACGGTCTGCGGGTACATCGCCGTAAGCCTCTATCGCCCCTTCCAACTGCTTACCTGCTTCACGAATACCTTGTGGCTGGCGCCCGTTGGCGCTCTCTTCAAACCCGCTCGCCAGCGTGCGTAGCAGGTGTTGTTGTGCCCCACGGATGTTGGGGTGCGGAGCGTCATCCAGGCGGTCGCGCAAGCGCAGCGTAGCGGTGCCCACATCCAGCCCGGTTAGGCCAAGAATAAACAGGTGACGTTGCTCTTCGGGCAGCATGTCGTCGTGTTGGGCCAAGTGTAGTAGGCGATCCGCCATATGGCCGCTGAAGCGGGTTTCGGCATCGCGAATTGAGCGACGCGTTAGCTCATGAATATCCGTCGAAATGGCGTTGATTAACCGCCGCCGTCTAAGGCGCGTACCTAGTCCTGGCAACAGACGAAAGCCCATGACGACGCAGCTAAGTCCAATCACCACGGCCACTACTCGGTTGGCGAAACTATCGAACGAGAAATCCATGCCGTTGCCGGGCATAGTCAGCAGAATATTGAAAATCGTAAACGCCAGACAGTAACCCATCGTGGCCGGGTTAGTGGCACCCAATAATCCCAAAAACAGCGGCGTACCGAAAATAAGTGCCAGCAGGGGAAAGCCATTGGCTTGGGAAAGCAGCACATGACCAAATAGAAAGGCGCTGGGAATCGCCGCCAGCATGCCTTTGTAGAACATCATGGTGATCGCTATCGGATTATCACGACTGGCGAAGAAGGCGGAAAACAGCGTGCCGAGCATCATCGCAATCATGGCGCTCTGCCAGGCGGTGACAATCCAGAAAGTGGCCAGCAGCGAGAACACCAGCCCCGAGCGTATAGCGTTGATACTGGCGGCGAGGTGGTCGCGATGCCAGGCCAGCGGCGATGAGCGCAGTTGATGGCTAGCGGGCGAGGCAATCGCCTCGCGGGCGTCAAGCATAATCATGGCGTGACCGAGCGACTCACGCAGCCCCAAGCGCAGGCGTCGGTCGAGCGGAGCCAAGCTGTTTTCATCATCGCTTTCAAGAACCTGATGGCGTAACGTTTGAAGCGCTTTTCTGGCGTCCGCCACGCCTTTGACGTGTTCGGCATCGCGAAAGCCTTGGGCGACCTGACCCGCGAGCTCGATACTTTGTGGCGAGAGCCGGTCGGCGTGGTCGTGCATCAACTGATGAAGCGCCTGAAGAGTGGCGAAAAAGCGCAGCGTGCGGCGCGTTAATACGTGGGTGGCGCGCACCCGGCCAGGACCTACCGGGCCTTCAAAGCGGGCGGCTTGGCTATCGGTTTCTAGCAGGGTTAACGGCCCAAGGCTATCGCGCAGAGCTTTCTGCATCGCGGGAATATCGTTACTGGCTTCCAAGCGCAGGGCGGCATGTTCAAAAGCCTCGTTAATCACGCTGTCGGCCTGAGTCGCTAGGTGTGTGCCCACATGGGTTGGCCAGAGCAGCGAACTAACCAGCATGGCACACACCGCACCCAACCCCAGTTCCGTCAGGCGCGCCACGGCGATATCGAAAATCCCGGCGGGCGTACTGCCGCTGGAAATCACCACGATCAGCATCGCGGTGACGGCGGCCATCAGGCAGCCGTAGGTGTAGTTGTTGCGCCACAGTGAACCGACATAGGTGCACAGCATAATCCAGCCGGTTAGCACAATAAGCGCGGGAACACGGGCCTGGGCGAACAGCGCCATTATCGCGATGCCCGCCACGGCACCAATAAAGGTGCCGACAAGTTGGCAAATGCCTTTCTCCACCACCATACCGCTCATCGGGCGGATCTGCAGAAAGGCCGCTGACATCAGCGCCCAATAGGGGCGCTCCACGTCAAACCAGAGCGCAACATAGAGAGCGAGCATCATCGCCAGGGTGGTCTTGATGGCAAATTTGACCGCCGTGGCGTTGGGCGTCAGGTAGGTGCTAATAAACGGTGACATAGGTCATTCAGGCTGTTCGGCAGGGTTTTCGACTGGGCGAACACGCACGGTCGCCGTCATGCCGACGCTGAGCAGCGTTTCATCAGGAACCTCATCGAGTGAAATACGAACCGGTATGCGCTGGGCCAAGCGCACCCAGTTAAAGGTGGGCGCCACCTGGGGCAGCAACTGCTGGTTGAGGGTTGTATTACTGTCGGCGATGCCCCGGCCAATGCCCGTGACACTGCCCTCCAAGTGAGTGTCGCCATTCATCAGAATCACGTCCACTGGGTCGCCAACCTTGATTGAGCCCATTTTGGTCTCTTCAAAGTAGCCCACCACGTAGTAGGAGTTGTCGGCGATCACCGCCATCACCGGCGTACCGCGATTAACGTAATTACCTGTGGTTAGCTGCACGTTAAGCACATGGCCGCTAACAGGCGCGGTTAACTGGGTGCGCGCAAGGTCTAGCTGGGCGCTGGCTAGCTCCGCCTGAGACTGCTGTAAATCGGCGGCGGCGATGCGTGAATTAATCTGGGCGATCTGCTGGTTCTCGGCGCTAATCGCACGACTGTTGCTCAACTGGTTACGTCGGCTCTCTTCGGCACGGTTTAGTTCTAACGTTGCCTGACGGTGTTCAACCGTGGCCTGGGCACTGTCGACCGCCGCTTGGTAGCGAGTATCGTCGATCGCAAACAGCGTATCGCCCTGGGTAACATAGTCGGTATCGGCCACCTCAAGCGTGCGTACCCAGCCGGAGACATCCGGGGCAATGGTAACGACTTCAGCGTGGACTCGAGCGTCGCGGGTCCAGGGGGTGTAAAGGTAGTAGCGCCATAGCCATGCGCCGGCAGCAATAGCGATAGCGACAATAATTAATGTGAGCACAATACGAAGCGAAGGGCGCATCAGCGATTCTCTCAAGGGCTATTTCAAAGGGCTGTCTCAAAGGGCTATCTCAAGGGCTATCTCAAGGGCTTTGAAGCAACACGGTAAAAATGAAGGTAGTGGCCGCAGTAAAGATGACAAATAGTGAGATGTCGAACCATGCCTCGTACCAGAGCGCGTATTCGCCAGCTACCCAGTGCAGCAGCGAGCGAATAGCCAGCGTAGCAATAAAGCCAATGAGCGCGTAGATCAGCAGCGGGCTTAAGTAGATGCCGCCAACAGCGATTTCTTGAAGACCCATAACAACCTTAAGTGGACTAGAAGGACGAAAATTTAACCCCAGCCGAGTACAAATCTGCCGATAGTATAGTGAGAATAAACCTAGATTGCCTTTAAAGGCGAACGAGGTGTCGTCACCTATGGGATTTGGCTGACGGGTTTCGTGCTTAGCCCAGTGGTGGATGTGTTAAGGTGCCTATCGTCGATTTTCCTTTGTTTTCGCTGAATAGTTGATCACTGCCCTTGAGAACAGCCCATGAGAACAGCCCTTGAGAACAGATAGCCGCCTCTCTCGCATGCTGCATGTGCTGCTGCACATTGCGCGAGAATCCCAGCCGATTACCTCCGAGCAGATTGGTGCCATGCTAGGCACCAACGCTGCCGTCGTGCGGCGGACCATGGCGGGGCTGCGCAAGGCGGGTTATGTAAAATCTGAAAAGGGTCACAACGGCGGCTGGCGCATTGCCTGCGACTTGCACAATGTAACGCTGCTGGATATCCATAACGCCGTGGGCGGGCCACGTATTTTTGCTATCGGCACCGACCGTGATAACCCGGACTGCGCGGTAGAGCAGGTGGTTAATGCAACGCTATTCGATGCCATGCGCGAAGCGGAAGCGCTGCTCATCGACCGCCTGGGAGCGGTCACGCTGGCAGAGCTTGCCGAACAGTTTGATGATATTGCCACGCGCAAAGGCTACCAGCTGCCGACGCCTTAACGCTCTACTGCCTGCCTGATTCACTCCCACCCTCGTTGTTAATATTGTCATTGACCGCTGTGTGCCTTTTAATGTATCAATAAAAGATACATGATATTGGTGTATTCACTCTCGGCTTGTAAAAGCTGGGCGCAATCGGAGGCAGGGTAATGAATTTTGATGCAGTGATTATCGGTGGCAGCTACGCAGGCATGGCAGCAGGATTACAGCTCGCCCGTGCGCGGCGGAAGATAGTGCTGGTCGATGTTGGACAGCCCCGCAACCGCTTTGCCGCTCACTCCCACGGGTTTTTAACTCAGGATGGCACGCCGCCCGCGGAGATAGCGGCAGAGGCCCGTAGCCAGCTGATGGAGTACCCAACGGTTGAGTGGCGCACGGGGCAAGTGGCGGCGATAACCGGGCAGGCGGATAACTTTTCTGTCGCACTGGCTGATGGCGGCTCATACCAAGCACGACGCATTATTCTAGCTGCGGGGGTTACCGATGAGCTGCCAGGGTTGCCGGGGCTCGCCGAGTTATGGGGCAAACACGTTTTCCATTGCCCGTACTGCCACGGCTATGAACTGGGCAAAGAGGGCATCGGAGTGCTGGCCACCTCGGAGCTTGCGATGCACCACGGATTGATGCTGCCCGACTGGGGCGCGACGACGCTGTTTCTAAATGATGCCTTTGCACCCAATGCCGAACAGCTGGCGCAGTTTAAGGCGCGCGGCACCCAGGTAGAATATGGCGCAGCGGCACGTCTTAATGAGCAGGCTGAGGGTGTTGAGCTAGTAATGCAGGATGATCGTGTGTTTTCACTGGTGGGTTTGTTCGTCGCGCCACGCATTCACCTTAGCCCGCTGATAGCGCAATTGGGCTGCGAGCTTGAGGAGTCTCCCATGGGGAGTATCGTCAAAACCGATGCAATGCAGACCACGTCAATCCCCGGCGTGTTCGCCTGCGGCGATATAGCGCGAGCGGCGGGCTCGGTCACCTTTGCCGTTGCCGACGGCGCTATGGCGGGGCTTGCTGCGCATCGAACGCTGATGTTTGGTATTTAATACTTGAATTAGGATATTAGTATGTCAGCCTAAACTCAATTAGTAAAAATAGAACTATGCTTTAGTATTAGTGTCGTACTTGCCGACTCTTAGATTGCCGGAGAAGGCGCTTGTTGATCAAAAAGAAGAAAGCTCGATCTCATACCGAGGATCGTTGCCTGGCACTGGTGCTCGCGACAGCTGCCGGTATTCTCAATGCCATGGCGTTGGGGGCCTTTGGGTTTCTGCCTTCCCATATGAGCGGCAATGCCTCACAGATATCGTCCGAAGTGGCCAATTCCAATACCTATGGCTTGTTGTTTCTGGCAGCTCTGCTCTTGGCATTCGTGCTTGGCAGCACGCTCGCACGCGTTGCCGTGGTTGTGGGGCAAAAGCTCAGAACCATCTTCTGCCTGATTCTCTTGGCGGAAGGCGTGGCATTGACTGCAGTATCGGTGTTTGAACTACTGTTTTACTCAGCGCGCTTCAACGAGGAGGTGCTGATAGCATTGGGCTTCTTGATGGGAGTACATAACGCGACGTCAACGCAACTCTCAAACGGTCGGGTGAGATCGACTCACGTGACCGGCACTCTAACGGATGCTGGCATCGCGTTAGGTTCGTTCTTATCATCACTGGTGGCACGTGGTGAGGCGACCGACCGCCGTTCTTGCCGAAAGCAACTGTATACGCATTTGACGACGATTTTTTCATTCCTGACCGGGTGTATTGTCGGATTAGTGCTGTTCAATTTGTTTGGTTTCAAGGCGATGCTGGCGCTGGGGGCTGTTTTGATCATTGTTCCCTTAAGCGCGATTGTTATCACCGTGCGAACGGCAAGTAAGTGGATGGACGCCAGAAAAGCCTAACGGATAGTGACGTCCCTTCGTCGGTTGCACGGTTACGATTGGCTAAATTGGCGTGTTAAGCCTGCTATGCATCCGAGTGCTCTCCGTTAATCACCTGCGGCATTAATATTGGGTTTTTACCACAAGCGCCAGCTGTACGAATGCCCCCAATGCGGCGATCGTCCCTGCGCCCACCGCTAATATCGAAACGGGCAGATGGAAGGCAAGCAAAATGCCGCCACTCGCCGCGCCTATCGCACTGCCCAAGTAGAGCGCTGATTCATTGAGCGCGACGGCTAAATTGCCGTCGCCATGGGCTTGGCGGGTACGAACGAGTTCGTTGTTTTGTGGCACTTGCAGCGCCCAGCCCACGGCTCCCCAAAGCGCAATCGGCAGTAACGTCATCAGTGGATGAACGAATGCCGATAAAGGTAGGGCGATCAGCGCGATAAAGAGCAGCAGCATAATCGCCAAAGTAATTACCGGGCCGTTAAATTTGTCGATCAATGGGCCAATCAGAAAGCTGCCTACGACACCGCCAATCCCCCACACCCATAAATAACCGGTGATCGACTGAACAGCGCCCGATTCGGTGGCCGCCATAAACGGAGCGATAAAGGTATACATCCCTAAGCTGGCAATGGCTGCCAACAAGGAAACCGTCAGAATGCCCATGGCGTGAGGGCTTTTCAAAATCGCCAGTTTGCGGACAAGTGACAGCATGGGGGCGGGTGGAAGCGCAGGCAGTTTCAGCTGTAGCCCCGCGCAGGCGATGAAGCCGAGTACTGCGATAAGCCACATCGCTGACGCCCAACCTAAACGCTCGGCCAATAACAGGCTAATCGGCACACCCAACACTGTGCCACTCGCCATGCCGCCCATGATGATCGCAATCGCTTGACCACGCTGCGCTTCAGGCGAAATGGCGGCTGCGGCGGCAATGCCCATGGCAAGATAAACCCCCGCGCCCACGCCCGCGATAGCTCGCCATATAGCAAGGGGTAGAAAACTGGTGGCCAGCGCGCTGGCGATGTTAGCCACGATAAAAACGGCTAACGCCACCAGTAAGCCCAAGCGCTGATGATGGCCGGGCAGTAGTGCCACGACGACGGGCGAGCCTAAGCCATAGGCTAAGGTAAACGCCGTGACTAACTGGGCAGCCTTGGCAGCAGAGACGCTAAAAGCGTCGCCGATAAGTGGAATAAGCCCAGCGGTTACATAAGAGGCCATCCCCAGCGCAAATGCCCCCAAAGCTATTAAATAAACCGATAAACGAGGTTGGTCAGCCATCACGCTCTCCATGTCAGATAAGGATCGAAAAATCATCGCTAGTTCTTTCAGCGAGAGGCTATTCTGGAGAGGCTTTTAGAGGGGTACAATTTAACCGTTTATGCTATTACTAAAAGTGATAAGCTATTAAAAGTGATAAGTTATTAAAGGTAACAAGATGACCGCTCCCCGGACGCTTACTCGAACGCGGGAAGACTTGGCTGCATTTCTACGCAAGCATCGCGAGAAAATCGTGCCGGAAGAGGTGGGGCTGCCTCGTGGCCGCCGAAGGCGCACGCCAGGGTTAAGGCGCGAAGAGGTTGCCGCGTTAGCGGGGGTGGGGCTGACTTGGTATACCTGGTTGGAGCAGGGACGCGATATTAGCGTATCGGCGACGTTTCTGGACAACTTATCCAAGACGCTCAAGCTGGATGCGGCTGAACGCCGCCATCTGTTCTTACTTGCCCATCAGCGGCTACCCTCTGAGCTCGGCAAAACCTGGTGCAGCGTGCCGCCGCTGGTGCAAACCTTGATGGATGACCTGCCCACACGGCCCGCTTATATCCTCAACTTACGTTGGGATGTACTGGCCTGGAACGCTGCCGCCGATAAGCTGTTCAATTTCTCTGCTCACTCGCCGGAACGCCGCAATATGCTGTGGTTGTTATTTGCCGATCCTGCCATGCGCCAACTGCTCTCACCCTGGGAAGAGCAGGTTTGCCAGATGCTATCCAGTTTCCAGCGCGACTTTGCCCGTGCAACTGAAGATCCCGCTATCAATGAGTTGGTTGAAGAGTTAACCAAAGTGGCGCCAGAGTTTAAGGCATGGTGGAAAAATCAGGAGGTCAACGCGCCCTGTCAGGGAGTGCGTCATCTATATCTTGAAACACTAGGTGCTGTAGCGTTTGAACACACGACGCTCACCGTTGATGAAGAGCGCCACCTGCGGCTGGTCTACTATGCGCATAAAGGCATCGATACCGAGCAACGGGCTTTTAATGAGTGGGTGGTGGGTTAAACAGTATTTACTAAGATCCGAAATAAAAACGAGAGTCTATACGAAGCTGGTGGGTTGAGGCTTAGCGCTGGCGCACTTTTGGCACTCATTGGCGCAAGCAAGATAGCCAATCCTATCACCCCTTCAAATACCTACCCGGCAGTTGCTCTGCCAAAAACTCCATAAACAGCCGTGTGCGCTGGGAAAGTGTCGTTTGGCGGTAGTACACGGCGTTTACGGCTTGGGTTTGCGGTTCAATGTGGTCGGGCAGTACGTCAACGAGCGTGCCTTTTTGGCGGGGTGCAATAGTCATGAAGTCGGCCAAGCAAACAATACCTTCTCCCGCAATGGCCAGCTCTATCAGCGTGCTGCCGCTGGAGGCCGCCAGCGATGGCGTGATATGTAATAGTTTGCCGTCGGCGCGGAGTAGGGGCCATTGGTTGAGATGATCTAGCTGGCTAAACCCCAGCAAGCTGTGCTGTTGAAGGTCTTCAATATTTTGCGGTACGCCATGGCGTTCAAGGTAAGCGGGGCTGGCAAGAAGGCGCAGCGGGCTATGGCCGAGTAAGCGCGCGTGCAGGGATGAGTCTTCCAGATTGCCGATGCGAATGGCCAGATCAACCCGCTGTTCGAGCAGGTCGACAAAGCGATCATGGGTATCCAGTTCCAGCGTAATACCAGGGTAGCGGGCGCGGAACTCGCCAATCACCGGCACAATCACGAACTGCATAAAGCTGGGGGCGGCGTTAACTCGCAGCCTGCCCTGGGGCTGATTGTGGCGATCCAGCATTGCCTCTTCGGCTTCTTCAACGGCAGCCAGAATATGGCGGCAGTGGTTTAGAAACGTTTCGCCCTCTTCGGTCATTTCCAAGCGGCGCGTTGTGCGACGTAATAGCGTGGCGCCAAGTTTTTGCTCCAGACGGTTAAGCGTACGGCTAACCCCGGAAACGGTCATACCAAGCCGCTCAGCAGCGCCGGTGATAGAGCCGCTATCCACGACCGTCACAAATGCTTGTTGTTCTTCAAGGGTGCTTTTCATAAATTGCTTTTCATAGCGCTGCCGTTTGCCTTGTGAGTGTTTAACATTGTTGATTTAAAATCAAAAGAGTCTTGCTGGTACGTCGCTTCTTTTTCCGCGCTGTTACTCCCACAATACGCGCCATTAACGTCAAATCTATTCGGTTAGCTTTGATGATGAACCTCTTTGGGAGAAAGCGTTAGATGAAGATTCTACTGATTAACGGTGGCAAGGCGTTTGCACACTCTGGCGGTGAACTCAACAATACCCTGCACGGCGTGGCGATGAGTACGTTGCGGGAAATGGGCTATGAGGTGCGCGAGACGGTGATTGATCAAGGTTACGATCTTGAAGACGAAGTTCAAAACTACCTATGGGCTGACACCATTGTGTATCAGATGCCGGGCTGGTGGATGGGCGCGCCGTGGATCGTTAAGCGCTACATCGATGAAGTGTTCACAGAAGGTCACGGTTCGCTCTACGCCAGCGACGGCCGCTCACGCCAAGATCCGACCAAACAGTATGGCAGTGGCGGCTTGCTGCAAGGGCGTCGCTATATGCTGTCGCTGACCTGGAATGCCCCTTTGGAAGCCTTCGACGAGCCGTACAATTTCTTTGAAGGGCGTGGTGTGGATGGGGTTTATTTCCCATTCCACAAATCGCAGGAGTTTATCGGCCTAGAGGCATTGCCGACCTTTATCGCCAACGATGTTATGAAGATGCCGGATGTCGGTCGCGACAAAGCGGCTTATCGTGCCCATCTTCGCAAAGTGCTTGGCTAAAGTACTTGGCTTAAGTACTTGGCTTAACGTAGTTGATTCGGACAAGCCCACCTCGCGAAGTGGGCTTTGTTTGGCTGATTTATCTGACCTAGCGATCCCGATCCAGACTTTGCACCGTTAGATCCAGCGCCTTGTACATATCCAACCGGGCGGAAAGGCCTATATCCGGGTGGTTCAGCTCGTTAGCCCGTTCCGATGGCAGTATCGGCGCGGTTAGGTCATCCGCGTCTGTCGGCTCGAAATCGTACTCCTCCCCGATCGTCATGGCGCTGCGGCGAAGTAGCATGCGTAATTGTGCCGGGGTAAGCTCGGGGTCAATCGACATCATTGCCGCCAATAGGCCGGCGACTAGAGGCGTCGCGTAGGAGGTTCCGCAATGGGCTTCGCCTTGCTCACCTTCTACCAGTGAAGAGCCCCGTACACAGGCCGCTGCGGTTATATCCACCCGCATATCGATATTGGATGCGTTACGTTTGACCACATAGCGGGGATCTTCAATCTGAACATCCTCATCGCTGCGTTGATGCCCACCCACCACAAACAGTTGGTCGGTAATAAACGAGGAGGGCAGGCGGTAATCGTCACTTCCCGAAAATGACGACGCATTGCCTGCTGAGTTCACGACCACTACGTCGGGGTGTTCGCGGCGCAGCCATAAGAAGAACTCTTCAAGCAGTTCTTCGTAACCGCTCATGGCGATGCCGGAACGCACCAGCGAATCGATCTCCTTCCCGTTAATATCGATGGCCCCTACTCGGTGAATGCCCCAACTCCAGTTGAGTACGCGTACCCCGTCCTCTACCAGATTGACTGAAGCCGCAACATTCGCCGTAATGCCTGCATCTGAATTGCGATCCACAATTACGTCGAAGCCAGGGCTCACATCGTCCAACCCGCGTAAAAAACCACTATTGCCGCCTTCATTCCAGGCCGCGGCAAATACCCCAGCGACCGTTGTGCCATGCCCGTCGGGCTTGGCAGCATCGCGAGCGTAAACGCAGGTTCGCGTTGAATCAGTGCGGCAGTCACCCAGGTAATCGGCAAAATCCGGCGCGTCGAAGTCCACCTCGCGCTCGATGACGCCAATACGTATGGGCTGCGTCTCGATATCCCCGCCGTGGCCCTGACGTGATAAGCATCGCTGGTAATAGTTCACGGCATCCAGGAAGCGATTCGACGCCCACTCCTGATTATCCGCAGCGGGCGGCTTTTCCGTCTCACTCTCAATGCTTTCTTCTGCCCCCGACTCTTCGACCACCACCGCATCCACGCTCACTTCGCTGCCCAGCCTGAGTACCAGCGCGTCGCGCTGTTCCAGGTTGCTGACGGGCAAGCGCAGCTGATAGGTGTTGAGCGGTGGGATCATACCGACGACTTCGGCGTCGTACTTCTCTGCCAAACGCTGGGCTTCCTCGGCGCCATCGTGGCTCTCTTCAATAATCAGGCTGACCAGATCCACGTAGGTGGTCAAGCCATCCATGTTCTTGGCCACCTCTTGATCTGTGGCGGCGACTACGTGGCTGCCGTTAAGACTGAGCCAAACCGGGTTGCTGGACTGTTCACGCTGCTCAAACCATAGCGGGCCGCTTTGTGCATCAGCGCTGCTGATGCTTACACGCACCCGGTCGTTGTCGTGGGTGATGTCATCTGGCTGAAGCGCTCTACCGTTCAGTTTCACCTGAAAATCGCCATTCTCAAGCCCACTGACGCGCAGACAGAACGCTTGCCTATCCAATTGCAGCAGGTTGCCACAGCGCTGCAGTTGTTCGACTCGCAACGGCTGTTCAACTTGCGCAGATTGCTCTGCAACCGCGGCAGTTCCGATCAACATCAGTGCCAGCGCCGAAACCAGCCGACCAGCGCCCAAATATGTTACTGCCATTTATCACTACTCCAAACGGTATCCGATTGACTGCACGCAGCATAAACGTATTAGCTGAACAGAACATGAATCCATTCGGTAAGTGGGTATCTATTGACGCTTTAACGGCTAAAACGATAGCGCAGTTTAGGCAGGGAGCGGGCAACAGGCGGCAGGCGGGTGGTCATAATCAGCGCAGCAATCGCGGCGTACATCGCCCACTCTTGCATATCGGCGCGTACTACCCAGAAGAAGTGCAGTAGTACCAAACCCAAAATGGCGTAAGAGAATTTATGCAGTGGCTTCCAGCGTTTGCCTAGGCGCTTCATCGACCACTTGTTAGAGGTCGCCCCCAGCACGGCAAGGCCGATCAGCGCGATCATGCCGACGATAATATACGGGCGCTTGACGATCTCGCTGCCTAGCAGCGCCCAGTTAAGCCCGAGAATAAACAGCGCATAGCTGAGCATATGCAGAGTGGCGTAGGCGAGCGCCCAGAGACCCAACTGGCGGCGGATTAGCGCAAAGCCTTTCCAACGGGTGAGCTTGGTTAATGGTGTCAGGCTCAATGTAAGTAGCAATATCCATAGCGCGCCGATGCCAATATTCAGCAGCAGGTAGCGCCCCGGTTCAGGGCCTGCGGCGTTATTCGCCACCTGCCAACTCCAAAACAGCAGCGGTGCTAGCGCTGCTAGAAATACCGCGACGCGCCAGGCTAGCCATTTATGCTGCGTTGCCATCAGTAGTGCTTCCTCATATCCATGCCCGCATACAGCTCGGCGACTTCGTCGGCGTAACCGTTAAACATCAAGGTGTCGATGGTGTTGGGGTTGAACAGGCTGTTGGGCAAACGTCGCTCGGTGGCTTGGCTCCAGCGCGGATGATCGACCTCTGGGTTAACGTTGGCATAAAAGCCATACTCATCAGAGGCAATCTGCTGCCAGGAGTTAACCGGCTGCTCTTCCACCAGCGAGATGCGCACAATCGATTTGATACTCTTGAAGCCGTATTTCCAGGGCACTACCAGCCGTAGGGGAGCGCCATTTTGGTTGGGCAGCTCACGGCCGTACATACCCATGGACAGCAGCGTTAGCGGATGCATGGCTTCGTCTAAACGCAGGCCTTCCACGTAGGGCCAGTCGATGATTGAGAACGATGAGCGCTGGCCGCGCATTTGCTCGGGGTCTACCAGGGTCTCAAAGCGTACGTACTTGGCTTTGCTGGTGGGGTCGGCGCGTTTGATAATTTCCGCCAGCGGAATACCCAGCCAGGGGATGACCATCGACCACGCCTCGACGCAGCGCAGACGGTAAATGCGCTCTTCAAACTGCGAAGGCTTGGCGAAGTCCTCTAGGGCAAAACGCCCGCCGTTATTGACTTCGCCATCGACTACCACGCTCCACGGCTCTGTCTGTAGGCTGCCCGCATGTCGGGCGGGGTCGCCCTTGTCAGTGCCGAATTCGAAAAAGTTGTTGTAGCCACTGGCGTCATCAAAGGGGGCGATTTTATCTTTTTCCGGGTCGCTAGGGGTGATGGCCCGCCATTGGGTCTCACTGATTTTTTCTTTCAACCAGGCTGGCGCATCGCCTTCGGGTACATCGGAGTAGTCGGCATTGGCGCGGGCGTGGCCGGAAAGAGCAAGCCCTGCACCTAGGCCTGCCATGCCGCCCATAAAGCGCCGCCGGGAGAGGTAGATAGATTCCGGCGTGACATCGGATTCGTGTAAATCACTCGGTTTGGCAATCTTTATTAGCATTAGGTGTCTCCATTAGAGCCTGTACAGGTAGCATACGAGGTGAATGCTGCATTCGATATCAATGGGTGTCGTAAGTTCGCCAAAACTTACACAAGTCCATTACGTTTAAGTCGCGCCAGTCAAAGGGACTGCCCCTGTGGCGGCGTGTTAATAAGGAGCTCGTGTACTGATGATCGAAGCTCGGGGGTTAACCCGTATTCCTCTGCGTAATACTGTCTTTGTTGTCTGCTTGATCCTGCTGGCGGTTTCGCTGCTGGGGGTGGGATTCTCATTAATGTGGCTGTGGGGCGTAGCGATCTTTGGCATGCTGGCTGGGCTGGGGTTGTATGATCTTCGCCAAACGCGACGAACGGTTAGCCGCAATTATCCGATCTTGGCCCACGTCCGCTATGTCTTGGAATCTATCGGGCCGGAAATACGTCAGTATTTTATTCAGTCTGATCTAGACGAACGGCCATTTTCCCGCGAACAGCGCGCGGTGGTGTATCAGCGTGCTAAAAACGAGAGCGATAAGAAGCCCTTTGGCTCTTTGCTGAATATGTATCAGCCGGGGCATGAATGGATCAACCACTCGCTACTGCCCTGCGCTATTGAAAACGCGAACTTCCGAGTTCGCGTAGGCGGCAGCCACTGCCGCCAGCCTTACCTGGCAAGCGTACTGAATATTTCAGCGATGAGCTTTGGCTCGCTTTCAGCCAATGCCATTGAAGCGCTCAATGCGGGAGCGTGTAAGGGCGGTTTTTATCACGACACCGGAGAGGGGTCGATCTCCCGCTACCATCGCAGGCATGGTGGTGATCTGGTCTGGGAAATAGGCTCTGGCTACTTTGGCTGCCGTCACGAAGATGGCTCTTTTAATGAGGAGCGCTTTGCTGCCAACGCCAGTGACGATCAGGTAAAGATGATCGAGATTAAGCTTTCGCAAGGCGCTAAACCTGGTCATGGCGGCATATTGCCAGCGGCCAAGGTAAGCGCAGAAATTGCCGAAGCGCGGGAAGTACCCATGGGCCAGGATGTCATTTCCCCCGCGGCCCACTCGGCCTTTTCTACGCCGCTGGAGCTGATGGACTTTATTGCCCGCCTGCGCTCACTTTCGGGGGGCAAGCCGGTCGGCTTTAAATTGGCGATTGGCCACCCCTGGGAGTGGTTTGCGATCGTTAAAGCCATGCTGGAAACCGGCGAGCGACCTGATTTTATTGTCGTGGACGGTGGCGAAGGGGGAACCGGTGCGGCGCCGCTAGAGCTTATCAATCGCATGGGGGTGCCATTAACCGAAGCCGTCATGCTGGTGCATAACACCCTGGTGGGAGCCGGGTTGCGCGAGGAGATTCGTATTGGTGCGGCGGGCAAAATCATGTCCGGCTTTCACATTGCCCGAACCTTGGCGCTAGGGGCCGACTGGTGCAATTCGGCCAGGGGCTTTATGTTTTCACTGGGCTGTATTCAGGCGCTTAACTGTCACTCCGACAAGTGTCCCAGCGGTGTAGCCACTCAAGACCCCAACCGGAGCCGCCATTTGGATGTGGCCGATAAAACCGCGCGGGTCTATCACTTCCACCGTAATACCCTAAAAGCGCTGGCGGAAATGCTGGGTGCCGCTGGGCTTAGCCACCCTAGCGAACTGGGGCCCGAGCACATTATCCGGAGAGCTTCGGAAAACGAGGTTCAGTCCTACGATCAGATATTTACTTTCTTGAAGCCCAATGAGCTGCTCAACACCAAGTGCGAGCACACGGTGTTCAAACACTATTGGGAAGATGCCCGATCAGACTCTTTCCTGCCGCCTGCTCGGATTGCTCGACTTCGTTTCACCAAGCTGGAGTAAATGCGATGGCACCTCTTTAGCCGATGACGAACGGCAACTGCGCTATCGGCTGCGCAACGGGCAAGTACGCTTCGCCACTAATGCGTTCTTCTTTCAGGAGGGACACGCCGAACGCTATGAGACCGCCCGCTACGGCCTGTTTCGGGTAAATGCTACAGGTGAGCTACTGTTAGTGGCTATGTACGATGATGAGCTTAATCGGTTGGGAGATAGGGCTAGGTAATGTGCTATGTCATCAGTGCTCAGAACCCAGCGCGGCATAGCGCTCGGCAAGAAAGTCCAGCAGCGCCCTGACGGAAGGCAGCAAGCCCCGTCGAGAGGGGTAAACAGCATGAATGACTTCCCGCCGGGGTTCCCACTCTGGCATGACGTGTACCAGGGCTTTTGACGTCAGCGAATTACCCAGCATCAAACTAGGCAATTGAACCACGCCGACACCTGCTAGGGCCGCGTTATATAGCGCGGTCATGTCGGTAGTAATAAAGCGCGGTGAATGTTCCACCACACGCTCTTCTCCTTCTCGCTGCAACCGCCATACATGGGGCTCTTCCGGTCTTGCTCGGCTCAAGCTGGGAAGCGTGGCGAGCATATCCAGGGTAGAGGGTACGCCATACTGCTCAAGCAACGCGGGACTTGCCACTAGGCACTGTCCACGATCTGACAGCACTTTAAGAATCAGATCGCTGTCTTCAAGTGGGAGGGGGCGTGCACGCAGGGCAACGTCCACACCTTCAACGAACGGATCGATGCGTCGGTTGGTGCCTTCAAGATGCACATGAACTTCGGGATAGCGGGCCATAAAGTCCGCCAGCATCTCGCTCACGTGAAAGCTCAATAAGCCCGTGGGGCAGCTTATGCGGATAATGCCGCAGGGGGTCTGTTTGCTCTCTTCAATGAACTGCTGGGCTGCTTTCGCTTCCACCAGCATGGCTTTGCAGTGCTGATAATACCGCTTGCCGATATCGGTAAGTGATAAATGGCGTGTGGAACGGTTTAGAAGACGAACATTTAGCTCGTTTTCCAGTTCACTGATACGCCTGCTCAGTTTTGATTTTGCAATGCCTGTGGCTCTAGCCGCGGGAGAAAAACCACCATAATCGACTACCTTCACAAAGTAATAAAGATCGTTAAGGTTAGGGGCCGTCATGTGTGTTCTCCCTGTGCAACAGTGTGTCTTAATTTCTTATCTAATCATCGCATGAACGGAATACTACACTTTATAAAGCAGGTGGAAACACGCGCTGGTGCTTTGCATGCGAAGCGCTCACTAAGCTAAATAGATAAAAGGAGTATGTCATGGCTAAACCCTATGTTCGTCTCGATAAAGATAATGCCGCTGTTCTATTGGTGGATCACCAAACAGGATTGTTATCTCTAGTGCGTGATATTGATCCGGATCGCTTTAAAAATAACGTATTAGCGCTGGCGGATTTGGCTAAATATTTTGGGCTGCCCACCATTCTCACTACCAGCTTTGAAGATGGCCCCAATGGCCCTCTGGTGCCTGAGTTAAAAGAGATGTTTCCAGACGCTCCTTACATCGCCCGTCCGGGGCAAATCAATGCCTGGGATAATGAGGATTTTGTCAACGCCGTTAGAGCAACTGGCAAAAAGCAATTAATTATCGCAGGTGTGGTGACTGAAGTGTGCGTTGCCTTTCCGGCGCTTTCTGCCCTTGAAGAAGCGTTCGATGTGTTCGTTATTACCGATGCATCCGGCACCTTTAACGAACTTACCCGTGACGCCGCCTGGGATCGTATGTCCAGTGCCGGTGCGCAATTGATGACATGGTTTGGCACAGCTTGCGAGTTGCATCGCGATTGGCGCAATGATGTTGAAGGTCTGGGGGCTCTGTTCGCCAACCACATTCCTGACTATCGTAATTTAATGAACAGCTACAGCACGCTAACCAGCAAGTAACCCGTGTTCACGACTGGGAGAGGGTTATCTCCCAGTCCTCTCTGTTCGCTTAACCGCGCCATGGATGTTTCGCTGATCTTGGCTTGCCATTATGTCCGGAGTAACTCACATGAGCTGGATGCCCGATATTGAGCCTAGGTGCCCCTCCGCAGGTAATCTGAACGATATAGAGACACTGATCGTTCCCCGTGCACGGGATCTGGGTGGTTTTGAAGTGCGTCGTGCGCTGCCTGCCCCTAATCGCCAGATGGTAGGGCCGTTTATTTTTTTCGATCAGATGGGGCCTGCTGAATTTCTTAAGGAAGAGGGGATTGATGTTCGCCCGCATCCGCACATTGGGCTGGCTACGGTGACGTATCTGTACCAGGGGGAGTTTCAGCACCGCGATAGCCTGGGCACTAATCAAATAATCCGTCCCGGCGCGGTTAATTGGATGGTAGCGGGCAATGGGGTCACCCATTCTGAACGCACCAGTTCAATTACTCGCCAGCACTCACACTCTCTGCTAGGTGTTCAGACGTGGGTCGCGCTTCCCGAAGCGCATGAAGACAAGCCAGCCAGCTTCGAGCATCATGGCGAGGAGACGCTGCCGATGCTTAAAGGCGAGGGTAAGGAAGTGCGCTTAATTCTAGGCACGGCTTGGGGGGAAAGCGCACCGGTAAAAACCTTCTCTGAAATGTTTTATGCAGATGCAATGCTGCAGCCAGGCGCAAAGTTACCGTTACCGGATAATCATGAGGATCGAGGTATTTATGTGATGTCTGGCAGTGTCAGTATTGCGGGAGAATCGTTTGAGGCTGGCAGGATGATGGTGTTCCGCCCCGGCGATCCGATAACGGTGGTAGCAGGGGAAGTTGGTTCTCGATTGATGTTGTTGGGAGGCGAAACTCTGAATGGGCCACGGTATATTTCATGGAATTTCGTCGCCTCTTCCCGGGAAAAACTTGAGGCCGCCAAGCAGGCTTGGGTAGAGGCGGATTTTGAACATGGCCGCTTTCGCCTTCCACCTGGGGACGATGCGGAATTTATCCCCTTTCCTGTTCAGCCAAGCAAATAAAACGGCTAAAAAGGCTAGCTGCTAAGGGCAGCTAGCTGACTTAGTGCGTTAAATCAAAAGCGATATCAGACGGTTATTTGTCCAAAACGACCGTTGTTGAAATCATCCATCGCTTCCATGATCTCCTTTTCGCTGTTCATGACAAAGGGGCCATGCCCCACCACCGGCTCGTTAATGGGCTCGCCTGCAAGCAGTAGCAGCTGTACATCATTATTGGCTTCTAGGGTAAATGTTTCGCCCTCGCGCGCCAGCTCGGCCACTTGTGCTTCACGGAGTATTCCTTCTCCGTTGACCAACACGGTGCCTTTCAAGACCACCAGCAGAGTAGTCCAGCCATTGGGCTGGGCAAGCGTTGTGGCTTTCCCAGCATTCAGGCTTAGATCCCACACATTTATTGGCGTAAATGTCTCTGCCGGCCCTGATTGAGATTGGTACTCACCGGCAATTACCCTCAACCAGCCTGCTCCTTCAGGCAGATCAACTCGTGGGATTTGCCGATCAAAGATGGCCTGGTAGCCAGGTTTAGCCATCTTGTCTTTGGCGGGCAGGTTGACCCACAGTTGGACCATTTCCAGTGAGCCACCTGACTGCGTAAATGCCGGCGAATGAAACTCTTCATGCAAAATGCCTGCCCCAGCGGTCATCCACTGCACATCGCCGGGGCCTATCACGCCGCCCCTCCCAGTGGAGTCTTGGTGCGCAACTTCGCCCTGGTAAACAATCGTGACCGTTTCGAACCCGCGGTGAGGGTGCTGCCCCACACCGCGAGGTTTCTGTGCAGGCTGAAAGTCTCTGGGGCCTGCGTAATCCAGTAATAGAAAAGGGCTCAGCTTGTTTGCATGCTGACCATAGGAAAAAAGCGAGCGCACTGGGAACCCATCGCCTACCCAATGAGGCCGAGGTGCATTGGTCACCTGCAACAGTTTTTTCATCATACTCTCCTTTTGGCAGGGTTATGCTGTCACACAAAGAGCATACCGCTAGGGCTAAAGGCGTAATAGATGGGTGTGTTGGGACTCAGCGTTGCGTTAGTGGAACGTAAGGCAGGGCTCCGCCGTGAGGTGAAAACAACGAATTCCTAATTAAAGTTTCTAGATGCGTCGCAGATTAATGGTGCAATGCACCTTGCACCATCAAGGAAGGTGGGCTGTAATTTGCGCTTCCACTGACAAGGATGGCGCCATATTTAACGCGGAGCTGGCTACACGATTAGCCTGTCGATGGACAATACATAGGCCCACCTCAATCAATAAGGCATGTATGAAAGCAAACAGCTCGTGGCCCGCATGGCTGATATTACTAGTAACATTGGCGTTTTCCAGCGTCAGCGCGGCGCAACCTCAAGGAGGAGAGAGCGAGGACAGTCGGTGGTTTACGGTTGATTCACTGAATACCGGGCTTGGCGAAATACCTGAAGAAGCCAGCCGCGTCACGCCGCGTGAAGCCATGCGAAGCTTTCTCGATCTCACCGAACAGGAAGAGTACGAAAAAGCGGCGCACATGCTCAATCTGTCGGAGTTGAGCGACGAGGAGCAGCGCGAACAAGGTCAGGAACTGGCTCGGCAGTTGGCGGAAGTGTTCAAGCGTGGCGAACGGATCAGCGTCGATAATCTCTCGGGGCGGGAAGACGCCGTGATAGAAGATCCCGCCGGACAAAACCCGCGCGTTGGCGAAACGCGGCGTAACCTTGAACTGGCATCGCTGCGGGCCGATGGACAAACCTACGATATCCGTCTAGCCCGCTACCGCGTCGGTGACGATGAACCGGTATGGCTGATCATGCCCATCAGCGTGTCGTACATTCCGATGCTTTATGAGCAGTACGGCCCGTCGATGCTGGAGCAATACATTCCCGAAAGTCTGCAGTCATCATTTGGGTTGCTGAGACTTTGGGAGTGGGTGGCCATTCCGGTCTTTTTGCTGTTCGTGGGCATTGTGGGCTGGGGGGTCCACCGCCTAATAGGTGTGATGTCTAATTGGCTACCCGCCGGTGCCTTTCGTATGTTTGCCGGGCAGATTGGCATGCCGGCGGCGCTGATCGTGATCTCGCTTTTCACCCAGATGCTGCTGGACTACGTGGTGTCGTTTTCAGCGGTCGCGACCACTACCTTCCGCGTACTGCTTATCGGTATTCTCGCCTGGTGTGCGGGTTCCATTGCGCTGCGCTTCGTGGATACTCTGATGCTGCGCATGACGCGGCGGCTGGTGGGGGAGATAGATGACACCAAGCCCAAGGATGAGCGCAAGCTGCTGACATCGCTCTACGCACTGCGGCGTATCATTATCCTGGTGACCGTCACCGGGGTGTCGGTTTACATCCTGGGGCAGATACAGATTTTTGAGTCGATGGGGTTATCCATCCTGGCATCTGCCAGCGTTCTGGCGGTACTCGTGGGTGTCGCCGGTCAGGCGGTATTGGGCAATATTTTAGCGTCGTTTCAATTGTCGTTTGCCAAGCCGATTCGTATTGGCGATTTGGTGATCTTTGAAGACCAGTGGTGCTATGTAGAAGGCATCTTTTATACCTTCATCCGCTTAAGAACCTGGGACGAACGGCGGTTGATCGTGCCCGTCACGTACTTTACGTCGAAGCCTTTCCAGAATCTCTCAGTCAAGAGCATCAAGATGTACCGTTACGTGGAGCTGACACTGCACCTGAGCGCCGATATTGAGTTAATAAGAGACAAGTTTTTGGAGTTCGCCAAAGAGGAAGACAACGTTATTGAGCACCATAAACTGCTTTGTTACGTAACGGCACAATCGAATACGGCGCAAACCGTGACCTGCTATTTAATGACCTCTGATCCTATGGCTGGATGGACAGCTGAAATGCACGTACGCGAAAAGCTCATGGCGTTCATCCGCGATAATCATCCCGAGTGGTGGCCGAGAGACGTCGTGGTTATCAGTCATCAGGATGTTGCACGTGGGGCGAAAGTAAAACACTCCTCGGAGGTGGATAATGCTGAGGGAAACGCGTCGGAATAGGATGAATCAGTGTCGATGGCATACGAAGTAAAGGGTGAGTATGTGGGAAGCCTTCGGGGAGCCTAAATGCCTTTAAATATCGTGCAGCGCGAGTTACCCGGCTGGGGCGTTACTTATGGCCCGCCGGGCGATGGCCCTTTTCCAGCCATTATGCTGCTGCATGGTTCTGAAGGCGCTTGGGCAGGGTGGAGTCACCGGGACGCGATGCTATTCGCAGCGCATGGGTTCTTGGCATTTCCCTATGGCTACTCAAGTGGTGGTAATGCCTGGAATGCGGGGCATATTATCGATTACCCGCTCGATCGTAGCGTGGAAGCGCTGAGTGCACTTCGGGGTTTTCAATACGTGGATGAGCGGGTTGGGTTTTATGGTCTTTCACGCGGTGCCGAACACGCGTTATTGCTCGGCTCACTGATGGCAAGAGATAAGATCGAAGGTACGCCAGATGCTATCGCCGCTCATAGCCCGCCCGATGTGGTGTGCGGTGCCTTTGATGCCCGTGGTTTTCGCGATGCTGGCGACCCCGGCTGGCAAGCCTGGGACGTCAGTAAGCGCGCCTGGACATGGCAGGGGAGTCATGAAGGCTTATTGCCCACCACATCGATAGAAATTGAGCGCTACCCTGGGCCGCTGTTTCTTTCTCATGGCACGCAAGACCGCATGTGGTCGGTTGAAATGACCAGGCGCCTGGAAAAACGCCTAATCAAGCATGGCCGTAACCCGGAAGTGCACTACTACGAAGGCGAGGACCATATACCCAACTGCGCTGGGCAGAATAAGCACTACGAGTTGCTGATGAATTTCTTTTCAAAACATTTATAAGTCACTGTTCATCATTTCTCCATGACGGCGATTGCCAGTGACTTAAAGAGTAACGGTCAATCAGGGTCAAAAAACCGTCTTCGTCGATAAAGCCTTTATCACCGGTGATGTACCAGCGGTGGCCATCGGCCTTGTGGAGCGCCTTGGCTGTGCGCTTGGCGTCATTCAGGTAGCCTTGCATCACCTGCGGACCACTGATTAATATCATGCCCGCTTCGCCGGTGGGCAACTCTTCAAAACTATCAGGGTCGACGATCTTGAAACTGGTGCCGGGGAGCGGCATGCCCACGGTGCCTGGCTTGCTGCCGCGTTGTACCTGCTGGTAGTTAGCGCCCACGGCGTCGGGCAGGTTGACCGATGCCACTGGTGCGGTTTCAGTCGCGCCGTAGCCTTCGTAGATAGGCTTGTTGAATTTTTCCGCAAAGCTGGCGCGTACGCTCTCCTCGAATTTCTCTGCCCCTACGACCACCGCCCGCAAGCTTTCCAGCATGGCTGGCTGAACCTTTGGATTATCGACAAACATCTGCAGCGAGATCGGCATACTAAACAAGATGCTGACTTTGTGTTTGGCAATAGCGTCGGCGATACCCTGGGCATCGTCAGGTTCCTCGTGGCACACCAGTGGTAGCCCTTCAATCAGCGGTAGAAGTTGGGTGACCGTGAGGCCGAAGGCGTCAAACAACGGCAATGAGCCCATTAATACATCGTTGCTCTGGGTGTTGAGTACGTCAGAGGTTTGTTTGATATTGGCCATCAGGTTGCGGTGGCTGAGCATCACGCCCTTGGGATTGCCTTCGCCGTCGCTGGAAAACAGGATGGCGGCGGTCGCGTTAGCATCGTGGCCGCGGCAAAAGCCGTGCTGGATTAACCACATCGGCAGTATGCGTACTGCGAGCCAGGTGCTTAAGCGTTCGGCGCGGCCAATGGTGCTTTGCAGGTTTTCGAGGTAAACCACCTGTTTTTCGGCAAGGAGTTGATTAACGTCGAGACCGCGCTGCTCAAGCTTCTTCACAAAGCGCTGTGAGGTGAACACGGTGGTAATTTCCGCCTGGGAAATGGCAGAAGCAACTGCCGCGTGGTCGGCGGTGATATTAAGATTTACCAGCGTTTTACCCGCCAGCAGCGTGGCTATATTGGCGATAACGCCTGCACTGCTAGTCGGTAGCAGTAGGCCGACGTTCTGACCTGGGTTGAGCTTGCGAAACCGTTTTGCCATCAGCAGGCTGGCGGTGAGCGCTTGGCTTGCGTTGAGGGGTCGGCCCAGGGTATCTACTAGGGCAAGGTCGCTAGGGCGGCGCTTAACGCTTTGAATCCAGGCGTTGGGCAGGGTGGGTAGCTCGTCCATGGCCCGCTGCCAAGAACGCGTCGCCTGCTCAAAAATGCGCCGCTTAAGCACATCAGCGGGGGTATCTTTGGGCAGTGGTTTGCCAAACGCGACCACGACCGAGCGGTGCAGCGGCGCGTTGCGCAGCTCCTTTAACTTGCTGGACGAGCGGGAGAACTGGCTACCCCACAGGCCGCGCAGGTAGAAAGGCACGATTTTTACATCGGGGTTGGCCATGTCACAGGCGCGCTCATAGCCGCGGCGGAATTCACCCAGTTGGCCAGTGCGGCTAATAGCCCCTTCTGGAAATAGGCACACCACCTCGCCAGCGTTGAGTTGTTCAGCCACATCGGCCAGCGCTTGTTCGGCACCGCTGCCGCGTTCGATGGGAATACAGCCCAGAGATTTTAAGAACCAGCGTAGGTACCAGCGCTGATAAACCGATCTAAGCATGACAAAGCGTACAGGGCGGGGGCTGGCAATCTGCACCATGGCCCAATCCACCCAGCTGATGTGGTTGCCCAATAGCAGCACGCCGCCCTGGGCGGGTAGGTTTTGCAAGCCATGAACGTGTACGCGGTAGCGGCGTGTCAGCAGGAAGCTCAACAGAAAGCGCACCAGGCTTTGGGGCAGTTTAACAATGGTGTAGCCGCCGCCGACCATTGCCACCGTGGCAATGAGTAACAGCAAGTAATGACTATCTACACCCGCTAAAGCGAACAGCACCGTGAGCACCAAAAAGCCCAGCATGGCGATGTTTTGTATCCAGTTATTGGCGGCCAGCACGGTGCCTAACTCGTTGTCGGCGGCGTGAAACTGAATCAGCGCGTTAAGCGGTACGATAAACAGTCCACCCATCATGCCGATAAACACAAAGTTTAGCGCTTGGCCAACGGGTGTGGTTAACAGCGGCAGGCACCATAGCCCCACGGCGACCCCGACGGCGCCGACAGGGATCAAGCCGGTTTCAATGCGATTGTGAGAGAGCTTGCTGGCTAGCACCGAACCCAGCGCAATCCCGATACCGCTAGCCGCCAGAATGCCTTGCAACACCAGGGTGTTATTGATGCTTAAAGCATCTTTGGCATAGGCAGGAAAGGCAGCCAGAAGCACTTGGCCCACCGACCAGAAGGTGGCCAGGCCGATAATCGAGAGCCTGATAACGGGTTGGCGGGCAATAATGCGCAGGTTGTCTTTCAGGGCTGTGCCCTTGATGTAGCGCTGCCAGGTGAGCGGGGTATCCGGTCGCGTGGTGTTATCCAGCGGCAGGCGATAAAGCGTTGCCACCTGAATAGCGCTATTGAGTACTAGCAGCCAACCCAGTGGCGCTATCTGGTGCAACAACTGTGCCGGGGTTTGATCAGTCGGTGTTATCCAGGTTTCAAACAGGGCAGTAAACGCCACGGTGCCTGCCAGAATGGCGCCAATCGTGACAGCCTGGATCAACCCGTTGGCTTCTGCCAGGCGCGGCTTGCCGAACAGCCCTTTCACCAAGCCGTATTTGGCCGGTGAGTAGAAGGCGGACTGAATAGCCAGCAGCAGTGTCAACGCGAATGCAAGCCAAAACCAGCCCTGATAATAAGCGGCCGTAATGCCCAGTGAAACCGCCACCGCGGCCCAGGCCGATGCGCGCAAAATGCGTACTTTGGGGTAAGTGTCGGCCACGTGCCCAGCCGGGCTGAACAGCAAAATAAACGGCAGCAGGATAAGCCCGTTAACCAGCGCGGTAAGTACGACCTGTGTTTCGCCATCGTAGCTTTTGAAGATTGTGTTCTGAATGACGATCTTGTGGCCCAGATCCACAAAGGCATTGAGAAAGATGGCGATCAGATAGGGCAAGGCGCCCTTCACGTGTAGCAGTCGATGCATGGTTGAGTTGCCTTATAGATGCCTGTCTGGGGGCGTGCCCCGAAAGTGGGCGGCTTCTTGTTCTAGCCACTCGATGAAGCGTGCCACTGCCGGTGGTGTTACGCCTTCAGAAGGCAGAACCAGTTCATAGGCGAATGGAGAGTCGAGCGGATAGTGCTCCGCAAAAGGGCGCACCAACACCCCGCTGATGAGACGGTCGGCTACCAATGGGTAGCTGGCCAGTACCACGCCCTGCCCGGCCATAGCCTGATCGAGCGCCAAACTGTAGAGCGAGTATTGGCGCTGGTGGGGGATCTTCTTGATTGTCACCCCAGCGTTTTTAAACCAGTCGTGCCAGCTTGGGATAGGGTGACCCGCTTGGCTGCACCAGTCCACGGTGAGCAGTGTCTGGGCCAGCAAGTCGGCGGGCGTGTGTATATGTTCCTGCGCTAACAGGGTGGGCGAGCAAACAGGAAAGAGGGTGTCTTCAAGCAGACGCTGGCTGGTGACACCGGGCCAGGGCCCCTGGCCGTAGCGTAACGATAAGCGTGCCCTGTTGGGCATCCATAGCGGCGGCGATAAGCGCGCCTCGGCATCCAGAGAGATCTCTATTTGCCGCTCATTGGCTTCAAAACCGGGTAAGCGGGGGAGTAGCCAAAGCTGTAGGAAAGAAGGTGGCGCACTCAATAGCAAGCGAAAAGCGTCTTCTGAGCGCTCGGTGACGTTCTGCACGCCACTGGCGATGCGCAAAAGACCCGCTTGCACATCTTCAGCAAGCCCTCGGCCTGCTTCGGTTGCGCACACGCCATTGGCATGCCGTTCAAACAGCACCACGCCCAAGCGATCCTCAAGCTGTTTCACCTGCCGACTAACGGCCCCAGGGGTCACCCCTAAACGATGCGCGGCGGCTTTGAAGCTATTTTCCCGCACGGCTTCGGCAAATGCGCGCAGTGCATTCAGCGGAAGCCTTTCTATTCTCATAGCGTGAGTTTTCCTAAGCCTAGGTTTGATAAGTAATCGTTTGTATGCCGTTTCGCTTACTGCTCCAATGAGCGCCTTGATGTTATAGGAGCTCACTATGAATAATCAAAGGATAGCCTCAAATGCCCATACTGCCAGCATGCTAGGGCATACGCAGCGAAAGTCTGTGGATGCGACGGCAGCCTCGCTAATGCTACTGTTTTGTTTGGTGCTGGGATTTCAGCAGGTGGCGATTAAAGGCGTGGCTGAGGATATCTCACCTGTGGTGCAGATCGCCCTGCGCTCCGCTATCGCAGGCTGTCTGGTGGGATTGCTTGCCTATTGGCGCGGCATTCGCTGGGCGGATGTGGGGCTCCACTGGGGCCCTGGGCTACTGGTTGGCCTTGGCTTTGCTGCTGAGTTCGTTTTTGTCGCTTGGGGGCTGACCTATACGCTGGCTTCGCATATGTCGGTCTTTCTCTATACCGCGCCCATCTTCGCAGCGCTTGGATTACATCTTTGGGTACCGGGGGAGCAGCTCTCTCCTCGCCAGTGGTGGGGCGTTGGCTTGGCGTTTCTGGGCATGGTGATTGCCATGGCGCCGAGCGGTGCCTACAGCATCGATATTCTCATCGGCGATGCGTTGGGTTTGCTGGCCGGGTTCTCTTGGGCGGCGACGACGGTGGTGATCCGCAAGACATCGCTGTCTGAGGCCCCCGCAGAGCTCACTCTGAGTTATCAACTAAGTGTGACGGCGTTGTTGCTACTGCCAGTGGCGGCGCTGTCGGGGCAGTTAATGAGCGCGCAGTTTACTTCCATGGCGGTTGCTAGCCTCGCTTTTCAGGCGCTGATTATTTCATTTGCCGCACTGATGCTGTGGTTCACGCTGCTTCGCCGCTATCGCGCGTCCCAGTTGGGCGTGTTCTCTTTTCTAGGCCCGCTTTTCGGCGTCCTTTTTGGTACCCTGTTGCTCAATGAGCCGCTAAGCATCAATTTTCTGATCGGCGGCGGCGTTATCTTGGTCGGCATTGTCCTGGTGACGCGCTGAATGGTCAGCCCTCTATGGCACTTCCAACCCTTCCACAATGGTTACAGAAACAGCTATGAGCATCACTCCTTTCCAGGCGCTGGCCTGCCCATTAGATGGCAGCCCGCTAGCTCACTCGGGCAGCGCTTGGAGCTGCCCTGAGGGGCACAGCTTTGATATCGCCAAGCAGGGCTACGTTAACTTACTGCCAGTGCAGCAAAAGCGCTCCCACGATCCGGGTGATAGCAAGACAATGGTGGCTGCTCGCCAGCGCTTTCTTGACGCTGGGCACTATCAGCCCATCGCGGATGCCGTCGGTCATGCCGTGTTGGGCTACGCTGAGTCTCAATTGCTAAACAGTGAGCCGTTTAACTGCCTGGATGCGGGCTGTGGGGAAGGTTACTACCTTCGCCAACTAGCTGACGCTGCGGCTAACACGCGGTCACTTTCGCTGATAGGATTGGATATCTCTAAGTGGGCGGTGCTAGCTGCTGCCAAACAAGATGCTAAGCAATCACCGCTAAGCAGTTGGGTGGTGGGAAGTAATGCGCACTTGCCGGTGCAGACGGGAACGTTGGATAGCGTCCTGTGCATGTTTGGCTTTCCTGTGGCTAGCGAGTTTGCTCGTGTGCTGAAAACGGGCGGTGTGCTGCTGCAAGTAGAGGCGGGGCCTGATCATCTGCGCGAGCTGCGGAAGATTATCTACCCCACATTAAAGCCCGAACGTTCGAGTGAGGCGGAAGCACTAGAAGGCTTTTCTAACTATAGCAGCGAGAGAGTAAGCTACTCGTTACCACTGAAGGGAAGCGAACAAATTGCCGATCTGTTGGCGATGACACCGCATCTTTACCGGGCCAGCGCCGAAGGGCGTGCTCGCGCGGCAGCGCTTGAGAGGCTAACAGTGACGGTGGATGTGCGAATATTGATATATGCGCGGATATAAGAAAGGGGTGCTTAAGTTCCCAACGCAACATTGGTAGGCTCCAAACACAACATACTCCAAACGCAACAAGGCCCGCATAAGCGGGCCTTGTTATCCGAACCTCGAAAGGTTCGAGCAAACTGCTAACAATAAATGTTAGGAAATTTGCTTGATGTTTGAAGCCTGAAGGCCTTTCTTACCCTGGGTAACGTCAAAAGAGACGTTAGCGCCTTCTTGCAGGGTTTTGAAGCCGTCTGCTTGAATTTCAGAGAAATGGGCAAACAGGTCATCGCCGCCGTCAGAAGGAGCAATAAAACCGAAGCCTTTAGTATCGTTGAACCACTTAACTGTGCCAGTAGACATAGTAAAATCCTTTCGCGCAAAGCGCATTGTAAAGTTCCTGGTATCACCCAGATTAATAGCGGA
Source organism: Halomonas sp. SpR8 (assembly GCF_031010195.1). GTDB lineage: Bacteria > Pseudomonadota > Gammaproteobacteria > Pseudomonadales > Halomonadaceae > Vreelandella. Next base: position 197,768 of record NZ_JAUAMC010000002.1, on the reverse strand, counting down.
TAAAACAAGGAATACAATTGCAGTCTTGCCGAAAGATTTTGTACACGTCTATCTCGTACACTTCTAAATCTTTTTCGTACACTTCTGAAACCATGCTTGCTTGCTAACCAACTGGCGCTACAGTGCCATGAAATCCGGCGTGTGTCAAAGCCTTTCTGGATTATCTTGCTTCTTATATCTGATGATGCGCGTTTCCAAGCGTTGGAGGCGCGCACTATTTCTTTTCGCAGCTGGCCGTACGACAATATCGCTGTTAATAAATGATAATTACGCTTAAAGAAAAAACCGCCCCAGCGTTAGCTTGGGCGGCGTTGTCTGACTAGTAAGTGGCTCTTAAAAACCGGCTCTTAAAACCTAGTGTTTCAATATCACATAAAACGCATGGATGATGCCCGGTATGAAGCCAAATAGCGTTAGAATAATGTTCAGCCAAAAGTGTCCTTTAAAGCCGACCTCGAAAAATACGCCGAGTGGTGGAAGGATAACGGCAAAAATCATCTTGATTGGATCAGTCGCGGTAAACGCCATGAAGCCTCCTTTGCTTTCACTGGGGTAGCTTGTACAAGTGTAGGCACGATCAATCTATTTATCCATGCCTTGGCTAATTCTCTACGACTAGCCGAGTAGACAATCGTTCAATTCCGCCATTTATTTCGCTCTACGCTGTTTGGGAGAGGCTCCGTGTTCAACCTGCCGTTAAAAGTAACCACCACATCTTTTTGCTTATTAAGCTGCCTTGGTGCAGGCCAAAGCTGGGCTCAAGAGAATCCGGCCGATAGCAATAGCTTGGCCACGCTGGAAGTGACGGCGCCTCGGCTATCGCGGGAGCTATATGCCACTCCCGCGGCGGTAACCTCGCTCGACCGCGAAGCCATCGCTCAAGGCCAGCAGCGGACGCGAATAGATGAAGCGCTGGTGCGGGTGCCAGGGGTTTTCCTGCAAAACCGCGACAACTTTGCCCAAGGCCAGCGAATCTCTATTCGCGGCTTTGGTGCCCGCGCCCCGTTTGGCGTGCGCGGGATTACGGTGATGGTCGACGGTATTCCCTATACGCTGCCGGACGGCCAGGCACAGTTAGATGCCATTGACCTGGACAGTGCTGAGCGTATTGAAGTCATTCGTGGCCCCTCTTCGGTGCTTTACGGTAACGCGGCAGGTGGAGTAATTGATGTCACTACCGCCGACGGGCGCGATAACCCTGGCTCAAGCGTGCGCACCGAGGTGGGAAGCGATGGCTACCGTAAAGCGGTCGTGCAAACAGGTGGTGCTCAGGGGGATTGGTCGCACCATGTGAGTTTCTCAGCGCTCAATGTGGATGGTTATCGGGAGCAGAGCTCCACAGAGAAATACCTGCTGAATGCCAAGCTGCGCCGCGAGTTAGGCAGCGATCGGGCGTTAACCGCGATCATTAATCTGCTTGAAAATCCCCGCTCCGAAGATCCTGGCGCGCTGAACGCGCGTGAAGTGGCGAGTGGCCGTGATCAAGCTGCACCTAATTCGCTGGCGCTAGACGCAGGGCAGAGCGTTGATCAGCAGCTTCTCGGATTACAGTACGAGGATTTGTCCGCAGGCACTGGCGAGTTCTATTTAAAAGGCTTCGTCGCGCAGCGCGATTTTGAGCAGCAACTGCCCTACGTGGGCGATAGCCGCATCGGCTACCAGCGCGATTACCTGGGCGCGAGCGCCGAGTATCACCATGAAGTCAGCCTGGGTGGCCTGCCGTTGAGCTATATCACCGGTGTTGATGTGGCCCGCCAGGACGATGAGCGCTTCCGCAACGATGTAAACGGCCAAGGCGTTGTCGGCGAGCAGGTGGCGGAAGAGACCCAAACCGCGACCTCAGCGGGAGTGTTTGCCCAGGGCGACCTGGCGCTCACCGAGCAAGTGACGCTCTCCCTCGGAGCGCGTTTTGATCGGGTTGAATTAGAAGTGGATGACCGCTTCCAAGACGATGGCGACCAAAGCGGTGATCAAACCTTCAATGAGTGGAGCGGTTCGGCGGGGCTAAGCTACCGTTATCGCCCGCAGCATCAGGCTTATATCAATACCGGTACTGCTTTTGAAACGCCGACGTTCTCAGAGTTTGCTAACCCCGCAGGCGGCGGTTTTAACCCATCGGTGTCGCCGCAAAAAGCCTGGAACCGTGAGGTGGGTCTGCGAGGTTATGTCGAGCCGCTGGCGATGGATTACGATTTAGCGCTGTTTTCAGTGCGCGTACGCGATGAGCTGGTGCCTTATGATGACGGCGGCCGCACCTTCTATCAAAACGCGGGCGACACCGACCGGGACGGCATTGAGCTGTCGCTGGGTTGGCAGGTGGCTAGCCAGTGGCGGCTAAATAGCGCCCTGACGCTAGCCCGTTATGAGTTTGATCAGTTCGCCACCCCCACTGAAAGCTTTGCTGGTAATCGTATTCCCGGCCTGCCCGAGCAAACCTGGGTCAACCAGCTAACCTGGCAGGGGATTGATGAGCGCTTTGCGACGCTGGAAGCTCAGTACACGGGTGATATGGTGGCCGACAACGCCAATGAAACAGAGGTTGATAGCTACTGGCTGGTAAACCTGCGTGTGGGGGATGGCTGGCAGTTGGGTAGCGATACACGGCTAAATGCTTACGTAGGTGTGCGCAATCTGTTTGATGAAGAGCACTACGCCAACGTGCGCTTGAACGGCACCTTTGGGCGTTTCTACGAACCTGCTCCCGGGCGCAGTGTTTATGGTGGATTAGAAGTGCGTTTCTAAAAGGTATTTTTCTGAACGATGCTTTGCTAAACGTCAGGCTTTAAAGCCTGTGCTAATAAAAACGGGCGACCTCATTGATGAGGTCGCCCGTTATCATTGGTGATGACGCTAAGCTAACCGATTACTCCGGCAGCGCGTAGCCAATCACGTAATCACCCATTTTGGTGCCAAAGGTGCCGTGCCCTCCCGCCGTGACGACTACATATTGGCGGCCATCTTGGCCGGTATAGGTCATTGGCGTGGCCTGGCCACCTGCAGGCAAGCGGGCTTTATACAACTCCTCGCCAGTGGTGATGTCGTAACCGCGCAGGTATTGATCCAGTGTGCCGCTCAAGAATGACACACCGCCAGCGGTGGTTAACGGGCCGCCTAGTGCAGGGACACCAACGTTCAAGCCGATCGGTAGACCGAACGGCATGCTGTCGCGGGTCGAGCCATTGCGGTGCTTCCACACTACCTCGTTGCTTTGCAGATCGATGCCCGCAACGTCACCCCAGGAAGGCGCTTGGCAGGGCAGGCCGAGCACTGAAAGCAGTGGGCCAAGCTTCACGGCATAGGGCGCGCCTTCATTAATTTGCAGCCCTTGTTCACTGGCGGAGCCTTCGCCCTCTTCGACTTCTTCGCGGGGTACCAGCGTGGAAACGAAGGCCAGATATTTAGCCCCGGTAAATAGCGCCTGGCGCTCGGGATCCACTGCAACGCCACCCCAGTTCATCACACCCACATTGCCTGGATAAACAATGCTGCCTTCCAGCGAAGGTGGCGTGTACTGGCCCTCGTAGCGCAAGGAGTTGAACTGAATGCGGCACATCATCTGGTCAAACGGTGAAGCGCCCCACATATCGCGCTCGGTGAGCGGCGGTGGTAGCAGGTTTAGCGCTGAGCGCGGCTGGGTCTCCGCTGTCCAGTCGCCTTCCACGGCACCTTGCGGCGCGGGCACCTCTTCGATGGGTACAATCGGCTCGCCGGTTTCGCGGTTTAATACATACAGGCTGCCTTGCTTGGTCGGCTGAATAACCGCGGGCTGGGTGCCCTCATTAGTTGCCAGATCAATGAGCGCTGGTTGTGCCGGTGTATCCATATCCCATAGGTCGTGGTGCACAAACTGATAAACCCACGCCACCTGACCGTCATCGACGTTAAGTGCTACCAGGCCTGCGCTGTAAGTTTCATCGTTCTCGGTGCGGTCGGCGCCATACTGATCAGGCGTCGCGTTACCCATGGGCAGGTAAACGAGGCCTAGTTCTTCATCAACGCTGATCGGTGCCCATACGTTGGGAGAGTTGCGCGTGTAGGTTTCGTCTTCTGGCAGCGGATCGGTGTTGTCGGGATTGCCGCTATCCCAGTTCCATACCAACTCACCAGTATGCACATCAAAGGCACGGATAACGCCGGAAGGTTCGTCTGTGGAGCTGTTATCGGTGACGTGCCCGCCTAGAATAACCAGGTTCTCAGTGACCGTGGGCGGCGAGGTGGAGTAGTAACCGCCTGGAGAAAACTCACCAATGTTGTTAGTAAGATCAATTTCGCCGTTATCGCCAAAGCTGGCGCAGCGCTCACCCGTGTCGGCATTCAGCGCAATCAAGCGTGCATCCGCAGTGGGCAGGTAGAGCCTGCGTGGGCACATGACATCGGTTTCACTGAGCATTGGCTGTGGAGTGTCGTTTTCTGCTTCAACACCAAATAGCAGCGACAGGAAGGAGAGATCCAGGCTGAAAATGTCGTTGTTATTAAAGATATCAAAAGAGAGCGACGTAGCGCTGCTGGGTGTTGCGTTATTGTCAGCCTCATCGCTGTTTGCGCTTGCGTCAGTGGAATAGTTAGCAGCGTCATAGTAGGCGAGGCCGCGGCAGGTCATGTGCGCCCAGCCTGAGAAATCATCCGCTCCCATGGTGCTGATCTCAGGATCAAACGACCACAGGGTTTCGCCCGTTTCTGGAGATAGCGCCATCGCTCGGCTGTGCGACGTGCAAATATACAGGCTGTCGTTCACTTTTAGCGGGGTATTCTGGTTGGTAATTTCAGGCGGCGCATTAGGGCCCGCCTTGTCACCGGTTTGAATCCGCCATACCTCTTCAAGCTCGCCGATGTTGTCGGGCGTGATTTGATCGAGAGAGGAGTAGTGGGTGCCCGCATTGGTGCCGCCATAGGCGGGCCAGTCATCACTTGCCACTTGGGCAGGGTTGACGCTATCGGTGGGTGTGCCGCTATTTGCCAGCGACCCTTCGATAGTGCCGGGGTCGCTGAACTGACTGGCAATGGCCACGATAATAGCGGCAGCAATGCTGCCAACAAGCGCCAGACTGCCGCCTTTTGAATGCAGCGGCTTACGCCACCAGGGCAGTAGCAGCAGAATGCCGATTAGGCAGAGAATGGCGACCCGAGGCACTAACTGCCACCAGTCGAGGCCAACTTCCCACAGTGCCCATGCCAGGGTGGTAAAAAGGGTTAGCGCGTAGAGCCAGAGGGCGGCGCCTCGACGTAGAGCAAAGAGAGCGCCGCAGGCAATAATGCTGACCCCGGCAATTAAGTAGTAAGCACTGCCGCCCAGGCTTAATAGTTTGCCGCCGCCAATGGCCAGCACCAAGCCAACGATGAGCAGCAGTAGGCCAACGAAAATCGCTGGCCACTTACCGTGATCGCGCATGTGTTGTTCCATGAGACATCCCCTTATAACAGCGTACCTGCAACGCGCTTTAGCCCATCGACAGCGGCGATGGGTTAAAACACACATTTCTAAAGAATGATTTTAATTATCAACTCGCCATTGGTCTAACGTTTTGACGATTTTTTCTTAGCTATACAGCCTAACCACAGCAAAAAAGTGCGCTGTGGTCAGGATATAAGATGAGGGAGGGGAGAATTAAGAGAGAGTTAAATGGAGTGCTATAGCTTGATCAGCATTTTGCCGGTATTGCCGCCGTTGAATAGAGCAAGGAAAGCATCAGGCGTGCTCTCTAACCCCTCTTTGACCGTCTCTTTGTAATCCAGCTTGCCTTCTGCCACTTGGGGAGCTACTTCGTTCAAAAAGTAGCTATAGTTTGCCCAGTGGTCAGCAACAATAAAACCCTGCATCTTGGCTTTGCGCATGATCAGTTGGGCGAGATTGCTGGGGCCAGGAGCGGGCTCTTTGTCATTGTAGCCATCGATCATGCCACACACGGCGATACGTGCGCCTTCATTAAGCTGGCTCAGTGCTGCTTCAAGGCAAATGCCGCCGACATTTTCGAAATAGACATCGATGCCGTTGGGACTGGCGAGCTTAATAGCATCGCTAAGCTCGTAAGCGTCTCTATCCCGGTAGCTGACCGGTTCGACGCCCAATGACTCCAGCCAGGCTAGCTTATGAGCGGCGCCCGCAATACCCACCACATGGCAGCCCTTCGCTTTAGCCAGTTGGACGGCTAACGAGCCAACTGCGCCGCTGGCCGCGCTGACTAAAACGTTGTCGGCAGGCTTGCATTCGGCAATCAGGTTTAGGCCAGTCCAGGCAGTCATGCCCGGCATGCCCAGCACGCCGAGATAGGCCTGCTCGGGAACGTCGATATCGGGTAGCTTCGTAACACCCTGAGCAGGCAGTTGGGCAATATCCCGCCAGCCGCCCATATGGCTGACTTTGTCGCCCACTTTTAGGCTTGAATCATGGGTTTCAATAACTTCGCCAATGGCGCCGCCTTCCATGGGCTTGCCGAGCTCAAACGGATCCACATAGGTACGAATACCACTCATGCGACCGCGCATATAAGGGTCGACGGAAAGCCAGTGGTTACGAATGCGTACTTCGCCCTCGGCCAGTTCGGGTAGCGTTTGTGTCTCTAGTTTGAATAGCGCCCGGTCGGGTAGGCCGTTGGGGTAATCGGTCAAGGTATAAAATTGTGACTGCATAAGTGCCTCCTGCGGATAGCGTGTTGAACTTCCTGCAGCATAGAGACACTTAGCCTGCTTGCAAGTTCGTTAATGTATCGGGAAGTAAGCCATATAAGAAAACAGGGCGAACCATCGCTGGTCGCCCTGTCTATTTACTGGCTTGTGTTAATGGTGCTTTGTGTGCTGTCGCATTGATTAGGCTAAGGGGTATCACACAACAATCAAGGATGTGTTATCCGTTAATCCAACAGCGTTACCATCACGGGAGCTGTACCGCGGCGAATCATGCCAAGCTTAGCAGCCGCGCGTTTCGATAAATCAATAATGCGTCCTTGAATAAAGGGGCCGCGGTCATTGATCAGTACCTCTACTGCTTGCCCCGTGTCCGGGCGTGTCACCAACACCTTTGTGCCAAACGGCAAACTTGGGTGGGCGGCGGTCAGCGCTTGTTGATCAAAGGGCTCTCCGCTGGCAGTGGTCGCGCCTTGAAAGCGGTCACTGTAAAAGGAGGCGACGCCTTCCTGCGTTTCTGTCTCATGTGCAAAAGCACTGTTGGCAGCACTGCTTACTACCGCTGCCAAACAAATCGTTCGGATCAGTCGTTTTTGGGCTCCCATAGGAGTACCTCGGTTTTGCGTGTTGCGAATCCCGCACTCTTGATGAGGTGCCTGATAGGCCTATCGATACTACCCTTGTCGCAACGAGTCAGCAAGCTTTGAGAAGATCGATGCAAATAGGTTCAATTTCAAGATTTTTTAATCTCTCCATATGTGCCCTTGGGTTTCAGTGACTTATCCGCCCAGGTATGACATGCATAACGAAAGGGCTTTGTGCTATGCGCTGTCTTTTATAGACGGTCTTTCATGGACGGCCTTTTATAGACGGTTCTTCATAGACGGTTTTTCATTAAACGTTAACTTTAGTGGAGTAAGCATCTTATAATCATATTTGCTTAACTTATTAATGATTGTTATTGCGACTTAACAAGGAGCTGCTTGTGGCTAAATCCTCTTCGTTTGCGTTTGTATTGGTGGCGGTTGGTGGCGCCGCCGTTGGTTTTCTCGCCGCTCAAATTATTCCTATGCCAGGGCAGACCAGCGATGAAGCGCCTGCCGAAAGCGCTGAAACCACGGATCAACCGCCGGTTGCCGAGGCTATTGTTGGCCTTGAAAAGCTCACCCTTGATGAGCGCCTGCGTGGCGAAATAACCTCCGCCAGCGAACTGAACGGCAACGATGGCAGCCGCTTCATGCGCTATGCCATTTCGCTGGAAGAGAATGAAATCGTTGAGATTTCTCTCAACGGTGCCTTGCAGGGTGTTGTGGCGCTTTATGATGACCAGCTACAGCTACTCGATAATGCCCCTGTCGTTCGCCACCGTATTGAGGAGAGTGGCGACTATGTGGTGGTCGTTAGCGGTGCTGATGCCCACAGCTATGGCCCGTTTACCGTTGGCACTCGAACCGTTGAGTTGACGGATGCCGACACGGTAGCAGTGGGTGAGCCCATCGATAGTTGGCTGCAGGGGGATGCCCGTGAAATCACCCTGAACATAGAAGAAGCGGGCCTTTACCAACTGGAAATGCGCTCTGAAGACTTCGATGCTTACCTGGAGATTGAAGGGCCGAATGGCTATACCCACGAAGACGACGACAGCGCTGGTGATTTAGACGCGCGCATCGCTGATTTTCTGGAGCCTGGTGAATATACCCTGACAGCCCGCAGTGCCTACGGTGATGGCGACGGCATCTATACGCTTTCAGTAGAGCCTCATGAGTTACCGGGTGATGGCGAGCTGCGCAATGATGGAGCGCTCACTCCCGATGATTCTCTCAGCGGTTGGTACAGTGGCCAGGACCTTAGCTACCAAGTAGAAGTAGAAGAAGCTGGCATGTACCAGATTGACATGCGCGCCAGCGACATCGACTCGTATCTGGTGCTTGAGGGGCCTAACGGTTACTACCGAGAAGATGATGATAGTGCCGGTAATCTGGATGCTAGCATCGCTGATTTTCTTGCCCCCGGTGAATATCAGTTAACGGCACGCACTGCCTATGGCGAGAGCAGCGGCATGTTTACGCTCTCTATGGAGCCGCGTGATATGCCCGATGTGGAGCTGCGTAATGAAGGCACGCTTACTCCTGGTGAAGCGCTTAACGGTTGGTATAGCGGTGAACCGCTGACGTATCAGTTGGAGGTGGCTGAGAGCTCGTTAGTGACGTTGGAAATGCGCTCTACCGATTTTGATACCTTTATCGAGATTAGTGGTCAAGGCGTTGCTCTCAGTGATGACGATGGTGCGGGCGGTACCGACTCTCGCCTTCAGGAGCCGTTGCTGCCGGGTACTTACACGGTAAGCGCGCGGGGCTTTAGCGCTACCGGTAGTGGCTTGTTCGAACTAAGCCTGGAGATGGAGCCGACGGATATTCCTCCAGAGCTTTGATAATTAGCTTTAATTGTCAGCGTTAATCAATAATGCCCAACGCCCCTGTCGCTTATCGTGATAGGGGCGTTGGTCGGTAGTGAGGATTGAATTGTGAGGCGTAAATTGTTAGGCGTGGGGAGGTTAAATGGTAAGAAGTTAGCGGCCAGCTTTGAGGCAGCCTACCACCACCAGTACGGCCGCGGCGGGTAAACGCCAGTCGAGTACGCTCATGCCTGCTAGCACCAGCAGCAGGGCGGCCAGGATCGGCACGCCATAGGCCAAGCTGCCCACCAGGCTCGCATGCCCCCAGCGCAATGCTTTATCCCACGCCACCATGGCTACTCCGTAAGGCCCTAATCCCAGGGCGATACCTGCCAGCAATGCCTCCCCGCTGGGAAAAGCTAGCGTGCCTTCCAGTGCCAGGCTCGCGGTCAAGGCAATAGCACAGGCGATGAGCAGTAGCCGCGGCAGCAGCGGCGTTAACGCCACTGGCGCTGCTTGGCTTAACCAAGAATAGATTGCCCAGCAGCAGGCGGCCAACAGGGCTAGTGCGTAGCCCGTGGTGGCACCTCCCAGCCCCCCATTGATGGCTTGAGGAACCAGCAGCAACGCCGCACCCGAAAACGCAATCAGCGCGCCGATAACCCCCGCAATCTGTAAGCGGCCAAAACGGCTCCACTGGCTGAGTAGCACAAACAGCACCGGCCAAGTGTAGGTAATCAGCGCCGCTTCGGCGGCGGGCGCTAACCGCATGCCAATAAAGTAGGTGCTGACAGCGCCAAAGATGAGCAGTGGGATTCCCACCCAAACACTCAGTTGCCACCCTGTGCCGCAGTTGGCGACCTTGCCCCGGCGGCTTAACGGCAGCGTTGCTAATGACCCTGCTAACAGGGTAACGGCGGTTAGCTGCAAGGGCGGTGTCGCTTTGGCAAACTCAGCTAGCAGCGGCGCCGCACTCCAAAGCATCACGGCCACTAACGCCGCACCAACGCTGTACCAACGTGGAAATAACGCGGGGGAGTGAACGGGATGCATAAGAGTTCTCCTTGATTAGTGAATGTGCTGAGCAGCATACTCATTATGAATACATCACAATATCGATCTTTTATGATCGTTATCATCAAGGATGGTGATAAATAAGGGCTGATATATGCGCGCTCCCACGTTAGACCTGACACTGCTGCGTACTCTGGTGGCCATCGCAGACACCGGCAGTGTAACCGCCGCTGCAAAACGACTGGCGTACACCCAGTCCACCGTGAGCATGCAGCTACAGCGGTTAGAGGCGCAGCTATCGCTCACGCTGCACGAGCGAGAAGGACGGCGAATACGCTTTACTTCAGAAGGTGAGCGCTTACTCAGCCATGCCCGACGGCTATTAGCGCTTAATGATGAGGCGTGGAGCGATATGCAGGCGCGTCAGGTCACTGGGGATCTCACCTTGGGCATACCTGAAGATTATGCATCGCTACTGCCCTCGGTATTTGCCTATTTTCATCAGCTTTATCCTGCGGTCGGGTTGAAAGTGATCTGCGGTACCAGCACACATCTCGTCGAACAGGTGAAAGCCAAAGAGTTGGATTTAGCCCTGGTAACCCGGCAGCGTAACTCGCCAGGCGGCGATGTTATCCGCCGGGAGCCTTTGTTGTGGGCCGTGGGGATGAACCAGCAGCCGCTGCTTAGTGACCCGCTACCGCTGGCACTCTACTCACCGGGGGCCGATGTGTTTCGTGAAGTGGCTGAGCAGGCACTGCAATCAGCCGGGCGTAGCTGGCGGGTTGCCTATACTAGCCAGTCTATGGCGGGGCTGGCGCCGATTGTGACCGCTGGGCTGGCTATCGTGGTGGTGACTCGCAGCATGTTGACACCGGCACTGAGGCCGCTGGATGAGAGCAGCGGGCTGCCTGCGCTGCCAATGATTGAGCTAGCGCTCCACCGGGCGCCACACCGGCCTTCGGAACCTGTGCGCCGATTGGGGGAGCTAATACGTGAACAGTTGGCCGCGCCCGAGCAAGCGCAATAAGGTATTTCGCCAGTAACGTTTAGCGTTGATAGCCGCGGAGTGCTTTAATCGGCGCTAGGGAGCGTTACTGACTAGACTAAAAAGCAAATGCATTGGCTGTTAGGAGCACTACATGCACGAACTGGATCACTATATCTACCCGCATCGGATGCTGCACTGGTTGGTGGCTGGCGCGGTGTTGCTCTCCTTGGCCAGTGGTTTAACGTTAGGCTTTTTGGGTTATGAACGCACCATCGCTTTAGTTGGCAATATGCTCACGAACTTGCTGTATACCAGCCATAAGACGCTGGGCGTGCTGATCCTGCTGCTAATGACGCTGCGTATTATTACCCGTCTGGCCTTTGTGGTGCCTGATCATGAGCCGCCTTTGAACGCCTTCGAGCGAGTGGTGAGTAGCAGCGTTCATCATTTGCTCTATTTAGCGCTCATTATCATGCCTTTGTTGGGCTGGGCTGCAACGGCAAGCGGTGGATTCCCCGTTGAGTTTTTCCACTGGCATTTGCCAGGGTTAATTGGCGAACGCGAGCAGCTATCTGAACAGCTGTTTATGTGGCATGAACGTTTGGGGTGGGGCATTTTAGGGTTGCTGGTACTACATGTCGCAGGGGCCATATTCCATTGGAAAATCAAGCGCGATAACGTTATGAAGCGTATGAGCCTGTTTGATTAAGTGTTGTGAACGGTAGGGTGTGTAGAACGGTAGGGGGTATAGAGGAGTGAACAGCTGCAAATCGTGTCGAGTTTAGCCAGCATCACAACAGCCTTTTTTTTAATATATGTTATGGCTCAACTGCTGGGTAAGTCGTTGGATTAACTGCCCACTATGGCGCCAAAAATGCCAGTAAAGAGGCACCGCTAAAGAGTGACCGGGAGCAATACTGGTCAATTGGCCGCTCGCCATTAATTCGCCGACCTGCAATTGGGGCATCATGCCGTAACCGATCCCCGCTGCGGCTAAGCGCACAAACCCCTCTGAAGAAGGGCAGAGGTGGTAAGGAAAGCGGCCATGGTAACCGCACTGAGCCAGAAACTGATGCTGCAACTGATCATGAGGGCCGAAGACGATAGCCGGCGCCCGTTGGAAAGCCTCATCGTTGGGCCCATCCGGGAAGTGTCGCGCCACGTAATCGGGTGAGGCGAGCGGATGGTAGTGCATTTCGCCCAGCGCCACACAGCGTGCGCCGGCAATTGGCTGGGGGGTTGCGCACAGGCAGGCGGCTACATCGCCATCACGCAAGCGCTTGAGCCCGACATCCTGATCTTCGATCACTAGATCCAGCAGTACTCCCTCCTGCTGACAGATATGTGCGACGGCCTTAGCCCACCAGGTGACCAGGCTATCTGCATTGATAGCAATACGCAGGCGCGGAGCCTGATCATCCAGGGTGGGCAGGGAGCCCCGCAGATCTCGTTCTAATAGCTGCACTTGCTGATAGTGGGTTAACAATCTCTGGCCCGCAGGGGTGGGGGCTAAGTGCGGGTGTCGAACCAGCACCGGCTGGCCCAGGCGAACTTCCAGCGCTTTGATGCGCTGAGAGACGGCTGACTGCGAAAGCCCCAGTACATCGCCTGCACGCTCGAAACCGCCGCACTCCACCACGGTCGCTAAGGCGTGAAGCAGTTTGTAATCCAGCATGGTGGTGTTCCCACGACAGAATAAGTGACATAAAGCAAAAAAGAGCGATTAACTTCAGTATTGCTCTCTATTTAAACTTAAATAGGATTGAATCTCATAGGTCAATGAATTACATTTCAGACATGGCTAGCGCGCCCAAACCTCCCTGGTTGCCTAGCACTTTATGTGAGTAGTTTCTGTTACGCCATAGCCGAAAGGATACTGTCATGCCCGCCATCATGCTCCGTCGCCCTCTTGCTGGCATCGTTGCGCTTAGCGCGCTGATGCCTTTTACCTCAGTTTTTGCCGACACTGCCGCAGACGGTACTGTTAGCGCCGATGCCGTGGTGACCCACTACGCCGACCTGGCGCATGCCAATTACGCCGATGCGCTCAGCGCCGCCGAGGTGCTGAACGAGCGTATCGACGAATTGCTGGCCAACCCCACCGCCGAGACCTTGGAGGCTGCCAAACACGCTTGGCTGCAAGCGCGTATTCCTTATCAGCAGAGCGAAGTGTTTCGTTTCGGCAATGCTGTGGTAGACGATTGGGAAGGGCAGCTAAACGCCTGGCCCCTCGATGAGGGCATGATCGATTACGTCGAGGGCGATGACTATCAGCACGAACTGGGTAACGAAGGCGCCACCGCTAATATCATTGCCAACGAGCAAATCAATGTGGGTGGCGAAAGCCTGGACGTTAGCGAGATCACCCCGGAATTGCTCGCCGACTTGAATGAAATCGGCGGCTCGGAAGCCAACGTTGCCAGCGGCTACCACGCTATCGAGTTTCTGCTCTGGGGACAGGATCTAAACGGCTTTGAGGCAGGCAGCGGCGAACGCCCGGTGAGTGATTTTCAAACCGGCGACGATTGCACCCATGACAACTGCGACCGCCGTCGCACGTACCTGGACGCGGTATCCGACCTGTTAGTCGACGACCTTGAGTGGATGGTGGCCCAGTGGGCGCCGGAAACAGAGGGCAACTATCGCCAGGAACTGTTGGCGGAGAGCGATCAGGAGGGACTGCGCCGCATGCTGTTCGGCATGGGCTCGCTGTCCCTGGGTGAGCTGGCCGGTGAGCGCTTGAAGGTCGCTCTTGAAGCCAACTCTTTTGAGGATGAGCACGACTGCTTCAGCGACAATACCCACAACTCTCACTACTACAACGGTCAGGGTGTTCAGAATATCTATACCGGCACCTACCAGCGCCTTGACGGCAGCGTGGTCGAGGGGCCTTCGCTGCAAGACCTGCTGGTGCAGGAAGATAGCGAGCTGGCCGACGATCTTCGCCAACAGCTTGAAGCCACGATGGTACGCCTTGATGCGATCAAGCAGGCGGCAGAAGCCGAGAGCTCGCCAATGGCCTTCGACATGATGATCGCGCCGGGCAATGAGCAAGGCAGCGAACTGATCAATGAGGCGATTCTTACGCTCGTTGCACAAACAGGATCCATCGAACAGGCGGCTGGCGAGCTGGGCGTCACCTCCTTGCAGCCGGATGACGCTGGTCACCAGTTCTAAGACAGACTGGCGTTGCAATGTGAGCCGCCGGCAGCATCGCTGTCGTGCGGCTTTTGCTTTCCTGACAAGCGAGTAGGCACACAAGGTAGAGCGTGATGAGTCACTGTAGGTGTATTGTCTACCCCTGCCGTTATATTCGAGCTGGCATTTTCCTGATGCTGCTGGCAGCGCCGCTATATGCCAGTGAGTCACCGCCAATTCAAAAGACGCCCATGAGCGGCGGCGATGGGTCGGTGGAACAGTTCGACCACAACGCCTACTCGCTGCCGCTGGGTAATATGTCGATGACCAAGCGGCTGGATTTCAGCGTCGGCAATAGCTTCTTCCGCAACCCCTGGGTGGCCGCCCCCGCCAGCACCGAGGCCCGCGACGGCTTGGGCCCGCTATTCAATACCAATAGTTGCCAGGGCTGCCACATTAAAGATGGCCGGGGACATCCTCCGACGGGCGATGAAAACCCTATCGCGCTCTTTCTGCGTCTCTCTATGCCTTCCAGCCAAGCGGATCCGACTACGTTAGAACAGCGCGGCGCGCTTCCCGTGCCAAGCTACGGCCTGCAGTTACAAACGGCGGCCATTAGCGGTGCCGAACCGGAGGCCAAAATGCTGATCGAGTATCGCCCTCGGGAGGTGACGTTTGCCGATGGCACTAGCGTTACCTTGCAAGAGCCGCTTTACTCGATTGCCGAACCCGCCTACGGCGAGCTGCCCGAGGATCTGCAGACCTCACCGCGGCTGGCGCCGCCGATGATTGGTCTGGGTCTGCTGGAGGCGATTCCCGAAGCCGGTTTGCTGGCCGCCGCCGACCCTGACGACGCCGATGGCGACGGCATTTCCGGCCGTGCCAATCAGGTCTGGGATCTGCGTACGGGCAACACCGTTATGGGTCGTTTCGGCTGGAAAGCCGGCGAGCCCAGCATTGAGCAGCAAGGCCTGCATGCTTTTGCTGGCGATATGGGGCTGACCTCCAGCCTGGTGCCGCAAACCGACTGCACCCAGCGCCAGGGCTGCGATGAGTTTCCCAATGGCGGAACACCTGAGGTCAGCGATGACGTAGCCGACTTCGTGACCTTCTACGCCTCCAGCCTGGCAGTGCCCATGCGCCGCAACATGGATGACCCGGCGGTCAAACGGGGCGCCGACCACTTCAATGCCCTGGGCTGCGCCAGTTGCCATACACCTCGTCATCGCACCGCGGCGGATGTCGTACGCCCGGCGTTGGCGGATCAGATAATATGGCCCTATAGCGACCTGTTGTTACACGACATGGGCGATGCTCTGGCCGACCATCGCAGCGAGTTCAAGGCCGATGGCCGCGAATGGCGCACGCCGCCGCTGTGGGGGATTGGCTTGGCCCAAACGGTCAATCCTCGGGCGGGTTTTCTTCACGATGGTCGTGCTCGCACCCTGGAAGAGGCGATTCTCTGGCACGGTGGCGAGGCGGAAGAGGCCACCCAGGGCTATCGTGCCTTGCCCGAAGACCAGCGCGCTGAACTTATTCGTTTTCTTGAATCCCTATAAGGGTTGTTGAATTGTTGAAAGGCTTGATTGCCAAGGAGTTTATGTGATCGCATCTTTTCGCCGCTTGGGGTTGCTGGCCTGTACGCTCCTGGCGGCACCGCTCTCTTTTGCTGCGGACGCACCCACACCGCGGGATATTTGGCACGGCGCAGTGGAGCTGCAGTATGCCGAGCTGAGCGCCGCCTCCGAGCGCCTGGAGACTAGCGCCGCGCGTTTCTGTCAGGGCCCCGACGAAGCGCTCAGGCAGCGGCTGGAGAATGACTGGCTGAGCGCCTATCAGGCCTGGCAGGCGGTGCGCTTTATCCAGTTTGGCCCGGTTGAGCAGAACAGCCGGGGCTGGCAGCTGCAGTTCTGGCCGGATCGCAAAAACCTGGTGGGCCGTAAAGTGAACGGATGGTTAAAAGCCGCCGACGCGCCGGATGCCGAGGCGATTGCCGGTGACAGCGTGGCGATCCAGGGCTTTCCCGCCCTGGAGTACCTGCTGTATGACGATGCCATGGACCAGCAGGCCCTTGGCGAGCCTAATGCCTGTGCACTCATGCAGGCCATCACGACGCATATAGCGGATACCACCAGTGCGTTGCATCGCGATTGGCAAGCCTTTGGCGAGCACTATATTGATACCTCTGACGATACCCAGCGCTATACCGAGACTACGCTGGCCAGCGCTATCCAGGCCCTCGAACTGCTCGAAGATAAACGCCTTGGCGAGCCTATGGGCCTCAAAGGGGCCCCCGCCAACGGCTATCTGGCCGAAGCCTGGCGTAGTGGGCAGACGGTTCGTTTAGTAGAGAGCAGCCTGGAAGGTCTGCGTACCGGCTTCCTGCCCGGCCTCACCACGCTGCTTCGCGAGGCCGACGCGCTGCCCCTCGCCGAGGCGTTTCGTGATCAGTTGGATAAGACGCTCGCCCAGGCCAGCGAACTGCCGCCGGGCTTGGTGCCCGCCCTGGACGACGAAGCGGCGTTTCACGGTCTGCAGTCGCTTTACATCAATATCAGCCAGCTGCGCCATCTGCTGGGTAACGAGATCGCAGGCGAGCTTGGCCTGGTACGCGGCTTTAATTCCAGCGACGGGGACTAAGCCATGCAGCGACGCCAGATACTTAAGGTGGGCCTGGGCAGCGTGGCCATGGCGCTGACGCCGCTGAGTTGGGCGCTGCCTGCCCGTGAGGAGGTGGACTGGCTATTTAGCGCGGTGGATGATCCCAGCGGCGGGCATTTTATCGCCGGTGTGGCACTGGATGGTCAGACCCGCTTTATGATTGAGGTGCCGGAGCGCTGCCACGGCGGTTGCTTGCGGCCGGATTCACGCCAAGCGGTATTGTTTGCCCGCCGCCCCGGTACGCGGATGCACGTGATCGACGGCGACAGCCGCCAACTTGCCCACACCATCGCCGCCGGAGAGGGCTATCACTTCTACGGCCATGGCGTGTTCGACTTGAGTGGACGCTACCTGTATGTCACTGCCAATCGCCTGGAGGATAGCGCCGGGCTCGTACGGGTTTACGACGCTGCCAACGACTACGCCCATGTACGCGACATGCCGCTGGAGGGTATTGGCCCCCATGAGCTTCGGCTGATGCCGGATGGTGACTCCCTGGTGATTGGCTTGGGCGGCATTCAGACCCATCCCGACTACGGCCGGGTAAAGCTCAACCTGGACACCATGGCCCCGGCGCTGCTGCTGATGAATCGCCATAGCGGCGAGATTCTGGCCCGTCACGAACCTTCGCACCACCAGCTAAGCTGCCGTCATCTGGACGTGGCAGCAGACGGCACGGTGATTGCCGGGTACCAGTTCGAAGGCCCCGAGTGGGAGCCCCATCCGTTGATTTGCCGCCTGGATGCCGCCGGGCGCTTTTCGGAACTGGCGCTGCCCGATGAGGTCACGACCAGCCTGCGTCATTACACCGCCAGCGTTGCGTTTAGCCGTGTTTCGGCCAACGTTCTGATTACCGCTCCCCGCGGCAATCGGGTACTGCTACTGGATGCGGAGCAAGGCCGTCTGAACGCCAACCTGGAATTACCCGACGCCGCCGGTGCCCGCTGCGATGGTAACGGCGGCTTTCTGGTCTCCTCCGGTCAGGGCGGGCTCTACCGTGTAACGCCTGACACGGCAGCGCCCGAACTGCTCGCCAGCCTGGAACTCCGCTGGGATAACCATCTGACCTGATAGTACGTAGCACCATGTTGATTAACCATTTCGACTAGCCATCTTGATTAACCCTGTTGCATAACGCTTTCTTGGCAAGAGCTGCTGCTGATAGACTTCAGCGCCCTTTACAGGAAGGCAAGGAGCCCCATGGAACTGCTGCGCTTAGTATTTCATCACTACCGTTGGCCCTTTTTAGGTGCCATTGCTTTGAGCCTGCTGAGCGCTGGCTTAGGCGTGGGGGTGATTGCGTTTATCAATCAACGGCTTATTGAAGTAGGTAGTATGGCCGCGCTGCCGCAATTTCTAGGTCTGCTGGCGGTGCTACTGGCCGTTACGCTAAGTACGCAGTTGGCGCTGACCGTGCTGGGGCACCACTTTGTATTTGACCTACGTTCGCGGCTGGTGAAGCGGATTCTCGACACTGATATTGAGCGCTTGGAGCAGTTGGGTAACGCCACCCTACTGGCCAGTCTGTCCAGCGATGTGCGCAACATCACCATTGGTTTTGTGCGCCTGCCGGAATTGATACAGGGCGTGGTGCTAACGCTGGCCTCCATCACTTATTTGGCCTGGCTGTCACCCAAAATGGTGGTCATTACGATTGTCTGGATTGCGTTTACCATGAGTGTAGGCTGGGTGCTGGTGTCGCGTGTGTATCGCCACTTTCGCCTGGTGCGCGAAAGCGAAGACAGTCTATATAAAGATTTCCAGGCCGCCATAGAGGGGCGCAAAGAGTTGGCGCTGAACCGCGACCGTGCCCGACGTTTTTATGATGAGCGCTATACCGCCAATGCACGCGACTATCGTCACCACATTATTCGCGCTGATACCTACCATTTGAGTGCCAATAACTGGTCCAACATTATGATGTTGGGCGCCATCGGCGTGGTGTTTTTCCTCTCTAATGGGTTGGGGTGGGCCAACACCACGGTAGCCTCAACGTTTGCGTTGACGCTGCTGTTTTTGCGCACACCGCTGATTCAGGCGGTGGGCGCCTGGCCAACCTTAATTAGTGCTCAAGTGGCTTTTGATAAATTGAGCAGCCTGGAGTTAGCCGAGTACCAGTCAAGTTTTGCGGTAGACGATACGCTGGCCGATTGGCAACGCCTTGAGCTGGCAGAGGTCACCTACCACTACCCGGATACTGCCCAAGGCGAAGGTTTCCAGGTGGGGCCGCTTAATATGACTCTAGAGCGCGGTGAGCAGGTGTTTCTGATCGGCGGCAACGGCAGCGGTAAGTCGACCCTGGCTAGGCTGCTTTCCGGTTTATACCGCCCCCAAAGCGGTACTATTAAGATTGATGGGCAGGTGGTCACTACCGAACAGTGGGAAGCGTTCCGCGCCCGTTTTGCCAGCGTATTTACCGATTTCCACCAGTTTGATCAGACCATGGGCCCTGAAGGTCTGCCCGCTGACCCGCAGGTCGTTGATACCTGGCTTGAACGGCTGCAGATGCAGTACAAACTGCAGTGGGAGGGAGATCGCGTTATCAACACCCAGCTCTCCCAAGGCCAGCGTAAACGTCTGGCGCTGCTGCTGGCGATTGCCGAAAAGCGCGATATTTTACTGCTCGACGAGTGGGCGGCGGACCAGGATCCACAGTTCCGGCGGCTGTTCTACCGCGAGCTGTTACCGCACTTAAAAGCCATGGGCAAAACCGTGTTCGCTATTAGTCATGACGACAGCTACTTTGTCCACGCCGACCGGTTGCTGGAGATGTCGAAGGGGCAGTTAAGCGAGCTGACAGGCGAGCAGCGTGCGCGCGCGAGTGAAGATGCAGTCGCGCAAATAAATATCTAAACCGCGTTAACGCATAGCTGCGATTGATAAATACGTTTATTTAGCTTATGACAATAATTCCTCTTTGATATAGCATTTGTTCTCCTTCTGCGGCTTATGTTGTCGCAGCGACTGTCAACTGCTGCTAATAATAGAGGAAACGATATGTCTCGGCCTTCCCCCTCCTGGCGTACGCTTACTTTTGTCGTGCTCGGCGTCGTGCCGCTGCCTGGAGTTGTTTGGGGGCAATCCTCTCCCAATAACGATGCCTCGCTTGAGACAGTCACGGTGATCGGTGAAGCCACCGCAAGCGGTGATACTCTGGCGCCTGTGTTTGCCGGTGGCCAAGTGGCCACGGGTGCGCGTGTTGGCACCTGGGGGCAGCGCAATGCAGCCGATGTGCCGTTCAATGTGATTGGGTTTACCGCTGAGCTAATCGACAACCAGCAGGCGGAGACGCTGGCCGATGTGCTGATCAATGATGCATCGGTACAAAGCGGTTATGGCTATGGCAACTACGCCGAAAAGTTTCAAATTCGTGGCTTTGAACTTGATGGCGAAGACATCGCTTACGGCGGACTTTATGGTGTATTACCCCGTCAGGTGGTCGCGACCAATATTGCCGAACGTGTGGAGCTGTTTAAGGGGGCCAATGCCTTTGCCAATGGTGTTGCGCCCAGTGGCTCTGGTGTCGGTGGTGCTATCAACATTGAGCCCAAGCGTGCGTCGGATGAGCCACTCACGCAATTAACCACCGGGGTGGCTAGCAGCGGCTATGTTCAAAGTGGCCTAGAACTTGGACGGCGTTTTGGCGATGAGCATCAGTTTGGCGTTCGTGCCAGTATTGAGCGTGGCCGGGGTGAAGTCGCGATTGATGATGAAGAGCGTCGCGCAACCTCCGCCGTAGTGGGACTGGATTATCGCGGTGAACGCGGTCGTGCCTCGTTGGATATAGGGCATCAAGCTCACACAGTGAATGGCGGTCGTCCGGTGGTCAGGGTTGGAGCTGGCCTGATGAGCATCCCCGATGCTCCCTCAGCAAGTAGCAACTATGCGCCGGAGTGGGTCAATACCGAGTTGAAGACCAATTTTGCGATGTTGCGCGGTGAGTACGATGTTGCCGACAGTTGGACTGCCTATGCAGCGCTGGGTGGCAGCGACACTCGTGAAAGTGGTATGTATGCAACGCCTGTCGTGAATGTGGCGGATGGTTCCGCCATTATCGGGCAGATGGAAGTGCCTTATCGTGCTGAAAGTATTGGCGGGCAGGCTGGTTTGCGGGGCGCCTTTGATACAGGCGCGGTCAGCCACCAGTTGGACTTAGGCTATTCCAGCGTTTATCGCACTACTCGTTCGGCTTATGAGATGGTGCTGACTACTCCTAGCGATACCAACATTTATCAACCTGCCGATGTGCCGCTGCAAGCGCCAGATTGGGACGGCGGGGATATGAGCAACCCAAACTTACGTAGCCGTACTCGCAATAACGGCGTGTCGCTTTCCGATACCCTGGGCTTCCTGGATGATCGGCTGCTGTTGACCTTAGGCGCTCGTTATCAGGAGGTCGACGTGAGCAACTATGATTACGACGGCAACTTTGATGTTAACTTTAACGATACACGGCTTTCGCCTGTGTATGGCGTCGTAGTAAAACCGACTGACTCCCTATCGCTCTACGCCAACCATATCGAAGCGCTGCAACCGGGCGATACGGCGCCCACCACGGCGGTTAATGCAGGGCAGAGTATCGGCTTGGTTGAAGCCAAGCAGAACGAAATAGGCGCTAAACTCGATTTGGGTAATTTGGGTGGCAGTGTGAGCCTGTTTGAAATCGAACAGCCCAACGCCTTTATTGACCCTGAAACCAGCGTTTATGACTATTATGGCGAACAGCGCAATCGTGGCGTCGAGCTGAGCGTTTACGGTGAACCGCTGGACGGGCTGCGCCTGCTGAGTAGCGCCATGTGGATTGATCCTGAGCTGACCCGCACGGATGATGGCACTAACCAAGGCAATGATGCGGTGGGTGTGCCTGGCTATCGTTTAGTCGTGGGCAGTGAGTGGGATATTCCCCAGGCGCCGGGCTGGACACTCAGCGGCCGCGCCGTTCGCAATGGCAGCCAGTATTTAGACGCTGCAAACCAGCTTGAGGTAGAGGCCTGGACCCGCTGGGATCTCGGCGTTCGCTACGCGATGCCACTAAATACCAACACGCTCACCCTGCGTGCCAATATTGAAAACCTCACCGATGAGAACTACTGGGCTTCGGCAACCGGGGGGTATTTGACCCAAGGCGAGCCGCGCACGGTAAAGCTCTCTGCTTCGCTCGATTTCTAAATTATCTTCTAAGCTATCTTCTAAACCATCTTCTAAAAGCTATCTTCTAAATTATCCCTGGCGGGCTAGCAGCGCTTCGCTGAGCAGTTCAGCGAAGCGCACCGCCGATGGCAAACCCCCAAAACTCCATACGGCCGGTAGGCGAACGACTCGGTTTTCTTGCACCGCAGGTAAATGTTGCCATAACGCGTTGCTAGAAAAACCATTTTGCATGCCCACTGGCAGCGGCTCAACGACAACGATAGCCGCCTCTGAGTAAGCCAGCAGCTCTTCTAGAGCGGCCGTCGAAAAGCCCCACTGATTGGTGGGTTGTTGCCAAACGTTGGTAAGCCCCAAGCGTTCAATCACCGCCTGAAAAAGGCTCTGCTCGCCAAACACGCGTAGATGCCGTGCGTCGATAAACTGCACTACCAGCAACGGTGGCTGCTCCTCAAGCTGCGCTTTTTGTTGATCCAGGTACGTTTCGACGGTGTTGACCAGCGTAGCGGCTGCCGCCTGGTTACCGCTTAGCTCAGCTAGGCTATGAGTTGTGTTCTGCAGACGTTGCCATAAAGGCTCGCCAAGCTGATAGGTGCTTAACCCGGTGACAGGGGCAATGGCCTCAAGCTGGTCGCTTAAGCGCATAAACAGCGGCGAGAGTAGAATGTGATCAGGAGCCTGCTGGGCGATGAGTTCGCGGTTAGGCTGCGAGCGAAGGCCCACATCAAGCACGCCTTCGGGTAACGCCCCAGCCCCTGCCCAGCGCTGGTAGGGGGGAATCTCCGCTAAACCTACCGGTGGATGGTTAAGGGCGATCAACGTCTCGGCGATCGTCCAATCCAGGGTCACAACATCCACTGAAGCCATAACCTGGGTGTTAGCCAGAAAACCAACGCAGGCTAGCGCTAACAGCCCATTTGGCAGGTAACCTGTCATTGCGCCACGGCGATATTGTGCTCTCCGTTGGGGTGCTTCATGACCTGCATGGGGAGCCCGTAAATCGCTTCCAGCGTGCTATCGCACATCATGTCATTTGGGGAGCCGCAGGCCAGTAAACGACCGCTGTGCAACGCCATCAGCTCATCGCAGTAGCGAGAGGCCATGTTGATATCGTGCAGCACAATGATGACCCCCAGATTTAACTCATCACACAGCTTGCGGATCAGCGCCAACACTTCGATCTGGTGGGCGATATCCAGCGCCGCGAGCGGCTCATCTAGCAGCAGAAATCGGCTACCCTGCGCCAGTAGCATGGCCAGCCACACCCGCTGACGTTCACCACCGGAGAGCGTATCGACTAAGCGGTCAGCAAAGGCCTCGGTGTGGGTCAGGGCAATGGCGCGATCAATGGCGTCTTTGTCTTCCTGGTTATGGCGACCCAACAGGCCATGCCAAGGGTAGCGGCCAAAAGCCACCAGTTCTCGCCCGGTAAGGCTTTCAGCGCTGGGCAAATGCTGGGGCAGGTAAGCCACTTGGCGAGCGAACTCGCGGTTCCCCCAATCACTTAGCGGGCGTTGGTCAAAGTGAATCTCACCTTGGCTGACCGGCTGTTGCTGGGCCATCAGCTTTATCAGCGTCGACTTCCCCGAGCCGTTGTGGCCAATCAAGCCGTAAACCTTGCCTTCATGAAAGCTGTGGTCAATGGGATTGAGAATCGGCTTGCCATTGATTTCAAAAGTGGCACCTTTGACCTCGAACATGAATCACTCCTGACGATAGGGTTAATGATAATGGCCCATTCTAGTGCTAATAGTTCTCATTTTTAACAAAAAAATGAAATGATTTATACCGAGGAAGGGGGCGCAGCGGGTGAACCAGGGAGAACCGAGTCGGTGTGGCGTGTTGCTTGAGAGTCAAAATGGTTAGATAACAACCTTTACACGCTAATGAGAATCATATTTAATTGGTATGTTATCTTATATCAATATGATTGAAGGAGTCGAACATGCGAAAGGGGATTCATCCTGCCTATGACTACGTGGTGTTCCGCGACACCAGTTGCGGCGCCACTTTTCGGATCCGTTCCACCTGCACCTCAAAGCAGACGATTGTCTGGGATGATGGTAATACCTACCCAGTGATCGACCTGGATGTCTCTAGCGCCTCTCACCCTTTTTATACCGGTGAGCAACGCAGAGTATCCGCAGAGGGTCGGGTGGCGTGTTTCCAACAGCGTTTCGGTACGGTTTCGCGCCGCTCTTCTGACGCTAAATAGAGGATATAGCGTGCAAGTACTTAGCTCACTCAAGTCCGCCAAAAACCGCCATCCTGATTGCCAAGTGGTCAAACGTCGCGGGCGGCTCTATGTCATTTGTAAGGCCAACCCCCGCTTCAAAGCGCGCCAGGGAGGAAAGAACAAGAAATAAGCTGGGCATGTGTTCAGCAGTGACCGTTGTTTGCGTCTGCGAAACAAGGCGTGTGCTTAAGGAGCATGTTGCTCGTTTATCAGCAGGCCTTTAAACACGCTAGCAGTTGGCCATGCCTCTCGGGGTGTGCCGCAAGTAAGCTGTTCCATTGAGCAGGATTCGGCTCGCCCGCGAGATCCGTGACGGTGTAACCAGCCTCTCGGGCAATCACAATGCCGGCGGCGATATCCCAAAATTCAAGCTCCGCGCCCTGGGACCAAAAGGCATCAAAACGGCCCAGGCTGATGTAGGCGATCTCAAGCGCAGCTGAGCCGGGGCTGCGGATGCCAGCCACTTGGGGCATCAGCACGGCGAGTTGATCCAGGGTCTTGGTGCAGTCGCCTTTGGCATGGTAGGGCAGGCAAGTGCTCACCAGCATCTCGGTCATGGGGCGAGGAGAGGGCGTAGTGAGCTGTCGATCATTGAGAAAAGCCCCCATGCCCTGGACCGCCCAAAGTATTTCATCAAGCAGCGGTTGATAGACAACACCCATGACGAGCTCGTTACCCTTGGTGACCGCGATCGAAACCGAGAAGTGAGGCACTCCATGCAAAAAGTTGCTGGTGCCATCAAGGGGATCAATGATCACGGTATAGTCGCTATCGGTGGGTGTCAGGCCGCTCTCTTCGCCTAAGAAAGCGATATCGGGAAACGCGCTGCTGATACAGTCGATAATGATGTTTTCCGCTGCCGTATCGTAGTAGCTGACAAAGTCAGACGCCCCCTTTTGCTCAAAAGCGATCCGGCCCTTTTGCGAATACCCCTCGCGCAGCAGGGCACCAGCCTCATAGGCGGCTTGCTTTACCGTTTTGAGCAGGTCATTGCTGCTATCAAGCATTGTGTTTCTCCTGGGTGTCCGTCGCGCTAACGGTGCATGGCTGTTATTAAATCGTTTGATAAAGGTAAACAACCATTCATGACATGGCGATGACAGTGGCGTGCTTGAGTAGGCTCACTGGTACGAATCTATCGTGTTGCCGTCTTCAATAAGATGGCTGGCAAGGCTGTCAGCAAAGCGCCGGGCAGCAGGCAGTCCTCCCCAGGACCAATAGTTGACGGGAATAATCGTATAGTTTCCCTGTTCCACGCTCGGTAAGTGTCGCCACTGTCCATCGGAGAGTAGTTGCCTCACACCTCCGTCGGGGCCGTAGGGGCTGTCAAGAAACACCAATGTAGACTCAATATCAAACAGAGGCGTTGCGCTGACGGTTGTCATCCCCCATTGGCCTAAATCCCCCTGCCAGGCGTTCTGAAGGCCAAGGTGATTTAATACCATGCCTTCAACGCTTCCTGCGCCATAAACACGGGCATGGCGCTCATCCAACAGGCGCACCAGCAAAACAGGTGAATCGATATCATTAAGCGCTCGCTTTAGAGATGCGAAGTGCTCGTTGGACTGCTCGATATAATTTTCCGCAGCGGAAGGGTTGCCAGCCAAATCACCAAGCTGTCGCGTCAGCTCCTTGATCGTTTCCCAGCCGTTTGGGTCGCCATCGATATCGGCATGGTTATAAAGTGGGTACTCCTTTACACCAGCAATTTTTCTGAGTCTTGGCAGTAAGCTGGCATGAGCGGGCGGTGAAATCAGAATATGCTGTGGGGGATCGCTTGCCAGTAGCTCAAGATTAGGAAGATGACGAAAACCCAGGTTAGTCGTATTGGGAATAATGCCACTTTGCCGCGAGTATGTTTCATAACCTTCTAGACCCGACAGAAATCTAGGCGGGTTCCCAATTGCATTGAGGGTTTCCGCGATGGCGAAATCAAACGTAGCTAATGGCGCTACGCTGTTTTCGTTACTTGCAGACAATGCCTTGCTCATCATTAAACCGATCAGCAAGGCGACTGCCAAAGCGACGCTTTTCTGGCGTATAGAGCGATCAAACAGTTTCACGATCATGCCTGTTTTGTGTGGATAACAAAGCGCCATCATCACCACTGATAGGACGCCGTACCGACAAGACTGCGCGGTTCGCCATAGAAACACGCATAGGTGCAAGACTCGATATAGGTTTCATCGGTCAGGTTGGTCGCATTCAAGGAGAGTAACCATGGGCCCGTCTCATAGCTGACCATGGCGTCAACAAGAGTAAAATCGGGCACTTCGCCATCAAGATAAGCGTTAGGAAGCGTCGAGCCAACATAGCGTACACCCGCCCCCAGTTTTAGCCCTGGCAGACCGAAATCACTGAAGCGATAGTCACCCCATAGCGAGAACTGGTTGTAGGGGGCTTGACCGGTTCGTTCCCCGACTTTTTCGGGAGTGGCCGGGCTGCTTTTTGTGGTTCGGGCATCGGTGTAGGCATAGGCGGCGACCAGGTTGGTATTGAGGCCGATCTCCGTTTTGGCCTCCAGCTCGACGCCGCGGGAGCGCACTTCGCCTATTTGTGTCTGGAAAG
Organism: Halomonas sp. SpR8; assembly: GCF_031010195.1. Lineage (GTDB taxonomy): Bacteria > Pseudomonadota > Gammaproteobacteria > Pseudomonadales > Halomonadaceae > Vreelandella. The sequence continues at coordinate 170,999 of NZ_JAUAMC010000002.1, read as the reverse complement.
TGGTGTCGACCGGGTCAGCGACCAGCATGTTTTCCTGGGTCAGTTCGTAAGCGGTAGCGGTTAACATAGTATCCCAGCCTTCTGGCTGGAAACGCAGCCCCAGCTCATACTGCTCACCTCGGGTCGGCTCGAACTGGTCGCCGTTGCGATCAGTACCCGTTGCCACCTCAAAGGATTGACTGAAGCTGGCGAAGGGCGCCAAACCATTCTCGGCCAGGTAAACGAACCCAACACGGCCAGTGAAGGCCTCATCATCCTGTTGCTGCTCCTGAGAAGGGTCGAAATAGCGAGACGCTTCGGTATCTGTCCAGTCCTGACGCCCGCCCAGCATGACGACCCATTTATCGGCAATCTTCATCTGGTTCTGAAGATACAGCCCAACCTGCTCCTTACGGCTCACATTGGAATATGGATTGGGGACACTCTCACCCAGTTCCCCACTTCCATAGACAGGGCTGAAGAGATCCAGGGCAGGGACAGTCTGCTGGTAACGTTCTGTTTCGTGGCGCTGGCGGACGTAGTCAAGGCCGACCAGTGATGTGTTGGTTGTTGCTCCGGCCTCCCAGTCATACTGCAAGGATGTATCGGAGGTGACTGCCCTGGATGCATCGCGGCGGTCATGGGCGGTTCTGGAAAACAGTCGCCCAGCGGCGCTTTGAGGTTGCTGAACAATACCGACGTTGTCGAAGTTTCTATCCGAGTGGAAACTGCGAAAATTGTGACTGAGTTTCAGGCGATTGGAAAAGTCATGCTCGAACAGGTAGCCGAGGGAGTAACTCTCGTTATCGTAGTCGTCGAAGCCGGGCTCGCCAGCGAATCGCTCCCGAGGAATCTTTCCGTTGGGGTTGGGTAGAATGGTGCCGCTGGCGGGTAGTCCATAGATATAAGTTGTCTCGTCCCGCTGATACTCGCTGAGCAGGGTCAGCGAGGTATCCTCGTTCGGCTGCCACTTAAAAGCAGGCGCGATGTAGGTGCGATCATCGGGCACATGGTCGATAAAGGTGTTGCTTTCGCGGCGCAGCATGGTTAAACGGTATGAAAACTCACCGTCTTCATCCAGCGAGTCGGAGAAGTCTGCAGAGACTTGGCGCCGATCAAAACTGCCTACCTCGAGATTAACTTCGCGCAAGGGCTCGCGGGTAGGGCGTTTACTGACCGCATTGATCAATCCCCCAGGAGACGCCACACCATACAGAATTGACGAGGGTCCCTTGAGTACCTCCAACCGCTCCAGGCCATAGAGTTCCTGCTGGGCATCGAACACATTGGCTTGGTATTTGCTGCCATCCCGGTAGCTGTTATACACACTGAAACCGCGGATCATCATGCTGTCATGGGTTGTATCGGCACCTCCCCCGCCATAGGCGCTTGCCACGCCAGCCGTATAGCCCAGCGCTTGGTTCACGTTGCGCGCGCCATAATTGCGGAATTCCTGACTACTGACCACTGAGATGGATTGTGGCGTTTCAATGATTGGCGTATCGGTTTTGGTGCCTGTCGCGCTGCGGGTGGCAGCAATACCATGCACAGGCCCTGTCGCTTCTTCATAAAGACGACTTTCTGTGACCTGCAGTGTAGGTAACGAGGTTGAAGATTCACCGCCTGACGAAGGTGCCAGCGCAGCGTCCTGCGCCACGACAACAGCCGACGCGCTGCAGGTAGCGACAGCAATGGCGATTGTCAGCCCCCGCTTGCGGAAAGTGGGATGGTGCACGAATGTTCTCCTTGCGTTAATATTTTCTATTATTACGAATATTAATCGTTATTATTTGTATTATGAATGGCTTATGGGTGAAGTCAATGCATTGCGGGTTTCTGGAGAGGGGAGGCCAAGGAGAAAACGCTTTACGCATAGGAAGGGCGGGAAGGACTCTATGTAGCCGTTCTATCAACCAGCATATCGTTATAAAAAGTGGGTTAGCTCGCACCGGTTGACTTACTGAGGGTTAACGCAAATAATAATTGTTGCCATTTATTTCGTGGTGCTAATTCAGGCAGGAGGCCAAGCAGTGAATACCCAGACCTGGAGCGCTGAGTTAGAAGACATCTTCGTTAATCAGCGGCCTAGGCTCTGCTGTGTCGCTGCAAGAGTATTGGGCAGTGCTGATCAAGCCGATGATGTTGTGCAGGATGCCTATCTGAAAATTTCAGAAGCAACCACGCTTTTTGAGGTAAAACAGCCCATATCCTACGTGTCACGGGTGGTGCGCAACCTCGCCATTGACCGCTGCCGACGTTCCGCGTTTGAGTCAGCGCTGTTTGCAAAAGCAGAGGAGGGGGATAACGCCTCTTGCGCGTCACACTCACCTGAGGTGATTGCGATTGATCGCCAGGCCTTGGCCCAGGTGGTTGAAGCGTTGGACGAGCTGCCAGAACGTACGCGCCGCGCCTTTGAACTCTATCGATCGGGAAGCCATACCCAGCGGGAAGTGGCGCTACAGCTAGGTGTTTCTACCACGTCAGTTAACTTTATGATTCGCGATGCACTGACTCATTGCCGCCGGTCGCTACGAGGTCAGATGTTGCCAGATCGGTAAGCCCACGTTCCGTCCCCACTTTGTGGTCGCTTTGTTACACTGTCAACGAATAACGATAGCGTTGAAAACCCTCGGCGCTTACCAAGTAAGTTGACTGATGGCAGGCAGCAGTAGCGAGGTTTGACGGTAACGATGGATAACAACAGTGGCGATGATAGCGTTTGGCAAACGGCGCTGGACTGGCTGATGCGTGAGCATGAAAAGACGTTAAGTGACGCTGACCGTGACGCGTTCCATGCGTGGTTGGCGGCTTCTTCCCAGCATCGCCAAGTGTTTCATGAAGCGGAACAACTCTGGCTGCTAACAGGGCTGATCCCAAGTGATGATGAGCGCAACTGATACGCCACGGTTTTTTGCTCCCTTTTTTTTAATCCCCCCTTAGATTGTCAGGCTAGCTAAATGTGCGCGAGCTAAAGCTGATGCCCACCGGTGCCATTTTAGCTTGGCAAAGGTAATGCCGACGAACTGGCGCCCCCCTCCCTTTATTTTTCTATTTTCTTCCCTCCAACACTAAATTTTCTAGCGTCTCACTCGTCGTTAAGTAATGAGAAGCAATTGCGTTTTATTTCTCATTCCTTAGGCAACGATGAGGTTAGACCCATGACAAGCTGTTTTGATCGTGAAGATGGTGTTTTCCGCGTATTAGTCAACCACGAAGAGCAGTACTCCCTATGGCCAGAGTGGAAGGCAATTCCTGCCGGTTGGACGGATACCGGCGTGCTTGGCGATAAGCCAACCTGCTTAGCCTACGTCGAAAAGACCTGGACCGATATGCGGCCACTTTCGCTGCGCCAATGGATGGATGAGCAGGCCAGCGCCGAGGCGGAGCAGGTGAATGCAGGTTAAGCGTTTAAGGCTGCTCTGCCTGCCCTGCGCCGGGGCCAGCGCCACCATGTATCTGCGCTGGAAACGCCAGTTGCCCGCCTGGGTCGAGGTATGTCCCGTCGAATTGCCTGGGCGTGGCGAACGCCTGGGTGAGCCGCTGATCGGCGACTTCGAGACCCAGGTGGTACGGCTGTGCGAAGAGCAGGCAACGCGGATGCGAGGCGATTTTGCCCTGTTCGGCCACAGCATGGGGGCACTGCTGGCCTACGGCATGGCGGCACGCCTGCGCGATGTGGGGCGCCCTCAGCCACGGATGCTATTCGCCTCGGGCAGTGCGGCCCCTTCGATGCGCGACCCGGAGCGCTTGGCGGGGCTGGATAATGACGAGGCCCTAATCGCTGATCTGCGCCAACAGGGCGGTACTCCAGAGGAGGTGTTCGAAAGCCCCGAGCTGCTGCGTCTCACCCTGGATGTGTTGGCGGCGGACTACCGGCTCTGTCGCAGTTTCCGCTATCGCGGCGGGCAGCCGCTTGCATACCCCCTACAGGTACTCGCTGGGCGCGAAGACGATATTGACAGAGAGCGCTTGGAAGCGTGGCAGCGGGAAGCGGGCGGAGCATTCTCATTAGATTGGTTCGAAGGCGGCCACTTCTTTATTCGCCAGCAGCAGGCGCAAGTGCTGGCGACCATCGAACGGGCGCTGGCCCGACGGTTAGAGGAGGTGCCCCATGCAGCGCCTGCGGTTAGCTGAAGGGGTGCCCGAAGGGCTTGAGGTTTGGTGCCTAGCGCTTGACCTTAACGCCCCGGTAGCCGACGACGATGCTCGACTGCTGAGCCGAGCTGAGTGGCAGCGCGGCCAACGGCTCCGCCATCACGCCGATGTCGTGCGCGCCGTGGCGACACGCGCTGCCCTGCGGCGGCTGCTATCAGCGCACACCGGTATAGCACCAGAAAAGCTGGTGTTCACCCGGAACGCCTACGGCAAACCAGCGCTGGAAGGCGGTGATGGGCCTGCCTTCAGTGTCTCCCACTCTGGCAATGTCGCCTTGATCGCGCTCGCTCCCGGCGGCGCGGTGGGGGTCGATATTGAGCGTCGCCGACCCGAGGCCGAACTGGCGCCGCTACACGGGTTGGTGCTATCGCCTAGCGAGCAGCGCGACCACATTAGCGGCGCCACGCTGCCCTTTATGGAGCGCTGGGTGGTTAAAGAAGCGGTGCTCAAAACCTTGGGGTTAGGAATCGCTGACCATCTACAGGCGCTCTCGGTTAGCCCATCTCCAGTGCCACCCACTAGCTACTGCCTCGAGCACTCGCTTCCCGTTTTGTCACCTTTGCAAGCATGGCCGCTGCCCGCGCCGAGTGGCTATGCCGCTGCCCTGGGCTATGCAAAGAGCTATGTCCAGAGCGAACGCTACTCAACGACTTTTTAGGAGATCAATAATGGACAGCCAAAGCGCAACACCCACGCAACAACCCAACACCGTACCCGAACGTCAGGGGCCAACTGATTCAGAGCTGCCCATTATGATTTCCCCCACCTACCCGGGGCAGCCGCTGCTGGAAGCCTTTGGCGATTTTCGTGCGGATATCGAGTCTCTGGTGACCAGGGTGGGCGGCGTGCTACTGAGAGGTTTCGATGTTCCCTCCGTTGACGATTTTCAGCAGTTTGCCGCTGCGTTTGGCCATCCGCTGCTGAGTTATGAGTTCGCTTCCACGCCACGTTCAGCGGTGTCATCGGGCATTTATACCTCCACCGAATACCCCGCTCACCAACATATTCCCCTACACAACGAGCAGGCCTATACCCGCGAGTGGCCGATGAAAATCTGGTTCCACTGTGTCACCGCTTCCCCTGAAGGGGGAGAGACCCCGATTGCCGATAGCCGCGCTATTTACCGCCGCATGCCAGCAGAGATCCGCGAGCGCTTTGCCCCCGGCATTCTCTACGTACGCAACTACGGCGATTTCGATATGCCTTGGCAAAAGGTGTTTAACACCGAAGACCGCGCCGAAGTGGAGGCATTCTGCCAACGCGCGGGGATTCGCTGTGAGTGGAAACCCGACGGCGATCTGCGCACCACCCAGCTATGCCAAAGCATAGAGACCCATCCGGTCACCGGTGAGCAGGTGTGGTTTAACCAAGGCCATCTTTTCCATGTCTCCAACCTGCAGCCAGAAGTGCGTGAATCGCTGGAAGAGCTGCTTGACCCAGAAGACATGCCGCGCAACGTTTTCTTTGCCGATGGCAGCCCCATTGACGATGCCATTTTCGATGAGATCCGCGGCGTCCTGGCCGACGAAACGGTGATGTTCCCCTGGCAGGCGGGCGATGTGCTGATGCTCGACAACATGCTGGTCGCCCATGCGCGCACGCCGTTTAAAGGGCCGCGCAAAGTCGTCGTCGCCATGGCGGAAGGTCACGGCAACCTCTCCAAAGACTGAAGATAACGGCTCAACCCCACGGCCAGGAATTCCAGCAGGTACGCATATGAATATTAGGCACGCCCAGACAACGTTCAGTAGCTCGCCCCACAACGGTGTTTCTAACAACTTTGTAGAGCATTTAAGTCGCTTAGCCCAGGAAAGGCCCCATGACAGGGCGCTGATAGTGGTGAACGCTCAAGGTGATACCACCCTTGATTACGCCACCTTGGAGCGGCGTTCGCGTGCTTTGGCCAGCGAGCTACAGCAGCGGTTCCCGGCGGGTGAGCGTGCCTTGATCCTGCTGGATAACGATGAGCACTACGTGGTGGCGTTCTTCGCCTGCCTATATGCCGGGGTGATTGCCGTGCCGGTCTTCCCGCCGGAGTCGGCCAAGCAGCAGCACCTGGCGCGTCTGCTGGCCATTGCCGCCGACTCCCAGGCTGCCTGTGTGCTTACCTCTACGACGATTATTGATGTGGTCGCATCGGCCAGCAAGGGATTCGGTAGCGCCGAACTGATCCCCGTGGATGCCGTAGATGAGAGCCGCGCTGAACACTGGGTCGAGCATCGCCCCAAGCGCGATGATATCGCCTTTTTGCAATACACCTCAGGCTCCACAGCCACGCCCAAAGGAGTCATGGTCAGCCATGGCAACTTGATGGCCAACGAGCGTGCTATCGAGACAGGCTTTGCGATTGGTGCCGACGATGTTTTCGTCAGTTGGCTGCCGCTTTATCACGATATGGGCCTGATCGGCGGATTGTTACAGCCCATTTATCGCGGTATTCCTTTGGTATTAATGAGCCCCACCTTCTTTTTACAGCGGCCGGTACGCTGGCTGGAAGCGATTTCCCGCCATCGGGGCACCATGAGCGGCGGCCCCGATTTTGCTTATCGGCTGTGCCTTGATCGTATTCGCGACGAACAGATTGAGACACTCGATTTATCCAGCTGGCGGGTCGCGTTTTCAGGTGCCGAGCCGGTACGTTACACGACTCTCACTGGCTTTATTGAACGCTTTCGCCCGGCGGGCTTTGCCGCTGACACCGCAGCACCCTGCTATGGCTTGGCTGAAGCCACGCTATTGGTCAGCTGTAACTCACGCGGTACAGGCGTGGTGGGCACGGCTTTTTCGCAAAAGTCGCTGGCTGAGGGGAAGGCCGCTTCAGCGGTTGAAGGCAATACGCTGGTAGGCTGCGGCACGCCGGAACCAGGTCACGCAATCGACATTGTTGATCCAGAGGGGCTTCACTCGCTGCCCGAAGGCGACGTCGGCGAGATCTGGGTCAATGGACCCAGCGTGGCACATGGGTATTGGCAGAACCCCGAAGCCACGGCCCAAACTTTCGTTACCCGGGATGGCGTTAGCTGGCAACGTACCGGGGCTCACGATAGCGAGGCTCACAATACCAATGCACAAGGCCTCGACGCCCGAGACGATCGCTGGCTACGTACCGGCGATCTAGGCTTTTTGCACCAAGGGCAGTTGTATATCGCCGGGCGTATTAAAGACCTGATCATTCTGCGCGGCCATAACGTTTATCCCCAGGATATCGAGAGCGCTGTCGAGGCGGAAGTGGAAGCCGTGCGCAAAGGGCGCGTGGCGGCCTTTGCCGTGACCACGCCGGAAGGCGCTGAAGGGATCGGCGTTGCGGCAGAAGTCTCCCGCGGTATGCAGAAGCTGGTACCCGCCGAGAAGTTGATCGAGGCGCTTAGTGAGGCGGTAGGGTCCGCCTGCCATGAGCCGCTTTCTGTCGCGATACTACTCAACCCCGGCGGCCTTCCTAAAACCTCCAGCGGCAAGTTACAGCGCAGCGCCTGCCGTCAAGGCTGGGAGGCGGGCAGTCTGGATGCCTACGCCATTCACGCCTTTGGGCATTTTGTCAGCGGTGGCGACGATGAGGGCGCTGGTGGTGGAGAGTCATCGCACTCTACCGCAGAAGCTGGGAGCGAAACGGAGCAGAAGTTAGCGACGCTATGGCGCCAAGTGCTGGGCGATGACCAGGTAACGCCACTGGGGAGCAATGCCCACTTCTTTGCTAGTGGTGGTAATTCTCTGGCGGCGGTGCAGCTGGCTTCACGCATTAGCGAGCATTGGGCGCTTGATTTTTCAGTTAAGTCAGTTTTCGAGAATTTCTCACTGTCTGCTATGGCGAAGGAAGTCGAGCGCATAAGAAATGATCATACCAATTTGGGTCGTTTGCCTATCCCGGTATTGTCAACTGCGCGTCGTGCTGAGCCACTGCCTCTCTCTCATGACCAGCAACGCCTATGGTTCTTATGGCAACTGGAGCCTGAGAGCACGGCTTATCATATCGGTGGCGTTCTGCGTTTATCAGGCCAATTGAACACTGCAGCAATGCATGATGCTTTTGACGGTTTGATAGCACGGCATGAGTCGCTGCGTACCTTGTTTTACGTTGACGATGAGGGAGTTCCCAAGCAGTTAATTAGACCTGACGCTTCCTTTGGGCTGGAAATCGTCGATTTTCGTGACGTGCCCGCCGATCAGTTGAAGCAGAACGAGGAAGATGCGATCCGAAGGCTTAATAACGAGCCCTTCGATCTCTCAACAGGCCCTCTGTTGCGAGCGGCGTTGCTGCGTGTGAGCGACGATGCGTATGCCTTGGTCGTTGTCATGCATCACATTATCTCCGATGGCGTATCGATGCAGATTATGCTCGATGAGTTGGTGGCTTCTTACCGCGCCCATATTCGTAGTGAGCCTGCTCAGTTGCCTGAGTTGCGTGTCCAATACGCTGACTACGCAAGTTGGCAGCGTGACTGGCTGGCAGCCGGTGAGGGTGAGAGACAGCTTGCTTATTGGAAACAACAGCTTGGCAGTGAGCACCCTGTGTTGGACTTGCCAACTGATCATCCCCGTCAGGCGTCGACGGCTAAGCGTGCCGGTCAGCATGAGTTTGCTCTTTCCAACGAGCTCCAAGTGGGCCTGCGCCGACTCGCCGAGAGTCAGAATACAAGCCTTTTCACTGTGCTCTTGGCAGCCTTTCAAGGACTGTTGCACCGGTATAGCGGGCAGCAAGAGATCCGCGTGGGAGTGCCGGTTGCTAATCGACAGCGTCAGGAAATAGAGGGGGTAATCGGTTTTTTCGTCAATACTTTAGTGTTGCGCAATGATATCGATAGTCGCCACTCATTTGAAACGATACTGACACAGTGTCAAGACGCTGTTATCGGTGCTCTGGCGCACTCAAGCTTACCTTTTGAGCAGTTAGTTGAAGCGCTTCAGCCTGCGCGTAGTTCGACTCAGAATCCTCTTTTTCAGGTTGTTCTCAACTATCGGCAAGAGGATCTAAGTGCATTTCGGGCGTTGCCCGACCAAGCGCTTACAGGCGTGGAGTTACTGCAGCAGGATGCTCAGTTCGATTTGACACTGGATGTACGTGAGTCCCCAGATGGACAGTTGGAATTCAGTATTATTTATGCTTCGGCTCTTTTCGAACCCAGCACTATCCAGCGCTTAGCGGGATATTTTCAGGCCTTACTGAAAAATTCACTTAAGTCACCAGAGCAGGCATTAGGGGATATTGAGCTGCTTGATAAAGGTGAGCAACTTCAATTACAGGAATGGGGTAAAACTTCTCAACGGTATCCTGAGGCCCCGTCTATCCATCACCTAATTGAACGCCAGACTGCGGCAACCCCAGAGGCCACGGCACTAGTATTTGAGGATCAGTCACTCAGCTACGCCGAACTCAACGCTCGTGCCAACTGTTTGGCTCACTACTTGATAGGTCTAGGCGTAAAGCCCGAGACCCGAGTGGGTATTGCCGTTGAGCGCTCCATCGAGATGGTGGTGGGGCTGCTGGCGATTCTCAAGGCGGGTGGCGCCTATGTGCCGCTGGATCCGGATTACCCCGCCGAACGGCTCGCCTATATGGTCGAGGATAGTGGCATTGAACTGCTGCTTACTCAGTCTGAGCTGGCGACGAAGCTCCCTCAGCGCGAATGGCTAACTAGTGTCGCGTTGGATAGCTTAGACGTCACGGAGCAGCCGACGCACGACCCGGGTTTAGCGCTGAGTGGTGATAACCTCGCCTATGTCATTTATACCTCGGGCTCTACCGGCCAGCCTAAAGGCGCGCAACTGAGTCACGCCAATGTGACGCGATTGCTTGACGCTACGGCGAGTTGGTTTGAATTTTCTGGGCAAGACACTTGGGCACTGTTTCACTCCTACGCCTTCGACTTCTCGGTATGGGAGATATTTGGTGCCCTTTGTACGGGCGGCAAGTTGGTCGTGGTGCCGTTCTGGACCAGTCGCTCCCCCGAAGATTTCCTTGAACTGCTATGCCGGGAACAAGTGACAGTACTCAACCAGACGCCATCTGCCTTCCGTCAATTAATCAACGTGCCTGGCATCCAAACACGTAAGGATCTCGCTCTGAGGGTTGTCATCTTCGGTGGCGAAGCTCTGGAGCCTGCAATGTTGCGGCCATGGATCGAGTGTTTCGGCGATACGCATCCACGCCTTATCAATATGTATGGCATCACCGAAACGACGGTTCACGTGACCTATCGCCCGATCACCGCAGCGGATCTGCAAGGGCAGCGCAGCCCGGTGGGTGTCGCCATTCCCGACCTCGGTATCGAGGTGCTGGATAATGACCTTAATCGCGTGCCGATCGGCGTTGTCGGCGAGCTCTACGTATCGGGCGCAGGACTTGCCCGTGGCTATCTCAAGCGCGCCGGGTTGAGTGCCGAACGCTTTGTTGCCAACCCTTTTGATAGTGAAGGTGGGCGGTTATATCGCACCGGCGACCTGGGGCGCTGGCGTGATGATGGTCAGCTCGAGTATCTGGGGCGTGGTGACCAGCAGGTCAAGATCCGCGGCTTCCGTATCGAGCTCGGAGAAATCGAGGCCTGCCTGTTGGCTCAGCCGGAAATTCGTGATGCTGTGGTCGTGGCGTGTTCAGGGCCTGGAGGCGACCGGCTGGTTGGGTATATGGTCGGGGCCGTGGTTGAAGTCGACCTTCAGGTACTGCGCAAACGGCTGAGTCACCATCTCCCCGACCATATGATACCCAGCGCGCTGGTCGTCATGGACGCTCTGCCATTAACCACCAATGGCAAGCTTGATCGTGCCGCGCTGCCCGATCCCGACATGGGTGTCGGGAATGGCGAGTTCGAGGCGCCGTGCGGCGAGTGGGAAGTCAGTCTGGCAGGGCTCTGGTGTGAGGTGCTGGAAGTTGAGCGGGTTGGCCGCCACGATAATTTCTTCGAGTTAGGCGGGCATTCGCTGCTTGCATTGCGGCTGATTGCGCGATTGCGCGAACGAGGCCGGGATATTGCCATCCGTGAGTTGTTCGAACATCCGCGTTTAAGTGATTTCGCGCAGGTGCTAGAAGCGGCTAACAACCTGCATAAGGTGGAGGTTCCGCCCAACCTAATTCCCGAGCACTGTGAAACTATCGAGCCCTGGATGCTCCCCCTGGTATCGATCGACCGGGAAGCGATTGCGCGCATTGAGTCGACGATACTAGGTGGGGGGAGCAATATTCAGGACATCTACCCCTTGGCGCCACTGCAGGAGGGCATTCTCTTCCATCATCGGCTGCACGCCGAGCGTGATGCTTACATCACTTCCTACACCATGCGTTTTGACGACCACACCCGCATGGCAAGTTTCATCGATGGCTTTAACCAAGTAATGGCACGTCACGATATCTTACGAACTGCTTTTTTCTGGGAAGGACTCGACGAACCGGTACAGGTTGTCCTCCGCCAAGCACCGCTGGTGGTGGAGTGGCTTGGGAAGGCGTCCGGCGATGGTATTGAAGGCTCGAAGCTGTCTCCCCTGGAACGGTTGTCTCACGCCGCCAGCCCCGGTCGCTGCCGGATAGATGTGCGTCGCGCACCCTTGATGCGAGCTGTGGCCATTGAGGACACAGTCGATAGTGGTTGTCTGCTGCAGTTACTTATCCACCATCTAATAGATGACAATATGACGGTTAAGCAGGTCGTCAAAGAGATCGCCCTGATCGAGCAGGGGCGTTCTGCGGAGCTTCCCGAGCCCATGCCATTCCGCAGTTTCATCGCTCAGGCTCGCTTGGGCGTGTCTGACAGTGAGCACCAGGCCTACTTCCACCGTCGCCTTGGCGATCTTGACGAGGGTACGCTGCCGTTCGATCTCAACGATGTCCTAGGTGATGGTGACGATATCGACGAGCAGCGTCTGGTACTTGATGGTGAACTAGCGGCGGCGATCCGCCAGCAGGCTCGGCGCCACGGCGTCAGCGTGGCGGCCTTCTTCCATCTCGCCTGGTCGCTGGTAATGGCCAAAGCCACCGGCAAAGATGATGTGGTGTTTGGCACGGTGCTGTCCGGACGTATGCAAGGTATCGAAGGTGCCGAACAAGCACTAGGAGTATTTATTAATACGCTGCCGTTGCGCATCACACTGGGTTCTCAAGGAGTCGATGAATGCTTACGGCAAACGCATGATGCTCTCTCTGAGCTACTGAGCCACGAACATGCCAGTCTTGGCCTAGCGCAGCGTTGCAGTGGTTTGCCTGGGGGCACTCCGTTGTTTTCGAGCTTGCTGAACTACCGTCTGAGTGCGCCTCAACTGGAAGGAAGTACCACGCCTACTTGGGAGGGTATGGAGGCGCTAAGTGTGCAGGAACGGACTAATTACCCAGTGGGAATGTCGGTGGATGATTTGGGGGAGGGCTTCCAACTAGCCGGCTTGGTAAGCCGTTCGGTTGGCGCGGAAAGGTTATGTGATTACATGCGCGCAGCGGTGGTAGGCATCGTAGCGAGTCTGCAAAGTGCCCCGCAGCACGCGATAAGTGAAATCAGCCTGCTAGGAAAATACGAGCAGCAGTTGTTGAGCGAGTGGGGAGAGAATACTCAGCATTATTGCGACACTTCACCAATTCATCAGCTGATCGAGCGCCAAGCTGCGTTAACCCCAGAGGTCACGGCACTAGTATTTGAAGAGCAGTCACTCAGCTACGCCGAACTCAATACCCGTGCCAGTCGTTTGGCCCACTATCTGATCGGTTTAGGCGTAAAGCCCGAAACCCGAGTGGGCATCGCTATGGAACGCTCCATTGAGATGGTGGTGGGACTGCTGGCGATTCTCAAGGCAGGCGGCGCCTATGTGCCGCTAGATCCCGAGTATCCCTTGGAGCGACTGGCCTTCATCGCCGAAGATAGTGGCATCGAACTGCTGCTGACTCAACACCACTTACGCGAATCATTGCCGGTAGCGGATGGACTCAGTGTTGTTGAGTTGGATCGGCTGGATGTCGCACATCACGCCTCCTCCAATCCAGCAGTGGCGCTGCACGGCGAGCATCTCGCCTATGTGATTTACACTTCTGGCTCTACCGGCCGGCCCAAAGGCGCTGCCATCCGCCATGATGCCTTGACCAACTGCATGCTCTGGATGCAGGAGACCTACCAACTAACCGATACAGATACCGTGCTGCACAAGGCGCCGTTCGGGTTCGATGTCTCTGTATGGGAGATTTTCTGGCCGCTGAGTGTCGGGGTACGTTTGGTGATCGCCCAACCAGGCGACCATCGGGACCCAGAGCGCATCATCGAGCTGATCGAGCGGCACGGCGTTACCACGCTCAATTTTGTTCCCTCAATGCTCAAGGCCTTTCTGGCCTATCCAGATGTTAAGGACAAAACGCGGCTCAAACATATTATGTGTGGTGGCGAGGCCGTTCCAGCCACACTTCAGCAGGACGTGGCTGAGTGTCTTGATGGTGCCCACCTGCATGACCTCTATGGTCCCACCGAAACTACGATTCATGTCACTCACTGGTGGTGCCGTGATGAGGCTCATCGCCAGATCCCCATTGGGAGGCCTATTAGTGGCACCTGCACCTACGTCTTGGATGGTGAACTCAACCTAGTACCACAGGGCGTCGCGGGAGAGTTGTACCTGGGCGGGATAAGCCTAGCCCGTGGATATCTCAATCGTAGCGACTTAACGGCGGAGCGCTTTATCGCTGATCCGTTCACCGAGGGAGAGCGCCTCTACCGTACGGGGGATCTAGTGCGTTGGCGGGAGGATGGCCAGCTTGAGTATCTGGGCCGCCTTGATCATCAAGTGAAGATACGCGGCCTGCGTATCGAACTTGGTGAGATTGAAGCTGAACTGCTCTCTCAGCCGGAGGTTCGCGAAGCGGTGGTGGTCGCTCAAGATAGCCCCAGTGGTTCTAGGTTAGTCGCTTATGTGGTTCCCCAAGACGACATTCAACTTGATACCAGTTCACTACGTGAAGCACTAGGACAACGACTGCCGGACTATATGGTGCCGGGAGCTGTGGTCACCCTCGATACTTTGCCGCTGAATGCCAACGGCAAAGTAGACCGCAAAGCCCTGCCCGAGCCTGATCTTGCCAGTAGCTCGCAGTATGAGCCGCCTCAAGGCGAGGTGGAAGAAGCGCTGGTAGAGATCTGGTCTGAAGTACTTGGCGTCGAACGAGTAGGGCGCCATGACAACTTCTTCGAAATAGGAGGCCACTCGCTTGCAGCGATGCAGATATCAGCAAGTTTCACGCAGCGTTTTGGAGAGGCGTTGCCAGTACGGCTGATATTCGAATATCCGACGCTGGCGAAAATGGCAACACAAGTCGCGTTAAAACAGGTGAATGCCGATGGTGGTCGCGCGAAGCGGCTCTCCACTATGGATCAACTGCTCAATGAATTGGAGGGGTGAGGCATGGAATTGGATGAAAGAAAGATTGCTCAACGTTTTGCAGAATTACAGTTTGATGCGCAGCGAAGTTTTTTGAATAAGCTGAGAAGTAGTGGCATCGATTTTCGTGAGCTTCCTATCGTGTCGGCTACCCGAGCTGAGCAATTTCCGTTGTCATATTCGCAGCGTAGCTTATGGCTGACATGGCAGCTTGATCCGGCAAGCCCAGCTTATAACATGCCTGGTGTGTTTCATTTGCAAGGCCCACTGGATGTTGCTGCATTCGAGTCGAGTGTGAATGACCTTGTGACGCGTCATGAAGTACTCCGCACAATATATCCTCAGAGCGAGGATGGAGAGCCTCAGCAGGAGGTTCTCAGTGGCTGGCAGGTGCCGGTATTACACGATGATTTGCAGCACCATGCCGAGTTAGAGCAGGAAAAAGAGCTACAGCGCCTTATTGGCGAGTTCTCTCAGCGCCCGTTTGCGCTTGATGTTGAACCGCCATTCCGCATGGCAATGTACCAGTTGAATACTAACCATCATGCGGTTGCCATTGTATTGCACCATATCGCTTGTGACGGTTGGTCGATTCAACTGCTCATCAATGAGCTATTCGAGCTTTACGAAGCCCGAATCCAACAACGTAATGCAGCACTACCATCGTTACCCATTCAGTTTGGTGACTATGCGATATGGCAGCGGAGTTGGTTTGAGGCTGGCGAAATGGAGCGGCAGCTAGACCATTGGCGCCAACGCTTGGGGGACTCGCACGCGCCTATCGATCTTCCTTTTGATCGCCCAAGAGGTTCCTTGGAAACATCGAAAGCTGGTCAGTGTCATGCTCAATTATCTCGTGAGGTGAGCCACGGTATTCATCAGCTAGCCCGTGAGCATGGCGCTTCACTGTATATGGTGATGCTGTCACTGTTAAAGCTGACGCTACATCGCTTTAGTGGACAAAGCGACATTCGGATAGGCTCTCCAAGTGCTAATCGAAACAAAGCTGAAACACATGGTTTGATTGGTTACCTGCTCAATGTTCAAGTGCTGAGAACTTTATTAGAGCCTACCAAGGGTTTTATCAGTTTATTAGGCGCTGTTAAAGAAACCGTGCTTGATGCGCAGGACTACCAGGATATTCCTTTCGATACTTTGGTAGAGGCGGTACAGCCTGGGCGCCAGCCTGGCGTACATCCGCTATTTCAGGTCAAGTGCACCCAGCAGAAAGAGCTGGAAAGAGAAAAGACCGTAGGTGATTTAAAGGTACATCTTGAAGAACTCAGCGGTGGTGATGCTCACTTCGATCTAAGCTTTGATTTTACCGATTCCTCCGATGGTATTCGCTGCGTCTTCGCCTATGCGACGGCACTGTTTGATGAACAGACAATCAAGAGACTCGCCGGAGCACTACAAAGTCTGGCTGAGCAAGTGCTTAAAGAACCAAATGCACCGTTGGCATCGCTCGAAATCCCTGCCCCCACTTCGGTGCTTGAGGGCAAATCTACCGCATATCCTTCTGAGAGCGTCATACAGCTTTGGGATCGAGCCGTCGAAGAGCATTCCCAACAACTTGCGATGCAAGATGAGCCGGATCATGGCGTCACTTATGCCAGCCTGGATGCTCGAGCCCAGCGTCTGGCACAAGCACTAATCGCAGAAGGCGTTGGCCCCGAGGTGCGTGTTGCCATTCACGCCGAGCGTTCGTGTGAATACGTGCTTGGTATCCTCGCCGTACTCAAAGCGGGCGGAGCCTTCGTACCGCTGGATCCGCAACTGCCAACGGAGCGTTTGGCCTATCAACTGGCTGATAGTGGCGCTCGCTTGCTGCTGAGCTGCACGGCTTGCGACTGGAGCGGTGACGTTCCGGTAATGGAGTTGGCGTTTGCTGATTATATTCCGGCTGCAGTAGAGCACGAACTGCCCATCATCCATCCCCAGCAGACCGCTTATGTGATCTATACCTCTGGCTCCACGGGCAAGCCCAAGGGGGTAGCGGTCAGTCACGGTGCGCTGGCCAATTACGTGCAGGGCGTTCTGGAAGCGCTGGCGCTACCAGAAGGTGCCCGCAACATGGCGATGGTATCGACGGTAGCGGCGGATCTGGGCCATACCGTGCTGTTTGGTGCCTTGTGCACCGGGCGTACCTTGCATCTTATTTCCCCCGAGTGCGCCTTCGACCCAGATGCCTTTGCGGCTTATATGCGCGAACAGCAGGTGGATGTGCTCAAAATTGTGCCTAGCCACCTGCGGGCGCTGCTGAGTGCGGCAACTCCGGCTGACGTGCTTCCGCACGAGCGCCTGATTCTGGGCGGCGAAGCGACCGACTGGGCGCTACTGGCGCGTATCGCCGAACTCAAGCCAAACTGCCAGGTGCTTAATCACTACGGCCCTACGGAAACCACGGTCGGTATTCTCACCCAGCAAGCCGACATAGCCGCTCGAGCTGCCAGCACCCTGCCGATCGGCAAACCGCTGGCCAATGCTCAGGCCTATGTGCTCGACCCCTGGCTTAATCCGGTGCCGAAGGGCGTTGCCGGCGAGCTCTACTTGGGTGGCCCTGGGTTGGCTCAAGGTTATCTACAGCGGCTGGGGCAAACAGCGGAACGTTTCGTCGCCAGCCCCTTCCATGCGGGGGAGCGACTCTATCGCAGCGGTGACCGTGTGCGCCAACTGGCCGACGGTAGCCTGGAGTTCCTTGGCCGTGTGGATGATCAGGTCAAGATTCGCGGTTATCGGGTGGAGCCGAGCGAGATCGCTGCCCTGCTGCGCGATCAGCCGGGTATTGCGGAGGCCGAAGTCGTCGCGCGGGAGAGCGAAGAAGGCCGCGCGCAACTGTGTGCTTATGTGGTTATGGCCGCCGGGAGTGATGTCGATGACGCCGCGTTACTCGCGCAGCTTGGCGAACGCGTGCCTGACTATATGGTGCCCAGCGCCATAGTACGGCTGGAGGCTCTGCCGCTAACCGCCAATGGGAAGTTGGATCGCAAGGCGCTGCCGGAACTGAAGACATCCAGCCGAGATATGTACGCTGCGCCCGAAGGCGATATCGAAACGGCGCTAGCTGAGATATGGGCCGATGTGATCGGCTGCGAGCGAGTGGGGCGCAACGACAATTTCTTCGAGCTGGGGGGGGATTCGATTTTGAGTCTGAAAGTAGTCGCTAGGGCAAGAAAGCGTGGCTTGCGGGTATCGCCTAAACAGTTACTTGAGAAGCAAACTCTTGCTGAACTTGCACATGAGTTACAGGGTGAGGGAGAGGATAAGAAGCAAGAGCCAACCATACCTGTGTTGCCAAACGCTGATCGAACAAAGTCATTGCCTTTATCTTATGCTCAAACACGTCAGTGGTTTTTGTGGCAACTAGAGCCTAAAAGCACGGCTTACCATATCTCAGGGGCGCTAAACCTAAAGGGTAAGTTAGACCTTGAGGCTTTGCAGAGTTGTTTCACGGCCTTGGTGGAGCGTCATGAGTCACTACGGACAGTATTCGTGTCCAATAATGATGGCCTGGCGAAACAGGTTGTCTTAGATAAAAACGCATATGATTTTCGCTATTCCGACTTAAGCAATATTTCGCCTGAAAAATGTGAAATTCTTGCCGATACTGCGGTTCGAGAAATTTGCGACACCCCTTTTGATCTCTCAATTGGGCCGCTTCTACGTGTGGGGGTGATTCAGCGTGCTGAAGATGATCATCTGCTGGTAGTGGTGATGCACCACATTGTCTCTGATGGCTGGTCTATGCAGTTGATCATTGATGAGTTTGCTGCCGACTACCGTGCTTGTGTGACAGGTGAAGCCTGGCAGCCGCCAGCCTTGCCAATTCAGTACGCTGATTATGCAGTGTGGCAGCGTCAATGGATGGATGCGGGTGAAAAGGAACGCCAACTGGCCTATTGGAAGCTGGAACTGGGTAGCGAGCACCCAGTACTGCAATTACCAATCGATTTCCCACGTCGCAATGATGGTCGTTATCGCGCTGCGCATCACCAGGTGGCGCTGCCAGAATCCCTGGTGAGTGGGTTACGTCTGCGGAGTAAGGCTGCTGGGGCCACTCTATTTATGACGCTGCTGACGGGATTCCAAGCGTTGCTGTATCGCTATACCGGACAAGAAGATATCCGGGTCGGTGTGCCAATCGCCAACCGCCATCGACCGGAAACCCAGGGAGTTGTGGGCTTCTTCGTTAATACTCAGATACTTCGCAACCAGTTGAATGACCGATTGAGTCTGGCCGAGGCGTTAGAGCAAAGCAGGCGCGCAGCACAAGGGGCGCAGGAGCACCAAGATCTACCCTTTGAGCAGCTTGTCGAGGAGCTGCAACCGGAACGGAGCTTATCTCACAGCCCGCTTTTCCAGGTGATGTTCAACCATCAGCGAAAAGATTCACAGTCGTTGTTAACCCTGCCGAATTTATCCTTCGAGAATTACTCTTTGGGGGAGCAGGCCGCGCAATTTGAACTGACACTGAACACAATCGAAGGGGCTGATGGTACGCTTCGAGCAACTTTTGTGTATGCTGCCGAGCTTTTTAATTCTGCAACTATCGAGCGTCTTGCTGCCCATTATCAATCATTACTCCAGGCGCTGGCTAAGTATCCTGACCAGTCCGTAAACGATGTTGATCTGCTGAGTGATTCTGAAAAGGGGCAGTTGTCCGAGTGGGGTACTAGTGCCCAAGGCTACCCTGACGTAGGGACGATTCACCATCTAATTGAGCGCCAAGCTGCGTTAACCCCAGAGGTCACGGCACTAGTATTTGAAGAGCAGTCACTCAGCTACGCCGAACTCAATACCCGTGCCAGTCGTTTGGCCCACTATCTGATCGGTTTAGGCGTAAAGCCCGAAACCCGAGTGGGCATCGCTATGGAACGCTCCATTGAGATGGTGGTGGGACTGCTGGCGATTCTCAAGGCAGGCGGCGCCTATGTGCCGCTAGATCCCGAGTATCCCTTGGAGCGACTGGCCTTCATCGCCGAAGATAGTGGCATCGAACTGCTGCTGACTCAACACCACTTACGCGAATCATTGCCGGTAGCGGATGGACTCAGTGTTGTTGAGTTGGATCGGCTGGATGTCGCACATCACGCCTCCTCCAATCCAGCAGTGGCGCTGCACGGCGAGCATCTCGCCTATGTGATTTACACTTCTGGCTCTACCGGCCGGCCCAAAGGCGCTGCCATCCGCCATGATGCCTTGACCAACTGCATGCTCTGGATGCAGGAGACCTACCAACTAACCGATACAGATACCGTGCTGCACAAGGCGCCGTTCGGGTTCGATGTCTCTGTATGGGAGATTTTCTGGCCGCTGAGTGTCGGGGTACGTTTGGTGATCGCCCAACCAGGCGACCATCGGGACCCAGAGCGCATCATCGAGCTGATCGAGCGGCACGGCGTTACCACGCTCAATTTTGTTCCCTCAATGCTCAAGGCCTTCCTGGCTTATCCCGATGTTAAGGCCAAGACGCGGCTCAAGCATATTATGTGCGGTGGCGAGGCCGTTCCAGCCACGTTACAGCAGGACGTGGCTGAGTGTCTCGACGGTGCCAACCTGCATGATCTCTATGGCCCCACCGAAACCACCATCCATGTCACTCACTGGTGGTGCCGTGATGACGTTCACCGTCAGATTCCCATTGGGCGACCTATTAGCGCTACTCGTACCTACGTCTTGGATGGTGAACTCAACCTAGTACCACAGGGCGTCGCGGGAGAGTTGTACCTGGGCGGGGTAAGTCTGGCCCGTGGCTATCTCAATCGCAGTGATCTCACTGCGGAGCGCTTTATCGCCGATCCGTTCACAGAGGGCGAACGCCTCTACCGCACCGGTGACCTAGTACGCTGGCGGGAGGACGGCCAGCTCGAGTACCTGGGCCGCCTCGATCACCAGGTGAAGATCCGCGGCCTGCGTATCGAGCTTGGTGAGATCGAAGCCGAACTACTCTCTCAGCCGACGGTTCGCGAGGCGGTGGTGGTCGCTCAAGAAGGCCCTGGTGGTTCTAGGCTAGTCGCGTATGTGGTTCCCCAGGCCGACAGTGAACTTGATACTGCTGTACTGCGTGAGCGACTAGGGAAAAAGCTACCGGATTATATGGTGCCGGGAATCGTGGTGACGCTTGAGGCACTCCCGCTGAATGCCAACGGCAAAGTAGACCGCAAAGCCCTACCCGAGCCAGATTTGGCCAGTGGCTCGCAGTACGAGCCGCCTCAAGGCGAAATTGAAGAGGCGCTGGCAGAGATCTGGTCAGAGATACTTGGCGTCGAGCAGGTAGGTCGCCACGACAACTTCTTTGAGATGGGGGGCCATTCGTTGTTGGCTCTGAAGGTGTTGGAACAAATGCGGCATCGGGGACTGACGGCGCAGGTGCGTACTCTGTTCCAATACCCGGAACTGGCATCCTTTGCTCACGCGTTGATGCAAGCACCCGAGCAAGTTGAGATCATCATTCCGCCCAGTCTGATCCCTCACGATTGTCAGACTCTTCAGCCTGACATGCTAACACTAATAGAACTTAATGCTGAAGAGCTTCGTGAGATCGAAGCGGCAGTGCCCGGTGGGGCGAGTAATATTCAGGATATCTATCCACTGGCACCATTACAGGAGGGAATTCTCTTCCATCACCGGCTGCAGGAAGAGGGCGATGCCTATGTGACGCCCCGGCTGTTGGGCTTTGATAGCAGGGAGAGGCTGGAAGCATTTATTTCTGGTTTTAATAAGCTCATAGCCCGTCACGATATTTTACGTACTGCGGTGTACTGGGAAGGACTCCGCGAACCGGTGCAGGTGGTGTATCGACATGCCATGCTGGATATCGAGTGGCCGAGCATGCCAGATGCGGCCTCCGGCGGTGTGGCCGAATGGCTATACATCCTGGTGGATTCTGAGCACCATCGCCTTGATGTGCGCCAAGCACCTATGATTCGGGCGCTGGCTGCCTACGATGCCGAGCACGGACGCTGGTTGTTGCAGTTACCTAGCCACCATCTCGTCATGGATCACACCACCCTTGAGCTCCTGGTGGAAGAAATTGCTCTGATCCAGCAAGGTCGTGAGGACGAACTGCCTAAGCCGCTACCATTCCGCAACTTCGTGGCGCAGGCCCGGCTAGGGGTAAGTCTGGAGAATCACGAGGCTTTCTTCCGTGAGCAGTTGGGTGATGTTGAAGAACCGACAGCACCCTTTGGGCTATTAGACATTCGCAGCAATGGTAGCGATATCGAAGAAGTGCGCGTTCCTTTGTCGGCGGAGCTAGCTCAGCAGGTACGGCAACAGGCTCAGCGCCATGGTGTTAGCACGGCTAGCCTATTTCACCTAGCCTGGGCCTTGGTGCTCAGCAAAACGACTGGGCATGACGATGTGGTATTTGGCACTGTGCTGTTCGGGCGTATGCAGGGTACTGAAGGGGTCGAGCGAGCGTTGGGAATGTTTATTAATACGCTACCAGTGCGTATTAAAATGGGGGCGCGGGGTGCCGATAAGTGCCTGTGCCAAACCCACGACACCCTATCTGAGCTAATGCATCATGAACATGCCAGTCTTGGGTTAGCACAGCGTTGTAGTGGGTTGTCTGGCGGAACGCCACTATTCACGAGTCTGCTGAACTATCGTTACAGCGCACCTCAGCAAGAGGGGGAGGTTGTTCATACATGGGAAGGTATGGAGGTGCTGGGCGGGCAGGAGCGTACCAACTATCCGATCACGATGTCGGTGGACGACCTGGGTAACGGCTTCCAGTTGGTAGGCCAGGTGAGCCGTTTGATCGGTGCACAGCGGCTGTGTGATTACTTGAACTCAGCCATTGCAGGCATTGTAGATAACCTGGAAGCGGCGCCTCAACAGCCATTAAGTGAGATCAGCCTACTTAGAACAGACGAGCAGCTGTTGTTGAGTGAGTGGGGAGAGAATACCCAACAGTATTCCGCGGCTGCACCAATCCATCAACTGATTGAGCAGCAGGCTGCGGAAATCCCCGATGCTCCGGCATTAGTGTTCGCAGGTCAGTCACTCAGCTACGCCGAACTCAATACTCGCGCCAGTCGCTTGGCCCACTATCTGATTGGTTTAGGCGTAAAACCCGAAACCCGAGTGGGCATCGCTGTTGAGCGCTCAGTTGAGATGGTAGTGGGTCTATTGGGTATTCTCAAAGCGGGTGGTGCTTATGTACCGTTGGATCCAGATTATCCGAGCGATCGGTTGGCCTATATGGTCGAAGACAGCGGCATCAAGCTGTTACTCACTCAGCGACATCTGGTTGATGCTCTACCTCTGACCGATGGCTTAAGCGTTATCGAGCTGGATCAGTTGGATGTCACGGATCATGCGTCAACCAACCCACAGGTGGCGCTGCACGGTGAATATCTCGCTTATGTGATTTACACCTCGGGTTCTACCGGGCGACCCAAGGGCGTGGCCAACCGTCACCATGCACTGACCAATCGCCTACAGTGGATGCAAGAGGCTTATGGCTTAACGGCCGACGATGCGGTGCTACAGAAAACGCCCTTCAGCTTTGATGTTTCTGTATGGGAATTCTTCTGGCCGCTAATGCAGGGCGCCCGACTGGTGATGGCGCCACCAGGCGCTCACCGCGAGCCAGGCCAACTAGTCGAATTGATCCGTACCCACGGAATCACCACACTACATTTCGTACCTTCAATGCTCCAGGCCTTCCTGGCCCATGGCGAGGTAGAAACCTGTACCAACCTGACGCGTCTGGTATGCAGCGGCGAAGCGCTACCAACTGAACTGCAGAACCAAGTATTGGCTCGACTGCCTCACACGGGACTCTACAACCTCTATGGCCCCACCGAAGCAGCGATTGATGTTACCCACTGGACTTGCCAAGACGATGGGCGCAACCAGGTAGCGATCGGCCAGCCGATCGCCGGTATTCGCACCTACGTATTGGATGGCGATCTTAATTTGGCGCCGCCCGGAGTCGCTGGTGAACTCTATCTTGGTGGCGCGGGCTTGGCGCGGGGCTATCTGCACCGCCCTGATCTTACTTCAGAACGTTTTGTCGCGGATCCTTTTGCGCAAAGCGAACGCCTCTACCGCACCGGCGATCTGGTGCGCTGGCGGGAGGATGGCCAGCTCGAGTATCTGGGCCGCCTCGATCATCAAGTGAAGATTCGCGGCCTGCGTATCGAGCTTGGTGAAATCGAAGCCGAACTACTCTCTCAGCCGGAGATTCGCGAGTCAGTAGTGGTCGCCCAAGAAGGCCCCGGTGGTTCTAGGCTGGTGGCTTATGTGGTCCCCCAAACTAACAGTGAGTTCGACACCAGCTCACTACGTGAAACGCTGGGTCAAAAGCTACCGGATTATATGGTGCCGGGCGTCGTGGTCACGCTCGAGGCACTGCCGCTGAATGCCAACGGCAAGGTGGATCGTAAGGCACTGCCCGCTCCGGATTTGGTCGGTAGCTCGCAGTACGAGCCACCCCAAGGCGAGGTAGAAGAAGCGCTGGCGGAAATCTGGTCAGAGATACTTGGCATCGAACAGGTGGGGCGATACGACAACTTCTTTGAGCTGGGTGGCCATTCGCTTTCGGCTTTAAGGGTACAGTCCAGGGTGGAAGAAAATTTTGATATACGGCTCCCTCTTCGCAGTTATTTCGAGCGCGCTACCTTGGCCTCAATGTGTGAGTCCATTCAGAAATGGGGTGAAGGCGCTAAAGAGGAAGAAGGCGCACAGCTTGAACAGATGGCAGCGCTATTAGATGGTATGGAGAGCTGATATGGAACTCAATAAACACACGATTGCTGAGCGTTTCGCACATCTGGCACGGGATAAGCAGAGCGCATTTCTTGGGGCTTTGAGGCAACAGGGTATCGACTTTTCGCAGTTGCCAATCGTTAGGCGAAAGACTCAGGAGCGAAGTGAACTTTCCTATTCTCAAGTTCGGCAATGGTTTCTG
Organism: Halomonas sp. SpR8; assembly: GCF_031010195.1. Taxonomy (GTDB): domain Bacteria; phylum Pseudomonadota; class Gammaproteobacteria; order Pseudomonadales; family Halomonadaceae; genus Vreelandella. The sequence continues at coordinate 146,611 of NZ_JAUAMC010000002.1, read as the reverse complement.
TGGCGCTTGGATCCCCAAAGCAGCGCTTACCATATTACGGGTGCTCTAACCCTTAAGGGCTCGCTGGATACGGAGGCATTGAGGGGTAGCTTCACCGCCTTAATATCTCGTCATGAGGCATTGCGCACGGTCTTCCGTGACGATGGCGAGGATGGGGTGATGCAAGTGGTGCAGGCCGAGAGCAACTTCGCATGGCATGAAGTTGACCTAGCCCATATGCCGAAGGATGAACGCGAAGCGGCGATAGAGAATCAGGTTGCTCTGCGCCATGATCCTTTCGATCTGGAGCAGGGGCCACTTTTGCGCGTGGGGATACTGCGTTTAGCTGAAGATGAGCACTTGTTGGTGGTGGTAATGCACCATATCATCTCCGATGGCTGGTCGATGCAGTTGATCATCGATGAGTTTGCAGCGGACTACTCCGCTCGGGTAACGGGTGAGACGTGGCAGCCGCTAGCCCTGCCGATTCAGTACGCTGATTATGCACTCTGGCAGCGTCAATGGATGGAAGCGGGCGAGAAAGAGCGCCAGCTCGCCTATTGGCAGACGGAACTTGGTGACGAACACCCAGTACTGCTGTTGCCGACTGATCGCCCACGCCGTAACGATGGACATTATCACGCTGCGCGCCACCATATGGTGCTCCCAGAGTCACTGATAAACGGGCTGCGCAAGCGAACCCAAGCTCAGGGTGTCACCCTGTTTATGACGTTACTCGCTGGTTTCCAAGCGCTGCTGTATCGATATACGGGGCAGGAAGATATTCGGGTCGGCGTGCCAATCGCCAACCGCCACCGGACGGAAACCCAGGGCGTGGTGGGCTTCTTTGTTAATACTCAAGTGTTGCGCAACCAGTTGAGTAGCCGCTTAAGTCTAGCTGAAGCGTTGGAACAGTGTAAGCTTGTGGCGCTTGGCGCTCAAGAGCATCAGGATCTGCCCTTTGAGCAATTGGTGGAAGCACTTCAGCCCGAGCGGAGCCTGAGCCACACACCACTATTCCAAGTGATGTTTAATCATCAGCGGCAGGATCAAGACGAGCTGCGGGTTCTACCTGGACTGGAGCTACGTAGTTGGCCACTAGGGAAGAGCGAGGCGCAGTTCGAGCTGACGCTGAATGTGGTAGAGCGCTCGGATGGCCGCCTAGAGGCCAGCTTCGTTTACGCTGAAGAATTATTCGACACAACTACCCTTGAGCGCCTAGCGCAGCACTACGCCGTCATTCTAGAGGCGTTGGCAGAAATGTCGGAGTGTGCGCTGGGGGATATTGAGTTGCTTGATAAGGGCGAACAACGTCAATTACAGGAGTGGGGCAAAGGCTCTCAGCGGTATCCCAATGCTTCGCCTGTCCACCACCTAATTGAACGCCAAGCTGCGGTAACCCCAGAAGCTACGGCGCTCGTATTTGCTGATCAGTCACTCAGCTACGCTGAACTTAATACCCACGCGAATCGTCTTTCACACTATTTGATCGGCCTTGGCGTAAAGCCAGAGACCCGAGTGGGCATCGCTATGGAACGCTCCATCAAGATGGTGGTGGGGTTGCTGGCGATTCTCAAGGCGGGCGGTGCCTATGTGCCGTTGGATCCGGATTATCCGAGCGAGCGGCTGGTCTATATGGTAGAGGACAGCGGTATCGAGTTGCTGATTACCCAGCAGCATCTACGTGATACGTTGCCGGTGGCCGGTGGGCTGAGCGTTATCGAGTTGGATCGGTTGGATGTGACACATCATGCGTCAACCAACCCAGAGGTAGAACTGCACGGTGAACATCTTGCTTATGTGATTTACACCTCGGGCTCCACCGGGCGACCCAAAGGAGCGGCCAACCGTCACCATGCCCTGACCAATCGCCTACAGTGGATGCAGAGTGCTTATGGCTTAACGGCCGACGATGCGGTGCTACAGAAAACGCCCTTCAGCTTTGATGTTTCTGTATGGGAATTCTTCTGGCCGCTAATGCAGGGCGCCCGACTGGTGATGGCGCCACCAGGATCCCACCGTGAGCCAGCCCAACTGGTCGAATTGATCCGTACCCACGGAATCACCACGCTACATTTCGTACCTTCAATGTTGCAGGCCTTCCTGGCCCATGGCGAGGTAGAAGCCTGCAAAAGCCTGACGCGTCTGGTATGCAGCGGCGAAGCGTTGCCAACTGAACTGCAGAATCAGGTGTTTGCCCGTTTGCCTCACACAGGACTCTACAATCTCTATGGTCCCACCGAAGCAGCGATTGATGTTACCCACTGGACTTGCCAAGACGATGGGCGCAACCAGGTAGCGATCGGCCAGCCGATCGCCGGTATTCGCACCTACGTACTGGATGGCGATCTTAATTTGGCGCCGCCCGGAGTCGCGGGTGAGCTCTATCTTGGTGGCGTGGGCTTAGCACGGGGATACCTCCATCGCCCTGACCTTACCTCAGAACGTTTTGTCGCCGATCCGTTTGCGCAGGGCGAGCGCCTCTACCGCACCGGCGACTTGGTGCGCTGGCGTGTCGATGGTCAGCTCGAGTACCTGGGCCGTCTTGATCATCAAGTGAAGATTCGCGGCTTGCGTATTGAACTAGGCGAGATCGAAGCCGAGCTATTAGCTCTGCCGGAGGTTCGCGAGGCGGTGGTGGTAGCGCAAGAAGGCCCCAGTGGCTCGAGGCTGGTGGCCTATGTGGTTCCCCAGACCGATGGTGAACTCGATAGCACCTTACTACGTGAGACGTTGGGTCAAAAGCTACCGGATTATATGGTGCCGGGAGTTGTGGTCACCCTCGATATACTGCCGCTGAATGCTAACGGTAAAGTAGACCGCAAGGCCCTACCCGAGCCGGATTTGACCAGTGGTTCGCTGTACGAACCGCCTCAAGGCGAAATAGAAGAAGCGCTGGCAGAGATCTGGTCAGAGATACTTGGAGTCGAGCAGGTGGGGCGGCACGACAACTTCTTTGAGCTGGGTGGGGATTCTATTCTCAGCCTGCAGATCGTCTCTCGGTTGCAACGGGCTGGTTGGACGGTCACTCCTCGGCAAGTCTTTGAGCATCAGAGCATAGCCCAGCTGGCGTTTAATGCGACCGGTGCGCAGGAGGAAGCGCAAGGATGTGAGGTTGAGCTCAATGAATTGGCGGATTATCTGAGCAGTGAGCAGATCGAAGCCCTAGGCTTAGACCAGGACAATATCGAAGATGTTTACCCCCTGTCGCCCACACAAGAGGGGATGTTCTTCCACTCTCTTGAAGCGGAAGAGCCGGGGCTCTACGTCAATCAATTGAACGTAGACGTCAGTGGCTTGGATGCCGATAGACTAGTGAGAGCTTGGCAAGCGATGGTTGAGCGCCATGCCACGCTAAGAACGGGTTTCTTATGGCAGGCGGGTATGGCGCGTCCACTACAACTTGTCTTTACGCAAGTGGAGCCAGAAATCGTACAGTTGGATTGGCGTAGTAAGAAAGATACGCTCGAAGAGTCCCTCGCCACCTATGCTGAGCAAGTGCTCAAGCGCCAAATTGACTGGCTGACCCCCCCATTAGCCTGGCTGCATTTAATTCGGCTTGATGATGACCGCTATCAATTGATATGGACTCGGCATCATATCTTGTCCGATGGCTGGTCTGAAGCCCGTCTAATTAACGAGTGGCTGGCCAGCTATGCGGAAGAGCCTTTGGTGGCTGCTGGGAGGCCCTACGGTGACTACATTCGCTGGTTGCAGCGTCAGGATGCCGCTTCGACTCAAGCCTTCTGGACATCGGAACTGGTGGGGCTGGAAGGGCCGACGCTGTTGGCCGAGTCGAGCCGTCAAGAGGGTGAGGCCCAGGGATTCGCCAAACGCTATACCCGTCTAGGACGGCAAGATACCGCGCTCCTAAAAGCTGCTGCCCAGCGGCAGCGCGTGACTCTAAACACTTTAATACAGGCAGCTTGGGGGGTGCTACTGCAGCGCTACTGTCATCAGGAACGGGTGGTGTTTGGCGCGACGGTCTCCGGCCGCCCACCGAGCCTGCAAGGCGCTGAGGAGATGGTAGGCCTGTTTATCAACACTATCCCCGTGGCGTTGACGGTGCTGCCTGAGCAGAGTGTGGGTGCTTACTTGCAGAGTGTGCAGGCGACCAATCTGGGCATTCGTGAGTATGAACATGCCGCGTTAGCAGATATCCAACGCTGGTCTGGGTCATCGGGCCGCGCCTTGTTCGACAGTATCATTGTATTTGAGAACTTCCCCGTCGATAGAACAATGCGTGATCAGCAGCGGCATGGTCTGCGCTTTGGTGAGGTTGCCGGGGAAGGCATAACTGGCTACGCGATGGATCTGCAGGTGGTGATCGACGATGAGCTGGAGATCGAGTACTGCTATAGCCGACGGGACTTCCCAGAGCCGTTCATTGATGAACTGAAATGCGCTATGGAGCTGCTCATTCGTCAGATGGCGGAGTCGCCGGATCGGCCTGTGGGTGAGCTGGAATGGATTGAATCAGCTCGATGGGATGCGCTGAGTGAATTAGGCCAGAGTGGCCGTAGTGGCTTCTCCCGCATGCCAGTGCATCGCCGCATCGCTGCGCATGCGGATACACAGCCAGATAGCACTGTACTTCGTATGGGTGACCAGACTTTAAGCCATGTGCAGCTCAACGCTCAGGCTAATCGCCTTGCCCATTATCTGCGCGAGCAAGGGGTGGGGCCCGATGTGCGGGTCGGCGTGGCGCTGGAGCGCTCGCCCCAAGTCATTGTAACTCTGCTGGCCGTGCTCAAAGCGGGCGGCGCTTATGTGCCACTCGACCCGACCTATCCGCCCGAACGTCTGAGTTTTATGATCAAGGATAGTGGCATGGCCCTGCTGCTTACGCAGCACGGGGTACTGCCGCGTTTGGCAGCGGTGGAGGGTATACCTTATGTGGATTGCGAGGCGCTTGATCTAAGCCGTTATGACGATGCTGATCCCGATGTGGCCGTGCACGAAGAGTCGCTGGCTTACGTGATCTATACCTCGGGCTCTACCGGTACGCCTAAAGGCGTTACAGTGGCACATGGCCCGCTGGCGATGCATTGCCAGGCAATTAGCGAACTCTATGACATGGAACCCGACTCCTGCGAGTTACACTTCATGTCATTCTCCTTCGATGGAGCTCATGAGCGCTGGCTGACAGCCCTGTGCTCGGGGATGAGCCTAGCAATTCGGGAAGAAGAGTTATGGACCGCGGAACAAGCCTACACGGCCCTGCAACGCTATCGGGCAGCGAACGTGGCTTTCCCTCCGGCCTATTTGAATCAAGTCGCTGACTGGGCAGAAGGGCGTGATGATACGCCGCCGGTGGAGCTTTACGTCTTCGGTGGCGAGGCGATGCCCAAGGCAGCCTATGACAAAGCGCGCCGCACACTGCGGCCGCGCTGGTTCATCAATGGCTATGGGCCCACCGAAACGGTGGTGACACCACTGCTATGGAAGACACCCGCCGAGGAGACCTTTGACTGTGCCTATGCACCGATTGGTCGCCCCGTTGGCGAGCGGTCGCTCTACGTGCTGGACGACAACCTGCAACCGGTACCCAAGGGCGTTGTGGGTGAGTTGTATATCGGAGGTTATGGTTTGGCGCGGGGCTATCTTGGACGTACCGGCTTGACTGCCGAGCGCTTTGTGGCTGATCCCTTCGACACCTTGGGCGGGCGACTCTACCGCACTGGGGATCTGGTGCGCTGGAGAGAAGATAACGATATGGAATATATGGGCCGTGCGGATCATCAAGTGAAGGTACGTGGCTTCCGTATTGAGCTGGGTGAGATAGAGGCACGTGCCCGCGAAATACCTGGCGTGAGTGATGTTGCCATCGTTACCCATGAATCCTCGACTGGGCATCAGTTGGTTGCTTATCTGGTAGCTGATGAGGCGGATAACACTCGATTAGTGCAACGTGCACGTCGGTATTTCGAAGCACATCTGCCCGACTATATGGTGCCAGCACATATGATGGTACTGACAGCCCTGCCACGCATGGTCAATGGCAAGTTGGATCAGTCGGCGCTGCCTGAGCCGCGGCTGGATGAAAACCGCGAGCACGTGGCCCCCTCTACACCGGAAGCCCGCCAACTCGCCGAGATTTGGCAGGAAGTATTGGGTATTGAGCGAGTCGGTGAAACCGACAACTTCTTCGAACTGGGTGGAGACTCCCTGCTGAGCCTGAAAGTGTTGAGCCGAGTGCGCGCCCTAAAGGAGAGCACGCTTGATTTTAAACTGCGTGATCTGATGCAGAAGCCAACCATTGCTGGCCTGTTGGGGCTGGGAGAAGCTTCGGTTGCCTTGCTGGATGGCGTAGTTATGCTCAATGGCGAGAGTCAGGGGCAGTCACCGCTGTTTTGCGTGCATGCTGGTATGGGCACCCTTTACGACTATCAACCGCTGGCACGGCGTTTACAGGGAGTATGCACGGTATATGGACTGCCGTGCCGGATGCTAACCGACCCGCAACATTGTGATACATCGCTGGAAGCGATGGCTGATGACTATGCGACAACTATCCTTAGCTTGCAGCCTCAGGGCTCCTATCGGTTATTAGGGTGGTCCCTAGGTGGTACCTTGGCAGCAATGATCGCGGCACGGCTTGAAAAGCAAGCCCAGGAGGTGAGCCTGTTGGCACTGGTCGATCCCTATATCCCCGGTAGCGGCCAGACGAGCGAAGATGACTGGCTGCAGGATTTTGCGGCCTTTGTGTCAGTCATCTTGCCGAGCATTTCATCTGAGAGCGTTGCCAATAGTACTCACAAAGCGCCCCGTAAGGAGCCAAGCGAAACGGAACTCGCCACTATGCTAGAACGCTTACTGGCGTCAGATATGGCAAACGGACGGGAAGGTTATGCTGCACTGGGTGGTGAAGAACTGGCCCGGATCTTCTGTGTGGCGCGCCATCTGAAGAGGCTTTCCCTGCAGACCGATACTTTGCCGACGCTGAGCTGTGAGGCGGATTATTGGTGGTCTGAAGGGCGTCCACAAGAGGAACGGCAAGCACTAACGCATCAAGTGGGGCAAGCGCCACGTCGTGCTATTGAAACTTCTGAGGATCACTTCTCGATAGTTTCCAGTGATTCGCTGGTGCTGCAGCTGGTGGGGGAATTGCAGGACGGGGGGAATTGGGTAACCTTTGCAGCGGAGGAACTAGTATGAATGGTTGATTGCTAAAAATATTTTCTCTTCTCGGCCACCCATCAGAGGTGGCCGTTGGAGTAATCAGTGTCGATTCTAGTGATGCGGGGTGCTATCTCTGAGAGATGACAGCGTTTGGCTTGAAAGTTGACTGGTTGATAAAGTTTATCGATTGATAAGCTCGTCTGCATAGCTCTTCATGTAAAGCGGTGACTTTTAAGGTAAGTTGCCTGCGGCACGTTTATGCACATAAACACTTAGTTGGCGATCAAGCATGCTGATGTGCCGCTAGTTCCTTTCCAGGCTATCTACCAAGTTGCTAGCAAATTGATATGCTGACGGCAATCCGCCGAACATCCAAAAGGGAGGTGTAGATATTGCTGTTCCATTCTTGATACTAGGAATATAGCCCCATAATCCGGAGTTATGATTTTGGGGGTTAAAGTTATTGTACGCCCCTGGTTTTTTGATAATCACAAGCTGGGCATCTATATTTATAAGTTCATCAGTGGTCACAACCGAAAAACCCCATCGGCTTGTTGGTTTATTCCAAGCATTAGTAATTCCAAGCTTTTCTAGCATTGTGTGAACAAGACTACCTTCGCCAAAAACCCTAACATGTCTGTCATCTAGTATATAAATGATCAGTAGGGGAGAAATGAAGTTTTCTAATCTTTCTTTAAGGTTGTCAATTTTTGCCTCATACTCATTAAGCAGCTCCTCATGTGAGAGATGTGTATTAGCAGATGCCGATACTTCTTGAGTAAGCAATACTAGACCTTCCCAAGTACTCACACTTCTGTCATGTTGTGGTAAAGTTAACGTTGTAAAACGCTGTGCTATTCGCTCATCTAGTCTGAAGTATTCTTCTGTTAAGAATAGATGAGGAGAAAGCTGAGCTATGAGTTCTAAATTAGGTTGCTGAATCAAACCAATATTTTTAACTTCTGTTGGCAAATTATCATGCCCCCAGGTTTCATAGTCTTCAGTCATGGCGATAGCTTGTGGGGGGCTATCCAAGGCAATTAAAGTTTCAGCCAACGTCCAACTATTTGTGATGATGGAAGGGGCGTGGGCGTGAACAGGGGTAGGGAAGTATAAAACTATAGCTATATATATCGCCACTACGCGGCACAGTGCTTTGTGGTGATGAATACCATAGCTTTGATTGATTTTTATGTAATATAGGTATGCTTTTTTCATCGTTTTTCCATCGCTAGATATACTGGTGTTAGGTGATATTTTCCGTTCTTTCCGAGTGGGCTATATACCTCTTTGCAGAGCCGATTAAGCGAAGGGTAGGTTCCAAGGGATAGCTAGTAGCATTCAACTTTCTGCCTCAGCATCTCTAGGTAGACTAAGCTTCGGTGAGTAGGTGAAAAGCTAGACCAGCCAAATCACTCAGAGATAGATCCATTCCAGAATCGTGCGCTGGAAAGGCGTTGGATGTATGCAGATGAGGAGCCTCATTCACTAAATCAAGCGTTTCTACCAATGTTTCAGCGAAACGCATGGCAGAGGGGAGGCCTCCCAGAGTCCAGTAATTGACTGGAAGGTAGATAGTATTGCTACTGCGAAGACGTAACAACGCCTGCCATAGTCCGCCACGGTTGAGGCGATCACCAATGCTGTCAGTATAATGAGGGCTCTTCAAAACAACCAATCTACCTTCAATGGCAGGTAGTTCATCGATACTAACGACAGAAACACCTACATGGTTTGTTGGTTGATTCCAGGCATTAGTAAGGCCGAGCTGATCTAAGACACCCTGAAGCAGACTATTTCCTCCATATATCCAGACATGTCGATCATCCCTAAATTGGATAATAAGAAGGGGGGCTTGTTCTTCAGAAAGCTTATGGCTGAGCCTACTAAGTTGTTGTTCATATTCGAGGATAAGACGCTTTGCATGTTCTTGACGCCCCAGTCGCTCCGCTAAAGCCAGAGTGAAGTCTTGCACTGCCTGCCAAGGGTCGCCCGTAATCGGAAATAGGGAGATATTTTCTGTGGGCGCGATATGCGATAGTTTTTCATTCGGACGTGTAAGACCCCCTATTATTAGTGAAGGGTTTAGGTGTGACATCAGCTCAAGGTTTGGCATCGAGCCAAAGCCAAGATCTATAGCATCATATGTGATAAGCCCGTTATTTGCCCACTCGTTATAAGTTTCCAGTTGCGTTACGCCTAGCGGGCCAATATCCAGCATACTCAGGGTTTCTGAAACAGCCCAGTCGAAAGTGGCAATGGGTTGCCTTTCGCCAGCATATGCAATGCTGCAGAATGTAAGAAACGCTAGTACTGTCGTGAAAAACTTCATGTGTCGCGCCTTAGAGACATGTATCATGACTGCCATGGGTTAAGGTGTTAAGTTAAAAGGATAATCCACCGATGCCGGTGCCTAGACATGCATTAGAAAATATTATCTTTTGGCAGTAATGTTCTTTGTTAAAATACCCAGCCCTAAATAGATAGGGCTGGGTAAACATCTGATGCGAAAGTTTTAAATATTGCTATGCTGATGCTTTAGAAATCATATTTTAATGTCAAGTTTGCGCTACGTGGAGCGCCGTACGCTAACTGCCCGAACCAAGCACCACTGTTGGTGTAATACTTCTCATCAAATAGATTGTTTACATTCAATTGAGCGCTTAATTCCGGTGTCATCTGATATCTGGCCATTAGGTGAGTAAGCGCATAACTACCCTGTTTTACTTCTTCACTATTTCCCAAAGGGTTGGTTACCATTGTGTAGTTGGAACTTTGCCAATTGAAACCACCGCCAAGGGTTAAATCATTTAGTTGATAGGTAGTGAACAAGGTCGCGGTACGACGAGGTTGAGCGGTATTTACTGCTGAGCCATCAGAATCTTCAGCCTGGAACTGTGACCACCCGAACATAAGATTCCAATCATCGGTAATAGCACCTGACACTTCAAACTCATAGCCGATACTGGTAGTGCCTTCCGCAGCATATGAGGCCTGGTTAGTGGTTCCAGGAACCAAATATCCCGTATCGGGCTGTGCCAAGTTATCCTGGTCAATACGAAATACTGATAGCATGGCGTTCAAACGCCCTTCAAAATACTCCGCTTTAATGCCGGTTTCATAGTTTTTACCTTCAAGTGGGTCAAGATAATTGCCATTTCTATCCTGCGCGTCCTGAGGATTGAAAATATCTGTATAGCTAACGTAAGCTGAATAGACATTATTAATATCGTAGATTAAGCCGGCATAGGGTGTGACTACCTGATGATGATTAAACTCATAGAAGTCACCATTTGTTTTTATGCCTTCAGTTTCCCAATTGGTAATGCGACTACCCAGGATAAGTGTCAGTGGGTCAGTCAGTGATAAGCGTAAAGCTCCATAACCACCAAGTTGTTCAGTTTCTTTTCTTGTATAGGATGTTTTTGGGCCCCACCCAGGGTCTGGATAAGAGCCATCCCATTCATAGAAATTTCCGACTGGTGGTGCACTCAGTGGATTCCGCCGCTCAGAGGTAAAGTCCTGCTTACTGTGCATCAGACCTACAGTCACCTCATGGTCGCGACCAGAAAATGCAAATGGCAGGTTACCATAGATATCGATATTATCCTGCTCTCGTTCAAATTCGTACCAAGCCGGAAACGCCCCCATTCCAAGGCCGGTTTGCCTATCTGGAGCACCGTACAAATAGACTAATGGTAAATCAGCATGATTAATATTGTTGCTATAAGCTGCGTAAAGTGATGCGCCTGAATCAAAATTGTGCTCGAGGTTGACGAAGTAATTAGTGACTTCAGAATCCCATCTTGTCCAGTCTGCGCCGACCGTTTTAGAGCGAGACCAATCTGTTCTTTCTCCATTACTAAACCAAACAGGCAAACCACCCCAAGTTGAGCCTGTGGGCCTGTTTTGCTGTTGGCTGATACCAATGTTCATCAATGTATTATCAGTGAGATCGGCAGCTAAAGTGCCATAAAGCACAGATTTTTCATTTTCCAGCGAATCAACAAAAGAACCTTCTTCAAGATAGCTGCCAACGACGCGACCACGCACTGTTCCAGCTTCATTTAACGGCGTCGAAATATCCACAGTCCCCTGATAGCGATCCCAACTGCCAGCACTGACAGTGGTATGTCCAGTAAACTCCTCACTATCCGCTTTTTTACGCACAAGGTTAATCGCAGCCGAAGGATCTCCCGCACCGGAAGTCAAGCCACTAGCACCGCGCACTACTTCAATACGGTCATAAAGTATGGTGTCCATTTGTGATTCACCAGCGGAATAACCACTTTCCCAAGCTGTGGGTATACCATCAATTTGATAATTATTAATCTCAAATCCACGTGCTGAAAAAACATGTCTTTGGCTATCTTGCTGGGTTGAAGTGAGGCCCGTCGTTGTATTGACCACATCCGCCAGTGATTCCAACTGCATATCATCAATCAGCTGTCGGCTGATAACTGATACTGATTGCGGTGTTTCACGAATGGATAAGCCTAGCCGCGTCGCGGTATTCATTGAGTCAGTTGTGTATGAGCCTGTTCCTTCCGTCGAAGCATCACGCAGGTACTCGCCGGTTACCTGGACGGTGGGTAATGTATTGATCGCTTCGTCGTTTTCTGACTCCTGCGTTGTGGTGCCTTGAGCGAGAGCCGCCGGAGCCGCGAATAGGGTTGCCGCGCAGGCATTGGCAATGGCCACAGTGAGCAGGTGCCTGCGCAGGCCGGTACGAAGTTGGTGCATAGTAATCCCCTTGCATGATATTTTGTATGTTAATAGTAATTGTTATTATTAGCATTATGTTCTGAATTTGTACGCTCTTGCAACACTCTGTTGCTTAAAAAGGTACCTGTGACTAGAGGCGCTGCATTTACCATCCATGCAGCGCCCCATGCGGCGGCAATTAAACATCTGATGGGCTTGGATAGTGACTGAGATGGTGCCGTAGCGCCTTGGCGATATCCGCGCGTACCTGACCGGTTGCTTCGGGCGCGATGCTGCCTAGTCGTGCGAAGTCGTGCACCATACCGGGGTAAACAGTCAGTTGGATATCCACGTTCGCTTGCTGTAAACGGTTCACGTAAGCGATGCCTTCGTCGACCAGGGGATCATGTTCGGCCAGGGCGATAAACGCAGGCGGTAGGTTTTTGAGTTCTGCCGCCTCCAACGGCGCAAAGCGCCAGTCGTGGCGCTCCTCATCGCTATTGAGATAGTGGCCAAACATCCACTGCAGGGTGTCTGCTTCTAGCAGGTAGCCTTGTGCGTATCGGCGGTGAGACTCGCTGTCCTGCCAGGCACTGGTGCAGGGGTAGAGCAAAATCTGGCAGCGTGGAGGGTGCCAACCATTATCACGCGCTGACATGCAAAGAGCCGTGGCGAGGGTGCCGCCTACACTGTCACCACCGACGGCGATACGTGATGTATTGATGCCCATCTCTTCTCCATGCTTCAGCAACCAGCAATAGGCATCTTCAGCATCGTGAAAAGCCGTCGGAAACTTGTGCTCGGGGGCCAGGCGATAGTCGACAGCCAGCACTGTGTAGCCAGCCGCCTGAGCGATGCTTTGGCAGAGTGAATCGTGGGAGTCCAGGCTGCCCAGTAGGTAGCCGCCGCCATGGAAGTAGAGCAGGGTGGGCGATAAAGACTCCTCGCCTTGGTAGCGGCGTAGTTCTATACGGTGTCCATCTCGGCAGGTGATACTCAGGGACGTTGCATCGTTAGCTATTGGCTCATCAAGCATCTGTGATGATGCCTCGTAGGCAGCGCGTGCCTGTTCTGGTGAGAGCGAGTGGAAAGGCGGATTGCCGCTATCGGCGATCAGGTCTAAGAAAGCGGCGACATCAGGATGTAAGGACATAATGGGCGTAAGTCTCGGTATTAAGGGCCGCTCTAGGAGAACGGCCATGCGTTGATAGTGCTTGGTTAGTCCGTGCTTACTAGCGATGGAATTGATGCCTCTGAATGGGCCGCTGGTAGCGCCTCATTAAGTACTTCACAAATCTCACTTGTCCGCGCCGCCAAAATCGACAGCAGGGTATCGCTCAAACCATGGGTGGGTTCGCAGCTGCCTTGCAGGAAAATAGCCGGTTTGAACTCAGGCTTGGTGTAAAGCTGATAGTGGCGGTTGACGGCAAAATCAGGCAGGTAGTCCGCAACGGGGGCCAGTAGCCGTTTATGGGTATCGCGTACATAGCCGGTGGCTAACACCACGGCGTCGTAGCGGGTGATATCCGTATGGCCAGTCTCCAAATCACGCACGTTTAGCTCAACGCCTTCTGGGCCTGCTTGACTGCCGATAACCTCATGACGGCGACGGAAGCGGTGGCGGGCCTGGCCGGTCACTTTTTGCTGATAGAACACATCGTAAATTTCCTGAATCAGCGCCAAGTCAGGGGCAGAGTAGTTGGTGCTTTTGTACTCCTGCAGCAATGCTTCCCGCTGGCCGGTGGGGTTGTTGAACACGTAGTCGGTGTATTCGGGATTGAATATCTCGTTGACGAAGGGGCTGTCGTCCGAGGGCTTAAAGGCCCATGCCCGGCTAATAAGATCCACCTGAATACCTTCGCGGTTGTGCAGATCAAGGAATATCTCAGCGGCACTCTGGCCCGCACCGATTACAGCGATGCGTTTGGGGGCGTCTTGCTTCGCTAGCTCCCGGAGGTAGTGGCTGGAGTGGAAGACCCGCGGGTCGTCTTTTAGCTCAGCGAAGCATTCAGGCACATTGGGCGCGCCGCCTACGCTGACCACCAGTGAACGGGTGAGCCTTTCCTGTACTGCGCCACTTTCATCCCTTGAGCGAACGCGTAGGTAGGCGACCTCGTCATTGTCAGTTTCGGGCAGTACTTCAAACACATCCTCTCCGTAGGCGCACTGGTGTTCAAAGTGGCTGGCCGTCCAGCTTAGGTAGTCATTGAATTCGTGGCGGCTAGGGAAGAAGGTCTGCAGGTTGATAAAGTCCTGTAGGCGGCCTTTGCTGTGGAGGTAATTGAGGAAGCTGAAACGGCTGCCTGGGTTACGCGGTGTGACCAGGTCTTTGAGGAAAGAGATCTGCATATGGGCATTTTCCAGCAGCATATGCGGGTGCCAGGCAAAGCAGGGCTGGCGCTCAATAAACAAGGCATCCCGTGCTTGCCCTGAGTGGCGTTGCTCGTCGAGGGCAATGGCCAGAGCAATGTTGGAGGGGCCGAAGCCGATGCCGATCAAGTCGTGAATATGCATAAGAGTCCTCGTGGCTGATGTGTCTATAGGTTGAAGCGTGGGTCGGGTCGTGGCGCTGACCCCGGGTGCGGAGGCAGCGGTATCCAACTGCGCTCGTTAAAAAAGTGTTCGCGTAGCTGCATGCCGAGCATGGCCCGCTTATGGGGGAAATCGAACGCCTTAACATGCGCGTAACCGCACTGGGCAAGGTTTCGCAGCATCTTGGCGTTGTCCACGCGGGGCTCGATCACCAGGCGCTGGGTGCGGCAGTCGTCCAGAAACAGGTAGTGCGAGATAGAGGGCATCCAGGCCGCCACATAAGGCCGCCCGCGAAAAGCAGCTTCGCCGATCAGTACGTGCCAGCCGCGATCAAAGTCATCGGCAGCGTAATAAGCGCCGATGCGATCCTCCTTGGCCCAGTAGGTTTCGAAGTAGCCGAAGGGTTCGCCGTCAATACAGCCGATCAGCGGCACAACGCTGGGATTTTGCAGCGTGCTCTCCAGCCGTTCGCGGTGCTGTTGCAGGTCACCTTGTTCTTCCCAGAAGTGAGCGACGACCGGGTCGTTCATCCAGCGGCTAAAGCGTTCAAGGTCGAGTTCCAGGTCAAGGACGCGAAAACTCAGAGTGGCATTCAGCCAGGGAATATGGCGCTGATAGACCGTGCCGCTGGGGCGCGGCGGGCGGCGTGGATGTCGCTTGCCGTTCTCCAAAATGGGTTGCTGCGGGTAGGCACGCATGGAGGGGGAGGTGAGCCAAAGGGTTGGCAACTGCCAAAATAGCTCTGCGTAGGCCCAGAGTTCTCCATGGCTATCTTTAACGGCGATGCCGGCTGCACACAGGTTGGCATGCACAACAGTGGGTAGCTGAAGGTGTAGTGCAACAGTGGCTGGGTAACAGGCAAAAGCTCCTTCGATAGCCGCAAGTAACGCTGGGAGAGGTGGCGCGGAGCGCTGTGGCCAGCGCAGCGTCAAGTGGTTGCTATCGTCAACCAATGACCATTCAAGACGTTCTTGATCACCCTTAACGAGCAGTGACTGCGTGGTGGAATCACCCATGACTTGATAGCCGTAGCCCTCAGGCCGTGAGAGCAGAGAGGTTTCCGCGGGGCTTTCATAGGGTACGTCTACCTGTGTTTGTGCCTGGACAGAACTGGACACCGCAAAGCTCCTATCAATAAGAACGAATCACAAAAACGAATCGAAAAAAAACAATGAAAAAACAGCCGTAAAAATCACCTGCCACGGGGCGGCGTTACTGACTTCCTTATCTAAGGACGAATGAGAATGAGGCTTGTTTACATAAAAATTGATTAACTTTTTGCGGGAGTGATTCGTCTTTAGAGGTAGCTGCCGGTTTTCAATTGCTTTCCAATCGCTTTCCAACGAGGTGAATGTGCTTTCCTATCTGTTTCGTCGAACCCGCGGGCTGATGACCGCCGCCGCGCTGGCCAGTATTCTCTCGGGGCTTTTCAGCGTGCTGCTGATTGCCCAAATTAATGCTGCGTTGACCAGCGATGCCGCCAGCCGCGCCGCTACTCATGCCAACCCTGCCTGGGCCTTCGCGGGCATTGCCGTGGCGTTGATGGTCTGTCGAATGGTGTCGACGGCACTGTTTGAGCGATTGGGGCAGCGTGCCCTGGCGGAGTTACGCAGTTTCGTCGCCCAGTGCGTGGCCAAGACCCCCTTTGCTCACTTCGAGCGTGTGGGCAGTGCGCGGATCCAATCGGCGCTCACCGAGCACAGCAACAATGTGGCGGTACTGTTCGTTAGCTTGCCGGTGATTTTGACCAATACGGTTATCGTGGTGGGGTGCTTGGGCTACCTGGCGATGCTGTCATGGCAGGTGTTCTTGTTTGCACTGGGGGTGATTGGGTTGGGCGCTGTCGGCTATCATCTGGTGCACTTACGCGCTATTCACTATCTCCAGAGTGCCTCGTCAGAGCAGGATCGCTTGTTTGGTCATTTCCGTGCGCTTACCGATGGGGCGAAAGAGCTGCGGCTGCACCAGCGCAAGAGCCGGGTCTTTATGGATCAGATACTGGGGGAGTCGGTTGAAGGCGTGCGGCGGCTGCGCACCTATGGCATGTCGCTGTTCGTGATCTCGACCAGCTGGGGGCAGTTCCTGATGTATGCCTTCATCGGCCTGGTGTTGTTTGTATTGGCGGGGGATGGGCCTAATCAAACCCAGGTAATGACCGGCTTTGCCCTGGTGTTTGTGTTTATGGTGACGCCCCTGGAAGGGTTGCTGATCAATATTCCGCGGATCAATATGGCGCGGGTAGCCGCTAGCCGAATTGATGACATCACCCGCGAGATGCCCCAGGGGCAGGAGAGGCAAACATCACCTCAGTTGCCTGATTTTCAACGGCTTGAATTGCGTGACGTCACCCACCAGTACTACCACGAGCAGAGCGATGATTTCTTTGAACTAGGGCCGATTAATTTAAGCTTTACGCCGGGGGAAGTGGTGTTCCTGGTTGGGGGTAACGGCAGCGGCAAAACCACGCTGGCCAAAGTGGTGGTGGGACTTTATCCGCCGGATGGTGGCGAGGTGTCGCTCAATGGCGAACCTGTCGAGGCGGATGGCTGGGATGCCTACCGGCAGCTCTTCTCGGTCGTCTTTTCTGACTTCTATCTTTTCGAGCGCCTGCTGGAAGCACCGCGGGAAGATCTCGACGAAGAGGGCAACCGCCTGCTGGCCAAGCTGCATCTGCAGCACAAGGTACGGGTTGAAAACGGTGCCTTCACCACTCAGGCGCTCTCTCAGGGGCAGCGCAAGCGCCTGGCGTTGGTAGTGGCCTACCTGGAGGATCGGCCTTTCCTGGTGTTTGACGAATGGGCGGCGGATCAGGATCCGTTATTCAAAGAGGTGTTCTATTGCGAGGTGTTGCCCGAGCTGAAACGCATGGGCAAGGCAGTGCTGGTCATCACCCACGATGATCGCTACTTTCACCTCGCGGATCGGTTGGTGCGACTGGAAAGTGGGAAGCTGTTGGCGCCAGAGCAGGTGGGTGGTGAACAGCCAACTAGTGCGGAGGTGGTTTCTACGGCGGCCAATTGATTCGGTCAAGATGCCTTGAAATCAGGAGGCGGAGAGCGTCTGGGGAAGATGCCAAATCAGCGCGTTAGGATTTTGTCCATTCGCTTTGTTTGTGATCTTTATGAACAGAGTCTGATACCTCATTTTGCAGTGCAAAATCCGAAGCCTCTGATATCTTTGCCCAAAGTCTAGGTCCAGCAACTTTGCTTTTTTATGGGTCGTGTACGATCTTTTGATCAGGGAGTAATCAAAATAGTCTGGTGTGCTTTTCAGACTTAGTTACAGCGGCTTCGGATCTCTTTTCAAGAATGCAGTATCGCTAAGGAAAAATAATAATAAATCTGCACGATAGTACACTCTATAAAATCTTTAATTCCTCAACACTGCCCAATATTAATTGGAGAATCTAGCCACTTAAATCGCTCCAGCCATAATTGATACTTGTCAGTCTTCTATGACTATCGCGACAATAATAATTAGAATGAGGTTACACATGAGAATAACAGAGCAACACAGTCGCTTTGGCCATCTTCCTTTCGCGGGCACCTGCGCTGTAATTGCCACTGTGTTCATAGTGGGAAGTGCACAGGCCCAGCAAAGCGACTTCCCCGATGAGCCTATTGAAATTGGTTTCGCAGCGCACAGCATCGACTTGGGTGCCATATTTGGGCAGTTGCGGGAAGGGTTTCGTGAGCACCTTGACGAAGCTGGGCTCGAATATGAGTTCTATCAGGCTGCTCCTGATACGCCCTCAAATCATGCTCAAATGGTACAGAACCTTGAAAACTTTGCCTCTCAGGAGCTGGACTACGTGCTGATGGGGCCAACCTCTCTGGATCTTAATGAGCCTGGGCTAATGGCTATCGCCGACTCCGGTGCCAAACTGCTGATGACTGACTATGAACGCCCCGAGGGCGGTGTTCCTTATGATGATGCAGTGTTGAACTGGGTCGTCTATAGCCATGATGAAATGGGTTATAAGACAGGCGACTGGTTAATGCATCACTTGCGTGGTGAAGGCAACTTCAACCCCAAGATCGTTATGCTTTGGGGGCCCGCTGACTCTGAGATCTCGGAGGCACGCGGCCAAGGGGTATTGCGTGCCTTCGAAGAGGCTGAAGACATTGATGTTGAAATCGTTTATGAAGCGTATGCGGACTTTGACCGTGATCTTGCCTATACGCAGACCGAGCGTGCCCTGGCCGCCTATGATTTCGATGCCATCGTGGCTCTTAATAGCTATATGTCTGTATCAGCTAGCTCAGCCTTGATCGCCAACGGATTGGAACCGGGTGAGATTATTGTCGGCGGCATGGGAGGCACGATTGCAGAGCTGGAAGGCGTGGCACTGGGTGAGATAGGCGTAGCCCCCTTCAGAGACCCTCGCTCAATGGGGCGTGCCTCGGCAGAGGCCTTGTTGCAACACCTGACGGGTAATGAAGACCAGATCCAGAAGACGGTCTATTCCGACATTCCTGTCACTGAATCCGTCTACTCTATTGCTCAGTTCGTGCCTTTAGAGATGTTCGACGTCAACGCTTTTCTGCGTGACTACCACGGTCAATGAAAAGTGGCCGGAACCTTTTTTATCGATCCGGCTTGGGTGAGGTGTCGTCTTCTCAGGGAGTGTCCTGCAACTCGTGCAGGATGATGAACGAGATATTTTAGGGGTTATGGATTCTATGGATACTGCTGTTTCTCCCTTGCTTTCTCTACAGGATCTGAGGAAATCATACGGTGCTATTGAGGCGGCAAGGGGAGTCTCTTTCGATATTTTCCCCAATGAAGTGGTCGCCATGGTGGGTGATAATGGTGCTGGCAAGTCCACTATCGTCAAGATGCTGTCTGGCGTTGTGAAGCCAGATGGCGGGCAGCTCTTCTGGCAGGGTAAACCGTTTCATCCCAGCGGGCCCGATGCAGTGCGTGACGCAGGTATCGAGACCATGTTTCAGGACCTGGCGCTGGTGAACGATGTCGATGCACCTGGCAACCTGTTTATGGGGCAGGAGCCAATGAAGCGGTGGCTAGGGTTTCTGCCGATACTCGATCGCAAGAAAATGCGTCTCGAGACCGAGCGTTTACTGGATCAGATCAAGATCAAACTGCAATCGGTGGATCGTCCAGTGCGACTGATGTCGGGTGGGCAGCGCCAGGCAATCGCAATTGCACGTATCCTTCTCTCCGCCAAGGCTCAATTGATGATTATGGATGAGCCAACGGCGGCCTTAGGCATCCAAGAGCAAGCCAAGGTGCTTAATGTCATCAGAAACCTGCATGCTCAAGGTCTTTCGATCCTGGTTATCAGTCATAACCTGGAGCATGTCTTTTCCATTGCCAACCGTATCGTGGTTGTACAGGGAGGACGTATCGCGGCCAGCGTAGCCACCGATGAGGTCAGCCAACAAGATGTCGTCCAACTGATCATGGGAGGACGCCTGCAATGATGAGTCTAAAAAGTAAGGCCAATGATACAGGGATGGCTAAGCAAAAAGGGTCACAGGCTTCCCTGCTCGATAAAATCAACCCGCTCATCATTGTGATCGTTTTTCTTTATATTGGTATCACCCTGTTGAGTGACCGGTTTCTCGATATTGGCAATCAAATGAATATTCTGCGACAGGTGGCGGTGTATTTGATAATCGCCCTGGGAATGACATTTGTCATTGCAAGTCGTGGAATAGACCTCTCTGTCGGTTCGAACTTGGGTCTCTGTGCCATGGTGCTTGGTACATTGATCGAAGCAGGCACGCCGGTCGCTATTGCAATGGTGCTAGTCGTCGGACTGGGCACCTTGATAGGCGCTTTCAACGGTCTGGTCATTACACGCTTTCGGATCAATCCCCTGATCGTCACGCTGGGCATGCTGGTTGCTCTGCGTGGCGCTACTCACTTTTTCATGGGGGGATCAATCATTCGGATGCCGGAGTCTTTGAGGTTCATCGGTCAGGGGTTCATTGGTTTCGTACCGGTTCCAGCGATTATTGCTCTGACAGCGACAGCTTTCGCCTACTGGTTGTTTTTCCACACCCGTTTCGGTCGCCACACTGTCTCGATAGGCTCGAATGAAGAAGCCTGTCAAGTTCTGGGTATTCATGTGAACCGGCACAAGGTGGCTGTCTATGCCTTTCAAGGCGCGTGTGTCGGCCTGGCGGCGGCGATTATCGTGGGCCGCCTTAATGCGGCATCACCCAGCCTTGGTAATCTCTATGAATTGCACATCATTGCCGCTGTGGTGCTGGGTGGAACGGCCCTTTATGGCGGTGTAGGAACCATTGGAGGTACCTTGTTGGGCATCCTGACCATCGGGGTTCTCGAAAATGGGATGGTGCTCATTGGGGCTGATTTTCACCTGCAGCGCGTGCTACTTGGCTTCCTGTTGATATTCGCGGTGGCCTACCAGGAACACCGCCGCCGGGTCATTGATACCCGGGCATTTTCTAGAATAAAAGAGGCCGAAGAGTAAGGTCTTTATAAGTGGTGCAATATCACGTCGTACATCATGCTGATGAGAACTTAGCCGTTTTTATCATGGGGACTGGGTCGACAGAACTGACGTTTTCAGTGGGCTGATTTTTAGCGCGGAGATTCGTCAGTTCCTTAGCCATCACTTACTCCCATCATCCGCGCCAACACCTTGTCCTTGAGCCAGAACCTGTGAACCAGTGCCATTACTATATGGCCGATGACTAACCCACATAGAAGCCACGAGAGTGGGCCGTGAAGGAGGTCGGCGGGTGCGATCATCCAGGTGATGTCGCGCTCGGCTTCGGGCAGTAGCTCCATGCCATAAAAGCGCAGCGCGCCGCCGCGGCCATACTGGCGCAGAACGGCGAAAGCGGGTAGCCACAACAGCAGCGCATAAAAGGTGATATGCACAAGGCGCGCCATGCGCCCACCCCATCCAGGCGGCTGGGATGGGCGCTGCTTGCGGTTGATCCATGCCCAGCCAAGGCGTGCCAGGGTCACGATCAGAATCAGAAAACCTAACGAGCCATGAGGCCCGATGTTCGCCAAAAATAGCGTAATCGTGTTTTCGCCCATCCCTCCCCAAGCCAGCAACACAGTAAATTGCAGCGTGACCAGCGCGGCAGTCAGCCAGTGCAGCGCACGGCTTATGCGTCCGTAGTGGCTGGGGCTGTCTCGCCAGCCAATAGGTGTTTGAGCTAGTGTGCTTATGTGATCACTGTTTAGCGCTGTGCTGTTTGCCGCTCCTTTAACCATCGGCCTTGCCTTGGCGCCAGTAGCCCATGCTGGTGACGTACTGTTTGGGCAGCCCGCATTCGTTGACCAAATAGCGGCGCAGCTTCATGGCGACCTTGGTTTCAGCGGCAATCCAGGCATAGAAGGGCGCGCTGTCGTCCAGGGTGGCGGATTCCCAGAGTGGGCCGTCCTCATCGTCGCTTTCGTCGTTGATCGTGGCACTGGTAGTCGCGCTGGTAGTAGCGTCAGCAAGCGTGCCGCCTAGCGCTTGAATTTCCCTGTGCAAATCGATATCGCGCAGCGCTCTCATCAGCAGCTCCCCGTGTTGGCAGCCGGGCTCGGCATCTCGGGCCAACCAGTGCAGTTTGGCGGCTTGGGGCAGCGGCTGAACATCGTCACTGCGGGGCACTTCGAACAGCGCTTCGACTCTGGGTTTTAAAGGCAGGCCATCGAGGGTTTCCAGAATGCCAGCGGCAGCGGGGAGGGCGGTTTCATCGGCGATGATGAGGATCCGGCGCACGTTCTGTGGTGGCTTCCACTCATAGCCCAGTTTTGGGCCTTCCGCATTGGCGACGGGGGCTGTCATGGCAAGGCGGTCGCCGGGGCGGGCGCGCATTGCCCAGCGTGAGGCGGGGCCATTGTCGCCATGGAGTACGAACTCTACATCCACCTCGGCTTTTTCCGGGCGAAGGGCGCGGATGGTGTAAGTGCGCGCAGAGGGCCGCTGGGCGTCAGGTAGGGCGCGGTAGGCGCCGTACCAGTCGTGCTCTTCCAGCTTGGCGATCTCGAACAACGGGTCGAGACTGCCACCGCCCTCGGGGAAGAACAGCTTGACGCGCTGATCCGGGGCGTAGGTCGCCATGTGGCCAACGTCTGGGCCGGTAAAGGTGAACCTGACGAGCGAGGCGCTGACTTGAGTGCGCCGGGCGAGGGTGATATCGAAAAGCTGGTAGCTCGGTTTGGCTGCCATGGTGGTGTCTCCTTTACGTGTGCATAAATCAAGGAGTCAATTGTAGTGCTAATTATTATCATTTAGAATCGTTGTCAATAATTCAATTATCAACCTCACGAACATAGTAAGGCTAAGACAATGATTCTGCTGCCTATCACGTCCCGCTTTGCGAACGACACGGTCACCACAAAAGGGGGCCTGCTATGCTAGGTGCCGCGCAAGTTGCCCAACGAGTGGGAGGCATGTCGCCCGCGAAAGCCTGCCTGTTGCTTAGCCTGCCGATGGTGGTGCTATTTTGGATTGGCCTGCAGGGGCAGGGCGGTTTTGCTCTGGGCCTAAAGGCGTTAGTGGCGCCTTCCTTTGAGAACGTTGATGAGCTGCTGCTCTACTACGCTTGGTGGCCGCGCCTCTCGATCGCGCTGCTCGCCGGGGGCGGTTTGGGTCTGGCGGGTGTGCTCATGCAGCAGGTGCTGCGCAACCCCTTGGCTTCGCCCACGACCCTGGGGGTGGCATCAGGCGCTAATTTGGCGCTGATGACCGCCACCTTGCTGGCGCCGGGGCTATTGGTAGCGGGTCGCGAATGGGTCGCCTTGGTGGGCGGCGCGCTGGCAGTGGGGCTGGTTTTCTTGCTCTCCTGGCGGCGCGGTTTGGCCCCTATTGTGGTGGTGCTATCGGGTCTGGTCGTCAATTTGTACCTGGGGGCGCTCTCCACCGCGCTGCTGCTGTTTAACCACGAGGCGCTCTCGGGGCTGCTGATTTGGGGCGCTGGCTCGCTGGCACAAAATGGCTGGGATGGCGTGGCGATTCTCTGGCCACGGCTAGCGATTAGCTGTGTGGCCGCCTGGTTTCTGCTGCGCCCTCTGGCGGTGCTGGAGCTGGACGACGCCAGCGCCAAGAGCCTCGGCGTCTCGCTTGCCTATCTGCGTTTTGCGGGCATGGGGTTGGCGGTGTTTATCACCGGCAGCATCGTCAGCGTGGTGGGCATCATCGGCTTTATCGGTCTGGCCGCGCCCAATATTGTGCGCATGGCCGGGGCGCGCCGATTAGGACCGCGGTTGTTGTGGTCGGCGCTACTTGGGGCTGTGCTGCTGACCACCACGGATCTGCTGCTCCAGCATTTCGGTGGTATGGTGGCGGCCTTTATTCCGACCGGAGCGATTACCGGTGCCCTGGGGGCGCCGCTGTTAATGTGGCTGATTCCGCGCCTGAAACTCCAGGGCGACCAGCCGCCTAAAGGGGCGGGGGTTTTCGCCCATCGCCATCCGGCGCCTTCGCGTTTGGCGACGGGTTTAATCCTCGCGCTATTGGGCGCCACGCTGCTTGGGCTGCTCGTAGGCCAGGGTGTTGATGGCTGGTACTTGTTGTCGCCGGATAACTGGAACGTGATGCAGTGGCGCATGCCGCGGGTGATGGCGGCTGCCGCCAGCGGGTTGATGCTGGCGATTGCCGGGACGATTCTCCAGCGCCTTTCCGCCAACCCCATGGCCAGCCCCGAAGTCTTGGGTATCAGCGGTGGTTGTGCCATTGCGCTGATTCTGGGGATTTTCCTGCTGCCCGCACCCACCAATATGATGCTGATTGGCGTCGGCACTCTGGGGGCTTTCGCGACGCTGGTGGTGTTGGTGGGTATCAACCGCAAGAGCGGTTATCTCCCCGAGCGTTTGCTGCTCACCGGGGTGGCTGTCAGCGCGCTGTTTGATGCGGTGCGCAGCGTGATGCTGGCGGGTGGCGATCCGCGCGGTCAGCAGGTGATCGCCTGGCTGGCGGGCTCTACCTACTATGTGGATATCACCAACGCCGTTGTCGTCGGCGGTATTGCCGCCGTACTGGCACTGGTCACGCTGCCGTTTACCCGTTGGCTGGATATCATGCCGTTAGGCGCACCGACGGCCAAAGCGCTTGGGGTAACGCTGAACCGTGCCCGCCTGGCGCTGCTGTTGCTGGTGGCGCTACTCACCGCCTGCGCCACCCTGGTGGTTGGGCCGCTGTCATTTATTGGCTTGTTAGCGCCGCATATGGCGCGTTTGGTGGGCTTCTCCCGGGCAGGGCAGCATCTGCTGGGCGCGGCGTTGATCGGTATGCTGCTGATGGTGCTGGCGGATTGGGTCGGCCGGCAGATTATTTTCCCTTATGAAATACCGGCCGGCTTGGTCGCCTCCCTGATTGGCGGCGCTTACTTTATGTGGGGGCTGCGGCGGCTATGAGCAGTGTGGCGATCAAAACGAGTGAGCTTTCAGCAGCGGTGGATCCTGCGGAGGCGCTGTTAGCGCTCTACCGCCAGCCACCGCTGGATAACCTGAAAGCCCCAGCGTTTGGTCAGCCTGATGAACCGACGCTGGCAGTCTCTGCGTTGCTGGATCGAGACTTCTTAAGTGAGCAACTGGCGCGTTACGGCCGCAGCCACGGTGAAGATGCCGACCGCAAAGCCGTCGCTTCAATCTGGTCGAAGTATCATTTCAGCATTGTCTCGATTCCGACGCTGGTGGCCAATCTGCTCCTCAGTTACGCGTTGCCGGTGGGTATAAACGAACTACGGCTGGCGTTTGGCGATAAAGGTCAGATCGGGCGTATCTGGTTGCCACACGGCGGCTTCCCGCTCTCCTCTCAAGCGCCCCTGGCGCGCTTTACCACGCTGTTTGACGACCACTGTGCGCCACTTATTGAGGCGCTTTCAGCGGTCTCTGGGCTTTCTCCCAAAGTGTTTTGGAGCAACCTTGGCGCCTATGTGGAGTTCGTGGGAAAGACCTGCTCGCGACTCCCGGAATTCAGCGGCGCGGGTGACCCGCTGCTGGATTATCTCAATACCAAGACGCTCCCCGATGGGCGGCGCAACCCGCTTTATCAGCCGGTGCGTTATCTGGAACTAGGCGGTGAGACGCCGACCCGGGTGCGGCGGCTGTGCTGTATCAAATACCGGCTACCCGGCGAGCCGCTTTGCGGTGGCTGCCCGCTAAAACCCGAAAATAAGCCGGTCAAGCGTCGGCGCTAACCTTCGAATCGCCAAGGAGCCTTGTCATGGAACTGTTGAGGATTGTATGGCGTGATTATCGTTGGCCGTTTGTGGCCGTGGTACTGCTCAGCCTAATAAGCGCTGGCTTGGGCATCGGTGTCATCGCCTTTATCAATCAACGGCTGCTGGGCACTTTCACTGACCCCTGGCGCATCCTGCCTGAGTTCCTGGGGCTAATAGCGCTGTTACTGGTTATTACCCTGACATCTCAGTTGGCGCTGACCACGCTGGGCCACCATTTTGTCTACCGGCTGCGGGGGCAGTTGATCAAGCGAATTCTGGATACCAATATCGAACGCGCCGAGCAGATTGGCAGTGCGCGCCTGTTGGCGAGCCTCTCCACCGACGTGAGTTCAGTGACCGTTGCGTTTATACGCTTGCCGGAACTAGTGCAGGGTGGGGTGCTGACGGTAGGCGCCACGCTTTACCTGGCGTGGCTTTCGCCTGCCATGCTGGGTGTCACCGCGCTTTGGGTGATCGTGACTATTTTAATTGGCATACGCTTGGTGGCCCGGGTCTATGGGCATATGGCCAAACTGCGCGAAATACAGGATCGTCTCTACGCGGATTACCAGTCGGTGATCGAGGGGCGCAAAGAGTTGGCGCTAAATCGCGACCGTGCCGAATGGCTGTATCGCGATGTCTACACCCCGAACGCAAAGGATTGTCGGCGCCATTTTATTCTTGGCGATACCTATCATCTGAGCGCGGTGAACTGGTTCAACATTATGATGTTGGGGGCTATCGGCGTAGCGTTCTTCCTGGCCAATGGTCTGGGTTGGGCATCGGTGCAGGTAGCCACGACGTTCTCACTCACGCTGCTATTTCTGCGTGCGCCGCTGATGCAGGCGATTGGTGCCTTTCCGACGCTGATTAATGCCCGGGTAGCGTTCGAAAAGATCAGCAGCTTAGATCTGGCCGAGCACCGTGAGGCGTTTGGGCACTCTGCGCTGCGCCACAACTGGCAGGCGCTAACTCTGGAACAGGTCAGCTATCGCTACCCGGATGAGGAGTCCCGGCCGGGCTTTGCTATCGGCCCTATCGATCTGACCTTAAATCGCGGCGAAGTGGTGTTTCTGATTGGCGGCAACGGCAGTGGCAAATCGACTCTGGCAAGGCTTCTTACAGGGCTTTATCAACCGCAAAGCGGCTGCGTACGGGTCGATGGCATGCCGCTGCGGGAAGAGGACTGGACACGCTATCGCCAACACTTCTCGGCGATTTATACCGACCTGCATCTATTTGACCGTTTGATGGGCCCCGCGGGCGAGTCACCCGACCCGGTGCTGATGGAAGAGTGGCTGGCAGCCTTAGGTATGCACAGCAAGCTCGATTTCGATGGCGACCGCATTACCAACATCAACCTCTCTCAGGGTCAGCGTAAGCGTCTGGCGATGCTGCTGGCAGTGGCCGAACAGCGCGACCTCTTGCTGCTCGACGAGTGGGCCGCCGACCAGGATCCCCAGTTTCGGCGGGTGTTCTACCGTGAGCTGATACCGCAGCTAAGGGCGCTAGGCAAAACGCTGGTAGTGATTAGCCACGACGACCACTACTTCGACCAGGCCGACCGGCTGCTGGAAATGCGCGGCGGTCAGCTAGTTGAACTTACCGGTGAGCAGCGTGAAGCGGCCAGCCGCGATGCGGTGGCGAGGGTGAGTTGAAAGCGTTTCGCTTGTTATCAACTTTTGCGCTGTTTAATGGCTTTAGGGGCATAACCGAAGAAGCGCGTGAAAGCTGAGCTGAAGTTGCTTGGGTGCCGATAGCCCGTGGCGTAGGCGGCCTGGGCGACCTGTTGGCCGCTCTCCAGCAGCATATGGGCGTGACGCATGCGCTGTTGATGAAGAAAGTGCTGAGGGGTAGTGCCAAACATGCGACGAAACCCCTGCTTTAGTTTCTGCTCCCCTAATCCCACCCGAGCTCCCAAATAAGCCAGCGTTAATGGACGGTCTAATTCGTTGATCAGGATCTCGTGGGCCTGAACGATGCGTTCGACGTCGGCGGTGGCGATGTGCTGTGTATGGCGGGGTTCCGGTAACAGCGCTTCGAGTTGTTCTCCCAGCAGGCTTAGGGCGTGAATGTGTTTCTGGATACGAGCGCTATCTGTTTGGAGGGAAGCCTGGAGCGCCTGAAGATGCGCGCGGCTGCCCGCTGACGTGGGCTGAAACGCCAGTGATCGAACGCCCTTAGAGGCGGGGAGCGCTGACTGGTAACGCTCCCCCAAATAGCGCGCTAGCCAGCCGGTGCTGGCCACCAGGCGTAGCTGAAGCACCGTTTCACCTTCCGGAATGTGGCGCTCGCCTTGGCTATGGTCAAAGGCGGTAACCGTGGTGTGGCCGTGGCGGAAGTCGACACGCGGCCCCCAGCGCTCTCGATAATCAGAGTGGCCTTGCAAACCGAAGGTAATAATCACGCCCGCCCCCGTATGAGGGGTGTGGCTCTCTTCGACCAGCGCTTGGCGAGCACGGTAGCGGGTGAGCACCACCGAGAGGCCATCATCTAGCACGCAGCAGTGGGAGCCTTGTAGGGGCCTATCGGGGGACAGTGGTGTATCGCTATGCATAAGAAGTGAATTGGTTTGCATATGAATGAGCATGATAATTGATATCGTTTGTCGCTAGCCTACTCCCTTAAGCACTCCTGCGCCAGTAGGAGCCAGCAACAGCGTTTAAGGGGGAACGATGCAGCGCAAAGGGTTGAAGAAAGTGGCGGTGATACTCCTGCTGGGAGGATGCGGTACGGTCAGCATCGCTCAAGGCGAAGGGCTGCCAGTGGTAAACGTGACGGCCAATAAGGTAGCCCAGGCCGAAGAGGAAGTGCCGTCGAGCCTGGCGGTGATCTGGGGCGAGACGCTGGCTGATACAGGCGCTGCCAATATCACCGAATTAGCGCGCTATACGCCTGGATTGAGTTTTCAGCCCTTTGGCCAGTCGGGTACCGCGTTGCCGGTAATGCGCGGGCTGACCTCGGGCGCCACCGCCTTCTCCTCGTCGGTATTGATGCTGATTGACGGCGTGCCGGTGGTGAGCGGTCAGGGGTTCGATCACAACCTGCTCGGTGTGGAGCGGGTCGAGGTGCTGCGTGGCCCTCAGTCGACGCTTTATGGCCGCAACGCCGAGGCCGGAGTGATCAGCCTGCATACCCGTCAACCGGATGAAGGCCCTTATGCCGAACTGGAGGCTACGCTGGGCAGCCGCGATTTAACCTCGCTACGCCTTGATGCTGCCCAGGCGCTAGTGCCTGAACAGCTCTATTTGGGTGTCAGCGGAGAGTGGCGCCAACAGGATGGCTTCGTAGAGAACCAGGGACAAGATGGTAAGGCAGATGACCGCCAACGCAAGAGTGGACGCCTGAGTCTACGCTGGCTGCCGACGCAGGACACCGACGTTACCCTACGCTATGGTCGGCTGGACTATCGTGATGGCGCGGCGCCTTGGGGGCGGGTCGAGAACGAGTCGCGCCGTGTTACGTCGCTTGACCCTGGTAGCAATCGCTCATCCGGCGAGGATGTCTCTTTAGATGTACACCATGCGCTGACGGCAGATCTAGCGCTGCGCTCGATCACTGCGCGGCGAGAGATCCACGATCGTATTACCCAAGATACCGATCTTACGCCGGCCCAGCGGTTTGCCATGGGGCGCGACCAGCGTTTGACCACCTTATCTCAGGAACTGCGCCTGGAGCGTCAGGGCGATGAGGGGCAGAGCAGTTGGGTAGTGGGCCTGTACGGCGACCGTGATGACCATCAGCTGCAGTTCGAACAAAGCAACCCGATGGGCACCCAGCGCAATGAGGCGACGCTAGAGGCTGAGAACCTCGCACTATTCGGGCAGTGGACGCTGCCGCTGGGTAAGCGTTGGCGCTTAACACCAGGCCTACGCATAGAGCAGAGCCGGGTGGCGTTGACGCCCCAGGGGGCCGGGCAACGCAGTGAGCGCTGGAGTGATGTTACCTCGCAGTTGGCTCTGCAGTACCGTCTGGGTGATGACGACTGGCTGTATGCCCGCTATGCCGAAGGGTTTCGTGCCGGTGGCTTCAACTCCTTCTCGGCGCAGAGTGGCTACCCCGGTTACGCTCCGGAGGAAGTCACTTCCTATGAGCTGGGTATGAAAGGAACGGCGTTTTCGCAACGGCTTCGCTATGGGCTCGCCAGTTACTGGATGACCATTGACGACATGCAGGTGCAGCAGGTTCTCCAGCCCGGCAGCGTACTGATCACCAATGCCGCCGCCGCACGCTCGCGGGGTCTCGAACTGGATCTTGATTACCTGCTGGGCGGACATTGGACGCTCCAGGCGGGCCTGGCCCTCAATCGTACCCGTTTTCGCGAGTTCAATGATCTTAGCGGTGACCATGCCGGTCACCATAACCCCTTTGCGCCTGATATCAGCGCTCGTCTGGGGCTGCGCTACGACTCGCCTCAGAACTGGTATGCCCAGGCCAATCTCAGCGGCATGAGCAAAACCTACCTGGATGCGGCCAACCGCTTCAGTCGCCCTGGGCATGTCCTGCTTGATGTGGCGGGTGGTTATCGCCATGGGCCATGGCAATTGGGGGTCTACGTCAACAACGCGACTGACCGGCGTTACGACGCCGTCGGCCTGCTCAATGACAGCGTGCGGGAGTACAGCCCTCCCCGTGAAATCGGCTTGCGCTTGGGGGTGTCGTTATGAGCCATGCTGACGACCTCCTTCCCCATGCACTGCAACCCTATTGGGATCTAGCGCTGGCCTCCGTGCAGGCCGAAGCACTGCAATTGGCGCTGGCAAAGGGACTCTTCGAAACGCTTCAGCAGCCTCACTCGGCGGCGGCTTTGGCCAACGCCAGAGGGTGGCGGCCAGTGAGCGTCGAACACTGGCTGACCCTGCTGTGGAGCATGCGCCTTCTCGACCGGCATCGAGATGCTGCAGGTGAGTGGCGCTATATCTGCACTGATGTTGCACAGCGCTACCTGGCATCTTCTTCGCCGTTGTACTGTGGCGAGGCTTGGCGCTTTCGACTCGCCTCGCTGCGAGACTTTGGCGCAGGGCTGGCCGAGGGTTTGCACGAACAGAGGCAGTCGGCGCCGCTAGCCAGCGGTGAGCGCTGGGCTGCGGCGGCACGTAGCCATCTGGCACGTGAGCAGATGGCGGTGACAGCGCCTGCCGCCTGTGAAGTGGTGGCACAACGGATGGCGCCTGAAGCAGCCTGGCGATTGCTGGATCTAGGCGGAGGCCCAGGGCTAGTCGCCGTAGCCCTGGCGAAGGCGTTTCCACAGATGAGCGGTGTGGTCTTTGAACTGCCAGAAGCCGCCGATGTGGCCGCGCAACATATCGCCGAAGCCGGCTTGGTGTCACGTATCGAAGCGCGGGGCGGCGATCTGGCGAGGGATGACATCGGCACTGGGTACGATCTGATCTGGTGCTCTTCGGTACTGCATTTTGTGCCCGAGCTTTCGGCCTGCCTGGCCAAACTGCATGCCGCACTAAAGCCCGGCGGTGAGTTGATCTGCGTGCACGCTGAAATTCCTGATGAACCCGAGGCGGCCCGCCGCATGCTCTCCTATTACCTGCCGCTACTGTGGCAGGGGCGTCGAGTGACCCAGGCCGGTGAGCTGCGCGAAGCACTGCTGGCCCAGGGTTTCGAAGTGTGTGAGGCGCAGCCGATAGCGCTTCCCATGGCGCCAGCCACCGCACTGGTGGCGCGTAGGAGGGGGAACTGATGCGCTCTGTGATAGCCAAGCAACTGACGTTCGGCTGGCTTCACTTTGCCCTGGCGTTGCCCAGCATCTATCTATTGCTAGGGATGCCCCTGGTTCTGCGCGAACAAGGGTGGAGCGGCACACAAATTGGTTTGCTACAGCTAGCGGGGCTGCCTGCGATACTCAAATTGGTGATGGCGGTTCCTGTGGAGCGCTGCCGCCTCGCTGGCGGAGGCTATCGCGCCTGGGCATGCCTGCTCGGGCTGTTGCTGGGCCTAGCGTTGTTGGGGTTAGCGTACGATTTTCCTCTCGCGCAGCCGCCGCGCTTCTATGCCTGGGTGCTGCTGATCAGCTTGCTGGCGACCTGGGCCGATGTGCCCGTGAACGCGCTGGCGATTCGTTGCCTGCCCGCTGAGGAGCGGCTGCGCGCTGGTAGCATTCGTTCGGCAGCCCTGTTTCTGGCTGCCGTGGTGGGCGGTGGCCTACTGTTGGTGCTGCACCAGCGAGCGGGTGGGGCGGTTCCCTTTGTGCTGATGGCACTGCTACTCGTGGTGGGCGGCATTCTGGTGGTGACAGCACAGCCAGAAAACGAGCCTCATACCTCGTCAGAAGCGCACTTTTCGCCGCCTTATCAGAGTGGGGTGCTGAACTTTTTTCGTCAGCCTGCTGCTGGTATCTGGGTGGCGTTGTTGATGTTGCTCTTCCCTTTTGTCGGCGCTGGTTGGATCTATCTTAAACCACTGATGCTTGACCTTGGTATGCCAGCAGAGCAGGTGGCATGGTGGGTTGGGGTTGGTGGAGGCGTGATGGGGGCTTTGGCTAGCCTGACGGGTCAACGCCTGGCAATGGGGATAGGCATTGGCCGAGCAGTGCCGCTGTTCGCTGGCTTGGGAGCACTGGCCTTGGCGACCCTGGGATTGGTGAGCCACATGGCCGCCGGGCAGTCGCTATGGCTAGTAGGCGCGGGGCTGATCGCTTGCGCCATGGGAGCACTATCGGGGCTGATGTTCGGGCTGATGATGCACTTTGCCAGACCGGGGAACCGGGCGTTGGATTACGGTCTACAGGCCAGTCTTTTCACCCTGTCGCGCCTGGCGGTGCCCGTGCTCGCCGGTATTGTGCTCGACCAGCTGGGTTATTCGGGCATGTTCACCATGCTAGCGCTATGTATGGCAGCGGTAGTGGTGCTGGCGTTGATAGTCAGCCGGGGGCTACAGCGGGCTGTGTTGAATAGGTGAAGTGCATATAGAGCCTGGGTGAGTTCGACTCAACCAGCGCTTGAATCTTGCATAACCGGCGTCTTGGGTGATCTATGCTCAGTCAAAACCTAACCCTCGCTTGTCGGTGCAAGAGCAGCAGGAATATGGGTATGCCAAGCAAGGCCGTTAATGCACCCACGGGAATCTCTAAGGGGCTGATCACGGTGCGGCCAATGAGATCAGCGCATAGCATCAGCATACTGCCGAGCAACATGCTGCCGATCCATAACCGATGCAGTTTTGAGCCCACCAGTAGTCGGGCGAGGTGGGGAGCGACCAGCCCCACGAAACCGACCGGGCCAGTAACCGCCACCGCACTGGCGGCGAGCAGAACCGCAACAGCAATGGCAACAGCACGCCAGAACATAGGGCGAAGCCCCAGGCTGATCACCATGCTGTCATCAAAACGCAGCAGGGCAAGGGGTTTCAGCAAAGCCAGGGTGCCGAGTAACCCTGCTAGGCTCCAGGGCCACAGCATGTACAGATGCTGAAAGTCGCGCCCGTATAGGCTGCCTGCTAGCCAGATCAAAGCGATTTCGGTGCGTGCACCGCCCCAGGTGACGATGACCCACATCACTAACGCGTTCAGCACAGAGCCCACGGCGATTCCGTTGAGCACCAGATGGATGGGGCGCAGCTGTGCCCTCCAGGATAGGCCCAGCACCAAGCTGGCTGCCAGCAATCCGCCGAGCAGTGCCGCTGCGGGCAGCCAGCTCATCATTGCGGGAGCCGCGTCGCCGATCAGCACATCCACCGTGGCAAGGTCGGCAAGCAGCAGAACGGTGATGACGGCGAGCCCAGCCCCGCTGGAAATGCCAACGATACTCGGGTCCGCCAATGGATTACGGAAAACCGCTTGCAAGATCAGGCCTGCGGTGGCGAGCTGCAGGCCGACCAGGATGGCGAGTAGTGCGCGTGGCAAACGGTGTTGCCATACCAGCGTGCCTTCCAGTGACGACGCCTGGCCTGAGAATAGGCCGTCGAGGATCAATCGTGGCGACACCGATACAGCCCCAATAAACAGAGAAGCTAGCACCAGCAGTACCAAGATAACCCCGAGCAGTGTGAGGGGAATGCGCAATGGCATGCGCTGGCTCGCGCTGCTGCGTGTTGTTATAACGTTTTGAAACATAGAATTAGCCCTTCTGCCGACTGATCAGGTAAACCAGTATCGGCCCGCCCAGCAGTACACAGAGAATCCCAACGGGAACCTCATGCCACTTGGCGATAAGATCAGCCGCGCATACCAAGCTGGCGCCGACCAGGGCGGACAGCGGCAGTAGATGACGATGGCGAACTCCGTTACTGCCCAGGGTGAAGCGGACCAAGTGGGGGGCGACCAAGCCAATGAAGGTGATTGGGCCCGTGGCCGCCACTGTCGCCGCCGCTAGTAGTACGGCAACGACACCGAACAGCAGTCTCCAAGGCGTGACGCGCATGCCGAGAGCGATGAGAATCGTGTCGTCCAGACGCAATAGATCCAGCCTGCCAGCAAAGACGATTCCCAATAGTAGGGCGGGTAGCACCCAAGGCCACAGGAGGTGTACGTGCTCCCAAGTGCGGTTGATTAAGCTGCCCGTTAACCAGTAGTAGATGCCGTTGGCCTCCACATTGGCGCAGATCAGTAGCACGATGATGGCGGCAGCGAAGAACAGATTAACGCTCATTCCGGTCAGCGTCAGGTACAGCGGATTCAGGCGTGCCCCCAGGCTGATGGAGAGTGTCATTAGCGCTGCTACTATGCCACCCAGCGTGCTTAGTAACAGCATGGTCGGGGTTGGTAGCGTGAAGTAGGTCATGCACAGCGCCATCGCGAATGCCGCCCCTGACGTGACCCCTAGTAATCCAGGTTCACCCAACGGGTTGCGGGTGATTGATTGCACGATGGCGCCCGCTAAACCCAGCGCACCACCTGCCAGCATCCCGGTCAGTAACCTAGGTATACGCAGTTCACGAATCACGAATGCCGCATCGGATCCATCATCACGCATCAGCGCTTCGAGCAGGACGCGGAGCGGAATACCAAACTCGCCCAGCGCAAGCGCTCCTGCTGTTGTTAGACTCAGGACGAGCAGGCAGGCCGATGCAAGCCAGAACACGCGAATCGGCAGGGCTTTCTGGAGCAGGAGATTATCCATGCCCTGCTAGCGCTCGAAGTTCATAGCCCGGGCTTGGGCGGGTTCGGGGATATCTTTGGGAGCAGGGAAGTGGTCTGGGTAGAGCAGGTAGGCCATCTCCTTAAGAACCATCTGCCTGGCCAGCGGGCCGTGGGGCATGACGTACTGGTCACCCACTCGCCAGGCCCGGTTATTGCGCACTGCTTTTAAACGGGGCCAAGCGGGGTGGCTGACGAAGGGGCCATCGTCCGCCTTGAACGACAGGATCACATCCGGGTTCAGGCGCAGCAGCGTTTCCATGCTGATCGCGGACGAATCCGCTGGCGCCATGCCTCGCGGCGGATTGCCCTGGATATTGGTTGCGCCAAGCTGGGTCATGATGTGCCCGGTTAGGTGATGACTGTAGAAAGCATAAGGAACATCCCCCCAGTGCCAGAGAAATACGGCGCTGATGCCACCCGGTGCACGCTCGGCATGGCGCTCCAGGTCGTTCAGGAAGCGCTCGTTCAACTCGCTACCCTGGCTTTCGGCGCCGAGCGCCAGGGTGGCGCGTTCGACACTACGTAGAGAGTCTTCCAGGGTGATCAGGTCAAACGCCAGAAAGGCACCGGCTTCCTCAATTTTCTGTTCGAAAGGCTCAGTGTAGGTGCGTAGCCCGATAGTTAAGTCCGGGGATAACTGAGCCAAAACTTCTAGATTGGTTTGGTGAACCTCCCCAAGATTCACTGCGTCCACTGCTGCGCCGCCGAGAAAGTCAGACTGCTGGCCACCCAGTATCGACAGGCCATCGACTTGCCTGCCTAACGATACCAGTACGTCCGCACCGAAACTGGAAATAGAGGCGACGGTGCGCGGTAGCTGAGCGATCTCAACGCTCTTATTCCGGTCATCGACGATGGTTAGGGGGAAATCATGGGCGAGAACACCCCCTGTATTCAGAATGGTCATGACGGGAATTGCGATAAGAAGCGAGCGTAGACGTTGCATGAGCTGGAATCCAGAACGGCCATTCGAAGTACTGGATTGTTGGCTAATCGGCACCCTTCAGCTACCCGAATCGGGAGTGAAATCACCCCCAAAAGGATCTGCTGCGGGGAGTCTTGGCGGCCGCTACCTCTCTATGCTGAGTTCGCTTCGACCAGTATGAGCCTACCCATGAGAAATTTCAGAGCCAATACCAGTGCACCGCGCCTGCTTTACGAACTAACAGCCAGCCATCGACTGGTGATGGTAGTGGCGCTGCTAATAACATTCCTGGCGGTACTGGCCGAACTGCTGCCGTTCTGGTTGCTTTACCAGGCGATTAGTACTCTTGTGCTAACGCCATATCAGTTTGTGGAGACATTGCCGTTCCTGGCGGCTTGGCTGGCGGCGGCGCTGATGCTCAAGTACCTGCTCTACGGCGCGGCTTACTTGATCAGCCATCATGTCGCCTACGCGATCATGGCAACGGCTCGTAATACCCTGGTCGCCAAGCTGGTGGCAGCCCCTTTACCCTGGTTGCACGGGCAAGGCAGCGGTGCTTTGAAGCAGTCGGTCATTCAGGATGTGGAGCGCCTTGAGGGTTTTCTCGCCCATCACACGATCGAGATCACCGCCGCGATTCTTGCACCACTGTGTGTTGCCATACTGCTGTTCTGGTTGGACTGGCGGTTGGCTCTGGCAGTGCTAGCCATCGGACCCGTGGCGCTATTCGCCGCTATGCTGGGTATGCGTGGGGTTGGCAATGACCACGACCAATTCAGCTTAGCCACCGCCAATCTCAATAATGTGGTGGTGGAGTATCTGCGCAATATGCCGGTACTGAAAGTATTTTGCCGATCCGCATCACATTTCCAACTGCTGCAGTCCCGATTGCAGGCGTACTACCAACTGACAACGTCCATCACCAGACGCACGGTGCCTGTTTGGTCACTGTTTACCAGCGTGCTGGGGGCTCATATGTTGCTGGTGCTGCCGCTTGGGGCATGGCTGTATGCCAGGGGAGAAGTAAGCCCGGAGGATGTGGCGCTGGCCCTGATGCTGGGCTCAGCTATTTTCAAACCGCTACTCAAAGTAAGCCGCTTCTTTATGGAGATTCCGCCGGTGCTGGCTGGGCTGCGGCGCATGGCGCCTATCCTGGCATTACCGGTGCCCCCTTCTATCGCGAGCCGCTCAGTAACGTTCAGCGAGCCGCCCTTGGTCGAGCTGAGAGACGTTGACATACAGTACGGTGGCCGCTCGGTGTTGGCGGATGTGAGTCTTTGCCTACGACCTGGATCACTCAATGTGCTGGTGGGGCCTTCGGGTGCAGGGAAATCCACCATCGCACATATCATGGCTGGGCTGCTGGTGCCACTTACCGGCGGTGTATTCATCAACGGTAGGCCGATGAGCGAATTAGCGGACAGTGATCGAACACGTCTGGTAGGAATGGCCACCCAGGAGGTGTTCCTGTTCAACGGCACCATCCGTGAGAATCTATGCCTAGCTCGGCCGGATGCCAGCGAGGCTGACATCACAAAGGCGTTGCGGGTGGCCCAGGCAGAAGTGCTTGTGCACGGATTACCCGATGGACTTGATACTCAGGTCGAAGAGCTTGGGACACGACTCTCCGGCGGCGAGCGACAACGCATTGCTGTGGCAAGGCTGCTGCTCGCCGATACACCGATTCTGCTGCTCGACGAAGCGACAGCGTTTGCCGATAGCCTGACCCAGCGCGCTTTTTTCTGGGATCTGCGACAGGCATATCCCGGCAAGACCTTCGTAATCGTCGCGCATCGTCTTGCCGGGATCGAGTGCGCCGATCAGATTTTGGTGATCGAACAGGGGCGACTGAGCGCTAACGGCCGTCATACCCAACTGATGCAGCGTAACGGTTACTACCAGTCGATGATGCGTTGTGAAGCATCGTGCTCCGGCTGGACGCTGACCTCGGGGCGCGGCGATCTGACAACGTCACAAGGATAGCAAACGATGACAAACGTGAATGTCTGGATCAGCTTGCGGCGCATTTTTGCCCGTAGCGGCACTGCTGCGCGGCCGTTGCTGTTGGGACTGCTGCTGAGGGTGCTTGAACGCTGCTGCGAACTGATGCCTTATCTGCTCTGTTACCTGTGGTTGTGTACCATTCTGGAGGTTCCACGTCCCGGCTTTGGTTGGGCGGCAGATCCAGGTTGGCTGGCGCTGGCCCTGATCGTCAGCTTTGTACTGCAGTGGCTGTTGGCCTATGGCGGCCAGAAACGCTGCTTTCTGGAAAGCTACCGCATCATTGCAGGCTATCGGGAACGGTTGATTGAACGAATGCGCAACGTCCCTATTGGCGAGCTGCGCAGCCAGCGTGTTGGACAGCTAGCCGATGTGGTGACGGATGACATTAACCGTGTGGAATCGATCTTCGCCCATGTTCTGGCAGACTTCGTCGCCGCGCTGGGCTTATCGCTGGTGGCACTGCTTGTTCTGGCTAGTATTGAGTGGCGCCTAGCGCTCGCTCTAGCTGCTCTGGTACCTCTAGCGGCGCTGGCGCTGGTGGTTAGCCGCCATCTGTTCGAGCGTGCGGGGCTGCGCAAGCACGTACTCTATCGGCAGACATCTGGTCTACTAGTGGAGTTCATCGGCGGGCTTACGACACTGCGTCTGTTCCATCGAGCTGATGCCTGGGCGCAGCGCTTGACGGCAGCCTTTGCCGACCTGCGCCGAATGAGCCTGAGCATTGAAAAATGGGGCGGTGGCCCAGTGATGCTGTTTCGCTTCCTCGTCGAGTGCGGTCTGCTTGTGCTACTGCTGGCTGGCACCTTGAGCGTGCTTGGTGACGAGATTCCCCCGGTGAGTTGGATCGCCTTCTTCCTGTTGGCTTACAAGTTTCTTGGGCCGCTACTGGAGGCGGCCGAATATCTGGTCATGTTGCGCCATGCCTGCCAAAGCGAAGTCAAGCTAGAGGAAGCGTGGGCACTGCAGCCACTCGCCGAGCCGCTGGTCGCGAAGACGCCGGGGCACTTTGCGGTGAGCTTCGATGCGGTGTCGTTCTCCCACGGGGGGGAAGCCCGCTTGCGTGACATCAGCATCGAGATACCTGAGCGAAGTGTCACGGCCATCGTTGGGCCCTCCGGTGCGGGTAAGAGCACGTTGTTGCATCTGCTGGGGCGTTTTTATGACCCTGACCAAGGGGCTGTACGTATGGGCGGTGTCGACCTGCGTGAGATGGGTTCGGAACAACTGTATGAAAAAGTTAGCGCAGTGTTTCAACAGGTCCAGATTTTTGACGGCACCATCATCGAGAACCTGAGGGCAGGGCGGGAGGATGCTAGCGATGAAGACGTGCGGCAAGCGTGTGTTGCCGCTGACTGTGCCGACTTTATTGAGCGGTTGCCGGAAGGCTACCTAACCCGAGTGGGAGAGTCCGGTTTTGCACTTTCTGGCGGCGAACGCCAGCGCCTTTCGATTGCCCGGGCTCTGCTTAAGGATGCACCCGTGCTGTTGCTGGATGAGGTCACTGCCGCCGTGGACCCGCAGTCGCAGATGGCGATCCATCGCGCCCTTAACACGCTAGCCAGGGATCGCACCCTGATCATGGTGGCGCACCGGCTGAGCACGGTGCGCAACGCTGATCAGATCATTGTCCTGGACCGGGGCTGCGTCGTCGAATCCGGCAAGCATGATGTATTGCTGCGCTGCGACGGTCTGTATGCCGCCATGTGGGCAGCCCAGGCATCTGATGAGCCGACTCCAGTATCCTGATGTTCCTGTATTCTGGTAGAGAATAGAAATAAATCGCATTCGGGGGTTCGTGTCCCGTTTGGAGTAGTGCCGTTGGCGCGTGGCTCTCTAGCATGGTGGCTCCCATTGACTTTAATTGACTTCATTAATACGGATACAGCCATGAATATGCGGAGCATTCGACCCTGCCACCTACTGATTGCCGGTCTTTTGATTGTACCGAAAACGCCCTACGCCGTTGCAGAGGATGAACGTCCTGACCCCGCACTGGACGACCAGACCACCAAGCTTGAGGCAGTCACCGTTACGGCACGGCGTCGCGAGGAAAGCCTTCGGGATGTGCCCGCGTCAATTCATGTGGAGAGTGGTGAATCGCTGGAGCAGAAGCGGATGCTCGATGGTGCGGCGGCGTTGCGTGATGTAGCGGGCGCTAGCCTCGGCACTTTCGGTGACCGCTCCAATGCGTTTACCGTCATTCGTGGAGTTGCACCGATCCTTACGCCCCTTAGCCCGGATGATAGCTCGGTGCTGACTTTCGTTGATGGTGCACCCATGCCGATGGGCGCTTCGCTCTCACCCTATCTGGACCTGGAGAGGATGGAGGTCGTCAAGGGGCCGCAAAATACGCTGTTTGGTCGCAATACGGCCGGTGGTGCTATCAACTTGGTGCCTGTGCAGCCTGATCATAGGTTCGAGGGTTCTTTGCGTACAGAGGTCGGTACGGATGGTATCTTTCGCGCTGAGAGCATTATCAATGGCTCCATCGTACCTGAACGGCTTGCTGGCAGGTTAGCGATTCGCCGCTCCCGCACCGATGGCTATATTCCCAATAGTGCGGGTGAGGATCTGGGTAAAGATGAGAGTTGGGTGGCCCGTGGTTCTCTACTGTTTACCCCCACCGAGCGAACAAGTTGGCTGCTCAGTGTTCAGGGAGAAAGCACTGACACCGCACCGACGGCCTACATTGCTGATCGCCCGGGGCAGGCGAAACAGGCGGCTCAGAACAAGACCGTGGATGATTTGCGCATGCTCAGTATCAACTCACGACTTGAGCATGATTTCGACACATTCACGGCAACCGCGCAAACCAGCTATGCACGCCTGAATAACCGCAATAGCTACAACTTTCCTGATGCCATTATCGCCAGTGACTTTAGTGGCTTGCCACCATCGGACTTCCTGGATCCTGAAACGAACTTTATCGATTGGGATAAGCGAGACTCGCGGCTGACCCAAGAGTTCCGGGTCGCAGCTTTACCTGATGCGGAGATGGGGTGGCTCGCAGGTGTGGTGTTCTACCGGGATGAAGCGCAGCGAGATCGAACCAGTGAAATGTGGTACTTCGGCCCATCCGCCACGGGCAGCACCGACTACGATCTCACCACGACAGGGCAGGCGGTATTCGGTGAAGTTAACCTGCCAATGAACGATCAACTGCAGCTGTCGCTGGGCGCGCGTGCTACCCATGAATCCAAGGAGTTCCACTCGGAGTTCACCAGTGACGGTATGTCTGGGGCAGTGCCCTATTTTGCCGAGGAGGGGGAGAAGAGCTACGACTTTGTAACGGGGCGGGCAGCGATCACCTACGATTGGTCCCCCGACCTGATGACCTGGGCGAGTCTTTCTAGAGGCTACAAGAGTGGTGGCTTTGGGCAGGGTAATTCGCTTATGTGGAGCGGTGTACCCCGAGACCCCTATGACTCCTCGACGGTGTTGACCTACGAGCTGGGTGCACGCTCTGCATGGCTTGATGACCGTCTGGCAATCAGTGGGGCATTGTTCTTGAACGATATGCGTAAGGAGCAAATGCAAACCTGGGACTACGAGGATTTCACCGGTAAGAACCTGAACCTGGATGCGCGTTCAGTAGGCTTCGAGCTAGACGCACAGTATCGCCCCTCGGATCGCTGGTGGCTAAGCGGTGGTGTTGCCTATACCAATACTGCACTGCGCAATGTGTCTGAGGAGGCGGCGGCGCTGCAAGATGGCTTGAATAGTGGCAATCACTTGCCAACAGTGCCGGAATGGTCCGCCAAGGCAGCCATTGGCTATCAGGTAGCGGGTCAAGACATCGGCCTTGGAGGAGTATTGGCGGATGGGACCGTCAACGCGCGGCTTGCTTATAACTACATGGGTAGCCGCTACACGGATGCGTCTAACTTCGGCAAGTTGCCGCCAGTACACTTGGTATCCGCCCGCCTGGGCATGGATTTCGGTAATAGCGAGGTGTATTTCTTTGGCGACAACCTGCTGGATGAAGAGTACATGAGCATTAAAGATCGCTTTGGCACGGATGCAGAGGGCAACCCAGTGTTTGGTGTGTCCTATGCTCGCGGTGCAACAGTAGGTCTAGGTGCCGCCCTCCACTTCTAACACCCGTTTCTGCGCCCCCACAGTGCTATGGAAGGCTCTAGCCTCAGGGATGAAGGCTTATCTTGTGCATTAATAAAGAGACTGATAGTAATATCTTTTGATATTGATTATCATTAGTGTTTTGGGGGCTAGTGTGAAGGGGTAGATATGAAAGGGCGGGTATGAAAGGGTGGATATGAATCAGTCAGACTCGGTAAGCACCCGCGGCAGACTGGGGAGTACTACACTCCAGAATACAGATCATGTCGGGGTTATGTTGCAGCCTGGGCTCATTGTTTGCCACACCACGGCTGAGTGCCTAGGGGCGATTGATACGCCTAAGTCATTCTCGGGTGATCACCAGTTTCTGCATCTGAATTGCCAACTGGCGGGCAGGTTCGACGGCCAAGTGGGCAAGCGTACGCTGGATTACTCCCAAGGCGATGTGACCCTAGGCTATTCTGCCGGCGAGTCCTTTTTCATTCGCCACAGCCATGATTTTCAGAATTTAACGGTGATGGTTTCCCCTGATGCTCTTTATGGCTTGGCTGGAGAGGAGGTAGAGCCTCTGATTGGCAGAGAGAGGGGAGAAGAGGCTGATTTCTTCGTCCGCCATGCTGGCCAATGCCGCAAAACGATGCGCTCAGCGATGAGCATTGCCAATCTGATGAAAGATATACCGCAGCATCGATTATTGCTGCATGCGGCAACGTTAGATTTTCTTCACTGGCACTTGGCAGCGTTCCAGACCTGCCGTGGATGCGATGCACTCTCCCCCCGTGTATGCCGCCAACTGGATGGGGCCAAAGAACTTCTGCTACAAGATCTCAGTGACCCACCGACCATTGCAAAGCTCGCACGTGCTGTCGGTATGAACGAATGCAAACTGAAGATATGTTTTAAAAAGCGCTTTGGAACGACCATTTATGCGCTCTTCCAAGAAGAGCGCATGAAGAAAGCAAAACGCTTGCTGCAAGATTACAATGTCACTGAGACCGCTATGGTACTTGGCTATTCTAATGTCAGCCATTTCAGCACCGCTTTTCTGAAACAGTTCGGGTGCCTGCCGAGTAGAGTTAGACAGTTCGCTGGCGCTCCCACCCGCTGACCCCTAAGGCATCGGCTTGCTTTCTGTGTGTGCATTTAATGAGTGCTTGTTGACGTTTCTTCTCTATCTAGGCGAGAACGGTCATTGACACTGTTTGTGAATTGAAAAAGAATAAGAATCATTTTCGAAAATGGCGTTGGACTATTTCTTATGGCGGCGGTTCCCCAATCAGCCAAGACCACGGCGTATCACACTGGCTGCCGGGACTCACTCGGCCAACTCTATCACCACCATCACCCCTGGCTGCAGCAGTTGCTGAGTCGGCGGTTGGGCTGCGGCGAATCGGCGGCTGACCTGGCCCAGGACGCCTTTGTGCGGCTGCTGCAAACGCCGCGGCATCTGGATAGTTTCGACGGTGCCAGAGCCTACCTCAGCCGCATGGCTAAAGGGCTGTGCGTGGATCATTGGCGCCGCCAGGATATCGAGCGGGCCTGGCAAGAAGCCCTTGCTGCCCGCGCTGAGGTGCATTTGCCCTCCGTCGAACACCAGCAGATCGTCATCGAGACGTTGTGCGAAATCGACCGCATGCTGTCGCGGTTACCCGAAAAGGTCGCTACTGCTTTCCTGGCGTCGCAACTCCACGGCAAACCCTACCGGCAGATTGCTGAAGAACTCGGCGTTTCCGAACGGATGGTCAAGAAATACATGGCCCAGGCCATGCTGCAATGTGCCTTGATCGAAGCCGGTTTCGAGGCCAGCCTCTAAATGGCCTCTGCCGTCAGCCATGATGAAGCCGCCAAGCGCCGCGCGCTGGCGGAGGCCGCCGAGTGGTTTGCCGAATGGCAGGCAGGTGAACTCTCTTCAGCCCAACACGAACGGTGGCAGGCGTGGTTTGACGCCAGCGATGCCCACCGCTGGGCTTGGCAGCAGGTAGAAGGCGTTAGTCAACGTTTTAACGCCAACCTGGATGAGGCAGAGAGGCAGACCGCCGACCGGGTGATCAGCTCGGCGCGGCAACGACGGCGGGGGCGGTGGCACCTGCTGAGTGGGCTCTCTACCCTGGCGTTTGCGGCCGTGTTGATCGGGCTTTTCTGGCAGTGGACACCATTGCCCCAGTGGGTAGCGTACTGGGGCGCCGACTACCGTACCGCGACCGGCGACATTACCCGCATCGAACTAGATGACGGCACCCAAGTGTGGCTAAGCAGCGCCTCGGCGCTGGACGTAGACTATGACCACCAGCGGCGCCGACTGCAACTAGTGGCGGGCGAAGTGCTGATTACGACCGGCCAAGACCCCGAACGCCCCTTTTATGTGGATACCCGCAGTGCCCGGCTAACCCCCTTGGGCACCCGCTTTAGCGTGCGTCAACGCCAAACCGACGAACTGCTAGCGGTATTTGAGGGCGCGGTGGCTATTCAAACCCGTGGCGATGCCGACCATGTAAGCCAGCGCCAGGTGGTCGACGCCGGGCAACAGGCCAGCTACGCCTCTGGCGGCATTGGCGAACTCAACCCCGCCGACGGCAGCCGGGCTGCCTGGGCCAATGGGGTGTTGCTGGCCGAAAATATGTCGTTGAAAACCTTTGCCGCAGAGCTGAGCCAGCATCACCGTGGCCATCTTGAGGTCGACCCAGAGGTGGCGAATCTCACCCTGCTCGGTGCTTTCCCGCTGGACGATCTGGAGCGTACCTTGCACATGGTCGAGACCACGCTACCGGTGACGGTACGGCAAGTGATGCCCTGGTGGATCAAGATTGAGGCGGCCGGGTCAGAGCGCGAATAAAAGCGAGCTAATAGTAAAAGAAGAAAAATTGATTTTCCTGGTTCCCTTTTTTCGCGCTGGTTCGATTCCCCTATATAAGCAGCCAAAAACCATCTGCAAGGGGAATCAATATGCCGCAACAGCGCTCTGTATTATCTTCATCGTTAGCCGTTACCCGTCAGCTCCCACGGCGCCGCCGCGCCCTCGCGCTGGCGGTTCATCTCGCCGCCGCCGGTTTGCTAGCCACGCCGCTGCTGTCGCTACCTGCCATGGCGCAAACCAGCCAGCAGCAAACACGCCAGTACGCTATCCCCGCGGGCCCGGTCAGCACGGTGCTCAACCGCTTCGCCGCCGAGGCCGG
The DNA here is from genome assembly GCF_031010195.1 of Halomonas sp. SpR8. Taxonomy (GTDB): domain Bacteria; phylum Pseudomonadota; class Gammaproteobacteria; order Pseudomonadales; family Halomonadaceae; genus Vreelandella. The sequence continues at coordinate 101,839 of NZ_JAUAMC010000002.1, read as the reverse complement.
TGTGTTTATCAGCGGTGCTGGCGAGCTAGGGCAAGGGCGCCAAAGCCCTGGCTTGGAGGGCCAGTATAGTGTTGATGAAGGGCTGGAACGGCTGCTGAATGGCACCCGCCTTAGGGCCGTGCGGCAGGGGGATGGGAGTTATCGGTTGGAAGAGCGGCCTGCTGGTGTGGAGCTTTCTACGATTGAGGTGACTGGAGCGCGCCTGCCCTACGGCATGACCGAAAACAGCAACTCCTACACTAGCGAGAGCGCTAACATCGGCTTAGTTCCACAGTCAGTGAAAGAAACGCCACAATCCGTCAGTGTTGTGACCAGAGAGCGCCTGGACGACCAAGGGACTACATCACTGGCGGAGGCCATGCGTAACGTAACGGGTATCACTGTGCGTGATTATGGCCCCAATCAGTATGAGATCAAGGCACGAGGCTATAATATTGAGTATTACCTTATGGATGGTAGCCCGGTGCAGGATGTTGGCAGCGCCTGGCAAAGTGCCGGCGTTTTTGACACAGCACTGCTCGATCATATCGAAGTACTGCGTGGGCCTGCGGGCATTCTCCATGGCTCCGGAGAACCCAGCGGCACTATAAATCTAGTGAGAAAGCGTGCGTTAGCTGATAACAAAGCATCTGTTACCCTTTCTGCCGGTACGGAGGATGCTTACCGGGGCGTTGTCGATATTACCGGCGCGCTAGACCGCGAAGGACGAGTTCGCGGTCGCTTCGTAGGTGTCTACGATGACAGAAAATCTTTTATTGACCACGTGTACTCAGAGAACCAAATCGGCTACGGCACACTTGAGTTTGACTTGTCTCCAGAAACGACACTGTCAATGGGTATTACTGTACAAGATGAGGAATTCCGCCCTCACTCTGGGCTGCCTATCTACAATGACGGCACCCTACCCAATGTAGACCGTTCCACCTACCTCGGATCCAACTGGGACAGGCAAACGGGAGATTCGCAGCGCTATTTCCTGGAGCTTGAACATCGCCTCGCCAACGGTGGCGAATTAACGCTCAAGGCCAATCGATTGGATCGCGATGCCAGCCAGATAAAAAGCAGTGAAGGGGTACTTACTCCTGATCAGAATTCTGGTGATTTTGCTATACGGCAGATCTCTTATGATATGGAGCAGCAGGACGATTATTTAGAGGCCCAGCTTAGAACGCCATTCAAACTTTTTGACGCTTCCCATGAAGCCGTATTTGGTGCTAATTATCAAGACAGATGGCAGACGAACGACTGGATCTACGGCGATCCACAGTACCTTCCTCAAAATCTGTTTGATCCAGCATATGATCGAGCTGAACCAGACTTCAATGTTTCTCCTGGCAGGTCAACTTATAGCACCAAACAATACGCGGCCTTCGGTCAAGCACGCTTCAATGTTGTCGATGATTTCACTGTTGCACTGGGTGGTCGATTCAATCGGTGGGAAACAGATAATTTTTTTGGCGGCAATACGTCCAGTGATGACGGTACAGAATTTCTCCCCTACGCTGGTTTAATCTATCGCCTCAACGAAGAGCTCAACCTTTACACCAGCTACACAGGCATATTTCAGCCGCAAACAGCTATGGCTAATAATGGTGAACCCATTGACCCGAGAGAAGGCGAACAATACGAGGCTGGCATCAAGGGTTCCCATTTTGGAGGCGATTTGAACTGGCACGCTGCGGTATTCCGTATTGAAGACACCAATCGTGCCTATGCTGATCCTAATAACCCAGGTTTTTCAATTCCCATCGGCGAAGCAAAGAGTGAAGGTTTCGAACTAGAAGTCAGCGGCCAACTGTTACCTCGTTGGGATCTCAGCGCTGGCTATGCTTATACGCAGACTGAGTTCGTAAGAGATGCTAACTCAGAAGGACTCACACTCTCGCCTGGCACACCTGAGCATAATTTCAACCTATGGTCACGTTATCGCTTTAGCGATAATCCAAATCAGGGCTGGCGCCTTGGTGCTGGCCTAAATACCGTCAGCAGTGTTTATGCCGAAAGCGGTGATACTCGTATTGATCAAGGGGGCTATACCACTGTTTCAGCCCTGATTGGTTATCGAGTCAATGAGAACTTAGATATCTCATTGAATGGCAACAACCTGACCGACAAGGAGTACTACTCTACAGTTCGAGGATCAACTAGGCATAATTATTACGGTGCTCCGCGTAATTTCATGATGTCTATGAAGTATGACTTCTAAGAAGTCAGTATAGTAACCAAACATCTCTATTAATAGGTATCTCATTCAGCCCCACTATGGGGCTGAATTTCATACAAGAATATTTCCAATCAAAAGCTAAGTGGTTCCACATAAGTTTTCGTGCACCACATTCATTATAATTCAATGGGTTAGAAATCATTCATGATCGTTTTTTTCTGCATAACCACTTACTACCCCCATTACTCGCCACCTTTCACTTAAACTAAGTTCGACTTTTTAAAAACGCCATCCACACAGAATATTATTAAAGGAGTTCGGTATGCATTTTTTTCAGCCACCACCTAAATTCTGGCGCACTCTTATTTTCTTGCTAGGACTTTACTTTATCACCAGTCCAACGCAGGCATCTGAATCCCCCTCATCTATTGCAGTTTTCGATTGGACCATTGCTGAAGCACTTCTTTCGCTTGATCCTCCCCCTGTTCTTATGGGCAACGTTCAGGATTTCCACACATGGACCGGCAATGACTACGTTGATGCTGATATAATAAATATTGGCACTCGGTCATTTCCTAACATGGAATTACTAAGCAGCATTGATCCTCAGTATATACTCCTTGCGCCTCGCCAAACCCGCATGGCAGCTACATTAGCGAATATAGCACCTTCCCACATAATCCACTCATTTCCATTCGTGAATAATAGTGGAGATGAGTTGTGGGAAAATTTTGATGCATTCATTCTTGAGATCGGTGAACTTTCAGGCCGAAGAGCTTCAGCAGAGCAATTAATTACAAATACTAAATCTAATCTAGCATCTTTAAAAGATGAGCTGGATCCTCCCCCCCCCCTACTAGTCGTCCAATTAATGACTGAGCAATACGTGCGTGTATACGGCGAAAACAGCATGTTTCAGGGAGTGTTAGATCGGTTAGGTCTTCAAAATGCGTGGACAAGAGATACTGATATATGGGGGCGCTCTCTGGTAAGTGTTAGAGAACTTTTCAATGATAATCTTGAAGACGCAAGGCTGGTTATTATAGAAAGTCCATTACCCGTAGGCATAGAACACAATATCGAAATGAGCGACATGTGGCGTTACCTTCCCAGTGTGCAGCGGGGCGATTATGTCGTTTTGCCATCTACTTTTTGGATAGGCGGCGTTCACCCCTCAGCCCTCCGCTTCGCCGAGGCTCTCGTTGAAGCACTGGAAACATCCGCAGAGCCCTAACACCACCAGTTTATCTTCAGGAATTTGATACTGCTAATACGCTTGTTGTGATGAGTGTTATCACTTGTAGGCTATGCCTGCTTTTGGCTTTTCTGGCGAATGTTACAACGTTATTTTCGTCGTTTGAGATCGCGGTAGAAGTTTTCGTGTGAGTCCAGGGCCATCAGTTCAAGGACAAGAGCGCCATCATCAAAACTATAGCCGAGCAGAGTCAGTTGCTTGTTCATCTTGAACTTATGGACTCGCAGGAAGGCCAGATCCCCTTTCTTTTGTTCTCCGATGTTGGGGTTGGCCATAAGCTCCTTCACGGCCAAATCAAGGTCCTTTTTCTGGTTAGGCTTGAGCTTCTTAACCGCTTTCTTGAATGTAGGGGTCTGTAATACACTCGTGGCTTTAACCAAAATCGTAGGCCTCCAACTGTCCGGCGTCCCGTTCTGCCTGCGCGATAATGGCCCGCCTTACAAACTCGTAGGGTAAATCGGGGTTATCTTCCATCATCTTGCCGATTTTTGCCCAATGCTCTATTTGCTTGGGCGGGGTCCGATTAAGCGCTTTGGCTATAATAGTTGCCTTTTCAATTAGGTTTTGATCTAAGCGAATGCTGTTCGTAGCCATTTGTACCTCCAGAGTCGGATTTTATTAACTGTAGCAAAGCGCCACAATTGAGGCAAGTTGTAACAAGGCGCTGTTGTCAGATCACTTTCCCGCTGGAGCTACAAAGCAGCCGCAAAGCGCAGCGTTTATCCCAGGCGGAGGTGGGGAAGGGGGATCTGCTGTCTCGTAGGCCGCCTCGCCATCTTTCATATCCGTAACGTCAGGAATCAATAGCAAGGGCTTGTATCCTCCTGGGTCACCCAATATGATGGCAATAATTATCATTTACATAATATTGAGGCCAGAAGGTAACCATGTCGTCTGGGAATTACCCACTGCGCGAGCAGGTACATACCCTCTATTCCGAGCATCACCGCTGGCTGCTTGGCTGGCTGCGCGGTCGTTTGGGCTGTTCGCAGCAAGCGGCGGATTTTGCTCAGGATACCTTCGTGCGCATTCTGGGGCGCAGTGATGCCGAACGCCAAATTGAGGCTATCCGTGAGCCACGCAGTTTTCTGACGACCATCGCCAATCGGGTTCTGATCGATCATTTCCGCCGCCACGCGCTGGAAAAGGCCTATCAGGAAAGCCTTGCCTTGCAGCCAGAATCGGTTGCCATTTCGCTAGAAGAACAGGCCATCATGCTGGAAACCCTGCACGAACTGGATGCCATGCTCAGCGGCCTTGGGAGTAACGTAAGGCGAGCCTTCTTGTTATCGCAGTTACAGGGTATGCGCTACGCGGATATTGCCCAGGAGCTGGGGGTATCGCTCAGCTCAGTCAAAAAATACATGGCCAAGGCGACCGAGTCCTGTTTGCTCTATGCGCTGGAAGCGGAGCTGTAACCGTTGACTGTCACAGCCCCCCATGAACTGGCCCAGTCTCGGCGGGAGGCACTGCAAGCGGCCGCGCAATGGTATGCACGCCTGTGCTCGGAAGAGGCAGGGCCAGCAGACGAGCAGGCCCTGCAGCAGTGGCTAAACAGCGACCCCATGCACCAGTGGGCCTGGCAGCGGGTAGACCAACTGCAGGCCCGGCTTGGTCGAGTGCCGGGCCACCTGGCACTAAACACACTGGAGCGGGCCGAACAGCACTTCAGTGTGAGCCGTCGTAGTGTGTTGAAAAGCCTGGTACTGATGCTGGGAACGGGGACTCTGGGCGTGGCCGCCTACCGCCACGCTCCCATGGAGCAATGGCTGGCGGATCATCACACCGCCTCCGGTGAGATCAAACAGCTAACGCTGGCGGATGGCACCACCTTGATACTCAATACCGCTTCGGCGGTGGATATCCACTTTGATGCCAACGAGCGCCTGGTGATATTACGCGCAGGCGAAATCATGGTGACCACCGCCAGCGATAGTAACGAGAACCCGCGACCTTTTATTGTGCAAACGCCACAGGGCAGGGTGCGCGCTCTGGGCACGCGGTTCTCGGTGCGGATGATGGAAGGAGGAACCCAGGTCGCTGTGTTCGAGCACAGCGTGGAAGTGACTACTCACTCGGGGGCTCAAAACCAGTGCCCTGCTGGCCAGCAGCTCACCTTTACCGCCGACACGGCGTCCCCACCGACAGGCCTGGCACCCACCGATGACGCCTGGACTCGCCAGATGCTGGTGGTGCAAAACATGCCTCTGGATGCGTTTCTTGCCGAGCTGGGCCGCTACCGCACGGGCGTTTTACGCTGCGCGCCCAGCGTGGCTAATTTCCGTATTACCGGCGCTTTCAGGGTGGACGACACCGATCAGGCGCTGCATGCGCTGAGCAAATCCTTCCCGGTATCGGTCAATTTCCGTACGCGTTATTGGGTGACAGTAGCGGAGCGGTAGTATTTTGTGCTTCATGTCCAGCAGATCATCATGCTCAGCCGCAGTGCCAGGGGCAGTAACCGCTCACCCGGCGATCAACCGATTCCAAATAACGGAGTTTTCATTCCCAAATAACAGGTTTTTCATTCCCAGATATCATTCTGTATAGTTCCAATTATCATAAAAATTGGAGGCGGCAGTATGTACCCACGATTTGTAAAGCTCCGAGTAGAGGAAGCCCTTGCAGATACTCCTGTGGTTTTGATTGTGGGGCCGCGTAGAGCAGGTAAAACCACGCTTGTCCGCAAGATGGGCGAAGCTGGGCGAACCTACATCACTCTGGACGATCAGACGACCCTCGAAGCTGCTCGCTCCGATCCGGTGGGATTTATTCGCGGTTTGGGCCGGGCTACTATCGACGAAATTCAACGCGTGCCTGAACTGCTTCTGGCGATCAAGAAGGCTGTGGATGATGACTATGGCCCTGGTCGCTTCCTGCTGACCGGCTCCGCGAATGTGCTCACCTTGCCGCGGGTTGCCGATAGCCTGGCTGGCCGGATGGAAACTATTCGCATGCTACCACTTGCGCGAGCTGAAATTTCGGGCACAGAGCCAACCTTCCTGGAGCGCCTGTTTACGGGTGAGCTAAAGAGCAACCCGGGAGCTATTGTTGGCGATGAATTTATCCAGCTTGCCTTGCTCGGTGGTTTCCCAGAGGCGGTAAGCCGCGAGAGCGAGCGTCGCCGCCAGGATTGGGCTCGCTCCTATCTAACAGCGGTGCTGACCCGTGATCTCAAGGATATTGCTGACATTGATAAACTGACCGAACTGCCGAAATTCGTTCGTTTTCTGGCAGAGCATTCGGGGTGTTTGGTCAATTACTCGCGGTTCGGTGCTAGTATCGGGGTTAGCCATAAGACTGGACAACGCTACGTTGCGCTGTTGGAACAAATTTTCCTCGTTTCAACTTTGCAGCCCTGGTACACGAACACATTGAAACGGCTAGCCAAGACACCCAAGCTGCACTTTCTCGATTCCGGTCTGCTCGCAACAGTACGCGGTTTGAGCTTCGACCGCGTGCGAACCAACCGGAATCTATTCGGCTCACTGCTCGAAAGCTTTGTATTCTCTGAAGTGTTGAAACTTATGACGGCGTCGACCCTGCGGTTAACGCCTTATCATTTCCGCGATCAACAGATGCATGAAGTGGACATAGTGCTGGAGCGTGATGACGGTATGATTGTGGGCATCGAGGTTAAGGCATCGGCGACGGTGAAATCCAGCGACTTCGCCGGACTGCGAACGCTGGCCGATGCGTGCAAGGAAAGGTTTGCCTATGGTGTTGTGCTTTACGATAGCGCCGATTTCGTTCCCTTTGGAGATAAGTTGGCGGCGGCTCCCTTGTCATCCCTGTGGTGTTAGCTGTCTCTTTAAAGCACTATATCCGCACCCGTTACTGGTTGACGGTGGACGAGAAAAATAATTTTTACCCATGGCGGTACCTTTTGGTTTCCCCGTTCGACTTACTGGTTAAAGAGGCACTTTTTTGTTGCTAACCAGAGGGGAATCCATGCACAACACGACGTTTAAAAAAACGCGGCTTGCCCATGCAATTGGCGGCGCAATGCTGTGTACAGCGCTATCACTGCCCGGCGTGCTGCTGCCACTGACCGCCCACGCCCAGCAGCCATCTCAGCAACAATCGCAGCAACAATCGCAGCAACCAGCCCAGCAAAGTGCGCAGCATTTTGAAGTGCCCGCCGGTGACCTGGGCAATGCCCTCAGCCGCTTTGCCGCTGATTCCGGCGTGGTTATCTACTTTGATGCCAGCCTGACCCAGGGTAAGCAAACCCGCGGGCTATCCGGCGATTACAACGTCGAAAGTGGATTGCGGGCACTGCTCAGCGGGAGTGGTTTGTCTCTGGTTAAGGAAGCCGATGGTAGTTATCGGTTAGTGGAGCGGCCTGCGGATGTGGCGCTTTCTACGGTGCGTGTGGAGGCTGAGTGGCAAAGTTCTGTGACCACTGAGGGCAGTGACTCTTTTACCACGGATCGAACCACCATTGGTTTGAGCGAACAGGCCATCAAGGATGTCCCGCAGTCAGTCAGTGTATTGACCCGCGAAAGACTCGACGATCAAAATCTGACTTCCCTCAAGGAAGCAATGGAGCAGACTACCGGTGTCAGCGTGATGACATACGGGCCAAATCAGTATCAACTTAGGGCTCGTGGCTACGATATTGATTCCCTAATGCTAGATGGAAGCCGAGTTACAGCACCCTACAGCGCCCTAGCTAATACTAAGCTCTATGACACGGCGCTCTACGACCGTATTGAGGTTATGCGGGGGCCTACGGGTATACTCATGGGTAGTGGCGAGCCCAGCGGTACGGTCAACTTGGTGCGCAAACGTGCCCGGCGAGATTTTGGCTTCGATATGTCATTGTCTGCCGGCACTTGGGACGCCTATCGCAGTACGGTTGACGTCACTGGTTCGCTAAATGAGAGTGGTAGCCTGCGCGGCAGAATCGTGGGGGTCTACGATGAACAAGAGTCGTTCATCGATGAGGTTTATGCCCAAGACTCTGTTGGTTACGGCACGTTGGAATACGATATCACTCCGGACACTACATTGTCGGTCGGCGTCGCTAGGCATACGGGAGATTCTCGCCCTCATTCTGGTTTGCCCGTTGCCAGTAACGGCAACTTATTCGATGTTGACCGCTCAACCTATCTCGGTTCGTCATGGGATCGTTCGCATGCAAATGCGACACGCTACTTTGCTGATCTAGAACACTATCTTAATAATGGCGGCATCTTTAATTTAAAAGCTAATCAGATAGAAACATATAGAATGAATGTCACAAGTAGCGAAGGTGCTTCAGTACTTGATGAACACTCTGGCGACATTTTGACTCGAAATATCTCTTGGCATAATCGCGACAAGAACGAGTCAATGAATATCAGTCTAACCACTCCTTTTCGTCTATTCGATTCCGAACATATTGCTTCTTTAGGAGCCAGCTACAACGACAAGGACAAGCTTAGTCAATACTCTTATGGGGAGGGAGATTATTTCAACCAGCATTCACTCCAGAATCTCTATTCCCCACATGAATTGCCAGAGCCTGACAGCTATCCTCTGTATGCTGGGCATGTCGGCGCCGATTTGAAGCAAAAGGGCATATATGGGCAAGCCAACTGGTCTATCACATCACGCCTAAGCCTAGTGACTGGCGGACGTCTTGATTGGTACGACATCACATCAGACCTTGCTGAAGGAGATTGGGGTCGTCATAGAAGTGGCAGCGGCCGCGAATTCTCTCCTTATTACGGGATTATCTATGAAATAACCCCAAGCATTAATTTTTATACAAGCATGTCAAATATCTTTCAGCCGCAAACAGAGGTTGAATCTAGCGGGGAGATTATCGAGCCACGCACAGGAGAGCAAATTGAAGCGGGTGTAAAGGGTGGATCACCCAATGGAGAGCTCAATTGGCATCTTGCTGTATTCAATATTGAGGATCAGAACCGAGCCTATACAGACCCCGCCAACTCTGCTTTCTCTATCCCGCTTGGAGAGACGCGCAGCCGGGGTTTTGAAGCAGAAGTCTCCGGTAGCCCATTACCGCGTTTAGATATAAGCGCCGGTTACGCATATACAGATACTGAGTATACGCGTGATGCAAGTCTGGAGGGATTATCGCTATCACCTGATACACCACGGCATAACTTAAAACTTTGGGCACGTTATCGCTTCTCTGACGATGCCAACCAAGGATGGCGTATTGGTGCTGGCGTTAATACTGTCAGCAGCATTTATGCTGAAGATGGCACTAATCGATGGGAGCAAGGTGGCTATACCTTACTTTCAGCTCAGTTAGGTTATCGCTTCAATGAGCACCTTGATGTGAGCTTTAAGGGGAATAATCTTACTGATGAAAAATATTATTCGACGGTTCGAGCTAACACTAGACACAATTACTATGGAGATCCCCGCAATTTTTCGTTGAATCTTAATTATAGCTACTGAGTGCTAAAAGGGAGGCTTTATATTGATTAGCCTCCCAGTGTTTTCTACTGGCTGTTTCGATAGTTAAAAGAGAGAGGTATGATTTTTTTATTGATGTTTAGTTATCGAAAATTATGTAAAGCAATGGTCGTTTTTTTTGCCTTATGTTCGACAGGAATCCAGGCATCCACACCATCACCTATAGCAGCTCTCGACCTTCTAATTGCTGAAACGCTTATTGAAATAGGAGTATCTCCTGTTGTGGTTAAGCAACTGAGCTCTCTTAACTTCTGGACTGGCAATACTTATATATCCTCAAATATGATAGAGGTTGGGTTGCCGGGGCCAAATATGGAACTGCTTCAACAAGTTTTACCAAGCATGATTTTGCTTGCACCTTGGCAAACTAACCAGGAAGCACGGCTTTCGTCCGTTGCTCCAGTTAACGTTGTTGATAATTATCCTTACACGGCTGAAGGCGATGTCTGGGATAGGCTATTAAGCTTCACATATGAACTTGGCGAATTAGCCGAACAGCAGCAGCAAGCAAGCCATCTTGTTCAAGAAACTCAGGCTCGGTTGGCCATCCTAAGAGAGCATGTCGCGAAAGACTGTGAGCCTTTGCTGTTCATACAGCTACTGGATGAAAGGCATATCCGTGTATTTGGTGACAATAGTTTTGTGCATGCTGTTTCTCAGCAACTGGGTCTATGCAATGCCTGGAAAGGTGCAACTAATCAGTGGGGGTATGCCCAAGTAGGCGTTGAGAATTTATTCAATACTGAGGCCAGATTAGTGATTATCAGATCCTATAATTCAGATGGTCTCGAGGAGCAAATAGCTCGTACTGCTTTATGGCGTTACCTGCCCAGTGTAAGACGCGGTGATGTCATTGTGCTTCCTAGCACTTTCTGGATTGCTGGAGGACTCCCCTCAGCCCTCCGCTTCGCCGAGTCCCTAGTTGAAGCACTGGAAACGCCTCCTGAGCCCTAACGCCACCTATTTTCCTCAGGACTTTGATACTGCTAATGCGCCTGCTGTGACGAGTGTTATCACGTGTCGGCGGTGTCTGCATAAGGCGCTCGCTTGCATCTTTTATGATATGTTATTACGTTGCATTGATATCTATGTTCTGCCTAACATCTTCCCTTTGTGGACTGTTCAGTAGGAGTCAATATGTCCGACTTTATTCCCAGCACCTATGACGAATGGCACCACTGCATCACTGAAATTTGCGGTATTCCGCTGACCGAGTCCTACATCCGCCAGCGCATCAACGCCTTAAATAATCACAGGGACTTTATGACAACGCGTTTTATCGAGTTGTACGGAGAGTCTCAGCGTCAGCAGACTCTGGTTTGGTTTGAACAAGCCCTAAGCGAAGTGGGCTAAGGGTTAATAATTCGATACTGCTAATACGTTTGTAATGATACGTATTATCATTTATTGTTTGCGCTTGGTTTTGCCCTCTTTTTTTGGGGCAATTGGCACAGGCAATCAATGGCAATGGGCGATGGTATCGATAAAGCAGCAGGCTAGGCGCGAGGCTCCTTTCGACGCGCTCTATCACAATCATCATAGCTGGCTGCGGCGCTGGTTGAATGCCAAGCTGGGCTGTTCCCATACCGCTGCTGATCTTGCTCACGATACCTATCTACGCATACTGGCGCGGGGCTCCACGCCTGCGCCGGATCAGTCGCGGCGTTTTCTAACCCAGATCGCCAAGGGGTTAGTGATCGATCACTACCGCCGTCAGCGCATTGAAACAGCCTACCTTGAAGCTCTAAGCCATCTCCCTGAGCCCATGTCGTCTTCCCCAGAGGAGCAAGCACTCACTATCGAGGCATTGGTCGAAATCGATGCGCTTCTGCATGGGCTGCCTGAAAAGCCACGCCGGGCGTTTCTAATGTGTCGTCTTGATGGCCTGAACTACTCGGAAATTGCCAATTCATTGGGTGTTTCGGTCTCCTCGGTGGAGAAGTACATCGCCAGGGCGTTGCTGGTGTGTCACCAGGCCATGCATGAATCTCAACCCTAAGCGAGCCGATGCCATGAGTCCACCGTCCGTCAACGCCTCCCAAGAGACGCCTTCTCAAAAAAACATCTCCCCCATTGTTCTGGAGCAGGCCAGCCTGTGGATGGCACGGCTATGGAGCGACGATGCCACTGACGCCCAGCGTGAGGCTTGCCTGCAATGGCGCCAAGCCGCGCCTGAGCACGAACGTGCCTGGCAGCAGCTTCAAGCGATCGACGGCCGACTGGGAACGTTGCCGAGCCATGCGGCGCGCAGTGAGTTATTCGAGGCCTCTTCGCAGGTCTCCAGGCGTCATTTGTTGCAGTGGGGCGGCGTTGCGTTGCTCGCAGGTGGTCTGGGGTTTGGGCTACCGCGCACGCCCCAATGGCAGCGCCAATTTGCCGACTACGCGACCGGCATTGGCGAGATGCGAGAGGTGACGTTGAGCGATGGCACTCAACTGCGCCTGGATACCGATACTGCCATCAACATCAGCTTCGACGCGGATCAACGGCGCATCCACCTTGTGCGTGGTGGTGTGCTGATTACCACGTCCAAAACCGCAGATGCCCGCACATTCAGCGTGATGACGCGAGAGGGGCTTTCCTATCCGCTAGGCACCCGCTTTAGCGTGCAGCAGCATAGCGATAGCACCCACGTAGCGGTTTTCGAGGGGCAGGTGGCCCTGGAGCGACGGGGAAGTAACGAACGGACAACGCTGGATGCTGGCCAGCAGGCCGCTATGAGCGCCGAGCGGGTGACGACGCCCGAGCCGCTAGACGCGACCGAACTGGCGCGCTTTGAGGGGCGGCTGGTAGCGGAGAGCATGCGGGTGATCGAAGTGCTCGATACCTTGAAGCGCTATCGCCATGGGGTATTGCGCTGTTCGCCTGAGGTAGCCAACCGGCGGGTGAGCGGCGTGTTCTCGCTGCAAAACACCGACCGTGCCCTGGCCAGCCTTGCCGATGCTTTGTCGCTGGAGCTGGTTTACCGCACGCCGCTATGGGTGACCCTGAAGCCGCGCAGTGAAGGATAGAAATAAAGCGGAAAAATTTCATAAAAAAATGAGGGATTCTCGTTCTCGTTCGGAAGAGAGGATGTAGACATAAAAAATGCATCACTCAACGGGGATCTTCATGACGACGCAGCAAGCGCATTCTCGCTTTATCCGGACTCCTCTGGCGCGAGCCATTAAATACAGCCTGCTGGCCAGTTGCCTGGCAGGTGGCTTGCCGGCCACAGCGCTTGCCCAACAAGCCACAGGACAGGGTGCCGCCACTCAGCAAACCTATTCAATCGAAGCAGGGCGCCTCGACACCGCCCTTAACCGTTTTGCGGTCAGTGCAGGTATTGAGATTGCCTTCGATGCTACCTTGACCGCCGGGAAACAAACCAGCGGGCTTCAGGGCCAATATGGCGTAAATGACGGCTTGCAGCGCCTGTTGGCTGGGACAGGCCTTGCGCCAGTGCGCCGCGGCGATGGTGGTTATCAGTTGGAAGAGCGGCCCACGGATGTAGAGCTTTCGACGATGCGCGTGGAAGCGGATTGGATGCAGGAGACGGCCCGGGGGCCAGTAGAGGGGATTGCAGCCACCCGCAGCGCGACAGGCACCAAGACCGATACGCCGATTATTGAAACGCCACAGTCTATCTCGGTAGTGAGTAGTGAAGAATTTCGCAATTATGGTGCGCGGAACGTCAACCAAGCTCTGGGTTATACGGCTGGATTGTCAAGCGCTTATGGCGGGGGAAGCGCTGATACAACCCAGGATAGCATGACAAGTCGCGGCTTCGGCTTATTCGACAGTTACCGAGATGGTAGTAAATATCAAGTGAATGTGTTCGACGGACAGCAGGAGCTTTATGGCCTAGAGCGTTTGGAGGTGCTCAAAGGTCCTTCGTCAATACTCTACGGCGTGGCCTCACCTGGGGGCTTGATCAACACAGTTAGCAAGCGCCCCACCAATGAACCTTTGCGCGAAGTTAATATTCAGGCAGGCAGTTTTGATCGGCGCCAAATATCTGCCGACTTCTCTGATGCTTTGGATGAAGAGGGCGAGTTTTCTTACCGTTTGACCATGCTGCGACGCGAAAGCAACACTTTTATTGACCATGTGCCCGATGATCGTACTTATATCGCTCCCGCTTTTAAGTGGCAACCTAACGAGGGTACATCGCTGACTTTGCTAGGCGAGTATCAACATGATGAGAGCGTCTATTTCTGGGGACTTCCTTCCAATGGCACCATACTTCCTAATCCCAATGGAGACATTGCCAGAGAACGTTTTGGAGGAGAACCGGGGTATGATGAATTTGATAACGAACGCTACTCTATCGGCTACTTGTTTGAACACGCTTTCTCAGATCGCCTGAAACTACGCCATAACTTACGTACCATGAACACCGATAGAGACGTCGACAATACTGGCCTCACTCAGAGCCCTGCGAGCACCGACGGGCGACTCTATTCAAGAACCGCAAATGATCGGCGTGATGCTTCCAAAGCACTCACCTCTGATACTTCTTTGCAGTATGACTGGGACGCCGGAGCAACGACAAATACATCTCTGGTTGGCCTCGACTACACCCGCCAGCGGCAAGAATCTGAGCGTTACCGCCGCACCATTTCACCTATTGATCTCTATGATCCAGTATATGGCAGCGAGCTAGGGGAACCTATCCCTAACACCTACTCACAAGTCAACCGTAATGAGCAAGTAGGCCTGTATTTTCAGAACCAAATGAAAATTGCCGATAAATGGGTTGTCATGTTGGGCGGCCGCCAGGATTGGACGGATACCAAATCTTCCCGGTATTTCGACCCTTCACAAAAACAGCAGCAAGATGATGATGCCTTCACTGGCCGTCTGGGGTTCGTTTACCTAGCCGATAATGGTTTAGCTCCCTTTGCCAGTTTTAGTCAATCATTCGAGGTGGCGACTGGTACTGACCGTAGTGGTAATCAATTCGAGCCCACCCGAGGCGAGCAGACTGAGCTTGGTATCCGTTTCCAACCAGAAGGTTGGGATACTCTGTTAACCGCTACCGCCTATGAGTTGACTCAGGAAAACGTGCTGGTTACCGACCCAGTTGATACCAGCTTCCGGACACAAATAGGCGAGGTACGCTCCCGCGGCGTCGAGTTGGAAGCCAAGACGGAGGTTGGTCCCAATGCTAACCTGGTCGCAGCTTATGCCTACACAGATGCCCGGACGACTAAAAGTAGCCCGGCCACTCCCAAAAATGTCGGCGAACGAACCGGTCAAACACCCTACAACCAGTTCTCATTATGGGGTGATTATCGCTTCAGTGATTTCGGATTCCCAGGTCTAAAAGTGGGTTCTGGTGTCCGCTATGTTGGTTCAACGCTACCTAACTCATTTCTTGATGGTGAAGTGTCTGATTTCACACTTGTTGACGCCATGGTCAGCTATGAGACGGGCCCATGGCTACTATCCTTAAATGCGACCAACTTGACCGATGAAACCTATATCGAGTCCTGTACCTATGCGTGTTTCTATGGCGAGCCTCGCAGTATTGTAGGCACAGCTTCCTATCAGTGGTGATTGGGGGTCATGCAATACTTCATGCCGGGATGTCATCACTGGAAGATATTAATCTTGTGCATGAAAACCACAGTGGCCAGATTATCCATCTGGCCGTTTGGATTATGCCTGATCCTTGCTCTCAATTTGAATGTCTGGATATTTTAAAGTCATCATGACGCCACTTTATACGCAAAAAACAGGCATAATCGTGAAATATCAAAATGGTAGTTTTTGTCGTTTTGTATTCCATAAAATAATTATTTTACTAACCACCTTGCTGATCAGTTTATTAATTAACAACATTTCGATGGCAAACGATGATCGCAGCGCAGGCCTTATAGCGACTTTTGATTTCGCAATTGCTGAGACACTTACCGCGATTGGTCATCCGCCTAGATTTCTAGCAGGTCTCGAAGGATATGAGACCTACTCACGTAAAGAGGGCATCATTCCTAATACGACTGACCTCGGCCACCGTCACCTTCCTAACCTTGAACTTCTTGCCAGCTTGCCGCCAAAGTATATTCTTATTTCACCACCCGCTCATGTCAGCTTAATACCACAACTTAGAGAAATTGCTGAAGTTAAGGAGTATCCGTTTTATAGCTATTCCAGTGGTAATAACGTTCAGAGTCATTGGGAGGCTCTTGAGGATATGACTCGTCAGCTTGGTTCCCTTGTAAATGATTATGTCGCATCCGAGCATTATCTCGAACAAGTCAATAATCACTTTGAAAATTTACAAGCAGAGCTTAATAATACCGACTCACCAGTATTATTGGTACGCCTCATTGATGAGAGCCATGCCCGTATTTACGGCAAGGGCAGTGTAGAAGGTATGGTGTTAAATCGCTTTGCCCTTCAGAACGCTTGGCAGGGAAATTTAGACAAATGGGGTAGGGCTACAGTCAGCGCCACGTCTCTCTTTGAGATCAATGCTACATTGATATTTCTTGACAGCCCCTATGACCCAGTTGGGGGCCAAGAAAAGCTGATCACTGATGGCCAGTGGAGATACTTGCCAAACGTTAGACAAGGTAACTATGCGATTATTTCTGTCAACTATTGGCAATGGGGAGGTTTTCCTTCAGCTCTCCGCTTGGCCGAGTCGCTCGTTGAAGCCTTGGAGTCGCGAGCGCCCCCTAACACCGCTGGCTAATGGCACTGCTTGCCACTTTGCGTTATTGCCAAGCAATATATACACCTCTCTATTAGAAAAACTAATACCCCATTAGCAGGATGATTTTTAGTTATCAGTGCTGCCCGTTACCTTAGTGCAAGATTGATCAACACGACGCTTATTCTGACACTGGGAGCGGGGCAATGTGGGAAAGTTATATCACCGGGCTGGTGGTGTGTGGCGGCATTATCATGGCGATTGGGGCGCAGAACGCCTACATATTAGGCTTGGCCATTCGTCGGGAGTATCACTGGTGGTCGGCGGGGCTGTGTATAAGTGCGGATATTATCCTGCTTACGGCGGGCATGTTTGGCGTGAGTGCTTTTCTGCTGACGATGCCCAGCGCGTTGGAAGTCATGCGCTGGGTGGGCGTGGCGTTCTTAAGCTGGCTGGCGGCCCAGGCGCTGTTTAGAGCCTTCAGCGGGCGGCAGGGGTTAAGTGGGGAAGCGGGCAAATCGCGCAGCTTAACCAAAGTGATTTTCGCCACCCTTGCGGTCACCATACTCAACCCACAGGTGTATCTGGACACGCTGCTGCTAATACCCGCCATTGGCGCTCAGCAGGAGAGCGCCGGTGTGTTTGTGGCGGGGGCCTCTAGCGCTTCCATCCTATGGTTTAGCCTGCTGGCCTGGGGCGGTGCCGCGCTTTCGCCCTGGCTCTCGAAGCCCATCGCGTGGCGTATTATCGACGGCTTGATTGGCTTAATGATGGCGGGTATCGCCGTACATCTCGCGCTCAATGCCAGCTAGTCGTCAGTGGTGACTCGTTTTAGTGGCGACTAAAGTAGGCTTCCATCACTGCGATAACCTTGTCGATATCCGCATCATTAATATCGCGATGGGTAACGAAGCGCGTGGCATAGAGTAGCTCAATCAAAATGCCATGCTCTTTAAGCCAGGCGGAGAGCGGCTGAACATGTTCGTCGGGGAAGTGCGCAAATACCATATTGGTGGCTTGTGAGGTGATTTCGACACCGGGCAACTTAGCCAAGCCCTCTGCCAGTCGCGCTGCGCGACGGTGATCGTCGGCCAAGTCCGCCACGTGATGATCCAGCGCATACTGGCAGGCGGCCGCGATAATGCCTGATTGGCGCATGCCGCCACCCACCACTTTACGCCAGCGCCGTGCGCGGTCGATCAGTGCTTGCGAGCCCGCCAGAGCCGAGCCGATGGGCGCACCCATGCCTTTTGAAAAGCATAGCGACACACTATCAAACGGCAGGCACAGTTGCTTGAGTGAGGTGTCGGTAGCAACAGCGGCATTGAATAGCCGCGCGCCGTCCAGGTGCGTTGCCAACCCCCGTTCCCGAGCCAGTTCGGTGGCTTTCAGCACATACTCGGCGGGCAGCACTTTGCCGCCGATGGTGTTTTCTAACGCTAGTAGCTTGGTACGCGCAAAGTGAAAATCAACGGCTTTAATCGCAGCGCTGATTTTCTCCAGTGGCAAGCTGCCGTCGGGGGCGTTTTCAATAGGCTGAGGCTGAATGCTGCCTAACACCGCCGCGCCACCGCCTTCATAGCGATAGGTATGGGCCGACTGCCCAACGATGTACTCATCGCCGCGCTCGCAGTGGGCCATGAGTGCCACTAGGTTACTTTGTGTGCCGCTAGGAAAAAGCAACGCTGCTGATTTGCCTGTCTGCTCGGCTAAATTTTCTTGAAACGCGTTGACCGTAGGGTCATCGCCCCATACATCATCGCCGACCGGCGCGGACATCATGGTTTCTAGCATGGTGGGAGTGGGACGAGTCACCGTATCGCTTCGTAAATCAATCATATGGAACTCCTTTTTTGTGCAATGACGTCCACTAAGGGAGGCTTTGTTGAGCAATTTTGCAGGAACCATCTATGGTTAACAGCATACTGCAAGTCAAACCAGCACAGGCAACCCGATGGACCTAAAAAGTGGCTACCCCTTTTGGGCTGTAAAGAACGGCCT
Source organism: Halomonas sp. SpR8 (assembly GCF_031010195.1). Classification (GTDB taxonomy): domain Bacteria; phylum Pseudomonadota; class Gammaproteobacteria; order Pseudomonadales; family Halomonadaceae; genus Vreelandella. Next base: position 83,344 of record NZ_JAUAMC010000002.1, on the reverse strand, counting down.
GTTGAAAGCGTTCCCTAAACTCACTCGTGATCATCAAAGTGAAGTGGTCGTGGTTGGCGGCGGTATTACGGGCGCGTTGATTGCGGATGAGCTCAGCCGACACGGTCACCATGTGGTGGTGCTTGAGCGCCGTGATGTGGGTTGGGGAAGCTCTGCTGCGAGCACCGCCTTGCTGCAGTATGAAATCGATACTCACATGACCGAATTAGCCAAGCGCTACGGGGAAGCCAATGCCGTGCTCGCCTATAAAGCCTGTGCGACAGCTATCGGTGAACTTGAATCCTTGGCGGCTGGGCTGGGCGATGTTGATTTTGAGCGCCAGCAAAGCCTTTACTATGCCAGTAATGAAGCGGATGTGACGTCACTCAAAGAGGAACTGGCCTTGCGCCAAAAGCACGGCTTTAAAGCTGAGTGGCTAGAGCGAGAGGCCATTTTGTCGGAGTATGGTTTCGCAGCTCCAGGCGCTATTCTGACCCAGTTAGCTGCCAGTATTGATCCATATCGTATGGCCTATCAGCTATTTGCCAAAGTGGTTGAGCGTGGTGGTGAAGTATATGATCGCACGCAAATGGAGACGATGACGGCGGACGAGCAGGGCGTTACTCTGACGCTAACCAACGGTGCTACGTTGCGCTGCCAGCAGGTGGTGATGGCGGCGGGCTATGAGTCACAAGGCTGGTTACCTGAGCCGGTGGCGATCAACCGTAGTAGCTATGCACTGATCACCGATCCGCTACCGCCAGAGGCGTTAGGCAAGTTACGCCACACTATGGTGTGGGAGTCGGCGCGTCCTTATCTTTATATGCGCACTACCTGCGATGGTCGTCTGTTAGTGGGTGGCGACGATGACGAGGAAGATATTCCTAAGCGCCGCGACGCGAGGGTAGAGGAGAAGGCCGAAGGGCTATTACATAAGCTTGCAGCGCTTTGGCCCAAGCTCGCTATTAATCCAACGTTTTCCTGGGGTGGCACCTTTGCCGAAACCGATGACGGCCTGCCTTTCTTTGGACCCCATGACGCCCATGGCCCGCGTATACACTTTGCCATGGCCTATGGGGGCAACGGAATCAGCTATAGCATGATTGGTGCCAAACTGCTGTGTGCACTTATTGAAGGTAAGGAACATCCGCTGGAAGAGCTGTTCTCATTCCAGCGTTTAGCAAAAATCACTTAGCCGTAAAAGGTTAGTCTCAAAGGATAGCGGGCGATGGACCATCAACTGTATTTACGAGCACTGGAGCGCAACGACCTGCGCTTTGTTCATGAACTAAATAATAACCAAAGCATTATGTCGTACTGGTTTGAAGAGCCTTACGAATCCTTTGATGAGCTGGAGGAGCTCTATAATAAGCATATTCATGACAATGCCGAGCGACGCTTTGTGGCGGAAGATAGCCATGGCCACGCCATTGGCCTAGTGGAATTGATTGAGATCGATTACATCCATCGCAGCGGCGAGTTTCAAATCATTATTACCCCGGAATATCAGGGCAAAGGGTTTGCCCGCACGTTAATTCGCCAAGCGCTGCATTACTCATTCACCATTCTAAACCTGCACAAGGTATACCTCATTGTGGCGGTTGAGAATGTCAAAGCGATTCATCTTTATAAGGAGAGCGGTTTCATTGAAGAGGGTCATTTAGTGCAGGAGTTTTTTATCAATGGCAAATACCGCGATGTAAAGCGGATGTATATCTTACAAGACACCTATCTCTCGCAGCTTGACACCACCGAAGCACCTGAATCCAACTGGTTGTAAACAGCAAGCATAAAAAACGCCTCGCTAAAACGAGGCGTTGGCTAAAAGCCGATCATTACTCTGCAGTGCCACCACTTATCCTAGATAAGCCTTAATGGCATCGAGGGCTGCGCGCTGCTGTTGAGCGCGTTCTGCCCATACTTCCACAACATCGACTTCCAACGTCTGCTCTTGGGTCACTGAGCGCTGCATGGCGACCGCTCCTTTTCAGGGGAAATGTGAAGGACTTTGTGAATCACAGCCTATTTTGCTGTACACAACTTGTGTTGTGCATGGCAGCAATTTAACTATGGAGCACGATAGTAAGGGCTTTTGCAACCTAGCGGTAGTCCAAAAGATGTAGGTAATTTTCCATTATGTGTAAGAATTTACTTACAAAAAGCGGAAGCGGTTTTATGTTATTGAATGGAAAAGTTTTTCATAAGTGAGTCTTTGCATAAGCAAGGTTTTTCACAAGCAAGGTTTTTATAAGCATAGAAAAGCCGGAGTTATCTCCGGCTTCGGTGTCTATCTTTTGTCTATACAGGGTGAAAAGCACCTAAACTAGCCTAAATAGGCCTTAAGTGCATCAGCAGCGGCCCGTTGCCACTGGGCATGGAAGCTCCAGAATTCCAGAACTTCGCTATCGCGTGCAGGGGATGTTATTAAATTAGTCATTATGCGGTCCTCCTATAGGGACTACATACCCATTATAGCGCTTTTTTGTTGCAATGCAGCATTGTTGTCGTCAGAGGAAGCGGGAGAGAGCCGTTTTAAAGCACATTTGCCATTAACCCGCGAAGTGAGAGGTGGTCGATACTATCGTTAAACCAACTGCGAAAGGAGTCGCCAATGAGCACGGATGTTGCTGAAATGACGATGGAAACACTTCAAAACGCTGGCGCAAAACGCTGCCACGACACGGTGGGTGATGGCTTAATCCGCTCACCGATGCCCTGCGTCAAAATGACATAGAGTGGACTAGCAGAGTGATGGGTGCTGAGTGGGCGTATGAATGACGTGGTTCACTTAGTATAAGCAATTGCTTAGAATGTTAGCTGTTCCTAATGGTATGTTGTTTTTTGCGCATAATAAACTGACAAGACTAAGAGCCATGCTATGACGCTGATGGCACCTTACCAAGATCGCTGGGTTACCACGTCGAGCGGTCGTATGTTTACCCGCATCTGGGAGCCATTACAGGCGACTGCTCTTCCTCCCATTTTGCTGTGGCATGATTCTCTTGGCTGCGTTGAGCTATGGCGCAGCTTTCCAGAGGCGTTATGCGCGGCTACATCGCGAGTGTGAAGCGGCGGTGGTGAACTTAGTAAGTCATTTCGTAGCGCGTTTATCGCACTAAAGTTTCCACAATAAACGATAGGAAGGAGCCCTATGAGACTGCGTATTTTATCTGACTTACACCTGGAGTTTTTTGACGGGAACCGCGAGCTCCCGGAGGTGGATGCCGATGTAGTGATCCTGGCGGGTGATATTCACCGTCAGTGTGAAGGCCTTGCCTGGGCACGCACGCGCTTTCCAAACACTCCGCTTATCTATGTACCCGGCAACCACGAGTTTTACGGCACGTGTATGCCGTTTTTACGTGATGAGCTGGCACTCGAAGCTGAGCGGCTCGACATTGAATTGCTGGATAATCGTGCTGTTACTATCGGTGGCGTGCGCTTCTATGGCACCACATTATGGACAGATTTTGCGCTATACGCGGGAGACCCGACGAAAGATCCCGTTGAAACAGAGGCTAAAGCGCTGCGCCTTATGCCAGATTTTGAGATTATCCAAATCTCGCCTGGCGTACCCTTCACGCCACAGGCGAGCCAGCAATTGCATGCTGAAGCACTCACTTGGTTAGAAGGCGAGCTGTTAAAACCGTTCGATGGTTCAAAAGTAGTGGTGAGCCATCATGCTCCTTTGCATGACAGTATTCCTGGTCAGTACCTCGGTGATGCGTTATCACCCGCGTTTGCTTCACACTTGCCAGATTTAATGGGAAAGATGGATTTATGGGTGCATGGTCACGTTCATGAACCGGTTGATCTTCTACGTAACGGTACCCACGTTATTGCAAATCCAGGCGGTTATCCCAACGAGTTAAGTCCGGCGTTATTTAAACCAGATTTAATTATTGATATTTAATAATATATGTTTATAAAAGCGCAATATTTTTATTGTTTATCTAAAGCTGTAGGTTGTTACTTAAAAGCCAATCACGGAATTTTATTAACGGCGGGTAGTCTTGCTTTTCAGGTGGATATAATAAAAAATAATGACGGTGACTATCTAAACGCTTTTCAAGAGGCATAGTTAAGCGCCCGTCTTTGAGCTCCTCTTCTACTAAGCATCGCGCTACCAAAGCGACACCAATGCCAGCAGTCGTCGCCTGAATCATATGATTGGTGAATTCAAAGTGAGGGCCAAGTCGCATATAAGCTAAGGGTATTTTTTGCGCCGTGAACCACCGATGCCAAGCCTCGGATCGAACCGCAATGTGCAATAGTAAGTGATTGCTTACGTCACTAGGTTTTGAAATTGGGCTCTCTTGCAATGTTGTGGGGCTTGCAACCAAAACCATATCTTCTTCTATTAACGGATGAGCTATAAGCCCTTGCCAAGGGCTATTTCCTACATTGATGGCAGCATCCATGCCAGATTCTGCAAGGTTGTATTCACCGATACGGGTATGAATGTGAATCATGGTGCCAGGGTGTTGGTGATAAAAAGAGGCTAAACGAGGCATCAACCAGCGCGAACCAAAGGTAGGCAATACCGCAAGATTCAAAGCGCTAATGCCTTTGCGGAAGGCGCCCACCCGGGCGCTTGCCCCATTAATACGCGCCAACGCAGGCGCGATGTCATGTGCATACATTAAGCCGACTTCGGTTAGATAGATTTTGCGGCCTTCGCGCTCGAATAACGTAACGCCCAGCAGTTGTTCGAGCGCTTGAACTTGTCGACTGATTGCACTTTGCGTGAGGCTAAGCTCACCTGCAGCCCGAGTGAAGCTGCGATGCCGAGCAGCGGAATCAAAGGCTAGCAGCATCGACATGGATGGCGAGAGTCGATGTATGTTCATTCGTAAACCTCATGCATAGGCCAAATAATGGTCGATTGTTGGGGTGTTCATATCTCATTACGATTACCTAACCTCATCTAAGCAGCATAGGGAATTAAAATGTCATATTCAGCTCCTGCTAATAAAAAGATTGGCCAGCAGCCTTCATTCATGCAATCGAGACGGCTGGCGCGTATTTATTGTCTTGAGGACTTTGAAGCCGCTGCTAGACGACATTTACCAAAACCGATTTTTGGTTATGTCGCTGGCGCTGCTGAAAATGAAGCTTCCTATCGAGATAATCGCGCTGTATTCGATGAATTTGGGTTTATGAACCGTGTTCTGCGCAACGTGAGTGAGCGTAAGACATCTACAACCTTATTAGGGCAGCGCTACTCGGCGCCTTTTGGTATTGCGCCGATGGGTATTTCTTCATTAACTGGCTACCGTGGCGACCTCGCTCAAGCTAGAGCGGCTGAAACAGCGGGTATACCCATGATTTTGAGTGGTTCCTCCTTGATTAGGGTAGAGGAGATCATGGCCGCCGCTCCTAACACATGGTTTCAAGCTTATCTGCCGGCAGAGGAGAGTAAAATCTATGATTTGATCGATCGTGTGGAAACAGCGGGGGTGAAAACATTAGTGATTACCGTCGATTCAGCAGTGGTGCCTAACAGAGAAAATAATCTTCGCTCCGGTTTCAAAACACCTCTCCAGCCAAGTTTTAAACTGCTTTGGGACGGTCTAACACATCCAAGCTGGAGTGTAGGAACCTTCCTGCGCACGTTTGCCCACCACGGCATGCCTCACTTTGAAAATAACTCTGCTGAGTGTGGTGCCGCTATTTTGTCGCGCAATGCCTCCCGCGATTTCTCAGGGCGAGAGCATTTAGATTGGAAAGTATTGAGTGGCATTAGGCGTAGATGGAAGGGGGACTTAGTGCTCAAAGGGTTGCTCCATCCTGATGATGTTGCGATGGCCAAGCGCCATGGGGTCGATGGTGTGATCCTTTCCAATCATGGGGGGCGTCAACTTGATGGCGCTATCTCACCAATGCGTGCACTTCCAAAGGCGATGGAAGTGGCTGGCGATATGAGCGTGATGATCGATAGTGGTTTTCGGCGTGGAACCGACGTTATAAAAGCATTGGCCCTTGGAGCCTCGAGTGTATTTATTGGTCGCCCGTTTAATTATGCGGCGTCGATCGGTGGTCAAGCAGGGGTCGAACATGCCATTAATCTACTCTTGTCGGAGCTGCGGGCGGATATGGGCATGCTAGGTATAGTGCGATTAACAGAGCTTGAGCCCGATATGCTGGTGGACTTATATAAGCTCAAGGCGTCTCGCACCCATCAGCAAGGGAGTGCTAGATAGTCGGATAGATTCAATGCATGTCATTCTTTTACGTCATTGGTATTTAAGAGATTAACTTTCAATTACTTATTATTGTTAGGTTTTTTTCAATAGGATAGTAGTGGTTTTGAGACTACTACTTTGGTTTAAATTTGGATGGTTATGCTTGCGCCATAAAGGCATGCTACTTATCGTCTCACTTGTATGATGTATAACATTACGAGCTGAGTGGTAGGGGCGTTCAGTTGCAATAGCTCATAGAGCATATGTGAGAAACCTGACTCGCGACCTGTTTATGCCTTATGTCGCTTTGAGGAGCAAGGCATGGGGCGATGTGATGAGTTTAGTCAAAGCGGATGCCGCTATTCGGGGCTCTAGGGGGTGCCCGTCACTAACAATTATTAGTGGCGAGAGTTCACTAAACGTAAGCAGTTGGTTGATGTTTCAAAGTTCTCTAGAAAGTCTCCAGTTGATCAACAAAAGCTGTGTTTATCTGCCCAGATAATATTTCTGCGGAAATGAGCGAGATGCTGAGAAGCGCGCCAAAGCCGCCTAATGGAGAATTATTTATGTCGAGACACGACACTCCCACGATAACAGAGATGAAGGTCATTCCCGTCGCAGGGCGTGACAGCATGCTACTCAATATCGGTGGAGCGCACTCACCGTGTTTCACGCGCAACCTGGTTATTCTCAAAGATAGTCACGGTAATGTGGGTGTTGGTGAAGCTCCTGGTGGCGAGACTATTCAGACATCTCTAGAGCAGTCACGAGAGCGTGTTATTGGTCAGTCCATTGGAAAAATGCGCTCCATGATTGCTTCATTGCACAATGTGGGACGGAGTGCCGATTTTGAGGATTTCGGTAAGGGCTCCTGGACATTTGAGCTGCGCATCAATGCGGTTGCCGCGCTTGAGGCTGCTTTGCTTGATCTGCTGGGGAAGTTTCTGGGAGTGCCAGTGGCAGAGCTTTTAGGCAACGGCAAGCAGCGTGACAGCGTTGACGTTTTGGGATACTTGTTTTTTATCGGTGATGGACATGCAACGCCGCTGAATTTCCGCCGTGGTACCGATGGGCTGAAGCATGACTGGTACCGTCTGCGTGACGAGGCGGCCATGACCCCACAGCAGATTGTTGAACTCGCTCAGGCGGCCCATGATCGGTACGGTTTTAAAGATTTTAAGTTAAAAGGCGGGGCCCTGGCTGGTGAGCAAGAGATAGCAGCTGTAACAGCCCTGCACAATGCATTTCCGGACGCCCGCACGACGATTGACCCTAATGGTGCCTGGTCGCTCAAAGAGGCGATTCAGCTATGCAAGGACCTACACGGCGTGATCGCTTACGCAGAGGATCCTTGTGGGGCCGAACAAGGCTTCTCAGGCCGCGAGATTTTAGCAGAGTTTCGCCATGCCACCGGATTGCCAGTCGCTACCAACATGGTGGCCACCAACTGGCGGGAAATGGCCCATGCGCTGATGTTGCGGTCAGTCGATATTCCTCTGGCCGATCCGCATTTCTGGACGCTTTCCGGTGCCGTACGTGTCTCCCAGCTTTGCCAGGATCACGGTATGACCTGGGGGTCGCACTCCAATAACCACTTTGATATTTCTCTGGCCATGTTTGCCCAGGTGGGAGCTGCCGCCGTGGGGCGCACAACCGCGCTTGATACTCACTGGATCTGGCAGGAGGGTGATGCTCGCCTAACTCGCAAACCGCCGGAAATTGTGGATGGCAACGTGGCTGTTACCGATGCGCCGGGGCTGGGTGTAGAGATCGATATGAAGGCCATTGAGGAGGCTAATAAGCTCTATCGTTCCCTGCCTGCTGGTGCTCGGGATGATGCGATGGCAATGCAGTATTTGATAGATGACTGGACGTTTGATCCGAAAAAGCCAGCGTTGGTGCGCTGAGTGAATACCCTAAATGTGACAAAGAAGGACATTACAATGAAAAAATTAATACTCAATTTATCTATTGCAACAGCGATGATGGCCAGTGCCGGTGCATTTGCCGAATATCCTGAGAAAAACATCGACATGATCGTTCCCTTCTCAGCCGGCGGTGGTAACGATACCTTCGTTCGCGCACTACAGCCGCTACTGGAAGAAAAGCTCGATACCAACTTGGTCATCCGCAATATCTCGGGCGGCGGCGGCGCCGTGGGTCTTACGCGCGCTCAAGCATCAGATGCTGATGGCTACACTTTAGCGGCCGCCAGTAACGCATTGCTGACCTTGGAAGCGTTGGGCAATGTTGACTTTACCTACGAAGATTTCGATTTTATCGCCAAGATCCTTGAGGAGCCCTATGTCATCGCCGTCGGTGAAGACAGCGAATACGCCGATCTAGACGCGATGGTCGAGGCCGCTAAGGAAGGCGCCTCAGTGAGCGTAGGGGTTTCGGGTGTAGGGTCATCAGCTCATATCGCGGCGGTGGCGTTTGCTGATACCGCTGAAGTCGATTTCAACTTTATTCCCTATCCTGGCGGTTCTGAGACTATCTCCGCTGCCATGGGGGGGCACGTGGATGCCGTGGTGCTCGGTGGAGCAGAGCTTCGCTCGGCGCTAGAGTCAGGCCGATTGAAAGCCTTGGGTATGTCTTACAACGAGCGTAGCGAGTCGTTGCCCAATGTCCCTACTTTCCAGGAGGAAGGTTACGATCTGTCCCTGACAGTATTTCGCGGTATCGCGGGTCCTGATGGCCTTCCTGAAGAGGTCAAGGAAAAGTGGGTTAGCGCCATCAAAGAAATTGTAGAAGAAGGGACTTTCGAAGAGACAGCCTCGAACCTGGGCTTAGATATCGTTCCGCTGTATGGGGATGAACTAGAGGCGTTTATCGCCGAGTCGGCGGAAGTAATGAAAGAGAGTGCTGGTGATTTGGCGGCTGAATAAGATAAGGAGTCAGTGACTGATGGCTAAGGAAATAGGTAAACCGATTTTCGATCTGTTTCTCGTAGTGGCAGCTGCAACTGGATTTTATATGGCTACTACGCTGCCAGCAGTCAGCATGGCGGGGGGGCTTACCCCCGCTACATTCCCAAAGTTGATTTCTGGCTTGATTTTTTTATGTGCCGTGCCCTGCTTAATACGCGATTCTTACGAATGGCTTGCCGCAAGGCGGGGGCGTGACGAGGCCATAACCCTGAATACTATGCCTTCCAAGAAAGGCATGATGCAGTGGCTGATCATCGTGGCTTTGATTATTGTTTATATCAATTTGTTCGAGCGACTTGGATATATTGTGAGCACAGCGCTATTTTGCTTCTTTAATGTCGTTTGTCTTATTGCAGCGAGTGGTGAATTTCAGAAATTAAACAATAGCCGTAAATTGCGAAACTTGACAGCGTATACAATTTTCTCGGTCGCATTGTCATTGGTTATTTATTATGTATTTACCGAACTGTTCAATATCCCGCTACCGGATTGATAAAGGAGAAGTGAGATGCTGATGGGATATATGGAAGGTTTGGGATTAGTCTTTCAGTTCGGAACATTACTGGCAATAGCTGGGGGAACCTTCCTTGGGATCATCATGGGGGTACTGCCTGGCTTAACATCGGCGATGGCGATAGCGCTATTATTGCCGGTAACCTTTGGCATGCCACCTGTGATGGGTATCGGTATGCTGCTAGGCACTCTTTGTGGCGCTGGTGCCAGTGGCTCGATACCGGCCATATTGCTCAATATTCCAGGGACACCATCCTCGGTCGCGACCACGTTTGATGGCTTTCCAATGGCACAAAAGGGCGAAGCGGGGCGAGCATTAGGCCTAGCAATCGTCGCCTCTTTTCTTGGCGGTGTGGCGAGCATGGTGGTGCTGAGCCTTCTTGCTCCACCTATCGCTGAGTTTGCGTTGCGTTTTGGGGCGGCAGAGTACTTTTCCCTAAGTGTTTTTGGACTGGTAATCATTGCTTCCGTGGCGGGAAAATCCCTACTAAAGGGGTTAATTGCAGGCCTAATAGGCTTCTTTTGTTCTACGATCGGTACTGATCCTATAGCGGGGGTGGATCGTTTTACCTTTGGGCAACTTTCTCTATTGACTGGGATAAATCTCCTACCGGCGCTGATTGGGTTGTTCGCAGTCTCGCAGGTACTTAAGGACGCTTTCGATTATGATCCGTCCAATAAGCTCCAAAACAGTCCCCACAAAGTCGATATCGCGCGACCCCGGTTTCTTGAGACGTTGCGCAATTGGCGTGCGCTTCTCGTCGGTATCGTGTCTGGTTCTGTCGTGGGCCCAGTGCCTGGTGCGGGGGGCAGTATCGCCTCGTTGGTAGCTTATGACCAAGCGCGCCGTTTTTCTAAAACGCCTGAGAAATTTGGCAAGGGGCATGGTGCTGGCGTTGTCTCAGTTGAGAGTGCAAACAATGCATTGTTAGGTGGGGCATTAATTCCTACGCTTGCGCTGGGTATTCCTGGTGAGGCGGCAACAGCTGTTCTCTTGGGTGGTTTAATGATTCAAGGCGTTACGCCGGGACCAATGCTATTTGAAAACCAGGGCGGCATCATTTACGGGATATTTCTAGCGTACTTAGTCGCCAATTTTTTCATGCTTATCATTATGTGTTTAGGCATCAAGCTGTTTGTTCGTGTCCTGCTAGTCCCAAGAAAACAGTTGATATCGGCCATCATTGTTTTCTGCTTTATCGGTGTATATGGAGTTGATGGAGATGTGTTTAATCTTTATATAATGCTGGCATTTGGTTTGCTTGGCTATTTTCTTAACCGATATGGCTTCGGGACCGCTCCCGTTATTCTAGGTCTAATTCTAGGGCCTATAGCGGAATCAAACCTGAGGCGTGGTTTGCAGGTATTCGGAGGCGATTGGTCACCGTTTTTCACACGCCCCATTAGCGTTACCTTTTTAGTTATCGCCTTTGGGCTGCTGGTGCTGACACTGTGGCAGAACTATCGCTCACGTCAGAAAGAGGCGAACTCTGCCGCTACCTGAAGCCCATGGGCCGCCATGTGAGGCGGCTAGGGTATTGGAGCCCACTCGAAGAAGTGGGCTTTCTTATATGGGAGTAAGTGATGGCTAACATCGATTTTGAGACGCTGCGCAGTACGATTGAGAGGTCACTCTTGAAGGCGGGACTAAAGCCCGCTGATGCTGAGACCTGCGCGCGAATCCATGCTGAAAGCACCCGCGACGGCTTACATTCGCATGGCATCGGGCGGGTTCCGCGTTTCATTGAGTACGTCGGGAAAGGCTGGATCGATGTCGATGCTAAGCCGACCCTTGTTCAGCGACTGGGTGCGATTGAGGTGTTGGATGGAGGGTTTGGAATAGGCGTGGTCAACGCGCTTTACGCCACAGATCGGGCCATGGTGTTGGCACGTGAGCACGCTATGGGGCTGGTAGCGTTACGCGACACCACTCACTGGATGCGGGGCGGAAGTTACGGTTGGCACGCGGTTGAGCAGGGGTTCGCTACGCTTATGTGGACCAATACCGAGTCCTGTATGCCCGCCTGGGGTGGGGCTTCGCAGTCGATTGGTAATAACCCGCTGGTGATGGCGGTACCGCATAATACCGGGCCCCTGGTGCTTGATATGGCGATGTCGCAGTTCTCCTACGGCAAGCTGCAGACGACTCAGTTGAAAGGCGAACAACTACCCGTCGACGGTGGTTTTGATGAGCGCGGAGAGTTGAGCCGTGATCCTGCGGCGATCGCTGAGACGCGCCGCTTGCTGCCGACCGGCTATTGGAAAGGCTCCGGGCTGGCGATTCTATTGGATGCGTTGGCGGCACTACTTGCTCAAGGACGCCCTAGCCATGCCATCGATAGGGTTCAGCGCGGTAGTGGCGGAGGTTGCAGCCAGGTGTTTATGGTGTTTGACCCAGAACAACTCGGTGGCCGAGAAGCCTGCGATAGCATTGTCGAAGGTATCCAGTCTCATCTGACTGCAACGCCTCCTGCCGAGCCGGGGCGTAGTGTGCGCTGGCCAGGCAATTCGACTGCTGAAAAGCGATACGGCGAGGGGACGATTGTTATCGATGACACGCTCTGGCGCTCTGTTTGTAAGCTCGCCGGTGACTAATTCAGGATGCTTTAACACTTAACAGGTTTAAAGCGGTTAGCTACTACTTTGGTTTAAACGGTGATAGTTCTGCTTGCACCCTATCGATGAGATGCTTATGTTGTGCGTTGTATGATGTATGACATTAATTATTGGCTAATTAAGGGCGTTTGCTCACGCTATGGTCAACGCATTTATAAATGAGGGTGCAAAGTGAAATCTTCTAAAGAACAAGTGGTACAAGCAATCGGCGATGGTCTTTTATCTTTTCCCATCACCGATTTTGATAGCCAGGGAAAATTCGATAAAGAGAGCTATCGAAAGCGCCTGGAGTGGTTTATCAGCCACGATATTTCCGCTGTTTTCGTCGCCGGTGGTACGGGTGAGTTCTTCAATCTGACGCTAGATGAATTCCGCGAAGTGGTCGCGCTGGCAGTGGAAGTTGTAGATGGCAAGATACCGGTTATCGCCAGCGCGGGCCTGAGCGTTGAAAGCGGCAAAGCATTTGCCGCAGCCGCCGAAGAAGTAGGCGCTGATGGTATCCTGCTGATGCCGCCGTACCTGACTGAGTGCCCTCAGGATGGTTTGGTTGAATACGCTCGCCAGATCTGTGACTCAACTGAGCTTAACGTTATCTACTATAACCGTGGTAACGGCATATTAAACGCCGATTCGGTTGTCAAACTCGCCGAGCAGTGCCCGAACCTAGTTGGCCTAAAGGACGGTAAGGGCGATATGCAGGCGCTCAACAAAATCGTCAAAACTGTTGGCGATCGCTTGGTCTATATCGGTGGTGTACCCACTGCTGAGATCTTCGCCGAAGCCTACCTCGCCATCGGAGTTAATACCTATTCATCTGCGGTATTCAATTTCGTGCCTGACATGGCGGTGAAGTTCTATAAGGAACTACGCAAGGGTAACCGCGAAGTCGTTAAACAGATTACCAATGACTTCTTTATTCCCTTCGTTGACCTCAGAGATCGAAAATCAGGCTATGCCGTTGGTCTGATCAAAGCAGGCGCTAACATTATTGGTCGATCCGCAGGCGATGTTCGCGCGCCACTCACGATGCCAACCAAAGAGGAGTGTCAGGAGCTCGAACAACTGATCAATCGCGTTAAGCAGTAATCAGTGACTTATTAATACGCTACTCACTCATTAAACCGCTGAGCTATAACAATTCAATAACGAGCAAAAGAGGTGAAAGCATGATCGTTTCCAACAAGTTAATGACCAGTGTCGGTACCGCAGCCCTGATGGCAGCATTGAGTGTCAGCTCCGGTGTTGCCATGGCACAAGATGGCCCATTGCGCGGTAATATCCGCGTGGTTATTGGTTCAACGTCGACTGGTGGTGACACTTACCAGAACTCTGCCATTGTGGTGGATCAGTTAGCTGAAAAGCTTGATCTCAATATGAAGGTAGATGCGGTGGGTGCAAGCTCTGCTTTTCGCACCCTTGACCGCGATTCCCGCGGGAACACCCTGATGATCTTCCACGACCAGTCCTATCTTGGCCACCTTTATGGCGTGGAAGGCTACGACGATATTTTCGAGAAATATACCGTCGGGCCGACGATTGCTATCAACCCAGGCAATGCCTACCTGGTACCGAAAGATTCGCCCTACCAAACCCTTGACGACATTATCGCTGCCGTAGGCGATGGCGAGACGGTGCGTGTGGCTATCCAACCAGGTGGTGTTTCGGAGATTGGTTTCAGTGCTCTGAAAAATGCTATCTCCATTGAGCACCCGGGGCAGGAAGATAATCTGGTCGCTATTAATACCGGCTCTCAGTCTGACAAAAACCAGCAGCTTTTCGACGGTCAAGCTGATGTGATTAATGGCACTGTGCAGGCCAACGAACAGTACACCCGTTTGCCAGAAGATGATCAAAAGGCCATGCGCTTTGTCTGGTTGACTGCGCGTCAAGATACTATTGAACAGGCTCCGGAAGAGGGGCTTGGTCAAACATCTCGCGAGCAGCTACTTGAGTACGTAGAGCCGAACGTGCACGTCACCATGGGTGATGATGAGAGTTTCGTGTTCGATAAAGAGTTCTTCTTCCTCTACAACAAAGACATGGATCCGGCGATTGTTGAGCAAATCGACGAGGCGCTAGCGGAGATTTACGCAGAAGGTGAAATACAGGAAATTCAGAAGAACGCCTTCTTTATTCCTGACTTTAAGCCCTCCGATGAAGCTTCCGAGTATCTTGCCGAGAAAATGGCGCGTTACGAAGAAATCATCAACAACATCAAGTAAGTGGTATGGCATCAGCTGCTTTCGCAGCTGGTGCCTCTCCTATACCTGAGTCGCTATAGAACAATGGTAAGCAGGATGCCCTGCTGCTTATGCCCGGAGCTGTTATGGAATCAGGTCTATCAAGTTTGCTAAGTGTCTCCATCGATTTCGAGACCTCCCATCTGTTCTTCCCGAAAGTTATTAACTGGCTCATGGCGGGACTCTTTGTCTTGATTCTAGTGACGAAGGTAGCTCCCTTTATGGCCGCAGTAAAACGGGGAGAGCGCACGCTGCCCATTGTGGGTGAGGCAAGAGATAATTTCCGTTTCTTCGGAACCCTCGCCCTAATCGCGGCATATTTTTATCTGATGGCAGTGGTAGGCAACATGTTTCCCTACACAGGCTATGGTTTCCTAATAGTTTCAATAGTTTTCTTGTTTCTTATGTCACTGCTTTATTTACATGACTGGAGAAAGAAGACCATTACCATCCTGGTAATCAATGCCATCGTTGCACCTAGTCTGGCCTGGTTCATTCTCGCCAAGCTGTTCACTATCACCCTACCGTGACCGGAGCGAGTGCTGCTATGGAATTTCTCGCATTTCTTGACGTAACCTTCTTTTTACTCGCTGGTCTCGGCGCCCTGGTCGGTATCATTTTTGGCGCTATTCCCGGTATGACCGCCACCATGGCGGTGGCAGTTTGTCTGCCGCTGACCTATGCACTTGGGCTACATCACGGTTTAGCACTGCTGCTTGGCCTCTATGTGGGTGGTATCTCTGGTGGGATGGTGCCAGCGGTTTTGCTTAACATTCCCGGTACACCGTCTTCAATCACGACCACCTTTGATGGTTACCCCATGGCCCAAAAAGGTGAGGGGGAGAAAGCGCTAAAAATATGCGTTGTAGCCTCCGTTGTCGGTGGGCTTATCAGCGCCGCAGTGCTGTTCTTGTTTGCGCCGATGCTGGCAGATTTCTCGATCAAATTCTCTTACGTGGAGAAATTTTTGATCATCTTGCTAGCGTTAAGTGTCATTGCATCGCTCTCCAGCAGCATGCTGATTGGTATCTTTAGTGGCGTCATCGGCATTTGGTTGAGCCTAATCGGTGACTACGGTATTTCCGATGGCGGTAACGGCAAAACCCGCCTGATGTTCGATTTCATGGAACCTTACTTGTTTGAAGGGTTTTCGCTGCTGCCGGTACTGATCGGGGTATTTGGTATTTCCACCATTCTGCTTGAGGCTGAAAAGGGCGCGAAGAGTGGATTGGTCAACGAGCGCATTAAACTGAGCAAGGGAGGCTTCTTTTCGTTCTCGATTTTTAAGGGGCGCCTGACCAATCTGGTGCGTTCTTCCTTTATCGGTACCTTCGTGGGCATGTTGCCTGGGGTCGGTGGCAGCGCGGCCTCCGTGCTGGCGTATACCCAAGAGAAAAACCTGACGCGTGATTCTTCGCAAATGGGTAAAGGGGCGCCCCAGGGGCTTATTGCCTCAGAGTCGGCCAATAATGCGCTGACCGGCGGCGCGTTGATTCCACTGCTATCGCTGGGTATTCCTGGTGACTCCACGACGGCGGTTCTGATTGGTGCCTTCACGCTACAGGGAATTCAGGTAGGGCCACTATTTATCCCTGAGAATGCCGACACTTGGTACGTCATGATGACGGCTCTGGTGTTCGCCAATATCGTGATGTTCTTCTTAATGTTCTTTGCCATTAAGTACATCGCTAAAGTGGTGATGGTGCCCAAGCATATTCTCTTCCCCATCATTGTAATGATGTGTGTAGTGGGGGCCTATGCCATCAACTACGGGATTATGTTTGACGTCTGGACGCTGCTTATTTTCGGTGTTTTAGGCTATCTGGTGCAGAAAATCGGGCTCGAAGTTGCGCCACTGATTATCGGTTTTATTCTGGGCGGACAAGCTGAGGTCTACTTCGTTAAAAGTCTGGAATCGTTTGGCACTTACTCTATCTTTTTCACCAAAAGTCCTATCGCGCTGGTGCTCTGGGGGTTGATTTTGGCTTCGGTGGTGTTCGCGATCGTTATGGGTCTAAAGTCCCGCGCCCGAGAGAAGATGGAGCTGTCACAGGTGACTGGCAGTACACACACATTGGCAGGAAAGGGTCATGACACAAACAAAGACTAATGCGCGCGTGATTCGAGTACATCCCAGCGATAACGTTGCCATTGTGGTTGAGCAGGGTGGCCTTGAGGAAGGCTCTGTCATAGAAGGCGGTGTCACCACCACTATGGCTATTCCGCAGGGGCATAAGGTGGCCCTTGCAGATCTGGCGGAGGGTGAGCGAATCATTCGTTACGGTGAGGTTATCGGCACGGCGGCCACGCCTATTTCTCAGGGCGGGCACGTCAGCGAGACTAATTTGCACATGCCGATACCGCCTGCGCTTGAGGATCTACCACTGGCTACCCGGCCAGCACCGGAAACTGAGCCGCTTGAGGGTTATACCTTCGAGGGGTTTCGCAACGCTAACGGCAGCGTAGGTACCAAAAATGTGTTGGGTATCACCACTAGTGTGCAGTGCGTTGCCGGTACCGTCGACTTCGTCGTACAGCGAATCAAACGCGAACTGCTGCCGCGATTTCCCAACGTGGATGATGTGGTGGGGCTTAATCACTCTTATGGTTGTGGGGTCGCCATTAATGCGCCGGCGGCTATTGTGCCCATTCGAACGCTTAAAAATATCGCCCTGAATCCCAATTTTGGCAACGAGATCATGATCATCGGCTTGGGTTGCGAGAAGCTGCAACCCTCCACCTTGCTTGCCGATCAACCGGTGAAAATTTACGAAAACACCGAGGCGGCCGACCCTGATGCCAACGTGCTGAGCCTTCAGGATGAATCCTTCCAAGGCTTCGGCGAGATGGTCGAGGGTATTCTAGCCATGGCCGAACGCCACCTTGAGCGACTCAATCGCCGTCAACGCGAAACCTGTCCTGCTTCCGAGCTAGTGGTAGGCATGCAGTGTGGCGGCAGCGATGCCTTTTCCGGCGTGACGGCAAATCCTGCAGTAGGTTTTGCAACCGATTTGATTGTGCGGGCTGGCGGTAGCGTGATGTTCTCGGAGGTCACCGAGGTGCGCGATGCCATACATCTGCTGACCCCGCGTGCTATTGACGAAGACGTGGGTAGAGCACTGATTGAGCAGATGGCGTGGTACGACAACTACTTGGCGCAAGGCCAGGC
This sequence comes from Halomonas sp. SpR8, assembly GCF_031010195.1. Classification (GTDB taxonomy): domain Bacteria; phylum Pseudomonadota; class Gammaproteobacteria; order Pseudomonadales; family Halomonadaceae; genus Vreelandella. The sequence goes on along the minus strand of NZ_JAUAMC010000002.1, from coordinate 65,712 downwards.
AGACCGTAGCGCCAACACCTCACCGGGCAATAAGAAGGGTGGGCTTTCCAATATCGTCGAGAAGGCGCTGGGCTCGGTGATCAAGTCGGGTAACTCGCCGATTGTCGATGTCATCGGTCCCGGTGAACGGCTACGCCGCAAGGGGCTGACCTTTGCCGCTACCCCGGCCAGCGACTTCATCTGTGGCACGCTCCAGTTGGCGGCGGGTATGAACTTACAGGTGTTCACCACAGGCCGCGGCACACCTTATGGGCTAGCCATGGTGCCGGTGCTGAAAGTTTCCACTAACTCGGCGCTGGGAAGGCGTTGGCACGACATTATCGATCTCGATGCAGGGCGTATCGCCACCGGCGAGGCCAGCATCGAGACGGTGGGCTGGGAGCTTTTTCATCTGATTCTCGACGTGGCAAGTGGGCGTCAACAGGCCGCGGCTGACCGACTTGGTATCCATAACGATCTGGTGCTGTTCAATCCGGCACCCGTGACATAACCCTCCGGGTTAACCCCCTGTAGGCTGATTATTTAAGAGGCGAGAGCAATATGTTTCCCAAGATTAAATCCATGCGTATTGTACCAGTAGCTGGCTATGATGGTTTTCTGCTCAATCTGAGCGGCGGCCATGCCCCCTGGTTCATCCGCTGTGTGCTAATTCTCGAAGATGACGCCGGAAACAAAGGGGTCGGAGAGATCCCTTCAAGCGATGGCATTATGAAAGGATTAGAGCAGTGCCGCTCGCTTATCGAAGGTTCGCAAGTCAATAACGTTAAGCAGACGCTGAATCATGCGCGCCAGGTTTTGGCCCGCAATGGTCGCGAAGAGCGCGGTCGCCAGACCTTCGATCTGCGCGTGGCGGTTCACGTGATCACTGCCATTGAGTCGGCGCTGTTTGATCTGTTCGGTCAAGCGTTGGGTATGCCAGTGGCCGATCTGCTGGGTCAATACGGTCGCCAGCGCGATGAAGTCGAAGCGCTCGGGTATCTCTTCTTGCTGGGTGATCCAGCAAAAACCGACCTGCCGTACCCAAAGGCCGAGAACCCCAAGAATGCCTGGGATGAAGTGCGCTATAAAGAAGCGCTCACCCCGGACGCCGTGGCCAACTTGGCAAAAGCTGCCTATGATCGCTATGGCTTCAAGGACTTCAAACTTAAGGGCGGCGTGCTGCGCGGTGAGGAAGAGGCCGACTGCATTCGTGCGCTCCATGAAGCTTTCCCCGAAGCGCGCTTGACCCTCGACCCTAACGGTGCCTGGAAGCTCGATGAAGCAGTACGTGTACTCGACCCGATCAAGCACCTGCTAAGCTACGCTGAAGACCCTTGCGGTCAAGAGGAGAGCTACTCGGGTCGCGAGACCATGGCTGAGTTCAAAAAACGCACCGGCCTGCCTACAGCAACCAACATGATTGCGACTGATTTCAAGCAATTACAGTACGCTGTGCAGCTTAATTCCGTCGATATCCCCCTGGCGGACTGTCACTTCTGGACCATGCAGGGTGCCGTGATGGTAGGGGAACTGTGCAACGAGTGGGGCATGACCTGGGGTTCACACAGTAACAACCACTTCGACATTTCCCTGGCAATGATGACCCATGTGGCCGCTGCCTGCCCTGGCCAAATCACCGCCATCGATACCCACTGGATCTGGCAGGACGGCCAGCGGATCACCAAGGAGCCGTTCCAGATTCGTGACGGTAAACTGACCGTGCCCAAGACGCCGGGGTTAGGAGTGGAGCTGGATGAGGAGAAGCTGAAAGAAGCGCACGCGCTTTACAAGAGCCTTGACGTGACTCAGCGCAATGATGCCATGGCGATGCAGTATTTAATTGCTGGTTGGGAATTTGATCCTAAACGTCCTGCGCTCGTTCGTTAGAGTTTTTCCTTAATAACTGAGGGTTTAAGATAAACGTATTCTCTTTAGAGGGATGTTTCCAAACGAGTCATTACCCGACTTTGGTCTAGTTTGCACATCTCTCTATTGTCGTGTGGGAAGAAACACACTAAGTTTCAAGTTGTATGATGTATTACATAGAGTTCTAAAGCATGATCTTGAGTAACTGAGTGCGATTTATCGTATGTCTGTTCATAAGCTGATTACAGGCATTTGTGGGCAATTAAATATTGCTTAAAAACGCATACCAAGACCTCTTATAAGCGTATGCACCAAGGAGTAGACATAATGCACAAAAACAACAAATTCTCGCTGACCCTAGCCGCTGTCGTTGCGCTATCCTCGCTATCTGGAGCAGCGATTGCTGACTATCCTGAGCGCGATATTCGCGTCATTGTGCCCTGGGGAGCCGGCGGTGGTACCGATGGAATCGTCCGTAAACTGACCACCATCGCGGAAGACAGCCTCGATGTTTCCATGTACGCAGAAAACATCGAGGGTGGCGTGAGTGCCACCGGTATTGGGCAGCTTATGAGCGCCCGGCCCGACGGCTATACCATCGGCGCATTAACCTACGACAGCCTAGTCACCGTGCCTTGGCAAGCCATGCTGCCCAGTTACGATATTGATAAATTGAAGCTGATTGCGCGGGTGACCAGCGAGCCAGACGCTATCGTCGTTGACGCCGATTCGGACTATCAAACGATTCATGACCTTATCGAAGCGGCTAAGGCAAATCCCGGTGAGATTCGCGTTGCCATTCAGAATCTTGGCGGGCGTATCCATCTGGCGATCCTGCAGCTTCAAGAGTTGACCGATACAGAGTTCAGAATTGTCTCTTATCCCGGTGGTGCCGCCCCCCAGAAAGAAGCCATTCTGTCTGATGAAGTCGATGTTGCCCTCACCAGTCTGGGCGATTTTTCCAACCTTCTGGAAGATGGCACCGTACGCGGTCTCGTTGAGTTCTCTGACACGCAAAACCCGACGTATCCCGATGTGCCTACCACCGCTGACGAGGGGATCGACCTCCAGATTGGCAGCTTTATTGTGTTTGCCGCACCAGCAGACACCCCGGAAGAAGCCATTAACGTACTGGAAAGCGCTTACAAAACGGCGTACGACAGCGATGAGTTTCAAGAGTGGGTGGCTAACGTTGGGGTAACGCCGAACTGGCTGGGTACCGATGAGGTGACTGCCTGGGCTGATGAAACGGCCGAGTCACTGTTCAGCGAAATGGATGCGCTGGTAGAAGCAGGCGTGATGTCCAAGTAATTCGCCACTCAAAGAGCGTGGCGCCGGTTACCGGTGCCATGGCTAACTCAAGCAGAGGATTTTGAGTCAATGAACAATGTCGAACGTTTTAGAAGGTCGGCAGTACTGTTTCCAGCCTTCCTGCTGATATTGACCACGATCTACCTGGCAGAAGCCTTGAGCATACGCTCCCAGTTTGGTGGCGACACCATTGTGGGGCCGCGCTTCATGCCTATCCTTATGGCGTTCATCATGTATGCAGCGCTGATAGTTGTAATCGTAGGGGAGTGGCGCAAAGAAGCAGAGGCGGCCGCTGGTGGCTCTCTGCTAAGGCCATTGCTGATTGTGGTGGCGACAGGCATCTACATCGCCTTGTTTCGTCCCTTAGGATATGTGCCCGCTACGCTGGGTTTCCTGGTAGCACTCTTCCTTATTTTTGACTTTGAGAAACAGCGCCCTGCCTTCTTTGTATTTTATGTGATCGCCGTCACAGCGCTCTTTTATGGGTTGTTTGCGGGTATTTTCGGGGTGCGGCTGCCTCCTGTGTTAGGAGGGTTCTGATGGAGACGTTTGTTAGCTTTTTGGGCGGTTTTGAAGCGCTGTTGAGCTGGGAGGTGCTTGGTTTCATGATTGCCGGCTTCTTGATTGGTACCTTTTTCGGTGCGATGCCAGGCCTTACCTCTGTACTGGCGATAGCCCTGCTATTACCGATTACTTACACGATTGACGTTGTGCCAGCGCTGGTTATGTGCGCCTCAATCTTTATGGCGGGCATGTACTCCGGCAGCATTACGGCCACCACCATCAATATTCCAGGTGCGCCGTCCTCAATGATGACCGCCGTGGAAGGCAACGCCTTGATGTTAAAAGGGCAGGGTGCCAATGCGCTGGGTCACGCGGCGCTGGGCTCGATGATTGGTGGGGCAATCGGCGCGTTACTGCTCATGGCGTTCATGCCCATTGCCGGTGAGCTGGCGCTGCTGATCCGCACCCCAGGGAAGTTCTCACTGGTGCTTTTTGCGTTGGTGGTGATCATCATTGTCGATAAGGGCGCTATCGCTAAGGGCATTGTCGCTACGACGCTGGGCATCATGCTGGCTACAGTAGGCATTGATGTACTTCAGCCGATTCCACGCTTTGAGTTCGGTACCGAACTACTGGTCGAAGGTATTGGCTTAATGCCAGTGGTGATCGGAGCTTTTGCGGTCAGTGAGCTGCTGGTTCAGGCGCAGAACTGGAACCTTTCTCTTGACGGCACTCTTAAGCGAGCGAAGGGCTTAAAAATACGTCGGCGCGATTTTATTCCCCCTTGGTCTGAAATCCGTGAAGTGGGCTTCTTTACCTATATTAAGAGTGCCTTCATTGGTTATGCGATTGGCATTCTACCCGGCGCGGGTGGCTCGATGGCCGCTTTTGTGGCTTATGCTGATGCCAAACGTGGTTCGAAGAAGCCCGAGGAGTATGGTAACGGCAGCCGAGAGGGTATTGCCGCGGCGGAGTCAGCGAACAACTCCATGTGCGGCGGTGCCTTCGTGCCAATGCTGATGTTCGGGATCCCGGGCGATCCAACCACGGCTATTGTATTGGGTGTTTTGGTTATCAATGGCCTACAGCCAGGGCCCCGGCTAATTGAGCAGCAGGCTGACCTGATTGCACCCATGTTTGCCTCGTTGTTTGTGAGTGCTTTGATCCTCATACCGCTGACGCTATTCCTGTTTGGGCCGTACTTTATTCGCATCGTCTCAATCTCTCGCGGCTTACTCTATAGCTCAATCGCCGTGGTAGCGCTCGTTGGCAGCTACGTGGCCACTTACTCAATTTTTCAAATGTTTCTGGCGCTGATGTTCGGCGTGCTGGCCTTCTTCCTGCGTAAGCATAACTACTCTGTAGTGGCCATGCTGCTGGGCTTTATTCTAGGGCCGGATCTGGAGCAGTATTTGCGACGTTCCTTGTCGTTCAATGACGGTAACCCGATCGTCTTTTTGACGAGTATGGACAGTCTGTTCTTCCTAGTATTGACCGTTGTATTTGCCTATCTGATTCTGCGTAAGAAGCCGAAGCTCGACGCCATTCCCTAGCTTGCACACAACCGGATTGGTTACCGTTACTCGATATGCGCCTCCAGTGCTGCTCATCACGAACGGCTGGGGGCGCTCTTCTCTGCCATTAGGATGCCGACATGACAACAACAAATCGCCCAAAACCGCGTACTGGGGGAAAAGTGCTAGTTGACCAGCTTCTTATACACGGTGCCGATAGTGGCTACTGTGTGCCTGGGGAGAGCTATCTGGAAGTGCTTGATGCGCTTTATGATCAGCGTGAGCATTTTACCCTCTACAATGCGCGGCACGAGGCCGGAGCGGCGAATATGGCCGAAGCTTATGGCAAGCTGACAGGGCGCCCCGGGATCTGCCTGGTGACACGCGGCCCTGGCGCCTGCCATGCCGCTATCGGTGTACATATTGCTCAGCAGGACTCGACACCCATGATTCTTTTGGTCGGTCAGGTCGACCGTAACTCTATGGATCGTGAGGCGTTTCAGGAAATCGACTACCGGGTGATGTTCGGCGGTGTCGCCAAATGGGTCGCCCAGATTGAGGATGCACGTCGAATTCCCGAATACATGGCGCGCGCCTTCCGGGTAGCGACGTCAGGCCGCCCAGGCCCGGTGGTGCTGGCACTACCTGAGGATATGCTAACCGATATCGTCGAAGTCGAAGACGCTGAACCCTATTCACCGTCAAGGCCTGGTGTTGCCGTGGAGGAGGTCGAGAAAATCGCTGCCCTGGTCTCCCGTGCCGAGCGTCCGATGATGTTGGTAGGTGGATCGGGCTGGACGGATGAGTCCTGTGTGCAGATACGCGCCTTCGCTGAAACTAACGGCATTCCCGTAGCCTGCTCATTTCGCCGTCAGGATATAGTGGACAATGCCTCGGAATGCTACGTTGGTGATTTCGGTACTGCTGTAGTGCCGTCACTGATTAAGCGCCTTGCCGAGGCAGACCTGCTGCTGGTCCTCGGTGCCCGGCTCGGCGAGATGACTACCCGAACTTATACTACGCTGACGTCTCCTACTCCCAGCCAGACGCTGATACACGTGCATATTGACCCGGATGAGATAGGTCGTGTGTTTAGCCCGGCGCTGGGCGTTGTTTCGGCCCCTGATAAGCTGGCTGCAGCGTTAGCAGCTCACGATTGGGGGCAGCGCAGCCGCTGGAGTGAGTGGTGCAAAACACTTCGCGATGAGTATCTTGCCGATATTTTGCCTCCGCCACATGATTACCCGCTCGATATGGGCGCGGCAGTGCATGCGTTACGCGATAGCTTGCCGAAGGAGTGTATTGTCACTCTGGACGCCGGAAACCATACCGGGTGGGCGCAGCGCTTTCTGGCCTACCAGCGCCCCGGCCGGATCATTGGTTCAACCTGCGGAGCGATGGGGTATTCGGTACCTGCCGCCGTGGCGGCTTCTTTACGTGAGCCCGATAAGTGTGTGCTGGCGTTTGTCGGCGATGGCGGCTTTATGATGAGCGGTGTCGAGATCGCTACCGCCGTGCAGCATGGCGGGCGGCCCATCGTGCTGCTATTTAACAACGGTACTTACGGCACGATTCGCATGCACCAGGAGCGTGAACATCCTCACCGTGTCTCGGGAACCGACCTGGTGAATCCCGACTTTGGCCAATTGGCAGCAGGGCTTGGCGCGCATTTCGAACGTGTTAGCGATACGGCCGGTTTCAAGCCCGCCCTGGAGCGGGCCATGGCCTCGGGTCGCCCCGCCGTGATAGAACTCGTGACTGACCCCGAGCGGATTTCGACGCGCACCACCGTTACGGCGCTGCGCTCAGCTAAAGCTCGTTCATGAATAGACCCGTTCATGAAGAAACCCATTAATAAAGAAATCAGTCTTTAAAAAAGGGGGCGGGGACAACAATCTTGTTTTCCTGGCTGATTAGATAACCCGCCTCGGCACTTTTCTTGAGATAGGCGGCCCACTCTGGGTCGCTCTGCATAGCGGCGCGCCGCTGGCTACGGTCAGCGGCATCTTTGAACACCCAGATATGTACATAGGAATTCACATTGCCGGTTTCGACCGGGCCGTACAGCAAAGGCTCACCAAGGTGACGCTTTTGGATGGCCCAGCCATGCTCTTCGTAGAGCGCCATCTGTTTCTTCAACGTGCCAGGTATGCAGGTATAGGTACGGTGGTCATACAGCATGGTGATACTCCTTGATGATTAGACAGCCTCGGTAACAGGGAGGTGAGTCGGCAAGGCTGTGGGGAATCCAGAGTGTTAACGAGCGTGGATTTAGGGCAGTAGGCATAGCAGATAGACTCTGCATTAGCGTTTAATTTAAGACCACAGGTAGCTCGATCAATTTGCATTATTCAAACCAGATTAGGAGGTTACGCTCTATCTCGTTGTGCCTCATCGCCTTTCGTGTTGTCTTTAATGACATGTTGTATTACATCATACAGTACTGCAATAAAAATTCGCCAAATCGTGACATCATCAATGGCTTGGTTCTATCGGGAGGTAGTACGTAACCGCAATTTTGATGTCCATATTTCTACCTGCTGGCAGCTGCAACTTTGGTTTAAATTACGTTAGTTCTGCTTGCTTTGCATGTCCCTTAACCCTACCTTACATTTTGTATGATGTATTACATAGGGTACTTGCCAGTTGGTTAAGCGAACCTGCTCAGCGAACGGGCATTTATAGCGAGGGCGCAACGTGACGTTTTCAAGAGAAGCAATAACGAATGCCATCGGCGATGGCTTGCTGTCGTTCCCCATCACGGACTTCGATAGTCAGGGCCGTTTTGATGAAGCGAGCTATCGCAAGCGGCTTGAGTGGTTCATTAGCCACGAGATTTCTGCGGTCTTTGTCGCGGGTGGAACGGGGGAGTTTTTCAGTCTTTCTCTAGAGGAATATCGCGAAATTGTTCGCGTGGCGGTCGAGGTGATTGACGGACGTTTGCCGGTTATTGCCAGTGCTGGCTTAAGCGTAGAGACAGGCAAAGCCTTTGCAAAAGCGGCTGAAGAGGCGGGCGCCGATGGCATTCTGTTGATGCCACCTTACCTGACAGAGTGCCCACAGGATGGCTTAGTCGAGTATGCACGCCAAATTTGTGATGCCACCTCAATCAACGTGATTTATTACAACCGTGGCAATGGCATTTTGAATGCCTCATCGGTTCAGCAACTGGCCGATCATTGCCCTAATTTAGTGGGGCTGAAAGATGGCAAAGGCGATATTCAGGCGTTAAATAAAATCGTCAAAACCGTTGGCGACAGATTGGTGTATATCGGTGGCGTGCCAACGGCTGAGATTTTTGCTGAAGCTTATGTCTCTATTGGCGTGAATACATACTCTTCTGCCGTTTTCAACTTCGTACCGGAAATGGCGGTAACGTTTTACAAGGAGTTACGCAAAGGTAATAAAGACGTCGTGAAACAGATCACTAACGACTTTTTTATTCCTTTCGTGGATCTCAGGGACCGAAAAGCAGGTTACGCCGTTAGCTTGATCAAAGCCGGTGCGGGCATTATTGGCCGACCTGCAGGCAGTGTACGCGCTCCGCTGGCAATGCCCACTAAAGATGAGTGCCAGCAGCTTGAAGCGCTTATCAATGTAGCAAAGAAGTATTAATCCGCTCTAACTATCACTAATAGTTAGTAAGTAATTGCCAATAATAAGAGGAAGTTATACATGCGCACACACAATAACTGCATGAGTGCCATCACTATGAAAACCAGCTCTTTAAAAGCTATCCTGCCTACCGCTAGCGTAATGGCACTCATGGCGTTGGCACTGCCTGCCCAAGCTGACAACTGGCGTGGCTGGAATATTCACCCTGACGGTTATCCTAATACTGTGGCGTTAGAGGAGTTTGCTGAAGCTGTTGCAGAGCAAACAGAAGGCCGCGTCACGCCTCGCGTATATAACAATGCTGTACTAGGCGATCAATCAGACGCGATTGAGCAGACCCGCAACGGGGCGCTGGATTTTGCCAATTTCAATATGGGACCGATGGGCCCCATCGTGTCAGAAACCAATGTGTTCTCGTTGCCCTTCCTATTCAATGACGTAGAGCATATGCATACGGTAATGGACGGTGAAATTGGCGAGCGCTTTGCCGATGCCTTAGAAGATAAAGGTTTGGTGGTTCTTTCATGGTTCGATTCGGGTGCCCGCAGCATTTATAACACCCAGCGGCCCATTAAAACCCCTGAAGATGTCGAAGGCTTAAAGATTCGGGTAATGAATAACGATCTTTACGTCGATATGATCGCCGCCATGGGCGGTAATGCCACGCCGATGTCTTACGGTGAAGTTTATCAAAGCTTAACCACCGGCGTGCTCGATGGGGCTGAAAATAACTATCCCTCTTTTGAGTCAAGCAACCACTATGAAGCAACGGGTTACTACTCGTTAACCGAGCACCTGATTATTCCCGAATGCTTGTGTGTCGCTAAGTCCAGCTGGGAAGAACTTTCACCAGAGGATCAGGACATTGTTCGTGAAGTAGCCGAAGAAGCTTCCAAACGTCAGCGTGAGCTATGGGTAGAAAGCTCTGAAAAAAGTCGCCAAATCGTTCTTGATCACGGCGTGGAAATTAATGAAGTTGACGATAAAGCTGCCTTCCAAGCACTGATGGAACCCATGTATGAGGAGTTTATTGCTAATAACCCTGGCACAGGTGAGCTAATCGAAGAAATTCGCGCCACCGAGTAAAAATATCATCCACACGCTTTCGGCAGTTAACTAGGTGTTTCTTAGTTGCTGCCGAAAGTTTAAAAGGAAAGTGCCGTGAGTGTCGAACTTGAAACAATAGTCGATAAAGAAGACGCAAAAAAAAGCGGCTCACTGAATCGAGTATTAGATGGTATTGCCGTTTTATGTATCTTAACCGCAGGTATATTACTCGTTGCTTTGATCGCTATATTTGGTTGGTTAGTTTTCGGTCGATATGTGCTTAACAACACGCCTACTTGGGTCGAGCAAGCAGCACTAGTGATGGTGGTTTATATCACTTGTTTAGGGGCTGCAGCGGGTGTGAGGCACCATACCCACCTTAATATTGATTTTGTTCGTGAGAGCTTTTCAGGCCCTATACGAGGCTTTATGCATCACCTCGCGGATCTTTTTATTCTCTTTTTTGGCGGCTTTATGGCTTTCCAAGGCTGGACACTCGTAATGACTAACTTGGAAAGGGCAATTCCCATGATAGGCCTGTCAGAGAGTTGGCGTGCAGCCCCGCTGGTGATATGCGGTGCGCTAATAATGCTTTTTGCAGCCGCTGATATTGTGCAGCGCTTACTAACTCGAAAAGTTAAGAGGGTTTAAACGATGGGGCTTATCATTCTTTTCGGGATTTTTTTTCTAGGCCTTTTAGTTGGTGCGCCGGTCGCCTTTGCTGTTGGCTTAGCTGCGGTTGTTACCTTCCTGTATGAAGGCTTGCCGCTATTTGTTGCCTTTCAACGCATCCTGTCTGGTATTTCGGTTTTTTCATTGCTCGCTATTCCCTTCTTTATATTTGCTGGTGAGCTAATGATGCACGGCGGTATCTCCACTCGCCTTGTGCGCTTGGCATCAGCGATGGTGGGTAAAGTGCGCGGTGGTTTAGGAATGGTAAATATTAGCTCTTCCATGCTGTTCGGGGGAATCTCTGGTTCGGCAGTGGCAGACACCTCGGCGTTAGGTTCTATCCTAATCCCGGTGATGAAAGAGAAGGGGTACGACGCCGACTATGCCGTGAACGTCACCGTAACTTCATCGATTGCGGGCGTAGTGATCCCCCCTAGCCATAACATGATTCTTTATGCCGTCGCGGCGGGTGGTGGTATCTCCGTTACCCAACTGTTTATCGCTGGTATTGTCCCAGGTATTTTAATGTGCGTTAGCTTAGCCGTTGCTGCTTATATTGTAGCGGTGAAGCGCGGTTATAAGGGCGAAGCTTTCCCTGGCTGGCATGCATTGATGGTCAGTTTTTTCGCCTCTTTGCCTGGCCTGATGACTGCAGTGATTATCGTCGGCGGGGTGCTCTCGGGTATTCTGACTGTGACAGAATCCGGTGCCTTCGGCGCTATCTACGCTATTATCGTGACCGGTCTGGTTTATCGTGAATTGACCTGGGCCTCTTTTAAAGCCGCTGTTGTTCAGTCGGTAAAAACCACCTCGCTGGTAATGATTTTAGTTGGGTGTGCATCGGCATTCTCTTACCTGTTAGCGCTCTACAATGTTCCGGAAATGCTGACGACAGGCCTGATGGCGATTTCCGATAAGCCGCTGGTTATTTTCCTTATGCTTAATATCATCCTATTGATTTTAGGTATGATTATGGACATGGCTGCGTTAATCCTTATTTGTACGCCTATTTTTCTGCCGGTAGCCATGCAGTTCGGCATGGATCCGATCCAGTTTGGCATTATTTTGATGATGAACCTGGGGTTAGGGCTGTGTACACCACCCGTAGGGGCTTGTCTGTTTGTCGGATGTGTCATCGGCAAAATTAAAATCGAGGAAGCGGTACGCACTATTTGGCCGTTCTTCTTAGCACTGTTTGCAGCCTTAATGCTGGTGACTTACGTACCCGCTATCTCTTTGACGTTACCCAGCTTTTTCCAATAAGGGCGCTTTCAAAAAGCCGCTAAAAAGGATAGATCAATTATGAAAGTCGTCACCGTAAACACCCATATACTCGATTACCAACTTGAGGCGGCGTTTGAAAGTGCCTCTATGCATTTTTCGCGCCGCCAGCACTGCCTGGTCGAAATCGTCTGCGATGATGGCACCATTGGCTGGGGCGAGTGCTTGGGGCCAGCTAAGCCTAACGCTGCGATTGTGGGGGTCTACGCCCAGTCACTAATAGGCGAAGACCCGCTGCAAACGGAAAAAATATGGCTAACGCTCTATAACCGATTACGCGACCAAGGCCAGCGCGGCTTAACCGTGACGGCTTTGAGCGGGATTGATATTGCGCTGTGGGATATCAAAGGTAAGCATTTTGGCGTGCCGATCTCTACGCTGTTAGGCGGGCGCTTTCGCGAGAGCGTGCGCGCTTATGCCACCGGCTCGTTCGCTCGGGCAGGTGTTGACCGAGTCACCGATATCGCCGCCGAAGTGGCAGGCTACCGCCGCGAAGGCTTTCACGCCGTTAAGATCAAAATCGGCTTCGATGTCGAGGAGGATCTGGAGGTGATTGCTGCCGTGCGTGATGCCATCGGTCCGGATATGCGCATGATGATAGATGCCAATCATGGTTACGACTACCTGGAAGCCATTGAGCTAGGGCAGCGCGCCGCGCCGTTTGGTATCGACTGGTTTGAAGAACCTGTGCTGCCCGAGCAAATTTCTACCTATGAAGCCGTTCGCGCCGGGCAGCCGATTCCTATTGCCAGTGGTGAAAACTGGCACGGTCGCTATGCCATGCAGGCGCCGTTGTCACGTCGTGCGGTCGATATTGTGCAACCGGATATTTGTGGCGTAGGTGGTTTTAGCGAAATGCGCCGAGTCGCTGATATGGCGGCCATGCACGGCGTGCGTTTGGTGCCCCATGTATGGGGTACTGCGGTGTGTTTGGCCGCCAGCCTGCAATTTATGGCCGCGCTACCGCCTAACCCGCCGCGCCGCAAGCCTATTGAACCTATTATGGAGTTCGACCGTACCGAAAACCCTTTCCGCCAGGCTATTGTTCAAACACCCCTTGAGCATACCCAAGGGGTCATGACGATTCCTGATGGCCCTGGGTTGGGTATTGAGATTAATCGCGACGCGCTGTCTACCTACGCGCTCAAGGAGAAATAACGTTGTCTATTCCCGCTAATACACGTCCGTTAACAGGACCACCACCTGCATTAAAAGCGCCTGCAGGAGCAACAGATTGCCATGTTCACCTTTATCTACCCGGCTATGAAGCGCAGCCTGGTGGCCCCAAAATCCCTGAACTGGCCACCGTTGCTGACTACCAAAAGCTTCAGAAATGGCTCTCGTTGGAGCGCGTTGTGGTGACCCAGCCCAATGCCTACCAGTTTGATAATCGGGCGATTTTACAGGGTGTGGCGGAAATTGGGCAGGAGTACGCCCGAGCGATTGTAGCGATAGCGCCGGATGCTGACGAATCCCAAATTGAAGTGTTTCACGCTCAAGGAGCACGCGGTGCCAGGATTATGCAGTTGCCCGGCGGTGCTGTAGGAATAGATCGATTAGCAGAGGTGGAAGCACGGATAAAAGCCTTCGGCTGGCACTTGATGGTGCAGTTCAATGGCCGTGAGCTTGATGACTATCTGTCCACGCTAAAAGCGATCGAAACCGATTACATCATCGACCATATCGGCAAATTTATGCCGCCGGTGGCCGCTGACGACCACCACGTTGACCAACTGCTTAGCTTGCTGGATCGCGGTAATGTATGGATGAAAATCTGCGCGGGATATGAAGCCAGCCTGAGCGGCGGACCTGAGTATGCCGATGTCGGCCCCATCGCTAAGCGGCTTATTGGGCACGCTCCCGAACGGATTATATGGGGATCCAACTGGCCGCATGTTGGCGTACCTAGAGAACAGTTTCCAAGCGATCCCGAACAGTTAGATGTTTTGTTGCATTGGGCGGATGAGAGCACTCGTCAAAAGATTTTGGTGGATAACCCCGCAGCGCTTTATGGCTTTTAACCCTTCAGTTATTAAAAGTCTGTAGCTAAAAATAGAGTAAGGAGTTTATATGTTAAACCGTATTCTCGTGACCGGTGCGGCCGGGGGGCTTGGCAAAAGCCTGCGGCCTCATCTTCGTACACTCGCCAAACATGTCCGGCTATCCGATATTGCTGATTTAGGTACAGCGAGCGAGGGCGAGGAGCTGGTTCAAGCTGACTTAAGCGATGCGCAGGCCGTTGCCAGTCTAGTGCGCGATTGTGATGGTATCGTTCATTTAGGTGGGATGTCGGTAGAGAGCCCGTGGGAAGCCATTTTGCAGGCCAATATTATGGGTACCTACCACCTTTATGAAGCGGCTCGGAAGCAAGGTAAAACACGCATTGTGTTTGCCAGTTCCAACCATACCATCGGTTTTTATGAGCGCCATCAGCGTATCGACACCCAGGTAGTACAAAAGCCGGACTCCCTGTACGGCGTGTCAAAATGTTTTGGTGAAAACCTCGCTAGCCTGTATCACGACAAATTTGGTGTCGAGACACTAAGTGTTAGAATCGGCTCGTGTTTTGATAAGCCTGCTGATACCCGCATGATGGCCACTTGGCTGAGCCTAGCCGATTTCGTCAGTCTTTTGCAGCGTGCGTTTGTAACGCCGCGTTTAGGGTATACGGTGATCTACGGAGCGTCGGATAATGCTGAGAAATGGTGGGACAATTCTCATGCCGGCTTCTTAGGCTGGCGTCCGCAGGATAGCTCTGAGCCATGGCGGGTTGAAACGGAACAGCTTGACCGCGATATTGATAAAGATGACCTAGCCGTGCGGTATCAGGGAGGTAAATTTACTAAAATAGGCCATCCTAACGACGCTTAGTGGTGCTTATAAGACCTAGGTTGTACGATATAATACAATTAGTTGATTAATGAAGGATAGCTTCCATGGCCAAACCCAGCGCAACGGCATCTGCCCTAAAACCGCTTAAAGTAACTAAAGTGACGCAGCAGGGAAGCTTGTCCGTGCATGTGGCCGACCAACTGGAAGCGTTGATCACCCAGGGTAAAGTCGCGGTGGGGGAAAAACTCCCTACCGAGAACAGCCTGTGTGACTCCTTTGGTGTTAGCCGCACTGTGATTCGTGAAGCGATTACCCATCTTAAGTCTCTGGGGCTAGTGGAGACCCGGCGAGGCGTAGGCACCTCGGTGCTGCGCTCTTCCACAGTAGAGGCGCGTCCTGCAGAGCGTATTAATCCCACGACTGTGGAAGATATCTTGCACCTGCTGGAACTGCGGCTAACCTTAGAGCCAGCGGCGGCTGAACTGGCTGCCTTACGCCATGACGATGAAGATCGTCAGCGGTTGGAAGCGCAGCACCTTGCCTTTAGTAACGCGTATGCTGGAAAAACCCAAGCCCGTGAAGAGGATTATCTATTTCACTTTGCGATTGCCACCGCGACCAAAAATCCCTTTTTCCAATCTTTCTACAAGCAGTGGAGTCAGAGCGTGATCCCCCGCGCCAAACTGCTGAGTATTGATATTAATCCGATCTCCTCCGAGCGCTATTTAGAGCGCGTTCAGGAAGAGCACAGTTATATTCTCGAAGCTATTCTTTCCCGCGATGCGCAAGCTGCCCGCGAAACAATGTTTCAGCACCTTAACCGGGCGCGCAATACCTATGCCCAGTATCTGGAAAAGTAGTAACGCGCACAGTAGCAACGCGACACGGGCGACCCAGGGTATCACTGACCATTTAAGGAGCGACGTATGACAATGCGAGGCGAAATGCTGATTGGACAACAATCAGTGACCGGCACCCAGGCCAACATTCAAGCGGTTAACCCTGCAACCGGAGAAAAGCTTGAACCTATTTATGTCGGCGGCAGTCGAGCTCACGTTGAGCAAGCCTGCGAGCTGGCAGAAACGGCCTACGCCACCTACAGCGAAACGTCGCTCGAAGAGCGCGCGACCTTTTTAGAAACCATCGCCAGTGAAATTGAAGCGATTGGCAGCGAGCTTATCGAGCGGGCTATGGCCGAAACCGGTCTGCCTCAAGCGCGCATCGAGGGTGAGCGGGGCAGAACCTGCGGGCAGTTGCGGTTGTTCGCTTCAGTTGTGCGTGCTGGTGAGTGGCTTGATGTACGCATCGACCCGGCCATGCCTGAGCGTCAACCACTGCCGCGTGCCGACCTGCGCCAGCGTCATATCGCCCTGGGCCCAGTCGCTGTATTCGGCGCCAGTAACTTTCCGCTAGCATTTTCGGTAGCTGGTGGCGATACCGCTTCAGCCCTGGCTGCTGGCTGTCCGGTGGTAGTAAAAGGCCACTCTGCGCACCCAGGTACCTCAGAGCTGGTGGGCAAGGCGATTCAAAAAGCTGTGAAAGCCTGCAACTTACCCGAGGGCGTGTTCTCGCTACTGTTTGGCGCCGGTAATGAAATCGGTCAGGCGCTAGTTGATGATCCGCGCATTCAAGCGGTTGGTTTCACCGGCTCGCGTAGTGGTGGTATGGCGCTGATGCAAACCGCCCAAGCACGCCCTCAGCCTATCCCTGTCTACGCTGAGATGAGCAGTATTAACCCTGTCTTCTTACTACCCGCAGCCCTGAAAGCGCGTGGTAAAGACCTGGGCGAAGCCTTTGTCGGTTCGCTCAATATGGGCGCGGGCCAGTTCTGCACCAACCCCGGTCTGGTGGTTGCAGTAAAAGGCCCGGAGCTTGACGCCTTCATCGAGACAGCACGTGGTGCAGTGGAAGCTAGCGGCGCACAAACCATGCTGTCGCCGGGTATCCACCGTGCCTATCAAGAGGGTGTGACCAGCCTAAGCGGCGCAGCCAACGCACGCGAAATTGCCCGAGGCCAAACCGGCAGCGACTATCAGTGCCAAACGGGCCTGTTTGCTGCCTCAGCGAGCGATTTTCTCACTTCTGAAGCGTTGCAAGCGGAAGTGTTTGGCGCTAGCTCGCTGATTGTTGAGTGCGAAGATGCGTCGGAAGTAAAGCGCGTGGCTGAACAGCTGGAAGGCCAGCTCACCGCCACACTGCATATGGACAATGCCGACCTGGATGCCGCTAAAGCGCTGCTGCCCACCCTTGAGCGTAAAGCAGGACGTGTTCTCGCCAATGGTTGGCCTACCGGTGTCGAGGTTTGTCACGCCATGGTGCACGGCGGGCCGTTCCCGGCTACGTCTGATTCGCGCACGACCTCAGTCGGTTCCGCGGCTATTCACCGTTTCTTACGGCCGGTTTGTTACCAGTCCCTGCCTGAAGGCTTGCTGCCCGATGCGCTTAAAGAGGGCAACCCGCTTAAGGTGTCGCGGTTAGTTGACGGCAAACGCGAAATTTAAAAGATAACTTTCACTATTGAAGTTCGAAAGCAGGCATTGAATGCCTGCTTTTTTTAGCGCGGTTTTTAAAGACGCGTTTAATAAAATAAGTATTAAAAATAGAAGGTTAGTTGTGATATGAACGAGAATATTACTATTTCTCTACAACACGCCGAAGCGCTGAGTAACAAGGTGCTCACCCATAATGGCTTTAGCCAGCCCCATGCTGACGCGATTACGCGCAGCGTCATGGCAGCCCAACGCGATGAATGCCATTCCCACGGTTTATACCGGCTGATTGGGTGTGTCCAAACCGCCTTGAACGGCGGTGTTGATACCCAAGCCGAGCCGACCATCACTGACCAAGCAGCCAGTGTCGTCAAGGTTAATGCCAATAAGGGCTGCTCGCTGCTGTCGTTTGAAATGGGTAAGCCTCATCTGATTGAGAAAGCTAAACGCAGTGGAATTGCGGCGCTGGCGATTAACAACAGCTTTCACTTCTCCGCCCTGTGGCCCGAAGTGGAAGCGCTTTCAGCAGAAGGGCTGGTAGCGTTGGCCATGACACCCAGCCACGCCTTTGTGGCTCCGGCGGGTGGTACTTCGCCGCTTTTGGGCACCAACCCCATCGCTTTCTCTTGGCCCCGTCCAGGGAATACGCCCTATACGTTTGACTTTGCCACCAGCGTGGTCGCCCGTGGCGAGATAGAGCTTCATCGGCGAGCGGGTAAGTCGATCCCCGAGGGGTGGGCGATCGATAGTGAGGGGAACTCGACGACTGACCCGGTGGCCGCACTCGCTGGCGCGATGTTGCCCTTTGGCAGTTATAAAGGCTCGGCGCTTTCCACCATGGTGGAGCTGTTGGCGGGCCCACTGATTGGCGACCTGCTAGGCCATGAAACCCAAGCAGCGAATGCAGAGAAAACTGGCAAGCCTTTTCATGGCGAACTAATTATCGCGATGTCACCTGAGGCTTTTCTAGGTAAGGACGCAGCGAGCCATCTCAAACACGCTGAAGTCCTTTTCGAGGGTATTCTGGGTCAAGGTGCACGCTTGCCTTCCCAGCGTCGCTTTGAGGCGAGGGCGCGTAGTCAAGCCAATGGTATTACCTTCCCCAAGGCGCTCTATGACGAGCTCAACGAACTGACTGTCCAATAACCGCGTTACTCCTAATGCGATGAGGCACTGTTGGTAGAGTCGCTGGTGAGAGTGTGTGGGGATAGCGTGGGTAAGAGGGAACAATCATGCTTGAAATATTAGCCATCACCACGCCGATCTTTTTAATTATCGGTATGGGCTTTGTGGCTATGCGATTGAGGATCGTTAGCCGCGAGCAGATGCAGGGTGTCGGCAGCTTCGTGATGTACTTTGCGCTACCTGCGCTAGTGATCCGTGCCCTAACGCAAAACCCGCTTGAGGAGGTATTTAACGTCGATTATTTATTGGCCTATGGATTAGGCTCGGCGACCATCTTCTCACTGGCTTTAGGGCTAGCCGTTTTTATCATGAAAAAATCCCTGCAAAACGGCGCTATGTTTGCCCTGGGGATGTCGGCCTCCAATAGCGCCTTCACCGGCTATCCCGTTGCGGCAATGGTGTTAGGGCCGCCGGCGGCCACCTTTATGACGTTAAGTATGATTATTGAGAATTTGCTGATCATACCCGCCGCGTTGATACTGGCGGAGATGGGACGACAGTCGGGTGGCGGTCTTTCTCGCACGCTTAAGCAGACGGCTAGTCGGCTGATAAAAAATCCTGTCTTGATGGCCATTTTTATAGGCGTAGTGATCGCCTTATCGGGGTTTAGCTTGCCAGGCCCAGTGACCAAGGCGATTGATATGGTGGCTAACGCGGCTGGCCCGGCGGCACTTTTTGTTATCGGGGGAGCAATCTATGGTCTCCATGTACGTGGTGTGGTCATGGATGTCAGCCATATCGCGGTGGGTAAACTCATTCTCCATCCGTTGGCCATCGTGTTGGCTTTTTTAATCATGCCTACGTCAGATCCACTGCTGCTTGCGGGAGCGATTCTTTTCGCTGCTGCCCCCATGGCGAGTATTTATCCGCTGTTAGGTCAGCGTTACGGCATGGCAGACGTGGCCGCAGGCGCCTTAATGGCCGCTACGCTGGCCTCCTTTGTGACGTTTAGCGTGGTGATTGGGTTGATGCGTTATTTCGGGGTGCTCTCATAGTGGCACTCGCTTGGTCGTCGCTGTTTATGCTTTGTTTGGCGCGGGGGTGGTGACAATTATTGTGCTGCTTCAATAAATGCCTTCGCCCTGGGATCCTGCATATAGGCAGCGTTGAGCCGCAGCCAGGGTGTCGGCTGATGATCAGCAAAGAATAAGTGCCCCGGCGAGAGGGTGATCTCCCACCGGCTTGCCAGTTGATTCAGGGTTTCAGGCGTGATGGCCGCTGGGGGCTTTGCCCATACAAACATGCCGCCTGCGGGTTCGGTGTAGACCTCCCAGCCAGAGTGGTGAAGCAGCGCTAAGGCCATTGCCATTTGACTGGAGAGCTTGGTTCGCAGCCGCTCGGCCAATTTCCGATAGCTGCCGTTTTGTAGCATGGTGGTGATGACCTGTTCGGCGAAGCGTGAAGAGGAGATGCTGGTCAACATTTTAATGTCCACCAGCCGTTGCACAAGTGGTGTGGGCATGGCGATAAAACCTACCCTTAGCGAAGAGGAGAGGCTTTTAGAAAAGCTGCCCAGGTAGAGAACGCGCTGCAAACCATCCAGCGCCGCTAATCGCGTTGTCGGGGTGTGCTGGAAATCCGCGTAGATATCATCTTCGATAATCTGAAAATCATGCTGTTCAGCTAGCTGTAACACTCGGTGCGCCACCGCCGCGGTAAGGGTGCTGCCCGTGGGGTTATGGAACACGCTGTTAATGTAGAACAGCTTAGGGCGGTGCTGTGCTAGTAACGCTTCCAGATGCTCAATATCCGGCCCGTCAGAAAGACGCGGCACGCCAATCACGCGTATGCGCTGCAAATGCAGCAGCCCGAATAGGTTGTAATACCCTGGCGACTCGACAAACACCACGTCGCCGGGCTCCAGCAGCATGCGTACTAATAAGTCCAGTGAATGGCTGCCGCCGCCCGTCATCACAATTTGCTGGGCGTCTGCGGTAATGGCCAGCGGGCGCAGGCGTTCTTGAATTAAGCTGCGCAACGCTAACGGCCCATGGGGCGTACTGTACTCAAAAATTTCCGAGCGGCTTTTGCGCGCCACCTGACGAATCGCGTGGGTAAGGTCGTCGCTCTCACGCCAGTGGCTGGGCAGCCAGCCGCAGCCCAACTTAAGCGTATGCTCGTTAGCACTGAACAGCCCCCATAGCCCGTTAGTCACTTCCTGCAGGGAGTTGTCAGACGCCGCGTTAGATAGCGTTGTGGCATGATCGGCGACATAAAATCCTGAGCCGGGTTTTGAGCGTACTAATCCCGCGGCCACCAGCCGTTCATACGCCTCAATCACTGCATTGCGGCTAATGTCGTGGGTAGCTGCTAGGCGTCGGATAGAGGGCAAACGGCGACCGCCGCCTGCGCCGTGCTGTTGAATCCAACAGCGAATGCCCTCTTCGAGCTGTTGCGTAATCGGGGTAGCAGCGTACCGGTTCACCGTAAGTTTCATAACAGGCCTTGTTGCCTTCAACCGTTCGCTAAAAAAGCGGAACAGTGTCGCGATAATGATGGTTAAGTGTACCTTACCCATCGCCCTTAAGGATGCGAGCGTAACGGTTCAATTGATTGCTTAGTCAGGATAAAAGCTATGAACCGAGCTATGAGCCGCTCCCTTAGCAGCAGCGGTGCCGTCCGTCTGGCGTTTGCGCTGTGTATGATTACAACCGCGGTCAACTTACCGGCCCCACTTTACAATGCTATCGCGGCGCGGGACGGCTTGGGGGTTGGCGCCACCACCTTGGCGTTTGCGTGCTATGTGGCCGGCATTATGCCGGTCTTACTGGGATTGAATGGCTTGGCCGAGCGGGTAGGGCGCAAAGCGTTGATTATTACCGCGCTATTACTCAGCCTTTGCGCGACCAGTCTCTTACTTATTGCGCCCAGTTTGCTGGCGCTGGGAGCTGCCCGTTTCTTGCTGGGAGTGGGAACGGCCCTGATGTCGGCGGTTGCGCCCGCGTATATGCAATCGCTGCTAAGCGGTGAAGACTCACGTGTAGCCACCAACTATGTCACTGCCAGCACCGCGCTTGGGTTTGGTCTTGGGGCCGCCGTGACCAGCCTGTTTCTCTTGCATACACCCAGCATTTCGCCTCCCAGCTTATGGCTTTATCTGGTTGCCGCCTCGCTCGCGTTGGTCTTGGCCATGACGCTTAAGGAGAACCCGCCGAGTACCATGAAAAGCCCTATGCTGCGCCTTCCCCGCTTTCCTAAAGGCGCATTGCCCTTTGGGCTGGCCATTATGTTGGCGTGGGCAGTGGTGGGATTGGTTATTGCGGTTCTACCTTCGGCGTTGCGTCAGCACGAATTAACCGCCTGGAGCGGTTTCGCTACCTTCGGTATTTGTAGCTGTGGCGTACTGTTTCAGCCTTGGGCAAGAAAGCTTTCGCCCTATCGGGCTACTCTGTTGGGGCTGGTTATTCTACCGATTGCCTATGGGCTGGTCGCTTGGGGGGCCGTTCAAGGATATCTCGTGGCCGTGCTACTGGGCGCCGTGGTGGCCAGCAGCGCCTGCTATGGGTTTATCTATTTGGGTGGGCTAAGTGGCGTATTGGCGCTCGCTGGAGCATCGTCTACCCAAGCTAGCGCCGGGTTTTTCTTGCTGGCTTACCTAGGCTTCAGTCTGCCCGTTATGACAACGGGCGTACTTATCGACTACCTGGGCCATGCGGCCGCCCTCACGCTCTTTGGCGCTATTTTGCTCGGTGCTGTTATCGCGGTCACCGGTCTGCTGGTCAAATCGATACGTCTCTTATTCGACTAGCAGCCCGCATGAGGGTGCCGCCCAACGGGTATTGGCGGTAAACACCACGTCACACACGACGGGCGAGTAGTAACGGCGCACTTCGTCATCAATACGCGCCCGCAGGGCATCTTGGGTGCTTATTGAAGCATAAGCTGAGGTATCGGCTGAGGCCTCGGGCGTTGTCGCAGGCAGCACCACATGCACGATGACATACAGCAACCGGCCCGGTCGCACGATGCGCACGCGCACTTCTTGCGTGTCGGTGTCTGCCAAGGCCCGCGCGACTGCTTGGCGAACGGGCTGCGCGATGGTTTCTTCCGGGGTTTTGTTGAGCAACTCTTGCAGCGCTTGGGAGGCCATGCGTATGGGTACGCCCAAACAGAGCACCACCACTGCAATGACAAGTACTGAATCCACATAGGGAAGAATCGTCTGCCAATCTAAATGCTCAAACAGCATCACCAGGCAGAAGGCGGCTAACACGGCGGCAGAGATAACGCTGTTAACCAGCCAATTCAACTTGTCTGCCGCGACCAGGGGGCTGCTCATGTGACGCTGACTACGGTGCATTACCCAGGCGGTTAACGAACAGGCAGCGGTAGCGAAGAGTGCGTACAATACCGCCAAGCCCGCTGCAATTTCGCGACCGCCCGTCAGTAGCGCGGCAATCGCATCGACCAAGGCAAATATCGAGACGCCCAGAATCAACAGCCCTTTGCACAGGTTCACCAATGATTCAAAGTAGCTGTAGCCAAACGGATAGGAATCGCTGTCGGGTCGGCTGGCCAGTTTGCTGACCTTAATGGTCACCAGCGCGACGCTGAAATAGATAAGATTAAATAATCCATCCAGCAGGATCGCTTGGGAGTTAGACGCTAAAGTGGCGATGATGCCCGCACAGCCAATCAACAACGCCATAAAAGCGGAAAAGGCTAAGGTTCTTGCTTCTGTCTTCACGGCCGTTCTGCTCCAATGCACACATGATCAAAATAGCCGGTAAGCATAGCAACTTCGGTGGTCACAATGTCAGCGATTTATCGAATCCGTGTCTTCGCTCTGTTGTGGAAAGCGCGATAAGTTCTACTACCCTTATGGGGCGTTTGAAGGGTTAACGTCGGTGCCATTTGAGGTCAGCGGCGAGTGGGCGCAAGAAATACTGCCTAATGCGCAAACAGAAGTGATCAAAGACGGCCCACGCTATTAATGCTACCCCCACTCCGATGAATTGAATGCTGCACTAATTAGATTTTTAGAAGAGTCATAAAAAGGCATTGAGAGTTACCTTAATGGTAACTCTCAACTTCTTAGGAACTCATCCATCCGCCATCGACGCATAAAATGTGCCCATTGATATAGCGTGAGGCGTTAGATGCTAAAAATACGACTGAACCTTTAAGGTCTTCAGGTGTTCCCCATTCTCCTTGCGGAATTCTTGACGTAATATACTCATAGCGTTTTTTATCTTCTCTAAGAGCTTTAGTGTTATTTGTAATCATATAGCCAGGGGCAATTGCATTCACATTGATACCTTTACTTGCCCACTCATTAGAAAACGATTTTGTTAAGCCTGCGATTGCATGTTTGCTAGCAGTGTAAGCAGGTACTTTTAAGCCTCCTTGAAATGTAAGCATTGATGCAATATTAATAATTTTTCCAGACCCATTCGCTATCATGTGATTACCAATTTCTCGCGTTAGTCGAAAAACTGAATTTAAATTCACATTAATAACGTCATCCCAGTCTTCATCAGAAAAGTTCTCAGCATTATTTCGTCGAATTATTCCTGCATTATTAACAAGAATATCGATTCTCCCTTTTTTGTTTATTGAATCTTGGACGATAGAAGTAATTTCAGCTTGCTTAGATAAATCTGCTTGAAGTTGATGAAATTCACGGCCCGTTTTTTCTACTTCCTTCATTGTTTCATCTTGATTACTTCGAGAAGCAATCCCGATAATATCAGCGCCTGCTTGGGCTAGCCCAATGGCCATGCTTTGACCTAATCCAGTAGAAGAACCTGTGACCACGGCTACTTTGCCTTTCAATGAAAAATAGCTGTTCATAAGTATTCCTTATTGTTCTGCGTATAAATAATGATTTTGAATTTATCTTAAGTCTTCAATAGGAATAAAATCCATATCCTTAAAGGTATAGTTTTCGCCCGCCATTGCCCAAATAAACGTATAGTTTTTTGTGCCTACCCCAGAGTGAATCGACCAAGGCGGTGATATGATGGCTTGCTGATTTTTTACAAGTAAGTGGCGTGTTTCTTCCGGTTTCCCCATAAAATGAAACGCTCTTGTCTCTTCATCCATATCAAAGTAAAGATAAATTTCTGACCGTCGATCATGAACATGGGGAGGCATTGTGTTCCACATATTATTTGGCTCAAGTAACGTCATACCCATCATCAATTGGCAGCTTTGAATACCTTCGCCATGAATGTATTTGTAAATAGTACGGTTGTTAGATTCAGCATCAGAGCCTAATTTGGTAGGAACTGCATCCTTTATAGTTAAAACTTTTGTTGGATACTCTTTGTGAGCGTTGGAAGAGACAAAGTAAAATATTGCAGGATCGGATGAGTCATTACTGTGGAAAATAATTTCTTTATTGCCTAAGCCAATGTATAGGCAGTCGCGTTTATTTAATGAATAGGCTTTTCCATCTACTGTTATTTTTCCTGTTGAGCCAATATTAACGATACCGATTTCACGCCTTTCTAAAAAAAAATCGGTGCGTAAAGTATCCCCTGCATCCAGCTTTATTGTTTTTTTAAGTGGAATAGTACCACCTACAATTAAGCGATCATAATGTGAATAAACCATATTTAACTCATCGCTTTTAAAAAGAGATTCAATCAAAAAATGATTTCGTAAGGATTCAGTCGTGTAGTTTTTTACATCTTCAGGGTTGGATTCATGTCTAATTTTCATTATACTTCCTCTTTGGGTTTTATTCACTATCGAAATAGTCAGCGTAGTCAGTATAAACCTTGTCTCCCAGTCGTGAGAGTCCGCTATTTAGATGATCAGTAAAAGCGTTATCAATTTCTTCGTAATCTCTATTTTTCACTATTTCAACAATTCTGCAGTGATCGTCATAAATAGATTGAAAGTTTTTTATAGCAACAATGTCTAGCATTCTAAATCGCGTATAGTGCACTTGTAATTTTTGAATTTGCTCCCATATCTTAATTTTATTAGTTGCATTGAACCAGATGGCATGAAACTCTCCGTCGAGTTTGTAGAAATCTTCCGCAGTAAAGTCAGTTTCAAGTAAAGAGGCCTGTTTCTGAAGGCTTGCTTCTAGCTTATATATTTTTTCAGAATCTAGATGTTTAATAAAATCGGTTATGACCGATATTTCTAATACTTTTCTCATGTAGATAAATTGCTTAATAGTGTCCATAGACAGCAATGTGACATAATTTGCTTTATAAGGGATGCTGATGACTAAGCCATCATTTTTTAATCGTTGAAGCACGTCACGACTTGGAGTTCTTGAAATGTTGTATTTTTCACAAATGTCTTGTTCGGTGATAACTTGTCCTGGTTTCATGGTTAAATTAAGTATGTCTTTTGATACTCTTCGATATGCTTCTTCTGGTTTTGTAGCAGTTTCATAACTTTTATAGCTTGACATATCTTGCTCCACTTAAAATTCAATGTTGCATTTTGATAGATGCGAACTAGTCTATTGATTTTTAGTTTTACTTCTGATGTTTTTTGACAGTTTCAATTTCCGAATAACGGGTATTAAGGTTGTTAGTGCTACTAAGATGATGAAAAAAACTGAAATTGGCCGTGTGAAAAATATTGAAAAATCCCCACTAGATAATATTAATGACTGCCTTAAAGACTCTTCGACTTTAGGTCCTAGAATTAAAGCTATAACCATAGGAGCAGGTGGGTATCCATTTTTAAGCATTAAATAGCCAACAACACCAAAAAATAAACTAACCCCAACACCGGTCAAGGTGCCTGTTATCGCGTATCCACCAATTATACAAAATGCCAATACGACAGGGTAAAGTATTGAATTAGGTATTTTAAGTAAGCTTATAGCCCATTTTGAAGCCATGAATCCTAAAAACAACATAATTATATTAATAATAAAAAATCCCAAGAAAACAGTATAAATTAGCTCTCCTTGAAACCTAAATAAATCGGGGCCAGGCGTTAAGCCATGAATCATCAAAGCGCCTAGAAAAATAGCCGCTGAGGAGGTCCCAGGAATGCCAAGTGTAAATGTGGGTATTAGAGACCCGCCCGTAATTCCATTGTTGGAGGACTCAGAAGCCATAAGTCCTTCATAACTACCTTTACCAAATAATTCGGGATTTTTAGACGCACGTTTTGCTTCATCATAGGCAATGAATGAAGCCACACTGCCACCGGTTCCTGGAATAGCCCCAACGCCTACGCCTATTAAAGAAGACTTCATTAGCAGCATTTTGTGCTTTAGTAAAAGTTTCCATGATACTTCAGATGTTTTTGATGAGGACTCAGGTATTTCCGGAATAAATATCTTATTGCGTTTTTCTATTTGATGAAAAACTTCCGCTATTGCAAATAAGCCAATACATGCGGGAATAACACCTAAGCCAGCATTTAAAAAGTTCATTCCAAAACTGAAACGCGGTACGCCTGAGACAAGATCAATTCCAACAGTGGCGAATAACAAACCGGCTGCAGCTGATATTAATCCTTTGATAGGAGAGCTGCCGCTAACTCTCGCAATAACAGTTAACCCTAAAAATGTTAGTGCAAACATTTCAGGAGGGCCAAATTTCAAGGCTATTTTGGCTAGCTGTGGAGAAAGCAATATTAGGAAAACGCCACTTATTAAACCGCCTATCACAGAAGCATATAATGCTAAACGTAATGCTTCTGCAGCTTTTCCTTGGTTTGTCAATGGGTAACCATCCCAAGCCGTAGTAACTGAAGAGGGTGTTCCGGGTGTGTTGATTAATATAGCAGTGATTGCTCCGGCGTATGTTCCCGCACAATAAACGCCTGTGAGAAGTATAATGCCAGATAAAGAGTCCAAACCAAAAGTAAATGGAAGAACAAGCGCAACACCCAATGTGACTGTTAGACCTGGCATTGCTCCAATAAAAAGACCAATTGCAACGCCTGTGCACATAAGCAATAGCATGTCTAATGCAAAGAGTTGGGCCATGCCATGTAAAAGGTAATCTAGTAACATGATGCAAACCTCTTAATTAAAAAAAGATACCAGTGGGGAGTGTTCGCCCTAAAAACGTTGTGAATATATAATTCAATAGCACACTAGTGATTACCGGTACCAAAGTAAGCTGCAATATCTTTCTGTTTCCCATTACCATCATTACAAAGACTAGAAGAATAATCATTGAAATTATAAATCCTAGAAATGGTACAAGCAGAATCCATAACACAATGCTGAGAAAGGTAATGCAGACTCTTAATATGTTTGAATATTTAGATTTTATATCGGTGTTACTCTCTTTTTCTTTTTTTCTATTTATGATTATCATTTCTAGAAAGCTTAGAAAAATAATGCTGAAAGATAAAAGATAGGGCAGCGTGCGAGCATCTATTCCAGAAAGATTACTACCTCGCATATGGCTTAAATCTATCTGAAATGGCACTAAAATGAATATAGCCAGTCCTATTAATGCAGTGCATATACTTGGAGCATATTTATAAAGAGTAGCGAGCATGTTTTCACCATTTATAATTATTGCATATATATGGGAGATTTGAATTGATATTCGAATCTCCCATTGGTTATGGCTAGTTAATAAGTTGGTTGAATAGTTCGTAATCTCTCCGATTTTTGGCCATGATTTCTTCGCCATCTCTAACGATTAATTGCTGACCTCTTTCATCAACGAATGTTTTAAATTCTTCGCTATTCGCTGCTTCCATTACTGCAGATTCAAGCGTAGTAATAATGTCGTCTGGTACATCACTTGGAGCAAGCACGAAGAATTCGACACCAAGAGAAATATCATAACCTTTCTCTTTAAAAGTCGGTACGTCTGGAAGGTGGTCTAAGCGCTCATCGGCTGCAGCAGCTAAAACCCTGATTTCACCTGAGTTTATATATGGCACCATTGCGCCAGCCGTTCCGCCTATAGCATCGACATGACCTCCTAATAAGGCCGTAATTGCCGCCGCACCGCCATCAAAAGGAATATCTCTCGTTTCTAAATCAGTTTGGTCAAAGAATGATTCTAAAAATATTTGTGCAACGCCGCCAACACCTGAATGGCCTCGGTTAATTACGGTATCTGTATTCTCCTCTTCAAGCAGATCATCTAATGTTTCCCAGGATGAATCAGAACGTACAGCTAATACGCTTGCATCATATGAAACTCCCGCGATGCCTTTAAAGTCATCCAAACTATATTCCACACTTCTTAAGTTCGGCTGCACGGCAATGGGATCAGTAGGAGCGAAAAAGATCGTGTAGCCATCTGGTTTGGCAGATGCAGCAACCGTCGAACCGATTGTACCGGAGGCGCCAGCAATATTTTCAACATTAAACGGTTGGTTTAAGATTTCTCCGACTTCTTTCATTAGAACTCGTGAAGTCAAATCATTTGAGCCACCAGCCCCATAAGCTACGATCACCTTAACTGGGCGATCTGGATAGGCCTCCTCAGCATTAGATTTTTCCGAGTATCCTGTTAATAAAAAGCTTGAGCCTATTGCGACGCTTAATAATGCAATTGATTTTTTGTTCATTGTTTTACTCCTCATTTTTGGTTGTTTTGTTTAGTACTAATTATGGGAACTATTTTTATATTTTATATTTATTGTATACAACGTATACAATCCACACAGACACTATAGATCACAATTTCAGAAAAAAGCAATAATTTTCCGAATGAGATTGATGTTCTCTTAGATAAGTCAGCTTGAAATGCTATAAGTTATTGCTTTTTAAATATAAAAAATGAAATCCTTGATTTTCGAATCAATGGCGGTGATGGAAATATTAGGGCGGCGGTAGAGCCGCCCATTTCATTACGAGTAGGGTATCACCCCTCAATCCATACCTCGTCGTCTTTAAACTCAATCTTCCAGGTACGTAGCTTAACGCTCTCATCTTCCAGGCACTGGCCGTCTGCGAGTCGAAAGTGCTGTTTATAAACGGGTGATGCAACCACCGTGGCACCTTTTAGGTCACCGACGATGCCGCGGGCGATCACGTTGGCGCTAGAGAAAGGGTCGTGATGGTCAAGGGCGTAAAGCTCGGTGGAGTGGTCAGGTAGCGATGGCGTGTCTGGACCGACGGGTAAATAGAAAATAGCCACCTGGGCCGGGCCTTCGGCGGTTTCAAGCCAGGCAGCGACGCCGGAGAATGCGACCAGGTCGGCTTTGGTACAAACCTTTTGCCATGCCTCCGTGTGTTGGGTATCCACGCTATCCATCTCTTTTTTCAGTGCTGTTGCGGTCATGAGCTACCTCGTTATGTTTTTGTATAGCGTTTATGCAGGACGTAGCTGGCCGCGCTCGGAGGTCATAATGATCGACGGATCCGGGCGGTCGTCGTTGACGAAGCTGCGGAAGCGCTTGAGCTTCTCCGGGTCGCTAATCGCGTCAGCCCATTCACACTGGTAGGTATCCACCACACTTTGCATCTGGCGTTCCAGCTCGTCGTTGATGCCTAGGCTGTCTTCCAGAATCACCTCTTTGAGGTACTCCAGGCCGCCGTCGAGATTTTCCCGCCATACCGAGGTGCGCTGTAGCCGGTCGGCGGTGCGCACGTAAAACATCAGGAAGCGGTCAATGGTGCGGTAGAGCTGCTCGTCGTCGAGATCGGTAGCGAACAGTTCGGCGTGGCGGGGGCGCATGCCGCCGTTACCGCAAACGTAGAGGTTCCAGCCGTTTTCGGTGGCGATAATGCCGATATCTTTGCTCTGGGCTTCGGCGCATTCGCGGGTACAGCCGGAAACGCCGAACTTGATTTTGTGCGGTGAGCGCAGGCCCTTATAGCGGTTCTCCAATTGAATCGCCATGCCGACGCTGTCCTGCACGCCGTAGCGGCACCAGGTGCTACCCACGCAGGATTTCACTGTGCGCAGCGACTTGCCGTAGGCGTGGCCGGTCTCGAAGCCTGCAGCAATCAGCTCGCTCCAGATATCTGGCAGGTCTTCCAGGCGGGCGCCGAACAGGTCGATGCGTTGGCCGCCAGTCACTTTGGAGTAGAGACTGTATTTTTTGGCTACCTCACCCAGCACGATGAGTTTGTCTGGGGTGATTTCGCCACCGGCCACACGCGGCACTACCGAGTAGGTGCCGTTCTTCTGCATGTTGGCCATAAAGGTGTCGTTGGTGTCCTGCAAGGGAATATGCGCCGCGTCGGTGATCGGCTCGTTAAAGCAGGATGCCAGAATGGACGCCACGGCGGGTTTGCAGATATCGCAGCCCAGGCAGTGGGTGTCCTGATTGCCGTGTTTGGCGATCAACTCGCTGAAGGTTTTGATGCCTTCCACACGCACAATGTCGTAAAGCTCCTGGCGGGTATGGGCGAAGTGCTCGCAAATCGATTTGTCGACTTCAACGCCGCGGGCTTCCAGCTCATGGTCGACTACACTTTTGAGTAGCGCCGTACAGCCACCGCAGCCGGTACTGGCTTTGGTATCGCCTTTCACCCCGCCTAGATCTATTGCACCCGCATCAATGGAGGCGCAAATATCGCCCTTTGAAACGTTATGGCAGGAGCAGATGGTGGCGGTTTCTGGGAGCGCCCCAGGGCCGAGCGTGGGCGCTGCGCCACTGCTTTGCGGCAGTATCAGCGAGGCGGGCTCATCGGGCAGCTCAATACCGTTGGAGTAGTACTGCAGCAGGGTGTCGTAAACGCCGTTGTCACCCACCAGCATGGCGCCGAGCAGCTTTTTACCATCGCTGGAGACCACCAGCTTGCGGTACTCCTGCTTGATGGGGTCAAGGTAGCGGAACATCCGCGCGCCGGGGTTCTGGTTGCCATGGGCGTCCCCGATTGAACCCACATCCACGCCGAGCAGTTTGAGCTTGGTGCTCATGTCGGCACCGCCAAACTGCGTATCGCCATCGGTCAGCGTTGAAAGGGCGGTTTTGGCCATTTGATAGCCGGGGGCGACCAGACCAAAAATACTCTGGTTCCACAGCGCCACCTCGCCAATCGCCAGGATGGCCGGGTCGCTGGTCAGGCATTGGTTATCCACCACCACGCCGCCGCGTTCGCCTATCTCCAGGCCGCAGTCACGGGCTAACTGGTCGCGAGGGCGGATGCCCGCGGAGAACACAATTAGGTCGGTTTCCAGCACTTTGTCGTCTTGGAAGACCATGCGGTGGCGGCTCGCCTCGCCATCTTCAATGCGCTGGGTGGCGCGCTCGGTGAGCACCTGTACGCCCAGGGCTTCAATTTTTTCGCGCAGTAGCTCGCCGCCTTCGTTATCCACCTGCATCGGCATTAGGCGTGAGGCAAATTCCACCACCGCCGTATCCAGATTCAAACCGCGCAGGGCGTTAGCCGCTTCCAAACCGAGCAAACCGCCGCCTACCACCACGCCGGTGGTCGCGTTTTCGGCGGCAGCACGGATATCGTCTAGGTCGTCCAGGGTGCGGTACACCAGGCAGCCATCGCGGTCGTTGCCGGGAATCGGCGGCACAAAGGGGAAAGAGCCGGTGGCCAAGACCACGCGATCGTAGGGGTAACGGCCCTGGTCGGTGACCACTTCTTGCTGGTCGCGGTCAATCTCAATCACGGCTTCGCCGGTGCGCAATTCCACACCGCTAACGGCGTAATAATCGGCCTCACAAAGCGCTAGCGATTCAGCATCGCGGCCGCTGAAGTATTCAGAAAGGTGCACCCGGTCGTAGGCGCGGTGGCGCTCTTCACCAAACACGGTAACTTGATAGCGCTCAAGGCCGCCGTTATCGACCAGCTGCTCGACCAAGTGGTGGCCGACCATACCATTACCAATAATGATTAACTGCTGTTGGGTAGACATGCTTAAGCCGCCTCCGACGTATTATGAGAAGAGTGTTTTGAAGAAGAGCATTTAGAAGAGTGCTGAGAAGAATCAGGGGTATGTTGAGATGCCGCTTCGCGAAGCACGTCGACATCCGCCGCACCAAACAGCAGGGCTTGGCGGTAAGCGTTAAGATCGCTACCCGCAAGCGCCTGTTCGAAGTACCAGGGGCCCTGGCTGGTGTCGCCGTAAAGTACCGCGCCCTCTATCTGGCCATCGCGTAGCAGCAGGCGGCGGTAGTCGCCGCGCTCAAGGTCGTGGTAATCCAACACGTCATGCTCGGCGCTGGCCTCGGTGGGGCCAAAGGCAAAGAGCGCTACGCCGCTGATTTTAAGTTTGGTGGCGCTGGGGGCATCCGCGTAGCCTTGGGTAGCCATGCCGCACAGCGTTGCGGCAAGCACCTCTACCTGGCGCCAGATCGGTTCCACCAGGCCGTAGGTAGTACCCTCAAACTGGCAGCACTCGCCGAGGGCGGAGATTGCCGGGTCAGAGGTGGTTAGAAACTCATCTACAACAATGGCGCGCTCGGTGGCCAGGCCCGCTTGGCGACCCAGCTCTGCATTCGGGGTAATGCCCGCGGCAACGATCACGCTGGAGGCGTTCAACTGGCTGCCATCGGCAAGATGCAGCTTGGCGACCCGACCCCGTTTATCTCCCTCCAGACGCGCTAACTGCGCACCGGTGATGATGTTCAAGCCGCGTTGCGTGAGGGTGTCTTTGAGTAGATGCGCGGCGGTCACATCCAACTGGCGGTTCATCAGCCGCTCGCTGCGCTGGAGCACGCTCACCTTGATACCATTACCGCGCTTACGCAGCCCTTCAGCGGCTTCAAGACCCAGCAGGCCGCCACCAATAACGACAGCGTCGCCGCCGCTGTGAGCAATTGCCTCAAGTGCTTCGGCGTCTTGCAGGTCGCGAAAGCCGTGTATGCCCTCAAGCTCAATGCCGGGAACGTCGGGCAGCGCTGGGCGCGAGCCGGTGGCGATGACCAAATGATCGTAATCAAGCGATTGGCCGCTATCGGTGGTCAACGTTTGGTGTGTGCGGTCAAGCGTCTCGACCTTTTCGCCCAGTATCAGGGTAATGCCTTGATCGGCGTACCATGCGGTGTCGCGCAGGGTAAGCGCGTCTTGCTGCATCTCACCAGCCAGCAGTGGCGAAAGCAGAATACGGTTATAGGCAGGGGTTGGCTCGGCGCCAATCACCGTGATGCGCTGGGGGCGTGTGGGCTGTTTGACCAGCGCCTCGATGAGGCGGTGGCTGGCCATCCCATTGCCAATAATCACTAGATGGTCGTGGGGTGAGCACCGGGAAGTGGTTTCCATGGGTGGCTCCTCTTGTCGTTGCGGCTGCTTGAGCACCAAACAAAAAAAACGCCCCTGTCGCGCCCTCTGTTCTGCAATTTGCAGAAGGAGAGCACAGCAGGGGCGTCGTTGCCCGATAGCGCTATTTAAAAGCGTATGTTTTAAACCTGCGACAACCGCCATTGGCTGTCAGCTGATTAAAAACCTTACCCAGTAACAAGCAAGGAACTAGCCAACTGGCCGTCTGGAATATTTTTTTAAATAACTTCAGATGTTTAGATGTAGATGGTGGATAAGCACTGGCACGGCTCTTCGCATAGGCTGCACAGTGATGGTGCGAAAAGGGTGGTGGCGTGCACTCTCGCACACCATTCAGCGAGTGAAAGGTATTAAAACAAGTGCCAAAAAGCGTGCTACGTCGCCATCTACTTATTTTTAAGTGACTGTTTATAAAAAATAAATTTTCAAGAGGGCGTGCTTAGGCTTGGCTTTTGCAACTTCTAGGCAACAAGTGAGTTAACAAGGGATAAGCGCTCATTGCTAGGCGATGGCTGCGAACAATTCCAAAGCCGTTCGAAAAACAACTCGCCGTTAGAAAATGTGTAGCTGAAATTAAAGTAAATTTTGCACCGACGAAGGTGCGCTGTGGCAACGACGTCCAGCCCTCTTCTCTTAATGCGTTTATATAGCGCCTTAGAGAAAGGGACTGGGCGTTTTTTTATGCGCGGCGTTTAGCAACCCGAGGAGTAGCTATGACTCAGGCCAAAACGACTTGCCCCTATTGCGGCGTTGGCTGTGGCGTGACGGCGACCGTTGAAGCGGGCACGCTAAGCGCTGTCGAGGGCGACCGCGAGCATCCGGCCAACTTCGGGCGGCTGTGCGTCAAAGGTTCTGCGCTGCATGAAACCTTGGGTGAGCAAGGTCGCTTGATACATCCTCGGGTGGATGGTGTCGACGTTTCTTGGGACTCTGCGTTAAGCGCCACTGCTGAGCGTATAAACACCCTGCGCACTGAACATGGTAGCCACAGCGTGGCGGCGTACCTCTCTGGACAACTGCTCACCGAAGATTACTACGTGGCCAATAAGCTATTTAAAGGCTTTTTGGGCACACCCCATTTGGATACCAACTCGCGGCTGTGCATGGCCTCCGCGGTGGTTGGCTACAAACGCGCCTTCGGTGCCGATGCGGTGCCCTGTAACTACGAGGATTTGGAAGAGGCGGAGCTGGTCGTGCTGGTGGGATCCAACCTGGCTTGGAATCACCCGGTGCTCTACCAGCGCATTAAAGTCGCTAAAGAGCGCAATCCGCTGATGCGTCTGGTAGTGATCGACCCGCGGGTGACCGACAGCTGCGAAATCGCCGACCTTTACCTGGGCATAAAACCGGGCAGCGATGCCTATCTATTTAATGGCCTGCTGACGTGGATGGCAAAGCGCCGCAAGCTCGATGCTCTCTACCTTGAGCGCCACACCGAAGGCATTGACGAGGCCCTGGAAGCCGCGCAGCAAACCGCAGGCTCGGTGGCCGAGGTAGCGGCGGCCTGTGATGTTGACCCTGAGCGGCTGGAAACCTTCTATTACTGGTTCGCCAGCCAACTGCATGTGGTTACCCTCTACTCCCAGGGCGTTAACCAATCCGCCAGCGGTACCGATAAGTGCAACGCGATTATTAACTGCCACCTGGCCGGCGGCAAAATCGGCCTGCCGGGGGCTGGGCCGTTCTCGATTACCGGCCAGCCCAATGCCATGGGCGGCCGTGAAGTGGGCGGGTTGGCTAATCAGTTAGCTGCGCATATGGATTACCACACCCCAGGCGCCCTCGATCTGGTCAGCCGCTTCTGGGCTACCGACAGCCTGACGCCAAGTCTGCCGGAAGAACCGGGTTACAAAGCCGTGGAGCTGTTTGAAGCCATTGAGCGCGGCGAGATAAAAGCGCTGTGGGTGATGGCCACCAACCCCGCCATCAGCCTGCCCGATGCCGCACGAGTGCGTGCCGCGTTGGAGAAGTGCCCGCTGGTGATCGTTTCCGAGTGCGCGGCCCATACCGACCTGTTGCCCTACGCCGATATCGTGTTGCCCGCCTCGGGTTGGTCAGAAAAAGATGGCACCGTGACTAACTCCGAGCGGCGTATTTCTCGCCAGCGGGGCATGCTGCCACCCCCCGGCGAGGCTCGCCACGACTGGTGGATAATGTGCGAGGTGGCGAAACGATTGGGCTTTGCCGAGGCGTTTGACTACACCCACCCCTGGGAGATTTTCGACGAGCACGCCCGGCTCTCGGGGTTTGAAAATAACGGTTCGACTGACAGCCCAAAACGGCTGTTTGATATTTCGGGTTTGGGGGGCCTGGGCCGGGATGGCTATGACGCCTTGGCACCCATCCAATGGCCGGTCACAAAGGCCGCTCCCCATGGTACGGCACGGCTGTTTGAGGATGGCGAATTTGCCACCGCCAATGGTCGCGCCAAGCTGCTGGCGATCCATCCCCAGGGGCCTGAAAAGAGCCTTAGTGCTGCCTATCCGCTGCGTCTGAATACCGGCCGGATTCGTGATCAGTGGCACACCATGACCCGCACCGCGCGCTCACCGCGGCTAATGAATCATCGCGCCGAACCCTTTATGGACGTGCACCCGGACGATGCCCATAGCGCCGGTGTCACCGATCAGGGGGTGGCAGTGCTAACCGCCGCGAAGGGCGAATTTCGCGCTCGGGTGCGGGTATCCAATGCCCAGCGTCGCGGCGAGATCTTTGTACCCATCCACTGGACTGACTGCTTTACCCAGCAGGCCAGAAGCAGCGCGCTGATCGACAGCATTACCGATCCGCTCTCTGGGCAACCGGAATCGAAGCACGGCGCCGTGGCGCTGGCGCCTCTTGCGACCGATTGGCAGGCCACTCTGCTGGTCGCCGATGGAGTAACGGAATCAACGCCGTGGTGCACCAGTGCCTACTGGACACGTATTCCCATGCGCGGCTGCCAGCGTTGGCAGCTTGCCCATACGCAGTCGGTTAATGACTGGTTGGCGCAGCTTAAAACGTGGCTGCCCGGCGATGTATCGGTCGTCAGCCAAGACCCGACTAACGGACGGCTGCGCGCCGCCTGCGTGGAAAACGATCAACTGCGCTGGTGGCTGATGGTTGGCCCGCCCAAAGAGCTGCCAGGGTTAGCGTGGCTGGATGCGCGTTTTAATGACTCGTCGCTGAGCGATAGCCACCGTCGCCGACTACTGGCGGGCTGCGACGACGGCGCTGCGGATACTGGCCCTGTCGTGTGTAGCTGCCATCAAGTGGGCCAAACCACTATTGCCAACGCTATCCGCGAGGGCGATACCACTGTTGAGGCGCTAGGTGCCAGGCTCGCCTGCGGCACCCAGTGCGGTAGCTGTATTCCCGAATTGAAATCACTTATTGAAGAGGAGCGGCCCAATGCCCGCACTAAGCAACCCCTTGCTACAGAAGTGGTTTAACGCCTTTATGCGTTTGTCTCACCGCGCGCTGACGCCGTTGGTTCAGCATGGGGCTGACATACGTTTGCCACTGCGTGGCGAGTGCCGCTCCGGGCAGGTTTACCTGGTCGGTGCAGGCAGCGGCGATGCTGAGCTGCTAACCCTCAAGGCTGCACGCTTACTTATGCAGGCGGACGCGGTGGTGTATGACCGCTTGGTAGGCGATGACGTGCTAGCGCTGATTCCTAGCAGCAGCGAGCGCTACTACGTTGGCAAAGCCCGCGGTCATCACAGCGTACCGCAAGCTGAGATTGGCGAGCTGATGGTAAAACTCGCCGGCGAAGGAAAATCGGTGGTGCGCCTGAAAGGCGGTGACCCGGCGGTATTTGCACGGATGGGCGAAGAGTTGGATGCCCTGGCTGCCGCCCAGGTGCCCGCTGCTATCGTACCGGGGATTACCGCCGCCTCTGCCGCTGCTGCGTGTATGGGCATTCCGCTCACCGATCGCGGCCATGCCCAGCAGCTGCGCTTTGTGACTGCCCAGCTATGTCGCGAAGACGGCACCCCGGATTGGGAGACGCTTGCGCGCAAGGATGAAACCCTGGTGTTTTATATGGGGCTTTCCAAGGTCGACGCGATTTGCCACGGCCTGCGCCAGGCGGGCCTGCCGGATGAGTGGCCGATCATGCTGGTGGCCAACGCCAGTCAGCGCGAGCAGCAGTCGCTGGTGGGCACGCTTGCGGATATGCCCGAGAAGCTTGCCGCATCCCCCTTGCCGTCCCCCTGCTTGATTGTGGTGGGCAGCGTTGTTCAGCGAGTCGCCACCACACCTGCTGTAAAAATCCCTGATGTTTGCGCTGCACCTCTCATCTGACCCCGAAACTCACAACAAAGGAAACGCTCTCTATGTCCTACTTATTGCCTGCCGAATTTGCCACCAAGATGGTCGATGCTGGCGAAGCCAAGCTGCATATGTCTACCCGCGATACGCTGATTCGCGCTTTTATGGCGGGGGCCATTTTGGCCATCGCGGCGGTGTTTGCGGTGACCGTGGCGGTGCAAACCGGCTACCCGATTATCGGCGCCATCCTATTTCCCGTGGGTTTCTCGATTCTTTACCTGATGGGGTTTGATCTGTTGACCGGGGTGTTTGTGTTAACCCCGCTGGCGTGGCTGGATAAGCGACCGGGCGTGACGATTCCGCGTATTCTCAAGCACTGGGGTATTGTGTTTGTGGGGAATTTTGGTGGGGCATTAACGGTCGCTTTTCTAATGGCGATTGTGTTTACCTACGGCTTTAGCACCGCACCTAGCGAAGTAGGGCGGGTGATTGGTGAAGTAGGCGAAGGGCGCACCGTGGGGTACAAGGAGTATGGTGCCGGCGGCATGGCGACGATTTTTATTCGCGGCATACTGTGTAATTGGATGGTCTCGCTTGGCGTGGTGGGTGCAATGATTTCAACCACGGTGAGCGGCAAGGTGATTGCCATGTGGATGCCGATTATGCTGTTCTTCGGCATGGGCTTTGAGCACTCGGTGGTCAACATGTTCCTGTTCCCCTCGGGGCTGATGATGGGCGGTAATTTCTCGATTATGGATTACCTGATCTGGAACGAAATACCGGTAGTGTTGGGTAACTTAATCGGTGGTTTGGCATTAACCGGCCTGACGCTCTACACCACCCACGTACGTACCGCGCCGCAAAAAGCCCTATGATTTGATAGGCAGTAGTTTGTCATTAACCAAGCCTTCGCTCCGGCGGAGGCTTTTTTTAGGGGAAGCATAATGGCAGCGCTGACCATTTCGCTCGGCCAGCACTCTGATAAAGGGCGCAAGCCAAGCAACCAGGATTTCTATGGCGCTTACCTGCCCAGCGAACCCCTGCGCGCCACCAAGGGCATTGCGATCGCGTTGGCAGATGGTATTAGTAGCAGCGAAGTGAGCCGCGAGGCCAGCGAGGCTGCAGTAGGTGGCTTCTTGACGGACTACTACGCTACCCCAGCAACGTGGGCGGTTAAAACCTCCGCCCAGCGGGTACTGCAGGCCACCAATGCGTGGCTTTACGCCCAAACCCGCCAAAGCCAGTACCGCTATAACCTTGATCGCGGCTATGTGTGTACTCTGAGTGCGATGGTGATTAAATCCACCACCGCGCACCTGTTTCATGTGGGCGATAGCCGTATCTATCAGCTTTCCGGTAATATGCTGGAGCCGTTGACCGAGGATCACCGCTTCTGGGCCTCGCGGGAGGTCAGTCATTTAAGCCGTGCCATGGGAGCTGGTCAGCACCTGGAGTTGGATTACCGCGCGGTATCGTTAAATGCAGGTGATGTGTTTCTACTCGCCACCGATGGCATTTATGAGTGGCTGACTGACGCCGAAATGGCTGCGCTGATTTATGCCCACTGGGGGGATCTGGACGCGGCAGCTGAGGCACTGATCGCCGCCGCCCTCGACAATGGCAGCGATGACAACCTCACCGCACAGATTGTGCGCATTGATAGCCTGCCAGAGCGCCATTCCAATGAGCTTTACGCGGCGCTTGGCGCGTTACCGCAGCCGCCTGAGTTGCGCGAGGGGAGCGAGCTGGATGGCTATCGCATTGTGCGTCAACTGCATGCCAGCAGCCGTAGCCATGTGTTTCTGGCAGAAGAAGTAGAGAGCGGTGAGCAAGTAGCGCTGAAAACGCTTTCGACCGAGCTCAGCCAAGACCCGGCAAGCATCGAGCGGTTTGTGCGTGAGGAGTGGATTGCCCGGCGCATCGATAATCAGCATGTGCTCAATGCCCCCGCTCAAGAGCGCCCTCGCAACTCCCTTTACACCGTGTTGGCGTATATCGAAGGGCAAACACTGACCCAATGGATGTGCGATCATCCCCAAGCTGAATTGGCCAGCGTACGCCCCATCGTCGAGCAGATCGCCAAGGGGTTGCGCGCCTTTCATCGCCTGGAAATGCTGCACCAGGATTTGCGCCCCGACAACGTCATGATCGACAGCCATGGCACGGTGAAGCTGATCGACTTTGGTGCCGCCAAGGTGGCGGGCATTGCCGAAGAGGTAACCGAGAGCGACGATATCCTCGGTACCGCCCAGTACACCGCGCCGGAGTATTTTCTGGGTGAAGGTGGGTCGCCCCGTTCGGATCAATACTCCCTGGCGGTGATTACCTACCAAATGCTAACCGGCACGCTGCCCTACGGCACTGAGGTGGCCAAAACCCGTACCCGGGCAGCGCAGCATAAGCTTGCCTATCAGTCAGCGCTTAGTGAAAACCGCGAACTGCCCGCCTGGGTGGATGAGGTGCTCAAAAAGGCGCTGCATCCCAGCCCCCATAAACGTTTCCCGGCGCTTTCGGAATTTATCTTCGAGCTACGCTCGCCAAGCTCAGAACTGCTTAAACGCGCACAGTTACCGCTGATAGAGCGTGACCCAGTACTATTCTGGAAGGGCGTGTCGCTAGTCTTGATGCTAGTGGTGATCTTCCTGTTAGTGCGTTAACAGCACTGAGGTTAAGCAAGAAACAACAAACAGTAAAACCACAAAAACGGGGTTGAAGTGGGGCGGATACCACCCCATATTAGTTAACACGCTATCAATAGAAAAGGATGTTAATGATGCAAACTGTGATACCTAACCCCGGTTTTGGTACTTTTCGCCTGGAAGGCGATACACTCAAGCAGAGTATTCACGCAGCGCTTGAGGCCGGGTACCGTCATATCGACACGGCACAGTTTTACGGCAATGAAGCAGGCGTAGGTGAAGCGATTCGTGATAGTGACGTGCACCGCAGCGATATTTTTCTCACCACCAAGGTGTGGTTTGACAACCTGGAGCCTACAAAGCTGAAGGCCAGCGTAGACGAAAGTCTTGAGAAGCTGGGCACCGGTTACGTTGACCTGCTGTTGATCCACTGGCCATCGCCAGAGAATAAAGTGCCAATGGCAGATTATTTGACCGCCCTTAAGGAAGTCAAAGCTGAAGGTAAGGCGCACCATATTGGTATTTCCAACTTTACCTGCGATCAGGTGGACGAGGCGATCAGCATTCTAGGCAAAGGTGAAATCCTGACCAACCAGATCGAGGTTCACCCTTTCCTTCAGAACCGCAGACTCGTCGAGCACTGCGAGAAGCAAGGTATTCAAGTCACCGCCTTTATGCCGCTGGCAGTGGGCAAGGTAATGGAAGATTCGACTCTCAAGCAGATTGCCGAGGCGCATAACGTCACACCTGCGCAAATTACTCTTGCCTGGGTGAAGCAGCGTGATATGACCACCATTCCGTCTTCCACCAAGGCGCGCAACATTCAAAGCAACATTGCTGCTTTTGATTTGGTGTTAAGCGACAGTGAAATGGCCGATATTGCCATGCTGGATCGCCAAGAGCGTATTGCCAATCCCGACTTTGCACCGGCCTGGGATGAGTAAACAGTGTGCTTAACCCGAATATTGAACATTAATAAGTGAACGCTAAACGTTAGCGTCTGTCATAGCGGTGCCTGCTTTTTTACAGGCACCTAATCAATGGAGAAAGTGAATGAAACAGCGCAAGATTAAAGACAATGCGTTAAAAGCGCAGCTGCGAACGCCGATGTTTAAAATGCAGCAGCAAACGCCGAAAAAAGGCAAAGGTAGCTACTCCCGTAAAGGACGCAACTCTTTGGGAGGGCATCGCCAAGCCGCTTAATCCAGCGTTTTGGCGATGCCTTCCCCAGGCATCTCTGCGCAGTATCCCCCATGCTGCGCAGATTCCCATCAGTTTGGCCGATCCAATGGATCGGCTTTTTTTCATTGTGCGCTACGTTTGGCGCGCAACTGAAAACGCCCCGGTCACTTCCTGTGACCGGGGCGTTGGCTACGCCAGACTACTCCCACAATGTGGACATTTTTCGTAGGCATCGCGGGTTTCAGCCTGATGACGCTGGTTGCGTTGGCTTGGCTCTTCTACACCGTGAATAGATACCAGTTGACCCTGCTCCCAGCGTAAGCCGATATCTTTCAACAGATGGGGATCGTGAAAGCGCGGATCTTGGTAAAGGCGGTGCTGCGTGCGCGAGTGTTTTAATGCGTTGAGTAGCTTGCGAGTAATGGTTGCAATTGCCATGGGATCGGTCTCCTGGGTTAGGAGGCCGGGCAATATCGCGATCAGGGAGTATCAAAGGTAATGATAAAACAACATGGCCGCGACACCTGCCGCGGCCAGTTTTCTCTCTATATTACTGGCACGCGACAACAATAAGCTGATACCGCATTATTAATAATGCGATGCAGCTTATTCATTCGTGTCGCGGGGATTTGCCAGCGCATGAGAAGGTCTCTGAGAAATAAACAAGAGCTACCTTTTAAAGGCAGCTCTTATCTTTTAACCGATGCTTATATGAGCGTCAACTGTTAATTAGCGATAACCTTTCGCCTGCAAGTGAAACAGTTTTGCATAGCGCCCGTTAGTCTCAAGTAGTTCTTCGTGGGTGCCGCGTTCAATGATATGCCCCTGGTCGATCACAAGAATAAGGTCGGCGCTGCGCACTGTAGAGAAACGATGAGAGATCAAAATCGCCATTTTATCGCGGCTGTGGTCGCGAAAGCGGGCAAACACAGCGGCTTCTGCAGCGGCGTCCATGGCGGCAGTCGGTTCATCGAGCACTAAAATATCTGCGTTTTCGCGCATATAGGCGCGGGAGAGGGCAATCTTCTGCCATTGTCCGCCAGACAGTTCCTGGCCATTTTTAAACCAGCGGCCAAGCTGGGTTTTATAGCCGCTCGCCATTGTTGCAATAAAGTCATCCGCCATGCCGTAACGCGCGGCCTGTTGCCAGCGCTGTTGATCGTCAAAGGCGTGAATATCACCCACCCCCAGATTTTCACCCACCTGCAGTTGATAGCGCACAAAATCTTGAAAGATCACGCCGGTTCGCTCGCGCAGCGCTTGGGTGCTCCAATCGCGCAGGTCGCTGCCATCTAACAGAATCCGTCCCTCGGTTGGGTGGTAGAGTCGTGTTAATAGCTTGATCAGCGTGGTCTTACCTGAACCGTTTTCGCCTACCAAGGCCAAGCTTTGGCCGGGGGAAAGGTGCAGCGAAATGTCGTGCAGAACCGGCTCTTGGAGAACAGGGTCACCGCCAGGATAAGAAAAACTAACGTGCTCAAAGCGCAGCCCATCCCCAGGCACTGCGCCCTGCGTTAGCGTGCCATTCTGAGCCTCAACCGGCTGCTCTAAATACTCGTAAAGATTGGAGAGATAGAGGTTGTCTTCGTACATGCCGCTAACGGCGGTAAGGCTGGCGGAAAGAGCGGCTTGGCCCTGTTTAAAGACCATTAAATACATGGTCATTTGGCCAAGGGTCAGCGCCCCGGCAATGGTCTCAATGACCACCCAGCCGTAGGCTAAGTAAAACGTTAAGGTGCCCAGCAAGCCAAGCAGAAACCCCCAGCTTTCCCGGCGAAGCGTTAAGCGGCGATCCTCCGCAAACAGCTGGGTAAAGATATCGCGGTAGCGCTTGAGAAAGAGGCCCTCAAGGCCAAATAGCTTGACCTCTTTAATGCTGTCTTCCCGTGCCAGCACCGTCTCTAAGTAGATCTGCATGCGGGTTTGCGGGGAGCGCCAACGGAACAGCCGAAAAGCTTCGCCTGAGAATTTGGCTTCCGAGATAAATACCGGCAGGGCGCCGACGACTAAGATCAGCAGCGCCCAAGGCGAGAACTGCACCAGTAGCACCCCGAAGCTGCCCAGCGAGATTGCATTCTGCAGCAGCCCAAAGGTTTTATTCACCAGCGCAAGCGGGCGTGTTGAGGCTTCGCGGCGTGCACGCGTAAGCTGGTCGTAAAGTTCTGAATCCTCAAATTGGCTGAGCGACAGCGTGCCCGCTTTTTCCAGTATCATCACGTTGACCTTCTGCCCGAGTAGCGCTCGCAGCAGTGATTGCTGGGCTGACAGGCCGCGCTGGGCGAGTGCTATGAGGGCGATGATCAATGCCTCAAAAGCTACCAGCTTAAGCACCGGCGTAATGGACACCAGCAGACTAGGATCAGTGGCTGCTTGATGCGTCTCCATGGCGCTCACCACGCCGTCGACAATCAGTTGGCCCACCCACGCTGCCACTGCGGGGAGTACGCCAGCGACCAAGGTGCACAGCGCCAGGCCAAGCATCATCCAGCGCGAGGTTTCCCACACCAAGCCAAGCGCGCGGCGGCTATAGCGGAAAACGCCAACAAATCCGCTCAATGGCGAAGAGGAAGTGGTTTCAGAAGAGGGCATAAAATGACGGGCGATTACCTAGTAAAAAGAGCTGTCATGATGCGGGGGGTTAGCGTGGATAGCCAGCCCAACCGCCGGTTGCCTTCAACGGCAACGCGGCGGAGAAATAGGGTCAGTATCAATACTTACCAGGGCAACATTTTACCAGGGAAGAACTGCCCCGTCGGTGCGCGGCTCGGTGCCGCCTTGCAGTACGCCCGTTTCAGGGTCGCGCAGAATGATTTGGCCGCGGCCAAAGCTAATCGAATCGGCGACTTTAACGATGTCATGGCCGCGGCGGGCCAGCGCCAGCGCTAAGTGGTTGGGGAAGTCGGCTTCGACTTCGATAGTTTTGCCTTTGGTCCACTTCCAGCGCGGCATATCAAGCGCCGCTTGCGGGTTGAGGTGATCCTCTAGCATGGCT
This sequence comes from Halomonas sp. SpR8, assembly GCF_031010195.1. Classification (GTDB taxonomy): domain Bacteria; phylum Pseudomonadota; class Gammaproteobacteria; order Pseudomonadales; family Halomonadaceae; genus Vreelandella. The sequence continues at coordinate 21,268 of NZ_JAUAMC010000002.1, read as the reverse complement.
GTGACTACCTGCACATGACCTTGGGGTTGCATGTAGCCACCCATCACCCCAAAAGGCCCAACGGCTTGGTTATCTTTGGTGATAAAGCCTGGGATGATGGTGTGGTAGGTGCGTTTGCCAGGCGCCAGCGCATTAGGATGCTGCGGATCGAGTGAGAACGACCAACCGCGATTTTGCAGGCTAATGCCAGTACCAGGCACCACCATGCCCGAACCAAAGCCTTTAAAGTTGCTTTGAATCAGTGACACCATATTGCCTTCGCTATCCGCCGTTGCCAGGTAGACCGTACCGCCTTTAATCGGATTGCCGTGGACGGGATCAACGGCCTGTTCGCCGATCAGCGCGGCGCGTGATTTCAAATACTCATCGTCAAGCATTTGATCAATGGTGGGGTGCATCGCGTCAAGATCGGTCACATGCGCGAAGCCATCGACGTAGGCCAGTTTGGTGGCTTCAATGCGGCGGTGCAGCGTTTCGACCTGGTCGCAGCCCTCTTCGCCCATGTGCTCAAGCATACCCAGCGCTTGCAGCACCACGATGCCGCTACCGTTGGGCGGGATTTCCCAAATATCGTGGCCTTTGTAGCGCACGCTGATCGGGTCAACCCACTCTGGCTGGTAAGCTGCTAGGTCCTCTTTGCGCAGCAGACCACCATGTTCACGGGAAAAGGCGTCAATCGCCTCGGCCAGTTCGCCTTCGTAAAATGCTTTGGCGTGGGTGTCGGCAATCGCTTTTAGGGTTTTTGCATGGCCTTCTGAGCGCCACAGTTCTCCAGCTTCCGGCGCACGCCCTTCAGGGGCGAAGGTATCAAACCAGGGCTTAAACGACGCTTGGCTGTAGGCGGAGTAGGTGGTGAAGGCTTCCTTCCACATTTGATGAATAACGGGAGAGACAGGGAGACCTTCATCGGCTAACGCAATGGCAGGTGCTAGCAGTTCTGCAAATGGCAGCTTGCCGAAGCGCTTGGACAGCGCTGCCCATGCAGCGGGTGCACCGGGTATTGTTACCGGTAGCATGCCGTGGTTTGGCACTGCGTCATGACCGAGTGCTTTCAGTGCTTCAATAGTAGCCGCTTGGGGAGCGGGGCCACTGGCATTTAAGCCATGCAATTTGCCGTCAACCCACACAATGGCAAAGGCGTCGCTGCCGATTCCATTAGAGGTCGGTTCAACCACGGTTAATGCGGCTGCCGTAGCAATGGCGGCGTCAATCGCATTACCGCCTTGCTGCAATATGCTAATGCCCACCTGGGCGGCTAGCGGCTGTGAAGTGGCCACCATGCCTCGTTTGCCAAACGCTGCCATTCGGCGCGAGGCGCTGGGGTAATAGAGTGCGTCTTGTTGCATACCAGATTCCTTTTAGGTGGTGTTGTTAACTCAACAAATTGAACATCAAACATTTTCTCGCTGTGCAGCATTTCTCAAGCGCTGAATCTTTCGGTCTTGATAGAGCGAAAAAAGAATCGAAGCGACAGCGAGTGACAAAAACAGCGCCGAGAGAGGTCGGGTTAAAAAGGTTAACCAGCTTTCATTAAGCTCGAGGGCACGGAATAGCTGGCGCTCTAAATTGTCACCAAGCACCACGCCGAGTATTAGCGGTGTGAGTGGTACTTCAGCTTTCCAAAGCAGATAGCCAATGACCCCGAAGATGAATAGCACCCAAATGTCGAACAGGTTGTTATTCAAGGCATAGGCGCCAATCGCGCACAGCATCAGTACGATAGGGACGAGAATTTGTTGAGGAATAAGCGATATTTTGGCGAACCAACGCACCAGCAGCAGGTTGCAAAGCACCATGACCACCGCGCCAATGAGTAGGCTGGCATAAATGGCGCCGACCAATACCGGGTTCTGTTCAAACATCATTGGCCCTGGCGTAATGCCGTGCAGAATCAGTACCCCCATCATGATCGCCATAGGCAAATCGCCGGGGATCCCCAGTGCCAGTGTGGGTACAAACGCACCGCCTGCTACCGCACTGTTCGAGGCCTCAGAAGCAACGATGCCGCTTGGTGTACCGGTACCAAACTCTTCCGGTCGCCGGGAGAATTTTTTCGCCTGATCGTAACTTAAGAAGTTTGCGACGGTGCCGCCTGTACCAGGCAGCGCGCCCACCAAGCTGCCAATCAGGGAAGAACGCAGCGTATTGAGCTTTTGCCCCCTCATATCTTTGAGTATTTGGCCGTAAGGAATCGTTACATTGGTGTCGATTTTTTTGGCATCGGTTTTCTCATCTTTAAGCTTTTCGATATTGCCAAGCAGTTGTGAGAAAGCAAATATGCCAATCATCACCGGGAGTATTTCAAACCCTGAGCCTAGTGCGGGCAGGCCAAAATCGAAGCGCAGGTTGCTGTTGCGGTCATAGCCCACGGTAGTGATTAAAAGCCCTAAAGCAGCGGCCATCAGGCCTTTAAGTAGCGCACCGCTGGAGAGGCCTGCCACAAGCGTTAGGGCAAACACAATCAACGCGGTGATCTCCCAGGGGCGAAAGTTCATGCTGAAGCTTGCAATCAGCGGCCCGAAAAAAACCAATACTGCCACGCTGATAAGGGTGCCTAGAAATGAGGCGGCCACGCCAATACCCAGGGCACGGCCCGGCTCGCCTTTCTGGGCCATCGGATAACCGTCGTAAACGGTCGTGATGGAGGAGGGCGTTCCGGGTATTCCGAGCATTACCCCCGATACAATACCGCCAGAGTACCCCCCCACAAACACACCCACCATCAAGGAAACGCCGCTTACCGGGTCCATCGCAAAGGTGAAGGGAAAGACCACCAGGATGGCCATGGTGACGGTGAAACCAGGGATACTGCCGCCAATAATCCCAAACAGCACACCGATAACGATCAGGCCTAAAACCGATGGCGTACCGACCTCAGCAAGCGCCTGGAGAAAAAAGTTAGTCATTATTTACTCCAACGGTTAAGGCAGCCAGACATTAAGGCCGTAGCGGAAAACCACAAAAATCACCAGCGTCAGGGTGAAACTGAGGGTGAGATTTATAATCCACTTGCGTCGTGTATTAGTGCCCATCAGCAGTGCGAGAGAAGCGACTAAGAAACCTATCGTGGCCGTGATATAACCCACTAAAGGAAGTAGCGCGGCATAAAGCCCAAATAGCAGGAACAGCGCGACAATGGTATGTCGACTCTGAAACCACTCTTTGATGAGCTGTTGTGCGCCCACACGCTCAGGCACTTTTACCAATAGGGAGCGCACCAGAATCATGAGTGATAGAACCCCAATCACAACCAATAATATGCGTGGGAATAGCGCCGACCCATAAGGCTGCCAGCTAGTTGGCGGCCGAATATCCCCCGACTCCACCCACATGACAGCCACAATCAAGAGCAGCGCCAGCGCCAAGGCGCGGTCTTTTGTTAGCGTTAGCATTAGCGATGTCTCCGGCAACCCTAGCCCACGCGTCTACGTGGGCTAGAAGATGCGTTCTTAGTTCTGGAAATCGATATTTTCGGCAGCAGCGCTCAATGCTGCTTCGTTTTCGTCCAAGAACGCTTGATAATCATCGCCTGCCAGGAAGCGCACGACGGAGCCAAATTCATTTTCGATTCGGCTCTGTACTTCTTCGTTTTCCAGGGCCTGCTCGTAGGCGTCAGCGATGGCGTCGATCACTTCCTGCGGTGTGCCTTTGGGCGCGAAAATGCCACGGCTGGTGGAGTGATCCATCTCGATTCCTTGTTCACGCAGGGTGGCAACGTCCGGCATGCTATCGAGACGTTCCGGATGAGCGATACCGAGTGCGCGGAAGGTGCCGTCCTCAAAGAACGCGCCGCCTGAAGGCAGGTTGAACATTGCGAAGTCGATCTCTTCAGCCATTAAAGCGGATACCTGCTCACCGGTATCGGGGTAACCCACTAGGCGCACATCGGCCATATCAATGCCCGCTTCCTGGAAGAATTGTGCCCAGAAGAAGTGGTCGGTGGAGCTGGGGATCATGCTAAAGCGCACTTGACCGGGGTTTTCGCTCACATAGTCAGCGATTGCGTCAGCGCTCTGCACAGGATGATTGGCATGAGCCGTAGGGATGTTGATGGTTTGGGTGAGTAGCGCGATAGGCTCGAAGGCATCAAACGAGTAGTCGACGGTACCTGCTAGCTTGGAAAGCGCAATGGTGTCGTGGCTGCCAAGCAGCGTATAGCCATCGGGATCGGCATCTTTGACGTTACGTCAGCCAAGGGTGGCACCCGCGCCGGCCATGTTGACAGGAACGATAGATTCACCAAGGTTTTTTTCAGCCTCTTGAGAAATCAGCCGGAACAGAATATCCGTCGCCCCACCTGGGCCGTAAGGGATGATTAAGCGAATATCCTGCTCAGGATAGTCAGCTTGAGCGGCAGTCGACATTGCCATACTCGACGCAAGCCCGATGGCAGCGAGGGTGGTACTTAGAGTACGTGTACTTAGAGTAAATGTTGAACGCGTCATTCTTATACACCTTTATAGATTAGGGGTGGTGTTGTGGAGTGCCGCCTGTATAGCAGCGGCGTGGTGAGCGCGTGGTCCCGTTATCGGGTTCTTGTTGTCACAATACTGTTTATCAGTGAGTGCCAGACCAGTGAGTGTCAGCCGAGAAAAAGCCCTCCATAAATCAAAGCGCCCATGACCACAAACGCGGGATGCGTTTTGAAGCGAATCAGCGCAATGGCGGCGACGATACCGATAATCAGTGTGTGAATAGCACCGCTGGAGTTGAGGCTTTCGAGTAGAAAGCCCAAGGTTAACCACGCCATCATCATGGCAATGACTGGGCGAACCCATTGGCTCATGCGTTTAACCCGGGGAGAGTCGCGATGGCGGTATAAAAGCCCCAGTGCGCCCAACATCAAAAGCAGCGTCGGGATGACGGTGGCTGCTACGGCGATAAAGGCGCCGCCAAACCCAGCGACTTCATAGCCTACATAGCCGGCCATTTTGGTTGCGATTGGGCTGGGTAGGGCGTTGCCCAGTGCTAAGGTTTCAGCAAACGTCTGCGCGGTCATCCAGCCATACCGACCGACGACTTCAGCCTCAATCAACGGAATGATCGCCGGTCCACCGCCATAACCGATAATGTTGGGTATAAAAAATGCTAAGAAGAGTTCCCAATAAATCACGCCGCCCCCTCCGCTTTTTTAGCGCCCGGCGGTTTAGTTCCTGAGGGGCGTAGTAGGGCGGCGAGTAGAATGGTGCCTATGACCCAGCCGGGATGAATACCAAGCCAATAAATAAGCCCTGCAGCGACAATGGCCATGGCAATACTCACCAGCCAACCAAGCGCGGCCTGTGACTTATCAAAGAAGTCCCAAGTGAGCTGCGCCATCATTACCATTACGACGGGAACCACCGCTTGACCCATGCCACGGATCCAAGCCACATCGCGGTAACGGCTAAAAATGCCTAACATGACAATCATCGCCACTATCATTGGAAAGATAATGGCTACTACTGAGGCGATACAGCCGCTAACGCCGCCGACACGGTAGCCGATATAGCCGGGCATTTTGGTAGCTATAGGGCCAGGCAACGTGTTGCCGATAGCGAGTATGTCGGCGAACTCTTCATCATTTAACCAGTGGTGACGGGTGACGACTTCGGCACGTACTAGCGGGATCATGGCTGGGCCGCCACCGAATCCAAAAATACCGATGCGGAAAAACGCCCAGAATAGTTGCCAGGATACGGCCTGTTTTTTCGAGTCCTGTATTTGCGAACCCTTGGTTTTCAAATCTGGTGCTTTCATGGATGCGCTTTCCATGAAGCCCGCGAGGCGATCAGAAGCATACCCGAACCTTATTTATCGTTTGTAAGTTAAAAAATCGATTATCTTGTCTAAAATAGAATATAGGTATTGCACGGTAAGACGTCAACAGTGAAAAATAGAATGGACAGCGGGAGCTGTGATGCATAAAGGACATCGTCATGAATAACTCTTTACCTAAGGCAGCATTGCCAGCAGGGCCAGTCGGTACCGCATCAAGCCGCGTATTTGATAATTTGCGCAAAGATTTAGTCGGCGGCCGTTTTGTTGCCGGTGAGAAGCTCGCGATCAATGCACTCAAAGAGCGCTACCAGGTCGGTTTAAGCCCGCTGCGGGAAGCGCTTAATAAATTGGCGGCCTATGGGCTGCTTATTCAGGAAAATCAGCGCGGTTTTCGAGTGCCCAAGCTCTCACGGGACGAGCTTGATGATATTGCACAGATGCGCCTGGAGATGGAAGGTATGGCCCTTGAGCGCGCCATTGCCCACGGAGATTCACACTGGGAAGCCGACTTGTTAGCAGCGGCGCATCGCCTGAAACATGCCGACATTAGTTTAGATAAAGGCGAAGAGTGGGAACATTTGCACACTCAATTTCACCGCACGCTGGTGGCGCCCTGTGGGTCGGTTTGGCTACTGCGATTTATCGAGCAATTGCACGATCAGTTCGATCGTTATCGTCGGCTAGGTCCCAAAATGCCGACAATTCGTCAAGAGCTAGATGACCAGCATCATCAGTTGGTCGAGTTAGCCCTGCTGCGAGATGCCAAAGCCGCGCGGGCTTTATTAGATGATCATATCCATAAATCCTACGATGTCGCCTTAAAGCGCTATCAAGAGCACGTTTAGTGGAGGATAGGAGTCGAACAGTGGCTAACGTGGCATCGCTAATGTGTCGGCTAATGTGTCGTTAGTTATTGGTTAGCGATGAAAAGTGGGTAAACTGCCCCGCACAAAGCGTTGGCCGCTGCCGACCTATGAGCGAGAGAGTGTCATGCACACGGATAACCAAATAGTCGCGCAAACGCTGAAGTGGGTGCGCACCTTTATTGTTGCGCAGGATATCTGCCCGTTTGCGCAGCGGGAACTGGAGCGTGAATCTATTCGTGTGGAGGTCGTACGCTCGAAGAAAACCGAGGTGGCGCTCGAGGAGTTGATGGTCGAGGTGCAGTGGCTAGATGAGCACCCGGAAACTGAGACCACGCTGCTGGTGTTCCCTACGCTGTTTAAAAGCTTTGAACACTACCTGGATTTCGTTGAGCTGGCTGAAAGCATTTTGATCGACCAAGGATATGAAGGTATCTATCAGTTAGCGACCTTTCACCCGGACTACTGCTTTGAAGACACCGAGCCCGACGAGGCGTCTAATTATACCAATCGTTCACCCTATGCCATGGTTCACCTCTTGCGCGAAGAGAGTGTCGAAAAAGCCATCGAATTTTACGGCGATACCGACGCTATTCCTGAACGCAACATTGCCAAGCTAAACGCCATGGGCAGTGCAGTCGCTGAAGCGCAGCTCCAGCGCTGTTATGAGCCTGATGTGTCAGCTGGCAGTAATCGCTAAAGCGCCTTATACATGACATGGCTATCGACAAGGCCAAAGCGCGCATGGCGGTAGGCATTAGGAACGGTGCCGACAATATGAAACCCTAGCTTTTGCCATAACGCCACGGCGACTTCATTGGTGGCTACCACGGCGTTGTACTGCATGGCCTGAAACCCGAGTTCACGGGCCTGCTGCTGGGAGTGCTCGCACATAGCGCGTGCTACGCCTTTGCCACGTGCGGCGGGAGAGACTATATAGCCACAATTAGCGATATGGTCACCAGGGCCAGCGGCATTGGGTTTTAAGTAGTAAGCCCCCAGTATTTGGCCGTTTTCATCCTTAGCAACCCAACTGGCTTTGGGCGCCTCACACCATAGCTGAAAGGCGGCATCGAAGCTTATGTTGGGGTCAATGGCATAAGTTTCTTGCGCCACGACCACGGCCTGAAAGGTTGGCCAGAAAGCAGCGAAATCGTTTTCCGATATTGGGGAGAAATCCAGTGTTGCCATAAGACACCAATATTAACCTTTGCTTAAATAAATGCTTACCGAGCGACCGCGGCAACAATTTCATAACTGCGCATGCGGTCTGCATGATTGTAAAAATCGCTGTTAATCATTAGCTCATCAGCACCGGTACGCGCTTGAAACTCCTCAAGCTCGGCTTTAACCGTCTCAGGTCCGCCAATAATGGCCGCGCCTAAAAACTGACTGACTTGAGCCTGCTCAACAGGTGACCAGTCCAATTGCTCGACGGGCGGCTGGGACTGGGTCGGCTTGCCACGAATAAGATTAAGAAACTTCTGTTGGGCCGTCGTTGCCAGATAGTGGGCCATCGCGTCGCTTTCTGCCGCCATTACGGGCAGGCCGACCATCGCATGGGGTTTATCCAGATATTCGGAAGGGCGGAAGTTGTCGCGGTATAAGCGCAGCGCTTCAAATAAATAACCCGGCGCAAACTGAGCGGCGAACGCAAAGGGTAAGCCCAGCTTGGCCGCCAACTGAGCGCTGTAACCGCTGGAGCCCAGTAGCCAAATGGGCACGTGAGTGCCCTGGCCGGGCACCGCCTTGACTCGTTGCTGAGGGTCTGCCTCCGCTAAAAAGCTGCGTAACTCATTTAGCAATTGAGGAAAGTCATCTACACCAGCATGGGCGTTGCGGCGCATCGCTTGCATCGTGGCACCATCGGAGCCTGGAGCACGACCCAACCCCAAATCAATACGATCAGGGTAGAGCGTTTCCAGGGTGCCGAACTGCTCAGCAATCACCAGTGGCGGATGGTTAGGCAGCATGATGCCGCCGCTACCCACACGGATAGTGGAGGTTTGCCCGGCAACGTGGCCAATCAGAACGGCTGTAGCAGCGCTGGCAATACCGGCAATATTGTGATGCTCGGCTAACCAGTAACGGGTATAGCCAAGCTGCTCGGTTAGCTGTGCGAGGGCAACGCTATCGCGGAAAGTCTCAGCGGCGCTGCCACCTTGGCGTATCGGTGCCAGATCAAGGACGGAAAGCGCCGTGGAAGCGAGTTGGCTCATGGTTCACCTGCAAATTGAGTCGTGGGCGCGTAGAGCGAGAAAATTACTTAGCGCGCTTGTTAATTACACGTTATGCGGTCAGGGCAGATGAATTGCAAGGGGGCGAACATTGTCACGCTCGGTCATTGAGCTCTATTTAATCTGGTCCGATCAGGAATGCTGCTGAGAAATCTTTATGCAAGCGGCGGGGTGGGGCGAATAAGGATTTCATTAACATCCACATGAGCAGGTTGTGAAAGCGCATACGTGACCGCATTGGCGATATCGCGATCTTCGAGGGCATGCTCTGGCGGCTCATCAAAAAATGGCGTGTCGACCATGCCGGGTTCAATCAGTGTCACGCGCATACCCGTGCCGCGCAGCTCTTCACGCAGGTTATAACCTATTCCAGTTACCGCCCATTTAGACGCACTGTACATAGAGCCGGGAATGGTGGTGCGGCCAGCCGCTGAGCCAGTCAATAATACATGGCCTTTACTGCGTTTAAGAGCAGGCAAACAGGCTTGAATAGTCAGGCCAACGCCATAGATATTCGTCAGGATCATCTCTCGCCAGGCTTCATGGTCGGCGCTGCTAAACCCGCCGGGGGAACCACCGCGGCCAGCATTGGCAAAAATAGCATCCAGGCGGCCAAAGGTTTCAAGCGTCTGTTCAACCATGGCCTGTTGCTGGTCGAAATCGGTAACGTCTAACTCACAGGTCAATACGTTTTCTGGGCCTAGCTCCTGAGCCAGCGCGGTGAGTTTGTCGCTAGATCGCGCCGCCAATACGAGCTTGTAGCCTTCACGAGACGCCGCACGGGCGGTAGCAGCGCCAATGCCGCTTGATGCGCCGGTAATCAATAGCACGCCTTTATGCATGGGTTGCGCTCCTTGCTGATGTGAACAGTTAAGCCTTTAGAATGGCTAAGGTGATGAGATCCTGCAAACCTTCAGCTAATCAGCCTGATCCACCCACACCACTTTCGCTAACGAGAGCGCCCCTCTTCTTTGCGTTTGAGCATGGCTGAAAGATCCAGAATGGCCTGGGCCATATCCGCCATGCTTTTACTTTGATCCATTGAGGTCTTGCGTAGAAAGCGATAGGCCTCCTCTTCGCTCATATCCTGGTGTGCCATGATAAGCCCTTTGGCGCGCTCAATGAGTTTGCGTTCGCGCAGCGCTTTGCGGGTGTTTTCCAGCTCATCGCTAAGCCCTTGTAAGCGGCTGGCCTGGGCCTGTGTGAGCTCAATCAGCGAACGTCCTAGCGGCGAATTTAGCGCGCTGGCGGTCAGGTCGCCCAACGGCTGGGGATCATTTAATGCCAGCAGCTGTTCGCAAGGAGCGGGTGCATGCCGGCAGGGTTCTGCCTTGGCTTGCTCTAAGGCATCCTCCGCTTGCGCAATTTTGCGGTGACAAAGTACGCTTAGTTGAGTGATCAGGGCATCTTCAACCGTTTTGATCGCATCAATACGCAGCGTGGTCAGTTCATACCAGGTTTCACCCAGCGTATCGGGCGGATTAGTCGGCGTTGATTGCCCTGCTGCTGGGTGTTGGCAGGCGGTGTCACGAAGCTGGTAAATACCCGCCAAGGTGCGTGGTGAAAGCTCCTTTTGCCATGTCTGCTGCGCTTCTGGGGTAGCAAATTCAACGAAGGTATCAAAACAGCGCTGTTGATCCGTCACTAGCTGATTTAGTAAAGCGCGATGGGCTTCATCGAAGTGTCCATGGGTGAAGCCAAACGCGCCACAGGCACGCTCCTGGCCAGCCAGCTCTTTACCCTGCATCAAGTGGAAAATAGCCACCAGGGTTCGAGTGATATCCGGGTCGATGGAAGTATCCGCCGCTTCAAATACAATCGCCAGCAGCCCACTGGTCAACTGGTTAAAGGCTTGAGTGGCCGCATCTGGAGAGATGGTGAACGTATCAATGGCTTGGCGGAGGGCGTCAAGCTCATCTAAGGCATACCAAACGGCGGCGATGCGGCGCAATAAGCGAGCGGCTGCCTGGGGGCGTGCCTCCTGACTGAGCGCCTCCAATCGCTGTCGCATTAAGGTTTCGGCTTGCTGACTATGCTGCCGGTAGGTGTCTCGGCGAGTTTTAAAGCGTCGCCCTTGAGAGGCGAGGTAAATCGTCGATGCCCCCCGTTCACGCTGCAACATATGAATAAAGCGACTGATATCGCCGACGATGTCGGCAGTGGTGGCAAGATGGGTAAGGTTGTCGATATCGCAACGAATAGCGGTTAACAGCAGTTGCTGCGCTGAAGACATAGGGATTTCCTTGGGTAACTCGCCGCCTAAAAAAGTAAAGCTCCCATACCGTTAATCAGTGTATGGGAGCGTGTTGGGAAACGCTTAACGCAATGAGAGAGCGCCTGCGCCTACGTCATCACCTATCGCATCGCGGTAGGCTTTGGCCTCTTCGGCTTCGGTGGCATCGCTAAAGCGAACCAGTAAAACGCAGGATGCCAGCACTAGGACCGTGAGACCCAAATAGAACAGGCCTTGTTGATATGTAAGACTTTCGCTGCGGAACAGAAACGCTGCCCCTACCGCACCCACGTTACCGCCAGCGCCAACAATACCTGCGACCGCTCCCAGCGCTTTTTTATTGATGAATGGGACGACCCCAAAAGTGGCACCTTCTGCCATTTGCACAAATAGGCTGAACACCAACATGATGCCAATGGCGAGGCTTAACACATGCATCTGCGAAAACGCTACCAAGGCAATCCCTTCGCAAATCAAGGCGATAAATAGCCAGCGTACGCGTCCCTTCAAACCACCTTGTTTGGCGAAAAGATCCGAGAACACCCCACCCAGGGTGCGGGCAAAAATGTTCATTAGCCCGAATAAGCCAGCAATTAGACCGGCGGTGGCTAAAGTAAGATCAAATTTATCAAAAAAGTAGATCGCAGCAATATTGTTTATGGTTAGTTCCACGCCAAAGCAGAGACCATAGACAACGAACAGCGCCCATACACGTATATCCTTGGCGGCGGCTAAAAAGCTCTGTTTTGCACCATTTTCACCCGTCGCTTCAGGCAACTCACCACGCGCGCGCAGCGCGCTGAAATTACCGTTGGGGGCATCTTGGGTAAAAAACCAATAGCCAATCCCGGTAAACAGCATCACGACACCAGGTACCATCATCGCCAAGCGCCAACCAAAGGCTTCGTTAACGCCCAGCATTAACATGCCTGAAAAGATTAGCGGCATCAGAATTTGCGTGGTACCACCGCCTAAGTTACCCCAGCCGGCGCTGGTGGCGTTGGCTGTGCCGACGACATTGGGGGCGAACATCATGGAGGTGTGGTACTGGGTAATCACGAAGGAGGCGCCGATGGCACCAATTGCTAAGCGCGCAAGCAGGAAAGTCTCAAAGCTATCGGCTAAGCCAATCCCCATTACGGGAATTGCGCCCAATAACAGCAGGCCGGTATAGGTTTTGCGCGGACCGATACGGTCACACAACACGCCAATCGCAAGGCGCACGATGACAGTAATCGCCACGGACGCGATGATGGTATTGCCGATTTGCGTTTGGGTGAGAGACAGGTCTTCGCGAACGATCGCCATAAGCGGGGCGATACCGAACCAGCCGAAGAAACAGATATGAAATGCGAACCACGAGAAATGGAAAGCACGCATTTGCGGAGTGGAGAAATTGAACAGTCGAATGCGGTTGGCTTTATTACGTATGTCCATGGGATGGCCTCACGGGGCATAAAACGAGTTTTTACTACGCAGCGCCAATATTTCAGCGCGCCGCGCAAGCAATTAACGAGAACATGCCTTCTCCATTGAAGGTCAGGTTCGACGCACTCGTACCCAGTTGGGCCTGGTCCACGCCTACCACCACTGATAGGAGTTATGCAGATAGTTTGCCAGTCGGTTATTTATTTATTAAAAACATCACCTTAATTTATTTTTTTGTGATTTTTAGATAGGTTTGGCTGCGCAAATATGCTGCATGATTGGGCATGCAGCATCTGCCGTGCGGCATCTTGGTGCTTATTCGGTGCAGTTGAAGAGTTGTGTACCGTAGTTACTGGTGGCTCATTATTCGTATGGCCCGTTATTCATTAAGGTAGACAGCATCTATATCAAGTGAGGAGTGGTTGCCAATGGCATCGAAGTGCTCGCTAAGCCAGCGTTCGGCAGCTGCTTGGCCCTGCTCGAACAGATGGCATAAAAAAGGCCACTCAGAGTTTGATTTGCTGGAAACTGACAGTCCCTCAAGTGCCAGGTCGCCGCTGATGCGATGAAATAGCGCCTGCTGGTAGCAGTTTTCAATACCCTGTTCATCAAGCGCATGCTTGAGTAGCGCAATCATGCGGATCTCTTTAATCAGCGCTGAATTAAAAGTGATTTCGTTGAGCCGGTTCATAATCGCCGATGCCGAAGTAGGCACTTCATTACGGCTGATGGGGTTAATTTGTATCAGTAGGATATCCCGTGCGCCGCACTCTTCCATCAATGGAAATAGCGCTGGATTGCCCATATAGCCGCCGTCCCAGTATGCTTCGCCATCGATCTCTACCGCTTGAAACATAAAGGGTAGGCAGGCTGAGGCCATCACGGCGTCAACGCTCATTTCTTCTCGGCGAAATACCCGTTGCTTGCCCGTACGCACGTTAGTCGCGGCGATAAACAGTTTAAGCTGTTCACACTTGCGGACACGTTCGAAATCTATATGACTGGCCACAATGTCGCGCAGTGGATTGATGTTGAGTGGGTTGAGTTGATAGGGCGAGACCACGCGGCTTAACAGATCCATCGCTATAAAGCCGGGGGAGTGATCTAGGCTCCAGTTGCCGGTTAATACATCCATTGGCGAACGACGTATTGGGCTTGCCATACCTGCTCGGCTAACTGCCTGCCAAAAATCGTGGAGCGCTTGCCGCGCGGTCTCTTTATCACCCCGGGTCAAAGCGTCGGCCATCACTACACCGTTCATCGCCCCGGCACTGGTGCCGCTAATGCCTTCCAGCTCAATGCGGTCATCTGCCAAAAGACGGTCAATGACGCCCCAGGTGTAGGCTCCGTGTGCACCACCACCTTGCAACGCGAGGTCTAGCTTTTTGACCTTTGCCATATGCTTTTTCCCATTGCGACTGTTAAAGAGTCTAGTTGCCATGAGGCCAGCATCGCATAGGCCAGTTAGGAAGACGAATATACTGCGTTAAGACGTGCTCGCTAACGATGAGTGATGATTAGAGGTTGTGAACGCTCTTTACATGAAAACATGGGAGACATTAGCGGCGAGCAAGATGGGTGGCGGCGGCTGTGCAGCCTAGAAACGCTGAGGTGGCAAGCCACTCGGCGTCAGGGTAATAAGCAAACACATATTGGTCCTCTTTGAGGCTGTCGATCAGTGGGTAAGTTACGTCTTCGCGTACTGCCGGGCAGCCGTGGCTGCGCCCTAGCCGGCCTGTTTGGGCAATGAAAGCATCGCTTACATAATCGGCGCCGTGAATAACAATGGCGCGCTCAAACGCCAGGTCGTTAATGTTAGGTTCAAGTCCCTGCAGGCGCAGGGAATAGCCGTTACGGCCATAGTAGCTATTCATGGTACGAAATAAGCCAATACTGGATTGATGGCTGTCGGGGGTATTCGAGAACAACTCTGCCTGGGCATCGCCGGAGCCTTGACCGTGCGACACCAGCTCTTCGAAAAGTAACTTATGCTGGCGCAAGTCAAACACCCAAAGGCGTGGCTCGGTGGAGGGTAGTGAATAATCGATAACCGCTAGGCGCTCGGCATTAGGGTCTGCACAGTTAAGCGCTTGAGCGGCTAGACGCAGCGCTGCAGGCGTTGCTTGAGGGGCGAGCTGCAGAAGCTGATGATTTAGAGGCATTACGCCGGGCGGTGGTGTTGAAGCCACGTGGGAAAAAAAACTAGCGGCGTGTAGCGGCAATGTAAGTAACGTTAACGGTAGGGAGCACAGTAGCGCGGCAACATTTAAACGAAGAGCCATATAAATCGATCCTGCAGGCAATATAAGTCATGATGAAGAGTAGCCGACTAAGATAAACGCTAATATAAAAAGTGTTAGACGGCGGATGTAAAACTGAAGTTGGGGAACATAGTAACTCAAGGAGAGGGCGATGAACGATATACAGCCACTAAGACAATGGGCGATAGGGGTCGCTTTATGTCTAACGCTCACCCACAGCCCTTTAGGGACCAGCCTTGCGTATGCGGACTCAGCGCCGTTGCAGCAAGCGTTAACACAACAATTAACCGCTGTTGAAGCCAGTCGGCTACCCCTTGCTGAATTCTATCAATTACGCGAAGGAAAGCCTGCCTGGCAAACAGCACCAGCCGTCGAGTCGTTGGTGGGCGCGTTAAATAGCCTGGAAAACGATGGCTTAGTGCCAGAGGATTACCACGCTGATACGCTGCTTAATGAGTTTCAGCGCAGTAAGTCTGGCGGTAACACGGCGCAGGCGTTATTTGATGTCAAGGCCACCGAGTCACTGTTGCTAGCGTTAGATCATTTAGAGCGTGGCAAGGTTAATCCCCGTGATGTCGAACCTCACTGGGATTCACCGCGCCCGGAAAGAGGTTACTCACTGCTTCGCGTGATGCATGCCGTCGAGGATGGTGAGCTGGACAAAGCTATCGCGCTGGTTCGGCCTTCATCGGGCGAGTATCAACAGTTACGAGACGCCTTAAAACAGCATTATCAGTTGGCGAATCTAGGCAGCGCGCCATACTTGGCGGCGCGTGAAGAGTCGCTGCGGCCTGGCGACGAAGCTGACGATGTTGTCGTGCTTCGCCAACGCCTGGCGCTGTGGGGGGAAGCTGAATTAATGATGGCTGACAGCAGCGCGTATCCGCTCATTGGGGTGCAGTCCGCGTCTAACCGACGTGCCTTTGATGCGCCACTTGAAGCCGCGGTTAGACGCTTTCAGCGCCGTCATCTGCTTCAGGAAGATGGTGTCGTGGGCGAGCAGACTCGCTTGGCGTTAAACACCCCGGTGACAACACGAATCGACCAACTGCGGGTCAATCTAGAGCGCGCGCGCTGGATTCGTCCGATGCAGTCTGCCGAGCCACGGGTGTGGGTCGATATTGCCGGATACCGGATGCATTACGTACGGCCAAATGGCCAGCATTGGGATGCAAGAGTGGTGGTAGGTACACCGCGCCGCGAAACACCGATTATCCACTCTACGATCAGCCATTTGACGATTAACCCTTCCTGGACGATCCCGCCGACCATTATGCGTGAGGATGTGTTACCCCAGGTACGTGCCGATATCGATTATTTGGCGCGTAAAAACATCCAGGTGATTAGTCTGTCGGGTGAGCAGTTGGTTGCTGAGGAGATTGATTGGCAGCGCCCTGGCGGCGTTATGTTGCGTCAAGTGTCTGGCGCAGGTAACCCGCTAGGCCGTGTCGTGGTGCGATTTCCCAACGATGACATGATCTATTTGCACGATACCCCCGCGCGGGGGTTATTCCAGCGTGAACAGCGCGCGCTCAGTTCGGGCTGTATTCGGGTTGAAGGTGTGGCTGAGCTAGCCCAGATGCTGTTGCAAGACACCGGCAGTCGTTACCAAATGAGTACGCTGTTGAGTGGCGGGAGCGATCGCAACGTGAGTTTGACCCAGCGTATTCCCATTGCGCTGCACTATTTAACCGCGTGGCCAAATGCCGAGGGTGAGGTAGAGTTTAGGCCTGACATCTACCGTCGCGATGCAACGCTACTGGCAGCATTGCGGCGCCCGGTTTAAGCATCTGAAAAGTTAAAATAGTGCACCCCAACGTAACGCACCGCCCGAGGGCGGTGCGTTACTTATAAGCGTTCGTTATTGCGTAGCGAAGCGCTAGTCGTCGCTTTCCTGCTGATAGTTAGCCACGCTAACCGGCCCGGTTTCGCCGCTTTCCAGTGCAGCTAACATTGGAGCAGCCTGGTTTTGGAAGGCAATAAGCGTGTCGCCGCTCAAGCTGGTATTTTCGGGCAGGGGAACGGTCATCGCATTCACCGGCGAATTGTTAACGATGACTTCATAGTGCAGGTGAGGTCCAGTGCTGCGGCCGGTGTTGCCCGATAGCGCAATGCGCTCGCCCATTTCGACCCGCTCACCTTCGCTGACCAGAGGTTTTGAGGTGTGCAGATAGCGAGTACGGTAGCCGTTGTCGTGACGAATGACAATGTAGCGTCCGGCGGCGTAATGGTTGGCAACCTTTTCGACTCGGCCAGCAGCAGGTGCCGTGATGGGCGTACCAATCGGCATGGCAAAATCGGTGCCGTTATGCGGACTAATGCGGCCAGTGACCGGATGCTTACGACGCGGGTTGAAGCTGGAGCTTATGCGGTAATTGCCTTCAAACGGGTGGCGGGCAAAGGCGGGATCCAGGCTGCCGCCCTCAGGCGTATAGAAATTATCGTCGCTGGCATTGCGGACAACGGTTAAATCCATGCGTTCGCCGTCGTAATTAACCGCTAAAACGCGGGAATCCAGCGTTTCCCCATCAATCATGTCGGACTCAACCAGCACCTGAAAGCGGTCACCGCGGCGGCTGTCACGCCGAAAATCGAGTTTCTTTTCGAGCAACTTTGTCAGTTCTGTTACCGAGCCGCTGTTCAAGCCTGTCGCCTGGGCCGAGCGCGCAAAACTACCGCTGACGCTACCTGCATAGAGGCGTTGAACAGGTTCACCCTGGCGTTCAATCGTGGTGATGGCGAAATGGTCTGCATCTTGCTCAAGCAATATGCCATCGCGGGTGTTTTTCATCATGCGTAGCGACAGCAGACGACCATCTTCATCTAACTGATAGTCAAAGCTGTTCCCGGCGCGCCAGTTGGTGAGCATGCGTTGATCGGGTAAGTCTTCAAGCAGCGCCATTACTTCGCTGTAGCCAAGGCCTAATTCATTTTGGGCAATCACGGCAAATGTTTCACCAGATTCGACAATATGCGTTTCCCATTCAGGTACAAACGGCTTTTCTGCCGCCAGTTCTAAATTCAGAAACGAAATATCATCAAAAAGATCGATGCCATAATCTTCGTAAGAGGTGGCATCGGCAATCTCAACCGATGAGGTGTCGTCTACATCCAGCATGCCGCTGGTGAGCGTGCCGACCACAATTGCCATATGCAGAGCGCCACTATCAAGCGCGATGGGTACTAACGCGGGTGCATCAAGTGATGTTGCGCTGAGTACCGTTACATCATGTCCCAGGCCTGCTTGGGCGGCCATACTGGCCTCTGCGGTGGCGATGACGTCGAGATCAACAATTTCAGTAGCGGTTAATTCACTGAGGGGAATATTTTCGCGAGTGGCGTCGAGGGCGCGCGAGGCGCGGTCAATCGCATCAGCAACCGGGGTGCGTTCTTGGCGCAGGGAAGGAACACCCGGGGTGGAGTCACTTGGAAGCGGTACCAGCACACTTTCAAGCGGAGTATTGGGTTGATTTAAATCTTGATATGTCGTCAGTAACTTCTGTGTGCCCAGCACTGTGACCATTGTGGCCACTGGTAACAGTAACAATTTGTGCGTGCGAGGCAGCGAATGGAGGATTCGCAACATGGGTAAATGGACCGCCGGATTCGTGATTAAAATTAACTATAAGAGTACATAAACACGGAAACCATACCCCATGAAAGCGAGGGTTCATAGACTGTATGTCTATACATAAAATGAAATTAAATAGAAATATGGCAATATTAATTAAAGATTACTATTTATAAACACCGTTTGCTAACAAATGTAACTGATAAATTTGGCTAGCAATATAGCTTAGGTTAACCATAGACGAAAATTGATATTTTGGAAGTGCTAATACAATCAATGTCTAATATTTGAGTCTTCACCCAATGCTGATTCACATTTATAGCTTATCTTTTAGGGTTATTAACAGCCATTTTTCAACCATGAGCGGCATGATCAAACGTTTCCTGGCATTCTAGTCATGTTTTTTCGAACATTAAGCGCATTGTTTCGCGATTTTGCGTTGAGGAAATCGAAATGTCCCGGGTAACACTTGCACAATGGCAAATGTTGGCCGCCGTGGTTGACTATGGCGGGTTTGCACGTGCGGCAGAAGCCGTACACAAAAGTCCCTCCACGCTGAATCACGCCGTCCATAAATTAGAAGAGCAACTAGGGGTTCAGGTGCTGGAGCCGGTTGGCCGACAAGTTCGTTTAACTGAGGCCGGTAAGCTGCTGCTTCGTCGCGCGCGTCAGTTGATAGAGAGTGCGGCCTCGCTCGAGGATGTGGCTACTCGGCTAGCAGCGGGCCTAGAGGCAGAAGTCGTGGTGGCGATTGATCAAGTTTTTCCGGTTGCCGCGCAAGCTAAAGCGCTAGAGCGCTTCTCTGAAACGTACCCACAGGTGCGTGTTCAATTACACGAGAGTGTTCTCAACGGTGGTATTGAAATGCTCTACGATGGTCGTGCAGACCTCGTGATCTCAGGCATTGAGGCGCAAGGCTTTTTAGGTGAGCCACTGGTAACGATACGTTTTGTGGCGGTGGCGCATCCTCAGCACGCCCTTCATCAATTAGGTCGCACGTTAGACCTGCGCGATCTAGCTCAGTATCGGCAGTTGGTGGTGCGTGACTCAGCGTTACGGCAATCAACCAATGCTGGCTGGTTGAAGGCAGAACAGCGCTGGACCGTCACTCACCTCCATACGTCACTCGATATGCTTCGACGTGGTTTGGGGTTTGCGTGGATGCCAGAGACGCGTATTGCTGATGAGTTAAAAAGCGGGCAATTGAAACCGCTGCCACTGCCAGCAGGGGGCATCCGTGAAGTGCCGATACAAATGATTTTCCGCGACCGAGATCGTGCAGGGCCAGCGGCTCACGCCATGGCGGCGGCACTTAAACAGGCGGTGATAAGCGAATGTGCCATGCATGATTCGACTAACTCGAATGAACGGTCGTAAAACATCCGCTTGAGCCTCCCTGAAGCGGGCGTATGCTGAAAATAAGATGCATAACCCCTAGACACTTTTCAGGAGACGCCCATGGGATTACTCGTTAATGGCGCATGGCAAGACCAGTGGTACGACACCAAAAAACACGGCGGCGAGTTCGTGCGTGAATCGGCTCAATTGCGCGACTGGGTGGGTGAACAGCCGGAAACGGACGGAGAATGCTACCCTGCGGAAAAAGACCGCTACCATTTGTACGTATCGCTCGCGTGTCCCTGGGCGCACCGCACCCTGATTATGCGTAAGCTGAAAGGGCTGGAGCCATTGATCGGCACGTCCCATGTCAGCCCCTTGATGCTTGATCAGGGATGGACCTACCACCAGGGCGAAGGCGCCAGTGGCGATCCCGTTAACGGCGTCGATTTTCACCACCAGCTATATACCATGACCGACCCGCACTATACCGGTCGTGTCACCGTGCCTGTGCTATGGGATAAACAGCGCAGTGCCATCGTTAATAATGAGTCCGCGGATTTGCTGCGTATGTTTAACCATGCGTTTGATGAGCTGACCGGCAATGATTTGGATTTTTACCCTGAAGGTCTGCGCAGCGTCATCGATGACGTCAATGCTGATGTTTATGATCATATTAATAACGGGGTCTATAAATCGGGTTTTGCTACTGAGCAAGCTGTATATGAAACGCATGTGCAGGCGCTATTTGAAGCGCTCGATCGCATGGAAGCCCGTTTAGGTGAGCAGCGTTACTTGGCAGGGGAGTGGTTGACCGAGGCGGATATTCGCCTGTTTACTACCCTGATACGCTTCGATGCGGTTTACTACGGCCATTTCAAATGCAATTTTAAGCGTATTGAGGATTATCCCAACCTTGCCAATTACGTTAGGGAAATCTATCAATGGCCTGGAGTGGCGGAGACGGTCAATATGAATCACATAAAACGCCACTACTATTACAGCCACGATACGATTAATCCAACGCGCATTGTGCCCACTGGCCCGCTGCTTGATTTTAATCAGCCGCATGATCGTGAGCGTCTGCCCGGTAAAGGTGTGCGCCGCCGCTAATTATTCATCAATCAACATCAAAAAGGGCCGCCCATTTTGAACTGCACCCCGAAAGTTGGACGCTCAATCCAACCTTCGGGGTGTTTTTATGAGTAAGCAATACAACGAGGATTTTAAGCTGCTGCTGGTGCAACAGTATTTACGCGATCACACGAGCTTAAAGGACGTGGCCTATCAGCACGGCGTAGACACGTCTACCGTAAGGCAATGGGTAGAGACCTATAGACAGCATGGTATGAAAGGGCTGAGAAAGAAATACACACACCGCAGTGTGGCTTTCAAACTGGAAGTGCTTGAGAGAATGTGGAGAGATGGTTTGTCACAACGCCAGACAGCGGCCCTGTTTGATATTCGTGAGCGTAGTGCTATTGGCAGATGGGAGCAGCAGTATCATAGTGGAGGGCCAAGTGCATTAGCGGCGAAGCGCAAAGGACGACGCCCGATGAATAAGAAACCTATTTCAA
>NZ_JAUAMC010000029.1 GCF_031010195.1 Halomonas sp. SpR8 | reverse complement strand
CAGGAAAGACATCACTCGCAGAAGAAGCACCGGCTAACTCCGTGCCAGCAGCCGCGGTAATACGGAGGGTGCAAGCGTTAATCGGAATTACTGGGCGTAAAGCGCGCGTAGGTGGCTTGATAAGCCGGTTGTGAAAGCCCCGGGCTCAACCTGGGAACGGCATCCGGAACTGTCAGGCTAGAGTGCAGGAGAGGAAGGTAGAATTCCCGGTGTAGCGGTGAAATGCGTAGAGATCGGGAGGAATACCAGTGGCGAAGGCGGCCTTCTGGACTGACACTGACACTGAGGTGCGAAAGCGTGGGTAGCAAACAGGATTAGATACCCTGGTAGTCCACGCCGTAAACGATGTCGACCAGCCGTTGGGTGCCTAGCGCACTTTGTGGCGAAGTTAACGCGATAAGTCGACCGCCTGGGGAGTACGGCCGCAAGGTTAAAACTCAAATGAATTGACGGGGGCCCGCACAAGCGGTGGAGCATGTGGTTTAATTCGATGCAACGCGAAGAACCTTACCTACCCTTGACATCCTGCGAAGCCGGAAGAGATTCTGGTGTGCCTTCGGGAGCGCAGAGACAGGTGCTGCATGGCTGTCGTCAGCTCGTGTTGTGAAATGTTGGGTTAAGTCCCGTAACGAGCGCAACCCTTGTCCTTATTTGCCAGC
>NZ_JAUAMC010000028.1 GCF_031010195.1 Halomonas sp. SpR8 | reverse complement strand
AAGGGTGCAGGGCTGTCTGTCCGAGCCATCGCAAAACAGATGGGAATCAGCAAAACAGCTGTTGGCCGCTATCTTTCTGAAGGTGTCCCAAGGTGCGTGCGTATTACTAATGGCGGAGCCCTCCGGCCTGATCTCTCTCGGACTGGATCATGAGGGTACCCTGTTCTTTCCGACCATTTACGGGGTTTGAAGTCCAACGGAACGAAAACGTACGTTAGTGGGGGGACGGCGTCTAAAAAGTCGATTTGGAGATGCTGCGCCTCTATAAAATGCTCAAACCGATTTCATAGACACGCAATGAGCGCTTTTTTATCAGTTCTCTCCGCGAGAAACCCCGTCCTTCAGGGCGGGGAGGGATAGCGATTGGCGCCGGGCGCCAACGGCTTCTAAAATTAACCCTGTCTCTGGCAGACCTACGGCGGGACACGCCGAATGTTAAGCCTGCGGAGTGGACGTGAGACTTAGGCGGATATGGGGTTGATTCACCATCGTAAAATCCGCCATTGCGCGGAATTTGCGGCGATAACCAAGCCCCCGCCCGAGCTGTCCACCGTGAAACAGGAACCTGTTAGCCCGGTGACGGATTTTCCCCTAACGGGAATCCCCTTCCTTACAGGGAGGGGAGGATGTCAAGTGTCTCTAATCTTATGAATTGGTGGATAAATTTGCTTAGCGTACAGATCCGCCCCATTGGGCTTCAAACCCCTTTACCAAGGGTGTCCCAAGGTGCGTGCGTATTACTAATGGCGGAGCCCTCCGGCTTGTGGCCGGTTGCGGCGCAGGCGTGAGTAGGTGACATGAGACAATGACCTTTGCCCCTGAACTGTTGACTAGGTTGCGCA
>NZ_JAUAMC010000027.1 GCF_031010195.1 Halomonas sp. SpR8 | reverse complement strand
TCCAGCCCGCGTTGGCAGCGGTGTTCACCGAGTCAATCGCGTCGTGAACCGTGTCTTCACCGGTGTTGCCAACGTCACTGGTGGTGATGGTGCCGTCTGCATTAACCACGGCATTGCCGCCGATCGCACTGTTGATCGAGTCAACCGAGCCGAACAGCTGGCTGCCGTTGACCGCGTCCGTGCTGGTACCGCTAACCTCACCGGCACCTACACTGCTGATCACTTGATCGTTGGCATCGATGCCACCGCTGGCAGTGATGCTCGGGCCACCGGTAATGGTTAGGCCGTCATCATTCAACACGCTGTTGCCGGTGGTGACGCTGTCGGCGGTGAGGTTGTCTGCCAGATCAAAGGTGACGTCGTTGTCATCATTGGCGATCTGGATATTGCCGTCGGTGTTGCTGAGGTCGACGGTGTCACCCGGTGCCACGTTGGAACTGTCAGCACTTTGTGCCGTTAGGTTCCAGCCTTCATTGGCAGTTTGGTTAACAATATCCAGTTGCTCTTCGGTCGCCGCCCGACCTGCTTGCGCGAAGTCGTTACCGCTGAGATCGGTGTTGGATAACCCAGTGATGTCATTGTTGAGACCACTTATTGCCACGTTACCGGTTCCGATACTGTCGGCGCCGATTACACTGGTTGTGGTGCCGTCAGTCACGTTTATTCCGTCAGCGCTAGTGCTGGTGGTGTTGGTGCCGTCGGTGATCTCGCTACCGGTGGCGGCATAGCTGGCTACATTGCCTCCGCCGTCGTCAACCGTCAGGCCATCATCATTCAACACGCTGTTGCCGGTGGTGACACTGTCCAGATCAAGATCACGGTTCAGGGTAATCTCAACTTCGCCGTCGTCGTCGATACCGGTCTGCGCCACGCCGATATTGCTGTCGCCGGTGAACGCGACGTCACCGTT
>NZ_JAUAMC010000026.1 GCF_031010195.1 Halomonas sp. SpR8 | reverse complement strand
GTTACCAGCTCCGGCTTTCCCTCCATGTACGGTGCATAGTCGCTATCATCGCCCACTAACTTATCAAGCATCTCCTGACCCTTGTCACTCACCTCACCTTCTTCACCCTCTGGTTTGTGGCTTTTAACGAAAGAAGACAGATGCGTGAAAGAATCAGGGAACTCCTGCGCTCCCTCTAAAAACTGTGAAAACTTTGGCCGGTCGGACGTTTCGTCGCCGAGTGGATTAGAGAGCCGTTGCGAGTTGCTGGTGGGTCCGATTGCAGTAGACATATTACCGAGTCCTAAATTATTTTATTGAGATGATCAGCGGTAGGCAATACGCCCCATGTCGCGTTGGGATACATGGCGCGCCAACACCTCGGTAAAATGTTGGCTACTGCGGTGGTTAAGAAGCCGATGATCTTCGAATTCTTTACTCATGGCGGTCTGCTCCTGATCGTTTGTCAATCAACAATTGAACGTTAAGAGACACTACAGAAGCTAAGTGACAACACGATGACGAAGAGTCTACATTTAGATGAAGAGTCATGCCCCTCAAAACAGGGTACTCACAAATGAGGATAAAAGCCGACAGCTCAAGAAGATGCGCGCGAGTGGCTATCGTTGCCAAGCGACGAGAACCATAAGCGGGTCTACCGAATTTACCGCGAGTTGGAGTTAAATCTGCGTATCAAACCGAAAAACGGTTAATCCGCGGTAAGCTATTGGCGCAGGTGGGAAACAGAAGTATTAGTAATGTTTAGCGAGCTAGCAAAGCCTCAGCAAATTCCTTGGCAGTCTCGCGTTTTAATAGATGTTAACCCTGCAAAGCGGCTTCTGATCCTGGATTCATAGAATAACCGCAGCACTTTGGATCATTCGGTAGAGGTAGGAGGGCCAGCGCCGGTACCCTCTCTGCCTTACCTACCAAAGTGAAGCAGAGCATGGGATACCGACAACTGACCCA
>NZ_JAUAMC010000025.1 GCF_031010195.1 Halomonas sp. SpR8 | reverse complement strand
CCTGAATTCAACTAATAAGTGCAGCACCTGCGGTTTCTAGTGCTCCTGAGTATTCCCCTAAGAACACTTGAGCTGGGGTTCGGTATCCCAGCCGTTTCCTTGGTCTATCGTTCAGCTTATTGACGACCCTTCGTAGCTCTGCGTTAGTCACCTTTCGGAAGTCAGTCCCTTTTGGAAAATACTGCCTAATCAGGCCATTAGTGTTTTCATTGGTACCACGCTGGCATGAGCGGTACGGGTCACAAAAATAGGTCTTGGCCGAGATGGCCTTGGCAACCTTCAGGTGCTCGGCGAATTCCGACCCATTATCCAAAGTGATGGTGTGCACTGCCCCTCGGCGGGGTGCCAGTAACCGCGTCATCGCTTCAGCTGTTCTCGTGGCAGTGATCGTTGGCAACCGCACTGCCAAGAGGTAGCCACTACGTCTTTCGACCAAGGTCACCAGCCCAGATTCTTTGTGGCCCTTAAGCACCGTGTCGCCTTCCCAATGACCGATATGACGCCGTTCTTCCACCTCGGTAGGGCGCTGCTCGATGCCTACTCGGTGCGGGATTTTGCCTAACCCCGCCCGCTTCGCCAACTGGCGCTGATAGCGCCGCTGCCGTGGCAGACGGAGCTGTTTCCATAATGTCCCACCGTGTTTCTTGTCATCCCAGATGAGCGCGTAGATCCATTGATGACTCACGCAAACCCCGTTGGCATTCGCCATGAAGCCACTGATTTGCTGAGGACTCCATTCGTCCCTCAATTGACCAGTGACCCATCGAATCAGGCTTGGCAGTCGCTTCGTCACTTTCCAAGCGGTGCGTCGGCGCTGATCACTTGCCGATTGGGCCTGTTCAGGCGCATAACCACTGATCAGTGCGTTGCGCTTTATCTCGCGGCTAATGGTGCTGCTGTGGACGCCAATGGCCTTGGCTATCTGTCGCTGGCTGATGCCGGTCTCAAGATAGGCAAAAATTTGGTATCGTTGTGCTTGGGTCAGTTGTCGGTATCCCATGCTCTGCTTCACTTTGGTAGGTAAGGCAGAGAGGGTACCGGCGCTGGCCCTCCTACCTCTACCGAATGATCCAAAGTGCTGCGGTTATTCTATGAATCCAGG
>NZ_JAUAMC010000024.1 GCF_031010195.1 Halomonas sp. SpR8 | reverse complement strand
GCCCTGTTTGATATTCGTGAGCGTAGTGCTATTGGCAGATGGGAGCAGCAGTATCATAGTGGAGGGCCAAGTGCATTAGCGGCGAAGCGCAAAGGACGACGCCCGATGAATAAGAAACCTATTTCAAAGCTGTCACCCCCTGATGAAGAGCGTCCTCACGAAGAATTACTTAAGGAGTTAGCGTATCTGCGGGCAGAGAATGACTACTTAAAAAAGCTCGATGCCTTGATCCAGGAGAAGCGGACGACACGGGGCAAAAAGCCCAAGCCGTCCAAGGGTTAAGGCATAAGCATCCACTGGCCTTGCTGCTACGTGCGGCAGCCCTACCGCGCAGCACGTTCTACTACCAGCTCAAGGCTCTGGGCGCTGGCGACTCGCATGCGTCTGTGAAGGCGCGTATCCAGGCGATCTATGATCGTCACCAAGGACGTTATGGCTATCGACGCATCACCACGGTACTGCGGCAGACAGGCGAGGTGATCAACCACAAGACCGTCCAGCGGTTAATGCAACAACTAGGCTTGAAATCCCTTGTTCGCCCCAAACGATATCGTGCTTATCGAGGAGCAGAGGGCTACGCCGCTCCAAATACGCTACGGCGTCGGTTTCAGGCCAACGGGCCTAATCAGCGATGGGTGACGGACATTACCGAATTCAAGGTCAATGATCAGAAGCTCTACCTATCACCTGTCATGGATCTGTATAACGGCGAAATTATTGCCTTCCAGACCGGGCCACGACCGGTACTCGGGCTAGTAAAGCACATGTTGAAGGACGCCTTTGATCGCCTGAGACCAGGCGATCGGCCTCTGCTGCATTCGGATCAGGGATGGCATTACCGTCACCCCAACTATCGTCGATTGGTAGTGAAGCAAAGGATACTCCGCAGTATGTCTAGGAAAGGAAATTGTTTGGATAATGCTGCCATGGAAAGTTTTTTCGGCACTCTGAAGGCCGAGTACTTTCACCTGAACAGATTCACGACCATTGAGCAGTTGCAGCGAGGCATCGTCGACTACATCCATTACTATAATCATCAGAGGATCAAGCAGAAACTAAAAGGCCTGAGTCCCGTGCAATACAGGACTCAGGCCATGTCAGCTAGTTGAGAGAACCAACCGTCCAACTATTGGGG
>NZ_JAUAMC010000023.1 GCF_031010195.1 Halomonas sp. SpR8 | reverse complement strand
CACCAGAAGTGGTTAGCCTAACGCAAGAGGGCGATCACCACGGTGTGGTTCATGACTGGGGTGAAGTCGTAACAAGGTAGCCGTAGGGGAACCTGCGGCTGGATCACCTCCTTAAACGATGCGTCACGGTTAGTAAGCGTCCACAATGAATTACCTGATCAGATAGCTGTTAATACGCAGTGATAAGCTAACCGCCTCCGGCGGTGTCTTATCACTGCGCATAGCAGTCGCTCTTTAACAATGTATATCATGCTGACAAGAACACGCCGCAAGGTGTGGTCTTAAATTGTGATACGTCTCAAGCGTATCCGGCAAAATAGAACGTTATCATTGCGAGTCCAGACTCCTTCGGGTTATAGGGTCAAGCAATGAAGCGCACACGGTGGATGCCTAGGCAGCCAGAGGCGATGAAAGACGTGGTAGCCTGCGATAAGGTTCGGTGAGGTGGCAACAACCTGTGACCCGGACATCTCTGAATGGGGAAACCCACTCATCATAAGATGAGTATCATGCACTGAATACATAGGTGTATGAGGCGAACCAGGGGAACTGAAACATCTAAGTACCCTGAGGAAAAGAAATCAACCGAGATTCCCCTAGTAGCGGCGAGCGAACGGGGACCAGCCCTTAAGCGTATGACTGATTAGGCGAACACGTTGGGAAGCGTGGCCGTAGCGGGTGATAGCCCCGTAGTCGAAAGTCTGAATACGTGAAATCGAGTAGGTCGGGGCACGAGAAACCTTGACTGAAGACGGGGGGACCATCCTCCAAGGCTAAATACTCCTGGCTGACCGATAGTGAACCAGTACCGTGAGGGAAAGGCGAAAAGAACCCCGGAGAGGGGAGTGAAATAGATCCTGAAACCGTGTGCGTACAAGCAGTAGGAGCAGACTTGTTCTGTGACTGCGTACCTTTTGTATAATGGGTCAGCGACTTATATTCAGTGGCGAGGTTAACCGTATAGGGGAGCCGTAGGGAAACCGAGTCTTAACTGGGCGACACAGTCGCTGGATATAGACCCGAAACCGAGCGATCTATCCATGAGCAGGGTGAAGATTGAGTAACATCAATTGGAGGCCCGAACCAGGATCTGTTGAAAAAGATTTGGATGACTTGTGGATCGGAGTGAAAGGCTAATCAAGCTCGGAGATAGCTGGTTCTCCTCGAAAGCTATTTAGGTAGCGCCTCACGTAGTACCGCCGGGGGTAGAGCACTGTTTCGGCTAGGGGGTCATCCCGACTTACCAACCCGAGGCAAACTCCGAATACCGGTGAGTAACGCGTGGGAGACACACGGCGGGTGCTAACGTCCGTCGTG
>NZ_JAUAMC010000022.1 GCF_031010195.1 Halomonas sp. SpR8 | reverse complement strand
CTGAGTGAGAACGCCAATGATGCCAGGCTGGTATTTCAAGGTTGGCTCCACCCGAACTGGCGTCCGGGTTTCTAAGCCTCCCAGCTATCCTACACAGGCAACATCAGCGTCCAGTGTGAAGCTATAGTAAAGGTTCACGGGGTCTTTCCGTCTAGCCGCGGGTACACCGCATCTTCACGGCGATTTCAATTTCACTGAGTCTCGGGTGGAGACAGCGTGGCCATCATTACGCCATTCGTGCAGGTCGGAACTTACCCGACAAGGAATTTCGCTACCTTAGGACCGTTATAGTTACGGCCGCCGTTTACCGGGGCTTCAATCAAGAGCTTCGCGCAAGCGCTAACACCATCATTTAACCTTCCGGCACCGGGCAGGCGTCACACCCTATACGTCCGCTTGCGCGTTAGCAGAGTGCTGTGTTTTTAATAAACAGTTGCAGCCACCTGGTATCTTCGACCGGTTCGGGCTAGGAGAGCAAGTCTCTTCACCCTACGCCGGCGTGCCTTCTCCCGAAGTTACGGCACCATTTTGCCTAGTTCCTTCACCCGAGTTCTCTCAAGCGCCTTGGGATTCTCACCCTGACCACCTGTGTCGGTTTGGGGTACGGTCGCACATGATCTGAAGCTTAGAGGCTTTTCCTGGAAGCGTGGCATCAGTGACTTCCTGACCGTGGTCAGTTCGTTTCGTGTCTCGGCCTTAAAAGGGTCCGGATTTACCTAAACCCTCAGCCTACTCACTTTCACCAGGACTACCAACGCCTGGCTCACCTAGCCTTCTTCGTCCCCCCATCGCAACCATGTCCGGTACGGGAATATTGACCCGTTTCCCATCGACTACGCCTTTCGGCCTCGCCTTAGGGGCCGACTCACTCTGCTCCGATTAGCGTCGAACAGAAACCCTTGGTCTTCCGGCGAGGGCGTTTTTCACGCCCTTTATCGTTACTCATGTCAGCATTCGCACTCGTGATACCTCCAGCAGACTTCTCAATCCACCTTCATCGGCTTACACGACGCTCCTCTACCGCTCATTCCTAAGAATGAACCCGTAGCTTCGGTACCTGGTTTAGCCCCGTTACATCTTCCGCGCAGGCCGACTCGACTAGTGAGCTATTACGCTTTCTTTAAAGGATGGCTGCTTCTAAGCCAACCTCCTAGCTGTCTGAGCCTTCCCACATCGTTTCCCACTTAACCAGGATTTCGGGACCTTAGCTGACGGTCTGGGTTGTTTCCCTTTTCACGACGGACGTTAGCACCCGCCGTGTGTCTCCCACGCGTTACTCACCGGTATTCGGAGTTTGCCTCGGGTTGGTAAGTCGGGATGACCCCCTAGCCGAAACAGTGCTCTACCCCCGGCGGTACTAC
>NZ_JAUAMC010000021.1 GCF_031010195.1 Halomonas sp. SpR8 | reverse complement strand
ATCGAGTAGGAAGGGGAGTCGCCTCCCCTGTCCTCTCACACCACCGGGCATACGGTTCCGTACCACGGCGGTTCATGAAGAACGCTTGAGCCATCTTACCGCGTCCAGTATCGAGATCAGTCCCTGGTCGTAAAACCACTTTCTCGGCAGGGCTTGATTCATGTGCGAAGCCCCGGCATTCCACCAGGGGCCTCGACCGTTACCCGCCGATTTCCAGGCGCGGTGCCTGTCTATGCCCAGCCCTTTTAACTTCCGGCGTCGAGTCGCTGGGCGTTTCCATTGCCGCCAGATCAGACCGCGTAAGCGGCGGCGTATCCATTGATCCAGTGCTTCCAAGGGGCGCTTCACATCAACAAGACTGAAGTAGTTGGCCCACCCTCGTAGGACTGGCTTCAACCCTTCGATTATCCGTTGCATGTGACGCCCCCTGCCACGCTTCAGGAGCTCACGGACACGCTGCATCATGCGCTTCAGGCTGTTCTTGGCTAGCGTCAGTTTTGACTGCTTGTGCCGAGTAAGACTG
Organism: Halomonas sp. SpR8; assembly: GCF_031010195.1. GTDB lineage: Bacteria > Pseudomonadota > Gammaproteobacteria > Pseudomonadales > Halomonadaceae > Vreelandella. The sequence continues at coordinate 1,413 of NZ_JAUAMC010000021.1, read as the reverse complement.
TAGCCTAGATAGCCGCGCTTCCATGGCCGATCCACCGCACTTTTGCGGCGATTGACCGTTAGCCGGAGTGAGCTCTCGAGATACTCACTCAAGCTGTCCATGACGCGCTCACCTGCTCGCCGACTTTTGATATACACCTGCACATCATCGGCGTAGCGGCAGAAGCGATGGCCGCGGCGCTCCAGTTCCTTGTCCATGTCGTCCAACAAGATGTTCGCCAGCAGCGGGCTGAGTGGCCCACCTTGGGGCGTCCCCTGCCGTCTCGGCGTGGCCAAGCCGTGCTGGAACATGCCCGCTTCCAGGTAGCGGCGGATCAGACGCAGCACGCGCTTATCGCCAACGCGCCGCGCCACCCGGGCCATCAGCAGGTCGTGGTTCACTCGGTCGAAGAAGGCTTCCAGATCAAGGTCGACCACCCAGCGGTGGCCGGCGGTGACGTGGGCCTTCATGGCCGAGACGGCCTGCTTGGCGCTGCGTTTGGGGCGATAGCCGTAACTCGACTCGGAGAAGGTCGGGTCGTAGATCGGCATCAGCACCTGAAGTAGCGCCTGCTGGATCAGTCGGTCAGTGACCGTCGGAATGCCGAGTTGCCGTACGCCGCCTTTAGGCTTAGGGATCGTGGCCGCTCGGATCGAGCTGGGGTGATACTCATCGGCCAGCAACCGCTCACGCAGCGTTGGCCAGTGTTGTTTCAAGTGGTCAGCCAGTTGATGCACCGTCATGCCATCGACACCCGGTGCGCCTTTGTTGGCGACCACCTTACGGTAAGCTCGCTCCATGTTCTTCGGGTCTACGACCCGTTCCATGAGCGAGGCTGGCTCCGCTTTCGTCCACGATAACGACGCCGGGCTCGTCTCGACGCTCACCGGCCGGGACGCGGGGTACCGCCCCTGCCCCTCTGGGTGAGTGACGGTGTTAGCGTCAGTGTCTGTCTTCATGATCGATCCTCGAGACGTTATCGCCTACTCGCGGTTCTTCATGTTCGGCCCTTGGTGCCGGGGTGAATCGACACTTACTATGGCCTCTGCTGACGTCTGGTGATCCATCCCGTCGCCTCTCGACGGCGGTAGCACCGTGGCAAACCACCAGACCTCCCAGGGTAAGACGCGCGACCTTCCCGCTTATGCCTGTCGGATTTACGTCATGGCGTTCCGTGCAAGTACTGGGCTTTGATGATTATGGCCATCTCACCCCGCCATAGCGCCTCGTATCCGCTTCCTGTTCGTCAGGCCAGCGTTTTGCCTCGGGCTGCCTTCGGATTCTCCCTCGCGGGAGACACCCTTGCCGTCGGCTAGCACTTCCCCTTGCCGGGCGTGCAGGGGACTTTCACCCCCAAGTCATCCTGAGGCACCACCCCCAGGAACAGCGCCAGTCAAGGCGCTGCGCGCCATGCCTGGCGCACCATAAAAAAGG
>NZ_JAUAMC010000020.1 GCF_031010195.1 Halomonas sp. SpR8 | reverse complement strand
GGTGTCCCAAGGTGCGTGCGTATTACTAATGGCGGAGCCCTCCGGCTTGTGGCCGGTTGCGGCGCAGGCGTGAGTAGGTGACATGAGACAATGACCTTTGCCCCTGAACTGTTGACTAGGTTGCGCAGTATGTCGGTGGTTGAGGCGTTGAGGTTGCTTGAGTTGTATTGGAAGCGTGACTCCGATTTTCAGCCAGTCAAGAACCAGAACACCGAACGTTTGAACGTGGCGATAAGTGGTGGTGTGGTTGAGCTGCTGGTGACTGGTCCGAAGTGGTTTGATACTAGAGCAGAGAAAGGCGGTGGTGGCGGTGCTATCGACCTGGTTATGCACTTTCTGCGGTTGGATTTCGTCGCTGCGGTGAAGCGCCTGGAGGAACGGCTTTAGCGGCTAAAATTTCTACCTTTCTATGTGTGTTTACTCATTTGATAACTTGTTTGTTTGAGTGATTGAGTTGTCTTTGTTCTTTACGTCGTTAAATCGCCCCCCCTATGGGTACGCATAATCACCACCCCCTATTAACGGTCACACGTGCCTTGATCTTGATGGTTTGAACGCCAAGAGTGGCGAGTCTGTGCCGGTAGCTCAGTATTTGAGCCTGTCAGGCCGCTGGGGCGTCGAACGCTTGAAGGTAGGTAAACGGTCAGGGAGGGTTCCGAAAACGTCTCTCCGGGCTTCTCAGGAAGCCGTTTTTTAACCTCCTGGCAGAAGGGTGTCCCAAGTCCCTCCCCTATTACTAATGGCGTAGCCTGCTAGGTTGCAGCATCGTTAAATCGCCCCCCCCTCTCTGTTAACCGTCACACTGGCCTCGATCTCGGGACGGTGTGTAATCGACGGCGACTTTTCCAGTGTAATATTTGTAAATTGTAGTATGTAGTAGTATTATACAACATACTACAACGCTACATTTTATACAGAGGATTCAGACATGGCCGTTACCCGTGAACAGATACTCGACGCCGCCAACCAGATCGCCGCCGAAGGTCAGACCCCAACACTCGAAACCATCCGCCAGATCACCGGCGGTAGCTTCACCACCATTTCGCCCGTGCTTCGGGAGTGGAAGGCCCAGCAGCGAGCCAGTGGCGAGAAGGTCCGGGAGCCTGCGCCCGATGCCGTAGCCGAACGCCTGGCCGAAGTGGGGGCGGATATTTGGGACCTGGCCCTGGAGTTGGCAAACAGCCGATTGGCGGCAGAGCGGGAAGCCCTGGACGCCAGCAGGGTCGAGCTGGAGGCGTCCCAGGCAGAGGCAACCGAGCTGGCCGACCGCTTGGCCGAGGAAGTGGAGGTACTGAAAACCCGCTGTGCCGATCTGGATGGCCGGGCCAGCCATGCAGATCAGGAAGCGGGCGAGCTTCGCCAGCAGGTAGCAACTGCCCAGGAGCAGGCCAGAACCGCCGAGGCGCGAGCTGGTGAACTGCGCACCGAACTGGATCACGCTCATCAGGAAGCCGACCGGCTGCGCTCAGAGCGTGACAAGGCTCAGGAGCAGGCAAGTCAACGGGCGGAGCAAATCGAGACACTACGCGCTGACCTGGCGACAGCTACGGCCACCGTTAAGCAGGTGGAGCAACAAGCGTCCGGGCTGCGCACGGAGTTGAACGAGGCCCATCACGACATCGAGCGGCTACGAGACGAACGCGACCAGGAACGTGCCGCCCTGACGAAAACCCAGGCTCAGGCTGATACCGCGACCCAGGAGGCTAAGCAGGCGGCCAAGAGTCTCGCCCAGGCACAGAAAGACGCGGCTAAGGCCCGAGAGGAAGCGGCCCGGCTGGCTGGGCAGATCGAGACGCACAAGGAGCAGACGGCGGCGCTGCTGGCTCGTATCAGCCCGGCAGAGGACGAGGCAAAACCGTCAAAGAAATAGCTGTCGGGTATGCCGAAGGGTAGGGAAACCCTTGGAAAACAACACTGAATGTCAGGCCATGCCTGGCATTCGTGCGTTTCATTGACACTTGGGGGGCGGGCGCTTTAGCCGCTAAATCAGGTCGTCAGCGTTCGGGGAGGCGTTGAAGGAAAAACCGCTGGGCGAAGGCGCGGCGGTTTTCTTGGCCGTCTGCTTGGCTTTCGATTTCGGTTTGCTCTTGGCCTGGGGTGCGGGTTCAGCGGCAGCCGGTGGCGGTGTCTGGCGAACTGGAGCCGGGGCGTTCTTGATGTACCGCTTCACGTGCAGCGTGAACGTCTCATAGCGGGTCGCAATCCGCCCGGTTTCCTGCATGTACTCCCAGATGGTTTTCATCGAGTAACCGGCATCGAGGGCTGATTTCACGTCTTCTTTCACCGCCAGAAATGCGATCACGTGCCGGTCTTGGCGGGGCTGTTTGGCGGGCTTCTTCTTCACCCAGGCGGCCAGTTCATCCGCAAATTTTCCTGTTGTCATGGTGGTGCCTTCCGTTCGTTTTCCGCTGTTAGCAAGCCCTTAGAATCGCTCCGGCTTGTGTCATTGCTACTTTTAATTTTATCGCAATTATATCGCTATAAGTGTGCGTAAAGCCGCTATAACAGCGCGTTCATCGTTAATTATCGGCCATTATAGCGAGAAAATCGCATTTTTGTGCATAAATCGCGCGAAAATCTAAAGTGCTGGTGTATACTTTTCATGGAGTAATTAACGTCAAAAGGCGGGCAGGATGTGTGAAGTAGGCCCACCATGCAAGCATGGCGGAGCCTCTTCACTGGCCCTTATTCGCACCTTCGGTGCTCAACGGTCATCCTGCCCTGCGGGGCTATCCAGCTTCGCTGGCAACAACAAAGAGGACGCCGATATGGAGGCAAACGAGAACAAGACAACGAGAAAGAACAGCACCCCGATCAAGGTCTATTGTCTGCCCGACGAACGGGCGGCCATCGAGGCCAATGCCAGGGCGGCGGGTCACAGTGCCTCGACCTATCTGCGCATGGTCGGCCAGGGCTACCAGGTCAACGGCGTGACCGATGCCGAACACGTGCGCGAGCTGGTTCGGGTAAACGGCGATCTGGGCCGCCTGGGTGGTCTTCTGAAACTGTGGCTGACGGATGACGCCAGGGTGGCCGATGTGGGGGCTAGTACGATTCTGGCCGTCCTGGGCCGCATCGAGGCGACGCAGGAGCAAATGAGCCACCTCATGGAGTCCGTACTTCGGCCAAGGGCCGAACCATGATTGCCAAACACGTTCCCATGCGCTCCCTGGGTAAGTCCGACTTCGCAGGGCTGGTGAACTACATCACCGACGAGCAGAGTAAGGAGCACCGCCTGGGTGATGTGCGGTTGACCAACTGCGAGGCGTATTCGGTTCGGGATGCCATCAGCGAAGTGCTGGCGACCCAGTTTGCCAACACCAGGGCGAAGAGCGATAAGACCTATCACCTGATCGTCAGCTTTCGGGCCGGGGAGCAGATCGAGGCCGACACCCTGGCGGCCATCGAGGACCGCATTTGCGAGGGGCTGGGCTTTGGCGAGCATCAGCGCATCAGTGCCGTTCACAACGACACCGACAACCTGCATATCCATATCGCCGTCAACAAGATCCACCCGACGCGCAACACCATTCACGAACCCTACTACCCACACCAGACGCTTGCCGAGCTGTGCGAGGTCATGGAACGAGACTATGGGTTGCAGCAGGACAACCACATGCCGCGCCGACGCGGGGCCGAGGCGCGAGCCGCCGACATGGAACGTCACGCCGGTATTGAAAGCCTGATTGGCTGGATCAAGCGCGAGTGCCTGGACGAGATCAAGGCGGCGCAGTCCTGGGGCGAGCTGCATCAGGTGATGCGGGATAACGGTCTGGAACTCCGGGCGCGAGGAAATGGGCTGGTTGTCGTGTCCGGCGATGACGCCGCGGTCAAAGCGAGCACCCTGGGGCGTGATTTCTCCAAGCCGAAACTGGAGGCCCGTTTCGGCCCGTTCGAGCCTGACCAGGCACAACAGGCCAAGCCCCGCCGCCAGTACCGAAAAGACCCGGTACGGATACGCGTGAACACCACCGAGCTTTACGCCCGGTTCAAATCAGAACAGCAGAGCGCGGCGGCCAACAAGACGGCTGCCCTGGAAAAAGCCAGGCGGCAAAAAGACCGCCGGATTGAGAACGCCAAGAAGAAGGGCAAAGCCCGGCGGGCGGCCATCAAGCTCACCAGCGGCAGGCTGACCAAGAAAGTGCTGTATGCGCAGGCCAGTAGCGCCCTGAAAGCCGATATTGACGCGATCCAGAAGCAATACCGAGAGGAACGCCAGGCGATCCATGAAGCCCACGGGCGCCGCACCTGGGCCGACTGGCTCAAACGGGAAGCCCTGCAGGGCGATACCGAAGCCCTGACCGCGTTGCGGGCCAGAGAGGCCGCCCAGGGCCTCAAGGGCAACACCTTGAAGGGTGAGGGGCAGGCGAAGCCCGGCCATGCGCCGGTGATCGACAACATCACCAAGAAAGGGACCATCATTTACCGGGCCGGAGCCAGCGCCGTGCGCGACGATGGCGACCGGCTTCAGGTCTCCAGGGAATCCGACCAGGCAGGTATCCAGAACGCGCTAAGGATGGCGATGGAACGCTACGGCGAGCGCATCACCGTGAACGGTTCACCGGAGTTCAAAGCGCGAGTGATCAAGGCGGCAGTGGATGGACAGTTGCCTATCCGGTTTGCGGATGCCGGGCTGGAACGTCGCCGCCAAGCCCTGGCGAACGGCGAGAACACCACCCAACCCAAGACCCGAAGCAAACGTCCAGGCGTGCCGCCTATCGGTCAACCGCCCCCGATACGCCGTAACCGGCTGCAATCGCTGTCCGAGGCCGATGTACTGCGCCTGGAAGGGCAGACGGTCAAGACGCCGACACCGCCCCCACAGGGGCCAATCGAGCAGGAACGCCGCAAGGCCAAGTTGCGGGCCGAGATGGACGCCAAGAAGGCGAAGCGGCAAAAAAAAGGCCGTTCTCGGTAATGTTTGCTTTATGCATTCACTATGCTATATTGAATGCAGGTGGAGCGCAGTTGCATCTACCACATGCAATAGGAGGTTAAAGCTATGGGCATGATGACCATCAGGAGCATTCCTGACGAAGTACACAACGCACTGAAAGCGCGGGCCAAGCTGCATCACCGCAGCGCCGAGGCTGAGGTTCGGGCCATCCTGGAAGAGGTCACACGGCCAGAGACCCGCCTCAAAATGGGCGATGCCCTGGCTGAGCTGGGCCGTAAAGTGGGGCTGACCAACGAAGACTTTGCAGTCTTCGAGCAGGTGCGTGACAAAACACCGGCTGAGCCTATGAGGTTTGAATGATCGTCCTGGATACCAACGTCGTTTCCGAGGCGATGAAACCCGAACCTGATCCAGCCGTGAGAGCCTGGCTTAATGAGCAGTCAGCCGAAACACTGTACCTGTCCAGCGTTACGCTGGCTGAGCTGTTGTTCGGCATTGCATCAATGCCGAACGGGAAGCGTAAGGACATGCTGAGCGAGTCCCTGGACGGTCTCATGCAGTTGTTCAGGGAGCGAGTATTGCCCTTTGACACGGATGCGGCCCGCAAGTACGCCGACCTTGCTGTAATAGCCAGAACCGCTGGGCGTGGTTTTCCTGTGCCGGATGGCTACATTGCGGCCATTGCCGCATCACAGGGCTACCAGGTTGCATCCCGTGATATGGCCCCCTTTGGAGCTGCAAACGTAGACGTAATTAACCCTTGGGAGTCCTAACCGCTCCCCAGGACAATGACACCGATGTTCAACAAAAGAGGCCGCGCGTTTTAACGGTGTCGCGCTGGTCTGGACGCCGGGATAGAGAACGACGAGCTATCCATGTAGGTCCACATTCACCGCTGATTTTTCAGCAGGAGTAGAGTCGCTGTCACTGGCAGCCCTACAGGTTGGTGGGTGCAACTTAGTCATAACGAAACTAAGAGCACTCAATCATGAAAAAAGTACGCTTTTTAGCGGCTAAATCTGCCGCGCTCGCCATTTCTGTGGCGTTGACCACCCCTATGCCTGCTCAGGCTGGTATCCCTGTTGTCGATGGCACCAACCTATCGCAGAACATCATGTCCGCGATGGAAGCCGTTGCGCAGACGCTCAAGCAGATTCAGGAATACCAAACCCAACTCCAGCAGTACGAAAACCAGCTGCAAAACACGATGGCACCGGCGGCCCATATTTGGGATCAGGCGCAGCGCACCATCAATGATCTGAACCAAGCCACCAATACGCTTGCCTATTACCAGAACCAGCTTGGCAGTCTCGATACCTACCTGGGCAAGTTCCAGGACGTGGCCTATTACCGCAGCTCGCCTTGCTTCTCGGCGGCGGGGTGCAGCGATGCCGAACGGGCCGCGATGGACGAGAACCGCCGCCTGGCGTCTGAATCGCAGAAGAAAGCCAACGACGCGCTGTTTAAGGGCTTGGAGCAGCAGCAAGATAACTTGCAGGCCGACGCTCGCCAGCTTAACCGTTTGCAATCTGCCGCCCAAGGTGCGGACGGCCAACTGGCCGCCATTGGGTACGCTAATCAGCTCGCCAGCAACCAGGCCAACCAGCTCTTGCAAATCCGTAGCTTACTGATTGCTCAGCAAAACGCCGTTGGCACGCAAATGCAGGCCGACGCCGACCGCGAAGCTCAGTATCAGGCTTCACGCGATAAGCTCTATGAGGGGCTGTCAGAGCCAGTCAACCGTTCTCACAGCAAGGAGTACTAAGCATGAAATACATGATTAAAATGCTGACACTCCTGCTTTTTTTATCCCTCATGGCGGGATGTGGTGAGAAGGAAGAAAACTGCGAAAAAACAAACCAACAGCAAGAGCAGTGCGAAAAACAGGACGGGACTATCTACGATAGCCTGAAAGAACCGGTGGATCGCTCTAAGAGCAAGGAGTTCTGACATGAAAACAGTACTTCTTCGCTTTGGGGCAGTACTGCCCTTTGCTTCCATTTCACCAGCCGCCTTTGCCGAAATAGATAAAGGCGGTGTGTTGAATGAAGTTTCGGACCGTTTTTTAACCGAAAGCTCAAATTGGGCGACAACAATTACTGATCATGCGTCCTGGTTATTCTGGACACTGGTTGTTATCTCAATGGTCTGGACGTTCGGCATGATGGCATTGCGAAAAGCCGACATTGGCGAGTTCTTCGCCGAGTTTACCCGCTTCACCATTACTACCGGGTTTTTTTGGTGGCTATTGATCAATGGGCCTGGCTTTGCAATGGATATTATCAACTCGTTGAGAAATATCGCGGCTGAAGCATCCGGTTTGCCAAGGGGGTTGAATCCGTCCACTCCGATAGATATTGCGTTTGACATTATCGCTAAGGCAGCGAGCAGCTATAGCATCACTAGCCCTATGGACAACTTGTCCATCTTCCTGACCACGCTTGCTATATTGGCATGCATGGCCATTGTCGCGGCCAACGTTCTTCTTGCCCTAGTTACGGCATGGATTATTGCTTACGCAGGAATCTTTGTCTTGGGCTTCGGTGGCTCGCGCTGGACCTCTGACATTGCCGTCAACTATTTCCGGAGTGTGGCCGGTATAGCACTCAAAATCATGACAATGACACTGCTGGTTGGGATCGCTGTTTCTATTATCGATGGTTATCACTCCGACCTTTCAGAAGGTGCGCCAATGGACGAATTGTTGGTCATTTTCGTTGTGTCCCTTGTCATGGTTATTCTCGTTAACTCCGTACCAAACGTGGTTGCAGGTTTGATACCTGGCGGTGGTGCTGCTGCGAGCGCTGGTAGTTCATTCAGTGCAGGGGCCTTGATTGGTGGTGCTGTCGGTGCCGGTGCAGCCGTTGCATCGGGTGGTGCTGCGCTTGGAAGCGCTGCAATGTCCGGGGCGACTAATATGGCCGGTGGAGCTAGTGCTGTAAAAGCAGCCTTTCAAAAGGCGCAATCCAGTATGGCCGGTGGAGACATGCCGAGCTTCGGCGGTAGCTCTAGTGATGCCGGCGAGAGCTGGGGTGGTAGCACCACTGGCAGCGATAACGCGAGCACGGGTGATACGCCATTTGCCCAGGCAGCAGGTTTTTCCGGAGCGGGTGGTTCCAGCTCTGGCGGTGGGTTTGGTCGGGCAGCTTCTCTAGCAGCCGGAACGGCTGGCGAGCTTGCTAAAGGGGTCGGATCAAAGATGGCCGGAAGTTTTCAGGACAAGGCGAATCAGACCACCGGCGGACGCCTGGCGTCCTCGATCCGTGAAAGCATGGAGCCAAAGAGTGATAACGATGCTGGTAGCGCTGATCAGGTGAGTGATACCGCATCGTTCGATAGCGATAGCTTAAGCGGTGGAAGCGGCGGCGGCTGGGTAAACCAAACAGGCGGCTTTGATTCTCTGTCCAGTGAGGATCAGGACAAAGCCCGCCAATCACACGCTGAGTGGCAAGCACGCGACCCGGAAAAGCACTCCTTCGACGTTGGGGATTATGTTTCGTATGCCCAGGAACGCCAGCAGGAACGCAATGAAGAGGTTGCCAGCTTTGTGAACCGCGACCGGCAAGATACGTAAGGAGATAAGACGATGAAAGAACGTAATTTCATGGCTGCCCTGGATATGCTCGACAAAGATCAAGAACCCTACACAGAAGTCGATTTTGTGCCGGTTGTCGAACCATCGACCGAGGAAGAGAAAGACACCGAAGCGGAGATTGCAGCCTTTGTGAATCGCCCGGACCCTACTGGCCGGGTGGAGGCATCGAGCAGCACACGCATCAGCAATGACGCAGGTACTGGAACCGGGAAAACCCCGTTTTCAGAAGTGGCCGGGTTTTCTAACACCGGCCTATAGCAAGCACACGGGCCGGTGATGGTGCACCGGCCCGCATTTTCACATACCACCTATCAGAGAGGTGACACATGACAACCACACATAATATCGAAGTTCAGAAAGCAATTCATCAGGCAGCGGTCAACTTGTCAGCCCTGGAGTTCATCGACCAAGAAACCGCCCGGCAGATCTCGCCAGTCGTGGAAGCGGTCGCCAATATGTTCACGATCTTGTACTACCAGGCCGAAACTGGCCGAGCGACACCGGAGGACTTTCAGGAGGCGTTAGCCACTATCCGGCAGGTGCTGCTGAGTTAACTATCTGCGACGAACAACAAAGGCGGCCACGAGCCGCCTTTGTTACTACAACAACCCAAGTTCTTTATGATAGTTCTGTAGTGTAGAGAATCTATAATCCCTCAATACATTTCTATCGTTTTTTCCAACGCCATCCACGTATTTATTGACGTATTTTGAAAACTTGTCACCAATATGATGAGTGCGATCTTTTATTTTTACATACTCATCTGAAGGGATCATAAAAGGAGTTTGAGATATATAATCGTCTTTTACGAGTAGAACTGCTTTTGTGTAATCAAGCCCCTTGGAGCCATCAGTGAAGAAGCAGAACTTGTGTTTGATATGAGAGCGCAGGGGAATACCAAAGCGTAAGCTATTGTAGGATATTAAAAGTATCCCATAGCCCCGTTCTTTTTCACCGTCCCAGACTCCGTTTCTTTTGTCTAGAACCTCTACCAAATGAGAATTTTCCTCAAAAAATTCTGCTTCAAGTTTTTGTATTAACATTTCTCGTCCGCATACGAAAAAAGGCCCTATAAGGACCTTTTTTCTTTCATTCTAGGTGGATGCTTCTGTTTTTAACGTGGGGAACATCCTTCCACCACTTCATTCTAGTGGGCATTTCTGTTTTTAACGTGGGGAGTGCCCTTCCACCACATCGTGCCCTAATCATATGTGCTTTCCCCGGCCTTTGTCAAGCACCATTGCCATGACTGTGTTGCGTAAGTCCTAACTTGCGCGACACTTCCTACGCCCTGAATCGTGCCCGTGTTTTCTGGCGCTCGCGTGTTTCTGGTTTTAGTCGCATAATAAAGCAAGCCAGCGACCATAACCGGAGACATAACACTATGAGACACGAACACGAACACGACCCCGGCACCCTCGACCTGATGACCGGCGGCCTGTTACTGGGTTATGCCCGTGTCAGTACCAACGACCAGGAACTAGCGAATCAGCGGGCCGAGCTGACCGCCGCCGGGTGCTCCCGGCTCTTTGCCGAGAAGATCACCGGCACACGGCGCGACCGCCCCGAGTTGGCCCGCTTACTGGATCACCTGCGACCGGGTGACGTTGTAACCGTGACGCGGCTCGACCGATTGGCACGCAGTACCCGCGATTTGCTCGACATAGCCGAGCAGATACAGGCGGCAGGCGCGGGCCTTCGCAGCCTGGCCGAACCCTGGGCAGACACGACCAGCCCCGCTGGGCGTATGGTGCTAACCGTGTTCGCGGGCATTGCCGAGTTTGAACGGTCGCTAATCATCGACCGCACCAAGAGCGGACGCCAGGCGGCCAAGGCCAAGGGCGTGAAGTTCGGCCCGCCCCCTACCCTCACCCCGGAGCAGATCGCCCACGCTCGCGTCCTCGTTGACCAGGAAGACCGCACAGTGAAGGAAGCGGCGGCCCTGTTGGGCGTGCATCGCTCGACTCTGTACCGAGCTTTCAACAAGGAGTCCGCTTGATGACTACGAACACAGATAACCGTCGCCTGCTGGAAATGGATGCGGCAATCGAGCGAGGCATGTCAGACGTTGAGGCCGGACGCACGGTGCGGGCGGGTGACGTGTTAAAGCGGCTGGAAGATAAATACAAAGAGATGGCCGAACCAGCGGTGCGTCGACTAACCCCCGAAGAAATAGCCGAACTGCGCCGGGATATGGCCGAGGCATCAGCCTGGGCGCGGGCTGAGCTGGCCCGGCGGAGGAATGATAAAAAACTTTGATACTCCTTTACTCATTTGGGTTTTATGCTACTCTCAAATGAGTATATGAAACTATGTGTATTTGAAGGAGAGAGTATGAAAGTCATCGCGGTTTTGAACCAGAAAGGCGGTTCAGGCAAAACCACCATCGCCACGCACTTAGCCCGTGCTCTACAGCTTGACGGCTCGGACGTGCTGCTGGTCGATTCTGACCCTCAAGGCAGTGCCCGAGACTGGGGGGCCGTCCAGGAAGACAACCCGCTAACGGTTGTCGGCATCGACAGGCCAACCATTGATAGGGATGTGAAGAACGTCGCGCGTAAGGTCGATTTCGTTGTGATCGACGGTGCGCCTCAGGCTGCCGATTTGGCGGTGTCGGCCATCAAGGCCGCTGACTTCATTCTGATTCCGGTGCAGCCATCACCCTATGACATTTGGGCCGCGTCTGACCTGGTGGACTTGGTGAAGCAGCGTATCGAGGTCACAGACGGCCAGCTCCAGGTTGCTTTTGTGGTGTCCCGAGCCATCAAAGGGACGCGGATCGGGGCAGAGGTCAACGAAGCGTTGGCAGGTTACGAACTGCCGGTATTGGACGCCAGGGTGACGCAGCGGGTGATTTACCCAGGCTCTGCGGCTACCGGAACCACCGTTCTCGATAGCGAGCCGGATGGCGAGGCGGCTAAAGAAATTCGCGCTTTAATGTCTGAAATAAAAGAAAAACTTATTTGAGTTTAGGAGGTAATGAGTAAATGAGCGATAAAAAATCTCCTACACTCAGCGCTGGCCGCCCGAGCGCAGGCAAGAGCAAAACCACACTTGCCAGCTTGGCGGATAAAACAGCCACCAAGCGGGTGAATTTTGATGTGACCGCCGAAGAGCACACCAAGCTGAAAATCTATGCGGCCCGTCAGGGTAAGACGGTCAAGGAACTGCTCACCGAGTACGTGCGCAGCCTTCCAGATGACTGAGTAGGCAAGCTCAAATCAGCGTTTTTGGACTTTGCTTGATGAATTGTGGAAGGTGAGGCATGATAGAAGAATTAGAGTCGAAAGAGATCATCGGTTTAGCGGTTCTGAGGGAAGAGCACGAAGCCGGTGTGATCAAGACGGCGACCGTTGGGGTCGCAGAGAAAGGGTTAATCATTGTCCTGGAGCTCGCAGACGGAAAGGAGCAGGTTCTAGGGGCATTTCGCGGTGGTGTCCGCTACTTCCGTTCGTTCGACGGAGCAGCCGGGGCATTGCGGCAAGCGGGGATCGTACAATGGGACGCAGATGTGGCCGACTGGGTTCCCCGCACCCTCAGACGAGGGGAGAAGAAACAGGCGTAGCAGGGCGTTGGGTGGCACCAACCCCGCTGCATAAAAAGCAAAAGCCCCGTCTGGTAAACGGGGCTTTGCGTAAGAGGGTCTAGCTTTTGCTCCGTTTTGGCGAACGGTTGGCATAGCGAAAGCCAGGAATGGACATAACGTTAAATCATCAACGATATATCGTGTGCTGATGTTCATTCTATGGCCTGACCCTGAGAATTTCAAGTCCGTACGGCGACGTGCGGGAAGGGGTCATAGTGAGATCAAATGCACAACTAACGCTGTTTGGGCCGAACGAAGAGGCTGCAACCTACCACGACAACACCAAAGGCGGTTTTTTCTCGCTGCTGGTTGACCAGGGCGATGGCAGGGGGAAACGGCAAAGTTCCTACCGACTGACGGCCATGCCGACCGTGTTGGGGTTGGTGAAGCCCGACTACGACACCTGGTTGAGCCAGGCCGAGTTTATTCGACCGAACCGCCGCGTGGTGAATTTGGCCCGCGTTGGCCTGCTGTTTGCCGACCTGGACACCTACCGCTGTGGCTGGTCTGCGGGTCGTTCGCCCGAGGCACTGGCCGACGCCGTGCTGTATTTCTGCGCCCAGGAGGGCATTCCTACCCCGTCTATGCTGATTTTCAGCGGCCAGGGCCTACAGGCTAAGTGGTTGCTGGAGGGAGCCTTGCCGCGCCAAGCGTTACCACGCTGGAATGCTTGCCAGCGCTATCTCGTGGACCGTTTGAAGGAAGTCGGGGCCGATCCTGGAGCGAAGGACGCCAGCCGCGTGCTGCGCCTGGTCGATACGATCAGTTCCAAAACAGGGAAAGTGTGCCGTGTCGTTCATGTCGAGAACGGCCAGGACGGCGAGCCGATCCGCTATAACTTCGAGTATCTGTGCGAAATGCTGCTGCCGGTGGCCCGCTGGGACATCGAGAAGCAACGCCAGGAGCGTGCTGAACGCCGACAGCTCAAAATGCTGCCTGGTGGCAAGGTAGACAACCTACGTGGCTTCTCCGGGCGTCAGTTGGCTTGGGACCGCCTGGAAGATCTGCGCAAGCTCTCGAACCTACGTGGTGGCGTCGTGGAAGGAGAGCGCATGACGCACCTTTTCTGGCGTCTTAACTTTCTGCTGCTGTCCGGGGCCACGAACAGCCGGGATATGTACTACGAAGCGGGGGCCGTGGCCCGTGAGCTTGATCCGAGCTGGAATTGCCGAAGCAAGGAGCTGATGACGCTCTATGGCAAAGCCAAGCAGTACGAGGCGGGCGAGAAAGTCGAGTTTGGTGGCCGGAAGTACGCGCCGCTGTACACCCCGAAGAATGACACCCTTATCAGCCTGTTCGAGATCACCGACGAAGAGCAGCGCCTACTAAGGACCATCATCAGCACGGACATGGCCAGAGAACGCCACAGCGAGCGCGAGAAGGAGCGTAGGCGGGCCGCTGGAGCCATAGACCGGGATACCTACCTAACAACCGTAAAACAGAGCACAGAAGCCAAGCGTATGAAGGCCCACGAGCTCAAGGGTGCAGGGCTGTCTGTCCGAGCCATCGCAAAACAGATGGGAATCAGCAAAACAGCTGTTGGCCGCTATCTTTCTGAAGGTGTCCCAAGGTGCGTGCGTATTACTAATGGCGGAGCCCTCCGGC
>NZ_JAUAMC010000001.1 GCF_031010195.1 Halomonas sp. SpR8 | reverse complement strand
CTTGGGTCAGTTGTCGGTATCCCATGCTCTGCTTCACTTTGGTAGGTAAGGCAGAGAGGGTACCGGCGCTGGCCCTCCTACCTCTACCGAATGATCCAAAGTGCTGCGGTTATTCTATGAATCCAGGGTTTAAGGTTAATGGCATGTTCGTGGGGCGTATCCAAGCCTGGGCTTGAGGTGATGCGCCCAAAACGATCCAGCGCTACCGGCAGTTCTTCAAGTAACGCTGCCATCTCGTCCATAAAAAGCGCTGCCTTGGGCAGCGTGGCCGCAATGCTTTCGCCCAGCTGTTTGGCCAACGCTGGGTTACCCGCTACCGGGTAATAATCGAGCAAAATATTGGTTTGTTGTACGCGTTTGACCTGGCGATCAGCGCTCCAAATTTTCAACTGCGCGTGCCATTCACTTATCCGTTTGCGCCACATCGGCCAGCGGGCCATAACATGTCCACGGCAGAGCGGAATACCGGCCTCATCTAAGCGCTGGGTAAATCGCTCGCCGAGCGCCTGAAAATAGCCGTCGATTTCGACGTGGCGATGGTCCGGGTAGTCGTCAATAACTAGCGCGTTATCTTGATCAGGGCCGAGCAGACTTTCAAAGCGTGCCGCCGAACCTAACAGCAGTACGCAATAATCGACCGGGGGTTTCCCCCACCCTTGCGCCTGCATTTCGTCGAGTGACAGGGCGATAGCCTGACGATAGAGATGGGCATTGTGGTCGCTAATCAATTGGCCAATACGCCAGGCAGGCAGATCGTAATGCACCAGCGACTCAACCAGCGATAATTGCCACCGATAGGCATCGATGAGTGAGGTTTGAGGCGAGGAGACTTTGGTAAAGAGGTGGTTTAGAGGCGCTGTAAGGGCCGACTCGTTTAACGTTCCGTTATCGTACAGCAGGGAGCGCCAGGGTGAGGCTTGGTGTACCACACGCATAGGCCTCTCCTTAAATCTTGTGGCTCGTTCTTAAACCTCGGGACTACTGCTTAAATCTTGTAACCATGCCGCTATTTAGACGTCGCCAGCACGGCGTGGATCGGGCTCGAACATCGCTTCGCCGACTTCATCAATATAGCGCTGCGCTTTCGTTACCATCATGGCATCACAGGCGTCACGGCCGGGAAGCATATCGGAGCGCTCAAAACGGTGTTGAAGCATTTCGCCGGCAGCATCAGGCTTACTGATCCAACCGCTTACGCGAAATTGGCCACTCTGATCGTCCGGCTGAGAAACAATCGAATAGCCTTTATATTCGACTGGATCAGCGGCTTTGGTCTTAGCACCGGGCGCCGCTTGAGTATCGCTACCAAAAAGGCCGGAAAATATTTTTTTTAGCATGATGGCTCCTTTTTAAACACAGTGGCTCCTTGGTTTGTAGGGCGGCAGTGCTGACTGCCGCCCTAGCAAGGTTTGCAGCGCTGTTTTATTAACTCTGTTTACGGCCTTTACCGGCAGCAATACGTAACCGCAGCGCGTTCAGCTTGATAAAGCCTTCGGCATCTTTCTGGTCGTAAGCGCCCGCATCATCTTCAAACGTCGCAATTGATTCATCAAACAGCGACTCGTCGGACTTACGCCCTACCACGATAGCGTTGCCTTTATAGAGTTTCATACGCACGACGCCCGATACATTCTTTTGGGTCTCGTCAATCGCCGCCTGCAGCATGCGGCGCTCTGGGCTCCACCAGTAACCGTTGTAGATCACTTCTGCGTATTTCGGCATCAGTTGATCTTTCAGGTGGGCCTCTTCGCGGTCTAGCGTTAGCGACTCAATAGCGCGGTGGGCGCGCAACATAATCGTGCCCCCTGGCGTTTCGTAGCAGCCACGAGACTTCATGCCCACGTAACGGTTTTCAACAATATCCAACCGGCCGATACCGTTGTCGCCACCCAGCTTGTTGAGTTTTTCGAGCACTTCATGCGCTTTCAACGGCTCGCCGTCGATCGCGACGATATCGCCCTTTTCGTACGTCAGTTCAACGTAGGTAGGCGTATCGGGAGCGGCTTCAGGAGAAACGCTCCAGCGCCACATATCGTCTTCGGCTTCGGCCCAAGGGTCTTCCAAAATGCCCCCCTCGTAAGAGATATGCAGTAGGTTGGCATCCATGGAGTACGGCGATTTTTTCTTTTTATTAGAAAAATCGACCGGAATGTTGTGCTCTTCACAGTAAGCCATGAGCTTTTCACGCGAGGTCAAATCCCACTCACGCCAAGGGGCGATGACTTTAACGCCGGGCTTCAGTGCATAGCCGCCCAGCTCAAAGCGTACCTGGTCGTTACCTTTACCCGTAGCACCATGGGAAATAGCGTCAGCACCGGTTTCATTGGCAATTTCGATCAAACGCTTGGCAATTAACGGGCGGGCGATGGAGGTGCCCAGCAGGTATTCGCCTTCATAGATAGTGTTGGCGCGGAACATCGGGTAGACGTAGTCACGCACGAACTCTTCACGCAGGTCTTCGATGTAAATCTCTTTTACGCCAAGCGCTTGAGCTTTAGTTCGCGCCGGTTCGACTTCTTCGCCCTGACCGATGTCGGCAGTAAAAGTCACTACCTCGCAGTTGTAGGTTTCTTGCAACCACTTAACGATGACGGATGTGTCCAGGCCGCCTGAATAAGCCAGCACAACCTTTTTGACATCGGACATTCTTTGCTCCTTTAAAAGATAAACCTTAGCGATTAAGTTTTGAGTCAGACGTTGAGTATAGCGTTCTCAATGCCCAGCGAATACCGTCAACGACGCCTGGGGGGTAAAGCTGCTAGAATCACCCCATTCAAAGCGGCGGCCTGCCGCTTATCTCGACTGATGACTCGCTTCAACTTTTACTCGCTTGAAAATAAGGAGAGCTGCATGAGCGAGGCAATTGCCCGCGAATTAATGGCCCAACGTTTTCGCAGCTACCTGCCGGTGGTCGTTGATTTAGAAACCGGGGGGTTTAACGCTCAAGGTGATGCCGTGCTTGAGATAGCCGCCGTCACGCTGACCATGGATCCAGAAGGCAATTTGCTGCCTGATGCCACCTATGCTTATCACATTGAGCCCTTTGACGGAGCGAACGTTGAGCAGTCCGCACTTGATTTTACCGGCATCAATCTCGACGACCCGTTGCGGCGTCAGGTAGCGCTGAGTGAATCCGAAGCTCTCGGGGAAATTTTTCGGCCGATTCGTAAATCGATCAAAGCCCACGACTGCACCCGGGCTATTTTAGTCGGCCACAATGCAGCCTTTGACCAAGGCTTCCTCAACGCGGCGGTGAATCGCTGCGGCATTAAGCGCAACCCGTTTCACCCTTTTTCAAGCTTTGATACCGCCACGCTGGCAGGCTTGATTTATGGTCAAACGGTGCTCGCCCGTGCCTGCCGCGCTGCAGGTATCGAGTTTGATAACAAGGCTGCTCACTCCGCGCGTTATGACACCGAGCGTACCGCCGAGCTGTTTTGCGCCATGGTCAATCGCTATAAAGACCTGGGCGGCTGGCAGTTAGCTCAGCGTGAGCAGGAAATGGATGGGCCGGATTAGCGTCTTACGCTGATGCAGCTACTAATGCAGAGAACAAGGCTTTACGCTAAGCTCTGCACTTCGCAACAAATCAAGCTTTACCGTCACCGCTAGGCGTACCGTTTTCTTCTCCTGGCGTTGGCAGATCACTACGATTCACCCTTTCCGTATTCAAGAGATGAGACGTTTCCATGGCCCAGCATAATGCCTTTTACGCCCAATCCGGTGGCGTCACCGCCGTGATCAACGCTAGCGCCTGCGGCGTTATCGAAGCCTGCCGCCAAGCCCCCGAACAAATTGGCAAGGTTTACGCCGGACATAACGGCATTATTGGCGCGTTAACGGAAGATCTTATCGACGTTACCCAAGAGAGCGACGAGGCAATTGCCGCCCTTCGCCACACACCGGGTGGGGCTTTTGGCTCCTGCCGTTACAAACTTAAAGATATAGATACCCACCGCGCCCAGTACGAGCGCTTGATTGAAGTCTTCAAAGCCCACGACATTCGTTACTTCTTCTACAACGGTGGTGGCGATAGCGCTGATACTTGCTTAAAGGTCTCTCAGCTTTCTGAGAAGCTGGGCTATCCGCTTACCGCCATCCACGTGCCCAAAACCGTTGATAACGATCTGCCGATTACTGATAACAGCCCAGGGTTTGGCAGCGTTGCCAAGTACATTGCCACTTCGACTTTGGAAGCCTCATTGGATATCGCTTCCATGTGCGCCACCTCTACCAAGGTGTTTGTGCTCGAAGTTATGGGCCGTCATGCGGGCTGGATTGCCGCTGCTGGCGGTTTAGCGGGTGAAGCGGAAGGCGAGCCCCCGCACATGATCATTTTCCCCGAAGTGCCGTTTAATCGTAAGGCTGCGATGGCGCGGGTTGAGGAGTCCGTTAAAAACTATGGCTACTGCGTTATTGTAGTCTCAGAGGGCGCACGTTACGAAGATGGCACTTTTCTGGCCGATGCCGGCAACACCGATGCGTTTGGTCACCGCCAGTTAGGCGGTGTGGCACCGACACTGGCGGGCATGATCAAGCAGGATTTGGGCTACAAGTACCACTGGGCAGTCGCTGACTATCTCCAGCGTGCTGCGCGCCATCTGGCCTCTAAGACGGATGTTGAGCAGGCTTATGCGGTCGGGCGCGAAGCGGTAACCTTGGCGCTAGCAGGTAAAAACGCCATGATGCCTGCGATTCGGCGTATCTCTCAGGTGCCCTATCAGTGGGACGTGATTTCTGCGCCGCTGTCACAGGTAGCCAACCAAGAGAAATTTATGCCCCGTGACTTTATCAGTGAGAACGGCCTTGGCATTACCCAAGCGTGCCGCGACTACCTCTCCCCGTTAATTCAGGGCGAAGATTTTCCACCATTTGAGAATGGCCTGCCTAAAGTGGCGAAGCTGAAGCTCGCCAAGGCAGAGCGCAAGCTGCCTATTTTCACGCTATAAACAATTGCCGTAGCAGACATACAAAACGGGGCGATGAAATGATTCATCGCCCCGTTTTATTGCCTTTTCCTACCTTAACTACCTTAACAGCCAGGAAAGAACCAGCAGCAGTAGCAGTATCCCCGCCACACCCTGCCAAAAACGCCGCGGTTCCTGACGGCTCTCCTCCCGGTTTGGCTGTCGCCCCAACGGCACCCTTAGCGCATGCAAAAATTCTGACAGTCGTCTAAAGCGCAGCGCCCGCTGAGGATCCAGCGCGCGGCGCAGAGCGTCATCCAAGTCCGGTGAAATTTCCGGGTTGGTCGTGCGCGCACTTCGGTATGTCAGCTCTTCAAGGTCGGTATGACTGCGCAGCCGGTTAGGCGTCAGTGTATACGGCAATGCCCCGGTCAACAGCCAGTAAGTAGTGGAAGCTAACGAGTACTGATCGCTGCGCCGACCAATGCTGTCCCCCAAAGCATACTCGGGAGCAGTGTGCTCATTAAAGCCAATCTGACGAAGCAGCTCACTTGAGTGGCGGTGGCCTTCGCCATCGCGCATATGGCAAGCGCTAAAATCGGTAAGCACCAGCTTGCCGTGCGGGTCGATTAAAATATTATCGGGATTGATCTGCTGATGAATAATTTCCCGATGATGCAGCGCCTGTACCGCCTTGCCAAGCTGGTTAGCGATATCTAAACGCTGAGTCAGGCTAGCCTGAGGATGGCGCTCTGCCCACTCTCGCAGCGTCTCGCCTTCAATCCGCTGCATCAGATAATAGAGGTAGCGCCGAGGCCGCGAAGGCTCCATTACTTTAACCACAAAAGGCGAGTTAACGCGCTCCACCACCCACTGCTGGAGCAAAAAGTGCTCAAGATAGGCATTGCGCAACGAAAGCTCCGGGCTGGGGGCTTTCATGACCATTTCCCGCTCACTGTGTACATCACGTACGCGGTAAACCCGAGACTGGGCCGTTCGTGACAGCACGTCAAGCACCTCCAGGCCGTCTAAACGGGCACCGGGAGCCAGCTCAGGAGGGATCGGCAGATCGCCATAGAGTTGCCCTGGATGCTCAGTAACCTCGTCGGGTAATTCATCGATACGGACCAGCTGGAAACAGAACTGATCGCCACCGTAGCCGCGATCCTGGGCACGCTGTTTGGCTTCATCGGCTAGCCGCTCACAGGCGGCATCCAGATCACTGGCGTCCTGACGAATTAAGCGCACGTAATCGGAAGGCAGCAGTGTGCCGCGCACGCCCTGGGTGGTAAACAGGAACAGATCGCCCTGCTTCACCGCAATGTGGGTATAGTCGATGTCGACACTACCATCCATACCCAATGCACGGGAGGGGTAGCGATAGCCGCCCAAATCGGTCACATGATCGCGACTTAGCTGCTCAAACTCCGCGCCGCGTAAACGAAACACCAGCGTGTCACCCATATGAAACAGATGGGCTTCGCGACCCCGAAATACCATGGCCGACATAGAGGAAACAAAACTGCCCTCTTTAACGTGCTGGCTCTGGCTATAGCACCAGCTATTCAACGCGCGCAAAACCCGAGTTGCCGAGGTTTTAACATCCCAATGATCGGGGGTTGAGAAGTAGTCAGCCAGAAACCCGCGCACACTCAGATCGCCAGCCTGCTTGGCCATCGTATTGCGTGAAATAGAGTCACTGATAACTGCGCAGCCGCCTTTAGCACGCAGCAGCGGCGCCTCAGGGAAACGCACCGACATTGAGCTGCGATGCAGACGCCGATCGGGCGCGACAAACGCTTGACCATAACTAATGAGCAACTGGGCGTGCGACAAGTCATCCTCCTAGGCTGCCGACTTGATCAAAGGACATCACTGTCAACTAACACTGTCAAAATCTCTATCAATCAACCCTGCCTATGATACACACAGCCAAGCAGAAGCGATGCCCACCAAACGTCGCTATTACATTAGCGCTTTGCTGACCCACTTTTACCTGCCACCTATATCGCATTGGTAATCGCGCGGTCATGTTCGTATAATTCTTCGCCATAAACGCCTCTGATACGATTGTCTAGCCACAACAGTACTACCAAGGAAGCAACGATGAACTTTGACAATATCCCTGCCGGGAAAGATCTACCCAACGACGTTTACGTGGTGATCGAAATTCCAGCCAATCACGATCCGATCAAATACGAAATTGATAAGGATATGGGCGCACTCCTCGTTGACCGCTTTATGGCCACGCCGATGTTCTATCCCGCCAACTACGGCTTTATCCCGCATACCCTGGCCGACGATGGCGACGCGCTTGACGCGCTGGTTGTTACGCCGCACCCGGTTCAACCTGGTAGTATCATTCGCGCGCGCCCGGTTGGCATTTTGAATATGACCGACGAAGCCGGCGAAGATGCTAAATTGATCTGCGTACCCCACGCCAAGCTAAGCTCGCTCTATGATGACATTCAGGAAGTGACTGACCTGCCTGAGCTGTTGCGTCAGCAGATCGCTCACTTCTTCGAGAACTACAAAGATCTCGAAAAAGGCAAATGGGTGAAAGTTGAATCTTGGGAAGGTGCCGACGCGGCGCGCAAAGCGATTGAA
This sequence comes from Halomonas sp. SpR8, assembly GCF_031010195.1. GTDB lineage: Bacteria > Pseudomonadota > Gammaproteobacteria > Pseudomonadales > Halomonadaceae > Vreelandella. Next base: position 765,660 of record NZ_JAUAMC010000001.1, on the reverse strand, counting down.
AAATCGGTTACTGCTTACCAGAAAGCGTAATCGTTTAAAGCTCTTCCTGTGGACTTGAGAGGTCGCCTTCGGGCGACCTTTTTGTATTGCCAGGATTTATAATGCCAGAATTAACGTGCTATTAATGGGCGCGTCACGTCACCGCAGCGTATGTCTCAGGGTTTTAAGTATGCGGTATGCTATTCGCCTTACTTTGCGCTGCCATTGATTAAGGACGCACCGTGTTCTCTTTTAAACGCCTAAGCCTATTTCCTTTACTGGTTTTGTTTCTCGTTTGGTTACCATTCGGCGCCCACGCCCAGTGGTTCTCCTCTTCCAGTAATCAAGACGAATTTTTACCTGTCACCGAGGCTTTCCAGCCGACGGCTTGGCACGATGGCGATACGCTCTATATAGGGATGGATATCGCCGACGGCTACTATCTTTATCGGCATCAGTTTGCTGTTTCCAGCCAAACGGAAAGCGTGACACTCGGCGAGCCAGAAATCCCCCAGGGCACCTTCACCAATGATGAGTTCATGGGCGATGTCTATGTATTCAGGGATCAGTTGGTGTTTGAAGCGCCCCTAGACGCGGCTTACTCAGGTCCTCTTAGCATTACATTAACGTTTCAAGGCTGCGCCGACGCTGGCCTCTGTTACCCGCCGGAGCAAACCAGCCTAGAGGCCAGTGAAACTCAGCCACCCAGCCAATTCGCTAACTGGCAAGCCGATAACGCTGCAGGTAATGCGGCACCTGGTACCTCCATCCAAAGAGATTTTTCTGCTCCCCAAAGCGAAGACAGCCGCTTTAGCGCATTGATTAGCGATGCTAGCTTGCCGCTCGCACTGGGGCTGTTTTTTATAGCTGGCCTAGGGCTCACCTTTACGCCCTGCGTGCTGCCGATGATCCCGATTCTCTCTTCAATTATAGTGGGCCAAAATCCTACGCGCCCGCGCGCCCTTGCACTCTCGTTCAGCTATGTCATAGGTATGGCGCTCACTTACGCACTGGTCGGTGTGTTAATGGGGCTATTTGGCGCCGGGCTTAATCTTCAGGCCCGTTTGCAGTCGGCCCCTGTGTTAATCACCTTTGCCGGGCTTTTCACACTGTTTGCCCTAGCGATGTTTGGGGCATTTAATTTGAACCTGTCACCTCGTTTAACCAACCGAATTGACGCCTGGCAGGCGCGTGCACAGCACAGTGGCCCGGCGGGCTTAGCCGTGGCAGGCGCCCTTTCAGTGCTTGTGGTGTCGCCCTGTGTAACAGCACCTTTGGCCGGAGCGCTGGTCTTTATATCGTCAACCGGCGATGCGGCCATGGGCGGCGCGGTGCTATTTGCGCTGGGCCTTGGCATGGGCGTACCGCTGCTTTTGGTCGGCACCTTTGGCGCCACGCTGCTGCCCCGGTCAGGCGCTTGGATGAACGGAGTGAAAATCGCCTTTGGACTGCTGCTGCTGGGCGTCGCCATTTGGATGATTGAGCGTTTAGTGGCCGCCCCCATTGCGCTACTGCTATGGGCAGCGCTAGCGATTGGCACAGCACTGGCGTTGGGGGCACTGAATTTCAATCAGCCACAGGGCTGGCCGCGGGCACGCCAAACGCTGGGGCTTATGCTGCTAGCGTGGGGAGTCGTGCTGGTAATCGGCGCAGCCCAAGGCGGCAGCAACCCGCTGCGTCCATTGGCTACCGCTTACAGTGTTTCCGAAGGGTCACAGGCGCAAGCTCTCGATTTTATTGAGGTAGATAATTTAGCTGCGCTTGAAGAGGCCATTGATAACGCTGGCGGCGCGAACCAATCGGTGTTCGTCCACTTTACCGCCGACTGGTGTATTTCATGCAAACTACTGGAGCGTGATGTCTACCCCGACCCACGGGTCTCCGCGGCGCTAAGCGATTACACCTTAATTGCTGCCGATGTCACCGATACCAATCCACAAAGCCGCGAGCTGCTTGACCGGTTTAGCCTCTTTGGCCCGCCCAGCCTGCTGTTTTTTAGCCAAGGCCATGAGATTCGTGATGCGCGTATTCAAGGCGAGGTGACTGCCGAGCAGTTGCAAGAACACCTTGAGTCCGTGAGCCAGTGGCTTGCGAATAGCTAATTCTCACTCTTTTCTAATAGCGCATTAAAGCGCTAAATAAGCCTTCTGGCGCAAACATCGTCAAACGGTTGTTTAATTTCACACTATCCGTGTGATCTAGTTGGGAGCTTAGACAGTTGCTGGACATCCTCGCACTTTTTCGGCAAACTTCGCTCCCATATAAGCTAAAAATTTGCTTTTTTAGCGGTGAGAACAGGGTAACGTTCACTAACATGCAGCGTTCTCCTCGCTTTTAAATTTGGTTTACTGCGCTTAACGAAACGCCTACAGCGCTTTGCCGATTCGGCGAATTTGCTCTGTGTTTAAATTTTCATAACCTTTTTATGCCATTGATGGGGCTGTGCCATGGATATCCGTAAAGTTAAGAAACTGATTGAACTGCTCGAAGAATCCAACATTAGCGAGATTGAAATTCAGGAAGGCGAAGAGTCAGTACGTATCAGCCGCCATCCGAATGGTGCCTCGTGGCAGCCACAGCCTATGCCCCAATATGCGCAGCAGCCTGGCTACGCACCAGCTCCCGCGACAGGCGCTCCTGCGGCACCGCCTGCTGCTGAAGCTGAGCCTCAGGGCGTTAGCTACCGTGGCGAAGCAGTCAACTCGCCCATGGTCGGTACCTTCTACCGCAGCCCGGCACCGGGCGCAAAATCGTTTGTAGAAGTTGGCGATACCGTCAAACAGGGCGACACCGTATGCATCATTGAAGCCATGAAAATGATGAACCAGATTGAAGCCGATCGCGACGGTGTGGTGGAAGCCATTCTGGTGGAAGATGGCGAACCGGTAGAATTCGATCAACCCATGATCGTTATCGCTTAATCTTTCATTTTCAACACGGGTGGACTCTCCCATGCTGGACAAGGTACTTATCGCGAATCGCGGCGAGATTGCCCTTCGCATCTTACGGGCCTGTAAAGAGCTGGGCATTAAAACCGTAGCGGTACACTCCAAGGCTGATCGTGAACTCATGCATGTTCGCCTGGCAGATGAAGCCGTGTGTATCGGACCGGCATCGTCAGCGCAGTCTTATTTGAATATCCCGGCCCTGATCAGCGCGGCCGAAGTCACTGACTCAACCGCTATTCATCCCGGCTACGGCTTTTTATCTGAAAACGCCAACTTTGCCGAGCAGGTTGAGCGCTCTGGATTTACCTTTATTGGCCCTCGCGCTGAGACCATTCGCCTGATGGGCGATAAAGTCAGTGCAATTCAATCCATGAAGGAAGCGGGCGTTCCTACTGTGCCAGGCTCTGATGGCCCGTTAGGTGATGACGATGAGACTAATTTAGCCACGGCACGCCGAATCGGCTACCCGGTTATTATTAAAGCCGCTTCTGGGGGCGGCGGTCGCGGTATGCGCGTGGTGCACACCGAGGGGCACCTGCTTTCGGCGATTACCGTTACCCGCACTGAGGCACACGCCGCCTTTGGCGACGGCACGGTTTACATGGAAAAATTCCTTGAAAAGCCTCGCCATGTTGAAGTTCAGGTGCTTGCTGACGGCCAAGGCAACGCGATTCATCTTTACGACCGCGATTGCTCGCTACAGCGTCGTCATCAAAAAGTGTTGGAAGAAGCCCCAGCACCAGGCCTTGATCCCGAAGCCCGCGCCCAGGTACTGGAAGCGTGCCGTCAGGCATGTATCAAGATCAACTACCGCGGCGCCGGTACGTTTGAATTCCTGTACGAAGACGGTGAGTACTTCTTCATTGAGATGAATACCCGCGTTCAGGTTGAGCACCCGGTTACCGAAATGGTGACCGGCGTGGATATTGTTAAAGAACAGTTGCGCATTGCCTCCGGTCTGCCACTGTCAATTCGCCAGGAAGATGTACAGCTCAATGGCCACGCCTTTGAGTGTCGGATCAACGCCGAAGACTCACGCACCTTTATGCCTTCACCCGGCAAGGTAACGCTATTTCATGCACCTGGTGGTTTAGGCGTCCGAATGGATTCCCACCTCTATACCGGCTACACCGTGCCACCGCACTATGACTCTCTGATCGGTAAATTGATCACCTGGGGAGCCGATCGCGAAATAGCCCTAACGCGAATGCGCAATGCCCTCGACGAACTGCTCGTGGAAGGCATTAAAACCAATATCGACCTGCAAAAAGATCTGGTGCGCGACAGCTACTTCCGTCAAGGCGGTGTCAACATTCACTACCTGGAAAAGAAACTCGGCAGTTAACGCCGCTCTAAGCCTTTCCAGCGAATTGCTTGATACCCAGCGGGGTGGCCATGTCCACCCCGTCTGTGTCTTTATTGGATGCGTCTTGACTGAGCGTGTCTTTCCTGCACCTGCCTTTAAATCGCCTTGCGGAGAACCTTCATGCCCTGGCTTCAACTCAAAGCTCATGTCGTCCCCGAGCAGGTAGAATTCCTCGAAGAACTGCTGCTTGAAGAGGGGGCGACGGCTATTGGGCTTCAAGACGCCCACGACGACCCTGTGTTTGAGCCCGAGCGTGGCACCACACCGCTTTGGGAAGACACCATACTAACCGGACTATATGACGACCTCGAAGGCGTCGAGAGCATGCTTGAGAGGATTGCAGCCGCCTGGGCCGAGCAGCAGCCTGACGAACCCTGCCCCACCATCGAGTATGAACTGCTAGCCGACCGTGACTGGGAACGCGAGTGGATGGATGACTTCACCCCGCTGCGTATGGGCCAGCGCCTTTGGATTGTGCCTAGCTGGCACGAACCCCCTGAGGCGGATGCCGTTAACCTAATCCTCGATCCTGGTCTTGCTTTTGGCACCGGCACACATCCTACGACGGCACTGTGTTTAGAGTGGCTAGATGAACTTGCGGTGGATGGACATTTAGCACAGCAGACAGTGCTGGATGTGGGTTGTGGTTCGGGCATTCTCGCCATTGCTGCGCTAAAACTGGGTGCCAGCCACGCTGATGCCACCGACATTGACCCTCAGGCACTTCAGGCCAGCCGTGACAACGCCGAGCGTAACGCTATTGCCGAGCCGGCTTTAACTCTCTACTACCCTGAGCAGTTAAGCGATGGTGGCGACTACCCTATCGTGACCGCCAATATCTTGGCGGGCCCGCTGGTTGAGCTAGCGCCAATGATTGCGGGGCATGTCGCGCCCGGCGGTCGACTTGCGCTTTCAGGCATCCTAGCCAATCAAGCCGATGAGGTTTATCAAGCCTATATAGCACAAGGCATCTGCATGGAAGAGCCGGTGGTGCGTGAAGGCTGGGTGCGACTAAACGGCCAGCGTCCAAGCTAAAGAGGCAATCAGCCTTCACCCTATCGTCGAGTAGGCGTATCATGTCGCCCCTTGTAAGCGTCTACTCGCCGCCAGTTCACTCATATAGTCTAGCAAACACAAATCTAGCAAACACAAAGCCCGCGCCATGACCTCAACCACTACATTACCCACTATTGGGCCGTATGAGCTACCGAACCGGGTAATGCTTGCGCCAATGGCTGGCGTCACCGACCGCCCTTTTCGTCAGCTATGCCGGCGGCTTGGAGCTGGCTGGGTGGTGGGTGAAATGGTCACTGCCGACCCGAGCCTGTGGCATACACGCAAATCGCAGCTGCGTATGGACCACCGCGGTGAACCCGACCCACGGGTGGTACAAATTGCCGGAGGCGATGCGGATATGCTCGCCCAAGCGGCTCGGCTGAATGCCGAACTGGGCGCACAAATTATTGACATCAATATGGGCTGCCCGGCTAAAAAGGTGTGCAACAAAGCCGCCGGTTCCGCTTTGCTCCGCGATGAGGCGCTGGTGGCGGAAATTCTCGACGCTGTTGTGGCCGCCGTCGACATTCCCGTAACGCTTAAAATTCGCACTGGCTGGTGCGCTGAATCCAATAACGGCCTGCGAATTGCCCAAATTGCCGAGTCAGCAGGCATTCAATCGCTAGCCGTACATGGCCGACATCGTCAGCAGCGCTATACTGGACAGGCAGAGTACGACACGATTGCTGAGATCAAATCTCACCTCTCGATACCAGTGATTGCTAACGGCGACATAACAAGTGCTGAAAAAGCCGCCGAGGTACTCGCTTATACCGGTGCTGATGCCGTAATGGTAGGCCGTGGCGCACAGGGCAACCCGTGGATCTTTCATCAGATCAACCATTATCTTCAACACGGTGTGCGGATGGCGTTACCCAGCCTTAGAGAACGCCATCAGGTGCTGCATGGGCACCTGAAAGCGCTCCACGAGTTTTACGGCACCACAATGGGCGTACGTATAGCGCGTAAACATATCGGCTGGTATCTCAACGAGGACCCACGCTTTACGCAGCCCCAACAGCGCGCGCTTAAGCAGCAGTTCAATGTGTTGGCATCACCTGAAACGCAATTAGATTGGATCAACGACGCGATGGCCGCCGAAGACGCCGCCACGCGTTTGCTAGCCAAAGGAAGCTATGCTGCATGACTGAACGCGATCTTCTCTCTAGCGATACCTATTCCGGCGTCACTTCCACTCAGTTGGTGGGCACGTTGGCTGACTCCGCTACTAGCACGCCACCTCAGCCGCTTCGTGAGGCCGTGGAAACCGCCATGCGCCGTTACTTCGAGCATCTCGATGGCAGTCAGGCTACCGATCTGTACGCCATGGTGATGGCCGAAGTAGAAGCGCCATTACTGGCCTGCGTACTAGAGCATACCGACGGTAATCAGACCCGGGCCGCTGACGTGCTCGGCCTTAACCGTGGCACCCTGCGCAAAAAACTCAAGCAATACAGTCTTATCGAAGGTGACGCCCAATAACTCTGGGGCGTTGTTATGATTAATTTTCCACTCTGCACACGAGCACTCTAATGGCTGATAACTCTCTTATGGATGACAATCCTCCCCTGACTGACAGCAACGCTACCCCCGTTCGCCGCGCCCTTTTGAGCGTTTCTGATAAAACCGGCATTGTGGAATTCGCCCGCGGCCTGACTGAGCTCGGTGTTGAACTGCTCTCCACTGGTGGCACATTTCGTCTGCTCCAGGAAAATGCCATTGCGGTTAAAGAGGTGTCTGAACATACCGGCTTCCCCGAAATTATGGATGGCCGCGTAAAAACCCTGCACCCCAAAATTCACGGTGGCATTTTGGCCCGTCGCGGCCAGGATGACGCGGTAATGGCTGAAAACGACATCGCACCAATCGACATGGTGGTGGTCAACCTTTACCCGTTTGCCGCGACGGTTGCCAAGCCAGACTGCACGCTAGAAGATGCCATCGAGAATATCGATATCGGTGGCCCGACCATGGTTCGTGCCTGCGCCAAAAATCACGCCTACACCACCATTGTGGTGAATAGCAGCGATTACGCCCGTGTCCTAGGCGAGCTGGCCGCGCAAGATGGCCAGGTCAGTAGCACGACACGCTTTGATTTAGCCGTAAAAGCTTTTGAGCACACCGCCGGCTACGACGGCGCCATTGCCGACTATTTGGGCCGTCAAGTTAACGCCACTGACAAGACATTCCCACGCACCTTTAACCTGCAGCTACAAAAAAAGCAGGACATGCGTTACGGCGAAAATCCCCATCAACAGGCTGCTTTCTACGTTGACCCTGCGGCTAACCAGCCTAGCGTTGCCACGGCCAAAGTCCTCCAGGGCAAACCGCTTTCGTACAACAATGTCGCCGATACCGATGCAGCGTTTGAATGCGTCAAAGCGTTTAACGAGACTGCCTGCGTGATCGTTAAACATGCCAACCCCTGCGGCGTGGCGATTGGCGCTACCGCTTTGGCAGCTTACGACAAAGCGTTTGCCACCGATCCAACCAGCGCCTTTGGGGGTATTATCGCCTTCAATACTGCACTGGACGCCGAAACTGCCCAGGCGATCATAGACCGCCAGTTTGTTGAGGTGATTATTGCCCCCGGCGTCAGCGCTGAAGCCGTTGCTATTGTGGCTAGCAAGCAGAATGTTCGCTTGCTGGATGTCAGCGCTCACTGGCCCGGCGAGCAGCAGTCAGCCCTCGACTTTAAGCGCGTTAATGGTGGCTTGCTGGTGCAAGAGCGCGATGATGGCATGGTGACCCGAGACGACCTGACAGTGGTTAGCCAGCGTGAACCCAGCGAGCAGGAGTTGCGCGATCTTGCCTTTGCCTGGCGAGTCGCCAAATTCGTTAAATCCAACGCCATTGTTTACGTCAAAGATGGCCAAACGGTGGGCGTCGGCGCAGGCCAAATGAGCCGCGTTTATTCGGCGAAGATCGCTGGCATTAAAGCCGCTGACGAAGGCCTTTCAGTACCGGGTTCGGTGATGGCATCCGATGCTTTCTTCCCCTTCCGCGACGGTATCGATGCCGCGGCAGCGGCCGGCATTACCGCTGTTATTCAGCCGGGTGGTTCGATGCGCGACCAGGAAGTCATTGATGCTGCCAACGAAGCGGGTATTGCCATGGTGTTTACCGGCATGCGCCACTTCCGCCATTAAGGTCAGCCGCTAGCTCGGCCTTTAATTATCGCCGTAAAAAAAGCCCCCATCAGCAACATGCTGATGGGGGCTTTTTTAGCCTATTTCATTGGCTAGGCAATAGCAGGTAGAGCTTAGCCAAGATCAATACAGAGATACTTGGTTTCCAGGTACTCTTCCAAACCTTGATGACCACCTTCGCGGCCTAGACCGGATGCTTTTACGCCACCAAACGGCGCAGCGGCATTGGAGATAGCCCCGGTGTTAATACCCACCATGCCATACTCCAGCGCCTCGGCCACACGCCATACGCGGGCGAGGTCACGAGAATAGAAGTAAGAAGCCAGGCCATACTGAGTGTCATTGGCCATTTCAATAGCGGTCTCTTCATCATCAAATGGGAAAACCGCCGCCAGAGGACCAAATGTCTCTTCATGGGCCACTTTCATTTGGTCGGTGGCGAAACTGATCAGCGTCGGAGTAAAGAAATTACCGCCCAGCGGATGTGGATGACCACCCAGCAACAGTTCAGCGCCATTATCAATGGCATCCTGAACATGCTCACTGACTTTTTTAACCGCATTTTCATCAATCAAGGGGCCAATATTGATGTTCGGCTTGGTGCCATCACCCACGTGTAGCTCGCTGTTCATGGCGACCGCTAATTTTTCACAAAAAGCATTAATGACGCTCGACTGCACCAAGAAGCGGTTGGTACATACGCAGGTTTGCCCAGCGTTGCGGAACTTGGCGGCCATTGCGCCTTCCACGGCGGCATCCAAATCGGCGTCTTCAAATACGATAAAGGGCGCATTCCCGCCCAGCTCTAGCGAAATTTTCTGAATATGCTCCGCCGCTTGTGCCATCAGCTTACGCCCCACTTCAGTAGAGCCGGTGAAGGTGATTTTGCGCACTTTCGGAGACTGCGTCATGGCCTGGGCAATGTCACTGGCGCTACCCGGCACGACGTTAAAAACACCGCGGGGAATGCCAGCACGTTCAGCTAATAAGGCCAGCGCGGTGGCAGAGAATGGGGTTTGACTAGCGGGCTTGACCACAATCGTGCAGCCCGCCGCCAGTGCCGCACCGGCTTTACGAGTGATCATCGCAGCGGGGAAGTTCCAGGGTGTAATCGCACCCACCACCCCTACCGGCTGTTTGGTAACCACAATGCGCTGGTTGGCTTTTGCCGCCGGAATCGTTTCGCCATAAACGCGTCGCGCCTCTTCGGCAAACCAGCGTAAAAAGCTCGCTGCATACACTATTTCGCCAGCGGCTTCTTTGAGGGGTTTACCCTGTTCAAATGTCATCAGCATGGCAAGGTCCTGCTGATGCTCGAGCATTAGGTCGTGCCACTTCATCAGCAGGTCAGCGCGCTCCTGGGCCGTGAGTGCTCGCCATGCCGGTAGCGCAGCATCGGCTGCATCAATTGCACGCTCGGTCTCAGCTTTACCTAAACGAGGAATGTCACCAATCGCTTCTCCAGTTGCCGGATTCGATACCGTAATTTGCTCGCCGCTATCTGCCGCGACCCAACTACCATCTATATAGGCGAACGGGCAGTATAGCTGTGTTTCCTTAAGCGCTTCCATGACAGACTCCTAGCCAAAATGATGGCCTTATTAGACTCATTAACGTCTTCATGCTAAGACGAACCCCCTGCTGAGACCAAATTTGCGGCGTGCTAAATTAGCCCATAAACAAGGCTAATTTAACTAATGAGCATCAAAAATTCTTGCCGTGTCGCTTGGTTGGTGCGAAAACCGCCCAGCATCACCGACGAAGTCATGCTGGAATTTTGTTTCTCTACACCTCGCATCATCATACATAAATGACGCGCTTCCACTACTACAGCAACGCCCTTAGCCTGTGTCACTTGCTGAACTGCCTCGGCAATCTCGCGCGTGAGGTTTTCCTGAATCTGCATCCGACGGGCAAACATATCGACAATACGCGCAAACTTAGACAGCCCTAATACTTTACCGTCGGGCAGATAGGCAATGTGACATTTACCAATGAATGGCAGCAGGTGATGCTCGCACATCGAATAGAGTTCAATGTCTTTCACCAGCACCATTTCATCGGTTTGCGACTCAAACACCGCACCATTGACAATCTCATCCAACGACTGAGTGTAGCCTGCATTCAAAAACTGCATAGCCTTTGCCGCCCGCTTAGGTGTATCTCTCAGCCCTTCACGGCTGGGGTCTTCACCCAGTGCGGAAATTATCTGGCGATAGTGCTCAGCGATATCATCGGGCATGTAAAACCTCGTCAAAAACTATTTTAGAAATCATTTTAAAAACCATTACAAACATTTGCACAATAAATATTAAGTAAAGAGCACATTTTAACGTATCTGCCCAACGAAGGCCCCACATGCCTGCGGCAGAGCGCCGCGTCGTCCACTTTGCAAGCTAGGGGCCTGTGATATGATAATTCGTAACTAATTTACTGCCTTTACTGCAGGCGCCAACACTGAGAGTTCGCCATGTCCTTTAAGCCATCACATTTTTGGTTAACCGCCATCGCGGCCCCATTTTTTGCAATGCCTCTATACGCCTCTGCTGCAGACGCTAAGCTGACCCTCCCCAGCGAAGCAACAGTCGGCGTTGAGGTTGTCGAAGAGCTTACCTTTGATTCAAACCAAGCGCGCCTATGCGATATTTTGCTGCACCCTACCCGAGCAGCCAGCGCCTCCCATTCATTGCCAGAGTACTGTGTGATTATAGGCAATGCGCAGTTAGTGGATGAGCGCATTCGGGTTACGACACAAGAAGCAACGTGCATTGAAACCCACGACGCTGACAGCGATATTTTCAGCGGCAATTTCAGTGCCAGCGCTTATGCTGAAGATGGACAATACGCCATACCCTGCGAAAGCACTCCTTGCACGCTCTCTCCTGGGCAAACATTTCTTCTCACGTTAGATGAAGCCCTGGAAATTACCGAGCTGGATAATCCCTCTGCAGAGCTTAATCAGCAGCGCCAACAGGCCGATGGTGAAGGCGTTGCCAACCCCATTCCTCGTGAAGACGCCGACCCGGAAGTCGAGTAATCAGCATTTCAATTTGCGCTAGTGGGTTTAAGCTAAATCAACTATGCCAACCAGCGTGGATTATCTAATTGAAGACACTGTTGCTCTAACTGGCGGATATGCTGATCCCAATAGCCGCTATCTGCCAGCCAAGGAAATGCACGTGGAAATGCCGGATCATTCCAGCGTGACACCAGCCATGCTGAGTGTCTGATCAGGCGATAGCTTCTTAACGGCTCAATTAGCACCATTTGATCACTAGGGAATGAGCCGCTCTCTTCGTACCCTTCGATAATTTCGCTTAAGTAGGATCGCCAGCCTTGGGGATCATCGGTGGGTAGTAACATCCAGATATCCTGCATAGCGGGCGCCATAATACAGTCGTCAAAATCAACGAGCGTAAACTGCTCGTCACGCCCCAGCACATTACCTAAATGGCAGTCTCCGTGGCAGCGAATCATGCGGTTGTCAGGCACGCTGTGCTTTAAAAGCTGCTGATGAACTTTTTGAATAACTTTCTCATATGCTCGCCGCTGATGACGCGTCAACCTTTCGCTACTTAGCACGCGCTGCTGAGCGTCAAGCACCCCGCTGGCCAGCTCTAAGCGTGGACGATGCTGAAAAGTTGCATTAGCGGACACTTGATGCAATCGCCCTAGCAGCTCCCCCATGGCAAACAGATGCGACGGGTTATCCAACTCTGGCGCTTGGCCAGGGCAATGGGGAAATAGGGAAAATCGAAATGCCTTAAAATAGTGTATCGACGTGCCTGCCTTATCGCGCCACGGAGCCACTACCGGTACATTTTGACTAGCGAGTTCCTGCAGAAAATCATGCTCTTCCTGAATCGCCTTATCAGACCAGCGGTCAGGGCGATAGAACTTAACAATCCAACTTTTGCCATCGTCATCGCGAAACATCAGCACACGATTTTCGTAGCTATTTAGCGCAAAGGGTTCGCCTGCAGGCCAAATATCCAGTGACTCTACGGCAGACATCACCAAATCGGGCGAAAGAGAGCTAAACGGGTGTGACATTGGTCACTCCTGGGTTGGCGAAAAAGCTAAAATTTGCGAAAAGTTTATTCTATCAATCCTTGCCAAGTGGTGTCCGCGCTGCTGCCCATATATCAACTTGGCTGGCTCCTGCATCTAGCGCAGCTTGAGCCAATGCATGCCCTGTCGACCCCGTCGTCACAACGTCATCCACTATGACGATGTGCGCCGGTAGCGGTCCTTCAAAGGCAAAAGCGCCCGCCAGATTAGCCGCCCGTTGGCGGCGATTCAATGTGCGCTGGGAGGGGCTATCTTTAATCCTTCTGGCATTAACCAGCGGCATATCACATTTCTTCCCTAACTGCTCTGCCAACCAGTGCGATTGATTAAACCCACGTGTGCGAGCATGTGCGGTGGTCATAGGCACCGACAACAGGGCATCTCCCTGGATCGCCGGCGGGGTTAACAGCATCAATTCAACCAATAACGTGCCCGCGCGCGGCGAAGCATGAAATTTAAAATCATGCACCAGTTGTTTAATCGCTCCTTGATACAGCAGCCCAGCCTGGGTGGCCGTATATGCCGGTGGCTCTGTTAGGCAGTGACCACATAGTGGCGTTTTATGCGCCACTGGATCGCCACACTGCTGGCAGGCGTGAAGATTCCAGGGCAGTTCTTTTAAACAGGCAGCGCACCACCCTTGCCCTGGTAAGGCACTGGCCATGCAGAACGCGCAGTAGCCCGGCATGCCTTGCTGAAGCAAACGACTTCCTCGCTGCAGCCACTGTTTTAACACCATGCCTTCTCCTTACGGCTAACTGAATAAATATCAAATCATTGATTGACTTACGCCACAAAATTGATAATATACGCCTCGTCTTAGCGGATGTGGTGGAATTGGTAGACACGCTAGATTTAGGTTCTAGTGCCGTAAGGTGTGGGAGTTCGAGTCTCCCCATCCGCACCAATTACTTGTTATCTTTCAATCTTTTAGCTTCATCCTCCCCTTCTGAATTAATCATTGTCGAGTTAGCTGATAGGCCTATTTTTGATCAGCTTTTAAGTTAATGGCTCAAGCATTTTATTCCATACTCTATATTCTTACTCATCAATGGCTTAACGCCATTTTTTTGTGCCTGACATTTGGGGATTCAATAGCTTATTGCCAACATTCTGGCTGACGTAAGCACAATTCTCCGCTAGATTATTAACCAAAATTGGCCCAATTACATGAGAAGGAACTCAAATAATGGAATGGCTCAACGAAAACGCTCAGGCAATCTCGGCAGTCGCGAGCATTTGTACGCTGTTTGTGTGGTTGTTTTATGCCCAACTGCTTTATAACGGCTATGTCCGTCAGCGGCGCCCTCGCGTTATTATTAATCGCGGCAGAGGTACTGGTGTCAACGCCATCTGCCTAATCAGCAACATGAGCAGTGAAGCGATCTATATTCAACACCTTATAGCGGTGCTACATACCCAAAATCGCAGCTACAACCTTGATGTAGTGGAGTATCAGCAGCGTGGCAACGAACAAAATGAAAACAGCCATCGCACTCATCAAGGCCCTCTGGCATCAGGTGACTATCTGAACATTCAAACGTTTGGTGACATCGTGAAACAAGTTAAAGAGTATTGGGAAATTGAAGACGATTTGCTGCATGAGCAAAATCTTCAGCTCGAAATTCGTGTCATTGCCATTTATGGGTCCGAAGATATGCCCATGGGCGCTTCACGTACCTTTAATTTTGATTTAGACGCAGCTCCCATCCGCCAGCTTATTCCGGCCAAAGTCGATACCCATCGTCTTAACAGCCGAGGCCAGCGCAAGCGTGTATTAGAATGGGCAAAAGAGATTGAAACCCACAAGGCACGCTAACCAATTTTTTATACTAAGCGGCAAAGCACACGACGACTGGAACTACTCGATGCATAAAATTATAACCTTCTGCTGGCTAGGCCTAATGACTTGCGTCGCGGTTAACGCTTACGCCGAAGAGGAAGATAGCGATTTACCCGAGTGGGCTGAAGAGCGTGTTGAGCCGTTTCGCGAAAGCGTAGGCAACTGGGTAGACAGTACGTCGCGCCGCATTGATGGTTTTTTTGGCACCGATGATCATATGCAGGCCAAGAACGAGTCTTATCTACGCCTAGGTCAAGAAATTGACTGGATGGAGGGCGACGGCACCCGTGGCGATACATCGATCCGTTACCGTATCGATCTACCTACCTCAGAAGAGCGCTTGCGCCTGGTGATCGAGAGTGATCCCGAAGAGTCTCAAGGCACGCTTGAAGAGCAGGGCTCGGGGCGCCTTAATAATGATCAGCGCGACCGACGCAGCTCAACATTGGGGCTAGATTGGCTAGAGAGCCGCGACAAGCGTGAAAACTGGAGCAATCGAGTGGGTGCCGGTGTGCGCTTACGCCTACCGCTGGATCCTTATGTACGTTTCACGAGCGAACGCCTATGGCAACTCGGCGAAGGACCCTGGCAGCTTGAAACAAATAACCGCGTTTCTTGGTTCAATAATGAAGGCTACTCGGCCCGGACGCGCTGGGATGTGGGTCGTGCGCTAAGCGATAGCCGCCATTTACGGTTTATCACAAACGTTCAGTGGCGTGAGGAAGAAGATAAACTCGAATACAGCGAAATTGCCGAAATCAACCACCGTATTAATCGGCGCAGCGCTCTACGCTACTCCGCCATTGCCATTGGTGAAAGCGCCTCCAATCCGCGCATGACCAATTACTACCTGCAAACGCGCTATCGGCGGGATATCCATAAAGGCATTTTGTTCGCTGATGTCATTCCAGAGCTGCACTTTCAGCGCGATGTGAGCTATGACCCACGGTGGGCGATGACGCTACGCCTAGAAATGTACTTCCAGCGTAAAATTAGCCGCGACTACTTTTAAGCCGACTCAAGATGCTCTGTCGGCGGCCTTCTGGGGCCGCCTATTTAGCTAGTAAAAATCTGCTTGGGCCCAGTAGCAAATCTATAGCCGCAATCCCCCATCGCACTCAATAATGCGTCCGGTGAAGTAGTCATTCTCAATAATAAATGCCACGCTTTGGGCAATATTATCGGGTTCACCTAAGCGCTTGAGGGGCACGCTTGAAGAAATCCGCTCCAACATATCCGGCCGCATTGCAGCGGTCATTTCAGTCGCGACAAATCCGGGTGCAACGGTGCCGGTGCGGATACCATAACGCGCCAGTTCTTGACTCCAGGTAGTCGTTAGCGCGTGTACTCCAGCTTTAGCAGCGGCATAGTTGCTCTGCCCCATATTGCCTGCCCGGGAAATGCTCGATATGTTTACGATCACCCCTTGATGCCCTGCCTCAATCATCTGGGTAGCAGCTTCACGCCCACACAGAAAAACGCCGGTTAAATTAACATTAATAACGTTTTGCCAAGCCTCTAAGGACATACGTTTTTCCACTTGCCCCTGTTTAGCCTTAACCAGCAGTGCATCGTCAGTAATACCCGCATTATTTATGCAGCCGCTAACAGGCCCCATGCGCTGCGCAATATCAGTAAATGCTTGAGTCACGGAGGCCTCGTCGGCGACATTAACTACAAAGGCCTGAGCGTCGATACCTTCAGCGGAAAGCTGCGATACAGCCTGATCGAGCGCTTCAGCACTCATATCCAAAAGCGCCATACGCGCTCCCTGCTTACCCAGCCGTAAAGCCATGGCATAACCCAAACCACGCGCCCCTCCGGTAACTGCGATCACTTTATCGGTAAGAAGCATTATTAACTCCTGGTAGCGGCTAAAAAATCGATTAATTGTGCATTGCAGCATATAAGAGTGCGTAACATAAATCGAGTTCCTTGCGTTACTAAAGAGTGCTTTTATCGCAAATCTTGAGCTGCTTGTTATTAAGATATCTGGCACCATATTAAGAAAAACACGACTGTAATGGTGTCAGTCACTTTATCTGGAGTTAATCATGCCCATCCTTATTTTCATATCACTGTTCACCTTACTTGATTTCGTTGTCCTTTTTTCAATTGGCAGCCAGATAGGTTTACTAACAACCCTACTCTTAGTACTCGGCACAGGTTTTGCCGGGCTTCATCTTATCCGTAGAGAAGGGGTCGCAACGTTTGCTCGTGCGCGTCAGCGCATGCAGGTTGGCGAGGTTCCTTCCAGTGAATTATTAACCGGCGCTGCGCTTATTTTCGGTGGAGCGCTACTGATGGCACCAGGCTTTTTATCCGACGCACTGGGTCTGGCTTGCCTCATTCCCAGTGCCCGGCAACTCATGTTTAAAGCACTGACTTGGTTAGGGCTTAAAACCGTTGTGGGTGCACAGCAAGGCTCTGGCGATTCGACTGCACGCCAGACCTCGAATGAACACAGCGAACGTTTCGATGGGGCATCCAAAAATTCTCAATCCGCGCAACAGGAAGGCCCTATTGAGGGAGACTTTATTAGCCATGATGAGCCCTTGCGTCGTCGTTAAGGCTCCTCTGGGAAGAAAATCGACAAAAAAGCAATTTTTTATTGCCCGCCCCCTTGAAAGACCATCCGCAGCCCCCACTTTTTAGCCAGCACACAAATTCGGCAGCTACTAACGGTACTGCCATTAACAATGGAGGCTGTAAGGCCTTCGCTTCTCGCGGGAAATCCCACGAGAACTTTTTTAGCTAACCGCCCTCAACTGGGCTTCAACCATACTCAGGAGAACGTGAATGAATATCCGTCCTTTGCACGATCGTGTCATCATCCGTCGCGTTGAAGAAGAGCAAAAAACCGCAGGCGGCATCGTGCTTCCGGGCAATGCAGCAGAAAAACCAACGCGTGGCGAAGTACTCGCCGTTGGTAATGGTCGCATTCTCGAAAATGGCGATGTTCGCCCCCTAGACGTTAAGGTTGGCGATAACGTGATCTTTAAAGATGGCTACGGCGTCGAAAAGCAAAAAGTCGACGGTGAAGAAGTCTTAATCATGAGCGAAGCCGATATTCTTGCGGTTGTTGAAGGCTAAGATCGTCGTCGCGCACTCTCTTATGATGAGTGCCTCGATTATTCACTTTCACGTTTTTGCATTCAATTTAGGAAGTAGCAGATATGTCAGCTAAACAAGTCAAGTTCTCAGATGATGCTCGTAAGCGCATGGCCCGCGGTGTTGACGTTCTCGCCAACGCGGTAAAAGTAACCCTCGGCCCGAAAGGCCGGAATGTGGTACTGGAAAAATCTTTCGGCTCCCCCACCGTGACTAAAGACGGTGTTTCTGTTGCCAAAGAGATTGAACTGAAAGACAAGTTCGAAAACATGGGCGCCCAGATGGTTAAAGAAGTCGCTTCACAGACTTCTGACGCCGCAGGAGACGGCACCACCACCGCTACCGTTCTGGCCCAAGCCATTATTGCTGAAGGTCTGAAAGGCGTAACGGCGGGCATGAACCCGATGGATCTTAAGCGCGGCATTGATCAAGCCGTTGCTGCTGCCGTTAAAGAAATCAAAGCAATGTCTGTACCCTGCACCGACACCAAGTCGATTGCACAAGTAGGTACCATTTCTGCTAACGGCGACCAGCGTATCGGTGAAATCATTGCCGAAGCGATGGAAAAAGTCGGTAAAGAAGGCGTCATCACCGTTGATGAAGGTCGCGGCTTTGAAGACGAGCTGGAAGTTGTTGAAGGTATGCAGTTTGATCGCGGCTACCTCTCGCCTTACTTCGTCACCAACCAGGACACTATGACGGTTGAACTGGAAGATCCTTACATCCTGTTAGTGGATAAAAAGATCTCCAACATCCGCGAGCTGCTGCCGGTACTGGAAGCCGTTGCCAAGCAAGGCAAGCCGCTGGCTATTATCGCTGAAGATATCGAAGGCGAAGCCCTCGCAACGCTGGTTGTCAACAACATGCGCGGTATCGTTAAAGTAGCTGCAGCCAAAGCACCTGGCTTCGGCGACCGTCGTAAGTCCATGCTGCAGGATATCGCCATCCTGACCAACGGCACGGTCATTTCTGAAGAAGTTGGTCTGACGCTTGAACAAGCAAACCTGGATCACCTGGGTACTGCCAAGCGTATGACCATGTCGAAAGAGAACACCACCATCATTGATGGCGCTGGTGCGGAAAACGATATTGAAGCACGCGTTAGCCAAATCCGTGCGCAAATCGAAGAGACCTCTTCTGACTACGACAAAGAGAAGCTGCAAGAGCGTGTTGCCAAACTAGCAGGCGGTGTTGCCGTTATCCGCGTCGGTGCTGCCACCGAAGTGGAAATGAAAGAGAAGAAAGCCCGCGTTGAAGACGCCCTGCACTCCACCCGTGCGGCCGTTGAAGAAGGCGTGGTGCCCGGTGGCGGTACAGCACTGGTTCGCGTAATGGCGAAAGTACAAGGTCTAACCGGCGAAAACGAAGACCAGAACCACGGTATCAACATGGCGCTGCGCGCTATGCAGTCACCGCTGCGCCAGATCGTGTCCAACGCTGGTGAAGAGCCTGCTGTCGTCATCAACCGTGTTAAAGATGCAGAAGGAAACTTCGGCTACAACGCACAAACCGGTGAATTCGGCGACCTGTTTGAAATGGGTGTTCTGGATCCGGCTAAAGTTACCCGTTCTGCGCTGCAGTCCGCAGGTTCGGTTGCTGGTCTGATGATCACTACTGAGTGCATGATCGCTGAAGATCCGGAAGAGAAAGACGCCGCACCTGATATGGGTGGCATGGGCGGAATGGGTGGTATGGGCGGCATGATGTAATGCATCCCTGAGCCCTTCGCTCTATTGACGGCTAGCGTTTAGCTGTCACCAAGAACCCCGCCTTGCGGGGTTCTTGCGTTTTGAGGCGTGTACAGGCACGGGGTTGTCGATATTGTTTTTGAAACAGTTGTTGAAACAGTTGTTGAAACTGTTGTCGATACCGTTTTTGAAACTGTTGCCGCAACACATGTCAGCCATTTTCAGGGCCGAACGTGCTACTATCTGCGCGATTTTTTAAGCTATATTTTTTTAACTACTGGGCTCCAGCGCATGTTGCAGCATATCCGTATCGTACTCGTTCAGACCTTCCACCCCGGTAATATCGGCGCTGCGGCCCGGGCCATGAAAACCATGGGCTTAACAGAGCTGGTGCTGGTTAATCCGCGTTTATTCCCCGATGAAGAAGCGACTCGGCTAGCGGCGGGCGCCACTGATGTGCTGGAGAGTGCACGTGTGGTTAACTCACTGGAGGAAGCCGTTAACGATTGCGTCCAGGTCGTCGGTGCCAGTGCGCGCTTACGCAGCCTGCCCTTGCCCCACTTTGACGAGCCCGATGAGATGGCGGCAGACGTCATCCAGAACGCGCAAACGGCGCCAGTGGCGCTAGTATTTGGGCGCGAACGCTCGGGACTGACGAATGATGAGATCCGCTGCTGCACCCACCAGGCCAGCATTCCTGCCAATCCTGATTACGGCATTCTGAATTTATCCCAGGCGGTACAGATACTGGCTTATGAAGTGCACCGCGCCTGGCGTAAAGGCGAGGACAGCGGCTTTGCTTATCAACGCCCGCTGGAGGCGACGCCGCCCAGCCGCGAACAGTTCCTACACTTTCAAGCGCACCTGGGCCGCTTGATGCAGGATAGCGGTTTTTTAACTCAGCCCCACGCCCGCACTGAAGAACAGCTTCAAGCCCTCTTCGCCCGCGCACAGCCCAGCCGCAAAGAGCTTTCATTGTTAAGGGGCTTATTAAGCGCGTTTGAAAGCCACCTGCCTAAATAGCGAAAAGGCTCCAGCTTAATCAAAAAAGATACAACCAGAAAAAAGGGACAACCAGCGTTGTCCCTTTATGATTCTAAAATAGACGTTTTAAAGCAGCCCCTTTAGAGCATCATCGCCGCTAGCCAGCCAAAGCCTACTAACGGAATGTTGTAGTGCAGAAATGTCGGCACCACGCTGTCCCACATATGATCGTGCTGACGGTCAACGTTAAGGCCTGAGGTTGGCCCCAAGGTTGAATCCGATGCTGGCGAGCCAGCGTCGCCTAGCGCCGCGGCGGTTCCCACCAGCACTACTGTGGCCATGGGCGAGAAGCCAAACTGTACCGCCAAGGGCACAAAAATAGCGGCAATAATCGGAATCGTTGAGAACGACGAGCCAATACCCAGGGTAATAAACAGCCCTACCAGCAGCATTACCAACGCTGCTAAGCCACGGTTATCACCAAATAGCGCAAAGGCCCCTGACACCAAAGCGTCAATCTCCCCGGTGGTCTTCATTACTTCCGCAAAGCCCGCCGCAGAAATCATGATAAAGCCAATCAGTGCCATCATACGCATACCGCTGGTAAACAGGTCGTCCGCTTCGCGCCATTTAAAGATCCCGCCCATTGAAAGCAGGCCAATCCCTACCAACCCCCCCAATATCATTGAGCCGCTATAAAGCTGCAGACCAAGTGCCGCGACGATCGCCACGCCTGACATTACTAACCCCAGCATATGCGGCTGAGCAGGTGCATGTCCTTCAGTCACATTAGCGTTAGCAATATCTTGGGCCTGGTATTCTCGCGGGCGCCGATAGCTCCAAAACAGCGCAACGATTAACCCCAGCGCCATACCGCCGACCGGTATCGCCATGGCCATCGGCACCATGCCACGGGTAATTTCCAGCCCTAACGGCTCTCCTGCGCTATTCAAATTAGCCAGCAAAATATCATTAAGGAAAATCGCCCCAAACCCTACCGGCAGCAGCATATAGGGTGCGGTTAAACCGAAAGTGAGCGCACAGGCTACCGCACGACGATCCAACTTTAAGCGGTTCATTACGGTTAACAGCGGCGGAATCAACACCGGTATAAAAGCAATATGTACCGGAATCGCATTCTGCGAAGAAATCGCTACTAACAGCACTGCCGTCAGCAGCAACATTTTGACCCGCGCCTGCTGGGCGGCAGTGGTTTCCTTACCCAAAAGCGTTATCAAACGGTTAGCCAACATATCGGGCAATCCGGAGCGGGAAATAGCCACGGCGAAAGCACCTAAAGTGGCATAAGCCAGCGCCACTTGGGCCCCGCCCCCAACGCCTTCATTAAAGGCATCCAGCGTCTGCTCAAGCGATAGCCCGCCCACTAAACCACCGACTAACGCGCCGACCACTAAAGCAAATACCACTGAGACACGCACAAGCGAAAGCGCCACCATCACCAGCACGGCAAGAATTACTGCATTCATGAAGATCCCTAGAGCTATTGAGCGGTCATTAACAGCGAAGGAGGCGGATTTTAGCAGATTAGAAGTGTAAACCTAAATGACGCCACTCATATGAGCGTTTTTATACTAGGCACTCTATTTGGCAGCTTCTAAACGCCCACAAGCCATGCGATAGTAAGCAAACTGTAAGCCTGCAAATAAAAGAGAACATCATGGCTCTTATTCGCAACCATGCGCTGCTACTGATCATATTAGGAAGTTTGGTTATCTCCACGGCCATGGGCTTGCGTCATGGCTTTGGGCTGTTTATGGAACCACTCAGCAGCGACCTTGGCTGGGGACGCGGCGTATTCGCCTTTGCAATCGCTCTCCAAAACCTTGTCTGGGGCTTAGCGCAGCCCTTTACCGGCGCCCTAGCTGACCGCTTTGGCGCAGCAAAAATTATTGTGCTGGGTGGGTTACTCTATGCCCTAGGTCTGCTGTTTATGAGCCTTTCTACCTCTGCGTTGGGTATGACGCTCAGCGCGGGGCTGTTGATTGGCTTTGGCCTTTCGGGCACCACATTTTCGGTTATTTTGGGTGCCGTTGGCCGTGCGGTAGCGCCTGAAAAACGCAGTATGGCCATGGGTATTGTTAGCGCCGCCGGGTCATTTGGGCAATTCGCGATGCTGCCGGGCACCCTGGGCCTTCTCGAGTGGCTTGGCTGGGCAGCAGCGCTGATGGCAATGGCTGCGATCGCCACTATCATCATTCCGCTTGGCGCCATGCTGCGCGATAAGCCCTCCGCCAAAACGGCGTCTGATTTAAGCCTCAAAGATGCACTTAATGAAGCAGCAGGCCAAAAAGGCTTCTGGCTACTCTGTTTAGGCTTTTTTGTCTGCGGTTTTCAGGTGGTTTTCATCGCCGTACACCTACCCGGCTACTTATTCGATAACGGTCTTGCGGTGCAGGTGGGCACGACGGTGCTGGCGTTAGTCGGCCTGTTCAATATTGTCGGCACCTATACCGCCGGTTGGATGGGCGGCATTTGGTCCAAGCCCAAGCTGCTTACCTGGCTTTATTTGATTCGTGGGGTGGTGATTACTGCCTTCGTATTCTTGCCACTGAGTCCTTTTAGCGCTTACTTATTCGGCATCGTGATGGGGCTTTTATGGCTCTCTACTGTGCCATTGACCAACGGCATCGTGGCATCAGTCTTCGGCGTTCGCCATCTCTCCATGCTGGGCGGCATCGTATTTCTATTTCATCAGCTAGGCTCTTTTATGGGTGTTTGGTTGGGCGGCTATTTTTATGATATTACCGGTAATTACGATGCGGTATGGAAAATTGCCATTGTGCTCTCTGTTGTGGCTGCCGCCCTGCATTGGTTTATCAATGAGAAGCCGCTTAGGCAAGACGCTGTAACCACGGTGACGTCATGAACGCTGTTAAAACGCTAGGCACTCTATTATTAGCAGCCGCGCTACTTGCTGGCTTGGCTATCGCGTGGTGGGGTTGGCAGAACCTGGATCCTTCACTGCTGCTATTGGGCAGTCGACTCTGCTGAATATTTGGTTCGTTGTGTTTTCCGTGCGCGAGATCAATTTTTTGACTATTGATAGCCCTATACTCTGATTCTACTTAGATAACGCCTCTGCGTTACCGGTATTTACTCCTGATACGCGGAAGACTCAATGGATCTAGTGGTATCGCTTGCCCACCAATTAAAAGACAGCCTGCGAGATCTTGCGCCGGTGGTGTTGGTAATGGCGTTTTTTCAGCTAGTGGTTATCCGTCAACCCCTGCCCGAGTCACTCGCGTTGATCGATCTGGCCTTGGGTTTAACGTTTGTGCTCGTAGGCCTTACGCTATTTATTAAAGGTCTTGAGCTGGGGCTATTTCCCCTGGGTGAGAACCTAGCCCGCGCATTTGTAACAAAAGGCTCGATAACCTGGCTACTGCTGTTTGCTTTTGCATTGGGGCTTGGCTCTACCGTGGCCGAACCTGCATTGATCGCCATTGCCGCCAGGGCGGCTGACGTTGTTGCCCAGGGTGGGCTTATCGATAATAGCCCTAGCGCACAAACCAGCTTTGCCTTTTCTCTGCGTATGGTAGTAGCGGCCTCGGTTGGGGCCGCTGTGGTGATCGGCGTAATACGTATTTTTAAAGGCTGGCCGCTGCATTTAATGATTATTGGCGGTTACCTGCTGGTACTGCTGTTAACACTGCTTGCACCTGCTGAGATGATTGGCATCGCCTACGACTCAGGCGGCGTCACCACGTCAACAATTACCGTACCACTGGTAACCGCACTGGGCGTTGGCTTAGCGTCCTCAATAAAAGGCCGCAGCCCGATGCTTGATGGCTTTGGGCTTATTGCACTCGCTTCAGTAATGCCGATTATTTTTGTGCTGTTATTTGGCATTGTGGGCATCCACCTAATACCGGGCGTCGCGCCATGAGCCTGATAGCGACTTTTTGGGGCACGTTGCTGGATATCCTGCCCATTGCTGCGATCATATTCGGCTTTCAATACTTAGTGATTCGAAAACAGGTAAAGCGCCTACCACAGGTGCTGGCCGGTTTTTTGATGGTTTGGGTAGGGCTGTCGCTGTTCCTGGTGGGCTTAGAACAAGCGCTGTTTCCAATGGGTGAGTTAATGGCAACCCAACTGACACAGCGTGAGTTTCTACCTGCTTTGGCAGAGGGCGCCCAGCGCCATTGGAGCGACTACTATTGGGTATATATTTTCGCGTTTACGATTGGCGCCAGCACCACTATCGCCGAGCCATCCCTTATCGCAGTCTCGTTAAAAGCAGGCGAGATTTCTGGCGGCACGATTAATCCCTTGATGCTGCGTATAGCGGTGGCACTCGGCATGGCGTTTGGTATTACGCTGGGCACTTGGCGCATTGTGATGGGCTGGCCGTTGCAGTGGTTTGTCTGCGGGGCTTACCTGCTGGTGATCGTTCAAACGCTGCGGTCACCGCGATCCATCATTCCACTGGCATTTGATTCTGGCGGGGTCACAACGTCAACCATTACCGTGCCTATTATTGCCGCGCTGGGATTAGGCCTCGCCGCTGAAATACCGGGACGCAGCCCGATAATGGATGGGTTTGGCATGATCGCGCTGGCCTGTTTATTTCCTATCATTACCGTGATGGGTTACGCCCAAATCGCCGAGTGGAAAATTACCCGACAATACTCAGCCAAGGGCCTCACCTCTCAGCAAAGCAAGCTGTTAAAAAAAGGAGAGCGCGATGCGCTTTAAACTGATTGTCGCCATGGTAGAAGTCGAGTTAACCGATGCCATTTTGGATGCCGCACGCCAGGCAGGGGCAACCGGTTCCACCATCGTTAACAACGCTCGCGGAGAAGGGTTAAAAAAAGCCCACGGCATCTTCGGCATGGAGATAACCGCACAACGGGATATGCTTTTGTTCTTGGCAGAAGAGCACCGCAGTCGGCATATCCTGGAAGCGATAGCGCGGATAGGCGAGTTTGATGAAACCCCTGGCACCGGCATCGCATTTCAGCTTGATGTCGAAGATGCCGTCGGGGTTAAAAGTCAGATTCAATCGCTATCGCCACGACCAGAATAATACCGACGGTTTCCAGACTGACCACTAACGTCAACAGCAGCGCCGAGCGCAAAGCGCCGGTGAACATCAGCCCTATGGCCGCGTCAGACTTCATCCGCGTGTGGCGCTCAGTCGCGCCGATCCTACCGGGATCAATGCCCCAGTAATAAAAGCGCCAATAAAGAACGGCCAGCCCAGCAGATAGGCAATCGCCACCCCAGGCAGCACCACATGATCAAATAGACTGCAGCTCAACAAAAAAGCTTTGTGCAAACAGTTTAGCCTTGGCTAAGAATGTTGTGTAAAAATAGTCTACTATCTCAATGACTATCCAATGATTGTTATCACTGCCTCCGATATAATTTGCCAATGACTGATTCTAATTCGAACGCCTCATTGATCGCCCCAAGCATTCCTGGTGATGCACTGCCCCCCGTGGAGCAGCACGCGCAGCAGTATGCAACGGTGCGCAACGCCCATGAAACTGAGCTGATTGAAGACTATGTTGAGCTGATTGGCGACTTACTGGCACATCGCGGCGAAGCGCGCGCGGCGGATATTGCCAATCGCATGGCGGTCAGCCAAGCGACGGTATCGAAAATGATCCGGCGTTTAAATGAGTTGGAATTGGTCACCAGCAAGCCCTACCGCTCTCTGTTTCTAACCGAGGCAGGCCAAAAAATGGCGGAAACGTCACGCGCCCGCCACGATGTTGTGCTGCACTTTTTACGCGCACTCGGGGTTAAAGATAGTACTGCGCGCATTGATGCCGAAGGCATGGAGCATCATGTCAGCGATGAAACCCTCGCGATCATGCAGCGTTTTACTAAGCAGCAGCAAAAAAAATAGGCTCGCTTATCGCGGGGAGCAGCGCAGATGGTTCACTTGTGTAATGGCGCCGTTCCAAATCATTTCTAAGTGCGATGTCTGAACAACACCAGTGACACTGCGTGGCGTCATCAGCGCCCAACACTGCCCACCTGGATAACGCACCGAGTGGTAGCGTAGACCACCGCTCTGCTGACGAATTTCAACGCCGAACGCTTGTGCGTCCGTGTAGTCATCGGGTGCATAAATGCTGTGCTCAATAGGCAATGCCCGCGCGTCAATAAAACCATGCTCATTGAAAGTGCCTTTTAAACCACGAAAGACAAAGCGCTCGTAATGCAGTCCGGTTATATTTTGCCAATACGCTTGCTGGTGATACGTTACTTCGGCAATCGCCGTTTCAAGCGTAGCGGCAAAATAGAGCACGCCATAGCTGCCATTGCTAAAGCGCGAGCCCTGCGGATTCACATGCGTAAATGGAGCAACCGCATAAGAGCAGCCACGAATTCCGAAAGGTATCTGCTCGGGTGGAAGCAGCGCTAAATTACCCACTTCATTTTGTAACCGCGGGTTTGTTAACGCCTGGAGAGCGTGCAGCGCGGCGAATTCATCCGCGTTTGCCACGTCATCAAATAGATCAACGGGTGGAAATTTGCTATTAACCAGCCGGTAGCCAATCACCTCGCTTGCTGGTAACGCCAGCAAATCAGCAGCCTTTACCACTGACCGCCTCGCAGGCTATCGATACGCTTAAAGGTTTCGTAGAGCGCCGCAAAATCTCCTGAACCCATAATTTCTAGCGGCGTCCGACCATTGAAGTAAGGGTTATGATTAATCATATTGACAAACCCATAAAGGTTCATAGGGTTATCAAATATCATCCGCAGCGCCGCGTGGATGTTAAGCAAATAGCTGATTCGGGTCAGTTGGTCGCTGTCTAACTTGATTTCAGCCAGATCACCACGGCGGGCGCGGGCATACGTGCTGTGCGAGACACGCAAAATCGCTTCGCCCTGCTCGCCAGACGCGCGCCATTTATCGAGAATTTGTACCGCCGCTTTCAAACCTGACGCTGCGGCCGTTTTGTTTTGGGTAATATCGTATGCGGTTTGCATAGTGCCTTCTTCCTTCCCCTCTATTTATCTACAAATACTAGATTAACTAATAAGTATCTGCAAATACTTGCTAGCTGCTCCCTAATGGCTGTCAGCTTCCCTGCACATTAGCAGGCATTCCTAACCGCCCTATGCCAGGCAGTTTCAAGGCGGGCCGCATCACATCGATGCCGAAACTCAGACCTAGCAAGTTAATCTCGATACCCTCTTCTTTCGCCAAGATAAGACCAAATATACCGCCCAGAGAGAACTGGTAGCCGGTACCACTGGGTGCAGGAGCGAACACACTGTTGAGCATGTAATCTTTGCCGATAGCAGTAACCGGCAATGCCACGTCAAATCCCGGCACCTCGCGTATGACCCAGGCAATAAAGCTATTGCTATTGGGGCCTGGCCATACGCGATATAGATCGGCTTGAGGATAGTCGGCAGCCGCCGCCTCTATCAGGGGAATCATCTGCGTCGCTGCATCACCACGATAATCAGCCAATAACGTAGGCGGGTTGCCAAACCAAGCTCGGTCCGGCGTATCAATGAAAGAAATCACCGTGGGTCGGCGCCAACTCAATACCTGATGCAGCCGATAGCTATCGGCATTTTCTGTTTTGGTTGCGATCCAGATATGCTCGCCAAACGCCCCACGCCAGTTATAAGCACGCGCAGAATAGACCTGGATCACGGCCTCTGAACTTATCGCTGGGTCTGGCGCTATGCCTGCGGAAGCACGATCAAGCGACGACCAATGAGCATCCATCACCACCTGATTACTGGCCAATATCCATACAGGCCCCATTAACAGCAGCGCCAAAAGAGCTACGAGGCTGAGCAGCCACCGCAGTAGCATTTTCATTGGGTTGTCCGTAATGATCGTTATCTGTAGATACCGTGATAGAGCATTAGACGCAAGCTGATGTCTTAGCGGCTTAGGGGAAAGTGATATTAAGGAGAGGGATAGAGAAGCGAAAGCTAGAAATGGAGGCGGCCCCAAAAGCCACATCCCGGCACACGCAGCCACCACTACCGTTGCTCCCTTCCGGGCCTGGCGGGGTTCGCAGTTTAGCGTTGCGGGAGGACCTAAGGGGCCACCATAACGGCACACTCTTTTGTCTAAAAACTGTTTCTATTAAAAACAGCAGCGAGTGTACTGATTGCTGATGTGGTGGCTACGCCCTGATTTGAACAGGGGACCCCATCATTATGAGTGATGTGCTCTAACCAGCTGAGCTACGTAGCCTTTCCGTCATCAACGGGTGCAGATTATGCCTACCTTAAATACGAAAGGCAAGCCGGATTCCGGCTTGCTTCTCTTAGCTAAATCGCCTTACTGAATAGCGGCGCGCACTGCTTCGCCGCCTGGCTCGCCGTCACGAGTCGTAACGCCGTCCAACCACTTGTCCAGCACGCCATCATTAGCCTTCAAGTAGTCACGCGCGGCATCACGAGGATCTTCGCCATCATCCATGATCGCGCTCATTAGCTGGTTTTCCATTTCCAGCGTAAAGGTCATATTGCGCAACAAGGTACCCACATTCGGGCACTCATCCACGAAACCGGCACGGGTATTGGTGTGCACCGTCGCACCGCCTAAATCCGGACCAAAATAATCATCGGCATCAGAGAGATAGGCCATCTCAAAGTTAGAGTTCATGGGGTGCGGCTCCCAGCCTAAAAACACCATCCACTGCTCATTGGGCACCCGAGCGCGCAGTTCCGCCAACATTCCCGCTTCGCTGGAGTCGATCACCTGCCAATCGCCTAACCCATAGGCGTCTTCATCGATCATCTGCTCGATGAGCTCGTTGCCGTCGTTGCCCGCTTCGATGCCGTGCACGCTGCTCTCAAACTGATCTGCATGCTCAGCCAAATCATTAACCGACGTCACGCCCGCATCGTAAACGTATTGGGGCACGGCCAGGGTGTACTTGGCCCCTTCCAAATTGGCGACCAAGCGTTCAACTTCACCGCGTTCGATGTAGGGATCGCTGATAGACGCCATTGAAGGCATCCAATTACCTAAAAAGACATCGAAATCATTGTTGCGCATACCGGCGTAAGCAATCGGCACGGACACCGTATCGACGCTTGGCTCATAGCCAAGCCCTGCAAGCACTTCACTGGCTAAAGCGGTGGTCGCGGTGATATCGGTCCAACCGACTTCAGCAAAACGCACGCTGCTGCACTCATCGGCGTAAACCGCCGTTGGCAAACCCGCTGCCAGTAATAAAGCACCCGCGTAGCGTGAAGAAATTCTGCTCATCATCGTTGTCCCCTTAAAGCAATAAATATTGTCGGCGCCTTTTTATTGATTGAACGTTCAATAAAAAAATGCCATCATTGTTAGGTAATCATGTCTACGCTCGGGTTTCAAGCAGCGACCCACGTCAGACATTCAACGAATTAGGAGAATCTCTTTAGGAGAACATCGTGCCAAAGGTGGGAATGGAACCGATACGCCGCCAGCAGTTAATTAACGCAACCATGGCCGCGATTGATGAAGTTGGCTTGGCCGAAGCAACGGTCATGCGCATTTCGCGCCATGCGGGCGTTTCAGCGGGCATTATCAGCCACTACTTTGGCGGTAAAGATGGCCTACTGGAAGCAACGATGCGGCAAATTCTTACCGACCTTACCAAGGCCGTTGCGGTACGCCGTGATGCGCTGGAAGACGACTCGGCCCGCGCTCATATCGGTGCCATCATCGAGGGCAACTTTGACCGCACGCAGGTAACAGGCCCTGCTGCCAAGACCTGGTTAGCGTTCTGGGCCAGCAGCATGCATAAACCTATGTTGCAGCGGTTGCAAAACGTCAACGATCGCCGCCTTTACTCCAATTTATGTCACCAGTTCCGACGGGTAATGCCTCGCACAGAAGCCCGTAACGCAGCACGTGGCTTGGCCGCCATGATCGATGGGCTATGGCTGCGTGGCGCGCTTACAACAGAAGGTCTCAACGCTGAAGAAGCCCGCTTTCTAGCGCACACCTATCTTGATCAGCTTCTTGCGCACTATGGGTGCCAACAACCCGCATCCAACACTTACAGCTAATTTTTATCTTATTTAAGGAGTCCTACATGGCCGCTCAAGAAGTACAGCCACTCTATATTGATGGTCGCCAGGTAGACGCCACTTCAAGCGAAACGTTTACCGTTACCAATCCGTTTGATGGCAGCCTGCTGGCCACTATCGGCCAAGCCAGCCAAGCCGATGTCGATTCAGCCGTCGCAGCGGCCCAACGCGGCCAGCGCGAGTGGGCGGCGATGACCGGCATGGAACGCTCGCGCGTTCTGCTGCGTGCCGTAGCACTATTAAGAGAGCGCAATGACGAACTGGCCGAACTGGAAACCCGCAACACCGGCAAGCCCATCAGCGAAACCGCTAGCGTCGATATAGTGACCGGCGCGGATGCGCTGGAGTACTACGCAGGCTTGGCACCCGCTATTGAGGGCAGTCAGATTCCCCTTCGCGATAGCTCGTTTGTGTACACCCGCCGCGAACCGCTGGGCGTGATTGGCGCGATTGGCGCCTGGAACTATCCGATTCAAATTGCCTGCTGGAAAGCCGCCCCGGCGCTAGCTGCAGGCAACGCGGTCGTATTCAAGCCCAGCGAAGTTACCCCGCTCACCGTGATGAAACTGGCGGAAATCTTCACAGAAGCAGGCCTGCCTAACGGCGTCTTTAACGTGGTACAGGGTGACGGCCGCGTGGGCGCAATGCTCACTGAGCACCCCGGCATTGCTAAAATCTCATTCACCGGCGAAGCGGGCACCGGCAAGAAAGTGATGGCCGCCGCCGCAAGCTCAACGCTGAAAGACGTCACCATGGAACTGGGCGGCAAATCACCGCTGCTGGTCTTCGCAGATGCCGACCTGGATCGCGCGGCTGACGCCGCGATGATGGCCAACTTCTACTCCAGCGGGCAAATCTGCACTAACGGCACGCGGGTATTTGTCGATCGCAGCGTAAAAGACGCCTTTGAAGCCAAGCTGGTAGAGCGCGTTAAGCGCATCAAGGCGGGCGACCCAATGGACCCCAGCGTCAACTTTGGCCCGCTGGTCAGCTTCGAGCATCAACACAAAGTGCTCTCCTATATTGCCCTGGGTAAAGAGCAAGGCGCTCGGCTGTTAGTCGGTGGCGACGAGTGGAACACCGGCAGCTATACCAACGGCGCCTGGGCGGCACCCACCGTATTCACCGACTGCACCGACGATATGCGCATTGTGCGCGAAGAGATCTTCGGCCCAGTGATGTCGGTGCTCGCCTTTGACGACGAAGCAGAAGTCATTCGCCGCGCCAATGACACCACCTACGGCCTTGCTGCCGGTGTCTTCAGCGAAAGCCTGAACCGCGCTCACCGCGTGATTCACCAGCTCGAAGCAGGTATTTGCTGGATCAACACCTGGGGTGAGTCGCCTTCCGAAATGCCCGTTGGCGGCTATAAAGAGTCGGGCATTGGCCGCGAAAACGGTATCGAGACACTTAATCACTATACCCAAACCAAGTCCGTACAGATTGAAATGGGCCCGTTTGAGTCAGTGTTTTAAGGAGTTTATATGTCTCAACCACGTGAATTTGATTACATCATTGTCGGCGCAGGCTCGGCCGGTAATGTGCTGGCTACTCGTCTAACCGAAGACAGCAGTGTCAGCGTGCTACTGTTAGAAGCAGGCGGCCCTGACTATCGCTTCGATTTTCGTACCCAAATGCCTGCTGCTCTAGCCTTCCCGCTACAGGGCAAGCGCTACAACTGGGCGTTCGAAACCGACCCCGAACCGCATATGGATGGCCGTCGTATGGAGTGTGGCCGTGGCAAGGGGTTGGGCGGCTCCTCGCTGATTAACGGCATGTGCTATATCCGCGGCAATGCCCTGGATTACGACAACTGGGCCAAACAGCCTGGCCTTGAAGACTGGGACTACTTAAGTTGCCTCCCCTACTTCAAAAAATGCGAGAGCCGTGACGCTGGTGCCAATAGCTACCACGGCGGCGACGGCCCGGTCAGCGTGACTACACCGAAGGACACTACCAATCCGCTTTATCGAATCTTTATCGAAGCGGGCAAGCAAGCAGGCTATCCGGAAACTGAAGACGTCAACGGCTACCAGCAAGAGGGCTTCGGCCCCATGGATCGATTCGTGACGCCTAAAGGCCGCCGCGCCTCAACTGCCCGTGGCTATCTGGATACGGCCAAACAGCGCCACAATCTCACCATCGAAACCCATGCCGTCACCGACGTTATAGAGTTTGAAGGCAAGCGTGCGGTGGGTGTTCGCTATGAACAGAAAGGCGAAAAACAGCAGGCCTACGCCCGTCGTGAAGTGCTGTTGTGCGGTGGCGCCATCGCCTCGCCACAGATTCTACAGCGCTCCGGTATCGGCAACCCAGAACTGCTGAAAGAACTCGATATCGAAACGGTTCACGCCCTACCCGGCGTCGGTGAAAACCTCCAGGATCATCTGGAGATGTATATTCAGTACGAGTGCAAGGAGCCTATCTCTCTCTACCCCGCACTGAAATGGTACAACCAGCCCAAAATTGGCGCCGAGTGGCTGTTTAAAGGGACTGGCGTGGGCGCCAGCAACCAGTTTGAGTCCTGTGGTTTTATCCGCAGCCGCGATGAAGAGGAGTGGCCCAACCTGCAGTACCACTTCCTGCCCATCGCGATTAGTTACAACGGTAAAAGCGCGGTGCAAGCCCACGGCTTCCAGGCCCATGTTGGCTCTATGCGCTCGGAAAGCCGCGGCCGCATTCGCTTGACCTCGAAAGACCCTCACGCCGCACCCAGCATTCTGTTCAACTACATGGCCAAAGAGAAAGATTGGCAGGAGTTCCGCGACGCCATTCGCCTCACCCGCGATATCATCGCCCAGCCAGCCTTTGATAAATACCGTGGTCGTGAGATTGCTCCTGGTCCAGACGTCCAGACGGATGCCGAACTGGACGCTTTCGTCAAACAGCATGCCGAAACCGCCTACCACCCCTGTGGCAGTTGCCGGATGGGCAACGACGAGATGGCGGTCACTGATGGTCAGGGCCGCGTCCATGGACTAGAGGGCCTGCGCGTCGTCGATGCCTCACTCTTCCCGGTGATCCCCACTGGCAACCTGAACGCGCCGACGATTATGCTGGCGGAGAAAATCGCCGACCGTATCAAAGGTCACGAGCCACTTCCTCGCGCCAGCATTGACTACTATGTGGCTAACGGCGCACCGGCCAAACGCGCCTGAACATTTAGTCTGTTTACCACTCAAAACGCTATGGCTTGTCGCCATGGCGTTTTTTTTGGCTACGTTAAAAGAACGAGCTACGCCAAACGTGCCTAAAAACTTGCGTGTGGTAGCCCCCATCTGCCAATATTCAAACAAGTGTTCGACTCAATATCTCAACAACGATGTTACTCGCGTTTTATTAACAACAGTCGGCCTGCAACAATGGCCAGCAAAAAGAGAGATAACCTATGCTCACCCTCCTTCTTATCGTGCTCGCCATTGTTGGCTTGCTCGTGGTCATGCGTCGCGAAGCAGGCGCCCCAGCAGCGCTTGCGGTGCTGGGCGTATTAGGCCTTGTTGGACTGCTGCTTGATGCCGAAGTCATCGGCGTACTGCTGCTAATAGGCGCCGCAGCGGTGGCCGCCGCAGGCTTAACCACGCTGCGGCGTAAATGGCTAACACCGCGCCTATTCGCCATCTTCAAAAAAGTCGCGCCAAAAGTCTCCGACACCGAACGAACGGCCTTAGAAGCGGGCAGCGTTTCCTGGGACGGAGAGTTATTCTCAGGCAAGCCTCAGTGGAACAAACTGCTCGCCTTCAAAGACGACGGTCTGCGCGACGATGAAAAAGCCTTCTTAGCCAATCAATGTGCCCAAGCGGCGGGCATGTGTAACGCCTGGGATATCGCCCAAGAGCGTGCCGATCTACCCCAGCAGCTTTGGGATTTCCTAAAGAAAGAGGGCTTCTTCGGCATGATTATTCCGAAGGAGTACGGCGGCCTGGGCTTCTCAGCCAAAGCCCAGTCCATGGTGCTGCAAAAGCTCTCTGCCAACGAAACCCTGATGGTCACCGTGGGCGTACCCAACTCTCTCGGTCCTGGCGAGCTGCTGCTCAAATACGGTACTCAGGAGCAGAAAGATCACTACCTGCCGCGCCTATCTGACGGCCGTGAGATTCCCTGCTTCGGCCTCACCGGCCCCCGTGCCGGTTCAGACGCCACCTCGCTGCCCGATACCGGCGTAGTGTGCAAGCAAACCATTGACGGCGAAGAAGTGATTGGCCTGCGCCTTAACTTCGAAAAACGCTGGATTACCCTGGCGCCCATCGCCACCGTCGTAGGCTTGGCCTTCCGTCTGTTTGACCCGGAAAAACTGTTGGGTGACGAAGAGGATCGCGGCATTACTCTGGCGCTGATCCCCCGTGATACCGCTGGCATGGAAATTGGCCGTCGCCATCACCCTATTGGTAGCCCGTTTATGAACGGCCCGATTATCGGTAAAGACGTATTCGTACCGCTGGACACCATTATTGGCGGACCGGACATGATCGGCCAGGGTTGGCGCATGCTGGTGGAGTGCCTGTCGATCGGCCGTTGCATCACCCTGCCATCCGGCGCTACCGGTACAGCGCGCTACGCCCTGGGCTGGAGCGGCGGCTTTACCCGCGTTCGTCGCCAGTTCAATGTGCCAGTGGCGGAAATGGAGGGCGTTCAGGAGCCCCTAGCGCGCATGACCGCGCTGGCCTACATCTCCCAGGCCACGGTTTATCAAACCGCTAACATGATCGATCACGGCGAAAAGCCTGCGGTCCCCTCGGCAATTCTGAAAAGCCAATTAACCGAGTTTCAGCGCGTCATACTGAGCGACGCTATGGACGTTCACGGTGGCAAGGCGGTGACCCTTGGCCCGCGTAACTACTTGGGTATCGGCTACAGCGCCAACCCGGTAGCGATTACCGTGGAAGGCGCCAATATCATGACCCGCAACCTGATGATCTTTGGTCAGGGCGCGATTCGCTGCCACCCTTACGTGCTGGACGAGCTGGCAGCGAAAGACGCCAACGATATGCAGGCGTTTGATAAAGCTTTCTTCGGCCACGCAGGGTTAATCTTCGGCAACGCGGCGCGGGCCTTTACCCTGGGGTTTGGCATCGGTAAAGCCAGCGTGCCCTTCGATGGCCCCGCAGTTGCCTATGCCCAGGATATCGCCCGTCTCTCCGCCGGCTTTGGCCTGTGTGCCGATGCCGCGATGGCGAGCCTGGGCTCAGCGCTGAAGAAACGCGAAATGATCTCTGCACGTCTGGGGGATGTGCTGTCTAACCTCTACCTGACGTCCATGGTGCTCAAACAGTGGCAGGCAGGCAGCAAGGTAGAAGGCGAAGAGGCACTGCTGCACTACAGCTGTCGTTTCCTGCTCCAGCGTGCCGAGCAGGCGTTTGTGGAGATTTTCGATAATCTACCCAACCGCGCCCTGGGCAAAACGCTCAACGCTGTCGTAATGCCTACCGGCCGCCGCTGGAACAAACCCCACGACGACCTGGCCCGCGATATTGCCCAGCGTATTTCTACGCACAGCGCCCTACGCACAAAACTGTTGGAAAACACCTGGGACGCGGACGACGGTGAACAGCGCAACCCGCTGGCGCGCTACAACGCCCTGTTGGTGGATTATGACCGCGCCGAAAAAATCTATCGCACCGTCAACAAGGCTTATGCCAAAGGTGAGCTACCACAGACGGCGCTTCACCCTGAAGCACGCGTCGAGGCTGGCTTGGAAAAGGGCTTGATCAGTGCTGAAGATGCCGACTTTATGCGCACCTTCGAGGCCGAAGTGCTGGAAATGCTCACCGTGGACGATTTCGCCTACGATGCCTTTGCCAAAAACAAATCCACGTTGATCGATCACAACGCGAAACTTACTCCAGCGCCTAAGCAGGAACAGGAAAACGTTAAGTAATACTGCTTTTTCAAATCGTTAGCTATAAAGCAAGCCGCTTCCTGGACTCAGGGGCGGCTTTTTTGTGTTCACTTTCTACGCCTAAATGCGTAGACCAATAGGCCAAAAACGCGTTGCAAGTTCGCAAACGATCAACTAGCCTTTCGTAAACGAAAACGATCTACACTATCAATCAACGTTAACCCTCAACGCTATCCAATAACCCTATCCAATAACAATGACGCTAGCGAGATCGGCATGTCCTTACATTTGCAAAATATCGATCACATCGTTAACGGTGTGCCGCATATCAGCGGAATAGACCTAGCTCTTGAGCCAGGCTCTTTCAACGTACTGTTGGGCCGAACGCTGGCCGGAAAAACTACCTTGATGCGCTTAATGGCGGGGCTTGAACCACCCACCCGCGGCAAAGTGATGATGGATGGCAAAGACGTCACTAACGTCTCCGTGCGCAAGCGCAACGTCTCTATGGTGTATCAGCAGTTTATCAACTACCCCAGTCTCACCGTTTACGACAACATTGCTTCACCACTTAAACTGGCCAAACAGCCTAAAAGCGAAATTGATAAGCGGGTTGGTGAAATCGCTGAAATGCTGCATATCGAGCAGTTGCTCAATCGCTACCCCCAGGAGCTTTCGGGAGGCCAGCAGCAGCGTACCGCCATGGGGCGGGCACTGGTCAAAGACGCCGACTTAATCCTGTTTGATGAGCCGCTGGTCAACCTGGACTATAAACTCCGCGAAGAGCTGCGCGACGAACTACGCGAGCTGTTTAAAGCGCGTAACTGCATTGCGGTATACGCCACCACCGAGCCCAATGAAGCGTTAGCGCTGGGCGGCAACACGGCGGTTCTTCACGAAGGAAAACTGCTTCAATACGGCCCTACCGAGCAGGTCTATCGCGAACCCAACGGCCGTTTCAGCGCAGAAATGTTCTCCGAACCACCCATCAATATTGTTCCCGGCCAGTTGACCGACAGCGAGATTACCTTCGATCAATCGCTGCACTTTCCCTGCGATGAGAAGCTAAAACGCCTTGAGCCAGGGGATTATGACTTTGGCGTGCGGGCGTCGCACCTCACCCTGCAACCCCAGCAGGCCGATGACCTGGCGCTGGATGTGCATGTAGATGTAGCAGAGATTAGCGGTTCAGAAACGTTTCTGCATGTTCACCATGAGCGCTTTCCTCTCGTTCTGCACTTAGCGGGCATACACCAGTTTAGTGTTAATCAACCCCTGAAAGTGTACTTCCCTACCCACCAGCTTTACGCCTTCGACAAGCAGGGCCACACAGTACATATTCCTGCACGTCAGGGAGGAGCTGCCCATGGCTGAGATCACGTTAAAAGGTTTGGCGCACTCCTACGAAAAAGCCCCCAAGGGCGCAGCGGATTACGCCATCCGCCAGATGGAACACGTATGGCACCAGGGCGGCGCCTATGCGCTATTGGGCCCTTCAGGCTGCGGTAAATCGACTCTGCTGAACATTATTTCGGGTCTGCTGGAACCTTCAGAGGGTGACGTGCTGTTTGACGGCCAACGGGTCAATGAACTGCCCCCAGAAGAGCGCAATATTGCCCAGGTGTTTCAGTTCCCGGTGATCTACGACACCATGACGGTGTTCGACAATCTCGCCTTTCCCCTGCGCAATATGAATACCCCCGAGTACCGGGTGAAACCCAAGGTGCTCGAAGTCGCCGATATTCTTGAGCTAACCCCGCTATTGAATCGCAAAGCCAAAAACCTGACCGCCGATGAGAAGCAGAAGGTCTCCATGGGCCGTGGTTTGGTGCGCGACGACGTCACGGCCATCCTGTTTGACGAACCGCTCACCGTGATCGACCCACAGCTCAAGTGGAAACTGCGCCGCAAGCTCAAAGAGATTCACGAGCGCTTTAACATCACCATGATCTACGTGACCCACGATCAGTTGGAGGCCTCTACCTTCGCGGATAAAATTGCCGTGATGTACGAAGGCCAGGTGGTGCAATTCGGCACCCCGCGAGAACTGTTCGAACGCCCGGCGCATACCTTTGTGGGTTACTTTATTGGCAGTCCCGGCATGAACTTTATGGCCGTCGAACACCGCGACGATCAAGTCATGTTCGGCTCGCAGCCGCTACCGGTTAGTGGGCAGATGAAGCACGCAGTCGCCAACGCTAGCTCTGCCAATATCAAGTTGGGCATCCGCCCCGAGTTTATCGCCATTTCCTCAAGCGAAATGGCGAATAGCGTGCCCATTCAAGTGACCAGCGTGCAGGACCTGGGCACCTATTCCCTGCTGACCTTCAAACTCAACGAGCAAACCTTTAAAGCCCGCCTACCCGAAGGCCATCCGCCGGTAGGTGAAACGGCATTCGCGCACTTCGACGACGCCCATGTGGCGCTGTATATCGATGAATACTTGGTGGAGGCTGGCCATGAATAATAAAGTACCCAATAACAGAGCCTGGCTACTGGTGCTACCCATGCTGGTGTTGGTAGCGTTCTCTGCCATCATTCCGCTAATGACCGTGGTCAACTACTCGGTGCAGGACGTGCTCGGCCCCCATGCACGCTTTTTTACCGGCACCGAGTGGTTTCAAAGCATGCTCAATGACGATGCGCTGCAGGCGGCGTTTCTTCGTCAAATATCGTTTTCACTGATTATTCTCGCCATTCAGATTCCGCTAGGGATCGGCATCGCGCTGATTATGCCCAAACGCGGTTGGCAGGCCTCGGCGGTGCTGATCCTCATTACCCTGCCGCTGCTAATCCCTTGGAACGTAGTGGGCAGTATTTGGCAAATCTTTACCCGCGGCGATATCGGCTTAATGGGCTGGGGCCTGCGCCAGCTAGGTGTCGAATACAATATTACTCGTAATGCGGGCGATGCCTGGGTAACGATCATCTTAATGGACGTGTGGCACTGGACCCCGCTGGTGGCCATGCTGTGCTACAGCGGCCTGCGCTCGATTCCCGAAGCTTACTATCAGGCAGCGCGTATCGACCGGGCCTCGAAATGGGCGGTGTTCCGCTATATCCAGCTGCCCAAGCTTACCAACGTACTGGTTATCGCCGTACTGTTGCGCTTTATGCACTCCTTTATGATCTACGCCGAGCCCTTTGTATTGACAGGTGGCGGGCCAGGCAGCGCCACCACCTTCTTAAGCCAATCTCTGACCACCATGGCGGTCGGCCAGCAGGATTTAGGCCCTTCTGCAGCGTTCTCTCTTATCTACTTCCTGGTCATTCTGCTGGTGAGCTGGGTGTTCTACACCACCATTATGAATATGCAGAAAGACAAACCGCCGCATGGAGGTGCTTAACATGAGCTATCAACTCGAAAACACCCAGCGCGGTGAAAAGTACAACACGATTTTTAGCAAGGTGTCACCAGCCAAGCGGCGTAACCGCACCGCTCGTGCCCACTGGCGCTCACGTATCTTGCTTGGCCTTTATCTGGCGCTGATGATTCTGCCCATTTACTGGCTGATCAATATGTCGCTCCAGACCAATAGCGAAATTCTCGGCTCCATGACGCTATGGCCCCAGAACCTGACCTTTGATAACTATATCGGCATCTTCACCAACTCAAGCTGGTACATGGGCTACGTTAACTCGATGCTTTACGTGGCGATGAATATGCTCATCACCATTTGCGTCGCGCTACCCGCCGCCTACGCCTTTAGCCGTTACACCTTTATTGGCGACAAGCATCTGTTTTTCTGGCTGCTGACCAACCTAATGGCGCCACCTGCGGTATTCCTGCTGCCCTACTTCCAGCTCTACTACTCAGTGGGCTTGTTTGATACCCACATTGCTGTCGCGCTGGCTCACTGCCTATTCAATATCCCGCTGGCTATCTGGATTTTGGAAGGCTTTATGAGCAGCGTACCTAAAGAGATCGACGAAACCGCCTATATCGACGGCTACAGCTTTCCGCGCTTTTTCGTCAAGATTTTTATCCCCATGATCCGTTCCGGTATCGGCGTCACGCTGTTCTTCCTGTTTATGTTCTCCTGGGTGGAGCTGCTGCTGGCACGTACGTTGACCGCCACTGATGCGCAACCCATCGGCATGATCATGACACGTACCTCCACAGCCTCCGGAATTGACTGGGGCACCCTGGCCGCTGCGGGGGTACTCACCATTATTCCCGGCATTCTGGTGGTCTACTTCGTTCGCAACCATATCGCCAAGGGCTTCGCCCTGGGCCGTACCTGAGGAGATCTCACTATGTCTTGGATGGTATGGACAGTGCCCACCGCCATATTCTTTTCATCGATTGCCGCCATGCTGGCAGGCATGACGGTATGGGAGATTTTGTCGCCCACCATCGAGCGTAAAGGATTTTTACCCATTGCCACCACTCGCGGGGATCGGCTGTTTATCGGCCTGCTCTCAGCGGCCTTTATCCACTTGGGGGTGATTGGCTTCACCTCACTCTCCATTTGGATTGCACTAGCGGTATCAGCCGTATGGCTGCTGGTTTTAATGCGCTGGGGTTAGCCCTTGGGACTAGCTTTTGGGCAATGCCACCAGCGTTTAATCGGTATCAAGGACGGCCAAGCCATCAAGGAAGAACACAACAAAACGAGGTCAACATGCAAAAGCACTGCAATAAATCCAAACTCACGAAATTCAGACTGACAACCCTCGCCGCCAGCTTGCTGCTGGCATCTGGTACGCTGTCAGCGCAGGAAGAGGATACCCGCGCTATTGCTGAGCGCCTGGTCGATGAGCACTTCCAAAACTCGACGCTGAGCCGTGAAGAGCAAATCGAAGAGCTGATGTGGTTTGCCAAAGCCGCCGAGCCTTTTCGGGGCATGGATATCCAAACCGTTGCCGAAGGTCTCACTACCCACGTTTATGAAAGTGAAGTGTTAGCGGAAGCCTTTAGCGAGCTCACCGGCATCAATCTGACCCACAACATCATCGGTGAAGGTGATGTGGTGGACACCATGCAGAACCAGATGCAGTCGGGTAACAGTATCTACGACGGCTTCGTCAACGACACCGACTCCATCGGCACGCATATCCGCTACGGCACGACTATCAACCTAACTGAGGCGATGGAGAACGAGTGGGCCGACTACACGCTGCCTACCCTCGACCTGGATGATTTCATTGGCTTGCAGTACGGCACCGGGCCAGATGGCAGCCTCTATCAACTGCCTACCCAACAGTTCGCCAACCTTTACTGGTTCCGCTATGACTGGTTCCAACGTGAAGACCTGCAGGAGCAGTTCGGGGAAATTTACGGCTACGACTTAGGCGTGCCCACCAACTGGACAGCTTATC
The DNA here is from genome assembly GCF_031010195.1 of Halomonas sp. SpR8. Classification (GTDB taxonomy): domain Bacteria; phylum Pseudomonadota; class Gammaproteobacteria; order Pseudomonadales; family Halomonadaceae; genus Vreelandella. Next base: position 724,269 of record NZ_JAUAMC010000001.1, on the reverse strand, counting down.
AAGACATTGCCGAGTTCTTTACTGAGCATGTGGGGGAAATAGACGGTACGAAGGTTTATGGTCATATGGATTACGGCCGCCGCGACCCGTCGTTGGGCTGGCGTTTCCACGACTCCTGGCTCTCTATGGCGGGTATGGGCAGCCCCGGCGTGCCTTCTGGTAACCCGGTGGATGACTGGGGTATCCGTGTCAATGAAGACAGCCAGCCGGTAGGCGCAAGCGTCAGCCGCGGCGGCGCTACCAACTCACCCGCTTCGGTATTTGCCATGCAAAAAGCCGTTGATTGGCTACGCGACTTTGCTCCACCCGAAGCGCAGGGTATGACCTTTGGTGAAGCGGGCCCGGTACCTGCGCAGGGGCATATTGCCCAGCAGATCTTCTGGTACACCGCCTTTACCGCCGATATGACCGACCCTGCGGTTGCGGTGACCGACGACGAAGGCAATCCGCTATGGCGCATGGCACCTTCCCCTACCGGCCCTTACTGGGAAGAGGGTATGAAGGTGGGCTACCAAGACGTAGGGGCATGGACATTCTTTGACTCTACCCCGGAAGACCGGCGCACCGCGGCGTGGCTGTTCGGCCAGTTCACCGTGTCTAAAACGGTGTCGTTAGAAAAACTCATGCATGGTTTAACGCCGATCCGTGAATCTGACATTTTCTCTGAGCAGATGACCGAAATGGCGCCCAAGCTGGGTGGCCTGGTGGAGTTCTACCGCAGCCCCAACGAGTCGAACTGGACGCCTACCGGTACCAACGTGCCTGACTACCCACGCATGGCCCCGCTATGGTGGCAGAACCTGGCCCCCGTCATGAGTGGTGAAGTCACGCCTCAGGAAGGTCTCGACAAACTGGCGGCGGATATGGATAGCACCATGCATCGTCTCGCCCGGGCCAACGTCTTCGACAGCTATGCTCCCGTACTTAACGAAGAGCAGGATCCGCAATACTGGCTGGATCAGGAAGGCTCACCCAAACCCAAGCTGGAGAATGAAATGCCGCAAGGCACCACCGTTCCTTATGACGAAATGATGGAAGCCTGGATGGAAGCCGGTTCACGCCAATAGTAACTATGCGCCAAGGGTAACTTATTACGCCAAAAGCAATGGGCGTAAGACTCACCCCGCATAAAAGCAACAGGGCGGGCAACCGCTTGCCCTGTTGAGGGTTTCATTGGCGGCTGGCCAAAATACAGGACAAAACACCCACGGCAACCGGGCTATTTATTGGTTAATTGGATCCGCTATGAAACTGCGAAATCGAAACATTGAAAAATTACCTCACGAGACCTTTGATGCCCTGATTATCGGGGGCGGTATTAACGGCGCAGCCACGGCGGCGGCGCTGGCTGGCAAAGGCGCAAAAGTCGCGCTGATTGACCGCGGCGACTTCGCGGGCAGTACCAGCATGCACTCCTCCAACCTAGTGTGGGGAGGCATTAAGTATATGGAAAGCAAGGATTTTGCGCTGGTTCGCAAGCTGTGCAAAAGCCGCAATCACTTGATTAAGAGTTACCCTTCCACGGTGCAGGAGATTCGTTTCCTGACCACTATTTCAAAAGGTTTTCGCCACTCGCCTCGCTACCTGTGGGCGGGAACCTGGCTGTACTGGCTAATGGGCAATGGCTTCACGAAACTGCCGCGCCTGCTCTCGCCGAAAAAAATCAAGCAACAAGAGCCCATTATCGATATCAAGGACTCCGTGGGCGGCTTCGAGTACTCCGACGCCTACCTCCACGATAACGACGCACGCTTTGTATTTAACTTTGTGCGCCACGCGCTTAACTATGGAGCAACTGCCGTCAACTACGTGGAGTCACTCGGCGCCGAGCGTGAAGGTGATCTATGGGTGACCAAAGCGCGCAACGTGATGGATGGCAATACTTTCGATATCCGTGCCAAGGTGTTGATCAACGCCGCCGGCCCTTGGGTAGATCAGCACAATGAGCTCACCGGCCAAAAGACCACCCATCATCACCTCTACTCCAAAGGCATTCATCTCATTGTTCCGCAGCTAACCGACTCGCAGCGAGTGCTGGCTTTTTTTGCCGACGATGGCAGGCTGTTTTTTGTCATTCCCATGGGCAATCGCACCTGTATCGGCACCACCGATACCCACATGGAGCACCCTGAGGTGGACGTTACCGCCGAAGATATCGCTTTTGTGCTGGAGAATATCAATAAACGCCTCACCTTGGATAAACCGCTCACCCAGGATGACATTATCTCAACGCGCTGTGGCGTAAGACCGCTCGCCATTAAAGATAACCAGGGCAGTGACCGCGATTTCCTACAGCTATCGCGAAAGCACGTGATCGACACCAATGCCGAAAGCGCCCATATCAGCATCTTTGGCGGTAAACTTACCGACTGTTTGAACGTTGGCGATGAGATTGCCGAAGCGGTGGGCCGCCTGGGCGTTGCCCTGTCAGACCCCAATTTTCAGTGGTATGGAGAACCGCCCAAGCCCGTGAAACAGCAGTTTATGGATCAAGCCAAGCGCATGAACCTGGATGCCATGACGGCCTCTACCTCATCCGAGCTGCTCTCCATTCGGCTTTGGCGGCGCTACGCCGATCAGGCCATATCGATGCTTGAGAAAATCCGTCAGGATCCCGCTCAGGGCGAAATTTTAATTGAAGGCACAGAGTACATCCGCTGTGAGATTGAGCATGCCCGCGACCACGAGATGATCACCCAGCTCGAGGATTTCCTGCGCCGCCGCGCGAAAGTCTCACTGGTGGTGCCTCATGAACAATTACGCCAATCCAGCGGTTTAAAGGAGGCGTGTCGGGTGCTGTTTGGCGACGACGCTGACGAGCGTTTTAACCAGTACTTTGAACAAAATCGCGATACCGCGCTACCGCCGACTTCTTCTGTGGTTTAACCTCTTTATTGATTAAATATATTCAGTGGATAAACTTAAAAAGCCCCTTCATATCAATGAGGGGGCGTTAGTGTGTGTAAACAGAACAGTCATTAAGAACAGTCATTAAGAACAGTCATTAAGCGTCGGCGACTGGGCCCTATCTAGGTAGAGCGCACGCGTGAAACGGCGTCCAACCAGCCCTGATAGAGCTGCTCGCGGGTGGTCTCTTCCATCGTCGGCATAAAGCTTTTCTCACAGCGCCACAGCTGTTCGATCTCTTCCAACGTTTGATACCAACCTAGGCGCAGCCCGGCTAAGTAAGCCGCGCCCAGTGCGGTGGTCTCCAAAATAGTCGGGCGATCCACCTGAACACCCAGCATATCGGCAAGAAACTGCATCACCCAGCTGTTCTTCACCATGCCGCCATCGACGCGTAACGTGCCTGGTGGAGCCTCCATATCGTCGTTCATGCAGTGCTGTAAATCGCGGGTTTGATAGCACACCGCTTGTAGGCCAGCGGCCACTATTTCAGCGATGCCGGTGTCCCGGGTTAAGCCAAAAATAGCGCCGCGTGCTTTCGGATCCCAGTGGGGAGCACCTAAGCCGGTAAAGGCGGGCACCAGATAAACGCTGTGACCGCTACGGGTCTGCTGGGCCAAAGCTTCGGTTTCCGATGCGTCGGCAAACAGGTTTAGGCCATCGCGCAGCCACTGCACCGTCGCCCCGGCCACAAAAATGCTGCCCTCCATAGCGTAGGTCGGCTTACCGTTAAGCCGGTAGCCAATCGTGGTCAGCAGGCGATTACGCGAAAGCGACGGTGTCTCACCGGTATTCACAATCATAAAACAGCCAGTGCCGTAGGTGCTTTTGCCCATCCCCGGTTGAAAGCACGCCTGCCCCACTAAAGCCGCCTGCTGATCCCCCGCCACCCCAGCAATGGGCAGCGCAGCGCCCAGCCAGTGCGCTTCGGTAGTGCCAAAATCATCGCTGGAGTCTTTTACTACAGGCATAAGATTGGCGGGGATATTAAATAGCCCCAGCAGCTCTTCATCCCACTCCTGGGTATGGATATTAAACAGCGCCGTACGTGAAGCATTAGTGGCATCAGTCACGTGCTGCTGACCACCGGTCAGCCGCCAGATTAAAAAGCTATCCACCGTACCGAATGCCAGCTCGCCCTGCTCAGCGCGCTCCCTGGCACCCTCAACGTTATCTAATATCCAGGCAAGCTTCGTAGCCGAAAAGTAGGGGTCAATTAAAAGACCCGTTTTCGACTGAACAACATCGGTGTGGCCTTGATCGCGCAGCGACTGGCACAAATCTGAGGTGCGGCGATCCTGCCAGACGATGGCGTTATAGAGTGGTTTACCGGTTTGCCGATCCCAAACAAGAGTGGTTTCCCGCTGGTTGGTAATACCGATGCCGGCTATTTGCTCAGCGGAAACTTCAGCGTTGCGTATCACGTCCCGGCAGGTTGCTACTACCGTTTCCCAAATATCTTCGGGGTTGTGCTCAATCCAGCCGTCGTGGGGGAAATGCTGGGTGAATTCCTGCTGGGCAACAGCAGCCACTTGGCCTTGGCGATCAAACAGAATGGCGCGGGAGCTGGTGGTACCTTGATCGATGGCGAGTATAAAAGAGGACATATCGAGTTCACTTTGTTGTATTGTCTTTCGATTTTGTATACTTACTTTCGCTTTATTATCATCTAAGGCTACTCCAGCCATCCAAAATGCTCAAGGATGAAACTACCTCATTAAGCAATTTCATCAAGCAATCTCATCATGCAATGTACAGCGCCACATCGTGCTGATTGAGCAAACGCTGAATCGCTTCCGGCGGTTTGCGGTCAGTAAATAACGCATCCAGCTGTTCCAAGTTGCCTTGTCGCACGACCGGATTACGGTGAAATTTAGAGTAGTCCGCCGCCAAATAAATGCGCCGCGAATTAGCGATAATTGCCTGAGCCACGCGCACCTCCTGATAGTCAAACTCCAGCAGCGAGCCATCCTCGTCAATACCACTGATACCGATAATGCCGTAGTCCACTTTAAACTGATTAATAAAGTCGATAGTGGCTTCGCCGATAATGCCGCCATCCCGGGAGCGCACCTGGCCACCGGCGATGATCACAGTAAAGTCCTCTTTATGCTGCAGAATGGCGGCGACATTAAGGTTATTGGTAATAATCTCAAGGCCCTGATGTTCTAACAGCGCTTGAGCAATCACTTCGTTACTGGTACCGATATTGATAAACAGTGAGGAGTGGTTAGGGATATGCTGGGCTAAACAGCGGGCAATGCGCTCTTTCTCTTCCAGATGCAGCGTCTTACGCGTGCTGTAAGCGGTATTCACCGTACTTGACTCGATTCCCACCCCACCATGAACGCGTCGCACCCGGCCTTCATCGGCCAGGGTATTCAAATCGCGGCGGATGGTTTGCGGTGTCACGGCAAAATGATCGGTAAGCTGTTCGATACTCATATAACCGTGCTGGCGAACCAGCTCGACAATGGCATCCTGACGAAATTGTTGATTCATAAGCCCAGCCTGTTCGATTTTTGTTGGTATATGAACATAATCTAGCAAAATTTTCGAAATCTAATAACTTTCATCAAACAATTCGGCAGGCGCCAAACCGACAGACAACGCCTACTACAGCGGCCACACCAACAAAATCAGCGGGATCGCAACCACCAGAACGACCAGTGAAAGCGGTAAGCCCAGTTTCCAATAATCGCCAAAGCGGTAACCACCCGGCCCTAGCACCAGCGTATTGGATTGATGTCCGATCGGGGTTAAAAACGCACAGGAGGCACTAACCGCCACCACCATCAAGAACGGGTCGAGTGAGACATCAAAGCCATTGGCTAAACTCACCGCAATAGGCGCCATCAGCAGCGCAGCCGCCGCATTGTTGACCACATTGGAGAGCAGCATAGAGAGTAAAAACAGCCCGACCATGGTGACGACGACCGGCCAGTCACTGCCAAAGCTCAGCAACGCGTCGGCAATCAAATCAGCACCACCGCTGGTTTCCAACGCTTCACCCACGGGTATCATCGCCGCTAGCAGCACGATGACAGGGCCATCAATGGCTTGGTAGCCTTCGCGCAGTGGCAGCACACCAATCAACAGTGAAGTCAACGCGGCGCTGCTCATCGCGACGGCAGCGGGAAGTAAATCAAATAGCATGGCCATAATCGCCAGGGCAAAAATGGCAATCGACATTATCAGTTTACGCGGCTGGCCCAGGTACAGCTCACGTTTAGCAAGTGGCAGGCAGCCCAGTGAGGCAAGGCTTTCCGATATCTCGCTTTCACTGCCCTGCAGGAGTAATACATCACCATTTTTAAAACGAATATCGCGTAACCTCTGCTTTAAACGACCGCCATCCCGGGCGACGGCTACTAAGTGCAGCCCAAATTGATGGTTCAAACGAAGCTGGCGTACGCTGCGATTAATCATCATGGAATCATTACGCACTACCGCTTCAATTAGCTGTAGACCCTCGGTATCCACCGGCTGGCGATCTTTTTTGGCCTCTTTCTTATGGGCAGTATCAGTGCCTTTATCATCTAGTGAATGCTCTGCGTCTTTTGCCTCTGAATCTTCCGCCAGCTCTTCCTCTAGCTCCTCCTCCAGTTCAGCAATCGCACTGAGCCCCACTTTGTCTTCCAGCATTTGCAGCTCGTCGGGCCCTGCCTCCAACAGCAGAATATCGCCTTCTTCCAAGGCGCCGTGAAAGTTATAGCCAGCGCGACGATTATCATCGCGAACCACCGCCAAAACGGGGATGGTTTCATCCAGCTCGTCGCGCAGCTGTTGCAGCGTCAAACCTCTGGCTTTCGACTCTTCGCCTACTTTTAGCTCAACCAAATAGTTGGCGGTATCAAACATCTCATCGGTAGAGGCTTGCCCACTGCGCTTCGGGGTCAAGCGCCAACCAATCAGAACAATAAACGCCAAACCGGCGAGTGCCACTACAATGCCGACCGGTGTAAAGCTGAACATACTAAACGCCTCACCGGTCACATCCCTTCGATAGCTGGAAATAATGATATTAGGCGGGGTGCCGATCAACGTTGTCAGCCCGCCAAGCAAAGAGCCAAACGCTAGCGGCATGAGCAGTAACGAGGGCGAGGTGTTATGCTCGCGGGCCAAGCGCATTGCCACCGGCAGCAGCAGGGCCAGAGCGCCCACGTTATTCATCATACCCGATAGCAGTACGATAGTGCCCACCAGCACCAAAAGCTGTAACAGCAGGTTTTCACCTACTTTAAGCACTTGATTGGCAATAATATCGACCACACCGGAGCGCTCAAACCCACGACTCAGCACCAGCACGGCGGCCACAGTAATCACCGCCGGGTGGCCAAAGCCTGCAAAAGCGCCTTCGGCTGGCACTAGCCCTAACATGACCGAACCCAACAAGGCCGCCAGCGCCACCAGATCATAGCGAAATCGCCCCCAGATAAACGCGGCAAGCGTTAGCCCGAGGACGATAAACACCAGCGTACTGGGTGCTATTGCTAAGTCTTCAATCGACATCCTTTTCCTACTCCCTTACCGCCGCTCAATGACAGCCGCATACAATTGATGCGCGCCATACCATAGGCATCGCTATTCCAATGCACATTAGACGTTTACCATACACAGGTATAGCCCCTGCAAATTTATTGCCCTGTAGTTATAAAAACCCGAGTTATAAAAACCCGAGTTGTAAAAACCCGAGTTGTAAAAACCCGAGTTGTAATAATCTGAGCTGTAAAAAATCTGACAGAAAAAAAAGCCCGGCGAAGCCGAGCTTTAGAGGAGGATTGGACGCCGCCGAAGCGGCCCCCATCAGCGATAGCAAAAGGCCCACCAAACCCTCTATGGCAATAGAATAGTAGACCCTGTGGTTTTGCGGCTTTGCAGCGCGTCTTGGGCTTTGCCCGCTTCTCCCAACGGGTAGCGATTAGCGATATCGATGCTAACTTTACCGCTTTCAATCATGGCAAAGAACTCTTCACACATCATCTCCAAACGCTCGCGGGTATCAGCGTAGCCATTGAGGCTAGGACGAGTCACGTAGAGCGCGCCCTTCTGGTTAAGGATGCCGATATTAACCCCATCCACTGGCCCAGAGGCGTTGCCGAAGCTGACCATTAGCCCACGGGGCTTCAGGCAGTCCAGCGACATTTCCCAAGTGTCTTTACCCACCGAGTCATAGACCACATCGCACATACCGCCGTTGGTGAGCTCGCGCACGCGCTCAACCACGCTCTCTTCGCTGTAATTGATCGTCGCCCAGGCGCCGTTGGCCATGGCTAGATCCGCTTTTTCTTGTGAGCTAACGGTACCAATTAGCTTAACGCCCAGAGACTTTGCCCACTGGCAGGCAATTGATCCCACCCCACCAGCGGCGGCGTGGAATAGAATGGTTTCGCCACCTTTCAACTCATAGGTTTGGCGCAACAGATACTGCACGGTAAGCCCCTTGAGCATACTGGCCGCAGCAGTCTCAAAATCCACGAAGTCGGGTAGTTTGACCACCTTTGCCGCCGGCAGTGTATGCAGCTCGGCATAGGCACCTAATGGGCCTTGCGCATAGGCCACACGATCGCCCACATTAAGGTGCGTGACACCCTCGCCAACGGCATCCACCACGCCCGCGCCTTCTGTACCCAGCCCAGAAGGCATAGCAGGCGCAGGATAAAGGCCGGTACGAAAATAAATGTCGATAAAATTTAGGCCAACGGCTTTGTTGGCGATACGCACTTCACCCTGGCCGGGTTCAGCAGGCGTTACGTCGACCAACTCAAGTACCTCTGAACCGCCGGCACGAGCAAATTGAATACGCTTAGACATTAGTATCTCCTTATTAATTATTGAGCTTGTTATGAGCACTCATAGCAACAGGTGCCGTTATACAAGCGCGTCGCGGCGTTTAAATCAAGCTAGCACGCTAGCGTTTTTTACCTCAGTCGTTTAAGGAGCAGAATTTAAGGGCTAGGGTTTAAGGATCAGGGCTTAAAGATCAGGGCTTAAAGATCAGGGCTTAAAGATCAGGGCTTAAAGATCAAGCCACGAAGGAGATGAAATCCCGCTGTCATGCACTCATGCTAGTATTAGTGCTCTTTTATCGTCTAAGGCTTAGAGATTTGTCATGACGCATCCCGCCATTCAAGTACCCGCACTCATTGCCCACCGCGGCTACTCCGCCGCCGCCCCAGAAAACACCCTTGCAGCGGTGCGCGCTGCCCACCAAGCGGGGGCCACATGGGTCGAGCTGGATGTGCAACTACTGGGTGACGGCACCCCGGTGATTTGGCACGACAGCGACGTCGCGCGTTGCTCAAACGGCCGCGGCGGGCTTGCCTCCATGGATTGGGCCAAGGCGCAAGCCCTGGATGCAGGAAGTTGGTTTGACGACCGTTTTGCGGGTGAGAAAATGCCCAGCTTGGCGCAAATGCTAGCACTGCTCAATGAGCTGAAAATGGGCGTGAATATGGAAATAAAGGTCAATAAAGGCCGCGACCCCATCGCGCTGGTTGAACGCACGCTGCCGGAAATGCTCGATACGCTCCCCCCCGAGCGTTTGATTATCTCATCCTTCAATGCCAGCGCCCTTACCCATTGCCGTCAGTTTGCTAGCACAGAGCGGCTGGCCCTGGGCGTGCTGTTCGGTAGCGTGCCTAGAAGCTGGCGTGAGCAGTGCGAGGCCATTGAAGCATTCAGCGTGCACCCTCACTGGCCACGCTTAAAGCGTGCTCAAGCCGACGCCATGCAGCGCGATGGCTATCAAATTTTGTGCTATACCGCCAATGATCCCAGTGCCTTTCATAGCCGTTGGGCGTGGGGTATCGGTAGCGTTATCACCGATGAACCCGCCGTGTTCAAGCGCTTTTTAGATAGCCATGGATAAGTTCAAACGCATGATAAGCTCAAACACTGACAAGGAGGCTACCGTGAAATACCTAGGAGCCCACGTGAGCGCCGCTGGCGGTGCAGACCAAGCCGTACACCGAGCGGTAGCCATTGGCGCAGACGCCTTTGCGCTGTTCACTAAAAATCAGCGCCAGTGGCAAGGTAAGCCGCTCACCGATGAAGCGATTCAAGCCTTCCGCGACGCCTGCGCCGAGCATAGCTTCGCCCCAGAGCAGATTCTGCCCCATGACAGCTATCTGATTAATCTTGGCCACCCGGAGCAGGAAGGCCTGCGCAAATCCCGGGATGCCTTTCTGGATGAGATGCAGCGCTGCGAGCAGTTGGGGCTGACGCTGCTTAATTTTCACCCCGGCAGCCACTTAAATAAAATCAGCGAAAGCGACTGCTTAAAGCGTATTGCGGAATCCGTCAATGAAGCACTAGCGCATACTCAAGGCGTCACGGCAGTAATTGAAAATACGGCGGGGCAAGGTACCAACCTGGGCTGGCGCTTCGAGCATTTAGCCGAAATCATTGCCCACGTGGACGATAAAACCCGCGTTGGGGTATGTATTGATACCTGCCACGCCTTTGCGGCAGGCTACGATTTGCGCAATGCAGAGGCGACTCAAGCAACCCTGGATGAGCTCGGTAAAGTGGTGGGGTTTGAGTACCTACGCGGGATGCACTTAAACGATGCTAAAAGCAACTTTGCCAGCCGCGTGGATCGCCACCACAGCCTGGGTAAAGGCAACATCGGCCTGCCCGCCTTCACCACCATCATGCAAGAGCCGCGGATTAACGCCATTCCGATGATTTTAGAGACCGTCGAGCCCGAGATATGGGCCGATGAAATCGCTTGGCTCCGCACCCAGGCGCTAGCCGCGCTCTCAGAGTATTGCTAATCCTGACTAATATGCTTAGCCAAACGACAGCGATCAACAAAAAAATCTCAGCTAGGCGTTAAGCCCAACTGGGGGTTTGTTTTTTTGCGGCATAGCATTACATGGCAGAAAGCTTCTCTTCATCCAGTACGCCAGACATACGTACCATGGCCAGCGCTTCATCCAGATTTTCCATCTCTTCAATCATGATCAGCTCACTCTCTAAACTTACCGGCTGGCCGGCTTTCTCAGAGAGCAATTTTTCGAGGGAAGCTAAATCCATAGTGTCGTCTAAGTTGTGCACATCGACTGAGGCGCTGTTACGGCCCGGCAGGTAGATGGTGCCATTAGAAAAATCCACGGCGTAGGCAATCACACCTGGCACAATAAAAAACAGCAGTCCCACGCCGTTGGCAACTGCGATTACCGGATCAATATCACCGCTCAATTGCCCTTTTCGCTCTGGGTGAAAAAGAGTACCGCAACCACTTAATGAAACAATTGAGACGCCGATCACGGCCCCGGTTAACCAGCGACGAACTGCTTGATGCATGGAGGTTCCCTCAAACAAAAAAGTAACGATAGCCGATATAGCGTGTTGCGCTTTGGTTTTTTGCCGACTACCGCGCCATAAAACTCGATAAGTTTAGCACAGCGATTTAAAAGCATAGATGATTTAGCGATAAGGACTATTTTGCCGCGTCAACCACTAGGCCGTACAATGCCAGCATTCAACGCTTACAAGCACGTTTTTAATAACTGCGCTTTCAAAAACTACGCTTTCAAAAACCAAGGAATGCCCACGCCCATGCGCGCCAGCCAACTACTGATTGCCACTCTGAAAGAAACCCCGGCCGATGCTGAAGTCATTAGTCATCAGCTAATGCTCCGCGCCGGGATGATTCGCCGTTTAACCTCAGGGCTTTATACGTGGCTACCACTTGGCCTGCGCACGCTGCGTAAAGTTGAAGCCATTGTGCGCGAAGAGATGAACCGCGCCGGTGCTCAAGAGGTTCTCATGCCCGCAGTACAGCCCGCCGAACTATGGCAGGAGTCTGGCCGCTGGGAGCAGTACGGCCCCGAGCTGTTACGTCTCAAAGACCGTCACGACCGCGACTACTGCGTTGGCCCGACTCACGAAGAAGTCATTACTGACCTAGTGCGTAAAGAGATCGCCAGCTATAAACAGCTGCCGATCAATTTTTATCAGATTCAGACCAAGTTTCGCGACGAGATTCGCCCGCGTTTCGGGGTAATGCGCTCGCGTGAGTTCGTCATGAAAGATGCGTACTCCTTCCACTTGGATGAAGCCTCGTTGAAGCAAACCTACCAGGATATGTACGACGCTTACACACGCATTTTCACGCGTTTGGGCCTCGACTTTCGTCCGGTGATCGCCGATAACGGCTCTATCGGCGGTACCGGCTCCCACGAATTCCACGTGCTCGCGGACTCCGGCGAAGACGATATCGTGTTCTCCAACGCCTCCGACTACGCCGCGAACATGGAAAAGGCCGAAGCCCTGCCCGCTCCGCTGGGCAGCGACATACAGCGCGAAGCGCCTTCCCAAGAGATGCATCTGGTAGATACACCTAACGCCAAAACCATTGCCACCCTGGTTGAACAGTTTGATCTACCCATCGAGAAAACGGTCAAAACCCTGATCGTACGTGCCGCCGAAGGTGGCCTGATTGCCCTATTGGTGCGTGGCGATCATGAGCTGAACGAGGTAAAAGCAGAAAACCTTCCTCAAGTGGCGGCTCCGCTGACTATGGGCAGCGAAGAGGAAATTCGCGCAGCAGCCGGCGCCGGCTTTGGCTCGCTTGGCCCAGTGAACCTCAATATGCCCATTATTGCCGACCGCAGCGTTGCCCTAATGAGCGACTTTGGGGCGGGTGCCAATATTGAAGGCAAGCACTACTTCGGCATTAACTGGGAGCGCGACGTTGCCCTGCCAGAAGTGGCCGACCTGCGCAATGTAGTGGAAGGCGATCCGTCGCCCGATGGCCAGGGCACGCTCTCGATCAAGCGCGGCATCGAAGTTGGCCACGTTTTCCAGCTTGGCCAAAAGTATTCCCAGGCCATGAACGCCAACGTACTCGGCGACAATGGCAAAACCAGCCAGCCGTGGATGGGCTGTTACGGCATCGGCGTGACCCGCGTGGTCGCTGCAGCCATTGAACAGAACCACGATGACTCGGGCATTATCTGGCCCAACGCCATTGCCCCCTTCCAGGTGGCACTGGTACCCATGAACGCGCACAAATCCCAGCGTGTCCGCGAAGAGTCCGAGCGTCTTTATCAAGCGCTGAGCGCTGCCGGTTTAGACGTGCTGCTGGATGATCGCGATACTCGCCCTGGAGTTAAATTTGCCGATTTAGAACTAATGGGGGTTCCACACCGCTTGGTGATCGGTGATCGTGGTCTAGACAACGGTGAACTGGAGTACAAAGGCCGCCGAGATAGCGAAGCCACCATGGTGCCTGCGGATCAAATCGTTGATTTTCTGCGTGAGAAAGCTAGCTAAAGTAATAACCCTACGCGGGATCTTGCTGAGCGGCACTGGGTTTATAGCGACAAGCCTAGTGGCCGCTCAGCCGCTATCTCCCCCCCTGTCCGCTACCCTTGAAGCGGCTAATCAACAGCATCAAACGTCTCAGCAGCAGTGGATTGCGCGTCAATGGCGTGCTCGTATGGATACGCCGCTTGCACGCTTTGTTCGCAATCCTGAACAGCGCCAAATGCTGCTAACACACATCTATCAAGAAGCCCGGCTGGCAGGGCTACCGCCGGATTTGGTGTTAGCCTTGATCCAAGTCGAGAGCGCCTTTAAAGCCGATGCGATCTCCTCCGCAGGTGCGGTCGGCCTGATGCAAATAATGCCTTTTTGGGTCAGTGAGCTTGGCCTGCCGCTTGACGATTTGACGCACCCGCCGCGCAACTTGCGCTATGGATGTACGATTCTGGCGCACTATCTGGCTATCGAAAATGGCGACTTCACTCGGGCGCTGGCACGTTATAACGGCAGCTTGGGGGAAACCTGGTACCCGGAGCGGGTCATGCATGCCTGGCGAGATACCTGGCGTGCGTTTGCACCGCGTTAATCGCGCTAATCACGCTACCTGGTTGTCGCAGGCTCAATTAAACCTGCGGCCCAAAACTGACCCAGTAACTCAGCCATATCTCTGCGGACTTGCTCCAGGGAGACGGGCATAAAAAAGGCCACCAGCGTTTGGCTTAACTCTTCAACACTCATCGCCTCATGTTGCAGCAATGCCCACACCGCGCGACTGGTCACGTTCATACGGTGAATAGTGCCGCCCTCTTCAGCAATCACAAATAGCTCGTCGCCGAGCGGGTACTCATGCGCTGCTTGGCGCGCACGCCAATAACGCTGATCATTTCTTTCCAGCGCCGCGGCTGGAGAGATTGCCGCTGCCTGTGAAGGTGACGTATACGTTGATGGCTGGGCGTAGAGCGCATCTTTTAGCTCTCGGCCCACAAATACTGCCGCTTGATAGGCATCTGAGTAACGCAGTAGAAAACAGGGTATTCGCTGCACCAAGGGCCAAAATTTGGCGATTAGCATTTGATCAGAAAGCGTATCGGCAAAGTTTTGCTTCAACAGTTGCCACAGCCCTTCCCCGTGCTGCAACGACGTTAGTTGGGGGTTGGTCACGCGACTGTCCCGGTCTATTAATAAGATTGCTCCTACCGGGCTTTTTTCACCGTGGCTAGCCAGTTGAGTGTCATCCAGGGCTAAATAGCCATAGCGGCTATCAGAGGGCCCTCTATGTTGACTGATAAACTCCAGCAACGCCTCATCCATCGCAGTGGGAAGTGGTAGACGCAGCCGCGGGGCGATGCCAAGCGACATACCTTCCCCTTCGGGCGTTAGGGCCACCACATCATCACCAAAAACTCGATAGCCAGCGGCAGCCAACGCGGCGGTAAAGGTGCTTTTACCGGCACGGTGAGATTCAGGAAAAATCACCAACTGCCCCTCTATTTCCGCCGCCCCACAGTGCAGACCAATATAGTCGGAGTGCTGGCGTAAAAACGCCCCGGCTACATCCGCTATTACGCTACATGCCGTGCTTACGGGCGTTTCTAGCCATATACCTTGTGGCAGCGCCGGTGCCTGCTGCCAAAACCCCTTCTCTTTCTGCCAAACGCAGATAGCCGGTTCTGTCGGCTGACGTGTGCATGCAGATAACGCCCAACCCGGCATCGCTTGTTGCAAAACCGGCAGTAGTGGCTGCGCGTTAACCAAGCGAATACAAGGGCCTATTCCGGGTAACGCGTAATCGGTGGTTAAGGCGTCTGACGCTAGCATGGTCGACCTCACCAGCGGATCGGCAGTAGGCGACTGATTCGCAGCTCAATCACACCATCACGCTCCCAGCGCGAGCGTTCGTCACGCCCATAGGGCCGCCCCTGATGGTGGTGATAAGGTGAGCGCGAATAGCCGTTGCGGGTATATTCAGGCCGAGAATAATCAGGCCTTGAGTAACCGGGACGTGAATAGTAGGGCCGCGAATGGCTAGGCTTTGAGTGGCGGCGCCGTGAATGCCTGTGTGGGTGATGGCCGCTAGGACGAGAGTGACGGCGTTCATGGGCTTCAGCTTGGTCCATAGAGAGCAGCGTAGGGGCCACATAAAGAGCAGCCGCTCCTAGCCCTAGACTTGCCAATACCTGACGGCGAGAACGACGCTGCTTCAGTAAGGTTGTTGCTTCATCTTGAGGGCTCATTGCTTATCTCCGCAGTTATCGAACACTGTTTCTTCAGTATTCAATTTAACCACTGTTTAGCCGGAGTGCCACTCAATCAAGCCGCTTTCCCTATTGTTTACTCTTTTTTTGCAAATATTGGGTGGTGGAGTCACCAAGTCATCCGGCATACACATTCGCCCATGACTAGCCCGTAGCAACCCTGGAGCTTATGTACCGTTGAAGCAAGGTCTGAAAATCGAGAACTTATGCTGGCAAAACAGCGCGCTTAAAGCGAATATGCTAGATTCGCTGGGTGTAGAGGACTATGTGATGGTGGAGAGGCATCACCTCAATACCTTTTTGATAGGAATTATCACTAAACTAACTGATCATTATGAATTATCAAGCTTATTATTAACATAAACTCAATATACACTACAGCTTTCTAAAATATAAAATAGAATTTTGTATGCATTGAAAAATATAGGCTGCACCATTTGTCTTTAAACATACGTAACTAATCGAAAACAACCTCATACCAATTTCTAACAAACATATAATGCAAGTCACTAAAAATACTAATATAAATCTTTTGACGTTGGGAAAATCATGAGTTTTAGAAAACAGTTATTCATCTTATTGCTAGGTTTTACAATATTATCCCAACTATTTTCGGGGGCTTACTATTTACATACAGACTACATAAAAAATAATAAACGAACCAATGAAATATCAAAAAAATCACTTGATTATGTAAGATACAAGATAGATAAAAAGACTAATAAACTAGAAGCCTCCCTTTCTCTTTTGAAAAATGACGCTCTATTCTTCAACCTTTTAGGCACTAATGATATCGAAAAAACTTCCTCACTAATCAACAACTATTATCTAACCGAAGATGATAGCTTTTGGATTATCACAGATTTAGAAGGAAGTATTAAAGCATCAAGTTTCCAAAAAAGCGAACCTACGCCACTGATCAATTCTTCAGCACTAACGCCATCATCACTAAACCTCAGTAATTTTATCTTACTCAATGGTAAAATTTATAAATCAGTAACAACATTCATCGCATCACCTAGTTTCTTGGGTACTATCAGCTTTGGCTTCTCACTCGACAGTATAGCTTCCGATTCATCAGCTCTTCTAGACAATACCCGCATTCACTTCATGAGAATGACAAATCAAAACAATGGCGAAAACAGTAGTGAAAACAATAATACAGATATATCATCTACTGCTATTACAGCACTTATCCATAAAAATGAACAAGAAAAGATTTTAGCCTTCATAAATAAAAACGAATCAATCAGAGGAACAATCTTTGAATATAGAAAAGACCTGATATTTTTCGCCATCTTATTACTAGCCCTAGCTTTAATAGTCGCATTAATTTCCGCATATATCAGCACTCCCTTAAAAGAGCTTTATCGCGTATCAAAGAGTATCGACAACAATCGACAGATTTCAGTTCCTAAATCCATACACCGGTACACTGAAACAAGTTCAGTCACTAATTCTTTAGCTTCGCTGTCTAAAAAAATCAATAAATACGACCAAACATTAAGCCATATACAAAAACATGAAAACCTAATAACCACTCACAACTATCAAACTATAATCGAGGCATTAGAGACAAAAATTAACGAGCAAGAAAATTTTATTATTATGCGATTAGCATTGCATCACTTACGATCAATCAACGCTTCATTTGGCTATGAAATTGGGGATCAGTATATATCCATAATTGCCAAAAGACTTAGCAGCTTAGCATCTACATCCAATCAAATATTTCGTCTACACAACAATGAATTTTTAATAGTTACAGATTACGAAACTATAGACAAAAACTGGCTAAACCTTTTATTTCAAACGCTAGCAATACCAGTTTCAATTGGCGAAAACATAAAAATAAACCCTTTTTTTTCAGTGGGTCAAGTCAGTCATCCTCTCAACGGAGACGACACCCAAACTCTATTAAGACGTGCAGATATCGCGTTACAACAAGCGCGCAACAAAGATGTTAGAATTGAACTCTATACCGATGAGCTGGAAGAAGTGTATCGCCGAAAGGAAATTATAATTAATAGTTTAAAGCCAGCTCTCGCCAATCATGAATTTTGGATAGAATATCAACCAAAACTTGATATCAAATCAGGTAGGGTGGAACATTTCGAAGCTTTAATGCGTTGGTATCATCCTACTTTAGGTTTGATATTCCCAGATGAGTTCATTGAATTAGCCGAGCGTTCTGGCAATATGAGTATTTTAAGTCAATGGATGCTAAAAAATATTTTTCAGCAACTACATATCTGGAAACAACGTGGACATCTATTATCAGTTGCCATCAACTTATCAACCAGTGATCTTACTGATCCGACACTACCGGAGAAGCTATCTTACCTTTTCTCCACTTATGATATAAAACCATGGCAGCTATCTATTGAAATAACAGAAAGCACAGCAATGCAAGACACAGCCACCACCATTAAAGTTTTAGATGACATTTCAAATTTGGGAATTTTACTTGCGATTGATGATTTTGGCACAGGTTATTCATCATTAGCACAGTTAACAAAGCTGCCTGTCAATGAGCTAAAAATTGACAAAACATTTATTCTTAAACTTTGCTCTGAGAGTGGCAATCTGGCAATTGTACGTTCAACTATTGATTTAGGTCATCTTCTTGAGTTAAAAGTCATCGCAGAGGGCGTAGAAAATTTAGAAACGGCAAAGATTCTTTCACAAATGAAGTGTGATTACATACAAGGTTACTGGCTCTCAAAACCCATGCCCGCCCACCAGGTATTGAGCTGGCTCAAAAATTTTAAAAAGATAATCCTTTAAATATTTTTTTAGAGAAAATCATTCTTTAAAAGCCTATATATAGCTCTGCACTCAGAAGGTTGTCAGCACATCATATACTATAATTAAATTAACCCTAGTATAGTTTTATAAAAAAGCCAGCCTTGAAGGGCTGGCAAAAGGAGGTTTACAGGTTAAGCAAACCTCCTCCCCTGACAAAGCTTACAAAAATAGAGCGGCTATTTCTTGCGTTCGTCTTTACGCAGATGATCACGAATCACAAATCCCACCCAGCCCACCATAAAAGCGATCACTAAAGCGACAGTGGCCAAGCCAAAAATAACTGCGTCATCCCAATACATGGTGAATCCTCCCGCCGTGATGTATACGTGCATATTAATCACTCAACGGAGAAAGAATGCTGACCCAGATCAAATTAAGCGTGGTGAGTGTAAGCGGTTAAACAGCAAATTGATGCAGGTCAATTTCTGGGCATTAGTGTGTCGCTAAAACGCTAGAGGACTTTGCGATCTTCCACCTTGCTATGCTCAGTGCCCAGCGGAAGCGGGTGGCCTTTGGCAAGCTCTGCGCGGGTGGCTTCGCGCACTTCGAGGATGGTTACCTGATAATTAAGCGTGCGTCCTGCCAGGGGATGATTAGTATCGACCGTGATGCGGTCGCCATTGACGTCTAATACTGTGACAATTTGCGGGCCGGCCTCTCCTTCGGTCTGAAAGCTCTTACCGGGCGCCAGTTCAGCGCCGCCAAACGAACTGCGGCTCACCTCTTGAACCAATGCTTCGTTACGCACCCCGTAAGCATCAGCCGGCATGAGCTGCACACTCAGTTCGGCGCCTACTGCCTGCCCCGCTAATGCGTTCTCTAACCCCGACAAGATATTGTCGTGACCGTGTAAGTACTCCAGCGGCTTATTGCGCGCGCGTGAGTCATCCAATACTTGCTTGCTCCCATCGTTGAGCACGTCGCTAAGAACATAGTGCAAGGTAACTACCTGATGCGCGGTAATCGACATGGAAAACTCCTCTCCGGTAAGCTGTCGGTTTTGTGGCGAAATATTACCTCAGTTTACCACTTGGCCGTTGTTAACGTCTTTCAGGAGTAGCGTGAAATGCCCAGCCCCACCCCCCAGCGCAGTTGGTTTGCTGCGTTGGCAATTTATTGTCGCGCACCCGTTATCACTATGCTGTTTTTGGGGTTTTCTGCTGGTCTACCGTTTTTGTTGGTGTTTTCAACACTTTCTGCCTGGTTGCGCAGCGATGGCGTTGAGGTCGCAGCGATTGGCTTTTTTGCCTGGATCGGCATGCTCTACTCGATCAAGTTTTTTTGGGCACCGGTGGTGGATCGTTTAGCGCTGCCGCTGTTGACTCGCGCTTTTGGCCAACGCCGGGGCTGGATGCTGCTGGCCCAGGGAATGATTGCCGCTGGGCTTGTGGGCCTTGCCGGATTAAGCCCGGTGGGTAATTTGGGCTGGGTAGCCTTCTTTGCGCTACTGATCGCTTTTGGTTCAGCGACCCAAGACATTGCCATTGATGCCTATCGCATAGAGTCCGCCGACGACGACGTCCAGGCGGCCATGGCCTCTACATACATTATTGGCTATCGCGGCGGTCTGCTCGCTGCCGGTGCCGGGGCGCTGTATATCGCGGCGTCGGCTTCCTGGAACGTGGCGTATCTCAGTATGGCGGCGCTAATGAGCATTGGCGTACTCACCGTGCTGGTACGCCCAGAGCCAAAACGCGCGTCGCTCTCTATTCAGCTTATCCATGAGCCCAAAGTGCGCGCCTTTATTCGCGCCAGCCGCGGTAAACCCAAGGTTTTACGCCGCCTGGGTGCCTGGAGTATCGGCGCGCTGGTCTGCCCCTTTACCGATTTCTTTACCCGTTACGGGGTAAAAGCACTGTGGATTTTGGTGTTTATTGCGGTATTCCGAATCAGCGACTTGGCTATGGCCTCCATGGCCAACCCGCTGTATATCGACTTGGGCTTTACACTGGCAGAGATTGCTAACGTGACCAATATATTTGGCATTGCGATGAGTATTGCCGGCGGGATTTTAGGCGGGCTGTTTGTGGCACGTTATGGTATCGGCCCTTTGCTGATTTTTGGCGCAGGATTAGTGATGGTAACCAATTTGCTATTTGCCGTTCTCGCCCTGGTGGGCAATCAGCTCCCCATGCTGGTAGTCACGATTATTGGCGATAACCTCGCCAACGGTTTAGCCAGCGCCGTCTTCATCGCCTTTCTCTCCAGCCTAACGTCGCGTGCTTACACCGCTACGCAGTACGCGCTGTTCTCGTCATTAATGACGCTACCGGGCAAGTTTCTGAGCGGATTTGGCGGGCTGGTCGTTACCGCTCAAGGCTACCCAAGCTTTTTCGTGATTGCCACACTACTTGGCGTACCTGCCATTGTCTTAGCCATCTGGATCAGCCGCGATAAGCAGTTAGTGCCAACGCCAAAGCCCGCATAAGCGGGCTTGTAGGCTGGATTAGCGGTGTGCTTCGAGCCAATCTAGAGCGCCTGGTGTCGTTCGCCACTGATCACGCATCAGCGTGCGGTACTGCCACGCTTCCGCCCTTGAGCCAGGGTCGACCTGGCCATCTGGATGGGGCATTGAAGGTCGAGGATTTTCAGCACAAATCAGCTCTAGCGCGTAGCGGTTATGGCCGAGCACATCGCTAAGCGCGGTTTCTGCGGCCTCACGCTGCTCTAATCGATAGAGCGCCAGGGTTTTACCCATCAGTAGCCCAAGCACCAGCGATCCATCGTCGTCACTTTCTTCCGCTAACGCCAACGCTTCTTCATTGCGGTCATCACGGAGCAGTTGATCCAACACAAGTTCGCGCAGGCCCAAGCTATCCTCCTGGTCAATCAGCAGCAGCTCTTCGGCTAACTCCCGAGAGTGCTGGCGGGCGCCACGCTCCATCCCTACTACCAGCGCCAGCCCCGTGCGCAGCAACATGGCATTGTTGGCGTCATCCCAACACAGGCTACCGTCCCCTTCGGCGCGAGCTTGCTCCAACCAGCGCGAGAGGCGCATCGCCAGAGGTTCCAGCAGGCTAGGCGCCATCCACGGCAGGCTGCCAAAACGGCTAGTAAGGGCCAACGTCAAGTCTTGCACCACCTGGGGCGCATCAAGCCACTCGGGATGCGAGCAGAGTGCCGACATCCACTCAATGGCGTTGCCCCAAGGGTCATCGCGAAAGCCCAGCGCTACATCTTCATCTACAAGCACCTGGAACTGCTCATGCCAAGCGGCGAACAGCGTCGCCTCACGAGCACTGGTGTTATAAAGCAATCGACCACTTTCAGAATCGGCGCTGAAATCGATTTTGGGGGCGGTGGGCAGAGCGGCTAACAGTGACTGAAGCGCCACCAGCGGCGTGGCCAAATCCTCTTCTGCGCTGAGCAGCTGATCGGCTAGCGTCGCGCCAGGGTTATCGGCGAGTGCGGCCAAAAATTCCAGTTGATCTTCGTCAAGCTCGCCCTGGCGAACCAGGCGGCGATACCAGAAGTTGGCGCGCTCTTTGGCTTCCTGTTCGTGGCCTTCATGCAGCAGCAGCATGGCCTCGATATAAGCCAACGTTGGCGAATCGGGCAGCGCCTGCTGGGCTTTGACAAAGGCGCCCCGGGCGCTATCCAAGTCATCGTTATCCAAATGCATCAAGCACAGCCGCTCAAGCGCCACGCCGCGCAGAAACAGCGGCCCGCGCTCCATCACATCGTCCAGCAGATCGGCGCGTTTACGGCTGAAACCACGCTCTTGATAAATATCCAGCAGGATTTCAAAGGCGGGTTCGGCCTGCTCGGGCAGCCGTGACCAGTCGCTGCCATCGAACAGTGATTCGAGAATTTGCATGGCACGACCGGTCTGGCCGCTTTCAGCGGCAATCAGCCCGGCTTCGAGCAGCGCTTGGGCCGGTGCTTGCTGGCTATCCAGCGCGGCTTTAAGGGTGGCGCCCTTCCATTCGCGTAGCGAAAGCATCCACATCATCTGATCGGGAATTTCGGTGGGAAACTGAACCTGATAGCAGCACTGCTTGAATTTGCGCCCGGAGTCGCACCAGCACGGCTCGTTACGCCCCGGAGTAGCGAGAGACTCGCAGGCAAAATCGAGCCGCTCCAGCGGCGTTTGCGACCAAAGCACTGGCGCTAAGGCTTGCGCCATGGCTACGTCGCCCTCGAAGGCTTCTGCGCCTCTGGCACGCACCCAGGTCATGAAGTCCGGATAGTGTTCTTGCTGCCTGATTGCCGAGAGTGCCCCGGAGGCAAATCCCAGCAGCTGATCAACCCATACCGCCAGCATTGCCGTCTCCATTAGATTTCAAAGCGGCATAGTTTAGCATGACCCTTAGGGATCACGCAGAGAGGATTGGCGGTGACCGTAAGGGCTGCTAGAGTGCAGCGATTCGAGCAAATCACGCAGCGTGTGAGTCGACTGGAGCGAAGCAATGAGCGAACTGACGGTTAGTCTCTGCCAAGGTCAGGCAATAGCACCCCATTTGAAGGCGCTTGCCAGTCTTCGCATCCGTGTCTTTCGCGACTTTCCCTACCTCTACGATGGCGAACTCAGCTACGAAGCGGATTATTTAGGTCGCTATGCTGAGAACCCGGATAGCCTATTCGTATTGGCCTTCGACGGAGAAAGCTTGGTGGGGGCAGCTACCGGGCAACCCCTGAAGGATGAAATCGACGAATTCCGCCACCCGTTTGAAGCCAACGACCTCAATCCCGAGCGTGTTTTCTACTATGGTGAATCTGTGCTGCTTCATACCTATCGTGGCAGTGGAATCGGTAAACGCTTTTTGGCCGAACGAGAAGCCCACGCAAACCGATTAGGCTTTGATATAGCCGCTTTTTGTGCAGTTGAACGATCAGTTGATCACCCTGCTAAGCCTGCCGACTACCGCTCGCTTCACGGTTTTTGGAACGCCCATGGCTACCAGTGTCACGGCGAACTAGCCACCACTTTCGCTTGGCGAGATGTTGGCGAGCAGTCGGAAAGCGATAAGCCAATGGTGTTTTGGCTGAAACCCCTCCGCTAGACAATCACCCATTTAGATGGTTTACGCCTACGCAAGCAATGGTCGGGTTCGCTCATGCATATCCAACCGCGCGCCCAAACGCACCAGATTCCAGTAGTGGCCGTTTAGCGCGCGGGAGAGCAATAGCGTATCCGCGGGTGGCTGCAGGCGATCCATCGCGGCCCACACTTTGGGCGTCAGCTCACGTAATCGGCGGTGCACCCGCACATCGCTAAAGTCCTGCTCACCCGGCTCAAACAGCGGTGCAATACACTCTGCCGATTCACGATACAGCGCCAACGGCGCCCCCTGGCCCTGGCGCCCGCCCATTTTCATTAGCGCCTCGTCCATGCCCATCGCATCATGCTTTAGCGTGGCATCTAGCAATTGCATCATGGCTTTTATGCGCGCCTCTGGTACCGCTATGACCGCGCCCAAATCGTAAATCACTAACCGCCCTTGCGCATCGGCGGCGAAGTTACCCGAGTGAGGATCAGCGTGCAGCTCGCCATAGGTAAATAGTTCTTGGGTGATCCAGTCAGCTAACGCTTGGGCTATGTTTTGGCGCGTTTTATCATCAGCCTCAGACAGCTCTCGCAGCGGCGTGCCGTCGACATAGCGCATCGCCAACACGTGGGGGCCGCAGAGCTCCGGCAGCGGCTCGGGAATCACCAGCCGCTGATCATCCTTATAACGCTCACGGTAGCGAGCCAGCGCATCGGCCTCAGCGTAGTAATCCAACTCTCCCCGCAGGCTTTCGGCCAGCTCTTCAAACAGTGCATCCAAACGCGCCTGAGGCACCTTAAACCAGCGGCCCAAACGCATGATGCGGCGTACCTGCACCAAATCACTCTCTAACACGTCGGCAAGGCCCGGGTACTGTACCTTGAGCACAATTGTTTCGCCTTCGTGGGTGGTCGCGCGATGCACTTGCCCCATAGAGGCGCTGGCGAACGGGCGCTCCTCGATCGCGCTGAAGTAGTGGTCAATATCACCGTACTGCATCACCAACGCTTCACGAATTTTTGGCCACGGCATGGGCTCGGCTTGGCGCTGCAGGCGGGCTAACTCTTCGGCTAAATCAGGCGGTAGCAGGTCATCCCACTGAGACATAATTTGCGCCAGCTTCATGGCCGGGCCTTTGAGCTCTGAAAGTCCCTCAAACAGCGCCTCACCAAGTGCACGCCAATCCGCCTGACCGCCCAGCCGCGTTTTCAGCAGTGCGCCGCCGGTACGTGCGCCTAAGCCCATTAAGCGCCGTGTTCTACCTTGATCACGCATTGGTTATGCCCCTTTCATGCTACCAACCCAATTATTTATACAGAATCTATACAACCTAACAGCATAAAGCACTGACCGCATCACTCTCTTTTGCCCTGCAACCTAATCTTTAAAGCGTCTGCTACCATAGGCGACATCAAAGGATCCGATGAAGGCTTCACTGCTATGCGCCTGATAATTGCCGAAAAACCCAGCCTCGCCCAAGCTATCGCAGAGGCTCTACCGGGCACTAGCAAGCGCCACGACGGCGCTATTAACTGTGGCGACACCACGGTCACTTGGTGCCTAGGACACTTATTAGAACAAGCGCCGCCGGAAGCCTACGACCCCGCTGATAAGCAGTGGCGGCTGGATCGGCTACCCATCGTGCCACAGCAGTGGAAACTGATGCCGCGCTCGAAAGCCCGCGGCCAGCTTGCGATAATTCGCAAGCTGATCAAGCAAGCCACCGATGTGGTGCACGCTGGCGATCCCGACCGCGAGGGCCAGTTGCTGGTACAGGAAGTGATCGAGCACATGAAGTATCGCGGCCCGGTACAGCGGCTGCTGATCAGCGATCTTAACAAACCGGCAGTCAGCCGGGCGCTTGCCAAGCTGCGCTCCAACGTTGAGTATCAACCGCTGTTCCAGGCCGCCCAGGCTCGCTCCCGCGCCGACTGGCTGTATGGCATTAATCTAACCCGCGCCTGGACACTCACCGGCCGCCAGGCTGGCCACGATGGTGTGCTCTCGGTTGGCCGCGTCCAAACCCCGGTGCTCGGGCTAATCGTGCGCCGCGACAATACTATTCGCGATTTCGTGCCTCACCCGTTTTATCCGCTGTGGGTGGATCTAAAGGTCGCCCAGGGCCAATTGCGTGCCTGGTGGGCACCCAAAGAGCACCAACCATTAGATGACCAAGGTCGCCTAATTGACCGCACTCCGGCTGATGCTTTAACGGCTCAATTACCCGGCGCTTCCGGGCAACTGACCAAGCTCGACCAGCAGGAGAAACGCCAGGCGCCGCCGCTGCCCTACTCGCTGTCTGCTCTGCAGGTCGACGCCGCCCGCCGCCACGGGCTCTCCGCGCAGATGGTACTGGATATTTGCCAGCGGCTTTACGAGCGCCACAAGCTGATTACCTATCCGCGTTCAGACTGCCGTTACCTACCCGAAGAGCATCTTCAGCTTGCTAAGCGTAGCCTCACCGGCGCCTGCCAAAACGATAAGACACTACAACAGTGGCTCAATGGCGCGGACTTTACCCTGCGCTCCAAGGCCTGGAACGACAAGCAAGTCGGCGCCCACCACGCGATAGCGCCCAGCGGTAAACCGGCCGATTTTAGCCAACTTTCCGATACTGAAGGCCATGTATTTCGGCTGATCGTGCGCAACGTCATGGCGCAGTTCTACCGCCCGCTGCGCACCTTCGAAGTCAAAGCCGAGTTCACATTGCTTGCCGAGACCTTCCGCGCCCGTGGTCAGAGCATTCTCGACCCCGGCTGGAAACCGCTATTCACCACCCGCGATGAAACCCCACCGCTGCCGCCGCTCACCCAAGGCGAAGCCTGCCAGGCATTAGGCGCAGGCGTGGAAGAGAAAGAGACCCGCCCGCCGGAACCCTTCACTGACGCCAGCCTGATCAAGGCGATGATGAACATCAGCCGCTACGTGGACGACCCAGAGGTGCGCCGCACTCTACGCGACACCGACGGCCTGGGCACCGAAGCCACCCGCGCAGGTATTATCGAAACCCTGGTACAGCGCGGCTATCTAGTACGCCAGCAAAAGGCCCTGCGCGCCACCAAGCTCGGCAGCGCATTAATAGCCGCCCTGCCCAGCGCTGTGAGCACGCCAGAGCGTACCGCTTTGTGGGAACAGCGCCTGCGGGCAATATCCGAACAGCAGGATGATCCCGCGGCCTTTCAGCAAGCGCTGCTGGATGACTTACGCGGCCTCCTCAACCACAGCGATGCCTCCAAACTACGGCAGAGCCTGCAGACCGCCCAGGGCGAATCGGGTGGCCCTTTGATGCACACGAGAATTAGAAACAAACGAAGAGGAAGCGTGAAACGTAAACCTGCCCAATAACATTGATGGTGCTTGCAACTATTGCAGGCACTACTTGAACCTTCGACAGCAACCAGACAAACTATCACCAGATATCAATAAGTGGTGACAGTTTGTCTGATTTCGGCTCCGCCCTATCTTCCCGGGCGCAACTCCAAACCCTATTCCATCAGCACGGCGGACAGCTTCGTTTGAGCGAGGCGCTAGCCCAGGGTATTAGTCGGTACCAGTTCTATCGACTCCGCGATGAAGGACTTATCGAGCCGCTCAGCCGTGGCCTTTACAGGCTGGTGAGCCTGCCACCGATTGAAAACCCGGATCTGGTGGCCACCGTTACCCGTTTCCCCAATGCGGTGCTCTGTCTAATTTCGGCGCTGGACTGGCACGGCATCACCACGCAGATACCCCACCAGGTGCATTTGGCGGTGGAGCGTGATGCCCGCCTGCCGGTTTTGGATTATCCACCAGTCGCCGGTTACCGGTTCTCCGGGCAGACCTTTAGCGAAGGTATCGAGCGGGTCGAGGTGGATAGCATCATGCTACAGGTCTACAACCCAGAAAAAACGCTGGCGGACTGCTTCAAGTTCCGTAACCGCATCGGCATGGATGTGGTGCTGGAGGCTCTGGAACTTTACCGCACCCGCAAAACCTTCCTACCAGGGAAGCTAATGGAATACGCCAATATCTGTCGCGTCGCCAAGGTCATGGCGCCTTATGTGGAGGCCAAGCTGTAAAGAAAGTCCACGCAAAGTAAAAGGAGATGATCGTGACCAAAAACATCGCCGCATCTGTTCGCCAAAAATTGCTGAACATATCCCGGGAAGAAAAACGCCCCTTTCAGGAGTTACTGCAGTACTACGCAATGGAGCGTTTTCTTTACCGGCTTAGCCAATCGACTCATAACCGGAGTTTTACCCTTAAGGGCGCCCTGCTGCTATGGGTTATGCAGGGGCCAGATATTCGACCGACGCGTGATATTGATATGCTGGGCCAAACAAGTAACCGTCCAGAGGCTATTCTGGCCCAGGTGAGCGATGTGCTGGCTACGGGTGTCGTGGATGATGGTTTATCTTTTGATTCAAACACGCTGAAAGCCGAAGCCATTACCGAAGACGCCGATTATCAAGGGATTAGGGTGACGTTTACAGGGTTTCTCGGCAACGCCAAAATACCCATGCAATTGGATATTGGTTTTGGTGATATTATTTTCCCGCTTCCTTCCTGGCAGATGTTCCCTGCCCTACTGGACTTCCCCACCAGCAGAATTCTTTGTTACTCACCAGAATCATCCATTGCTGAAAAGTTTCAGGCGATGATCAATCTGGGCGAACTAAACAGTCGCATGAAAGACTTTTACGATATTTGGTTACTTTCGCGGCAGCACTCTTTCACACTTTCAAATCTGGCTGGCGCTATCGTAAGAACCTTTGCCAACCGACATACGGAACTACCTGAAACCAATCCCTTTTCTACCGATTTTGTGGACAGCAAACAGCCCCAATGGCAGGCTTTTCGTAAACGTCTTGGCCAGCCTCATGTGCCGGAGGCATTTTCGGAGGTTGTAACAGCGGTGTTGGAATTTCTTGCTCCCGTGATAGAGACACTATCCGCCAACCCAGTGCAGAAAATCTGGCACCCACCCGGACCATGGCGTCGACAGATCGAAGGTGCGTGAATCAATTCGCGAATATGGCTCAGCCCGCATCAGGGTGAGATCGTTGCCTTGGCGTCCTCCAGCGAAACGGTATTGCCCTCACGAACATCCATGAGTCCCTGCGCCACCGCCTTTACAAACCGCAATTCCTCTGCTGTTTTCTCATGATTCTCAAGCCCCTGAACAACAGCAAGGTGGTGTAATTTAGGACACAAAGTCAGTGAGGCACAGCAATATCGACCAGATGAGTCGGCGGCAATAAATCAAGGCTCGCTTTCATAGTGCGCACCTCTTCCGCTGGCGGGCGGCCAAAGAAACGCTTAAATTCGCGGCTAAACTGGGAGGGGCTCTCATAGCCGACCCGGCTAGCGGCGGCGGCTGCCGTCACCCCGTCACGTATCATTAACAGCCGCGCATGGTGTAAACGGGTGGATTTAATGTACTGGATAGGCGAGGTTTGGGTGACCGCCTTGAAGTGCACGTGAAAGGCTGGGGCACTCATACCTGCTTCATTGGCCAGACTGGCGACTTCCAGCGGATCAGCATAGTGGGCATGAATACGGTTGAGCGCCTTAGCGATTTTGCCAAATTGACCATAGTGGGAAAGTGCTGTTCGAACGCTGCCACCCTGTTCTCCCGTCAATACCCGATAGCAGATTTCCCTGACGATAAAAGGGGCGAGTATATGCGCATCCGTTGGGTAGGCAAGCGCACTCAGCAGCCGCAACGTTGCATCGGCCAGCGGCACTTCCAGTGGGGTAGAGAGCATCCCACGCGGCGCCTCTGATGCATGCACCCCTGATGTTTCCAGCATCGTCACCAACTCAGCGATCACTACCGCATCCAGGCGGATCGCAATGCCCAGCATTGGCTCTTCAGGGCTGGCTTCTGTTTCCGACGTAAATGGCAGAGGCACCGATAACACCAAGTAGTGCTGTGCATCGTAGATGTATACTTCATCCCCCAAATAGCCACGCTTTCGGCCTTGGCAGATAATGACAATACTTGGCTCGTAAAGTACCGAGGTATTTTGCAGTGGGCGGTTAGAGCGCATAAAGCGCACGCCATCCAATAGCGACTGGGTATAGCCTTCGTGAGGTGCCAGTTGGTACAGGTACTCGACGATCTTACGGTAAACCACAGCATCACTCTTCAATGTCATGTTAACCACCTCTGCACATACGTGCCGCACCGGAATTAACTCGCCGCGCCGGGCATCTCTTAAGAGTAATATACATGCTGGGTGGCTTAACGCGCCGCATGCTATTAACAATCAAATAGGATTAGGCAATGATGCAATAGGAACGCCTATACTGATGCCCGCCGTGGCAGCTTACTCTTCTCAAGGTCAACCACTGAGAGGATTACCCAATGACTGCGTCATCAACCCCATCGTCTAAAGTTGTTTTATTAACCGGTGCCAGCAGCGGTATCGGTGAAGCCACTGCCCGCTGGCTAGCAGGCCAAGGGCACAGCTTGATCATTGGTGCACGCCGCACCGACCGACTGGAAGCATTGACCCACTCCCTTCGCGCTGAAGGGGGTAGCGTGAATTTTCAGGCTTTGGATGTCACTAACCTTCATGACATGCAGGCGTTTGCGGATTTCGCGATCAATACCCATGGCCGCATTGATGTGATCATCAACAACGCTGGCGTGATGCCACTCTCCCCTTTAGCGGCGCTCAAGGTGGATGAGTGGAACCGCATGATCGACGTTAATATTCGCGGTGTACTCAATGGCATTGCTGCCGTTCTGCCAACAATGCAGGCCCAGAAGAGTGGTCAGGTGATCAACATCTCTTCCATCGGCGGCCTCACCGTTATGCCCACCGCCGCCGTTTATTGCGCCACCAAATATGCAGTTCGCGCTATTTCCGATGGCCTACGCCAGGAAACCGACAACATCCGTGTGACCTGTGTCTACCCAGGTGTGGTGGAATCGGAACTGGCCCACACCATCACCGACGCTGAAACCGCAAAAGCGATCAACCTTTTCCGCCAGATTGCCCTCAAGCCCGAAGCGATTGCCTCAGCCATAGCCCATGCCATCAACCAGCCCGATGACGTCGATACCAGCGATATCGTAGTGCGGCCCACGGCTAGCCAATAACAACGTATACATCATGCCCGGGCTATTGCCGGGCGTGCTGAGCCGTAGAATGAGTGATTGCAGATGTTCCTGCCATTAACTGGACACGGCACTGTTGGCCGCTGGCATTTTCACTATTTTTTCAGTGGTCGCCACTGCTCAAACCGGATCCTCACAAAAACTATTTACTTAGAACCTAAATAAGATAACGGTATAAAAATATTTCAATTGTTTATTGTGCTTGCGTGCATAAATGCCCCGGCACCGACTTCACCCACTCGCGTATAGCCAGAATCGTCGGATCGTGCTGGCGACTTTCCGGGTAGACCAGAAAAAACGGTTTGCCTTCAAATGCCGGGCCAAAAGGTTGCACCAAGCGCCCTTGCTCTAATTCATCCTTAATCAACTGGCGGCTCATCAGCGCTACGCCCTGCTCACCCACAGCGGCAGAAATAGCGTGGGTCTCGTCGGAAAACACCAGCCCGGCACTAACATCCAACCCAGACACCTTTGCGTGTTTCTGCCAGAAGCTCCAATTCAGTGGCGCAGAGACTTCTCCCTGAGGGCGAAAATGAATCAACGGGTGCAGAGGCAGCTTTGCTATATCACGCAGGCCAAGGCGCGGGCTACAGGTCGGGGCAAAGGTGTTATCAAAAAGCTTCTCCGCTAGCAACCCCGGCCAACGGCCATCGCCATAACGAATGGCAATATCTGCCGTTACTCCATCCAGCGGAACTGGCTCATGTGAAGCATGAACCCGCAGATCAATATCTGGATGGGAGTCGCGCAGTAGGCAAACCCAAGGCAGCAGCCAGCGCACCGCGACCGCGGGCGTTGTGGAGAGTGTCACGGTTTGGCGAGCGGGCACAGCACTTAGCCGCTCGACCACATGGCTGATGCTATCAAACGCGGTTTCTAGCACCTGTAGCAGCTCGCGGCCTTGAGGTGTCAGCTCCAGTTGACGAGGTTTACGCAAAAACAGCGAAACGCCCAGCGCCTCTTCGAGTCCTCGGACTTGGTGGCTAATGGCCGTGGCAGTCACCGAAAGCTCCTGAGCGGCCTGCTTGGCGCTCTCATGCCGGGCAGCCGCTTCAAAAGCGCGAAGCGATGAAAGAGAGGGTAATCGGCGATGGTTCATGAATGAGATTTACTCATCTATTGCTGCAAGAAAAGATCGTTTGTTTAGGCTGAAAGGCTCGGACTAAGCTAAGCCTGTTGTTAATCATAGATGAGTTCAACTCAGATTAGGAGGCTGCCGTGACACATATTCTGCATATAGACGCTAGTGCCCGACCCGGCATTGCTGGAACAGATAACCACGGCTCACATAGCCGCCATCTAACCTATCAGTTTGTCAGTCAGTGGCAATCAGACCGCCCACAAGATACGGTCACCTATCGTGATATAGGTCAGAACCCACCGTCGATTATTAACCACGACTGGATTGCGTCTGCCTTCACCCCCGAAGAACGGCTAGAACCCTGGATGAAGGAAGCGCTAGCAGAAAGCGATCAATTGGTTGATGAGTTAATTGCCGCTGATATTGTGGTGATCGGCACGCCCCTATATAACTTTGGCATGCCAGCCACCCTTAAAGCGTGGATCGATCAAGTGGTGAGGGCCGGCAGAACAGTGGAGTTCGATGACTCCAACCCGATAGACCCTTACGTACCCAAGCTCATAGACCGAGAAAGGCATGCCGTTGTGCTCGCAGCCAGAGGCGGCGTAAATATGTCACCTGGCGAAGAAATGGCCCATATGAACCACCTGGAACCACACTTGGCCACAGCGCTTGGGTTTATAGGCATTACTCGCGTTCACTATATCGCTATTGAAGGACAGGAAGTGGGTGGTGAGGTATTAGCCAAATCGGTTGCTGACACGATACTAAAAATCGAAACGCTTGTTGAAAAGCTGCAAGTAGCGTTGGAAGGCGCTCCATCGCCTCAACCGGCCTAAATGTAAGTGGAAGATCTTTTATCGTAAACACACTGAAGCGTAAGGAGCGGCTATTGCTATCCCAAGATGTCCGCTCCTTTATGCCCTTCTGGTACGCCTTGCACTAACAGAACATCACCCTCTGTATGCAGGGTACGGAATGGGCGGATCTCTTTATATGCAGCCGAGCCATACCAAGCTTGTGCTTGCTCCATGGTAGGAAACTCAATCACCACCATATCACCAGCCCATGCTCCCTCAAGCGGAATGTATGGCCCGCCATGAATGAGGTATTTACCCGAGAACGGCGTGAGCGTTGCATCGATGCCTTCTAAATATTGTTTAATTTCAGGATCGAAGCGAGTTTCACGGATAAGAGCAACAGCATAAGCAGACATTATCACCATCCTTCATTTAAACGAAAAGAGACACCCGCGCCAACACTACAAGAGCAAAAATAGTATTACGTAGCCTACCTTGCGCTGGCAGCAAGCCGTACACCCAACACGACAAAAAGAGCTCCCAGGGATCTATCCATCCACAAACCAACGCGAGGCGCGCTCTTTAGGAAAGTACCTAGCTTTGCGCCAGCAATTACCAAAGGAGGCTCTATTGCTGCCGCAACCACAATGATCAGGCTACCATGCAATAAAAGCTGCGCCTCGGCTGGGCCAGCGCCCTCGACGATAAATTGTGGTAGGAAAGCCAGAAAGAATACGGCCACTTTGGGGTTTAGCGCTGACACCAGCATGCCTTGCCAATAAACAGAGGATAGACTCTTGGGACTCTGCTTTTCTGCTGCAATAAATTGATCGCCTCGTGACAGCAACATCTTAATACCGAGCCATATCAAATAAGCCGCCCCTACCCATTTCACAATCGAAAAAGCTAACGCAGATGTAGCTAGAATGGCCGAAAGGCCAACGACGGCCATCACCACATGTAGTGCGGCCCCCGTCCAAATGCCCAGCATCGCGGCAACACCATGTCGCCGCCCACTGCGTAATGTTTGCCCCAATATGTAGGCAATATCGGGTCCTGGCGAAAGATTCAGAAGCACCGCCGCGGAAAGAAATGTCATCCAATGTAATAGCGAGTAGTCAAACACTGTTATTTTCCTTAATTATTTAACACGTCGGCAATAAAATTCCCCTTCGCAGCCGTATAGGCTTCTCGGTCTAACGGAAATTCTGTCGCCCACAGGTGCTTCTTTTGCTCATACCGTTGCGCCAGTTTAGTATCAGCACGCAGTTTATTGCGAAAAGCCAACCGACGATGCCACTCTTCGCTGCCATACACCATAAGATGAAGATGATGCGTCCTACGCCCCTCTGCCCATCGCATTAACCAGCGTCGCCCCACCAAAGAAGCGTTGTACTCCATTGATGTGGCATATTTTGCACGGCACAACGGCTCCAATAACTCATCGGCCCGGGATATTGAGTCAACGCCTGCCAAGATATCGATGATCGGCTTGGCCGATAGATCAGGAACAGCGGTACTTCCGATATGTTCAATGGCTAGAAACTGATCTGGAAATAAAGTCAGCAGCCTGTCTCGCTCCTTTTCAAATAGCGTTGGCCAAGCCGTATCATATGGAAATAGCGCAACCTCCTCATGGATTGCTCGATTTAAAGATTCTGTTTCATCCATGACTAAGGCTTTCCTGTATCGCGAGTTGTTGCCTATGCCTCATCTGATAACAGTGGCGGCATTGGGCAATCGAGAATATCTGCCATGGCACGCAACAGCTCGGCTTCGGCAGGCAGAATACGGTCGCTGTGCTCAATACAGCGCGCCATTGCCTGCAACAGGGCAGGCTTATGCAAAGGCTTTAAGCGCCGCAAACGCTCAACTGCCAGGCTAAGCGCACGCATATCACCTATATCGTCAGTGGCAGTGAGTGCGAACGGCAGCTCACTTTCAGCGGCGCTGAGCGCTGCGTTAATCTCATCAGGGTTATCCTGACCGGCAGTGGCAAGCACCGTCAGCAATAGCTGGCACTCCCGCTGCAGGTCATTCAATTTAAGGTTGGCAGGCCTATTATCTTGCGCGCTCAGATTATTCAACAACAGCTGATATAGCGTCCACTCCCACAAGCTAACCTGGCCGTCTGAAATCATCAGCCGTTCCAGACACAGGCGAAAGTGCTGCCCCTGCTCCACCGAAAGCGACTTCAGCGCTGGCAGCGCCAACTCAACCAGTGGCAAGCGCAGTTGAATATCCAGTCTCATCAAATCCGGGGCATGCTTGCTCAATTCAGCATAAACATCCGGCAAGGCAGTTTTCTGCAACGCTGCTAGCTGATGCTCTCGCAGTGCCTGATCTTCACTGAGAAGTAGCGCATACATTAAAGCGCGCGCCGCATAAGGCTCATGGGCAGCAACTTTGATGCTATCAGGCAAGGTTTTTAGAGCTGATCGCGCTTGGGAAAGGTGGCGTTGGTCGGGCTGGCCCATGGAGTTGATAGCCGTCTGGGCAGAGGCACCGGTTAAGACAACCGCTAGCGTAGCCGACCTTAACCCTGGATTTTGGCGTGACGCATCCTCTTCTGAATTGACAGTATCGCGCTCGGCCTGCTGGGTGTGCGCAGTGGTCTCAAAGTTGCCATCCCAGCTGGGCATCACACGTTTAATACGGTCTTTTAACGGCGGATGAGTTGCCATCATCTGACTAAACCCTAGCCACACCCCCTGACCGAAGAACAAGTGGCTAAACTCCGACGCCTGGGCGGCTTGCAGGCTAGAGCCTTGCGTGTGCGCGCCGATCTTCACCAGCGCATTGCCGATCCCCTGAGGATTGCGGGTAAACTGCACCGCAGAGGCATCCGCCAGATATTCACGCTGCCGACTGACCGCCGATTTGATCAAATTGCCAAAAAAGGTACCCGCGTAGCCAATCAGCATTAGTACCGCCCCCAGCGCTAAAACAACGGCGCCTGAGTTGTCGCGCTTTCCACCGCCGACCCGCCGAAAGCGCATACTACGCAGCAGTGTTCCGCCCAATAAGCCAATGATGAGAATGCCATGGAGTATGCTGATCAGCCGCATATTCAACCGCGTGTCACCATGCAAAATGTGACTAAACTCGTGAGCTACAACACCCTGAAGTTCATCCCGCGTCAGGTGACGGATCGTGCCACGGGTAATCCCGATCACTGCATCATTGGTTTGATAACCGGCTGCGAAGGCATTGATACTCTCCTCCTCCAACACATAAACGGAGGGCACTGGCGTTCCAGAGGCAATCGCCATCTCTTCAACGACATTGAGAATGCGTCGCTCATCAGCATCGCGGGTATTCAGATTGATTTCGCGTCCACCCAGGGCTTCTGCCACTACCCGGCCACCACGCTTTAGCTGGCTTCGTTTGAATAAACCGCCCAGTACCACCACGGCCAACACCGCAATCGCAACGCCAATGACCAGTTCAATCGAGAGAGCCGACCACAACCCCGGAGTAGGAAGGTTGGTTTGTGTCGCAGATTGCTCACCCATCAGATGAAGCGCGATGGCAATCGCTAGTGTGGTAACAACAATCAGGGCAAGTACTGCCAGTACCATCAAGACAACCAGACGCCCGGTTTTACGCCGAGCGTTATCCTGCGCGGTAAAAAAATCCATGTCGCGTTTTCCCTGAGTTTAAAACGACACCTTCGGCGCCACTTGAATCTGGGCGCTGTCTTCAAACTCTAACAAAGAAGCATTCTGACCGTGGCCGAACATGCCAGCCACTGCTACCGGGGGGAAACTCTGCCGATAGGTGTTGTAGTGCATCACTGCATCATTGAATGACTGCCGTGCAAAGGCCACCTTGTTTTCAGTGCTGGTTAGCTCTTCTGACAACTGCTGCATGTTCTGCGAGGCTTTTAAATCCGGGTAGGCTTCCATGACCACATTGAGCCGCCCCATCGCCTGTGTCAGCGCACCCTCTGCGCCGCCCAGGTCTGCCATCGCTTTGGCACTGCCGGGGTTTGCCGCAGCCGCTTTTAGCCCAGCGGCGGCGGTATTACGCGCCTCGATGACCGACTGCAGCGTCTCCCGCTCATGACTGAGATAACCTTTAGCAGTTTCGACCAGGTTAGGAATCAGGTCATGCCGACGCTTAAGCTGCACCTCAATTTGTGCAAAGGCGTTCTCAAAGCGATTTTTCAACGACACAAGTCGGTTGTAGACACCGATCACGTAAAAGGCAATAACGGCGATGATCGCCACGATAATGATAAGAGTGAGCAGCATGGTTCTTCCTCATTTGCAGCTAATGTACGCGATTCCGCGTTGCCAAAAACTGCCCATTCCCAACAGGTACTATGCACGTAGCGACATCAGCATCTGCAGATACCAACGCCATAAAAGCTGCCATTTCGTCTGCATGAGACGTGGCATTATCGACCACAAGAAGACCACCTCTTCTCAATATACGCTTAATGGTGGGCCACCAGTGCACATACTCGGAGCGTTTAGAGTCTAGGAAAATCAAGTCAGCATTAGCGTCCGGCATGCTTTCAATCAAACCGCTCGCTTCCCCGCAAAGTTGAGTAATGACTTCAGAAAGACCTGAGCGTTCAAAGTTCTTGGCGGCGAGTTCAAGCTTGAACTCGGCTTGCTCAATGGTCATAACGTGCCCACCGATCTTTTGCGCCGCTTGAGCCAACCACAAGGTGGAATACCCGTTGGAGGTGCCAATCTCCAACACACGTTGCGCATTCGTTGCCTGGGTAAGCACCGCAAGGAATTCCCCGGTATCGCGGGTGATATTCAACATTCGCCGTGGGCGATCAACAATCGCAGCGTCGTTTTCCTGACCAAATTGCTCTAACTCAACTAGCAGCTCTCGTAGTGACTCGCTCAAACCCACCCCCTTTCACCAGCTCTTGAGTTATCGTCAACTAGCTTACCAGGTCTCATCCGCACCCGGCGGTCCCACATCAACCTGCATATCAGGGGCAATATCTAAAACGCCTTCGATATGTTTCAGTCGCTCAGCCGTGTCATCATCTGCCGATCCGGTAATACAGCTAATCTCCTCGAGGATCTCCTTGATGGCTAGCCCCTCCGCGCTAAGGCGCGTGGCTACATCATTGATCGGTCGATCGTCGGAAATCGTCACTATCCAAAGCACTATCTTTGGCATTGATCATCCCCTTTAGGGTGCCTGTACCAACCCGGCCCCGACTTGGGAGTCAGAAGAGGGCAGCTGTTTCGCAGAATCCAGCAGTCGTTGCCAAAGCTTCATTCCACGCAGTGAGGCGTCGGACTCTGCCCAGAGAGCCGCGCACCCTGCCACATGTGGCGCTGCCATGCTGGTGCCGCTAATCGATTTATGGCGAGTCGGCCGAGGCCAGGACGAAAAGATATCGCGCCCAGGTGCTGCAATCTCGATCTTGCCATAGTTTGAAAAGCTGGAAGGTTTCAGGTTCGGGTCGAGAGACGCCACGGACATCACGGTCGGCGAGTTAGCCGGAGCCCCGGTGTTGGCAGAGGCATTGCCTGCAGCGGCGATAATTAGGCACCCTTTACGCAGTGCCGCCGCACCCGCGTGCGTGTAGGCGGCTTGAACAGGGCTCTGGCTGCCCAGCGACATCGAGATCACCTCACAGCGATTGGCGATAGCCCAGTTCAAGCCTGCGAGTACGCCCGCGCCGGTGCTGCTGCCAGAGTTGGTCAGCACCTTGCCGACGAGTACCTGAGAAGCGAAAGCGATACCGTAGCGCGAAGTGCCTTCGGAAGGCATTTTTGGGCCACAAGCCGTGCCGATACAGTGCGTGCCGTGGCCATTGATGTCTTGAACCGGCTCCCCAACGAATGACCGGGTAATAAATTCTCGACTTACTAAATCCGGATGTCCCAGATCCATGCCCGTATCCAGCACGGCCACCTTAATGCCCGCACCGCTCCAACTGCTTTGCGGAACATTGCATTGATTCAGCCCCCAAGTCGCTTCCAGCTCATCCGCCTGACGCTCCTCATCGGCTGCATCCCTATCAAGGTCAACGCCAAGATCATGGGCTATCGTGCTCGCTGCCCGTAAAAAGCCTCGCAGGTACTCGGCGTTTCTAGCATCAGAGTTTTTACAATCAGAACTTTTAAAACCAGAACTTTTAAAACCAGAGCTTTCAGAAAACGCGAAATACTCCGGCTCAATAATTTCTATTGGGCTGTCAGCGGCAATGGTGTCGTTAATGCTCATTCCATGCAGTTGCAGAGCATCACCGCCAACCAGCGCGACACCCAGCTCTGGAAACACCATCGCCTCAGCATCCCCGGCATCTTCCAGGCTGACCGCCTGATCCGCAAAATCCCGCGCATCGGCCACCCTGAAGTCCTGAGCCTTTAGTGCTTTGATACCCTCTTCTACCCTTCCCTCACGGTAACTGATCAGAAAGCGTCCCGTTTCGAGACAGCTACCGCCACGCTTCAGTGCTGCCAATAGGAGCTTTTCGGTTCCGCAAGAAATAGAGTTAAGTGACTCGCTTGGGCCAGAAGACTTGCTACCGCTGCCATTACCTTTTGGTGTTTTAGCCATCGTAGATCCCTTTTCGTTTGGCTGTCCTGAAATACTGATCCTTTCAGCTTAACGCACCTAATGATCTTAGCCAGTGATTCAGTGAGCGCGCTTGTTGGGCCGAACGACAAACCAACTGGCCGCCACCAAGCTGCCGAATACGCTATAGACAACGACGAACACCCACTCGGGTGCACTGTAGTAAAGCAGGCTATGCAGCCAATACTGAATAAAAGAGCCCGAATAGGTGGCTGCGCCCGCCTCTGCCCGCAGCGCCATTTCCCAGATAGTCAAAGGGCACACTGCGCCCAACCACGCTTGCCCCACCACGTAACCAATGGCACACAGGTGGATAATCCGGAACACTCGGTTGCGAACCCACCGCCAGTTCAGAAAATAACCCAAGTACACCGCGAACAAACCGAGCACGACGAAAGCCACAAACAGCACGTGGATAATAAGAATGGTATCGGCGAGAAGAAGTAGCTGCGGGGAAGGCATAGTAGAGCGAACCTACTGGAACTTGATCTAGTTACGACAGCAGGTGTTGGCGGGGTGTTCGTTTCTTCCGCTTTAGCTCTGCTCCAACCCAGCGCAACGGCCACCCGTTCGTTTCAGGCTGACCAAGGCAAAGCGTTATCAGCGCTGGCGGTTCATGAGGGTGCGCTAGCCTCAACGCGGGGCCTGCGCCGTGGTCGATACCATCGACGAACTCCCCGTTTGATTAACGGGGAGATACGTTTAGATTGCTGCGCTGCACAGTGACATTCGTTAAGGTATGCAAATCGTTAAGGTATGCAAATCGTTAAGGCGTTTGCGCGTCGTCGCGTATCGCTCTGAGCGAGGTGATTTCAACAGTAAGCGCATCACGCGTTGCTTCTAAATCACTAATCTCATCACCAATCTCGGTAAGTTGGGTATTGGCTTCTTCAATCTCAGCGTTCAGCGCTTCGAGGTCTGCTTCTGCTTCGCTGCGCGCCTCATCTGCATCTTGACGAGACTGTCGAGCGGCATCGCGAGCGGCTTCGGCCTCTTGTTTATCTTTTTCTACCTCAGCATATGTCTTGTTCAGTTCGTCAAGGCGGCTCTGCTCTTCTTCTACCTGCTCGTTGAGGTCGCCCACTTCTTCTTCGCGGGTTTCACGCTCACCCCGTAAAGCGCTCAAATCTTCTTCCGTATTGGCAATGTCTGCACGCGTTGAAGCAAGCGCGGCTTCCGCCTCGGCTTGTTCCGTTTTAAGATTGCTTACTCGCTGCTGCAGTGTTGCCAAGTCAAGCTCCGCGGCTTCTACTTCGGTCATCTGCGCCTGAATCTGCTGGTGCTCACGCTCAGTTTCTGCCAGCCGGGCTTCAAGTGCTTCCACACTGTCTTGCCGCGACCCTGCAATGGTCTGCGCCACAACGGCCCAGATCACAGCGATAACTGCAATCGCCAAGACCACCTTTACGCGAATATCGCCCAGAAATGCTTTCGTTGAAGGTTTATGGGTTTCTGACATTGAGCCATCCTCTTGCTTTATTGGTAGTGCTAATTAGGGCAGCTAGCGTATTTACCCCAGCGGGTCGTCATCTGACCCATTGCTAATATGCAGGAAAGTTCCTGATTCGGCTAGAAACGATTATTCAACACATGTCCATGTAGCGCTGGAATTAATCGGCCCATCAATTGGTAAGAATAAAAATCGAGTTGGAATGAAGTCGCGTTTACAGCGCTAGGTTACTCATTCTCACTCTTCTCGAAAGGCCCTGCTGAACTGGTCGGTGATAGGCTTAACAAAATACGTCAGTGCGGTGCGCTCTTCGGTGGTGATAAAGACTTCGACTGGCATACCCGGCATCAGCGTAGTATCACCAAGCTTCTCAAGCTCTTCAGCAGAAACGTCGACATCGCCAAGGTAGTAAATCTCGCCTGTCGTGTCGTCGCGAGTAGTTGCTGCGGAGACATAGACGACCTCGCCTTTAAGCTCCGGTGTCGTTCTCTGATTAAAGGCAGTGAAACGAAGTCTGGCTGACTGTCCGACCCAGAGTTGGTCGATGGTTACCGGAGCCAGTTTCACCTCGATTTTCAGTTTGGCGTCTTCTGGCACGATGGTGACAAGCTCTTCGGCCGGTGTAATCACGCCGCCTATTGTGTGGATGTTCAGTTCATTGACGGTGCCAGAGATTGGCGCGCGAATGTCCGTTCGCGCCAGCCGATCTTCAATGGCGATGCGCCGATCACGCAGCTCTGAAAATTCCGCCTCCACGACGCTTAACTCCCGCTGCGCCTCGGTACGAGCATTCTCGTCGATCGCAATAATCTGCAGACGAATTTCACTCATGCGGGCTCTCGCCCGGGCAATGGACGCGTGGATCTCACTGCGTTCGCCTAAAAGTCGCGCTCTGTCACGCGCGATCGGTACGAGGTGGGTTCGGGCGATGACCCCTCTGCCAACCAGGCCTCTGTTTGCCTCGTACTCGGTCTCGACGAGCTGGAATTCCTCATGTTTCGATTGCTGCTGTGCTTCCAGACCCTTTATCTCCTCTTCGATTTGCT
This sequence comes from Halomonas sp. SpR8, assembly GCF_031010195.1. GTDB lineage: Bacteria > Pseudomonadota > Gammaproteobacteria > Pseudomonadales > Halomonadaceae > Vreelandella. The sequence continues at coordinate 682,990 of NZ_JAUAMC010000001.1, read as the reverse complement.
CGACGCTAAGTTCGAGCTGCTGCTGCTTGCTTTGGAGACTGGTGCGGTTGCCCTCGAAGAGCCGTGTTTCGCCGAGGAAGACATCCGGAGAGGCGCCTGCATCCAAATCAGCAGGGAACTCGATTGCCGCAAGACCGTCCCGCTCTGCGAGAAGCCGGGCTCTCCTGATGGCCAATTCCACGAGCTTAGAGCGCACGATCGAAAGCTCTGCCTTGGTCTGAGTGTCTTGGAGTTTCATTAGCACATCGCCAGCGCGAACAAAGTCCCCTTCCCTGATGTTTATTTCGCTGATGATGCCGCCGTCACTATGCTGTATCGACTTCAGGTTCTGATCCACCGTCACGGATCCCTGCGCGATAACAGCCCCGCTTAGTTGAGCGCTCGCGGCCCAGCCACCAGCACCCAACAGCAGAAGCAAGGCGAGCGCCGTGCCCACAAAGATGCGCGGGCCAAGGCGAAAGGCGTTTTCTGGATTCGGCAACGGCTTGACGGAACCGCCGGAAAGATCATAAGTGCTCATTCTTCTACTCTCCTATGCACGCTTCTCTGCATGCTCCTACGATAGCCACTCAAAACTATCGTCACGCTCGGTAGACCACGACAGCTGGTGTACTCCCTTAAGGGAGACGGCCGTTGCCCACATTGCATCGTCCGCGAAGTCGGTCTCGGTCTTGATCTCAATCATGGTCCACTCGCTTACATCGTCCCGATCGTGGCGATAGCGTATTGGTAAATCTCCATCGTCGGCGCCGTGGTAGGTTTGTTCGAAACGGTCGCCCGGCTCGTGGTCGGCCTGCCAAAAAATATCGAATTCAGATATCCGGATTCGGTCTCCGACCCCAAAGTCCATGATCACGTGCGAAACGGCGATCGGCTGATCCTCACCGGCGTTGGCGAACGCGAAGACGTCATCACCCGTACCGCCAGTGAGTGCAACTGATTCGCCGCCGAGGATGAACTGATCGGCTTCCCGACTTCCTGTCACGTTCTCGAATCCAGTGATGAAGTCTCGACCGATTTCCACGCCGCTGACGATACCGTTCATAAGATCGACCACGAGTCCTTGCGTCGCGTGGCTGTAGTCGATGGTGTCCGAGCCCTCACCGCCGTCGTATACGTCATCGTCAGCGTCGAGCGCCGCCACGATCCGATCGCTTCCCATGCCGCCGAAAACGTTGTCGCGACCCGCGCCATCCATAATCACATCGTGACCATCGCCCCCAAGCAGCAGGTCGCCGCCGTCTCCGCCGCTCAGATGATCCGCACCGGCGTTGCCGAAGAGCACGTCATCGCCATCATCGCCGAATAGCCTATCGTCGCCGGATCCGCCAAAAAGATGGTCGTTCCCCGCACCGCCGAAAATAATGTCGTTGCCGTCGCCGCCAAACACCACGTCATCACCGTCTCCAGCGACAATGTGATCGTCGCCCGCCCCGCCGTTTATAACGTCATCGCCAGCCCGACCATCAATGTTGTCATCGCCACCTGCACCGTCGATCTCATCGGCACACAGGCTGCCGAGAAGCAGGTCGTTGGCCGAGGTTCCGACGATAACGGGCTGCTCGACGACGGAGAAACGCGCGATCGCATCGGTCTTTAGCTCGCCGTCGGTGATCTGATAAGTGATCGTCACCGGCCCTAGTTGCCCGCTGTCGTTGTGAAATAGCCAACCGCCTTCCGCTTGCGTCAGCGCGCCGGAGGAGACGGCTAGGTTTTGCACCGAAAGAACGTCGCCATCAGGATCCACTGCCTTGCTCAGCAGATCGCCCAAGGCGATGGCAAGCATCGCGCAAGGCGCCACGTCCATCAGATAGACAGGACCTGACACGCGAGGAGCACGGTTACCGTCGGGACGAGTATCGACATCGTCATCACCTTCGGTTGGATCGCTATCCGAAGAGCTATCGCCATCCGTAGAACTACCGTCACCCTCAGAACTATCGCTATCGCTAGAACTACCGTCACCCTCAGAACCAGCACCATCCGTGGGATCTTTGCCTTCAACGGGAGATACGTCGTCAGGCGATGATTCGTCACCCCTGGGGCCGTTGCCACCCAGTGAGAAACGATGTCCGGCGGGGTTAGCAATGTCGATAGGCGGTGTGCTGATGCCAGCGCCCACTCGGTCGGTACTTTCAATGCCTGCATTGCCGCGTGCCGATCCGGCGGCAGCGCCTTCGTTCTCGACTGGGGAACGAACGGACATTGGTCGCGGTGCATTAGCGACCGTAGGTATTTCAGAGCCGGGAGGTTCAGCGTCGGCCACTTCTGGGGGGTTGTTTGACGAGGCTATGTCATCAACCAAGCCCTCTGGATTTTCGATCTCCGCTGCACCGACGGCGGGCTCACCCGGCTGCGATGGAGGAGCGCTCTCCTGGCCCCAGGAAAACATCGAGCCCAGGTAAGCAGCGATCCCCATCAGTAGACCGCCGACAATCAGCGGCTTGCGCGAGACTTCGTCATCGCTCTTCGCAACATAGCGCTGCGCGGCTTGAGGCTCCGGTAAGGCGTTCTTGGTACCTTTGACGTTAATCATGATCCGACCGATGCCTCCTTAGTAGGCGGCCTGGCGGAATGCACCGCGCGCACATTGGATTTACCGATAACGTCGTCCTTCGGCCCGAAGGCGGCTAACCGACCGTTCTGGATAACCCCCACAAGATCGACAGCCGCCAGCGCACTTGGCCGGTGAGCAGCCACGATGGCGATGCCGCCACGCTGCCTCACGCCTTGAATGGCCGCCGTCAAGGCGGCTTCGCCTTCGGAATCGAGGTTGGAATTGGGCTCGTCCAGTACCACGATAAAGGGATTGCCGAAAAGTGCGCGGGCGAGTCCAATTCGCTGCCGTTGACCGCCTGACAGAGACGCCCCGAGCGAGCCGAGCTGCGTTCGATAACCGTTTGGCAAGCGTACGATCATCTCGTGGACGCTGGCGGCCATTGCCGCCGCCACGATTGCCTGAGAATCCAGGGTTTCCTGAAATCGCGAAATGTTCTCTTCAATGGTGCCATTAAGCAGCGCAACCTCCTGGGGCAAATAGCCGACGAACTGACCGAGTGCTTCGTCGTGCCACTGCGAGAGCTCCGCGTCGTCGAGCCGCACGCTGCCGCGCAGCACGGGCCAGATGCCGGTCAATGCGCGAAGCAACGTGGTCTTACCACCACCGCTAGGGCCGATGATGCCAATCGCCTGACCAGCCTTGAGCTCGAAGCTCAGCTCGCTAAGCAGAATCTGCCCCGAATCAGGTGCTGCGACGGTGATATTCTCGACCTTGAGGGAGGCACTCGGGCTGGGCAGTTGCATCGGTTCGTCCGCCTCTGCCAACGCCATGACCGTTTCCTTCAGCCGGCCGAACGCGGTTCGCGCAGAGACAACGTTCTTCCAGTTTCCGATGGCAAGATCGATGGGGGCGAGCGCTCGCGCGGACGCGATGGAGGCGGCGATGATGGCGCCAGCGCTCAGGTCGCCCTGAATAGTCAGCAGTGCTCCGAGGCCAAGCACGGCCGACTGAAGGACCATCCGCAAGACCCGTGCGACCGCCCCAAGGGTGCCGCTGATATCGTTGGTTCGCGTCTGCAGCTCCAAGTGATCGTCATTGGCGCGGTTGAAGCGGGCCACCGCACGACCGGCGAAGCCCATCGCCTTGAGGATTTCAGCATTGCGGGCATTGGAATCGGCGATGGTGTTGCGGATCACAACCGCCTGCTGCATGGCGTTGCTCATTTTCGACGTCATCAGTTCCGTGGCGATCGCCAGCATGGCCAGGATGAATCCACCAAGAAAAACCAGCGCGCCAAGGTAAGGGTGCAGCAGGTAGACGAACACCAAAAACAGCGGCATCCAGGGAAGATCCAGCAGTGCGACTGGCCCCTGGCTACCCAGGAAGCCGCGCACGGTATCCACATCGCGACCGCGCTCTAGTGATTCAGCGGTCGAAAACCCAAAGCGCGGCATATCAATAGCGACCCGATGCGCCAATGGCGCGATTTTTTTGTCGAGGCGCGCGCCGACACGCACAAGGATCTGGGAACGGATGATGTCGAACATTCCCTGAAAGCAATACAGGCCGAGCGCCAGAACGGAGATGGCGATCAGCGTCGAAATGCTCCCGCTGGTCAGCGCCCGGTCATAAATCTGCAGCATGTAGAAAGCACCTGTCAGGGCGAGGATGTTGATGATCCCCGACATGCTGAACAGGAAAAGAAAGATACCTCGAAAACCTTTGGTCAGCTGTTCTGCGCCCTTGCGCTTCGCCGACGTCTTAGCGTCTTTTTTACCCATGTGAACTACCCCATGCCCCTAATGTGAACGGGCTTTCCCTGCGGGCACCCGGCCCGCAGGGAACGCTGTTGTTATTGTTGTCGTTCGTTAGAGGTTGAAGTCGCTCACTCCCAGCTCATGCCGACCCTTGATGTTGATGGAGAAATCAGCCTCATCGTCTCCGGTCGTGCTGCCTTGAACGACGGTGTAGTCCTTACCGTCGTGCGTTTGATGGGTGAACATGAGCTGCCCGGCGCCGGTGAAGGCCTCGGTCACCAACGTGAAGCTCTGGTTGCCTGCTGCACAGCCATTGGCATCAATGCCGCTGAGATCGATACGGTCGCCCGGCTGAAATCCCATGAGGGTATCGCCGTCCGCATCCGCAGCGGAGAGGAAGCGGAAGGTGTCGTTGCCCGCACCGCCGTCCATCACGTTAACCGCGTGGTTCGCCGTAATCGTATCGTGTCCCGATCCCGTGACGATGTTCTCGACACCCCACAGCCCATCATGGCCGGTCTCGGCGCTAGACACGCTGCCTCGTCCCATAAACCCGGTGCCAAGATCCGCCGTGATCGACGACATAATCGCTGACATGTCCAGGGTGTCGTTACCGCTGCCTCCCACCATGTCGTCGCCCATGTCATCACCATAATAGGTGTCGTCACCGTCACCGGCTTCAGCTACGAATAGGTCATCGCCGTCGCCACCGAAGACCGTATCGTCGCCTGCACCGGCATTGATGAAGTCGTTACCGTCTTCGCCAAGAATGCGGTCGTCGCCGTCATCGCCGTAGAGCATGTCTGCGCCGTCGCCGCCAAGGATGTCGTCGTCGTCATCATGGCCGAAGACGACGTCTCGACCGCCCAGGGCCATGATCGTATCGCCGTTTGCCGTTCCGACCAGCGCATCCGCGCCTTCGCTGCCAGCCATCGCGGCGACTGGGATGGGAGCTACCGGGCTTGGTGCGACATCGTCATCCTCGTCTTCCGTCTCGTCGACGGTTTCGTCATCTTCCTCGGTATCATCGCCACCACCGGTATCGTCATCACCGCCGCTATCGCTCTCCCCAGGCTGCTGCGCCTCAGAGGGCATCTCGAAGCTGACGGAGTTCTCGTCGTCGCCCACTCTCTGCTCGCCGGAGCCTTCGAGCCCCTCGGACATTTCAGCGAGCGTCGTGCCGTCGGCAAGTTCGACAACATCCTGCTCTCTGAGCGCGCCCACAACCGTGTCGTGCCCGCCCTTGGTCTTGAAAACCACCCGATGGGCAGAACTCAGTGCCGAGATGTCCAGGACATCGTCGTCCTCCGAGCCCATTACGTGGATAGTGCTCATCGCCAAGCTGGTGCCGCTGAAGTCGCCAGCGATCTGGAAACTATCGCCGCCGCCCTGGCCGTCGATGACGATTTCCTCGATGTTGTCGAGTTCCGCCATCACCACGCCGTTGCGTACGATGACAATCTCCGTTCCGGCGGCGAGGTCGGTAAAGCCCTGCGCCAGCGCATTGGCCCGATCGAGAACCGCGAAGGATTCGGCTTCGTTGGCGTTGCCGAGAATTTCCGTGGTGTCGACTTGGTTGCCGCCATCAAGAATGTCGCGTCCGCCATCGGCCTCGGTGATCAGCAGGTCATCGCCAGCGCTGCCGAACAGCACGTCGTCACCGGCGCCGCCATTCAGAACGTCGTTGCCACCGCCGCCGTTGAGATCGTCATTACCTGCGCCACCTTCAAGAGCGTCGTCGCCGGCTAGACCGAGTAGGATATCGTCCCCCTCTCCGCCGTCGAGGGCATCGTCTCCAGCACCACCGCGAAGTTCATCCGCACCGCCGCCGCCCAGCAACGTATCGTCGCCAGCCCCGCCGTTGAGGAAGTCATTGCCTTCGCCGCCGTCGAGAGTGTCGTTGCCGTCGTCGCCGATCAGACGATCGTCACCGGCACCGCCGAAGGCGAGGTCGTCACCGCCGCCCGCGAGCAGATTGTCGTTACCGGCAAGACCGATCAGGATGTCGATTCCGTCCGTGCCGTTGAGGCGGGTCGCACCGGTATCGTTGCCTTCGGTCCCAGTGATCACCGTGACATCGCCATCAGTGAAGCTCAGCTGCTCGATGCCGCGCAAGGTATCGCGACCATCAGAAAGCGCGTTTGGTACACCTTCGCCCTCACCCGCTTCGGCATCGTCATCATCGTCGACGGTATCATCGTCATCGCTGAAGCCGGTGTGATCCACGACCAGGCTGCCATCGGCATTGATCTCGAACTCATAGTTCGCAAAGACGTCGGTGTAGGCCGCTGTATCGATATCACCGATACCGCTCTCCTTGATCATCTCTCGGACAATGAAGAGCTGCGCGGGATTGATCGTCCGGTCGAACACCGCTTGCTGTAGCGTCCTGCCGTTGGCGAAAAGTGCCGTCTGGTCTTTAGCGGTGAGCGCTTCAGGCGAGGTGTACATCTTGCCGGTCATTCCATCGGCCGTGGCGATCTCGTTGCCCGAATCATCGCGAATACTGATGCGCACGTTGAGCCAACGGTCGCCATCGATGATGTCATCGCCTGCTTCACCCGTGATGAGGTCGCTGCCGGCACCGCCGAGAATGATGTCCCCGCCGCCGCCGGTCTCCATCACCACGTTCTCGTCGTTCGAGGTATCGTAGTCGATGTGTGCCACGATCTGATCAAAGCCATCGATTCTGGCGACGCCGCCAGCCGTCAGAGCATTCGACCAGCTGAGGAACGGGTCGTCCGGTGCTGGAATTGCGGCTCCGGCGATCTGCTCATCGCGCGCCCCCGGTACGGTCGATCTCCCACGCAGGATATCGTCGTACTTCCAGCCCGAAAGGCCTTCCACGAGGTCGAACCGGTCGCGGAGGATGAATTCCTCCTGGTTGACGAAGATCGGGATGCCAAGGTCGGAATTCGCCGCCAGGCTGTCGCCTTTGTGAATCGCCCAGTCAAACCCGGCCATGCCGTTGTTCCGCTGGATGCCCACCCCCTGCAGCATGATATCGTCCCCGGACTCGGCGTCGTAGTCGACGTCACCGCCGTTCCCATCGAGGACGTCGTGACCGATGATGGTGGAGTTGAAGAACAGCTCGGAGTTCTCACCCGAGAGGGTGTCGAATCGTCCGCCACCTTCCATCCAGTCGTCGCCAGCCTCACCCATCAGGAAGTCCATGCCGTCGCCGCCATGAATGAAGTCGTCGCCGACGCCGCCCATGGCTGTCTTGCCATCAGGACCGGCAATGATGAAGTCCTTGCCGCCGCCGCCAAAGATCAACGATAGGCCGCTTCCGCCGTGGATCGCGTCATTGCCATCGTCCCCATGAAGGAAATCCATCGCCCCGATGTCGGTGCCGGAGTTGAAGATGATGTCGTCACCATCGCCGCCGTGGACGTGATCGACTCCATAGGCGCCGTCGAGAGTGTCATCGCCAGCACCGCCCCAGATGGTATCGTCGCCTTCCCCCGCGATGATGGTGTCGTTGCCATCGGAGCCCTGGATGACCACGTGGTCCCCGCCGTTGTAACGCAGGTACTCGGCCACGCCGTCGCCAGCGAAGAGGCCGGACGGCAGCGCCAAGTTAAACGCCTCACCTACCGTCACCAGGACCGCATCGCTCGCTACGGCCGCGAAGATCGCCCGGTTTTCGAATTGTCCAAACTGAAGGTAATGCACCAGCGGATTGAGGCCGGCGGCAGCCACATCCGGATGCGCCGTCAGATAGGCATCGGTATCGAAGAGCGGCGACGGATCGCGGCCCTGCTTCCAGCCAAGCTCAGCATAGTGCAGCAGCGGATTGACACCGCTCGCCGCCACGTCTGGATTTTGCGTCAGGTAGTAAGCGATATTGAAGAACGCATTCGGATTGCGGCCCTCGGCCCACCCAAATTGCGCAAAATGCGCGTCCGGATCAACTCCCGCCGTCGCCACGTCAGGATAGGTCGCGTTGTAGAATGCGTCATCGACAAGCGCATCCATCGCCGCAGCATCGGCCGGGGTCGCTTCAGCCGCGACGATCTGGACGACATAGCTCTGGGACGGAGCATCCTCATAGGTCGCGGTGATTGTGACCTCGTAGCGTCCGGCGCCAGGCGCGCCCGAAATCGCCATCGTCTCTTCATCAAACGTCACGCCCGCCGGCAACCCGGAGGCTTCGAGCGCGATAGGTGCATCGCCGTCACGACGCTCGACCATGTTCGAGATGGCCTCGAGGGTCGGGTTGTCGTGGGTCGGATCATCTTCACCGGTCATCGCGAGCTGCTTGGCGTAATCGAGATAGAGCGTGAGATCCGGCGTTGAGAAGAAGTCGGCCGGGATTGCCGAGTTGGTCTCCCCGAGGTCGGTATTAGCCAGCGCCATTTTCGATAGCGAGTTGTTTTCGAGCTCTGTTAACAGGTTCAGGCCCTGCACCCGCGAGAGGTAATAGAAGCGATCACCATCCTGCAGGTTCTCGATCTGAAGCTCGAAGATGAAGGCGAAGGTCGATCCCAGCATGCCGCCGAAGTCCATCTTCTTCTCAGCGAGACCGCCCATCCAGAGGTCGACGCCATTCAGCCCGCCGAGATTCCCGGCGTATGCGCCGGTGCCGTTCAGGAAGTCCATACGGTCGGCCGTAGCTGGCGGCGCGATCGTCTTCTGGGTGCCGTCGATGCCATCCGTGAAGGTTTGCTCGATCCCGAAGACGATCGCCATGGCCGCCGCACGCTTGCCAGCCAGGCTATCCTCTCCAGTGATTAGGTCATGCGTGCCATAAGCCGCGATGAAGTTGACGATCGATTCCGGGTTCTTGAGATTCAGGGCGAAGTCGGTCCAGCCCGTGTAGGGGTCGAGCTGACTGTCGCCACCGGCGATCGCCTTGAACTGCTCCCGCGCCTCGTTGAGGGTGGGCATGCCGGTGTCACGGCCACGGGCAATGTTGATCGCCGCGAGGTCAAGCGGGATGCCGGTCAGTTGGTTGCGCAGGACGTTGGTGACGAACTCGTCGATCTCGTTGCCGACCTGGGCCGACATGCCGCGGAAGATCGCGCCTGCCGCTTCATCGTGGCTAACCGTTCCGCTGCCGTCGTAGCCGAGAGGATTGAGGAACGCATCGAAGAGCGTGACGTCGTCCCGCGTGCCGTCGGCGTTGATCCGATCCACCGTCTCGTTCAGCATCGAATGGCCGAAGCGATAAACCACATTGGCGAACTCGGCGAAGATCGCTGGGTTGATGTCCGGATCGGGCTCGAACAGGAAAGCATCGACATCCGGCTGCATCTTCCGCGCGAACTCTTCGAACACCAAATGCTGGTATTCCATCTCGGTGGTGAACCGTCCCGCCTGGAACAGCCGTTCGCCGTTCCAAATCAGCGCGGCAAGGTCTTCCGCTGAACTCGGCACTGCGTCTACCGGCACAAGCAACCATTCGTTCAGGAATTCCAGATCACCATAGGCGAGCACGACATCCTTCGTGTGCTCGACGATCCGGTTGTGCTCGGAATGGAAGATGTGGTGGATGGCCGACAGGCCGAAGTTTTCGTTGGCGCGTCCATCCCCGGCGATGAAGTGTGCGTCAAGGAGCTCGTTATCGTACTCGGTGTTGTTGCCGCGAACACTCGCCACCGCGTTGCCAGCGACGTCATCTCCATCCTGCACTAGAACGCCACCGGTCACTACCGGGGCAGCGCTGTGAGCGATGTCGGCAAGGAACGCATGGCCAGTGCGCGCGGCGCCGATCGCGCTCGGATCGACAGGATTAGCCGGATCTCCCTCGACCAGCGTGGTGATGAAGCCACCATTTCCGTCCGACTGGATAACGACGAGCTGGGCATATCCGTTCGGGCCAGGAATGAAATTGCCATATTCGTCCGTCGCCAGAACCGGGCCGCTGCCGACATCAAGATCGGTGAGCTTGATGCCCAGCATATCCGCCGCGTGAGCCTTCAGATCGCCCCAGGTCGACATACCGTTCTGGGCACCTTCGAGCAGATGCCCCGTCGCGACAGGCTTGCCATCCGGCCCGGTGGTGTATTCGCGCAGGAAAACCTGATGCGACGCATGAGACCCATAAGTCTGGTTCTGATCGACCCAAGGCGTCGTCGTATTCTTGGCGTCCTCGCCAATGCTGGCCCGCGTCAGCGCCATGAAGTTCGATTGACTGCCCTCGACATAAAGCGGGTCGTCTGGCTGAAGCGGCATGTAGACAGTGCCGTTGCCGCCCTTGCCGACCAAATCCAACCCATGGTCGAAGAACTGGCCGAAGAGCGTGAACAGCGAGTTATAAGGCGCTGAGTCACCGATGTCGGGCGACACGTTATCGAACTGGTAGGAAATCAGTTGCGAGCCGTCGGCGGCAAGTATCGGCGTCACACCGTCTTGTTCGAAAAGTGGCTTCGCTGAGACATTCTGGCCTTCCGACAGATAGCGTTCGTAAAGCTGCGTCGCGACCGGGTTGTTACTTGTCTGGTCGACAATCAGGTTCGAAATCAGCCGCGGGTCGGCATCGACCACGGTGCCACCATCGAGGCCCATCGACCCAGGCGTTGGAGTGCCTGACGACCCATAGTCATTATTGTCCAGCGTAACGGCGCCATTGCCGAAGCTGATGGAATCGTCGTTCTCATTGCGGAAACTTGGATTCGTGATTTGCAGAAACGGCTGATCTGACGCACCCCAGAGCTCTCGGCCGGGAGCAAGATTGTTATAGCTGCCATCCACGGTACGCAACCCGTAGGGCAACAGCGGGCTGTCCACGAGTTCCGAAAGTGGCGTTCCCGCGGCATGCGCTTCCGCAATTTTGATCTGATCAAGGATGTATTGCAGATCATGTTGGTTCAGTTTGACAGCCATGTTCCCTCCCAGGCCCCATCGGGCTCTGCGAACTATTTTTTTAAATAAAACGTTCTTTCGCGTCCCCGATGTCACCAGTGGGATGCTGTTTTCTATCTTTACAAGCCGAAAGGCATGTCCCCGGACCTCGACGGGCACACCATCTAAGGAAACTTTTTTCACACCTTTCGATTACACAAGATTACATTCAGAAATATATTTTCACCTCCTCAAAATTATCATTAGGGAACGTTGAAAAATTTAATCAATAAAGATCAAGTTGCTCATGCAAAGGAAGGGGTCTTTAGCGGGGATATAAAGTATTAGCGCCACTAGCAATTAAGGCTTTAGGATTTAGCCGAAAAACCCTACATTGCTAATGACATCGATGCCGCAGCAAACAATGAGACAGCCCCATCGTGGCGGCGGTCAGTTATTGAGCGGTATCTTGAAGAAGGTAAACTGCCTAACCACGCTGTCGTCACCCATGGGGCTCGACCTCAAGCGAACAAGCAGGCATGGTGAGTATTATTAACCACCATCAGCGAACCAACAGGAGGGTACGCCAATGCCGCACTATCTCACTAAAAACCGACTTACTCAAAACCTATGCAGGATAGGGCTATTATCGATCTTGGCATTATCTCCCAACGCCTTCAGCCAACAACAACCGGGGACGGCTTCCGGTAATGATGTCTCCACCGAGTCGTTCCAGGACTGGGAGGTCCGTTGTCAGCGTAATGCCGAAAATCCGGCCCCTTGTGCGATGTCGCAATTGATCACTCAACCCGACAGCGACCAGCCCATGATGCGGGTAATTCTCGACTACCCGCCCCAAATCGATGACCCAGCGATGAGCTTCTTCGTGCCGCTAGGGGTAAGTCTGGCTCCGGGCTTGCAATTGAGAGTGGATAACAATGAGCCAATCCAGTTCCCCTATCAGGTCTGCCAGGAGCAAGGGTGTCGTGCTGACATCCCCATTGAGCCGTCGATGTTGCAGCAACTCCGCAGTGGCAATACGGCAACCCTCAGCATGATTGGTCCACGCGGTGACCGTATGGACCTAGATATTTCGCTGATCGGCTTTACCGACGCCAGTAACCGCATCGCTCCCTGAACTCAAGGGCCTTGTGCGACAAAGCCGGCCCATAAGGGCCGGCAAGTTTACTGGGATACGCGAAGCTGGAAAGCACCGTCAAATATAATGGGATAGAGGTAGACAATACTTTGGAAATGGCAGAGTAAACGGACGTTGGATGTGCCCAAATGACGGTCTAGGTGGGACTGTTATCGGCCAGGAGCTGCCTTTTAGTCGTCTCTGATATAACGCCTGGCTTTGCGTCGTACCGGAGCGTATGCTTAGGCATGTCCGACAACAGCCATTTGTTATGGCCTTGCTTTAAGATGTGAAACACCAAATGAGGAGAATCCAGTGTAGTCTGGATAAATCGTCGCATGGGTGTAGCCGAAAAGCTTTTCTAGCCGATGTCGAATCTCTTTTTTGGCGGAAGCTTTGATTCGGAATGTGTAGAGAGCTCCGGTGGTCACACCGCCATGCTTTGGGTCAAACTTGTGGGGCCGCAATGCAAGGCAACATGCGTTGTGAGCATCCTCAATATTCCAGAACCCATTTTGATCACCTTTTGGGAATTGAAACCTTTTTCCATCCGGTTTAATCGAGCCAGCAACTCCACCGAACAAGAACCCACCATTCTGAGCAGCGATTCGGCCATCTAAGTTAGGTGGCTTCCAGGCAAATACGTTTGTAGTCCAAAAATGTTTATCAATTTCAGGGGCATAGGACTTCCCCCACGGCCTCACCAGCGAGTCCTCCCATTGCCTCCATTCGGTGTTTTCGTTAATCAACCTGTCGGTAACATCGATGGCGAACAAACGAGCATCGGACTCCTCCATCACAGGCCGCCCGTTGTCCCACTTCTTTTCTATTGCAAACCACGCTCCTATCCATGCATTAAAGGTGATATCAACGAGTCTGGTAGGTGCGCCGTAGTGTTGCAGCATCGCAAGCTGGTTAAGAATCGATAGCCGACCAGACTGGTCGGACCAATGAAGCCCCCAGCGATGCAGGTTAACCAAAATTTTATCTTCTTCAGAAGCAAACTCCTTTTCCTTCAGCGTACCCCCTTTGGTGAGAGCCATTCTTCGATATAACGAACTATGAAGAGCCCAATCTGCGCAGACCAAGCCACGCCACGCAAATTGAATCCCTCTTTTCTGAGAACGCTCTGCTAGCTTGTTAATAACCTCAACCAGCTCATCAAACGTTGAGATTTCTTTCTCAAAGGGCTGCCAGAAATCTGCTATATCCATTTAATCTCCTACGCCATAGCATAGATTATCGTGCTGGCTGCATAACACTGCTGAACCAGCATGCCGCTTTCACCGGAAGAGCCGCCTTGCGTCGCTCTCAGCCATTAGGGACCTTTCAAGTCTTTATGGTGAACGACCGCTCTAGGCTGCAATCGCACCGACATTGCGCAAACGGAGCACAGCAACATCTCACCGAATTCACACTCTCTTCAGTCAGATGCCCAGTCCCCCTTCTATTTGAACAACTTGCGTTGCATCACCAGGGTACTGTCTCCGGCGTCAGCGGTATATCAAAGTAGAGGCCGCCGTCCTGGAGTGATGTGCACAGGATGCCACCTTCAGCGACCATGTCGTCCGCAATGTCTCCTATGACCTCAAAAACACCGTGGTCTCGCCATATGCCGTACTGGGCCGCTATTGTGTTGCAGGCTTCATCCAATCTGTGGAAATACGCTTCAAACCAATGGCCATCAAGTGCTGCGTCGAAGTTCGGCCTTTTGTATAACTCTAAGCCGTGTCCGGCTAGATTTCCGAGATAATAGGCAGCGTATTTCAGCAAGTTGCCGTAGGCTCGATAAGCTTCACAGTAAACCTTTTCCACGTCGCCGTGTAAGCGGTAAGCTTTAATTGATTCGTTGGCTTCCTGACGAGCTGTGCCCATGTGTTTGATCAGCGTTTCTTCATAGCCTTCTGTAGGATCTTCGCCGAAGCCAGCGCTAAGGCGCGTTGCTGCATACTCATCCCAGCACGCTAGGATCACATCGCTGCGGGCCCTGTCTCGTATGTCCATGAAGCATTTACGCAAAAGTACGCCTGGGATGGCAGCTTCAAACTTGCCGGTAATCTCGACGTGTGCACACTCGTGGGCCACGATGTGCAGCGCTGACTGGAAGTCAGGGTGGGTGTCATCCAGAAGTGGCCAAAGGTACTGGGCATTGACGACAATATGGCTTTTCAGCATCCCATCGCGAAGCACTGATGGCGTCATCGCGACGCCAACAACAGCCCCTTCCGACGGTGTGAGGGTGTGACTGCTCTCGTAGCCACGATCTAGCTCAGCCAGTGCTTGAGCGTAATCCTCGGCAACCGTCACGCCGTCCAGCTCGGATAGATTAAACACACGGCTGAACTGGCGAACTATCTGACCAATCTGGGTTGCGAGCATGCGCGCTTCGTCTTCGCTAGGAAAAGCTCCCCGGGCGGTAATGGCAAATTGTTCAGGCACCGTGGTCGAGGCCTGGTTAGTCTCTGTATTGTCAGTCGACTCTGCCACCATGATGATTTCTCGGCTCTCAGAAGTTTGGGTGTGGGACAGGCTTGAGTCCATGGCCAGTTATAGTTGGACCTGCATCGGGACGTCATTATTGGCAGACTGCTTGCTACCGATCAGCTTCGTGGTTCCCAAAAGAGACTACCATCGACAACTTGCTGCAAAACACTCATGAACCAATGACGCTCTAACGGCAGCAATAGGTCGAAAGCGGGCTTCTAGCGCTGTGCCTCATAGCCGCACTTGTTTCCACTTACCTACATTCAATAATAGTGCAATTAGCGAAATCAGCTTAGCTTTCAAGCTAGCAGAGAATGATTGCGATCGTTAGTAAAAATTAGTCGTCATAACACCGCTTACACCATTGCTTTCATTTTGCCTACAGGACCGAGCGCGAGAAGCGATTTCTTATCCGTAGATTGGGAACTGCCACCATGCCTAAAACGCGTTGAGTTTAGGTCAGATAGTCAAGTTTCGCTGCCAGTAGCCAACGTCGTGCCACTGATCGAACTTAAACCCCACCTTTTCAAAATGAGCCACTTTTTTCATGCCCATTTTTTCATGTAGCGCCACGCTGGCTGGGTTGGGAAGCGTGATACCGCCAATCACCGTATGAATTCCGCCCTCTTTGAGCTTGGAAAAGATAGTTTCATACAGCTTGGCGCCCAAGCCCCTGCCTTGCATCTGGTTGGAAAGGTAAACGCTGATTTCGACTGAAAACCGGTAGGCGCTTCTCTCTTTCCATTTTGTGGCGTAGGCATAACCCACCACAGCATCGTCTTCCACAGCCACCAGCCAGGGTAAGCCTGCCCCCTGAACATTTTTTATCCTGCGTTGGATGTCTGACTCCGACACTGGTGCTTCTTCGAATGAAATGGCGGTATTTTCAATGTAGTAATTATAAATATGCGCTATTGCGTCCGAATCGCTCTTAACGGCATCTCTGATCATGGTTAATTCCGTTTATATTGGCTTAAATTCTTCGAAAACGTTTTGAATAGAATTCGCATAGCCTATCGGCAAATTATCTGGCAAATCATTGATTGGAAACGTCGCAATCTTACGGTGCTCGTGACTCACTACCGGGTTAAATTGCCCAATCAAGCGACAGCTATAAGTAACGACAAACACATGTTTATCCGGCATCACCTCAAACAGGTAAGTATCGACAAGGTTGACTGCCTCAACATCGATACCAAGTTCCTCCTTAAACTCTCTAGCCAAGCAACCGTTAGAACTCTCGCCGATCTCAATACGCCCACCAGGCAGTTCCCACTCATTGCGATCATTGAGCGCCAACACCACGTCATCAGTCGGTAGTATCAGAACGCCTTTTATTGACACTGGAAACATAGCGTCCTCTCACGATCCGTTTACGCAGGCCGCTTAGCCAGCAGTGCCCAGACACCCGCCGAAGAAAGTAACGTTCCGCCAACGACGTTAAAGCGACGCTGGGCACGGCGCGAAGTAAGTATTTTGCGTACCGACGACGCGAATACGGCGTAAAGGGTGGCATTGAGCGTTGCCAACGCCACGAAGGTGGTCGCTAGAATCCACAGTTGCTGCCCTGCATCAGCATTCGGGTTAACGAATTGCGGTAAGAAGGCAACGAAGAAGATAATACCCTTCGGGTTAAGCGCAGTAACGAGATAGGTGTTGGTAAAGAGCTTCCAGCGCGAACCTGATACCGCTGGTGTGACTGGCTGCACAGACGATATACCGGCACGCAGCAGCTTTATGCCCATATAGAGCAGGTATAAACCACCGATCCATTTGATCACGGTGAACCAAAAGGCCGAGGTGGCTAACACCGCCCCTAGGCCAAGCAGTGAAAAGAGCAGCGCCGTTGAATCACCCAACGCCACCGCAGCGACAAGCGGAATATTAGCGCGCCTGCCTTGAGCGATTGAGTAGCTGACCACAGTCAAAATCGTTGGCCCAGGGATGGCGAGCAGAGCCACTGAGGCAAGAGCAAAGGCAAACCAGATTTCAATAGACACGGAAAGCTACCTCGCAGGTGGTTAATGCTAAGCTAGCATAAGCTCAACGAAGGTTGGAGTGCTCTGTGAGGCACTCAGTGGCTATATCTTTGCTGCAGGCTTTTAACATCACCATATACCTAGTTGAACGGCGAACCAACGCCCCGGCGCCAAGGTACCAATAAAGGCACCGACCAGTCCCAGGTAAGCGCCAATCATCCCACTGCGATGCTGCTCTACCCTACCCTTGAGAATCGCCGATACCGCAACAACGAGAGCCACTAGCACCCATAAAGACAGCAAGTGTATCGGCCCAAAGTGACCCAAAAGCGGCAGCACGCCGCCGCCAAACCAGAAGGAGCTCAAAGCCGAGAGTGCCATGGCTAGCACCCAAGTGCTGCCCAATATGCGATGGAACATAGTCCCCTTGTTCGAGAGCAGCAGGATGGCCCCAAGCACCAGGGCCAGAAGGGACGTAAAGATGCAGATTCAAAGCCATGGAAACCTCCGAGAGCCAAACCTACCGCTGGGCAAATGCAACTTGTTGCATAAGGCTAGCCCTAGCAATATTAATATGCAACTATGTGCATAATATTCTCGCAACACACGGTTCCTTATGTCTCTACGCGCCGTTTTATTGATCACCCTGCAGCGTGAGCCCGGCACCGGTTACGATATTCTGCAACGCTTCAAAGCGGGCCTTGCCCATGTATGGCAGGCCAGTCATCAGCAGCTCTACCGCGAACTTGACCGAATGCGCAGCGATGGCCTACTAACGTGCGAGACGCTGCCGCAAACCGAACGTCCTGACCGCAAGGTTTACCGGCTGACCGAAGCAGGCCTTCAGGCACTGGACACCTGGCTCGCCGAGCCCTTGGCCGCCAGCCCTGTGCGCCAGCCGCTATTTGCCAAATTTTTCGCCTGGGAACGCTGGCCCGAGCAGGCCCGCCGCGAAGAGCTCACTGCTTTTCGCGAGCAACTCAAGGAGCGCTTGACGACCTACGCCGCCATCGAGCGGGAGTGGTTTAGTGAACCACAGGCGCTGACGCCCGCCCAGCGCGCACCCTGGCACACGCTGCGGCTTGGTCAGCGACTTACAGAAACTTGGGTGGAGTGGGTTGAGGGAGTGATGGAGGAAGAATAGATAGGATGGCTTGGGGTTACATATGGACACTGGGGGCTGAGGATTGGCCGTTTTCGGCCAAGAGCGATCTTTTAGGCGACACTGATATAATGCGGAGTGCTGCGGTGGCCGGACCCATCCGTCCAGTGCTTCCAAGGGACGTTTCATATCTACGAGGCTGAAGTAGCTGGCCCAGCCACGCAGGGCCGGAACCAGTTCTTCTAGCACTCGTCGGGTGTTGCGCACTTCCCCTTGCCGGGCGTGCAGGGGACTTTCACCCCCAGCACCACCCTCGGGAACAACACCAACGCCCCCGGAGTTCCGGGGGCGTTGGTGTTGCTAGGTCATCAATTTACCGAGAGTGTCAGTAGCTCTCATTGAGGACCGCTTCCGGGAAGTGGCGACGCAACATCCGGTTCTGGAAGTCGTCCACGAAGCGGCTGTTGATAATGATGATGAACCGCTCGAAGGGTGCCTCGCTGTCGAGCTGTTCGATCCCGTCGACACTGTGGAATAGCCGGTCATCGCGCAGGTGAAGGATATCACCCGGATTCAGGGTGATATCGACCAGGGGTTGCGTGCCAGCCTTGTCTGCGTAGAGGTGGTTTTCGGCGCCCACCACGTTTTCCCGATTGATGACCAGAATGCTTAGGGCATTGCAACCATCGGCATGAATTCCCTGTCCCTGAAGGGGGTCGATGTTGCCTTCTCCGCGAACCCCGGTGATCTGCATCAGAATGGGTTCGTGCGCACCGATACTCCACAGTCTTGCCCAGGCGCGAACGAAGGCCTTCACATCGGGGCGCACCATGAATTCCCGAGTCAGCGGATCATAGTACCGCAGGCGATCCGCCATGCTTTCCGCGTCGTTGAAGGCCCCCCCCTGAGCCATGGGGCATTGGCCCATATCCTCTACATCGCCCTGATCATTCAGGGCGAGCCATGACATCCGCTTCCATCGCTGGTTCACATAGGGATCGCGCGGCAGGTCAGCGGTAAACCCCTGCCAGGCGGTCAGATCGATTCGCTCCCGAATATCGGTTTTCGCCCAATCCTGATGCCTCAGCGCCTCGGTCACTCCCGGATTCCAATAATCGGCGAGTGGATCGGCAGGCATGGAGGTGAGGTCGAAACCGTGCTTGAGATTATCGAGTTTCATGTTGGCATTCTCCTGTTAACTGGGCGGAATTGCCCGGTGTTGCCGGTGTAAGCATCGCGGTCAACAGGAGAAAAATGAAAAGATTTGTAATGATATGTCAAAGAAAAGTACGAAAAAAGAGTGTTTTTTTTGAAAACAGGATCAGGCTGTTGATGACGTCTATGTAGGTTATCTCCTACAAATAGGTGTAGGATAATCACAACAAAGTGCCTATTGTTGCCATTATGATGGCTCTTGACAGTGTTTTTTCTTTAAGTAGATCTTATGACTGCCAGCGATTCCCGACATCACAGTGATCCGGAACGCCTGAAGGAGAACCGCAGGGAGTTTTCCGGTGCGCTCGTGTTGAAGGTGTCAAAGACACCTTCAACTGATGGCATCGATTCGCATGATGCCGGCAGGGAAGAAGTCGAGTTAGTACGCCGCCAGTATCTGGAAAGTGAGCAGCGATTCCGCGCCCTGCTGGAGAGTCTGCCGAAGGTGGCGGTTCAGGGGTATGATCGCGATCGGCGAGTGATTTACTGGAATGAGGGTAGCACTCGTCTCTATGGCTATACCGCTGAGGAAGCCCAGGGTCAGTTACTGGAAGATCTGATCATTCCTGCCTTCATGCGTAACGAGGTGATCCAGGCGCATAATGCCTGGATCAAAGAAGGGGTCGCTATACCCGCCGATGAACTCGAGCTCAAGCACAAAACCGGTGAACTTATATCGGTCTTTTCGCAGCATCTGATGCTCAATGAGCATACCGACTCACCCTTGATGTTCTGCGTGGATGTCGATCTTTCCGACCAAAAGCGCGCCCACCGTGACCTGGAATTCGCCACCCGTTTCGACAGGCTCACCCATCTCCCTAACCGCCAGACCTTCGAGGTCGACCTGGACAGTCTGTTGGATTCCTGTCGACGCCAGGGCAATGGCCTGGCAACCATCTACCTGGACATCGATCAATTCGTCGAGATCAATGATGCCCTTGGCTACGATCAGGGCGATCGCCTGCTTATTGAGCTGACTCGGCGGCTGAGAGAGTGCCAGCGAGTCACTGACCTGATGTCCCGTGTCTCTAGCGATGAATTCGTGCTGGCCTTTCCCGGCGTTCACTTGGCCCCCGATGTCAGACGGGTCGTTCGTTATGTCCAGAATGTCTTTCGGGAACCTTTCGTCCTGGATGGTCGGGAGCGTCAGGTCACGGCTAGCCTGGGCGTGGCGCTCTTTCCCGAGAATGGTGAATCGTCACGCCAATTGATCCGTAATGCCGATGTTGCCAAGAATCGTGCCAAACTGGATGGTCGGGGTGCTGTACGTTTCTTCCAACAGAAGCTCCATGATGAGCTGGTTCGCCAGCACTATCTCTCGGCGCGACTCGAGGAAGCCCTGGATAACGGTGAATTCGCCCTCCATTACCAGCCCCAAGTCTCGGCGACCAGTGGGAGAATAGAGAATCTTGAGGCCTTGATACGCTGGGAGCCTGCCGAGGGCCCGCCGATCTCGCCTGCCGAGTTTATCCCGCTGGCCGAGCGTTCCGGTTTGATCCATCGTCTGGGCGACTGGGTCATCGAAGAGGCTTGCCGCCAGCAGGTGGAATGGCGTGCCAAGGGATTTCATGAGCACCGCATCGACATCAATGTCTCGGGTCGTCAACTGGTGCGTACCGATGCCCTCAAGAGCTTCGAGGACTCGCTGCAGCGTCACGGCTTAGGTCCGCGGGATATCGGCATCGAATTGACCGAGAATGTCCTAATCGAAGCCGACGAGACCGTCCTCGAGGACCTGCGGCGCCTCTATCATCGCGGTATTCGCATTGCTATCGATGACTTCGGGACCGGTTATTCTTCCCTGAGCTATCTCAAGCACTTTCCAGTCACCGCCCTGAAGATCGATCGCTCCTTCATCCACGACGCTGCCACACAGCCGAAGGATAGAGCCATCATGGAGGGTGCCATCTTCATCGGTCATCGGCTGGGATTGGAGGTGGTGGCCGAGGGCGTCGAGAACGCCGAACAGTTGTCATTGCTGCGCGAAATGCATTGCGACCTCATCCAGGGATTCTTCTTCTACCGTCCGATGCCTGCCAAGGAAATCGACCGCCTGCTGGGCGGTTTCATGCCTAGTCACGAAGGGCTGTCGCACTGAGCCTCGTCGTGATTTGACGTACAATGCTCGGGATTGACATGATCTGGAGACTTTGTGAACGACCCCGATGCTCATTGATCGTAGGGACTGACACTGTGGGCGGGGGAACTGGATAGCCGGCACCGTTTCTAAAGGTCGTAAACCTTCTGTCCAAAATAATCTGCCAAAAATATAGGAAAGGCACTCAATACCGCTACATGATCCTTTGGCAAGCAATTCGTTAGTTGAGCCTGAGCGATAGCCAACTGTTCTAGGATAGGTGTAGCGACATACTCGCCCCTGACTAAACTATTTGCTTTTTTCACATTAGCCGCGACCAGACCTTGCCAAAGTATTTTGTCGATCTTCCTTGCATCTTGATAAATATTGCTGCCACGTTTGGCGGACAAGGGTTTATAGTTTGTCCCGTTGCAATCAACTAAATTGGCGATACGGGTAAGGTACTCGGTATGGTCGTCTATGTCTCTCAAGGCTTCGACCATAGGGTAGCTGATAAACAGCTTACCTAGCTCGGTTTCATTGCTGAATAGCCCAAGCATGTTTAGCAGGTTTTGGTCGGAATAGTGATCATCATGAGGCTCCATATCAAAAAAAAGATAGATTTGACCAATTTGATCTCGTCTCAAATTGGCCATCTCTTCTTGATGTTTTTCGATTGGATTCATCTCCTTAATAAGCTCAAACGGGTCTAGATCTTCATCTTTTGAGAGCTCTTTATATAGCTCGTAAATATCATTCTGAAAGCTGACTAAAATATGGCTTTCTTCATCTTTGAAAAAGGCACATTTAAGACTTCGGAAGTATTGCTTCTCGCGCTTCGCCCCTTCAAATACAAACAGCGTACGTTCCATTAGCTGGACATGCCTTTATAGATCTTTTCTAAATTGTGTGCTTTACGAAGCTCTTTACCAGTTAAGGCGGTAATAGGTTTAATATCTTTATCCAACACAAAGTAGCAATCTGGCCTAAGCAGATCGTTGCTCATAACCCCTGTGTTGTGAGTGGTCATAATAGTTTGGCAATCGGTTGTGGTAATCTTTTCGACAATACTCGATGCTAGGGCGTGGTGGTAGAAGGCGTCAAACTCGTCGATATAGGCAAAGGTGATTTCACTGCTTTGAAAACGCAGCCACCAGAAATAGAAAATACCTAGCGATAGGGTGCCGGTAGAAGCGGCATTGCCAAACTCGAGTTTGGTTTCACCAAAGTCAAAATGGATGCCTTTCTCGCCAATGGTGGTGGTATCAACGATAAGTGAGCATTCAATGCCCGCGCTCTTCAAAAAATTTTCAAAGTCTTGCACGGAGCCCGAATCAATTATGCTTTGCGAAAGACGTTTGACGCCAATATTCTTCCCCACATACTCACCGATACGCGTAGAACTGAGAGAGCGAAAAAAGACCATGCCTTCAATGAAGTCGAGCAACTTTTCGAACTGTCTCTTAGTGGGCGTGTCATCTAACAACGCATTATTATGAACATATTTCAGCAGCGATATGTTGGAGTCACCCACATCAGACTTTAGCGATTCAGCCCCTTGTAACTTAATGATAGCTATAGTGGATTGCCGCCGGTCTATTTCGAGCACTTTTTTGTTATCAATGGTTAAGGTTTCATATACCAACTGCATAAGAGACTTTTTGCCGTAGCGGTAGACAATATCAGTCCCGTCAATACGAAATTCAAAAGCAAACTCAGCCAGCTCGCCCCCAGTGCCGCCATTCAGGTAGTTGTTGTCAAGAGTGTTGAGGTAGCTAGGGGAATCAACTAGGTGAAGCACCGGATCAACCATGGCGAGCCCAAGGTTGGATTTACCACCACCGTTGGGGCCATAGATCATGCAATGTTCCACGACCCCGTCGCGCACTGCATTATCGTTAAACTCGTACTGCTGGCTAGCCAGATCAAATGTCAGCCAATCGGCAAAGTTTCGGAAGTTTTTTACGGAAAATTTATGCAGCATGACGCCCTTCCCAGTTAATCATGGCACAAGCTTAGCAGGCTCTGGTCTTGCCGTACAAAAACTACGGCTTTTTGGGCGCTCGGAAAACCTGCAACCCTATCTACGCTCACTTCCACCCACTCCACACGCAAAACTTTCAAAATCACCTTAGCCCGGATTTCTCATAGCGCATCAGCCAGTACCGCACTCAGGCTGTAATACCGCTAAAAACCTATGGGCACGGCTTAAATGCCCTACTTTTTAACCATTTTCCGTCGTTCAGACACACTTCCCCCTTTCCCCCATTGCGTCGGGCCGGGGGCGCCCGAGTATTCAGTTCGGCACCAACCGTCTGACGAGATCGGATAGCGCCGTTTTATAGGGGTAGCTGTCACTCATCAGTACTCGGATTCGGCGCGTATTGCGGATGATAACTGCGCCCACTTTGATGAGTTTGAGCCTCAGGCTACTTGGGCTCATGCGTGCGAAGGGCGTGTGCTTCAGGTAAGTCCGTAACCGCTCGAACAGCGTATAGGCAAAGCCTGACAAGATCAGCCGCCATTGATTAGCCCACCAGTGCGTGCTGGAAGTGCGGTCAGCAAACAAGCTCAGTTGTTGATCCTTGATCCGGTTTTCCATGTCGCCCCGAGCACAGTATTGCTCGTAGTAAAGCTTGAAGCCGTCGTCGTAACGGGAGCTGATGATAAACCGGGGGTTGGAACCCAGTTCGCCTTCTTCTAGACGGGCCACCACCCAGCGAGGGTATTTCCAAGAGAGGGCTTGATACTGGAAGCGGAACGTCTCCGCCACTTTTCCTCCCACCTGCCACTGGGTCTTGCGTACCAGCATCATGGGGACGTCCACTTCCTTGAGCAGCCGACTGTTCTTGCCAATACCCACGATGTAGTCGACGTGATGCCGATCGCACCAGTTCAGCATTCGGGGACGACAAAAATGGCTATCACCGCGTAACACGATGCGGGTATCGGGCCAGTATTGACGGATAAACCGTACCAGTAAGGCAAGGATGGCCCAGCTATGGCGGCTGTCGCTGCGGTCACTGGTGCGCAGATAGCTCACCAGTAAGTGGCGCCCACAGAAGACATACAGCGGGAAGTAGCAATGGTGATCGTAATAGCGGTTAAAGAACTTGCCGGGTTGCTCGCCGTGCACGGGAATATCAGTGCCATCAAAGTCCAGCACGATCTCCTTTGGTGGTTCGTCATGCTGTTCAATGAAGTGATGCCAGAGTAACTCATGGGCCTTCACCATTGCTTGCCGATCGGCGTTCTGCTCTATCCGGGACAGCGTTGACTTGCCTGCCAGCACCTCCTTTTCATCCAGTGCTGTCTGAAGGGCCTGGTCATAGCGCAGGGCTTCATGGTCGTTGAAATCTTCGTAGCCAGCAGCGACACCGAACACCCGTTGGCGAACCAGGGTATCGAGCTTATGACGAACCTGTTCCGGTGACCGGGGATCATGAAGTACCGCAGCCAAGCGGCGCGTCAGGCGATGCTGTTTATCGACTTCACGAAGCAGGAGCAGCCCAGCGTCCGAGGTGATGTGGCCACCGGAGAAATCGGCTTCAATTTGACGGCGGGAGAGTGGCGAGAAGGTCAGTTTTTCAGGTACCATTTTGGAAGCGGCTGTTGGTGTTGGTTTTTGGTGTAAGGCCCTGAAACTTTAACACTTTCAGCCGCTTCCTTTTATGCCTCGTGAGAAATTCGGGTTAGCTTCAAAGCTACCAGATAATGATTGCTGCCGTCACTGGAAATTAACCTTTTATACCGCCTTCATTTCTGGGCGATGAACAAGGTAAGCTTGGCGGCTACGCCGCTGCTGAGCAACGATCTTGAAGATGACGACCCACTGGATACTCGGCCCTGGTGCCATTGGCCGTCTGCTGGCCCATTCGCTTTCACCGATCGCGGTCACAACGCTCATTGGTCGACGTGCGCTGCCTGAGCAGCAAGCACTTTCCACACCTGAAGGCGAACAAAAGGTACAGCCTCTCAGTATACTCACGGTTGCCCAACTCACCTCTGAAACGCATGAACCACCCGCATTTGTTCATATCACTACCAAAGCAATGGCGGCTGAGGCGGCGCTGGCTGGCATTACGGGCAGTATTTCCCCTTCTACCCCGCTGGTGCTTTGGCAGAATGGCTTTTTGGCTCAGCCGCGGATTACTCAGGCGTGGCCGGGGCCAGTGCTATGTGCAACAACAACGGAAGGCGCTTACTTAACCGGTGATGATGGCGTGGTGCACGCCGGGCGCGGGCATACCTTTGTTGGCGATTTGAATAATCGGCACAGCGCCCTGTCGGATGAACTTGCGCAAACGTTAACTCAGGCTGGGCTTGCCGCCACCAAGGTGGATGATATTCGCCAACGCCTATGGCAAAAACTGGCGGTGAACGCGGCGATTAACCCTCTAGTGGCGCTGAATGGCGTGCGTAATGGGAAGCTTCGCGCCGACCCTTATGCGCAGCGTGTGGAAGCTGTGGTAAAGGAAGTCGCGGCGGTTATGCAGGCAGAAGGTATTCAGTCGCCGAACGGTGAGCAAGATAACGGAATGATTGGTGAGCAAGCGTGGTTGGCGTTGGTGTGGCAGGTGGTGGAAAACACCGCAAACAACAAGGCCTCGATGCTGCAGGATGTGGAAGCAAAACGCCCCACCGAGCGCGGAGCGATTTTAGGGCCTTTGATTGAGAGCGCCCAGCGCCATGGGTTGGCGTGTGAGGTGTTGCGGGGGTTGGATGATGAGTTAGCAGAGATGGAAGCGAGTTATTTAGGCACTCTTCGCCATTGAGGAAAGGTTACCCGTTTTATGTGCGGATGACCTGCTAGACTTAATGCGAGCCTGATTCATCATAGGCGCCAGCGGTAATGACTTAACCCAGGAGAAGCAAATGGGATCCAAAGAAGAGAGAGACGTAGAGAAAGGTTATCCGAAGGCCGATTTCGTGGCCAAGCTAAGGCGACTGGCTGATGCCATTGAGAACGGGGAACGTTTCGATATTCAGATTGCAGGCGAGCGCATCTACGTCCCCGTTCGCGCCGAATTCACCATCGAACACGAACGCTCAGATGATGAAGAGGAAATTGAATTTCAGATCAAATGGAAAAATGAGTAGTGTCTGAATTGAATGCGTGCCACAAGCGCGTTTACCTCATTCAGATTCAAACATCAGGTAACCGGGATCACCACCACTTTTTGGTAGGCGGGGCGTTCAGCGATCTGTTGGTACCAGCGTCCCAGGTGGCTGCGCGGCTGCCAGGTTAAGCCGATATGCCATAAATTGTAGATAAACGGCGCCACGGCGATATCGCCCAGGCCAAATTGATTGCCTGAAAAATACGCTTGCTTAGCCAGCATGTTATCCAGCATCTCAAACAGCTCTTCGCACGCCTGCATGCCCGCTTCAATAGCGGCATGATCGCGCTTCTCGGGCGGAGTTCTGACATAGCCCATCAGGATCGTGCGGTGTCTGGGTGACAGTGTGCTATTCGACCAGTCCATCCACTTTTCTGCCTGCGCCCGTTCGGCAGGGGCATCAATCCATAGCTTGTTTTGGCCGTACTGCGCCGCCAGGTAGCGGATGATCGTATTGGATTCCCACAGCACGCTATCGGTGGTGTCGTCTTTGAGTAGCGGCACCAGGCCATTGGGGTTCATGGCCAGGTAATCCGGGGTGTTATTAACCCCGTGCTCAAGGCCCGCCTGGATCTGCTCAAAAGGCAGTTCCAGTTCTTCTAGCACCCACAGCACTTTTTTGACGTTGGTGGAGTTGTTGCGGCCCCAAAGCGTGATCATGGTAGTCCTTATATTTGCGCATAGAGAGGGAGGTTGAGTTTGCCTCGCACGGGCTTGAGTGGCAAGTTGAGGCGGCTTCGCCGCCCTTTCGCGATTCCCCTCACCATTTACTCCTCACGATTCACCCTCTTTATCCTGATAAAACTTCATCAGGCTTGAGAAGTCGAGCTTGCCGTTGCCCCGTGCTTTGTGAAAGGTAAAAAGCGAGCGGGCGGCGGAGCCCATGGGCACGGGTGAGGCGCTGAGCTGGCTGACATCCATCGCGAGTCCCAGATCCTTGATCATCAAGTCGACCTGGAAGCCGCCCTGATAGTTTTTCGACGCGGGCGCATTTTCCATCACGCCTGGGTAAGGGTTATAGCCATTCAGCGCCCAGTTGCCACCGGAGCTTTGCTTCATGATTTCTGACAGCACCGCAGGATCCAGGCCGTTTTTAACGCCCATATTGATCGCTTCACAGGTGCCTGCCATTAAGATCGATAGCAGCATGTTGTTGCACACTTTAGCCACCTGCCCCGCGCCATGGTCGCCGGCGTGGAAGATGTTTTTGCCCATGGCTTCCAACACTGGCTTGGCCTGTTCGAACTGGGCTTCTGAGCCGCCGACGATAAAGGTCAAGGTGCCCGCTTGGGCGCCGCCCACTCCACCGGAAACCGGCGCATCGACAAAGCCGATACCCAGCTTTTCGCCTTCGGCAGCCACGCTACGGGCAGTGTCGGCGTCGATGGTAGAGCAGTCGATCACCAGCGCACTCTGCTTGATAACTTTAAACAGCGGCGTATCACCCTCTGCATAGAGCCCGCGTACGTGCTTGCCAGCAGGCAGCATGGAGATGACATAATCCGCTTCGGTAGCGGCTTCCTGGGCTGACAAAGCCACTTCGCAGCCGTTGGATTTGGCGGTCGCCAGCGCGTCTTCTGAAAGATCGAAGGCGCGTACGTTGAAGCCTGCTTTTGCCAGGTTGGCCGCCATTGGGCCACCCATATTGCCTAAACCGATAAATGCGACAGTCGTCATTGGTGTTGTCCTTATTATGTCTTTAAAAATTATGTGGTTACAAACGTTATTTGAGATCTGCGAGCGGGTTGTTATCCCACGGTGAAGCTAGCAGCTCATCTATAAAGCGTTGCTCGACAGAGGCTACATCCGGGTAGGTCCACGCCGGTTGGCCATCTTTATCGACCAACAGCGCGCGCACGCCTTCAGGAAACTCGCGGTGGCGGCAGCACTGTACTGAAAGCGCCATCTCGGACTGGAACACTTCGGCCAGCGACATATGTTTGGCGCGTTTTAACTGCTCATCAATCAGCTTTACCGAGACCGGGCTGCCGTGGGTCAGCGTTTTTTGCGCTTTGTTAAACCATTTATTGTCACTTTTTACCGCCGCAATAGCGGCGACGATTTGTTCTACGCTGTCGTGATCCATCAACTCGCGAATCAGCGAGGAGTGCTGATAAACAGGGGCTTCTAATTCGGCGAAATCTGACTGCGACGTTTGCTCCAGCTCCCGCATAATGCGGTTAACGACTCCATTGGCGTCGGTATTCTCGCCTTTCCCCCAGTCTGCACTGGTTAATTGCTGCACCAAGACATCCCGGTGGTGGCTAGCGATGCAGCGATCGGCCAATCCCAGATGTACCGCATCCGAAGCATTGATCTGGCAGCCGGTCATGGCTAAAAAGCGCCCTGCACCGTTGGGCAGTCGGTTCAAAAACCAGCTGGCGCCAACATCCGGATAGAGGCCGATAGTGACTTCGGGCATCGCCAGGCGCGAGGTTTCGGTTACCACGCGATGGCTGCTGGCACTCAACAGCCCCATGCCGCCACCCATGACAATGCCATTGCCCCAGCAGATCACCGGCTTAGGGTAGGTATGCAGCAAAAAGTCGAGCCGATACTCGGTCTCGAAAAAGCGCTCGGGGAAGCTGGGGTCGCCCTCACCGGTGATTGTTTTATACAGGTTGACGACATCGCCGCCAGCACAAAAAGCTTTTTCACCAGCGCTATCCAGCAGTATCGCCACGACCCGCTCGTCGTCAGCCCACGCTTTTAAGCGCGGCAGCATGAGTTCAATCATTTCAAGCGTTAACGCATTCAGCGAGCGCTCGGCATTGAGTTTAATCTCGCCGATGACGTGGCCATCATCGGTGGGGTGTTCGGTAAATAGTACGCTGCTCATTGGCTCTCCTTATCCTCCTACAGCTCGGTGGCGCCGTCTGCCAGCACCCGGCGGGAGATAATCAGGCGCATAATTTCGTTGGTGCCTTCGAGAATGCGGTGTACCCGGGTATCGCGCACGTAGCGCTCCATGGAGTACTCCTTGATATAGCCATTGCCGCCGTAAAGCTGCAGCGCTTCATCGCACACTTTAAAACCTACATCGGTAGCAAAGCGCTTGGCCATGGCACAGTAGGTAGGGGCGTCGGCGTGCCCTGCATCCAGCTTGGTGGCGGCCATACGCACTAACTGGCGCGCGGCGACCAGCTCGGTGACCATATCGGCCAAGCGGAACTGCAACGCCTGAAACTCGGCCAAGTGCTTGCCGAACTGTTTGCGCTCCCGCATATATTCCCGCGCCTTGTTGATCGCCTGCTGGGCGGTGCCGATGGAGCAGGTGGCAATATTGATCCGGCCACCGTCGAGGCCCTTCATGGCGATCTTGAAACCGTCGCCTTCGTTGCCGAGCAGGTGATTGGCGGGCACCCGCACGTCTTCAAAGGTGATCATGCGCGTGGGCTGGCTGTTCCAGCCCATCTTCTCTTCTTTGCGCCCGTAGCTGATGCCGTCACTCTTGGCATCCACGGCAAACGCCGAGACGCCACTGGCGCCTTCGCCACCGGTGCGCGCCATGACCACTAGAAAGTCAGTGCTACCAGCGCCGGAAATAAACATCTTGCTGCCGGTCAGCAGGTAGTGATCACCATCACGCTTGGCGGTGGTTTTTAACGATGCCGCGTCAGAGCCTGAATTGGGCTCGGTTAAACAATAAGAGCCCAGCAGCTCGCCCGTGGCCAGCCTTGCGCCCCACTGCTCTACGGCTTCCGGTGTGCCAAAGTCCGCCAGCATCCAGGTGACCATATTGTGGATGGTCAGATACGCAGTGGTGGACGTGCAGCCCATGGAGAGCTGCTCGAAAATGATGCTGGCATCCAGGCGCGAAAGCCCTAACCCACCCACGCTTTCTGGGGCATACAGGGAGCAAAAGCCCAGCTCGCCTGCTTTGCGAATCACATCAACGGGAAAGAACGCGGTTTGATCCCACTCGGCGGCGTGGGGCTCCAGCTCGTTTTGGGCGAACGCCCTTGCCATATCGGCAAACGCAACCTGGTCTTCATTAAGCTCAAAATTCATGGCGTATCTCCGCTAGTGCGCCTACACACTGGCTGTTGTCGTTGTAATTGACGTTTACGTTAACTTATCCATTTACTCGGCCACAAGCAACATGCCAGCGCTTGCGACCTTAGGTGTAGGCGCTAGGTGTAGGCGCTCAACTGCTAGATAGAAAAAAGGGCGCCAAACGGCGCCCAGCGTTAAGAATCAAACAGTACGGGACAGAGAAAGTGCTATTTTAAAAAAAGCGCTTACTTAAAGTTTTTGCGATACATCTTGTCCAGTTCACCGATGATGCCGCTACGGAAACTGAGCACACAGACCACAAAGATAATCCCCAGAATCACGCTCACCCAGTTACCCAGCGGCGACTGCGCCAGGATATGCTGCAGGCTGACCACGATTCCCGCGCCCATCAAAGGCCCAAGCAAGGTGCCCACACCGCCCAACAGGGTCATCAGAATCACCTCACCGGACATATGCCAGTGCGCATCGGTCAGTGAAGCCAGCTGGAAAACCACGGTTTTCGTCGAGCCTGCCAAGCCCGCCAAACCGGCGGAGATGACAAACGCAACGAGCTTATAGGCGTCGGTGTTGTAGCCCAGCGATACCGCGCGCGGTTCGTTTTCGCGAATCGCCTTGAGCACCTGCCCAAACGGCGAGTGCACCGTGCGCTGAATCAGCGCGAAGCCGAAGATAAATATCGCGAAGACAAAGTAGTACATCGCCAGATTGCTGCTCAGGCTGATTACCCCAAACAGCTCACCACGGGGCACGCCATGCAAGCCATCCTCGCCGCCGGTAAAGGGCGCCTGGATGTAAACAAAGAACATCAACTGCGCCAGCGCCAGCGTTACCATGGCGAAATAGATGCCCTGGCGGCGTATGGAGAGCACGCCAAACACTACGCCAAGCAGCGTGGCTAACAGGGTGCCAGCGATAATACCCAGCTCTGGCGTTAACCCTGGATAGCTAGACAACAGATAGCCGGTTACATAACCGCCGGACGCCAGGAACGCCGCATGGCCAAAAGAGAGCAGCCCCGCGTAGCCAAGCAGCAGATTGAAGGCGCAGGCGAACAGTGCAAAACAGAGCACTTTCATCAGGAAGACGGGATAGGCCAAAAACGGCGCGACCAAGCCCACCACAATCAACGCCAGATAGAACATATTACGGCGAAATTTAGCCCGCTTTTGACGTTCAAGTACCGCGGATGGCGCCGCCATTGGTTGAGATTCTGCCATGTTCATGCCTCCTTACCGAACAGCCCTACGGGGCGCAACATGAGCACGAGGATCATGACAAGAAAGATCACCGTATTAGAGGCTTCGGGGTAGTACACCTTGGTCAGCCCTTCGATGATCCCCATGGAGAGACCGGTAATAATGGCGCCTAGAATCGACCCCATGCCACCAATTACCACGACTGCGAACACCACGATCAGCAGGCTTGACCCCATGGTTGGCGATACCGGATAAAGCGGCGCCGCCAGTACCCCGGCAAAAGCCGCCAAAGCAACCCCAAAGCCGTAAGTTAACGTGATCAACAGCGGCACATTGACCCCAAACGCCTGCATTAACTGCGAGTTTTCAGTACCTGCGCGCAGATAAGCCCCCAGCCGCGTGCGTTCGATCATAAACCAGGTAAATAGGCACATCGCCAGCGCTGCCACCAGTACCCAGGCGCGATAAGTGGGTAGGAACATAAAGCCCAGATTCAAGCCACCCTGCAGAATTTCCGGCGTTGCGTAGCGCGCACCGGAAACACCAAAGAAGTTGACCAGCGTGCCCTCAAAAATCAGCGCCAAACCGAACGTCAGTAACAGCCCATAGAGATGATCTAAATGGGCAATACGGCGAAGCAAAAAACGCTCCAAGAGCACCCCAAAGGCACCCACGACTAACGGCACTAAAAACAGCGCCAGCCAGTAATTAATCCCCAGATAACGAAAGCCCAACAACGCGGCGAAGGCCCCCAGCATGTATTGCGCCCCATGGGCAAAGTTGACGATCTTCAACAGGCCGAAGATGACCGCCAGGCCCAGGCTAAGCAGTGCGTAAAAGGCGCCATTCACAAGGCCCAGCGTTAGCTGACCCAAGAACACGGCCATTGGCACGCCGAATATCATCGTCATAACGCGACTCTCCTCGCCGTCAAGCAGTTGGCGGCAACCTGCCGCCAACCGGTTCTATACGCCACTTTCAGTGGAACAGCCTAGTTTTGCACTAGCTTGCACTGGCTTTCAGACAGCGGGCGGTAGGCTTCTTCGGCGGGAATGGTGCTGAGGATTTCGTAAAGATCCCACTCACCGGTAGACTCTTCGGGTGTTTTTACCTGGGCCAGGTACATATCGTGAATCATGCGGCCATCTTCACGAATAGTGCCGTTGCGGGCAAAGAAGTCTTCAATGGGCATCTCGGCCATTTGCGCGCGCACGGTTTCCGGGTCGTCGGTGCCGGCCGCTTCAACGGCTTTCAGGTAGTGCATGGTGCTGGAGTAAATACCCGCTTGAACCATGGTCGGCATGCGGCCTACTTCATCGAAATAGCGCTGCGCCCACTCGCGGGACTGCTCATCCATATCCCAGTACCAGCCGGTAGTCAGCAGCAGGTTCTGAGTAGCTTCCAGGCCAAGGGCGTGAACGTCATTCAAGAAAATCAACAGACCTGCAAGCTGCTGTCCGGATTGGGTCAAGCCAAACTGGCTGGCCGTGGTGATGGCGTTAACGGTATCGGCACCGGCATTTGCCAAGCCAACAATTTTCGCACCGGAACCTTGCGCCTGAAGAATGTACGACGAGAAGTCGTTGGTGGGGAATGGGTGGCGTACGCCGCCGACAATTTCACCACCGCTCTCTTCGACTACTTTGGTTACATCGGCCTCCAGCGCATGGCCAAAAGCGTAGTCAGCGGTCAGCATAAACCACGTGTCACCGCCCTGCTCTACAACGGCCTTGGCAGTACCATTAGCCAACGGATAGGTGTCGTAGACCCAGTGAATATGGTTAGGGGTGCAGTGCTCGTTGGTAATACTCGATGCCGCAGAGCCGGAGACGATGCCCAGGCCGTTGTTCTCTTCCAGCACCTTTGTTACCGCAATGGACACAGAAGACGCTACCAGGCCGCCGACCATATCGACGTTATCCTGGTCGATCCAACCGCGTACGGTGTTCGCACCAACGTCAGCGCTGTTACGATCATCCGCACTGGAAATCACGATGGGCGTACCGTTGACGCTGCCGCCGAAGTCGGCTACCGCCATCTCCATAGCGGTTAAGCCGCCCGGGCCGGCCAGATCCCGATAGGTACCGGACATATCAGCCAAGTAGCCAATACGGATTTCACCGTCGCTCATTTCAGCCTGCGCGGTGGAAATGGCAAAGCTGGAAGCGGCCGCAACGGCAATGCTGGCAGTGAGCGTTTTTTTCATAAAGGTCATGTTCGACTCCTGGCCCTGAGGGCCTCTTTGTTTTTGTGCAGTTTTTTTGAACAGCTATTGTTTAGTTATTAAGCTGTTGTGATGCGACTTACTGTTTTCAACTTACTGTTTGCGATTTACTGTTAATAGCAGAGCGAAAAGTACGTTTGGAGCAAAAGTACGTTTGGAGCAAAAAAGTCGCTAACGTGCTTTATGGTGCGTTATACCCCCAGCATTGAGTTGAGATGTTCCCGCCGCGAGGGTAGCTGCGCGGCACTGATTTCTTCGACAATCTGACCGTGATCCATCACAAAGTGGCGATCTGCCAACGGTGCTGCAAAGCGGAAGTTCTGCTCCACCAGCACAATGGTCATGCCAAGATCCTTAAGTTGAACCAACACTTCTGCCAATTTCTGAACGATAACCGGCGCAAGCCCTTCGGTAATTTCATCGAGTAACAGCATGCGCGCGCCGGTACGCAAAATACGCGCCATGGCCAGCATTTGCTGTTCACCGCCGGAGAGCCGTGTACCTTGGCTTCGACGCCGTTCATAGAGGTTAGGAAACATGGCGTAGATTTCATCTAAGCTCATGCCACCGGAAGAAACCGTGGGGGGTAGCAGTAGATTTTCATGCACATCTAAACTAGCAAAAATACCGCGCTCTTCGGGGCAGTAGCCAATACCCAAACGAGGTATATGGTGCGGCTTCATCTGCAGTGTTTCGTTGCCATTAATCACAATAGAGCCGGTACGCCGTCCTACCATGTTCATAATTGATTTTAAGGTAGTGCTACGGCCAGCGCCGTTGCGCCCTAACAGCGTGACAAGTTCGCCGCGTTTTACATCGAAATTCACGCCGTGCAGGATGTGCGATTCTCCGTAATAAGCATGCAAATCCTTTACGCGCAACATTTCCCGGCTTAGAGAATTCTGCACGGGCGCTTGAGCTTCAGCCGTATTCATATGTGAGCTCCCTCTTCTTCCGTAGCGTCGCTGCCCATATAAGCTTCACGCACCAGCGGGTCACGAGAAACTGTCTCGTAATCGCCTTCCGCGAGCACGGCGCCTCGCGCCAATACGGTGATCCGATCACATAAGCGACTAACAACGCTTAAATTATGTTCGACCATCAATACGGTACGCCCCTGGGAGACACGCTTAATCAGCGCCACGATGCGATCTACATCTTCCGCCCCCATGCCCTGGGTCGGTTCATCGAGCAGCATCATGGTGGGATCAAGTGCTAGCGTGGTGGCTAGCTCCAGCGCGCGCTTACGACCGTAGGGCATTTCAACCGTTAGGGTATCGGCATACTCGCGCAGTCCCACTTCTTCAAGCAGCTCAAGTGCACGCTCGTTTAAGTGATCGAGGGATTTCTCGGATTTCCAGAAATGAAACGAGGTACCCAGTTTGCGCTGCAACGCTACACGCACGTTTTCCAGCGCGGTCATGTGGGCAAATACCGCTGAAATCTGGAATGAGCGCACTAATCCTAGCTGAGCTATTTCGTTGGATTTTTTACTGGTGATTGATTTGCCACGGTACAAAATATCGCCATGGGTAGGCGGCAAAAATTTGGTCAACAAGTTAAAGACAGTGGTCTTTCCAGCACCGTTGGGGCCAATCAACGCGTGAATATGCCCTTCTTGCACCTGCAGATTGACATCATCCACGGCGGTAAAGCCGCGAAACTCTTTGGTCAGCCCTCGGGTTTCGAGGACAGGTCCTTGGAGGACATCGTTTACACTCATAGAGTGGCAAGCCTCTTATTGTTGTTGTACTGATTATTATTGTGCTGAACGCTTTTTAGCTAAGGCGGTACAAGCATAAATGCCTGCCACTGCCTTACCTGAACGTAAGGTGTACGTGCAAACTAGCAACTCTCGCCATGGCAATACAATTACAACTTTGGTCTATCAACGATATTTTCTTGAATTAACAACCCTCTTCAAAATATAAATATCAGTGAGTTACACGGTTTCAACGCTTTTCAACTGCTCGCAACTATAGCTTTACGTTAACGTAAACTTGTTTTAGCCTCAGTGGCAGTGTTCCATAGAAGGCAAACCTTAGGAATGATTCTTAGAAATAGCTCTTAAAACTAGCTCTTAGGAACAGCTATTAAGAATGGTTCTTAATCACGATGCCTTTTTTGAGAGAATGTCACCATGAGCAGAACATACTCGATTAGCGAACTGGCCAGCGAGTTTGATTTAACTACCCGCAGTATCCGTTTTTACGAAGACCAGGAGTTACTTCACCCTACTCGTCGCGGGCAAACACGGGTTTACAGCAGTAAAGACCGGGTGCGCCTAAAACTGACTATTCGCGGCAAGCGGCTGGGGTTTTCACTGGCTGAAATTCGCGAGCTGTTTGAGCTTTGGGATGAAACCCGCAGCGGCAGTAAAAAGCAGTTGCACTTAATGCTTAGCAAGATCGCCGAGCGCAGGGCGGCGCTCGACCAGCAGATGAAAGACATCACCATGGTCCAGCTTGAGCTCGAAAGCGCAGAAATTCGCTGCCGCCAAGCACTGGAAGAACTGAATCAAAAACAACGCGAAGAAGAGCAGACGGAAACCGATACAGCACCGCCATCTTCATCCGCGACCACGCATTGAACAGATAACGGCACTGAATACCGCCAGCGCGCTTACCAACACAATTATCATCACAATGAACACAGGTGATTGACCATGTTTTCACACTACTCAGAACTGAACTTCGGCCTTGATGACGAACTGAACATGCTGCGTGAGCAGGTCAACGCCTTTGCCGCCAGCGAGATCGCCCCCCGCGCAGCCGAGATCGATCGCAACAACGAGTTCCCCAACGATTTGTGGAAGAAGTTCGGCGATATGGGCCTGCTGGGCATCACCGTGCCTGAAGAGGATGGCGGCAGCGGGATGGGCTATCTCGCTCACTGTATTGCCATGGAGGAGATCTCGCGGGCCAGCGCATCGGTGGCGCTCTCCTACGGCGCCCACTCCAACCTGTGCGTCAACCAGATCAAGATCAACGCCTCCGCCGAGCAGAAAGCCAAGTACCTGCCCAAGCTGATCAGCGGCGACCACGTAGGCGCCCTGGCCATGTCGGAACCCGGTGCGGGCTCCGATGTGGTCTCCATGCAGCTGCGCGCCAAAAAAGACGGCGACCACTACATTCTTAACGGCAACAAGATGTGGATCACCAACGGCCCGGATGCGGATGTGCTGGTGGTCTACGCCAAGACCGATCCAGAGGCCGGTTCTAAAGGCATCACGGCGTTTATTATCGAAAAAGGTATGCCCGGTTTCTCGACGGCGCAGAAGCTCGACAAGCTGGGCATGCGCGGCTCCAACACCTGCGAGCTGGTGTTTCAGGACTGCGCTGTGCCTGCTGAAAATATTCTTGGGGACGAAGGCAAAGGCGTTCGTGTGCTGATGAGCGGCCTGGATTACGAGCGCACCGTACTGGCTGCAGGCCCCATTGGCATTATGCAAGCCGCTATGGATGTGGTGATGCCTTACATTCATGAGCGCAAACAGTTCAATCAATCCATTGGCGAGTTCCAACTGGTTCAGGGCAAGGTAGCGGATATGTATACCACCTTGAATGCCTGTCGCGCTTACTTATACGCGGTGGCCGGTGCCTGTGATCGCGGCCAAACCTCGCGCAAGGACGCCGCAGGGGTGATTCTTTACTGCGCTGAAAAAGCCACTCAAGTGGCGCTGGACTCCATTCAGTTGCTCGGCGGCAATGGCTATATCAACGAGTACCCCACCGGGCGCCTGCTGCGTGACGCCAAGCTGTATGAGATTGGCGCGGGCACCAGCGAGATTCGGCGGATGCTGATCGGTCGCGAACTGTTCACTGAAACCAAATAAAAGGCCGCGCCATGAGCACTGTGAATAGCCAGATCAATCCGCGCAGCGATGTATTTCAAGCCAATGAAGCGTCGATGCTGGGTGAAGTCAATAAACTACGCGAGCTGACCGCCGCCATTGCCGAGGGCGGCGGTGCCAAAGCCCGCGAGCGCCACGAAAGCCGCGGCAAGCTGTTTGTGCGTGACCGTATCGATCACCTGATCGACGAAGGCTCGCCGTTTTTAGAGTTTTCCGCCCTCGCCGCTCACAATATTTACGATAGCGAGATTCCTGCGGCGGGCGTGGTGACCGGCATTGGCCGGGTGTCCGGCGTCGAGTGCGTGATTGTGGCTAACGACGCCACGGTAAAAGGCGGCACCTACTTTCCGCTGACGGTGAAAAAGCATATTCGCGCCCAGGAGATTGCTCGTAAGCATCGCCTGCCGTGCATCTATCTGGTTGATTCCGGCGGCGCCTTTCTGCCTCGCCAGGATGAAGTCTTCCCTGATCGCGACCACTTTGGGCGCATTTTCTATAACCAAGCCACCATGTCCGCCGAGGGCATTCCACAAATTGCGGTGGTGATGGGGTCCTGTACCGCGGGTGGCGCTTATGTGCCCGCCATGGCGGACGAATCCATCATCGTTAAGGAACAGGGCACAATTTTCCTAGGTGGCCCGCCATTAGTAAAAGCCGCCACGGGCGAAAGCATCAGCGCAGAAGACCTGGGCGGCGCCGACGTTCACGCTAAAGTGAGCGGCGTGGCCGACCACTATGCGGAAAACGATGCCCACGCGCTGCAGCTGGCCCGCGCCTGTGTGTCGCGGCTGAACTGGCAAAAGCGTGGCCAGCTCGCCATGCAGGCGCCCAAGCCACCCAGGCTCGACCCTTCCGAGCTATATGGCATTGTGGGTACCGACCTCAAAAAGCCCTACGACGTGCGTGAAGTGATTGGTCGCATCGTCGATGACTCCGACTTCGACGAGTTCAAGCGTTACTACGGCGACACCCTGGTCACCGGCTTTGCCCATATTCACGGCTACCCGGTGGGGATCGTGGCTAACAACGGCGTGCTGTTTTCCGAAAGTGCCGTAAAAGGCGCGCACTTTATCGAGCTGTGCGCCCAGCGCAAGATTCCGCTGATCTTCCTGCAGAACATTACCGGCTTTATGGTCGGCTCCAAGTACGAGCACGAAGGCATCGCCAAGCATGGCGCCAAATTGGTCACGGCGGTTGCCTGTGCAAAAGTACCCAAGTACACCGTGCTGATTGGCGGTAGCTTCGGCGCCGGCAACTACGGTATGTGCGGCCGCGCCTATGACCCCAACCTGCTGTTTATGTGGCCCAACGCGCGCATCTCCGTGATGGGCGGTGAACAAGCAGCAGGTGTACTGGCCCAGGTCAAGCGTGAGCAGCACGAGCGCGAAGGCCGCGAGTGGAGCAAAGAGGAAGAAGAAGCCTTCAAGCAGCCCACCCGCGAGCAGTATGAGCACCAAGGCCACCCCTATTACGCCAGCGCCCGCTTATGGGACGACGGTGTGATTGATCCGCTGCAAACCCGCGATGTGCTGGGGCTTTCACTAGCGGCAGCGATGAACGCCGAGATTGAAGAGACACGCTTCGGCGTGTTCCGGATGTAAGGGGGCAACCACCATGGCTTACTCAACACTGATTATAGAAGAGGGCGTGGCGCGTCTGACCTTAAACCGCCCCGAAGTGCATAACGCCTTTGACGATAGCTTAATCGCCGAGCTGAATGAACACTTCAGCCAGCTCCACGCCCTTGCTGAAGCGGGTGATGTTCGCGTGGTGGTGCTGGGCTCCGAAGGCAAGAGCTTTTCAGCCGGTGCGGATCTTAACTGGATGAAGCGCATGGTCGATTACGACCTGGAGGATAACCTCGCGGATTCCCGCAAGCTTGCCGCGCTAATGCATGGGCTCGATACACTGCCCTGCCCCACACTTTGCCGCGTTCAAGGTGCAGCCTTTGGCGGCGCGGTGGGTCTTGCCGCCTGCTGCGATGTGGTGATCGCCTCTGATAAAGCTAAATTCTGCCTCTCGGAAGTCAAGATTGGCCTATCGCCTGCGGTCATCAGTCCCTACGTGCAGCGCGCGCTAGGCGAGCGGCAAATGCGCCGCTATGCGTTAACCGCCGAAGTGATGGACGCCGAAACCGCCCTTAAGCTCGGTTTAGCCCACCAGGTAGTTGAACATGAAGCGTTAGACAGCGCCGTCGACGCCATGCTGACGACGCTCTTGGCAGGCTCTCCCCAGGCCCAGCGCGTTACCAAAGCGCTGATGGCCACGGTGGCTCAAGCGCCCGACAATGACGCCACCCGCGAGCATACCTGCCAGGTCATCGCCAAGCTGCGGGTTAGCCAAGAAGGCCAGGAGGGTTTATCCAGCTTTTTTGAGAAGCGCCGCCCGGATTGGACGTCACCTGAAGAACACAATAACGCTGCGGAGCCACGCTCATGACGTTTATCCCAACCAAATTCGACACATTGCTGGTCGCCAACCGCGGCGAAATTGCCTGCCGGGTGATGCGCACCGCGCGCCGTATGGGCCTGAAAACCGTCGCGGTCTACTCTGATGCCGATGCCAGCGCGCGCCACGTACGTGAAGCCGATGAAGCCGTGCGTTTAGGCCCTGCCGCTGCTCGCGAAAGCTACCTTAATATTGATGCCGTCATCGACGCTGCCAAGCGCACCGGCACTGGCGCGATTCATCCCGGCTACGGCTTTTTGTCTGAAAACGGCAGCTTCGTTAAAGCCCTTGAAGAAGCGGGCATTACCTTTGTCGGCCCGCCCGCCTCGGCCATTGCCGCCATGGGCGATAAATCTGCTGCCAAAGCCCGCATGGCCAATGCCGGCGTGCCGCTGGTACCGGGCTACCATGGCGATGATCAAAACGACGCGCTGCTGCGCTCCGAGGCTGACAAAATCGGCTACCCGGTGATGCTTAAAGCCAGTGCGGGTGGCGGCGGCAAAGGGATGCGCGTTGTCGAATCGGGTGATGGCTTTCAGGCCGCGCTAGACGGCTGTCGACGCGAGTCCAAAGCCGCTTTCGGCGATGACCGTATGCTGATCGAGAAGTACCTGGTACAGCCACGCCATGTGGAAGTCCAGGTGTTCTGCGACCGCGACGGCAACGGCGTGTACCTATTCGAGCGCGACTGCAGCGTTCAGCGCCGCCACCAAAAAGTCATCGAAGAAGCCCCCGCCCCTGGCATGACGGCG
The DNA here is from genome assembly GCF_031010195.1 of Halomonas sp. SpR8. Taxonomy (GTDB): domain Bacteria; phylum Pseudomonadota; class Gammaproteobacteria; order Pseudomonadales; family Halomonadaceae; genus Vreelandella. The sequence continues at coordinate 642,342 of NZ_JAUAMC010000001.1, read as the reverse complement.
GAGCTACGCAGCGCCATGGGCGATGCTGCCGTGCGCGCCGCCCAAGAGATCGGCTACGTGGGCGCGGGCACCGTGGAATTTCTATTAGATGCGGACGGTTCGTTCTACTTTATGGAGATGAACACCCGTCTTCAGGTTGAACACCCGGTCACCGAAATGATTACCGGCCAGGATCTGGTCGAGTGGCAGTTGCGCGTGGCCATGGGCGAACCGCTCCCCTGCCGACAGGATGAACTGACCATCACCGGCCACAGCTTTGAGGCGCGTATTTACGCCGAAGACCCAGACCAGGATTTCCTACCCGCCACCGGCCTGCTCAACCGCTTTGCACTGGATTTAGAAGGTGCGGGCTTGAGCGCTGACCAAGTACGCCTGGACAGCGGCGTAGAGAGCGGCGATGCGGTGTCGATGCACTACGACCCGATGCTTGCCAAGCTGATTGTGCACGGTGCTGACCGCGATGCGGCGCTGGCTACCCTTAACCGTGCGTTGGCAGCCTTGGACGTACAGGGTGTCGTCACCAACCGCGCCTTTTTAATGCGTCTGGCGACCCACCCCGGTTTCAAGAACGTGGAGCTGGACACCCGCTTTATTGAACGCAATGAAGCCACACTGTTTGCTCCGCGCACCTACAGCATGGAAGCCTACGCCAATGCGGCGCTGATTGGCCTGAATCAACTCGCCCAGGAGTGCGAAAGCGACTCCCCCTGGGATCGCCACGACGGCTTCCGCCTGAATGCGCCCCACACCATTCGCATCGCCCTGTGTGACCCGGCTAGTGCCCAAGCGCCGGATAGCGATGAGGCGGTAGTGATCGTCGAAGGTAAACGCAGCGCGGGTGAATCACTGTGGAAACTTACTATCGGCGATGAGCCCCTTACCGCTAGTCTACAGCCGCTGACCGGTGATGCAGTCGCCGTTACCCTGAACGGCCACCGCCGCCGCCTGCAGGCGCGCCGCGACGGGCATGTGGTGGTCATGGCGGACCCGAGCGGTGAAACCCGTCTGTTCTGGCGGCGTATCGATGCCATCGACCACGGTCACCATGAGGCGGAATCCACCCTCACGGCACCGATGAACGGGACGGTAGTCGCTCTGCTGGTGGAACCCGGCGTGGCGGTTGAAAAAGGCATGCCGCTAATGGTGATGGAAGCGATGAAGATGGAGCACACCATGACCGCCCCTGCCGATGGCAGCGTGGACACCTTCCACTTCCAGGCAGGCGATACTGTCAGCCAAGGCGCCGTGTTACTCGACTTTGCAGCCAACGACTCTGCGGCTAACAAATAGGAGCTTACCCCTTATGCCACTGCCTACCTCCGTTAAGCTGTTTGAAATGGCCCCCCGTGACGGCCTGCAAAACGAGCCGGGGGACATCGTGCCCACAGCGACTAAAATTGCCCTGATCGAGCGGCTGGCCAAGGCGGGTATGACGCATATTGAAGCCGCCAGTTTTGTATCCCCCAAGTGGGTGCCGCAAATGGGCGACGCCGTCGAGGTGATGGCGGGCATTCAGCGCCAGCCCGGCGTGGTCTATTCGGCGCTAACGCCCAATCTAAAAGGGCTTGAAAACGCCCTCACCGTGGGTGTTGAAGAAGTCGCGGTGTTTGGTGCCGCGTCTGAAGCCTTCTCACAGAAAAACATAAACTGCTCGATTGCCGAGTCGCTGGCACGCTTTGAGCCGGTGCTCAAGCGTGCTGGCGATGCGGGCGTTCGCGTGCGTGGCTACGTCTCCTGTGTATTGGGCTGCCCCTATGAAGGCGATATCGATCCCAGCAAAGTGGCCGAGGTGGCCAAGGCGCTTTATGAGATGGGCTGCTACGAGGTGTCACTGGGGGATACCATCGGCGTCGGTACACCGATGGCAGCCAAACGAATGATTGAGGCGACTCGCCAGCAGGTGCCTGTTGAATTTCTGGCGGCGCACTTCCACGACACCTATGGCATGGCGCTGGCCAACCTGTACGCGGTAATGGAAGAAGGCGTCAGCGTGATTGATGCGGCCACGGCAGGGCTCGGTGGCTGCCCTTACGCCAAGGGCGCCTCCGGTAATGTGGCCACCGAAGACGTGCTCTATCTGTTGGAAGGGCTGGGGATTGAAACGGGTATCAATCTACAGGCCGTGATCGATACCGGCTTTTGGATCACTCGCGAGCTAGGCCGCAAGCCGAGCTCCAAAGTCGCCCTGGCAAAAGGCCCTAGCCATTAAAATTCGAAATAAAATAATAAAAGCAGCCAACTATCCTCTGCCTTCCCGCTCGGACAAGAAAAATATCGGAGAGTCTTAACATGGCATCATCTGCTCTTACCCAACCCAGCTACTCCAGCAGCATGGCGGACAAGCCACTGCTGGGCATGACCATTGGCGATAAATTCGACCAGATCGCGTCACAGTATGCTGATAACGATGCGCTGATCGTTGTGCACCAGAACATTCACTGGAGCTATCGCCAGCTTCAGGAAGAGGTGAACCGCTGTGCCCGTGCACTGCTCTCCATTGGTGTTAACAAAGGCGACCGCGTTGCCATTTGGGCGCCCAACTGCAGCGAGTGGACGCTCACCCAGTTTGCCACCGCCAAAATTGGCGCCATTCTGGTCAACATTAATCCTTCTTACCGTACCCACGAATTGGAGTACGCGCTGAACCAATCCGGTGCACGTTTTTTGGTGACCGCCAACAATTTCAAAAGCTCCGACTACAGCGGCATGCTGTATGAACTGGCGCCCGAATTAAAAGCGGGCAAAGAAGGCGAACTAAAAGCCCAAAAGCTGCCTGACCTTGAGTGCATTATTAATTTAAGCGATGACAAACTCAGCGGCATGTGGCGCTGGTCTGATTTAATGGACGAGGCTAACAAAATTAGTCAAACCGATGTGGACGACCTGCAAGCCACACTCCAGTTCGACGACGCGATCAATATTCAGTACACCTCCGGCACCACCGGTTTTCCCAAGGGCGCCACACTCTCCCACCATAACATTCTCAACAACGGTTTCTTTGTGGCGGAAAGCATGGGCTTTACCAGCGAAGACCGTTTGGTTATTCCGGTGCCGCTTTATCACTGCTTTGGCATGGTCATGGGCAACTTGGGCTGCATGACCCACGGCGCTACGATGATCTACCCGGACGAGGGCTTTGACCCGGGCAAAGTACTCAAGGCAGTACACGAACAGAAAGCCACCGCGCTGTACGGCGTGCCGACCATGTTTATCGCCGAGCTGGATCACCCTGACTTTCCCAACACCGACCTATCAACGTTGCGTACCGGTATCATGGCGGGCTCGATCTGCCCCGCTGAGATCATGAAGCAGGTCATCAGTAAGATGAACATGAAGGGTGTGCAGATCGCCTACGGAATGACCGAAACCAGCCCGGTCTCCACTCAAACCGGCGCCGATGACAGCATTGATAAGCGCGTTTCAACCGTCGGTCGTACCCAGCCGCACCTGGAAACTAAAATCGTTGATCCCGGCAACGGCGGTATTCTGCCCCGTGGCGAAATCGGTGAGCTGTGTACCCGCGGCTACAGCGTGATGCTGAAATACTGGAACAATGATAAAGCTACGGAGGAAGCCATCGACGAAGCAGGCTGGATGCATACCGGCGACCTGGCCACTATGGATGAAGAGGGTTATATCCAGATCGTGGGCCGCATCAAAGATATGGTGATTCGCGGCGGTGAGAACGTCTATCCCAAAGAGATTGAAGAGTTTCTCTACACCCACCCGGCCATTTCAGAAGTACAGGTCACCGGCGTGCCGGATAAAAAGTACGGCGAAGAGCTGATTGCCTGGGTAAAGCTTAACAGCACCGCAGGTGACGTGACCGGTGAAGAGCTGCGCGAGTTCTGCAAAGGCAAGATCACCCACTTCAAGATTCCCCGCTACTTCAAATTCGTCGATGAATTTCCGATGACCGTTACCGGCAAAGTTCAGAAATTCAAAATGCGCGAAATTTCGATTCAAGAGCTAGGTTTAGAGCAAGAGTCAGGCTTGGATCAAGAGTCGTAAGCGACAATGGACTTCCCATCCCAACGTTTAGCGGATCATTATCAGCGCGCCCTGCGCGCTGATAATGTGCTGGCGCAAATAGATGCCCACTACCCCGCTGGCCCTTCGCTGCATCAACTAGCCCCTTTGGATCAACTGCATATTGGTGGCGTGGCTGCATCCACTCGGCTGCTTGAGAGACTAGACCCTACAACGCATGGGAAAGTATTGGATATCGGCGCTGGACTTGGCGGATTAATGCGCCAGGGCGCTGCACTGGGCTTTCAGTTAACTGGGTTAGATATTACGCATGGTTTCAGTGCATTAAACAAAGCTCTGAGCTCGCGGGTGAATCAGCCTGCCGCGCCACTGCTCACCTGGGTAACCGGTAATGCAAGCGCCCTGCCGTTTGCCGATAACAGCTTTGACGCCGTGCTATTTCAGCATAGCCTGATGAATATGGCCGATGCCGCCAAGGCCATTACTGAAACCCGCCGCGTGCTCCGCCCTGGTGGGCAGGTAGTGATGCATGAAGTGGTCAGCGGGCCTAATGTGGCACAGCTTCGCTACCCGGTGCCCTGGGCAACCTCCACTGAGCACTCTCATTTGATCACGCTGGTCGAGCTGACCCGTTTGCTTGAAGCCGGTGGTTTTACAGTTGAACACGCTGAAGATTGGAGCCAAATAGCACTGGAGTGGCGCCAGCGCCAACGCCAAAAAGAGCAGGCGCCACGGCAAGCCGTGCTCTCCCCCCAGTGGGTATTTGGTGAGCGCTTTCTCATCATGGGCAAAAATTTAGTCGATAATCTGGCTGAGGGCGCAATTAAAGTGGTGGAAATCCAAGCCAGTTGCTAATCTGAATGGCAATAGCTTTTTCCTCCCTACCCGTGGGTATTCGGCAATATTTGGGTATGAAACGATAGGTGTACGAGAAATGCCAATCAAACGCTTGGCAAGCACCCTGCTCTGCTGCTCTGTTCCCTGGTTTAGCAGCTACGCCGACGACGCCCCGCCGGTGATGGCGTATACCGCTCCCAATAGCGAACTTATGCAGTTGGATAACGGCGTTATCTTGGAAGGTAGCGACCTGCAAAGCCTTGATAACTATACCAGCGGTTTTCGCGTAACCGCAGGCTTCAGCCCGTGGCGGCTCCCCCAACTCGATATCGGCGCCGAAATTGCCTACCGGGAAAGTGAAGAAATCGCCACTTCCTCCAGTGTTAATCCGCTGATTATGGATACGCTGAGTTTGGGTGGTGCCATTGTTGCCGGTGTTCGCATGGGCGCTTTCAGTGTCTATGCGAAGTCCGGCATTACCGAATGGCGCGGCGAAAGCGATGTCGAAGGGGCCGACGAAGGCGGTACAGCAATGCTGCAAGGCTTTGGTGCTACCGTGACGATTAATCGTCTTGTCAGCCGCCTAGAGTACGAGCGCATCGATGCTCCCACCCTAGACCACCTCAATATGCTTAGCGCCTCGCTGCACCTGCCGTTTTAAGGCTTTTCGTGATGTTCTCGAGACTGTTCTCGAGACTGTTCTCGAGACTGTTCTTGAAACTACTCTTGATATTATTCTGGAGTCTGTTCAGGCGGTGTCCAGGTCGGCACATCTTCGCGCTGCGGTTCACGCCATTCCTGCTGCATAACACTATTTAGCGACTCTTCCAGCTTCATAAATAGTTCACCGTAACGCGGGCTAAAGCTAATGCCCTCTTCGATCTCTTTCCACGCTTTAAACAGTTCATCTTCGTGCGCCTCTTCGTTTTGCACAAACGCCCAGGTCATTTGCTTGGCGCGCATAGGGTGCACCCCCATTCCAGTAAGTGCGTGCCCCCCCAACTCCAGCGCAGAGTGATAGGTTTCACTGACCACATCATCAGCCCCCGCTTCACGCAGTTGATAGCCATGGCCACGGTCAAACGCGCGGGCCAGCACCCAGACATGGGGATAGTACTGTTTAACGTGTTTGACCATCTGCACGGCGCGGTCTCGGTCGTCCAACGCAATCACCAGTAACCGAGCGTGGTCAATACCAGCAGTTTCAAGTAAGTCCGAGCGGCTGGCGTCGCCAAAGTAACTTTTAATATTAATTTTACGCAGATTCTCGATCTGCGCTATCTCAAGGTCCAGGGCAACAATGGGGATACTATTTGCGCGCAGCAAACGGCAGATAATTTGCCCAAACCGCCCCACTCCCGCAACGATGACTGGCGCCTGCTCTTCAATCTTATCGGCTTCGCGGTCATCATTTTGAGCACTGCGGTAACGTGGCAATACCAGCCGGTCGTAGACAATAAATAACAGCGGCGTTAAGAACATTGACAGCGCCACGACCAGCGAAAGCACCTGAAAAATATCGGCAGGAATCACACTGTTTTGTACGCTATAGGTCAGTAGCACAAAACCAAATTCACCGGCCTGGGCAAGACTTAAGGTGAACAGCCAGCCGTTACTGCCGCGCACCCGAAACAGAAACGCCAAAGCCAACAGAATGACACCCTTTACGACGATAACCGCCACACCTAATGAGATTACCGTTTGCCACTCTGCCGCCAGCACCGCAAAATTGATGCCCGCCCCCACAGTTATAAAGAACAACCCCAGCAGTAGCCCTTTAAATGGCTCGATATTGGCTTCGAGCTCATGCTTAAACTCACTATTGGCAAGCACCACTCCGGCCAGAAAAGCGCCAAGGGCGGGAGATAGATTGACCAGGCTCATCAACGCGGCGATACCAATGACCAGCATTAGTGCCGTGGCGGTAAACACTTCACGCAGACCAGAGCCAATCACATAGCGAAACAGCAGCGGTACTAAATAGTAGCCACCCACAATGACGCTCCCAATAGCCGTCACGACCACCAAAGCGTGCGCCCAGCCGGGTAAGCTTGCCACTAGGCTTACGTTAGCGTGGCTATCGCCGCCGCCAGCGCTCATTAGTTCCGGCAGCGCCAGCAGCGGGATCAGCGCCAGCATGGGAATGACCGCAATATCTTGAAACAGCAGTACCGAAAACGCGCTGCGCCCGCCTTCTGTTTTAGCGAGCCCCTTTTCATTGAGTGTTTGCAGCACAATCGCCGTTGAAGAGAGCGCAAAAATGAGTCCCACCGCTAGAGCGGTTTGCCATACTAACCCCAACCACCAGCCAATCGCGGAGCCGGCGGCTGCCGTGAGCACTACCTGTAGCCCGCCCAGGCCAATCAGCCGGACACGCATCGCCCACAGCCCTTTGGGATCAAGCTCCATACCGACCAAAAACAGCATCATCACCACGCCAAACTCGGCGAAATGCTGGATGGTGGTGGTCTCTTGGCCCACCAGCCCCAGTATCGGACCAATCACCACCCCGGCAACCAGATAACCCAGCACGGACCCCAGGCCAAAGCGCTTGGCGAGCGGAACCGCAATCACTGCGGCGACAAGGTAGATAAAAGCTTGAATAAAGTAGCCGGTCATCGCATTCCCTTAATGTAAATCAACACGCATTGCTTGACTTTTCCGGCTAACAGCATACCGTACTAGTACGATAGTACACGCTTATTAACCGGCCTTGACCATGCCCTCAAACGAACACTACCAAGCTGAGCTAATCGACCACCTACTCGCCATTGATTCACCTGAAGCCATGGACGAAGCGCTGGCTAGCCTGCTAACGCCTGCAGAGTACCAAGAAATCAGTAAACGCCTACAGATTTTTAGACTGCTGCGTGAAGGCGTGCCACACCGCAAAATTGCCGAAACCCTGGGCGTGGGTATCGCCACGGTTTCACGGGGCTCCCGTGCCTTGGCCACATTACCCTCTTCAACTTTGCCCTCTTCAACTTTGCCACCTTCTACACGACCTTCTTCACGGAATGATTGTTCATGACCACTGCTGACACGCACGCACCTAAAGGCCCTGAGCCGTTTACGCTGTCGCGCAAGCCGCACTATGTGACGCTAGCGGCGGACTGCGATTTCTTTGCTCTGTTTCAAAAAATCGAGCGGCAGTTTACTAACTGCTACATGCTGGAGTCGCTGGGCGAAGATAGCCACATGGCGCGCCACTCGATCATCGGCTTCGACCCAGAATACACGCTCTATGCCAACGGCAAGACGCTGACGATCGAAGACCGCGATGGCAATGCCAGTCACTACCCAAGCGATAACCCTTATGAGCTGCTGCGCAGCCTGATCCCACAGAATATTATTTCGCGCAAATACGCTGGCGGGTTAAGCGGTTATCTCGGCTACGACGCCATGCAGTACTTCGAACCGTCGTTGACGTTAAAAGCCAGCGATGATTTCGATACCTTCCGCTTTGGGCTCTACAAAGATGGGCTGATCCTCGACAAGATGACCGGTGAGGTTATCTATTTTTACTACGATAACAGCCGTTACGAATTTCTGCAGACACTGATCAATTCAAACGATGAGCCAGCAGGCTCGCTGCAAATCACCGCACTTGGCGACACCATGAGCCAGGCAGAGCACGCCGAGGCCGTGGCCAAGGTGAAACAGGATATTATTGACGGCAAGGTATTCCAGTGCGAAGTCGGCTTTAAAAAGCGCTTTCGGGTTCAGGGCGATACCCTGGCGCTGTATGACCAGCTACGCACGATTAATCCGTCGCCGCAGATGTACTACGTCAAATTCGGTGAGCAGAAGCTGATCGGCGCTAGTCCCGAGCTGCTGTTCCGGCTGCGCCAAGGAGAGATGGAAACCTTCCCCCTGGCGGGTACCACCCTGCGTGGCCAAACGCCCCAGGAGGATACCCAGCTCGCCCGGGCGCTGCTCAATGACCCCAAAGAGATCGCCGAGCACAATATGATCGTCGATCTACACCGCAATGATATTGGCCGGGTGGCGCAATTTGGTACGGTAAAAGTGCGCAGCCTGATGGATATCAAGCGCTTTAGCCACGTACAGCATATTTCCAGCGAGATCGTCGGCATTATCGCCGAAGGCGAAGATATGTTTACCGCGCTCGCCAGTAACTTCCCTGCCGGTACACTCACCGGCGCCCCCAAGATCGAGGCGATGAAAATTATCGACGGCCTGGAAACCGACGGGCGTGGCCCCTACGGCGGTGCGGTGGGTCAGTTTTCGTTTAACGGCGACTGCACCTTTGCAATTCCCATCCGTACGGTGTTCGTGAATGGAGAGCAAGCCTATGTGCAAACCTGTGGCGGCAATGTGTTTGATAGCAACGCCGAAGATGAATACGAAGAGATTCGCCGCAAATTTGCCGGCACCCGCAAAGCCCTTGCCCCTTTTATGAAAACGGACATGGAAACGGACATGGAGCGCCCAGCATGAAAGTACTGATTATCGATAATTACGACTCCTTCACCTATAACCTCTACCAGTTCATCGGTGAGATTTTAACCACGGAGAAGAATCGCGGCGGGCTGGCCAATTTCGAGATACTCGTTAAGCGCAATAATCAAATCGATTTCCACGCCATCGAAGCCATGGCCCCGGATCGCATTATTATCTCCCCCGGCCCCGGCTCGCCGGATGACCCGCGTTACTTTGGCGTATGCGCTGAGGTGATAGAGAAACTGGGCAAGACCACCCCGCTGCTAGGGGTCTGCCTGGGCATGCAGGGCATTGTGCATGTATTCGGCGGCAAGGTGGTCAAAGCGCCGCTGCCCATGCACGGTAAAATTAGCCCGATCAATCATAATAGCCATTCGGTGTTTAATGGCGTACCCGACCAGCTTGAAGTGATGCGCTACCACTCGCTGATTGCCGATGCGACCACCCTGCCCGAGTGCCTGGAAGTGACCGCCACCGTGGGTGCCCTGGCGGCTGACAGCTTTGAGCAGCGCAGTCGCTGGCAGTCAATGGGTGAATTCGAGCTAATGGGCGTTAAACACCGGGAGTACCCGATTCACGGTATTCAGTTCCACCCCGAATCGTTTGCCACAGAAGGCGGCAAAGAGCTGATTGCTAATTTTCTTTTCGCGCCCGACGATCAAGCCACAGCGTAAGCACCAAGCATAGGATGGCTAAACGGGTGGCTAAATGAGACTCAATGAAACAGTTAGCCACCCTATGCAGACCAGATTCACGACAACCGTCAGCCAGAACGTAACTTGAAAAGCGGTTTTCTGGGTTTTATGCCGCAACCGCTGCTGGGCCAGGAGCGCGCCCGGCCAGCCGCCCAACACGCCAAGCAGATGTAACGACTTCTCGCTTACCCGGCGGCGATTTTTAATCGCCGCCTTTTTGTCGATAGCGTAAGTGATATAGGCGATAACGCTAATCACAGCGTAAAAGGCGACGATTGGAATCACAGTGGAGGCTCTTAAATGGTTAGGATCTACTTGCGTCGCTGAGAAGGCTTGCCACCCGCCGCTGGCTTACCGCGGCCTTTACCAACGGGCTTACCTTTAGCACCAGGCTTGCCGGGGGCTTTGCCCTTGGGGTTTGGCTTGCCTGCCACCCCGCCTTTAGGGCCAGTACCTGTTTTTCCGTTGACTTTTCCGCTGGCGGCTTTTTTACCCTTGGGCAGTAGTTTAGCCCCAGATGCTTTAGCGCCAGCAGCCTTCGCACCCGATTTGGCCAGTCGCCCTTTTGCGGAAGGCGGCTTTGCTTTTCCTGCGCCTGAGCTGTAGTTGGGCCTTTCCGGCTTAGCTTTACTTTTCTTCTCTGGTGCCGCCTCTGAGCTTTCAGTAAGCGCGATAATGGTATCGATCTCTTTGGCCGTGAGATCGCGCCAATCGCCCAGGGCTAAGCCTTTAAGCGACACATTCATAATCCGCGTGCGGATCAGTTGGGTAACCTCATAGCCGAAGTATTCGCACATACGGCGAATTTGTCGATTGAGCCCCTGCACCAGGGTAATGGTAAATACAAAAGTGGACTCTTTTTGCACCTTGCAGCGCTTGGTCACCTTGCCAAGAATCGGCACGCCACTCTGCATGCCGTCGATAAACTCGTCGGTGATCGGCTTGTTCACCGTCACCTGATACTCTTTTTCGTGGTTGTTATTGGCGCGCAGGATCTTGTTAACCAAGTCGCCGTTGTTGGTTAAAAAAATCAGCCCCTGGGAGTCTTTGTCGAGCCGCCCAATGGGAAAAATACGCGTGCCGTGTTTAACAAACTCAACGATATTATCCTTCTCACTGGGTTCGGTGGTACTGACAATGCCCACCGGTTTGTTCAGCGCGATAAGGACTAAGTCCTCCTCTTCCTGTGGCTCAATCTCCTGGCCGTTGACCTTAACCAAGTCCCCCGCCACCACTTGGTCGCCGGTAGTAGCGCGGCGGCCATTAATCCACACATTGCCCTGCTCCACGAAGCGGTCGGCCTCGCGGCGAGAGCACATGCCACTTTCGCTGATGTACTTATTGATCCGGGTAGATTTTCGCAACGACATATAACGCCATAGGGCTAAAAGGGAATAAATAAACGCTTAAAAAGAGGAGCCGGGCTGGTTTAGAAACTCCAGCTCCTCATCACTAGAAGCCCGCCCCAGCACGGCATTGCGGTGCGGGTAACGCCCAAAACGGTCAATAATCGCCTTGTGGCGGACTTCAAAATCGAGATTATTCTCTAACCCCGGCTGGTCAAACAGCTGCATCGCCAGCTCATGAATAGCCTCAGACTCGCTATGCATATAGGGCATGTAGAGAAAGGTACGCTGCTGAGGGGGCAGCTCAGCGTCTGCCTCGGCGGCGACTGCCTCCTGGGCCAGCGCCAACGCTAGGGTGTCAGTGGCAAAGGCGCGGGCATCATCGCGGTAGATATTGCGTGAGAACTGATCCAACACAATGATCTCCGCGAGCCGCCCTTGGGCTGTTTGCCGCCATAGGTAACACTCGCACTGTGCGGCTTCAGCATGCATGGCGCCAAATCGCTCCGCGATCAACCGATCCATCTCAAGGTCTTTTTTAAACCACTGAGCAGGCGTCAACTCCTCAAACCAAAAATCGAGTACCGCTTGAGCATCCGAGGGCATTGACGCCTCCTTCTTAGCGTAATTAAAAAACTAGCCAGTGTTGTCTGGCCCGAGTTACCTTGCCCGTGTTAATTAGCCCGTGTTACGTAGACCAGCAGCAATCCCCGCCATGGTGACCATGAGTGCACGGGAAAGATCCGCGCTAATCGCTCCATCGGCATCACGGTTGCGCTGCAGCAGTTCCGCCTGAAGGCCATGGAGCGGGTCGATATAGGGGTTACGCACATCGATCGCCTGGCGAATTAGCGGCGTATTCTCCAGCAGTTTCTCCTGCTGCAAGATATCCAGCACTGCATCTTCCAAGCGCCCAAAACGTTCACGCAGCTGTTTACCCAGCGCCTTCAGCGAGGGCTCGTCGACTAAGCGGTGCTCATAGTAGGCGGCAATTGCTACGTCGGCTTTGGCCAACAGCATCTCAAGCATGTCCAGGTAAGTGCCGAAAAAGGGCCACTCGTTGCGCATCTCTTGCAGCACATCGCGCCCGCCGGGCTGCTCCAAACGCCGCGAGAAGGCTTCGCCGCTGCCCAGCCACGCGGGTAGCATTAAACGAATCTGCGTCCAGGCGAAAATCCACGGAATCGCGCGTAGGGTTTCAACACCGCCATCTTGGCGACGCTTGGTGGGCCGCGAGCCCAGCGGCAATCTTCCCAGCGCGCCTTCCGGTGTTACCGAGCGGAAGTAAGGCACAAAATCAGGATCTTCCCGCACCACTCCCACGTACGCGGCGTGCGCGACCTTCGCGAGTTGGTCCATCTCTTCGCGCCAGTGCGGCTCTGGCGCGGGGGGCGGCAGCAGGGTCGCTTCCAACACCGCACAGGCGTAGATCTCCATGGAGCGCAGGGCAATATCCGGCTGACCAAACTTGAAGCGGATCATTTCACCCTGTTCAGTCACCCGCAGGCTGCCGTTCACCGAACCAGGCGGTTGGGAGAGAATCGCCGCATGGGCCGGACCGCCGCCACGGCCAACGGTGCCACCGCGACCATGAAACAGGGTCAAGTCAACGCCATGGCGCTCGCATACATTCACTAACGACTCCTGAGCGCGGTACTGCGCCCAGGCAGCGGCCAACTGACCGGCATCTTTGGCTGAGTCCGAATAACCAATCATGACCTCCTGACGATCATCGATCAGCGAGCGATAGCCAGGAATTGAGAGCAGTTTATCGACAACGTCACCTGCGTGATCCAGGTCGTTAAGGGTTTCAAACAGCGGTGCGATAGGCAGCGTTACCTGTCCGCCCACCTCTTTCATCAGCAGCGCGACGGTGAGCACGTCCGAGGGCTCCGCAGCCATGGAGATGATGTACGTCCCCAGCGCCTCAGAGTGTTCCTGGGCGATGACTTTGAAGGTGTCCAGCACCTCCCGGGATTCGGCGGAGCACTCCCAGCGGCGTGGAATCAGCGGGCGACGGGAAGCGAGCTCGGCGAGCAGAAACTCTTGCCGCTGGGCTTCGTCCCAATCGCGATAGTGGCCAAGACCCAGCGAGCTGGTCAGCTCTTCAACGACCTGGGCATGGCGGCTGGCTTCCTGACGCAGGTCGAGCTTGGTCAGCGTAACGCCAAACACCGCGACCCGGCGCAGGGTATCCAGCAGTGCGCCGTTGGCGATGGTATCCAGCCCTACATCACACAGCGAACGGTAGCAGGCGAGCAGTGGGGAATAGAGTTGGTCGCGGGTTTCGATAATCGGCCCGCCGTCGTAGTTGCGCCCATCCAGTTCGGCCTTGGCCCAATCCCGGGTCGCTTCCATTTTTGCCAAAAGACGTTTCAGCACTTCACGGTACGGCTCAGCGACATCACCCGCCTCGGCTTTCAGCGCGCTATTGGCCTTCCACATGGAGAGCTCGGTTTTAAGCTGCTCAAGATCGCGCAAATACAGATCGGCGGCCATCCAGCGGCCCAGTAGCAATACTTCACGAGTCACCCGTGCAGTAACGTTGGGGTTACCGTCCCGATCGCCGCCCATCCAGGAGGCGTAGCGTATTGGCGCTGCGTCCAGGGGCAGGCGCTCGCCGGCGGTATCCAGCAGCAGGTTATCCAGATCGCGGTGGAAATCAGGCACCGCCTGCCATAGCGAGTTTTCGATCACCGCGAAGCCCCATTTGGCCTCATCCACCGGAGTGGGCCGCTCGTGGCGAATCTCATCGGTGTGCCACGCCTGACTAATCAGCTCTTCCAGGCGCCCCTGGGCACGGGTGCCACGCTCGGGATAATCTTCAGAGCTCTCTATGGCGGTTAAGCACTCATCGATGGCGTCATATTTCTGGATCAAGGTGCGGCGAATCACTTCGGTGGGGTGAGCGGTGAGCACTAGCTCGACGCGCATATTAGCAAGGGCTTCGACCAGATTACGCGGTGAGTTTCCCGCCTGCTGAGCACGCTTAAGCAGCTCCCCCAGCACCGGCTGGGAGCCGGGTTTGTAGTCCTCTACCCGGCGAAAGCGTGCTCGATAATGCTGTTCGGCAATATTGGCGAGGTTTAAAAACTGGTTAAAGGCTCGGGTGACCGGCAGCAGGTCGTTCTCGGGAAGCTCACGCAGATACTCGATCAACTCGCGCTGTTGCAGAGAGTCGCCTTGGCGCCCGCGCTTGGCGTGGGCACGGATGGTTTCAATTTTATCGACAAATGCTTGGCCCAAATCATCGGCAATGGTGCGCCCCAGGCTATCGCCCAGAATACGCACGTTATCGCGCAGAGATTCGTGTAGGTCGTGACTCATTGGCATGGCCTCCTTGCAGGGGTCGCATCATTTTAAATCAGGGATGGATAGGTTGTTTTTCTCGTGACTGAAGTTCTTGTGCTTTGGCCGCTTGCCAGTGAGCTTCCATCTCGTCTAGGGAAGCCTCCGTTAATGGCCGCTGGACAGCGCTAAGCTCATTCTCTACATAACGAAAGCGGCGCTCAAACTTGGCATTTGTCGTGCGCAGGCACTGCTCCGGGTCGGCATTCAGCGTGCGGGCAAGATTGGTGACGGCAAATAGCAAATCACCAACTTCTTCCTGGGCGTGCTGTTGATCACCAGCGGCGAGCGCTTCTTCCACTTCGGCGAGCTCTTCGCGAATTTTCGCTATCACACCCTTGGCATCGGGCCAGTCAAAACCCACTCGCGCTGCACGTTTAGACAGCTTGGCAGCGCGGCTAAGCGCGGGCAGTGTGCGCGGGACATCGTCGAGCACAGAGGGCGCCTCAATGGCCCTTTCAGCCCGCTTCCTTTTCTCACGTTCTTCGGCTTTCAATGACTCCCAACGGTTATTGACCTGCTGGGTTTGTACTTCCTCGGCGCTCACCCCAGGCGGGCGACGCGAGGCCAGGGTGCCCTCCGGAAACACGTGGGGATGGCGACGCAGCATCTTGGCGGTCAGCGTATCGACAATATCAGCAAAGTCGAAGCGCTGCTCCTCTGCCCCGAACTGGGCGTAGTAAACCACTTGAAAGAGCAGATCGCCTAGCTCGCCGGGTAGCTCGTCAAAAGCGCGGCGCTCAATGGCATCGGCGACCTCGTAGGCCTCTTCCAGAGTGTGGGGCACAATGCTGTCCCAATTCTGCTGGAGATCCCAGGGGCAACCCTGTTCGGCGTCACGCAGCACCTGCATCAATGTCAACAGGTCATCCATACCATGGCGCATTATGCTCCTCCCTTACGCACTTGTTGCTCTGGGTCGGCGTTGCGCAAACGACGCACTTCGGTAACGTTGGGCAATTGCTGAATACGCGAGAAAAGACGCCCCAGCGCTTCCAGACCATCGACTTCCAGGGTAATCCGCAACCGGGCAATGCCTTCGTCCGTGTCGGTCAGCGTGTTCACCGCCAGCACGTTGACTTTTTCATTACCCAGCAGCCCTGTGACGTCGCGCAGCAGCCCGGAGCGGTCCCAGGCCTGAATTTCAATGGTCACCGGGTAGCGCGTCTCGGCGCGCTCGCCCCACTCCACCTCGATAATGCGCTGAGGCTCATCCAGGCGCAATTGCAGAATATTACTGCAGTCCTGGCGGTGAACGGTCACACCTCGCCCCTGAGTAATAAAGCCGATGATCGGCTCACCGGGCACCGGGCGGCAGCAGTTGGCCATACTGGTTTTCAGGTTACCGACACCCAGCACGGTAATATCGCTTTTGGTGGCTTTGCTGGATTGGCGTTTAGGCTTGGCGAGCAGGCGGTCGAGCTGCTCTTGGTCATCGCTCTCACCAAACAACTGCTGGGCCTGGTGCAACACCTGACCGATACGCAGGTCACCGGCGCCGATGGCGGCGTACATGTCATCAGCATTGCGGTAGTTAACGGCCTTGGCCAGCTTGGGCAGGTCGAGGCCCTCGACGTCCAGGCGGCGCATTTCGCGGTCAAACAGCACACGGCCTTCGTCCAGGTTTTGATCCCGCGCCTGGTGTTTAAACCACGCCTGGATCTTGGCCCGCGCCCGTGAGGTGCGCACATAGCCCAGACTGGGGTTTAACCAATCGCGGCTCGGCCCGCCTTTTGTCGCAGTAAGAATTTCTATCTGCTGACCGGTTTTAAGCTTGTAGGTCAGCGGCACGATGCGCCCATTAATCTTGGCGCCCCGGCAGCGGTGGCCAATTTCGGTATGCACCCGGTAGGCGAAGTCGATCGGTGTGGCAATCCGTGGCAAATCGATGACGTGGCCATCGGGGGTAAAAACATAGATACGGTCAGGCGCCACATCGCTGGAGAGCCCTTCGCGCAGGTCGCCAAAGCCGCCCACCTCGTCCTGCCACTCCAGCACTTGGCGCAACCACGCGATTTTCTCTTCGTAGCTACGGCTTTTGGCGTTGGTGTCGTGGCCTTTGTAGCGCCAGTGGGCACAGACACCCAGTTCTGCTTCATCGTGCATGGCGAAGGTGCGAATCTGAATTTCAAGCACTTTGTTTTCCGGCCCCATCACGGCAGTATGTAGCGACTGGTAGCCGTTCTTTTTGGGGTTGGCGATGTAGTCGTCAAACTCGTTCGGCACGTGGTGCCAGCGCGAGTGAATAATGCCTAGTACGGTGTAGCAGTCGGCTACTTCTGGCACCAAAATACGCACCGCGCGTACGTCGTGTACCTGGGAAAAATCGATCCGCTTACGCTTCATTTTGCGCCAGATCGAGTAGATATGCTTGGCCCGACCATCCACGTCATAGCGATGGATGTGTTGGGCTTCCATCAACGCTTTAATGGTTTCAACGACATCGTGAATATAGCGGTCGCGGTCCAGTCGCTTCTCCGCCAGCAGCTTGGCAATCGCTTTGTACTCGTCTTCATGCAAATAACGAAACGATAAGTCTTCCAGCTCCCACTTAAGCTGACCGATGCCCAGGCGGTGGGCCAGCGGCGCGTAAATATCGGCGACTTCCCTGGCCACCTGTAAACTTTTTTCCCGGGGGGCGTCTTTTACCTGGCGCAGAGCGCAGGTGCGCTCTGCAATTTTGATCAGCGCCACACGCACATCGCCGACCATATTGACCAGCATCTTACGCAGGTTTTCCTGCTGGTTGTGCTGGCCCATGCCATGATCAGGCGCCAGCGGATAGCTGATAGCGGCCATTTGCAGCACGCCATCAATCAGGCTAGCCACTTCTTCGCCAAAGCGCTTTGCCACCGACTCAAGACTCAGTAACCCTTCGCGGACGCCACGGTAGAGTACAGCAGCCTCAAGGGTCGCTTGATCTAGCTTTAATTCGCCCAGAATATCGGCCATTTCCAGGCCCATGCGAAAGCTAGAGCCTGGCGATAGCCATACGCGATGGGTGCGCGGGGCCTCAAGCTCCAACGTCTCGGCGAGTTCACAGGCATCGACTAAACGCTCAGGCTCAGGTAAGCGCACATCCTCCTGAAGGCGCATTAACCATTGCTGAATGTCCACCTTTCCACTTGCGGTTAGCGGTTGGTCTTCACGCACTTTCACCATGACAATCACTCATCCATTCGAGGAGACGGTCTCAACACGGCCGTCACCGTGGCTTGATGCATTGGGACATTATTAACTCTAGGTATTGAAGGACCTAAGCTTCCAGCAGCATCAGCGTTTCCATATGCGCAGTGTGAAGGAACATATCCGCCACTGCTACTTGCTTTATCCGGTAACCCGCATGCACAAGATGTGCCGCATCCCGGGCAAGCGTTGCCGGATCACAGGAAATATAGACCACTAGTGGCACCCGGTGATGGGCCAGCGCCTGACAAATAGCTTCACCTCCGCTGCGCGGCGGGTCGAGCACCAGTGCATCACTATCGCGATGGGCGGTTAACAGCGCATTAACACTAGCAGCGTCGCTTAAATCGGCCTGCTGTCCGCTGACCATAAGTTGGTTACGCTGAGCATTAATGGCAATACGCGCTACCATGGCGGGGTTGCCTTCAACCGCTTGCACTTCTGCCCCGGCGGCCGCGATGGGCAGACTGAAATTGCCGATACCCGCAAACAGATCGAGTAGTTTTTGCCCTGGCTTAGGTACCAACCACTGCATAACCTGAGCGACCATTTGCTGATTCACCTGGGCGTTGACCTGTAAAAAATCTCCAGGCTCAAAACTCAGCGTTAACGGTGGCTGGCCTTCCATTGTCAGCGTCTCTTCCAGCACTGGGGGTGCGCCATGCCAGTGCAACGTGGGCGTTTCACGCCCCAACCAAGAGCCTAGCGCCACCTGCTGCTGATGCGCAAAGGCCTGCCAGCGCTCGGCGTCCCGGCCATGTTCCTTTAACTGCCGAACCAATACCACCTGTGTTGCTGGCGTTGCAAGTAACTCAATGTGGCCGACCAAGCGCGGGGCTTCTAATGTTCCCAGTAACTCACGCAGAGGAGTTAGCAGCTGTTGTAACCCTTCAACCAACACCGGGCAGCGCTCGATATCCACCAATCGATGGCTATGTGCGGCACGAAAGCCGAGCCGCGGTTTACCCTGACCATCGACTTTGACACCCAGACGCGCCCGCCGCCGGTAGCCTTGATCACTGCTATGGATCGAGCCGATATCGGGCAATGTAATGCCTTGACGCGAAAACAAGTCGCGCACTACCTCACGTTTATGCGCGCGTTGGGCATCGATATTTAAGTGCTGCAAATCGCAGCCGCCGCAGTGGCCGAAATGCGGGCAAGGCGGTATAACCCGCTGCTCAGATGTGGTCCGTAGAGACTTGATATGCGCTTCATCAAAGCGCTTACGGGTAAGATGAATGGCCACATCGACCTGCTCACCGGGTAGCGCTTGATCAACAAACACGGTTTTACCGTTAGCCGCATGAGCGACGCCACGCCCATCGTGGGCCAAACGTTCAATCACCAAGGGTGATGCATCATCCGCTACTGGATTCCGCACTTTCCCGCCTGGCGTACCCGCTAGTCCAGAGTGACCCGACGCGGGCCTGGGTGGCCGCCGTTTTCCCAACATGGCCATGGTTATACTCCCGGGGCAAATAGGCCGGTGGAGAGATAGCGATCGCCACGATCACAGACAATAAACACAATCACGGCGTTTTCCACTTGCTCGGCAATACGCAGCGCGCCTGCCAAACTGCCACCGGATGACACCCCTGCCAGAATCCCCTCTTCACGGGCTAAACGGCGCATATGCTCTTCGGCTTCTTGTTGACCAATATCCAGGGTGATATCCACTCGTGGCGCTTCAAAAATGGTGGGTAAGTACTCTTTTGGCCAACGGCGAATACCGGGAATACTGGCGCCATCAGCAGGTTGCAAACCGACAATTTGAATTGCCGGATTTTGCTCTTTTAAATAGCGTGACACCCCCATGATGGTACCTGTGGTGCCCATAGAACTAACGAAGTGGGTCACCTCGCCTCCGGTTTGTTGCCACACCTCAGGGCCCGTCGTGCGATAGTGCGCCAGCGGGTTATCCGGATTGGCAAACTGATTGAGCGGCTTACCTTCGCCGCGAGCGATCATGTCATCCGCAATATCTCGGGCTTCTTCCATGCCCCCGGCTTTACTGGCAGAAATTAATTTAGCTCCAAAAGCTGCCATCGCCTGCTTACGCTCTTCCGAGGCGTTTTCAGGCATTATCAGCACCATCTGGTAGCCTTTAATGGCCGCGGCCATAGCAAGCGCAATTCCGGTATTGCCCGACGTCGCCTCAATCAGCGTATCGCCGGGGGTAATATCGCCCCGCGCTTCGGCTTCACTAATCATCGAGAGCGCAGGCCGGTCTTTGACCGACCCCGCGGGATTATTGCCTTCAAGCTTGGCCAGCAGTGTATTGTTACGCCCGGCGCTAATACGCTTCAGGCGCACTAGCGGGGTGTTGCCAACCACATCTTCTAATGTGGGATAGCCCTTGAGATCGTTCATGAATATTCCTTATTGTCACCGTTATGCTGCATTATATCGGTGCTGTCTTAGGCTGGACAGGTAACCTCATTGAATCAGCGAGCTTCTTTCATGTCTTTGCACACGCGTCTGCTGTTTGCCTTACTCGGTTTTCCGCTGCTGGTATACGCTTTGATGGCAGTACTGCTGGTTATTCAGAGTGATACTCAAGCGCGTGTTGCCAAGCAAGAGCGCTTAGAAAGCGCAGGTGAACTCTTGGCCCCAAGCTTGACGGATGCGATCGCTGACCGCGATTCGCAGCGGTTGGAGAATTTAGCGCGCCAGTTGCTTAACATCAAAGGGTTACAGACAGTGGCGCTGTTTGATCAGCAGGGCAATCGCCTCCTGGCCGTTGGTCAATCCGCCCCGCCACCGCTGGATGTTCCTGGAGAGAATCAGCTCATCAAGGATGACGACGCGTGGCGACTGCGCTTACCGCTAGTCGCCGCCCAGCACAGTGCCAGCCCGGTCAATATTAACAGTAGTAGTGGTGGCTGGTTAGATATCGAGATGGACACCCGCACGCTGCCCCTTAGCCGCTACAAACTTATCGCGAGTCTCAGCCTAGGCGGCATGCTGCTGGGCTTATTAATGTTTTTAGTCGCCTTGGCGATTAGCCGCTACACTACTCGCCCTCTAGAAGAAGCCAACCAAGCCCTTTATCGCTTATCTCGCGGTGACTATCGGCTACGCTTGACGTCCTCCAGCGCCACGGAATTTCAACATCTTTCAACTCACGTCAATGAACTTGCCAAGCACTTTCAGCAAGCTCAGCAAGAGTTGCAAACGCAAATTGAGCAAGCTACCAGCGAGCTGCAAGAGTCCATGGAAACCATTGAAGAGCAGAATATCAAGCTTGATTTGGCACACCGCAGCGCACTCAGAGCTAACGCTGTAAAGTCTGAATTTTTAGCCAATATGAGCCATGAGATTCGCACCCCACTCAATGGAATTATCGGCTTTTGCCGACTACTGGGGCGCTCATCGCTAGATACGCGACAGCAGGATTGGCTACAGCACTTGCACCGCGCCTGCGACAATCTGCTCATGCTGGCTAACGACGTACTCGACTTTTCCAAACTTGAAGCCAACCGCCTTACCCTGGAAGAGGCGGATATCGATATCGTCGCACTGGTTGATGAAGTAGTAGGGCTCCATTCTCCCGAGGCTCAGCGCAAGCAACTGCATCTGGTCGCCATGGTTTATGACGACGTGCCAACACCTTTGTGCGGCGACCCGCTACGCATCCATCAAGTGTTGAATAATTTAGTGAGCAATGCGCTCAAATTCACTCATGAAGGTGAAGTGATTTTGCGTGTGATGCTGGATAATCAGGAAGGCCAGCATGTGGTGCTTGGTATCAGCATCAGCGACACGGGAATTGGTCTTAGCGACACCCACCAGAAAACGTTATTCAGCGCCTTCTCCCAAGCCGAACCCAGCCATTCACGCCAGTTTGGCGGCAGTGGCCTGGGGCTTACTATCTGCCGCCAGTTGATTGAGCGCATGGGCGGTGAAATTGCGGTGGAGAGCGAGCTGGGTAAAGGCACCACCTTTTCGTTTACACTACCCATGCTTGCGCATAAAGCCAGCGAACGACCGCCGGAAATCAGCCTGAACCATCCGGTTATTCGCTTATATGAAGCTCATGCTCCGACACGACATGTACTGGAGCATTTACTCCAGCGCTGGGAAGCACAACCGATTGGCTGTGATGCCCCCGATCAAGCTCAACTGCTTATATTAGGATTGGGGCACAGCGATTTTACTCCCGACCGCCACACATACTGGCAAGCGGTCATTGATCAAACGCCCAGCCCGGTACTGGTGTTAGCCAACGGCAATAGTTTTGACCTACCGGCGCTGCGCCTACCGCATGGCGGTGAAACCCTTTACAAACCCTTTTCACGCGCCCAACTGGTTGCCTCTTTAAAGCAACTACTGTTACCAGCGACGGCAAATAACACGGCGGGGCTATTACCCGTGCCTGCAGAGTTGAATACCTCCCAGCCCCTTAGGCTGCTGATTGTTGACGATAATGCCCCCAACCGCGAACTGCTCAAAAGTATGCTTGAAAACCCGGCGCTGGATATCACCAGCGTAGAAAGCGGCTACCAGGCGCTAGAGTTCGCGCGGGACAGCACCGCTGATATGGTGTTAATGGATATTCGTATGCCGGGTATGGATGGTATGCAGACCACGCAGGCGCTGCGCCGTCTTAGCAGCAGTTGGGCGCGCTGCCCCATTATTGCGGTAACCGCCCATGTGCTTAACAGCGAGCGTCAAAAGTGGTTAGCAGAGGGGTTAGATGATGTTCTTATCAAACCGATTGATGAAGTAAAGCTACAGCAATTGCTGCATCGCTTCTTGGCGGTGAGCCTACCGCTACCTGGCACCATAACCGCTTCTCCACGAACGCCTGTAGGTTCATCAGCAAGTAACCTTCATCCCCCTGTTACACTACCTGCAGTAGATCTTGAGATGGGAGCTCGCCTAGCGAACGGAAAAGAGCACTTGGCGCGCGAGCAATTAAAGCGCCTGATTGACCATCTTGATGAGAGCGAAGAGAAAATGCGCATCGCGTTTGCGCAGCAAAATTTGCCGATGCTACTCGACGAGGTACATGGGCTGAATGGTGCCAGCCGTTACTGCGGTGCACCTGAGCTTGCACTACTGGTCGAGACCCTGGAAACCCGGTTGCGCACCAGCGGACTCGATCAGGTGGCGGCGCTGCTGGAAGATCTCTACCGAGCAATGGCGAGACTGAGGACGCACCGCCCGCTTCTTATCAGGCACACTCACAACTCAGGTTGATGCGCCTGACGGGCGCGCTGCAAACCGTTAACGTTCTAAGCTATTAACGTTCTAAGTTATTAACGCTCTAAGACAACGAAGGCAACCGCGTACTCGGCCTCATCGCTCAGTGTGATATGACTGGCGGTAACGCCTGCCGCCTGAATCTGTCGTTGGGCTTCACCGCTAAGCAGCAAGTGTGGCTTGCCCAAGGCATCATTAAGCACTTGAATATCACTCCACTGCATGCCTTCGCGCAGGCCTAATCCTAGCGCTTTCAAAAACGCCTCTTTAGCAGCAAAGCGCTTGGCCAGAAAGGCTACCGGCTGGGATCTTTGCAGCCATAAGTCGTGCTCATCGGGGCCTAAAATGCGCTGGGCAAAACGCGGGCCGTGGCGCTGCACGGCTCGCGCAAACCGCTCAACGCGGGCAATATCAGAGCCAATCCCCACTATCATCGCCTTAACAACCTCTTAAATAGAGAGCCTCTGATTAGTGCCCGCAGCAATCGTTATGGACGTGCTCAGAGCCCTCTCCTTGGTCATGATCGTGGTCGTGTTCAAGATCATGAGCATCCAGGGCCGCCATTAAGCCAGCCTCTTGCCCGGCGATGATCAAGCGCTTCATTTCCTGCACGGCCTCTTTTAGGCCCACAAATAGCGCACGAGCAATAATCGCATGGCCAATGTTGAGCTCGTTTACGCCCGGCAACGCCGCTATCGCTTCCACATTGTGGTAGTGCAGTCCATGGCCGGCATTGACCACCAAGCCTAGTGAGATAGCATGAGTCGAAGCAGTGGTTAAGCGATGATACTCCGCATTGGCGGTATCGCTACCGGAACGCGCTTCTGCGTAAGCGCCCGTGTGCAGCTCAATCGTCGGCGCCCCAGCGCGGTGGGCAGCGTCAATCTGCTCAATGTCAGGATCGATAAACAGCGATACATCGCAACCCGCTGCGCTTAACCGCTGGCAGGCACTGGCAATGGCGTCAAAACCGCCAACCACGTCCAGGCCGCCTTCGGTGGTCAATTCTTCGCGTTTTTCCGGCACTAAACAGACATGCGCGGGTCGCACCTCTTCGGCCAAAACCAGCATCTCTTCGGTGACAGCCATTTCCAGGTTCATGCGGGTGTTAAGCATTTCGGCCAGAATACGCACATCGCGGGGCTGGATGTGGCGCCGGTCTTCACGCAAGTGCACCGTAATGCCATCGGCACCCGCCTCTTCAGCAACTAATGCCGCCTGCACGGGATCAGGATAGCGAGTGCCTCGGGCTTGGCGAAGTGTCGCAATGTGATCGATATTGACGCCTAACAGTATCCGAGGGGGGTGCATAGTGCCTCCAGCGCAGCGATAAAATAATAGTTCGTAAAATAACAGTTTGTGAACACAAAATTAAAACAATCAGGGCCGATGACGGCGACGCGCCAAATCGAGCATCAGCTCCCGCGAACGTAAAACGGTGGAGCCAAGATGGGGCGCCAGCGCCGCACGCATTACCGCTTTGAGCGCATTGGCAAGTCCTTCATGCTGCCAGTCACCCTGCTCAATGTAGCGTAGCGTTCTGCCATCGAGCCCCGCCTCTGCCGGCAAAAATGCTCGGCTGGCGGCGTCAAAGCGATAGCGGAGCTGAGGATCCAACACGCTACCCTCTGGCGTGGTGAACTGCGGCGTGGCCTCAAGTGCCTCTAGCAGCGCCCACTCATAGCGGCGTAGCGCCAGCGCTCGCTCGGCGGGTGCTGGCAACGCTTCGAGTAGCGCGGTATAAAACGCAAATACGTCGGGCGCAGGCAGTTCTAACGGCAGTAACCGGGTGGCGATTTCATTGGCATAGAGCCCACATAGCAGCCCTTCTCCGGCCAACAGTGCCGCCTGACCGCGAGACTCCATTAACGTCAGCCGCTTTAAATCGCGACTCCCCTGCCAGGTCACAAACAGCGGCGTAAACGGTTGCAGACGTTGGCGTGATTTTGAACCAGGCCTTTGTCCACCATGGGCGACAGCGCGTACCCTGCCGTAATCGAGGGTTAATAGATCCACCAGCGCGCTGGTTTCACGGTAGGGCCGGCGGTGGAGCAAAAAAGCCGGCTCTGGCGACATCGTTACCTTCAATCGAGATCGTAACCTAAGCTTTTCAAAGCGCGCTCGTCATCCGACCAGCCGCGTTTTACTTTTACCCATAGATTCAGCATCACCTTGGTGCCCAGAGCGCGCTCCATATCCAGGCGTGCCTCGCGCCCGATGCTCTTGAGGCGATCGCCGTTTTCACCGATCAAAATGACTTTCTGCCCTTGCCGTTCGACCAGGATCAAGGCACTGATATGGGTAACCCGCTCAGTCTCACGAAACTCTTCGATTTCAACGGTCATCTGGTAAGGAAGCTCATCGCCCAATTGGCGCATGACTTTTTCACGCACCAGCTCGGCGGCCATAAAGCGCAGGCTTTTGTCGGTAATTTGATCTTCGGGGAAGAAGTGGACGCTTTCAGGCAGGTATTTGGCCACTTCCTCTTCCAGGGTATCGACCTGGGTGCCGTGCTTGGCTGAAATAGGCACGATGGCAGCGAAGTCGCGGCGCGCGCCAACCTCTGCCAGCCACGGCAGCAAATCGCCTTTTTCGCCCAACCGGTCGACTTTATTAACCGCCAGAATCACCGGCGCTTTTACGTGCTCCAGGCGCTTTAACACCGCCTGATCTTCTTCCGTCCAGCGAGTGCGATCGATAATAAATACCACACAGTCGACGTCGCGCAGCGCCTGGGTGGCCGCCTGGTTCATAAAGCGGTTGATGGCTTTATTTCGATCCTTGGACATGATGTGCATGCCCGGCGTATCAACGTAGATAAACTGGGTATCGTCGACCGTTTTAATGCCCATCACCTGGTGGCGCGTGGTTTGCGGCCGCCGGGAGGTAATCGAGATTTTCTGCCCCAGAATACGGTTCATGAGGGTCGATTTGCCCACGTTGGGTCGGCCAACAATGGCAACGAATCCGCAGGTTTGGCTCATGACTTGTCTCCAGGACTTTTTTCGAGGTGCGACAGCGCTTCTTCTGCCGCTTGCTGTTCAGCATGGCGGCGGCTAGGGCCTTTACCGGTGGTATGCTCGGCCAACAGGTCAATGTAGCACTCCACGGTAAAGGTCTGGGCATGCGCCTCACCCTTTACGCAGACAACTTCATAACGCGGCAACGCAGCTTGACGCGACTGCAAAAACTCTTGCAGCCGTGTTTTAGGATCTTTTTGAGTATCTTGTAAAGAGATATTACCCAGTCTTTCTGCATACCAATCCAGCACGCGGTCGCGCACCACGTCCATCCCGGCGTCCAGATAGATGCCACCAATAATAGCTTCTACCGCATCTGCCAGGATCGATTCACGGCGATGCCCACCACTTTTCATTTCGCCAGAGCCTAACCGCAAGCATTCACCAAACTCCATTTCCCGGGCTAGCTCTGCCAGCGTTTGTCCCTTCACCAGCCGCGCACGCAGACGCGAAAGCTGCCCTTCACGAGCTTGGGGAAAGCGCTGAAATAGCGCTTCAGCGATCACGAAGTTGACGATGGAATCGCCCAGAAACTCCAGGCGCTCGTTGTTACGACCACCGAAGCTACGGTGGGTCAAGGCCAATTCCAAGAGCGTATCGTCGCCAAAGGTATGGCCGATTCGTCGGCAAAAAGCGTTCAAGGAATTACTCACGACTCTCCTACGTCATTGACGTTAACTAAAGTGACATAACTAACTAAATACAGCATAAGCAGCATTTTCATTCAATGTGCCGCACGCTAGTAAAGCTTGGCAACCCGCCATCCCAATGCATCCATACCGCAAACGCACGACCGACAATATTCTCTTCGGGCACGAAACCCCAGTAGCGGCTGTCGTTGGAGTGATCACGATTATCCCCCATCATGAAATAGTGCCCTTCAGGAACTTCCACTTCACGCATTTGTGGGCCAGGGTCGCGAGGGTTGTTATAAATAAAGTGCTCAGCATCGCCAAGCTGTTCTTCTAACAGCAGTTCCTGTGGCGAACCATCTGGCCCCTCTTCGATCAACTCTTTGGCAACCGGCTCACCGTTAACGTATAGCTGTTTGCCTTCGTAGCGGATACGATCCCCAGGTATGCCCACCACCCGCTTGATGAAATTTACCGAGGGCTCTTCCGGAAAACGGAACACCATCACATCACCACGTTCAGGGTCATCGACTTCGATAAAGCGGGTATTCACCACCGGCAGGCGCAGACCATAGGCAAACTTGTTGACCAGAATGAAATCCCCCACTTCGAGGGTCGGCCGCATTGAACCCGAAGGAATTTGAAAGGGTTCAATAATGAAGCTACGCACCACCAGCACCACCAGTAGCACCGGAAAAAACGAGCGTGCATAGTCGACTGGCCAAGGCTCTTTCAGCAATTTTTCGCTGGTAGCGGGATCCAACCCTTCCTGGGTTTTGGCCTCTGCTGCGGCGAAGCGTTGGCGGCGTTTTGGCTTTAATAGCCATACATCCAACAGGTAAATAGCGCCCGAGAGCGCAACGGCAAGTACCAGCAGTAATGAAAAATCCATGAGTGACGTTCTTTCCTAGTCGTTAACCTTGAGCACAGCAAGGAAGGCATCCTGGGGAATTTCCACACGCCCCACTTGTTTCATGCGTTTCTTACCCGCTTTCTGTTTCTCGAGCAGTTTCTTCTTACGGCTGACATCGCCGCCGTAACACTTGGCCGTCACGTTTTTACGCAGCGCTTTCACGGTGGAACGCGCCACCACTTGACCACCAATAGCCGCCTGAATCGCCACATCAAACATCTGCCGCGGGATCAGCTCTTGCATTTTTTCCACTAATAAACGCCCCCGACTATGAGCGTGATCTCGGTGGATAATTACCGCTAGCGCGTCGACCTTGTCACCGTTGATCAATACATCAAGACGCACCAGCTTGGCCATCTCAAACCGATCGAAGTTGTATTCAAGCGACGCGTACCCCTTAGAGATTGATTTCAAGCGGTCAAAGAAGTCCATGACCACTTCTGACATGGGTAGCTCATAGGCCAGTTGGATTTGATTACCCAAGAACTGCATGTCTCGCTGGGTGCCGCGACGCTGTTCACACTCGGCAATGACGTTCCCCACGTATTCCTGAGGAACCAATATGCTGGCGCGGACAATCGGTTCACGCATTTCATCGACGTCGGCCATATCGGGCAGCTTGGAAGGATTGGAGACATAGTTTACGTCGCCATTTTTCATCGCTAACTCGTAAACAACCGTCGGGGCGGTGGTGAGTAGCTCAATATCATACTCACGCTCTAGGCGCTCTTGAATGATCTCCATGTGAAGCGTGCCAAGAAACCCCACCCGAAACCCAAAACCAAGGGCATCAGAGTTCTCGGGCACATACTCAAGCGAAGCATCGTTTAGGGCAAGTTTTTCAAGCGCATCGCGGAAATCTTCGTAATCATCCGCACTGACCGGGAACATCCCGGCGTATACCTGCGGCTTCACTTTTTGGAAGCCCGGCAAGCGCGCCACATCGGGGGTTTTCGTATGGGTAATCGTATCGCCCACCGGCGCCCCGTGGATCTCTTTAATACCGGCAACAATAAAGCCGACTTCACCAGCACGCAAAATATCGGTTTGTTTGCGCTGCGGGGTAAAAATACCCACTTCTGTAGTGCCCCAGTCTCGGCCCGTCGATTTAATGCGAATTTTATCGCCTTTACGCAACGTGCCATCAAATAAGCGCACCAACGAGACGACGCCGAGATAGTTATCAAACCAAGAGTCAATGATCAGCGCTTGTAGCGGCGCATCTGGGTCGCCTTTCGGCGGTGGAATATCACGCACTAAGCGCTCGAGCAGCGCATCAATACCGATACCGCTTTTAGCTGACACTTGGCAGGCATCGGTTGCATCCAGGCCGATAATTTCCTCGATCTCCTGGGCTACCTTGTCGCAATCTGCTTGCGGTAAGTCAATTTTGTTAAGCACCGGCAGAACTTCTAGTCCCTGTTCGATAGCGGTATAGCAGTTGGCCACCGATTGGGCTTCGACACCTTGCGCCGCATCGACAACCAACAACGCCCCTTCACAGGCGTAAAGTGAACGCGACACTTCGTACGAGAAATCCACATGCCCTGGCGTATCGATAAAGTTGAGCTGGTAAACTTGGCCATCGGGGGCGGTGTAATCCAGCGTCACCGACTGCGCCTTGATGGTAATGCCACGCTCGCGCTCGATGTCCATGGAGTCGAGCACTTGCTCTTTGAGCTCACGCTCGGTTAATCCTTCGCAGGTCTGGATGAGACGATCAGAGAGCGTCGACTTACCGTGATCAATGTGGGCAATGATAGAGAAATTACGTATGTGCTTAAGCTTTCCATTGGGAATGTCTTGGGACATTGAGTCTGTTCTGCCTTAGTGGTACGCAAGCGGCCGCATGAGCAGGCCGCTTCGAGAGTTCAAAGCTCGAAAACAGCTGCCGCCGGGGACATAAGGGCTATTTTCGACAAAAAGATATCCGCTATTGTAGCGATATGCGCAGGCTAGGAACAGCAGTCCGGCGAGAACCGCCGGACTAGAGGTAAAAATAGAGGGGGTTATTCCAGACGCAGGGCGACAAATAGCGAGCGACCTTCGCGGAACAGCCGTAGCGGAATGGCGCGATCAGTCGGCAGTGCTTCGACAATTTCCACCAGCTCTTCTGATGAAGAGACGCTGCGATGATCAATACTCACCAGCACATCGCCTGGAAGAATGCCTGCACTGGCAGCCACGCTGTCAGGCTCCACTTGGCGGACTTCCACGCCGCCAGGAATATTCAACTGCTCGCGCGTTGCGTCATCGATTTCAGCGACCATTACGCCAAGACGGGCTTGATTATTATTGCTGCTGGCCTGCGCCGTCTGCTGCTCGGCATCGGGCCAACTACCTAACTCGACTGACTCGGTCAGCTCTTCACCGTCACGCATCAAGGTGAGTTCCACCTCGGCACCTGGCGCGCCTTTGCCAATCAAGCGGGGCAGTGAGCTCGAGCGCTCGACCTCTTCACCATTAACCTCAAGGATGACATCACCCGCCTGCAGGCCGCCTTGGGCCGCTGGGCCTTCGGGGTCGAGGTCAGCAATCAAAGCACCTATCGCATGCTCCATCCCGAAAGATTCGGCCAGATCCTCAGACACAGGCTGAATCATCACCCCTAACCAACCGCGATCCACACGACCGCCTTCACGCAGCTGTTCAGCTACATCCATAGCCACATTGATGGGGATAGCAAATGACACGCCCATAAAGCCGCCGCTGCGGGTAAAGATTTGCGAGTTGATGCCGACTACTTCCCCGTCCAAGTTGAATAGCGGGCCGCCAGAGTTACCGGGGTTGATTGCCACATCGGTTTGAATAAACGGTACATATACATCCCGCGGCAAAGTGCGATTAATGGCACTGACGATACCCGCAGTAACCGAGTGATCAAACCCGAAGGGGGAGCCAATGGCAGCTACCCACTCGCCGACTTTGAGTTCGTCAGAGTCGCCCAGGTTGAGCGTAGGCAAGTCATTTGCGTCAATTTTCAACAATGCCACATCGGTTTGCGGATCGCTGCCAACTACTTCCGCACTCAATTCGCGACGGTCATTGAGCCGTACAAGAATCTCGTCAGCGTCCTGAACCACATGGGCATTGGTCATCACATAGCCGTCCTCACTGATGACGAATCCCGAACCCAATGATTGGCGCTCTTCTGTACGCCCTTGCCCGTTGCCAGGTGGCGCTGGAAAGCTATCTCCAAAGCTCTCTCCAAAAAAATGGCGGAAAATTTCCGGTATCTCTTGCCCCCCAAACCCAGGTGCGCTGCTGCGCTGAATCGTTCGACTGGTAGAGATGTTCACCACCCCAGGGGCAGCATCTTCAACTAACTTGGTAAAATCAGGTAAATCTTGTGCGCTGGCCATTTGGCCAAACGTTAGCAACGCCACCACACAGACCCATAGCGTGGAAGGGAGAATCAAGCGTTTCATGCAAGAGCTCCTACTTAATGTGATAGTAATCGAAGGTACATCAACAACTCACAGCAAGATGCTGGAGAACCAAATTGACGAACTAATTGACCAAGCGTGGGCGGAAGCGTTCCCCTCGCCCACGCATTAGGCATTTAATACTTAACGCACCGCCCGCCAAGACAGTAAAAAAGACCAGAGGTTCCAGCCAGGCCGTGGTACTGATGAACGAGACAAGACCGGATAGCAACAGCGCTAACATTAGCGGCAGCCCATACACCAAAAAAGCCAGCAGCGTGACAGAGGCACGCGGCAGGCTGATCGTGACTGGGTGACCTAACGGATAGTTTTGCGCAGCGCTAGGCTCGCTGGAGGGAAGCGCGACGGCAATGCGCTGACTGCGCTGGCGTGCCAGCAGTCCGACCCCACACCCTCGCCCTTGGGCACACTGCTCGCAGCCCCGCTGGGCGGAAATTTCTACGATAAGCCCCCTCGGTGTGCAACCGATAGGGTAATAGTCAACAATCGTACCCATACGAAGCAGAGGGGTATTCAGCAGAGAAGCACAGGTTGCGGGGGTCATTCGTCATCTCCCCGCCGTAAAACAATGACTAACACTACTGCTCAGCCTCATCGTCACTCTCATGAGCTTGACCTTCAAGCAGGTCGAAGGTAATTGAGCGAACAATTCGTTGTAAGGTGGCTACCGGCAGCTCACCAATAGCCACCAGTTGCCAGCGCCCTTCAGCGGTAAGGGTGTGCTCAATAGCAACGGCCGAAACGCCCAACTGCTGCACACCTTCTTGCAGGGTGGTCGTATCTTCAGACACAAGAGGCTCTACAAAGATACTCACGGTGGCTAAGCCATCGCTATAGACACGCTGATGACCGTCATCTCCAGCGAAAGTAACCGGTTGCGCCACAAAACCGTCGGGCAGCCAGGTAGCATGCCAGGGAGTATTGAGGATAACGCTGGGCGGGGTTGCTCGAACGCTACCGGTATACTTCTGGGGGGACTGAAGCTGGGTAATTTGAAAGGTTTCAATGATCCTGCCTTGCTGATCACTGAGTACATGCTTAAGCAGCAGGCCGGTATCCCGGTCTAACCACCACTCATGAGAAAAACGCCATTGATCAAGGGGCCTAAAAATCAGCTTAACGGCGTCTCGATCCGCTACCCGAGTATTGTCCTCAAGCTCGATAGCATAGTATTTCTCAAGGTGAGCCGCCCACCTTGCTGGAGAAGGTAGTTCACCGTTGCTATGCCCTTCAGTCCAAGCCAATCTGCCCACCGGTGAGCGACGTTCAATGCTCACGGAAGGGCCGTCAAGGTACTGTACCACCTGCTGCCGAATGCCGTCTTTGATACGGTGTGACAGTGCTAGCGTGCGGACATCGACAGAGTCAATAGCGACCGCTCTAGCTTGAAAAGCATAACAGTGACTGGACCACAGGCCGCGCTCAAGCCACTCGGTTGCATTGCGGGGTTGTGCCTCAACTTCCTCCGTCGCGCACTCATAGCCATCACCATTGCTGGAGCGGGCACTGGCTTGCGAGGGACTGATTTCCAAAGGGCTGTCAGCATTTTCTGCATGCGCCTGAAGCGAGAGCGTACCAACCACTATCGCCAGCGCCCAAGCACCTTTAAAGCCCCTGGGCGCTATCATGTTGCGCACCCCCATCCCGCGAACTCCTTACTCACCTAAATTATGCATCATTAAAAAGCATACATTCGGCTTAGCGCTGACCCAATGGTTCAGTAACTGCGGATGAACGCATTAGCGGCATCCAACTGTCGCCACTGCCGTAAGCGGCACTCTGAGTGTGCTGCTCTAAATAAGACTGCAGCAAGCCAATCTGATCAACATCAATATTCATACCCTGGGAAGCGGATACTCCCTGGGGCGACTGCGAGGAGAAGCCCGTTTCGCTAATATTCATTAGCCCACTTTGACCCGACTGGCCGCTAAGCCGAAACGGCGTTGGTTCAAACATAGGCATGTCGGCACGCGTCGCTACTGCCGACTGAGAGGCCAAGCTAACAGGCTGCACTTGGGTGGCTCCATTAGAACCGGACGCAGTCGTCGCAATGTCGCCTCCCCCCTGGCCAACGGATGAGTCATTGCCAAAGAACTGAACGCCAGTGATCACCATCAATGACACTGCAGCAGCAACCCCGGCGCCTCGGGCAAACGATATGCCTCCCGCGCGGTGAGCCACAGGCTCGGCATCTTGCATCATTGGCGCAGGCTCGTCGCGCAAACGGGCCATAATGCCCGCAGAAAGATCAACGCTGACATCTACGCCCTGCTCGCGCTGCATCATGCTGCGGGCAAGGTGATAACGTCGCCAGGTATCTGCGGCATCGTCATCTTTCGGCAGTGCCTTCAACACTCGGCGAAGCTCAAGCTCATCACTTTCGCCATCCATTAACACCGAAAGTGATTCCCGTGTGTTTTGACTCATACTTCACACCCTCACACTGTTTAAAAGAAGTACTGGGGTGATGGACCATCATTAATTGACACCACCACGCCAACGACTTCCAAGGCCAAGACTCAGTTGCACGCGAATCCATTACCAACACTGATTAGCCTGCAACGCTAAGCTCATGACACTTTGCACATTGATATATCACTTATCGACACATCAAACGTACTCATCAAGATAGTCAGGCCTTATGACGCCTTACATGCCAGACAGTTCACAAAAAAGATAAAACCTTTATCTTGGCATCCTAGGGCGGTCATGCTGCCTACCCTCTATTGACCACTACTCATCGCGACTGTTCCGCGCTGTTGAGACTAATGGCCGGATATGCTCATCAACCGCCTCACGAGCGCGGAAGATTCGCGAACGCACGGTGCCCACCGGGCACTGCATTACCTGCGCTATATCTTCATAAGCAAGGCCATCCAGCTCGCGTAGGGTAATCGCCGTGCGTAGATCGTCCGGCAGGTTCTCAATCGCCTGATAGACCGCGGCTTCGAGCTGGTCTCTGGCAATCGCCGCTTCCGGTGACTCTGAGTCTGCTAGCCGTCCGCTTTGGTCGATAATTTCTGCATCGACGATATCCAGATCACTGCCCGGCGGCCGCCTCCCCCGTGAAACCAGATAGTTTTTCGCCGTGTTAATCGCGATGCGGTACATCCAGGTATAGAACGCACTTTCAGAGCGAAACTTGCCCAAGGCGCGATACGCCTTGATAAATGCCTCTTGAGCCACGTCCTGAACTTCAGAGTGATCATGAACGTAACGACCAATCAGGCCGATAATTTTGTGCTGGTACTTTTTCACCAGCAGATCGAAAGCGCGCGTATCACCTTTTTGGGCACGTTCAACAAGCTGTTGGTCTGTTTCCCGAGTGCCCATTCACACGCTCCTCCAGCTCGTACGGCGTGCGCCGAGCCCCATTCCT
The DNA here is from genome assembly GCF_031010195.1 of Halomonas sp. SpR8. GTDB lineage: Bacteria > Pseudomonadota > Gammaproteobacteria > Pseudomonadales > Halomonadaceae > Vreelandella. Next base: position 607,878 of record NZ_JAUAMC010000001.1, on the reverse strand, counting down.
ATTAGCCCTAATACGTGGGCGTTCACAGCAAGCAGCATAGCGTCCCTTGGGCATTGATTAATAATCGAGTGAATAACAAGGCGAGTACGTCGCCCGAGTATGTTGCTGCATTTTATAACGGTGCTAAATTTTAACGACCTATATTTTAACAACCTACATTTTAACAACAGAGCGCCCAGTGTTACGCGTTCCGCGCAGCGCATCAAGCGCTTACCCCCTTTCGCAAAACCCTGCGGCTGACACTTTTAACGCCGCTATAGTTCCACAGCAATTGATTTTTACCTGCTTGACAAGCGATAGTAGATGCCACTTTTTCCGCCACTACGTAAGCACAGGTAGCAAGATGCCAGAACAGCAGGTTAATAACCTTAACGTCCTCGCTCAAGACGTTCTCACCACACCAGAAGCGCTCAAAAATGCCGTGCCGTTAACCGATGCGGCAGAACGCAGCGTGATCGAAGGTCGTCAAACCATCCAGAATATCCTGGATGGCAACGACCCGCGACTATTAGTCGTCGTCGGCCCGTGTTCAATCCACGACGTGGAAGCCGCACTTGATTACGCCCGCCGCCTGCGTACGCTGGCTGATCAAGTCAGCGACAGCCTGTATATCGTAATGCGCGTCTATTTTGAAAAGCCACGCACAACGGTGGGCTGGAAAGGCCTGATCAACGACCCACATCTCAACGACTCTTTTGAGATCGATGAAGGCCTGCATATTGCCCGCAAACTGCTGGTCGATCTGGCCGAAATGGGCTTACCACTGGCGACCGAAGCCCTCGACCCTATCTCGCCCCAGTACCTGCAGGACTGCATCAGCTGGTCGGCGATTGGCGCCCGCACCACCGAGTCGCAAACTCACCGTGAAATGGCCTCCGGCCTCTCCAGCCCGGTCGGCTTTAAAAATGGCACCGACGGCAGTTTGGATGTAGCGATCAACGCGCTCCAGTCCGTGGCCAGTCCGCACAACTTTCTGGGCATCAACCAGGCAGGCCAGGTGGCGATTATCCGCACCCGCGGCAATGCCTACGGCCACGTCGTCCTGCGTGGCGGCAACGGCAAGCCCAACTACGACAGCGTGAGCGTTGCTCTGGCAGAAAAAGAGCTTGAGAAAGCCAAACTCTCGCCCAACATTATGATCGACTGCTCCCACGCCAACTCCAATAAGGACGCGGCGCTACAGCCGCTGGTACTGGAGAACGTCACCAACCAGATTCTGGAAGGCAATACATCCATTATCGGCCTGATGGTTGAGTCCAACATTGGCTGGGGCAATCAAAAACTAACCGCAGACCTTAGCCAGCTACAGTATGGCGTCTCCATTACCGATGCCTGCATCGACTGGGACTCCACAGTGGAAGCATTCAATCGCATGAACGACAAACTGGCCGCCCCCCTGGCCAAGCGCATTGCCAAGTAACGCTGCGTTAAGTACTTCTAAAACTCCGTTAAGTACTTCCAAAACCCCGCCATGGCGGGGTTTTTCATTACCGGTTAATTTCGCGCCGAAACGGCGGCAGCGCATCCAGAAGCGCTTGCCCATAGCGCCGGGTAATCACCCGTTTATCCAGTATTGTGATCGTCCCGCGGTCGCTCTCCTTACGAATCAACCGCCCGCAGGCCTGCACCAGTTTGATCGACGCATCAGGCACGCTAATGCGCATAAACGCATTGCCGCCCTGGCTCTCTATCCACTCCGCCAACGTAGCACCCACCGGGTCATCGGGTACCGCAAAGGGTAGCCGCGTAATAACCACATGCGTCAAATAGTCGCCGGGTAGATCGATCCCCTCGGCGAAGCTCGCCAAACCAAAGATAATGCTCCCATCGCCTTTATCCACCGCCGCCCGATGGCGCTCGATCAGCTCACGCTTAGGCAGCGCATCCTGGGCCAGTACCCGCTCTTTTACATGGGCAGGCAGTGCTTTATCCACCGCCCGCAGCTGGGCGCGGGAAGAGAACAGCACCAGCGCTGCCTCTGAGTCGGCCAACTGCGATACAAAGCTGACGATAGCGTGTTCGTGGGCGTCCCTATCGCTTGGATCGGTGGCCTCTTGGGGAACGCGTAGCACCGCATTAGCATAATCAAACGGACTGGGTAACGCTTGGTAGCGGTAGCGATTGGCCAAGCCAGCCCGTTCTTGAAGACGCTCAAAGCGCCCTAACGCGGTCAACGTCGCCGAGGTAACCACCGCGCCGTGACAGCGCCCCCATAAATGCTTGGCCAAAGTATGCGCCGCGGATACCGGGCTGGCTGAAAACTCAACCTCCGGCTCACCGGCTACGCGGCTTAGCGTTATCCAGCGGGCGCTGGGCGCCTCATTAGTCACATCCTGCTCGCTAAACGCCTGCCACAAGGCATGCGCCTCTAACGCCCGCCCGTGCAGCAGCGCCACCAGCGGCAGCCAGGTTTCTGCCTGCTCACGGTCTAGGCCGGTCTGCTTATCAGGATCCAGGCTTTCGCGCAGAATGTCGCTGATGCTTTCCAGACAGCGCGACAGCGAGGCGAACATCACCAATAGCTGCTGCGCCTGCTCACGCAGGGCATCGGGCACTTGCCCCCTCTCAAAGCGTAACTGATGGGTGGCCTCTTCGTCAGCCAAACCGTTGGGCCGCCCCGCCAGTTGGTGTCCCATGCTAAACACATCGCCCAGCGCAGGCTCCAGGTTGTGAATCAGCTCGGGTAAGCTTACCAATAGGCGAGACACCGTAGGCTGAATGGCCAACGCTTGGTGAAGGTCAGTCAAACTGCTTCTCAGTGTTTTCAGCCAGCGCAAACAGCCGTGCACCGCAAAGCGGTGGGCAAAGTGGGAAAGCGCTTTTTCCGGCAGGTGGTGACCTTCATCAAACACGAAAATGCAGTCTGCGGGGTCGGGCAGAATCGCGCCGCCGCCCAGGGCCAAGTCAGCTAGCACCAGATCGTGGTTGGCAACGATGACATCAGCATTTTCAAGCTCGCGGCGGGAACGAAAGAACGCGCAGGCACCAAAGTGCCCGCAGCGTCGCCCCGTGCACTGGCGGTGATCCACCGTTAGCCGCCGCCAGTGGGCATCCTCAATCGCCTCGGGCCAGTTGTCGCGATCACCCTCCCAATCACCCTGGCCATAAGCTTGGGCCATATCGCTGGCAATCACGCCGAAGTCGCTGCTTTGGGTTTGCAGCGACTGCTCAAACAGCGACAGCGTCGGGTTGGGCTCACTGCCTTCAAGCGCCTGATCTAACCGCGCGACACACACATAACGACCTCGCCCTTTGGCTAAGGCATAGCGAAAGGCAAGGCCACTGTGGCTGGCTAGCGAGGGTAAATCCTGGTTGAGCACCTGCTCTTGAAGCGCCACCGTGGCCGTCGAGATGATCAATCGTTTGCCCCGCGCTTTCGCGATCGGCAAAGCGGCGATCAAATAGGCCAGGGTTTTACCCGTGCCGGTACCCGCTTCAAGCACGCAGACGTGGGTATCGCTGGTTCGCTTGCCCTCACCGTCGCTCTCGATATTTCCCAGCGTTCGGGCTATTTCGGCGATCATCATGCGCTGACCGTAGCGTGGCGTTAGCTCAAGGTTCTCCACCACGCGACGATAAGCGTCCTGGATCTCGCTTTTAAGGGCAGTATCCAGCATGCGACCTAGAGCATACCTTCCGGCGGATGTACGCAGGGCAGCTTGTCGTTGATATAGCGTTCGATTTCCGGCAGTGAGAAGGCATCCTCTTCGCCCACGAAGCTAATCGACACACCCTTTGCGCCAGCGCGACCGGTACGGCCAATACGGTGTACGTAATCTTCCGGGTCTTCGGGCAGGGTGTAATTGATCACGTGGCTGACGTCTTCAATATGAATCCCACGACCGGCTACATCAGTTGCGACCAGCACCTGAATCTCGCCTTCGCGGAAACTCTCCAGGGTTTTGATACGCTGATTCTGGGGCACATCCCCCGACAGCATCGCCGCACTGACACCGGCTTTTTTGAGCAGGTCGTCAAGCTTGCGTACCAAGTCGCGGCGGTTACCAAATACCATCACACGCTCAAAGCTCTCCTGCTGGAGCAGATTGACCAGCAAGCGCTGCTTGTCGTCATCGGACACCATATAAACCCGCTGATCGATATCCGCTTGGTTCTCAACGGTGACTTCGATCTCAACGTGGGCGGGATTTAACGTCCACTGACTGGCAAGGTTCAGAATGTCGTCGGTAAAAGTGGCCGAGAAGAGGAAGGTCTGGCGCTCCTCTTTTTTCGGCGTGTAGCGAATAATCCGCTTCACGTCGGGAATAAAGCCCATCGACAACATACGGTCGGCTTCATCCAGCACCAATACTTCGACTTCATTGAGGTCGATATCGCGCTTCTGATGGAAATCCAACAGCCGCCCTGGCGTTGCCACCAGAATATCGATCTTGCTACCCAAGCTTTCACGCTGTTTCTGGTAGTCCATACCACCGACCACACTGGCAACATTAAGCTGGGTGAAACGCGCTAACGCTTTAGCATCTTTTTCGATCTGCAGTGCGAGCTCGCGGGTAGGTGCAATAATCAAGGCACGCGGCGCGCCCGACTTTTGTCCATTGGGTATTGGCTCTTCCAGAAAGTAGGCCATTACCGAAATCAAAAAGGCGGCGGTTTTCCCGGTTCCCGTTTGCGCTTTGCCGACAATATCGCCACCTAGCAGCGTTTGGCGGAGTGCCTCAGCTTGAATAGGCGTGCAGTATTCAAACCCTTGAGCATGAATCGCGCGCATCAAGGGCAGCGGCAGATCAAAGTCATGAAAGCGCCACTTGCCGGCCACGGCAGGCACCTGAAACTGACGAAGATCCCAGTTCGACTGGCGACGACGCGGTTTACGACGGCGGCGTTTTGGCTTGCGATTCTGGGCCGGGGCTGTGGTCTGTTCCGACTCGCTCATAGGCTGTCTATCTGTCCATTGCTGTGGAAGTTGGCATCATGAAGCGCGCATTGTACCAGGGCTTGGCGATAAGAGCGCGTCCTGCTGTCGAAGGAGTCCCAAGGCCTGTTAGAATAGCCGTTAAATCGACGTAAGGAGCGCGACATGACGCGTAAGAAAAAAACTCGTTCGCTTGCCGACAAGGTGACTATTCGTACCGGCCGGCGTAAGGATTACAAAAAATGGCGCCACGATAATCCTGATCAGGTCGCCCCTTCGCGCCGCTTTGTGGCAAAAAAGCAGCAGCAGCGCAAACTGCAGGCGGTGCGCAAACTGGCTCGTCAGCAGAGCGGCCAAGATATCGCCATTCACGCTGACAAAGGCGCGAACAAATCGCCGGGGGACGACTCGTAATGCGCTTGGTTTCGTTCAATATTAACGGCATTCGTGCCCGCCTTCATCAGTTACAGGCCTTGATCGACACCCAGCAGCCTGATGTGATCGGCCTACAGGAAACCAAGGTACAAGACAGCGAGTTTCCTATCAAAGACATGGAAGCCATGGGCTACCACGTCTTTTATCACGGCCAAAAAGGCCACTATGGCGTCGCCTTAATGTGCCGCCAGGCGCCCCAAGAGGTGTTTTACGGTTTCCCCGATGATGAGGAGGACGCCCAGCGGCGTATGATTGGGGTCCGCCTGCTCGCCGAAGATGGCGAACCGGTAACGGTGTGGAACGGTTACTTCCCCCAGGGTGAAAACGTCACTCATCCGACCAAGTTTCCCCATAAAGAGCGTTTTTACGGTCAGTTAGCGCGGCTGCTTAACGAACAGCATCGCCCTGACGAGCGGCTAGCCATTATGGGCGATTTTAATATCTCTCCGGAAGACCAGGATATCGGCATCGGTGACGCCAACCGTAAGCGCTGGCTGCGCGAAGGCAAAACCAGCTTTCAGCCCATTGAGCGCGAATGGCTCGAAGGCATTAAAGCCTGGGGGCTTAGCGACAGCTATCGGCTCTGCTATCCACAAAGTGACGACCGCTTTAGCTGGTTCGATTACCGCTCCAAAGGGTTTAACCAAGAGCCCAAGCGCGGCCTGCGTATCGACTATATTCTGGTCACTTCCGCATTGGGCGAACACGTTACCGGTGCGGGCATTGATTACGACCTGCGCGGCATGGAGCGGCCATCGGATCATGCGCCTACCTGGGGTGACTTTGATATCGCGCTTAAAACCTAGCCTTCCCTACCTGCGGAACTCCCCGAACTGGACGAACATGTTTTTCCAAGTGGGATTACCTAGTTGAAACTGGCCAGCCACTGCTCCGCCTCATCGTCACCTAACGACGAGGCTTGGGCAAAGGCTTGTTTCGCTTGCCCATCTTCCCCCCAGGCGTAAGCGAGCTGGCCATAGACTCGCCAGTCAGCGGCTGCTTGCGTATGCAACGCTAACGCCTGCCAGGCCTTCAGGGCTTTCTCGACGTCTTTAGCCTGCTGCCAGGCACTGGCAAGCAAACGTAGATTCGACTCATCGCGGACGACCTCTCCCTCATTCAGCGCCTGCTCTAGATGCTCTGCCGCTCTGGCCGGGGTTCCGCCTGTAAGATGGAGTTGAATCAACAGCCAAAAATCTTGCTGCTCGGTTAACTTGCCTAATTGCCACGCCGTTTCCCACAGGCCAGCAGCTACCCCCGACTGACCTGCCTGCTGGGCAAGCCCGGCAGCTTGACGCCATTCGGTGGCATCGCTTTGCGCATTCAAGCCATCCAGCAGCCAGCCCAATGCCTGATCGCCTTGCCCTGCATTGCGATACACAGCAAGCGCCAGAGCTTGCTGAACTTCGTTCAATTCTGGCGTCTCATTAATCGCCTGCTCTAGCCAACTGGCGGCATCTTCCCAACGCTCCTGTTGCGCCAGCAGGCGGATTAATTGCCAGGTAGCATCACTATCTCGCTGATTGGCTAACCACTCACTGAGCAGCTCAATGGCCTGATCACGCTGACCTGCAGCACGGCGAAGCGAGGCCTCCTCACGTAGCCAGCGAGCCACCTGGGCGTCATCGACACCCTTCAAGCCCCGGGCAATCGCTAACCGATCGGCTGCCGCTGCATGCTGATCCTGGCGCGCCAGGGCCCCGGCCGCTAGCTGCTGATAGAGCGCACTGGCCCACTGGTCCGCTTGGTTACCTGGCGCCAGGCGCTCGGCCTGGGCGGTTGCCCGCTCGATGACCTGCGTCAACGCGCCTTCTCTTAACTGGCCCTGCAGCACCTTGAGGTCAGCAATGACACCACCTTGCAGCGCAGGACTGGCCAGTGACGAAAGAGGCCAGACGTGTAGTAATAGGATGCATAAAAGACGCTTCATTCAGCTACCTCAACTCAAACTCGATCCGCTGGGTGGCATTGCGTAACCGGTCACTGGGTTCAAATTGCCACTTGGCAATCGCGTCCCGCGCGGCATCATCAAATACCCGGCGTGGCTGCGCGCTGGTAACCCGTATAGAAGAGCTATCGACACTGCCATCGCGACGAATCGTAAACGCCACTTCCACAAAGCCTTCCATACCCCGGCGCTGCGCCCTAGACGGGTAAGTAGGGCCAACTTGGTTCGTCGGTGTTAGCTGACCTACATTAACCGGCTCATTAGAGGGCGCAGGCGGTGCTTCCGGTGCGGCCTCACTCATGGCGGGTGCCGAATCCAATGACGCTGGAGCTGCACTAGGTGCCGGCTCAACAGGCCGCTGTTGCGGGGTCGGCTCTGGCCGCGGTTCGGGAGGTGGTTCGGGCCGAGGCTCCGGCGTCACTTCCGTTAACTCGGGGAGTTCACTATCCATTTCTACCGGCTCAACGGGCTCATCCGGCAACTCTACTTCCGGCAAGCTAATAGTGCTCTCAGCGACTGGCGGTGGCTCAGGGGCCGGCATGGGCGGTGGCGCCTGCTGGGGCGTCGCTTCAACAGGCTGTGGCGTAGGCGCCTCCTGCTCGGGGGCGACTTCCGGCGCTTCAACCATCGTCATCGCCATACTCATGGTCAGCTCTTCAGGCTCACGCTCTGGGGGGGCCACCAACTGGGCAAGCAGCCAGAACAGACCCACCGCCAATACGACCCCGCCTAGTATCGATAGCAGGTGACGTATCATGATCCGCTCCGACTCGCTGCCACCGCCACTTGGTCAACCCCCGCCTCACGCAGGCGATCCATCACCTCAATCAGCAAGCCTGTGGTAGATGAACGATCCGCCTGAATAACCACCGAGCCATCGTCACTCAACATATCGGCAACCTGCTGACCGACCCGATGAACATCCACGGGGCTGCCATCCACCCACACCGCGCCCTCTGGGGAAATCGCCACAAGTACTTGAGCGTCCGGACGCGGAGTGGCGGCGCTGGATTCGGGCCGCTCAATTTCGACACCGCTCTCTTTGACAAAGCTGGTGGTGACGATAAAGAAAATCAGCATGATAAATACCACGTCGAGCATGGGGGTCAGGTTCACCTCATTACTCTCTGCCGTAGCATCTATGGAACGGCGTCTACGCATCACTTTCCTCCAGTGCCCGCGCCAAGCGATCATGCAGCCGCTGGTCTTCACGACGAATGACGTGCTCTAAACGACTAATAAATAACAGCCCTACCACGGCGATGGCCATGCCGGTCAAGGTCGGCAGCGTCGCCCGGGCGACGCCATCCGCCATAGCGCGGGCTTGGTGTGTCTCACTCAGCGAAAGACTATCGAACACGCTAATCATGCCCGTCACCGTGCCTAACAACCCCAGTAAAGGACACAGCGCAACTAACAGCTTTAGCCACGGCAAGGGTTTACGCAGCCTGGCGACCAGCGCTTCTGCCCAAACCTGGCGCAGCGTGCGGGCACTCCAACTGGTGTGGTCGCTGCGCGCCGCCCAACGGCGCAGCAACTGGCGCCGCGCTATTCGCCAGGTAATCCGGTAGTACCACCAGCGCTCCATGGCCATGGCAAACACCAACACAGCCACAACGGCCAAAACCACCAGTACCGCACCACCCGCCTCCACTAAGCGCTCAACGGGTTCGAGCCAGAGAGGAAGTGTGGACATGTTAATTCACCATAGGCGTGTGAGATTCCAGATGATCTGCCAAAGTCGCGCTCGCCTGCCCTTCAATCACATGAGTCAGGTAGCGACTGCGGCCTGCCAGCGCTGTTTGCACGAACAGCAACGGCACGGCGGTAATCAAACCCAGTACGGTAGTGACCAACGCCTGGCTAATACCGCCCGCCATTAGCTGCGGGTCACCAGTACCAAAGACGGTAATCGCCTGGAAGGTCACGATCATCCCGGTCACCGTCCCCAGCAGACCAAGCAGCGGCGCAATGGCAGCTAGCAACTTCACCATTGGCTGACTGCGTTCCAGCTTGGGTAGCTCGGCCAATACCGCTTCATCCAGCCGCGCTTCCAGAGCCTCTGGAGTTTGATGCTTGTCCATGCCTTCAAAGCGTAGCAGTACCCGGCCCAGCGGGTTATTGTCCCGCAACTGATCGAGAGATTGCCGCTGGCGTTTTACGCGTAGGCTAACCAGCACTAGATAGAGATACTGCCCAAGCCCGATGATCATGCCCAAAACACCCAGTGCCACGACCACGTAGCCGACATAGCCGCCCTGCTGGAAGCGCTCCCATAGGCTGGGCTGCTGGGCCAAGGCTTCCAGTACGCTGCCCTGGGTAGGGTCTACCGCCAATACGTTGCTCTCGCCCTGGTAGTAATCCGCCAGCAGCCCACCAATGGCACTGGGGGTACGCGGCAAAACCACCAGGCTGCCGTCATTTTGACCGCGCTCTAAAAGCTCGCTCTCGGTAAAGGCAGCGAAATCGCCCAGTCGTACCAGCTCGCGAGTGGCCACCTCGCCATTAGCATCGGCGACCGGCATTGAGAGCCGCTCGGCACGGCCTGTGCGCGCAGTTAGCGTCGCCAACTGATCCACCACGCTTTCCAACTGATGGCGCTCAAGCACTTCGACTTCATCCAAACGCGGCGGCAAAGATCCCTCTTCGAGAGTGAGCAGGCTCTCTCCTCCCAGCGCATTGCGAATCTCGGAACTATGCCGGGCTAGATTGGCCAGCAACCCGGAAAGCGCCTCGCCCTGCTCTGCCTGACGCTCGCTAAGCGCGCTGGCTTGCTCTGTTTGCTCTGCCTGCTGGGCCTCTAGCGTTTCATGCTGCTGCAGTGCTTCTTCGTGCTCGGCGCGCGCCTGCGCCAGCGCAGCCTCTAGCGCCTGCTGATCATCCAGAAAGCTCATTAACCGCTGCTGGTCTCGCGCTTCAGCCGCCTCACGGGCTTCCCGCAGCGAAGTCACGCTCTCGGTTTGCGCCATTGATACGCCACTGACCGCTACCAGCCCCAATACAACGCAAGCATAGCCAAGTTGACGAAGCGTTAGCCGAGGCATAGATAGGCGGCTCGCGAGTTGGTGGTTAACTGTTAGGCTGAAACGGCTCATGGCTGCTCTCCCTGCAGGTCATTGGCACTAATCGAGAGCGGCAAGGTTAATAGATCCGGGGCACGTTGATCTTCCGCCATGCGCAGCCCACTGCGCACTTCACGCAGGTATTCGTCTTCCAGCGGCTGCCAGGCGCCGCTTTCAGCATCCCACACACCGCCTTCACGACCATCAGGGGTTAAGTAATAGAAGCCGATACGCCCGATACGCAAGAAGTCGACTTCACGCACGTGACTATCCTGACTTAAACGCCCCCGCCAGCTATCCATCTCCTGCCCATAATCGAGCTCAACGCGCCATGCTTCGAGCAGTCCATTAATGCGTTCAATGGTGTTTTCGCCCTGCTCGTCTGGCTGACGTTCAACCCGCGCCAAACGCTCAGCGCGCAGGAAAGGCAAATCTCGCTCAATCCATTGGCTAAGCTGCGCCGACATATTTTGTTCAATCACAGGGAGCGCAGCACGCGTCTCTTCCAGCGTATCGAGCGCAGTTGCTAAACGCTGCTGACGTTCAGCCTCTTCCGCCAGACGTCCGGTTAAAGAGGCATTGTTGGCTTTTAACTGTTGAGTTTCGCGCTCTAAACGGCGTAACTCTTCCAGTTGTTCACGGGTCTGCTCATCAGCGGCATCAATCTGCTCCTGAAGCGCTGCCTGGGTTTGCTGGGCATCTACGCTTTCGGCCGCTTGAGCCACTGCTTGTTCACTTGCCAACAGCGTGCCGCTAGCCAGCACTCCCGCTAGCCACCATCCACGCAAGGCAAAGAAAGGCCTGTTCAGCACGTCGACTCTCCGTCACTGATTAGCGGGCGGCGGGCACCGCTCCACTAGAAACTAATTGGGTATTAGAACGATTTGCGTTCATATTTTACGCCAACTAGCCTACCACTAATACAATAAATGACAATATTTATCATTAACAAACAGATGATTTCGCCTTTCCTTCTTGCATAAAAAAAGCGCCTGCTGGCGCCTTTCATCACAAAGATCAATATTAATGTTTCTCTACTACGTACTCTTTTGTCAGCGGCGCTAACGGAAGTTGCCAAGCCTCTTCACGGGTTACCCATCTTGCTTCGGCGATTTCAGCCGCCGCCTCGACAGGCTCATCGACAACCAGACTAAACAGATGCGCTTCAAGCACTATGCCAGGCTCGTTGGCGGCAGGAGCGCTATGCACGCCTAGCGGAATCAGTTGATCCTCATTAATCTGTAAGCCCAACTCCTCCTTAAGCTCGCGACACAGCGCCTTTAATGCGGTTTCCCCCGCATCGATCTTGCCGCCGGGCTGCATAAAGAAGGATGTATTGTGCTTACGTACCAGTAGCAGGTACCCGTCGGAGTCACTCACTACTGCAGCGGCGATCTTCAATACGTTAGCCCCACTGTCTGACATACACCCTCCTCCATGCCCACTAAAGTCGGATCATATTAAAACGCCCAGTCGTCGTCTTCGGTGGCGACGGCTTTTCCGATCACGTAGGAGGAGCCGGATCCGGAGAAGAAGTCGTGGTTCTCATCGGCGTTGGGTGATAGCGCCGCCATGATGGTCGGGTCGACATCGGTAACGCTGCTGGGGAATAGCGGCTCGTAGCCAAGGTTCATCAGCGCTTTGTTAGCATTGTAGTGAAGGAATTTTTTCACGTCCTCACTTAGACCCACCTCGTCATACAGCGATTCAGTGTAGCGCACCTCGTTGTCGTAGAGCTCTAACAGCAGCTCGTAGGCGTAATCCTTAACTTCCTGCTGACGGGCGGGAGTGGCTTCCGCCAGCGCCTGCTGGAATTTGTAGCCGATGTAATATCCGTGTACCGCCTCGTCGCGAATGATGAGACGAATCAGATCAGCGGTGTTAGTCAACTTAGCGTGGCTTGACCAGTACATCGGCAGGTAGAAGCCGGAATAGAACAGAAACGACTCAAGGAATACGCTGGCGACTTTGCGCATCAGCGGATCGTCAGAGCGGTAGCGCTCTAAAATCAGTTGAGATTTTGCCTGTAGCGTAGGATTCTCTTCGCTCCAGCGAAACGCATCGTCGACATCACGGGTGGTACACAGCGTCGAGAAGATCGAGCTGTAGGAGCGCGCGTGCACGGATTCCATAAAGGCGATATTGGTGTATACCGCTTCTTCGTGGGGTGTACGGGCATCCTCCATCAGCACCGGCGCGCCGACGCTGCTCTGAATGGTATCCAGCAGCGTGAGACCTGTAAACACACGAATCGTCAGCTGTTTTTCTTTGTCCGTCAGCGTATTCCACGACTGGATATCGTTCGACAACGGCACTTTTTCGGGCAACCAAAAATTACTCGTCAAGCGGTTCCAGACCTCCAGGTCTTTATCATCCTGGAGCCGGTTCCAGTTAATCGCGTCAACCCGCGACAAACGTTGCATCATGTTCATATCGTCAATCTCTTCGATGTCGTCAAACGCCTAGAGCGTGCAGGAAACGCAGCCTTCTACTTCGGTGCCTTCTAAGGCACTTTGGCGTAGGCGAATGTAGTAAAGCGTTTTGATGCCTTTGCGCCAGGCGTAAATCTGCGCCTTATTAATATCCCGGGTGCTAGCCGTGTCCGGGAAGAACAGCGTCAGCGAGAGACCTTGGTCAACGTGCTGCGAGGCTTCCGCATAGGTGTCGATAATCTTTTCCGGGCCAATTTCGTAAGCGTCCTGGAAGTAGTCGAAATTGGCTTCATCCAGGAACGGTGCGGGATAGTAAACACGCCCCAGCTTGCCCTCTTTACGAATCTCGATTCTCGCCGCCACCGGGTGAATACTGGAGGTGGAGTTGTTGATATAAGAGATCGATCCTGTGGGCGGTACCGCCTGCAGGTTACGGTTGTATAAACCGTGGGCCATGACCGAGGCTTTAAGCTCCTGCCAATCGTCTTGAGTGGGTAGCGCGATACCGCTGCGTTCAAACAGCTCGCGCACTTTGTCAGTGCGCGGCAGCCACGCTTGGTCGGTGTACTTATCAAAGAAAGTACCCGAGGCATAGGTAGAGTCCGCAAAGCCTGCAAAGGTGTCCTTATGCTCAATCGCTAAACGGTTCGACGCCCGAATCGCATGGAAGGCCACGCAGTAGAAGTAGAGATTGGTAAAATCCAAACCCTCGTCAGAGCCGTAGTAGATGTGCTCACGCGCCAAATAACCGTGCAGGTTCATCTGACCCAAGCCAATCGCCCGGGACTTGGCATTGCCTTCGGCAATCGAAGGCACGCTGCGAAGGTTACTCATTTCCGATACCGCAGTGAGGCCACGAATAGCAATGTCCACGCTGGTACCGATATCGCCTGAATCCATCACCTTGGCAATGTTCATGGAGCCCAGGTTACAGGAGATATCCTGGCCAACATGCCGGTAACCCAGGTCGTCATCATACTCGGTAGGGGTATTCACCTGAAGAATTTCAGAGCACAGATTGCTCATATTAATGCGGCCAGCAATCGGATTAGCGCGATTAACCGTGTCTTCGAACATCAGGTAGGGGTAGCCCGACTCAAACTGCAGCTCGGCCAGCACCTGGAAAAATGCCCGGGCATTGATCTTGTGCTTGCGGATACGCGCATCGGCGACCATTTCATGGTACTTCTCGGTGACGCTGATATCGCCGAACGGCACGCCGTAAACCCGCTCTACATCGTAGGGCGAGAACAGGTACATGTCGTCGTTGCGCTTAGCGAGCTCGAAGGTAATATCCGGAATCGTCACGCCTAATGAGAGCGTTTTGATACGGATTTTCTCGTCGGCATTTTCCCGCTTGGTATCCAAAAAGCGCAGAATATCCGGGTGGTGGGCATTCAAATACACCGCCCCCGCGCCCTGCCTCGCCCCCAACTGGTTAGCATAGGAGAACGCATCTTCCAGCAGTTTCATAATTGGAATGATGCCCGACGACTGGTTCTCAATGCGCTTGATGGGTGCACCGGACTCACGAATATTGGTCAGCAAAAAGGCCACGCCGCCGCCACGCTTGGAGAGCTGTAGGGCAGAGTTAATCGCCCGGCCAATCGACTCCATATTGTCTTCAATGCGCAGCAAAAAGCACGACACTAACTCGCCACGCTGTTGTTTACCGCAGTTTAGAAAGGTCGGCGTCGCGGGCTGAAAACGCCCGGAGATCACTTCATCAACCAGCGATTTGGCCAGCGCTTCATCACCCCGTGCCAGAGTCAGCGCCACCATGCAAACGCGGTCTTCATAGCGCTCTAAATAGCGCTTGCCGTCAAACGTCTTCAACGTATAGCTGGTGTAATACTTAAAAGCGCCCAAAAAGCTTGGGAAGCGAAACTTATACGCGTAGGCCTGCTCGAACAGCGACTTGATAAAGGCGAAACTGTACTGAGCCAGCATCTCCGCCTCGTAGTACTGCTCTTCCACCAAGTAATCGAGCTTTTCCTGTAACGAGTGGAAGAACACGGTGTTCTGATTAACGTGTTGCAGAAAATACTGGCGAGCCGCTTCGCGATCTTTATCCAGCTGTAGTTCGCCATTGGCACCGTACAGATTAAGCATGGCATTGAGGGCGTGGTAATCCAGCGTGCGCGCCTCAGGAGCCGCCGCAGGCCGTTTTGTTTCTACCACATTCTGGGTAGCTACGTTAGTCGTTTCCAAAACTCTTCTACTCCTTTGCGCACGTTGACCACATCATCGTCAGTGCCAAATAATTCAAATCGATACAGCAGCGGCACGTGGCATTTTTTTGCAATAATGCGGCCAGCAAGACCATATGCTTCGCCAAAATTGGTGTTTCCCGCGGCAATAACTCCCCGCAGGAGGTTCCGGTTATGCGTATCGTTGAGAAAATGAATGACCTGCTTAGGTACTGCACCCTGTGAACCTCCCCCACCATACGTAGGGGTAACTAAAATATAGGGCTGAGAAACACGCAGCGCAGGCTCATCTCGATTTAGCGGCAGCCGCGTTGCGGCGAAGCCAAGCTTTTCTACAAAACGATGGGTGTTACCTGATTTAGTAGAGAAGTACACCAAACTGCCGGCGATAGGTGTGTTTGAGCAACTTGCCAGCATGGTGTTGGTTAGGCCAGCGCTTGGATACGATCAGGGCGGAAACCCGACCAGTGATCCTCACCAACTACGACAACCGGAAGCTGGCGATAGCCGAGCGCTTCTACTTCTTCTTGGGCACCGGTTTCAGAGGTGATATCAATAACGGTGTAATCGAGCCCCTGCTTGTCTAACGCACGGTAGGTAGCGGTGCACTGAACACAAGCTGGCTTGCTATAAATCTGAATTTCCATGGGTATTCCCCTTTTCATAGCGGCATTTTTCGGGTAGGGCACATTTAGTACCCCACCTCTCTAGAAGATACAACTCATACTATATATAGACCATAAGAAAATCAATTCAAGCATATGTGGTATTTTTCATCCACAGGTTATTGACAGCTAATACCCAGTATTTGCTGTATAAAACAAAAAAACCGCCCACTAAAAAGTGGGCGGCTTTTGACAGTGCCATCAAGTGGCGCTGCTAGCGGGTCACAGCAGTATTAGCTAATCGCAGCTTGGTAACGACGCTCAACGTCTTCCCAATTTACAACGTTAAAGAACGCTGCAATATAGTCAGGGCGCTTGTTTTGATACTTCAGGTAATAGGCATGCTCCCAAACATCCAGGCCCAGCAGCGGCGTGTTGCCGTGCATCAGCGGGCTGTCTTGGTTCAGGGTGTTTTCTACTACCAGCTTCTTCTCAGGCGTCAGAGAGAGCCATGCCCAACCACTGCCGAAGCGTCCAACAGCAGCTTTTTTGAACTCTTCTTTAAACGCTTCCAGACCGCCCAGTTCAGCGTCGATGGCTTTCGCAACATCACCCTGAGGGCTGCCACCACCGTTTGGCGACATCATCTGCCAAAACATGGAGTGGTTGGCGTGACCGCCACCGTTATTGATAACGGCTTGGCGCTTGGCTTCTGGAACACGATCCAGATTGGCAACCAATTCTTCAACAGGTACATCTTCAAGGCCTGTGCCTTCCAGCGTGGCATTCAGGTTATTGATGTACGTTTGATGGTGACGAGAGTGGTGAATTTCCATCGTCATCGCATCGATATTCGGTTCGAGAGCGTCATATGCGTACGGCAGTTCGGGTAATGTATGCGCCATATCATCATCTCCTTGAGTGGCTTTCGTTGCTTTCACTTACTTATGTGCGGTCGGCCCGCAGCGTTTTCAACCACCAGGGTGGTTTTTCTTACGTGTGTTCTTTCTTACGCTTTGCCCCAGTACTTTAGTCAACTATTGGCAGTTTACCTAATACCACAAGCACAGAAAAGCCGACTTCTGGCGAAGTCGGCTCACTCTTCATTGATCGTTCAAGTACTTACAGCTTGCTCTCAAGCTCCGGTAGGATCTCAAACAGATCCCCCACCAAGCCGTAGTCGGCGACCTGGAAGATCGGTGCTTCGTCGTCTTTATTGATCGCGACGATCACCTTGGAGTCCTTCATGCCCGCCAAGTGCTGAATGGCACCGGAGATGCCCACGGCGATATACAGCTCCGGGGCAACAATCTTGCCGGTCTGGCCGACCTGCATATCGTTGGGGACAAAGCCGGCATCAACGGCCGCACGGGAAGCACCAATCGCCGCGCCTAGCTTGTCGGCAATGCCGTCGAGCAACTTGAAGTTCTCGCCGTTGCCCATACCGCGGCCACCGGAGATGACCACCTTGGCACCGCCCAGCTCGGGGCGATCCGATGCCGCCAGTTCTTCTTTAACAAAGCTGGACTGGCTGTTTTCAACCACTGCATCGACGGCTTCAATGGGGGCGCTGCTACCTTCGCCCACCGCGTCAAAGCCAGTGGAACGGATGGTAATCACTTTCAGCGCGTCGTCGCTCTTGACGGTCGCAATGGCGTTACCGGCGTAGATAGGACGCTTGAAAGTATCGGCGCTGTCCACGGCGATAACATCCGACAGTTGGCTAACGTCTTTTAACGCGGCTAGCCGCGGCAGTACGTTTTTGCCAGTAGTCGAGGCACTAGCGAGTACGTGGGTATAGCCATCAGCCAGTTCGACCAGCAGCGCACCCATGGGCTCGGCCAGTTGATGGGCGTAAACGGCGTTATCCGCGACGCGCACTTTGCTGACGCCGTCGAGCTTGGCGGCAGCGTCGGCCGCGGCTTGGACGCCTTCACCGGCAACCAGAACGTCAATATCGCCGCCGATCTGTTGGGCGGCCGCAATTACGTGGGCCGTGGCCCCGGCCAGTTGGCCTTCATGCAGATCGGCAAGTACCAAAATGCTCATAAAATCAGCTCCTTTCAAAGCGCTTGTCTCAAAAGAACGTGTCTCAAAGTGCGGGTATTAAAGAGCCGACTTTAAAGAACTTTGGCTTCGTTTTTCAGTTTGTCGATCAGCTCGTCGACCGAGGCGACTTTAACGCCACCCTTGCGCTCGGCTGGGGACTCGACCTTCATCAGGCTGACCTTGGAGGCCACCTCAATGCCATAGTCGGCGGGAGTTTTGACATCCAGCGGCTTTTTCTTGGCCTTCATGATATCGGGGAGCTTGGCGTAGCGCGGCTCATTCAAACGCAGGTCGGTGGTCACAATCGCCGGCAGTGTTAGGGCGATGGTCTGCAGGCCGCCGTCGATTTCACGGGTGACGTTGACTTTGTCCCCGTTGACCGCAACCTCTGAAGCAAAGGTGCCCTGGGGCAAGCCGGAGAGGGCCGCCAGCATCTGGCCGGTCTGGTTGTTATCGGTGTCGATGGCCTGCTTGCCGAGAACGACCAGGCCGGGCTGCTCTTCTTCGACCACTTTAGCCAATAGTTTAGCCACGGCCAGGGATTCGGCACGCTCATCGGTTTCGATATGAATGGCGCGATCTGCGCCCAGCGCCAGCGCAGTACGCAGCTGCTCTTGGGCGGCCTTGGGGCCAACGGTGACCGCGACCACTTCGGTCGCGACGCCCTTCTCTTTCAGGCGCACCGCTTCTTCCACGGCAATTTCGCAGAACGGGTTCATGGCCATTTTGACGTTGGTAAGGTCGACGTCCGAGTGATCCGCTTTAACGCGGATTTTGACGTTGTAGTCGATGACGCGTTTAACCGCGACGAGTACTTTCATAGGTTCCTCGCTTGGCTTGTCGTAAAGCCGTTACCCTGAGACGGCACCCGCCCAGCGGATACCCCTTAATTTAAGACGTGTCGTGAAGACTGACTGGTCACTTTCCAACAGCGACCCATCTGCCTCAACACAGCTACTGCCAACAGGAATGGCGGCGCTTTTAAAATCAGTGTATTAAATTCAGCGCATTAAATTCAATCGAGCGTTTGATAGGCGCGCAATTGAAAAACCTTCTCAATTTGCCATAGTCTGCCGCAAAGCCACAATACCTAATACCTAATCAACCACTACGGCCTTAGTCGTAGCACTCAACGCTGATTAGCGAAGCATACAGCCAATAAATGCCTCTTTCACCATCGTAGGCGTGACCTGACACAGGTATTATGACTATCATGGCATATAATCAGAAGCAAACGACCGTTTTAAATTAAGGCCGATTTTTTATAAGCTAGTGCTCATTCGCTAGCACGTATAAATAATGGCACTTAAAGAGAATAAGGAGAAACCGGGTGGAAACTGTTGAACGCGATGTAATGGACTTTGATGTCGTCATTGTCGGTGCGGGCCCATCCGGGCTTTCCGCCGCATGCCGACTCATGCAGCAAGCCAACGAAGCTGAGCAAGAGCTTACCGTCTGCGTGGTTGAAAAAGGCTCGGAAGTGGGCGCACATATATTGTCCGGGGCGGTATTTGAACCCCGCGCCCTGGCAGAGCTATTCCCAGACTGGGAGGAGCGCGGCGCACCGCTCAATACGCCGGCGATTCGCGACGACGTTTTTTTGCTAAAAGACGCCGAAAAAGCACAAAAGGTGCCTAACGCTCTCGTGCCGAAAAGCATGCACAACACCGGTGGCGAACAGCAACGTTACGTTATCAGTGCAGGCAACCTGTGCCGCTGGCTGGGCGAGCAGGCCGAATCGCTAGGCGTTGAGATTTTCCCTGGTTTTGCGGCCCAAGACGTTATCGTTGAAGATGGCGCGGTGCGCGGCATTTTAATCGGCGACATGGGGGTTGCCGCCGATGGCACGCCTAAAGATGGCTATATGCCGGGTATGGAGCTGCGTGCTAAGTACACACTGTTCGCAGAAGGCGCTCGTGGACATCTTGGCAAACGCTTAATTAAAGACTTTTCGCTGGATGCAGGCCGCGACCCGCAGCATTATGGTATCGGCCTTAAAGAGCTGTGGGATGTGCCTGCCGAAAAGCACGAACCGGGCCTGGTCGTTCACGGTTCGGGCTGGCCATTGGATAGTAGCACCCACGGCGGCTGGTTCCTTTACCATGCCGAAAATCAGCAGGTCGTTGTGGGCTTGATTATGGATCTGGGCTATCAGAACCCGTGGCTCTCCCCGTTCGATGAATTCCAGCGCATGAAGCACCACCCGGTACTCAGCCAATACCTTGACGGAGGTAAACGCGTTGCTTACGGCGCCCGGGCAATTACCAAAGGCGGCTTTAATTGCCTGCCCAAAATGACGTTCCCTGGCGGCCTGCTAATTGGTTGTGATGCAGGCACCCTTAACTTTTCCAAAATCAAAGGCCTACATACCGCCATGAAATCCGGCATGGTAGCCGGAGAAAGCGTATTTGAAGCAATTAAGGGTGGCGACGAAGGTGCACAAGAACTAACCAGCTTTACTCAAAAATGGGAAACAAGCTGGGCGTATCAAGAGCTTAAAGAGAGTGCAAGTTTCGGCCCGGCGATCCACAAGTACGGCACTGTCGGCGGCGGCGCCTATAACTTTGTCGATCAATTGCTGGGTGGCAAATTGCCCAACGTCCACGACACCACCACCGACCATGGCGCTCTCAAGCCTGCGGCTGACTTTGACAAAATCAATTATCCCAAGCCGGATGGCAAACTCTCTTTCGATAAGCTCTCGTCGGTGTTTTTGTCTAACACCAATCATGAAGAGAACCAGCCGTGCCATCTGCGCTTGGAAGACCCTGAACTGCCGATTCGCGAAAACCTGCCGACTTACGCGGAACCAGCCCAGCGCTACTGCCCAGCAGGCGTCTATGAAGTAGTGCAAGATAGCGCAGGCAAGCCACGCTTTCAGATCAACTTTCAGAACTGCGTGCACTGCAAAACCTGTGATATCAAAGATCCGGCACAGAACATCAACTGGGTAGCACCGGAAGGCGGCGGCGGGCCTACTTATCCTAATATGTAATAGCCAAAGCAATACCGTTACGGCTGGCGATAGTTGGCCGCTAGGCTAGCCGTAACGTCTTCTGCACATACTATGAAAGCGTGGCGCTCTGCTGGCTTTCCAGCACTTCAATGGGCGCCCGGCGGGCAATCAGCCGTCTTCGCCCGGCTTGATCAAAGCGCACATCAATAACGGGGTCGCTGACACTTCCCTCTACTGCCGCGACTTCACCCGCGCCAAACACCGCATGCAGAAGCCGCTGCCCGGGATAAAAGATCGTCTCTCCTGTAGAACCTGTACCTGAATAGCTCGCTTTGGTCTCTTCAATCTGTGCCGGGGCAAGCACAATATCATCACGACCAAGACGCGCCAGATAGCGCTCCACTAGCCCCACTGAGGACACCTCTAGCGAAGCCGCTGGTGGGTTGTCAGCGGCCAGGCAGGAAGCAACGCGCATGCTATCCTGCCAAGCGCTTTCGACGATAAAACGGCTAGGACGGTGCACGCCGCCGTCATGAAGCACCAGCAGATGCTCTTGGGCGCGGGTAATCGCCACGTAGAAAAGCCGCCGCTCCTCCTCCAAGCGCTCGTCACTAAGCGGGTTATCGCGGCTATAGTGGGGAAAATCTTCCTCGTTGACCCCGGCCACCGCTACCAGTGGCCACTCAAGTCCTTTGGCCCCGTGCACAGTAGTGATCAGCACGCCGCCCGCCTGGTTTTCTACTGGACGCTCAAGCAGCTCAATAAACGCGTCGGGGTCTTGCACGCTTTGCGCCTGCTCGATCAACACATCGAGTAAACGCACATCCTCTTCACCTTTATCCCGTCGCGCCGCCGCACGTTTAAGAGTTTTTTCAGCATCAATACTATCGACCACATGGCGTAATAGTTTGGCAGGCGGCCAAGCATTCAATTGAGGCAACTCGCACAACAGCACCCAGCGCTTTTTCAACGTGCGCCGCTGGATCGGTTTTAACTCTGTTAGCACCGGGTCGTGGCGCTCGGGCCACTGCTGAGTAGTCGCTAGCTGCTGAGCTAGACGCTGCAGCCGCTCCCTGGCAACAAAAGGCGTTGGCTGAGCAAGCAGTAAAAGTAACTGCTGCGGGTCGCGAAGTAGCTCATGGCGGCGTGACAGTTTCAAATACCCTGCCAAGGCCTGCACCAGCGGCAAACGAAAGACAAAGCGGTCCTCGCGCTGAAGCCGAAACGGAATTCCCGCCTGTAGCAGCGCCAGTTGAAACGGCACCGAGAGCGCCCAGCTGCGCACCAGTAGGCTGGCCTCATTAAATGCTCGCCCCTGGGCCTGCCAATCCATTAACACATCAAGTAGCAGGCGGCTTCCTTGCCCTACTAAAACACGCGTCTCAGGGTTATTGTCCGCCGCTAAACAGAGCTGATCGGGACGCCGCTGATTAGCGGCAATGGCATGATTAGCGGCGAGCGCTAGGGCGTGACCGTGGCGAAAGGTAGTCGACAGCGGATAGTCGGTAGCACTGCCAAAGGTGGCGGTAAAATTTTCCAGCATGGTGTCGGGTTTAGCGCCCCGCCACTCATAAATACACTGGTTGGCATCGCCTACTGCCATGACATCGG
Source organism: Halomonas sp. SpR8 (assembly GCF_031010195.1). GTDB lineage: Bacteria > Pseudomonadota > Gammaproteobacteria > Pseudomonadales > Halomonadaceae > Vreelandella. Next base: position 585,694 of record NZ_JAUAMC010000001.1, on the reverse strand, counting down.
CTCGGCTGCCTACTAGTACCGATAAAAGCCGCTGTTGAGCGGCATTGATATCCTGATACTCATCAATAATGACATGATCGAGAAACCCTTCGACGCGACCACGCAGAGCACTATCCGCTTCTAACACCCGTAGCGGCCGATAGAGCAGATCGGCATAGGTCATCACCCCTTCTGTCTCTAATAGCCGTTCTGCCTCGGCAAAGGCCGACGGAAAATAGTCGGTATCGGGGTCAAAATTGAGCCGTTCATAAAGCGACTCTGGCGTCATCATTTCGGCCTTCACTAAACCGCAGAAGTGAGCCAGGATCTCAAGTCGGTCACCTTCCAGAGCCGCATCACGGCGCTCAACCGCATCACGCAATACGTTAAGGCTTGCTTGGCGGAGCAATCGCTCTAACTGCCAATCGGCGGATAACAATCGGCGCGGTGCGAGCGCTCCCCAGCGGCATAAGCTTTGGGTTAACCGGTGGCCCAGGGAGTGAAAAGTGCGCACATCCGGTAGCGCCTGCCCGGCGGGCGCCATCGCGGCTAACCGGCGTTGAAAATCATCCTTGGCGGAACGGTTGAACATCAGCACCAGGATACGCTTTGGCGACACCCCGCTGGCCAGTAGATGCAGTACCCGGGCGGCCATGGTGGTGGTTTTACCGGCCCCTGCCACTGCCGCCACCCGGGCATGACCACCGGCGTGATTAACAACGGCTTGCTGTTCGGCGGTTAACTTCACGGCGCCTCGCCTGATGATTCTTCCTCGAGTCGACCCAGCGCATACCAGTGCCCGGCGCTCATCAGCCCAATCTCGCTGGTTCCATTGCCTAAATCACGAGTTTCGGCGGCCTCAACCAGTTGGTAATAGACATTCCGGTGCAAACGCGCAGCGAGTCCAAAACGCACCGGTAGTTGCGGCACCGCCTCCCCTTGCGGCGTTAACGTAACCGAGAGCGGATGCCCAGCATCTAAGCGAACAACGTCGTCAAACTGGGTGGTAAACCACCAGGCATTATCATGAAAGTCGGCTTCTACTGCGACCAGCGGCAGGTCTTCGACCTGAACCCGCCAGCGCTCCACCGGTGTAACTAGGCAGTAACCCTCGTCATCAAGTCGCAGCAGCGTAGCCAATAGGCGCGCCACCTTGGGACGTGCAAACGGTTGGCCTTCGTGCCACCAGCCACCGTCGGCGCGAATACTGATATTGATATCGCCTGTAAACTCGGGGTGCCACTGATCGAGTGGTGGGATAGCGCCTGCATCCTCACTGTGGGTGCCATGCTGTTGTAGCAATCGATCTATATTCATCTTGCCCACCTCGCTTGAGCGCATTCAGCCTATAAAAGCCCAGACTGTGCCAGCGCCTCTTTAACGTGTTCCGGAGCATCGGGGGCGGCTGCGCGGAACAGCTGATAAAAGTTGGCAGTCGTCTGCATGGCCACTTCATCAACGCTAATGCCCCGCTGCGTAGCAATGCACTCCGCCACTTCCACTACCCAGGCGGGCTCATTTGGCTTGCCGCGGTAAGGCACCGGCGCAAGATAGGGGCTGTCGGTCTCTATCAGCAGACGATCTAGCGGCAGTTGACCGGCCAACTCACGCAGCGAAGCGGCATTGCGAAAGGTAATGATGCCCGACAGCGAAATATAAAAACCTAGCCTTACCGCTTCACGGGCCATCGCCAAGTCTTCAGTAAAACAGTGTAATACACCGCCCACGCGTGGGTCGCTGTATTCACGTAACAGGGCGAGCGTTTCTTCTTTGGCTTCGCGGGTATGAATGATTACCGGGAGCTCCAACTCTTGCGCCGCGATTAAATGCCGCTTGAAGCGCTCATGCTGCACTTCTATCGGTACGCTATCGCGGTAGTGGTAATCCAAACCGGTTTCACCAATCGCTACTGCGCCGTACTGTTCAGCGGCGTCTTTGATATCGGCAACGCTGGGCTCGCTGTCAGTAGTATGCAGTGGGTGTAAGCCTGCGGATATCGCTACATCGCGATGAGCGCGTGAAATGGCCGCCAACTGCGGCATCTCTTCCAAGGACACCGCAACAGCAAGAAATTGGCTGACATGGGCAGCACGGGCGGCTGCCAGGGTGGCAGCAATATCGCCGCCATGGGTTAGGTCGGATAAACGGTCTAAGTGACAGTGTGAATCTACAAACATGCAGGTCTCGACAACGAGTGGGCTATAAGCGTTTTAATCATCTGATTTAGAGCGTAAACGACGGGGCTGCTTTATCTAATTGAGCGGCAAGCAGCGTTTCGATGCGGTCACGCACCGGGTAATCTTGCTGGCTGAAGTGCAGGCCAATACCTGGCATACGGCGGCCACTCACCCCCTCCGGCGATACCCACACTACCTGGCCGGTGACTGAAAGACGTTCGCTTTCGCCCGGTAGCGTGAGCAGTAAAAATACTTGCTGGCCAAGGGCATAATGGGTCTGAGTGGGCACAAAAATACCCCCATGATCCAGAAAAGGCATATACGCGGAAAGCAGCGTCGGCAGATCCGGAATGGTAAGAGAGAGCGCTTTCTGAGCTGCCATGACGACCTCACTGCAAACAAACGATAAGATAAGCCGCTATGAGCGCAGCAGGGCCGCCCAGCGCACCAACCATGCTTCAAGCACTAACTGAGGATTGGGGTTGGCCCCCACCGCCAACAAGCGCCGCTGCTCGCGGGCATAATCCAGCAGGCGAAACCAATCCTGCACCCGGCCATTTTTAACTGCCTGGCGATAGAGAGGCTCAAGGTCGGGGTTATGCAGCACCTCTGCTTCACCGGACAAGCCCAGTCGAATCAGGTCTTCCAGCCAGGCAATACCGTACCATAAGATAGCGTCAATGGCCTGGCGATCCAGACGAGCCGCCTCTGAAACAGGCTCGGCACCACGCACTAGCTGTTCAAAACTGTCGTGAATCTGGTGGCGTAATGCGCGCTCTTCCGGTACGGCCAGCTCCACTGCAAGCAGCGGCAGACCGCCGGCTACCTGCCACCAGAAGTAGGCATCGTCAGCGCTACCCAAGTGCTCGATTAGCCAGCCGCGGCAATCATCAAAGGCAACGCTTGGAAGTGACCACTGCTGGCAACGGGAGCGGATCGTCGCTAGCATCCGAGAAGGCACGTCCGAGAGCAGTATAAACAGCGTTTTCTCGCCGGGCTCTTCAAGGCTTTTGAGTAGCGCATTGGCGGCGGCAACGTTCATTGCTTCGGCGGGTGAAATCACAATCACCCGGTATCCACCCTGCTGGGCCGTTTGCGACACAAAGCGATTAACCTCGCGAATCGGGTCAATGCGAATTTGGCGCTTCCCCTCTTCCGGCGAGACTCGCAACAGATCCGGGTGATACCCAGATGCCAGCATGGCACAACTATGGCAATGGCCACAGGCCTGGTCGGCGGGCGAGGCGCATAGCGTCCGGGCAATCAACGCCTCCGCCAACTGCTGTTTACCCACGCCGTGGGCGCCGTGAATAAGCAGCGCATGGGGCATGCGCCCACTATCCGCCAAGCGGGTCAGTTGCTGCCACGTGGCTTGGTGCCACGGCATTACGCCGGTTAACGCCATGCCGCGACCCGTGTCAGCAGGGCTTGACGAATTTGCGTTTGCACCTCTTCTAGTGGGTGCTGGGCGTCGATCACCGCAAAACGCTCGGGCGCCTCTTCCGCTCGCGCCAAATAACCGTCGCGCACGGCCTGGAAAAAATCCGCCTGCTCCTGCTCAAAGCGATCGCGCTGCTCATGGCGATCACGCAGGCGCGACTCTAAGCGCTGTTTTGCCGCCTCTTTGGGCATATCAAGCAGTAGGGTTAAATCCGGTGAAAGCCCCTTTTGAACGAACTCTTCCAGCACGGCTATACGCTCTTTGGCAATGCCCCGCCCACCGCCTTGATAGGCGAAGGTGGCATCGGTAAAGCGGTCACATACCACCCAGGCGCCTCGCGCTAGGGCAGGCAGAATTTTTTCCGCTAGATGCTGAGCCCGCGCGGCAAACATTAATAGCAGTTCGGCGTCCACGTGCAGCGGCTCTTGGGGGGCAGGGTCAAGCAGCAGCGCACGAATCGCTTCACCGCGCTCGGTTCCGCCCGGTTCACGGGTACGCACCACTTCCAGGCCCTGGGCTTCCAGACATTCGGCGACAAAGTCCACATTGGTGGATTTACCCACGCCTTCGCCGCCTTCCAGCGTAATGAAGCGTCCACGCTTAGTCATCCTACTACCTTAATGTGCTGAGATTATTAACGGTTACGAATATAGCGGTTAACGGCATTATTATGCTCCCGCAACGTACGCGAAAAGTGGTGCGTGCCATCGCCACGAGAAACGAAATAGAGCGTATCGCCAGGCAAAGGGTTCACCGCCGCTTCTAACGAGGCTCGCCCCGGCATAGCAATCGGCGTGGGCGGTATTCCGTCGATCACATAGGTGTTATACGGCGTCGCCTCGCGGATATCTTCGCGGGTAATCCGACCTTCATAACGGTCGCCCATGCCATAAATAATTGTCGGGTCGGTTTGCAGGCGCATGCCTTGCTCCATGCGACGCTTAAAGACCCCAGCGATTTCCCGCCGCTCCTCAGGCGCACCGGTTTCCCGCTCGATCAAGGAGGCCATAATCAGCGCCTCGTAGGGGGAGTCAATGGTTAGATCGTCCGCGCGCTCTTCCCATACTTCTTCAAGGATGCGCTCCATCCGTTGCAAAGATTGGCGCAGAATATCCACATCGCTCATACCCAAGTGGTAGCGATAGGTATCGGGAAAGAACCAGCCTTCCGGGAAAGTGCCCTCGCGATCGAGTAGCGTCATCACCTCTGCATCGCTCAACTCTGTAGTGCGATGGTCCAGTTTCGGCGCGGCATCAAGCAACTCGCGCATTTGTCGAAAAGACCGTCCCTCCGGAATGGTCAGCGAATAGGTAACCACCTTATTACTACCTAACAGGGCCATCATTTCCAAACCGCTCATAGCCGGCAATAGCTGATACTCGCCGGCACGCAGCCGCGGCATGCGTTCCGGTTCGAGCTGCGCTAGCAAGCGAAACGCCCAGGCATCTTCCAGCACGCCCTGCTCTTCCAATTGCGCCACTACCTGATTAAACCCCGCGCCGGAAGGCACTTGGTAAAGCATTGGTTCATCAATTGAAAGCGGTGCCTCTAACCGGCTCTGCCAATAGAAATAACCGCCTGCTGCAGCTGCAGCCCCGACCACCACTAACACCAATAAAGCGGCTAATAACCGTTTCACCATGACACCTCTAGAAAATTGCTGGGCGATATCTCAACAAACACTGGCGCTTAAACAACACCCATTAACTGATGCGCCAAGCGCTGGAACGGATCAGGCTGACGCAAAGGCCAGCGCCGCAGCAGCGAGCCATCCGCTGCGAGTAGTGTCGTCACTGGCCATACGCCCTGGACAGAGTTGGCCACCCATAGCCGTTCGACATCAGCCAGTTGATGAAGCGTCAGCGTAGCTTGAGCGACGCCACCTTGTTCAAGCAGTGCAGCACGCAGCGTGCCAGCCACACCACACTGGTCAAGCGGAGGGGTTAGTATTTCCCCCGCCTGTTGCCAAAAAACATTCATGCTGGTGGCTTCTACGACAAGACCTTCACTATCGGCCAACACACCTTCGGCAATGGAGGTATCGCGCCACTCTTGGCGGGCCAATACGTTTTCCAGTCGATTTAAGTGTTTGATACCAGCCAACCGAGGCTGACGGGCAAGCCGCAAATCACAAAGTCGCACCGTCACACCCTGCTGCCAGCGCTCAACTGACGGTTGAAACGGCGCCCTACGACTGAGCAGACACGGTGCTAACTGATCGGGCTGGGCATAGCCACGCCCGCCACTGCCCCGGGTCAGTATCAGCTTAAGCACTTCGAATTCAGCACTGGGGTCGCCCTGACATGTGGCGTCAAGCGCCTCTTGGCAAAGCAACGGTATTCCCAGCCGATGACAGCCCTCGTTCAAACGCGCCATATGATAGCGCCACAGCACGGGTGCGCCATCGCGCAGCAGTACTGTTTCAAAGAGGCCGTCACCATACGCCAGCCCACGATCATCAAACGGCACAGAGTGTTGGTCAGATGACTCGGGCGGCAGCATAGTCAACTACACCTTCTTAAACAGCAGCGAGCCGTTGGTACCACCAAAACCGAAGGAGTTCGATAGCGCCATATCGATACGCATATTCCGAGCTGTATGCGGCACATAATCCAGGTTGCAGCCTTCCTGCGGATTATCCAGATTAATCGTGGGTGGGGCGATTTGATCGCGAATTGCCAGAATACTAAACACCGCCTCTACTGCACCTGCGGCACCTAACAGATGCCCAATCATCGACTTGGTCGAGCTCACTGCCACACTGTTTGAAGCACTGCCCAACACGCTCTCAATGGCACGGCTTTCCGCCAGATCGCCCGACGCGGTGGAGGTGCCATGGGCATTGATATAGTGAACGTCAGCGACATCGACTTGGGCATCTTTGATCGCATTGCGCATAGAGAGCGCTGCACCGCGCCCATCTTCGGGCGGAGAGGTCATGTGGTAGGCATCATCGCTCATACCAAAACCCACTAACTCGGCGTAAATGTTAGCGCCGCGCGCCTTGGCGTGTTCATACTCTTCAAGCACCAGCACACCGGCACCGTCGGATAATACAAAGCCGTCTCGATCAGTATCCCAGGGCCGGCTGGCCGCTTCAGGATCGTCGTTACGCGTAGAGAGTGCGCGTGCCGCGGAAAAGCCGCCTAAGCCCAGTGGCGTAGTGGCCATTTCGGCGCCACCACACACCATAACGTCCGCATCGCCATAGGCGATTGTGCGCGCGCTGTAACCAATATTGTGAGTGCCCGTTGTGCACGCGGTGGTAATCGCGATATTCGGGCCTCTAAAGCCGTGCTGAATCGCCATGTTGCCGGAAATCATATTAATGATGGAGCCCGGCACAAAGAACGGCGATATCTTGCGAGCGCCGCCTTTATTCAACGCATTGTGGTTATGCTCAATCATTGGCAAGCCACCAATGCCTGAGCCGATAGCCACACCAATACGATCCGCATTCTCTTCAGTGCACTCGACTCCCGAATCCTCAACCGCTTGAGCACCCGCCGCCATGCCGTACTGGATGAACAAATCCATTTTGCGGGCATCTTTCGGATTCAAATACTGGCCGATATCGAAATTCTTGATCGCTCCACCAAAGCGGGTGTTAAAACCACTGGTGTCAAAATGTTCAATTGACGTAATACCGCTTTTGCCAGCAACAATGTTTGCCCACGACTCATCAACACTATTACCCACAGGGGTCACCAGGCCTAACCCAGTTACCACTACCCTTTTCCGTGCCATCAGCTTTCCTCCAGGCATCCATGGTGACGCGACCCACTTGGGTCATTTGCTGCTTAAATTTGGTCAACAGTATAACGGAGATTGAACGTTATAAGCATTGTGGCAGTAAAGCAAAAAAGCCGCCCTACGAAAGGACGGCTCTTAAGGCGGGTGACTAGCACCCCACCCTGGTTCGATGCATCGACGCAGCCCTTACTGGTGGGCGTTTACGTAGTCGATGGCTTCTTGAACCGTGGTGATCTTCTCAGCTTCTTCATCAGGAATCTCAGTATCAAACTCCTCTTCCAAAGCCATGACCAGCTCAACGGTGTCGAGCGAGTCAGCACCCAAGTCTTCTGTAAAAGAAGAGCTGTTTTGGATATCTTCTTCTTTAACGTTCAGGCGCTCTGCTACAACTTTCTTAACGCGCTCTTCAATAGTACTCATTAACGTACTCCAGTCGTTCACATTAGCCGTTTTTGATAACCAGCTATTTGGAAACCGCAAGCCAAAAGCTGCGGGGTAGTTTATAGACGCCCTTAGACAGACGCAACCGCCAAGCCTAAGGCCATCAACGCATATTCATGCCGCCGTTCACGTGAAGCGTCTCGCCAGTGATATAACCGGCTGCATCACTGGTCAAAAAGCCCACCGCTGCGGCGATCTCTTCCGGCGCCCCTAAACGCGCCAACGGAATTTGCTTCAGCAACATATCGTGCTGTGCTTCAGGCAGCGCTTCAGTCATATCGGTAGCGATAAAGCCCGGTGCCACCGAGTTGACCGTAATCGCACGCGAAGAGACCTCACGCGCCAGAGCGCGGCTAAAACCTTCCATACCTGCTTTTGCAGCCGCATAGTTAGTCTGGCCCAGGTTGCCCATGGTTGCCACTACAGAGCTGATCGACACAATACGCCCAAAGCGGGCCTTAGTCATACCCCGTAAACACGACTTGCTTACACGATAGACAGATTTCAAGTTGGTATCCATAACAGAATCCCACTCGTCCTCTTTCATGCGCATCAGCAAATTGTCGCGCGTAATGCCAGCGTTGTTAACCAAAATTGTCGGCGCACCAAAGCGCTCAGTAATGGTTTTCAATACCTCATCGATGCTGGTCTGGTCAGTGACATTGAGGCATAAACCGGCCCCTTCAATGCCACAGGCCTTAAGATCAGCGTCAATTTTCTCAGCACCTGACTCGCTGGTCGCTGTGCCAATTACAATACGGCCTTGACGACCTAACTCGCGTGCAATTGCTTGGCCGATTCCACGACTAGCGCCTGTCACCAGGGCAACTCTACGTTCTTGGGTCATAACGTTCTGCCTTTAAGCATGTACTTAAGCAAGGATAGTGAAACAAGACAACCACTGTTCACGCCTTGCCAGTCAACGTTTCGCGCGCTAATTCAAGCGCAGCATCCAGACTATCGGGGTCATTCACCGCCAGCCCTTTGCTACCCTTCACGATACGCTTATTGAGGCCAGTCAACACTTTTCCTGGCCCGCACTCAATGAATACCTCAACACCTTTACCAGCCATGGCTTCAACACAGGCGCTCCAGCGCACCGGCTGATACAGCTGTTCGATTAGGCGTGTACGTAGCATGACGGTATCGGCATGAGCCTTAGCATCGACGTTTTGAATTACCGTGTAGCGTGGCGTTCGCAGTTTAATGGCTTGCATTGCCTCGGCCAAGCGCTCAGCCGCTGGACGCATCAGGGAGCAGTGAGAAGGCACGGAAACAGGAAGCGCCATGGCGCGCTTAGCACCCGCCTCCTGGCAGGCAATCATTGCCCGCTCAACGGCCGCTTTTTCGCCGGCAATAACTACCTGTCCTGGAGAGTTGTAGTTAACCGCAGAAACTATGTCGCCCTGGGCGGCTCCTTCACAGGCCGCCTCGACCGCATCATCCGCTAAGCCAAGAATCGCGGCCATACCACCTTCACCTGCAGGCACGGCTTGCTGCATCGCGTCACCGCGCAGACGCACCAAATTGACGCCTTCAGCAAAGCTCATGACGCCTGCACACACCATAGCGCTGTATTCGCCCAGACTATGGCCCGCCATTACAGTAGGCCGAGGCCCTTCCAACTCTTGCCATACGCGCCAAATAGCGACGCTGGCAGAGAGTAGCGCGGGTTGGGTACACGCGGTTGCATTAAGCGACTCTTCAGGGCCTTCTTGGACGACTTTCCACAAATCGTAGCCCAAAGCATCCGACGCTTCCTCAAATGTCGTTCCCACCACACTGTAGCGCTCGGCAAGCTCTCGCAGCATTCCAAGCTGCTGAGAGCCCTGCCCGGGAAAAATGAGGGCAAGGGGTTGAGACATGTCGTTCACCTTTGCTCTTGTAGGCATTTGCTCATATGAGCGATAGGCGAGATTATTGGCACATCCTGATGCCACCTATAACCCGCAAACAAAATCCAATTGCTTATTATCTACTTATGGCTGATCCGCACCATCACTTTCATATGATGGCGCTCGCCAGCGGCCTGCGATCCGCGCAGGTAAGTCATGCTCCACTTCTTGTAGAGCGCGTTGAATAGCGTAATAGAAACCATCGGCATGGGTACTGCCATGACTCTTTACGACTATCCCGCGCAGCCCTAGCAAACTGGCCCCGTTATAGCGTACGGGATCAAGCTCTTGCTTTAATCGCTTTAACACAGGTTTGGCCAGTAGGCTTGCCAAACGGCCGCTAAGGCGTGACTCAAATGCCATCTGCACCCGCTCAACCAACATACTTGTCAAACCTTCGCTTGCCTTGAGAACAGCGTTGCCTACAAAGCCGTCGCATACCACCACATCAAACTGACCTTTAAAAAGATCCCCCCCCTCCGCGTAGCCCTGATAAGCGAAAGCACTACCACTGGCGTACTCGCGCAGCAGACGATCAGCCTCACGCACGCTAGCACTGCCCTTAGTGGCCTCTGCGCCAACATTAAGCAGTGCCACACGCGGCACCGCCGTGCCATCGACACACTGCGCCATCGCTGCCCCCATCTGCGCAAAATCGACCAACCGGTGGGCAGGCGAATCCACATTGGCGCCTAAATCCAATAGATAACAGCGGCGCCCTTGCCGCGCGGGGATTGCGGTGCTGATCGCCGGGCGAGAGATCCCCTCGACCATACCCAGCTCGCGCCTGGCCAAAGCCACAAGCGCCGCCGTATTGCCCGCGCTTACACCAGCCACTGCTTCGCCCTGGGCGACACAACGCAGCATGCGCGCCATACTGGTCGCCTGGCCTCTACGCAACGCCCAGGCAGCCGTTGCCCCTGGCAACACACTATCGGGGGAATCACGCGCCACCAAACGTGACGCTGCCGCAGCCAGAGGCTGCGGCAAGCGCGAAAGCTCAGCAGTAATCTGCTGACGCGGGCCAAACAGAATCAGTTCAAGGCTGGGGTGTTCTACCACTGCCCTAGCAGAGCCTGCGATAATCGCATGAGGGCCTTGGTCACCCCCCATCACATCAATCGCTAAGCGCATACCACACTGAGCCCGTTTAGCCGCTTAATAATGCAATTGAGGCTTATACCTCAACCACTTTACGGCCACGGTAAAAACCGTCTGGTGAAACGTGGTGACGCAGGTGAGTGGTACCTGTTTCTTTGTCCTGAGACAGCGTCGGAGCGGTCAGCGCATCGTGGCTACGACGCATGCCGCGCTTGGAACGGGTTTTACGGTTCTGTTGAACTGCCATGGGTGTTTACTCCAGGGTATGTAAGTAAAGGGTGCTATTTTTTGCCTTTTAAGACATTCAGCACCGCGAAAGGATTCGTCGCTGGCGTTGTTTCTGACACCGCGCCTTCTGTTTTGCTGACCAACTGCTCCGCCGAGACATGACATTCGGCTTCGTCGTGATAGACCACCTGGGGCAGGCTGAGAATCAATTCATCCTCAACCACCGTCAGAAGATCCAGCTGTTCCTTTTCCACCAGCACCGGTTCATGACTAGCAGGCAGCTCGGCCGCTAAAGCTTCGTCAGTGACCATTCCAAGCAAAAAGTCACTGCTTACCTCTTGAGGCAGCGGCACCAGGCAGCGTCGGCAGGCAAGCGCCAACGTCGCTTGCAAGTGGCCACGAATTTCACGACGGCCTTGAGAATCGACGCCAAACTCAAGCACGACATGACAGTCGCCGGTTTGGACACCCGCTTCTTCGGCAAGACGTGGCAACTTATCAAGCGCTACCAAGCCTTCGATTCGTTCGTGGCGGGCTGCAAGCTTATAAGGCTCAACCCGGCTGGGGAGTTGTGAGGTCAACATAGGCGCGCAATGATAGGCACTCCCCCTGCTGGTGTCAAAGCTGTCGGTGCATTTCTTCATATCTTCCTCGATAATTAAAACCCGCACGGGCCTTAATAAACAGCCAACATAGGCACTTCTACCCGCTTTCGCTACACTCTACTGCTTCTATTAGCCTCCAAGCCGTCAGGAGCTTTTGTGTCCTCATTATCAACGACCGAGCCATCAAACACTCAGTCATCAACCCCCCAGCCATCGACTAGCGAGCTGGTGCTTGCTTCCAGTTCACGTTCACGACGGGAGCTGCTGAATCGCCTACAGCTCCCCTACCAGTGTCATGCGCCGGATATTGATGAAACCCCTCATCCTGGCGAAACACCTAAAGCACTGGTGCATCGGCTAGCGCTTAGTAAAGCCAACGCCGTCGTGGCCCTCTTCCCCCATCACTGTATTATTGGCTCCGACCAAGTGGCGGTGTTTGAGGGCGATATTCTTGGCAAACCGCACACAGCTGAGAAAGCATGCGCCAACCTTGCCCGCTTTTCTGGTCAACGCGTCACTTTTTTGACCGGCTTAGCGTTATTGGATACACGCCACCAGCGCCATCAGGTTCACGTGGAGTCTTTTGAAGTGGTATTTCGAACGTTAAGCGCGCAAGAGATTGAGAACTACGTCGCTAAAGAGCAACCACTGGACAGCGCGGGCAGCTTTCGCATGGAAGGCTTAGGTATTGCGCTGTTTGAAAAACTAGAGGGGCGCGACCCCAATGCGCTCATTGGACTACCGCTGATTGCGCTCTGCGACATGCTGCGCCAAGTGGGCCTGGACCCACTCGGCGCAGGCTAGCCAAGAGAAGCGATAACCGACTAGAAACGCAGCGGGGTGTTGGGCGCACTAATGCCCAACACTTCGGCCGTAACCTGGGTAAAACGCCGCGTCAAGCGATCAAACGGGTCAAGACTCGGCGTATAGTCTACCCAGTCGGTGTTACCGACCCGATCTCGAGACAGCTGCTCGAGACTAGCCAATTGATCAACCAAACCTAGCTCGATGCTCTGTTCGCCACTCCAGATGAGCCCGGAGAAAATTTCCGAGCTATCGCTGAGCCTTTCGCCACGACCCGCGCGCACATCATCAATAAACTGACGATGGGTCTGGCTCAGCACGTTTTGCCAAAATGCCTCGGCGTCGTTATCCAAGGGTAGAAATGGGTCTAGAAAGGCTTTATTTTCACCCGCTGTGAGTACGCGCCTTTCAACGCCAATGCGCTCAATTGCCTCTTCGAAGCCAAACCCCGCATAGATCACGCCAATCGAGCCCACCAGACTCACTGGCGAGGCGACTATTTCATCGGCCGCTGCAGCAATATAGTAAGCACCGCTGGCACCGAGATCCTCAATGACCGCAATAATCGGCTTATCGCCCTGCTCACGCAGACGCATGATTTCTGCATAGATACGCTGAGACTGCACCGGGCTGCCGCCCGGGCTGTTAATGTGCAGCACCACTGCCGCCGTACTTTCCGCATCCCAGGCCCGATTCAAGCCCTGAATAATGCGCTCGGCGTTAGCCGGGGAGTCGCTGGCGATGACGCCATTAACCTCAACAAGCCCCAAGTGCTGTTGAGTGGGCGCTGCGCTGCCCTTATCATCCCAAAAAACGCTGTATAGCGTCGTTAGCACCAAGACCAGCGCAATCAGCAGCAGCATGAACCGGAAAAACAGCTTCCACCGGCGAGTGCGACGCTGCTCGGTCAACACGCCACCTATCCAGTGGTCCATCATTTCCATTTGGGCAAGGCGCTGGCGCTCGCGCAGCGTTTCGGCATCGTCACCTGGCGCGCCCGGCACGGGGTCGACGCTGCTTTCTGTCACTTCGGGCCCTTCTGTCCAGCGGTCGTCACTCATAACACATCCTTATATAGAGGCAGTCGAATCAACCATTCAACCCATCAAAAAGCTCATCGACGCTATGAGCTACCCACTTGGGCCGGCTCAACGCTAAACGCTCCGGCGTGTGAACGCCGTAGGTTACGCCGATACGATCCATACCAATCGCTCGCGCCATTTCAAGATCATACTCTGTATCGCCGACCATCACTGCCCGCTCGACGGGCACTTTAAGCTCCGTCAGCAGCTCAGACAACATCTGCGGATGCGGCTTGGAACGCGTTTCATCTGCCGTGCGACTAGCATGAAACCAGCCACCGCTGCCGGTCTCGGCAAAAATGCGATCCAGTCCGCGCCGGCTTTTACCCGTGGCTACCGCAAGTTGCTGCTGCGCATTTTCACGCAGACGCGCTAACCGAGCTTCAATGCCTGGGAAAAACAGCATCGGCGTGGTATCCACCGTCACAAAATGGTGTGAATAGCGCTCGCGAAGTCGTTCGGCCTGGGCGGGCAAAATACCCGGGCAGAGTTTGGCAATCGCTTCGGGCAGCCCCAGACCAATAATATCTGCTACCTCAGCCGCCGAAAGCTCGCCCCATTCGACTTCCAAAGCAGCCGCCTGCATACATGACACAATCCTCGGCACGGAGTCCATCAGAGTACCGTCCCAATCAAATATAATCAGCTCGTACTGCATGGCAGTTCCTTATTGAGAGGGCGTAAAGTGAAAGGCGCTTATCGTCGAGCGCGCTTAAGCGTCTCTTCCAAGGCTTCTGGCAGCGGCGCCTTGACGGTAACCGGACGGCCGTTACCAGGCTCTGGAAAAGTCAGCGCGCGGGCGTGCAGAAAAAGGCGCCCTAACCCTAGCTGCTTAGTCAGCAGGCCGCTTTCACGGGTAGCATATTTATCATCACCCAGTAGCGCGTGGCCTGCATGGGCAGCATGCACACGAATTTGATGGGTGCGCCCGGTGACCGGCTCGGCTTCGATCAGAGTGACTTTTTCGAAGGTTTCGACCACCGAAAAATGGGTGCGAGACACTTTCCCGTTGGGATCGACGCGTACACGGCGTTCGCCGTTACCCGCATCGAAGCGATCTAGCCGAGCACTTTCGTAGGTTTTTCGCGTTGGCCAACGCCCGCTCACCAGCGCTAAATAGCGCTTATCCATGCCGTGTTTTTTCAGCGACTCATTGAGCGTCACCAGCGCATCGCGAGACTTGGCTAGCAGCAGGCAGCCCGAAGTGTCGCGATCCAAGCGGTGAACCAGCTCCAGGAAGCTCAAATCGTCGCGCACCTGACGTAGTGCTTCGATCAAGCCAATTTTAACGCCGCTACCGCCATGAACCGCCAAGCCTGAGGGCTTATTAAGTACCATCCAATCGGGCCCTTCCATAATAACGCTGCCCACTAACACATCACGCAGATTATCGCTGACTTCCTTAACGGCTTCGCGGGGCGTCAAGCGTAACGGTGGAACGCGGACTAAATCGCCCGCCTGTAAGCGGTAATCGACCTTTACGCGCTTTTTATTAACGCGCACTTCGCCTTTACGCACGATGCGATAGATAAGCGCACGTGGCGCCCCCTTAAGACGCGTCATGAGAAAATTATCAATTCGCTGCCCAGCCTGTTCCGGGGCGATATCCACCCACTGCACTTCACGCCCTTCGGACATTACCGCTTACTCCTGCTCTGCTGTGACGCTAAAAACGGCATTCTAACGTAGACCCAAGGGCATTGCGTCAATTGCTGGTCGTACTCTTTACTGTTATATTCCAAGTTGTTCACCAGCTAAGCGCAAAAAGCTTCCTTGTCTAGCGCTAGTGACTAGCTGAATGATAGCTAATTGATTAAATTTGTTAGCAAAGAGCATCAACGCTGAGCTTGGTCAATGCGCCTGCCCGACTAACACGCAGGCCAGAACACAAAACGGCACCAGTGTACGCATTGGCCGTTTTCCAGGATTAAAAATTGATCTTAAAAATGCAGTAACTCTGCCGCCCGTTTTATGCCGGCAGATTAAAGTAAGCCTAGCCCTCAACGGCAGGCAGTAACTAAACAACGCCACTCCCTGAGCAGCCCCTCCTTATTCGTCACAAGGCGCTGGCTGACTCTGGGCGAAAAGTTCAACGCTGTGCCGGTGGCAGGCGTTGGTGAATCGATGAATGCCAGGTGTTGGC
The DNA here is from genome assembly GCF_031010195.1 of Halomonas sp. SpR8. Taxonomy (GTDB): domain Bacteria; phylum Pseudomonadota; class Gammaproteobacteria; order Pseudomonadales; family Halomonadaceae; genus Vreelandella. Next base: position 570,045 of record NZ_JAUAMC010000001.1, on the reverse strand, counting down.
GGTGTCAGCAGGGCCGGATGGACGTGACAGAGCCACCGGAACACGTCCTGCCTCCGCCACGTACTCAACGCCCTATTGGCCGGGTCGGCGATGACGCCCTCCCGGCTTGACGCGTCAGCATAGCAATGCGCCGAGCACAAGCACGCAGCACCCAGCGGTTCGCCTACGTCACCCCATAGGCCGTTCGCCGGTACGCAACGCTATGCGAGACACTATGAAACGGATGCTTATTAATGCGACCCAGCCCGAAGAGCTGCGTGTCGCTTTAGTTGATGGACAACGCCTTTACGATTTAGACATCGAATCCGGCGCAAGAGAACAGAAAAAAGCCAATATCTATCGCGGTAAAATCACCCGCGTTGAGCCCTCCCTGGAAGCCGCCTTTGTTGATTACGGTGCGGATCGCCACGGCTTCTTGCCGCTGAAAGAAATTTCCCGTGAGTACTTTGTCAAAGACGTCTCCGGGCGCCCAAGCATTAAAGAAGTGCTTAAAGAGGGCCAAGAGGTCATCGTCCAGGTTGATAAAGAGGAGCGTGGCAATAAAGGCGCCGCGCTGACTACCTTTGTTAGTCTGGCGGGCCGATTTTTGGTGCTAATGCCCAACAATCCGCGGGCGGGTGGCATTTCGCGCCGTATCGAAGGCGATGAGCGCAGCCAGCTCAAAGACGCCATGAGCCAACTGACCGTGCCCGACAAAATGGGCCTGATCGTGCGCACCGCTGGCATCGGCCGTAACCCTGAAGAGCTGCAGTGGGATCTGGATTATCTGGTTCAGGTGTGGGAATCGATTACCACCGAGGCTGCCAAGCGCCCTGCCCCGTTCCTGATTTATCGTGAATCCAACGTCATTATTCGCGCCATGCGCGACTACCTGCGCCAGGATATCGGCGAAGTACTGATCGACAGCCCCGAGATTCATGCCGAGGCGCTGGGCTTTATTCGTCAGGTCATGCCCTCGTATCAGCAGAAGATCAAACTCTACGCGGACGAAGTGCCGCTATTTTCGCGCTTCCAGATTGAATCACAGATCGAGACTGCCTATCAGCGCGAAGTGAAGCTACCTTCTGGCGGCTCGATTGTGATCGATCACACCGAGGCGCTGGTCTCCATCGATATCAACTCCGCCCGCGCCACTCGTGGCAGCGATATCGAAGAGACGGCCTTGCAGACCAACTCTGAAGCCGCCGACGAGATTGCTCGCCAGCTACGCCTGCGCGATATCGGCGGCCTAGTGGTTATCGACTTTATCGATATGGGGCCCGCGCGCAACCAACGTGAAGTTGAAAACCGCATGCGCGACGCGCTTAAATTAGACCGTGCGCGGGTCCAGATTGGCCGCATCTCACGCTTCGGCCTAATGGAAATGTCCCGTCAGCGCCTGCGCCCCTCGCTGGGCGAAACCAGCGGCGTGGTTTGCCCGCGCTGTAATGGCCAGGGCACCATTCGCGATGTACGCTCGCTGTCGCTCTCCATCATGCGCCTGATTGAAGAAGAGGCCATGAAAGAGAACAGCGCGCAGATTCGCGCCATTCTGCCGGTACCGGTCGCCACCTACCTGCTGAACGAAAAACGCAGCGTCTTGGCTGATTTAGAGTCACGCCAGGGTGTACGCGTCGTATTGCTGCCTAACCCTGAAATGGATACGCCCCACTACGACGTTCAACGCTTGCGCGACGACCACTTGGATGAGGACGACACCCAGAGCCTATCGAGCTTTGAGCTATCGACCGATACCGAAGTGGGCAAAGAGCCGACCCCAAGCTTTGTACCACCCTCACTGCGGGCGGAAGCAGCAGTGAAAAGTGTTGCGCATAACGCGCCCGCGCCCGCCTCGCTGCAAACGGAAGAGAAAGCGCCAGCTGCGTCTCCAGCCCCTGCGGCTAAAGCAGCACCCGCGAGCAGCGAGCAGCCCAGCGTGATTGGTCGCTTTATCCGTGGCTTCGCCAAATTATTGGGTAGCGACGAAAGTGCCGCCGAAGCGACTCCTGCACCGAAGGCTGAAACGCCTACGCCACGCAGGATAAACGAGCGTAAAACTACTCAACGCAACAACGATTCGCGCCAGAAATCATCACGCGGTGAGCGCGGCGACAACGCCAGCCGTAACGAGTCGCGCGGCGCCAGAACGGAACAAAAAGCTGAACCAAGAACCGAGCAAAAGGCTGAACCCAAAGCCGAGCAGCGCAGCAGCACCCCGCGCGCCAACGGTGACGAGAGCAGCGACAAGCGCAGCGGCCCCAGCCGTACCCGCAACCGCCGTCGTCATCCTCAGCAAGAAGAGGCCAATGGACAAGATGTAGCCAACAAGGCGCCTCGCAAAGAGACCCAGGCTGATCGCTCTGCCAATGATAGCGCCAGCAAGGACAACTCAGCCAAAGAGAGCGCTAAAGATAACGCGAGAGATAGTGCTAAGGAGAGCAATCGCAACAAGGACACAGCGCCGAAAGCGTCGCGTGGCGACAATCAAAATGATGAAACGGCTAAACCGGATGACGGCACGCCGAAGCGTACCCGCAACAACCCGCGTAATCGCACCCGCACCCAGGCGATTAACCCCCAGGCAGAAGCCGAGCAGTTAAAACTGCAGGCTGAAGCACCGGTTGAAGCGCCAGAAACCTCAGCGCAACCAAACGAAACGGCGACTGCGGAAAGCCTAACGACTGAAGCTCCGGTTGCCGAGGCAGCGGCTGTTGAAAACGTTGAGCCAACCTCTGAAGCTGCTCAGCCAGATGTGGCGGAAGCGCCAAAAGCAGTTGAAACGACTAGCGCCACTGAAATTGCCAGCACTGTTGAAACCACTGGTAGCGATGCATTGGACACGCCTACTACGGCTGACCGGCCCGCGGAGACAAACGCCAAAGCGCGTAAGTCGACCCACCAGCGCAGGCAGCCCAAAGCGGCTCCATCTGAAGAGGCCAACACTGCCGAGCAGCAAACGGCCGCTGTGGCACCGGCAGAACCGGTAGTAGAAGCCGGCAACCAGCCAGCGCTGGCCATTGAAACGGCGGATACGAGCGAGGTTGAAGCCTCACAAAGCGAGAATCAGCCCGCGTTGTCCGAAGCTAAGCCTGAATCGGCAGAAGCAAATGTCGCCATTCAGTCAGAAGCTCAACCGGAAGTTCCGACAGAAACTCAACAGAAAGTTCAGCCAGCGCTAGACGACGAGTTCAAGCCCACTAGCGAACCGTCAAAAGCAAGCGACGATGCGCCAACCCCCGCTGCCGAAAGCGAGCTGCCCGTTTCAGCGGAGCCTACGGTTGCGGCTGATGTCGATCAAAGTAGCAACGAGCGCCAGCCCGCCGAGACACCTGAAGCGGATAAGTCAGTGCAAGCAGCTGCTACTGAAACAACAGCCGAACCCCAAGCGAGCCCTTCGTTTGAAGAGCCGCAACCTGTTGAGCCAGTCGTCAGTGAAGCACCTACTGAAGATGAGGCCCCGAAACCACGCCGCCGTACCCGGGCCCACAATGACCCGCGTGAAAAGCGTAAACAGGCGCAGCAAGACAGCCGCTCCGAGTAACAACGGACGTATGTTGTAACAGCAAAACCCCGCCTCGGCGGGGTTTTTGCGTTATAGCGCCAGCAAAACGGTAAGCAGCGTTATGGATTGATGAACCGCGGCTCCGGCTCCAGTCGAACGCCAAAGCGTGCCTCAACCTGGGAGGCGACATCATTCGCGGTTTTGGTAAGCCCCTGGCGATCCCCGCCACCAAAGTGAACCAGCACCAGCGCTTGATGCTGGTGTAAGCCAAAGGCGCCATCGCGCATACCCTTTAAGCCACATTGGTCTATCAACCAGCCTGCCGCGAGCTTGGTCTGTCCTTTTTGAAGTGGAAAATGTGGCATTTTAGGATGCGCAATCAATAGCTGTGCAGCCAAAGCGTCGCTGACAACGGGGTTTTTAAAGAAGCTCCCCGCATTAGCTAGCACTTGAGGGTCGGGCAGCTTCTCGCGACGAATGGCACATACCGCATCGGCAACCTCAAGCGGCGTGGGGGAGCCGGCTACTCGCTTAGATAAGTCGCCATACCCAAGCTTCGCTGCCGGCGTGCGCGACAGGCGCAATATCAGTTGAGTAATCACCACCTTATCGGCCAACTCACCTTTAAACACACTGTCACGGTAGCCGAAGGCACACTGCTGAGTGTTTAACCATTCAACACGGCCTGATGCAATCTCCATGATTTGCACCGCCTGCAGCGTATCGGCAAGTTCAACACCGTAGGCACCGATGTTCTGCACCGGCGCTGCGCCACAACTACCGGGGATCAGCGCTAGATTCTCGATACCCCAAAGTCCGCGAGCGGCACTCTCCATCACCAAGGCGTGCCAATTAACGCCCGCACCTACCTGGACAAATATCTGCTCTTTATGGGCCTGCTGTTGATGCCCGGCGGGGCGGCTTAGCCACCAATGATTCAACGCTGGCTGAACGACTAATCCCGGCAATTTTTCAGGCAGTAGTACGTTGCTACCGCCACCTAACAGCGTAACTGGCCACCCCTGAAGGCACGCATCTGCGAGAACAGCTCGCAGCGCTGACAATGTGCGCGGCGCTGAAAAGTACTCGGCTTGGCAAGGCAGTTGCAGTGTATTGGAGGTCGTCAAATCGACGTTGCTGAGAATATTCATCAGCTTAGCATCCCATCTGCGCCATCAGAGCTCACGCTTAAGGTGTTGAATCAGCCCTTCTGATGCCGCTTCGATCATATTCAGGACGTTCTCAAAGCCCTCTTCACCGCCATAGTAAGGATCGGGGACTTCGCCATCCGGAGTACCGGCAAACGCCAAAAAAAGGCCCACATGAGTCTGACTATTAGAGGGTTTCATAGCGCGAATGGCGCGTAAGTTGTCTTGATCCATGCCCAGCACATAGTCAAAGTCGCTGAAATCCTGCTTGCTTAGCTGGCGAGCACGCAGGCTACTTAAATCGATACCACGGCTAAGCGCTGCCTGCTGCGCCCTTGAATCCGGCGCTTCGCCCATATGCCAAACGCCCACACCGCACGAGTCAATCTCAACCTGATCAGCTATTCCAGCCCGCTCAAGAGCACGGCGGAAAACACCTTCTGCAGTAGGTGAACGACAAATATTGCCAAGACACACAAATAACACTTTCACCAAAGCTCTCCTTAACGTTTGGGCTTATTCTGTAGCACCCGCGCCAGCGCTAGTCATGAGCAGCGCCCTTACCCGCGCTATGTTAACAGCGCCCGAACCCGCGCTAGATCCTCAGCCGTATCGACACCGGCTGGATTTACTTCACAGGCTAAGGCCACTTGAATAATGTGGCCGTTCTGCAGTGCGCGCAGCTGTTCAAGCTGTTCGAGCTGCTCAAGACTTGAGGCTGGCCAGTCGCGGTAGGCGGCTAAAAAGCTTGCGCGGTAGGCATATAGGCCGATATGACGCAGCCAAGCATCCGTCGCCAGCAGCGTGGGCGGCTGCTTAAATTGCTCACGGTCCCAGGGAATTGGCGCCCGTGAAAAGTACAGCGCCCGGCCCTGAAGCGTGCGCACTACCTTAACCGCATTGGGATTGAACAGCGTTGCAACATCGTTAATCGGTTCAGCCAACGTGGCGATTGAAGCATCCTGATCTTCAGCCAGGCGGAGGGCCACTTGGTCAATCAGCGCGGGCGGGATTAACGGCTCGTCGCCCTGAACATTGACCAACAGCGCGTCATCCGCCAACGCCAAGATATCAGCCACTTCTGCTAAGCGGTCGGTGCCTGAAGGATGATCCGCGCGGGTCATGATCACTTCGGCACCGTATGGCAGCATGGCGTCGCGAATGCGGACATCGTCGGTGGCAACAACTACGCGACTTGCATGGCTTTGACAGGCGCGTCGCCACACGTGGGCGACCATCGGCTCCCCGGCGATTTCAAGCAGTGGTTTGCCCGGTAGTCGAGTGGAGCCATAGCGTGCAGGCACGACAACGGTAAATTCAGGGAAAGCCATTAAGCGCCTCCGGCACGTCCTGAAGAGCGTCCTGAAGAGCTGTGCAGTTTCTCATCTGCATCCATAACACGAGCCTCTTCAGGCAACATCACCGGAATTCCCTCTTGAATGGGATAGGCCAAGCCATCGTAGTGACAGCGCAGCTCTTGAGCCTCGCGGTCATATTTCAGCTTGCCGTTACACAACGGGCAGACCAGCATTGCCAGCAGTTCCTTATCCATGCGCGTATCTCCTTTGGGAAAGTGCCGACAGCCGTGCTGCCAGCCAATGCTCAAATTCGGATGGAAGCGTGGCTTCCACGTCTAATACCCAGCTATTAGTCGGCGCTATGGCGTAGCACTTAACAGCGTCTTTGGCGGTCATAATAACGGGGCGTATATCGGTAAAGCTTAGCGCGTCAGCGCTATATTGCTGGTGATCAGCGAGCGGGTGCCAGTCGCCTTCGACACCCAAAGTGGTCAGCGTGCGAAAAAAACGCTCAGGATGGCCGATACCCGCCACCGCGTGCACCGGCAACGTAAACGGCAGTGGCGTTAGCGGGAAGCGCTCGCCATCTTCAAGGCGGCGCCAGCACAACGGGGCTAACTGCATAGTGGTGGCAGAAGCAACAGGCAGCGTCTGCTGAGAGCCTCCATTGACGATCACCGCATCCACCCGCTGCAGGCGGCTGGGCGATTCGCGTAACGGCCCAGCGGGCAGACAGCGGCCATTGCCTAGCCCGCGAGCGCCATCGATAACCACCAGCTCAATATCCCGGGCCAGCGCTAGATGCTGCAAACCGTCGTCGCTAAGGATAATATCGCAGCCCGCCGCCACTAATGCCTGGGCACCCCGCGCACGCTGAGGGTCGGCTACCACCGGCAACCCCGTTTGCTGTGCCAGCATCAGCGGCTCATCGCCACTCTCGATAACGTTGGTGCTGGCGGTGACGAATAAGGGATAATACCGCGCTTTTCCGCCATAGCCACGGCTAACGATTCCCGGCGACCAGCCTTGGGCCACCAGCCAGTTGGCTAACCACGCCACCAGCGGCGACTTCCCGGTGCCGCCTAGCGTAATATTGCCTACTACGATAACCGGTACTGCTGCCTTCCAGGCGTCTTTTGTTCCGCTACGGTAGGCGTTTTCACGCCGCGCCATGCCCCACTGATACAGCGCGCCTAGGGGAGCCAACGGCGATAACCAACGGCTGCCTTGGTAAGCGCCCTTCAGCCAGCGCTGTGCCAGCGTCATAGCGCCTCTTGAAACTGAAGCTGATGCAGTGCTGCATAAGCGCCATTGGCATCCAGCAGCACTTGGTGCGGCCCTTCTTCGATAATGCACCCTTGATCCATCACCACAATTCGGTCGGCCCGCTCAATGGTCGACAGGCGGTGGGCAATTACCAGCGTGGTACGCCCTTCACAAACCCGCTCAAGGGCTTTTTGAATATAGCGCTCAGACTCTGTGTCCAGTGCAGAGGTGGCTTCATCCAACACCAGCAACGGGGCATCTTTAAATATCGCACGGGCAATCGCCAGTCGCTGGCGCTGACCTCCAGAGAGCATCACGCCGTTTTCGCCCACTATAGTGGCATAGCCATCTGGCAGTTTATCAATAAACTCATGGGCATAGGCGGCTTCAGCAGCGGCTTTGATGGCTTGAAGGTTTGCATTTTTCACGCCATAAGCAATATTATCGGCAATAGAGGCATTAAATAGCGTCACCTGCTGAGACACCAAGGCAATTTGTTGACGCAGCGGCCCAAGCGCGTACTCATCAACATTAATGCCATCAATGCTTATACTCCCTTCGCTGGGTCGATAAAAGCGCGGCAGCAGGCTGACCAGCGTTGACTTACCGCTTCCCGACCGACCCACAATAGCGACTAACTCTCCCGGCGCTAAGCGCAGATTAATGTTATGCAGCACTTCAGGCTGATCCTCTGCATAACGGAAACTGACATTATCGATCATCACATCACCGCTTAAGCGGTTGGCAACGTGCTTGCCGTTATTCTGTTCGGGCGTCATGTCCAGCAACCCAAAAAGCTCAGACGCTGCCGCCAGCCCCTTCTGAATTTCACCATTGATCTCGGTTAATTGGCGCACCGGTTTTATCATCAGAGCCGCAGCGGTGATAAAGGCGACAAACTCACCGGGCGTCATGTTCTCCATCAGCGAGGGCGCCATCGCCAGCCAGACCAGTATGGCCATGGAGATCGCTACCAGCATTAGAATCACCGGGGAACTGACGGCCCGGGTCATGGCTTCCTTCATGCTCTGACGGCGATTCTCTTCACTCACCCGCTCAAAACGCTGCTTTTCATACTCTTCAGCGCCGTGGGTACGCACCACGCGGTATCCCGACAGCGCTTCCGAAGCGATATGAGTCACATCGCCCATAGAGTGCTGAATGCGCTTTGAAATGCGCCTAAAACGCTTGCTGACGTAGCTAACCACCACGGCAATGATCGGCGTCACGCCCAAAAACAGCAGCGTTAGCATCCAGTTAGTCCAGAGCAGATAGAGTACCAGGCCGACCACGAACAGGCCTTCACGGAGAATAATCGTTACCGCCTTGGTAGCCGCCCCCGCGACTTGTTCAACGTGGTAGGTCACCCGCGACACCAGTTGACCGCTGGAGTGGTGGTCAAAAAACCAGCCGGGCAGATGGAGTAGATGGGCAAACACGTCGCAGCGCAGGGTATGAATCACGTAGCGGCCCACATAAGCCATAAAATAGGTGCTTAAAAAAGTACCTAGCCCCCGAGCGGAAAACATAATAATCACAAACAGCGGTAGAAATAGCCGAAAGGCCGCATCCGGGTTTTGAATGCCATCAATTAAACGCTTCATCATTTCTGCCAGCGCGGTACTCGATGCGGCGTAAACCACAAATCCCACCACTGCCAGCGCAAAAGCACGCCAATGCGGCTTTACATAGCCCAACAACCGTTTATAGATAACCCAACCTGAATCAGTCACACGCGCTCCTGGCCGAAGACCCAAGGGCCTATAGTATGCAATGCGGGGAATTCTACCTGATGGCGACGCGCTTCAACACTGGTTGCCTCGTCCTATCAGTGGGCGCGTCGTTTTAACGTTAATGGGTTGAGCCGCGTTGAGCCAAAAACGCAGCGCACCGTCGTGGGCCGTGCTCCATAGGCAACTGCCTTGTTGACGAAAACGTCGTACAACGGAGTCGACCGGATGCTGAAAGGGGTTATTCCGCCCGGCGCTAAAAATAACCTGCTCAGGCGCGCTGCGACGAACAAACTGAATACCCGAGCTAGTGCCGCTACCGTGATGCCCCGCCACAAGAACTGAAACAGGTGACTCAACGTCGCGCAAAAAGCGTCTTTCTATATCCGTGCTCACATCCCCGGTGATCAGCAGTCGCTGATCACCAACGCTTACCTCTAACACGCAGGAGCGATCATTCGCCGAGAGCGTATTTTCACCCGCAGGCGGCCATAAGATGCGATAGCTTATGCCATCACGCCGCCACGCTTGGCCGCGCTGGCAGGCAACGCTAGAAATGGGCAGCGTCTCACCTGCTGGTGCCATCCACTGGTCAACCTGATGATCAGTTTTTAAGGCGCTAACGCCACCCGCATGGTCATTATCGGCGTGGCTAACGATCACCTGATCAAACTGCTGGCCCGGCGACCATAGGGTTTCTAACGGCATAAAGCCGCCACGAAATCGCGGTCCGGTATCGTACAGAAGGCGGTAATTTTGGCTGCGCAGTTCTATTAACTGTCCCTGCCCCACATCGTACACGCTAACTTTGAGCGCATTCTGGGAAGTCGATGACGAAATCGTCCACCACGGCAGCGCTACAACCAGGGCAGTGGCAGCAAGCCGCAGCCCCGAAAGCACTGCAGGTAAACCCCAGCATAACGACAGCAGTAACAGTGCGAAGGCGAGCGGATACGTTAGCGGCCGATCAGGTTCCCATAATGGCCAGTGTTGAACGGCAAGCGTCAGCAACAGCTGGAAAACGCTAAGTGCCTGTTCAAACAGCCACCACACCAACTCTCCCACCAGGGGAACAGGAGACAGCAGCCACCCCAATAGCGCCGTGGGCACCATCACCGAGCTTACCCAGGGCACAGCAACTAAATTGATCAGCGGTGCAGCTGGTGCCACGCGACCAAAGGCGACGAGCACAGCAGCGGCCATCAGAGGTGCTAATAACAACTGCGATCTAACCAGCGCCCAGCACCAACCTTTTATCCCAGTTGGTCGCTGACGCCCCTGCCAAATAATGATTAACCACGCTACCGCTACAAATGACAGCCACATGCCGGGCCGCCATAACGCCAGTGGATCAACCATTAATACCAGCGCAAGCGCCAGCCACCACGCTTGCCAAGGCCCAGGCGCATGACGCCCGCTGAGCACCCACAGCCCAATCAGCGTCATCACCATCGCCCGCATGGCCGGCGGCGCCATCCCAGCAAGCGCGGCATATCCGATGCAGGCAACCGCCGCTGACCACCACGGCCAAGTGCGCATCCGCCAGTTGCTCGGCGTGGTTAATCGCGCAACCAGCTTGGCCAGCAGCAACACAAACGATGCCACCAGCCCCACATGCAGCCCTGAAATCACGACCAAGTGTGTCGTACCCGTTGCATTGAGCAGCGACCAATCGTCTTGGGTTAGCTGCTCGCTATCACCCAATGTCAACGCCGCCAACCAGCGTTTAGTCTGCTCTTCAAGCGCCTGGCGAGCTAGAAAGTCCAGCCCAAGCTGACGAAGCGAAGGGCCAGCCGAGGATAACCGGGCAGGAGCTGGGTCTTGACGCAGGTAGCCGGTGGCGTGAATACCTTCTCGCCATAGCCACTGTTCATAGTTAAAAGTATCAGGGTTGGCAAAGCCACTGGGTGGGCGTAGACGTAGCGTCAACTGCCACTGCTCGCCGGGCTTAAACACATCATCGCTATAGGCGGTGACGCGCACCTTACCAAGCGCTGAACAGCTGGGGCGTTGGGGAGGGTTAATGGAAACGCTATTTGAAGAACTCTTTAAATAGCTGTGGCAGTTGTTAACGGCTAACAGCAGACGCGTTGCATCGCCCACCGGCTGAGCGGTCAAAATAGTGGCCTCAACGGCAACATCTTCACCACTTAATCCTGCCGGTAAGCGGCTCGACCATTCACGTTGAACACCTGCAAACACCCACAGGCCAACCAAAAGCCAAATACTCAAGCGGGGCCGCCATGCTAATAGCAGTAACGCGGCCACCAAAACACCACCATATGTGTTTGAAGTTAACCCGGAGAGGTGGCTATACCACGCAAACAGCCCGCCCATGAGCGCCGCTATAGCGGCTGGCATAGCAACCCCTAAACGCATAGAACCCTCCTGGCGAATGTTCGTTGATGGCCTAAACCTACTCTGTATAGCCGAAGGGCAGCTCTATATGGATAATGGCCCCATCGATAGGTAAGAGTATCCGTAATGCCGCGCCGGTTCCTGCAGCGCTACATGCCCAAACCCGACACTATCAGGAAACAGCGCTCGCTTCGCTTTATGGCGCCGCTGATTGCCGATCCTGGTTTGTGGCTTCTAACACGCCGAAGCGTTTCGAATGCGTTTAGCGTAGGCGTATTCTGCGCCATGCTGCCCATCCCTTTTCAGATGGTGGTCGCCGCGCTGGGCGCTCGTCTAACCCGCTGCAACTTAGCCCTGTCCGTGGGTTTGGTATGGATCACTAACCCATTAACCATGCCACTGATCTTTTACGGTAACTACTGGCTTGGCACCGTTATACTGGGCAAGCCCGTGCGGGACGCGCCTTCGCGCATTTCGACGCACTGGATAGCCGAACAGATGCACGACATTATGCCGCCACTGATCGTCGGCTCGCTGGCTACGGCGATAGTGTTGGCCATCGTCGCCAATATTGCCATTCGTTTAATCTGGCGCTGGCACGTCTCCCATAACTGGAAACGCCGCAGCCAGAAACGTCGGCAGCGGCGCGCACAGGTTAAAGCAGAACTTGATGACTAAGTTTGATGACTCAGCTTGATGACCAAGTTTAAGAACCAAGCTTGATGAGTTAGCTGGTTAAGACAGCTTAACGAACAGGCATGTCGATTAAAGCGCTGGCGCTTGTTCTACCAACTTACCTGCATCCAGCTTAAGCACCCTGTCTTGATGGGCCGCCAGGCTAACGTCGTGAGTCACAATAACAAAGGCGCAGGCGCTCTGCTGGGCCAGTTCGTCCATCAGCGCCAAAATAGTCGCCGCCGTGGTCTGGTCAAGGTTACCCGTGGGCTCATCCATAAGCACCAGACTGGGATCGGTGACCAGCGCCCGCGCGATGGCCACGCGCTGGCGCTCCCCGCCGGAAAGCTCGCCCGGCTTATGATCCGCACGCGGCCGCATGCCTACCCGCTCGAGTATCTGCATCGCCCGCTGCTCGGCTGCCTTTTTCGACTGGCCGCGAATAATCAGCGGCAACGCTGCATTTTCGACAGCGGTAAATTCCGCCAACAGATGATGAAACTGATACACAAAACCAATGTAGCGGTTACGGAAGCTACCCAGCGCCGCTTCATTCAACCCTGACAACGGCTCACCGGCGATCACTACACTGCCTTCACTGGGACGATCTAGCCCCCCCAGCAAATTTAGCAGTGTCGTCTTACCCGACCCCGAGCTACCTACGATGGCCACCCGCTCCCCGGCCCGCACCTGCAAATTGAGCTTATCGAGTACAGTGAGATCCTGGGGACCTTCACTGTAGGTACGTGTCAACGCTTGGCAATCGAGCATCACCGCAGCGTTTTGCCCTGTATTCATCGACATCGTGTCATCCTTATTCCTGAAGCCGTTATTCATAGCGCAACACATCCGCTGGCTGAACTTTTGCCGCCCGCCAAGCGGGATAAAGTGTCGACAGGAACGTCAGGCCAAAGGCTGCCAAAACGATCCGAATAACATCGCCCCACTGCAACTGAGAGGGTAAATCGCTAATGAAATAGACCCCGGCATCCAAGAACTGGATACCCAGCGTGCCTTCCACCCAGCCAATCAAATCAGCAATCGTGAGCGCCAGTAACACACCCACAGCCACCCCGATGGCAATACCAATCAACCCAATGGCCATGCCCTGAACAATGAAAATGCCCATAATTGAGCTCGGCTTAGCGCCGATTGTACGCAGAATGGCAATATCCGCGCGCTTGTCGGTGACCACCATGACCAGCGTTGAGACGATATTAAACGCCGCCACGGCGATAATCACGGTTAACAGCAGCGCGATCATACGCTTTTCCATTTGTATCGCCTGGAAAAGATTGCCTTGGGAGAATGTCCAGTCACTGCCCCGATACTCCGGGCCAAGCTCATTAAGAATCGCCTGGGTTTCGCTGCTAGCGGCAAACAGATCATCCAACTCTAGGCGAAGTCCGCCGACCGCATCGCCAAGACGGGCAAGCGTTTGCATATCTTCAATATTGGCGTAGGCCAAATTAGCGTCTAGCTCGGCGCCGACGCTAAAAATACCGCTGACGGTGAAGCGCTTTAAACGCGGGAAGACGCCAGCGGGCGTAATGGATGCTTCGGGCACTAACAGCGTCACCCGATCTCCCACGCCAACGCCCAAGTTGCGTGCCAGCATCGACCCCAACACCACATTCCACTCACCGGGCACCAGATCGGCCAGCTCACCTTGGCGCATATGCTCGCCGACAATAGACACCCTACCTTCCCAGTCAGGGTTAATACCGTTGACCATAGCGCCCTGATTGCGTCCACCCACCGAGAACATGCCTTGCTGCTCAACGTAGGGTGCCGCACCGATGACGTGCTCGCGCTGCATTAACTCTTCAGCCAAGGACTCCCATTCGACCATCCCCACCCGGGACTCGATTTTAGCGTGGGGCACCATGCCTAAAATACGCGTGCGTAGCTCATGGTCGAAGCCGTTCATCACTGACAATACCAATATCAGGACAGCGACCCCCAGCATTAACCCCAGCATAGAGGTGAGCGAAATAAACGAAATAAAATGGTTCCGGCGTTTAGCGCGCACGTAGCGCAGCCCCACCAGAAAAGGCAAACGATCAAGCATGGCGTCATTCCTTATCAATAAGCGCTCATGGTACGGTTTTTTAAGTCTCTCTGCATGTTCAAACGGCCATTAGAGCGGTCTGCGCCATGAGCGTTCAGATTAAAACGTTACGCTTGCAACTTGCCCCGCCACGCCCTACATTGCGCCGATTTACTGTTGACCGTGGGGCTGCGCTTTTATGACTTTTCGTTTGCTACCCGAATGGTATCCCCAAGATGGGATACAACTGACCTGGCCACGCCATGACGGCGATTGGGCGCCACTGATCGAGCGCATCGAAGCCACTCTCGAGCGCATTGTGATGGCCACTACACGCTATCAACGCGTGCTTATTTGCGTACCCGACGAGGCCACCAAACGGCGCTTGGCCAATACGCTTGACGCCTACGGCGTGCCCGCTGAACGCCTGCAGCTTATTGTCGCACCCACTGACGATACCTGGGCACGGGATCATGGGCCGATCAGCGTGATCGATGAAGAGGGCCAATGTGTCATGCTCGATTACACCTTTACCGGCTGGGGCGGTAAATTTCCCGCCGAGCGCGACGATCGTCTCACTCAATGGCTTGCGGATGCGGGCGTATGGGCCTGCCCGGTGGCAAAGCGGGAGTTTGTACTGGAGGGCGGTGCCATCGAAACCGACGGTGAAGGCACCCTGCTGACCACCGAAGCATGCCTGCTAAACCCCAACCGTAATCCCACGCTATCCCGAGCAGAGGTGGAGGCGCAGCTAGCCCAAGATTTCGGCGTTGAGCGCATATTGTGGCTGACCAACGGCCATTTGGAAGGCGACGATACCGACAGCCATATTGATACCCTCGCACGCTTCTGCGATCCATCCACCATTGCCTACGTGCGCTGTGATGACCCCAACGACCCCCACTACCCGGCCTTGGCGGCCATGGAGCAGGAACTGCAAGCTTTCCGGCAGCGCAATGGCGAACCCTATCGGCTTATCGCCCTGCCCTGGCCCCAGGCTTGCTTTGACCCGGAAGATGGACACCGCCTGCCCGCCACCTACGCTAACTTTTTAATTATTAACCACGCTGTCCTGGTTCCCACCTACGGCGACCCGGCGGATCGGATCGCACTGCACTCGCTAGCGGCTGCTTTTCCCGAGCATACGCTTATCCCTATTGAGTGCGTCAGCGTTATTCGCCAGCATGGCAGCCTACACTGTTTAACCATGCAATTGCCCCAGGGAACGTTTGCTGCTGCCAATCATTCGCGTATTAAACCTGAGTAAAGGAGCCATTATGGCGAACACATTAACCGTGGGTATCGTGCAGCAGTCCGCCTGGCCGGATAAAGCCAAAAGCCTTGCCATCAGCGAAGAAGGCATTCGCCATGCGGTGAAACAAGGTGCGCAGTTGGTACTGCTCCAGGAACTGCACGCTACTCACTATTTCTGCCAGTTTGAGGATCCGGCTCTGTTTGACCTAGCGGAGCCGCTTGACGGCCCTACCGGCCAGCGATTGGCCGCGCTCGCTAAAGAGCTGGATATTGTATTGATCGGATCGCTGTTTGAGCGGCGTGCACCGGGGCTGTATCACAATACGGCGGTGGTCTATGACCGTACGAAGGGAAGGATTGGCCAGTATCGCAAAATGCACATTCCCGATGACCCCGGGTTCTATGAGAAGTTTTATTTTACCCCCGGTGATCACGATAGCGCTCGTGCAGAGGGCTTCACGCCCATCGACACCTCGGTGGGTCGCTTGGGTGTGCTGGTCTGCTGGGATCAGTGGTATCCCGAAGCTGCTCGCCTAATGGCGCTGGCCGGTGCCGATTTACTGCTCTATCCCACCGCGATTGGCTGGGATCCCAACGATGACAGCGCTGAAAAAGTTCGCCAAAAAGATGCTTGGACGGTGATCCAGCGCGCCCATGGCGTAGCGAATGGCTTACCCGTTCTGGTAGCCAATCGAGTAGGCTTTGAGACCGATCACTCTGGGGTCGGCGATGGCATTCAGTTTTGGGGCGGTAGTTTTGTCTGCGGGCCGCAAGGTGAACTACTAGCCCATGCGGGAGAAGAGACAGAACAGCTCGTTGTCAAACTTGATATGGCGCGCAGTGAAAATACCCGGCGCATCTGGCCCTATCTGCGCGACCGTAGAATTGATGCCTATGGGGACCTAACCCGCCGCTACCGCGACTAGATAGCCTTCGATTGCTTGCTAAACAAAAACACCTGCCTTGGATAACGACCCAGGCAGGCGTTTTTCATTACAAACTAATTAGCTGATTTATTTCCAGAAATCGCGGATTGAAGCGATCCCTTGAGCACCCACGGCACGGGCGTGATTGGCATCAAAGCGGGTCATACCACCAAGTGCGAATACAGGCATGCCTGCACGCTCGACCAGTTGCTGGAAATCGTGCCAGCCGAGCGGAAACACTTCAGGGTGCGACGGCGTGGTGCGCAGTGGTGAAAGGCTGACGAAATCGCAGCCTAATACCGCTGCTTGGGTAAGCTGCTTTTGGTTGTGTGTTGACGCCGAGAGCCACTTGTTTTCAGCAATTGGACGGCGTTCAAGTTGCATTAAACGCTCACTGGTCAAATGGATACCATCGGCATCAATGCGATCAAGCAGCGTTGGCTCACCATTTAACAATAGCCGCGCGCCATGCTCACGACACAGGCTTAGCGCTCGCTGGGCACGCGCAAGGTAAGCGGCCTCGTCCAGCTGTTTAGCACGCAGTTGCACCAGGCGAATGTGGTCTTCACGCAGCGCACGCTCCAAAAAAGCATCAAAGCGCGCCTCATCCAACTCTTCACCGGTGATTAGATACTCGGTGGGCAATCTCACCGCGCGTAAAATCGGTAAATTAGCTGCCGGAAAGGGGTAGTTGGAGAGCTCGCTCATGGGCACCCAGCGCACCGCTTGCCCTTCTCGGCCAAAGGGCTCGCCAGCAAACTCGTGCACCTGCCAGACGTCGAGCAGGATATGTTTATCGGGATACTCGTGATGCACGCGGATCAACGGCTGGGCGCAGACAATTTCTACGCCCAACTCTTCGTGCAGCTCACGTTTTAAACCTTCAAGACCGGTTTCATAAGGAGCCAGCTTACCGCCTGGAAACTCCCACAGTCCGCCTTGATCAACGTTCGACGGCCGACGAGCGATAAGTACCTGCTGTTGATCGGCGCTAATAATCGCAGCCGCCGCGACGTGAACCCGCCGTTTTACCTTTATGCTCATATACTCATCCACTCACTACGTCTTTATTCACTGTGTGCACACTGATATTGATGATGACGGTGCCATCTCGCTGCGTATGCCCTGTACTGCTGCCAGTTAAATGCTCCGTCGAGGGGGAACAACTGACTAGCTGCGGTAATCCGCGTTGATAGATACATAGTCATGGGAGAGATCAGAGGTCCACACCGTGGCGCTCTCTTCACCGCGTCCCAAGTTAATACGAATGGTAATGTCTGATTGCGCCATCACGGCGCTACCCGCTGCTTCGGTATAACCAGCGGCACGCCCGCCATGCTCGACTAAACGCACATCACCCAACTCAATCACCACGCGATTAACGTCAAAGTCACTCACGGGCGCCCGACCAACGGCTGCCAAAATACGCCCCCAATTAGCATCTGACGCATAGAGCGCGGTCTTAACCAGCGGTGAATGAGCAACGGTGAACGCTACATCAAGCGCTTCTTGACGGCTTTTTGCTTCGCCTACCTGAAGGGTTACGAACTTAGTCGCGCCTTCGCCGTCGCGAATAATCGCTTGCGCAAGCTCGGTCATCACCCGCTGCAACGCATTACGGAAAATCGATACCTGCTCTTCATCGACTATCTGCGGACCAGTGCCAGTCGCCGCTATCATGCAGGCGTCATTGGTCGAGGTATCGCTGTCCACCGTAATGCAGTTAAAAGAGCGATCCACGGTTTCCCGCAAGAGGCGATCTAGAAGTGGTGCCTCAATCGCCGCATCGGTGACGACAAATCCCAGCATGGTCGCCATGTTGGGTTTGATCATGCCTGACCCTTTAGCGATGCCGTTGATCGTCACCGTCTGGTCGCCAATGTCCAATGTGACGGTTGAGCCTTTGGCGCGGGTATCAGTGGTTAATATACCCAGCCCTGCGTGTTGCCACGCAGGGCCGTCGCTGGCCAGAGTTTCCAGCGCAGGCCCCAGTCCCGCCAATAGCCTTTCCATCGGTAGCAGCTCGCCAATCACGCCGGTTGAGAACGGCAACACGTCGTGCTCGTTTACCCCGGCTTGCTTGGCAAGCTCGGCACAGCTTGTGCGCGCATCGCGCAAGCCTGCTTCTCCCGTGCCTGCGTTGGCATTGCCGGTATTTATCAGCCAAAAGCGCGGTGCGCGGTTATCAGCACGGCACATCTCAAGGTGCTGCTTTGCCACTATCACCGGCGCGGCGCAAAACGCATTTTGGGTAAACACACCTGACACAGTGGCAGTTTCGGGCAGCTCAATGACCACCATATCGCGACGGTTAGGCTTCTTGATGCCTGCCATTGCTACACCCAGACGCACCCCGTCAAGGGGCGGCATATCTGGAAAAGACGTATTTCCTACCGCCATGTGTTTCTCCTTTTGGCAGACGCTATCTCAGCCGCTGTTTCAGAACTTGGCACCGTTAACTCAACTTTCCACAGCACTGCTTATACTTCTTACCCGAGCCACAAATACACGGATCATTACGGCCAACCTTCGGCCCTTCACGACGTACCGGACGACCATCAACGCTGGGCGCTTCCTCGGAGGTGCCCGACTGCTCGCTGGCTGGATCGTCGTGACGGCTGGCAGCAGCCGTAGCGGTTTCACGCTCCAACGCTTCACGGCGCTGACGCTCCAGGGCGTCGACTTCCTCAGGCTGACGTACTTGAACGTGGCTAAGAATACGCGTCACATCGGCCTTAATATGTTCGAGCAACTGCTGGAAGAGCGTAAAGGATTCACGCTTGTACTCCTGCTTGGGATTTTTCTGAGCATAGCCGCGCAGGTGGATGCCGCGACGTAGATGATCCATCGACTGAAGGTGCTCTTTCCAGCGCGTATCCAGCACTTGCAGCATTACCTGCTTTTCAAAACGGCGGATTAACTTCTCACCGGCAGCATCAATTTTGGCTGCATAGGCCTCGCGATGCATGGCTTGCAGCCGCTCGCGCAACTGCTCCTCGCTGAAACGATCATCTTCAGCGGCCCACTGAACGACAGGGGCATCAAGGTTAAATTCCGTCTTGAGATGCGCTTCCAAACCGGGCAAATCCCACTGCTCGGGCAGACTCTGAGGCGGCACGTAGTCGCTGATCGCCGTTTCCATAACCTCTTCACGGATACCAATAACGGCATCCGCAACGTTGTCCGCAGCCAGAATCTCATTGCGCTGGTCGTAGATCACCCGGCGCTGATCGTTGGCGACATCATCGTATTCAAGCAGCTGTTTACGAATATCGAAGTTGCGCCCTTCAACTTTTTTCTGAGCCCGCTCAACGGCATTGGAAACCATTTTATGCTCGATGGCTTCGCCATGCTCAAGACCCAGCGCCTGCATCAAACGTTTAACGCGATCTGAGCCAAATAGGCGCATCAGGCTATCTTCAAGCGACAGGAAGAAGCGCGTCGAACCTGGGTCGCCTTGGCGACCGGCACGGCCCCGCAGCTGGTTATCAATACGCCGGGATTCGTGGCGCTCAGAGCCAACGACGTGGAGGCCGCCAGCGGCCAACACACCATCGTGACGCGCTTGCCACTCGGCTTTGAGTGCATCAACCTGCGCTTGAGTGGGGTTTTGCAGCTTCGCGGCTTCGGCCTCCCAGTTGCCCCCCAGAACGATATCGGTACCGCGACCGGCCATATTAGTGGCGATAGTGATTGCCCCTGGGCGACCAGCCTGGGCAATGATCTCGGCTTCACTCTGGTGCTGCTTGGCATTCAGCACGTTAAACGCTAAGCCAGCCTCGCGCATCAGGCTGGCAAGATACTCAGATGTCTCAATTGAAGCGGTACCCACCAAGACCGGTCGGCCAGCTTCCGTTTCAGCCCTGACATCTTTGATGATCGCTTCGTATTTCTCTTCAGCGCTCAAATAAACCAAATCATTCAAGTCTTTACGTGCCAGCGGGCGATTGGTTGGAATAACCACTACGTCAAGGCCATAAATCTGCCGAAACTCGAAGGCTTCAGTATCTGCCGTACCGGTCATCCCCGCTAACTTTTCATACAGACGGAAATAGTTCTGGAAAGTGGTGGAAGCTAGCGTTTGGCTTTCACGCTGCACTGTGACGCCTTCTTTAGCTTCAACGGCTTGGTGTAAGCCTTCCGACCAGCGACGCCCCGGCATTGAGCGACCGGTATGCTCGTCAACGATGACGACTTGGCCTTCGGAGACGATATAGTCAACGTCCCGGTTGTAGAGATAGCGGGCGCGCAGGGCCGAGTGCATATGCTGGAGCAAGTTGAGATTTTGTGCGGCATAAAGCGATTCATCATCGCCTAACAAGCCTTCAGAGCGCATCAGCTCTTCAACTTTATTATGCCCTTGCTCGGTCAGCTCAACCTGCTTCTGTTTCTCATCAACTAAGAAGTCACCGACGACGGTGGCCTCTTCATCTTCAATCTCTTCACCCTTCTCAAGCTGCTGAGCAAGTTGGTTAACGACTTTATAGAGATCGGTATTTTCATCGACAGCGCCTGAAATAATCAGCGGCGTACGCGCTTCATCGATAAGAATCGAGTCAACCTCATCGACAATCGCATAATGCAGCCCACGCTGGACTTTATCTTCTAACGAGAACGCCATGTTATCGCGCAGATAGTCGAAGCCGAACTCGTTATTAGTGCCGTAAGTAATATCGCAATGGTAGGCATGACGCTTCTCTTCACCGGTTTGCCCAGAGAAGATGACGCCAATGGTCAGGCCTAGAAACTCATACAGCGGGCGCATCCACTCGGCATCACGCCGGGCCAAGTAGTCATTCACCGTGACCACGTGCACACCTTTACCCGGCAGCGCATTTAGGTAAACCGCCAGCGTCGCGACCAGCGTTTTACCCTCACCGGTTTTCATCTCCGCAATACGACCACGATGCAACGTCATACCACCGACCATCTGTACGTCGAAATGACGCATGCTCATGACCCGCTTACTGGCTTCACGAACAATCGCAAAAGCAGGGGTTAGCAACGCATCCAGGGATTCGCCCGACGCCAGGCGCTCGCGAAGCTCAGCCGTTTTGCCCTGTAGCTCAGCATCGCTAATAGCCTCAAACTCTGCTTCTAGCGCGTTAATCTGCGGCACATTTTTGTGCATGCGTTTGACATCGCGATCATTTTTAGAGCCCACGACTTTACGTAATAAATTATTAAGCATGAAATATCCAAATATTCGCGAGCGACCCATCGAGACTCGCCCTATTTCTTCAAGCCCTTCTCCGAAACGAGAAGGGACAAAGTAGCTGTATTAGTCAACTCGACGGGAAAGGAGGACCGCGCTGAGTCAAAACATCGCGCGCCGCGACCAGCATGGTCATTGGGGGCAGCCAATTATATAGACATCTTGCTGGCGCAAATCGCCGCGGGCTTTGCGCAAAGCGGCGTACTGCACGCCGTCTTTTGGCAATCCAGTGCGACTGAGCGCGTAAAATCGCGGGTACCCAGAAACAGATTATGACGCTACGTTCACCGCCGCGAAAAGCATCCGCAGGACCTAAACTAGCAGGCAGGAGGCAACTCACTAACAGACCGGCCAGCCACCAACGTGCAATACCGTAGCGACGCTGGCGCCGCGGCAAAGCAGATTGAATATCAAGCGTGGATGACATGCTGTAGACCGGCTCCTGAGCGTGGTAGTATCGGCTAATAGTTGCTCGGCAAAAGCGCCGACATCCCCATTAGCGGTGCCCTAGGATAGCGGTACCCTAGGAATTAAGCGTATGAGTATAAAGGTTAAGCGTTCTCGCGCACAGCCCATCGCCCGTTTGCTCTCAACGTCCGGCGATATTAACCAGTTAATGCGCCTGTCTCGCTTAATCGACCAGGCGCAGCGGCATCTGCGCGCCCACTTGCCCGAAGAGATGCGTGAGCATATTTTTGTCGGCGGTTTTCGCGAAGGTCGTTTAACACTTATTAGTGGCCAAGCAGCTTGGTTAACGTGGCTACGCTTCGAACAACGTCGCCTGCTAGAACTACTTCATCAATTGCCCGGCTTTGAAGGCGTGAATGGTTTTACGTTTAAAGTACGTCCCGTGCGCCCTATTGTGGCCCCGCCGCGCAACACGCGCTGTCTTTCAGCAGATGCAGGTAAAACACTTGCAGAGTGCGCTGAGGATACGACCAACCCTGCTTTAAAGCGTGCGCTTGAACGTCTTGCGTCACACGCACGCCCCCATGAGTAATCCACAAACTTAAAGTGCCGTTAAATCATCAGCCGCTTAAAACGCAAAAAGCACCGCCTGGGCGATACTTTTTGCGTGAATTTCTAACAGTCTTGCGCTTGCCAAGTGCAACTTACCAGCAGCGAAACGCGATATAGTCAGCCTGGCTGTTACGCCATGGCAGGAGCAACGTAGGAGATGGGCGCCACCGCCTTATCTTCTTCAAACGTGACGATTTCGTAAGCTTCTGGCTGCGCCATTAATTCACGGCACAGCTGATTATTGAGCGCATGGCCTGACTTAACACCGCGGAACTCGCCAATTAAGCTATAACCAAGCTGGTATAAGTCGCCGATAGCATCAAGCACTTTATGCTTAACAAATTCATCTTCGTAACGCAGACCACCCTCGTTAACGATGCGGTAGTCGTCTACCACGATAGCGTTATCGAGACTGCCGCCAAGGGCCAAGTTATTTGAACGCAAAAACTCAAGATCACGCATAAAACCAAAGGTACGCGCGCGCGACACTTCTTTCACGAAGGAAGTGGTCGAAAAATCAATCAGCGCCGTCTGTTTCTGCTGCTCAAACACCGGGTGATCGAAGTCAATGGCAAAAGAGACTTTGAAACCTTGATGGGGCAAGAAAACCGCTTCTTTATCGCCATCGGTAACCGCCACACGATGTTTAATACGGATAAATTTCTTTGCTGCATCCTGCTCTAAAATACCCGCAGACTGAATCAAAAACACAAATGGGCTCGCGCTGCCGTCCATAATAGGAACTTCAGGCTCACTAACATCCACGTAAGCGTTATCAATACCCAGTCCGGCAAAGGCTGACATCAGGTGTTCAACGGTCGCTACTTTAACCCCTTTACATGAAAGCGCGGTGCATAGAGTGGTGTCTTCCACCAATTCTGCACGGGCCGGCACATGAACAACGGGGTCCAGATCGGTTCTGACAAACACAATCCCTGTATTGGCCGGTGCCGGACGCAAAGCCAAATGGACTTTTTTGCCAGAGTGCAGGCCCACGCCGGTAGCGCGAATGACATTTTGTAGGGTGCGTTGTCTGATCATGGGTAGTAATCGAACTCTAATGACGGTGATTGCCGTAGGAAAAAGTTATCAAACAGTGTTCACTTTAACAGCAAGCAAGCGTTTTAGCCAATAAAACGCTTGCTTGCCGCGAAAGTGAGTCTGATAAAAGATCAATCCGCCTGGCGGCGTAGAAATGCGGGGATATCAAGATAATCGTCGGCTTCACTAGCACGACGCTTTTCAGGGCGTGGTTTAGCGGCGGCTTCAGGCGCTTCAGCGCGTGCAGTCGCTTGTTGACGCATTACCGTCGGCTGCTGAAGCTTGCGGTAATCAGATGAAGATTCCGCTGCGGAGCGACGTGCCGGCTCGCGCGCTGTCGTTTTGGATTTTTGCCCATCCAGGCCCGCGGCCACAACAGTAACACGTAGTTCGTCGGACATTTCCATGTCAATGGAGGTACCCACTACGATAGTTGCATCTGGCGATGCAAACTCTTGCACAGTGGCGCCCACATCATTGAACTCGCCAATCGACAGATCGGGACCAGCAGTGATGTTGACCAGAATACCGCGCGCGCCATGAAGATCGATATCTTCCAGCAGCGGACTACGGATAGCCTTCTCAGCTGCTTCACGAGCACGATTTTCGCCTGTCGCTCCGCCGGTACCCATCATCGCCATGCCCATTTCCGACATAACGGTACGCACATCGGCAAAATCGACGTTGATGATACCTGGGCTGGTAATCAGCTCAGCAATACCCTGAACGGCACCCAACAGCACATCGTTCGCGGCACTAAAGGCCGTTAGCAGCGTGGCGTTTTTACCCAATACTGAGAGCAGCTTTTCATTGGGGATAGTAATCAATGAATCGACATGCTCGGAGAGCTCTTTCATGCCCTCTTCAGCAGCGCGCATGCGCTTCGGCCCTTCAAACGGGAAGGGACGGGTTACAACCGCAACGGTAAGAATACCGAGTTCTTTCGCAACCTGTGCAACCACAGGTGCGCCACCGGTACCGGTACCACCGCCCATACCGGCAGTGATGAACACCATATCGGCACCAACCAGCAATTCGGCAATGCGCTCGCGGTCTTCCATCGCCGCCTGACGCCCTACATCGGGATTGGCACCTGCGCCTAATCCTTTTGTAATTTCACTGCCTAGTTGCAATACGGTTTTTGCCGAAACGCGCTTAAGCGCCTGGGCATCCGTGTTAGCGCAGATAAACTCAACGCCTTCAATATTGCTTTCGACCATGTGGTTTACAGCATTGCCGCCACCGCCGCCAACACCAACCACTTTGATGACCGCACTGCTCGAGGGTGCGTTATCTACCAATTCGAACATAAGCCCCGTCTCCTGAACCGCGATTGCGGCCCTGTCAGAAATTTCCTTTGAACCAGCCTTTAATTCTTGCTAGCGCCGAATGGTCTTCCGTGATATCACGCCGGGCAAGCTCGTTACGACCTTTATGAGCTGCAACAACTCCCCCGTGGCTTTTTAAACCTTGCCCATGACGCGTTTCCTGCAAGGCATAATGCAGCAGGCCAACGCCTGTCGCATAAATAGGATTACGAACGACATCCGCCAAACCTCGTACGTTTTGCGGACATGCGATGCGAACGGGCATATGAAAAATCTCTTCCGCCAATTCGCTGACACCTTCCATGCGCGAGGTACCGCCAGTAAGCACTATCCCAGCCGCCACCATGTCTTCATAGCCACTACGACGTAACTCATCTCTTACTAACGTAAACAGCTCTTCGTAACGCGGCTCTACCACTTCAGCAAGCGCTTGACGTGATAGGTCACGCGCAGGACGATCACCTACGCTAGGTACTTTAATCATTTCATCGCTTGCCGCTAAATGCGTTAACGCACAAGCATATTTCACTTTAATCTCTTCAGCGTGCTGCGTTGGTGTTCGCAACGCCATGGCAATATCGTTAGTCACTTGGTCGCCTGCTATAGGAATAACCGCCGTATGGCGAATAGCCCCTTCGCTGAAAATCGCCATATCAGTGGTACCGCCACCAATATCCACCATGCAAACACCCAACTCACGCTCATCTTCGGTCAGCACTGCCATACTTGAAGCTAGCTGTTCCAAAATAATAGCGTCAACTTCTAAACCACATCGGCGCACGCACTTTTCGATATTTTGCACCGCGTTTAAAGCAGCCGTTACTAAGTGCACCTGCGCCTCTAAACGTACACCGGACATTCCCAATGGCTCACGAATACCGCCTTGAGCATCAATCGAGAACTCTTGAGGCAGCACATGCAGCACGCGTTGCCCTTCTGAAATAGCGCGAGCGCGTGCCGAATCAATAACGCGCTCAATATCGGATGGCGTTACTTCACGCTCTTTAATAGCCACAACGCCATCAGAATTCATTGAGCTAATATGACTACCAGCCACGCCAACATAAACCGAGTGAATATCGCAGCCAGCCATCAACTCAGCTTCTTCAACCGCCCGTTGGATAGACTGCACCGTTGATTCAATATTGATTACCACACCGCGTTTCATACCACGCGAAGGGTGAGAGCCAATACCGGCAATTTCAATTCCGCCATCATCGGTAGGTTGACCGACTATCGCGACGACCTTGGACGTTCCAATGTCCAGCCCGACCACCATATTGGATGCGTTGGGTGAGCCTGCCATGAGTCGGGAAATCTCCTTGCGTCAATTTTTAAAAGTGAATATAAATAAGGGGGCGCTTTATCCAATACTTAACATTGAAAGCACACAACCCGAAATAACCAGTGCTGTTTTAAGGCGCTCTATTCGCTGACACTCTCTAAGTACAAATAGTCGAGATTAAACACCATTTAATCAGCGTCTAGCCCATAGTATAGAAACAATAACCACAATACGACTAGTACAAATACACAATAATAGGCTTTGATAGCAATTTAAAGCCGAATATTGGCTTTTTCAGCGTTGGCAACCACTCACTTTTACACCTTATTTGCAGCAAGTAATAGCTCTGTTACTCATCTTGCACTGTAAATTCACTTTCCCCATGCCAAGCAACGGCGATACCGTTAGGATAACGCAGGTCAATATAGCGAATCTGCTCGCCAAGAAGATACAACTCCCGCTGCCATGAAGCCGACAACCGGGCTAAGCGCACTTCATGCTGGCGCCGGCCTAACATTACCCAGGCACCATCATTTAACTGTAGCCGCCAAGCTCCGCGCGGCTCTAAGCGCAATTGGGTTAAATCAAGCGATAACTGTTCGAAATGGGGTTTAAGCCGGTGATAGTAGTCCAATACCTCTTCACTACTGCCGGCAGGACCAGCTAAGTCAGGCAACCCAGTCGGTGGTGTTAACGGCGCAAAGGCAAACGGCTCGCCTTCTGAGTTAACTAAGAAATCATCATTCCAGCGCGCCACCGGCTGTTGCTCAATAAGTTCAAACACCAGTGCATTAGGCCACTCACGTGAAATGCGCACTTCGTGCAACCAACCAACCTGCAGTGCTCGGTCACGCAACTCCCCCAGATCTGCCGACAGCCAAGTAGCGTCAACGACCAGTGGCGCAAGCTGGGTACGCAAATAGTCGGCACTGACATACTCCCACTCGCCGCGAATAGATACCCGTTCAATTGGACGGTCCAGCCACAGCCAAAGCGCACGCCCACCGGCACCCATGAGCAGTGCCAGCAGAATAATCCCCAGCCAAGCGTTACGCCTTTTCATAACGCACTCTTATTAGCGCACTCTTCATGACGTCAACTGCCCGCCTGCGGTTTGCAGAATATTAACCACCAAGTCATCAAACGACATACCGGCATGCGCTGCCGCCTGGGGCACCAAGCTGTGATCGGTCATGCCAGGCACGGTATTAACTTCTAATAACCAAAAGCGCCCTTCGCAATCGCGCATGACATCAACCCGCCCCCAACCTACCCCACCAATCGCCGTAAACGCCTGCTGGCAGAGGGTAGCGAGTGCTGCTTCTTGCTCAGTGGTAAGACCACAAGGTAGGTGGTACTGGGTGGTATTAGCGATATATTTTGCTTCGTAGTCGTAAAACCCACCCGGCACTTCTACGCGAATAGCGGGCAATGCCTGATCACCCAATAGCGCAACGGTGTACTCCTCTCCAACAACGAAACGCTCCGCCATTACCCGCGCATCAAACTCGGCTGCCTCGTAGTACGCCGCCTCAAGTGCCGCCTGACTTTTCACGATGCTAATACCTAGGGTTGAGCCCTCATGCACGGGTTTAACCATCAGCGGCAAGCCAAGCTGAGCCACTACGCTGGACCAGTCAGCGCCTGCATCCAGCATAATACTTTCCGGCGTAGGCAAGCCTACGGCGCTCCACACCTGCTTGGTGCGCTCCTTATCCATCCCCAGCGCAGAAGCGAGCACCCCACTGCCAGTGTAAGGAATATCGAGCAGTTCTAGCGCCCCCTGAAGAGTGCCGTCTTCACCGCCACGACCGTGCAATGCAACAAACACTACCGAGGGAGCCAACTGCTCTAGACCGACCAAGCCATTGTCACGAGGGTCATAGCCACAAGCGTTTACGCCTTTACGCTGAAGCGCCTCTAGCACCGCCGTTCCGCTCTTAAGCGATACCTCGCGTTCAGCAGAGGTACCACCGTAAACAACGACGACCTTCTCTGATGGTTGGGTTGATGCTACTTCCGCGCTCACAGCTCCACCTCACTCATTGCTAACTGCGCTTGAGCCAAGCGCAGGGAAATCCCCCCCACATCGCCAGCGCCCTGGGTAATTAAGATATCGTCGGGACGTAATACATTGGCTAATAGCGCGGGAAGCTCGTGCTTAGACTCAACAAATAGCGGGTCTACTTCGCCGCGCTGACGAATAGATCCTGCCAATGTTCTGCCTTCTGCACCAGGAATAACCGCTTCACCCGCGCTGTAAACATCCAGCAACACTAGCGTATCGACTTGAGAAAGCACGCGGACAAAGTCTTCGTATAGATCGCGAGTACGGCTATAGCGATGCGGCTGATAGAGCATTACCAGGCGTCGCTCGGGCCAGCCCGCACGAATGGCCTGGATGACCATGTCAACTTCCCTCGGGTGGTGACCATAGTCGTCCACCAACATGATCTCACCCTCCCCTTTGGGCGCGGGGAAATGACCATGCACCTGAAAACGGCGGCCAACGCCTGCAAAGCCCGCCAAGCCGCTTAAAATAGCGCTATCGCTAACACCCGCATCGGTAGCAACGACAATAGCCGCCATGGCGTTTAAGGCGTTATGCCGGCCTGGCATCGCTAAACGCACCTCTAGCGGAGCGACGTTACCTGGCCGCAATGCGGTAAACGAGACGTCTCCGCCTTGCTGGGTAAAATCAACGATGCGGTAATCGGCGTCGTTATCAAAGCCATAGGTGACGAACTGACGCTTAACCTGTTCACACAACACACGCACGTGAGGGTCATCAATGCACAGCACCGCCAAACCATAGAACGGCAGATTGTGCAGAAATTCGATAAAGGTGCTTTTCAAGCGCTCAAAATCACCGCCGTAGGTCGCCATATGATCCGCATCAATATTGGTAACAATCGATACCATTGGCTGTAGGTGTAGAAACGAGGCATCAGACTCATCAGCTTCAGCCACTAAGTAGTCGCCCTCCCCCAGACGCGCATTGGCCCCAGCACTGGTCAGTTTGCCACCAATGACAAAGGTAGGATCCAAGCCACCTTCTGCCAGCAGGGTCGCCGTTAAGCTGGTCGTCGTGGTTTTACCATGAGTGCCCGCCACGGCGATTCCATGTCGAAAACGCATCAATTCTGCCAGCATTTCAGCTCGGCGCACTACCGGCACCCGATGCTCATGAGCCCAACGTATCTCGGGATTGGTTTCATCAATCGCACTTGAAACCACTACCACGTCGGCGCTCTCCACGTTAGCTTCGGCATGTCCGACCGCTACACAGACACCGCACTGGCGCAACCGCTCCACAACAGAAGAGGTTTTCATATCACTACCGCTAACGGTGTAGCCCTGGTTAGCCAGCACCTCTGCGATACCACACATCCCTGCGCCGCCAATGCCGACAAAATGAATTCGACGAATTCGACGCATTCCTGGGCCAGTGGTAGTGACACGCGAGGGGGGTATAATTTGGTCAGAATCGGTCACGCAGTGTCTCCTAACGGCACCATCGCCAAACACCCTTCAGCCAAGCGTTTTGTGGCGTCTAAATGGGCGGCCTGACGTGCATTCGCCGCCATTGCCGCCAGAGTATTTGGGACGAGCAATTGGTTTAAAAATTCGCTTAACCGCTCAGCGGTCAGTTCAGACTGAATAACGCACTTCGCGGCCCCCGCCTTGACGAGCACCTGAGCGTTGATGCGTTGATGGTCATCGACAGCAAACGGGAACGGCACCAGTAGCGCTGGCTTAGCCGCCGCTGCCAACTCCGCGACTGTCAGCGCCCCCGAGCGGCACACCACTAAATCGGCCCACTCATAGGCAGCGGCCATATCATCAATAAAGGGGCTCACCTCAGCGCTCACGCCGTGCTGCTGATAATTTTCTGCAGTAACCTGCTCACGATTCTTACCCGCCTGATGGCGAACCTGGGGGCGTTGCTCAATGGGCAGTGCAGCCAGCGCAGGGGCCAAACGTTCGTTAAGGGCCACAGCCCCGAGCGAACCAC
Source organism: Halomonas sp. SpR8 (assembly GCF_031010195.1). Lineage (GTDB taxonomy): Bacteria > Pseudomonadota > Gammaproteobacteria > Pseudomonadales > Halomonadaceae > Vreelandella. The sequence goes on along the minus strand of NZ_JAUAMC010000001.1, from coordinate 539,955 downwards.
CCACTACCAACAAACGCAGAGGTCGGGAAGCGAGTGTTTCCTCGTCCCGCGGCGAACTCCCCAAGGCGGCAATGTCGTCACGCACTGGGTTGCCAATGACATGGGCACGCGCCCCAAAGGCCTCAGGAAAAGCGGCATAGGTTCGTTTAGCCAGGCGCGACAAGACGCGATTGGTCAGACCTGCCACAGCGTTCTGCTCATGGATAATCAGCGGAATGCGCGACAACCATGCCGCCAAGCCGCCGGGGCCACTGGCAAAACCACCCAAGCCGACCACCACTTGAGGTTTGAAGTCGCGAATGATGGTACGTGCCTGCAAGATCGCACGGCTAAGGTTCAGCGGTGCTTTGAGCCATCCCGTCACACCATTGCCGCGCAGCCCACTAACGGCAATCGTATGCAATCTAATACCCGCTTCAGGCACCAGGCGATTTTCAATACCTCTAGGGCTACCCAACCACTCAACGTCGACCTGCTCAGCCTGCAAAGCTTTGGCGAGTGACAATGCTGGAAACACATGGCCGCCTGTGCCACCCGCCATAATCAGTACTCGTCGGCTAACGTTAGTTGTCACATCAAACTCCTGATAACACCACGCGGCATAGCGTTACGATAAACGCGGCTCATGGCGGGATTTATACGGGGTGGACGCACGCCTAGGCCGGTGACGTGTTTCGGCATCTATGCGCAGCAGCAAACCGACCATGATGCCCGTGACTAGCAGGCTGGAGCCGCCATAGCTCATCAGCGGCAGCGTTAGGCCCTTGGTCGGCAATAGTCCAGAACTCACCGCCATGTTAATAAATGCCTGCGCGGCTACCACAAAGCCGATGCCATAGCTTACATAAGCGCCAAATAGATGCCCTGCCAGCTCAGCCTTACGTCCGATCCACATGGTGCGGGCAATAAATAGTGTGAACAACAACACAACGATAATCGCACCGATCATGCCCAGCTCTTCCGCGATCACCGCAAAGATAAAGTCGGTATGTGCTTCGGGCAGGTAATGGAGTTTTTGCACACTATTGCCCAGGCCGGTACCCGTGACGTGCCCCCGCCCGAAGGCTATTAACGCTTGGGTTAACTGGTAGCCGGTTGCAAACTGGTCGGCCCAGGGATCTAGAAAACTTGTCCAGCGTGCCAGTCGGTAGGGCTCAATCACCACCATCATGACCGCACCGGAGCCAAGCAGCAGCCCGCTGCCACCCAACAGCACCAGCGATGCACCGCTCATCATCAGCATGCCAATCACGCAAACAGTAAAGACCACCATGCCGCCGAAATCAGGCGCTAAAAAAAGCAGCCCAGCGGGTACCGCCAGAACGGCCAGAGGACGCCACATGCTGAACGCTCGACGACGTAAGTCATACGTGAAACGCGACATAAACGCCGCCATATAAAAAATCAGCCCGACTTTGGCAAATTCAGACACCTGCAAACTTGGCAAGGGACCTGGCAGCGCTATCCAGCGCTTACTGCCGTTGATCTCTTGACCAACCATCAACACCACAACCAACAAAAAGATACTGGCAAGCAGAATCAGCGCTGCATTCTGGCGCCATACTTCAAGCGGAACACAGAGCATAAATACACAGGCCATCACGGCGAGCACCAGGAAAATACCGTGTTGGCGTGAATAGTGGTAGGTATCTTCCAGCAAACCAATCGACGCCGAACTGACCATGACCCACCCCAAACCCGCCAAGGCAACCGCAGCCACGATTAGCCAAACATCGCAGGGTAATTCACGGGTGGAAAGCGTCGTGCGCAGCCGCTGAAGTCGACTCATAGCGCCTCCCCGGCTTTAGTCGATGCTTTATCCAGCACCCAGCGACGAAACGCCTCGCCACGCGCTGGGTAATTGGCAAACTGATCTAGGCTTGAACAGGCGGGCGATAGCAGCACGCAGTCACCCGGCTGGGCAAGCTCAAAGGCTGTCTGCATCGCCTGAGTTAAGTCCTCGACCTGCTGAATGCTAACGTGTTCAATCAATGCGTCGGCTAGCCGCGGAGCATCTAAACCGAATAGCAGCACATGCCGTGCACACTTAGAAAGAGGCGCGGCCAAAGGGGTGAAATCAGCGCCCTTACCTATTCCACCGGCCAGTAGAATCAAACGTCCTTCCAACGTTGCGCCAATACCATTAATCGCCGCTAGGGTAGCGCCTACATTGGTGCCCTTGGTGTCATTGACCCAGGTGACGCCGTTGATTTGCGCAATGACTTCGCTGCGGTGTTCCAAGCCTTTAAATTCGCGCAGCGCGTTGCACATGGGCGCAGCCGCAAAACCCAACGTCTGCCCCATGGCCAGTGCCGCCAATGCATTGAGGTAGTTGTGCTGACCGGCTATTTTTAACTCATCGATGGCCAACCAAGGGCTGGAGCCCTGCATTAACGTCAGCTTGTCGTGGTGAAACGCCAGCCCCCACTCATTAGCCTCCGGAGCACGCTGAGAAAAGTACGCTACTTGGTCAACAGGGTACGTCGGCCAGGTGGGGGGCTCATCAGCATTCACCACAGCGCTCTCTGCACCGATAAAAATACGCTGCTTTGCGGCGCGATAGCTGTGCATATCCCCATGCCGATCCAAGTGATCTTCACTTAAATTCAAGAAAGCCGCACAGCGCGCGCCCAGTCGGGGAGTTGTCTCAAGCTGAAAGCTGGAAAGTTCAAGAATGTAGAGCTGCGCATCAGGGTGGCTGGCCAATAGATCCAGCGCAGGTGTCCCCAGATTGCCGCCAACAGCGGCATCGACACCGGCGGCCGTGGCCATATCGCCCAGCAGGGTCGTTACCGTCGATTTCGCATTCGAGCCGGTGATCGCCGCAACAGGGGCCTTCGCAGAACGGACAAACAGGGCAATTTCGCCCACCACCATAGGCTCGCCTGTGTGCGGATTAAGCTGATCAGCCAGCTCTTTCAAACCCGGCATACGTGGGTCAAGCCCAGGGCTAACGACTACCTCGGCTACGCCGGTAAGATCCAGTGCCGCCAGCGAACCACAATGAACATCAATGGCGGGATGTGCCGCACGAAAATCGTCAAGGCCCGGCGGCTCAGCACGCGTGTCTGCCACCATATAGGGCACATTTAAGCGGCTTAAGTGGCGGCAAATCGCACGGCCAGATACCCCCAGCCCAACAACCAGCGTTAAACCTTTAGCTACTCGATCCATCACAGGCTCCCTTCTCGCATCATGCCCACTTGCATTAACGAATTTTGAGCGTTGCGAGGCCAAGCAGCACCAGCACCACGGTAATAATCCAAAAGCGCACGATTACCCGCGGCTCTGGCCAGCCTTTAAGCTCATAGTGGTGATGCAAAGGCGCCATACGGAAGATGCGTCGCCCGGTGAGTTTGTAGGAGCCCACCTGGAGAATCACCGACACTGTCTCCATGACGAAAATGCCGCCCATAATAAACAGCACGATCTCCTGACGTACAATTACCGCTACCACGCCTAGTGCGGCGCCTAACGCCAGGGCGCCGACATCGCCCATAAAAACCTGAGCGGGGTAAGTGTTAAACCACAGAAATCCCAACCCGGCCCCGGCGATAGTCGCGCAGAAAATCGCCAACTCCCCTGTACCGGCGATAAAGGGAATGTGTAGATAGGTGGCAAAAACCGTATTACCGCTTGCGTAGGCAAATACCGACAAGCCCATGGCCACCAGCACTGTGGGCATAATTGCCAGACCATCAAGACCATCGGTCAAATTAACCGCGTTCGAGCTGCCCACGATCACAAAATACGTTAGGACGATATAAAACACACCAAGCGGCAGCGCAATTTCTTTGAAAAGCGGTACTAATAAACTAGTTTCGACGGGTGACGATGCCGTTAGATAGAGCAGCACAGCCGCACCAAGACCGACGACCGATTGCCAAAAATATTTCCACTTTGCAGGTAAACCACGCGGATTTTTCTCAACCACCTTGCGGTAGTCATCGACCCAGCCAATGGCGCCAAAGCCTACGGTTACTCCCAACACCACCCAGATATAAAGATTGGTCAAGTCACCCCAGAGCAAGGTACTAATGGCAATAGCCAATATAATCATCGCCCCACCCATGGTGGGTGTACCTGCTTTTGAAAGATGAGACTGAGGGCCATCGTCACGCACTGACTGACCAATTTGACCTTCAACCAGACGCCGAATCATCCATGGCCCCAACCACAGGCACAGCAGCAAGGAAGTGAGCGCACCTAAAATCACGCGCAGGGTTAAATAGTTAACTACCTGAAAATCAGTTTGGTACTGGGACAGAAAATTCGCCAAGTGAAGTAACATGAACGGCGTTTACCCTATTTCATCCGTACGCAGTGCGTTGACAACATGTTCCATGCCCGCACTGCGTGACCCTTTCACCAACAAAGTGGTGTCGGGCGGCAAGTTATTAGTGACATGACGCGTTAGCGCCTCGTGATCGTTAAAATGCAGCCCACGACCAAAGGCTTCGCTGGCTGCGCGGGCACCCTCACCCAACGTCAGCAGCTCATCGATACCCAGCTTTGCAGCGTAGCGACCAATATCCGCGTGTAACGCTGCCGACTCGCTACCCAATTCACCCATCGCCCCTAGTGCGCACCAGCGTGGCGCAGGGAAGCTCGCCAATGTCTCCAGGGCGGCTTTTACCGCCCCGGGGTTGGCATTGTAAGTATCATCGAGCACGTTGGCGCCGCGTAAACCGGGCACCACGGTTAGTCGGCCCGCTAACGCCTGTAACGTTTCTAGCCGCGCGATGACCTGCTCTGCCGTCATGCCCAAGGCCAATGCCGCAGCGGCGGCGGCCAAGGCATTACTGACATTATGCTTACCCAAAAGCGGCAAACGCACTTCGCCTAGCGTTTGGCCATGCTGCAATAGCGTGAAAGCATACCGCCCTTGAGGATCACAGGAAAGCGCTGAGGCACTTACATCGGCCTGCGGGTGAAAGCCAAAACTGACGACTCGTCTTGGGGCCGCACGAGAGGCCCAAAAAGAGTAGTAGTGATCATCACGGTTCAATATCGCCGTACCCTGATCGCTCAACCCGGCAAGTAGTTCACTTTTCGCCTGGGCGATCTGCCCCATACCGCCAAACTCGCCAACGTGGGCGCCGGTTACATTAGTAATAATCGCAATGTCAGGCTGTGCCAGCGGTGCCGTCCAGGCAATCTCGCCTAAATGGTTCGCGCCAAGCTCTATCACAGCGGCTTTATGCTGCTGACTCAATCTCAATAAGGTCAGCGGCGCGCCAAAATCGTTGTTCAGATTACCCTGCGTGGCTAACACCTCACCCAACGGCGTCAACAGTGAGGCACACATCTCTTTTACCGTGGTTTTACCGCTATTACCGGTGACTGCCACCAAAGCACCCTGCCAGTCACGCCGGTGCGCTCCGGCCAATAGCCCTAAAGCCAGCCGCGTATCGGGACATACCAATTGCGGTAAAACGCTCGCAGCAGGTGCTTCAACCAGCGCTGCCGCAGCACCAAGCTCGTGGGCGCGTGCGACAAAGTCATGGCCATCAAAGTTCGGGCCTTTTAAGGCAATAAACAGGCAGCCAGGTTCGATTTTACGACTATCGGTGACGATCGTGCTAACCGCCAACTGAGCATTTTGCAGCGGCGTATCGATGCTTAACGCGGCAGCGATCTGACCAAGCGTCCAGGCCATTAGCGGGCTCTCCGCGTAGCAAATGCCCGCTGAATCTCTTCGCTATCGGTATAAGCGTGGCGCACCCCTTTTATTTCTTGGTACGCCTCGTGGCCTTTGCCGGCGATCAATACCACGTCCTGACTGGCTGCTTGACGAATGGCCGACGCGACAGCCTCGCGACGACCCGCAATTTCAATGGGATGGGCTGCGCCTGAAAAACCCGACAATATCTGCAGCCGAATCTGCTCGGCAGATTCATGACGCGGGTTATCATCGGTGACCACGACATAATCCGCTAACTGCTCGGCAGCACTGGCCATTTCGGCCCGTTTACCGGTATCACGCTCACCGCCACAGCCAAATACGCACCACAGTTTGCCAGCATCGCCCAGGTGGGCGCGCAGCGCTTGCAGAGCGCTACGTAGGGCATCCGGCGTGTGGGCATAATCCACCACTACGCTAGGCACATCGCCCCCCCCGTAAAGCTCCATACGGCCAGGAACCGGCGCCAGCGCCTTAGCGGCAGCAAAGAGCGCATCAAGTGGCTCGCCCAAGCCATAGAGCACGGCCATTGCTAACAGCACGTTATCTAGATTAAAGCGGCCCATTAAACTTAAGCTGAGCATTTTCTCGCCGTCGGGGGTCGCAATCATTGCCTGCTGACCCCGCCCAAACGGCTGCCAATCCATTACCCGCAATGTAACGGCTTCGTCTTGACCCGTCGCTAGCACACGCACACTGCTATCACAGCCAGCGAGCATTAAGCGCGCCAGCGGGTCATCGCCGTTCACTACCGCCAACGTAAGCTCCGAACGCCGAAAAAGCTTCGCTTTCGCCGCGGCATAAGCCGCCATACTGCCGTGGTAATCAAGGTGATCGCGCGTCAGGTTGGTAAACACACCCACGCCCACGTTGACCGCCGCTAAGCGATGCTGATCTAGCGCGTGGGACGAGGCCTCCAAAGCAACTCGCCTCACCCCCTGGTGCGCTAACTTCCCCAGCGTTGCCTGCAGCGCCAGCGAGCCAGGCGTGGTCAAGCCGCTCTCGCTTAACTCTCCAGGCCGCCCCACTCCCAGGGTGCCAACAAGGCCCGCAGGTGTTCCCAGCGCTTCGCTGAGAGCAGCAATATAGTGTGTAACTGAGCTTTTACCGTTGGTACCGGTGACGCCAATCACTTCCAAGTCACCCGGCACCTTAAACAGTGCTCGCCCCAGCTCTCCCAAACGTGCCGAGAGATGCGGCAGACTCAGCACTCGCCCCTCGAGCTGTACATCGCTATGCGCCCCTTGCGCCAAGATAAGCGCGGCGCCAGCTGCTAATGCCGGCTCGATAAAGTCACGACCATCACTCTGACTACCTGGCACAGCTACAAAGATGTCACCCGCCTGGAGCTTGCGGGAATCCATTTCAATGCGAGTTTGGTCCGGAAGCTCGGGCCAATCAGTGGGCATTGGTGAGTCGGGCCAAACTTGCTTGAGCGCCGTCAACACATCGCTGGGACTCAGCCTCATGCAATCTCCTTAAAAAAACTACTCCGCATCATGATCTGGCGGAACGTCCAACAAGCGTAAGGCATTCCCTGTCACACTGGAAAATACTGGCGCGGCAACGGCACCGCCGTAAAACTCGCCCGCTTTGGGGTGGTCAATCATCACTACCGTGACAATTCGGGGGTCTGAAATCGGCGCAATACCGGCAAAAACACTGCGGTAAGCATCGGTGGTATAGCCTTGCTGGCCAATTTTACGCACCGTGCCTGTTTTACCCCCAACGCGATAGCCTTCAACCCGTGCTCGCCGACCGCCGGTATAGGCCGCGACCGAGGTTTCGAGAATATTCAGTAGATCATTGGCAACTGTCGGCTCAATCGCAGAGATGCCCTGGGGGGGCTCAGAAAGACGCAGCAACGAGGGCGGCAAACGCACGCCATCATTGGCTAATGCCGTATAAGCACTGGCCAGTTGTACCGCTGACACAGACAAACCGTAACCATAGGCGAGGGTCGCTCGCTCGCTGCGAGACCAGCGAACCGGTGCCGGCAAGCTGCCCGTGGACTCACCAGGAAAGCCTGTACCGGGAGCTTGACCCAACCCTAGCTGATTATACTTTTCCCAAATCGCCGTATCGCTTAATCGCAGCGCCAGGCGAGACATACCCACATTCGAAGAGTGCTCCAGAATGCCAGCCAAATCCAGATCGCCATAGTTACGGAAATCACGGATGGTGAACTGATCCAACCGCATCCAACCCGGTGAGGTGTCCACCACAGCGTCACGATCCACCACGCCACTTTCCAATACAGCGGACATAGCGAGTGGTTTCATCACCGAGCCTGGTTCGAATACATCCACCAGCGCTTGGTTACGTAACCCGCGTGGATCAAGCCCCGCCCGATTATTCGGGTTATAGGAGGGTAAGTTAGCCATGGCCAATACCTCCCCAGTACGGGCGTCCATCATTACCAGCACGCCGCCATCAGCCTCATTCTCAGCCACCGCGGCACGCAGTTCACGGTAGGCCATATATTGAATACGCTGATCAATTGAGAGCGTCAGCTCACCCCCTGGCTGAGCTTCGTTTATCACGCCTAGCTCGCGCACCAGCCGTCCACGGCGATCTTTTATTACCCGCCGCTGACCTGGGCGACCTGCTAGGTAAGGCTGGTAGGCGAGCTCTAGCCCCTCCTGGCCGACATCATCCACATTGGTCACTCCCAACAACTGAGCGGCGACCTCACCGGCAGGATAGTAGCGTTTATATTCACGCTGGGGGTATACGCCGGGCGTGCGCAGGTTAAGAATCTGCTGGGCTGCCGCAGGGGTCATCTGGCGGCGCAAATACATGAACTCATGTTCGCTGAAACGCGCCACCCGCGCCTCGAAGTCACTCAGCGTCATACCCAGCGCCTGGGCCAGCATTACACGTTGAATAGCATCTTCGGGAAGTTCTTGCGGGTTGGCCCAAATGGTCACCACCGGCGTGGAAATCGCTAACGGTTCGCCATTACGGTCTGTAATCATGCCGCGGTGGGCGGGAATTGTTTCGTGACGCAGAGTGCGCGCGTCGCCCTGGCTTTGCAGAAAGGGGCGGTCGATGACCTGAAGCAAGGTAATGCGACCAATCAAAATAATAGATGCTAAGCCAATCGCGATCAGAATAAACAAGAAGCGCCCGCCGCCAAGCGGGGGCGCAATGGGAGCCTGGCGCGAGGTACCGCCTCGGCGTTCGCTTCTCATGGCCGAATCACCTCAACATCATGGACATCGGGGATTCGCATGCCCAAACGTTCAGTGGCAATTTTTTCAATGCGCGCAGGCGTTGACCATGCGCCCTCCTCAAGCAGAAGCTGCCCCCACTCCGTTTGCAACTGATTCTCCTCTTGCTCGAGCTGTTGCAGCTGAGCAAATTGGACGCGTGTCATATGAGTAGTGATGACCACGCCCAGACCAGAGGCCATGCAGACTAAAAAAAGCAGGCTAATCACCACCGGCCATACACGCAGGCGCAGCTTAAAAGGCCATTCGGTGCGTAGCGTGGTTGCCCACTGCTCAATCCGATCCATGCTCATATGCAAATCCGTGATAACACCGTGATTACATCCGTTTGCGTGCAGCCCGCATGACGGCACTTCGTGAACGTGGGTTAGCATCCACTTCTTGCTCACTCGGCCGCTGACCTTTGCCGAGCGCCTCAAGACGTCGATTCAACTGATCGTCGCGGATAGGCACACCGCGCGGCAGATGGGTATCACCGCGGACATGATGACGAATAAAGCGCTTCACGCGGCGATCTTCCAGCGAGTGGAAACTGATGACAACTAAATGCCCACCCGGGGCCAGGGCTTCAAGCGCCGCATCGAGCGCACTATCTAATTGCTCTAACTCACCGTTGACAAAAATACGTAACCCTTGGAACGCTTTAGTTGCCGGGTGACGCCCCTTCTCCCAGGCCGGATGAGCTACTTTCAAAACTTCCGCCAAGTCCACGGTATGGGTAAACGGCTTTTCGACCCGACGGGTAACCACGGCGCGAGCTAGACGCTTGGCATAGCGCTCTTCGCCATAGGTTTTAAATACGTAGGCAATATCCGCCTCACTAGCCCGCGCCAGAAAATCAGCTACGCTCTGTCCTTGCGTGGGATCCATACGCATATCCAGCGGACCATCGCGCATAAAACTAAAACCGCGCTCGGGGTCATCAAGCTGAGGGGAAGAAACGCCTATATCCAACAGTACCCCTGAAAGCTTACCGAATACGCCCAACTCGCGAGCATAGTCGGCGAGCTGGGCAAATTCACGCTGAGTAATCTGGAAGCGTGGGTCGTCAATTGCTGCTGCCGCAGCAATCGCCTGAGGATCACGATCCATCGCAAGTAGCTGGCCTTGCTTACCAAGCCGATCAAGAATTACCCGTGAGTGACCACCTCTCCCGAAAGTGCCGTCCAGATAGACGCCCTGGTCATCGTGAACCAAGGCATCGACAGCCCCCTCCAGTAGTACGCTGGTATGGCGAAAGGGGAAAGCAACCTGTTCAGCGTCAGGAGAAGACATTTTTTTCTCACACAAGATAATAGAGACAACATAGTAAAGAGCGTGCAAGCACGCCCTGATATGGAAATGGGGGAGTCGGCCGATAAGCCGGGTTCTGTCGTGGACAGCCATTCCTCTAGGCGCTGCGTTACCACAGCGCTCAAGCAACCTACCCGGATCCAGCGCGGGCCACGCCATTGGATCCCTATTTGGTCTTGCTCCGAGTGGGGTTTACCATGCCACGCACTGTTACCAGACGCGCGGTGCGCTCTTACCGCACCCTTTCACCCTTACCGGCCCCAGAGGTTTATTTCAGGGGCTTAGGCGGTCTACTCTCTGCTGCACTTTCCGTCGGCTCGCGCCGCCCAGGCGTTACCTGGCACTCTGCCCTACGGAGCCCGGACTTTCCTCCCCCAACACCTTTTAAGGGGTATCAGCGGCGACTGTCTGGCCAACTCCGGCGGCAAGCATACCAGCGCCCATGATTTGCCTCAATGCTCGCTTTTAATTGCTTGCAAACGAGCGTACCAGACCTGCTTCCGCCCGCCGAGCATTCGCGCCGCCACTGCCGCTCCCTGCTTCACGCCCACGCCCTCCGCCAGCAGAGCCGTTAGCAAGCCATCCGCGGATATATCCTGATGCTCACTCTGCTCAACCGGCGGGGCGCCGGACACGATCACCACAAACTCACCTCGCGCTTGATTGGGATCGGCAGCTAACTGCTCAAGCAACGACGCAGGCGTGCCATACAGAAAGGTTTCAAACGTTTTAGTGAGTTCGCGGGCCAACACCACATCACGTCCGGCCATTTGCTCCTGAAGCGCTTCTAGGGTATGTGCAATGCGGTGAGGAGACTCGTAAAACACCAGCGTCTCTTCGCGCGTTTTCCAACCCTCAAGCGCTTGTCGTCGAGCCCCTGGCTTAGCCGGTAAAAATCCACCAAACACAAAACGGTCGGTCGGCAAGCCTGCGCCTGAAAGCGCAGCAATCAACGCGCAGGGGCCGGGGATCGGTACAATATGGCGATCGCGCGCCCGTAACTCGCGAACCAACACGAACCCCGGATCACTAATCAGCGGTGTTCCTGCATCGCTGATCAGCGCAATATCTTCGCCAGAGGCAAGATAGCTATCCAAGGTATCCACACGCCGCGCTTCATTATGCTCATGCAATGAGAGCATGGGTTTATTAATCCCCAAGTGCGCCAACAGGCGCCCGCTGTGGCGAGTATCCTCCGCCGCGATTCGCGTTACTTGCCCCAATACCCGAGCGGCACGCGCGGTTAAGTCGTCCAAATTCCCAATTGGTGTGGCAACCACGTACAATGTGCCCGGACTCTGATCTGTCATTATTGACTCTCGATTCGTTGATGGCTTGCTTTGCTGTTGCACTATGCTTGTTTTGCTGTTGCGCTATGCTTGTGTAGTGGCCTCGTCAATCGCTGGCAAGCAGCGACAGCGCAAATGGAAACTAAAGGAAGGATACATGAAACAGTCATTACGTGGCTTACTCGCCGCTGCCCTAGTGGCATTTCTGGTTGCGGGATGTGCGACTCAGTCGCCTAGCGTGGTAGATCGCGTACCCGATGAAGACCCTGGACAACTGCTGAGCCAAGCGGAGCAACAAGCCCCAGAGCAGGCCGCTAAAACGCGCTTGGAAGCCGCCGACATTCTGGCCCGCCAAGGCGAGCGTGAAGACGCTTTTGAAGCGGCCGATGCGATTGATGAAAGCCTTTTATCAGAAGAGGATCGCGTACGCTGGGCACTGCTGTTTTCAGAACTCGCCCGTGCGCTAGACGAGCCGCGTGCTGTACTGCGCGCCACGCAGGTGCTGGATGATGAACTGCCCATGCAGGCCAACCAACAAGAAACGTTAGCAGAGCGCCAACGCTGGGCCCGCGAAGCGCTTGATCAACCCCGCGCGATAAGTGTCGCACTGCCGGAACTTGAGGGTCAGCAAATACGCCGGATCGTGGTCGCGTTACCTGAATCAGGCCCGCTCAGTAGCGTTGCTGACACAATCGCCACTGCCATGCGTCAGCACCATGATGTTAAAGGCGACAACGTTGAATTAAGCTTCCTGGATGCCTCGCGTTATTCGATGGATGAGCTCTATGACCGCGCCCAGCAGATGAATGCTCAGCTAGTCATCGGTCCGCTTGATAAAGACCAAGTCACCCAACTAGAGCAACGCAACAGCGTGCCACTGCCTACTCTGGCGCTCAATTATGGTAGCAGCGCTAGCAACCAGGCTCAGCGCCTGCTCCAGTACGGACTCTCGGCTGAAGATGAAGCGCGCCAAGCCGCTCGTCGCGCCTGGCAGGATGGTCACCGCCAAATGTCGATGATGGTTCCGGATAACGGCTGGGGTCGCCGTGTTGGTGAAGCGTTCTGGAATGAGTGGCAGGGCCAAGGCGGAGACATTACTAACGCCGTACGCTACAACCCTGACAGCTCTGTCTCCAATGCCGTTAAAACCGCTCTAAACGTCAGCGGGGAGCGCGCTCGGTTAAGCAATATTGACGCGCTCTTCCTGCTCGCTTTACCAGAATACGCGCGCCAAGTACCGCCGACGATGGATTACTACTATGCGCCCAACCTGCCTATCTACGCCACGTCACACTTACACGAAGGGCGCCTGCAAACTCGTCTTGATCAAGACCTCAACGAGGTGATGTTTGTGGATATTCCCTGGCAAATCCCTGATGCCGCCGTCGGTGGCGAAGAGATCCTGCCGTTCGCATCGACTTACCAGAATTTACGCGATGAGTCCGACGCCTCCATGTTTCGCCTGATGGCAATGGGCGTTGATGCTTACGAGCTGGCGATCCGCTTCTCCAACCTCGCCGAACTTGACGGTTTGAATGGCAGTACCGGTACGCTTTATTTAGGAGACGATGGACGCATTTACCGTGAACTACCTTGGGCAAAATTCCAGAATGGCGTTCCATCACCCATTCTAATGCCTAACCTGAGCAACAGTGACGAATAACGCTCAAACCGCGCGCGCGCGTGGCGCCGCCATTGAGCACATCGCTGCTCAATGGCTTGTCCAGCAAGGGCTTACCCTCATCACGCAGAACCATCATGTGAAGGGCGGTGAGCTTGACCTGGTGATGCGCGATGGCGATATTCTCGTCTTTATTGAGGTCAAACATCGCACCACAATGCGCTATGGACATCCTCTAGAAACCGTCACCTACCAAAAGCAGCAGCGTTTGGTGCGTGCAGCGAGGCTATATTTAGCCCGCGGCGGGCTTTCATCGCCCTGTCGCTTTGATATTCTGGCGATTACTGGCAAGCCGCCCAACCTTGATTTTCAATGGGCGAAAGCTGCTTTTGATGCCTTTTGACTGTTTTTGTAAAAACCGTCTTCAACACTCTAATTTAACCAGGAAGCCCTGATGGACTTTCAAGCTCGGATACTCGGTCATTTCAACGCTAGCATCGACACTAAGACTTACGCCAGCGAAGTCCTGCCGCCCTTTATTGAAGTGGCGAGCCAAATGATGGTGCAGTGCCTTGTCAGCGATGGGAAAATTCTTACCTGTGGTAATGGTGGAAGCGCTGGAGATAGCCAGCACTTCTCCTCAGAACTGCTCAACCGTTTCGAGCGTGAGCGGCCCAGCCTACCTGCCCTGGCATTAACAACCGATACGTCCACGTTAACGTCAATTGCTAACGATTACAGTTATAACGAAGTATTCTCCAAGCAGATACGCGCTTTGGGACAACCGGGCGATGTGCTGCTGGCGATATCGACCAGCGGCAACTCAGGCAATATCGTGCAAGCCATTCAAGCCGCACATGATCGTGACATGACCGTGGTTGCGCTTACTGGTCGCGATGGCGGTGATATGGCGTCGTTGTTGGGACAAGATGACTGTGAAATTCGCGTTCCCGCCACCTCCACGGCCCGCATACAAGAGGTTCATCTCTTGGTGATTCACTGCTTATGCGATCTTATCGATGAACAGCTGTTTGGCAGCGCCTAATAACTTTATTAAAACGTTATCAAGCATTATGTTCTTAAACTGAACTTTAACTGCTAGCACCAAGGAGCCATACCGATGACCCAACCCCCCTCCTCTCGTGGCCTAATGGCCGCCGCCCTCTGTGCGGTCATTTTTATCAGCGGCTGCGCCAACAACTCAGCCTCCAATCAGTCTAACTATGCCCAGCGCAGCGACGATGTTGAAGCCGTTGACAACACAATCGAACGTGAAGCTGAAAACGCCCTTGAGCGCGCCGATGCTCGCCTAGGCGATGCACGCATTCGGGCGCATAGCTTTAACGGCGCTGTACTATTAGTGGGTCAAGTGCCAAGCGAAGAGTTGCATGACTTGGCTGGGGAAGTCGTTGGCAATTTGCGTGGCGTTAACGAAGTTCATAATGAACTCACCATTGCCGCCCGCCTTCCAGCCAGCCAGCGCCTCACTGACACGTGGCTAACCACTAACGTCATCAGCCAATTGGCAACCAATGACCACATCGATTCATCAAAAATAAAGGTAACTACCGAAAACGCTAGCGTTTACCTAATGGGTATTGTTACCCGAGCGGAGGCTGATCGCATTGTCAACGCAGCTTCCGCCGTTGGCGGCGTACAGCGAATTGTCAAAGTATTCGAATATCTCGATTAAACGGCGCAGCACAAACTAACTTCAGCGACGAACCGCACTAGCAAAACGTGCTGACTAAAAAGCCTCGCTCAATGAGCGAGGCTTTTGTATAAAACAGCCAAGATAATTACTTAATCAAAATAATTATTTAACCACTCGCAGAGTTGGCTTTTTCTTCGCCTTACCCTCTGCTTGAGCGTCTTTCTCAGCAGCTTCCTTCGACGCCTGCGTCTTTTTACCTTGCTCAGGAACCGGCTCAGTGACCGTTAGCTCTGGCTTGACTGAAGACCCTGACTTGGACTCCCCCTGAGGTGACGACAAATCTTCGTCCTCGATATTCCCAAAGGAGCCATCAGCGGCATCACTCAGATCAGGCTCATGACCAAAGACCATTCCAGCGCCGTTCTCCCGGGCATAAATAGCAATGAGGGCCGGGGTGGGAATCATCACCTGCATAGGCTGCCCGCCAAAGCGTGCATTAAAGCCTATCGCCTGATTCTCCATGAATAGATCGCGCACGGCGGTCGGCGCCACGTTCAAAACGATCTGGCCATTTTGAACAAACTGACGAGGCACTTCGACTCCTGGCAAGGTGGCATCCACCACCAGATAAGGCGTTAGTTCGTTATCCAATAGCCACTCATAAAGTGCTCGGGCGAGATAGGGGCGACTCGATTTCATCTAGACTCCCTCCTCCTAACAAGTAAGGCTCCCTGCCTTTATTAAGCGCACAGGAGCCAAATGAATATTTAAGCGCGCATCTCTTTTTCACGCTCACTTAAAGAGGCCTTAAATGCTTCACGCTCGAATACTCGTGCCATATAGGCCAACAGCGGCTTCACCTGTTTTTCAGGCAGCTCGATGTTGAGCTCCGGCAAACGCCACAAAACGGGCGCTAAACAGCAGTCTACTAAGGTAAACTCTTCGCTCATGAAGTACGGCATATCCTCGAAAATCGGCGATATACCAATCAGACTTTCACGCAGTTCTTTACGCGCCTTATCTGCTTCCTTTTTTCCACCACTACGAATCAGATCGACCATTGGGCACCACTCGCGCTCAATGCGATGCATCCAAAGGCGGCTTTGCGCACGCGCTACTGGATAAACAGGCAACAGCGGAGGATGCGGGAAACGCTCATCCAAGTACTCCATCATGACCTTGGATTCATACAGCACCAAGTCACGATCTAACAGCGTCGGTACGCTATTGTACGGGTTAAGGTCTGCCAGCTCTTCCGGTGGTTTTTCGTCAAGCACATCGACAATATCGACGGCAACCCCCTTCTCGGCCAACACAATGCGCACACGATGACTGAAATGATCATCACTACCAGAGTAAAAGATCATCGACGACCGCTTGGCCACAACACCCATGAAAGCATCCTCACATCAAAACAATCTTGGATAATAACACGCCAGCGCTACCTTAGGGGAAGCTAGCCTGCTTTGCTTTTATTGCAGCTTTTACTGCAATACTGACAAGCAAAAGGCGCACGGCTTACGCCGTGCGCCCAACTGATCATCAGCCACTGCTAATTTAGTGGATATCTCGCCAGTACTCACGCTTGAGCAGATAAGCAATCACACCAAAAATGAAAATAAAGATCAGTACCTTAGGCGCCAGCGCCTGGGCCTGAAGTTTGGAGGGCTCGCCTACGTAAGCCAGGAAGTTAGTAAGATCATATATCGCTTCCTCAAACTCTGCAGGCTCGAGCTCACCAGGCTCCGTGACCTGTAACACGTCACAGGATTGATATTTGCCCGATAGCGCATCCGGCTCTTGCCCCTCAACAGGATGGTCGGTTTCAGCACACACAAGCTCTTGCACACCTTGCAGTGGCTCCAACACGTTAGGCATCGCTACCAAATCAAACACCGTGTTGTTGACGCCCGTAGGACGACTAGGATCTTTATAGAAACCGAGCAGATACGAATAGATCCAATCGGTTCCGCGCACACGCGTTTTCAGCGATAGGTCAGGCGGCGGC
Organism: Halomonas sp. SpR8; assembly: GCF_031010195.1. Lineage (GTDB taxonomy): Bacteria > Pseudomonadota > Gammaproteobacteria > Pseudomonadales > Halomonadaceae > Vreelandella. Next base: position 523,174 of record NZ_JAUAMC010000001.1, on the reverse strand, counting down.
GCGCCAAACCAGCTTTCAGCGTTACCACTGTCCATCGCAATGTGCATTTGGTCGTTATACGCCAGATCTGATGAGAAAATCAGATTTTCTTCGACCAAATCCTGGGGCATCCCAAGGTCGTCCGCAGCACGGGAGAAGCGCTGATACTGAAGCGAATGGCAGCCCATGCAGTAGTTAACATAGAGCTTCATGCCATTTTGCAGCGAGGCTTGATCGTGTAGATCAGGTTCCATCGAGTGAGGCACGCTTGCGCCCCCTGCAGCCATCGCGGTTACTGGCACTAAAGCGAAAAGGAGTCCAAATAGATACTTTTTCATTAGCCAGTCACCCTTTCCGGAACGGGTTTAGTCTTCTCCAGCTTGGTATAGAACGGCATCAAGACAAAGAAGGCGAAATAAATCACGGTGCACGCTTGGGCCAGGAGCGTCCTGCCCTCTGTCGATGGCAATACACCCAGCACACCCAGGATGACAAAGCTGATGGCAAATAGCAGCAGCATCACTTTCGACATCCAGCCTTTGTAACGCATAGAGCGTACCGGACTACGATCCAACCAGGGTAGAACAAACAGTATGGCAATCGCCGCGCCCATAAATATAACCCCCAGGAACTTAGCGTCTAAGCCAAATACCGAGAAGGTTATCGCGCGTAGAATGGCGTAAAACGGCGTCATATACCAAACGGGCGCAATGTGATCGGGCGTCTGCAGCGGGTTCGCCTGGTCAAAGTTTGGCTTTTCAATAAAGTAGCCGCCGCCTTCTGGGAAGTAGAACACCACCACACAGAAAACGAATAGGAAAACGGCCACACCTACAAGGTCTTTCACCGTGTAGTAGGGATGGAACGGAATCCCATCCAGCGGCACCCCTGCCTCATCCTTCTTCTGCTTGATATCAATGCCATCCGGGTTGTTAGAACCCACCTCGTGCAGTGCAATAATATGCAGCACAACGAGCGCCAGGATAACAATTGGCAACGCCACCACATGCAAGGCAAAGAATCGGTTTAGGGTAATACCAGAAATCAGGTAGTCACCACGTATCCACTGTGCCAAGTCCGGTCCGATTGCCGGAATAGCCGAAAACAGCGAGATAATAACCTGTGCGCCCCAGTAGGACATTTGCCCCCATGGGAGCAAATAGCCCATAAAGGCTTCCGCCATGAGCACCAGGTAAATCGTCATACCAAAGACCCACACCAGTTCGCGAGGGGCTTTATAAGAACCGTACAGGAGACCACGGAACATATGCAGATAGACAACAAGGAAGAACGCAGAGGCACCCGTGGTGTGCATATAGCGAATCAGCCATCCCCACTCTACATCGCGCATTATGTATTCGACGGAATCGAACGCGCCTTCCGCAGAGGGGTTAAAGCTCATGGTCAGCCAAACCCCGGTCAGGATCTGGTTAACCAGCGCCAGTAGCGCTAACGAGCCAAAGAAGTACCAAAAGTTGAAGTTTTTCGGCGCGTAATATTTGGAGAGATGCTCTTGCCACATCTGAGTAGCAGGGAAGCGGTCATCCACCCAACGCATGAGGCCTTTTTCCGCCTTGGCTTTATTCGGATTACCCATTAGGCAGTCTCCTCATCTTCGCCGACGATAATGATATCGTCATTTTCAAAGCGGTAGGGTGGCACCTCAAGGTTGGTCGGTGCGGGGACGTTGCTGAACACGCGACCTGCCAAGTCAAAACGAGAACCGTGGCATGGACAGAAGAAACCACCCGGCCAGTTATCGACACCTACGCCCTCTGCATCGGGCTCGGGCCGGAATAGCGGCGAACAGCCTAAATGGGTACAAATACCGATCAGCACCCCAATCTCTGGCTTAATCGAACGCATATGCCCTTCTATATAAGGCGGCTGCTGAGGCACTGTTGATTCTGGATCAGCGAGCACCCCCTCCCCAAGCGATTCAGTGCGCTCGATCATTTCCGGCGTACGATTGATAATCCAGACTGGACGACCACGCCACTCAACAGTCATACGCTGCCCAGGCTCAAGCTTGGATATATCTGCTTGAACGGGAGCACCCGCCGCTCTTGCCCTGGCACTAGGCTGCCAAGAAGCCACAAAGGGGACCGCAACCCCGACAGCACCTACCGCACCTACTACGGAGGTGGCGCCTACGAGGAAACGGCGTCGGCCTTTGTTTACGCCGTTATCTGCCATTTCAGGTTTCTCCCATCAGCTTACCCGTTCCGCCGCAAAGAGATCCCGCGGCGACGAATATTAATTACGCTCTATGGTAAAAAAACAAAGCGCCGGGCACAAGAACAACCGCTCGTGACCATAGTGGTACAAGTAATATAATTTTTTGATATTCCAATAAAAAGCGCCCAGGCCATTGACCTGGGCGCTTTACCGCATCGCGTTGAAAAATTAACGCTTAGAGAACTGCGGGCGACGACGCGCTTTGCGCAGACCGACTTTCTTACGCTCAACTTGACGTGCATCACGCGTTACGTAGCCAGCGGAACGTAGCGAAGGACGCAGGTCTTCGTTGTAATTCATCAGGGCGCGGGTGATACCGTGACGAATGGCGCCCGCTTGCGAAGAACCACCACCGCCAGCGACAGTCACGAAGATGTCAAACTGGTTAAGGGTTTCAGTCAATTCAAGCGGCTGGCGAACAACCATACGACCGGTAACACGACCAAAGTAGAGGTCGAGATCTTGGTTATTGACCGTAATTTTGCCAGAGCCCGGCTTCATAAACACGCGAGCGGTGGAAGTCTTGCGGCGCCCGGTACCGTAATACTGCTGTGTCATGGCGAAGATTTCCTCAGATGTCTAGTTCAAGCGGCTGTTGGGCTGCATGCGGATGCTCGGCACCAGCGTACACTTTTAACTTGGTGTACATGGCACGACCCAAAGGACCTTTCGGCAACATGCCTTTAACGGCTGACTCAATGATGCGCTCGGGCGCATGATCAAGCATCTTGTCGAAGGTCATAGAGCGCAGACCGCCCGGATAACCAGTGTGGCGGTAGTAGGTTTTAGCCTTCGCCTTATTACCAGTTACGTGGACTTTCTCTGCGTTGATAACAACAATGTAGTCACCGGTATCAACGTGAGGGGTAAATTCGGGCTTATGCTTGCCGCGTAGGCGACGAGCGATCTCGGTTGCCAAGCGACCGAGCGTTTTGTCCTTAGCGTCGACAACATACCAGTCGCGCTGGACGGACTGCGGCTTAGCACTGAACGTCTTCATGGATAAAATCACCAGATTAAGTGTATTGGGTGGCTCACACCGCTACACGGCGGAGCACCATCCCTATTCTTTTTGGTTGCTTATTTTCACAAGCAACATGCAGCGAGGCGGCATTCTACAGTAAGCCTACTGACAAGTTAAGCCGTATCGTGACTTTTTTACTTAACCGACGCCCCTACGCACTAAGGTTTATGCGCCAGCGCCAGGTACTCCTTGGACTGCATCTCCTGCAGGCGAGAGAGAGTTCGCTGGAACTCAAACGTCAGCTTGCCATCGCTATACAGCTCTTCAATCGGCGCTTCTGCTGACATCAGCAGCTTCACACCACGATCATAAAACTCATCGACCATATTAATGAAGCGGCGCGCCTGATCATCTTGCCTGACATTCATACATATAACGTTGGAGACCAGCACAGTATGAAACTCTCGAGCCAACTCAATATAGTCATTTTGACTGCGCGGCCCGTCGCACAACTCAAGAAACTCAAACCAGGCAACATCTTCGTGCAATCGACGTACTTTTAATACCCGGTGATTGACCTCAAGAGAGGCATCTGTTTCGCCCCCATGCCCCGCTATTGCTCGAAAGCTGCGCGCCAGCTCATGCTCTGCTGCCTCATCAAGAGGAGAGTGAAAAATCTCGGCGCGCTCTAGCGCACGCAACCGGTAATCAACGCCCGAATCGACATTGATCACGTCACAGTGGCGATTGACAAGCTCGATGGCAGGCAAAAAGCGTGTGCGCTGCAGACCATTTTTATACAGCTCATCTGGCACAATATTGGAGGTAGCCACTAGCACCACGCCGCGCTCAAACAGGGCTTCAAGCAAGTTGGCAAGAATCATGGCATCGGTAATATCTTTGACGAAAAACTCATCAAAGCAGATGACCCGAGCCTCGGTGGCAAACTTACCAGCAATCAGCGTTAACGGATTTTTTTCGCCCTTATAGTGCGTTAGCTCGTTATGAACGCGCTGCATAAAACGGTGAAAATGCGTGCGCATTTTGTCTGGAAAGGGCAGCGCCTCATAAAATGTGTCAACCAAGTAGGTTTTACCACGCCCTACTCCACCCCAGAAATAGAGCCCTTTAACCTGAGGTAACTCAGGCTCACTGGAAGATGAGGGTTTCATGCCCATTAGCCCCGCCATTTTAGCTTTCAAGCCTTTATGGGCAACCAGGGCTTTGGGAACAGTCGTTGGCGCTGCTATCAGCTCATCATAGAGCCGCTGCAGGTGCTCGACCGCCGCCTCTTGAGCTTCATCGTATTGAAAATCATCGCGCTGCAGATCCGCACGATAGCGCTCTATGGGCGATACAGGGCGCGCTTTAGACGCCGCCCTACTCGCAGATGATGATGCCATGCAAACGCCTCCAACAGCATGTAAGGCAGTCATCAGCAAGCCTACTGACAACCTTAAGAAGACTGTGATTATACCCGCAGCGCTGTCTAAGCGCATGAGTGGATTGACCCAACCGGCTTACTGACGCCTATAATAACAGCCTGTTAGTTTCTTAAGCTGCAGGCCAATGCAGCTACTGTTACATAAGGCGCCAGGAGAAAACTGTGGACGCAAGCTCACCATTAACCTTTGCCATCATCAGTCTTATCGTCGGTTTTATCGCAGGAATGGGGTGTTACCGCCTGTTCAGCAAAAGCCAGCGTGAGGCTGCCTCCATGCGTCAAAAGCTACTTGAAAAAGAGCATCAAATTGCAGAAATGAAAAACAGCGTAGGCAGTCATTTAACGGGGATTTATGAACGCCTCAGTAACATTCGCGATGAAGCCAATCAGTTGGAGCTTCAATTGAAAGAGGACGCTGCAGAGTGGGATATTCGTGATACGGCTATTCAGCCCAGCCTTGATTTCTCCAGTCTAAAATCACCCCAAGAGCAGCAGACAAAAGAGGGCAATAGTACGCCAACAACGCCCCGCGACTACGCCGATGGCAAAGGCGGCACGCTATCGGAAGATTTTGGCCTGAAAGGTAACGAGGCAGCGACTCCACAGCCCCCGCGCTATTAAAGCCACACGACACGCCCCGGCATCACGTATCAACGAGTCGGGGCGCTTTAGTATTAAGCAGGGTTATCAATATCAACAAATCGATGCTCGACGTCGTACTCATCGCTTAGCCATTCACCCATTGCCTGAACGCCGTAACGCTCGGTGGCATGATGGCCTGCGGCAATATAGTGAATCCCCATTTCGCGCGCTAAGTGCGTCGTTCGTTCCGATATTTCACCCGATACAAATACTTGCGCACCCGCCTCATAAGCGTTAGTAATCATGTCCTGCGCACCGCCAGTGCACCATGCAATGCGCTCAACTTCTCCTACCTGGACAGCCTCAACCACCAGTGGTTCGCGCTGCAGGGTGTGAGCAATCTGCGCTGCCAGCGCGTGCACCGACTGCGCTTGCGCTAGTCGCCCCGACCATAAAAGCCCCTCTCCCAGCTCGCCATCAATACACCCTTCAACCTTCCACCCTAGCCGCCTGGCCAACTCGGCGTTATTACCCATTTCTACATGCGCATCCAGAGGCAAGTGATAAGCAAGCAAGCTAATGTTGTGATCCAGCAGTGTTTTAATCCGCTTCTGCTTCATGCCAGTAATGGCAACCGGTTCATTTTTCCAAAAGTAGCCGTGATGTACCAACACCATATTGGCCTGCCAAGCAACGGCTTCATCCAGCAGTGCCTGACAGGCAGTCACCCCGGTCATAATGCGTTTAACGTGATCGCCACCCGCCACTTGCAAACCGTTGATCGTAAAGTCTTGAAACTGGGTAGTACGCATCTGATGGTCACAGGCCGCCACTAATTGGTCGCGATGAATCATAGAAACTCCGTTGATGATGTTATTGCAGCCGTGAGGAAGTAGCTAAGAAAGTGTTACCATTAAACCATTGTAAAACTCGCTTCATTTTATCGCGAACGGTAAGCCCGACCCGTTAAGGAATTTATTACATGCGACGCTATGTGTTGCCTTACTTATGGCCTGTTATCACTGGCGTGCTGGTCGCTTTGTTGGTCTTATTTGCACTGCCCGAGCAGTTGCCCAACCCATTTCGGGATTCAGAGCCACAACCCTCGGCGCCAGCTATTTCTCCACCCCCTACTATTTCCACTGTTCCAGCCGTTGTCGCCCCAAACTCTAATCGCCCTGCACCAAAGATTCATCAGGCAGCGCCACTTACCCGTGACCAGGGGCCTGCAAGCTACGCCCACGCCGTCGAGCAAGCCGCCCCGGCGGTCGTTAATATTTACTCGTCACGCATCGTTGAGCGTGATCAACACCCACTGATGTCAGATCCTTTTTTTCAACAGTTTTTTAACAATCAAAGCGATGACGCCACCACCCATCAGCGCATGCTATCTAGCCTTGGCTCCGGCGTTATTGTCAGCGAAGACGGCTACGTACTGACCAACCACCATGTCATTAATGGCGCCGATGAAATCCAGGTCGCGCTTCGCGACGGGCGCGAAACACTTGCTGAAGTAATCGGCACTGACCCGGAAAGTGATTTGGCAGTACTTAGAATCGACCTAGATGACTTACCGGTTATTGAGCTAACCGATTCAGCCGATGTAGCCATAGGCGACGTAGCGCTGGCAATTGGCAACCCTTTTGGCGTCGGCCAGACGGTCACCATGGGCATTATTAGCGCAACGGGGCGCAATCATTTAGGGCTGAACGCCTACGAAGACTTTATTCAAACCGATGCAGCCATTAACCCAGGCAACTCTGGCGGTGCGCTGATTAATCCCGAAGGCGCGATGGTCGGCATTAATACAGCAATTTTTTCGCGCTCGGGCGGCTCACAAGGCATCGGGTTTGCAATTCCCGCCAACCTTGCCCACAGCATTCTTGATGAGATAGTCACCCAAGGGCGGGTAATTCGTGGCTGGCTAGGCATTGAAGCGCAGGCGTTATCACGGGAACTGGCGGCTTCCTTTGGACTGCAAACGCCCCAAGGCGTCATCGTTGCAGGCGTCGTCAGCGATGGTCCAGCGGCAAAAGCAGGGTTAGAGCCGGGCGATGTGCTGCTTTCCGTTGATGGGCAGCCTATCTTGGACGCCCGCGCCACAATGAGCGAAATCGCCTCTATTCCACCCGGCACCTCGCTGCCGCTCACCATCGTACGAAGCGGTGAGCGCATGGAGATGACGCTAAAAGTCGGCGAGCGCCCGCTGCCCGCCATTCCGATTAACGAAGAGATACCAGGGCAGCGCGACTCATAATGGTTACAAGCACACCCAGGTAAGCACATGAGTGTGCTTACACCAGGCGTATTAGGGTGTATTAATCGCGAATACGATATTCGGCTGAGCGGGCGTGGGCAGTGAGTGACTCACCACGCGCCAATACCGAGGCGATTTTACCCAGTTCAGAAGCACCGTCTGCAGAGCAGTGGATAATCGAAGAGCGCTTCTGGAAATCATAAACGCCCAACGGTGAGGAGAAGCGTGCCGTACCTGAGGTGGGCAGCACGTGATTCGGCCCCGCACAGTAGTCACCCAACGCTTCGGCGGTGTAGCGCCCCATAAAGATCGCCCCTGCGTGGCGAATATCGTCCAGCCAAGCTTCAGGTTCGGCCACTGAAAGCTCCAGATGCTCTGGAGCAATCCGGTTAATCATGGTCACGGCTTGTTGAGCATCCTGGCAGTGAATCAAAGCACCGCGACGGCGCAATGACTCACGCACAATCTCTTCACGCTCTAAGCTAGGCAGCAGCCGCTCGATGGCCGCCTCAACGGCGTCCAAGTGCTCAGCATCCCAACTTACCAGGATCGCCTGAGCATCTTCGTCGTGCTCCGCCTGGGAGAATAGGTCCATCGCCAGCCAGTTAGGGTCGGTTTTGCCATCAGAAACGACCATGATTTCCGAGGGGCCGGCGATCATATCGATACCCACTTGACCAAACACTGCACGCTTGGCCGTAGCGACATAAATATTGCCGGGGCCAACGATTTTATCGACCCTAGGCACGCTTTCAGTGCCATAGGCGAGCGCAGCGATCGCCTGAGCACCACCGATCGTGAATACATAGTCGACACCCGCCAAGTGGGCAGCAGCCAGCACCAGCTCGTTTAATACGCCATCTGGAGTGGGCACAACCATGACTATTTCGCGCACTCCTGCCACATGGGCAGGTATCGCATTCATCAGCACCGAGGATGGGTACGCCGCTTTGCCGCCGGGAACGTAGATTCCAGCACGATCAAGCGGGGTTACTTTTTGCCCGAGCACCGTGCCGTCGGCCTCTTCATACTGCCAGGAGTTCGGCTTTTGACGCTCGTGATAGCGTTTAATCCGCTCGGCAGCGCTGGATAGCGCTTCGCGCTGCTCCGCAGGCAAGTTATCAAACGCTTGCTTCAACTGCGCTGGCGTTAACTGCAGCTCGCCCATGTGCGTGGCTGTGAGTCGATCGAAACGATTGGTGGCTTCGATCACCGCCGCGTCGCCACGCTGCTTTACGCTGGCAAGAATTTCTTCCACACGCGTCTGAACGGCTTTATCAGACACCCCTTCCCAGTCTAAAAGCGTATCTAAGCGATGGTGAAAATCTGCATCGCTGGTCGAAAGGCGTGAAATCATAGCGGTACCTTGATCATTATTGAGTTCACTTATCGGATCGCTCATGGATCACCTCACATCATTCGGCAAGCTGTGTCTGGCGCTTTCGAACCGCGCTTTCTAAACGGGCCAATAACGGCTTAATGCGATCATGCTTCATCGTCATGGCGGCTTTATTGACCACCAGCCGGGTACTGATATGGGCGATCAGCTCACGGGGCTCCATGCCATTCGCCCGCAGGGTATTACCGGTATCGACAATATCGACAATCTCATCGGCCAAATTCATCAAGGGCGCCAGCTCCATAGCCCCGTAGAGCTTAATGACTTCCGCCTGAATGCCCTGCTCGGCGTAATAGCGGCGCGCCACATTAACGAATTTGGTTGCCACACGGCGACGGGCGTGCGCTGGCAACTGCCCGGTAACGCCCGCCGTCATTAATTTACAGCGGGCGATCTCCAGGTCCAGGGGCTCGTACAGACCCTCAGCACCATGCTCAAGCAGCACGTCTTTACCCGCGATACCGACATCCGCAGCACCTAGCTGAACGTAAGTCGGCACATCCGTAGCGCGAATAATGACCAGCTTTACGTCGGGCAAGTTTGTATCAAACAGCAGCTTGCGGCTTTTACTCAGGTCTTCAGCGGGGGTTATGCCCGCATCCGCGAGTAGTGGCAGCGTTTCTTCAAGAATACGGCCCTTAGAGAGGGCTAAAATCAGTTGCTTACTCATCAAATAGGCCAGTAGTTGGTAGCTTGGCTTAGCCAGGAATACGGCGAATGCGCGCACCCAGCAGCTGCAGTTTCTCTTCGATACACTCGTAGCCACGATCAATGTGGTAGATCCGATCTACCAGCGTCTCGCCCTCAGCCATCATCGCCGCAATGACGAGCGAAGCGGAAGCGCGCAGGTCGGTCGCCATCACCGGCGCACCAGAAAGCTTCTCCACCCCTTCAATTATGGCGGTGTTGCCTTCCAGCACAATATTAGTGCCCATGCGGTTAAGCTCTTGAACGTGCATAAAGCGGTTCTCGAAAATGGTTTCAACTACTCGAGAATGCCCTATAGCCACCGCGTTCATGGCGACAAACTGCGCCTGCATATCGGTTGGGAAGGCGGGATAAGGTGCGGTGCGAATATTCACCGCCTTTGGTCGCTTACCGTGCATATCCAGAGCGATCCAGTCTTCACCGCTGGTAACTTCGGCACCCGCCTCTTCCAGCTTGGCAATCACCGCTTCCAAAATATCCGCGCGAGTGCGCCTAACCTTCACCCGCCCACCCGTCATGGCGGCGGCAACTAAAAACGTGCCTGTCTCGATACGATCAGGCATGACATCGTGTTCACAACCATGCAGCTTCTCAACACCTTCAATGGTGATGGTATCGGTGCCATGGCCGCTGATCTTGGCGCCCATTTTGATCAAACACTGCGCCAAGTCGACAATTTCGGGCTCACGGGCGGCATTTTCTAAAATGGTTTTGCCATCGGCCAGGGTCGCCGCCATCAGCAGATTTTCAGTACCGGTGACCGTTACGGTATCAAAGTAGATAGTCGCACCTTTGAGGCGACCGTCAACCCGTGCGCGGATATAGCCAGCCTCAACGCGGATTTCTGCGCCCATGGCTTCCAGCCCACGGATATGCAAATCCACTGGTCGTGAGCCAATCGCACAGCCACCGGGAAGCGACACATCCGCTTTCCCAAAGTGGGCGAGTAACGGCCCGAGCACGAGAATCGAGGCGCGCATTTTCTTAACTAACTCATAGGGCGCGTGGCACTGGGTGACCTGAGAGCCATCCAACTGAATGCTCAGCTTTTCACCCATTACGGGTTCAACGCCCATACGCCCCAACAGTTCAAGCGTGGTAGTAATATCCTGCAGGTGGGGCAAATTACCAATAATCACCGGACCATCAGCCAGCAGACTGGCACACAGAATGGGCAGCGCAGCATTTTTAGCACCGCTTGCCCACACTTCACCGTCTACTGACCCATTGCCAGTAATGAGTAGCTTATCCATAGGGCGGCCGTTATTGGACGTTTTCCGACGCAGTTTGCCACTGCGTCGGAGTAAACGTTTTGATGCTGATGGCGTGTAGCGCGCCAGAGGCGATCTCGTCGCTGAGCGCAGCGTAAACCAACTGCTGACGTTTGACCGGAGAGAGACCTTCAAAGGCATCGCCAACCGCAATCACCTGAAAGTTACAGCCTTCACCCTGAATATGAAACTGGCATCCGTCGATTCGGGATTCAAGCAGTGCTTTTACCTCGTTGGGCTGCATGGCGCAAAAAACTCCTTATGGGGTCTTGATAATTTAGGGGGTCTTGATGATCAATGAGCGTAAATAGGGTCAATATAATAAAGAAAAGCAGCGCGCTTGGCGATGCTGCTTCTTTAAACAGCCAGGGCAGTCGCCGGATGATCAATCAATTCATCCAGCTCCGCCAACGAGGCGAGCCGACGCATAGGGGCTGAAAAGAGGATGGCCTGAACTTGAATGCCGCGCTGCCGACAGGTACGCAGCCATTCAAACAGCACGCTAATGGCGACACTGCTAGCTTTATCGACACGACTAAAATCCAGCGATACGGCCGCTAGCTCTGTGAGATTGAGCCACTCAACGCCCCTGGCGGCCAAATTGGCCGCCAGGGTTACATCGACATCGCCAATAACCGTTAAGGCCGTATCTTCCACGCTAACGGTAACGCTAGGGTGCGAAAACAGCGCTGTCACGCATCGCCTCCCTGCTCTAGCTCATCAACACCCACCTCAGGTGACCAGCCTTCAATGACCGCATCGTAATCGCGGTTATTATCACGCATGGCTTGATCGAACTGATTACGGAACGTCAACCCCAGGTTGATACCGTTAACGATAACATTGACGACCCGCCATTCGCCGCCAGAGAGCCTTAAACTGTAGCTAACGGGATATACTTGCCCATTATCAGCCACCACTTCCATGGCCACGCTGGCTTGATCATCATGACGCTGAGATTGCTGAGTATCCAGAACACGCAGCTCTTTATAATCAAACGTCACTAATCCACGCGTGTAGGTGTCAATGAGCGTTTGGCGAAACACATCGGCAAAGCGACTGCGCTGCTCAGGCGTGGCATTGCGGAAATAGCTACCCATGACGCTGGCACCGATATAGCGAAAATCCGCTACTTGATCGAGGTTGCTATCCACTAAGGCTTCAAGCTCACCTAAATTATCGGCGTAATAATCTTTTCGCCCTTCGAGATCGCCCATAAGCGACTCAACGTTGTCGCGAATCATCTCCTCTGGGGATTGCGACTGCGCCTGGGATTGCAGCGGCATTAATAGTGCCACCACCAGGGTCGCAGCCAATAACCAGCGACCCGACACTCGGTTAATTCCATTCATCATCATTATCTCCCTACCCACTACCGCATTGGGTTGTGTTTAATTACTTGCCATATTGGACACAAATTGCTGAATAAGTTCTTCCAGCACCAGCGCCGACTGGGTATCGCGTATCCTGTCGCCGTCCTCAAGCATCTCAGGATCTCCACCTACGCTGATACCGATATACTGCTCACCCAATAGTCCAGCGGTCAGAATAGAGGCAATAGAGTCTCGCGACAGCTGGCCTTCGAGCTCGCTATCCAGACTTAGCACAACCCGCGCATCATACCACTCGGTGTCCAGTTCAATCGCCTCGACCCGCCCCACTGTGACTCCAGCCATGGTGACTCGAGCACGCGGTTTGAGGCTGCCAATATTGGCAAAGTTGGCCTCTAGCTGAAACGACTGTGTAGGCGCAGAGAGAGAAACCCCACTCACACGCAGACCTAGAAAAACTAAACCTAAAATGCCCGCGATCATTAACAGGCCAACACCGAACTCCATGGTTTTGCTGCGTTTCATGAAACTGCTCCACCCATTAAAGGCCGCCAAACATGACGGCAGTCAACATAAAATCAAGCCCCAGTACTGCAAGCGACGAGTACACCACCGTACGTGTGGTAGCGCGGGAAATACCTTCAGAGGTCGGCACCAAATCATAGCCTTGGAAGACTGCGATCCAGGTGACCACCAAGGCAAATACGGCACTTTTGATCATGCCGTTACCAATGTCGTTGAGAAAGGAGACGTTGGCCTGCATGCTGCTCCAGTAAGAGCCTTCAAAAACTCCCAGCCACTCAACGCCCACCAAATAGCCGCCGTAAATACCTACCACACTGAAGCCCACCGTCAGAATCGGCAGCGAAACAAAACCTGCCCACAGGCGTGGGGCCACTACACGGCGCAGCGGATCAACTCCTATCATTTCCATGCTAGTGAGTTGCTCAGTGGCTTTCATCAAACCTATTTCAGCCGTTAGCGCCGAACCAGCCCGACCAGCAAAAAGCAGCGCTGCGACTACAGGCGCCAGTTCACGCAATAGCGAAAGCGCCACCATCTGACCAAGCGCCTGCTCGGCACCAAAATCGATTAGAATGGTATACCCCTGCAGCGCCAGCACCATGCCGATAAACAGCCCCGACACCAAAACAATCGCTAAGGACAGAACGCCAACAAAGTGCATCTGATGCAACCACAGCCGCCAGCCTTCTCGGGACGGCACGCCAATCGCCGATTGGAAAAGAAACATCCCTGCTCGGCCTAGCGCTTCCATTAAATCGCACCCTCTACGCCCCAGTCGGGCGATGCGTGCGGTGCTAGCGGAGAATTTTGACTGCATTGACTCTACCTTTTGCATTTAGCCTATCTTGCCAATCGGGGCTTCATCCAGAATATCGTGATAAAACGCCTCAGCGGGATAGTGAAACGGCACGGGACCATCAGGCTCGCCGTGAATAAATTGGCTAACCCGAGGGTCTTGGTTGGTATCCAAGGTTTGCGGCGTCCCATGGGCCACCACTTGGCCATCGGAAATTAAGTAGAGATAGTCCGCAATGCTCAGCGTCTCTTTGATATCGTGAGAAACCACCACCGAAGTAAGCTGCAGCGCTTGGTTCAGGCGCTTAATTAGCTGTACTAGCACGCCCATTGAAATAGGGTCCTGCCCTACAAAAGGCTCATCATATAAAATCAGTTCAGGGTCCAACGCCACCGCGCGCGCCAACGCTACTCGGCGTGCCATTCCTCCTGAGAGCTCAGCGGGCGTTAAGTGACGCGCCCCGCGCAGACCCACCGCCTGTAGCTTCAGCAGCACCAGATCGCGAACCATAGTGTTGGGCAAGTCAGTATGCACGCGTAGCGGGAAAGCGACATTCTCAAATACATCTAAATCGGAAAACAGCGCGCCGCTTTGAAATAGCATTCCCATTCGTTTACGCAGCGTAAACAACGCCTTGCGCGAAAGCTGGTGAACATCCTGACCCTCGATTAAAACCCGCCCACGCTCCGGCGTTAGCTGCCCGCCGATTAGCTTAAGCAGCGTTGTCTTACCGGTACCGCTAGGGCCCATGATCGCCGTTACTTTTCCACGCGGGATAGTCATATTGACGCCACGAAAGATCTCGTGATCGCCACGGGAAAAATGGAGGTCTTCAATTTCTATAAAAGCAGCATCTGTCATGGATCAGTTGACTCTTAACGAAGCGCAGCTAGGGCTGGTCATCATACCCTACTTGCCGCCGGCGCAGTTAAAAAACGGCGTTTCTAAAACATTATCGAACATTGTATTATAACGCTACATGACGCTACTACGCGATTGAGTGTTCCTATTGATGAGCAAATTATTAACTAAACGGTCTCACCCAAGCCCAAGCGTATCAGGTTCATCAACTCAACTAGCGCCTGTTCAACTAGTGCCTGTTCAACTAGTGCCTGTTCAACTAGTGCCTGTTCAACTAGTGCCTGTTCAACTAGTGCCTATTAAGAGTGTCGAGATGTTATTCTTGGCAGCTAAGAGTTTAATTTTTTAATTGTTAAGAGAAAACGCTATGCGCCAGCCTCTCGCTTCACCCAGCCTACTGCGCGAAAGTGCACTGCGTACGCTGCAAATTGAGCAGGCAGCCATTGGTGGCCTTCAGGCCAAGCTCGACGAAAGCTTTGACCGCGCCTGCGAGCTGATCCTTGCCTGCCAAGGCCGCGTCGTTGTTACCGGCATGGGCAAATCGGGACATATCGCTGGCAAATTGGCAGCAACACTGGCCAGTACCGGCACTCCGGCTTTTTTTGTTCACCCCGGCGAAGCCAGCCACGGCGATTTAGGCATGATCACCCGTGCTGATGTGGTACTAGCGCTATCGAATTCCGGCGAAACCGCCGAGGTCACTGCCCTGCTGCCGCTATTAAAGCGCCTGGGCACGCCGCTGGTCAGCATGACCGGGCGCCCAAACTCGACCCTGGCCAAGCACGCTGATGCCCACTTAAACAGCGGCGTGGAGCGCGAAGCGTGTCCGCTGGATCTAGCGCCCACCAGCTCCACCACAGCAGCGCTTGCGCTGGGCGATGCGCTCGCCGTTGCGCTACTCGAAGCACGCGGCTTTACCGCGGAAGATTTTGCGCTTTCTCACCCAGGTGGCAGCTTAGGCAAGCGACTACTACTGCGCGTTAGAGACCTTATGCACGATGGCACGCGGCTGCCCCAGGTCGCACTAGGCAGCCCACTGCGCGACGCACTACTAGAAATTACCCGACAGGGGCTGGGCTTTACCTGCGTGGTAGACAGCGATGGCCGTTTGGCGGGAGTTTACACCGATGGTGATCTGCGCCGTACGCTGGATCATTTCCATAACCTGCGCGACGTTCTGGTTGACGACGTCATGACCCGGCCCGGTAAACGCATCGGCCCCGATATTTTGGCGGCCGAAGCGGTACGCATCATGGAAGAGAGCCGGATTACCGCGCTTGCGGTAGTTGACGAGCAGCAGCGCCCCATCGGCGCGCTACACATGCATGACCTTCTCGCCAGCGGCGTAATCTAACGCCGTTATCGCAAGGCATATTAAGTAAATGAAATGGAGGTTTTATGTCCTTACCGGCACCACTACTTGATCGACTCCGGCGCGTTCGCCTGTTAGCACTCGACGTTGATGGCGTACTCACCGATGGCCGCCTCTATTTCCAGGCTGACGGCATTGAAATCAAAGCGTTCCATACGCAGGACGGTCACGGCTTAAAACTACTTAAGCGCGTCGGCGTACATGTGGCGCTGATTACCGGACGCGACTCCCCGATGGTGAGTCAGCGCGCTGCAGCTCTCGGCATCGATCACGTCCATCAAGGTTGTGAGGACAAGCTTGCCACGCTACGCGGACTATGTCAGCGCTTGGATATTGAGCTGGACCAAGTGGCCTATTGCGGTGACGATCTACCCGATCTTGCCGCTATCAAACGTTGTGGGGTGGGGATTACCGTTCCCAATGCGCCGGACTACATGCACACCCACGCCGACTGGACGACAGAACGCCTGGGTGGCCACGGCGCCGTGCGTGAAATTTGCGACACGCTATTGGAATCTCAAGGGCACTGGGGCGCGGTGCTTGACACCTATTTGCACGGTCGAGCATAAATGTTTAAACGGCTAAAAGTGCGACTCTGGCTTGGCGGGCTAGTCATTGCGCTGGGCGCCCTGTTGGTATGGCTTGACCCAGGCGGTCCTCAAGACACGGCCATCGACCCAGAAGCGCAGGCACAGGAGCCCGGTCACGTGCTGGAAAACTCTGAAATCACGCTGTTTGGGGATAACGGCGAGGTGTTGCAATCGCTCAAAACACCACGCCTTATCCATACCCCCCAGCAAAGCGAAACCTGGACGGAAGAGCCTGAAGCCGTACTGTACGACAGCGAAAACCGTCAGTGGTTGGCCAACGCCGATGTCGGCACGCTCAACACCGCCACCCAAACCCTGCTGCTGTCAGGTTCGGCTCGCCTGATCGCACCGGATGAGGGTTGGCAGCTAGATACCGAGCTATTGCATTATGATGGCCTGAATCAACATGCGTGGAGTGAAACACCGGTGATGCTGCAGCAACCGCCTCAGCAAATGAGTGCCTCACGCATGGATGTGTGGCTTAACACTAGCCAGGTTCGGCTAACTGATAATGTGCGCGGCACCCACCCACCGGCCTCGCAACGCTAATAGGAATCGCCATGAAAGCACTGATTTACACAGCCCTTTTTGCACTCGCGATGCCGCTATCGGCACTGGCGCAAACCTCACAACAGGCCCCTGTGGAAGTGGAAGCTGACCGTTTAGATCTCGACCAGCGGGCGGGCACTGCGGTTTACACCGGGAATGTGGACATTCGCCAGGGCGAAATGCAGCTACGCGGCGAGCGGGTAGAGATCCAACGCAACGCGGCTGGCGAACTTTCGACGGCAACCGCCACCGGGGAGCGCGCCTACCTGCGCCATCAAGCCGAAGGGCAAGATGGCCCCACGGAGGGCTGGGCGAGACGGATTATTTACCACGTCGCTGAGCGCCGTGTAGAGCTAATCGACCAAGCCGAACTGATCCAACAGGAGGACACGTTCAGCGGCGGGCGCCTTGAGTATTTTATTGACCGCGAAGTGATTCAAGCGCGCTCTGACGTTGATGGCAGTGAGCCCCAGCGCATACGTATGACCATTCAGCCGGAACAATAGGAGCCAAGCTGTGGCAACTGCTGACACTGCGCCAATCAAGACTCTGTACGCCCACCACTTGGCGAAAAGCTATAAGCGCCGTCGGGTGGTTAAAGATATTAATCTGGAAATCTCTCAGGGGAGTGTCGTTGGCTTACTGGGCCCCAACGGCGCGGGCAAGACCACCTCGTTTTATATGATTGTCGGACTGGTGAAATCCGATGCTGGCAAAGTAGGCATTGATGAGGTGGATTTAACCCACGCCCCGATGCACGAGCGCGCAGCAGCGGGGATTGGCTACCTCCCCCAAGAAGCGTCTATTTTTCGTAAATTATCGGTTGCCGATAATATTATGGCGATCCTGGAAACCCGCAAAGAACTTGACCGCGCCGGGCGCGAGCAGCGCCTGGAAGCTTTGTTGGAAGATTTTCACATCACCCATATTCGCGACAATTTAGGCATGAGCCTTTCTGGCGGCGAACGCAGGCGTGTGGAAATTGCCCGATCGCTGGCCACCGAACCCGCCTTCATCTTATTGGATGAACCCTTTGCCGGGGTTGACCCTATTTCGGTCGGTGATATTAAAACGATTATCCGTGCGTTGAAGCAGCGTCATATCGGCGTACTGATAACCGATCATAATGTGCGAGAAACCCTCGATATTTGTGATATCGCTTATATCGTTGGTGACGGCCAAATCATTGCCAGCGGCTCACCAAGCGCAATCCTCGATAACCAGAAGGTCAGAGAGGTTTATCTGGGCGCTGATTTTCGTCTCTAAGCGGATCAACCGTCTATACAACAGATGCCTGCCAATAAACCTATTTTTTGTTTCTGTAAATAGCGCGCTACAACAACTTTACTACCAATGGCATGCTTATTGCACTTGCACTGGAAACCCTCTAGCACTAGGGTGAAGCTTTCCGATTACCGAGTGGTTCTCAGATGGTCATGAAAGCTTCTCTACAACTGCGTATTGGCACACAGCTGACCATGACACCTCAGCTGCAGCAGGCGATCGCCCTGTTACAGCTCTCTACGCTGGACCTGAGGCAAGAAATTCAGCAGGCATTGGATGCCAATCCCATGCTGGAGCAGGAGGATGAATTCAGCGAACAGGCTGTCAGCGAGCCTAAAGAGGAGGAGTGGTCAGAGAGCATTCCCTCTGAACTGTCGGTAGATAGCGACTGGTCAGATACCTATCAAGATTCAGGCAGCCTGGGCGGCAACAGCAGTGAAGGCCCTGATTTTGAGCGTCAAGCCGCCGGACAAAGCCTTCATGGACACCTGCTTTGGCAGCTTGCCATGACGGATTTCGGTGTTCGTGAACAGCTTGTTGCAGAGAGCTTAATCGACGCGCTGGATGCCAACGGCTATTTGACCCAACCGCTTAACGATATTCGTGAAGGTCTACGCGCCCAGGGAATTGATGGACTGAGCCAGCGCGAAGTAGAAACGATTCTGCTCAAACTCCAGCAGTTTGAACCGACCGGTATCTTTGCTCGCGATCTGCGCGAATGTTTAATGCTGCAGCTCGCAGCACTCCCGGACGACACACCGCTACTCGTCCCCGCTCGCCGCTTAGTGCGCCAGTTTCTTGAAGCGCTGGGTAAAGACGACATGCGCTTACTCAAGCGCCGTTTAGGGCTCGACGACGAGCAACTGACCGATGTCATTCAACTGATTCGTAGCCTCGACCCACGCCCTGGCAGCGCCTACGGCGACACCGACGACAGCTATGTGACGCCCGATCTGGTCGTTCGCCATGACCACGAAGGCTGGCACCTAGAGCTCAATCCAGAAGCCTTGCCGCGGCTACGCATTCAGCCTGATTACGCCAGTTTGATAAAGCGTGCAGACAAAAGTCAGGACAATCAGTTTCTCAAAGAGCATCTGCAGGAAGCGCGCTGGTTGATCAAAAGCCTCTCCAGCCGTAACGATACGTTACTGCGCGTGGGCCGCGAAATCATCACCCGCCAGATTGGCTTTTTAGAGCACGGCGAAGAAGCCATGAAGCCGCTGATATTGGCCGATATTGCCGAAGCAGTAGAGATGCACGAATCGACGATTTCACGGGTCACTACGCAGAAATATATCCATACGCCCCGCGGTGTGTTTGAACTCAAATACTTTTTCTCAAGCCAGGTGAGCGGCCAAGATGGCGACAGCCACTCTAGCACCGCCATTCGTGCCAGACTCAAAAAACTCATTCAGGAAGAACCGCCGGGCAAACCGCTTTCTGACAGCCGCCTAGTCACGCTACTGGATGAAGGCGGTATTCAAGTAGCGCGTCGCACGGTGGCTAAATATCGTGAAGCCATGGGCATCCCCTCGTCCAGCGAACGGCGTCGTCTTCGCTAGCACTCTCCAACGATTAAGGGAAACTGTCGACAAGGGCTTTGCAACGCGGCAAAAAGGGTTACAATCGAAGTACAGTCCGATGGATAAGGAGTACGTCAATGCAAGTAAATATCACTGGTCATCACGTAGATCTGACTGACGCCTTGCGTGACTATGTCAACGAAAAGCTTGAACGTGTAGAGCGCCATTACGACAATATAACCACGGTGCAAGTCACCTTATCAGTGGAGAAAGAGCGCCAGCAGGCCGCCTGCACACTGCACGCCGCAGGTGCTGATTTACATGCGGAAGCCCTCGACAGTGATATGTACGCCGCTATCGACGCCCTAGCGGATAAAATTGATCGTCAACTCGTTAAACATAAGGAAAAAGCACAAGCCCGCGCCCAAGGCGCAGGTGTGCGTTAATTCAATGACGTTGGAAACCATACTCCCCCCGGAACGTGTTCTGTTCGACGTGCCCGGGGGCAGCAAAAAAAGGGTGCTGGAATTTTTCAGCACCTTTATCGCACAAAATACGCCCAGCCTGGACAGCCAAGAAGTGTTTAGCCGGTTAATCGGTCGAGAGCGCTTAGGTAGCACCGGCATCGGTAACGGTGTGGCTATCCCGCACGCTCGCAGCCCTCACTGCTCGGCGCCTATTGCTGGTTTTTTAAAACTGTCAGAAGCGATTGATTTCGACGCCATTGACGGCGATCCAGTTGATCTGGTGTTTGTCCTGCTCGTGCCCGAAGAGGCAGATGACACGCACCTATCCCTACTCGGCCAGGTAGCGACCATCATGAATGATGCGGACACTCGCCAACAGCTGCGCAAAACAGGCAGTCAGCGCGAACTACTTGAGTTGATTACCGCCAAAATGCGCGAGCATTCAGCGTCCTAAGCCGGAAAAGCCACCTAACGGTACTTTATACGGCAGGATGATGCCCTCGCCCACCACCCCCAATGCAGCTTGATCTAAGCAAAGAGAGACTCTATGCAACTGGTGATCATTAGCGGCCGCTCCGGGTCAGGTAAATCTATCGCGTTGCAAGCGCTGGAGGATCTTGGCTACTACGCCATTGATAATCTCCCCGCCATGCTGCTGGGATCGTTGGTGGATCAATTACGCGATCAGGGCGACCGCGCTCATTTGGCGGTTAGCATTGATGCGCGTAATTTACCTAGTGCACTGGAACGTATGCCCACGTTATTAGACGAGTTGCGCCAGCGTAAGATTGATTTTCAGGTCATCTACCTGACTACCGATGCGCGCATTCTGCTCGAGCGTTACTCCGCCACGCGGCGGCGCCACCCGCTGACCCGCGATAGCGAAATGACGTTAGAAGAAGCTATTAATAAAGAAGAAGAGACGCTCCACGATATTCGCGACATGGCCGATCTGTTAATCGACACATCGCGGTTATCGGTGCACGACTTACGCCGACGCATTACCGATCAGGTGGCACATCAGCGACCGGATAAATTGACGCTAACGCTTGAGTCATTTGGTTATAAACGCGGTGTACCACTCGATGCCGATTTGGTATTCGATGTTCGCTGTTTGCCCAACCCTTACTGGGATCCAACGCTGCGCCAATTTACCGGTCGCGATGCTAATATCGCTGCATTCTTAAGCAGCTATCCGGTTGTCGATGCCATGAGCAACGATATACAGACATGGCTTGAGCGCTGGCTACCCGCCTACCAGAATAGTCAGCGCAGCTACATGACCATTGCTATTGGCTGCACGGGGGGTCAACACCGCTCCGTCTATATGGTAGAGCAGTTGGCTAAACGGCTGGCACCTGGAATGGGTGAAGTTCAGTTGCGCCATCGGGAACTAGGGTTGCAGTTCACACTAAACGAGCGGCCTGCTGCCCCCTTGGATAACACACATCATACTGGCGAGCGGCAAGAGACTTCCTAAGCGCTTCTACCCATTAATGACACCACTCGGCGAAAAGGAACCAGGGTGCCAGAACGAATACTCACACTCACCAATCAACGCGGGCTACACGCTCGTGCGGCGACAAAACTGGTCAAATGCGGCCAACAGTTCTCGGCTAAAATACGTGTTTACAAACAGCAACAGATGGCCGACGCTGCCAACATCATGTCGCTGCTCATGCTCGCCGCCCCTTGCGGTACCGAACTAACGATCACCGCCGAAGGTGATGACGCCGAGCAGGCGCTTGAAGCTATCCAAGCGCTGTTCGATGCTCGCTTCGAGGAAGATCAGTAGCCACATTTGGCTATTCCGACTTAATCACCGGCTACCGTCATGGCATCAATTAACCAGCTACCTGTGTGAACACTGCCACGGGTATCGGTGTCATCACCAATACCCACTAAGCCAGCAAACATTCGTTCCAGGTTACCGGCAATGGTGAACTCTTCAACCGGGTACTGCACCTTACCGTTTTCGACCCAAAAGCCTGCGGCACCACGGGAGTAGTCGCCGGTCACGCTGTTGACGCCCTGCCCCATCAGTTCAGTCACCCATATACCCCGGTCCATCTCTTGCAGCAGGCTATCGCGGGATTGCAGCGGAGCTACTAAACGCACATTGCGTGCCCCACCGGCATTGCCTGTGGTTTGCATATTGAGACGGCGAGCGCTGTAAGAAGAGAGCATATAGCTGGCAATGCTGCCCTGATCGATAAAGCGATTATTGCGGGTTTGCACGCCCTCGCCATCAAACGGCGAGCTGGCCGTGGCGCCGATCTCCATCGGCCGCTCTTCGAGACTAAACCAATCGGGAAACAACGGCGTGCCGAGCCGGTCGCACAAAAACGAGGCCTGACGGTAGAGCGCGCCACCGGCTAAACCGCCGAGCAGGTGGCCGATTAAGCCACTGGCCAAGGTTGGGTCGAACAACACCGGAAAGGTGCCCGTGGGCGGGCGTTTAGCACCAAGCCTGCGCAGCGTGCGGACGGCGGCCTCACGGCCCACCTCGGCGGGATCACGCAGCGCTTTGGGGTCGCGGGCAGAGGTATAGTCGTAGTCGCGCTGCATACCCGCCGCGTCTTGGGCAATCAGCATGCACGAAAGCGAATGGCTGCTGCCTTTTTGAGTACCTAAAAAGCCGTGGCTATTGGCGTAAACGCGCACCCCTTCGCCGCTGGAGAGTGACGCGCCATCCGACTGGGAGATGCCCTCAACATCACGCCCCGCCTGCTCGCAGGCAAGCGCCAGCTCAATCGCCTCATCCGTTGTCAGCGCCCAGGGGTAGTGCACTTTTAGATCGGGCAGTTCAGTGGCCATCAGTGACGCATCAGCGAGCCCTGCGGCCGGGTCTTCGCCGGTGTAGCGGGCAATTGCCAGCGCTTTCTCTACAGCTGCCTGAATCGAGGCACTGCTGGCGTCGGTGGATGAAGCGCTGCCTTTACGCTGCCCCACGTAAAGCGTGACGGCAATGCCCTGGTCACGGGATAACTCAACCGTTTCCACTTCTCCCAGGCGTACGCTGACGCCGATGCCCTGGTCTACACTTGCGCCCACTTCGGCAGCATCCGCGCCCAAGCGCTTGGCCAGCGCTAGCGCCTCTTCAGCGCGTGCGGTCAAGAGCGACTGCTGCGCGGATGCATCAAATGCCTGTGCCATATGGCCTCCTTTTTTCAACCGAATGTCTCTCAACCGAATGTCTTTTAAGAGAGTACCTTTTAAGAGAGTACCTTCGGCGAATCAATGTTGTACTCGCAGCTGGTATAATGCCGCCACGAATCTTGTCTGTGAGTCACACTATGCGTAAGCAACGCCCCGATACCGACCCAAATACTAATCAAGTAGAAGAGCAGGAAGAACGCCCTAGCAAGTCGCAACTCAAACGCGAAATGCATGCCTTACAGGCACTTGGGGAAACCTTAATCGCCATGCGTCCGGCGGAACGCGCCCGCTTCCCCCTCTCTGACGATATGCTGCGCGCTATAGAAGAAACCTCGCGCATTCGCTCTCACGAAGGTCGCCGCCGCCATATGCAGTATGTCGGCAAGCTAATCCGTAAAGAGGATCTCACCGCCATTCAAGCCGTGTTCGATTCCATCGACCAGGAGCAGGAGCAGCGCGACCATGCGTTTCATCGCCTAGAAAAGTGGCGGGAACGCTTAATTGACGAAGGCGATCCTGCTGTCGACCTGTTTATGGCAGAGCACCCCGATGCCGACCGCCAGACCCTGCGTCAACTGATTCGCAACGCCCAGCGGGAACGCGAGCAGGGCAAACCGCCGACCAGCTCGCGCAAGCTATTCAAACACCTGCGCGAGACGCTTGATCTTTAAAGACAGCACTTAAGATCTGCTTTTAAGACAAGCTCTTAAGACTGAGTACCGCCGACGGTCAGCTCATCCAATTTCAGGGTGGGCTGGCCAACACCCACCGGCACGCCCTGCCCCTCTTTACCACACACGCCAATCCCGGTATCCAGCGCCATATCGTGGCCAATCATCGATACGCGCTGCATCGCCTCCGGCCCATTACCAATCAAGGTGGCCCCTTTCACCGGCGCTGTCACCTTACCGTCTTCAATCAGGTAGGCTTCGCTGGCAGAGAACACGAACTTACCCGAGGTGATATCCACCTGCCCGCCACCAAAGCTCACCGCATAAATACCGCGCTTAACGCTTTTGATAATATCGCTGGGTTCATCCTGGCCAGCCAGCATAACAGTGTTGGTCATACGCGGCATCGGTAGGTGAGCGAAGGACTCACGCCTTGCGTTGCCGGTAGGTGCCATCCCCATCAGACGGGCATTAAGCTTGTCCTGCATATAGCCGGTCAAAATGCCGTCTTCGATAAGCGGCGTATATTGCCCTGGGGTGCCCTCGTCATCCACGCTCATAGAGCCACGGCAATCCGCTATCGTCGCATCGTCGACAATGGTCACGCCTCTAGCGGCAACACGCTGGCCCATTTTGCCAGCAAAGGCGGAGCTGCCTTTGCGGTTAAAATCCCCTTCCAGACCGTGGCCGACGGCCTCATGGAGCAGAATCCCCGGCCACCCTGACGCCAGCACCACCGGCATTTGCCCCGCAGGCGCATCGATAGCTTCCAGGTTGACCAACGCCTGACGTACCGCTTCTTTGGCGTACTGCTCCGCGACTTGATCATCGCGCAGCTTAGCCATGGAGTAACGGCCACCACCACCTGCACTACCGCGCTCACGGCGTCCATTCTTAACCGCGATAACGCTGACATTAAAGCGCACCAGAGGGCGAATATCTGCCGCCAGAGTGCCATCACTGGCCCGCACCAGCACCACTTCATAAGTGCCAGACAAGGAAGCACTGACCTGGCTAATGCTCGGGTCCTCCGCACGCGCCACACGGTCAGCCTGTTTTAACATGGCGACTTTGTCTTCGGCGCTTAGCCCGGCTAAGGGGTCAATGCCTGCGTAGCGCGACAGAGCGGAAACGGGCTGAACCAACTGCCCCGGCAGGCGTTGACCACTGCGCACAATACCTGCCGCCGTGCGGCCAGTGTCCATTAGCGCATCGGCGGTAATTTGGTTGGAGTAGGCAAAGCCGGTTTTTTCTCCAGCCAGTGAGCGCACGCCGACGCCACCGTCAATATTGTAGCTGGCCTCTTTCACCTCTCCATCTTCCAGTACCCAGCCCTCTTGCCAGGTACGCTGGAAATAGAGGTCTGCGTAGTCAATGCCCGCGCCCATGGCGTAGCCCAACCCCGTTTCCAGAGCGTCTAAGTCAAGTCCTCCAGGGGTCAACAGAATGGCGGCAGCCGTATCTACATCACTTTTATATGCGGTCATTGGGGGCCTTCTAAAGTAACCTGCGGCGAGGTCCAAGGGCCTCGCACGCGATAATGGAGTGTCGTGGCACGATCTAGGGCGTCGCCAAACAGCTGGTCAGCAAGGAACAGTGCGCCACCCACGATGGGCGCGCCGACGGCAATTGCCGCGATCGGTAAACTTTGCGTCACTGGTAGTGTGACGCCAAGCCGCTGGTCGAGTTCACGGGTCACCAGATCGACACTGCCGGTAAGCGTTAGGGTGGTGGCCGGCGCATCAATTTGCAATGGCCCGCGTAGCGTCAGCAGCCCACCGGTAACATCGGCGGTGCCTTTGACACGGTCAAATGCCGTGCCCCGGCCGGTAACGTCAGAAAAATCCAGGCGCAGACGACGTAAAATATTATCGAAATTGAGCAAACCGATTAAACGCGCCGGCGCCGACTCCAGGGTGACAAAACGGCCGTCGCGGATGTCGGTACTGATATAGCCATCTGAGCGGCTTAGCTCCAACTGCCAAGGCGCCCCCGGCCAATCTAGCGAAGCGGCCACATCGGTACTCCGGCTGCGCATGGCCACCGGCTGGTCAAGGCGCTCAAGGGCGGTGCCAATATCCCCCCCCTGAATCGTAATGTCTGCCCGGGTATGACTAGAAACGGCATCCCCCTCCCAGTGCAGCTCGCCACGCGCCGAGAGCTGCCCCAGGGTTAAGCCAACAGGGGTCAGCGAAAAGCGCTCGCCGTCGGTTTTCCAGTAGGCGGTCAAGGGGCCAAAGCGGCGCGGCCCCATGGCAATTTCGGCTAGGCGCAATCGACCATTGGGCACATCGGCTAGCCAATCAGGAATGGCTACAGGATCCTTACGCTGAGTTTCGACCGACTCCATCCATGAGTCTGGCATCGGTGCATCACTGTCATGCTCGACATTGGCTAACGCCAGCAAGCGATCAAGCGCCAGCGCTTCAATGGTCATATCCAAAGGCTGGGGGGAATCAGCATCGTACTGTAAATGCCCAGTGACCAGATTGCCGCTTAGGCCCAAATCGATCAGCCCCGCGCTCATGCCTCCCGAGGCATTAAGACTGCCTAAACACTCCTTTTGGTACACCACGCAGGGCGTGGTCAACGAAACCATTAGGGGCGTTTGAGTGCCTGCGCTAGACGCACCCGGCGCTCCTCCAGCCATTAGCGGTGCTATTGCCTGCTGCCATGCTAGCGGGTCAAGCCGTGGCACGGCAGCGTTGAGGCTGAACCCTGGTTGGGTGGGCCAGCCGGGTAGACGCATCGCCTGGCTGCCTAAATTCAGCTCTCCGGCAAACTCACCGTTACGCTGCTGAATTCGTGCTGCGGCGATATCAGCCAGCTTTGTTTCCAGCCGTTTGGCATCTAAATCGGCGGTCAATGTCCAGGGCCAGGGCTGCTGTGGTGACTTGGCAAAAGGTTCGGGCAGGTGGCTGGTGACGCCGAGCAAGCGACTCTCAAGACGCAGGGAGGGCGTTGGGTTTATGGTGACACGACCCTGCCACTCTATCGGCCCTTCTAAGGGCAGGCGCCCTTGGCTGCTGTCTAACCCAGCAAGTCCGAAAAGCGCCGCGGTGGCGACACTTCCGTGCAGTTGTATGCCGTCGCTTTGAGTATCAATATCAGCGTTGATAGCCCCCCCAAGCAACTGACCACTAGCCTCGCCGACGAGCCCCGAACTCTCCCCATCTTGAAGCCAGGCGAGATCCCCCTCAACCGATTGAAGACGTAGATCGAGCGGTTGATAAACCACTTGCGAGAAGCGCGGTCGGGCATTGATCTCCAACTGAAGCGCCTCGGGATTTTGTAACGGTAACGACAGCGCAATATCGCCGTTAACGTCTCCCGATACCCGCAAATCACTCAACTGGGACAGATCAATCTCGGGCATCGCCTGTAAAAACGACACCAGCGCTGGCCCATCTGCCTGTAACTGCCCCGAAAGGTTGAGCGTCTCATCTTCCATCACTAGCTCGCCCTCTGAAGCGGTGACACCATGGCTCTGGGCGTTATCTATTTCAGCTTCTAACACCCTGTTCTGCCACTTCAGACGCCCCTCGACGTCGTCAAGGCGCGGCCAGCCTGGCGCAATCGGCAAATGCCCTTGCGATACCGCCAGCGCGAGCGTCGCGGTAAAGTCTTTGGCGCTCGCCCCTTCGCCTAGCGGCTGGCTTAGTTGCAACGAGCCTTCGCTGACGTAGCCGCCAATATCATTGAGCAGCCATTCGCGAAGCTCGTCGTCCATTACGCTGAGCGGTAACCACTGAGCTAGCGGGCGTTCAAGGGCATCCACGTTGCTGAAATCAAGGTCTAAACCAAAGTGGCCACGTTGATTACCCGTCACTAAACCAAAACCACCGGATATCTGAGCGCCGTCCCAATCGACGCTTAGCCGTTTGCCACTCACCATGGTGTTGGGGCCGTCGTATACCCACTCGACCTCTCCTTCAGCACGCCGCAATTGCATGGGAGCGGCAAAAAACTCGGGAAAATAGAGAGTGCTATCACCGTTACTGCTAAACAGCACGCGACCGCGAAAATCCCGCGCCTGCACCCAGGCATCCAGTGGGCCACCGCCCGGCGCCTGCTGCCAGGGTGAGACTTCCACGCCGGTTATCGCTGCGTCGACTCCCCAGTGGCCATCCTGCTGCCCCACGTGCAACCCTTCAACTTGGCCGCGGGGAGCGAGGGTTTGCAATACCCGGGTGACGGACTCGGGGAGCAGCACATAGTCACGCCAAGCGGTCAACGAAGCCAGCTCAAAGGCACTGGTGCGCACTTCCCACTGCCCTGGCTGGTGGGTGGCGTGCCAGTGACGTGGCAAGGCAGGCCCAACGTTGCCTCCAGGGGGCTGCGCCCACTCCACGCTATCTGCATCACCGCTTAGCCACGCCTCCCCCCCATCGCCGTCGCGCTGCCACAACCCATTGGCCTCAATATCCTTTAACACCGCGTATTGAACCTGATGGCGTAGCGTCAACTGGGGTACGTCGACAGCAACGCGAGCCTCCTCAATGCGTCCGTTGCTCCAGCGCCCCCAAAGCCGCGCACTGCCCCCGGCTTGCTCTAAGTAAGCGGCATGATCCGGCCGGAACATATCCGCCAGAACGACCAACTGGTCAAGCTGAATATCCAGTTGCAACGCTGCCGAAAAATCGCTGAAACCCCGTTGTCCGGGCTGCATTTCGACCTTTATTTCCGCTGCTGGGAGCGCCTCTTCCCGGGCTTGCTGCATAGTTTCAGCAATGTTGATCGCGCCGGCCAGTCGCGTCCTCCGCTCATTACCGGTGAGCAGCAAGGTCTGGGCATGCAGCATCACGGTATCGTGCTGACCATGCAGCACCACACTGGTGTTATCTGCCCATACTCGCTGGCGTAAAATCAGACCTGTCCAGACATCTACGGTGTCGAGATCCACCTCAGGCTCTGGCGCCATCAGTGGCGGCAACTCGGCGGGCTCAGGCCACTGCCACGATTGGCCATCGCCTTGATAGAGATGAAACTCTAAACCGCTAATGCGGGCATCGCTAAAAATTGGCGCCCAATTGGCAAGTGTGGCCCATGTACCTAATCGCAGATCGGCATGCTCAAGAGAAAATAGCGTTTGACCGTCCGGCGTTTCAGCATTGACACCGTCAAGCCGCAATATCAAGTCATTACGGGCAAACGAAAGCGATAAGTGCTCGATAGTGACCGGCACGCCAATTTGCGTTTCAAGCAGCGTTTCAATACGCGGAGTCAGGGCGTCGGTTTGGCTGATAGCCAAACGCAGCAGTAACAGCAGCACGGCTACACTGCCTAGTAGCCAAGCCGCGATCAATAAACTCCAACGCAACAGCGAACGAGTCTGCATGATTACATCAGCACGATGTCGTACTGTTCTTGGGAGTAGTGCTGCTCGACCTGAAACCGAATCGTTTTATTGATAAACGTTTCAAGGTCCGCCACCGCCGCTGACTCCTCATCTAGCAAACGGTCAACGACGGGCTGCGATGCCAACACCATGTAGGTTTCAGCGCTATAGGCGCGCTCTTCGCGCAGAATCTCGCGAAAAATTTCGTAGCAGACGGTTTCTGGGGTTTTAAGCGTGCCCCGCCCACTGCAGGTGGGGCACGCTTCACACAGTGTTTGCTCCAGGCTTTCGCGGGTTCGTTTACGAGTAAGCTGGACAAGGCCAAGCTCGGTGATCCCTGTACACTTGGTTTTGGCGTGATCACGCTCCAGGGCTTTTTCCAATACCCGCAATACCTGCCTCTGGTGCTCAACATCGACCATATCGATAAAGTCGATAATGATGATGCCGCCCAAATTACGCAGCCGCAGTTGACGGGCGATTGCCGTGGCAGCTTCAAGATTGGTTTTGAAGATCGTCTCTTCAAGATTACGATGGCCAACATAGCCGCCAGTATTGACGTCAATGGTAGTCATTGCCTCCGTCGGATCAATCACCAAGTAACCGCCGGATTTCAGCTGAACCTTACGCCCCAGAGCTTTTTGTATCTCATCTTCGACGCTATACAGATCAAAGATGGGCCGCTCGCCGGGGTAGTACTCGATGCGCTCCACCGCGTCGGGCATAAATTCTTCGGCAAACTCGACCAGCTTGATGAAGTTTTCCCGGGAATCGATGCGCACTTTCTCTATATCGTCGCGCATTACGTCGCGCAGGGTGCGCATAAACAGCGGCAGATCATCATAAATGACGCTTTGCGGGGTAGCCGTAATTTTACGCTCACTCACTTTACGCCATAGCCGCAGCAGAAAGTGCATATCGCCTTTCAGCTCATCGTCCCCAACGCCCTCGGCGGCAGTACGGACAATAAAGCCTCCCGTCACTTCCAGCGTCTGCTCCGCCACACTGGTGTCCAACAGCGCTTTAAGTCGCTCGCGTTCACGCTCATCTTCAATTCGCTGAGAAACGCCGTGGTGCGGGGAGTCTGGCATATAGACCAAATAGCGGGAGGGGATCGAAAGGTGGGTCGTTAGCCGCGCCCCTTTACTAGCGATAGGATCTTTAGTCACTTGAACCACTAATGCCTGGCCTTCATGGAGCAATTGACCAATAGTTTGCTGCTCATCCGGCGGCGTGCCCGGCGGCATGACTTCATGAGCATGAATAAAGGCTGCACGCTCTAGACCAATATCGACAAAGGCAGCCTGCATTCCAGGCAGTACACGTACTACTTTGCCTTTGTAGATATTGCCCACGATGCCACGTCGGCGGGAACGTTCGATCAGTGCCTCTTGCAAAACGCCGTTTTCAACCAGCGCAACGCGGGTTTCCATTGGCGTTAAATTGATGAGAACTTCACCGCTCATGCAAAATTCCTTATTGGTTGACGTATTACTTGCTAGCAATACCGGTGGCATTCCTCTCAAGCCAAAAGCGTTAAACACGCTGCCAGATTGGAACTCCCTGTTGGTGTAGCAAGTTCGCCGTCTCAAACAGCGGTAGCCCTACCACTGCCGAATGACTGCCTTGAATCTCTTTTACAAATATGGACGCTAAACCCTGTATTGCGTAGCTGCCTGCCTTATCAGCGGGCTCACCAGTACGCCAATAGGCTGCCATTTCATGCTCATCTATCAGACGCATGGTTACCTGGGTGGCTACACAACAGCTAAGCATCCCTGCAGGCCCGCTCACCGCTACGCTGGTCAGCACATGGTGGCTTCTGCCAGAGAGCAGCCGCAACATACCCGCGCCTTCATCAAAATCCGCCGGTTTACCTAGGATACGCCCATCAACTACCACTGCGGTATCTGAACCTAACGTAGGCAGACCCGTCAACGGAGCCGCCGCTTCCGCTTTGGTAACCGCCAAGCGATACACATAGACTTCAGCCGACTCGCCAGCCAGCGGCGTCTCATCAATATGACATGGGCGAACCGTGACCGGTACGCCAATAGAGGCCAGTAGCGCCTTACGGCGCGGAGAGGCAGACGCTAAGCATAGGACTGGGGTTGCCGTCATGACGCGGTCAACCGGCGCTCTAACGCCTGGAACATGGTTGCCAGCCACGGCCAAAGCAAGGCGCTAATCAGCGAAGGAATTAAAAAGGCTAGATGTATCGAAAAATCGCCGACAATCGTGCGCAACCACTGTGCCATTAATTGCACCAAGCCGAGTAGCACCAGTACTAACGCCGACTGCTGTACCAACGAATAAGCTCGGAAGCGGGGGTAGACCAAGGCAGATAAGAAAGCCAAGAACGCATAAATCAGCGCATGCTGACCTAACGCAGTGCCTTCAATTAAATCCAATAAAATGCCCAGCACAAAGCCGTGAAAAACGCCAACTCTGTCGGGAGTACGCATACACCAGTAGATCAGCATCAGCCCCAACCACTCGGGGCGATAGACCTGCCAACCATCGGCCAGAGGCATAACTTGCAAACACAGCGCAAAAACAAGGCTAAACCAAACAATCAGTAGCGGAACCGTCGGTGCTCGGGCCATCAGGGCACCTCTTGAGATGATGCGTTTTGGTTGCGCAACGCGTTATTGGGCTGAGCGTTATCGTGCTGAACGCTGCCAGGAACGGCAAGATGTAGCGAGGAGCGCAGTGCCTCTGCCGAAATATCCAGCGTATCATCCCACGCGTGCTCTTCTATTTCCTCTCGCGGAGGCGGAAAAAGCAGCAAGAAGTGACGTGAACGCTGCAGCTGCGCCATGGGTTCGGCGGTTACCCGCGCGAACGGCTTACCCGGATCGTGAAAAACCTCGGTGACGCGCGCCACGGGATAACCTGGGGGGAAGCGCCCCGCCAAACCAGACGTGGTCAGTAGGTCACCTTCGCGGATATCCGCCGTATCAGGCACGTGCATAACATTCACGCTGCTGTAACGACCCGCCCCTTGAACGATAAAGCGCAACCCATTGCGATTCAGTTGAACCGGTAAGGCGTGGCTTGCATCTGCTAATAACAATACGCGACTGGAGTAAGCAGACACCGCCGTAATTTGCCCCACCAGACCAAACGCATCGATCACCGGCTGCCCCACGTAGGCGCCGTTGCGATGCCCACGGTTGACCACCATTTGATGGCTGAAAGGATCATTATCAAGCGATAGCAACTCGGCGGTGATATAAGGAATATCACGCCGCTCAGCGGCTTTAAGCAAATCGCGCAGCTCGCTGTTTTCTGCCGTCAGATTGGCCATTCGTTGGCCACGATGAGAAAGAGTAAGAATCTGCTCACGAAGGCGGCGATTCTCATCCACCAGCGCCTGTTGATCAGAGAGCGCCAGCGACCCCCAATTCAACAGGTCGCTAGGCACGCTAACGACCCATTGAATAGGCGCTACGATCATCGACATCTGCGCGCGCACTTGCTCCATACGCGTGAAACGCTGGTCGACAAACATCAAAGCACTGGCAGCCAACACGCAAAAAAACAGCCGGTAGCCCGGCAGTGGCCCGTGCGAAAACAGCGGTTTAATAGGCAATCCCCCCGCAATTAACCGCTGCGATTAGTCGCTCGACAGCAACTCAAAGGTGTGCTGATCAATCATCTCCAGCGCTTTACCACCGCCGCGAGCAACGCAGGTCAACGGATCTTCGGCAACAATCACCGGGAGCCCCGTCTCTTCAGCAATCAGCTTGTCCAGATCACGCAATAGCGCACCGCCGCCGGTTAACACCAAGCCTCGCTCGGCGATATCAGACGCCAATTCAGGCGGTGACTGCTCAAGAGCGCTCTTAATCGCGGCCACGATAGACCCCAGGGTTTCTTGTAAAGCTTCCAGGGTTTCGTGGGAATTAAGTGTAAAGCTGCGTGGAATACCTTCGGCCAGATTACGCCCGCGCACGTCAATTTCGCGCAGCTCGCCACCGGGGTAGGCACAGCCAATCTCTTCTTTAATCCGCTCGGCCGTCGCTTCACCAATCAGGCTGCCGTAGTGACGACGCACGTAGGCAGTGATGGCTTCGTCAAAGCGGTCGCCACCCACCCGAATAGACTCGGAGTAGACCACGCCGTTAAGAGAAATGATCGCGATCTCAGTGGTACCACCACCGATATCCACCACCATCGACCCCTGCGCTTCATCAACTGGAAGGCCTGCGCCAATCGCTGCCGCCATGGGTTCTTCAATCAAGAACACCTCGCGGGCCCCGGCACCTTCTGCTGACTCACGAATCGCCCGACGCTCTACTTGCGTTGACATGCAAGGAACGCACACCAGCACACGCGGGCTGGGGGTCAAGAAGGTGCTCTGGTGAACTTTACGAATAAAGTGCTGGAGCATCTGTTCGGTGACGGTGAAGTCGGCAATAACGCCATCTTTCATCGGCCGAATCGCAGTAATATTACCCGGCGTGCGCCCCAGCATTCGCTTGGCATCGGTACCGACTGCCGCGACGCTGCGCATATTGCCAGACTGGCGGATAGCAACCACGGACGGCTCATCGAGCACGATACCGCGACCGCGTACATAAATCAGTGTGTTGGCCGTACCCAAGTCGATCGACAGATCGCTGGAAAACAGCCCCCTCAAACGTTTAAACATGGATGTTGTTACCTAGTGCAGACCGGGAACCCTGTGCGGATGCAAACGGTATCACCGCAACCCCCTGGCAGCAAGCACGAGTCGCGCCTAACACTGCCAGTTAAGGCCAATATGTGGTACCTTTTGCGGCTATTTTCCACGTCTGCGACACAAGACGTTTTTTTGATGTCGGTATGTATACCGCTTAATGTGGAATATGTTCCATCACCTTTGCGAGGAAATCTCGAACATGGCGATTGAAGACTCTCATGTACGCCGGGCCGCCCACCTGGCCCGACTTGCCATTAGCGATGACCAAGCCAGCGGCTTTGTAGACGACCTAAGCCGGATTATCGACATGGTTGATCAACTACAAAGCATTGATACCACAGGGATTTCGCCGCTGTCTCATCCGCTAGATGCGACCCAACGACTGCGTGCCGATGAAGTAACGGAAACTAACCAGCGCGACACTTTTCAGCGCTGTGCTCCGGCAGTGGAAAATGGCCTGTATCTGGTGCCCCGTGTCGTTGAATAAACTCATTCAATAAGTACGCGGGACAATCGCGCACGAGCATTGACAGCCAACACTATTGCCTCTTTTTTTTCTCCCCTGAACGGAGCTTCTGGGTCATGCATGAGAAAACCTTAACGCAACTCGCTGCCGCTTTGAAAAGCGGCGAGTTTTCCAGCCGCGAGCTGACCGCTCACTTTTTACAGCGCATCGACAAGGCTGACGGCAAGCTGAACAGTTTTATCAGCGTGACCGCGGAACAGGCGCTGAGACAAGCTGAAGTCGCCGACAATGCACGAGCGGCAGGCAAGACCGGGCCGCTAGCGGGCATTCCTCTGGCGCTGAAAGATATTTTCTGCACCCAGGGCTTGAAAACCAGCTGCGGCTCGAAAATGCTGGATAACTTTATCGCCCCCTATAATGCCACCGTGGTTGAAAAACTGAATGCGGCGGGGACGATCAGCCTAGGCAAAACCAATATGGATGAGTTCGCCATGGGCTCCTCCAACGAAAGCAGCTACTACGGCCCGGTTAAGAACCCCTGGGACTTAACGGCAGTCCCCGGCGGTAGCTCCGGCGGCAGCGCGGCAGCCGTCGCGGCGGGCCTGGTGCCAGCGGCCATGGGCACCGACACAGGAGGCTCGATTCGCCAACCGGCGGCGTTTTGTGGCATCACCGGCTTAAAGCCCACCTATGGCCGCGTATCGCGCTTTGGCATCATTGCCTACGCCTCGAGCCTTGACCAAGCAGGTCCGCTGGCGCGCAGTGCCGAAGATTGCGCTCACCTGCTTGGCGTTATTGCCGGCCACGACGGTCGAGACTCCACCAGCGTTGCCCGCGGCGTACCCGACTACGTGGAGGGCCTGAATGCCCCCCTCTCGGGTCTCAAGATCGGCCTGCCCAAAGAGTATTTTGGCGATGGTTTGGATCCCGAAGTCGAAAAAGCCGTCCGCGAGGCGGTAAAAGTCTACGAATCCCTGGGCGCCACGGTACGCGAAGTCAGCCTGCCGCATACCCACTATGCGATTCCAGCCTACTACGTGATTGCCCCTGCGGAGGCTTCTTCGAACCTCTCCCGCTACGACGGCGTGCGTTTCGGTCACCGCTGCGACAACCCCAGCGATCTAATTGATCTCTACAAGCGTTCGCGGGAAGAAGGCTTTGGCGAAGAGGTCAAGCGACGCATCCTAATCGGCACTCATACGCTCTCAGAAGGCTTTTTTGACGCCTACTACACCAAAGCCCAGCAGGTGCGTCGCTTGATCCGTCAGGACTTCCTGGACGCCTTTGAAGACGTCGATGTTCTGATGGGCCCCGCCTCGCCTACGCCAGCCTTCGACCTGGGCGCCAAAAAAGACCCGGTGTCGATGTATCTGCAGGATATCTATACGATTGCCGTCAACCTGGCTGGCATCCCCGGTATTAGCGTACCCGCGGGTTTTGTCGGTGGCCGCCCGGTGGGCCTACAGATTCTTGGCACCCACTTTGCCGAAGCGCAGTTGCTTAACGTCGCCCACCAGTTTCAGCAAGCGACCGACTGGCACTTACAACGTCCTGCCTTTGCCGAGGAGTATGCCTAATGCAATGGGAAACCGTGATTGGGCTTGAAGTCCACGTTCAGCTCGCAACGCGCTCTAAAATTTTCTCCGGCGCCTCCACGGCGTTTGGCGCTGAGCCAAATACCCAGGCATGTGCGGTGGATTTAGGCCTACCCGGCGTACTGCCGGTGCTTAATGAGCAAGCCGTCGCCATGGCCGTGCAGTTTGGCCTGGCAGTGCATGCCGATATCGCTGAAGTGTCGGTGTTTGACCGTAAAAACTACTTCTACCCCGATCTGCCCAAGGGCTACCAGACTAGCCAGATGTACCACCCCATCGTCGGCCCTGGCGAGGTTGAAATTACGCTAGAGGATGGCAGCACCAAGCATATCCGCATTCACCACGCCCACCTTGAAGAGGATGCCGGCAAGTCACTACATGAAGATTTTCACGGCATGACCGGTATCGACTTGAACCGGGCAGGCACGCCGCTGCTGGAAATCGTTTCGGAGCCGGATATGCGCAGCGCCAAAGAGGCCGCAGCGTATCTCAAGGCGATCCACTCCATCGTGACCTACCTGGGCATTTCCGACGGTAATATGGCGGAAGGCTCCATGCGTTGCGACGTGAACGTCTCGGTACGCCCCAAAGGTCAGGAAGCCTTTGGTACCCGTGCGGAGATTAAAAACGTTAACTCCTTCCGCTTTGTCGAGCGAGCGATTGCCTTTGAGGTTGAACGCCAGATTGAGTTGATTGAAGATGGTGGCAGCGTGGTTCAAGAAACCCGCCTGTTCGACCCGGATCGCGATGAAACCCGCAGCATGCGCACCAAGGAGGAGGCCAACGACTACCGTTACTTCCCCTGCCCCGACCTGCTGCCGGTGGTGCTCGATCAGGCCTACCTGGACCATCTGCGCAGCCAACTGCCCGAGCTCCCGGCGGATAAGCGTGAGCGCTTTCAAAACGAGCTGGGGCTGTCCGCTTATGATGCCAACGTGATCTCTGCCAGCCGCGATATGGCCGAATTTTTTGAAGCCGTGCATAGCGAATGTGGCGATGCCAAGCAGGCGGCTAACTGGGTGCAGGGCGAGCTTTCCGGGGCGCTTAACCGCGAAAGTCTAAGCATTGCCAATAGCCCGATCTCTGCCCGCCAGCTAGGCGAGCTGATCAGCCGGGTGCTGGATGACACTATTAACGGCAAAGCCGCCAAAGAGGTCTTCCAAGCGCTGTGGAATGGCCAGGGCGAAAGCGCTGATGAAGTGATCGAAGCGAAAGGCCTCAAGCAGGTGACCGACACCGGCGCTATCGAGGCAATGATCGATCAGGTAATCGCCGACAGCCCCGCCCAGGTCGCTCAATACCGCGACTCGGAGCCGGAAAAACGCGGCAAAATGATCGGCTACTTTGTCGGCCAAGTGATGAAAGCGTCGCGCGGCACCGCCAACCCACAGCAGGTGAACGGCTTGCTAAAAGAGAAGCTCGACGCGTTGTTGTAAAAACCTAGAAAATGGCTGCTCAGGCAGCCATTTTTTTAATAGTACAAATCTGAACTAGGGCAACTGGCTGGGCTGGGTAAAGCGCTTCAACTGCGCACACCTCGCCGCCCATACCTCAGCCTCAAACTCGGCGATGGCGGCGGTAGGGAAACCAACCCCCTGCGCCGGGCTGCCTTCTACCAACAACCCCGCCAACTCTCCCACCAACGGCATATGGCTGA
The DNA here is from genome assembly GCF_031010195.1 of Halomonas sp. SpR8. Classification (GTDB taxonomy): domain Bacteria; phylum Pseudomonadota; class Gammaproteobacteria; order Pseudomonadales; family Halomonadaceae; genus Vreelandella. The sequence continues at coordinate 485,461 of NZ_JAUAMC010000001.1, read as the reverse complement.
CCAGTATTATTGGCGCGCCCTCAGGCTGCTCAAGTAGCCAGTCGCTTACCGCACGGGGGGAGTCATCTGGGGTGATAAAATCCAGCGTTTCAAGCGGCGTTCCCAACGCATCGCAGAGCCTTTGGGCGGTTTGCTGCGCCCGCGCATAGGGGCTGGCATAAATCCTCGGCACTGGCAGCTCACCTGCAGCGATACGTCCGACCAGCCAGCGCGCCATTTTTTCGGCTTCCAGCTCGCCGTGAGGCGTCAAACGACGAGCCTGGTCGGGATACCCCGGCGCGGCCTCGCCGTGGCGCATAATCAACACATCAGCCATTCCTGCCTCCACTGTCTTTAGAAGCTTGGTCCTTAGAAACTTGGTTGTGATGAGATTGATCCCGATGGGCCTGCTGTACGGCTTCGCGGGGCAAGATAAACTCTACGTCGCTGCTCTGCTCGCCCATCATCAGGGTTCGCGCCATCTCCTGGGCAGGCACACCGTCAAACAGCACGTGATTGAGGCCTTCTGCCAGCGGCATATAAACGCCCATTTCACTCGCTTTAGCGCACACCAGCTTAACGGTATTCACGCCTTCCGCGACTTGACCAAGGGCATCTACGGCCTCTTCCAGCGTGCGGCCTTCGCCCATGGCGTAGCCGACCCGGTAATTGCGCGACAGGTTAGAGGAGCAGGTGACGATTAAATCGCCCACGCCTGCTAAACCCAAAAAAGTCATCGGATTGGCGCCTTGGGCAACGGCAAAGCGGCTCATCTCTGCCAAGGCACGGGTCATTAACATGCTGCGAGTGTTTTCGCCCATGCCCAGCGCCGCCGCCATACCGGCGGCAATCGCATAAATATTTTTCAGCGCACCACCCAGCTCAACGCCATGGCGGTCATCGCTGGCGTAAACGCGAAAATAACGGCAGCCCAATACCTGCTGAACCCGCGTACGGGTCAATGGATCTGCACTGGCAATCACCGTGGCAGTTAGCTGTTTATCGGCTATTTCAGAGGCCAAATTGGGGCCGGCAATCACTCCAATATGGCTATAGCCCGTCTCCTGCTCAAGCACTTGGCTCATCAGCAGAAAGCCGTCCTGTTCGATCCCTTTGGTGGTACTGACCAGGATCTGCTCTGGCCTAAGCCACGCTTTCGCCGCTTGCACGACGCTGCGAAAGGCCTTTGATGGGATCGCGATCAGCACTAGTTCAGCGTCAGCCAGCACGGCTTGAAGATCGGTCGAGGCTTCCACGGCCGGATTCATAGCATAATGCGGCAGATAGCGGCCGTTACGATGCTCCTGATTAATTTGCGTGACCAACGCCTCATCACGCATCCACTGACGAACACGCGCACCGTTGTCGGCGGCAATGCTCGCCAGCGCCGTACCAAAACTACCGCCCCCCAGTACCGCTACGCGAGCGGGCACTGCACCGTTGGTTTGCTGCTCAGCCATCATAATAGTGTCCTAAGAAGTCGTGCAGAACGTATCACCCTACTCTATCAAAACAGACGGCCCGCTGGGGTTAACCAAGCGGGCCGTCGTCGTTAGCGCAGCGTAGATTATTAGGCCGTCAAAACGCTATTCAGACGCTTCACATAGGCGGCAGGGTCGTCCAAGTGACCGCCTTCGGCGATAATTGCCTGATCCAGCAGTATATGCGCTAACTGACCAAACAGGTCGCCTTCAGCCCCCTCCAGACGCGCCACCAGTGCATGGTCTGGATTAAGCTCCAGAATCGGTTTTACTTCAGGCAGCGGCTGACCAGCGGCTTCCATAATGCGGCGCATCTGGTAGCCCATCTCATGTTCTGGCAGCACCACGCAGGCCGGTGAGTCGGTGAGGCGGTGAGTCACTTTGACCTCTTGAACACCATCACCCAACGCTTCTTTAACACGCTTGACCAGATCCTCTTTGGCTTTGGCGGTCTCTTCCTGGGCTTTTTTCTCTTCTTCGTCTTCCACATCGCCGAGGTCAAGCTCGCCCTTGGCCACATCAGCAAAGGTCTTGCCGTCGAACTCGGTGAGATGGCTCATTAGCCACTCGTCGATACGGTCAGATAGCAATAGTACTTCGATACCTTTTTTGCGGAAGATTTCCAGGTGCGGGCTGTTTTTGGCCGCGTTGAAGCTATCCGCCACCACGTAATAAATCTTCTGCTGGCCCTCTTTCATGCGCTCAACGTAGTCTGCCAGCGCATGCTCCTGAGCAGCCGTATCGCTATGGGTTGAGGCAAAGCGCAACAAGCCAGCGATTTTCTCGCGGTTGGAGGGGTCTTCACCCGGCCCTTCTTTCAATACGCTACCGAAGGTATTCCAGAAGGTTTGATACTGCTCTTTATCTTTGGCCAGCTTCTTGAGCATATCCAAACCGCGCTTGGTGAGCGCCGATTTGATTTTGTCGACCTTGGGATCCTGCTGGAGCAGTTCGCGGGAGACGTTGAGCGACAGTTCGCGGGTATCCAATACGCCTTTGATAAAGCGCAGATAGAGCGGCAGGAACTGCTCGGCGTCATCCATGATAAACACGCGCTGGACGTAGAGCTTGACGCCTCGGGCACCGTCGCGCTCAAACAGATCAAAGGGCGCGCGACCCGGCACATAGAGCAGGCTGGTGTACTCAAGCTTGCCTTCGACCTTGTTGTGACTCCAGGTCAGCGGGTCAGAAAAATCGTGGGCAACGTGCTTATAGAACGCCTTGTACTCGTCGTCGGAAACCTCGCTCTTGGGACGCGACCATAGCGCCGTCGCCTCGTTAACAGTTTCCCAGGTAGTCACTTCACTACCTTCGATGGGATTGCCCTCATCGTCCTTGGCCGTTTCGGTTTTCGGCATGCGCACAGGCACTTCGATATGATCCGAATACTTGCGCACTAAGCCCTGTAGCCGATAGTCGTCGGCAAACTCTTTGGCGTCCTCTTTCAGGTGCAGCGTGATTTCCGTGCCGTGCTGAGCACGCTCGATATCGGCAACGGTAAACTCGCCCTCCCCTTTGGAGCGCCACTCAACGCCTTCGGCAGCTTCAGTGCCCGCTTTGCGAGTACGCACGGTAATTTCATCAGCGACAATAAAGCCTGAGTAGAAACCAACGCCGAACTGGCCAATTAATTTGGCATCTTTCTGTTGCTCGCCGGAAAGCTGCTTGAGAAACTCGGCAGTACCGGAGCGCGCGATGGTGCCCAAGTTGGCGATCACGTCTTCACGGTTCATACCCACACCGTTATCACGCAGGGTGATGGTGTTGGCCTTTTTATCATGTTCGATTTCGATACGCAGTTCGCTGTCGCCTTCGTAGAGCGCATCGTTATCAAGCGCCGCGTAGCGTAGCTTGTCACAAGCATCTGCCGCGTTTGAAATAAGCTCGCGTAGAAAAATCTCCCGGTTGGAGTACAGGGAGTGAATCATTAAATTCAGCAGCTGCTTAACTTCAGTCTGAAAGCCAAGGGTTTCTTCGTGGTTGGCTTGATTATCTGTCGTTTGGTCGTGGGTAGCAGTAGTCATGCGCTTAGCCCTTATCAATCACGTTGAGTCAACTACCCCTGCATTATACTGGCAGGGGGCTTAAAGTGGTTTCGTGGTCTTGATATGGGGCTAAGCAGAGATTTTTCAAGCAGCAGGGATTAACAAGTCGACAACATTAAGAAGGCGTCACATCGGGATCGCTATATTTCCAGGCCCGATAGCCTTCCAGGCGTTGATCGATACGATTGAGCAGCCAGCCGACTATCAATACGTCGTCCACAACACCGATGAGCATCAGAAAATCGGGGATCAGATCAAAAGGCATTACCAAATAGCCCAGCGCTAATGCCATCATGCCAAAAGCCGACCAGGGAGTAGGCCGAAAATCGCCACGGATCACGTCACGTGTCATGGGTATAAACAGCTTTAACGCACGCACAATGCGTTTTGTCGCCCAAACACGGGATTTGAGTCGACGTAAGAACCACCAAGTGGATAATGGGGCCATCGTAATTAGATCCTTTAAGTATCTGGGCGGTCAGATCATGACTGCGGGTACTCGTTCAGTATAGCGGTTACTCAGCAAACTAGGCGGGCAGCCCCCAAGCCCAGATAAAGTGACACCGATCGATAGAGAGAGAGCACCATGTTGGTTTTGCCATTTCGCCATACCGCCCGCGTGCTATGTACCGCATTGCTGGCGGGGTTACCCGCGTTTTCCTGGGGCGCTTCAGACAGTGAGTTACGTGACGCTCTCGCTGCCGCAAGGGAGCAACAGTGGTCGCGGGTTGATGAACGCTCCATCGAAGACCACCCGCTGCGGGGCTACGTGGAGTACCACCGCATAAGGGGGCAACTACCCCATGTCTCCCCCGACAGAGTACAGCAATTCATTGATCAATATGCTGACTCTCCGTTAGCGGGCTGGATGCGTGGTCAAGCGATCGCCAAGTATGGTCACGCAGGGCGCTATAGCGACCTGCTCGCGGTGGCCGACGGTGAACCGGCGGGCACCGCTCGCCAGTGCCACTACTACACCGCGCTGCTCGCCACTCAGCCCCAGGTGGCAAGCGAAGCCGGGCTGGACTTATGGCGCGTCGGCAGCTCTCAGCCGGACGCCTGCGACCCACTATTTGAACGCCTGCGGGCCAACGGCACTATCGACGCCACGGCTATTTGGGAGCGCAAAATGCTCGCTTGGCAGGCGGGCGAAACACGCCTCTCAAGCTATCTGGGCGGGCTATTAAGCGGCCAGTGGCAAACCGCCCTGGATACCGTCGACAGCGTAACCGCACGCAGCAGCGCCATTACCCAGGCACCCACTTGCCTGGGTCCGGAGTGTGCCGCCACGGCCAGCTTCTACCGGGCCGCCATGCAGCGCTACACCCGTGAAGATACTCCGGCAGCCTTTGCTGCCTGGCAGACGCTCTCATCGCGCTTAAACCTGCTCCCTAGTGACCGGCAGGCCATCGAAGAGGAACTGGCCTTTTACGCTTTAGTGCGGGATGTGCCCGGCACGCTTAGTTGGGTCGACGGGGCATTACCGACACTTGAGAGCGAGCGGGTGTTAGAGCTGCGTGTACGCCATGCGCTTGCTAACCGTGACTGGAACGGGGTGATCCACTGGATTGCTGAAATGCCGACAATCCAGCAGGAAAATAGCCGTTGGCAGTATTGGCTGGGCCGCGCCAACGGGCAGCTTGGCAACCAGGCAGCCGCCGAAGCGCGCTATCAGAAGGCCGCGCAGGATCGCAGTTTCTACGGTTTTGCAGCGGCAGAAAAAATTGGCCAACCCTACCGGTTGAATCTTGAACGCAACCATTATGACGAAGCGTCACGGCAACGTATTGCGCAACTTCCCGCCGTGCAGCGCACCGAAGCCCTGCTTCGCATTGGTGAAGACGGGCTTGCCAATAGCGAGTGGCTACACGCGGTTCAGAGTTCACCCCAGCAGGCCAGGGAATTGGCCGATTATGCTGCCCAACAGCAGTGGCATGCGCGGTTAGTGCAAACCACCATTGCTGGCGAACTTTGGGATGCCTTGGACTGGCGCTTTCCTCAGGCCTACCACGATAGCTTCCAGCACTGGGGCCGCCTCACTGGCGTTGATCCTTATCTGTTGATGGCCATTACCCGGCGTGAAAGCGCTTATAACCCTAATGCGCTTTCACCAGCCGGTGCGCGGGGCTTAATGCAGTTAATGCCCGGCACCGCGAGCCAAGTTAGCCGCGAGCTGGGCATCAGTGATCCAGGTCCCTACGGCGTCCTAGACCCAGAACTTAATATTCGCCTGGGCAGCACTTACCTACGTGATAAGCTGCAACGCTACCAAGGCAACCGCCTAGCCGCAGCCGCGGCATACAATGCTGGCCCAGGTCGTGTCGACCAATGGCTGGGGGATGGTGTAGAGGCGTTTGATCTATTCGTAGAAAGCATTCCTTTTCGCGAAACCCGTGACTACGTTCAGGCCGTACTGGCTTATCGGGTCATTTTTGAGAGCCTGGCCAACGGTGGCAGTAGCGAAGGCGTTTCGCTGCTCAGTGATAACGAACAGCAGGTACGCTACGACCGAGCCTTGCTCGCCCGCCGCTAGGCCCTCCTCTACTTACCACATTCCAGCGTCCGGGTTATACCGGGCGCTGTGTTAATGCCAGGCGAAGACCAAACACCACCAAGACCGCCCCCGTAGCGGCGTTTAGAGTTTGTGCAAAGCGTGCGCTGGCCAACCACTTACCAGCACTACCCACCATTAGCACGACACCGATTTGCCAAATATTGGCGATTATAAAGTGCACCCCTGCCAGCCATAGCGACTTCAGTAACGCAGGGTCACCGGGCGCAATAAACTGAGGCAGAAAGGCCATATAAAACACCACGGTTTTAGGATTCAACACATTGGACAAAAAGCCCTCTTTGACCGGCTGCCAGCGAGAAACAGCAGGCGTACCTGCTAGCACGCCATTAACCGGTAGCGGCTGCCCGCGACGCGCTGCCAGCAAACTGGTGATCCCCAGCCAAATGAGATAGCCCGCCCCCACCAGTTTCAGCATATGAAACGCCCAGGCCGATTGCAGCAAAATCAGCGAGATGCCCAACGCAGAAATCGTGGCGTGCACAAACAGGCCAAAGCAGATCGCCACACTGGTGGTAATGCCATCGCGGATCCCCCCGCGTGCCGTATTACGAATCACCAGCAGCGTATCGACCCCGGGGCTGATCGTTAGCAGCGTGATCGCTACCAAAAAGGAAATAAACTGCGCATCAATAAAACCCAACTCGATCATATAAGCCTGCTCGCAACGAAATAAAAAATCTTAGGAATGTCGCTGGACGACAGCCGCGTTTGCATCTAGAGTAATTGTAGCGGGTGGACAATTGAGTTGCCCGTGATTACTAAGCATGTTAAGGAAATAGAAAATGGCAACTGGCACTGTTAAGTGGTTCAACGATACTAAAGGCTTCGGCTTCATCTCTCCTGATGACGGCGGAGACGATCTGTTTGCCCACTTCTCCGAAATTCAAGCTGAAGGCTTCAAGACCCTGCAAGATGGTCAAAAAGTCAGCTTTGAAGTGACTCAGGGTAAAAAAGGCCTTCAGGCTTCCAACATCCGCCCCGCTTAATTGCTCACGGATGGACAAAGGCCCGCATTAGCGGGCCTTTTTTATTGCCTAATGATAAATGCTCAAGCGTCACCCCTCACCCCGCGATTCATCACTGGCATCGACTTCCTGGCTAGGTTCACTACTTTCAGCGTCACGGTTACCAGGATCATTGCTGTCAGAATCACCGTTATCAGGGACAATGCTATCAAGTTCGCCTGACGGTTCAACTACCGCGCCACTCACGGACTGTCGATTTTCCAACTCTTGAAACTGCTCTTCAAGCCGCTGCTGAGCCTCCTCAAAGCGGCGTTCGGTATCCTCAATCAAGGCGTCAACATCGGTTGTCTCGCGATCATCTTGCAACGGCGTCTGCTCTGGCAAACTGCTTTCGGTATCCCAACTCGGCGAGACGTCCCCACTTTCCATCGGCTCTAATGTTGGCGCCTGCTGCTCAACTTCCTGAAACTGCTCTTCCAAACGCTGCTCGGCCTCTTCGAAACGGCGTTCGTTTTCGGCGATGATGTCATCCACATCAGAACGGGTGGCCTCACCCGGCATAGCACCCTCTTCATCGAGCACATCTTCAGGATTAGCTGCCAGCGTATCTTCTCCAGCGTCAACTTCCTCTCCGCCAGCCGTCGCACTGTCACTAGACGCAACGCCATTAGACTGGGTGTCGTTCTCGCTTAATGCTTCCGCTCGCTCAAGCTCTTCAGCGACCTGGCGTGCTTCAATATCATCCTCCACTTCTTCGGGACTGGACATGTCTGCCGCGTTTTCAGCGGCGTCCGGTGCCTCTTCCTCACTCGCCCCCTCGTCGCGAGCGGTCTCTTCATCCGTCACCGCAGAATCCTCACCGGGTGTCACTGTAGGATCATCCTGGGAGTCTCCGCAGGCACTAAGCAATAGAGCCACGACGGCGAGTGCGGGTATCCACACGCGATTTGCCATTTGATTCTTCTCCTTTATAACGTAAAAAAATCTAAATCCAGTATGTTATGGCCGATTGAAGGAGAGCAACGGGCACTCCTCGGGCAGTAATACACGCAACGCAAGGGGTACTACTTCCGCGCAGAACTGATCGTAATAGCGCGCCTCGCCATCTAGCGTGAGTGGCCAGGGTGAATCATTCGGCTGAGTGGTCAACGTCAGTTGGGTAGTAGTGAAATAGCGCACAAATCGCCCGTCATAGGGAAAGTTTTGCAGTTCGTTGATAAGCCTGGTCAGCTCGGTTACTGACCGAAAGTCTTTGACCAGCAGTACGTCCAGACGACCATCATCCAGCTTGGCACGCGGCCCCAGCACTTGGCCACCGCCTGATTGGCGGCCATTGCCCAGCGCCAGTAGCAACAGCGATGCGTTCTCCTCTTTCTCATCCCAATGCAGCGTGCCGCGATAGCTACGATGGCGCCACGCTTTAAGCGCCCCCATTACGGAGTAAGCTCCGCCTCCGAGCAACCGCTTTAAGGTTTTCGGTGTCGTTGACGTCACTTCAGCGCCAAACCCACCGGTGGTCATATTGATATAGTAGCTGGTGGCTGACTTATCACCGGCACCTGCGGTCACGCGCACAACATCAATAGGATAGGCGCTTAGCTCCCTTACTGCAGCCAAAGCCTCGCCTGGCTCCAGCGGCAGGCCGACCGAGGTAGCAAAATCATTGGCACTGCCTAATGGCACAATGCCCAACACAGGTCGTCGGTCATGGGGCAAGCGCATTAGCCCATTCATGACCTCGCTGACGGTGCCATCACCACCACAGGCAATCACATGGGTGATCCCCATGGCGTCAGATTGCTCAGCAATATCAGCCGCATCGCCCCCTTCCCAGGTAGCGCGAACAGTAATCAGCATCCCTGCCTGACGTTGCGCATCGACTGCTTCACGCAATGCCGGATTACCGGCGGATTTACCATTAATAATCAGTAAATAGTGTTGCTGAGAATCTGTCACTGTTGTTATTCCTTTCCTTAGGACACATAGTTGATAGCAATACCTTATGCCAATGCCTTTTCGACCACCTCGTAAACATTTGCCGATAGCGGCTGTTGCTTAATGCGCTCAAGCTCCGACCGCATCAATGCTTGACGGGTTTCATCAAAGCGCTGCCAGCGGGTTAGCGGAGTGATAAGCCGCGCTGCAATCTCTGGATTAAGTCGATTAAGTTCAATGACCACATCGGCCAGCAATTGGTAGCCTTGGCCATCCAAACGGTGGAAATTCACTCGGTTCTGAGCAAAGGCCCCTATCAAGGCGCGGACTCGGTTGGGATTTTTGAGCGAAAATGCGGGGTGCTGCATCAGATACTTGACCCGCTCAAGTACATCCGGTTGAGGGCGCGATACCTGTACGGTGAACCATTGATCCATCACCAGCGGGTCATGGGCCCATTTCTCTCCGAACGCCTTCAAGGCGGGTGACGCAAGGTCATCGCGGTCACTGTGCACTAGCTGTGTCAGCGCTTGACGCACATCGGTCATATTGTGGTCAGCCGCGAATTGCGCCTCACACCAGGCCAAGCCCTGCTCATCCTCGATTGACATTAGATAAGCGAGCGCCACGTTTTTTAGACTACGCTGGGCAATTTGCTCCGGGGTCGGCGCGTACCCTTCTTCAGACATATTGGCTTCGTAGATGGCAGCAAACTCATCGCGCAGCGCCATGGCTAACGACTGACGCACAAACTCACGCGCCGCGTGTATGGCATCAACATCGACAATAGGCTGCTGCTCGGCGATATAGGCTTCAGAAGGCAACGTCAGCATCTCTGCCAAGACTGCCTTATCACTCATTGGCCCGTTCAGCAGTGCTTTAAAGGCATCCACAACGCGGCTGTCCATGACCTTTTCAACCCCATTGCGATGGGCGGCAATCAAGTCATCCAGGGCCAGTAGTGCCAGCCGCTGGCCCGCATCCCAGCGATTGAAGCCATCGCTGTCATGGGTCAACAAGAAGGCGAGATCTTCCCGTGAGTAAGGGTAATGGATCTTCACCGGCGCGGAGAATTCGCGTAGCAAAGAGGGCACTGGCGCTTCGGCAACATCAGTAAACACAAACGTCTGCTCGCCGTCACGCAGGTGAATGACCGCATCTTTGCCTATTTTTTCGCCATTGAGCGTTAAGGTTAGATCCTGGCCCGATTTGGTGCCCACCAAGCCCATACGCACCGGGATATGCAGCGGCAGCTTCTCCGTCTGGCCTGGCGTTGCAGGCGTGCGCTGACGCAGCGTTAAGTGGTACTCGCCGTGCACGTAGTCATACTCGCCGTGGGCATCAATGTCCGGTGTTCCCGCCTGGGAGTACCAGCGCATAAACTGGCTAAAATCTTCACCGGAAACTTCCGCCATACAGCCGACGAACTCTTCAATGGTTACCGCTTGACCGTCGAAGCGCTCAAAATAGAGGTCTGAACCGCGCCGAAACGTCTCCTCCCCCACTAAGTTACGCAGCATGCGGACGACTTCCGCCCCTTTCTCATAAATCGTCAGGGTGTAGAAGTTGGTAATTTCAATATAGTGGTCAGGGCGAATCGGATGCGCCGTGGGACCGGCATCTTCGGCAAACTGGGCGGTGCGGAAAAAGGACACATCCTGGATGCGCTTAACCGGCGCTGAATTGGCATCCGCCGAAAAGCACTGGTCACGAAAGACCGTAAAACCCTCTTTCAGCGAGAGCTGAAACCAGTCGCGGCAGGTGACGCGATTGCCCGACCAGTTGTGAAAATATTCGTGGGCAACGATACCTTCGACACTCTGAAAAGCAGCATCAGTGGCTGTCTGAGGATGCGTCAATACCGCCGCAGAGTTAAAGATATTGAGGCCCTTGTTCTCCATCGCCCCCATATTGAAGTCATTGACGGCCACGATCATAAATAGATCCAGGTCGTACTCGCGACCGTACGCCTGCTCGTCCCACTCCATGGCGCGCTTTAACGAGGCCATGGCATGTTCGGTTTTATCCAGGTTGTCTTTTTCCACCCAAATCTGCAGCGTCACGTCACGCCCGCTCATGGTGGTAAAGTGATCTTCTACGCTATGCAGGTTGCCTGCCACCAGCGCAAACAGGTAGCAGGGCTTGGGGTGCGGGTCTTCCCAGATGGCAAAGTGACGACCGCCGTCCAGCTCGCCGCGCTCTATCGGGTTGCCGTTTGCCAGTAAAACCGGTTCATGCTGCTGGTCGCCGATCACCGTGACCTTGAAAGTCGCCATGACGTCCGGGCGATCTGGGTAAAAAGTAATGCGCCGAAAGCCTTCGGCTTCGCACTGGGTGCAGTACATGCCGTTGGATTGATACAGCCCCTCCAATGCCGTGTTCTCCTGAGGGGCGATCTCAACTTCGCTCTCCAATACAAATCGCTGGGGAACCTTGGCGATGCGCAGACTCTCTGCATCCATTTGGTAAGCAGCCTCCGCTAACGGCGCTTCATCAATCGCCAGAGAGATCAACGTCAAGTGTTCGCCGTTTAATACCAGCGGCGCATCCGCGTCAGCCTCGGCATGACGCTCGATTAAAAGTCGCGCTTTCACACGGGTCGCGGCGGGGTCAAGATCAAACGTCAGCTCGGTATGGGTTACCCGATAAGCGGGTGGCTGGTAGTCGCTTAAATAAACCGGCTGCGGATCAGACATAGTGCGTGACTCCTGTATAAAACGAATATTACATAATAAAAAATGTTCGACAGCTGAATACCAATACCAGCGGCTTAGTCGCGGAAGTTATCGAACTGGAGTGGCAAGTCAGGTCCCTCCTCGCCGCGCAGCAGCGCCATCACAGCTTGTAAATCGTCGCGCTTCTTACCCGTGACACGCACCTTCTCACCCTGAATTTGTGCCTGTACTTTGAGCTTGCTGGCTTTGATACGTTTGACCACATCTTTGGCCTCGGCCGCATCAAGCCCCTCCTTGAGAGCGACTTCCTGACGCGCTTTCACGCCGGAGAGTATCGGGTCTTGAACGTCCATGCAGCGAGCGTCAATGCCACGGGCAATAAGACGTGCGCGCAGTACATCGAGCATTTGTTTGAGCTGGAAATCAACTTCCGCCTCGAGCTGCACTTTGTCGCCTTCAAGGGTGAAGCTGGCATCGACGCCTTTAAAATCAAACCGTGACTGCACTTCTCGGTTGGCTTGATCGACGGCGTTGGCGCCTTCGTGTTTATCGAACTCTGAGACAATATCAAATGAGGGCATGATGTGATTCCTGACAAGACATGACCCCCTATTCTAGAGCAGCGAGACCCCTAGGGGCCAATTCTGTTGTTTTTCTCTTCTTTTAAGGCAAAATTACTGAACCCATTGTTAATTTTAATCGACAATTTTCTATACAAGATTTATTCAAAATATACTCTAAAGCGCATCCTTAGGAGACTCTATGAGTGACCGTGACACCCGCCATAAAGCATCGATGCAGAAACTTAAAGCGCGCGTAGACGAAAAAGTCGCCAGTGCTGACGAACAACGCGGCCAAATCATTATTAATACAGGCAATGGTAAAGGCAAAACCACCGCAGCCTGGGGGACGGTTACCCGAGCTTTAGGTTACGGCTATAAAGTAGGCGTGGTGCAGTTTATTAAAGGGTTATGGGAGTGTGGCGAACGCAACCGTTTAGAAGAGGATGCCAATTTGGAAGTGGCGATCATGGCGACCGGTTTTACCTGGGACACCCAAAATCGCCAAGCGGATACCGACGCCTGCCACGCCGTGTGGAAAGAAGCTGAGCGAATGCTGGCCGCGCCCGACACCTATCTAGTGGTGCTCGATGAAATCACTTACATGCTGAAATTTGGCTACCTGGAGATCGACACGGTTAAACGAGCACTGGAGAATCGCCCAACGGAGCAGACGGTCATCATTACCGGACGCAATGCCCACCGCGAACTCGTCGCTATGGCCGACACGGTAACCGAAATGCAGGAAGTTCGCCACGCCTTCAATAACGGGCTACAAGCGCGCCGCGGCATCGACTTTTAGCCACCGTCAATACATGCAAGCTATACATGCAAAAAGGGGCAACTAAGTTGCCCCTCAACCAAGCTGCCCCTTCCATTCCACTCACCCGAATCAGCTTACATCACTCTTAGCTGTCGAACGGATTACGCAGGATGATGGTTTCCATACGGTCTGGGCCGGTGGAAATAATATCGATGCTGGTGCCCACCTGCTGCTCAAGGTAGCTGATGTAAGCGCGAGCGTTGGCAGGCAAATCCTCTACACATTTAGCGCCGAGAGTCGACTCTTTCCAGCCGGGCAAGTCCTCATAAAGCGGCTCAATGGCTTCAAAGCCTTCGGAATCCACCGGGTTATCCATCACTTCACCATCTTTGCTGCGATAGCCCACACAGACACGGATATTTTCTAGTCCGTCCAATACATCCAGTTTGGTCAAACAGATACCGGATACCGAGTTGATTTGTACCGCGTGACGTAGCGCCACGGCGTCAAACCACCCACAGCGACGCGCACGACCCGTGGTCGCGCCAAATTCATGACCACGCTCGGCCAGATGGCGGCCGTCAACGTCGAAAAGCTCGGTGGGAAATGGGCCAGAACCAACGCGCGTTGTGTACGCTTTGGTAATCCCCAAGACATAGTCCAAATAGAGCGGCCCAACACCAGAGCCGGTCGCAACCCCACCGGCGGTGGTGTTGGAGCTGGTAACGTAAGGATAGGTACCGTGGTCGATATCCAGCAGCGAGCCTTGAGCCCCTTCAAACAGAATATTCTCGCCGGCCTTGCGCAGATCGTGCACCATGCTGACGGTGTCGCAGACCATGGGGCGTAACTCTTCCGCCATCTGCATGGCAGTGTCGAGGACTTCTTGGAAGTCGACCGCCGGCTCGCCGTGATAGTTGACTAGCACAAAATTGTGGTAGTCGAGCACTTCACCCAGCTTGGAAGCGAAGCGCTCGCGATGCAGCATATCGCCTAAGCGTAGGCTACGGCGCGCCACTTTGTCTTCGTAGGCAGGTCCAATGCCGCGGCCGGTGGTACCAATTTTAGCGATACCACGGGCTTTTTCACGGGCCTGATCCAAACGTACGTGATAAGGCAAAATCAGCGGGCAAGCTGGCGAAAGGCGCAGTCGTTCACGTACTGGCACGCCTTTGGCTTCCAGTTCACGAATCTCTTTGATTAGCGCTTCCGGTGAAAGCACCACACCGTTGCCGATGACACACTTTGTACCTGGGCGCAGAACACCTGAAGGAATCAGGTGAAGGACGGTTTTTTCACCGTCGATGACCAGCGTATGGCCCGCATTGTGACCACCCTGGAAACGCACCACGGCAGATGCGGACTCAGTTAGCAGATCAACGATCTTACCTTTGCCTTCGTCACCCCATTGGGTGCCCAGTACTACGACATTCTTACCCATTATGATGCACTCGTCTCTTGTGTCAGGGCCGTTGGCTGCCAACGACCATCGATAAGCTCAAGACAGCGGTCACAGTCGTGCTCCGCCGGCCCAGTACGCTGCCCAGGCAGCGCTTGAATCACGCGTTCCCCCTGCTCACGCAGCGCGACAACGGCAGCGTTAAGCGCCTCATCCTGCTTGGCAGGCGACCAAATGGCCCCTCGACTCGGTGACGCCATCGACAGCGAAGCCAACTGCTTCAGGTCCATCGAGAAGCCCGTCGCTGGACGGGCGCGGCCGAAGGCGCGGCCCGTATCATCGTAGCGTCCACCCTTGGCGAGCGCATGCCCATAACCCGGCACATAGGCGGCGAACATCATACCCGTGTGGTACTGATAGCCGCGCAGTTCAGCCAAATCAAAATAGAGCGCTACGTCAAAGCGTGCCAACACGCCTTGATACAGCGCATCTAACTGATCCAGTGCCGCCGTTACGGACGCAGGAGCACCCGCAAAACGCTCGCGCGCTTGGCTTAAAACGTCCGCCCCTCCATGCAATTCACCCAGCGCCAATAACATCTCCGCTAACGCCGGGTCACTGACACTGGTCTGCACCAATTGCGCCAACTGACTAGGGGATTTTAGCGCCAGCGCTTCAAATAGTGCACTCTCTTGCTCGTCACTTAGCGCTGCCGCTTCAACCAGGCTGCGATAAATCCCGATATGTCCCAGCGCTAAGTGAATTTCCTTAGCCCCTGCCGCCTCCAAACTAGCTAACGCCAAGTGAATAATTTCACTGTCAGCTTCAAGACCCGCATGACCAAACAGCTCAGCGCCCACCTGTACCGGGCTACGCCCACCTTGATGCTGGTCCGCTTTGGCCCGCAATACGTTTGTGCAGTAGCAGAGACGCACCGGCCCCTGGCGTTTTAACGAATGGGCATCCATGCGCGCTACTTGCGGCGTTACATCCGCAGATGCGCCCATCATACGGCCGGTTAGCTGATCGGTCAGCTTAAACGTCTGGAGATCAAGATCCCTACCGGTGCCTGTTAACAGCGAGTCCAGAAACTCTACCGGCGGCGGCATTACCTGATCATAGCCCCAGCGTTGATAGAGATCGAGCAGTGCACGGCGAAGCTCTTCCATGCGGCTTGCCTGAGGCGGAAGCACCTCATCCATGCCGTCGGGCAGCAGCCAGCGGTCAGCGATGGTCATGTGAACAATCCTGCAAGACGATGAAGGCCCAACAAATTCTATCGCTAACACCACATGCTCATTGGAGACGTTAACGTTAAACGAGGGCCACAAAAAAACCGGGCGACGCCCGGTCAACAAATTCTATCACGTTTATAGCCTTGATGAACCCCGCCAGGCACTTGGAAAACCAGGGCGGGGACACCGGCCAGCAGCGCTTTACTCGCTGTCGCCACTACTCTCTTCAGGCGTCGCGCTACGTAAATAGCGGAAGAAATCGCTATCAGGCTCTAATACCATCAGATTTCCGTCATCGGCGAAGCTGTTGCGATAGGCATCCAAGCTGCGCCAGAAGGTAAAGAACTCCTGATCCTGACTGTAAGCCTCAGAGAAGATCGCAGCGGCCTGAGCATCCCCCTCACCGCGCAGCGTTTCAGAGCGCTCATTGGCCTGGGCTAGCAGTACTTGGCGGCGACGATCCGCGTTAGCACGAATGCGCTCGGCCTCTTCTTGACCTTGAGCACGCCATTCGCGAGCTTCACGCTCACGCTCGGAGCGCATACGCTCAAACACTGCGGCTGAAACGTCCTCAGGTAAATCGATACGCTTAATACGGATATCGCGAATGGCGACACCGAGCTCTTCGCGCATCAGCTCGTCCAGCTCCGCGGTCGGCCCGGTCATAAGATCATCACGGCGTTCAGCAATGATTTCCTGAAGATTTAAGCGGCCAAACTCATTACGCAGACTTTCATCTACACGCGGCTGAATCAAACGAATCGCCATGAGCTCATCGCCAGCCGTTGCCTCGTAGTAACGCGTTGGATTAACAACTTGCCACTTAACGTAGGAGTCAACAATCACCGCTTTCTGCTCAAGCGTCAGATAGCGGCTGGTATCAGTGTCCAGCGTCAGCAAGCGTGTATCAAACTTACGAATCGTCTGAGCAATTGGCACCTTGGTGTGTAAACCAGGCTGAATATTCTCTTCAATGACTTCACCAAAACGCAGCTTCACGGCACGCTCTGTTTCGTCTACCACGTACAGCGTGTTGCTCGCCAGCCACGCAACGGCAGCCAATCCTCCAACAACTAGCAGGGATCGATTATTAATCATTTACCGGCCCTCCCTGCGAATGGAGCTACTATTAGTGTTCGATGAGGAGCTAGAGCTGCCCTGAGTATTGCGTAAACGCTCAAGCACACTGGGGTCTAACTGCTCATCGCTATTTGCATCACTCGACGATGAATTGTTGCGATTACCACCACGCAATTGATCCAGTGGTAGATACATCAACGGAGCATTTTCGCTCACATCAAGCAACACCTTCGGCGAATTACTAAATACTTCTTCAATCGTATCGAGGTACATACGTTCGCGCATAATATCCGGCGAATTGGAGTACTCAGATAGCAGCGAGTTGAAGCGGTTAGCCTGACCTTGCGCTTCTGCAACCACCGACTCGCGATAACCCTGGCCCTGCTCAACGATACGTTGCGCCTGACCTTGCGCTTCAGGAATGATGGCGTTGGCGTAAGCGATACCTTGGTTAATGGTACGCTGGCGATCTTCACGGGCACGAATAACGTCATCGAAGGCATCAATAACGGGCGCAGGCGCGGTCGTTGATTCGATGTTGATAGTTTGTAAACGAATACCCGCTCCATAGTTATCGAGGTAGGACTGCAAGCGGCTAGAAACCGAGCTGCCCAAAATCTCACGACCCGAAGTAAGGATATCGATCATATCGGTACCGCCTACTACGTGACGCAGCGAAGAATCCAACGCGTTCTCGATCGAAATAGCAGGATCCCGGACGTTAAGAACGAAATCGCGCGGATTGGCGACCTGGTATTGGGCTGAAATTTCTACTTCAACAATATTTTCGTCGCGGGTCAGCATCGACTGCGTTTGGGTTAATGACCGCACACGCGTCACATTGACCATTCGTACTTCGTCAATCAATGGCGGATTCCACTGCAAACCCGGATCAACAACACCCTGGAATTCACCAAAGCGTAGTACAACGCCACGTTCAGATTGGTCGACTAGATAGAAACCCATTGCCCCCCAGATAGCCAATGCAACGATAATCAGCAGGCCCGGCAATGCAAAGGGGTTGCGGCTTTTACCACTACCACCACCGCCGTTGCTTTTCTTACTACCACCCTTCTTACCGCCGCCTAGCATGCTATTAAGCTTATCCTGAAATTTCTTCAGCGCTTCATCCAGGTCAGGAGGCCCTTGATTATTCCCCCCTTTATTACCCCCACCGTTGCCGTTGTTACCACCACGGTTTCCGTCTCCGTCACTTCCACCGCGTCGGCCGCCACTACTCCAAGGGTCGTGCTGGTTGCCACCACCAGGCTCATTCCAGGCCATACTTCGTCTCCACTAAGGTATTCGCTAACGCCCATGCCATCGCTTGATAACGACGTTATTGCGTTTTGATATTATTGCTTTATGAATCTTGTACCATTTTTATACGATACAGAATACTGGTAGCGCTTTAGAGTGATCAACAAAGTGCCTACCACTCTTCGGACTCGCGTAGCGCTTCAGGCAAATAGGTATTGGCACGTTCGCCTAACTGTGCCATCAATTGATTAAAATCGCGCCGCGGCAAACGCACATCCAACACTGAATGGCCCTGCTCGTCAAAGGCCTCTTCGCGAACCGCATTTAACTCATGCAACCCAGCACGCAGCTTACCTTGCTCAGGAGTGAGTGTCAGTGAAAAGCCAATAACGTCATTTGCCAAGCGCTCTGTCAGCGCTTCATGCAGCAGATCCAGCCCCTGCCCCTGCTGGGCCGAGAGCCATACAACCTCTGGCACGCCATGACCGTCACGCTCAATTCGCGGTGCGCTGTCGAGCTTATCAATTTTATTCATCACTTTGAGCACCGGCACGTCATCGGCACCGATCTCTTTTAGCACCAGTTCTACCTGTTCCACGTTTAACTCGCGATCAGGATCTGCCGCATCAATCACGTGAACCAGTAGCGTTGCTTCCGATGCTTCCTGCAGCGTGGCTTGAAAGGCTTCAACCAGCTTATGTGGCAGGTGACGAATAAACCCGACGGTATCCGCCATTACGACTGGGCCAACGTCTTCTATTTCAAGCCGCCGCAGCGTTGGATCTAACGTCGCAAACAGCTTGTCAGCGGCGTAAACCTCGGCATTGGTTAAGGCGTTAAACAGCGTCGACTTACCCGCGTTGGTGTAGCCTACCAGTGATACGCTATGAATTTCAGCACGCGCACGGGCGCGGCGATTTTGGTCGCGCTGGCTACGTACTTTATCCAGGCGTTTATGAATCGATTTAATCCGTCCACGCAATAAGCGGCGGTCGGTTTCAAGCTGTGTTTCACCTGGGCCGCGCAGACCAATACCGCCTTTTTGGCGTTCAAGGTGTGTCCAGCCGCGCACTAGGCGAGTGGACATATACTCGAGTTGAGCAAGCTCTACTTGCAGCTTACCTTCATGGGTTCGTGCCCGCTGCGCAAAGATATCGAGAATCAGACCGGTACGGTCAAGCACTCGGCATTTGAGCTCTTGCTCAACATTGCGCTCTTGAGAGGGACTTAAGCTGTGGTTGAAGATCACTAGTTCTGCCGCATGAGCCGCGAGCAGTGCCCGCAGCTCTTCCAACTTACCTGACCCAATAAACGTACGTGAATCGGGACGGTGTCGGCTAGCAGTGAGTAGAGTCGCAGGCTCTGCACCAGCAGAGCGCACGAGTTCTAAAAACTCACCCGGGTCTTCACGTTTTTGCTCATCATGAAAATCGACATGAACAAGAACTGCCGTTTCACCGGCGTCTGGGCGTTCGAAAAACAATCAATACCTCGTGGGCTCTCTTGCTAATCCAGCGATGTTAAATCTCTGCATCCTGATCTGCCGGATCTTGCGCGGGCAGACGAACGTTACGAGATGGCACGACCGTGGAAATAGCGTGTTTATAAACCATCTGACTGACGGTATTGCGCAGCAAGATAACAAACTGGTCAAACGATTCGATCTGACCCTGCAACTTAATGCCGTTAACCAAAAAGATCGAGACCGGGATGCGCTCTTTGCGCAAAATGTTCAAGTATGGGTCTTGAAGGGACTGCCCTTTGGACATGTTGCTCTCCCTAAAACTGTCGTTGGGGTTAATTATCAATGGCGTGCCCTACCAGTGCTACGCCGCACGTTTAATGCCCGAAGGCCTACTTTTGCCTGAAAGGCTCAGTGTCGACGAAAGAGCCTGCTGGCCACTCGCAAACACACGCTTACTCATTCACTTTCTTGAAGAACTTCTTTGAACGACTATCTTACGCTAAGCACCGCTTTCACGCACGAGTTTCAGCACCTTATCCAACGCGTCAGAGCTCTGTGAATCTATCCACTTGAGCTCTGGCCAACTTCTCAACCACGTTAGCTGTCGCTTAGCGAGCTGACGAGTGGCAATGACGCCCCGCTCAACAAGCGTAGCGTAATCGTACTCACCTTCCAGGTACTCCCACACTTGACGATAACCAACGCTCTTCATCGCCGGCAGGCCTAAATGTAAGTCATCACGCTTTTTGAGGGCGGTGACTTCATTTATCAAGCCCTTACCCAGCATTACTTCGAAACGCTGGGCAATGCGCTGATGCAATAAAGCACGGTCAACGGGCGCCAGAGCTATCGACAGCACCCGCCATGGAAAGGTTTCCGGCTGCTGCTCTGCCCATAGCTCACTCATCGGGCGCCCGCTGGCACAATACACCTCTAATGCACGCATTAAGCGCTGAGGGTCATTAGGGTGAATACGCTGAGCGGAGATCGGATCCACCTCAGCCAGCTGTTTATGCAGCGATAATAACCCTCCAGCGCGCCACTGGGCTTCGAGTCGTTGACGAATTACCGGGTCTGCAGAGGGTAAATTAGCCACGCCTTCGACCAGCCGCTTGTAGTAAAGCATAGTGCCACCGACCAACAGCGGAGCCCTGCCCGCCGCGCTGATTTGTCGCATTAGCTGCAGCGCATCTTCACGGAAGTCGGCGGCGGAATAAGGCTCTGCAGGATCGCGAATATCGATCAGGTGGTGGGGCGCACGAGCGAGCTCGGCAGGGCTGGGCTTGGCGCTGCCAATATCCATACCGCGATACACCATGGCCGAGTCAACGCTAATCAGTTCATGACCTAAACGCTCGTGAAGCGCCATCGCAGTGTCGGTTTTCCCGGCGGCCGTCGGTCCCATTAAAAAAATCGCCCAAGGACGCGTATCAGCCATGCGCACTAAAACTCCCAATCGCTAGAAAATATAATAGGTAAAAAAATATAGCTTAACCGAGTAGAATGCCCGCGCCGCTACTGTCCGCGCAAGAACAGCCGATCAAGCGCTTTGAGACCCATTTGCGTCCATGTAGGACGCCCGTGGTTGCACTGATCGCTGCGTTCGGTACGCTCCATATCGCGCAGCAGCGCGTTCATTTCGTCGATCGTCAGCCGGCGATTGGCTCGCACGCTGCCGTGGCAGGCCATGGTGGAGAGCAACTCATGCAAGCGAGTCTCCACTTGATGGGTACGCCCATACCACGCCAACTCCTCCAGCATCTGGCGCACCAACGCTTCAGGGTCAGCTTGGGCAAGCAAAGCGGGCAATTGACGCACCAGCAGTGTCTCCGGCCCGGCGATATCAAGCTCAATACCCAGCTTTGCAATCGCTTCTTGCTCGCTCTCTGCCGTGGCCACTTCCGCTCGGCTAGCGGCGATGGAAACAGGCACTAGCAGCGGCTGCGCATCCAGTCCTTTAGCAGCGGCCAACTGAGTTTTCATGCGCTCATAGACAATTCGCTCGTGGGCGGCATGCATATCCACCAGCACTAACCCTTCAGCGTTCTGAGCTAGGATATAGATACCGTGCAACTGCCCCAGCGCAAACCCCAGCGGCGGCGCTGCAGTGGGGTCGTTGTCGGGCATCGCCAGGGGCGCTTCACGGACCTCATTGCCCCGCTCGCTGGAGGCACTCGGCTGAGGCGTTAACAGCGTCTCTTCGTGATCGGGGTGAAGTGCCTGATAACCCTGCATAAAGCGGCGTACGCGCTCAGCCCCAGGGTGTCGATCCGGCGTATGTGTGAGCGCAATACCCTGCTGCTGCCAGCGGGGTTGTTCAACGTTTTCGCTGCCCCCCTCATCTACCCGGGGAGGCTGATCATGTGCTGGCTGCTGGTGAGCGCCGACACCATTCGCCACTTCGTCGCTATTTTCCTCACCGCTTTCAGTGGGCTTGGAAGATGCCAAACAGTGATGGAGGCTCGAATAGAGGAAGTCATGCACCATTCGACCATCGCGAAAGCGCACTTCGTGTTTAGTCGGATGAACATTGACGTCTACCACGTCCGGATCAAGCGTTAGATAGAGCACAAACACCGGATGGCGGCCATTAAATAGTACATCACGGTAGGCTTGACGCACGGCATGGGCAACGAGGCGATCGCGCACCACCCGCCCGTTAACGAAAAAGTACTGCTGATCGGCCTGTGAGCGCGAATGAGTAGGCAGCCCCACCCAGCCACTTAGCCGCAAGCCGCCCGCTTCGCGTTCTATATAGCGGGCGTGCTCAATAAAATTCTTACCTAGCAGCGAGGCAATGCGCCGTTCGCGGGCCGCCGCGGAGTGGCCTACTGGCAACTGATGAATCACTTTCTGGTTATGGCGCAATACCCAGGCGATGTCATAGCGGGACAGTGCCTGGCGGCGAAACGCCTCTTCCACGTGGGCAAATTCAGTTTTCTCAGTACGCAGAAATTTGCGCCGAGCGGGAGTATTAAAAAACAGATCACGCACGCCAACACTGGTGCCTCTAGGATGGGGAGCTGGCGTCACTCGAGCATCCATGCCTCGTCCTTCAGCGACTACCCGCCAACCATGGCGAGGGTCTTCTTGCGCATTTGAGATCAGCTCTAACCGGGAAACAGAGCTGATTGATGCCAGCGCCTCACCGCGAAAACCTAACGAGCTGACCCCTTCCAAATCTTCCAGGCTGCCAATTTTACTGGTGGCGTGGCGCGCCAGGGCTAGCGGCAAATCCTCTTCACCGATGCCGATGCCATCATCGCGGACCTTAATCAGCCGCGCGCCGCCCTGCTCGATTTCCACTTCAATACGCTGACTGCCCGCATCGATGGCGTTTTCAATCAGCTCTTTGGTCACCGATGAGGGGCGCTCAACCACCTCCCCAGCGGCAATTTGGTTAGCCAGCCGGGGATCGAGCACATGAATACGCGGTGCTTTAGTCGTTGTATCAGTCAAAACGGCACCTCATGAACGAGGAATCTGTAACACTTGGCCCACTCGAATCACGTCACCATTAATGTCATTCGCCTGCTTGAGCTGATTTACCGGTACGCCATGGCGCACGGCAATCGCTGACAGCGTATCGCCCGACTGGATTCGATACTCGTTACCCGAGGGGCGGCGCTGATTATCACGCTGCCAGGCCAGCAGGCTGGCAGGCGGCGGATAGCGCTGAAAGTGATCGCGCAAGCCACTGAAAATAGCCTGAGAAAGCCCCGACTGATGCACCGGATCCCGCAGGCGACGCTCCTCATCAGGGTTGGAGATAAACCCCACCTCAATCAATAGCGAAGGAATATCGGGCGACTTCAGCACCATAAACCCCGCTTGTTCAACGCGGGTTTTATGCAACTGATTAACTCTGCCCAGTTGCTCCAGCACCTGCCCGCCGATCGACAGCGAATCATTGAGCGTGGCGGTCATGGTCAAATCCAACAACACGCCGCGCAGCACTTGATCTTTATCGCGCAGCGACAGGCTGCCATCGACACCGCCGATCAAATCAGAGCGGTTTTCGCTATCGGCCAGCCACTGTGCCGTTTCGGAGGTGGCACCACGCTGAGAGAGCGCGTACACCGAACTACCCTGAGGGCGTGGACTTGTGAAGGCATCCGCGTGAATGGAAACAAAAAAGTCGGCTTTCTGCTCACGCGCTAGGGCAGTACGTTGACGTAACCCAATGTAGTAGTCACCGTCCCGCACAAGCACGGCTTTAAAGCCTTCGGTGCCGTTCACCTGTGCAGCTAAACGCCGAGCGATTTCTAGCACGACGTCTTTTTCCCGAGTACCCGCAGGTCCAATAGCCCCCGGGTCTTCACCACCGTGACCAGCATCGATAGCAATAATAATATCTCTACGCGGATGCGGCTTGGCTTCTTGAACTTCAACTGGAGCATCGTTACTGGGCGGTTCGACACTGCCCGGCAACTGCGCCTGAGCCGATGCTCTCTGCGCTTGAATCTCCTGCTCACGAATCATCGCTTCGATGGGGTCGATGGGGTTTTCAACAGCGCTTTCGCCTGGGTATTCGAGATCGACCACCAAACGGTGCCCATACTGATCATTCGGGGTCAGGGTGAAATGGCGCGGTTCAATCTCGCGGTTAAGTTCAAGCACCACCCGCAGGCCACCGCCCTCCCGTACGCCAGTCCGAACCGACTCAATCGCACTGTCATGCAAAGGCAGCGTGCTTGGGTCGGTATCCATCTGAGTATCATCCAAGTCAATCACCAACCGCGCCGGGTTCTCCAGCGAAAACACGTTGGCATTAGTAGGGGCGGAGAGATCAAATACCAGCCGGGCATGATCCGGCGCCGCCCACAAACGCATACTTTCCACGTTGGACGCTTGAACATTAACCGCCGCTAGGGCAAGAAAACTGGCGACTAATACACGATTTACGCGTGCCGCTATGCCCTTTATTTCCATTGAATCACACCACTCTCCAACTGGTCAGAACTTAGCTTACTTACGTTACTTATCCGACGTTGCAAGGCGGTCAATATGCGTTCACCTTGATCACTACCTGCGGCTAAGGAAATCAAGCGCCCCGGATCAGCCAGCTCCAACCTCAGACGCAGATCCGGCTCAGGCAGCCACCCTTCTCCGCGGCTAGGCCACTCAACAATACTAAGCGCATCGTCGGCAAGCACATCGCGACCACCGATAAACTCTAGCTCTTCAGGATCCGCCAAACGATACAAATCTAAATGATAAATACGCTGAGCGCCTAAATCATAGGGCTCTACCAGCGTATAGGTAGGGCTTTTAACCGCTCCTAGATGGCCATAAGCGCGCAGAATACCACGGGTCAAAGTGGTTTTACCGGCACCCAGCTCACCTTCCAGATACACCAGCCCGCGTCCTTGCAATATACGCCCAAGAGCTTCGCCAAACGCGACCTGGGCCTCTTCGTTATTTAATTGCACCTGCATAGGATTTAACTGCACCTGCATGTGGGCTGCCTTCAAGGATTAATCAATTTTCGCGCATAGGATGCCAGATCGCTGGCTAGCAGGCCACGCTCGCCTTCCTGCTCGGCCGCGCAATCTGCCGCTAACGCGTGCATCATGGTCCCCAACCAAGCGCTGAACTCCACCTCGCCACGCTGGGCAACCAGCGCGCCCAGCATACCGCTGAGTACATCGCCCATGCCGCCACTGGCCATACCGGGGTTACCGTAAGGGCAAACGACCAAGCCACTGGGGCCGGCGATGAGGCTGCCTGCGCCTTTTAAAATTACGACACCGCCTCGAGCGCGCTGCAGTGCCTGAGCGGCGGCAGGCCGATCGGCCTGAATATCGGCCACCGAACAGCCCAACAACCGCGCGGCTTCGCCGGGATGGGGAGTTAAAATCCAGTTATCACGGCGAACATCCGGCCACTGGCGGGCCAAAAGATTCAGTCCATCAGCGTCGACCACCAGCGGCGCATTCGACTGCAGCGCACTTTGAAGTACCGCCTGCCCCCAGGCGGCCTGGCCAAGCCCAGGCCCTACCACCACAACATCTGCATCACTGGGCAACTCAGCCGCCTCCGCGCCTCCGCGAACGCCGTGCGCCATCACTTCCGGGCAGCGTACCAAGCTGGCGGTGATATGCTCAGGGGCTGTCGCCAAACTTACTTTACCGGCGCCCAGCCGCGCGGCGGCTTGGCAGGCCAGCAACGCCGCACCGCCAAAGCCGAGGGCGCCGCCCATGACCAGCACGTGCCCCATATCGCCTTTATGGCTGGTTCGTCGACGCGGTGCAAAGGCTTCTGCCAACAACGAATCATCCAGCCGCCAAGCCGTGGCGGGAATATCGAAATACGCCTGAGCTTTTACGCCCAGCGGGCGAAAATCGATTTCACCGGTATAAGCGGGCGCATCACCAGTATGAAGACCTACTTTATCGCCTATAAATGTCACCGTGCAGTCGGCCTCTACCGCAACCCCCAGTACAGCGCCGGTGTCAGCGACCAGCCCGGAGGGTATATCGATCGCCAGCACTGGCCGATGCGCGGCATTGATCATTTCAACCGCGCGCTTGAAGCGCCCCTCTATCTCGCCCGTCAAACCGGTGCCCAGCAACGCATCGATGATCACCTCGCCAGTCAACTCGATCCCGGCGTGCCATTCCTCGCAGTCCACTCCCGCCGATGTTGCCAGTTGAGCAGCGCGGGCCGCATCGCCGCTTAGCTCTTCGAGGGGTTTTAGCGTTACCCGCTGTACTTTAAGGTTGGACTGCATCGCTAGCGCGGCGAGCACGTGTCCATCGCCGCCGTTATTACCACTCCCGCACACAACGGTTAAGCTGCGCGCCTGGGGCCAGCGTGAACGAAAACTATGCCAAGCGCTTGAGGCGGCGCGTTGCATCAATGCAAACCCCTCAATACCACCCGCTATGGTGCGACGGTCTAATTCACGCACCTGGGCGGCTTTGTAAAGAGGGCGTAGCATAGTTGTATTCGGGATCGTCACGATCGCTCCTTTTTCACATATGTTGATGCGCATGTTGTGATAGCTGCCAATGCGTTAGCATAGCGCGCTTAATACTTGCTGTTGATTGATACTATTGAACTCACTCTCCATTTGCCTGACTTGTTTGAATAATCATGCCGGATTCCACTGCCCTTGAACGCCCTAATGTCGCAATGACTGGCCCGCAGCTTGCTCGCCTTGCCGACCTGATTAAAACCTGGGGACGCGAGCTGGGATTTCAGCAGGTAGGCATCACCGATACTGAACTATCGGCTCATGAAGCCCATCTAGACGCGTGGCTGGAAAAAGGTTATCAAGGCGAAATGGGCTTTATGACCAAACATGGCACCAAGCGCACCCGTCCTGCAGAACTTGAACCCGGCACTCAGCGCATTGTCAGCGTGCGCATGGATTACCTGCCCGCCGAAGTGGAGAGCACCAAGGTACTCGGCCAACCCAGCCGCGCTTATGTTTCGCGCTACGCTTTAGGGCGTGATTATCACAAGCTAATACGCAAACGGTTAGCCCAATTAGCCAAAAAAATTGAGCAGGAAGTCGGCGAGTTCGGCTACCGCGCGTTTGTCGACTCAGCGCCGGTAATGGAGCGCGCCCTGGCCCAAAAAGCCGGACTTGGCTGGTTCGGCAAAAACGCCATGCTGCTCAACCCCAAAGCAGGCTCGCTATTCTTTCTGGGCGAGCTCTATACCGATCTACCGTTGCCCATTGATGAACCGTTTGTGCAAGAGCACTGCGGTAGCTGCAGTGCTTGCCAAACCGCCTGCCCCACCGGCGCGATCGTGGACGACAAAGTGGTCGACTCGCGCAAATGTATTTCCTACCTCACCATCGAACTGCACGACGCGATTCCGGTTGAGTACCGCCGCGCCATGGGTAATCGTATTTACGGCTGTGATGACTGTCAGCTTGTGTGCCCCTTCACGCGCTTCACCCGCATTACCCAGGAAGATGACTTTGCCCCGCGTCATGACCTAGACCGCGCATCGCTGATCAGCCTATTTGCCTGGGGCGAAGCGGAGTTTCTGGATAAAACCGCCGGCAGCCCTATTCGGCGTATTGGCTACGAGCGCTGGTTGCGCAATATTGCCATTGGCCTGGGTAACGCGCCTTGGAGCGAGACCGTTGAGGCCGCACTGTGGGCACGTCGCGGCTTCCCTAGCGCTTTGGTGCGTGAGCACGTCGCCTGGGCGCTTGAGGAGCAGCGCCTTAAGCGCGCTGACCGCATTGCCACTGACGCGTCTTAAACGCTACTCATCTTAACTGCTCTGCCTAGCTATTCTTCCAAGCTATTCTTCTTCATCGCTACGCTGATCAACGCGTAAAAATGTATCCCGGTAGTGAGCAAGCTCAGCAATCGACTCTTTAATATCGTCCATGGCCAAGTGCACATTCTGCTTACTAAAGCCCGCTAGCGCGCCGGGGTTCCAGCGTTTTGCCACCTCTTTTATGCTAGACACATCAAGATTGCGGTAATGAAAGAAGTTGAGTAGAGCAGGCATTTCTCGCTCCAGAAAACGCCGATCCTGATGGATGCTGTTGCCACACATCGGCGAGGAGCCCGCCAATGCGTACTGCTGCAGAAACGCCAACGTTTGCTGCTCAGCTTCAGCTGTTTCCACCTGGCTTGCTTTCACACGGGCGACTAAGCCCGACTCGCCATGGGTTTTCTGGTTCCAATCGTCCATCTGCGCCAACAGGCTATCGGGCTGTTTCACCGCGATGACCGGCCCTTCCGCAACTACGTTCAAATCCGCATCGGTAATGAGTGTGGCCACTTCAATAATGCGCTCTTTATTTGGATCTAAACCCGTCATCTCTAGATCGATCCACACCAGCAGATCATCGCGTGGCGCCGCTGAATCCGTCGTTTCGTTGCTCATTAGCGTTATCCCTTTGCCTAAATGGTCATTAATATCATGCCAGTGTGCCTTAAATAGGCCTACCAAGCAGCTATACAGGACAGCTTGAGCACTTGATAAGTACAAAGATATTTTTGATAGGTACAATGCTATTTATTATACCGATCATTAGGTGGTCATGAGCAAACGTAAATTAAGTCGCCAGCAGCAGTGGCGCGTCGAGAAAGTCCAGGCGGAACGTGCCCAGCGCGCGGAAAAGCGCGACGTGCAGGACGCTGAAAAACTCGCCGCTGGCGAATACGGCGCCGAACAGCCGGGCCGTGTTGTCGCTCACTTTGGACGCACCCTTGAAGTGCGTAACAGCGATAATGAGCCGGTGCGCTGCCACTTACGCGCCAACCTTGACGGCCTGGTCACTGGCGACCGCGTGATATGGCGCGCCGGGCAAGAAGGCTCCGGCGTGGTAGTTGCCCGAGAAGAGCGCGATAGCGTACTTAAACGCCCGGACGCCCGCGGCCTGCTCAAACCGGTAGCCGCCAATATCGACCAACTGTTGATCGTGTTCGCGGTGGAACCCGCGCCCCACGCCAACCTAATCGATCGCTATCTGGTCGCCGCCGAAGCCACCGGCATTGCGCCGGTGCTGGTGCTCAATAAAACCGACCTGCTGCCGGAAGATGGCGGCGAGCTGGGTAAGCTACTCGAACGCTATCGCGCTTTAGGTTACCCCGTGGTGCGCACCACCACCGCCACCCAGAACGGGCTAGACGAGCTACGCTGCCAGCTTGAAGGTCGCACTTCGGTGTTTGTTGGCCAAAGTGGCGTCGGCAAGTCATCGCTGATCGACCTTTTGCTACCCGACGAAACCCTGCGCATCGGTGCGCTCTCGGAAGACTCCCGCAAAGGCACCCATACCACCACCACGGCACGCCTCTACACCATGAGCCGCGCCGAGGTGGCCGACGGCGACCTTATCGATTCGCCGGGCATTCGCGAGTTTGGCTTGGTGCACCTTAACGAGCAGGAAGTCACCGACGGCTTTATTGAGTTTCACCAATTCCTTGGCCACTGCCGCTTCCGTGACTGCCGCCACCGCAATGAACCCGGCTGCGCTTTACTTGCCGCGGTCGAGGCAGGCAAGATTCATCCAGCACGCTTTACCAGCTATCGGCGCATTCTCGATAGTTTGGATAGCTAGGATCTACAGGAGTTAGCCATGAGCACTGAACGCCAATCGTCGGAATCCAACTTGCTGCCACTGATCGTTGAACCCGAACAGCTGCAGGAGCATTTGGGTGATCCAAACCTGCTGATTATCGATGTGCCGATTAACGGCGACAGCTATCGCCAGGGCCATGTGCCCGGCGCTATATTCCTCGATTTCCGCTATTTAATGCGCGGTGAAGGGCCAGTCCCCAGCGACGTTCCCGATGTGGATGCGCTCTCCAGGCTGTTTAGTGCCCTAGGCCTTACTCGCGATACCCACGTAGTAGCTTACGATGACGAAGGCGGCGGCTGGGCAGCACGCTTATTGTGGACGCTAGATCTAATCGGCCATACCCGCTACTCCTACTTAAACGGCGGCATTCACGCCTGGCGCGATGCGGGCCTGGACGAAAGCAGCGAACCGACGGCCCCTACAGCCAGTGAATACAGCGCTGAGATTCTCAACCCCGACACCCTGATCACTTTTGATGAGATCAAAGAGAAACTCAACGATAAACAGTTCGCGATATGGGATGCGCGCTCCAAAGATGAGTACGATGGTGTACGCGGCAATAATAAACATCTGGGTCATATTCCCGGTGCCGTCAATATGGACTGGCTGCACGCCATGGATCGCCACCGCGCGCTGCGCATTCGCGATTACGCCGAGCTTATCACCGAGCTAGGCGCCCTAGGTCTCACGCCCGATATGGAAATCGCCACCCACTGCCAGAGCCACCACCGCAGCAGTTTCACTTGGCTAGTAGGTAAAGCCTTGGGCTTCAATATGCGCGGCTACGCGGGCTCCTGGGGTGAGTGGGGCAACCGCGACGACACACCGATCGAGAAGTGAAAATATTACTGTGATCCTTTCTCAAAAAGCCTTTTCGCTACTCCAATACCCGTTGCCTCACCACGCGCTCTCGCGCCTGACTGGCAAGTTTGCCCAGTGCGACAACCCTTGGGTGAAAAACACCCTGATCAAGGCGTTCATCAAACGCTTTAACGTGGATATGAGCCAAGCGCTGGAGCCAGATCCCACCGCCTACGCCACGTTCAACGACTTCTTTACCCGCGCGCTAAAAGCCGATGCCCGCCCACTGGGCGATGGCATCCTAAGCCCCGCCGACGGCACGCTCTCCCAATACGGGCGTTTACAGGCCGGGCAACTGGTGCAAGCCAAAGGCCACACCTACTCCGCCCAATCCCTGCTGGGCGGCGATACGGCGCTGGCAGAAGAGTTTCTGGGTGGCAGCTTTGCCACGGTTTACCTATCGCCACGGGACTACCACCGGGTGCATATGCCGGTCACCGGCACCCTGCGCGAAATGATCTACGTCCCCGGGCGACTGTTCTCGGTCAACCAAGCCACCGCCAACTACGTGCCGGGCCTATTTGCCCGCAATGAAAGGCTAGTGTGTATCTTTGATACCCAGCAAGGCCCGATGGCAATGGTATTGGTCGGGGCGATGATCGTTGCCGCTATCGAAACCGTCTGGTCAGGGCAAGTAACACCGCTTTCAGGACACCCGCAACGCATGCAGTTTGGCCAACCCATCACGCTAGAAAAAGGCGCCGAGATGGGCCGTTTCAAGCTCGGTTCCACGGTCGTCATGTGCTTTGCCGACCAAGTCAATTTCGCAGAGCTCCCCACAGCCACCATGGTGCAAATGGGGCAGACGCTAGGAACGGGCCACACCCGATAGAAAAATCGCCACACAGCGCCGTGCCCGGGCGCGGCACTGCGCCTCATCAAGGCATAAGTCGCGGCCAAGCAGCGCGTCAATATGCCACTCACCCAGCAGCATACCCGTAAACATACCGGCCGCCTCGCGGGGGTTATCAAGGTCAAGGCGGCCCGCAGTGATCTGCTCGCCAAGATATGCCGCTAACGCCTGGCGGGTCTGGTCGGGACCGCGGGTAAGGAACAGCTCGCAAAGCTCGGGGGATCGTTCAGCCTCAAAGGCCAGACCGCGAACCAGACGAATCACCCCTGGATCACACACCAGCGCCAACATGCGGCGGCCCAGCTCGTAGAGTACCTGTTCAAGCGCATGATGATCCCGCCGCCCCTCTTCCAGCACGGCCCATGCAGTGGCGATATGGCGCTCCATGGCCGCGGTAAATAACCCCTCCTTGCTGCCAAACTGCTTGTACAGCGTCGCCAGCGACCCGCCCGCGCGGATCACCACTTCGTTAACACTGGCACCTGCATAGCCCTGTTCGAGAAAGACATCTCGGGCAGCGTCCAACAGGCGTTCACGACGCGCCATACCTCTTGAAGTCACTGCGGCATCCGCACTATTAGGGTGACCGGGCGAACCAGATATTGTTGAACGAGGCATTTCCACTCCCGTTGAGGCATACGATTGATCGTCAATGATAGAGACGCTAAGCGGGGATGACATGTTTTTGCGCTAGATATGTAGTGTAGCATTCATTACACTATGCATCTTCACTTCCACGGGCGGTGTCTCTACCTCCCAGGAAAACCCCTTTGGGACGGTAGGTATCGAGGAGTGGCCATGGCAGCGGAAGGCAAGCGCAGCGAGGTACAGGTCAAACACCAGGGCGAACACCAGAGCAGCGATTCAGTCTCAGACCGAAAGGCAGGGCCCAACAAAAAACCTAAGCGCAAACTACTCATCGTACTAGCCGGGCTTATTGGCTTGTCGGCGTTAGCCTGGTGGGGTCTAGGCTGGTGGCAAACTGGTCGTTTCATCGAAGAAACCGACAATGCCTATGTGCGCACCGACAGTGTGGCGGTGCGCGCGGAACTCTCGGCACGGGTCGCCGAAGTAGCGGTGGACGACAACCAGATAGTCAAACAAGGCGATCTGCTCGTACGCCTGGACGCCGAAAGTTATCACGACCAGGTCACCCAAGCTGAGGCACAGCAGGCCGTGGCAGCGGCCTCGATTACCCAATCCCGCCGTCAGGTAGACCTCCAGCAGGCGGCCATCGATCAGGCTATAGCGGAGCAGCAGGCCGCCCAAGCTAACGTTGATCAGGCGCGCCAGCATCTCGAACGCTCCACCTCCCTTGCTGCCAATAACTATGCTTCGCGCCAACAGCGTGAAGACGACCAAGCCGCATTGCGAGTCGCCGAAGCCAATCTGGCTAAAAGTCGTGCCGCCGTCGTATCAGCCCGGCGACAGTTGGCAGTCGCCGAAAGCGACGTAACCCGCGCCAAGGCCAATCTAGACGCCGCCAGCGCCGATCTTGACTATGCGCGCCACCAGCTCGATAAGACCCGAATCGTCTCTCCTCGCGATGGGATAATCGGTAACCTTAGGGTCGAGACCGGTACGCTGGCCCAGCCGTCGTTGACACTTCTTCAGTTAGTACCGATTGATTCGGCCTACGTGGCTGCCAACTTTAAGGAAACCCAGCTCGCGCGGATCCGCGTCGGCCAGCCGGTCGAGGTACACCTCGATGCCTACCCGGATATCACTTACCAGGGGGTGGTCGACAGCTTGTCGCCAGCCACCGGCACCGAGTTCAGCCTACTGCCCCAGGACAATGCGACCGGCAACTTCAACAAAATCGTCCAGCGAGTACCGGTCAAAATTCGCGTTACGGGCCCCACCGAGGCGTTAGGTAGACTACGCGCAGGACTATCCGCCATGCCCGAGATCGACACCCGTGAACTGAACCCTCGAACGGATGATGCGACCACAGAGAGGGCCCATCCGGTGGCCGCATCTTCCGGCCCTCTGACCGATTCGTGAGCAAAGTGACCGCTGGTGCAGTCGCAGGCGTCAGCGACATGCCGCCCTGGCCGCAGCGCATCGGCTTCATCGCCGCGGTGTTCGGTATGTTTATGGCGATTCTGGATATTCAGATCGTCGCCAGTTCACTCAACGAGATCCAGGCAGGTCTGTCGGCCAGCGAAGATCAGATCTCCTGGGTGCAGACCGCCTACCTGATCGCCGAAATTGTGATGATCCCGCTGTCGGGCATGCTGATGCGGATCCTCTCAACCCGGGTAGCCTTCACCCTCTCCTGCGTCGGCTTCACCCTGGCGAGCCTCGGCTGCGCCCTGGCCACCTCAATTGAGCAACTCATTATACTGCGCGCCATTCAGGGTTTTATGGGCGGGGCGATGATTCCCATTACCCAGGCAGTGAGCTTTTCGATCTTTCCCCGGCGAGTGATGGGCAGCGTCCAGGCAGTAATCGGCATGGTAGTGACCATGGCACCCTCGGTCGGCCCCACTGTGGGCGGCTATATCACCGAAACGCTAAGCTGGCATTGGCTGTTCCTGGCCAACGTGATTCCCGGGGCGCTGGTGTGCTGGGCGGCGTGGACGTTCTTAGACATCGACAAGCCTAACCACGCCGTGGCGCGCAACCTGGACATCATCGGGTTGATACTGATCGCCCTGTTTCTCGGCTCGCTGGAGTTCGTGCTTGAGGAGGGGCCCGGCGACGACTGGTTCGCCAGCAAGCAGATCATGCTACTCAGCCTGACTTGCCTGGTAGCGGGGGTGTGGTTTTTCACCCGCACCTTGCGCCACGACCACCCGATTGTCGATCTGCGCGCTTTTGCCAACCGCAACTTCGCGATCGGCGCGGGAATGGGCTTTATCATCGGCATCGCGCTCTATGGGCTGGTCTACATCATGCCGCTGTTCTTCGGTTTTGTGCGCGGCTATTCAAGCCTGCAGATCGGCCAAGTGATGTTTGTCACCGGGGTAACGATGTTTCTGTGCGCGCCGGTCGTCGGCCAACTGACCAACCGTCTTGATCTGCGCATTATGCTGTTCATTGGCCTACTACTGGTCGGCGTGGGCACCATGATGAACAGCAACCTCACCGTCGAGTCGGGCTTCTGGCAGTTCTGCGTGCCCCAGATCGTACGCGGCATGGGTCTAATTATGTGCATCATCCCGGCTTCGCGTATCGCCATGGGCACTCTGCCGCCCAACGAGGTGGGCAACGCCAGCGGGCTGTTCAGCGTAATGCGCAACCTGGGAGGTGCTATCGGGCTGGCGCTGCTCGATACCGTGCGCGACATTCGCGAGGACTTTCACTGGAACCAACTGATTCCGGCCATCGATACCAGCCGCGAGGTGGTAGTCACGGAGATCGCCAAGTACCAGGCGATGCTCGCGGGTTCGGTACCCGATGCCTACCACGCCGCCGTCGCGATGCTGGCCCAGCGAGTCTCACAGCAGGCCCAAGTACTGGCCTTTAATGACATCTTTACCTGGCTGGGGCTGATCTACGTCGCCACGGTGCCGTTAGTGTTCCTACTTAAACGCATTGAGGCATAAGCGTTGTTGCGGCTTAGCAATTAGGCGTTGAGAATGCCAGCACATCTTCCAGGCGTGCTTTGCCCAGCGCCAGTTGAATAAGGCGATCAATCCCCAGCGCTACCCCGGCACCTTCGGGCATTCCATGCTCAAGGGCAGCCAGCAGACGCTCGTCGACATCCACTTCTGGCAAGCCCAAGCGGCGGCGCTCGGCGTTATCTTCAATAAAGCGGGCACGCTGCTCAGCCGCATCGGTCAGCTCATCGTAGCCGTTAGCCAGCTCAATACCGTTTAGATAGACCTCAAAGCGGGATGCTACCCACTCACCGTCAACATCTTGGTGGCGGCGCGCCAAAGCCGCTTGGCTGGCCGGGTAATCAGTCACCACGCTGAGCTCCTGCTGGCCTAGCTGCGGCTCGATCACCACGCTCATCAGTAGGTCAAGGCAGGTATCGCGCCCCTCGTCAGCAAATGACTGAGCGGGCATTTGCGCACGTTTAGCGGCCAACGAACGCAGTTTTTCCACTGAGGTGGTGAAGGGATCGACGTCTAAGTGAGTATGAAACAACTCCCGGTAGCGATAATGCACAAGCGGGCCGGGAAAACTGGGTAGCAGCGTCATGATCAGGGTAGCGGTCTCATCAATCAGCTTTTCCAGCGTAAACTGTGGCCGATACCACTCAAGCATGGTGAATTCGATGTTATGGCGCCCACCTACTTCACCATCACGAAAACTTCTCGCGAGCTGAAAGATCGGCCCACTGCCAGCGGCAAGCAGCCGCTTCATATGAAATTCAGGGGAGGTTTGTAGCCAGAGACGGCGCTGACCTTTATCCGTGCGTGCTAAGGTGTGAAGTGACACCAAGTGAACATCCGTGCTGCCACCTTGCCCAAGCACCGGCGTTTCTACTTCCAGCACATCACGTTGGGCAAAAAACGCGCGCACTTGGACCAATAACCGCGCTCGCTCGTGCAGCGTTTCAATTGACGCTGAGGGTTGCCAATCAATGGCCATCACTACTCCTTAGACACACGGTTGCCAAGTAAAATGGCCACGCACAAGGCGTGGCCATCTAATCGGGCCAGCAAATAGAGCTAGTGGTGAAAAGTCATTAAGCGCGGGAGACGTAGTCGCCACTGCGCGTATCAATTTTCAGCACCTCACCCTGGTTGATAAACAGCGGTACGCGGACCACTGCACCAGATGATAGCGTCGCAGGTTTAGAGCCACCCTGTGCGGTATCGCCTTTCAAGCCGGGATCCGTTTCAACGACTTCCAGCTCGATGAAGTTCGGCGGCGTCACGGAAATTGCCTTATCATTCCACAGGGTAATGATGTAGGGCACCTGCTCCTTGAGCCATTTTTCAGTGTCCCCCAACGCTTTTTTCTCTACCGCGTACTGCTCGAAGGAGCCATCGGTCTTCATAAAGTGCCACATGTCGCCATCGGTGTAGAGATACTCCATCTCTAGATCCATTACATCGGCGCCTTCCAGCGAGTCACCGGATTTAAAAGTCCGCTCGCCGACACGGCCAGTCATCAGGTTGCGCAGCTTAACGCGGTTAAACGCCTGCCCCTTACCCGGCTTAACCAGCTCGTTCTCAACGATCGAACAAGGGTCGCCATCGAGCATTACTTTCAGACCGCCTTTAAATTCATTGGTAGAATAACTCGCCATATTGCCTCTCAATTACCTATTCTTAACGACTTTGTCTGCGAAGCCGCAGCTTCACGCTATGATCTGTGCGCCGCATGATAACCCGAAGGAGGGCTTTTTGCAGGAGAACATTATTGTCGTCGCCAAGCAGGCGTCTGACCAGGCATCCCCCTCGTGGCAACAGCAACTCTCCCATGCCATTCGCGACCCACGAGCACTTTGCGAACGGCTAGGGCTCAGCCACGATTGGTTGACAGGCGCCCAAATAGGTCACGAACTGTTTAAGGTATGCGTGCCAGAAGCGTATCTCAGCAGAATAGCCTATGCCGATATAAACGACCCGCTGCTACGCCAAGTAATACCGCTAGGCGAGGAAGCGCACACGCCTCAGGGCTATGTCGTTGACCCCCTTAAAGAGGCCGACCACCAACCCGCTAAAGGGCTGATTCATAAGTATGCGGGCCGGGTACTGCTGATCGCCAGCCCGACTTGCGCTATCAACTGCCGCTACTGTTTTCGCCGCCATTTTCCCTATAGCGACAACTCACCTTCTAGAGCGCAGTGGCAGGAAGCCCTCGACTACTTACGTCACGATATTACCATTCATGAAGTGATCCTCTCTGGCGGCGACCCGCTGGCCGCCAGCGATCGTCAGTTGGCTTGGCTGGTAGCGCAGTTAGAAGGCATCCAGCACCTTACAAGGCTGCGCATTCATACCCGCCTACCGGTGGTCATTCCCGACCGGGTTGATGACGCCTTACTTGGCTGGCTAGCATCGACCCGCTTTCAAAAAGTCGTGGTGCTGCATATTAACCACGCCAACGAGATTGACCAAGCCGTCATTGATGCCTGTGCTCGCCTGAAACAAGCCGGGGTAACACTTCTTAACCAGAGCGTCCTGCTGCGTGATGTTAACGACGACGTGACGACCTTAGCTACACTGTCGGAACGGCTATTTGAAGCGGGCATTTTGCCCTATTACCTACATGTATTAGACCCCGTGCAGGGCGCTGCGCATTTTGATATCTCGGATGAAGAAGCCCGCGCGCTGGTGGCTGCGTTACGCAACCATTTGCCGGGTTTCTTAATGCCGCGGCTAGTGCGGGAAATCCCTGGCAAGGCAAGCAAAACGCCGCTTTAACACTGATCAAACGTCACACATTCATCCTAAGCGCTAAACTTGTAATTATGGCGCTTGAGGTGGATCTCTTTGCTTTTCCATACAGGTGTACTAAACAGGTCCACTAAACAGGTATACATAGGTCGAAACAATCACCTTAAACTGCTATAGTTAACATGCTAACGACATTGACTTAGCCTCAATGCCGGGTTTTTCACTTACCAGTAGGCCATATGCTATGTCGCCCTCTCTCTCTTCTAAGACAAGCTCAATCGTGCTTCTAGTCGCCTCACTCGCCGGGCTTGCCATCGCTCTATACGCTTATTTCGCCCCTCTGACCGGAGTTACCGGAACGCTCGGCGCGCTGGTGGCTATTGTGGCCTGTATCGCGCTGGTAGTGTTGGCCCTACTTCTCGCTACTGTAAAAGGGCGTGGCGCTTCCATTACCCTGCGAGTACTTATCCTATTAGGTCTGGTCGGGACATTTTTCGCTGGAATACTTCTCCATCAGTGGTGGATCTGCGTTGCGATGGTCGTCGGTCTTGTTGGCCTGATACTCGATATTATCCTCCCCTCGCGCCAAGCTCGCCTAATCCACTCTTGAGGAGCCATTCATGCCGTCTTGCTTATTTTCCAAAAGGACTCAATTCAGCTCCTTCACCTCAGGCCTGGGCACAATCACCGCTTTGGCTCTTTGCCTAACGCCCTCGGCGCTGCTAGCTCAAGAGAGCTCTGAGCCAACAGCAGCGATTCCACTGGTACCTGGAGAGCCGACCTGGGACAGTTTTCATGGTCAGCTTAACGCCCAGAAATATAGTCCGCTTGATCAGATTAATGCCGACAATGTTGGCGAATTGGAAAAAGTCTGGGAAGTGCATACCGGCGATGTTGCGGATGGTTCAGGGGATTTACCCGCGACGGTCTGGTCTGCCACGCCGGTGTTTGCCAACGACACGCTGTATATCGGCACACCATTCTATCGAATCCTTGCATTAGATCCCGGTAGCGGTGAAGAGAAGTGGAGCTTCGACACCCAATCCTCTCTTGAGGCACTGACGCAGCCTGCCTTGAAGAATCGCGGTGTCGCTTATTGGGAAGCGGACGAACCGGAAGCGGATGAGTCCTGCCAGAAAATTATCTATATGGGCACCATGGATGCCCAACTGTTCGCGGTCGATGCCAATAGCGGCGAGCTGTGCGAAAGCTTTGCTGATAATGGCGTGCTCGACGCCAATCAGTGGAATGACACCAATGAAAAATGGCCGTTGTCGCTGCTACAACCACCTACCGTGGTGGGAGACCATCTGATTTTAGGCTGGGCAGGCATGGACTGGGCCTATGAAGAGGCGCCCCCTGGCACCGTCTTCTCAATCAATGCCCGCACCGGAGAGCTCGAATGGACGTTCCAGGCACTCTCTGATGAAATGCGTGAGCAGAGCGGTACCGCCAATGTTTGGACGCACATGTCCGCCGATGAAGAGCTTGGCCTGGTCTATTTGCCGGTCTCCTCCCCTTCGCCGAACTACTGGGGCGGCAACCGCACCGAAGAGGTGCCGCTGGGCACATCGACCACCGCCGTGGATATTGAGACCGGTGAAGTGGTTTGGTCGCGCCAATGGGTGCACCACGATATATGGGATTACGACATTAACTCAGCCCCAACACTAATGGACCTTACCGTCGATGGCGAAGAGATCCCTGCGCTGATTCAGGCGACCAAAATGGGCTTTCTATTCGTGGTTAATCGCGAAACCGGCGAGGATGTATGGCCGATTGAGGAGCGCCCGGTGCCAAGTGGTGACGGTTTGATCGAGGGCGAAGTTTACGCCCCAACACAGCCCTTCCCGACTAAACCGGCCCCCCTGTTAGATCAGTCAGAAAAACCCAAAGTATGGGCGTTGGCTGATGTGGCCAGCTTCGGTGAGTGCTCGGCGCTCTGGGATGACCTCAGCTATGAAGGCATGTACACCCCACCAACAACCCAAGGCGAAGGCACGCTTGGCTACCCCATCAGTGCGGGCGGCGTTCAGTGGGGCGGCGTAGCCTTCGATCCCGAGAGCCAGACAGCGATCGTCAATACCTCGCATATCGTGCAATACATCAAGCTCTATAATCGCGAAGATTATGAAAAAGCCGATAGCGGATCGGGCAATGAAAGCGGCTTTGCTCCCCAGGAAGGCGCGCCCTATGGGATGCGTTTAGAAGTCGCACTCAATCGGTTGGGCATGCCCTGCTGGGAACCACCCTTTGGTGAGCTTGTTGCCCTTGATATGACGACAGGTGATATCAAATGGCGTCGCCCGGTGGGCGCATCGCAACAGTACGGCTTCTTTATGCCCGAGAGCTGGGGGTCGCCCACTATCGGTGGCCCAGCGGTAACCGCTGGCAACGTTATCTTTATTGGCGCTTCCATGGATGCCAAGGTGCGTGCCTACTCCCTGGAAACCGGCGATGAGCTGTGGTCGGATCAGACCGAGGCCCCTTCTGTCTCGAACCCTGCCATCTACGAGTACAACGGTCGCCAATATGTCGCCTTTGTTTCCGGTGGCAACAGCATCTTGAAAGATCAGGTGGGCGATCAGGTTGCGGTTTACGCCCTGCCGGAATAACTCTCTCGATTGTTCAATAGAAGACTAACGGGGCGGCCTTGAGGCCGCCCCGTTTATGTTCAGTCTTCTGTTCTTAGTTAGTCTCTTCGACTTGCCTTTGAGTACGCTGGACTAACGCCTGATTATCCCAACGTCTCCGCCGTTACATTCGCCGCCGCAGGCTGGGTGGAGTGGTGGCGATTGATGGCACTAAGAACGCCCTTCATGGAGGCACTGGTAATGCTCTCGTCAGTGCCTACGCCAAACACCGCGTTGCCATCGATACGCACTTCCACGTAAGCAATGGCTTCCGCATCGGCGCCCTGGCCACGAGAGTGTTCGTGGTAGTCGATGATTTCTACATCGTGCCCGGCCGCGGCCAGTGCCTTTACAAACGCTGCAAGCGGACCGTTACCTTCGCCGTTGAGGGCTTGTCGTTCGCCGTTTTGTTCGACCACGGCGTCCAGCGTTACTTTGGGGCTGTCAGGTTCAGATGACAAACGGTGATTAACTAATGCAAAGGGCGCCCGCTGCTCCAAATACTCATCGGCAAAAGCCTGATAAATCATTTGTGAGGTGATTTCTTTACCTGTGCGCTCAGCCACTTCCTGCACCACCTGACTGAATTCGATGGAAAGCCGCCGCGGCAGCTCGATTCCGTGTTCTTGTTCCAACAGATAGGAAACACCGCCCTTGCCCGACTGGCTGTTAACCCGAATAACCGCTTCGTAGCTGCGGCCTACATCCAGAGGGTCGATAGGTAGATACGGCACATCCCACAATGCGTCTGGATTCGCGCGGCGGTCCGCCATGCCCTTTTTGATCGCGTCCTGATGGGAGCCAGAGAAGGCAGTAAATACCAGATCGCCCACATAAGGATGGCGAGGGTGCACCGGCAGTTGGTTACAGTACTCCACTTCACGCATGATGGGCGTGATATTGGAAAAATCGAGCTGCGGGTTAACGCCTTGGGTGTACATGTTCATTGCCAAGGTAACGATATCGACGTTGCCGGTGCGCTCACCGTTCCCGAACAGGGTACCTTCAACACGATCAGCACCCGCCATCAACGTTAGCTCGGCGGCCGCTACGCCGGTACCGCGGTCGTTGTGCGGGTGAACGCTGACAATCAGATGATCACGATTTTTGACGTGGCGGCAGAACCACTCAATTTGATCGGCGTAGTTATTTGGCGGTGCGACTTCTACCGTGGCCGGCAGATTAACGATCATGGGTTTATCGGCGCTGGATCCGTAAGCATCCATGACCGCTTCGACGATTTCAACGGCGAAATCCATCTCAGTAGTGGTAAACAGCTCTGGCGAGTACTGAAAAGTCCAGTTGGTTGCCGGTGCTGCCTCCATCTGCGCGCGAATATGCTGAGTCGCCTCCACGGCAATTTGGACGCATTCAGGCTTATCCACGTTAAACACCACCCGGCGAAACATGGGATCGGTGGCGTTATAGACGTGGACGATGGCGTTTTTGGCCCCCTGAAGCGCTTCAAAGGTACGTTCAATCAAGTGCGGGCGCGCCTGGGTCAGTACCTGAATGGTCACGTCTTCGGGAATTTTATCCTGCTCAATCAGCGAGCGGACAAAATCAAAATCCGTTTGCGATGCCGACGGAAAGCCTACTTCTATCTGTTTAAAACCCACGCTTAGCAGCATGTCGAATAAGCGCTGCTTGCGCTCCTGATCCATAGGATCAATCAGCGACTGATTACCATCGCGAAGGTCAACGCTGCACCAGATAGGCGCTGTTTCAATACGCTGGCTCGGCCATTGGCGGTCGGGCAAATCAACGGCCACAAAGGGGCGGTACTTTTTTGCAGGATCAGTCAACATCATGGCAGCTCTCCTAAATCAGTCGGTTGTGGGCTTTTCGTTACACGCAGCGTCGGCGTCATTATGGCCGACACGAGATGTCTCGTGAGCATGAGCAAGGGCTGACTCCATACGGTCAAGCTGGGCTTTTAGCCCGTGAACATCGTTGCGTAACAACTGCAGCTCAGCCTCTTCGCCCTCACCGTTATCCAGCGCCATCTGGGCACTCTCTTTCTGCATGACATCCAGCACAATACCGATCATCATATTGAGAAAAATAAAGGCGTTTAAAAAGATGAAGGTTAAAAAATAGATCCAGGCGTAAGGGTAAACCTCCATGGCCGGATATAGCACCGCGGTGGCCCAACTCTCAAAGGTAGCGACTTGAAACAGCGTCAGCATCGCCAGCGAAATATTACCCCACAGCCCTTCATCGACATTGTGAAACAGGAAGCTGCCAATGGCGGCGTAAATATAGAAAATGATAAACATCAGCAGCACCACATAGCCCATCCGCGGTACTGACTTCACCAGCGCACTGAGCAGCATCTGCAGCTCAGGAATCATCGACACCAAGCGCAGTACGCGGAAAATACGCAGTAATCGCGCCAGCAGCACCATTTCCGAGTCGTCCATCGGAATCAGACTGGCGGTCACAATTAAGAAGTCAAAAACGTTCCAGCCTTTTTTAAAGAAACTAAGCAGTGTGCGTTCCGCGGCCATTCTGATTAAAATTTCAATTAGGAAAAAAATCGTCACTGCCATATCAAGATAGAGCAGCCACTGCTCCACCTGAGAGGTTTCTTCGTAGGTCTTTGCCCCTATCACCAGAGCAGAAATAACGATAATGGCAATTACCATAGCTTCAAAAAACTTGTTACTACGCAGCTTTTCGAAGCGGGCTTGCCAGGTATTGAATGGTTCACTCATGGAGCTGAAAATCTCTTAACGGTTGACCGGCACACTTTATACTAAAATTACACACCTGCTACACAAGTGATATCCTGTTGTTTAACTTGATGTATCCTGCGCCATCAAAATGCTACATAGGCGTCTTGGTGGTACTCTTATGATTTTTTGATATTAGCCGCTGGATGATCCCATGACACTGCTTTGGATAGCCTTATTGCCGCTGCTGGGCGTACTGGTGCCGGCACTCACCGAACGCCACGGTCGCAATATATGCTCACTTGCGACGGCAGTGCTGCCGGCTATCGCCTTAGTAATGACGCTACTCAACGTGCCAGCTCTGCTGGATGGCGAGCAACTAAGTTTTTCTGTTGCCTGGATGCCAGAACTAGCGCTGGACTTAGCGTTTCGCCTGGATGGGCTATCGCTACTGTTTAACCTGCTGATACTAGGCATCGGACTGCTGATTATTCTGTATGCCCACTACTACCTAGCAAAAGATGAACCCTTTGGCCGATTCTACGCCTTCCTGATGCTATTTATGGCATCAATGGTGGGCATTTCAATGTCAGATAACCTGATTTTGCTCTGGCTATTTTGGGAACTCACCAGCCTATCGTCTTTCTTGCTGATCGGCTATTGGTCACACCAATCGGATGCTCGCAAAGGCGCGCGGATGGCGCTAACCGTCACCGGCGCGGGCGGTCTTGCGCTATTGGCTGGCCTACTGCTACTGGGCGATATGGCAGGCAGTTACAGCATGGGCGATGTCCTGGCCAGCGGTGAGATGATTCTTGCCGATCCGCGCTACCCGCTTATGCTCGGTTTGGTGCTGCTAGGGGCCTTTACCAAATCAGCGCAGTTCCCTTTCCATTTTTGGTTACCCCACGCCATGGCGGCACCCACGCCGGTCTCGGCCTACCTGCATTCTGCCACCATGGTCAAGGCGGGCATTTTCCTGATGGCGCGGTTGCACCCCGCCATCGCCGGCAGCGAACTGTGGAGCGTGGTCGTTTCATTGGTGGGCATTATCACCATGCTGTATGGTGCTTGGTTTGCCCTGATGAAGACCGACCTCAAAGGCATTTTGGCGTTCTCCACGGTGAGTCATTTGGGATTGATCACCGTGCTGTTGGGCATCGGTAGCCCCATGGCAATCTTGGCCGCACTGTTTCATATTCTCAATCATGCCACTTTTAAAGCCGCGCTATTTATGAGCGCCGGTATTATCGATCA
This sequence comes from Halomonas sp. SpR8, assembly GCF_031010195.1. Taxonomy (GTDB): domain Bacteria; phylum Pseudomonadota; class Gammaproteobacteria; order Pseudomonadales; family Halomonadaceae; genus Vreelandella. The sequence goes on along the minus strand of NZ_JAUAMC010000001.1, from coordinate 441,403 downwards.
CGAAACCGGTACCCGAGAGCTGAAGCAGTTGGGTGGGCTTAAAAAAGCCATGCCTGTCACTGCGCTACTGACCACATTGGCAGCGGCTGCCATGGCAGGAGTCCCGCTGTTTAATGGCTTTTTATCTAAAGAGATGTTCTTCACTGAAGCGCTAGCGACGCCCGTTTTAGGCGGACTGAGCTGGCTACTGCCTGCATTGGCAGCGCTCGGTGGAATCCTTTCGGTAGCTTACTCGCTGCGTTTAGTGCACGCCGTGTTCTTCAAACCGGCCCGCGAAGCGCCGCCAAAATCGCCCCATGAGCCACCGCATTTGATGCGCCTACCGGTAGAGATATTAGTGGCGCTCTGCGTAGTAGTCGGTCTATTCCCGGCATTTATGGCCACAGGATTACTAGAGCTCGCCAGCCAAGCGGTGATCGGCAGCCCGCTCGATTTTCATCTGGCTATCTGGCACGGGGTTAATCTGCCGCTGATTATGAGCTTGCTCGCTTTTGCGGTGGGTATTGCGCTCTATTGGCGTCACGCTGATGTACGCCGGTTTACCCAGCAGTTTGCAAGCGTCGATGCCCGGCGTGTGTTTGAGCGCATTGTTGTTGCTATGGGCTATCGCGCCGAGCAGCTTATCGCGACACTGGAAGGCAATTCGCTACAGCGCTATGTAGGCTGGCTGTGGCTGGCGGCGCTGTTGATGGGAGGTATTGGTCTAGTTCAAATCACTGACTTAACCGGCGCAGCAGGCAATCAGGAACTGGATGGTATTCTCCTAATTGGCGCTGGCATGTTGATATTCGGCGGCATTGCTACCGCCGCCACCCACCGCTACCGATTAATCTCTTTGTTGATGCTCTCGGTAGTGGGGCTTTTTGTAGCGCTTACCTTTGCACGTTTTTCGGCGCCAGACTTGGCGTTGACACAGCTGTCGGTGGAAGTTGTCACCATGATTCTGCTGATGCTGGCGCTATTTTTCCTGCCGCAGAAAACGCCCCCAGAATCCAGCCCGCTGCGAAATATCCGCGATATGCTGCTAGCAGGTTCACTTGGGCTTGTAGTCGCCAGCCTTAACTACGCGGTCATGACCCGTGAGATGCTGTCGATTTCCAGCTTTTTTGTGGAAAACAGCAAGCCCGGCGGGGGCGGCTATAACGTGGTTAACGTTATCCTGGTTGACTTCCGTGGCTTCGATACCCTAGGCGAAATCACTGTATTAGCGATTGCGGGTCTCGCGATATTCAAACTACTCAACCGATTACGCCTGTTTATACCGCACAGTGATGGCGAAGGCCGGGTATGGTCGCCGGACCGCTACCCGGCAATTTTGACGTCTGTTTCAATGACGATACTACCGCTAGCCTTGCTGGTTTCTGCGTTTATCTTCCTGCGCGGCCATAACCAGCCAGGCGGCGGCTTTATCGCCGGGCTGATTACTGCGGTAGCGCTGATCCTGCTATATATGGCGCGGGGCGTGGCGTGGGCGCAAGAGCGTTTGGACTTCCCCTTCCAGCCGGTGGCCGTGGTTGGCGTAGCCGTTGCTACCCTAACGGGGTTAGGTAGCTGGCTGTTTGGTCATCCGTTCTTAACCTCGGCCTTCGGTTACTTCTCGCTACCGCTGATCGGTACCTTTGAGCTGGCCACCGCGCTGCTCTTTGACCTAGGTGTGTACTTAGCCGTGGTAGGCGCCACGCTGATGATTCTTGCCAATCTGGGCAAAGTCACCACCGCCCACCGCCCGGTGACCGAAGCCGCCGAAAAAGATGCCGACACCAGCGCTGTAACGCCCTCTGCCAAGGAACCTCGCTAATGGAACTACTCTACGCGATAACCACCGGTGTATTGACAGCCTGTGGCCTTTACTTGACGTTGCGCGGCCGCACGTTTCCGGTCGTCGTGGGGCTTACGCTGCTCTCTTACGCCGTTAACCTGTTTCTGTTCTCCATGGGCGGCTTAACTACCGATGGCCCCGCCATCGTTTCTGAGGGTGCTGACGTTGCTGATCCACTTCCTCAAGCACTGGTGCTTACTGCAATTGTAATTGGCTTTGCAATGACCGCGTTCGTGGTCATTCTGGCAATGCGCGCGCGCAGTGAAGTAGGTAACGACCACGTAGACGGTAAAAAGGAAGACCGAGAATGATGCAGCACTTGATTGTTTTTCCGGTTGTTTTACCGCTCATTGCGGGCATCTTGCTGCTTTATCAGCGCCAGGGATTAGTGCGCTATAAGCGTATTGTCAGCGTCGTTGCTACTGCGCTACTGCTGCTGGTAGCAATAGGCCTGTTACGCCAAGCCGACAGCGGTGAAGTCACCTACTACGCCCTGGGTGACTGGCAAGCCCCGTTCGGTATTGTGCTGGTGCTGGATCGCCTCTCAGCGTTAATGCTGCTGCTTACGGCCGTGCTGGCCGTTGGTGCGGTGGTCTTTGCCTGCGCAGGTGATGATGAAAAAGGCAGCAACTTCCACGGCCTTTTTCAGTGGCAACTGTTGGGCATTAACGGCGCCTTTTTAACCGGTGATTTGTTCAACCTATTTGTCTTTTTTGAAGTACTGCTGCTGGCCTCTTATGCGCTGTTACTGCACGGCGGTGGCAAAGTGCGCATTCAGGCTAGTGTGCATTATGTGGTTCTCAACTTAGCTGGCTCTTCGCTATTCCTGATTGCGGTGGGGATTCTATACGGCGCCACGGGCACGCTTAATATGGCGGATATGGCTATCCGAGTAGCTGAACTACCGGCAGAGCGTGAAGGCTTGGTTACGGCGGGCGCGCTGATGCTGCTGGTGGTATTTGGCTTAAAAGCGGCAATCCTACCGCTCTACTTCTGGCTTCCCAAAGCCTACTCTTCTGCCCCGGCGCCGGTGGCGGCACTGTTTGCGATCATGACCAAGGTGGGTATCTACGCCATTTTACGCGTCTACTCACTCATTTTTGGCGATAGCGCAGGCGGCTTGGAAGCACTGGAACAACCGTGGATATGGTGGCTATCGCTGGCTACTCTCGCCATCGCTGGGGTTGGGGTGATGGCCGCACGAGACTTACGCCTAGTGGTTGCTTACTTAGTGCTAGTGTCGGTAGGTACTCTGTTGGCAGGTATCGGGCTTGGTTCGCCCGAGGCAACCTCCGCGCTACTCTACTACCTGATTCATACCACGCTGATTACCGGCGGACTATTCCTGCTCGCGGAAATGATCGGCCTACAGCGTGGTAAGGCAGGAACACGCTTGGTAAAAGGGCGCCCTATGGTGCAAGGCGCGGTACTCGCCATGCTGTTTTTTGTCGGCGCGATCGCCGTCGCAGGCATGCCGCCGCTTTCAGGGGCCATCGGTAAAGCACTGATGCTCAATGCTGCCGAGGGCATACAACGCCTGTGGCTTTGGCCACTGCTGTTGCTAACCAGCCTGGCCTCGCTAATTGCGCTTTCACGGGCGGGCTCTACGCTATTTTGGCGTAGTCAACGCGGCAGTATCAACGGCAGTCCGTTATCCCCTCGCCAGTGGTTCGGGGCTATTTGGTTGCTCAGCGCAGCGCCGCTATTAGTCATACTGGCAGGCCCTGTGAGCAACTACACTCAAGCCACGGCGGAGCAACTCGCCAACCCCCAGGTGCTGATTCGCACGCTACTACCTGAAGCTGGAGATGCCCAATGATCGCGCCGCGTTCCTGGCTACCCACGCCGGTTTTATCCATCTTACTACTAGTGGTTTGGCTACTGCTGGTACGCAGCTACGCCTTCGGTCAATTCGTGTTAGGCGGTTCGTTAGCTATTTTGATTCCCCTGCTTACCCACCGCTTTTGGGATGCCCGGCCACTGATCGCCAAGCCGTTTACCTTGCTGCGTTTTATCTTCCGAGTGCTAGGCGACATCGTCATCGCCAACTTTGAAGTGGCTTATCTGATCGCTAACCCCTGGCGCAAACTTAAACCTCATTTCATTGAATATCCGTTAATGCTCGAAGAGCGTTTCACTATCACTCTGCTCGCCAGTACGATCAGCCTGACGCCGGGGACCGTTTCGGCCAACCTGCGTATGGACGGGAAATCACTGCTAATTCATGCTTTAAATGTCGACGATGAAGAGGGGCTGATCGAACAAATACGCGAACGCTACGAACGTCCGCTAAAGGAGATTTACGAATGTTAAGCATTGCACTCTATATCACCTTAGCGCTGGTCGTGATGGCACTGCTGATGAATCTCTACCGGCTGACCATTGGCCCTAGTCTGCCCGACCGGGTGCTTGCCCTAGACACCATGTACGTCAACTCGATTGCGCTGATCGTGCTGTTGGGGCTGTGGCTGAACAGCAAAACCTACTTCGAGTCGGCGCTATTGATCGCAATGCTCGGTTTTATCAGCACCGTGGCGGTGTGCAAATATATTCTGCGCGGGGACATCATCGAATGATTAACATGAATGATCGAATGATGGATATGAGCCAGGGGGAACTATGTCATTAATTATTGAAGCGGTTATCTCACTGCTGCTGATCGCTGGCGGAATCTTTGTATTTATCGGCTCGTTGGGAATGGCACATTTGCGGGATTTCTACATGCGTCTGCATGGCCCCACCAAGGCCACCACGCTAGGCATCGGCTGTATGCTGATGGCCTCAATGCTGTATTTCTGGAGTGTCGATGGCAAGCCGGATATTCAAGAATTGCTGATTACGCTATTTCTGTTTATCACTGCCCCCGTCAGCGCCCACCTGCTGGCCAAGTCCGGGTTGCACCTGCGCTTAAAGCATGCGGTTAAAACCCAGGGCCATCCAGTAGAACTAAGGGCTGAAGAAGTCGGCGACAAACCCGTCCCTCACCCCGATAAAGGCCATGGCTAACGCCATGCTAACAAGGCAAATAAGGGGGTGCTCGCAAGCACCCCTTATTTTTTGATGTCCTATTTTTTACGACGTTAAGTCATGCTGCTGATAGCCAAGCAAATAGAGCACGCCGTCCAGGCCCACCGACGATATCGCCTGTCGCGCCTGAGCACGCACCATAGGTTTGGCTCGAAACGCGATGCCCATACCTGCTTTGGCTAGCATTTTGAGATCATTGGCGCCATCGCCCACAGCAATCGTCTGATCCAAGCTAAAACCTTGCCGTAGCGCTATGGTTTCTAGCAGTTCGGCTTTACGCTCAGCATCCACTATCGGCTCGCACACCTCGCCGGTCACCTTGCCATTTTCGATCACCAGTTCGTTGGCATGGATCTCGTCGAATCCCAGCTTCTCCTGCAAGTAGCGAGCAAAGTAGGTGAAGCCGCCGGAGAGGATGGCAGTTCGATAGCCCAAGCGCTTTAGATTGGCCATCAACCGCTCAACGCCGTCCATCAACGGCAGTTCCTCAGCAATCTCCGCTAACACTGATTCATCCAAACCGGCCAGCTTGCTCATGCGCTCACGAAAGCTCGCCTTGAAATCCAGCTCGCCGCGCATGGCACGCTCGGTGACTTCAGCCACTTCATCGCCGACGCCGTGGTGGCGTGCCAGCTCATCAATCACTTCGGCTTTGATCAACGTGGAGTCCATATCGAAACAAACCAAGCGGGGCTGCACGTGATCGCGAGCATCTTGCTGAATAACGATATCCACGCTCAGGGTTTCGCTCAGCACTAGCGCCGCTTTACGCACTGCCTCAACATCTACCTCGCCTGTCAGACGATACTCAACGCAGTCAATGTCTTCGCCATCTAGAGAAACATCGGCAAGCCGTTGAGTGCTGCTTTCCTGCAAGACAAACTGCGCAATTAACGCATCTACTTGCCTTTGAATATCGGCCGTTAAACGTGCTGCTAGTACGGTTAGGATCAAATCACCGCCTGCCATCAATTAGCTCCTGCCATTGTCTATTCCCCTGCCTCTAACCAGTCTACTTTTTGGAAACCACGAGGCAGCTTGCTGCCGCGTCGACCTCGCTCGCCGCGATAATAAGCCAGATCGTCAGCTTTTAACGTTAGCTTGCGTTTACCTGCATGAATCATAAGCGCGTCGCTAGACGCTAGTACGACAATGCCCGTGACAAACTCTTCCCGCCGCGCTGCCCGCGGGCCTGGGATATCGAGCATCTTATTGCCTTTGCCTTTGGACATCTCAGGTAGTTGATCTAGCGGGAACAACAGCAGCCGGCCTTCGTTTGAAACCGAGGCAACCCACAATTCGTCGCCCTCAGGCACGTCAACCGGTGCCATCACGTTGCAGCCTTTGGGTAGACTAAGCACCGCTTTACCGGCTTTATTTTTACCGGTGAGCGTATCGAGCCGCGCTATAAAGCCGTAGCCGCCATCGGTGGCAAGCACGAAACGTCGCTCGGGAGGCGCAAACATTAGCCCCGCCATTTTCGCCCCGGCGGCAACGTTAGCCCGCCCGGTCACTGGCTCACCCTGGCCCCGGGCACTGGGTAAGTTATGCGCTGAAAGCGTATAGGCCCGCCCCGTATCGTCTAGCAGCACCAGCGGCTGATTGGTTTTACCCTTCGCCGCCAGTTGGAAGCTGTCCCCGGCTTTATAGGAGAGCCCTTCGGGGTCGATGTCGTGCCCTTTCGCGGCACGAATCCAGCCTTTGTCCGATAGCACTACGGTAATCGGGTCGGCACCCATGAGTTCCACTTCAGACAGCGCCTTGGACTCTTCACGCTCTACCAGCGGTGAGCGGCGTTCATCGCCGTGCTCTTTACCGGCGGCACGGATCTCTTTTTCGATTAGGGTGGTAAGTTTGGCTTCACTACCCAGCAGCCCCTGTAAATATTTGCGCTCTTTTTCCAGTTCATCCTGCTCGCCGCGAATTTTCATCTCTTCGAGTTTGGCAAGGTGACGCAGGCGCAGCTCGAGAATGGCTTCGGCCTGGCGTTCGGAAAGACTGAAAGTAGCGATCAGCGAGGCTTTGGGATCATCCTCTTCGCGGATGATGCGGATCACTTCGTCAAGATCCAGGTAGGCAATCAGCAGGCCTTCCAGGATATGTAGGCGGTCTTCGACTTTGCCTAGACGGTGCTCTAAACGGCGGCGTACCGTACTGCGGCGGAACTGCAGCCACTCGCCCAACATTTCAGGCAACGGCATTACCCGTGGGCGACCATCCAGGCCGATCACGTTCATATTCACCCGCACGTTCTTTTCAAGGTCGGTGGTGGCAAACAAGTGTGCCATCAGCGACTCAACATCGATGCGGTTGGAGCGCGGCTCAATCACCAGCCGTGTTGGCTCTTCATGGGTCGATTCATCGCGCAGGTCGGCCACCATGGGGAGCTTTTTAGCCTGCATTTGGGCAGCAATCTGCTCAAGTACCTTGGCACCGCTAACCTGATACGGCACCGAGGTGATGACGATATTGGCTTCTTCGCGAATATAGCGGGCACGCAGTTTTACCGAGCCCCGGCCGGATTCATAAAGCTTACGCAGATCCGCAGGCGGCGTAATAATTTCCGCATCGGTGGGGAAATCCGGCGCGGGCACGAACTCCATTAAATCGGCGGTAGTCGCCTTGGGGTTGCGCAGCAGATGGCAGGTGGCTTCGACAATTTCCGAGACGTTATGGGGCGGAATATCGGTAGCCATGCCGACGGCAATCCCGGTGCCGCCGTTGAGCAGCACATGGGGGAGCTTGGCGGGCAGTACTAGCGGCTCCTGCATGGTGCCATCGAAGTTGGGCGCCCAATCAACGGTGCCTTGGCCCAGCTCGCCGAGCAGCACTTCGGCAAACTTGGAGAGTTTCGCCTCGGTGTAACGCATGGCAGCGAAAGATTTAGGGTCGTCAGGGCTACCCCAGTTGCCTTGACCGTCCACCAGCGGGTAGCGGTAGCTAAACGGCTGCGCCATCAGCACCATGGCTTCGTAACAGGCGCTATCGCCATGGGGATGAAATTTACCCAGCACGTCACCGACGGTACGCGCCGACTTTTTGTACTTGGCGTTGGCGTGCAGCGCCAGCTCGCGCATGGCGTAAATAATCCGCCGCTGCACGGGCTTCATGCCGTCGCCGATATTGGGCAAGGCGCGGTCGAGAATGACGTACATCGAGTAGTCGAGGTAGGCTTTTTCGGTGTAGTCGCGCAGGGAGAGTTGTTCGACGTCGCCCTCCGCAACTTGAATATCCATGGTCATCGGGGGTTATACCTCAATGTCTGCGAGGTTGCCGTAATCTTCCAGCCACTTTTTGCGGTCACCGGCGCGTTTTTTGGCCAGTAGCATATCCATCATCTCCATAGTGCCGTCGCCATCGGTCAAAGTGAGCTGCACCAGGCGGCGGGTTTCCGTCGACATGGTGGTTTCACGCAACTGCAGCGGGCTCATTTCACCCAGGCCTTTAAAGCGCTGTACGTTAGGCGTGCCGCGCTTATTGGCCAGTTGTTTGAGAATCGCGGCTTTTTCGCTCTCATCCAGGGCGTAATGCACTTCTTTGCCCAGATCGATGCGGTAGAGCGGTGGCATGGCCACATAGACGTGGCCGGCATCTACCAAGCTCGGGAAGTGGCGCACAAACAGTGCACATAGCAGCGTGGCGATGTGTAGGCCATCCGAGTCGGCGTCGGCGAGAATACAGATCTTGTGGTAGCGCAGTTTTTCCAAATCGGCGCTACCGGGGTCGGCGCCAATGGCGACCGCTATATCATGAACCTCCTGGGAGCCGTAAATATCGTGGGTTTCGACTTCCCAAGTATTCAAGATTTTACCGCGTAGCGGCAGTATCGCCTGGGTTTCGCGGTTGCGCGCCTGTTTAGCACTACCGCCGGCGGAGTCCCCTTCGACCAAAAACAGCTCGCTTTGCGCGGGATCCTGGCCGGAGCAGTCCGCCAACTTACCGGGCAGCGCCGGGCCGGAAGTGACCTTTTTACGGGCGACTTTTTTGGCTTTTTTCTGACGATTCTGCGCCGCATTGATGACCAGCTCGGCAATCGCTTCGGCTTGATCCACATGGTGGTTCAACCATAGCGAGAAAGCGTCTTTAACCACCCCGGAAACAAACCCTGCGATAGTGCGCGACGACAGCCGCTCTTTGGTTTGCCCAGCAAACTGCGGGTCGAGCATTTTTACCGAAAGGACAAAGAAGGTGCGCTCCCAGAGGTCATCGGCGGTGAGCTTGATGCCGCGAGGTAACAGGTTGCGGTATTCGCAAAACTCGCGTAGCGCGTCCAACAGACCGGAACGAAAGCCGTTTACGTGAGTGCCGCCCTGGGGTGTGGGGATCAGGTTGACGTAGCTCTCCAGCAGCGCTTCGCCGCCTTCGGGAAGCCACTGAATCGCCCAGTCCACACCGTGCTCGTCGTCATTGAAGTGGCCTACGAAAGGCTCACGAGGCAGCACTTCATAGCCGTCGGTGGCTTCAACCAAATAGTCGCGCAGGCCATCGGCAAACTCCCACTCGGTAGAGGTACCGTCGGGTTCTAGCAAGGTGACTTTTAACCCGGGGCACAGCACCGCTTTCGCACGTAGCAGGTGTTTTAGCCGCGTTAGCGCTAGTTTGGGACTATCAAAGTAGCTTTCATCGGGCCAGAAGCGCACCAGGGTGCCACTCGCCCGCTTAGGGGCTTTGCCAATTTCATGTAGCTCTTCGACCTTCTCACCGAACTCGAAGGCCATGGCATGGCGCGCGCCATCGCGGGTGACTTCGACATCCAGGCGGCGCGAAAGCGCGTTAACCACCGAAACCCCTACCCCATGTAAACCACCGGAGAAGCGGTAGCTGGTGGAGGAGAACTTGCCGCCCGAGTGCAGCTTGGTAAAGATCAGCTCAACGCCGGAGACGCCGTGCTCGGGGTGCAGGTCGATCGGCATACCACGGCCGTTATCCTGCACTTCGATCCCACCGTCACTATGCAGCTTGACGTTGATCTCGGTGGCGTGGCCCGCCAGCGCTTCATCGACGCTGTTATCAATCACTTCCTGAGCAAGGTGGTTGGGGCGTGTGGTGTCGGTATACATACCGGGACGCTTACGTACCGGCTCGAGGCCCGACAGGACTTCGATGGAACTCGCGCCGTACTGAGAGGCATCAAACTGGGTCATGTAACGTCGATTCCCTGAAAAATCGTACTTGGCAATTAATGCTGGCAAGCCGTACTAGATGTTTTTAAGAGAGTTGGCGGCTGGCAATGAGGCACAGGATAGCGGAAAAGCAAAAAGCTGTATATCTAGCCATGCTTATTACCAGGGGCGCCGGGTAGCCCCGGCTGACCACCAGCTTAATTCACTCCTGCTCAGCCGCCCAAAACGCCTCAATCAACCCCTTACTGGAAGCATCCATCCGCGATAGATCGCCCTGGTGGTCGATGATTTTCTGAGTATCGGTGGCAATCTGTTTGCCCAACTCAACGCCCCACTGATCGAACGGATTGATATCCCAAATCACCGCCTGAACAAATACCTTGTGCTCGTAAAGCGCGATCAGCGATCCAAGGGTCGCGGGCGTCAACTGGTCAAGCAGCACCGTGGTAGAGGGCTGATTGCCCCGATAGCGCTTGTGCTCAGGCCGCGGACCGTCGTCTTCCAAAGCATCGTCGCCGAGCATTAACACGCGGGACTGAGCAAAGCAGTTCGCCAGCGCTAGCCGATGCTGGGTTTTAAGATGGCGGCGGGTATCCGGTTCTTCCACCTCATCGTAGCGCTTCAGCGGCGCTATAAAGTCACATACCACCGACTGCGTGCCTTGGTGCAGTAACTGGTAAAACGCATGCTGGGCATTGGGGCCCAATTGTCCCCAGAGTACTGGGCAGGTCGAGTAGTTAACCGGCTGGCCTTGGCGGGTGACCGACTTGCCGTTGGACTCCATCTCAAGTTGTTCCAGATAAGCGGCGAAATACTCCAAACGGCCGTCATAGGGCAGGATCGAGTGCGCGCGAATATCCAGAAAATTGACGTTCCAAATACCTGCCAACCCAAGCAGCACGGGCAAGTTATCTTCCATCGGTGCTTCAGAAAAATGCCGATCCATGGCATGGGCACCGGCGAGGAATTCGCGGAAATTATCCATGCCCACTACCAGCGCAATCGGCAAACCAATCGTGCCCCACAGCGAGTAGCGCCCGCCTACCCACTCCCAAAAGGTTAACTGGTGGTCGGGAGTAATACCCCACTCGGTCATTTTGTCCGGGCTCGCCGAGACACCGATAAAGTGCTGACGAACAACTAGCTCTGCGCTGATCGGCGTCGCACCATGCTGAGTCAAGCGGCTCAGCAGCCACTCCCGCGCGGTATTAGCGTTGGAGAGCGTATCAATGGTGGTGAACGACTTTGACGACAGCACGAAAATGGTGGTTTCTGGATTCAAACGGCTGAGATAATCCGCCAACTGCGAGCCATCCATGGTGGAAGCAAAATGCACCTCCACCGGATGAATATCTTTGGGGCGAAAATCGGCCAAGGCATGGGTGACCATTAACGGCCCCAGGTCGGAGCCGCCTACCCCTAGATTCACCACATGCCGAATAGGCTTGCCGGTAGCTCCACGCCATTGGCCGGCGTGCAACCGGCTGACCAAACGCTCCATTTGAGCAAGGCTTTCGTGCACGGCGGCGACGATATCTTCTCCCTCAACCTCAAGGGTGGCATCAGCAGGTAAACGCAACGCTGTGTGTAACGCCGGACGATTTTCGCTAACGTTCACTCGCTTACCGCTTAGCAATGCCTCAACCGCCGAGGGCACGCCCGCCTCGCTGGCCAACGTAAACAGGTGCTCTAAGGTATCGTCATCCCAGCGCTGCTTGGAGAGATCCAGCGTCAAGCCCGCCACTTGGCGAGTAAAACTCTCCCAGCGCGAGGGCTCGGAGCCAAATAGCGTTTTCAGATGCACGTGCTGCAGCGTTTCAGCGTGATGCTTTAACGTCTGCCACGCAGGTAACGTATCGGGGGTAGCGCTTGATGCTGAGGCCATGTGGCGTCTCCAGTGGCGTCGTTCCATGCAAGGTCTGTTCTGGCGTACTGTTGTGACTTACTGTTCTGAACTAAATAGGACGCGTAAACTACGCAACCTTATCAATAATTTTGGCTTGATCATGAGTGATGCATCTTACCGTGACGCTATCTTTTCGACACCCCTAGACAAGGTGGCGAGGTTTTCCTTTGACGAACAGGTGGTCGCGTGCTTTCCCGACATGATCCGCCGCTCGGTGCCCGGTTACGGGCAAATACTAGGCATGCTGAGTCTAATAGCCCAGCGCCACCTACGCCACGGCGCCCATGTGTATGATCTGGGCTGCTCGCTAGGCGCCTCTGGGCTTGCACTGGCGGGGGCGTTGGCGCCTGACGCTTTTCGCTATACGGGCGTCGATCTCTCTCCCGCGATGGTGACTCAGGCACGGCAAACCTTTGTTGATGAGTGCCCAGCGTACGCTATGCAGGTAGAAGAAGCCGACATTCGTACCCTAGAGTATGCGCCTTCCGGCATGATCATTCTCAATTTTACCCTCCAGTTTCTGCCCGCCGCTGATCGCGATGCGCTGTTGGCAAGACTGTATGCCGCGCTGGAGCCCGGCGGCGTGCTGATTCTTTCCGAGAAAACCGTGGATGCCGACGAGCGCGACAACGCCTGGCGAGTCGAACGCTACCACGATTTTAAGCGCGCCAACGGCTATAGCGATTTAGAGATCAGCCAAAAGCGCACCGCACTTGAGAACGTGCTGGTGCCTGACACCCTTGAAGGGCTCCACGGTCGTTTGAAACAAGCGGGCTTTCCTCGCTCTATGACCTGGTTTCAGTACCTGAATTTCGCGTCCATCATTGCCTTTAAGCCATGAGTATCTGGGCCGTACTAACCACTGCGGCACTGGCTCTCTATCTGGTCACCGCTTGGTGGCACTCGCGCAAGCATCTACCATCCGGCCTTAGCGTCGAGGGCAAATGGCGCTTGCCTATTGCACCACGGCTGCTACTCGACGAAACCTTTGTCGATGCCGACGGCCAACGCCACTGCCGCCAACAGATTTTTGACGAAATATTTCGCCTGATCGGCCAAGCCGAAAAACTGGTGGTACTGGATATCTTCCAGTTTAACGACCCCGCCGACAACCGCCACGACTGTCATCGGCAAATATCGGTGGCGCTGCGTGACGCACTATTGGCCCGTAAGCATCAGCGTCCTGAGGTTGAAATGGTGGTGATCACCGACCCCATCAACGCCGTTTACGGCGGGCTCGAGCTTAGCCATCATCAAGCCCTTGAAGCGGCGGGCATCCGCGTCGCCACTACCGATCTGACCATCGGGCGCGACCCCAACCCCAGTTGGACCGCGCTATGGCGACTGTGCTTTCGCTGGCTGCGCCATTCGCCCCGCGGCGGCTGGTTGTCCAACCCTATTGGCCCCGGCAAAGTCGGCCTGCGCAGCTACCTGACCCTGCTTAATCTCAACGCCAACCACCGCAAGACCCTGGTGGTCGACGAAGGGGAACGCTGGACCGCCGTCATCAGCTCAGCCAATGCCGATGACGGCAGTAGCGACTATCGCGATGTGGCAATGCGCGTCTCCGGCGATACCGCCCTCGACCTACTCGCCTCCGAACGCGAGATCGCGGCCCACAGCGGCGTTACTATTGGCCATGGTCAACCGACGGCACCCACTACCGACGCAAGTGGCGACACACCGCGCCTTCGGCTGCTTAGCGAGGGCGCTATCAAAGAGGCCTTACTGGCAATCATCGACAATGCCCGTGCAACTGAGCGACTTGATATCGAGGTGCTATATCTTTGCCACCGAGGTGTCATCAACGCCCTGGCTAGAGCGGTGGTAAGGGGTGTGGAGGTACGCGTGCTACTCGATCCCAACCATCACGCCTTTGGCGTCTCTGGCAGCGGCATTCCCAATCGCCAGGCAGCCAACGACCTGGTCACCGCGGGTATCCAACTGCGCTGGAGCGATACTCATGGCGAGCAGGCCCACAGTAAAGTGCTGCTGCGCCACGGCGGCGAACGCCCTGCGCATCTGCTGCTAGGCTCGGCCAACTACACCCGACGCAGCCTCAACGATCTCAACTTCGAGGCCAATGTAGAGTGGGTCGCCGCCAGCGATGACCCCATCATCAAATCGGCCTGCACAACCTTTGACCGCCACTGGCACAATACCAACGACGAGCACTACAGCACCGGCCCCGAGACGCATCTTGACCCTTCCCGTCGCCGCTATTGGCAGTATCGATTGATGGAAGCCAGCGGTTGGTGCACTTTCTAGACACAGCGAGACAATCATGCACCACCCCCATAGCCACCGCGAGCTCTACCACGCCTTCATTGATCAAGGCCTGGACACCTGGCTGGCACGCTTGCCTGAACAGCTGACCCGCGGCCTGGATCGCAACCGCCACGGCGATTTACCCGCCTGGGAAAAAGCCGTGGCTAAACTGCCAGCGCTACCCAATGAGCGGAACGTACAGTTGGACAGCGATACCATCAGCGTTGAGCTAAACCTTAGTGATAGCCAGCAGCGCCAATGCTTCAATCTGCTGAGGAAGCTTGCTCCCTGGCGTAAAGGCCCCTTTCAGCTAGGCGGCATTCATATCGACACCGAATGGCGCTCGGACTGGAAGTGGCAAAGAGTGGCACCGCACCTTGCGCCGCTTAAGTACCGCAAAGTGCTCGATGTGGGCGGCGGCAGCGGTTACCACGCCTGGCGAATGACTGGGGCAGGCGCGGCCTTTGTATTGGTGATCGACCCCTCGCCGCGCTTTTACTGCCAGTTTCAGGCGGTGCGGCACTTTGTCGGTGATGCGGATGGAGGTAGAACCCAGTTTTTACCGGTCGGCATTGAAGACGTGCCAGACAACCTGGCGTTCTTCGATACCGTCTTTTCCATGGGTGTGCTCTACCACCGTTCGGCTCCACTGGAACATCTTCAGCAATTAAAAGCCGCCTTGGCGCCAGGCGGCGAGCTGGTGCTGGAAACCCTAGTCGTAGAAGGCGATGAGCAGACAGTATTTATGCCCGGCGAGCGCTACGCTGCCATGCCCAACGTCTACTTCCTGCCCTCCTCCAAAGCGCTGTGCCACTGGCTGGAACGCTGCGGCTTCACTAATGTACGGGTAGTGGATGAAGCCGTCACCACACTTGAAGAGCAGCGCTCAACGGAGTGGATGACCTACCAATCGCTGGCCGATTTTCTTGACCCTAACGATCGAACCCGCACCATTGAAGGCTACCCAGCACCGCGCCGAGCGGTGATTTTGGCCAATAAACCGGGTAATGAGTTTACGTAAAGAGTTACTTATCCGATAGCCCGAAACTCACCGCCCCACCCACTCCTTCGCTAACGTGCGCTCCTCGGGATCATAACGGTACACGGTGATGCCGCCATCAAAAGCATGGCCGGTGACCAGCATGTTCGCATCAGGTGCGGAGTCGATGCTCAGGTTGCGAGAGTAGTTATTGATTGAGGGAAAAGGATCCGTACCTAGATCAAGATACGCCTGGGGCCAGGGGTTGCCTCCCTCGAACAGAGCGGCATAGGCCCGACTCATCTCCTTGCCCTCGTATTGGGCTTGGCCAATACGTAAGAACTCTTCGCTGTCATTGACAAAGGCGATGGCAATGGTTTTCGGAGTCGCTAAGGATCGAATATTTCCCCACTTATCCTGCTTGGTAGACTCGGGCACTGAGATCAACTGGCTCTCATCCCAGTATTCATCTTCCTCTAATCCCTCCGGTAGGTTGTCGCGATAAAGACCGTGATCATAGCTTGCCATTCGGTGGCGCTCTTCCGGCAACTCTGTGTTCCAGAAAAGTCCGATGGTATTCTCGTCACCACTGACTACCCACTGCCCATCCGGGCTGATGGTGGCATAGGTTTTGGATGAGTTACCCAGCAATTTAGCCACTGGCTCCAAAGTATCAATATCCCACAACGTCACCCCGCCATAGCTAGAGGAAAAACGAAACTCATCCTCTTCTCGAACTGGCGGGGAGTCTTCAAGCTCGCCACCCGGACTTCCCGAGCCACCGGAAACAAAAAAGCCGCCGCCCATCGAAAGGTTCAAGACTTGCCCTGTGCCGGTAAAGCTGGGACTTTGGCTATCTAGCAAGACGGGACGTAAAGCATCACCATACCCATGGTAAATGTTCCATGTTTGGTTACTGGAAAGGTAGTGCTGTCTATCGGCAGACATTACATGCCCGTATGTAGGGAAGTGCTCGAATTCCTCAACTACCTCTCCATCAACGCGCTGCACATACACCACGTCATTCTGATCCTGCCAAAGGAATGCATCGCCTTCGGGAATAAAGTAAGCGCTATAAAGATTGGAGTCATCCGCCAGTTTCTCTCGCTGCTGGGCGTCTATATCCCATAGCACTAACGCGCCATCTTCGTGGGCAGAGATCACATAGCGGCCATCGCTAGAAACACTTAACGAGGTCACCGGCTCTAGACGAGTAAACGCACGTACCCCGTAATAGGCCATAGCTACTACAATGCCTACGCCTAATAAAAGAACGATAATTTTTTGCTTATTCATAGCGACCAAAACGCGATGCCTCCTTGATCCGATCAACGATCCCTTGCTGATAGCTCTTCTCAAACACTTCAGCGCTGGGGATTTTCATTCCCGAGTGATCGAATAGCCAAGGAGTCTGGTCGACGAAGCCGTAAACCTCGTTAACCAGCTTACTCTCGACGAACCGATTCTCTTTACGCACCTCACCAAACCCAATACTCCCCAGCGCTGCGCGTGGGACTTTCCCTGCTCGCCAGTTTCTGCCCACCAGCCACTGCAGGGTGTCAATATAGGCGGCAGCGCGTTCTTCGCTCACCACGGTATGATGGGCTAGCGGTGCCAATAGATCATACTCGGGTAAGGGGTCGGCGCTGGCGAGTGCGTCTCGCGCTTCCTCAATCGCCATCTCTCTGAAGGCCTGCCAAGCCCGAGCAGCGCGATCCTCGCCATAAGGATCAGGGCCGATGGGGATGGGCTAAGGCACAGGAGCGGGGTGCCATTGCTCTATCTGGGTGAGTATCTGAAAGGCCTTGTCTAAGAGCCGTTTCGCTCAAGGAATCTCGCGGCGATAAAGTGAATAGCCAGCTACCCGCCAGCGCTCGCCCGTACGGGTGTCATAGTAGCCGCCTTGGGCACTGCGACCTTCATCCTCTATACGCCAGTCGGCACCGCCATCGTAGCTAACCGCAGTCACGTCCTTGCCCAGCAGGCTACCTTCGTTAACACCATCAAAAAGCAGCCCTTCTTCCGGTGTTATATATAGGGCATACCCCACCAGATCACTGTCAAACTCATACAGTTCCGCAAGTTGATTGCCATTCCAATGCCAGATAGAGGTCGGGTGGTGCACTAACTGCTCTTTGGGCATCAGTGACATGGGGCGACCTTTGCGAGCCAGAATATACACTTCACCGTGTTCATTAGCGGCAATATCATTCACGCCGTAATCGCCGATGCCCACTTCGAAGCGTGGTTCGGTTTCCCCCCAGGACATTGAGTAGATAACGCTTTCGCCACGCATTTGATCGAAGAATGCCATACGCAGCACGTTATCCTGACCGAGGGCGACTAAGTCGAAACGCTTCCGTTCATTTTCCGGATCACGCGATTTCGCTGGCACAGGAATCTCTTCCCAATGCTCACCGCCATCCTCCGTACGCCATATGTGTGGTCCCCAGCCAATCAGATAGCCCCGCTGGGCGTCGAGAAAGCGAAGTGCCGAAATATTTTGACCTTCAGGCCAGCGTAATTTTTCCCAGGACTCGCCTTGGTCGGTAGATTTAAAGAGCTGGGTAAGCTGCGGAGTGTAGTGCTCGCCAGGGGCTGGATCTATGTGATAATCCATCCATCCTGTCGCGAGGTAGAGGGTGTTCCAGTCTGGTGAGAGCCACCAGTCGGCCTGTTGGGCTCGTTCTTCGAAGCGTCGCTCGACGCCATTTTCGGTATCACCGGCCAGGATACGTACTGTACGGCGGTTGGCTATTTCACTTACGTCGCCCATCCATGGCTCGGTAGGCTCGGCTCTATTAGGGTCACTTCTTTCCTCGCGTGGTTTGAAGGTCGTCTTGGGGTTCGTAAGTTTCATAGAGATTACCTGTTCACCCCGGATGCGGAAGTCCCCTGGGCCGTAGGGCGTATCGTCCTTCATGAAATCGTTACTGACGCGCTCCCACATGCCACCACTCCCTATTACATATCCTGTTATCGAAATGACCAGTATCGCCATTGCCCAACGAAAACGGCGCATATTAGCTCCTAACGTAGATGATTCATCAACCGTGAGAGCGCTTGCTCTACAGCACCGACGCCTTCATTCACCCGTGCATTCACGGCTTCTGCCGCTGCTTGTGCCCCGCTTGAGATAGCATCTCTCGCGCCAATAGCTTTATCTCGTGCCACTTCAATGCCGCTGTCGATCGCTTGGTTCCATGTTTCTCCATCCAGCCACTCTTCAACATTGGGTTGAGTCCCAATTCGCATCAAATCGTTTATGGGCAGATCGGCTAATCCCGCATCTAAATAAGCCGGAACATGAGTGTTAAAAGCAAAGGTTTTAAAGGTGGCTTTATCGGTTTCTAACTCCTGCTTGGGGACCGCCATTTGAACATTGCGGTTGGGGTAACGACGACAGACCACATTGATTTCTTCTCCCTTCATATTGTCTTTAAGACCGAGCTCGATGTTTCTTTGTAACAGATAGCGTGCTTCATCTAACCAATCACCACCTTGGTCACTGAGCCGCGGCCTTAAACGCTCTCCGTAGGTATAGCAATAATAATAGCCGTAACTAATGTAATAGTCGGGGGGCTGATGTCCGCAGCCGATGTGGCGCATCATGAAGTTAGCATGTCTCGACCAATGCTCATGAGTACTATCCGGGGCGATCAGCACATCACGGTTTGCCAGCAATCGGCGCATCACATCGATGTCATCGAACGGGTTCCACCGTGTCGCCCATGCCCTTATGGTTTCCCAGGTGGCTACGCCGGTTTTGTCGATAAACTCATCATGCAGTGGGCGATAGTAGAACTCGCAGTTACCTAAAAAGCTTGCATTGGCGGAAGGCACTTCCTTATCGCAAATATGTAAATTGACGGCGACAGGCTGTGTATCATCGGTAGGTGTATAAGCCGCATCAGCAGCACCTAAAATATCGTCAGTAGCCACGCTTAGTCCCCCAAAATATCGATATGCAATCGGCCTGGTGCTTCGCTTTCTGTAAGCCCGGTTTCACCCAGGTCATTTGTTCGCCCCTCTTTAATGACACTGCCTTGTGCATCGGTAATGCGGTAGCGCATATTGGCAGCGGGTATTTGAGTGCCGCTCCACATAGCAACGAATGACTGGTTGTAATTACCCAGACCACTTTCACCACCTTGAGGCTTTAAAGGTTCGAGTACGGCCTGACCACTCCCCACACCAGGGCTACCGCCGGAGTTAATTTTGACCTGGGCACCAACGATGGTAATACCGCTGGGGTCGAGCTTGACGAAGCTGCCCCCGGCCTTGAGGGTGATCTCTGCGCCGGCATAAATCACCGTTTTACTGCCTGATTTTTGATGTACTTCCTGCCCTGCCTCCAGCAGCTGCGCTCGGCCGACTTTTTCGTGGCGAGTGCCGCTCACCATCAGGTGGTCATCACCATCTACCTGGATATGGCGGTTGTTATGCACCGTGTGGTGATCGTCGTTATCGATCTCGCTGATGCGGTCGTTGTGAACTTTGAGATGGCTATCGCGACGAATTTCTTCGGTGCGATCGTTAAGGGTGAGCAGTTCCAGGTCTTTCTGGGCGTGGAGCCAGATTTGCTCTTCGCCCGCTTCGTCTTCAAAGCGCAGCTCGTTAAAGCCGTCGGCCTTGTGGCTTTGGGTACGAATGACGGTGCGGGTTTTATGCTCCGGCAATGGGTACGGCGCGGTATTCACGGCGTGGTAGGTCCGCCCGGTGATTAACGGCTGATCGGGGTCGCCCTCTAGGAACGACAAAATCACCTCATGGCCGATCCGGGGGATAGCGATGCTGCCATAACCGCCGCCTGCCCAGCCTTGGGCAACCCGCACCCAACAGCTCGCCGTGTCATTGGGCTCGGCGTAGCGGTCCCAGGGGAACTGGACCTTGACCCGACCGTGCTCGTCGCAGTGGATCTCTTCGCCTTCCGGGCCGACCACAAAGGCGACCTGGGGCCCATCGACCCGAGGTTTGGGGTTGGGGGTCGCTCGCCAGGGGGCGTCGCCAGGAATCAGTGTGACCTGGTTGTGGTAGCGGGTCATCCCGTTGGCGTCACCCTGAGACTCTTTATCGACAAGCATCCCATCCTCTTCCAGCGCCTGGGGTTGCTCGCCGTGGTGTACCACTTCAATGGCCTGCCAGTCGCGGTTGAGGCTGTCGGTGTCGTGATCCGTCAGACTAAAGCGCACACCAGGAGCGAGTTCGGGCAGGTCGCTTTCGGCACTGGCGGTGATCGCTTCCCGGCGCAGCTGTTCCAGGCGGATGCGGGTGAACGGCTCACCGGAGGCGTCCTGCTTGTAGCGGCCGGGGTAGTCGTAGTGTTCGTAGTCCACTTGCTGGCCGTGCTGCTCGACGTCACGGCCCAGGTGATCGTGGAGCTGTGCATAGGCGGGATTTTTAAAGCTGTAATCTTTGAGCGTGGCGGATGAACTTGCTACCCGAGCGGTGTGGCTGAGTTTACGCACATGGCGCATGGGCGCGGTGCCACCGGCGCGGCTGTGATAGCTGCGCTCGCCTAGACTAGTGAGAACCTGAGGGTCATCCGCAAAGACCAGTCGATGACCATTTTCTTCAAATTCATGAAAGTAAAACAACCCTTCTTCGGCGGCCAGGCGCTCGATAAAGGCAAGGTCGGTCTCGCGGTACTGCACGCAGTACTCGCGCTCGGCAAGCTCGCGGGTGACCGCAAAAGCAACCTCCCTGATACCCCGTTCATCGCATAAGGTATTGATAATAGTGAGCGGATTGGTCTTCTGAAAAATACGCGAGTTGTGGCGCAGCGAAAGCCGCCAGAGCGCCGGGCGCAGTACCAGGGAGTAGAAGGTACGTCGGTGACCGCGGTCACCCTGGCCAAACTCGCAAACGATACCGTGCACTCGGCGCAGCGGTTCGCCATCCTGCCAGATGGTCAGAGTGGCTTCGCGATCCAGCAGCTCAGCAGCATCCAGACTGCCATCGCGGCTGGCCAGGTTGATTGCCAGCTCGAAAGGCTGGGAGAGCGCTTCGCGGTGAGTGAAATCGATCACCGCCACGTCATCCACCCCCGGTAGTGTTAGGGTGAATTGCAAACCAGTGCTGGCTGACATCGCGCCACTCCTTGGATCATCAAACACTTATTAAAACGATCAGCGTAGCGATATCTGTTACCAGAACAACCCATCCTGAATACGAAACGTCAATGTCTTACAACATTTTAAGAAATATCTTACAAACTGGCGGCTAAGCGGGTGCGAACCCAAGGCTCTGATTGAGCTTGACGGAGTAAGCCAGGAGAAGGTATGTCCATTCTGTATCAGCGCCGTAAAATCACCAGCCATCGGCCCAGGTTCATCACGCTGGCGAGCGAGGCGGCCACATAGGTAAAAGCGCAGGCACTGAGCACGTGTCGTGCGCCTTTCATGTCGGCGGGTGGCACATACTCTTTCAGCAGCGGCAGCGCGCGGTTAAAGCTGGCATCAAACTCTACCGGCAGCGTCACCAAGTGCACCAACGCCGCAGTACCAAAGCTAATCACCGCCATGACAATCACCACTGCCAAGCCACCCGGTAAGCGCGTTAGGAGAAACAAGAATGGTGCGGCCATCATTAAGATGGCACCCAATTTTTCGGCTTTTTGCGCGACGCCCACTAAGCGGCTACGCGCCAGCAGTGGCGCATAGCCCTGATGGTGCTGAATAGCATGGCCTACTTCATGGGCAGCGACCGTCACCGCAGTGAGTGAGCGCCCATCGTAGTTATCTGGGGAAAGACGCACACAGCGCGTTTCGGGATCGTAATGATCGCCAAACTCGGTGCGCTCTACGCTAGCGCCGTCAATACCAAGTCTGCGCAGCAAATGGTCAGCAAGCTCAGCCCCTGTACCGGGATAATCGTCACGGCCACGGGTGTGGCGCTTAAGTACCCATTTAGCCCACACATTGGGCAGTACAAAAACGGCCAGCGCAAAAATGATCAGCACAACAACCATGGCATCCCCTGTTGATAATTAAACGTACGCAGCTAACCGCACGCCAACAATCTCTCATAGACCAATGGATCCGTTTTACCATGGGGACCAGCTTGGCAACAGCATTATGCAGGAGTGTGGTTAGGTAGGATTGTTACGGTGCTCTTCAACGTCACGCTGAACTGCCTGCAACCCGTGAGCAGATATATCCCCCTGGGCGTGAGCGTGTTCGGCAATCAACACACTATCAGCGGCGAGCACCAACTCGCACTGGGTACCCACCAGCTCATCGCGCAATTGCTGAATGGCCTCCTCCCGCTTAGGGTCTTTATCCACACGCCGAATGTAGATAGCTTTAATGCGGTTTGGGTAGGCTTTTACGATCTCAATATAGACTTCTGGGTCGTGCTGGCCGCTATCACCAATGAGTATGCACGGCATATCGTTATAAAGAGTAAGCATGCGGTCGATCAGATCACGCTTGTGCTCTTCGGCACGCCGTGGCCAGGGCCTGTGCCAAGAGATCCCCCACTCGCGCAGAAATAGAATGGGGCCAACGGGGATGCGGTTAATCTGGAAAAAGGTTTCGAGCATTTCGTATATCGCCCACGGCCCACGAGAGACATACAAAATGGGGCGTTCAGCGCGTTCGCTTACGCCACGATGCAGCGCTTGATAAAGCGATGCAACACCAGGAAAAGCAGTACGCCGGTGAGGTTTTCTAACGAACAGGCGGTAAAGCATTTTTAGCTTTTCTGCCACGCCGGTAAACATGACGGTGTCATCGATATCGCTGATCACCAGTAAGTCCGCTTCTGGCGGTGGCACGTAAACTTCTACGTGGGTGCGTACCGGGGTCTGGCCGGGGCAATGCACCAAAATATCGGCGCGGTGCCAGGAGACGTCGACGGGTAACGTATGGCTAATCGGCAAGTGCACATCGAAATAGCCATCTCGATCAGTACCTACGCAGAGCTGGTTTTCGCCAACATGTATTTCAACCTGAGCGTCAGCCATCCCCCGGCGCAAAACACGCCGAGCAACGTCAGCGGTATCGCGCAGCATGCCATGACGTGGGATTACTCGTCCTAGCGCGGCTTGGCGAAACACTCTCCCCATGACAAACACTTCACGCTGAGAACCATAGCCGCGGTAAGGATGAACCACCATGCCACCACGGCCACTGTCACCTTTAATGGGTTTGGCAATGACGTGGACAAGCCGTTTGACAAAGCTTGTCCACTGACGAAGTAGCGCCATCAAGCGTGCTGGCCTTGTCGAGGCGTTCTTACAGCGTCAGCGGCTTGTGCTCGTTTCATCGTGCTCTCCTTTTCATGATGATAAATCGCTATCACTGCATATTAATGCGAAGTGTAAGAAACACTAAGCATTAGAAACACTAAACATTAGAAACATTAAGCATCAAAAACACTAAGTATTGGAAATATAGTAATTGGAAATATAGTAATTAGAAATATAGTAACAGCATCGATCATGCAACCAAATGAATGACGACCTAGGCGTTATAAACAATCTTTCCGACGTCACTGATATCGTAGCCGCACAGCCTAGTTGCCCGTTCGGCAAAGCGTGCCTGGTGAGAAAATGCCAACAGCCGCTGTACGGCGGGTTCGAAATAGCTGCGCCGCTGCATCACTAAATCAAACGGCTCTTGGCAAAGCGGTATAAACGCCAGTTGTTGACGCTCGGCGGCAGCTTCTACCCCCAGCCCTACATCGGCCTCACCCTGGCAAATACTGAGCGCTAAATCATCCTCATTTAACGAGGCGTGCGGCGCCCAATTAAGCGCTGAGCTTTCAATCCCCGCTTGCTCTAGCAAACAGCTAAGCAGCCTTGCTGCTCCTGCGTCTGGCTGGCGATACGCCACACGAATACCGGTTCGCTTTAAATCGCTCAGTCCGGTGATTTTCAGCGGGTTGTCGACGGGCAACAACAGCCCTTGGCGACGCTTGGCCCAGTGCACTACTAACAGGTCTCGCATACCGCTTAATCCAAGTGCGCTTGGCTCGTTATAGCGTTGGGTGGCGGGATCCAACAGATGGATACCGGCCAGCATGGCTTTGCCATCCAACAAACGCCGAACGCCGTCACCACTGCCCTGACAGAGCATCGCCAAATCAGAGCCGCTCTCCCGAACCGCCCACTCCAGCAATGGATCCTGACTGCCCGCGACCACCAGCGGCACTGATAAGCGCTGCGCCTGATCACCCTCTAAATGGCTCAGTACCCATAGATCAATCTGCTGACGAGGAAACAGCAGCTTTCCGGTGATCCGGCTACAAGGGATCTGTCCCTGGCGCACCAGGTCATACACCTTGCGCTCTTTCAAGCGCAGGTAGTCGGCGACTTCTGTGGTGGTTAAATAAGTATGTGAGTCCGGCATCGCGATAGGCCTCTCCGCGGAGTGTCAGCCACTACCAATTTACTGCATAAGGCTGCATTAGTTTCAGCTGCGTGTGCAATCGGGCATTTTTCCGTACATCATACTCAATCTAACCTAATAACGATGCCGCCGCTCAATGCCGATCAGTGACAATGCCTTCAGTACTGCTCTCGCCCTGATCCTGAGTATGGACAGCGCGCTCATCTCGATCGTGATGCTCTCACTGCAGGTATCGCTGATGGCAGTGCTGATTGCCAGCCTAATAGCGCTGCCGCTAGGCGCTGCTCTTGCGCTATGGCGCTTTCCCGGGCGCAACGTCGTTATCGTTGCCCTGAATGCCATGATGGGCTTACCGCCCGTAGTCGCCGGGCTATGCGTTTATCTGCTACTTTCGCGCGCGGGCCCGCTGGGTGAATGGGGGTTGCTGTTTACGCCGACGGCGATGGTGATTGCCCAAGTCATTCTGGTGCTACCCATTATTGCCGCCCTCACCCGCCAACAGATTGAGGGGCTTCACGGAGAGTATGCCGAGCAGTTGAACTCATTCGGACTGAGCCGCCAACGTATGATCCCCACGCTGCTCTGGGATGCACGCTTTGCGCTCTTAACGGTGATTCTTGCCGGCTTTGGCCGCGCCAGTGCCGAAGTGGGCGCAGTGATGATTGTGGGCGGCAATATCGATGGCGTCACCCGTGTCATGACCACCAGCATCGTGTTGGAAACCAGTAAAGGCAACCTGCCCCTGGCGCTCGGTTTAGGCATTATTCTGCTTGCGCTGGTCACCATGATTAACGCTATCGCTCATGTCATCGGCGAAACGTCGAAAAGGCGGCTGGGATGAACGCACACCACACGCCTCCCGTCGCCTCACTCGAGCTCGATAGCGTTGGATTCATCCATCGCGGCCAGACGCTGCTAAAACCTACATCGATGCGCCTTGCAGGCTGCCAGCGCACATTAATAATGGGGCCGAACGGCGCGGGCAAAAGCCTGTTAATGCGTCTAGCTCACGGCCTGCTAACGCCCACCAGCGGTTCGGTTCGCTGGCAAGGTGCCCAGCCCGCGCAAGCCATGGTTTTCCAACGTCCTGTGCTGTTACGTCGCTCTGCGCTGGATAACCTGACCTATGTGCTAGCCATCAATAAGGTGGCGCGACCAGAACTGAAAGCGTTACCTCGAAAAGCCCAGGCGATGAATGCCCTTGAGAAGTTTGGCTTAGCCCATTTGGCTAAAAGACCAGCGCGAGTCCTCTCCGGCGGCGAGCAACAGCGCTTAGCGCTAGCGCGGGCTTGGCTACTCAATCCGCAGGTGCTGTTTCTTGACGAACCTACCTCAGCATTAGACCCCGCGGCCATTAAAGCCGTTGAAGATGCGGTACTTGAGTTTCATCACAGCGGCACACGCATTGTGATGTCCACCCACGACTTATACCAAGCGCGCCGCTTAGCCGATGACGTGCTGTTTATGCATGACGGCGCACTACTTGAACACACCCCCGCCAACGATTTTTTTACCGCGCCTACCTCACGCGAGGCAGGCGCGTTTATTCGGGGCGAACTCGTTTGGTAGCCCTGGGACAGCTGGATGAATGAAAAGCGATCAAGGAGTCATACAATGAACAAGACAACCGCATTGTTAACCGCAGGTGCGCTAGGACTGACCTGGAGCGGCACGCTGCTGGCAGACGATGACTACATCACGCTGGCCTCGACCACCTCTACCGAAAACTCAGGTTTGTTCGACGCGATTATTCCCACCTTTACCGAAGAAACCGGCATTGATGTGCGCGTGGTCGCGGTAGGTACCGGTCAGGCGTTTGAAATTGGCCGCCGTGGCGATGCCGATAGCCTGCTGGTGCACGATACCGCGGGCGAAGAGCAGTTTGTAGCTGACGGCTACGCCACCGAGCGTCTTAATGTGATGTACAACGACTTCGTGATCGTTGGCCCCAGTGATGATCCTGCCGGCATCAGCGGCAGCGAAACCGTTACCGATGCCATGCAGCTCATTGCTGAAAGCGAGTCGCCCTTCGCCTCACGGGGTGACGATAGCGGCACCAACCGCGCCGAACTGCGTTTATGGGAAGATGCAGGGATCACGCCTCAGGGCGAGTGGTACCGTGAATTGGGCAGCGGCATGGGTCCCACAATAAATACCGCTGCGGCTATGGGCGCCTACACGCTTACCGACCGCGCCACCTGGGTTGCGTTTAAAAATCCGCAAGACTTAACGCTGCTGTTTGAAGGTGATGAAGCGCTGTTCAACCAGTACGGTAGCCTTCTGCTCTCAGAAGAGCGCCATCCGCACTTAAAACATGATCTCGCCGCCCAGTGGCACGAATGGCTGGTTTCTGAACAGGGCCAGCAAGCAATTGCCGATTATAAGGTGGATGGCCAGCAGCTGTTTTTCCCTAACGCTGAGTAATCTTGCCAAACGCCCACATAGCAACGGCCCGCCTTAAGAGGCGGGCCGTTGTACTTTGAGCGTTTACATTCAGCGGTTAAATAAGTCGCTGATATCTTTCGCTTCCCAGTGAGGAAAATGCTTGCGCACCAGCGCATTCAGGTCGCGCTCAAACGCCGCCCAGTCGGTCGTGTTTGAAACAGTGCCTGGAGCGCTTGCGGCACCACGAATCATCCCGGCACCCACAGTGACGTTGGTTAACCGGTCAATGATGATAAAGCTACCGGTGCCAGGACTGGTGCGGTAGTCATCCACCGGAATGGCAGCAGTCAGTTCTACGTCGCAGCGGGCAATCGCATTTAAGCCCAGCGAGTGAGTGGTATGCTTCTCCAAGGTATTGACATCAATCTGGTAGTCAATCGCGCTTACCTGGCCAGAAAGATCCCGGGTCGCCAGCTTGAAATCGTAGAGCCTACCCGGCGTAAGAACCTCTTCATGCATCCAGACAATATCGGCTTTAAAGGTATTGGAAAGCGGCAGCTCGCAATCTGCCGCTACCAGCCAATCACCGCGGGAGATATCGATTTCATCTTCCAAGGTGACCGTGATGGCCTGACCGGGATAAGCAGCAGCTAGGTCACCGTCATAAGTGACGACACGCGCCACGGTCGATGTTTTACCCGATGGTAACGCTTTCACCGCTTGGCCGGGGCGCAATACACCAGCGGATAATGTGCCGCAATAACCGCGGAAATCGAGATTGGGGCGGTTCACGTACTGCACAGGCAAGCGCAGATCACTGAGGTTCTGATCGCGGGTAATCTCGACGCTTTCCAACAGTTCGATCAGCGTTTGCCCCTGATAGCCACCGGCAAAGTACCATGGCGTTTGCTCGCTGCGATTAACCACGTTATCGCCATTCAGCGCCGACATGGGCAAAAAGCGAATGTCGGGGGCCTGTAGGTTGTCAGCAAAAGCGCGGTACTCGTCGACTATCTCGTTAAAGCGCTGCTCAGAGAAGTCCACCAAATCCATCTTATTGACCGCGATCACCAAGTGCTGAATACCCAGCAGATCGGCAATAAAGCTGTGGCGGCGCGTTTGGGTCTGCACGCCGTAGCGGGCATCGATCAGAATAATCGCCAAGCTGGCGGTTGATGCGCCAGTAGCCATATTGCGGGTGTACTGCTCATGCCCCGGTGTATCGGCGATAATAAACTTGCGCTTATCAGTAGAGAAAAAACGGTACGCCACATCGATGGTAATGCCCTGCTCACGCTCGGACTGCAGACCATCCACCAAGAGCGCCAAATCAACGGTATCGCCGGTCGTGCCGCTGGTTTTAGAGGCCTGAGTGATCGCCGCCAACTGATCCTCAAAGATCATTTTCGAGTCATGGAGCATACGGCCAATCAGCGTCGATTTACCGTCGTCGACGCTGCCGCAGGTAATAAAACGCAGCAGGTCTTTATTTTCATGCTCGTGCAGGTACTCTTCGATATTGTCGGCGATTAAATTAGATTGGTGAGACATTTAAAAATAACCCTCGCGCTTTTTCTTCTCCATCGAACCCACTTGGTCACGGTCGATGGCGCGGCCACTGCGCTCGCTGGTGCGGGTCAGCAGCATCTCTTGAATAATTTCCGGCAGCGTCGCAGCCTCGGACTCAACCGCCCCGGTCAACGGGTAGCAGCCCAGGGTTCTAAACCGTACCGACTTCATTTCCGGCACTTCGCCGGGCGCAAGCGGCATACGCTCGTCATCGACCATGATTTGCATACCGTCGCGCTCAACGATGGGTCGTTTGGCCGAGTAGTAGAGCGGCACGATGGGAATCGACTCTAAATAGATGTACTGCCAGATATCCAGCTCGGTCCAGTTGGAGAGCGGGAACACACGGATCGACTCGCCTTTATTAACCTTGGCGTTATACACGTTCCACAGTTCAGGGCGCTGGTTTTTAGGATCCCAACGGTGATACTTATCGCGGAACGAATAGACGCGCTCTTTAGCACGTGACGCCTCTTCATCTCGGCGGGCGCCACCGAAGGCCGCATCAAACCCGTGCTTGTCCAGCGCTTGCTTGAGCGCCTGGGTTTTCATGATATCGGTATATTTAGCGCTGCCCTGATCGAACGGGTTGATATTCGCCGCCCGCCCCTCTTCATTAGTATGTACGATCAGCTCCATACCCGCGTCTTTCGCCATGCGGTTACGAAACTCGATCATCTCGCGAAACTTCCAAGTGGTGTCAACGTGCAGCAGCGGAAATGGCGGCGTACCAGGGTAAAAGGCTTTGCGCGCCAAGTGCAGCATGACCGAAGAGTCTTTACCGATGGAGTACATCATCACCGGATTGGAGAACTCGGCGGCGACCTCACGGATGATATGAATAGACTCAGCTTCTAATTGCTTGAGGTGGGTTAATCGCGCAGCATCAGGCGTAACAGACGCTTCGCTTCGCGGCTCTGAAGAGCGCGACTTTTCAGCGAGCGCCCCTAAAGAAAGAGTGGAAGATTGGCTCATGGCCCATTACCTCGCAAGAACAAGCTCGTTACACAAGCTAGAAAACGGTATACGTTCTAAAAATTCGTTCGAATGCGAGTAGGGTAACGCCGAGTAGATAATAACCCAAAAGAATTAATAACTATCTTTTTATTCTTTTATGACCTAACCATCTAAGATTGCAGCGCCAAAGGCTCAATCAAGACGTTCGACCCAGCTCTGCCACTCGCCTCCGAGGGGTTCACTCCAGCATAAATCAATAACGCGGTAGCCAGGGCGGGAGGCTTCATCAATGGCGAACTGTTCGGCACCGGGCTGAAACTGATCCGCCATCGCCGGGCAGCCAAAAACGTCAATGGTCATTTCACCCGAGGAGTAGTGCTCGGCGTAGGCTTGGTGTACGTGACCAAACAAGACGATTTTGACCTGAGGGTAGCTGCTTAGCAGTTGCCAAAACGCGTCACGATCCTGCAAACCAATGGCATCCATCCATACCGCGCCCACTTCCACTGGCGGGTGGTGCATGGCGATTAGCGTGGGTCGATCATCCTTCTCAAGCTGCTCAGCGAGCTCGGCTAGGCGTACGCTTCCCAGTTCCCCGTAAGGCTGGCCTTCTACCTGGGTATTAAGCAGCAGTATGCACCACGGTCCCAAATCCACCTGATCGACCATTGGTCGCTCGGCAGCCATCAATTCGAGCTGGTCGTGATTCCCCGGCAACCAGTACCAGGGGCAAGGCAACTGCTCCATCGCCTGCGCGGCCAAGGCGTAGGAAGCGGCTGACTCGTCCTGGCTAACGTCGCCGGTAAATAGCACGATATCGGGCTTCTCGGCGACAACGGCACTCAACACCTGCTGAAACTGCCGCCAAGGAACACCCACGCGGGAGCGCGCTTCGGTATCCGCATAAAGGTGGGCGTCGGTAATCTGCACCACGCGCATTAGGGCATCTCCGGTACGTCAATGGTGTGACCATGGGCAAGGCCATGAGCCAGCCACTCACCTAAAAAGCGGTTGAGTTGCAGTTTCTCATCCGGCTGGTGCATCCGGGCGTTAGGGTAGCGATAGCGGCCACTAAAATGGCGCTCGCGCTGAAAGTCGGTCACCTCGGCCATTCGCACATCGTGATAGAGGTGTACCCGCATCCGCGGCCCTTCCAAAACGGCATCCAGCGGACCCGTTTGGGAAACATCCACCATAGTGGTGTAAGGCGCCTGCTGTTGAATATAGAGATGCAAATCTCCAAAGTGCTGCTTATTACCGCGCAGGGCAATATCACGGCGCTGGCCGGCCTCCATATCGCCCACCAGCCGCACCAAACGTAAATAGTTGGCGCTGCACTCCCCTTGGAGCGATTTTAAATCGGTGACATAGGCCATTCTCGCCATGTTCACTCCTTGTCTGTTTCGCTTCTCGTCGTTCCACTTTCCGATAAAGCTCGCTGAGAAGCGGCACGCAGTGAAGCGCGCTGGTTATTCAGCCAATGTAGACCAATTAAACACATGGCGTTGTCGAGTCGCCCGCGGAGTAAGAGTTCCCAGGCAGCAGGAAAAGGCACCACGTGAACGCGAATATCCTCGTGCTCTTCATCTAAGCCGTGAATGCCGCCCAGGCCGTGGGTATCTACCAAACCACAAAATAGGGTCACTTGCTCGTTGCAGGCACCAGGACTTGGATAATAAGTGTGAAGTTTGGTCAGCTCGGTTACTTTACAACCTGCCTCCTCCCACGCTTCACGGCGGGCCACGTCTTCCAACGATTCGTCTTTTTCGGCTAAACCGGCGACGATTTCTAATTTCCAGGGAGAAACCGCGTCATCGATAGCACCAGCACGAAATTGTTCAATCAGCACCAAAGAATCGCGCTCGGGGTCATAAAGCAGGACACCCACCGCATCAAAGCGATTGTGCACTTCGCGACGCATGGGCTGGCTCCACCCCCCTTCAAATAGGCGATGGCGAAGCTCGAGAGCTTCCAAACGGAAAAACCCCTGGTGCAGCGTCTCACGCTTGAGTAGCTCGACATCGTCGCGCTTTAACAGCGGAACGCTAAGAGATGAGATAGTGGGACTCGTCGGCATGCGGCACTCCCGGTGGTGATAAGCGTTCTATTATCAATGCTTGCCACCGGGAATGCCAATTCAGTTAGCGGATTACAGCTGATTGAGCAGCGCCTCGGCATCTCGGCGTAGCGCTTCATCTGACACTTGCCGGTTGTCGCGAGCAGTGCCGTTAACCGCACGCTCGGCATGTTCACGAGCCGCCTGATCGTTGCCCTCTTCTTGTAAAAAGGCGGCATAGTAGTAGTTAACGTCGATACCGTCTGGGCGGATTTCCAAGGCACGCTGGAACATGCGCTCTGCGGTATCGCTATTGCCAAAACCGAGTGGTCGACCCGGCACTCGGTCATAGAGCGCGCCAAGCGTCACGTAGGCCGAGCCATTCAATCCCTGTGGATCAATTTTGATCGCCTGTTCGAGCACTTCGCGGGCATCGCCAGCGGTGCCAAGCGCACCTAAACCACCGCGCTCACGGGCATAAGACGCCAGAATAATCCCCTGCCAGACCAGTACATCGGCCTCGTCGCTGTGCTGTTTGGCTAGCTGTTCTGCTTCACCCGCCAACGATTTAAGCGTGCTCTCGCGCTCGTTGGCAGGCAGCTCCGTCACCGAATACTCCCAGCGGTTCTTTAGCGAGAACAGTTCACTTTCAAAAGCGGCTGCGGTTAACGGTGTTAACGCCAGCGTGCCGCCGATGGCAGCGGCGATGAGCAAACGCGATAAAGTTAAACGGGATAATGAGAGTTTTTGCATAGTTGCTCCTGATTTATTGTTGTCCTGCTTAGGTTTGGACTACCTAGACCTATCACCTTAGATCTATCACTTTAGACCTATCACTTTAGATCTATCACTGGCAGGCCTCCCCCCAATATAGCAAATAATCTAACGAACGTTTGAATGATTCATCGGCGGCATGTTGCTTGGTATGCTTCACGCATTTAACGTAGAGTAGATAGCTTAATACCTGATAGGGAATTGGTAATGAAAGGCCGCAACATGACCCGCTGGCGCGATCCAGCCAAAGATCCGCGTCAAGCCCCAAAGAGCAACTTGATTACCGCTGAGGGGGCGTCCCGCTTGCGCGCTATTTTAGATCACCTATCACGGGTTAAACGCCCGGCCATTTCAGCCAAGGTCGGCGAAGCGGCCGCCCAGGGAGACCGCAGTGAAAATGCCGATTACACCTATAACAAGAAAGAGTTAAACCGCGTTATTGCCCGGATTACTTATTTGACAAAACGCTTGGATGAATTACAGGTAGTCGACCGCCTACCTGCCGATACCAGTAAGGTATTTTTCGGCGCCTATGTGAGTCTGGAAGATGAAAACGGCGGGCAGGTTCATCTCAGGATTGTTGGCCACGATGAAATCGACACTAAAAAGCGCTGGATCAGTATCGATGCCCCCATGGCCAAGGCGCTATTAGGCAAACAGGTCGGTGACGATGCCAAAGTACTTACCCCTAATGGCGATACGTTTTATACCATCACCGCTATCGATTACACCGGCTAATCTCAACTTAGCTATCACCGACCTCGCTTATGGCGCGTTTTTTAACGCTTAATCCTCTAGCGCATAGTCAACAGTGGTGACAACGCGCACACGTTTGGTTTGCGGCGTATAGCTGTCCAGGTCTTCAATGGAAAAGTAGCCCTGGGTGGCTTGGCGGATCTGGCCCACTTGGCTACCGGAGTCTTCAGCAAACTGCTGAGCGGCGCTACGAGCATCCGCCGTGGCTGCCGCGATCATTTCAGGCTTTATGGCATCAAGTCCGGTAAATAAAAACTCTGTGCGGTATTCATAGCTGGGCGACAACAGTACGCCCTCACGTACCAGCGAGGTCGCACTGGGAATTGCCTCGATAACCCTCTCAACATCAGGCGAACGCAACAGTAGCGTTGCTTCTGCGCGATAACGCTCATCGGGGCGCTGACCGCCGTACTGATTGCTAAATTGATCGGTAATGCGCGGCGGTGTCGAGCTAACGTGTTCTGACGAAAATCCTTGAGCATCTAGAAATTCGCGAATTGCCTGCTCGTCTTCTGACAGCTGCTGCTCCAGCTCTCCCAAACTGTTGGCACTGACACTGTAGTTAAACGGCCACAATACTAAGTCCGCCGCCACTTCACGCTCAGCCAAGCCGCGCACCGTGACGCTACGCGACGACTGCTGCCACACTTCAGCAGCTCCCTTGATATAGCTACCGCTCCAAACCAGTCCCAGCGCTAGCAACCCACCCAATAACACAGCGCTTCCCAGTACCGCTGTAGTACGAACGCTTCCTGCCATTTCAGCCTCTCCCACCCACGACCATTAAATTAACGTCTACTAACTTGCATCATAGACCCTAAAGATAACTTCGTCGGCGGCTGATTGTGGAAAGTTTGAGCAAACGACGAAGAAGTATTAAACGTCAATCGAGATCATGGCCTTGATAACCTGATTAGCCGGATCACACCTCTGGGGCATTTGGGTGGGTACGCCCGCAAGAGGTGCCCGGTGAGTAAGTTGCCGCCACAAGCATGAATATCCGTTCCACAGATACCGATACGGCGAATCCGCACCACGGCATGCCCAGGCAAACACTTAGGTTTATCG
Organism: Halomonas sp. SpR8; assembly: GCF_031010195.1. GTDB lineage: Bacteria > Pseudomonadota > Gammaproteobacteria > Pseudomonadales > Halomonadaceae > Vreelandella. Next base: position 407,363 of record NZ_JAUAMC010000001.1, on the reverse strand, counting down.
GCGTGAGCAAGCTCCAAGTGGTGCGGTTTTTTACAGACAAGCACTTGCATGAGTGCGCCTCCATCAATGCTAAGCCTGTACGACCCGCTGCAACTGCTCACCAAGTCCTTCAATACCTAAACGCATTTGCTGCCCATCACGAAGGTAAATAGGCGGCTTCTGCCCCATCCCGACGCCTGGCGGCGTTCCGGTTGAAATCACATCGCCGGGCTGCAAGCTCATGAAACGGCTCAAGTAACTAATCAGAAAAGGCACTTGGTAGACCATGGTGCGGGTATTGCCATCCTGATAGCGGTGGCCGTCAACCTCTAGCCACATACTCAGCTGATGGGGGTCAGCAACTTCATCGCGCGTTACCAGCCAAGGGCCTAAAGGGCCGAACGTATCGCAGCCTTTACCTTTATCCCAAGTGCCGCTGCGCTCTAACTGAAACTCACGTTCAGACACATCGTTAACAACACAGAAGCCCGCCACATGGGACATCGCATCGGCTTCATCAATGTAACGGCCGCCTTTGCCAATAATCACCCCAAGCTCCACTTCCCAGTCGGTCTTATTAGAGCCACGGGGGATTTCAACATCGTCATTAGGGCCGCAGATCGCGCTGGTCCACTTATTGAAAATAACCGGTTCTGGCGGCACGTCAGCGCCGGTTTCAGCCGCATGATCAGAGTAGTTGAGGCCAATACAGATAAACTTGCCGACCCGACCGACACAGGGCCCAAAACGTGTATCGTCCGGCACTTCCGACAGTGTCGTCACATCGATATCACGCAACTTCTTTAAGCCCGCATCGCCCAGTACATCACCAGCAATATCGCCCACGATGGAAGAAAGATCACGCACCTTACCTTGACCATCTAAAATGCCCGGCTTTTCCTGGCCCGGTGAACCAAAACGTACAAGTTTCATATTGTTATACCTTCTAAAATGATTAGTTTGCCCAGCCGCCATCAATCAATTGTACCGTACCCGTAATAAACTCAGATTCATCACTGGCCAGGAACGTTGCCAATGCGGCGACCTCTTCCACTCGCCCTAACCTGCCCATTGGTTGGCGCGCAATAAAAGACGCCAGCACGTCTGCGTCGCTGCGCCCCTCTTTACGCGCCTGCTCGGCGATACGTTGCTTTAAGGAGGGTGATTCAACCGTGCCAGGGCAAATCGCATTACAGCGTATGCCTTGGGTCATAAAGTCTGCAGCCACCGATTTGGTGAGACCAATCACCGCCGCTTTGGAAGTCCCATAAGCACAGCGGTTAGCCACGCCTTTAACGCTTGAGGCCAGGGAAGCCATATTGATAATACTGCCGCCCCCATTCACCAGCATGCCCGGTAAAAAAGCCTGCAAGGTATGAAACATAGAGGTGACATTAAGATCCAGTGAGCGTTGCCAAGTGGCTTCATCACACTCGAGCACAGATCCTCCCGCCACCATACCCGCACAGTTAAAGAGTATGTCCAGATTAGGCAGCGAGCTAGCCAGTTCATGAATCGCCTTGCTGTTCGTGACATCCAGGCAGTACGCTTCAACGCCCTCCACTCCTTCTAGCGTGGCGATATCGATGTCGGTTGCAAATACCCGCGCACCTTCGGCTACAAAGCGCTCGGCGGTAGCGCGTCCAATGCCATTCGCAGCGGCGGTGACCAGTGCATTTTTGTTGTTGAGTCGCTTCATGTGGCACATCCCTGGTAACGGCATGACCCAGAATGGTAGGCACATGCCTAGAGTCGTAACATCTGACTGTATGACAGCTTGACCAATAAATCGAGTGTGGACGAGCAATTTTGGCCCTGGCAAGCTTACCTAGGGCCAAATAACGGCTTATGAATCCTCATTTATAGTAGAAGTTGATTGGCGGCTGGGGCTAGCGGCTTAGTTGCTTTGCTGTGTATACCTTGAAGCGACGGTTATCCGCCAAAATATGAAAATCTTGAAAAGCGCGCTGTAAGTGATCGGGATAAGGCAGAAAACCATTCGCCACAATGACCAAACGTCCACCGGTTTTTAGGTGCTCAGGCGCTTTGCTAATCAAGCGCTGGCTGGGACCATAGCTAATATCACGCTCTTTATGGAAAGGCGGATTGCTGACAATCCAGTCAAACTGCTCGCCCTCAAGCGCGCTGAACACATCGCTACGCAGCACGCGCCCTTCTAATCCATTCGCCGTTAAGGTGCGTTTACAGGCTTCTACTGCAAAAGCGCTAACGTCCACGGCGGTCACAAGGTGACCTCGCTGCGCTAACCAAGCGCTAATAATGCCATCGCCACAGCCCATATCCAGAACCTTGAGCGGTTTTTTAGGCAAGCTACTTTCCAGGCTTTCCAACATTAACAGCGTGCCTTCATCGACTTTGCCATGACCGAATACGCCTGGGTGACTTACCAGCGTTAGCCCTGGCGTCTCAAACGTCTGCCAAGCGGTGTCGCTTGATCCACTGGCTGAATTTAAGGCAACGGTATGAGAGGCAAATAGCGTACAGCGTCGGGCGTTATCGCGCTTGTCCCATGGCAGCCCCAGTTCCTCAAGCATTTGGGGCACGCGCTTAATTCCTCCCAGGTGCGCACCGACAATGTCAAACGGCGTTCCGCTGGGTAGCTGTTCACATAACCACTTGAGCCACCAAATGCCCAGTTGGTGGGCTTTCGGCCAAAACAGCACAATGTCTTTATCCTGCCCGTTACCCAGTGCGTCATCCGTCGCGATATCAAAGGGCGTCCTGACTTGCTTGCCTTTAGTAGCCCATTCGATGAGAACGTCATGATCACCGCTCACCACCCCGGCTGATCGATCAACAAGCCAGCTATCTATTGGCGGGCCAACAACCCACAAAGCATCATAATTATCTTGCTGGCGTGCGAGCAATTGGCAAGCAGGATCTTGAGCACTCATACAAGGGTCTCCGGTTTGGTTAGGGTATAGAGTAGGTAGCGACCCAAACGCCAGTGTGGATCCTGTCGGCAGTACTGCTTTTCCAGCGCAAGCAGTGTTTCATTTTCTACGGGTGTTGCTGGCGGTTTGCGTAAGTAATCTTGAAAGACACGGATACCGGCGACTGACGCTATCTGCAGGCCGCTCGCAGCGCTCCACTGAGCAATCTCTGCATGGCTGACGGGTGAGATCGGCGTTAACCGTTGTCGCTTCCCCTTCCCCGCCAAGCGGTCGCTCAAGGCCTTCTCAAGATTGCCTTTCACCACATTAGAGAAACGTAACGCATCACGGTTGAACACCATCAAACTGAGTTGCCCACCGGGCGCTAATAACGCGTCTAGGCTAGCTAATGCTGCTTGCGGGTCGCCTAACCACTCCAACACTGCATGGCAAGTAATCAGCGGCCATGGCCCTGGCGCTTGTGTAGACAGCGTTTGAATTGGCGCCTGAAGGTAGCGAATCGACTCGCGGGGTAACGCGCTGTCGTCGGAGTGCCACTGCTTGGCGTGGCTAAGCATATCTTCTGAGGGCTCAGTCATGGTCACCGCATGCCCACGCTTGGCAAACCACGCCGCTTGCTGGCCCAAACCACCGCCAACGTCGAGGACTTTCTGCTCGTTTAACAGCAACATTTGCGGCAACAGATAGTCGAGCATGGCCAGGCGCAGCTCACCTCGAGGCGCTTGATAGAGCGAACGGGAAAATTTGTCCGCCAGACCATCGAAGTAGCGGTCTCCCGCTTCTGTCAGTTCGTAAGTAGGGTGCATTCAGTCAGCCAAGCGTCGAATAAAACCAAGTAGTTTACTCCGGCCAACATTGGAATGCTTGCCAGTATGTTAATTGCTCAAAAGTGATAAATCTTTTACCTTGGAACCGTTCCCATTGTTTCAAGTACATTATGACAACCGAGTCGCGCCGTTCCACTATCATTGAAGTCGCTCGTTTAGCAGGCGCTTCTAAAACCAGCGTCTCGCGCTATTTTGGCGAGGAGCGTGAGCGACTGTCGCCCGCTCTTCAGACGCGTATTGCTCAAGCTGCTCATACCCTCGGCTATCACCCCAATCAGATGGCGCGCGGATTAAAAGGCGGGCGCTCTAAGTTAGTTGGAATGCTGGTCGCCGATATCCGCAATCCTTTTTCGGTCGCCATTACTCATGGGGTCGAGCAAGCGTGCCGTCAGTACGGTTACTCACTATTAGTGGGTAATACCGACAACGACCCTGAGCTGGAACGCCAGCATTTAGCCTTGCTTAGCGCCTATCAAGTAGAAGGCTTGGTAGTCAACGCGGCAGGTAGTCCTGAACGAGAGCTTGATACGTTTATCGCTCAGGGAACACCGATTGTGCTACTAGACCGAGAGGTCAACCATATCGACGCTGAAGTTGTGGGCCTGGACAACCACTTAGCGATTGATATGGCGCTTGACCATCTCGTTGCTCAGGGATACGAAAGTGTTTTATACGCCAGTGAACCCCTTGAAGTATCCAGCACACGTCAACTACGTTTGACTCGTTTTAATCAAAGCGCCAAGCAACGGGGGTTAAACGACGCAACGTTACTGCTTAGCCAGCCAGGCGATGCCGCAACGCTCAAAGCACTTGGCAGCTTTATAGCGGCTCACAACCAGCAACCCAGCGCGGTACTTTGTGGCAATGGCACTGCCACCCTAGCGGTAACGCGCCTTTTTCAGCAACTTGGATTGCCGCTTGGTAAGGTAGGTCTGATGGGGATTGATGAGCTCGATTGGTGCGCCCTAGTGCCGCCTGGCATTACCACCCTTGCCCAACCCACCGATGAGATTGGCAAAACGGCCATTCAGTGTTTAATGCACCGGATCACACCAAACGCATTATCGATGCCAATAGCGTTAAGTTTTGCACCCACCCTGATTAAACGAGGCTCCACTCAGCGTTAATTTTTTAAGGCGACGGTAAACGTCGCCACAAAAATGGTATCGTTCCCATTGAATGGAAATAAACAACTCAAAGAGATTATTGACCATGCCCCACTCTTTCACTAACCCACCTGAAATCCTTACCTTTGGCGAAGCCATGACCATGTTTGTGGCAAACGCCCCTGGCAAGCTTAGCGACATTGAGCATTTTCAGCGCCGGATCGCCGGTGCCGATACCAACGTGGCGATTGGTTTGGCGCGCCTAGGCTTTCACGTCGGTTGGTTAAGCCGCGTCGGGAATGACAGCTTTGGCGACTTCATCCGCCAGACTTTAGAAAATGAAGGGCTCGACTGCCGTCACCTGCGCACCGATACCCAGCACCCCACAGGGCTGCTTTTCAAAGAGCGCGCGCTCAATGGTGCAGACCCTAAGGTGGAGTACTTTCGGCGCGGCAGTGCCGCCAGCCACTTAACCCCCACTGACACCCACGATATCGATTTCACAGCCCTGCGCCATGTTCATGCCACAGGCATACCGCCGGCACTTTCCACCAGTGCCCGTGAACTTGCTAACCATGCGCTTAAAAAGGCGCGCGCTAGCGGTGCCAGCATCTCTTTTGACCCTAATTTACGCCCCAGCCTGTGGGATAGCGAAGACGCTATGCGCAAGACGCTGAATGCTCTTGCCGCGTTGTCAGACTGGGTATTGCCGGGGCTTTCAGAAGGCCAGTTACTCACCGGGCAGAAGACGCCTTACGACATAGCAGGCTACTATCTAGATCAAGGGGCTTCTGCGGTGATTATCAAGCTAGGGCCAGAAGGCAGCTATTATCGCGGCCGCTTAGACGGGCAGGAGGAGAGTTTCGCAATGCCAGGTTGCCGCGTAGCAGAAGTAGTAGATACCGTTGGGGCAGGCGATGGCTTCGCTGTCGGCGTAATTAGTGCCCTGCTCGACGGCGGAACGGCACGCCAAGCGGCCCAGCGCGGCAACCTTATTGGCGCCCAAGCGATTCAGGTGATTGGTGATATGGAAGGTCTGCCAAATCGCAATCAACTAAAAACGCTTGAAGCTAGCCAGCCCGCTACTTAAAAATCGCTTACTAGATTTTTATAACAAGGAGATAACGATGAAAAAACGTCTAGTGATTCAAGGACGACTCAGCGATGCCCAGCTAGCCGAGCTGAATGATTTGTTTGAGGTGGACGTACTGCCGAAAACCACGGCGCTGAATGATCCAGCCAACCAAGCTCTGCTGGCCAAGGCCGATGGTATTATCGGGTCTGGTCTCGCGATTACGGCTGAGTTATTAGACGCGGCGCCAAACCTAACCGCCATTGCCACCATCTCTGTTGGCTATGACAACATCCCCGTCAATGAGCTGACCCAGCGCGGCATTATGCTGTGCAATACGCCTGACGTGCTCACTGAAACCACCGCCGATACCGGTTTCACCCTCATTATGGCCACAGCACGGCGCGCCGTTGAGTTAGCCGAATGGGTGAAAGCAGGTGAATGGCAGGGCAGTATTGGTCCGGCGCTGTTTGGCAGCGATGTGCATGGCAAAACCCTTGGCATGGTGGGTTTTGGACGCATCGGTCAGGCGGTGGCCAGGCGCGGCGCCCTGGGATTTGGCATGAAGGTGCTCTACTCGAAAGCCTCTCCGAAGCCTGAACTGGAACGCGAACTTGGTGCTGAGCGGCATGAACTTAACGAGCTATTGAACGAAGCCGACTTTGTTTGTGTGACGGTTCCGCTCACCGCTGAAACCGAGCACTTAATTGGCGCGCATCAGTTCGCGCTGATGAAGACCTCCGCCATTTTTATCAATATCGCCCGCGGCAAAGTGGTTGATGAAAGCGCCTTGATACACGCCCTGGAAAACGGCGTGATTAAAGCAGCAGGGCTGGATGTATTTGAGCAGGAGCCATTATCTGCCTCTTCCCCTCTACTTACTATGTCGAATGTCGTCGCCCTGCCCCATATCGGCTCCGCTACCCATGAAACCCGCGATGCCATGGCCCAGCGGGCAGTGGATAATATTCGCCTAGCACTGCAAGGTGAACGTCCAATTAGCCTGGTTAATGAGGAAGTTTGCAAATGAATTCAGCCATTCCCGCTAAGCCTAAATACTCCCCGCTCTGTTTGCTCTTCGACTGTGACGGCACGCTCGTCGATAGCGAAGTACTGCTTGCTGAAGTGATGGGCGATATTCTTCCTGAATTTAGTTTGCCCTTCTCGGCACAGCAATATATGGATGAATTTAGAGGCGTACGTTTCCAGACCATCGTGCAAACGCTTGAAAGCCGCTTTCAACCATTGGCAGAAGGCGCGTTTGCCAAGCTTGAGGCTTCCATGCGGGCCCGCATGGAAGCCCGTATGCGCTCAGAGCTTGTGGCCATTCCTGGTATACCTGCCGCACTCGATCAGCTAAGCGACCACCCTAAAGCCGTTGTGTCTAATGGCCCCGAACCTAAAATACGCTGTGCATTAGAGAGCACCGCGCTAGGGCACCATTTTGAAGACAGACTGTTTAGCGCCTATACCCTGAACGTTTGGAAGCCGGACCCAGCGCTTTATCGCAAGGCAGCCGTTGCTATGGGCTACGCGCCACAATCATGTGTGGTGATTGATGATGCGGCGGTAGGCGTGGAAGCAGGGCTGGCGGCGGGTATGCACGTGATTCACCTCAATCACTTTCCTGATGAAGAAGTAACGCCTGAAGGCGCGACTGGCATCCAGCACGCCAGTGAGCTACCCGCTGCTATCGCACGCTTAACGGCACAAGCAACGGCGTAATATGAGTGCCTCAGCGGCCAGCCATCTAAACATCTTTTAAAAATAGGTCGCCAAACGCTCTTTAACGTTTAAATCACTGTCGACAAGCAACAGCTGACGCCATTTATCAAAGGTCAAACACGGGTGAGAAGCGCCAAACGCGATGATATCGCCGACCTCGATATCCTGGGCCTCATTGGGAAGGCGCACAAAGGTGTGCTGATCCATTATTTTGGTTACCTCCCAGCCAGCCACCGACAAAGGCTGGGAGATCTCCCCCGCTTCCCGAAAACGACGCAGCGCCATAGGCAGTTGATCATGACCAATATCGCGCTTGCCTAGCGCTACAATGGCAAGGCCAGGCTCAGGCAGCGATTGCACCTGCGCAAAAACCTCCAGTGCCGGCTCAAGCCCCTGCTGCAAATCGGGCCGACGGTTAAGCACGGCGGATTGCGCCTCGCGATAAAGCCCATGATCGTGGACGACGTAGCAACCAGGGCGAAGCACAGGAGTAAATCGGCCCTGGAGCGGAGCTCCATCAAAAGCTTCTGCAATGACGTCATACCAAGCGGAACCCGACGCGGTCACGATAGGATTTGGCTGCGAAAAACGCCCAGCGGCCTCGAGCTCAACCGCCACCTCCACCAAGTACTTGGCATAGGCGCGAATACCGGCCTCAGGATCATCTCCGTGAACGACACCTTCGTAACCTTCTAACCCGGCAAGAGACAGCGCAGGCTCATTTGAAATAGCTTCAGCAAGCGACACAATCTGCTGCTGGGTGCGACAGCCACAACGCCCGCCTCCCACGCCTACTTCGATCAGCACAGATAGCCCCAACCCCCGCTCGGCAAAGAAACGGCCAAGCTGCCGCACGTTCTCCTGACTATCGACCATGCAGTAAAACGTCGCCCCTTGTTCGAGCAGGCTAGCGATGATGGCCATGTTGGCCTGCCCGACAAGCTGATTCGCCATTAACAGCCGCGTAACGCCATTGGCAAAAGCCGCACGACACTGAGGCGCGGTCGCCAAGGTAATCCCCCACGCACCCGCCTGGAGCTGACGATGAAAAAGCGCAGGGGTCATGGTGGTTTTACCATGAGGCGCCAAACGAGCACCGTGGGCTTCAGCGAATCGCTGCATCCACGCGAGATTATGCTCTAGCGCACCTTCATGGATAACAGCTGCAGGCAGACTGACACCCGACAACAAGTGGGAACTAAGCTCCACACTCCCTTTATCTACCGCTAACGCTGTTGTTTGCATGAATCTTTAGGCCTTCTGAAAAATGCAGTTTTTACTATAAAGCATATGCTATCAGCCAGTTAACTGCCTCACCGCTAACTCCACTCCGCGCAGTTCGGCCAGGCCGCGCAGGCGCCCGTAGAGGGGGTATCCCGGTGCCGTGTTGCGCTGTTGATCATCCAGCAGTTGATGACCGTGATCAGGACGTAGCGGCAAACGCGCCCCGCCCTCACGTTCCCGGCGACGCTCTTCATCTACTAGAGCATGTATCACTCCCACCATATCCACATCGCCAGCCAAATGAGGCGCCTCGTGGAATGAAAGTGTATCCTCTTCACGCTTCGTGGCGCGTAGGTGGATAAAGTGAATATGTGGAGCAAAATGGCGGGTCATGGCCACCAGATCATTGTCGTCACGAACGCCGTAAGAGCCCGTGCAAAGCGTCAAACCATTGGCCGGACTGGGCACGTGATCGATAATCCATTGAGCATCTTCGCGAGTTGAAACGACTCTGGGCAGGCCCAGCAGTGGACGTGGTGGGTCATCTGGGTGAATAGCCATACGAATGCCCACCTCTTCTGCTACCGGAATCACCGCCTGCAGAAAGTAGCCTAGGTTCTCCCGCAGCCGAGCTGCGTCAATATCGGCGTACCCTTCCAGTACAGCGCGAAACTGCTCCAGGGTGTAGTGCTCTTCGGCGCCCGGCAGCCCTGCGATCAGCGTATTGACTAATTTTTCGCGGCCGGCGCTATCTAACCCCTCCAGATAGCGGCTTGCTTGAGCCTTCTCCTCAGCGCTATACGCTTTCTCAGCCTCCGGTCGTTGAAGCAAATAAAGATCAAACGCAGCAAACGCCACTTGGTCAAAGCGCAGCGCCAAAGCGCCATCGGGTAATTGATAGGTCAGATCGGTACGCGTCCAGTCCAGCACCGGCATAAAGTTGTAGCAGACAGTGTCGATACCGCAGGCCGCTAGATTACGCAGCGTCTGGCAGTAAGTAGCGATCAGCGCGTCACGTTCGGGTAAGCCTTTCTTGATCGCCTCATGTACCGGTACGCTCTCCACCACTGACCATGTCAGGCCAGCCGCTTCGATCATCTTCTGACGTTCACGGATCGCCTCAACCGACCACACCTGATCATTGGGCACCTCATGCAGGGCCGAAACGATGCCAGTTGCGCCTGTCTGGCAAATTTCTTCTAAGCGAATCGCATCATTAGGGCCGAACCAGCGCCAAGTATGCTCCATGAGGATCTCCTTTTGTTAGTTGCGCTCAAGTTGTTAGTTGCGCTCAAGCGCCGCTAGCGCCCCATCCAGCCCATCATGGGTCAACGTCAGATACGCGGTCAGCACAGCCTGGGCAAACCTCTTATCCGCTGCCAATTGACTCGGCACCACGTCGTCCATAGCTAAATAGGCCGCCACCAGAGCGCTGGGATCGCCTCCATGCAATTGGTGTAGTTCTGCAAAGCGTTTGGCTAGCGGGTCATCGACAGCGTAGCGATTCCCAAGCAGATCTTCGCCTGCGGTGTAGCGAATCCAGGCTGCCATTCCCAGCGCCACACAGGATGACGTTTGGCCCGCGGAAGCACGTTCCAGCGTGCCCGTTAGCCAGCGCTGCGGTAGCTTTTGGCTGCCATCCATAGCGATTTGCTGCAGACGATGACGCAAACTGTCATTGGCAAAGCGCGCCAGCAGCGAGTCTGCGTAAGCATCTAAATCAATACCTTCGGGCATCTCTAGCGTAGGTGCCGCCTCTTCAAGCATATAGCGGCGCAGCAACGCCCGAAGCTCGCCATGATTGACGCCGTCATAGACCGTTTCGATACCTGCAAGTGCGCCAAGATAGGCCAACAAGGAGTGGCTGCCATTGAGCATACGCAGCTTCATGGTTTCAAACGGCGCCACGTCGGCAACCATCTCGACGCCCTCGGCTTCCCAGCTTGGCCGCCCCATGGGGAAGTTATCTTCCACTACCCACTGAGAGAAAGTTTCACATACCACCGCATTGGGATCAGTAACCCCCAGCGCCGCCAAGCGCTCGAAGTCTGCGTCGGTCATTGCGGGTACGATGCGATCCACCATACTGCATGGAAACGCGACTTCATCAGCGATCCATTTTGCCAACGTTGCGTCTCGCTGTTCGGCCAGTTGCACCACAGCTTGGCGTGTTCGCTTACCGTTATCCGGCATATTGTCGCAGGAGAGTACCGTAAAGGGGGCGATGCCTGCCTCATGCCGCCGGGCCAACGCTTCTACTAATAGCCCTGGCGCGGTACGCGGCTGCTGAGGCGAAGCGATATCGCCGGTGATCATCGGGTCGTCGACTCTTAATTCACCGCTGGCGGGGCTTAGAAAGTAGCCTTTTTCAGTCACTGTTAAGGAGACTACACGGGTGTCCGCAGACGTCATTCGTACCAGCAGCGCCTCACGGTCACGCCCCCAGCGACCAGCACTATCCTGGCCTGAAAACAGCGTCTCTTCGATCACGCCAATCTCACGTAGCGTGAGGGTTTCGGTGTCAGTGTATTCGGCCACCTGATAACGGTAGTTGGCATCGCGAAGACTGTCGACCAAGCCAACACTAGAGCGTAAATTCGCGCTACAAACGCCCCACTCTCCATCACCACTGCGCTGGCGATAGCGCTCTAAGTAAACCGCTTGGTGAGCGCGATGGAAGGCGCCTAAGCCCAGGTGGATAATTCCGATCTGACCACTTTTTTGTTTAGCTTCTATACGTTGCAGGTCCATAGTCGATTACTCTCCCATTAGTAAATTGGGTAGCCAGAGCGAAATGGCTGGTACGTAGGTCACCAGCAGCAACACGGCCAGATTGCAAAGCAGGAAAGGCACGATTGCGCGCGCGACCGTCAGCATAGGCAGCTTGCCAATTCCCGCCACAACGAATAGGCACACTCCCACCGGCGGCGTTGTCAGTCCAATCATCAGATTCAACACTGCTATCACTGCAAAATGCACCGGATCAACACCGACACCCGTGGCTACTCCCACCAAAGCAGGGAATAGAATAATCAAGGCGGCGATGGTCTCCATAAAAGCGCCGACGAATAACAGAATCAGGTTAAGGATGAGTAAAACAATCAGCGGATTATCACTAATGGAGAGAATAAGCGCAGCGATCATCTGGGGAATTTGTTCGCTGGTGAGAATCCAGCCAAACAGGTTTGCCAAGCCTACCATTAGCAATAGTGCCGAAGAGGTTAATACGGTGTCTGACAAAATCGCCGGGAGCTTTTTCCACGACAGGCCTTTATACACATACATGCCGACGACCAAGGCATAGAGGCAAGCCACAATAGACGCTTCGGTGGGGGTAAAGAAGCCGCCAATAATCCCGTAGAGAATAATCACGGTCATTAGCAGTGCCCAGAAAGCCGTTTTCGCCTCGCGCAATAGCTGCAGGAAAGGCACCCGCTGCTCTTTAGGGTAGCCACGGCGAACGGCCAAAATATACACAGTGACCATCATGGCGAGACCCATCAAAAGCCCCGGCACAGCACCCGCCAGGAACATCCGCCCGACCGAAATACCGCTCAGCGACCCTGCGATAATCATCGGTACGCTGGGCGGTATAATTGGCCCAACGGTCGACGAGGCGGCAGTGACCGCAGCAGCAAATGGTTTGTCATAGCCTGAGCGTGCCATACCGGGAATCATTACCGAACCGATGCTGGCTGAATCGGCTACAGCCGTGCCGGAGATACCGCCAAAAATCATCGATCCTGCTACGTTGGCTAAACCAAGACCGCCGCGAATATGGCCTAACAGAGCGTTGGAGAAGCGCACAATATGATCGGTAATATTGCCGACGTTCATTAAATTGCCAGCCAGCACAAAACCGGGAATACACAGCAGCACGAAGGTGTCGATACCCGCGTACATACGCTGCGGCACAATGGTTAATGAAATACCTTCAAGCAGCAGATAAGAGAGCGAGGCTAACCCCAAAGCAAACGCAATAGGCATGCCCACTAAAAGCAAAACCAAGAAAACGCTAAAGAGGATAATAACTTCCATGCTTACGACTCCTGAAGGGAGGCAGAGGAGCGACACATTGCGATAATTCCCTCAAGACACCCCAGTAAGCTGTAAGCCAGGAGTAGCGCAAAGGTGACCACCGTTGAGAAAAAGATATACAGCATGGGAACATGCAGCGTTGGCGAGGTCTGCCAAGCACCGTTTTGCGCATACTGCCAAGCGTAGGGCAGCACCAGAAAGGCAAAGAGGCCTATCAGCGCACAGATCAACACTTGAAAAGCCGCCTGCATACGTGGCCCTAGCAGGTGATGAAAAAGCTCGACGCTAATGTTGCGGTTCTGGCGCAGTACCACGCCAGCGGATAGCGCCACCATATAAATAAACAGATAGCGCGAAAGCTCTTCGGTCCAAGCTATCGAAAACGGCAAAAAAAGCCGCGAACAAATTTGCAGCAGTACCGTGGCGGCAATCGCTACAAGTGCCACAACAGCCAAGGTCAGAAAGCACCTATCCACCCAGCCAATCACGCGCCCGATGAAGCCCTGTAGCTTAGGCACCGCCGACATTGAATCCAGGCTATCCAACGCTTCTTGTTCAAGCGCTTTGTGATCCGAGTTCATAACCGATTCCTCATGGGCAAGCTGCTTGTGCCGTTAGAAAATGGACTGGCGAATGCCAGCCCATCTTCATTACCAAGTCTCTACCAACGCCTTACAAATCCTGAATAGCGTCGAAGAGTTCGCGCTGCTCTTCGGTTAAGGCCTCAAGCACGGCGGGGCGAGCTTTCTCTGCGAACGCATCGACGTCGACTTCTATTAATTCCATGCCACGCTCCTGAAGTGCTTGCTCAAGACGTGCCTGGTCATCAACGAAAAGCTCGGCCTCATAATCCTGCATGGTTTGTGCAGCATCACGAACCACCTGCTGAAGTTCGTCAGGCATACTTTCCAACTGGTTACGGCCAATCACCACATAGATCCAGCTGCGCACATGGCCGGTCATGTTGACGTAGTCCTGGACCTCATTGAAGCTGGCGCTTTCGATCAGGCTAAGCGGGTTTTCCTGACCTTCCAGGGTGTTTTGCTGCAGCGCGGTAAACACTTCGCTAAACGCCATTGGGGTTGGACGTGCCCCCATTGCCTGCCAGGTATCAACGAACAGCGGCACGTTCGGCACGCGCAGACGTAACCCATCCAGTTCATCAGGCGTGCGGATAGGACGATTGGAGGTCAGCTCACGGGGCCCACGCTCAAACCATGCCAGGGGTACCAGGTTAGTGCGCTCAGTAATTTGTGCTTCAATCTCAGCACCGATATCACCATTCACCGCCGCATGGAGATGTTCGGAATCTCGAAAGGCGTAAGGTACCGCCATCATCGCGGCTTTCGGCGCCCAGTTCTGTAAGCTTTCCCCCGTAATGGTCATATCCGCCGTACCTAGCTGGATACTGTTGATCACGTCCATCTCGTTACCCAGTTGCTCACTGGGGTAGAGACGCACCTCAATCTGCCCGTCGGAGTTCGCTTCGACCTCCTGCTTAAATTTCTCGGCGGCCTGGTGCCAAATGTTCTGCTCATTAGCTAAATGGCCAAAACGCAAGGTGTAATCTGCTGCCATTAAGGAGTGGCTGCCTAGCATGGCGGCGCCAAGAACAGCGCTGGTAATAAGTTGTTTGAACATTGTATTTCTCCTGCACACGGGTGTTATTGATTGTTGGTTGTTGATTGAACGTAATTAATTGCAGCTTTTAATTACTCGTGGGTCGGCGTGGGTTGGAGTAACACCCTCAAGCACTGATTTGAATCAGCACCTTACGGGCCTCTTCTGGACGGTGATCAAGCATATCGATGGCGCTGGGCATATCGCCTAATGGCAATCGGTGGCTGACTAACGCCAGCGGATCCAACTGCCCACTTGCCATCAGTTGAAGCACCTCCGGAAACTTACGGTTATTAAGCCGCGAGCCGACCAGGGTCAGCTCTTTCTTAATCACTTCTAACTGCACTAGTTCGCTGGGCTGAACGCTAAAGCCCAGCAGACCAATGCGCCCTGCTGGCGATGCCAAACGCAGCATTTGTGGCAACAGCGCAGGCACGCAGGCCGCATCGGCAATCAGCGGTACGCCTTCGCCTTGCGTCAAAGCAAGCACCTCTTTTTCTACATTCTGTTCGCGGCTATTAAATATCTGCGTTGCCCCAAGCTGTTTTGCCGCCGCTAATCGCTCATTAATCACATCTGTGACGATCACCTCTTCGATACCCTTGGCCAGGGCCATTTGCAGGATCGTCAGCCCAATAACCCCAGCGCCTAAAATCATTAGCTTGTCGCCAGGATGGGGCTGCATACGATCAAGCACGTTGGCAGCAATGGTGTAAGGCTCAACCAAGGCCGCAGCATCCAGCCCAATGTGATCAGGTAGCTGGTGCAGATTTTCAGCGGGCACGGCAACAAACTCTTCAAAGCCGCCGTTGCGATGCACGCCGATCACCTCGAGCGAACTGCACACGTTGGGGCGGCCAATACGGCAGGGATAGCACTCACCACAGCTGATAACGGGGTCGATGCAAACGCGGTCCCCAACGGCAACGTCGAGCACACCTTCCCCCACTGCTTCCACCACCCCGGCAAACTCATGGCCGGTGATACGCGGAAAGCGCACAAAGGCGTTGTCGCCATGGATAATATGCATATCCGAGCCACAGATACCGGCAAATGCCACACGCACCAGCGCTTCACCAGCGGCTGCCTTGGGCGGCTCAACTTCCGCCACCTGATAGTCATGGGGCGCCTTTACCTGGAATGCTTTCATTGACATCAACCTCCTTACCCGTGCTTTAAATTACCAATACCCGAATTCACCAGTGCCCTAGTTCACCAATGCCTCTAGTTCACCAGTGCCACAGGGTGCCATCTTCCAACCTATTCACCGGGAGGCTGGCGCGCTTATAGGGGTACTGCTTGGCTAGCTCTTCGTCGATATCAACGCCGTGCCCCGGCTTTTCGCCGACAATGAAATGCCCGTCTTCAAAGCGATAATCGTGGGGAAAGACCTCATCCGTGGCGCTGGTATGCGGCATATACTCCTGGATACCAAAGTTGGGTACCCAGGTATCAAAATGAATCGCCGCACCCAGGCACACCGGCGAAAGATCCGTCGGGCCGTGGAAGCCGGTGCGCACGTGGTAAAGACCCGCCAAATCGGCGATGCGACGCACATGGGTAATACCGCCAGCGTGCGTAAGGGTGGCGCGGATATAGTCAATCCACTGGTTTTCAATCAGCGCTTTGGCGTCATACAGGCTATTAAAGACCTCGCCCACGGCCAGCGGCGTGGTGGTGTGCTGGCGAATAAGCCCAAACGCCTCCTGGTTCTCAGCCGGCACGCAGTCTTCGAGCCAAAATAGATGATAGGGCTCAACCTCTTTGCCTAGGCGAGCGGCTTCAATGGGCGTCAGGCGGTGATGAACATCGTGTAGCACATGCAGTTCGTCCCCAAAGCGCTCCCGCACGGCGGCAAACAGCTTAGGTACATGACTCAAGTACTTGCTGGTACTCCAAACATGCTCGGCAGGCAAATCAGAATCGGCAGGCTCATAAGGTTCGCCATCTTTTTTGGCGACACCATAGATGCTGGCAATACCAGGTACGCCCGCTTGAACGCGCACGGCTTTGTAGCCTTCATCCACATGGCGGGCGACCTCTTCCAGGCAGGCTTCGATATCTCGCCCAGTTGCATGGCCATAGACCATGACGCGGTCACGGCTCTTGCCGCCGAGCAATTGATACAGCGGCATGCCTGCAAGCTTTGCTTTGATGTCCCAAAGCGCCATATCAACAGCGGCAATGGCACTCATAGTGACAGGCCCACGCCGCCAGTAAGCGCCGCGGTAAAGGTAGTGCCAGATATCTTCGATACGCTGAGGGTCGCGCCCGATTAACGTCGGGATCACGTGCTCTTCAAGGTAAGCCACCACGGCCATTTCGCGGCCGTTTAGCGTCGCATCGCCAATGCCGTATTCGCCCTGATCGGTCACAATCTTCAGCGTCACGAAATTGCGCCCCGGCGAGGTCACAATGGTATAAGCCTGCTCGATCTTCATTGGATCGTCTCCTGCTTAAGCGTTTGGTTTTCTTGTACATCGAACATGTTCGGGAAACGACGAATCAGATCAGGCATAGAGACCAGGATTTCACGTAAATGAAGCGACATGGCCTGCTCTGCTAAGGAGACATCTCGCGCCTCAATAGCAGCCACGATGCTGGCATGCTGCTCCACAAGCCGCTCCAACGGGGTGCTATGGGGCACACTGAGGTAGCGCACTCGATCAAGCTGAGCACGGACTTCTTCAATGACTTTCCAGGCTGCGTACTGCTTTACACCCAGAGAAAGTGTTCGATGGAAGGCCTCGTCAAGACGGTAAAAACGATCATTGTCATTCGGCTCAATACAGCGTTGCTGCCGCGCTAGCAAATCATGTAGGTCTGTTAGCACCTCTGGATCAACGCCTTTTTCAGCTGCTAATTTCACGACAGCGACTTCAACCGCTTCACGCACAAAGCGCGCTTCAAGCACCGCCCGCTGGGATATCTTAACGACGTAAGTGCCGCGCTGAGGCTTTACCTCCACCAGCCCTGCTTCAGAGAGGCGAATGAACGCTTCCCGCACCGGCTGCCGACTAACCGAAAAGGTGTCAGCAATCTCTTTTTCAGATAAGGCCTGACCTGGCGCTAGTGCCATCTGAATGATCGACTGTCTCAGCACGTGAAATAGCCGTTGGCGAACCGATTCTCCATCGTGGGTTTCCTGCCATAACGTTTGTAAGGTCGTGTTCATAGCACCTAAATCCGGATGTGGGAGTCTGTGACGGAGTAGCGGCCAAGGCTGATATGACTAGTATGGTAGTATGGAGGCAATAGAGAAACCCCTAGACGCTTATACTTTGGTCGCCCAGTGTCAGAGACAGTGGAGTTAGCTAAAGTGGGCTCAGTGAATAATTGAGTAACCCATGCTGAAACTTGATCAGATACACAAAACCTATATGACGCCCCAGGGCCCCTTGAGGGTGCTCGAGAATGTATCCTTAACACTGGCGCCGGGCCAAAGCTTGGCGCTAATGGGCGAGTCCGGCAGCGGCAAATCCACCCTACTCCACCTAGCTGCCGGGTTAGACCTGCCCGATCAAGGCCATATTGCTTTAGCAGGCCAAAATCTCGCGTCTTTAGCTGAGCCCGCCCGCGCTAAATTGCGTCGTGAACAATTAGGCTTGGTATTTCAGCAGTTTCATTTAGTACCCAGCCTATCTGTCATTGACAATCTACGCTTACAGGCACGCTTGGCTAAACGCGAAGATGCCGACTGGTCAGCCCACTTAATCGAGCGACTTGGGCTTGAGGGTCTTGAAAAGCGCTATCCTGAACAGCTCTCTGGTGGACAACAGCAGCGCCTAGCGATTGGACGAGCTCTGGCGCTACGCCCAGCACTACTGCTGGCAGATGAACCCACAGGCAATTTGGATGAAACCACGGCCGATGAGGTACTTGAACTGTTGTTAAGCCTTGTGCACGAAACCCAGTGCGCCCTGCTCATCGTCACACACAGCCTGCAAGTGGCGGCACCGCTAGATCGCTGTCTACGCCTGCGCCACGGTCGTCTACTAGACGCGGCGCTATGACCCAGATTCTATCCACGCTACTTAGCCACTACCGACGTCATCCTGGCCAATTAGCGATGCTACTTCTCGGCCTGTGGGTTGCTAGCGCTTTGTGGAGTGGCATCCAGGCGATCAATGCCACCGCTCGCGACAGCTACGCCCGCGCCGATGCGCTGTTTGACACCCAGTTGGATCAGCTTGAGCGTCGCGATGGCGCCCCGCTCACCCTCACCGACTATCACGCTCTACGCCAATCAGGTTTGCCAGTCTCGCCCATGCTCGAGGGTGAAGTTGTTACCCAAGATGGTACCCGGCTAACGCTGATCGGCATTGACCCGCTGACGCTCTCCAGCAATAACGCGCTGAGCCAAACGGACTCTTCAGCGTCGCTAACCGACTTTCTAGCCCCTCCGTGGCAAACACGCGCAGCGCCGGATACTCTGGCAGCCTTGGGGCTAGAACGAGCAGATGCACCGGGGGCCACACCGCTACTGGCAGATGGAAACCGCCTTCCTCCGTTGGTGTTGTCGCCTCCCTTACCGCCTAACACGCTGATCATGGATATTGCGGCGGCGGCCCGCATACTCTCAAGCGGTGATAAAGTAACGCGCATTGTCACAGCCCCTGACACGCTAACCGAAGCACCTGACGGCTTGATGTTGACCCGCGCCACCAGCTTAGCCACGCCGGGACAATTAACCGAAAGCTTTCACCTGAACCTCACTGCGTTAGGACTGCTAGCCTGGATAGTTGGGCTATTTATTGTTCAGGCCGCTCTTGGTCTAGCGCTGGAGCAGCGTTTAGGCATGCTGCGTACCCTGCGGGTACTCGGCGTGTCGGGGCGCGGATTGATCTTAGCGCTCAGTTTAGAGCTGATCCTATTGGGAATCATCGGCGCACTTGCCGGCATCGCTAGCGGCGTATGGCTAGCACGCGTATTACTCCCAGATGTCGCGGCCACCCTCGGCTCGCTGTATGGCGCAGGTGTTGGTCAAGAACTTAATCTGCCCTGGCACTACTGGACAGGAGGGTTAGCCGTCAGTCTGGGCGGTTTATTACTGGCAAGCAGCGGCGTGTTGTGGCGTGCGGCCCGCTTAAACATGCTGCAATTAGGCCAGATGCAGGCCTGGCGCAGCGGTTATCGGCGTCAATTAATGCTTATGGGCATCGCTGGCGCACTCGCCTTGATTACTGCGTTAACGCTATATGGATGGTTACGTTTTCACCCGCCTGGCGAAGGCTTAGTGGCGGGCTTTGGATTGATTGCCGCGCTGCTACTGGCCAGCGCCCTGTGGCTGCCGCTCTTGTTAGCACTGGTACTAAAAGGGCTCACCACCCTAACCCGCCGGCGTCCGCTTATTCACTGGGCATTTGCGGATATGCAGCTTCAGCTGCCTAAACTTTCGCTGGCCATGATGGCACTGCTGATAGCACTAGCAACCAATCTTGGCGTAGGTAGCATGGTCGGTGGCTTTCGCCTCACGTTTCTCGACTGGCTTGATCAGCGCTTAGTCGCCCCACTCTATTTAAATGCTCCCGCCGAGCAGTACGCTGATATTGACGCCTGGCTGGCTGAGCGCGACGACGTATCCGAGCGCCTGCTTACTCGACGCAGTAACGCGACGCTTCAGTCAGTCGACTCCGCAAAAGGCAGCCGCACTTTGGGCGGTCCAGTTGAGCTTTACGGCATCACTCCAGGTGAGTCACTGACACCGCATTGGCCGCTATTAGCAACACAGCAAGGTCGCTCATCCGCTTGGGCAGCATTTGACGAGGGCTCAGCGTTTGTTAATGAACAGCTTGCCACGGCGGAGAACCTTTCCACCGGTGATCGCCTCACTCTAAGCGCACCGGGTATCAACGAGACGTTGACCATCGCCGCTATTTATCCCGACTACGGCAATCCCAGTGGGCAGATATTGATGGCCTCGCCGCAGTTGGCTGCGCGTTTTGATGCACCGCCTAGCTCGATGGGGCTGGTACTGAGTGACAACGCCGACGTTGAAGCCTTGCGTACCGCGCTTAATGAACGCTTTGACCTGGGCCGCGATGCGCTGACCGATCAAGCAGAGATCAAACGCATCGCTACCGAAATTTTTGAGCGCACCTTTACCATTACGCGAGCACTTAACGTATTGACCTTAGCGGTCGCGGCCCTTGCGCTACTGGCCAGTCTATTGGCCCAAGCGCGCACCCGGCGCCAGCAGTTAGCCCCACTCTGGGCACTGGGTGTACCCCGATCACAACTAGCATGGTTAAACTTGGCGCAGCTAGGTGGTGCTGCATTAGTGACCGGCCTGCTAGCCATACCACTGGGTATCGCGATTACCTGGGGCTTAGTGGCGATCATCAATGTGGCCGCCTTTGGTTGGCGACTGCCGCTCTATCTGTTTCCTGGGGAAATCACCGTGACGCTCGCCATGGCCATGGCCGTCGCCGTGGCGCTGCTGGCCGCGGCCATTCCCGCGCTGCGATTTTGGCGCGCCTCACCGCGTGCGCTTCTAGCTGAAGAGACTCATCAATGAGCATACGGCCAATATTCATTATCTTTGTTGCACTGATGCTTCACGGCTGCGGCGAGGAAAATACAGCGCCAACCAATAGCGCAGGCTTTGCCGGGTTGGGCCAGGACGCGGACGGTTTCCAACACGCCGAGTCAAACTCATCACTTACCTTTCCAGCGGATCATTCAGCGCACCCGGATTACCGTATCGAATGGTGGTATTTAACCGCCAATTTAGAAGATGAGTCCGGCGAGCCTCTCGGCCTGCAGTGGACACTATTTCGTCAGGCGTTGATGGCGCCCAGCGGGCGCCCCGAACCAACGCCCTGGGCCGCTGATCAACTCTGGATGGCCCATATGGCACTCTCCCAGGACGAGCAGCACCACGTCGCTGAGCGCTTTGGCCGCAGCCACTCGCAAGCGCTGTTGACGACACCTAACGACAGCCAGGCAGGCGTAATCGCGAGCCCCTTTCACGCTTGGCTGGATGATTGGCAGCTTAAAGCAAACGATGAAGCCGATAACCGCAATTTCGATAACCTTACCCTCACCGCCTATAGCGGCGAAGACGCATCGCGGTTTGGTTATACGCTGGAACTTACCGCCGAAGGGCCGCTGGTATTGCACGGCGACGGTGGGTTCAGTCAAAAAGCCGCCAACGGTCAAGGCTCGATGTACTACAGCCAGCCGTTCTGGCATATAGAAGGCGATGTCACCCTCAACGGCGAGACTAAAACCGTCAGCGGTCGCGGCTGGCTGGATCGCGAATGGAGCAGCCAACTGCTGGATGCCCGCCAATCCGGCTGGGACTGGTTCTCGATTCACTTTGATGACGGCCACAAGCTAATGGCCTTTCAACTGCGTGGCGGTGGTGATGACAGCGATAATTCAGGCAGTGAACCCGGCGCCGACTACCGCTCCGGCACCTTGATAACGCCGGAAGGTAGAGCCACCCCCTTGGTTAACAACGACATCACACTCACACCGCTGGCAAGCTCGGCAGTCGCCGGGCGCGAGGTGCCCACCCAATGGCGGTTGGAAATACCGTCAGTGGAAATCGATATCAACATTGAAGCCCCTCACGCCAACCGCTGGATGACCACCAGCGTGCCCTATTGGGAAGGCGAAGTAGGGGTCAACGACCGCGCCAGCGGCGAACCGCTGGGCGAGGGGTATCTCGAAATGACCGGGTATTAAATTCAAATCGTTAATAAATAGAGCTAAAAAACAGGGCTCATACAAACGGCTATTCAGTCGTCGATATCCGCGATAAAAGCAGCAAGATTGGCGATATCATCATCAGATAAATCGGTAGCGTTGGGAATCATCAGGAAAGAGTTTGAGCCTACCTTCTCCCCAGCCCGGTAAGTCTCAAGACGCGAAGTAATATAATCCGCATCCCGTTCGGCTAACGAGGGGAAACTGGCCATGCCTTTCGCAGAGGGGCCGTGGCACTGAGCACATGCATCTGCGTACAGCGTTTCACCTGCGCCCTTGTCAGCTGCCTGTACAGTGGCCGCCCCCATCGTCAACGTAGTCGCAATAACTAATAATAGTGATATTTTCATTAGTGGCCTTTTTCTCAATAGATGAGGCTTGTTCCCAAAGTCGAAAAGAATTAAACGATTGCAGCCGCACTGCTAAGTGACAGCGCGGCTGCAGCAAGCTCACTCCGGCGAGATGCGGTAAATGCTGCCCTCATCGACTGCGGTATAAAGGTCACCGTCCGGGCCGAGTACAATCGACCGGAAGCGGGCCGACCCCATGGGCAGGGACATTTCAGAAACGTCATTGACCGAAAGGCCATCCTCAGCGATATCGATCAGATTAATACGCTGCCCTACCGGCGTACCGCCAAAACCGATCCCCATAAAGCCAACCAACAGGCGGCCATCCCAGTCCCCCCACTGTTCACCGGTTAAAAACTCGGTCGCCACCATACCCTGCGAAAGACCATCATTGCCCCAGGCAGGCTGCATGGCATCGGGGTAGGTTTCGAAGTCGGTCACCGGCATATAAGCTGCCCGCTCTTCTGGATCCATCCCTTCGGTTTGGTTGGGTTCATAACCACAGTAGTCGTCCGGGCAGTCTTCGCGACCGGCCATATTAGGGCGCGGATCCCAGCCGCTGTTGCCCCCATTCACCAGCGCGTTGATCTCATCCGAGTGCCAGGGACCATGCTCGGTCACGATTGGCTGACCGGTACTCGGGTGGAAGGTGATGCCCTGTACGTTGCGATGGCCGTAGGTATAGATGCGTGGATCGAAGCCCTCAGGCGGTTCGTTGCCTTCGGCAGCTTCGCCATCTCGGTCAATGCGCAGCACCTTACCACCGAGAAGCTCCGGTGACTGCGGGAGTTCACTGTTATGGTTATCGCCAGTGGTCACGTAGAGATAACCGTCATCCGGACTGAAGCGAATACGGCCGCCATTATGGGCGCCAGCGTCGCCAAACGGATGATCGGTGGCAGCGGGTTTATAGGGGATGTCATCGACAATGTCGGTGCGATCCGCCACCTCATTAAAATCACTGTTTACCGTCATGCGCAGCACGCGATTAGTGCGTGGCTCAGACATATTGGAAGCAGAGTAGACGTAGACCGTGCGGTTTTCGTCAAAATCAGGATCGACGGCAACGCCGTTCATACCCGCCTGCCCCTCGCAGACAAGATCATCTGCCGTGGTGGCATAGTCGTCAGTGCCTTCCATACCGAGCAGATGCTCAACCTCACCATCAGGGAGTCGCACCGACAGCCCACGGCACCGTTCTGTGAAAAACATCGTCCCATCAGGCAGAAAAGCCATATCCCATGGGTTTTCAAGGCCGCTTAGCACCTCGGTTTGGTTGAGTTCGGGCCCATTATTGGCAGTCGCGATGGCTGGGAAACCGATAATCGCCGCAGAAGCGATGAACGCAGCTAGCGGCCTCAGAGAGGTTTTCTGAGACCAGGTTTTTTGAGACCAGACTTGTTGAGACGAGGGTTGTTGAGACCAGGGTTTTTGAGACATTGAAGACTCTCCTTCTATTTGTTTTTGTAATTTTTTATCAGTTTTGTATCAATCTTGGTAAACGCTTATTTAGTTTAGATCGGCAAAGCTGGCGGTCAATATTTGCCTTTCAACCGTGCCTGATCGAAACATCATTCAAGGTGAGAAGTATGAAGAGGCCATGTCACTTGGGGCAGTTTATGTATAGTGAATGACGCTTTTTGACAACTCTTTGCTGTGTATCGCGACACACTAGTAAGCGAATAAACTGCTTACGAGAGAGCGCGCCATGAATCGCAATGTCATCCTCACCTGTGCCGTCACTGGCGCGGGTGATACCACCGCTAAAAACCCCAATGTGCCGGTCACCCCCAAAGCCATCGCGGCCTCCTGCATCGAAGCAGCCCGTGCCGGCGCCAGCATCGCGCATATCCACGTTCGCGACCCGCAAACCGGCGGCATCAGCCACTCAACCGAGCAGTTCCGTGAAGTGATGGAGCGCGTTCGCGAAGCGGATGTGGATATTGTTATGAACATTACCGCAGGCGGTGGTGGTGACTGGATACCGGATGCCACCGACCCCACCCGCGGCGGTCCAGGCACTGATATTCAAACACCTGCAGAGCGCCACGCACCGGTCGGTGAGCTGCTCCCCGAGCTGTGCACGCTGGACTGCGGCAGCCTCAATTTTGGCGACATGGTCTACGTAAACCCCGCCGACTGGCTGCGCGAACACGCCCGTTTGGTGCAAGCCGCAGGTGTCAAGCCAGAACTGGAATGCTTTGATTTAGGGCATGTCTGGTTTGCCCGCCAGCTTCAGCAAGAAGGCTTGATCGATGGCGACCCGCTCTACCAACTCTGCCTGGGTATCCCCTGGGGTGCCGAAGCGGACACCGAAACCATGCTCGCCATGCGCAACAAGTTGCCGGAAAATGCCAACTGGGCGGCGTTCGGCATTGGTCGCCACCAGATGCCCATGGTCGCCCAAGCGGTGCTGCTGGGTGGCCACGCCCGAGTGGGCTTGGAAGATAATCTGTTTTTAGAGAAAGGCGTATTGGCCAACAACGGCCAACTGGTGGAGAAAGCCGCGACGATTATTGACAACCTCGGCGCCCGCGTAATGACACCCGCGGAAACGCGCGTACATCTTCGATTGCGTGGCCCAGAACTGCGCGCCTCGACTGGAGGTGATGCATGAGCCGTTTAGCCGTAATTGGAACCGGCGTGATTGGCAACGGCTGGATTGCCCGCGCCCTCGCCCAAGGTTGGGACGTGGTTGCCTTCGACCCAGATCCACAAGCGCCTGAGCGCACCCGTGCGTTTATCGACAACGCCTGGCCCTCGTTAGTCCAACTGGGTCTGGCACCTAATGCCAACCCGGAGCGGCTAACGTTTGCGGCCACGGCCGAAGAGGCCGTGATTGGCGCAGAGCTAATCCAAGAAAACGTCCCCGAGCGCCTTGAACTCAAGCAAGCAATTTTGGCCACTATTGATGCCGCCGCGTCACCAGACGTTATCATTGGCTCGTCGACTTCTGGCTTTAAGCCCACTGATCTACAGCGAAACTGCCGCCAAGCCCCTGGCCGCGTGATCGTCGCTCACCCCTTCAATCCAGTGTATTTACTGCCATTGGTGGAGATTGTGGGCGGCGAAGCCACCCAGCCAGCGCAGATTGCCACCGCCCGGGGAATGTATCAGTCGCTCGCCATGCGCCCGCTGGTGGTTCGCCGTGAAATTGAGGGCCATATCGCCGACCGTTTGATGGAGGCGCTATGGCGGGAAGCCCTCCACTTAGTCAACGATGGCGTGGCCACCACCGAAGAAATCGACGCGGCGGTGGTTTACGGCTGCGGGCTGCGCTGGCCGTTAATGGGCACGTTTTTAACCTTCCACTTGGCGGGCGGCGAGCCAGGCATGCGCCATATGCTGGAGCAGTTCGGCCCAGCGTTAAAACTACCCTGGACCAAACTGGAAGCTCCAGAACTTACCGACGAACTGATTGATAAAGTGGTAGAAGGTTGTGAACATCAGGCTGCGGGACGCTCGGTGGCTACACTGGATAAGCGTCGCGATGACTTCCTGGTCGAGCTACTTGAAGTAGTGCAGAAGTACTGGCCCGAAGCCGAAGGCTTAAAAGGACGCATTTAATGATCATTTATGAAACCCAGGTTGCTCCCGAGTGGGTCGACTACAACGGTCACATGAACGACGCGGAGTACGCCCGCGTCTTCTCTCAGGCCTGTGAAGCGCTGATCGATCAGATCGGGCTGGATGAGGCGGGACGGGAGCACTACGGCTACACGATTTATACCCTGGAAACCCATCTCTGCTATCGCCGTGAAGCCCACCAGGGCCAGCCGCTCAATGTCGACCTGACGCTACTCGACAGCGATGCGAAACGGCTGCACGTGTTTTTCGCCATGTTCGATGACGAAGGCAACTTACTGGCGACCAGTGAACAGATGCTAATGGGCATGAAACAAGCGTCAGGTCGGCCAAGTCCATTTCCAGCGGAGATTGCAAACCGCATCGAAAAACTGCCCAAAGCAAATAGCGAAGCGTGGCCGGAACTTGCCGGCCGCACCATCGGTATTCGGCGCTAAGGGTTACTTCAACGATGATCGTAGACGCCTTTATACAGCGCTTTAGCGCAGGGCTGGCCGTTATGGAGGAACGGCCCTTACCTCAAGCAAGACGCGCCTACGAAAAGCTCTGCCGCTCGTTCTCCCCACCCGACCCGACCGGCATGCAGATCGAAAATGGCACGATTAACGACGTTAGCGTGCGCCTCTTTATCCCTCAGCAGCAGGCTACGGGATGCGTGCTGTTTATACATGGCGGCGGCTTCACCATCGGCTCAGCCGAGAGTCATCACGGCCCCGCCGCCAGCCTAGCCCACGCACTCGGTCATGAAGTGGTCAGCGTCAACTACCGGCTTGCGCCGGAGGTAGCTTACCCCGCCATGCTGGCGGACTGCCAAACGGTGCTAGATGCGCTACAGCCTGTTGCGCTTGTCGGTGACAGCGCGGGCGGACGATTAGCGATCGACCTTGCCCACCCATTGAGCGAAGCCCCGCCACTGGGGTTGATCTACCCAGCCGTTGGCGAGCTCTCACGTGAGTGTCTTGGGGAGGATGCACCGCTGCTCTCACGCAGCGACGTAATTAGTATTCGCCAACACTGCCCAGAGATCAGCGCAGCCGAGCGAGATCGCGCCCCACCCGCCACTCGCATCGAAGTACTGACGGTGGAGCACGACCCATTAACACGCCCTATTGAAGCGGCGGTAGCTAACTGGCGGGCGGAGGGCGCTTCGGTGGGCTATGGGTGTGCACCGCAGATGGTCCACGCCGCTCTGCACGCTCAATCGCAGCTACCCGATATGGGCAGCGCGTGGCAACACTTTTGCCACGCGCTCAAGCAAGGTCTCAATGGTTACAAAGTCTAAATGGTTAAGAGTCGAACTGGGCCCGCACCTGCTCAATAGCGGATTCACCTTCGCGGGTTTCAACGCCTTCTAGCCACTCAGCCACGGTATCTAAGTTGTTGCCCATCCACTCATGCGCCACTTCATCCGCCCGGCGCTCTTCATAGCTGTACTCGTGCACCCATTCGTTTTGATCTTCAATATCGATCAAGTATTGCGATAAAAAGCGGTGAACCTGGGGGGCCTCGTCAGCTAGGCTCGCTGGGGTAATGGTCCACACCGTGCTTTCTATAGTAGCCACGCCGGCATCATCGCTATCGGCTAAATAGGCCAAGTCAAAGCTCACGTTCATCCAGTGAGGTTCCCAGCCGACAAACGTTACCCACTCTTCATCGGCCATTTTCTGCTCGGCCTGGGCAAGCATGGCCGAGGTAGAACTTTCGCGCAGCTCCCAATCGCCTAGTCCCGCAAGATCGTTGTCAATGGCGTTGAGAATCGCATCGTTGATGCCGGTGCCCGCTTCGATGCCCTGGATTTCACCATCGAACTGATCGCGGTGCTCGGCAAGCTCAGCGACCGTCGTAACGCCCGCATCGTAAACGTACTGGGGAACCACCAGTCCGGAATTGGCACCACGGATATTTGATACCACTTTTTCCACTTTACCGTCGGCAACCAACGGCTCGACCATATCGGTCTGAACCGGATACCAGCCGCCTAAATAGATTTCCAGATCGTTACGCGATAAACCTTCCAGAATGACGCTCACGGCTAGATCCTGCTGGCGGGTGTCGTACCCCATCGTTTCGAGCAGTTGGGCAGCCACTTCGGATTTAACCGTTACGCCAGGCCACGGCGGCACTCCAAAACGCAGCTCATCAAGCTCCGCCATGGCGGGCGTGGCGGCAAGCGCAGAGAGTAAAAAACCGGCGTTTAGCGATAACGATTTGGTCGTAACAGACATTGATCTAAACCTCTTATTCGTTGGGTTTAGTCAGTATGCGCGGCTTCTTCTCTTCTACTAGGCATAAGGCGACGCTTACCAGGCATTACACGACACTTGCTGCTTGAATTCAGGCCTTAAACGCCTTTCTCCCGTACCTGCCGAGGAGAATAGCCATAATGCGTTCGAAACGAACGCGAAAAGCTAGATGATGAACTGAACCCGCAGGCTAATCCCACCGCCAGAACCGAGAGATCTGTTTCCACTAGCAGCCGCCGGGCGCGTTTGATGCGCAGTTGCAAATACCACTGCCGTGGGCTCACGCTTAGCTCCTGTTCAAACAGACGCTGCAGTTGGCGCACCGACACATCCACACGGCCTGCCACTCTTTCAAGGGTTAGCGGTTCTTCGAGGTTTTGCTCCATCAGCGCCACCGCTTCCACCACGCGCCGGTTATGAGTACCTAAGCGTTTCACTAGCGCCATACGCTGTTGATCGCTACGGGTGCGAATACGGTCATGAATCAATTGCTCGGAAACATCAATGGCTAACTTAGCGCCATGGCGCCGAGCGATCACTTCAAGCGCCATATCCATCGCTGCCGCCCCACCCGCGCAAGAGAAGCGTCGCTCGCCCAGCTCGTACAGCTCATCGGTGGTAGCAATGCCTGGAAAGCGTTCGCGAAAGGCAGGCAGGCTCTCCCAATGAAGTGCCACCCGCTCGTGTTTTAACAGCCCGGTGGCAGCCAACAAAAAAGCCCCGGTATCAATACCGCCTATACAACATCCCGCCTGATCCAACTGGTGCAGCCACGCCATTAACGGCCGGGTAAGATGCGCCTCAGGTGTAAAGCCACTGCAAACCGCCAGCGACGGAAGATGGTGGACATCCGCTGTTGGTTGATCCGCGATTAACGTCATACCGTTGGACGCCGTCACTGGGCCGCCGTCCGAACTGATCAAGGTCCAATCAAACAGCGGCCGGTTGGCAATGCGGTTAGCGATTCGCAGTGGCTCCACCGCCGCAAAAAAAGCCATCATCGAAAACTGCGGTAACAGTAAAAACCCCACCAATTCAGGCATCGGGCCTTGGTAACTAAGACGCATAGCGCTGCCCCAAGTAATACATTTAGGGTACCATCCGCCCCATAACGTAGCGTATTAGCGGGGCGCAAACATGAACATCACACATCTAGAGCACATCATTATAGCGCTGGTCATTCAGCTATTATTACTGCCTCTGACCTCTGCTCGAGTGGCTGGTACCGTCGCTGTTGCGCTATTACTCGGCCGCGAGATAGCACAGCACGAATATCGACTGGGCATCCAAAGAGGATGGGAGTGGGGTGAAACGCTACCAGTAGGGATGCTAGAAGGTGTTTGGCGCGGTTGGACGTTGGATTCTGCCCTTGACGTCTTGCTTCCAGCAATGGCATGCGGGACGGTAGCACTTATATCTTGCGCTAAACGGCTGAGAACCACCGAACACCGCTAGCCCCTCATGAACCCCCATCTAAAAGCGCTTACCGGTAACGATTAGTCATTGTCGAGATGCTCTTTGCGATAAAGCTGCCACTGATTTTCGACCCTGCCATCAGGCAAGCGGCAATACCTGCCGGTGCCTAAACTGGTTTCCTGCACTTCGGTCTGCCCACCAACGCTCTCGCAATATTCAGCAGCGTACTGCGTCATCTGGTTTGGAGAACTGGCATCTCCCCCGCCGCTAGCGCAACCAGCGAGCAGCACTACGGCAGCAATTATCGAACAGCGATAGCTGATATTTGAAAACTTAGTACTTAAAAACGTAGCACTTAAAAACATCTTGATTCCCTCCGTAGCCGTTTAATTAACCGGCCAGTTGTCATTCTACGTTTGCCGAGGCCGAAATCTGTAGCTAGGCTGTAACTAGCCACTTACAGTGTACAAGCATTGTCGATGGCTTTTAAGCACATCATTCATAAGGAGAGTGAAGCTATGTCCAGCCCTGAGCACAAGCAGAAAATCTGGAAGATGATTAAGGATATCAAAGTCGGCATGCTCGTTACCGAAGATCACGATATACCCAGAGCGCGTCCCATGCACTTGGTACAAGAAGAGTACGACGGCACCCTGTGGCTCTTCACCCGCCGCAGTGCCGAAAAAGTATTTGAAACCAAAAGCGATCACGATGTGTGCCTTAGCTTCTCCGACCAGGAAGATGGCGTCTACGTCTCGCTATCGGGTAAAGCCAACCTGACCGATAACCGCGAACTGATCGAGAAATACTGGAACCCCTTCATCGCCGCCTGGTTCCCGGAAGGTAAAGACGACCCAGACGTTGCCCTGCTGGAAATTAAAGTAGAGATGGGCGAACACTGGAAAGCCAAAGAGAGCAAGACGTTCCAGCTCTACGAAATCGCCAAAGCCAACCTCAAAAAGGACGCTACCCCGAACCTTGGTGAGAATGAAAAGTTCGGTGGGTAACTTCCTTCTCAAGCGCCCCGCTGCCGGGGCGCTTTCCAGTTTACTGGTCGTCAAAGGTCGCCGTATGAGACCGCCGTAATCGCATTCTCAGCAAGCCCCACCGGCACCCGAGATTCCGCCAATCTAAGAGTAGGAAAGGTAGCAAGAGATGCCCTGCACTTTCGGATCATCGAAGCGCTTCACTTCAAAAGATGGCTTAGCGTTTAGTATTGGTAATGATAGTTAACACCTACGCCAACCGCTGTAATATCGTAATCGCTTTCATCTAAATAGGACATATATTCCAAGTTGGCCGATACGGTAGGCGTGAATTGAGCCTGGATGCCTGCACCATAGGAAGCTCCCGACTCACGCTCAGTGGCGGAATAGCCTAATATTTCTACAGAGGCCTCAATATAAGTGTAACCCAGCACACCATATAACGAGACATTCGTCTCTCCTAGCGGTACGTGTCCGACGGCATAGAGCCCCGCTAAAGTATCTAAATCTGCATCCACTTCCAGATCCCCGGCCACGCTATTTTGTCCTTGTGAAATAGATCCTGAAATAGAGCCGGAATCACTTGTCAAACCTGCCCCCACCCGTCCTTCTATTGCAATAAAATCGATAACGTTATAGCCGAGTTTCGCGATCGCGGCAGTGGGTTTTAATGATGAGATAGAATCAATATTAACCAAGGTATTAGAGTCAACGTAAATAGGTGAACCGGGAGCATCAATATCGATATCAACTTGTGCTGCCTGAATACCCACATAGCCAGTTCCAGCACTTTGCGCTGTTTGGGCAGCCGCTGCGGAAGCAGCAAGCAGCGAAGAAATAGCGATGCCGGTCAGAAGTTGGAGTTTCATTTTTTGTCCCCTTGCACGTATGCATTTTATATTAATGGTAAGCCTTCTTTGGCTGGAAAATTATACCTTTGCTAAGAAAAATTCATAGCAAAAAAGCCTTACAAGCTTTGATAGCCCACTTTAGATTCAATGGAGTGCATACCACTTCTTTTTAGCATTTGCGCTTCGTACTTCTATAAATAGGTAATACCCCATTATTTAGCGCGTGGGCGGGGTGACAACGGCGCGGCGTGGGTCGCGGCTGGTGTGGGGGCGATTGGCTGGCAACATCACCGCATGAGGCCTCGCAGGCCTTGCTCAAGGCTCGACTCCCTAACGCACCAACGCCCCGCACAAAGGCGAGGCGTTGGCCATACGTTGGCAATTGAGCGGCGTCGGTGCTGCTAAAGCCGTCTATGCTGTGGGTACAAACGTTTATATGTATATTGGGCTGATACAAAAAACCCGCCTCATCAAGGGCGGGTTCGAAGATCGATAGCCGGATTATGCTTTGCTTTGCTCATACTTAGCGAGAACGCTGTTTTGGCGTTCAATCGCTTTTCCTAAAACTTGACCATAAACACGTTTCTTCTCTCTGGAAGACGCTCCGCGGATGAACGCTGAGAAGGATGACTCCCTAACCTCGACTTCCTTTTGGCCTTTCATGAATGCGAACATTTTAATCACCTGGTTTTTTGCAGCGCCCTTATCAGGGATTCGCGAGTGTATTTCTCGGGGATGTGCGTGTCAATCCTGTCGACATTGTCTTTGTAGTACTTCATAGAGCAGTCATTGTTTTTGACAAGTAAATCAATACTTACGCTCCTTTGAAATTCAGCTTTTATTCTATGCACAACATCTCTAGAGCTAAAATATTGTTCTACAAAGCTTTCTACGGGTATTCGCCGCCCTTCACTGGCCTCTCTCGCCTCAACAAACTTCCAAGCTTGTAACGGATCTTGATAAACGAAAAGGACTTGAACATACCGATTACGCCCGACAGATCTCCTTATATTCTTCTCTGCAGCATCGTACCTTGCAAAGGTTCCGTCAAGGAGAAAGCTTTGCCTGTTATCCAAGGCCATATCATGGATTTTATCGACAAGAATGGACACGGCATGCTGGAATAACCACGAGTTGCTACCTGTATAATCCTCAAATTCGCTGCGCAGTTCGTCGGGGTCGATACGTAAAATCGGAGAGCCTCCTTCCGACTCAACGAATTTGAGTAGTTCAAGAGATGATTCTGTTTTTCCGGCACCGGGTGATCCCGCCATAAAAACGGAAACAGGATCAGCTTCCTTTGGATAGATCGTCTTGTCAGTTAATCTTTTAGCTATTTTCTTTTTATTTTTTCTTGCAAATTCAACAGCTTTCTCTTTTATCGGGTCATCAGTCATATTTTTAACTCAATAACTACTCGCTTTTCCATGATGATAAGCCTGGGTCATAAAATGCTATCAACTACTCTTAAAATCTCATTAAATTTAGCACTAATTCACCCCATCATAGCAAGCTCTTGCTCTGATGCGACATAAATCAATGCGAAAAGCGAATACCAGGGCCAACGCCCCGCACAAAGGCGGGGCGTTGGCCATACGCTAGCTCATGGTTAGGTGATGCTTATGCGCTGCCGAGATCGTAATCTAGGCCGATCCCTCAGTTGGTTTAAAGCACCATGGCAGCAACCCAGCCGAACACAATCAGCGGAATGTTATAGTGCAGGAAGGTGGGCACCACGCTATCCCAGATATGGTCATGCTGCCCATCGGCATTGAGGCCTGCGGTGGGCCCCAGGGTGGAGTCTGACGCGGGTGAGCCAGCGTCGCCCAGGGCGGCGGCCGTGCCCACCAGTGCGACTGTCGCCATAGGGGAAAAACCAAAGCTCAATGCCAAAGGCACATAGAGCGAAGCAATAATGGGAATGGTCGAAAACGAAGAGCCAATGCCCATGGTGATAAACAGCCCTACCAGCAGCATAATCAACGCGGCCAGGCCTTTATTGTCACCGATAAGCTCGGCAGAACTCGCCACCAGCCCTTCCACCTCGCCACTGGCCTGCATCACACTGGCAAAACCTGCCGCTGAAATCATGATAAAGCCGACCAGGGCCATCATCCGCATCCCTTCGGTAAAGATACCGTCCTGCTCATGCCAGCGGAAAACGCCACTCATGGAGAGCAAGGCAAACCCGAAGATACCACCCAGCACCATAGAGCCCGTCATCAGTTGCACGGTGACCGTACCTATTAGGGAAATAACCAACATGGCCTTTTGCCACCCGGCAAGATAAAGCGCAGCTTCCTGGGGCGATTTATCCCCATGGGCCAACTCACGATCTTGGTAGTCACGCCCTTTGCGATAACTCCAGAACACGGCCACCGCTAACCCTAATGCCATGCCACCAATGGGAATCGCCATCGCCAGTGGCACCATTTGGCGGGTCACTTCTAATCCCAGCGCCGCCCCGCTTTCGTTAAGGTTAGCGAGCAGGATGTCATTCAGGAATATCGCCCCAAAACCCACGGGCAGTAGCATGTAAGGTGCCGTGATACCGAAGGTAATCACGCAAGCTACCAGTCGCCGGTCAAGCTTCAGATGATTCATCAGCTTTAGCAGCGGCGGTACCAGCACTGGAATAAAAGCAATATGGACAGGAATCAGGTTCTGTGAGCTGACCGCCGCGGCTAGCAGCGCCGCCAGCAGTGTATAGGTCACCGTGCGGCGGCCACCTCCGGACTCATCTAGCTGGAAGCGCCTTATGGCCCGGCTGGCCAGCAGCTCGGTGATACCAGAACGGGATAAAGCGACGGCAAAGGCGCCTAACACCGCGTAAGAGAGCGCGATGGTGGCGCCATTTCCCAGCCCCTCATTAAAGGCGTCAAGGATCTCGCCAATCGGCATACCCGCGTATAACCCACCGACCAGCGTGGCGACGATAAGCGCAAACACAACTGAAACGCGCGCAAGACTCAAGCCGACCATCACCAGGATAGCCAGAACGATAGCATTCATGAAAAGCCTACTTTGTTGTTAGATGGTAAATAGTGCGTTCCCTATGGCCTTGGAACGTCACAGCCTAGCGCCATAGGGAAGCATGAAACGCCTTAATGCTGGCTTGGTAGCGTGTGCGGATGAGCCAGTGGGGTTAACGTGCGCTCGCGTATCAGGTCGCTGGCAGCTTCGATATCCGGTGCGAAGAAGCGATCCTGTGTGTAGTGGGTGACGCGGGCACGCAGTAGTTGCCTGGCTTGCTCTAGCGGCTGGGTAGTGGTCAAGCCCTGGCGCATGTCCAACCCCTGGCACGCCCCTAACCATTCGATGGCTAAAATACCGCATACATTCTCGGCCATTTCCCACAGCCGTTTACCGGCGGCTGGTGCCATGGAGACATGGTCTTCCTGATTAGCCGAGGTAGGCAGGCTGTCGACACTGTGCGGGTGCGCCAAGGCTTTATTTTCACTTGCCAGAGCGGCGGCGGTGACCTGGGCGATCATAAACCCGGAATTGACCCCGCCGTTCTCGACCAGAAATGGCGGTAGCTGAGACATGTGTTTGTCCATCATCAACGAGACACGACGCTCGGCAAGAGAACCGATCTCAGCGATGGCTAACGCCAGGTTGTCAGCGGCCATGGCCACCGGTTCAGCATGAAAATTACCGCCGGAAATAATGTCATCCTGCTCGGCAAAGACCAGCGGGTTATCAGAGACCGCGTTGATTTCCACCGCCAGCACCTCGGCTGCCTGGCGGATCTGCGTTAGCACAGCGCCCATCACCTGTGGCTGGCAGCGCAGCGAGTAGGGATCCTGGACTTTATCGCAGTTGGCATGGGAGTCGCCGACGGCGCTCTGTTCACCGAGCAGATGGCGGTAAGCGGCAGCGGCGTCAATTTGGCCGCGCTGGCCACGCACCTCATGAATGCGGGCGTCGAAGGGTGAACGTGACCCCAGGGTGGCTTCTACGGTTAGCGAACCGCATACCGTCGCCGCCGCAAACAGATCTTCAGCATCGAAGAGCCCCCGCAAGGCATAGGCGGTGGATACCTGGGTGCCATTAAGCAGCGCCAGGCCCTCTTTGGGTGCCAGCGTGATGGGCGCCAGCCCAGCGATTTCCAACGCCTTTGTGGCGGAAATCCACTCGCCTTTGTAGCGGGCCTTGCCTTCGCCCAGCAGCACAACGCTCATATGCGCCAGGGGCGCCAAATCACCGGATGCCCCTACCGATCCTTTCAGAGGAATATGCGGATACACCTCGGCATTGATCAGTGCCACCAGGGCATCCAATACTTCACGGCGGATACCGGAGAAGCCTCTTGCCAAACTGTTGACCTTGAGCACCATAATCAAACGCACCAGCGCATCATCTATCGCCACTCCCACGCCAGTGGCATGAGAAAGCACCAGGGAGCTTTGTAACGCTTCAAGGTCTTCGTTCGCGATACGGGTCTGCGCCAATAAACCAAACCCTGTATTAATGCCATACACCGTGCGATTTTCGCTGACGACTCGGTTAACGCAATCGACGCTTCGCTGAATATCCGCATTGGCGCTTTCCGGTAACGTAACAGGCACATGCGCTTGATGGATCTGGCGGGCCTGGGCAAGGGTCATTTTGCCAGGCTGAATTTCTAGATGTTTCATTTGATCGCCTTTAGAAACAGGAAGGTGGTCACCCCACCTTCTTCGTTGCTGTCTATTTTATCTATGTCTATTTTAACTATGGCTATTTTAGCTACGACTGTTTTAGCTACTGTATTTGTGCGGGCTTTATTGATTGACCATCGGCAAATCAAGGCCGTTTTCCTGGGCACACTGCTTGGCGATGTCATAGCCTGCATCGGCATGGCGCATCACGCCGGTGCCCGGGTCGTTGCGCAGCACGCGGCCTAAGCGGGCGTGGGCATCATCGCTGCCGTCACACACAATCACTACGCCAGAGTGCTGGGAGTAACCCATGCCGACCCCGCCGCCATGGTGTAGCGACACCCAAGTGGCACCGCCTGCGGTGTTGAGCAGCGCGTTGAGCAGTGGCCAGTCGGAGACAGCGTCAGAACCATCCATCATCGCCTCGGTTTCGCGGTTGGGGCTGGCAACGGAACCCGAGTCGAGGTGATCGCGACCGATAACGATCGGTGCTTTTAGCTCGCCACTCTTGACCATTTCGTTGAAGGCCTGCCCCAGGCGGGCACGATCTTTAAGCCCCACCCAGCAGATGCGTGCTGGCAACCCCTGGAAGCTGATGCGCTCGCGCGCCATGTCGAGCCAGTTATGCAAGTGCGGGTCGTCGGGAATAAGCTCTTTGACCTTCTGGTCGGTCTTATAAATGTCCTCTGGATCCCCAGAGAGCGCCACCCAGCGGAAGGGGCCTATGCCCTGGCAAAAGAGCGGACGGATATAGGCGGGCACAAAGCCTGGAAAATCAAAGGCGTTGGCAACCCCCTCCTCCATTGCCATCTGGCGAATGTTATTACCGTAATCAAAGGTGGGGACGCCCATTTTCTGGAAGTCGAGCATCGCTTGCACATGCACCGCCATCGATTGCTTGGCCGCTTTCACGGTAGTTTCAGGCTCGGACTTGCCACGGGCCACGTACTCCTCCCATGTCCAGCCGGAAGGCAGGTAACCGTGTAGCGGGTCGTGAGCGCTGGTTTGATCCGTGACCATATCCGGCTTAATGCCGCGTTTGATCAGTTCCGGCAGCACATCGGCGGCGTTACCGCACAGGCCAATAGAGATAGCCTTGCCTTCGGCGGTATAGCGCTCAATACGCGCCAGGGCGTCATCCAGGTTGTCAGCCTGCTCATCCAGATAGCGGGTGCGCAGGCGGAAGTCGAGGCTCGCCTGCCGACACTCAATATTTAGCGAACAGGCACCGGCCAACGTCGCCGCCAACGGCTGAGCGCCGCCCATGCCACCCAGTCCAGCGGTCAGAATCCAGCGCCCCTTGAGTTCACCATCGTAGTGCTGGCGACCCGCCTCAACAAAGGTTTCATAGGTGCCTTGCACAATGCCCTGGGAGCCGATGTAGATCCAAGAACCCGCCGTCATCTGGCCGTACATCATTAGGCCTTTGCGATCTAGTTCGTTGAAGTGCTCCCAGTTAGCCCAGGCGGGTACCAGATTGGAGTTGGCGATCAATACCCGGGGCGCATCCTTATGGGTTTCGAAGACACCGACGGGTTTACCCGACTGCACTAGCAGCGTCTGGGTATCTTCCAAGCGCTGTAGCGTTTCGACGATTTTGTCGTAGCACGCCCAGTCACGGGCAGCGCGGCCGATGCCGCCATAAACCACTAAATCCTCTGGGCTTTCGGCCACATCCGGATGAAGGTTGTTCATCAGCATACGAAGCGGCGCTTCGGTCAGCCAGCTTTTACAGCTGAGTTCAGTACCGGTCGGCGCAATGATCTTACGTGAAGCATCGTGACGTTTATCGTTGGTTGGCATAGCGTCATTCCTTGTGTTTCTGTTCGTTATTCGTTGGTCTAGAGGTGTGCCCTGTCAGTCATCCGGGGCTCGCTTTCGAAATTCAGTTATCTAAGGTCAGCAAATGCACGAGCCGCGCCGCCGCTCTGGCGGTACGGCCGTCGATATCCAGGCTGGGGTTAAGCTCTGCCAAGTCCGCGAGGCGCAGCTTGCCGCTGTCACGCACCGCTTCTACAAGCGGCTCTATCAAGGCAAGCGAAACACCACGTGCGGCGGGTGCACTCACGCCGGGGGCTTCGGCAGCAGGCAGCACGTCCAAGTCGATGGTCAGGTAAAGGTGGTCGCATTTGGCGATGAAGCGCTGCACGTCTCTGACGATAGAATCCAGGCGTAGCGCATCGATCTCGCGATCTTCACGAATCAATGTTCCGAGCGCGTTGGCGCGCTTAAACAAGGCGCGCGTATTAGCAGCGCGGCTTACCCCCAGGCAGGCGTAGCGAAACGACCAGCCGTGCTTTTGGCACTGGTCGGCAATCTGCGCAAAGGGTGTGCCTGAGGAGCGGATATGCGCTGGATCGCGCAAATCGAAGTGTGCGTCCAAGTTGATGATGCCAATCCGCGGCGCGAGACCTTCTGGCCAAGTCTCTTTTGAAGCTGACACTTCTGGCATAAAAAACTGCGCCAGACCGAGCCAACTGGCGTAGGCCACTTCATGCCCACCGCCCAGCACAATAGGTAGATGCCCAGCGGTTAATAGTGACGTCAGGCGATCCGCCAGCGCTTGTTGCGCAGTCTCTAGTGCATCATCAGCACAACGTACATTGCCTGCATCGTAAGCGGGCGCTGTGCGATGCCAGGCCAACGGCGCCAACGCACGGCGTAACGCATTTGGGCCTTCAGCAGCACCGGTGCGGCCCTGGTTACGCGCAACACCTGCATCACTTTCGAAGCCCAGCAGTGCACACCCCGGCACGGCGTTGTTGGCTAGCGGCACAATACGCTGATGCCAACGATCACTATCGGGTTCAGGATCCATGCGCCCCTGCCAGAGCGACATATCCATGGGCGTATCAGCGGCCATGGGTTAACTCCCCCTGATAAACGCGCTGCCGTAGGCGGCCTGGCTGTACCGCGTAGGCCAGTTCAGCGGGTGTCTCAATATCCCAGATACACAGGTCAGCCACCGCGCCTTCGTGAAGCCGCCCCTCTCCTTTCAAGCCTAGCGCGGCAGCCCCATGGGCGGTCATGCCTGCCAACGCCTCCTGGGGCGTCATGCGGAACAGCGTGCAAGCCAGATTGAGCATTAACGTGGGCATAAAGATCGGCGAGCTGCCAGGGTTGGCGTCGGTCGCTACCGCCATGGGCACGCCCGCTTCGCGCAGCCCCGCAATAGGCGGCTGCTGGGTTTCACGCAGGGTGTGGAAAGCACCGGGGAGAATGACGGCCACGCTGCCTGCTTCGCGCATGGCAGCAATACCGGCGTCATCAAGATACTCAATATGGTCAGCAGACAATGCACCGTGGCGGGCAGCCATCGCAGCGCCCCCCAGGTTCGAGAGTTGCTCGGCATGCGCTTTGATGGGTAAGCCATGAGCCTGCGCTGCTTTAAAAACTCGCTCACATTGCGCTACTGAAAAGGCGATCTTTTCACAAAAGACATCGACGGCATCGGCCAACCCTTCCGCCGCTGCGGCAGGAATCATTTCATTGCAGACCAGATCGATATAGCCGTCGCTATCGTTCTCATACTCCGGCGGCAAGGCATGGGCGCCTAACAGTGTTGTAAATATGCGTACTGGCAACTCGTCACCTAAACGCCGAGCGACCCGCAGCATCTTCAGTTCATTAGCCACGTCCAAGCCATAGCCTGACTTGATCTCGACCGTGGTAACGCCATCCTTAATCAGCGCTTCAAGGCGTGGCAAGGCAGCATTGAAGAGCGCTTGTTCACTCGCTTCCCGGGTCGCAAAAACGGTACTCAGAATGCCTCCGCCACGGCGCGCAATCTCTTCATAACTGGCGCCTTCCAAACGCGCCTCGAACTCGTCAGCGCGTGCGCCGCCAAACACCAGATGCGTATGGCAATCCACCAGACCGGGCGTCATGACGCCGCCCCGCCCCATATCGTGGCAACCCTCAGCCTGTGACTCATCGAAGCCATCCATAGGCGTCATAGTGACAACACGCTCATCTTGAGTAATGACGGCCATGGGCTCCGGCAACGTTTTCAGCCCATCGAAGACACTGATATCGCGCCAGATATAGCGCCGTTTGTTATTAGCCATGGAGGTCTCCTTGGAGCAAACATAATGTATATACAATTAAGCCCATGCCGGTTTCCTTCGTCAAGCCGTGAACCAAGCAAACAAGCACTAAGAAATGTCTAAAAAATCACCGTTAAATGGTTAAAAACCATAAATAACAATTAATTATGTTAATAATTCATCAAACAAAAGATCATATAACACCCACCCTACTAGACTAATGTCTACTGCTAGGTGCTATACGCAAATGCCGTATGGGGTTAGCTTATTGTATATACATAAAACAAACCCAAGTCATCAGAACGATAACCACACAATTAGAGGCCTCGCCATGCACCCCATAGACCCGCCCACCAGGCAGCGAGCTAGCGCTGCCACTATCTTTAAACTATTTGTGCCTAGTGCTCTGGGCATCCTGATCTTTTTTGTTCCCATTGAGCTAGGGGGGCGAAGCACTATCCTGCTTGACCATATGGTTACAGGACTGCGCTCATTGATGGGCGAATACAGCGGCATCTATGCGTTAGTTATGATCGTGGCGGGCGCCGCCTACCCCCTGCTTAAAGGCTATTGGCGGCGAACAGTGACTGAAAGCATTTTCACGGTGCTGAAAATCATGGGGGTCGTTGTTGCCGTCATGGCGCTAACGGGTTGGGGCCCAGCGTTTCTGCACGAACCGGACATGCTGCCCTTCCTGTTCGAGAAACTGGTGATACCGGTAGGTTTAATCGTGCCGATTGGGGCTATTTTCCTGGCACTGCTGATCAGCTATGGGTTGCTGGAATTGATTGGCGTACTGGTTCAGCCGGTAATGCGGCCCATCTGGCGTACCCCTGGGCGCTCGGCAATCGATGCCGTTGCTTCTTTTGTGGGTAGTTACTCGATCGGGCTATTGATTACCAATCGGGTTTATCAAGCGGGACAGTATTCAGCGCGGGAAGCCGCCATCATTGCCACCGGTTTTTCCACGGTATCGGCAACGTTCATGATCATCGTGGCGCGTACGCTGGATCTGATGAGCATTTGGAATTGGTACTTCTGGCTCACACTGGTGATTACGTTCATCGTCACGGCGATCACGGTGCGGCTGCCACCTCTGGCAAGCATGGATGACCAGAAGCGTGACGGAGAACCGGAGGCAATCGCGGGGAAACGCTTGAGCACCGCCTGGCAAGCAGGCACGGAGGTTGCCGCCAACGCGCCCAGCCTTCACCGCAGCGTAGCGCTCAACTTTAAAGAAGGGTTGATAATGGCCATCAGCATCCTGCCGTCGATCATGTCGGTAGGCTTAATCGGGCTACTCATCGCCAAGTACACGCCGTTATTTGAGTGGTTGGGATGGCTGTTTTATCCCTTTGTCGCCATTTGGGGGCTAGACGACGCCGCAGCGCTGGCCCAAGCATCTGCTTCCGGGTTGGCAGAAATGTTCTTACCGGCACTGCTGATGGCCGAGGCCGAATTCGTCGCCCGTTTCGCTGCAGGCGTGGTGTCAGTCTCCGCCGTGCTGTTCTTCTCTGCGTCGATCCCCTGCATTCTCTCTACCAGTATTCCGCTTTCGGTAGGCCGCATGCTAATCGTGTGGTTTATTCGCGTTGCCTTGAGCTTGCTACTTGCGGTGCCCGCGGGCTACCTGGCTCAGTCACTGATCAGTTGAATACCCGCATTAACGATCAATCACGAGGTCGAAGGAACCGACCTCGCTGGTTTTTTTCGCTGGGCTCTTAACATCGATTTAAGCGGTTTTTCGTTGCAGGGAGGAGCGTAACTTATAGCGATCGCCAGGGTGGATCAGGCGCGCATAGCTAATCAAATGCTCATCAGACCAGGTGCGCCGCACCATGCTCAAGCAAGGAGTCTGGGTATCAATACTTAGCCATTTTGCCGTTTGCTCATCCACGAGCACCGCTTCAACAATGTGCTCCATATCCGTCATGGGGCAGGCGGCGACCAGCACCTCATTCGGCGTATGGCGTGAAAAATCGGTGTCCAGATAATCAGGCACCCAGCGTGGATTAACGTAGCGGTTCTCAAGCTGAATCGGAATGTCATTCTCATGATGCACCAAGAGGGTATGAAATACCCGGCTCCCAAGCCGCACGCCTAACCGCAGTGCCACTTCATCATCGGCCTCAATCGCCTCTTGGGTGATCACCTTATTGCTGTAACGATGCCCACGCGAAAGCACTTCTTCGGCAATGTTGTATACCTCCACCAGAGAGGACTCAACCTTACGATCGGTAACGAAGGTGCCGACGCCGGGTTGACGCACGAGGTACCCTTGCTGCACTAAATCTCTAATGGCTTTATTGGCCGTCATCCGGCTCACGCCAAAGTCTTTCGCCAGCCGCTCTTCCGTAGGTATCTGATGATTCAGTTGCCAATCACCACACTGAATCTTATCCAGCAGATGTTGACGGATCTGCTGATAGAGAGGAGGACGCGTCATGAAGCTCCTTTTCGATTAAGACCGTTTGTCTATACAGATATCTTACTAGCCTTGGTTAACAAAGCACACTACTGCCAAGTCAACGTTATGGTTCAGGAGCCGGTGTAGCGCAAATGTCTAGTTTCGCATAACTCGTTACCCCTACAGCCCAGCAATAGCAGGCTTCAATGCAATTTTGTAAAAGTCACTAAGCGAACACCGCAAGCGGCTAAGTGGGGACGCAACGAAAGAGGAAGTGACCAGACCTTCACCTTCAAGCCCCTGCATGTAAAGTCAGTGATCTCGGTCATTGGCTCATACCCTCGTGGTATCATTCCGCCCCTCCTATAGCCCCATCAAGCTTGAAGCCTAACCATCTCCTAATAAGCACCGCTCGGCGTCACATAAAATCATTGTCTTCTATTAATACAATAAATATCGCTTAAACACGGACTAGCTTCAGCAAAGGTTCAAAGGAATACATTGCTGGCCGCCGTCCTGATGCTTCTTCGACTGTACGTATAATATCGTTATCCAGCATAGTTCTAGTAAACCTTGCAGCAGTAGCAGCCGGAATACCACTCTGTGAAGTAAATTTATTATTACGAAAAACAGGATTCGTGAACACAAAATCTAGAGCAGTGACGCTCCATTTCGAAGATAATAACTCGGCAAATAAAACCTTCATTTCTTCATATAAACTCCTTATATTTTCAGCAATAGTTAAATTCCGGATTGCCTGTTGCTCTACCGCTTCTAGAAAAAAAGAACACCATTCATCCCAATCCCCTGTCTCTGATACTCGCCTCATCGTATCAATGTACTCATCCTTATTTTCTTCAAAATACCCACTGATATAAAAATGAGGTGCTGAAATAGTTCCGTATTTCCATAGCATCAATGTTATCAACATCCTCCCAATTCTTCCGTTACCATCCTTAAACGGATGTAAGGCCTCAAATTCTATGTGCGCCAATGCTGCTTTAACGAGAGTTGGGCTGGGGTCTTCATTGATATACTTGAACAAAACATCTAAACCATCCTGCAGCCGCTCTGGACTAACGGGAATAAAAAGTATTTTCTTTTTATTTCTATCTGCCAAATAATTTTGCTCAACTTTAAACTTTCCTGGTGACTTTGATGCTCCTCTACCAAATGATAAAAGGCGCT
This sequence comes from Halomonas sp. SpR8, assembly GCF_031010195.1. Taxonomy (GTDB): domain Bacteria; phylum Pseudomonadota; class Gammaproteobacteria; order Pseudomonadales; family Halomonadaceae; genus Vreelandella. The sequence goes on along the minus strand of NZ_JAUAMC010000001.1, from coordinate 363,429 downwards.
GATGTATGCCTTTAAGCAACGATTGAGAAACTGGATACCCATCATCAAGTGCTTTTTGAGCGGCTTTTAATGCCCTTTGATAAAGTATTGTTTCAATAACCTCAGATCTTACACTTGATGTATAAGCTGTCTCATTTTCATGATCAGCCTCATATTGCAAGACCTCATCCATTGTACTAACAGTACCCTCCATCCTAGAAGAAATAACTGCTTCTTGATTCCTTAAAGGGGCCAGTAGTATTTCGCTATTGTGCATATTTTTCAACATTTGATCATAGCGTGCAACTGCGTCAGTCGCTTTTATAAGCTTGTCCACAAACCTACTGTAATCTATTTTTTGAGGCGGAAATTTATCGTAGTGATAATTCACAGCTTCGTCTAAATTTAAATCCATACCATTTGCCTCTCAAATTCGCGTTTTTTTTAACGCCAAATATAGTACATCATATTTATCAATTTTTGAGAGTCAACATTTTTCAATAACTCTATGCATCACGGCTCATGAGGCACAGCTTAGGTTAGAATCTCACTTTTAGAATCTTATGAGATTGTAGCGATTTTGACGTGTATTTGTGCAAACCAACGACGCTAGCTTCTCACTTTTAGAAAGTTATGAGACTGTAGCTATCTTGACGTGCATCTGTTCAAGCCTACGATGCTAGCTTCTCACTTTTAGGAACTTATGAGACTGTAGCTAGCCTCAGGTGAAACTATGCAAACCTACGGAAATAGCTGAATTTTAAGATCCTAGAGACCGTAGACTTCTTATTTATCAAGTATTACGCCCGGCGAACCCCCTAAAAGCGCCAACAGAGCACTGCATTAAAGGTCACGGAATACTGCTGCATACGTTATCGTCCTACCTCTACTCGACAGGAACGATACCTCGTGATGCTATCTGCCCGCTTCTCTCGCGCTTCAGCAAGGCTCACATCAGGGTAAACGCCAAGGCTGGTCATGTTGCGCTTGCCGTTGGGCAATATCCTAAGTTCTAATCCCTGGCCATCGGAAAGGGTGACAATTTTCGTGTCGGGTTTGGTTGCGTTTATCTGTCGAACAGTTAGCACCATGGTGGTATACCGAGCATCTTCGAATGGGAGTATATACCATTCTGTATACCACTTAGCAGCTGGTTTTGGAAGGAATACCAAGGAACAGCGAGGGAGAAAAAATAAAGTCTTTCAGAGTGTTAGACATCATTTTTGGCTTTGTGAGGCCTTCTGAAAACAGCCCGTTGGCGTCCCTGGCAGGAGTCGAACCTGCGACCTGCCGCTTAGGAGGCGGCTGCTCTATCCTACTGAGCTACAGGGACTTAAGCGCTATCTAACTTGCAGGCGCATAGTCTTGCGGGCACGAAGTATAACGCGTCGGCTTAGGCAGGGCCAACCAGGTTGTTGTTTTTTAGAACGTAGCCTAAATCCAGCCGAGCAAACGCAGCGCAAACACGCCTAACGTCACGGTGATGCTGGCCATTAAGGTGGTGATGGCGATGATATTGGCGGATAGCGCGATATTGCCTCCAATCGCTTTTACCATCACAAAGCTGGCAGCGGCGGTGGGGCTAGCAAAGAAGAGGAATAATAAGCCTAGCTGTGCGCCTGAAAAGCCCATCAGCCAAGCCGCTACCGTGGAGATGATCGGTAGCGTCACCATCTTCATAAGGCTTGCGCCTAGTGCCACTTGGCGGCTGTCACGGATGCTCGACACAGAGAGCGTGGCACCAATACAAATCAGCGCCAGCGGCAGCGTCAAGGAGGCAAAATAGTCCCCCGAAGTAATCAGCCAACTGGGCAACGGAATCGAAAACGCAGTAAACGGTAACGCTGCAAACACGGAGATAATGAGCGGGTTAGTGGCCACGTGTTTAAGCAAGCTGCGCCAATCGGTTGACTGACCAGGTTGGTAAGTGGCCAACACCACTACCGAGAGCACGTTGTACAACACAATCACGACACCCAGCAGCAGGCTACCGGCTGAAAGACCATAGTTACCGTACATCCCCGCCGCTAGTGCTAAGCCCACTACGCCGCAGTTACCGCGAAAGGCACCCTGCACGTAAATACCGCGATTCTCACGTGCAACACGGTAGTGCGCCCATACCCAACTCAACAAAAACTGCCCCAGCGTCGCCACGGCAAAAAACACCATAAGCGAAACATCCAGCGCAACGCTCAAGTCGGCTTTCACTAAGCTAAGAAAAATAAGAGTGGGTAGAGTAGCTCTAAACACCAGCGCTGAAGCGGTCGAGACGAAGGCACTATCGATCCATTTCAACCGCTTAAGGCACAGGCCTATAAATACCATCGCAAAGACAGGCAGCGTGACATCAAGCGTGCGGGCAAACAGTTCAAGTAGGTTCACAACGGTGTCTCGGTCAGACTGGATTATCGTAACAAGTTAAGCGCCTGCTTATACTCTACTGCGGAAAAAGTTTTGTCGACCCAATTAGAGCAACTCAACCGGATAGACGTGGGACTAATCATCAATCTAATATGAATTATGGTTATTAACCGACGTATTCACGACGACCCCATCACGGCCCTGGTCTTTAGCTTTGTAGCTACCGGCATCGGCCCGAGCCAATATGTCTGCGACGTTAGTGTCACTTTCATTAAACGCCGTAACGCCAACGCTTAAGGTGACCGTGTATTGCTTGCCTTCATGGGTAACCGCGACTTTTCCAACCGCTTGACGCAGAGCTTCAGCAATTTTCTTCGCCTGAGAAAGAGTACAACTGGGTAGTAGCACCCCAAATTCATCCCCACCCTGACGAGCTATATAGTCGCTACGACGGACAATGGAAGTCACCTCTCGCGCAATCCGACGTAACATTTCATCGCCTAGTGCGTGACCGCCTTCGTCATTAATAGGCTTAAAGTGATCCAAATCGAAAAACATCAGCGCCGAAGGTGTACCGGTTTTTTGAAAATCGGCAAAGGACTCTTCGAGTCGACGTTCAAAGCCGCGGCGATTGAGCAGACCGGTTAACGGGTCGTGTTCAGCCTCCCAACGTTGAATAGCTTCCTGCTCGCGGCGCTCGGTAATGTCTTTTACAACGCCCACCAAGCCAAGGGTGTGACGATTTTGAGAAAGCATAACCACCCTTCCATGTATATCCAGCCACAGCAGCTCATCATCGCTGCGCAAGAAGCGCAATTGACGAATAAACTCATTCCCAGTGAGCAGGCTATGCCGCCACATATCCTGAGCTCCTTCAATATCATCAGGGTGGACCTGGGTCAGCCAAGCATCTATAGGCAAGTCAGCGGAGATCCCTAGCATTTCCAGCAGCGCGGGGTTCATGTAAGTAATGTCGCCGCTAATATTGGCGACAAACATGCCTTGAGGCGCTGCATTAAGCACTGAATCAAGAAATGCCTCGCGCTCATGAAGGTTACCAAGTAAGAACTGCCGCTCTTCTTCTACTCGATTAAACGTAGACGCTACCTGCTGTAGTTCTTGCATATTCGTCGCCAGGCTAACGTTCTCACGATGGCCTTCTCCTACTTCACCAATTTGTTTTTCTAAGTGTTTCAGAGGTAAAAGCTCCCTGCCTAACACCCACCACAGTAGGGGCAACATAGCGAGCGCAAACAAAACCCATAACCACCAAAGTTTCTGAATAAAACCAGCCAAAGGCATTTGCGCTTGCTCAATGGGCAGGTAAAGACCCACTATCCAACTAGCGGGCCATACTTGTGCATAGGACTGAAGAGCCGTTTGACCGTTTAGTGCCTTGCCTAAACCATCTCCCTCCCAGCCATCTAGCGCCAAATCCAGCCAGACGTTCAAACTTTTATCTAGCACGGAGTCGTTTACTAATGCCCTATCGGGGTGATAAAGAATTTTCCCAGATGCAGTCACCACTGCGGCATAACCGCTCTTCCCCAACCGCACTCTAGCTAAACGACTAAATAGCCCCCCAGAATCAAGGCTAACAATGCCACCCACATAGCCATTAAAGTCACCTTGCTGGGTAAAACGCGGAACACTCACTACCACCATGGACATGCGGCTGGCACGGCCTACAAGCGGCTGGCTAACATACGGCTGGCGGGTCCCACGCAGCATTCGGAAGTATTCAAGATCAGCGGTTTCGAGCCCCACCCGACCCACGACAGCGGGCCAATCAGCAACAATGCTCCCTTCGCGGTTGGCGACGACTACTCCCTCGAACAACGCGAGCAGGCTGTCACTCTGCCGCAGTTGGTAACTAAGCCAACCCGCATCATTAATGGTGCCCATAGTTTCACGCAAGCGCTCTAACGACTGGAAACGCACCTCAATCTGCTGGGACACTTCTCCAGCCAGCAGGGTGGCCTCATAACGCAGGTGTGAGATATTCATCTCGTGCACCATTGTTTTTCCCAGTTGCCAGGACATGCCTAATATCAGGGTTATCACCAAAAGCCATGTAAACGCGAGCCCCAGCAGTAGCCGGCCTCGTAACGAGCGGGAAATAAGCCTCGGGTCTAGCGGAAAAGCCAAACGCACGTAGCGTCCTTAATATGCATTAGTATCCATTTGCTGTTACTGGCTGGCCCGGTGTCGCCCTAGCCGTTTCAACAATCAACTTACCAAAATTGTTACCATTGCAAACGTTGACACGTATCAACTGTGCACAACGTTTATAACGAACCGAATAACGCAGCGCCGCTTTCATGAAAATCGGGAGTTTGGTTAAATCTAGGTCGTAGTTTTTTATACGCCTTGAAACCTGTGAAATAAATACTGCAAAAATAAACGACCGTGCCAGTGCTTACCCTGCCCCCCATGGGAAGATAAATTGATAAGCCTAGCTAATTCACGTATGTTCGCCCGCCTACTCACTCTCTTGTTACCTAACTGCGGCCTAATTTATGGCGAAACGAACGGCTGGTTACACATCCTCAGGTATTCGCAAGCTGGCAGCCCTTCCTGCTCTGCTGCCCGAATTTAATCGTTTTGCCCGCATCCGCCCATTCACACAGAAGCCCACCGCCGTCATTGGCTGGGGATTGAAGCCCACGAGCGTACGCGCTCGGCAGTATGCCCAACGTCACCAATTGCCCTACATTGCCCTTGAAGATGGTTTTATACGCTCACTTGGGTTAGGTGTAAACGGCTTTCAGCCTCATAGCATGGTGGTCGATCATACCGGCATTTATTACGATGCCTCGCGCCCTTCTGATTTAGAAAATTGGCTCAATACCGCCACCTTCGATGACGAAGAGCTATATCAAGCGCAGCGCTGCATGGGGCTGATCACCCGCTACCGCCTCTCCAAATATAACCACGCCCCCGACCAGCCCATTAACGATGCCAGCCGAGCACGCGTACTGGTCGTCGACCAAACGGTGGGAGATGCGTCGATTCATTTTGGCGGTGCCCAAGCGGAAAGCTTTCAGCAGATGTTGGAAGCCGCGTTAGAGGATCATCCTGAAAGTGATGTACTGGTCAAAATTCACCCCGACGTTATCGCAGGCAAAAAACACGGCCACCTGCTTAACGCCACAGACCACCCGCGCTGTAAAGTAATCGGTGAAGACCTCAACCCGTGGGCACTGTTTGACCAGGTCGATCACGTCTATGTGGTTACCAGCCAGCTCGGCTTTGAAGCATTGCTTGCCGGTAAGCAGGTGCACTGTTTTGGTCTGCCGTTTTATTCCGGCTGGGGCCTCACCCATGATCAACTGCCCTGCGCCCGCCGTCGCGTTTCTCGTACGCTAGAGGAGGTGTTTGCCGCGGCCTATTTACGCTATTGCCGCTACGCCAACCCTTATACTCAGCAATCAGCCACGCTGGAAGAGACTATCGCCTTGATTGCCGACCAAAGGCGCCAACAGGAGCGCTATCGGGGCGATTGGCTAGCGTGCGGATTTTCCTCGTGGAAGCGACGCTTTATTGGCAACTTTTTAGGCGCTTCCGCGCGAGTGACTTATCAGACCGAACTGCCCGCCAGCCAGCCGCCCACTAAACGGTTACTGGTCTGGTCGAGCCGCATTGATAAAGCGTTTAAACGCCAGCACGCTCAACACATGCCAGAACTCTGGCGCATGGAAGATGGCTTTATCCGCTCGGTAGGCCTCGGGGTGGACCTAACCCAGCCGCTCTCGCTGGTGATTGACTCCCAGGGCATCTATTACGACCCCAGCCAGCCCAGCGACTTAGAAGGGTTATTGAACTGCGCTTCGTTTAGCGACGACCTGCTGCTGCGGGCACAGCATTTACGTGAACGACTGGTGGCACTTAAGCTCTCCAAGTACAACGTGCGCGGCCAAGTGGAGGCCGACTTACCCAAGGGGCGCCACACAATTTTAGTGCCCGGCCAAGTGGAGACCGATGCCTCAATTGCCACCGGCTCCCCGCGTATTAATACCAATAGTGGGTTATTGAGCGCGGTGCGTCACGCCAACCCCGATGCTTTCATTGTCTACAAAGCCCACCCGGATGTATTAAGCGGTGCGCGTGTCGGTGCACTCGATACCGATGCCAAACGTCTGTATGATCTAGACGCCAGTGACATCGACATCGCCACGCTGCTAGAGCGAGTCGATGCGGTTCACACCATGAGCTCCTTGACCGGCTTTGAAGCACTTCTACGCAAGCGTCAAGTAAGCACCTACGGCCTGCCATTTTATGCTGGCTGGGGCTTAACCCAGGATGCGCTAAGCTGCTCACGGCGCACGCGAACCCTGTCGCTAGAAGCGCTAGTTGCCGGCACGCTTATTCTCTACCCCGGCTATGTGGATCCAACGACTCGCCAGCTATGCAACGCTGAGACCGTCGTCAGCCTGTTGGAACAGGCAAGAACACAAAAATCTACCCTTACATGGAAACAGCGACTCTACCGCTGTTATCGTAACTTGTTGATCGGAAGGCATTGAGTTGAAGCATCAGAAGCGTGCATTCTTATTCTTGCAGGGCGTTTGCTCACCGTTTTACCAGCGCTTAGCCAAGCGCCTGGTAAACGATGGGCATCATGTCGTTAAGGTCAACTTCAATGCGGGCGACATCGCCTATTGGCAACGTACTCATGGTGTAAGCCACCTGTTTCGCGGCCCTACCTCAGAGTTACCCGGTTATATCAAAGACCTGTGGCAGCAGTACGCCATTACCGACCAAGTGTTGTTCGGTGACCGCCGCCCTATTCATCGCCCCGCAGTCGATAATGCCGCCGCCGCTGGTGTGCGCACTCATGTGTTCGAGGAGGGCTACTTTCGCCCGTTCTGGATTACGCTGGAGCGCGAAGGCGTTAACGGTCACTCGCTGCTCCCCCGCGACCCCACTTGGTTTTATGAAACCGGCAAAGCGCTGCCTGAGCCACCCGCCCCCGTGCGTTTTCGTTCCTCCTTCAAAATTCGTGCAATGCACGATGTGGGCTATCATCTGGCCGGGTTGGCCAATCCAATCGTTGCGCCGCATTACCGCAATCACGCGCCGATTACCGCCCCCGTCGAGTACGCGGGCTACATCAAGCGCTTTACTCAATTAAAAGCGGTGTGGAAAAAGCGCGATGCCGAGCGCATCAAAACGCTGATTGAAAGCGGCCGCCGCTATTTTATGCTGCCCCTGCAGCTCAATAGTGACGCTCAGATACGCCATCACTCACCCTACGCCGATATGCAGGCCGTCATGGATGAGGTAATGGCGTCGTTTGCCGAACACGCGCCCAGCGATACGCTGCTGTGTATTAAGAATCACCCGCTGGATATGGGGTTAGTCAACTATCCTAAAGTGATCAAGCAGCTTGCCGAGCGTTATGGGCTGCAAGAGCGCATCGTGTATCTAGAGTCGGGGGATCTTAATGCGCTGCTCAAACACGCCAAGGGCAACGTGACCGTTAACAGCACCGTGGGAATCGTGTCGCTAGAGAAACAGTGCCCGACTTTCGCGCTCAGCGACCCAATCTACAACCTGGATGGGCTGACCTACCAGGGAGAGCTGGCGGACTTTTGGCAGCAACCGCAGCCGCCTAGCAGCGAACTGTTTGGCTATTTTCAAAAGACCGTGATGCACGCCGTTCAGGTCAATGGTGGCTATTACTGCCAGCCCAGTATCGATTTAGCGGTGGATAATGCCGCCCGCATCCTGGAAGCCTGCCCGTCGCCGCTGGAGGAGTTACTGTGAGCCAGTCGCAACATTCACGCTGTGTGCTGATCACTGGCGCCACGGGGGCCATTGGTGGCGCTTTAGCCCGCGCCTATGCGGCCCCTGGTACGCATCTAGTGTTACACGGTCGACAAATGGCGAAGCTAGAGGCGCTTGCGGAGATGTGTCGCCAGCAAGGTGCCCAGGTCACGCTCTCGTCAATCAGCCTTACTGACGACCACGCCCTACAACGCTGGTTAGCGGACGTTTGCGCGCAGCAAGTGCCGGATATCGTCATCGCCAACGCGGGAAAAAACACCCACCCCGAAGGTCAGGGCACGCTCGAGCCATGGGAAGATGTGCAAGCGCTGCTGGATCTCAACTTAAAAACCCCCATTGCCATGGTGCAGCACTTAGTGCCCGCCATGCAGGCCCGCGGCAGCGGTCAATTGGTGTTGATTAGCTCCCTCGCTGCCTGGCACGGTTTGCCGACGACGCCCAGCTACAGCGCCAGCAAAGCAGGCATTAAGGCCTACGGCGAAGGACTTCGCGGGCTGCTAGCCCCCCATGGCATTGGTGTCACGGTGGTCATGCCCGGCTACGTCACCTCGCCTATGTGCGAAGCCATGCCCGGGCCAAAACCTTTTGAGTGGCCGCCAGAACGCGCCGCCAACGTCATCAAGCGCGGCGTTAGCGCTAATCGTGCGCGCATCAGCTTTCCTTTTCCGCTCAATTTCGGCACCTGGTGGCTAGCGGTGCTGCCCGCCGGGGTTTCCCAGTGGCTGATCAAACGCCTGGGCTTTAATCACCCAGGCTTTAATCACCCAGGGGACTTGCCCCGTGATTGACACACTCGCTTGGCCCCTACTTGCAGGGCTGTTAATCAGCGGCGTGTTTGAAGCCCTGCTTAGCCCTCGGCCGCGCCCCTTCTGGCAGCGCGGTATAGCAGCGAGTGGTGTGCATATTGGCTCATGGCTACTGCTGTTTGGACTCTTGGTGTTGCTTCTCCAGCGGCCCTGGTTTGCGGTCATGGTATTTCTCTCGCTGCAGTTGGTGGTCGTGCAGTCGAGTAACACCAAATCGCATACGCTTTATGAACCGTTTATTTGTCACGATTTTGAATACTTTTGGGATGCGGTGCTGCATCCGCGTTTATACGTGCCCTTTTTCGGCATTGGCTTGGCCATTGCCGCCAGTAGCGCCGCTGCGGTCGCCATTGGTGCGTTTTTTTACTGGGAAAGCTCGCTGGTGACCAGCGCAGGCGCTAGCCACTTTCTCATCAATGCGTTTGGGCTGATCGCCGCCGGGACGATTCTGCTTGCCATTAGCGTCCCTCGACTACCTGCCATTACCTTGCAGCCCGTGGAAGACATGCATCGATTGGGGCTTTTCGCCAGCCTGTGGGCCTACGGTGTCGCGCTAATGCGCTCCCCCGTTCCCAGTCCCGAGCAATCACCTTTTCACGCTTTAACACCAGTCGCGAAAGCGCATCAAAGCGAACAACCACTGCCTAATATAGTGCTGGTACAGAGTGAAGCGTTTTTCGACCCGCGCCCGTGGTGTACGGACGTAAACGCACAAGTGCTCAAACATTTCGACGCCACCCGCGCAAACGCCACCCTGCACGGCGCATTAAACGTGCCCGCTTGGGGGGCTAATACCGTGCGTACTGAGTGTGCCGTATTAACCGGCATTACGCCTGACCAGTGGGGCGCGCGCCAGTTTAACCCATACCGCACGCTGTCACGCCACCCGCGGCCCAGTTTGGCGAGCGCGCTAAAAGCGGCAGGCTATCGCACCGTCTGCGTGCATCCGTACCTAGCGAGTTTCTATTTTCGCCACAAAGTAATCCCCCAATTAGGCTTTGACCACTTTATAGATATCAACGCCTTCAAGAGCAGCGACAAAAACGGTCAGTACATTGGTGACTTAGCCGTTGCACGAAAGATTGGACGCCTGCTTGAAGATGACGATAATAGGCCGCTATTTATTTTTGTTATCACCATGGAAAATCACGGCCCGCTACATTTAGAAGCACCGAACCAAGCGACGTTAGCGGCAACGCTGCCTAATGCGCCGTGGCCGCTACCCGGCCATCTGCGTGACCTCGCGGTCTATTTGCACCATTTAAGTGAATCCGACAAGATGCTGGAAAGCGTTAAAAATTCGCTGAATACAGCAAATCGACCAGGCCTGCTAGGCTGGTATGGGGACCATGTGCCGATTCTGTCGGAGGCGTATGCACACTTTACGCCCCCTGATAGCCGTACCCCCTACATGTTATGGTCAACGGAATATACGGCAACGGCGTATTTGGCAACGGCTGATGTTAATACGGCTAAAGTCAAGACAGGCAGTGAGCCACACGAACTGGCCGCAAACGAACTGGGTGTCCAACTATTCAAACAGGTGTTTGGACACGGTATAAGTAGCGATGTGATCAAGGCAGAACCAGAACCTCAGGAGCAAGAATGACTAAACGCGTTGCCATCATCGGCGCCGCCCATCGTTTCCCAGGCACCACCCCTGAAACGTTCTGGCAGGACCTGCAAGCCGAAAAAGATTTAGTAACCGAAGTGGCTGCTGACCGCTGGAGCCTTGACGCCTATCAGCACCCAGACAAGCGCCACCCCGGCACCAGCGTGACGTTTGCCGCTGGCAGCCTAGGCGACATCAGCGGGTTTGATGCCGAGTTTTTTGGTATTTCGCCCCGCGAAGCGGCCAATATGGATCCCCAACAACGCATGCTCCTAGAGCTCGCCTGGGAAGCTATGGAAGACGCCAGCATTGTGCCGAGCTCACTGCGCGGCAGTCAGTGCGGGGTGTTCTTAGGCGTGGCCAGTCTCGATTACTCTTATCGAATCGCCGACGATATGGGGGCTATTGACGCCTCCACCGCCACCGGCAACACCTCGAGCATCGCCTCGAATCGCTTGTCTTACGTATTTGATCTACACGGCCCCAGCATGTCGCTGGATACCGCCTGCTCATCCTCCATGGTGGCCTTTCACCAAGCCTGCCAAGCGATTCGCAGTGGTGAAACCAACATGGCGCTGGCGGGTGGCATAAGCCTGCACCTGCATCCCTACGGCTTTATCATCTTCTCCAAAGCCAGCATGCTCTCGCCCACTGGCCGCTGCCAAGTGTTTGACGAAGCAGGCAACGGCTATGTGCGCTCGGAAGGGGCCGGTATTTTCCTGCTCAAAGATTACGACCAGGCGGTAGCCGACGGCGACAATATTATTGCCGTCGTCGCAGGCTCTGCGGTCAACACTGATGGTTATAAATCCGGCCTGACGGTGCCCAACCCCAGCGCTCAGATTGACCTGATGAAGCGCGCCTACGAGCAGGCAGGCATTTCGCCGGACGAGATCGACTACCTGGAAGCCCACGGTACCGGCACCGCAGTGGGCGATCCGATTGAAACCCGTGCGATTGGTGAAGCGCTTGGCCAGCAGCGTAAAACGCCGCTACTGATTGGCTCGGTGAAAAGCAACCTGGGCCACCTGGAAACCGCTTCCGGCGCGGCGGGGCTTGCCAAAGCGCTCTACAGCATTCAACACCGAGAAGTGCCGGCGACCATTGGTATTCGCAAGCTTAATCCGCGCATCAAATTTGATGAGTGGAATTTGTCAGTCGTCACGAAAGGCCAGCCGCTAAAAAAACAGGGCCGCCTGGTGATTGGCGTGAACTCTTTCGGTTTTGGCGGGGCCAACGCCCACGTTATCTTGGAAAGCCCACCCGAGCGAGCCACGCCTGAGCCGCAGGTTATCAACGCGCCGCTGCCGATTCGCTTAAGCGCCCGCAGCGAAACCGCCTTAACAGAAAGTGCCGAATATCTCGCTGCCTATCTGCGCGAAAACGACGACAGCCGCTTTTATGACATCGCCTACACGCTGTTCAACCACCGTGAGCGGCATCGTCATGGGGCGCTGTTGTTTGCTCAAACCACTGAAGAAGCGGCCACCCAGCTCAGCGCATTTGCCGCCGGTGAAACGCACAGCCTGACCACGCTTGAGGGCTTACCCAATGCGGTAGGCCCAGTGTTCGTTTACGATGGCAACGGCTGCCAGTGGGAAACCATGGGTCGCGATCTGCTCAACGATTCGCCGGTTTTCGCTGCCGCTATCGACCGCGTTGACGCGCTCTTTCAGCAGCACGGTGACTTCTCGCTGCGCGCCGAATTAGAAGGCCGTAACGGGCAACGCGATGATAACCGCTTCGGGCTGACCGAGATCGCCCAGCCTGCCCTATTTGCGCTGCAAGTGGCGCTCACTGAATGGCTCTACGAGCAGGACATTACCCCTACTGCGGTATTCGGCCATAGCGTGGGTGAAGTCGCCGCTGCCTGGGCCAGCGGCGCGCTGAGCCTGGAAGACGCCGTCAAAGTCATTTACTTCCGCAGCCACTACCAGGGCAAAACCCGCAGTCAAGGCGAAATGACCGCCGTAGCCATGAGCGCCGATGCTATCGCCGAGTGGCTCGAAAAGCCCGAGTTCAAGCAAGTGTGCCTGGCCGGTATCAACAGCCCGAAAGGGATTACCCTGGCAGGCGATAGTCAACAGCTAGGCGCACTGGAAGCCGCCCTGAGCGAGCAGGATATATTTGCCAAACGCCTGCCGCTGGATTACGCCTTCCACAGCCCCGCGATGGACAGTATTAAAGCGGGCGTCATCGATGCCCTGGCAGATATCGCCCCGCGTGCGACGCAAATCCCCTACTACTCCACCGTGACCGGCGCCCTCAGCGACGGCCTCGAACTGGACGCCACCTACTGGTGGAAAAACATCCGTGAGCCGGTACTGTTTGACGCCGCCGCGAGCGCGCTGATTGAACAAGGCAATAACGTCTTTATCGAGATTGGCGCCCACCCCATCCTGCGCCGCTATCTCAATGAATCACTGCGCCAGTTGGAGCACCCAGGCTTGGTCTTTGGCACCATTGAGCGCCACAAGCCGGGCCTAGAGGGGCTTGAGCGCTGCTTGAGTCAACTGCTGCTGAGCGGTCTTGCTATCAATAGCCGCCAGCTACCGGTAGTAGGCCAGCGCGTGCCGTTACCGCGCTATGCCTGGCAGCGTAGCCACCACTGGGTTCATGGCACCAACGACGGCCAAGGCCTGCTTTCGCGCTACTACCAGCACCCGCTACTGGGTTACCCGCTGGCGCAGCACGGGCACACCTGGGAAAGCCAGCTCGACACCCAGCGTCAGCCCTGGCTTGCCGACCACGTTGTTGGCGAAGGTGCGGTATTCCCCGGCGCCGGTTTTGTCGAGCTCACCCTAGCCGCAGCGCTACAGCTAAAAGACAGCCCGCTGCTTGATATCGAAGAGCTGGAAATTCGTGCGCCGCTGCTGCTGGATGGGCTCCATGGACGTTCAATGCGCCTCACTTACCTGCCGGTAGATGGCCGCCTGGAGATCCACTCTCGCGAACCCGCCTCCGGGGTTGAGTGGCAGTTGAATGCCGTCGCCCGCACCATGCGCGAAAGCCGTGGCTTTTTGCTCAACCGCAAAGCGCCAGCGCTGCCCACCCGAGCACCGGACTACACGCTGGCAGACCACCTGGCAATGGCCGAGCGTATTGGCCTGCACTACGGCCCCGCTTTCCAGGCGATCTCCCACGGCTGGATTGACGGCGATACGGTGATTGGCGAAATCGCCTTGTCGGAGGACGTAGCAGCACAGTTAGCGTCCCTGCACGTACACCCTGGCATTCTGGATAGCGCCTTCCAGATGTTTATCCCGCTGCTCGCCCAGCACAGCGAGTTTGCCGCCCAGCTCGCCTTCGTACCGGTTCGCGTGGGGCGCATTCAAGTCAACACCCAGGCCGGTGCGCCGGTTCTCGCCCGCGCCGTGATGGGCAAGCGTGCACCGCACTCCTTTACCGCCGATTTTGAGCTCTATGACGCCGCGGGTAATGCCGTCGCCGTATTGAGCAAAACCCGCTTTAAGGCAATTCGTCTCAACCGCGCTCGTCATCAGCACTTCAGCTATTTGGATGTGCAACTGACGCCAGCGCCGCTGCAGGCGGAGCCGCTGGCACTGCCCGGTGATGCGCTCGCCCGGTTGGCCGATATCGCCAGCGTTTACGCCGAACGTACCGGCCAGCGCTACGGCAGCGAAGTCGCCCCACTGCTCGATAGCCTGAGCGAAGCGTTTGCCCAACAAGGTTCGCAAGAGGCGGAACAGCAAGCGCAGCACGCGCCGGACGATATCTGGCAACTGTTGGTGCAGGACTACCCCGACTACTTTGCGCCCATTCATCTAGTGGGGCGTTTAGGACTGCATCAGCAGGCGCTGCGCAGCAACACGAGTGACCTGGAAAGCCTGGGCATTAACCAGGACAATCTAGCGCGCTTAAACCGTGTGCTGGTAGGCGAAAGCGGCTGGCAGGCGTTGGCAGGCGAGTTAGGTGAGCTGATCGATGCATTGATCGCAGAGCTCCCCGCCGGACAGCGCTTGCAACTGCTAGAAGCGGGGCCCAGTGCACCGGCTTTAGGCGAGCGCCTGCTGGAACGCAGTGCCCAATCGCTTTACCACGACCTAACGCATTACAGGGTGATCACGACCCTCGATAGCGCGCGCCATCAGGCGGAGCAGATGCAAGAACGCTTCCCGCTTATCGATTTGCTGCACCTGGACCCAAACGAACCCACCCCATTAGCCGCGCCCGCTAGCGTTGAAAAATCGCAGCTGGCGTTTGTGAGTGTCGATATCACCCAGCCAACCGCCACGCGTCAGCTAATTGAGGCGCTGCCAGCACAGTTGGCCCCCGGCGCTCAGGTAATGCTGGTAGGCATAGCGCCCAGCCGCTGGTTGGATGACCTACTGGCCACGCCAGGCATCGATCAAACCCCGCTTGAACAAGACACGCTGGTCGGCTGGCTGAACGACCAGGGCTTTGTGGTTTCCTCGCCGATGAAGCTGGAAGAGAGCGACAGCGGCGCCTACTTACTTCACGCCCACTATCCTCTCGATACGCCATCCGTAGACGCCGTTGCCAGCTCAACACAGCGCAGGCATTTGGTCGTAGCGGATCAGCACAGCGAGGCACTCGCTGCCAAGTTGGTTGAGGCACTGCAACAGCTAGGCACTCCGGCGCTGCTCAGCGTGAGCCAAGGCGCGCCCGCTGAGCTGCTGACCCAGGCGTTGAGCCATTCCGCACTCGCCCAGCATAGTGAGCAAACGCTCAATGTGATTGACCTGCGTGGCCTCGGCGCCAACACCACCGATGCGCAAACTGCCCGTTGTGAGCACGCTCTGGAGTGGACGCTGGCGCTAGAGCAGCAATCACTCACCGCGTCCTTATGGTTAGTCACCAACGGCCTAAGCACGCTCTGGCACGAATCGGCTGCCAGCGAGGGTAATAGCGCAGCTGAAGTTCCCGGCGATGCCGCCTTATGGGGCTTTGGTCGCTCGCTGGCCAACGAAGCCGTAGGCCATAGCGTCTATCTGCTCGATGTCCCGGCGGCGATCAGCGAACCCGCGCTTAGCGCCTGGGCAATGTTCCTGGCCCAACCGGACAGCGAGAACGAAGCGCTTATTGATGACCAGGGCCACCGCTTTGCTACCCGGCTACGTACGCTGCCAGCACCTCGCCCCGATTCGATACAGCAAACCGCGCAGCCACGTCAGGCAATGAGTCTCGGTTTTGCCATGCCCGGCCAGTTGCGCCAGTTAAGCTGGCGGCCACGTTTACTGCCGGAAGCCAGCGCCGACGAGGTTGAAATCAGCGTTAAAGCCACCGGGCTTAATTTCCGCGATGTGATGTACACCCTGGGCCTGCTCTCTGATGAAGCCATAGAGAACGGCTTTGCCGGACCAACGCTGGGCCTCGAATTTGCGGGCGTGGTAGAAAGCGTGGGGAGTAATGTCACCCATGTGACGCCAGGCCAAGCCGTGGTCGGGTTCGGCCCCGCCAGCTTTAGCGATAAGCTTATCGCCAGCCAGCATGCGGTTGCACCGCTGCCGGAAGGCATTAGTTTTGCCGCTGCCGCTACTATCCCGACGACCTTCTTCACGGTCTATTACGCGCTCAAACAATTAGCGCGGGTAGAGCCCGGCGAGAAGGTACTGATCCACGGCGCTGCAGGCGGCGTGGGCATTGCCGCGCTGCAGATTGCCCAGTGGCTGGGGGCGGAAATTTACGCCACGGTAGGCTCCGAAGAGAAGCGCGACTTCCTGCGCCTGATGGGCATCGAGCGGCTCTACGATTCTCGCTCGCTCACCTTCGCCGAAGAGATCCTCGAAGACACCAATGGCGAGGGCGTCGATGTAGTGCTTAACTCGCTGGCCGGGGAAGCGATTAACCAGAACCTGCGCGCCCTGCGCCCGTTCGGCCGCTTCCTGGAACTGGGTAAACGCGACTTCTATGAAAACACCCATATCGGACTGCGCCCGTTCCGCAACAACTTAAGCTACTTCGGTATCGACTCCGATCAGCTAATGAAAGTGCAGCCCGCGCTTACCCAACGCCTGTTTGGCGAAATGATGGCGCTGTTTAACGACGGCACGCTAAGCCCACTGCCGTTTACCTCATTTAGCCATAGTCAGGTAATCGATGCCTTCCGCTATATGCAGCAGGCACGCCAGATTGGCAAAGTGGTCGTTACTTACGAACAGCCCATCGCGCCGCCGCAAAACGACGTACTGGGCACGGCCTCCATGCAGCTATCTGCCGAAGCGAGCTACCTGGTGACCGGTGGCCTGGGCGGTTTCGGCTTAAAAACGGCGCAATGGCTAGTCGGAAAAGGCGCGCGGCAGCTAATTCTGCTCAGCCGTAGCGGCCCCGCCAGCGAAGAGGCCCAAGCTGCAGTGGCTGCTTTTGAGCAGCAAGGCGTAAAAGTAATCGCTGCCGCCTGCGATATCACCGACCGCACTGCACTGGCCAAGGTACTTGAGCGTGTTGAGGGTGAGCTTGCGCCGCTACGCGGTATTGTGCACGCCGCCACGGTGATCGATGACGGCTTGATTCGCAATCTGGACGCTGAGCGCATTCAAAAAGTGCTTGCGCCTAAAATCGACGGTGCTCGCCATCTCGATGCGCTGACCCGCGAGGCCGAGCTGGATTTCTTTGTGCTCTACTCGTCGGCGACCACCCTGTTCGGCAACCCTGGCCAAGCCAACTACGTCGCCGCCAACCACTGGCTGGAAGCGTTTGCCGCCAACCGCCGCGCAGCGGGATTACCGGCGACCTGCGTGCGTTGGGGCGCGATTGAAGATGTCGGATTCCTGGCCCGCAACACACGCACCCGGGATGCCCTGCAAGAGCGTCTCGGCGGTTCCGCGCTAAGCTCGGATGACGCGCTGAACGTGCTCGAACAAATGTTGCTAACCCCTGGGCCAAGCCTGGGTGTGCTGGAACTGGAGTGGGGCGCGCTTGCCCGCTTCCTGCCCACGGCTGAAGCGCCGCGCTTTAATGAAATTGCCCGCGCCAGTGACGACGACGGCAGTGTCGATGCCGACGACAATATCAGCGCTCTACTGGCCGACCTCTCCCCCGAGGAGCTGCACAGCACGGTCACCGACCTGCTACGCGCCGAACTGGCCAGCATTCTGCTGATCGATGAAGAGAAGCTCGATATTCACCGTTCGGTCTACGACATGGGCTTTGATTCGCTGATGGGCGTAGAGCTAATGACCGCTATCGAGAACCGTTTGGGTGTACAGGTGTCAGTGATGGTGCTCAGCGAAGCATCGACGTTGGATAAACTGGCGGGCGTGCTGATTCAGAAAATGCAGCAGCACGATGATGATGTTGAAGACGCCCCGCAAGATGCGATAGCCTCGCTGGCCGCACAGCATGGCGCCGAAGGGTTAACCGCTGAGCCTACGTCCGCTTCCTCATCACCCGCGACCGAGACACCATGACAGTCAAGCGCTCTGAACTGAAACAGCAACTACTGCAACAAGCACGCAAGCGTACCGCGACGCGTGCGCCCGGCGCTGCCGCTCACTCCGCCAATGGCCAAGGGGCTGAGCAGCGCACGGTGCCCGAGCGCTTTACTCGTTTTGATGCCCAGCCCGGCTATCAGCAAATTGCCATGATGCGCCAGGCCGCCGAACAGTTAGGTTTGGTCGACCCGTTCTTCAAGGTGCACGAAGGCACCGCCGGGGCAACCAGCGTGATCAACGGCAAAAACTGTATCAACTTTGCCAGCTACAACTATCTCGGCTTCTCAGGCGACCCGCGCATCAATCAGGCCGCCTGCGATGCCGTGGCTCGATACGGCACGTCAGTCTCAGCCAGCCGCGTAGTCTCCGGCGAACGGCCGATTCATCAGGAACTGGAACAAGCCCTGGCCAAGGCTTATGACGTCGAAGACGCCGTGGCGTTTGTCAGTGGCCACGCCACCAATGTTTCGACGCTGGGTTACCTGCTCGGCCCCAAAGACTTAGTACTTCATGACGAGTATATTCACAACAGCTCGTTAGTCGGCGCGCAGCTCTCCGGCGCCAAACGCATGCCGTTTAGCCATAACGACCCTGACGCGCTGGAAACGTTATTGGCACGTCACAGGCATCAGTTTGAGCGTGTCCTGGTGGTAATCGAAGGGCTCTACAGCATGGATGGTGACATTCCTGAGCTACCGCGTTTTATCGAGCTCAAGCAGCGTTTTCAGTCATGGTTAATGGTCGATGAAGCCCACTCGTTCGGCGTAATCGGCGACACCGGCCTGGGGCTTCGCGAGCATTTCGATATCGACCCGCGCGACGTGGATATCTGGATGGGCACCATGAGCAAAGCCATGGCAGGCTGCGGTGGTTATATCGCCGGTAGCAAACCGCTGGTGGAGACCCTGCGCTATCTGGCGCCTGGCTTTCTCTACAGTGTCGGCATGCCCACCCAAGTCGCCGCGCCTTCACTGGCCGCGCTGCAATTGATGCAGCAAGAGCCAGAGCGGGTACAGCGCCTGCATGCCATTTCGCGCTACTTTCTAGAACAAGCCCGCGCGCGCGGCTTAGATACCGGCAAAAGCATCGGTGCGGCGGTGGTTCCGGTGATTATCGGTAGCTCAGCAGCAGCCGCCCGTCTCTCCAACGCTCTACTGGAGCAGCAGATCAACGTACAGCCGATTCTGTATCCTGCGGTACCCGAAAAAAGCGCACGGCTACGCTTCTTCCTTTCGTGTGACCACTCCCAGGCACACATCGACCAAACGCTAGATGCAGTCGCTGCGCTGCTGTCCTAATGTCGCAGCAGTGACAACGCTTAAGGCCCAAAGGATAAGCGCATGAACGCTCACAGCGACCAGATTGGCGCAACGCCCTCCTGGTACGTTATTCAATGCAAAGGGGGCGAATCTTTCCGCGCCGCCGAACACCTCACCAACCAAGGGTTTGAGGTGTTCCATCCCGTGCTGAATAGCCAACGCAAACGCCAGGGCAAGCTCACCACCGTGACCGAGCCGCTGTTTCCTTACTATCTTTTCATCCGCCTGGATCAGGTCGCCAGTGACTGGCGACCGATTCGCTCCACCCGTGGCGTTCTTCGCCTGCTCACATTCGGCAACAGACCGGTAGCCACCCCAGATGCGTTAATCGACGCCCTGCGTGCGCAGCCACACCGCCAGGAAGGCACTCACACCTACTTCTGCGCCGGCGAAAAAGTCACCATCACCGACGGCCCCTTCAAAGACCTCGAAGCCATCTTCACCCGCTGCAAAGGCGAAGAGCGCGCCATCGTGCTGCTTAATGTGCTTAATCGGCCACAGCACCTCGACCTCCCTATCGACACTTTAAGCAAGGTATAAACAGCAGGCTAAGGGCTCAATGCCCCCAAACGACAAAATGGGGATTGAGATGTTGCTGAGGATGAGAGTAGCTAAGCGAGGTACCCGTAAGCGTTACAACACGGCCACCTGCTTCCGCTACAACCGCATGCGCGGCGGCCGTGTCCCATAAACAGGTTGGCCCTAAACGTGGATAAACATCTGCAGCCCCTTCAGCGATTAAGCACAGCTTCAATGAACTCCCCATAGGGACTAACTGATAGTCACCTAGCCGCTTTAACCACGTTTGCATGGCGGCCTCTTCCCTTGAGCGGCTAGCCATCACTCGCCAGGATTGCCCGGCCGAAGGGTAACCAGCAACACGAATGGGCACTAAATCACCCTGCTGCTCAATCTTAAACGCTCCTTCGCCTTGCGCCGCGCAGTAACCTATCCCAAGCGCGGGAGCGAACACCACACCCAGCACCGGCTGGCCGTGATCAATCAAGGCAATATTGACGGTAAACTCATCGTTGCGTTTAATAAACTCCTTGGTGCCATCTAAGGGGTCCACCAACCAATAACGCTGCTCTGAGGCGGTGCCCGTAAACGCCGCGGTTGCTTCTTCCGACAATATTGGCAAATCACCTTCAAGCGCCGCCAGCCCGGCGATGATCACGTTATGTGCCGCTTGGTCTGCCTCAGTAACAGGGCTATGGTCAGCTTTCATCGTGACCTCAAACTCCCTGGCATAGATCACCATAATGGCATCGCCCGCTTGGTGAGCAAGCGCCAGCACTTTCATCATCAAATCACGCATTTTGAGCAGCCCCGTCACGTCAGTGAGAACAATCAAACCATTGTGGCAATGGCTGAGCTGGATTAGTTACTTGAATAGGTTTTAGCGAAGAATTGCTTAACTAACCTTCTATACCAATAAAGCCTAAATATATTACTCAAACCCAAAATAAAAGGCACTAAATAGACGGCAAGCTCCCCACCTACTAAATACGGCGTAAAGCTTGCAAGCATGAAGATGATGAGCACCATCAAAAACATAGCGGTATTAAATATCAAAGCCATACTTTCGTAGCCACACAAATTAATCAATACAGATTCAACTACTCCTAACTGAGCTGTTGCAACATAGAAACCGATAGCCATCACAAATATAAAAACCGAGCTAAAATTATTAACACTAGTAAAAAAATAGAAGTACACAAGTATGAAAAATGAAAGAAGAGGAAACAACAGCGCTATCACTCTCTTAATCTTATTTTTCAACCCAGACACCAATACATCATCAAACTTAACGTTAAGCACCATCCTAGAGAGCGATGCTGAGCCGTTATTGATAATACCTCTCGGAATAGCAGCGATTGAGCTAAAAACCAAGACAGCCAATGACGCCACAATCGCTATCTCCTCCCCTCCTAAAGCGATAAAAAAAGAGGGAAGAAGGAAGCTAACCCCCCCACTCGCGGCATTGGACACACCAACGACTAAACTTGAAATCGTATTTCCGCTTGAAACCAAGCGTATATTCTTAAAAAAAGAAGCCTCTGCCCTACTCTCTCTTACTTCTAACAGCAATACGACCAATAGAGATAGAAAATAGGATATAGATAGAAAAACAAAAACCTGATGGACTTTTAACTCATCAAACAAAAGAAAGTAACTAACTAGCAAGCATACATAGAAAAACCCGACTAGAACGTCATTCAATAAAAGAAGCCAAAACTTTTTATTAAAAATAAGATAGCTTCTGAACACCTGATACAGTGAAGTGGCTATTACCAACAAAAGCACTGAATAAAAGTCTGGAAGAGGCACCAAGTAGGCTGCAAGAAAGGAAATTAAAAATATTACACCACCGCCAATAACAGCCGATGACAATGAATAGCAGAAAAAAGCATTAATATTGGAATTTATTGCCATGCTTTTGACAAGAATTGTAGAAAAACCAATCCCGCTGATCATGACAAAAAAAGCAACCAACGTATATTCTGTTGAAAATATAGCGGTATCACCTGATGCAACAAATAAGCTTGAAAAAATAATAACAAATATTCTAAATGCACCAGGCGTGGCAGCTGTAAAAATAGGCATTTTTTTTTCAACCGCTGACAATAAAGTAGCCATATAACAATTCCTGATCTACATGAAGCCACTCGGGAGCCCTATCAAAGTCTCGTTAGCGGCTATACTTTAAATTAAAAAGATTAAGTGCGAACGGCTCTCCCATCAAGACCACTCGTAAACACAACATATAACAACAAATCTCAAAACCTTACTAACAATTAGTAAATCTTGAGCTAATGCTTGATCTATCTAATCTCTATTAAATTTATATCTAATTTCTATCTAACAAAAGGGCAGATAGCTGAAAGCCACCTGCCCTCTCGTTTAGCTTACGTATTATAGTCTTAACTACACATCATATCCTGCTTCACGTGCAAGGAGAGTGTTAGCCTTCAGCCAGCCTTCAATATGACCGCAATCAAAAGTGCGACCATTCATGCGAAAGGCCTGCACTGAGCTGCCCTCCTGCATTAAACGATCAATCGCATCGGTCAGCTGAATTTCGTTACCGGCTCCGGGAGGCTGGTTGCTAAGCAGCTCCATCACGCGGTAAGGCAACACATAGCGACCAATAACGGAGAGACGTGAAGGCGCGTCTTCAGGCTTGGGTTTCTCAACCACGCCTCGCATATCGGCGCTCTCACCGGCATTCGGCTCGCTACTCCCGCAATCCACAATACCGTAGCGATAGACTTCATCTTCCGGAACCGCTTCCACCATGATCTGGGCTGCGCTGTTCGCATCCCAGCGCGACACCATATCGCCAAGATCACAAACGTCACTGCCCGCCTGCGGTTTTACCAATACATCCGGCAGGATAACCGCAAAGGGTTCACCCTGGCCCAGCAAATGCGCTGCACAAAAAACCGCATGGCCTAAACCTTGTGCGTTCGGCTGACGGACGCTGGTGATTTTCAGTCTAGGCGGTGCAATAGCCGCCAAGGTTTCCAGCAAAGCATCTTTGCCTTTTTTGGCCAGAGAATCCTCGAGCTCTGCATGCGCATCAAAATGATCTTCAATGGAAGACTTACCTGTACGGGTCACTAAAATAATTTCATTGATACCGGCTGCCAGCGCCTCCTCCACCACATGCTGAATCAGCGGGCGATCAACTACCGGCACCATCTCTTTAGGGATCGACTTGCTAATCGGTAATAACCGCGTACCAAAACCCGCTACCGGAATTATCGCTTTACGCACCTGCGTCATTAGTGACTTCCTTAATTTTGTTTCCAATAGTGTGTTGAGAGGCTGCTATGGCTAGGCGACTGGCGCCATTCAGCTATTTTGAGTAGTAGTTGCTCGGTACTGGGATCTTGCACGACATCCTGCTCAGAATCATCCCCCGCAAGCGTATTATAAAGGCTGTTTGCCAACTTTTTTCCTAGTTCGACGCCTGGTTGATCGAATGGGTTAAGACTCCACAACACCGATTGTACAAACACCTTATGTTCATAGAGTGCTAATAGCGCGCCTATGCTCCAAGCATCAAGCTGCTTTAAAAGTAGCAGCGAATTAGGCTGATTGCCGCGATAACCCTGGGCCATATGCCCGCGTAACCCCTGAGGTATTGCATCATCGCCTAATGCAAAAAGCTGCGCCTGGGCCAAACAGTTGGCGAGAGTTAGCTGCTCCTGAGCCACCAAAGACGCCTGAACATTATCTGAAAATCCTCCCTCGCGCTCAGCGACAGCGACGAAATCTGCGCTAACGGTATGCCCACCTTGGTGCAGCAGTTGATAAAATGCATGTTGCGCATTCGGCCCGACATCGCCCCAGATAATTGGGCAGGTTGCATGAGTCACCGAGCAGCCATCCAGGCGAACACTTTTACCGTTTGACTCCATCTCTAACTGCTGCAAATAAGCCGGCAAACTTTTCAGCCGCCCATCGTAAGGCAGCACCGCATGAGTGGAGATATTGAGAAACTGGCAATTCCAAGCGCCGACTAACGCCATCAGGGTAGGCATATTCTCAGATAATGGTGCCTCCAAGAAGTGGCGATCCATGGCGTGCGCGCCCTCTAACAGCGCATTAAAACTCGCCATACCCAGCTGCATTGCCACGCTAACACCTATCGGCGACCACAGCGAAAAGCGCCCGCCAATCCAATCTTTAAAGACCAATTGATGCGCGTCAGGAATGCCAAGATCGGTCATCTTCTCAGGTTTAGAAGAAACCCCGACAAGCTGATGACGACATACCGTGGGCGTGTCAATTTCCAGCCCATCGCTTAACCACGCCAAGGCCGTGCGTACATTGAACTGAGTATCTGCGGTAGTAAACGATTTAGATGCCAATACCAACAACGTAGTGGCGGGGTTTAGCGACTCCATCAGCGGTAATAACTGAGCACCATCCATGCTCGACACATAATGGAGATTAATGCGCGTCTGACTGGGGCGGCTTGCTAGCGTCTCGCTAATCATTTTCGGCCCTAAATCCGAGCCGCCCACGCCAATATGCACCACATCGGTGATTGTCTCACCGGTCGCGCCAAACCACTCACCTTGGTGTAAACGCTCGACCATCTCCGCTAAGCGTAATCGCTGGTGCTGACAAAAAGCGGCAGCATCTTCCATACCTTTAGGTGGAACCGCAGATGCTGGCCAGCGCGCCGCCATGTGCAGTGCGGCTCGCTGTTCAGAGATGTTCACTTTAGCCCCAGCAAATAGCGCGTTACGCTGCTCTTCAACGCCACAGCTATGTGCCCAATCAGTCAATAATGAAAGGGTTTCCTGGGTAACCCGCTGCTTACTGAGATCCAAATGGAGTGTATTAAACGTAAATGCCAGCGCACGGGAACGCTCACGAGCAGGAGCAGAATCGCCACCAATCAAATCACTCAGCGTGTGTGCTTGAAGGTGTTCCGCGTGGGTTTGCAACGCATTAAGAGGGGTATAAAGGCGGCTATTAACCGCATTAAGATGAGCATTCATGATCTATCCTCCTTGATGATGGCTGGGTAATAACCGCTACTCTTTCCGAGCAAGCGCCAGGCCAGCCAACCTAGCTTTACATTTAACTGTATATTTTACAGCAAGATGAAGCCACAGAAGTACGTAAAATATTCCTGATGAGGTACGCACACCCATGCCACATTTTCACACACTGCACCCTTCTGGCACCGCTTTCGCGCTGCACCCGCGCCGGGCCGCCGCTGGGGTACGCCGTAGGCTTACCACTCGCTACGAAACCGTTTGACGTTTGACGTTTGACGTTTGACGATAAACGGTATACTTTGATAACCATGATCAAAAGCTTTCGATGCAAGGACACTCAGCGCTTATTTGAAACGGGTAAAACCAGACGTTTTTCCGCAATCAAAGCCGTAGCAGAGCGCAAGCTCATAATGCTTGAAGCAGCCGAGGCGCTGGAGGACTTGAAGTCTCCACCTGGTAACCGGCTAGAGCCTCTGACTGCAGATCGTGAAGGTCACCACAGCGTCCGCATTAACAAGCAATGGAGAGTGTGCTTCCGGTGGACGAATGATGGTCCGGAAGACGTTGAAATTGTTGATTATCATTAAGGAGAACGCGCTATGAATCGTAATGGTATGCGCCCCATCCATCCAGGAGAGATCCTTCGGGAAGAGTATCTGGAACCGCTTGAAATGAGCGTGAACGCGCTGTCTAAGGCACTGCATGTTCCTGCAACCCGGATGAATGAAATTGTCAGAGAAAACCGAGGCATTACGGCAGATACAGCGATGCGGCTTGCCCGATACTTTGGCACTAGTGAGCGTTTCTGGCTAAACCTGCAAACAGAGTATGCGCTTCGTCAGGCTCAGATCTCCAAGGCAGACCAGGTGGCCCGGGAGATTGAGCCCCACGCGGCGTGATGGAGCTGTTGTAGTATCATATCAACACCCCCGCTAACAGCGCCTTGGCGTTGTCTATCAGCTCATTTAGGTGCTGCTCGCCTTTGAAACTTTCGGCATAAACTTTATAAAGCGACTCGGTGCCGCTGGGGCGTGCAGCAAACCAACCATTTTCGGTGGTGACTTTGATCCCACCGATGGCGGCGTCATTTCCCGGGGCGTTAACCAGCACAGCGGTGATCGCGTCGCCTGCCAGGGTTTGCTCAGTGACGCTCTCGGCAGTTAGGCCCTTGAATGCCGCCTTCTCTTCCGGTGAACAGGCGGTATCCACGCGCTTATAGAAAGGTTCGCCAAAGCGCTCAGTGAGCGTGCGGTAATATTCGCTAGGCGTTTTACCGGTAACGGCCATGATTTCCGCTGCCAACAAACACAGCACGATGCCATCTTTATCGGTCGACCACGCCTTGCCGTCTCGGGTCAGCAAGCTAGCGCCAGCACTCTCTTCGCCGCCAAACGCCAGCCAGCCTTCATGTAGGCCATCCACAAACCACTTAAAGCCTACCGGCACCTCATAAAGCTCGCGCTGGTGTGAAGCCACTACCCGGTCGATCATCGAAGACGAGACCAGTGTTTTACCGACTTTCAGCGACGCAGCCCATTCGGGACGGTGCGTCATCAGGTAATCAATGCACACAGCCAGAAAGTGATTAGGGTTCATCAGGCCGTTGGCATCGACAATCCCATGGCGGTCAGCATCCGGATCGTTACCAAAGGCAATATCGAAACGGTCTTTAACATTGAGCAGATTGGCCATCGCCGCAGAGCTCGAGCAATCCATACGGATTTTGCCGTCATGATCAGGCGGCATAAACGCAAACTCTGCGTCCACCGTGGTGTTCACTACGTCAAGATTCAGCTGGTAGTGCGCCGCTATCGCCTGCCAAACCGGCAATGCCGTGCCACCCATAGGGTCGGCACCCAGAGTCAGGTTGGCCTCCTGAATCGCGGCGATATCCACCACGCTGCCTAGCTTAGCCACGTAATGCGCCGTGAAATCGTACTCCTGGGCGTGGGCAATTGCTTCGTCAACAGACACGGTGTGCACATCTTCTAGCTGACGCAGCAGGTAAGCATTGGCGCGTAGTTCTATCCAGCCGGTAGCATCAGTGTCTGCTGGGCCGCCGTGATGCGGGTTGTACTTAATGCCGCCATCTTCAGGTGGATTATGCGAAGGCGTGATAATCAAGCCATCCGCCAGTGCAACGTCAGGCACGGCCTGATCTTGAGGCTGGTTGTGGTGCAGAATCGCCTGGCTCACCAAAGGCGTGGCGGTATAACCATGATCTTTCTCAACAAACACCGGCACCCTGTTAGCAGCCAGCACCTGCAGCGCGCACTCCCAGGCGGGGCGCGAAAGCGCGTGGGTATCGAAGCCCAGAAACAGCGGTCCTTGGTAGCCCGCCTCAAGCCGATAATCGACCACCGCCTGAGTAATGGCGTAAATGTGCGCGGCATTAAAGGTGCTTTCGATGGCACGGCCACGGTGGCCAGAGGTGCCAAACGCCACGCGCTCCTTGGGAGCGTTGGCGCTCGGCTGCTGTTCATAAAACGCTTTTAAAATGGCTTCCATTGTCATAGCTACCTCTTTTCTAGTTTAAACATGTTCACCGCTGCGAGCCTGCCAAAACTGCACTGCGAAATTAGGATTGCCAATGCGTTGAGCATCTATCGCAGCCTGCCGGGCCATCCGCGCCGTTGCCACCGGGTCATCCAGCAACTGGCGTAAGCCATCCAACCAAGCTGCGGTAGAATCCTCCACCAACAGGCCGTTTTCGCCATGACGCACTACCTCAGTGTAGGGGTAGCGATTGGAGTAGATGCCAACCCCCCCCATCGCGGCAATATCCAGGAATTTAATAAACGACTTCCCATAGTTGAACGGTGTTGCCAATAGTGGCGCTAAACCAATATTTAGGCGGCACTGGCGCTGGTACCGCTGAAACGCCTGCCACGATAGCGGTGCCGGGGCTTTTACCCGTGGCAACGCTGCCAACTGTTTAGGACTATGCTGGCCCAGCATTACTTCAAGCTGGGTATCGTCGCGTTGCCGTTGCAATGCCTCTAAGGCAGGCGCGATATGCAGCAAATCGTGGAGATGCGCCCGCGTACCGTGAAAGCCTATTTGCCAAGGATTCTGTGCAGAAGGTGAAGAAATAAAGTGGTCATGGCTTGGTAACGGTGCCAATAAGGGTGGCGTTAATACCGAAACACTAGAATGGCGCGGGGTAAAGTAGCTTGCCAATTGATCGCTGCACGCCACCACCTCATCAGCCAATGCCAGCAAGCGCGGCTGCAAACTGACAATTCGTGCCATACGCTTGCGATACGCGCTGGGCAATGTGCTGTCACTGGCGGCAGCGGAAATATCATCATCAATTAAGTAAACAATATAGCCAAACGCATTGCGATGACGCTCTAACCAGCGCAGCCAGCTCAATGGCAGTGAACGGCATAACAGCAGGTTAACGCCCGCATAGCGGCGCTTAAAAGAGCGCCCCTTAAGCAAAGCAGCGCCAAAAGAGCGAGAGACAGGAAAGCGCTCAGTTATTACGCCCATTTTCTCAAGCTCAGGAGCGGCGGATTGATAAAAATAGATATCCTCAGTAGGCCGCGCGCCATCGCTAAGAACAACCCAGTCCAAGTGGCTATTCATTCACCATTCACCATTCACTCCTCACCATTCACCCCTCACCACTCACCACTCACCACTCACCACTCACCACTCACCACTCACCATTCACCATTCACCCTCTATCGCAACGAAAAATCTTCATGCACAAGTGTCAGGTTGGGGTTATAAGCCGGGTCGTGATCAAGCTGTTTGGCCCAGGTTCGCCGCATGTACTTCACTTCGCTTAACCAGCGCGCACGCTTGGAAGGTGTATCATCGGCCCCGCGCGAAATCGACTCATGGTGATAAAGCTCAGCAAACGGTGACCATAAATTGCGGTAACCGGCCTCTCTGACTTTCAGGCACAAATCGACGTCGTTATAGGCGATACGAAGATCCGCCTCATTCAGCCCGCCGACATTATCGAAAACACTTTTACGCAGCAGCAAACAAGCGGCGGTAACCGCAGATAAATTCTGAACCAGCTTTAATCGCCCGGTGTAGCCTTCGCTATGGCGAGGGAAAAAACGATGGGCATGACCTGCAACATCACCTAAACCCAGTATGACCCCCCCGTGCTGCAACATACCGTTTGGGTAATAGAGCTTCGCGCCGACGCAGCCGATTTCAGCCCGGCTGACCTGGCTAACCATCTCCGTTAACCAATGCTCATTAACGGGTTCAACATCATTATTGATCAAGCCAATAATGCTGCCACGGGACTCAGCCGCCCCAAAATTATTGATAGCTGAATAATTGAACGGATAATTCCAGCGCAGCACTCGCACACGGCTATCGCGCTTTTCCACCTCGGCCATATAGCTCAGCGTTTCAGGGCAGTCACTTTCATTATCCAGAATGAGCAGCTCAAAGTGCTGGTAAGACGTTCGCTCCAAAATCGCATCCACACACGGACGCAGAATATCGACACCGTTACGAGTAGGCACCAGTAAGCTGACTAATGGTTCTGGAGAAGGAATTGGCCACTCAATGCGCACAGAGGTAGCCGTCAAGCCAGGGCGTACGTTCGCTTCGACGCTTGAAACGTGTTGCGCCAGTACGTTTTGCACCAGCTTAACGGCGTCGTTTTGAAGAAGCGGTCGTGGCAGCGCAGTGCCTCGATGGTAAAGCATTAACGGTAAATGGCAGACAGAGTGAGGGGTGCCATAAATGCTATGCCACATGAAAAACGTCAGTGCCAGCGCATAATCAACCGCAGCAGCATTGGTTAACGAACCCAATAGCTCAGACTGCTCTGCTTCCAACTGCCATAATAAACGCCGTTTGTAGAGCGCCACACGGCCGATATAGTTGGTCGAGAGCAGTAAATCAGGGTTCCAGTCCGGCTTAAAAGCCGGATAACAGCGCTCCCCATCTGCTCTCAGAAAATCCTCATCGGCGTAGAAGAGCTGCGCCTCCGGGTAGTTATTCCACGCTTTGGCTAATTTACACAGCGCCTCATGGGCAAGTTGGTCACCCACACTTATGCGCATGACGCCATCGCCTTGGGTTTGGACAAACCCCTGGAGATCCAAATGCGCAAATTCGCGATGATAGCTATGGATAACATTGATACGGCTAGTCGCTGGAATAGAGCGTTCCAGGCTCTGCCGCTGCTCGTCCGAAATATCGGCAGAGAGCACGATATAGATTTCCCAGAAAAAATAACTCTGGGCTTTTAATGACGAGATCGTGTCGAGAAACGGCGCTTCCCCATGCTCAAGGTCTGCTAGCGTCACCGGCATCACCAGTGAAAACAGCGGTGCGGACTTCAAATCAGCAATCACTCTTGCGGGGTCTTCGTTTGCCGCCTTCTCGGTGGTGGCCACCCAGCGCGTGTAGTCATCATCAACATGCTGTTTCGCGTGGGTTTGATCGTAGTCGGCTAGGGCCAACGTCCGCCAACGGCGGGCTTGAGCCACCGATTCAACGTGTAACGAACGTACCGCTTGGCTTAACCGCATGCCTTTATAGTTAGCGTGGTTATTGATCAACCGCCGCGCCAAACGGTCATGAGCAAACCATGGGGTTAGCCACACCCACTCAACGGTTGCCTCTGCCAGCGCACTTACTGAGGCCAAAAAAGAGAGAGAAACCTTCTTCACCCCCATCGGCACCCATAAAATGCGTTTAGTCACTTTGCCAGGGCGCAACGAAACCGATGACTCGATTATCCGATTAGCCGTATGGATAAACACCGTTGCCGCACCGTGCGCATCTCCACCCAGGCCATCTATTTCGAGCATATTCCAGCCCGGCCAGGGTTTTTCGCCTACGGTAACGCAATGAGTACTAGCCTCAAGAGCGATAGCACTATCAAGCGGCTGAGCTTGCTCAACACGAAGTAGCGACTTCCTGCGCCAGAAAGCGGGAATCTCATTATTGAAAACCGTAGCGAGCTTATCTTTATAACTGGCGATGTGTTGCCTCATACCTCAATTCCTAACCTATTCAGTTTCAAGGCAACTTTCACTTAATAAGTGCGCTGCAGGTTTTTTCCCATGGCAGCAGCCCAATCGCTTGCAAATAATCATCGGAGGCGATGATACGCTTTTCCCTTACCCCCTCAAGCGCCTTTTCATCAAGCTGCTCACTCTTTTGACGTATCACCTCCTCCAAAGAGTGGCTAGCCGAGGGCACCTGCACGACAAAACGTCCATTGGTTTGCGCCGCCAGGTAGCTAGGCGCCACCGCTGCGACCACGTCAGGATCAATGTTGCCAGCGCTGTGAACGAACACAAAACGCTGAAAAACACGACATAGATAATTGAACATTGAAGAACTAGAAGAGGAGCCAAACAGCAGACAGGTGCCTGGCATCAGGGCATCAGGGTATTCGATGACTAATAGCCTACCAAAATTAGGTAGGCCGTTATCGTAGGTTTTGTAACGCGAGTGGCTAAACGAGGTCAGCACATCGACGCTAGAGCGCTGCTGAGGCGTGAGCTTATTGCCTAAGTCTCCGCCCATCTCTTTTTGCTTATAGCGATCTTTTTTAAACAGCGTTTCGCACGTACCTTTTTCGATGCCGAGCTTTTCGGCAAGGGCTATGGTGGCCATTCGTGCGCCTTTATGCGTCCAGTGGGTATCAGTGGGGATAAAAGCGTCATCGCCCAAGGCTTTTAATTTCTCCACTGGGTAAACGATATCTTTGGCCGCATTTAAGCTTAGCACCTGATGTAGAGGGCCAGATTCACCCTCTTTGCGAGGATGATAGCTCGCTCCCATCACGCTCTCTTTAGAAGGCGCTACCAGCAGTGCCCAAGGCGTGTTTGCTGCCGTTTCGGAAACCTGACCCAGGTAGTCGCTCCATCCCTCAAGGCCCGTTTGGGTTAAGCGCATTCTGCCCATGAACTGGTCGACGCTGCCATTGGTATCGTTATCCAGAAACAGCCAGCCTTGCTTGCCCTTGAGCACTTTTAATTGCTGCGCCGGCTGCACATCCTGGGTATCAACATTCACTTCTTGTAACAGCCGGCGCTGATCGTCTATTGCTAGCCATAATCGAAACTTAGCTAGCTGCGGCGGCACGGTAAAACGAAAACCACACACTCGCTGAGGGTGCCGGTCAGCAGACACCTTTAATATGTTCTCAATCACATCAGGGCGATCAATTTCAAGCGGATGGCAAAGCTCGAAAGCAGGTTGCCACTCGGCAATAATCTGCACGTGGCTCTGCATCTCCTTTAGCTCTTCGGGCAGTAGTAGCCAGCCCTGCACCACGCGCCCTGACGGTATAAACCGTGAACCGCGTTGCTCGGAAGGGTAATCAAGCGACCAGCGCTCTAGCGGCAAATCGTCACTGTCATGAGTGGACGCTGCCCCCTCCGTTAAGCGACGCCTCAACCAGCGTTTCAAATCAAATGAGCCAGAACTGGCTTTAGAGCTATTGGTAGCCTCTTTAGCACTGTTTAAAACAGCAGTTTGTCTAATGGGCGGCTGCTTTGCGCCTAAAGAACCAGCAACGACTTGCTGCAACCACTGCAGTTGTTGGGCAACTTTGGGAGCTAACGCCGCTGCGCCCAGGCAGGCAACCTCGTTACGATCATGGCGGATAAAATATTCACGCTGTTTCTGATAGTTGGGCGTTGCCGCACTACCCCGCTTCGACTTACCCAGCACAAACTCCTCAACCGATTTAACCAGATAGTGGTTAATTCGAGCACCTTCCCAAACAATCTGCTCGCTTAACCCCATGCGGGGGTCGCCCTGTTTATCCAGGCGGGGCTCAACTGGCTGGCCCAGGGCATTCACATAGCAGCCACGATTTAGGCGTGCATAGTGGGGGTTGGCAAACTCGTTGACATAGGCGGGCCTAACAATGCTCTTAAAGTGATGGTTGGGGCCAAACGACTGCTTAGCGCGCTGGGTGAAGCGCTCAATCACCAGCCCTTCATCACGAAATTTAGCGTCGTTGGAGCCAAAGCAGGCCCAATTTAGCGCTAACGCGCCAACCTCCGGTGAAGCAAACTGCTCTGCCAACCAGTCCAATAACGGCGAGTTTGATTGCTTCCCTGGGGGCTCGGGTTCTATGGTCGGAAACAAGTACTCATCGGCATCAATAAACGCCACCAAATCAATATCATTAGGCCGCTTTTCAAGTAACTGTTGATAAGCAGGTAACTGGGGCGGCCCATCCTCACTGGATACTGAAATCAGTGTTACCAGCCCTGCTTGGGCCAGCGACTCCAACAATTCGTATGTCCCATCGTCACTCTCATTGTCCGCCATTAAAAAATGGCTAGCGCCCACCGCCAGGTGATATGCCAGCCACTCATTCAAACTATCTATTTCATTTTTGACGATAGCAGCAATTGCAAGCTTCAAATAAAACCCCTAACAATTCTCAATAAACGTTGTAAATAAAAGCACTAACTAACATTAAATAAACTCAGATACGCGGGTAAGGCGATATGCATCGACCAGTGCATCTCGCAGTTTAACCGCATTGAAGCAGATTTGTGCTCGTTTGCGGCCCGCTTGCCCCAACTCACGGCACTGCCCCGGGGCATTGGCAAGCTTGGCGACGCGCTGCGCGGCCGCTAATGGATCACTAAAGGGCACCAGAAAACCGGTTTCTCCCTCAACCACTAGCTCGTTCAATGCCCCCCAGTCATAAGCAACGACCGGCCGCGCGGCGGCCATGGCCTCTAAAACAGTACGTCCGAAAGACTCTTGAAAGCGTGAGAGGTTCACCACGATATCGAGCTGCCCAAGCGCTTCGGCGGGCTGACCAACATAACCGGCAAAGGTAATATTAGCAGGTGCATTGCCCTGCGCCTGCCGTCTTAGTAGCGCCTCAATAGCGGTGGTATGGGTACCAAAAAGGGCAACGTCAACGTTAGGGGCAAGCGTTTGTAAATGCACTGCCATTGCCTCCACGTCAGTTAAGCCCTTCTTGGCAATATTGCTACTCAACATACCCACTCTGATAACGCCTTCGCGATGAGGCGCATCAAACGCCACCTCCGGTAGTGTTAACAGCGGCGCCATCTCAATGGTATTGGGCACCACACAAAGCGATGGAGAGCGATTGTCGCCAATGGCGTTACGCTCAAATGCACGAGCAACGCAGTGGGAGTTAGCCATGATGACATCGGCATGCTGGTGGACATGCGCTACTATTTGCTCTGGCGCTGCACCTAATAGGCTGCACAGCGCTTCATCATGGGCGGGTAATTCGCGAACGTGGGTTAGCGTTGCCACGCCTTCCAGCTTAGCCGCCACATAAGGCTCATCCAACACAATGGTATTGCCATGCACCGCTTTGACTGAGTAGCGCTGTATCAGGTTGCGAAAATATCCGACGGTAGCGCTGACGGGCGCTCTGCCCACCTGCCACCAACCATAAGGCAGTACCGCCAACGCCTTACAGCGGGTTAGCAGCGCCTGCTCATACGCCACGTTATTGGCCTCGGGCAGCGTGACAATCACATTCCACTGCAACTCGCCCATCGCATCCAGTACATCTAACAGGCTGCGCTCAGCGCCGAACAGCGACGCGCCCGCCTGGTGCGCGCACAGCATAATCGTGGGTCGGTTACTAAATTCACGTTCGCCCTGCCAGATAGGCAGCGCCTCTAGCCCCTCCGCGTGCCCTTGCATCATGTAATGCGCTAACGGGTGCTGACCGGAGCCCACCACCTCAGGGTAACGCCGACAGTAACCGGATAACGAAAAATGCGGGCCAGGGTCTCGCCGCTCCACCACGCCAGCGGTATAAAAGTGCTCTAACGGCTCGACCCTGGCCTGCTGCAAATCGATATAGCGCTCTAAATACCAGCCTGCTTCAAAGAGCGATGATTCGCTAACCTCATCAACCTCAGTAAAGCGCGCCTGTGCAGAGCCAGTGCCACGCAGCATAACCGGAGGCGCTACGAACAGGCGCTGCTCAGGGTACTGGGGCATATAAAGCTGTTGGGCACTTTTAGCACTGGCATGCCAACGACGTGCAGACTGCATGTAGCGGTAGCGCAACCCGGCAAACTGAGTAGCCAAATGCGAGCGAGAGTGTTGACTCAACGACCCCTCATCAGCACGGCCAAAGGCGAGCGGAACGCCAGGCAGCGCGATAATCATACCCCCAATACCAAACACCGCCTCAACGCGCTCGCGGTACTCGGTATCCGCATTGATACTGACCTCATCCCAAAAACCTAGTGTATCGATCACTTCACGGCGCAGCATCAGCGAGGAGATATTGGGGTACACCCAGCCGTCATCGTCTAACCGCCAGCGGTGAAACAGTAGTTCAGGCGTTACCCGTACCCAGTGCGAAAGGCACGCCTTCGCGGCGGGGTTCGCTTCCAACGCCTGCCACTGGGTAACCAGCTTTTGAGGGTGAGACCAGTCATCGCTGTCGTGGGTAGTGATAAAATCGCCGGTCGCCGCTACCAGCCCAGTATTACGCGCCGCATAAGCGCCCTGGTTGGTAGCGTGCTGAATCACCATTAGCGCAACATGCTCCGGCGCCTTCTCCTGCCACTTAGCAACCTCTTCAGCCCCGCTGTCTTCACTCGCATCATCAACCACAATAATTTCCAGGCGCACGGACTGCTGTTCAAACAGGCTACGCAGTGCGGTGCCAATCGTATGCTCTGCATTGTGAAGAGGCACGATGACGGAGATTAGGGGTGAAGGGTGAGTGGTGAGGGGTGAGGGGTGAATTGTGAGTGGTGAATTGTGAATGGTGAATGGTGAGGGGTGAATGGTGAGTTGTGAGGGGTGAAGGGTTAGGTTATCTAGTGCTAAAGGCGCAGCCGTGTTTTGCTGGGCAATGGGGCTTAGGCCATGGGTAGTAAACAGATGGTTAAGTACTTCCAGCCGGGGTTTATCGCTGGCCTGTTTGACCAGCAGACTATTCGCATCCGCAAGATACGTATCTGCCTGGTCAGGGAAACGCTGCTTAAGCATATCCAGTAACGTGGGTAACGCACTGCTAAACGTACCGGGCAGCTTGCCTTCAAGCTGAAGCCGACAGAGCGCTTCTACAGCCAGCAACGCCATGCGTGGGTGCTCTACCCTCGTGAGCACACTTCTAGGGTCACTTTGCGGCAGCAGGCAGGTGGCTATCTTTTCCCACTGCTGCTGCCAAGCAAACCAACGGGCGAGTGCCCAACGTGCGTCACGCTGCTCATCGGCACTGGCGGCAGCATCATCAAGCAGCGCGTGTAACCTTGGCAGCATAACCGCATGGGCACCACGCCAAAGCGCATGATCCCAGGCAAGCGCACGATTGCGCCTAGGTAAGCGGCCCTCCTCCGCCCCATGGCGTTGGTAATGCTCCCAAGGATCAACGCCTGCTTGTGCCACATCCGGGTAGGCAGCCAAGTACCATTCAGCGTCAAACTCCGCCTTAGTGGCAGTATCTGGTAATGGTGGTGCCACCTCAACAGGCGAAGAGAAGAATTGACGCCAGCAGTTAGCTAAAAAAGAGAGCATTCCACCTCAACCAATAAAAAAACAAAAATGGGGCCTGCACAATGCAAAACCCCACTAGATACCCTGACAGCAGCAATACACGCTACCCGCAGGATGGTCAGTCACTACCAAATAGGTCTCGGGTGTAGACTTTATCCGTCACGTCTTTTAGCTCATCAACCATGCGATTGGTCAAAATCACATCGCACTTATTTTTGAACGCATCAAAGTCACGCATTACGGTAGAGCCGAAGAACTTCTCTTCATTAAGCGCGGGTTCGTAGACCACCACTTCTATGCCTTTTGCCTTGATGCGCTTCATAACCCCCTGCATGGCACTGGCACGGAAGTTGTCTGAACCAGTTTTCATGATCAACCGATAAATACCCACCACCTCAGGTTTGCGGCGTAACACCGATTGCGCAATAAAATCTTTGCGCGTACGGTTAGCCTCGACAATGGCCTGAATCATATTGCTTGGCACATCTTCATAGTTGGCTAGCAACTGCTTGGTATCTTTGGGCAAGCAGTAGCCACCGTAACCAAAACTAGGGTTGTTGTAGTGCTTACCAATACGCGGATCCAGGCCCACGCCTTGAATAATCTGTTTTGCATCAAGGTTATGGGTTTCGGCGTAAGAGTCTAGTTCATTGAAATACGCGACACGCATCGCCAAGTAAGTATTGGCAAATAGCTTGATGGCTTCGGCTTCAGTGCTATTCGTCAGCAGCACTTCGGCATCCTGCTTCAACGCGCCCTGCTTTAGAAGCTCCGCGAAGGTTTCACCCCGGGCAGAGCATTCACCGACAATAATCCGCGAGGGATAGAGGTTATCGTGCAGCGCCTTGCCTTCACGTAGAAACTCAGGCGAGAACAGCAGGTTTTTGGTGTTTAGCCGCTCGGCTGTCTCTTGGGTGTAACCCACCGGCACCGTCGACTTAATCACCATCACGGCTTCTGGATTAATACGCATCACCTGGTCAATAACCGCTTCGACACTTTTGGTGTTGAAGTAATTTGTCTCAGGATCGTAATCAGTAGGCGTGGCAATAATCACGAACTCGGCATCTTTGTACGCCAGCTCGGCATCCAGCGTCGCCGTGAAGTGAAGGTCTTCACGAGCAAGAAAGGCTGAAATTTCAGCATCCTCGATCGGCGAAACACGCTTATTCAGCATCTCGACCTTTTCAGGCACGATATCAACAGCGGTGACTTCATGGTGCTGTGCCAACAACATGGCGTTAGAAAGGCCCACATAGCCCGTACCTGCAACTGCAATTTTCATACTTGCATCCCTGAGTATTTAAAGAATAAGAAAGCCAGGCAGCCCGTTGTTTGTGCAAAAGGAGAAATAGCAGTGGCACCCGGTCGACTTAAGCAAACTGGTTCGTACCCTCCGCTTTACGCGGAAGGCGGCGCTTTGAAAAAAGCGAAGAGAATTAAACGGCTGACTTGGGCATTGCGGACGAAGCAACCTTGGTGGTTCGCTAAGGTAAATGATTCAAAACAGCAAGCATTGAGCACTCAAACTCTATCTTCCGATAGAGAAATCCAGCCCGAGTGAACGCTCCGAAGTATCAACAGTAGCAGAAGGTGCGGCAGGCGTAACGCCCCCAGCACGCCACAAGCGGCTCATGCCTTTCTCCAGCGGAATCAACTCCAACTCAAAGCCGTAACGTTCTGCCCATGCTTCACTGATATCTTTTTCTTCCTGACGGTTGGCATCGTCCATCCAAATTTCAGCGGTAGGGGCCAACCACTCGAAAAAAGCAGGCAATGCGGGGTAACGGGCATACAAACAGGTTGCACCTGGTGGGCCATCGACGATCAATAAGTTGATCTGCTCGATACCCTCTAAATCAAGCGAATACCAGCGAGAAGATTTTTCAGCATCAGCAGGGTTCAAGTGCTCCCCGTACCATGGCACCAATACACCCACTCTGAGCTCAACCCAGGCGGTTAACGCCTCATCTTTAAGGGTTTCATTGGTTTTATCGGCATACTCTTGCAAGTGCTCAAGGCTGATCAGCTTTCCGCTGCCGTTCTGACGTAGCGCATCGGCAATAACAAGCGTCGTTACGCCACTACCTGTTTCCACAACGACTTGAGGTTTATGTTTACACACCCAAGTATGCAAGCGTAGTAGGAAGTCTGGGGCAGCTGGCCAGCCGCTAAGCGGCGGCAGCTGACCTTTGATAGCCAAGCGTTTTTCCAGCCACAAGAGACTCTCCAGACGTGGGTAGAGTAAATCTGCGACTTTCTTGTGCAGGTTGCTACTTTGCCACTTTAGCGTATTATCGATCTCTCTCAGCAGTTTCTCAATACCGTGATTATTGCTTTTATCAGACATACTCACTCCACGCAGTTGGTTTGTTTTATATGTAAAGGTTTAAATAATTATTAATTATTCAACAAAAACACTGCATTTTAGCAAGACACTTACGATTCAAATCAATAGCGTTTTGAATAGCTGAGGACTCCGTGTAACAGCGCAACTCGGGTGCATTACCAGAAGGCCGGATATGTACAATATCGCCTAGTGCAAAAATGACCCGCAGGCCATCGGTTGAATTTACATGCTTAACACTTCCCAACTCTCCTAGCTGCAGTTCCTCAACCAGCAGTTGAGACTGTGCAGTCCAGCGATCAATAGCATTAGACGCTTTCACCATATCAATGCTTTGAATACGGTCACTGTAGGTATAACGTTCAGGCAATGAAGAGAATAAATTTGATACGGTTACCTGTTTTCGAGCAGCCGCTGCAAGTAAAGCAAGCACGGGCAGCAATGCATCTCGAGTAGGTAAATCATCAGTCAAGAATCCACC
This sequence comes from Halomonas sp. SpR8, assembly GCF_031010195.1. Lineage (GTDB taxonomy): Bacteria > Pseudomonadota > Gammaproteobacteria > Pseudomonadales > Halomonadaceae > Vreelandella. The sequence goes on along the minus strand of NZ_JAUAMC010000001.1, from coordinate 324,328 downwards.
GTTCGCTTCAAATCCGGCAATGCGCGAACAACGACTCTCTAAGGCTTGCATGCCTTCAATCACATAGGGTGAGCCAATTCGTGTGCGCGCTACTTCTTTAAAATATCCACTTAGCTCAATCGCTGAGTTACAGCTGACAGGAATCGCTAACGCTTCAATACCTAGCTCCTGAGCGCATATGAGACCCAAAAGATCGCCACGTAACCATTCGCCATTTTCATCTGCAACTAATGGCCTATCGCCATCACCATCCGTTGAGAAAATAGCATCCAACTGATGTTTTTCAGACCATACGCGTCCACGTTCCTGATCCTCTAAGGAAACGGCCTCAGTATCGATGGGCACAAATGACTCTGTACGACCCAGAGAAACAACGTCAGCTCCCAGTTGCTTAAGTACATGCGCATTAATATCGCGACCAGCGGCAGAGTGCTCATATAGCCCAATCCGCTTTCCGGATAAAAAATCCGCGGGGAAATAATCAAGATAGCGCTTTATATAATGCTGTTCAGCCGCTTTCGATTCTGACGGTAAACCCGCTATGAATGAAGGTAATTTTGAACTGATATTAACAATTGCCTGCTCATCAGCCTTAGTAATTTCACCGTCAGGGCGGTAAAACTTGATACCGTTTCGGTCAAAAGGAATATGACTGCCTGTAATCATTATAGCGGGAATACCCTGGCCCATAGCGTACAATGCAAGCGCTGGAGTGGGTAATACCCCAAAATATTCCACCTGTAAGCCAAGCGCTTCAGCAACGCCAGCGCAGGCAGCAGCCATTCGGGGGCTGCTGGGGCGGCGGTCAATAGCCAAGGCAACTCGTTGCGTATCAAACTTACCTTTCAAACTTTCAATAAAGCCAACGGTAAATGCTGCGCAAGCTTCATCGGTTAATTGTTCAACCAGCCCCCGAGCACCACTAGTACCAAAAGCAATACCACTGTCATTAATGATTTCTGCAACAGTTTTAGAATCCGACATCAACAGCTCCATCACGAAAAATTATATAACAGTGGTTATCAATATATTTTTAAATTATCTAATTCTTTTAACTAAGCACATAATTAATTGCCTATTAGTTGCCAAGCATATTTACTAAATATCAAGAACGGCCATAACGATCTTCAAAACGTACAATGTCGTCTTCACCTAAATAAGGGCCGCTTTGTACCTCAATCAGCTCCAGCGGTATTTTCCCTGGATTTTCCAAGGCATGAACGCAACCCACGGGAAGATAGACCGATTGATTCTCTGTGAGCATTTGCGTCTTACCATCAATAGTGACATTAGCCGTTCCAGAAACGACTACCCAGTGCTCAGAACGATGATGATGCATCTGCACTGAGAGCTTCGCGCTTGGTTTAACCGTTATACGCTTAACTTGGTAACGGCTACCGTTATCAATCGAATCATATTTACCCCAAGGGCGGTAGGCCTCACGATGTATACGATGCTCGCTGCGGTCATTCGCTTTTAATTCATTCACTATCGCTTTGACATTCTGCACCTGGTCTTTGGCAGCGACGAGAATGGCATCCTTAGTCTGCACAATAACCAAATCTTGCACACCAACAGTCGCCACAAGTGTGCTTTCTGCTCTCACGTAAGTATTTTTAGATTGGTGCTGAATGACATCGCCATGGCTAACATTACCATCAACATCTTTATCAGCCAGTTCCCATAGGGCAGACCACGAGCCCACATCGTTCCAACCTGCATCCAATGGCACCATCATCGCCCGTGAGGTCTTTTCCATCACCGCATAATCAAGAGACTCCGATGGACATTGAAGAAAGGACTCTTCGTTCACGCGAATAAAATCAAGGTCTCGCTCGGTTCCATTCATAGCAGCAACACACGGATCATGGATATCGGGGCGGTGGACCTGCAGTTCTTCCAGATAGCGATCTGCCCGGAACAGAAACATCCCACTATTCCAGTAGTAATCACCGCTTGTCACATACTCCTGGGCAGTGGCTATGTCGGGCTTTTCCACAAATTGCTCGACCCGGAAAGCCGGATCTTGCGCTTCTCCGCGACGGATATAGCCGTAACCAGTTTCGGGATGTGTAGGCACGATGCCAAACGTAACCAACTCGCCAGCTTCAGCTAAAGGCGTGGCTTCGGCTACCGCTTTGCGAAACGCCTCATCATCGACAATCACATGGTCCGCTGCCAATACTAACAGCAGTGCATCCTTGTTCGAGGGCAATGCGGTTTGTGCAGCAAGAGCAATGGCAGGCGCCGTATTGCGACCGGCAGGCTCCAGAATGATGTTGTGATCAAGCAGATCTATCTGGCGCAGTTGTTCTGCCACCAAAAAGCGATGGGCCTCATTACAGATAAGCAGGGGTGCGGCCATTTCCAAGCCACTTAATCGAAGTAAGGTTTCTTGGAGAAGGGTTTTCTCCCCAACCAGATCAAGAAACTGTTTCGGGTATAACTCACGAGACATTGGCCACAAGCGGGTTCCGTTCCCGCCAGCCAAGACGACAGGGTAAATCATAAAGTATCCGTTTTTTCAAAAAAGTAGGTTTGAGTAATTGCATATTTCAGCAAAAACACTTCACAAGCAACATTGTATCGGTGAAGCACACTAAAAAGCGATCGACTCGCCGAAGAGACGCAAGAAGGACTAAATTGAAAAAGCTTTGCGACTATTTCGCCAGTGTAGAAGTAAGGGCTGGGGAAACACAAGATGTATACCACCAAAATCAATGTCGAGGTATCGCTCGAAAAAGGCTTTATATACCTCATGTCGGCGCATGATTTATATTAAAACGCCTCGGGGTATGGCCCAAACTATTAGCTCTAAAACTTCCATATTTGACTGTGGATATTAACAAAAGGTACGCCCCATAGCCAATACACGCCACTGAGAAAGACGAAATTAAACGTCCCACTTTTACTCGCCAGCCTTGAAGCGCAGGTCTCTTTTGGGCTTCAAAAACTTCAATGCGAACACAGTCATCACACAATAATTGAACCTGAACGAATCCATCAGACAATAGAACACTCAATCCTTGATGTGAACCCACTTCCATCTTGGATCAAAATGAAACCATTGACGAAATAGGCGCGGAGAATCAGCCAACAGTTCGTCTTCACAGATCAAACCTGCTCCTGGCATAAATTCAAGCGCTCTACGATGTGTCACGCCTATAGCAATGTGATCGACTACGAATTCTATGCGAACACCAAACTCATCATAATCAGTTGAACGCAGGGCTGGTCCATAGACTTCTTCACCTTTGAAGGAGTAATTCTCATCATCAGTTTCAACAGTGTTGTGCGCGGAGGTTCCAACTAAACAGGACCTCACTGGCCCTGAGTCGTTATTGGCTGACCCACCACCGGCCAAAATACATTTTCCAATATCATACAAATCACAAATCATCGCTGTATGTATGGTCTTCCCCATGATAGACCGAATTGAAAAAGAGCAAAGAATCATCATTTCACACGATGCATAACCGCTTTGAGGTAACCAACGAAATCGGTATCGGCTACATTTAAAGTCAGGCTTTTCAGGAATCTGTGGGCTTGATGTTAGAGGCTTCCTTTCTTTCGAATCTTCACTCAGCATTGGAACTCGGTCAGGCCCGGTCATCAAGTGCTTAATTTCTTCGGCACGGCGAGCAATCTTTCTCACCCAATAAGTTACCTCTTGGTTGCACCTGCATATACTTACTAAATCGTTTAGATGCCTTGCCATCCACCAATGATATTAATGGCCCACTTCTGCCGCAAACTGCTTGTTCAAAGCCTTCTTTGGTGCCTTTTGAAGTAACAAACCAGCCCCGCAAAGAACGACCTATTCCATGCAACTGAAGAAAGTATCTGAAGACCATGAAGCTGAAGAATCTCACGGCTCCTTCAAATAACTTATTCTCTCGCAACAACCTATAAAATGTGTGCGTTAGTTGCACAAGTAAGCATATCGATAACACTCACGCCAGGCAACCAATGGCTCAAAATAGCATGATCAAGAATTAGGGCCAACTTAGCTGCCCTAATTCCTACATTCATGTCAAACCATACTCCTGGACTTTACGTTACCTGATATCGGTGAAATTCGGCCCAATCTAGAAAAAGATTAACCGCCCTACGCAGCCAAACCTAATCTCCATTTTCTTGGAAAGCCAACAAATAAATATCTATCGGCTGCGAACACATCAATCTGTTTCGCTACTCTTTCGAAAAAAGGGATTCTCTCCTCATGATATCGGTAGCGTTAAAGGGAATGGTGTGGTGCGGAAAAAAACATCATCATATTTTCTCGTACTTTATCCAAAATAGAACTGTTAGAAATATATCTTACAATCGACCAACTTATATTTTTCGCCCCCTCTGACAGAACCGAAATCAATCAAATTTCCCCACCGAATCTCAGCATCAGATGCCTTCTGCATTTATATACTGCTTCTTCGAGGTAGCCCAATTCTCAAAATCAAAACTTAATATAGAGATGTCTTTTAGAGAGATGAGGTTAGGCCAGCGAAACGAACTAACCCAAAGCGAACCCCCAAGGGGAAGCATATAAACGGAAATCAGATATCTGAGTTCATTCAAATAGCCGATAGAATTCATTCATAAAACAGTTGTAGTCGACAAAAAAAACTGATCAAACGTTAGTATAATCTTATCGCCAAGACATCTGAAGCAATTATCCCGCACTAAGCACTGCAGTCAAGAACGCTGCATACGTATGTAAAAGATAAGATATTCACGCTAAAGAGCGCGAATATCTTAATCAGGATACGGCTTTATATCAGACAAAACCCGAAAATTAGATGTGGTTCGCGAAAAAATGCAAGTAACCATAATAAAATTATCGAACTACACTAACAGAACGGACAAAAAATTTTACAGCAAACTCCTTCTAACTAAAATCAATTTGTTATTATCGTTGAACAAATTCAAAATTCAAAGACTTCATTAGCCTGAAGACTAGCAGCTCCATGATTTGTCCTGCCCTATCTCGTAGCATTTCAACCGAATCAGAGCTAATAGTTTCAGGTGCGTCTCCAAACTTTTGGAGAAGATCCGGACTATCAAACTTTGAGAGCAAGTCAGATCGACCTATACGATTCATAAAATTTCGGTTTTTATTTGTCGGGACCATTACGATAGAAGGAATACCATACATCGTAGCAACCACAGTACCATGGAACTTCATGCTTAAAAGCGCCGAACAACCACCTATAGCTTCAGTTAATTCAGAAAGACTCTCAGAATAAACTAGCTCCTTTTTTATACGAAGTTTATCAGCATTCTCATAATCCTTCTTGCCAACTCGACCGGTTCCCAGAATTATGTGGCGAACATTCCAGCCCATCGACAGGCACTTGTCCGCCACCTTTAAAATCTCTGAATAATCATCCTCCTGATTGGGCCTACTTCTTGTAACGACCCCTAACGTTTTGACCTCTGATACGCTATCGATAGCACTTGGTAAGTCCATAGAACAGACAATATCAGGTGCTTCTGTTACAGCAACTTTCGGGTTGAGTTTTCTCCGGATCCAATTTGAAGACTGGTCATCTCTCGCGTGGATCATTTTCACCGAAGGATGGCTAAAGAAGTTTCTGTATTTGTCAATAATCCATTCTTTTTCGATATGGTTGGGGTTTCGAGACGAAGCAGATCGAATCGGCACGCCAACTCCAATTATAAAAACTGGTTTTTTCAAGAATAGCTTATTAAAATATCTGTCATCCATCCCCCAAGGCTGTACTATATCCCCACCACCTATAATTATAGCGTCAACTGAGTCTACTATTTCTTCGATCGGACGGGAATAATAGGGCTTATCTAAAACATCTGACAAAAACACCAAATCAAAGTAAGGGCTCAACCACTGCTTGTAGACAGTAACAAAAAGCTCATCACCATAATTACCATAACCAAAAAAACCTGCCAAACCCACAACCGGCTTTTTCCCAGTGATTCGATCTAAACTTTCCATACTAATTCTCCAGCTAAAATGTTTATTTTAACACAGATCGTGGATATGTGTCCGAAAATTTTTCCAACCTCTCTGGCACCATCTCCCAAAATTGTTGGTCGATAAATCTTTTATTATTTTCGAAATTCGAAAACGTCAAATCATCACTTAAAAATGGAAATCGTCTTAGCAGCGAAAAATTATCTTTTTTTAGATTATCTCTGACAAATGATATCTCTTCATGAGCGAAAAAAGTGTAATCAGAAGATATCTCACTATTGAAGCAAGTACTGATTAAATCGATCCAAAATTTCTCCCGGACAGCCTAAATTGTATAATTTATTCTTAGCATCACAGTCAATTGCATCCAGGCTTCTATTCTTTCGCTTTTCCGATGAGGAGACCTCGCTGACGTCAACATTCAAGGACTCGAAAAAACTTTTTATTAAGGGCGATTTTGATGCTGAGTAAGAGAGAACTAACGGTTCCCTGCCAGCAAGCTGTTTCCAGAATTCAACAGCAGATAAATAGTCCGCAGACACATACATTTTTTTAAGCCACCGATCGAACTGAAGCGGCTTCTTCGAATATGACCTAAGGCTATTTTTATACAATGAATCGAGGTAATCGAGCTGATTTCTAAATACGACTACTGGCACAATCTCGTGGAAAGGAAATATTCGTCTAAGTTTAATTAATAAAACAATTTTGTTATTATCTGAAGATCTATAAATATTTTCGGCGCTAAGCAATACATCACAAGAACCTTCCATCGACTGACAAGCAGCACCAGATAACAACGATTCTGCATTATCGTCAGAAACCCTTGAATTATCTCTACCTGAAATGCGTTCGGCTAAATCGAGATGAGACCTGGAATTTTTTTCACCGATCATCTCGAATGCCGGGTAAAGAATAGACTTTTTTGCAGATACTTTCTATTTTCAAATGAAAAATCCTGTATAGCTGTAGTACCTGTCTTGTGCGAGCCAATATGAAGAAATAATTTCATCCTATAGCACCCTATTCATAGACTTTTTTAACGTATCTAACCAACCATTTAAAACAGCGCTAGGTTGCGTATTATATGCTTGATATAGTTGAGAAACAAATTGTTCACAGCTGAGGCTCACACTCTTGGACTTAAATTGTAATTTCTTTTCAAAATCCAAGCCAAGCTTATCATGTATTACTCTCTGGGATGGATACTGAGGAATACATAGTGGATCCCTTTTTACGATACGCTGCCTCTCTTCTTCAGATATCTTAATATCTAGATACGAGAGAAATGATTCAACAACTTGCAATAAAGAAAAACCTGTAGGATGCCTTGGCGTGTGGAACAATTGTTGGTTTTTATAATTATTCTCCAAAAAATATGAGAACTTAATATCGATCGAGTGTTTTTCCTCCGAAATACGCATCTGCTCGATAGAGTTCAGAGTAATAGATAAAATCTGATCTCTAGTATTGGCACTGCCATTACTAAATTTATCAATTGCATCGACCAGGTCGAATCCCTCACAGTAACACTCTAAAACATCTATTGGATGAAAAAGATCAGAACTCGGCATCCCGAAAAAGCTGTTAACACTACTTGCAAATTCGCTATTGACTTCTCTAACAGGCGCTGACAGTGCATGATAGCCATAAAATTGCAGTGAAGGAAAAGAAGCCCTGAAAGCGTCATTGGAAAGGTAGGAGCAAACAGTCTTATAACCAAAGCCACCTCCCCTAAATTTATCGGAAACGGGTTGATACAAAAATGCCGCACAGTGTTTAACTAGGTTTTCACAAAACTCCCGGTGCTCTGCAACTTTAACTCTATGTACTGGAGTAACTCGAACAAAGTCGTAGCGTTCTGAAAACTCTTCAGAAATTTTTAAAAGGCCACCCAGCGCATTCGCTTGGCAGTTCCCGTAGATAATAACTTTCTCTTTGCTCATAAAAACACCGCCTTTCAAAATTTGACTAGCATCTGAAACAAACCGAAACACGAGTTATTTCCGGACAAAAGCCAACAATATTAATTATATAGAAATAAATCTGGACAACTATAAAACCAAACCGCCAACAGATTTAGACCAATTAAATTTATCAAATACTTTTTTTGAAATATACTCTCTATCTCTATCGCCATTTTTTTTAGTCCGTGGCTCACTTGCTATCTGTCGCATCAGATCTAGCATCTCACTATAATCCGAAAACATACAGCCAAAATCTGAATCATCCATTATTTCGGGCAACACACCTTTCATCGGTGCAATAACAGGAACTCCAAATGTCAGACTAAGCATGGCAGCACCAGAAGAGAGAATATTCCTATATGGCAAAACAGTAACATCTGACGCATTAAAGTAAAGCTGAAGATCTCTATCATCAACAAATCCAGGTCTAAATATAATCGATTTGTTTTTTTCACAAGCCTGCCTCAGAAAAGCCTCTGCAGACTCGTCGAAAACTCGACCACAAACAATCAGCTTTACTTTATTAACACTATTTGAAACCTCATCAAAGGAGTGAATCAGTTTGTCCACTCCTTTATACCCGCGTATATTTCCCAAGAATAAAAACACAAAATCGTTATCGTCGATTCCTAGTGTTTTCCGTGCTGTTTTAGGGTCAGTCACATTCTCGTAGAATCCAGTATAACAGCCATGCTTAACTATTCTAATCTTTTCAGCGTTACAGCCGACCTCAGTTATTAGACGTTGTTTCGCATATTCTCCATGCGCAAACACAAGGTCGAACAGTGGGACAACTGTACGTCTTAATTCCCTCTCGTTGTCAATATTCTTACTTTCGTGAGAAATTATATTGTGTGCAGTATATATTATTTTATAGCCTATTCTCTTTGCGTAATTTATAATTTCGATAAGATTATCTGCACCATTTGGAGAAGATGTTTCAAGAAAAACATGCAACCAATGTAAATGAACATAGTCGTATTTTGATTTATTATCGAAAAGCAATTTTTTTGATAAATACTGTTGATCGTAGCCCGATATTCTTAAACCATACACATTATTAATGGCCTGATAAAACATTTGTTGATAAGGATTACTCTTGGTCCACGCTGGAAAAAACAATATCCCATTTTTTTCCCCTGGGATATAAAGCTTCGCATTTAAACCCAGCTGTTTCTCATGAGCCGGAGTTTTATCTCGGCCCAGGTAGTTCCAGTATTCTCTCGCAGTTGCACTAAGCAAGAACTCAAAATTCTTAAAAACTTTTCTCTTTTTTAGATCTATAGAGAAACTATCTATAAGCGAACGGTCAATCAAACTGAGCTCAGCTTTAGCCATATCAAAGAATTGATCAAAATACTCCTCGCTTATTATACTTAGAGTATAAAGATAGGAGTTAAGCTTTTTGATTCTTATTATATCGAGATAGTATTGGGGCACGGCCATGCTCGCAGCCCAATTTTCTATATTATGATAAGCAGAAAACTCAAACTGGCAGTCTGACTTTTTCCTGAAATTAACTGTTACAGAACTTTCACTTTCTCTTCTGTAGTTATATCCGACCAATTCATTACAGAATGATACTAAGTGAGAGAAATAGTAGACTTTAAAGATGAATGGCACATCCACCGCAGCTTTTGTATCTGCGAGCCATGCATCTGAATGGCGAACCATCTCTGCCTTAAATATCTTATCCCATATCATGAAACTGTCATGGTACTTGTAGAAGCGCGCCTCTATATTATTGAAAACGTCGTTATTGTATTTCCGAATTTCAATCCTGCTTTCTGTGCAGTTTTTAAAACCACCTGAAAAAACTATATCTGATGCATCATCAATGGCTTTCGCACACAGAGTGGAGTAAAAGTTACTGTCAAGCCAGTCATCGCTATCGACGAAACCAATGTACTGTCCGCCAGCAATGTTTAGGGCTTGATTCCTTGGAGTTCCAGGATTCCCGCTCGGCTCTTGGTTACTGATCACCCGTATTCTTTTATCTTTTTTTTGGTAATCCTTGATGATCCCCCAAGAACCATCAGTTGATCCATCATTTACAATGATAAGCTCAAAATCCTTAAACGACTGATTCAGGATACTATCGAGGCATTTCCGCAGATACTTTCCGGAATTGTAAACAGGAACAATGATTGACAAAAATGGGTTCTCATCATCCTTTCTTTTATTTTGTCTTGATTTTTCTATATCTGAGAAAACCTTGAATGACCATGGCGCCCATGGATTTAGTGAAAGTGCATCCCTCAAGGCTTTCGATGCATTACTAAGGTCTCCAACTTTTTGATATGCGACAGCTAAATTTTGTTTATATGGAGAAAATCCTTTATCAAGCTTTATCAAGTCGCTATATATATCAATCGCACCTGTAATTTTATTTTCTCTTAGCAATCTGTTGGCTTCTTCAAATGTGTTCGTCATATCTAGCCCATATTATTCAAGAAAGAAGGCGGATCTCGTTTAATCAATTGATATAATTGGAGTTACGTCAATAAAGCTTCGTACGAAGCTTGAACGAGACCGCCGATGAAAGATTCTATCCCAACTCAACTCCGTTTTCCTGCTATTGCCGGCTTCTCGGTCCGCGCTGATTTCAATGGCGGGACCCTGTCCAGTGACTTCGGCGCTCTGTTGCTTCAGGGCGTGGATCGTCAAACCGGGCTAATCGAGCACTGGCCTCAGTCATCCAGGATTAGCGGCACCCGTCCTATGTCGAGCAAAGCCTTGCAGTGATCTGCCAACAGTCTTCACAAATGGGTTAACCGAGTAAAACCGACGAACCGAAAAGGAGCGAGATATCTTAAAAAAGGCCGCTCGGTACTTCGCAAGCCAGCCCGATGAAGTACCGGTTTGTTGCAGACCACAGTGACGAGTTTCCGGTGCGTACCATGAACAACCTGCTTGATATCTCTCGAAGCGGCTACTAAGAATGGTGTTTCCGGCCCTTGCCCAACAGGGCTATCGGAAGATATCCATAGACCTGAAAGAGACTGGTGCAACGTGCGGTAAGCACAGAGTCCATCACATCATGAAGGCTCATAATATCAAAGCGATACACGGTTATAAATAACCAAGAGTTGTGTACGACCGCCCATTGATCCTGGCACCAAATACACTTAACCGGGAGTTTAAAGTGACCACACCAAGCACCGTTTGGGTAACCGACATTACCTATATCAGGACATGGCAAGGGTGGCTGTACCTGGCGATTGTTTTGGATCTGTTTTCGCGCAGAGTAGTGGTTCACTCAGATCAAGGGTCTCAGTATGGAAGCGACGACTGGAGACTATTCTGTCTTCACCACAATCTTGAACCTAGTATGAGTCGGCGCGGCAATTGCTGGGAGAATGCTGTTGCGGAGTCATTTTTTAGTAGTTTGAAAAAAGAGCAATTATAAAGCGCATCTACAAAACCAGAGGCTTAGCTTGAGCAGATATCTTCGATTATATTGAAGTATCTTATAATCGAAATCGGCGCCACAGCCATCTAGGCGGCTTAAGCCCAGAGGTTTTCGAGACAGCCTTAGCGTGAGGTTTCGACGTGTCCAGAAACCAGGGGCACTCCATTGCCAACTGCGAGTTAATTTACGCACATGTTCTCGCTTTTGATAAGTGACCGTCAACCGGTAATCTGTAAACAGAAGGAAGAGGGCATATCAATTGTTTGCCATTCCCGCTGATGGCTATCAAGCATGCTGCGCCAGGAATCGCTGAGTGCTGCCTCATGTGAATAGCTGTCATTTTCCACCACTATCTCAAATGGCAAGGCAGCCAGTTGCTGTAATAACATGGGTAGAGCGCTGGCTCGACTGTGTTTTGCTTTCGCTAAATCTTGGCCAATAACTATTAATAAAGAAGATTCGGTATCTAAGAACTGGCGAACGCGCCCAAGTAGAGTATCGCAGGCATAAAAAAGTCCGAGACCTTTAGGCTCAGCACCTTTTGGCATTGACGCTTCAACCCATGGGGCATGAATGGTTTCTACGGCATGGTGGTGCCCCTGAACGTACAGCTGTTTTTTCAACGTATCCACTCTGCTTTTCTTGTGGTGAACACTAATGATGCGCTGAGGCAAGTCGCTTTGCGCGGGCGTAATTGTGTATTCCCGCTCTGTACTCTGCTGATCATTGGAATCAGCTATCCGTAGGTTGGTAGATGGCGGCGCCATCAATGCCTGGGCCAACAACTGCGTGATATCACTGGTGCCAAAGGTAATGATGAGATCAAAGCGTTGGACACGGAGCCGCTCGATCAGAGCCATGGCAAATGCCGGGGGTAAGGCTTCGCTGAAAGAGCGTTGGCCGTGTTCTAAATAATGCTGTAGAGCGAGGTGTTCCCGCTGCTCTTTGGCGGTTCGGGTCACGTGCTGGCCCAACGCATTACTGGTTTGTTGAAGGTAGCCACGGTGTTCGCCGAAGAGCTGTTCCAGTTTCTGTTCCATGTGTTCGAAACACTCTTGGCTGGCGGTACTGCTCTGCTGCTGAGCGGCTAGCTGTTCTACCAGGCGCTGAATCGTTTGATCTTGCTCTGCTCGCTTTGCCTCAGAGGCTTCATGCTGTTTCTTGCGATTGGTGAAGTATTGCTTATACTTGTCTCGCTCTTCCTCTGTTTGTTGAAGCGATTGCTGCAATTCTGCCTGAGCCTGCTTGAAGTTATCATGCTCTCCCTGCAACGTATCCAGCTTGTCTTTTTGCTTTTCGGCCTGCTCTTTACAAGCCATGAACCAGCCATGCGTCTCTTCCAGCTTGGCTTCTAGGGCCTTATGCACCTTGGCTTGGCTATCTTGTTCCTGCTTAAGTTCATCGCGCTGCTGCGTGAGCTCATCAACCTTGCGCTGCAGCGCTTTAACCTGCTGCTGTGCCTGCTTGTTTTTTTCAGCTTCACGTTTGTTGACGTCTTGCTGCTCGGCAAGTTGCTGGGCAATTGTTTCCCGTTCGGCTTTCAGACGGGGATAAAGAGGGCTGCGTTTAAAGCTTGCCAACACCAACTCCGGGTCTTCCGCTTCAGGTAGGCCATGCTGATTCTCGCTTGGTTGAAAGCCTTGCTGTTCGCACCAAGCCGCAAGCTCAGCCTGTGTTGGCATCTCTTCGTATAAGCTGATGGGGCTGGTACGAACCCATAACGTTTCTAGCGACTCTAGCAACCCTTCTGTTTGCCAAGCAGCTAACAGTGAAAGTGCCTGTTCAGGCTGCTCCAGCACCAGTTGGGTGATATCGGTGCCTAAGGGGGCATGGGTGTTGAGTACCTGAGCGAGGGTTTGTGTTTCTACTGTTTGTTTCTGTGTTTCATTCAGCCCAGGGTAGAGTGTTTTTAGCTCCGTAGCAGGGGCTATGCTGTTGAATACCTTGAGATTATAAACATAGTAACTTGCCTTACCTGCTTTGGGCGTCAGGATCGCGCTGATATGCGACACTTCAGGTAACGAGGCAACATCTGGCGCGCTGCTATACGGTGTTACCGCTAGTGCTGGAAGTTCGGCATGTTTTAGCACTGCCTGACTCTCTTGGCGTAGCGGGCCAATATGCACCAAAAAACCGGATGATGGCTGACTCATTGAGCAACCTCCTGCTTTGTTGTCCGATGCTCTGTTATGCCGTCGCGTATGTAGTGCAATAGAGGATGCTGCCCAGACATGGCAACATCGGGGTGACTCACCAAGTAACTTTCGGTATCAAATAAGGGACTTGGATTACGCCCTTCAAGTGCACCGAATTTAATAAAGTGTTCGGCGGGATTGATATTCGAGGTTGCAACATCGTCGTATTGTTCTCGGTACCATACTGCATCGAAAAAATCGCTTTTATCCAGCAAATCAACCAGTTTAGGTAGTGATTTTTTATAGGCTCGGCTATGGCGATATGCAGCCACTGCGTGACGATACGCATGCGCGCGTAGCCATGTGATTAAACTCTGTAATCGGTGCACGGTTTGCTGATGGGCTTGAGAATCTTCCAGCTGTTTGGTTAGTGAAGCTTCCTTACTGGTTTGTTTGAGGTATGCCTCTTCAAGTGCTTCTTGCACGCTATGCAATTGCTCAACAAGTAGCGCATTTTCTTCCTCGAGATCATGGTGATGCTGCATGGTGTCTTTGATTTTTTGCGCGGCGGTTTCTCGTGCTTTGGCAGCAGCTTGGTGATGTTTTTTTTCTTGCGTAAGCGTTTTTTCTAGGGCTGCACTCCTCTGCTCGCTGGCTTTCCGTGCTTCTGCGTCTTTTTTATGGCGTTGAACAGCGCCTTCTAACGTTTCTTGTACTTTGTGGAGCTGGGCAACCAACAACTCATTTTCCTTCTGCAAATCATCGTAATGTTGCATTGCATCTTTAAGTTTTTGCTCGGCGGTTTCTCGTGCTTTAGCAACGGCTTGGTGCTGGTTTTTTTCTTGCGTTAGTGTTGTTTCTTGAGCATCACGCTGCTGCTCGCTGGTTTTCAGTGCTTCTGCATCTTTTTTATGGCGTTTCGCAGCGCCTTCTAACGTTTCTTGTACCTTGTGGAGCTGGGCAACCAACAACTCATTTTCCTTTTGCAAATCATCGTGATGCTGCATTGCGTCTTTAAGTTTTTGCTCGGAGGTTTCTCGTGCTTTAACAGCGGCTTGGTGATGGTTTTTTTCTTGCGTTAGTGTTTTTTCTTGAGCATCACGCTGCTGCTCGCTGGTTTTCAGTGCTTCTTGTACTGTGCGAAGCTGGTGTAACTGTCGTTTGTTTTCTTCAAGCGTGTCACTAAGCTGGTGGGTCAAGCGGTCGTATTCCTGCTTGGCAAGCTGCTTTTCCTGAACAATCTGTTTGCGAATGGTTTGCTCGTGCTGGTGAACATCATCAAGCGCATGGCGCGCCGTATCTTCCGCTGATTCAGATGCTGCTTGGCGCTGACTACTGGCCACAAGGTAGCTCAGCGCCTCCTGTAATGACGCATCGTGATCCACCAGATGCGCGGCTGCCAGGCGATACAGCGATGCGGCTTGTGCAGCCGCTTCACTGATCACTATGCCCTCAAGGGCGACCTGGCGGCGGTGCTGACGAAAGAGCCAGAGCGCTTGGTTCGCCATTGATTGCCACCGCGCTAGTGCCTGCTCAATAGGCGTTGCTGTCATCAAGCAGGCGGCGATATAAGCCTGCGGCTGCGGCCAACGCAGCGTTAGCGTATTGGCAGGTGTTTGCGCTAGCCATTCACGCGTGGCTTGACTGTCGGAGGGTGTTAACGTGTCACGGGCCAGCATTTGCGCATCCGGGCCACTTGCAGCTTGTTCCAGCATGTTTTGTTTTAGCGGAACGTGCTCAGTGGCCGCCCCTAGCTCTATCACCAACAACATGGTGTCATGGCTCCTTATGATGTAGCGGTAACGTAAAACGGTTACGAACGATAAGTCGGTGCTTTGGTAAAGGACAGGCCTTGGGCATCTTTGGTTGACACTTGCGGCGTTTTGCCTCCCATTGGCGACCATTCGATGCCAAGTGTGGGGTCATCCCAGCGTATACAGACTTCGCTTTCAGGATGGTAGTAATCAGTGCATTTGTACTGAAATTCGGCTTCATCACTGGTGACATAAAAGCCGTGTGCAAAGCCTGGTGGTACCCACAGCATCTGTTTATTCTCTTCACTCAGCGTGACCCCAACCCATTGCCCAAACGTTGGCGAGCTTTTGCGCATATCTACTGCCACATCGAACACTTCACCCTGGGTGACTCGCACCAGCTTGCCCTGAGGCTGCTTATATTGGTAGTGCAGGCCGCGCAGTATGCCTTGAGCGGATTTGCTGTGGTTGTCTTGGACAAACTGATAATGACCGCAATGCGCTTCAAATTCGCTTTGCCGAAATGTTTCCATGAAGAAGCCGCGCTCATCACCGAAGACCTGCGGGGTAATCAGCACCACATCGGGTATGGCGAGTTGTTCGTATTGCATAGTTACACCGTGAGGAGTGAGGAGTGAGGAGTGAGGAGTGAGGAGTAAAAAGTGAGGTGTGAAGAGCAAAACGCCTCACGCCTCACGCCTTACTCCTCACTTTTATAAGGCGCTGTAAGTATTGACCGTATTGGGTTTTGGCCAGGGGCTTGGCTAGTTCCGCTAGGTGTTCGTCGCTGATCCAGCCTTGCTGCCAGGCGATCTCTTCCAAACAGGCGATTTTCAGGCCTTGACGGTGTTCGATGGTTTGTACGTACTGGCTGGCTTCTAGCAGGCTGTCGTGGGTGCCGGTGTCTAGCCATGCAAAGCCGCGCCCTAACCGTTCAACGCGTAAATCGCCACGTTCTAAATAGGCATTATTGACGCTGGTAATTTCGAGTTCGCCGCGTTTTGAAGGTTTTACCTCTTTGGCAATCTGTACCACATCGTTATCGTAGAAGTAGAGCCCTGTGACAGCGTATGCCGACTTGGGCTTTTTGGGCTTCTCTTCAATTGAGATCGCTTTACCATCTTCATCAAAATCCACCACGCCAAAACGCTCGGGGTCTTTGACCAGGTAACCGAAGATGGTTGCCCCAGCGCTGTGTGAACTTGCGCGCTTTAATTGCTCTGAGAAGTGTTGACCATGGAAGATGTTGTCACCCAGTACCAGGCATACCGGACTTTCGCCGATAAAGTCTTCACCAATAATAAACGCTTGGGCCAGGCCATCTGGACTGGCCTGTTCGGCGTACTCAAAGCGCACCCCGAAGTCTTCCCCACTGCCGAGTAAGCTTTGATATTGCGGGAGGTCTTCGGGGGTCGAAATAATCAGGATTTCACGAATTCCTGCCAGCATCAGTACCGAGATCGGATAGTAGATCATCGGTTTGTCGTAAATGGGCAGCAGTTGCTTGGATACACCACGGGTAATGGGGTGTAGCCGTGTGCCTGAGCCACCGGCAAGGATAATGCCTTTCCTTGGTGTACTTTGACTCATGAGGGTCTCTTTAATCGGTTTAGCCAAGGGCTTTTCATTTTTAGCCACGGACGCTCACTGAAGACACGGAAAAGGTCGAAAAACTAAAACCAAAAAATCTTCGTGTTTTGTCCGTGCTGTCCGTGTCTTCCGTGGCTTAGCCCTTTTCTGAGTTTTCGCTCAGCGTCAATGCTAATTGGCTTTGCCATGTGGGCATGTGGATGCCTAATGCACTTTCTAGCTTGCCTAGCGCCATTCGGGAGTTGAGCGGTCGCTTGGCGGGTGTTGGGTAATCTGCGGTGGATATTCCGCTGATTGTTTTGGACGTAATAGCGAGTGCTTCCCCTGCTTCGCGAGCTCGGCTAAAAATCTCACAAGCAAAGCCTTGCCAGCTGGTTTCACCACGGGGGGCTAGGTGATAGATGCCTGTGGGGATGTGAGTGGTAAAGGGTAAGGCGTGAGGCGTAAGTTGTGAGGCGTTAGGTGTAAAAGCAAGTGCGGTGACTTGGGCGATTAGGCGTGCGGGGGTGGGCGCGCCTATCTGGTCATTCACTATGTTGAGCGATTCGCGCTCGCGGCCCAGGCGGAGCATGGTTTTCATAAAGTTGTTACCGCGTGCCGCGTATACCCAGCTGGTGCGAAAAATCAGATAGTTCGCGCCGCTTGCGGTGATGGCTTGGTCACCTTCCAGTTTGGTTTGCCCGTATACGCTTTGCGGGCCAATGGGACTATCTTCCTGCCAGGGTGTTTCACCATCGCCGGGATACACGTAATCACTTGAGTAGTGAACCAGGGTGATGTTTTGTTCGGCGGCATAAGCGGCCAACTGGGCAGGTAGCTCGGCATTTAGGCGCTTGGCTTGCTGTGGCTCGCTTTCGGCTTTATCAACGGCGGTGTATGCGGCGGCGTTTAGAATTAGCGCTGGCTGGTGTTTCGTCAGATAAGCATCCACCGCTTGGGCGTTGGTTAAATCGAGTTCTTGGCGGGTGGGGGCCAAGATGTTGCCAAAGGGGGCAAATTGACGCTGCAATTCAAAGCCTACTTGGCCGCTCCCGCCGGTGATGAGAATAGTGAGGCGTGAGGTGTGAGGCGTGAGGTGTGCGTGTTCAGATATCATAGTGAAGCCTTTAAATGCTTGATCAACCCACCTAACTGAGAAAATACAGAGTTGATCGCAATTTCCAGTACTGAAATATCAGCCATATATCCTAAGCGTTGGGCAATTTGACACTGAGTTTCGAGTTCACTGAGCGAGCCGCGCGCTATATGCAAAAACCTTAAAAAGTCAGGCTTACTACCACGCGCCGCCCCTTCGGCGATATTGCTTGGTACAGAAACTGCAGCACGCTGCATCTGGCTAGCTAGCCCATATCGCTCAACTGAGGGAAAGGATGAGGTCATTGAGTAAATAGCGACAACGAGATCCATCGCTTCTTGCCATACTCGCAGTTGCTGATGCTTTCTCATAACTTTCCTCTTTACCCCTCACCCTTCACTCCTCACCCTTTACAAACTGCCGAGGCGTTGGCCTTGGTAGCTGCCGTCTTGTACGCGTTTCCACCAGGTTTCGTTGGCGAGGTACCATTGCACGGTTTTGCGCAGGCCGGTTTCAAAGGTTTCTTCTGGCACCCAACCTAGCTCGCGTTCGATTTTGCTGGCATCAATGGCGTAGCGAACATCGTGGCCTGGACGGTCAGTAACGAAAGTTATGAGGTCACGATACGAGGCTTCTTGAGGTACCAGTTCTTGGAGAAGATCGCATAGCGTTTCTACAACGGTGAGGTTGGCTTTCTCATTATGCCCACCGATATTGTAGGTTTCGCCTATTTTGCCTTCGATGGCTACTTTGATTAGTGCGCGGGCGTGGTCTTCAACATAGAGCCAGTCGCGGATCTGCTGGCCGTCACCGTATACGGGCAAGGGCTTAGCTGCTAATGCATTGAGGATCATCAGCGGAATCAGTTTTTCCGGGAAGTGGTACGGGCCGTAATTATTTGAGCAGTTGGTAACGAGCGTCGGCAGCCCGTATGTGCGTTGCCATGCGCGCACCAAGTGGTCCGAGCTGGCTTTGCTGGCAGAATAAGGTGAACTGGGGGCGTAGGGTGTTTGTTCGGTAAAAAGATCATCAACGCCTTCTAAATCGCCGTATACCTCATCGGTAGAAATGTGATGAAAGCGAAATGCTTGCGCTTTATTAGCGTCTTGCTGTTGCAGGTTTTTCCAGTAGCTACGAGCCGCTTCGAGCAGTACGGCGGTGCCGACCACATTGGTTTGAATAAACTCGGCTGGGCCGTCGATGGAGCGATCAACGTGGCTTTCTGCCGCTAAATGCATCACCACATCCGGCTGATGCTGTTTAAACAGTTGCTGCATGGCCTGTGCGTCACAAATATCCGCTTGCACAAAGGTGTAGCGCTCACTGCCCTCAACGCTTGCTAGCGATTCTAGGTTACCGGCGTAGGTTAGCTTATCGACATTCAACACGCGGTGAGAGGTACTTTGAACCAGTTCACGCACTACCGCAGAGCCGATAAAGCCAGCGCCGCCAGTGATCAGAAAGTTTTTGGTCTTCATCTTGCTCTTAATAGCTGGTGGTAATGCGAACGCCATCATCAGGCCGATTTGCGTTTTTCTGTACGCTGCAGCTCTTGAAGCGCTTCAAGATGCTCGCGGGCCTCTCGCGCTGCCTTGCCGGCCTTTTGAACTTCTCTTTTGGCGGCAGCAATATCTTGCTGTGGGGCATCCTGCTCTTGAAACTCCGCCAAGGCTTCCTGAGCCCCTTTTAGCGTTGAGTGACACTCTTTCAGATGGTGGCGGGCACCAGGCACGTCAGGCGGTAAGGCCGTTCCATTTTTCTTGGCATCTGAATCTGCATGGTAGGCTTCAATGGCCTCGTTGATATTCTCGTACCAGTGGGCTTTACCATTTTTTAGATACAGCCCCGCTTGGCAAAGGTCTTTCAAGATACCTTCCGAGTGGGAGACCATGATGAGCGAGGCCTGGCCGATTTTGGAGTTAAACAGGTCCTTGGCTTTGGCTTTGAATGCCCTATCGCCCACCGCAGTGGCCTCGTCTGAGATGTAGACATCAAAATCGAATGCTAGGGAAAGGCCAAAGGAAATACGCGATTTCATACCGGATGAGTAAGTACGAATAGGCTCATCAAAGGCGCTGCCGATTTCGGCAAAGTCTTCTACAAACTGGATGACTCGCTTTACCTCTTCAGAGCCGCTGCCCTGCACACGGGCCACGAATTTGACGTTTTGGCGGCCGGTCATGTTGCCTTGCATACCACCCGACAAACCCACCGGCCATGAAACCCGGCTATGGCGGATAACTTCGCCACGCTCTGGGGTATCCATACCGGCAATGAGCTTAAGCAGAGTCGACTTACCCGCGCCATTGGCACCGATCAGCCCTACACTCACCCCTGTGGGGATCGTGAGGTCGATATCTTTGAGTACCCAATCGCTGCCGTGGTGGTTGTGGTAGCGCTTGTAGAGATTACGGATTTCGATCATTGGTTTTTTAGTGAAGAGTAAGGGGTTAGCGCTTCGCTTGTGAGGGGTAACACCTCACGCTTATCAGCTAACTCCTCACCATTACACTCCTGCCTTTTCGTTTGTAGAGGCTTTCGAGTTCAGCTTTGAGCGCATCGGAGGTGTTTCGCTTCGCTCGTTACCGCGCGCTACGCGTATCAAGACTATCTTCTTAGCGCGTGGCAACAGATGAATATGAATATTAAGCAATCACTTACTCGAAACTCGAGCTTGAATAATTTTTTGATAGTAAGCGCTTAGCTGTCTCTTTTTCTGCCTTAACGCATCGATTTCGGATCTCGTCAGCGGTTCTAAAGCCGACGAGATAACTTGCTTCGTTGGCGGTGAGGGCCGAGGTGTGTATTCCGAAAATATTTTTGATTTCATTAGAAAAGCGCTCCTCCAATAGTTGAGTATGCTTTTTTAAAGCTCGAAATTTCTTTGAACGGCCTGCATTTACTAGCAGTATAGACCCCATAACGCTTCCACCATTCATGAGAACGTAATTAGCTAGTTCAGCTAAAGTACTGCCCATGCTGGTCACATCATCTACTAGTACATAACAGCCGCCATGCTGAACAGCTCCCTCGAATGACGGCCTTGCAATTAGCCTTTCCATAGGGTCAGCCCCGGTATGAAACACTTTTTGCAGTTGGACAATATCTGTCTCACTAATACCATCTAACACCTCTGCACACATAAGCGAAAGAATTAGGGGCAGAGCATTATCACCCGAAGCCTCTTTGGCATAGGGTGATACAAAGATACTTCCTTCAGGAAACTCATTTTTAAGAGAGATCAAAAACTTAAGGGCCAAGTCATCCACCAGCTGTAAAGCAGCGTCAGCATCCCCCGATTTTGCAGCGCTGTAATGAGAATGTTGCTTTATATCCTTATCGCTGCTGAAACAATGAAAATGCTTCGTTTCTTTTGGAAACGCATACACTCTATCCATTGTTATTTCTCAACATAGGATACTGATAGGATCTCGAAGCTGGGAGCCGTGCAAATAGGCTAACCATTTACCACCCTCACCTGCTTGCCTTTGCGCTTATAGAGGCTTTCGAGTTCAGCTTTGAGCGCTATGCGGGCGCTTTGTTCGCCGTGTACTAGGCGAATGGTATGGGGCCAGCGGCGCATGCGTTTTACGAAGTTGAGCAGGTCTTTTTGATCGGCGTGGGCGGAGTAGCCGCTGATGGTGCTAACGCCTGCTTTGATATCGAAACGTTCACCGTCGATATCTACCCAGCCACCCTGGGGGCCGTACTGCTGAATATCTCGCCCTGGGGTGCCTACGCCCTGGTAGCCCACAAATAGTACCTGGTGGCGTTCATCCCCGAGCATGGCTTTTAGGTAGTTCATAATGCGCCCGCCTGCGCACATACCGCTGGCGGCAATCACCACCGCTGGCCGGCCTGTTTTGGCCAGGTACTCGACGGTTTGTTCGTGCTCTGCGTGGCTATCCACCGTGTAGAGGTTGGCAAAGCTAAGCGGGTGGCGGCCACTGCGCAAGCGGCGTTGTGCTTCTTTATCCCAATAGGGTTTTAGCTCGCGATATACGTTGGTGAAACGTGCGGCCAGCGGTGAATCGACAATGATTTCGAGTGATTGCCACTGCGCTGAGCGCGCTTGGTGAATAATGGTTTCGAGTTCGTAGAGTAACTCTTGCGTTCGCCCAATGCTGAACGCTGGCACCATCACCGTGCCGCCGTTAGCGAGTGCTTGCTCTACAGCCGTTTTTAAAGTGGCGCGCCGCTGGCGGCGGTTTGGGTGCTGGCGGTTGCCGTAGGTGCTTTCAAGTACCAGTTGGTCGCAGCCGTAGGGCGATTTGGGCGCAGGTAGTAGCGGTGCGTAGGGCGCGCCTAGATCACCAGAGAAGACAGTGCGCTCTTTTTCGCCTGTTTCAGCGTTTTGGTAACTGACTTCTACGTAGCTTGAACCGAGAATGTGCCCTGCCCGTTTTAGCTTAACGCGCGTGGTACGGCCTTTTCCATCGGTGTTAGCGCCAGTGTGGTCGCTTACTACGTTGTGCCATTTTCCGTAAGGCACGCTAACAATCTGCTTTTCTAACTGCGCTTGAAAACGCTCGATTAGTTGGGCATTGCGGGTAAAGCCGATTTTTAGCGCGTCTTCAATCACCAGCGGCAGCAGCTTGGCCGAGGGGATCGAGCAGATGATGGGCCCGGTGAAGCCAGCGGCCAGCAGGTAAGGCAGCCTGCCCACGTGGTCAATGTGTACGTGGGTGATGACGAGGGCTTTAACGGTGCTGATATCAAATTCAATTTGGAGCTGCTCGAAGGTGTCTTCCGCTTCATCTTCACCCTGGAAGAGACCGCAATCTACCAGCAGGGATTCCTTTCGGTTGAGAACCAATTGGTGGCAGCTGCCGGTGACGCCAGTGGCGCCACCATGGTGGATGATGTCGAGCATTAAAAACCGTGAGTTGTGAATCGTGAGGTGTGAGGCATTATCGATTAAGTGCCGCCATTTAGTAACGCGGTGTAGGCGTTAGCCTACCCGCGACGGAGGTCCGGCGCGAGAGCAGCGTTAAGCGGTGCTGAGGTTGGTTTATGCGGCCTGGCTTTTTAAAAGCGGCCAAGCACCTTGCTTAGAGGCCTCCAGAATGACGATTTCGTTAATCGTGCCATCCTCTGCATAGCTGATATGTGTGTTCCAATCTTGAGAAACCTCCTTGACGGTAGGCTTTTCTGATAGATGCAGAACTAGGATGTCATCTGCTTCATCGTAAGTAGTTCGCATTACTTATCCTCCCACTCAAAGTGATGCATGACTGTTTTTACCACCACTTTATCTTCTAAGACTGCTGCAATAGACAAGAGGTTGTCTTGACGATTTTTGAAATGTCGCGCTATCCAAAACCGCGTAGGGTCTTTGTATTTTAATGATCCCTGCTCTATCAATTCTAGCAGTTCACTTTCTGTGATATTGCGAGTAGCCATGCGCTCACTAGCATGGCGTGTTATGTGAATATCTACCTTGAAACGATGACTATACATATTTCAAACTACATATTTAATTTGGACGGCCTCATTGGCCACCCACTGGAACAGCGCAAAGGGGTGTCGGAGGTTGGTTTTGTGCCTTTGGGCGTCTTTGCAGACGCCTTTCTCGGGGTCACTCCCCCCCTCACTCCTCACTCCTCACTCCTCACTATTCACCCCTCACTAATCCCGATGATCCTTGATGATCATGATTAGCATGCTGAGGATGAAGGCAAGGAAGATGGTAATGATGGCGAATACGCTGCTGTTGTAGAGCCGGTTGGGTTCTGTGGGGTATTCCGGCATTAGCGGGCTTTGCAAGACGCTTACCTGCTTGAGCTGACGGGCGGCTTCTAAGCGGGTGTTCTCTAATGCAGCGAGTGCGCTGGAGTAGGTCTCCTGGGCGAACTGGGCCTGCAGCTCTAAGGTTTCATACTCGGCAGAAACACTGTTGAGAGAGTCACCGGATGCTTGAGCGATGCGGTCACGCTGTTCAACGATTTGGTCGCGTAGCGCGGTGATATTACGCTCCACCTGGCGCAGCTCAGAAGATTGAGAGCTCTGAAAGCTTGCAAGCGCATTGCGCTGGGCCTGCATGCGAGCAAGATCGGCCTCAAGGGTGGCTACCACTTGGTTGATGCTTGCTACGGTATCCGTTGGTGATACCAGCCCATACTCGTTCTGGTACTCAAGCAAAGCCTGACGCGTTTCGGTAAAGCGCTCATCAAGGCGCACCATTTGCCGCTCTAAAAAGTGTACCTGTTCATCGGCTAAACGGTGGCCCATTTCATTCATATGGTCCTCACCGGCTTCCAGCAGCAGCGTGGTCATTTGATTCGCGAACTCGGGGGTGTACGCCTGCACCTCGATGTTCAATACGCCCGCGTACTCATCTAGCTCTACCTCGACCCGGCGTAGATAATATTTGTGCAGGTTTTCAATCGGTGCATCACGGTCGTGTAGCCTAGCGAAGATATCGCCGTGCTCGGTGTAGTGTTCGCGTATATTTAGGTCTTTATCCAAGCGACGCAGCATATCCACTGAGAGCAAGTGCTCACGAAGCAGAAGCAGATCTTTAGTATTGCCACTACCTCCCCCGATTATCGATGAGAGGCTAAATTCAGGTGTCGCAACCTGTGGGCTTTCCAGCACTACAGTGGCCCGTGAAACGTAACGCTCCTGAGCCCATATAAACCAGTAGAAGGAAACCAGTGCAATTGCGATAAAGGCCACGGCCCATTGGGGCGATTTTTTTACAAAACGGCGTAACGAACGTTGCATGGATTATTTTGCCTTTAACCGGTCAATAAAGCGCAGGTGCATTAATAGCCCCATGGCAATAAGGGTGAATGTGAATAGCCAGAAATAGAGCATGCTTGTGCCATGAACGACTCTATAATTCTCGAAAAAGCTGAGACGCAGCATCTCGAGACCATGCGGAATAGGGTTGAGCATTAAGTATTCGAGTACCCAATGGGGCATTGTATTCAGCGGGATAATGACCCCGGATAAAATCATTAATGGCAGTGAGAGCATTCGTATTATTTTGCCTACTTCCGGCACTAACGTTGAGGCTACTGAAGTGACCAAACCAAGGCCTAAACCCAAACACCAAAGTGACAGCCAAGCCCTCATGGCGTGAATGGCGTTGTCGGGGTACATCTCCAGGCCTAACATCAAGCCACCGCCAATAAAAATTAGGAAGACAAAACTTCGTAACATGCCTTCCAGAAAAATACGCACTAATACAGGGTCTACTGGCTGCACCTGTCGATAGGCGAATAGAGACTTGTTGCCTTCGATGGCCCCCATTCCACGCATCATGCCTTCGCGAACCAACATAAAGCCCATTAACCCTGTTATCAGCCAGGGAATAAAAGGCGCGTTGACGATAAGTGCGCCCCCACCCCGGATACCGCTGCGGATAGCCACCATAATGAGCACCAGGGCAACTGGTTCAAAAACCATCCAGAACCAGCCCATGCGGTCTGCCATGGTGCGTGAGATGGCTTCGCGCATAAACATGGCGTACCAAACACTACGCGTGACCTGCCACGGCGTACGGGCGCGTTTTGGCTCGCCGTTTACGTTTTCCATAGTTCTACTTTTTAAAAAAGTGAGGTGTGAGGTGTAAATTGTGAGGAGAGAGGTGTGATGAGTACTCCCTCACCCTTCACTCCTCACTCTTTACCCCTTACTAGCTATTACAGATCAATCGCTACCTTCGTTGCTACCGCTACTTGGTAGAGGATCTGCGTAATCGTAGAGGCTAGCTGTAGGTTGTGCGTGGGTGCTGCGGGCATGACCAGTATCTCGTCGCCTGGGCGCAGGTTCACATTGTAGGCATTTTCAACTGCACCGTTTTGGCGAACGATTAGAATATGGTCGTCATCCGCACGCTCGGTGAAGCCACCGGCGCCTTCGATGTAATCGATCACGCTCATGCCGGGGCGGTAAACCGCCGCCTGGGGCACCAGCACTTCACCGCTGATTAGCATGGAGTCGCTAATTTCGGGAATGGTGACCACATCGCCATCCTGCAGGCGGATATCGGAAATGCGACCATCGTGGGCAACCACTAAACGACCGCTCGGTTCTAGCTCGCTGGCACGGGCGATGAAGTCTTGAATCAGCTCGGCTTCTTGAATTCGGATCGAGGCTTCTTCATTGGTATTGGAAGGCGCACCCAAATAGGTGGTTTCAAGGCGGCGCAAGCTGTCTTCGAGGGACTGCGCTTGCTGCTCTTTTACACTTTCACGCCTTATGGAAATACTTTCGACTGCGGTCATGTTTTCCGGTACGGCAATAGCGTCTAATAGCTCGCTCAAACGGGCGTCCCTGGGGAGCGCGTACCGCGAGGGGCCGTAGTAACTGCCTTCAACCTCTACGACAATCGTTTCGCTGCGCTGATCAGCGCTGAACAGTACTTCGTCGCCGCTGCGAATTATTTGGCCGGCAAACAAATCAATGGGGAAGTATTGCGCTATGGGGCCATCGTCACGGTCACCGCGAAGCAGTACGTGAGAAACGCCGCTTTTCAAGCGCGCTAAGTTCACCAACTCGGCGCCGCTTAGCTGGTTGCCAATTAGCTCGTAGCGGTGTTCACGGTGCACATCGCCGCCAACGGCAATCGCTGGGCCGCGCTCTTCAACCACGATGGTGTCGCCATCCTGGAACTGCGGGCGGGCAATGCTGCCGTTGAGCAGGAAGTCGTAAAGATCGACTGTGGCGACGGTGGTGTCGTTACGCACCACGCGCACCTGGCGGTAGCTGCCTAGGTCTTGATCGATACCGCCGGCCTGATCTAGAAAGTAGAGCAGCGAATCGTTGGGCGTGCCGGCATAGCGGCCGGGATTTTCGACATAGCCAGTGACATACACAGCAACAGGTTGAACGCCTTGAAGGTTGGTGTAGACCTCGACGTTATCCGGGTAGACGGAGGTAATTGCGCTACGCACGCTGTTATCCACCTGCTGGCTACTCTGCCCTTCTACATTCAACGGGCCGGAGCCGGGAATGAAGATATTGCCTTGGGCATCCACCGGTAGCACGCGGTCAAACTCAAAGGCGCCCCAGGCACGTACAGTGACTTGGTCGCCGGGTTTAATGCGGTAATCAGGATTTAGGCCATCGCCCATGGCGCCCCGAAAGCCGCCGGTAAACAGGTTGGCGCCGAACGGTGGCAACTCATCCGGGTTTTGCTGAGGCAGTGAGACCGGGCCGTAAGTGCCGCTGCGCCAGTCGGCACGTGGGGTGTCTTCAACCTGCTCTTGGGCACCGGCGCCCTGGCCACTCTGTTGACCGCTCTGCTGGGGCAGTATGCTGTCTGAGAGACTCAATGCCTGCGCCCAGGTAGTGGTTGTCGTGAAGGTACCCACCAGCGCGATAGAGGCAACAACCAGCGTGTGCTTGATTGAGGCGGGGGTAAACTTGGCGATGGCATTCATTAATTGCGCCCCTGTGATGTTTGCGCCACAACGCGTTGATTAACCCAGCCGTTTGGCGTTTTGCACACCAAAGCGGAACCCGCCGCATTGGTACCGGCTTCGACTACCCGCAGTTTGCGGCATTCACGCCCGCTGGCGGCTAGGTAGGCGGCATCGGCAACGACTTCAACGTTGTCGCCCCATGGGCTACGAGTAACGTTGATGATTGCGCCAGGGGGTGATTTAGACAGGAAGTCGTTGAGGCTCTCATCTTGCAACAGCGTGGCGGGGTCATTATTGAGCACATACTGGGCTTCTTGCTGACCTGTGCCGGAGGGGTAAGTGGCACAGCCGCTCACCACGGCTAGACTAAGCGCCGCCAGCAGCATGCGAGCTGGCGAAACCAATGAACGTTGGGATAATGGCATAATTGATTCCAAATTAAAGGCACGCTACCGCCCAGGGATTGTAACGGGCGTCTTCCCTTGCCCTACTCTTCTGCGCGGATAAAAGTGGTGGTGTGCGATACTCGTACATTTTCACTAGGCCGACATTGTAAGGGAATACCAGCCCCGCCTCTACATCGACAACCACTGTACAACCCATCCATTCAATTTAACAAAAACATTAATGAGACCCTCAAACCAAAAAACCGACCATTTTTCAACGGTCGGTTGTCGGTAATCACGAGCTTAAGGGCGATTATGCCCTAGCTGTTCCTCTTGTCTGCGGTGCACAGAATGGATCCCCCATACAACTGCGAGCAAAAAGGCGTACATCATCACCCCACTATTGTGCGCCAAAAAGGCCTGCGTTAAGCCAAAATCGATATAGGCTATGGGTAGCAGCACGCCTGCTAGGGCTATCGATCGCACCTCTAAATTTGCATGTCCCAGATACTCACCAAATAGCCGCATCGGTACCAGATATAGCAACAATAGTGCCACCAACCCGACAACACCCCGCTTGGCAAAGGTGTCAATAAATTCATTATGGGCATGTCTATATTCTAATACATTGCTATTAATTACATTTTCCTGCGCTAGTTCAGCCATCCTCTTCTGATAGCCGTTTTCACCCCAGCCAAACAGCGGTTTTTCTTGTATCAGATTCGCCGCACCGCGCCACATTTCAAATCTTGCACCCACAGAGGTGCTGCTGTCTTGATCCGATAGATAGCCGCTTACTTCATTGATAGCCTGGTGTACTCGATATTGAACCCCCACCTGAGGCAATGCATAAACGGTAAAAATACCTATTACGATCACGAAAGCGACCAGTATCTTTATCCACGCTGCAATGTTTCTTCCATAGCTGCGATACAGCACCCATAAAACAACAGGAAAGCCAACCCAGCCACCACGACTGCCGGACAATAATGAGCCTAGAATACCTGCCAACGCGCCAAATAGTAGAAAGCTCAACCAAACGCTGCGATGCCGCTGCACCATGGCCCAGCCAAGTCCTGCCAAGCAAAGGATTCCTAGCAACATGCTGAGATTGCCAAATTGAATAACATGGGTGAACCCCCCTGCTCGCCAAGCACCTTCAACAAACTTTTGCCAGAAAGCCCAACTGCCAGCCGCTATCGCGCCAGTGGCGAAGCCGCTCCATACGAATGCAAGCCGCGGGGGCAACCACAAAATCCACAATAACGCGGGTATCGCTAATATAAAGCGGATAGGTCTATCGAGGCCGCGACTGCCTTGGCCATCCCACCACACTTCTGCAATAGCAACGGTGGCATAAGCGATTAGGACACTTATTACCAAGGCATCTTGTTTTAGTAGCGCTGGGACACGTGCGCTTACCAACAGGCCTAAGCCCGCCGTAAGCAAAATCACTGCCCCTATTGAGTAGCCACTTGGCACTACCAGTGCAATAGCTCCGAGCAGGAAAACAGCTATGTTAGTTAGCCAGCTTAATCGGGAAGAGGATATTTCATTAGTAGGCGAATACGAAGGGAACATCGATAAATAGATCCTGTTGATCTTCAAGCACGGAACACATCACGGCGGTGACGACGCTCAACATATTACCACACGGCCCTGCCTGAGCTAGCCATCGGCTTGCCCGCCGACACGGGCTTATTAGTAGGCATTTTTATTCATAAACCCTTTAAAAATGGTTAAAAAGATAATTTTCAGATCGAGCCAAAGCGACCAATTATCGATATACCATAAATCATGCTCTACCCGGCGCTGCATTTTGTGCAGCGTGTCGGTTTCACCTCTTAAACCGTTCACTTGTGCCCAGCCGGTAATCCCAGGTTTCACTTTATGTCGCCTCATGTAGGATTCGACAAGGCTCTTAAATTGCTCATTGTGAGCTAGGGCATGAGGACGCGGCCCCACAATAGACATACGGCCCTGAAGCACATTGAAGAACTGAGGCAGTTCATCTAAAGAAGTACGCCTCAAAAAAGCACCTATTGGGGTAATCCGACAGTCGTTTTTCTTAGCCTGCGTCACCTGGCCGTCATCCTCTTTGTGTACGTACATAGAGCGAAACTTATATACCTTGAAGCAGCGCCCATTCGAACCTTCTCGGTACTGTTTAAACAGTATCGGGCCTGGTGAGCTCATCTTAATGGCTATCGCTATCGCAGCACATACGGGTGTAATCAACAGCAAGATAAGCGCCCCAATGACAATATCTTCAGAGCGCTTTAAAAAACGTGCCATACCACTCATCGGTGAAACACTAAGATCGATTGAGTAATGATCCGCCACTTCGCTCATGCGGTGATTAAGCAGATGCATGTCCTGGAAATCAGGAATGAATCGGACTTCAGCGGTGTGGTTACGTAATGCATAGAACAGTAAGCGAACGGTTTCACCCATCTCTAAAGGCACGCATATCCAGATTTCACGTGCTTGCGACTGAATAATACGCCGCACAATGCGCGCAATCGCTTCATCATCTGGCTTTGCCTTCAGGCGCTCCACGCCTGCAATCGTATGGCCTTCCCAAGCTGAACGTCTTATTCCTTTGGCGACATTTAATACATTTTGGCTAGGACCAACTAAAAAAACGGGGCGCCTTGCACCTCCCCGGGTTCTTATATGCTGAAGTCCTAATTGGACCAATAGCCTTGCTCCCCCGGCCATTAAAAAAGAAATCACGAGCGTCATCCCAATCCAAAGACGGGAGTAGCGTTGTGCTGCATGAGCAAAAAAGATCAATGAAGCGGCCGTGATTCCTACAGCTGCCCACACCAACATCAATTTACCCAGCATTTGAAAAACCGGCATTATCCGCCAACGCCGGTAGCTACCGGTCATGCTATTAATTACCAACACTAATAGGGCAATGCACGTGATAGCTAATACGTAGCGCTCATGAAGCTCAACCACATCGAAACGGATCGCATAGGCTATCCATCCACCCAAGAAAATGGCTAATACATCAAAAAAGGGGAACACTACCTGAGGTGGATAACGCTCCGAAAACGTCATTGTTTTTGGCTTGCCCATTACTGCTCACCTCTAGTTATATCCATACTCATAAACATTCCTTGTTAACGTTGCCTACTGCTCAAGATTCTTTCCACGCCCTGGGTAAATACATGGTGATAATCAAACCGCTGCACCACTTTGAGGGCATTAGCCGCTAGCTCGGCCTTGACATCCTCTGGCAGAGCATAGAATTCTTCTATCGCATGGCAAAGACCATCAACACCTCCGCTGTAAAAGTAGCCGTTGTAGCCAACTTCCAAATACTCCGAGGCTGCCTCAAGATGCGCATTGGCAATGACAGGGGCACCACAGGCCAAGGCTTCAAGCGCTACCAAGCCAAAACTCTCGGTAGTAGAAGGAAAAATAAAAACTGAAAAGCACGACATGATGCTAGGCAAGCGTTCGCGTGGCACTGCTCCAAAGAATGTTATCGAAGAAGAAACACCAAGCTGCTCGGCGAGTGCTTCTAAATTTTTACGCTGCGTGCCATCCCCCACAATGACAAGCCGTGCATTGGGTATCTGAAGTTTGGCAAAAGCTTCTATCAATTCATGGCAATTTTTTTTACGCTCTAGCCGAGATACAAAACCTATGACGAAGCTATCATCATTACTGTTTGATTCATCAAACGGGGTGGATGAAAAGCTCTCACCGACACAGTCAGGAAATACTTTGATAACCTTCTCAATGGGTACGTTCAATTCTTGACTGACTTTTTTTCGATAAAAATCTGAAGGTACGACGTACAAATCGACCTGATCTTGTACGCGTCGAAACAAAAACATAAAAAACTTTGAATCTATTACCTGCTTTAGATCAAGGCCGTGAAAACGCAGCACCAAATAGTGCTTACGCCCAAGCATTTTAGCCACGTATAAAACGGGTAGAAAATAAACGGGATAATGTACCTCTAGAACCGAACCTTTAGGTTTTTGATAGAGAGACCATAAACATTTTATTAGAAGCTCTGCATAAAAAATTACTTTTTGAAAAGCGCTCATAGGCTTATCACGAATAGCGACAAGTTTAACGCTGTCTTCGCCTAGCGCCTTTCTCCAGGCTTTTTCATTAGAGCGCACAAAGGTACCGTAATAAGGCGCTTTGCGCGTTGGGTACATGTTTGTCCAAAGCAATAATTGTGTCACTTCAACTTTCCTTTAAAGCCAAGATAGTCCGCTATATTTCTACCTAGCTCATCATTCAACTGGGGCGATATTGGTGAAACTGTATTATTCTCGGCGTCAATCAAGGCATCCATAGCGATGAAAAAAGCTTGTTTATCGGCGCAAAACGTAAGCGTCGGATACTTTTCTTTAAAAGCAGTGGCAGTATCTAACTGGTGATCGTTACGGTGCTCGTTAAGCGTATACTGACGGGGCAAAAACACACCTCTTTTGCCATAATCAAGACAGGATAAAATACTCCCCATTCCAGCGTGGGAAACGACCCCTTCCGCCTGGGAAAACCACTGATAATATTGCTCGCTGGTTAAGGTTTCCACCATCTCCACCTGGTTGCTGGTAAATCGACTCCCTATCCCCACTTGCGCTACAACTTTGCCAGTGTATCCAGCGTTTTTTTGCCAATCAGAAAAGTATTCTAACAGACGATCAAAGGGTAACTGGGTACCTACAGTGATAAAAATCATAGGACTTTTCCCCAATAAGTTACACGCTTATCATTTTCCGCTAAGTGTTCCCATTGTGTTAAGCAAACATCACAAAAAAACTTCGCCAAGCGGCCTGAAAATGAAAGCTGTTGATAGTTAGCCATGCTATCCACCCAGATTACTTTTTTGCGCATCAGCTTGGCCATGAAACATACCATCAGGCCAGGCAATGCCCCAGTCGATATCACTACGTCCGGGTTAATGGTCTTAAGCTTGCCAAACGCCTGCTTTAGAGAAGCTATTATCGCTTTCCAACCACTCCCCCTATGCACATTAGTGAAGCATAATGCTTGCTCATTATCGACCACAACATCATCCTCAGTCGTAATGAATTTAAACATTACTTGACCTTCTGGCGCTTGTCGCTCTACTTGGTGGTACAACCGCTTGAGCTGAATAAAATGGCCGCCAAATGAAGCCACCATCAAAATCACCATGCCTGATCTCCTTTAACGTGCTTCTGCTCTTCTTTCAAAATATAAAGGTAACTAATAAAAAAAGCAGTTGCACTTGAAGCTATCCCTGAATTAACCACGTGCCCTGATGTCACACTCACTCCTAAAAACATAAATATTAAAAGCATAAAACATAATCCACTCATAGGATTTGTTTTCAGCAAAGCAAGTGACCACGTAATGCCTAATAACCATGGAAAATAAAACATAATGGGCCCCGCAATTCCAAACGCAATAAACACATCAATGAGATCAATTTCAACCAGCACATCACTCACACCCGACATGTGGTCGACACCCACCCCAAAAAATGTATCCAGGAAATTAAAATTGACTAGCAGTACATCGAAGGCATCTTGTAAGAATGTCATTCGACCGCTTAACACTGCACCCCAAAAACCGCCATGCAAACCATATAGATAGACCATTCGATCAAGCAGGCCTGTTGCTTGTGCAAATTGATAACCTAATAGTACAGCCAGCGCTCCCCCCACTAGCATAAGTGTGTAGAGTGCAGGAATATATTTTACTTTAAAATAGCCTTGATGAATTAAAACAAACACATAAGATAAGCAGATACCTAATATTGCAACCTTAGTTGCTTTCATTAAAAAGAATACTAGAAGGCCCATAAAAACGAGTGACAAACCTAAAAAACCAAAACGCCCAGCTAGATGCACTAACACAATACTTGCTGATACCAGCATAAGGTAACTCATCTCATTACCCGCAATGATAAACCCTTTTCCTCCTATACCACCGGCGTACTGTGACTCTCCAACCCCCACAACGCCCAAACTCACGTTAAAAGCCATCATCAAAAAATAAAACAGCATTAAATTAGCTAATCTTTTTTTGCTCCAGAAGCAATTGCGCTTACTTTCACTTATTAAGTAAAATATCAAAGCTAATGTCAGCAATCCGCGAACCGCCCAGGTTATGCTTTCAATCACTTCACCATAAACCATGTATTGGTAGACAAAACAAAGCATTGATAAAACAATAAACAAAAATAGCTTCACAAAAGAAACCACATCATAAATCATGAGCAGTGTTGCGATAACAATAAAACCTACTGCTTTGTAGGGTGCCGACACACTAGGCAGAAATGCGTGGTTATAATATAGATATCCATTGAGCGTATCTATAACAGGCCAAAAAATCAGAAAGCCTAACACTCCAATATTTAGGCACTTTTTTAGGCTCACATCCATTCTTGGCACCATTTATAATATTTCTAATCACTTTGAATCAAAGCAGCCTACATAAGTCATTTACTTAAACACAAGCAAAAAAGCACATTAAAACCATATCGCTACTTGTATAAAAATAAACACGCTAAACTTAATAATCATATCTTTATTGATTACTCTTACGATAAGTACCAACCACTTTCTTAGCAAATATGCTAAACATAGCAACCACAGGCGCCAATACAAATGACAGCACTAAACCAATTGCCAAAATAAAGCTATTATTAATGCCTACTGGCTCTAAGCTTCTAACAGCTGTTTGTGAGGATTCACCTTCATTCACTGATTCAAGCCGACGCCCTAATAAAAACACTTTCTCAAAATAGGAGGCGACTAATTCGCTCGCTCCCTCACTGTTCGACTCTTGAGCTACCGCCAGCGCTTCAGAATAAGCTTCATATTGCTGCTGCAAGCTATTGCGTAATGATTCTACTAAATTAGCCTGATCTTCCTTAAGTGTCTCAATTAAACCTTCATGAAATTTTTCAATCAAAGGCTGATACGAATTATCTGCTACGCTTGTAATGCGTAGTAAAATTGTATTCTCAGGGTTACTTATATCCATTTCAAATGGCAAACTAGCTGATTCACTTTCAGCCAAAATAGCTCTGCGCTCTTGTTCAAGAAATATGTTTTCTATTTTCGCAATCACTTCCTGGGGTGTCTCTACCCCTCTCTTAAGGCCTTCCGAAGTTTCAAAGGAAGCAATGCTATACATAGTTGTATAATCATATTTATCTGCTTTTAAAAAAAGGATGGCAGCAGTCGCTCCCAGTACAAGCACAATTGTTAAAAGCATCACTTTCCATTGCTTTAAAAGCAAAACAACAAATTCTACTAAGCTAATGTTTTCTGTGCTGCTCAAACTGGCTTCACCTTGGTCGTTGTTTACATCCTTCATAATTACGCTCCCTATACTACATGCCAGTAAAATATCAAAATTCACACTGCATTAAATTGTTTTAAACCAAAAGAAAATTATTAACTATTGCTTTCCCGTGTGAGATTAATTTTCATCTTCATCAATTTGGCTATACACCTGCTGTTACGCGGCAAGCATTCACTGCTATCTCGGCAGATGTTTGGGGTATCTCAACGCCCTCTCCTGCAGTGAAGGCCAGGAATCATCGCCAACACTTCTACCTAGCTTCGATCATAGCCCGGTATGTCGCCTCAACTCTTAGGCGCTAGCATACACTATCTCTCATCATAGTAGGTGCGGACAAAAATTGTCGCCATCATACCTTTTTGGTTACCTTTATGTAACTCAGCACATTCACAGTTTGACGAGCTTTTCATTATTTAGATACCCCTCATCTTGCGATTAAACTTTAAAGGTCATTGGGCATGGAGGCTATCCAAAAAAACGCCTTCACATGAATTGTGAAGGCGTTTATTAACTCTATTTGATAAACCGAATTGATAAACTGAATTAATGAGCTGAAAACAGCTTTTTTCAACAGCTAAAATGCGAATGCATTTTATTAAATAGAACGTTTAGAATAAATACCTTGCGCCTGTTAGCCAATAGACATTATCAGACAGGTCTCCCAGGGTCACATCTCGATTCACGGTTGGCGCGTCGCCGTCGGCTAGCTCCACAAATACGTCGAATGCGCTTGAGATTTTGTAGTAGGCCCCGGCTGCCCAAGCATTGCTCTCTTCATCTTCATCGCGGTCTACATTGTAGTAGTCGGCAGTGAACGCCCATGGCCCCGTGGTGTATGTGCCACCCAGACCCACTGTATTGAAACCGCCACCATATGTGTCACTGTTGTCTTGGGTTTCGCCACCGAGTCGAGCGGTAAATTGATCCGTGATTTGATATGCACCTATCAATCCATAGAGCATTTCGCCATTACCGCCGCCACGCACAACGTTTTCCACTGCGCCGAACCCCACCTTTAAAGGGCCTTGCTGGTAGCGAATACCGCCTTGGGTTGCGATCACATCACCCTGATCACTCTGCTCATCAAGGCCTAAACCTCGCTCGCTGTAGTGCTTGAACTGCAGGAAAGTCGTGAACCCGTTTAACTCTGGCGTATAGTAGCCAATTGAGTCACCTCGTGACTGTAGGCCGGATGAGTTAAACAACAACCCTCGGTCCAGATAGACATCAAAGGGTACCGATACAAACTGAGCGTAGAAGCTATCGAAGCTACCAGCCTGAACAGTGCCGTACTGCTTACTTTCTAAACCGATATAACTCTGACGGATCTCATTGAAGCCTTGATCGGTATTGCGCTCATCGCCGGTGAAGCGCCACTCTAAGCGCCCAAAGGCGTTTAGATCGGACGTGATGGCCTGGCTCATTCGAAACCCTAAACGGGAGTAAACATCAACGAATTCCGCGCCATCATTCACCTTGTTGCCGGCACTGTCAAATTCAGGGCCACCACCCGCGATACCCATTGAGATACGGCCATAAACATCAAGCTTAGTGCCCTCTTGGTCATATAGCGTTGCGGCTTGAACCGAGGAAATACTTAATAGGCTTGCTACCGCTACCGCTAACTGTTTCTTCAGCATTAGAAATAATCCCTTGATACGCTAATCTTATTGGCTACTCAAGCTACTCAGCTCTGCAGCGAACCAATGTTATACAATATCAAGTTATCATTAAAGGAAAATCGTTCTTATTGATATTAACTGGATGAAAGCAACAATTAAACCTCCAAAAAAAACCGGCCTCTGAGAGGCCGGTTCTATTTGGTCTTGCTAGGCTGTTAACCCTTCAAGCGTGGTAATTAAACCAGGCTTAGAAGTGGTAACGAGCACCTGTCAGCCAGTAAACGTCGTCACCGTCAGCAGTGTTGACTTCAGAGTTTAGGCCGTCAAGGTTAACACTGATGCTTTGCTGGTCAGCCTGGTGGAACTCGGCGAACACGTCAAAGTTGCTGGAAACTTTGTAGTAAGTGCCCAATGCCCAAGCGGTGCGGTTGTCACCATCGCCATCTTCTTCGATGTCGTAGATGTCACCAGTGAACGCCCAAGGACCCGTGGTGAACGTACCACCTAGGCCGACCTTGTCGTAGCCATTGCCATAGCCTTCGTCACTATTCTTACGGCCTTCATAACCAAGACGAGCAGAGAACTGATCAGTAATGTCGTAAGAGCCGATCAAGCCGCCCATTACTTCGCCATTACCGCCACCGCGCACTACGTCGTCAACAAAACCCAGACCTACAGTGAACGGGCCTTGCTGGTAGCGTGCGCCACCCTGAGCAGCGATGACGTTGCCTTCTGATGTAGTTTCAACGCCTTCTACCAGTCCACGCTCGCTGTAGTGTTTCAGCTGCAGGAAGGCAGTGAAGCCTTGAAGGTCAGGCGTATAGTAACCGATAGAGTCGCCACGCGACTGCTTCGGGTGACCAGCGAATTCTAGACCACGGTCGATATAAACATCGAACGGCAGAGAAACGAACTGGTTGTAGAAGCTATCGAAGTTACCGCCTTGGATAGTACCGTACTGGTCGCTTTGCAGACCAATGTAGCTTTGACGAACTTCGTTAAAGCCAGAGTTACCGTTACCGCTTGGGCCAGTACGCTCATCACCACTGAAGCGCCACTCAAGACGACCAAACGCTGTTAGGTCGCGAGTGATTTCTTGGCTCATACGTAGACCAAGGCGTGAGTAAACATCTACAAACTCAGCGCTGTTATCGATTTCTTGGTTATCACTGTTGTACTCAGGGCCACCACCAGCAACACCCATTGCGATACGGCCATAGACGTCAAGCTTAGTGCCGTCCTGGTCATATACAGTTGCTGCTTGTGCTGCAGCAGAGGCACCCAGGGCGCCGATGATAGCAGTCGCTAAAAGTGTTTTTTTCATGATGTAAGTTCCTTAACTCGTATACTGTTTCGATCGTTGCTGCTCGACTTCGTGTAAGTCGGCAGGTGGCTTATGCGGGCCATGCTCTTTTCCCATCCGCCGGTTTTTCCCGGTGGTATGCGGCATGTCCTCAACTAAGCCTTGTTATAGTCCAATGCTCGCAGAACAAACTCTATACCGTGATTCCAGGGAACGCAATAGAAAAAAACAGTGTTTCTTTACTATTTGCATTTTTTTATGGAACCCTCGCCGCCAGACCCGGTCTCAGCGCCCTTTAAATTTCTGCTGCAGCCCCAGCAATTTGTCTTCCATGCTAAGCGGCTTACGCGGTTCACTTTTTTCTGCTTCGGGCTGCTTTACTTGCTCTTGACGGGGCTTGTCAGCTGAAGACTTTGGTTTGGATGGGGCTTTTTTGGGCTGTACGCCTTCTTTTTTGTGCTCTTTTTTGTGCTCTTTTTTATACTCTTTTTTATCACTTCGCTCTTTCTGATCACCGCGTTTTTCTGACGCATGAAGCGCGGCTTCTTTATCTACTTTGCCAGCAGGCTGACCGTCTAAATCTACCCGTTCGGCACCTGTTCTCACTGCTTTTATATAGCGCGGCAGGTTTACGTAGTTGGCCAAGGCACGACGAATGAGCTTATTGGGCCACTCTTCGCGCTCTGCTAAATCTTGATGGATACCTATTTTGAGCGGCTTGGTATGGCCTTTAAAGAACGCTTGTGGGTAGCGCTCATACCATTGATTGAGCAGTGCATGCGGCGAAGGTGCTGGAGCGGCTTCTTCAAGAGATTGTGTCGGCGAACGCACTTCTTCCTGCTGTTTTTCTTCAGCCAGCCCGGTTGGTTCAGCTTGTTCGGTTTCTTCGGCCTGCTCTGTTTCTTCAATCTGCTCTGTTTCTTCAATCTGCTCGTTTTCTTCGACCTGCTCGGTTTCTTCAAGCAGTTTTACTTCTTGTGCTTCCCGCACTGCTTCCGTCGAAAAATCAGTGTCCGGCGCTTCTAGGTGATTAGGAGCACGTTGCTCGTTGACATTTTGGTCCGCCAACTGCCGTTTTAGCTGCTGATTTTCTACACGCAGGGCCTGCAACTCAGCTTGGGTGCGTTCAAGACGCGCTTCTAAATCATCCAACATATTCATTAAGCTGGCGGCCATAGCCTTCTCCTTAGACTTTTCAGTCGGCGATGCGCTCGTAGACTACAAAATCGTAATTAGGCTGCCCTGCTGCTGGCTGCCCCGCTACGCGCTGTACTTCTTGCCACTCTTGGGGGTCGAAGTCAGGGAACGTTGCGTCGCCTTCTACGTCTATGTCCACTTCCGTAATATAAAGCCGCTGAGCAAAAGGTAGGGCCTGACGGTAAATCTCCCCGCCCCCCATCACCATGATCTCCTCTGCTGCTTCAATAGTGGCATGCTGGTCGGCAAGCGCAAGCGCTGCGGGCAAATCATGGCACACGCGTATGCCTTCGTGGGCAAACTCGGCGTTCCGAGTGATCACTACATTAAGCCGATTAGGCAGCGGCTTGCCGATGGACGCATAGGTTTTACGCCCCATCACCAGCGGTTTGGCTTGGGTGATACGCTTAAAAAACTTTAAGTCTTCCGGCAGGTACCAGGGCAGTTTGCCCTCTACGCCGATGACGCGATTTTTAGCCATGGCGACGATCATTGCCACCGGCACAAGGGAGTCGAAAGCGTCGTTGTGCTTGAGGGTCTCGCTTTGCTGGTTCATACCGCCACCTCGGCTTTGATGTGCGGGTGCGCCTCGTAAGCGTCAATGTGGATATCTTCAAAGCGGAACGCAAACAGATCGTCAATTTCTGGATTAAGCACCAGCTTTGGCGCTGCCTTGGGGATGCGCGTTAATTGCTCCTGCGCCTGCTCTAAATGGTTACTGTAGAGGTGCGCATCGCCCAGGGTATGGATAAATTCACCCGGCTGGAGACCAGTGACTTGCGCGACCATGGTCAACAGCAGTGCGTAGCTTGCGATATTAAACGGTACACCGAGAAAAATATCGGCGCTGCGCTGATAGAGCTGGCACGACAGCTTTCCATTAGCGACGTAGAACTGAAACAGGCAGTGGCATGGCGGTAGCTGCATTTCGTCTACCTGGGCTGGGTTCCAGGCTGAAACGATCAAGCGACGTGATTGGGGTGAGGTGCGAATTTGCTCAAGCACTTTGGCTATCTGGTCAACGCTGCCGCCTTTTGGGTCGGGCCAGCTTCGCCACTGGTAGCCGTAAACGGGGCCCAGGTCACCGTTTTCATCCGCCCAATCATCCCAAATCCGCACCCCGTTCTCTTTTAGGTAGGCAATATTGGTGTCGCCCGCCAAGAACCATAAGAGTTCGTGAATGATCGAGCGAAGATGCAGCTTTTTGGTGGTAAGCAGCGGAAAACCACGCGATAAGTCAAAGCGCATTTGATGACCAAACACGGAGCGCGTACCCACGCCCGTGCGATCATGGCGATCAATGCCATGCTCCAGAACGGTTTGCATTAAATCTAAATAGGGTTGCTCAAGCGCGGGCGTTGGTGCAGTCACAGAGTTTCCAAATTAACAGGCTATGTAGCGGTTTATTCTAGGTGGTGAGGCCATAAGGGGCAATGCGAAGATCCCCCCTCTCATTGGCCATCAAGCTGAGCACTTCTTCCTTAGGCGCTTTGGATTTTCACATCCACCGGTTGGGAGCGCGACCAGGCGATAATAATGAGCCCCAGCGCGATCATCGGCAGCGTAAGCAGCATACCCATCGTCACCCAGCCAAAGGCGATGTAGCCGATATGGGCGTCGGGCATGCGCACGAATTCGACCATAAAGCGGAAAACGCCGTAGCAAACTAAAAATAGCCCGGATATAAACCCACGCGACGTCGGCTTGGCGGAGGCCCACCAGAGTATTACGAATAGCACGGCACCTTCTAACAGAGCCTCATAAAGCGCTGATGGATGGCGGGGTTCCGGCCCCATCCCAGGAAAGGGCATGCCCCAGGGCAGTGACGTAATATTTCCTGGTAGCTCGTGGTTAATAAAGTTACCGATACGCCCGGCGCCCAAGCCAATGGGCACGACTGGCGCGATAAAGTCAGTGAGCGTTAGGAATGCCAACTGTTTGCGGCGGGCAAATATCCAGGCCGCGAGCAATACACCGAGAAGTCCGCCGTGAAAGCTCATACCGCCATCCCATACGCGGAAGATCCAGAGCGGGTCGGCTGACCACTGCCCAAGCCCGTAAAACAGCGCATAGCCTAAGCGCCCGCCGGCCACGACGCCTATGGCGCAGTAGAAGAGTAAATCGCCAATATCGTCATTATTGAGGCCAATGCGTGAGGCGCGCCGACAGCCGAGCCACCAAGCGGCAACAAAACCCACTACGTACATCAAGCCATACCAATGGACCTGCAGTGGCCCTAGGGAGATAGCCACTGGGTCAATCGTCGGGTAATTAATCATTTACACTCTCTACTCTGACCAAAAGGAATTATTCATTTTCGAAGCGCTGAAAACGCCCTCTCTGCTAGCAAAACAGTCAAGCGCTAGGAGAGCAGGAAGCGTACTCCTATCACTGCTAGCAGCAGCGCAAAAGAGAGCCGTAGCGCTTGAGCAGGCAAAACGTGGGCAAGTTTAACGCCTAAGCGGGCAAAAGGAACGCTGGTAACAACGATACTGAAAAACGCCGGCCACATCACAAAGCCGGTCGCCCAGGCAGGCAGTAGCGGATTTCCCCACCCAACAACGATAAACACCAGCGCCCCTACCAGCGCGATAGGCAAGCCGACCGCTGCAGCCGTGCCAACCGCCTGAGTCATACTGGCTCCACAGCGTGACAGGAGCGGCACAGTCATGGCGCCACCGCCAATCCCGAAAAGCGCGGAGATGCCGCCAATCATAACCCCGGCTAACGCCATTACCCATTTACCGGGGGCCACACTGCCAGGCTTTGGCGTTAAGCCAAACACCATTTTTGCGGCAATGAGTAGAACAAAGATGCCAAACATAGTTCCCAGCGACGTACCAGAGAGATTATCAGCGACAAATACCCCAGCGACAGCCCCTAATACTAAGCCTGGCAGCAATGCTTTAAACCAGGGTCGATGTATGCTGCCTCTACGGAAATGGCCCAGAGCTGAAGAGGATCCCGTGACAAGTATGGTTGCGAGAGAGGTACCGATTGCTAAGTGCATGATGATTTCAGAGGCGACGTTCTGCAGGCCGAACGCAAACACCAGCACGGGAACGATGATAAGCCCACCACCGACGCCAAATACACCGGCCATGGTGCCTGCGACTGCCCCTAAGGTTAAATAAATCGATAGTGCCGTCACTGCCGTCATACAGTGGGAGTTGCTTTAATGGTGTCAGGAAACCAGCATGCGATCATATTCACCAGATCTCTTGGTTGATATGGTTTGGCAAGCAGATCGTCCATACCTGCGGCTAAGCAGGCTTCGCGTCTGGCATTATCAGCGTTGGCTGTCAGCGCGACCAGCACGCTTTGACTACTTCCTTGGGCGCGCTCGTACTTGCGCCACTGCCGAGTGGTTTCCAGCCCATCCAGGGTGGGCATGTAGATATCCATAAACACCAGATCAAAAACGACGCTGCGTTGTCGCTCAAGCGCTTGTTCGCCGCTACTAACGCCTTCTACCTTCAGTCCTTGGGCTTCAAGCATTTGCCGCGCCAGCATCAAATTGACGGGGCCATCGTCGACCACTAACACATGTAAGTGGCGTTGTGGTGCCGAGCCCCTGTCGCTCTTTAGCTGTTCGGCACTGCTCTGCTGAACAATATTGGCTAACAACGCGCGAATATCCGTCAGGCGCTCATGTACTTCCGTAACGTTTTGCCGGTCGATATCGGTAATTTCGTTTTCGACCATTGAGTTTAAATGCTCTAGCAAGCTATCGGTTTCACTCTGAAGCAGCGTTAAATAGCTGGTTTTCAAACGTGACTCTTCACGCGCCCTTTCACGCCCGGCGATTACGTGCTTGAGCTGCCGCTGATGATGCTGAAGGTCGTCTAATAGCGTTTGCTCATGCTCTTGATGGGCGTTTTTGGTAGCCGCAGTGACGTCTTGCGAAGAGCTTATAAAGCGATCGAGTCCTGCTAGCACTTCATTGACGCGGGCTAATCGCTTAAGAGGCAGGAGAGATTCGTCGACAGCATCCGGCGGGGAGTCGTTATGCGCTGGTAACGAACGTGCAACCGTGGCACAGAGCGTTTGGCTATGCTGTTC
Organism: Halomonas sp. SpR8; assembly: GCF_031010195.1. GTDB lineage: Bacteria > Pseudomonadota > Gammaproteobacteria > Pseudomonadales > Halomonadaceae > Vreelandella. The sequence goes on along the minus strand of NZ_JAUAMC010000001.1, from coordinate 281,166 downwards.
AAGTTCGGTGAGTTCTTGCATAAAAAGTGAGTCTTTTCGTCGGGCGCGTGCTTTCACTAGCATCAAAAAGGCGCCAACATTTAAACTGCTGCCGATTAGCAGAGCCATCATCAACCAAAGCAGGGTGCTCCAGGAGGTATAGCTTGGCGACATCCACCACACTAATGCCCCTACCGCTATGCAGAGTACTATTAATGCTGCCTGCAACAGCAGCAGAGGCCACAATAGAGGCCACACAATAGCGTTCCAAAAGTGCTCCCGTTGATAGCGCTGCATGATCTCGCCTTCCTATTGACCAAAAGGCCTGTGATAACGTGACCGCTGATTAACTCCTAGGGCACCTGCCGCGGACGACACTCACACCCAACTAAGGCCGTAATTTATGCTACAAACATGATACGGGAGCAAGTGTACGTCTACGCTTCGTGACTGTCATGCTGCTCTTCCGTTGAACGCTTTTCACCCTTTTTGTATGCGAGTTTGCTATGTCTGTGATGATGGTATGTCTATGAGGATCTGTCTGTGATGATGGTATGTGTCTAATAACGTTTGCTTGGCAGCCCGGCACACCGGTGCCTTTACAACTGATGGGCAACCGCGATGAATTCCATGCACGCCCTACCGCACCACTAGCTCACTGGCAGGACTCCCCTGGTTTGGTAGGTGGGCGAGATTTAGAGGCTGGCGGCTCATGGCTAGCTGCCAAGCGCGGCGGCGTGGTGGCCGCATTGACCAATGTGCGCGACCCTCAACTACAGGTACCACCCGGCGCCCCCAGTCGCGGCGAGCTGGTCGCTGATGCCCTGCAGTGTGACGATATTGAAGCGTGGCTGATGACGCTTGGCCGAGGCGAAGCATGGCGGTATGCGGGCTTTAATCTGCTGGTCGCCACGCCGCAACGGCTTTGGCACCTGCACCGTGGTCTTGACCGCCTGACTCTTAACGAGGTTGCCCCCGGTGTACATGGGTTATCCAACGCCGACCTTAATTCACCCTGGCCGAAGCTTGTACAGGTGCGCAGTGCGCTTGAGCAGAGCTTATTACAAGAACGTTTGTTAAAAGAACGTATGCTACAAGAGCGTTTTTCACAAGAGCGCACATCACAAAAAAGCCCTTTATTAGCATGGCCTTCGGCTGTTCAGCGGGCGATGCAAAATTCCCAAGAAGCGGCTGTTGAAGCGTTGCCAGACACAGGCGTGGGGCTTGAGTTGGAGCGCCAGCTCTCAGCGGCGTTTATCGTTGGCGAGCGCTATGGTACGCGTGCCACTTCATGGCTGACGTTAGATGCACAAGGAAACATTGAGATTACCGAGCAGCGCTTTGGCCCGATGGGGCGCTTTGAGGGCGAAACCACCCTGGCGCTACCCAGCGAACTCACTGATTAATCCCGAGCTAATCCCGAGGAGGCATTAGATGCGACAACTGCCACTCATCCAAGCGGTTATCCAAATGGGCATGCACCTGGGCAGGTGTATCTAGCGTCATCACTTCTTTAAGCAGTTGCTGTGCATCGGTAAACGGCACCCGACGTATGGCGGCGCGCACTTTAGGCAGGCTGGGAGCATTCATTGATAAGCTGGTAAAGCCCATCGCCATCAAGAGCAGCGCGCCGGCAGGGTCACCGGCTAGCTCACCGCATAGCGAAATGGGCTTATTGAGCCGCGTCGCATCGCTGGCAAGCTCTTGCAGCGCGCCAAGTACAGCCGGGTGCAGCGCATCGTAAAGGCTCGACACCCTCGGGTTATTACGGTCCACGGCCAGTAAGTACTGGGTAAGATCGTTGCTGCCCACGGAGAAGAAGTCGACTCGCTTAGCCAGCGCATCCATTTGGTAAATGGTGGCCGGCACCTCAATCATCACGCCGACCTGGGGTCGAGCAACTATAATCCCTTCCTCCCCCAGCTCCAGAATCGCGCGATCTAGCAAGCGCAGCGCCTCATCCACCTCTTCCACATTGGTGATCATGGGGAACAGCACATAGAGATTGTCTAGATCGAACGAGGCTTTGAGCATGGCGCGCAGTTGCACCATCAGCACTTCGGGGTGATCCAGCGTGACGCGCATACCGCGCCAGCCAAGAAACGGGTTAGCTTCGTCAATCGGGAAATAGGGCAGATCTTTATCACCACCAATATCCAGAGTACGCATCACCACTGGCAGTGGCGCAAAGCCTTCGAGCTGATCGCGGTAGAGTTTGGTTTGCTCTTTTTCACCCGGGAAGCGCTCGGTAATCATAAACGGCACTTCGGTGCGGTACAGCCCAACGCCGGCAATGCGGCTTTTCAGTAGCGCGGTGGCATCGACGGCCAACCCGGTATTCACCATCAGCGGCATGATATGGCCGTCGGGGGTTGCGCTGGGGCGATCCTGCTCGTGCTCAAGTAGCTCGCTAAGCGCCACTTCTTCAGCAATCAGGCTTTCGTAGCGCGCAGTTAGTTCAGGGGCAGGACGCACAAATAGACGGCCACGGTGGCCATCCAGCACCACCGGTGCGCCACCTAGGCGCGGTAGAGGCAAATCGACCATGCCCAACACCGTCGGAATCCCCATGGCGCGGGCCACAATCGCCACGTGGGAGGTGCTTGAACCGCGCACAGAAACCAACCCTTTAAGTTTGTCGCGGGGCACTTCGCCCAGCATCGCCACGCTGATTTCATCACCGACCAGAATGGCATTATCAGGGTAAGTTTCCGGCGTAGAGGGTGTGTCTTCCTGCAAGTGCGCCAGTACTCGACGCCCTAAATCGCGAATATCCGCTGCGCGCTCGCGCAGGTAGTTATCGTCTACCCGCTCTAAATACTGCACATGGCGGCGCACTACGTCAGCCAGTGCGCCGGGCGCCCACTGCCCTTCACGAATACGTTTTTCGACTTCATCGGCCAGCGCCGCTTCGCCAAGCATCTGTTGATAAACATCAAACAGCGCCAGCTCTTGAGCAGAAATACGGCTTGCCAAGCGCTCGGCTGCGGCTCGAATTTCGCTGCGGGTTTTGCCGATGGCTTCTTTTAGACGCGCTACTTCATAATCTTGATCACGGGGAATCAGGTCGGGCACACTATTTAAATCGGCAGGCGGGGAAATCACCACCGCTTCGCCCATGGCCATGCCTGGCGAAGCAGCGACGCCTTTAAACATCGCCTGGCCACCAGCAAGCGCCGGGCGCAACAGGTTGCCGGTAGCCAGTGCGTGAGCCAATACACCCGCCAACTGAGCGGCCATAGTAACCAGAAAGGCTTCGTCTTCATCGTCATAGCGGCGCTTTTCGGCCTGTTGCACAACCAGCACGCCCAGCATGTGGCGCTGATGAATGATCGGCACACCTAAGAAGCTTGAGTAACGCTCTTCACCGGTGGCTTCAAAATAGCGGAATTGCGGGTGCATTTGAGCGTCTTCGAGGTTAAGCGGTTCGCTACGCTTGGCCACCAATCCCACCAGGCCTTCACCTAATGGTAGCACGACGCGCCCTACTGCTTGGGTGCGCAGACCAATGGTCTCCATTAATACCAGCGACTCAAGCTCTTTATCGTAGAGGTAGAAGGAGCAGACATCGGTCTGCATCGCTTTACGAATTCGGCGTACCATCGTAGACAGCGCGGCGTCGAGGTTGCGCGCGCCATTCACTTCCTGAATAACTCGGCGCAGCACCTCAAGCATGGACGTTTTACTTTTCACTATTATTTGCCTCGCTGAGGAATTTCCTGGCAGACTGCCGCCGCGCTACCTTGGGCAGCGGCACGACGCCCTATTCTTCTGCCCTATTCATCATCCTGTACCAGGCGCTGAACGCGGGGAGACAACTCTCGCAGCGCGCGCCGATATACCTCTCGCTTAAAAGGCACTACCTGCCCTAGCGGGTACCAGTAACTGACCCATCGCCACCCATCAAATTCAGGTGTCGGGGTTGCCGTCATACAGATTTGGCTTTCCTGGCAACGGATTTTAAGTAAATACCACTTCTGCTTCTGGCCTATACAGACCGGACGCGAATGTGTGCGAATCATACGTCGTGGCAGACGGTAGCGTAGCCAGCCCCGGGTGCAGGCAACAATGTCAACATCGTCGGCAGTTAGGCCGATCTCTTCGTAAAGCTCACGAAAAAGTGCTTGTTGTGGCGTCTCGCTTGCATTGATGCCCCCCTGGGGAAATTGCCACGCATTTTGTCCTACCCGACGCGCCCAAAGCAGCTGCCCCTGGCTATTGGCAATGATAATGCCAACATTGGGGCGAAAGCCGTCAGCGTCGATCACGGACATCACCTTCATAAATTTTCAGTTGTCCCCATTTTTCCACAAGGGTGACAAGCGTATCAATACATTATAACGCCATGTGATGAATGGTTATGTTTCAGGGAGGTCGCGAGACGCGTGCGTTAGTGGGAATGGCAAGGCGACTCTGCGATAATTCGCCTCCGCTATTTGCCTAACTAGCGGCTTTCAGAGCATTTCTGGCAAAGTACTTATCACAAGTACTTATGGCAAAGCACTACTGACCATTTACTTTCAATCACTTAAAAAAAGGGGAGCGCCGTGAGTCTGGCCATATTCGATTTGGATAATACATTGCTATCCATCGACAGCGATCATGCCTGGGGAGAATTTTTACTCGAACAAGGGGCAGTCGATCCAATCGCATACCGGGAAGCCAACGAGCGCTTCATGGCCGATTACAACGCCGGCACTCTGGATATGGCGGCCTTTTTAGAAATGGCGCTCAAGCCGCTGGCCGATAATTCTCCCGAACAGCTATCTGCCTGGCACCAGCAGTTTATGGCCAGCAAAATAGAGCCCAGCATTCTGCCCAAAGCAGAAGAGCTGCTAGGCCGCCACCGCACCCAAGGCGACACGTTACTGATTATTACCGCCACTAACCGCTTTATTACTGCGCCAATTGCCGAGCGACTGGGTGTAGATAACTTGATTGCTGTCAATCCAGAAGTAAGAGAGGGCCGCTACACCGGACGTGTCTCGGGCATTCCCAGCTACCGCGAAGGCAAAGTTACTCGCTTGAACGAGTGGCTTGAACAGCAGGACCTCTCAATGGACGGCGCCTGGTTCTACAGTGACTCACACAATGATTTGCCGCTGTTAGAAAAAGTCGACCACCCCGTCGCCGTCGACCCCGACGATACTCTGCGCCAAGTCGCTGAAGAGCGCCATTGGCGGATTATGAGTTTGCGGGATTAGGCTGGTGAATGGTGAATGGTTGGAGTGACCCCGAGAAAGCTAGTTCAGTGAGCGTTTCGAAACACCCGCGGGATGCGGCGGGACGAAGCCCAGGGGCACCGCGCGCTCTCTGGCATTAATAATTGCCACACGCAGGGAAATGTTTAGCGGTTTAGGAGAGTATCAAGCGAAATCACATTGCCAGCATGTTTAGCTGCTAACTTGACGTCGTCAGTGACCAACGTAGCCGCTGCTACAAATGCAGAAGCAGAGATAATACTGTCAGGTAACTTCATCTGTGTACTGCGTCGTACTTTGATGGTTTCCGTTTTGACCTGATGATCCAGCTCCACTCTGGTTAACTGAACCAATATCGCTTTAATGGCCTGCTCTTCCTGTGGAAGCAAACCGGGAAAAGCCAGAAGTTCAAGCTCAGTGATGACAGAATAGGCGTAATGAGCTGCAGGCAGACGCAACTGACGTTCAATGGCATTAATGAAGACATTGGTATCAAGCAGGTAATTACCACTCATCCCGCAAATTCCTTTGGTATTCGACTCCGCCATGAGCAGCCAGGGATGGCGCTTTGACAGATGAGAAATCTATTCCAACCTGACTAACGGAAACGTTCGATTCATCTGTTGTATTTTCATACAACACAACGATTCGGGCATGTCTGTTCTTTAAATACCCATATTCATCGGGAATTTTAACTACCCCATTCTGGATATCTGTCTCAAATTCAATTGCATGCATCGCAACCTCCCCTACACCCAAATAACTGATCTACTCATTTGACACGCTTTCTGGGGAAAATTCGAGTAGCTAAATGGATAAGCTACGAAAACACATTGATTTAGCTTTGTGCACACACCAGGCAATAAAAAACCCCACAAGCATGGCTTGTGAGGTTTGGCGTTTACTAGCGCTTACTTAAAAGCGTCAGCGGGCGTGCTTAGCCGAGCAGGTGCTCGACTGCTGCACGCTCTTCGCGCAGTTCTTTCTCGGTGGCTTTCATCTTCTCTTGGCTAAATTCGTCAAGCTCAAAACCTTGAACGATTTCATACTTGCCACCCTGGCAGCGCACTGGGTAGGAGTAGATGATGCCTTCTTCGATGCCGTAGCTACCGTCAGACGGAATTGCCATGCTGACGATGCCTTTGGAACCCAGCGCCCAGTCGTGCATATGGTCGATGGCGGAAGAGGCAGCGGAGGCGGCAGAAGAGGCCCCACGTGCTTTGATGATCGCCGCGCCGCGCTGCTGCACGGTGGGGATAAAGTCGTTTTCGTACCAGTCGCGCTCGACCAGATCGAACGCTGCTTTGCCGTCGACTTTGCACTGGGCCAGATCCGGATACTGGGTGGCACTGTGGTTGCCCCAGATGATCATGTTTTCAACGTCGGTGACGTGCTTGCCGGTTTTCTGTGCTAGTTGCGTCAGGGCACGGTTGTGGTCCAAACGCGTCATGGCGGTGAACTGGCCTGCGTCCAGATCCGGCGCGTTGCAGGAAGCAATCAACGCATTGGTGTTGGCCGGGTTACCGACGACCAGTACTTTCACGTCACGGCTTGCATGGTCGTTCAGCGCCTTGCCTTGTACTGAGAAGATTGCCGCGTTGGCTTCCAGCAGGTCCTTACGCTCCATGCCCGGTCCGCGCGGACGTGCGCCCACCAGCAGAGCGAAGTCAGCATCTTTGAAAGCAACATTCGGGTCATCGGTGGCGACGATATCTTGTACCAGCGGGAAGGCGCAGTCGTTGACTTCCATCACCACGCCCGTCAGCGCGTCCATTGCCGGCGGGATTTCCAGCAGCTGGAGAATGACAGGCTGATCCGGCCCCAGCATATCGCCAGCGGCGATGCGGAAAATAAGAGAGTAGCTAATCTGACCGGCAGCGCCGGTAATCGCAATACGTACTGGATCTTTCATCATTGCTCCTTGGTTGGTTCGCCTGAGGGTGGGTCGACAGAACTCAAGACGCAAAGATGGTATGCCCAGTTGGGCAAAAACTCAATCAGACATGAGACTACTTGCCATTTGACGTACTTGCCATTTGAGGTACTTGCCATTTGACGTGCTTACTATTTGGGGTACTTGCCATTTGAGACCCTGGCTATCCGCACAATGACTCGCTACTCGCTGAAAAGGTTGAGTTGCGCTATGGTATCTTCGGTTTTATGCCCTCCTTTCTTGTTTTGCTAAGGACATGGATGCTCCATGCGAAGAATCCCGTTTTCTTACGCCCTCGCTAGCCTACTGGTACTGGTGCTGGTGATATGGCTCGCTTTTGGTAATTTTCAGGGCTTTCAAACGACACCTCCTGATCCCCCCGCTCCCAGCGAAGCGGGCTCGCGGGTCGAAATTGTCGTGCAGCCGAGCACCTCCTTTATTCCCCAGCAGATCATTCAGGGCCAGCTAACGGCAGAGCGCGAGACGACGCTGCGCGCTAAAGTAGCGGGCTTTGTGGCCGAGAAGCCGGTGGACCAAGGCAGCCGTGTTGCGGCAGGCGATACGCTGTTAGTACTGGATAACGACGCCCTGCCCGAGCAGCTACAACAGGCCCGGGACGAGCTGGCCGTCGCCGAGGCGGAGTATGCCGGGGCTCGCAACCTGCGTGAGCGGGAATTGATCTCCCAGCCTGAGCTTCTGCGCCTGCAGAGCGCGCTTAGCGCCAGCGCCGCCTCGGTGGCGCAGTTGCAGAATCAACTGGAAGACAGCCGCCCCACAGCCCCTTTCGACGGCGTGCTTAACCGCGTACAGGTGGAACTGGGCGACTTGCTCCAGCCCGGCGAAGAGTGGGGCCAACTGGTTGATGACCGCCGCTTGAAAGGCGCTGCCTGGGTATCACAACAGCAGGTGGGCGATTTAAGCGTGGGCCTGCCGGTCACCGCCCGACTGCTGAACGGCGACCATCTGGAGGGCGAGCTTACCTTTATCAGCCACCGTGCTGAAGAGGCCACGCGCAGCTTTTACATTGAGGCCACGTTAGACAACCCTGCCAACAAGCGCTTAGCAGGCGGCAGTGCGGAACTGACGATTACTCTGCCGCCCCGCCAGGTGCATACCCTTTCGCCTGCGCTGCTGAGCTTGAACAGCGAAGGCCAATTGGCGGTTAAGCACTTAGACGAAAACGATCAAGTACAGCAGACCGCCGTGGAACTGGTTAGCGCCGATATTCAACGGGCCTACGTGACTGGCCTACCCGACCCACTGCGCCTGATTACATTGGGTGCGGGTATGGTGGACGTCGGCGAAACGGTGACGCCGGTGCCCACCGAAAACGCCAGTATTGACCAACCGTCACCCGGCCAGGATAGCGTTCATGCGCCAGTTGATTGATGCCGCGCTTGCCCATAGCCGCACGACGTTACTGCTGTTAGTAGGCTTGCTACTGGCAGGTATTACGGCCTGGCAGGTGATTCCCAAGGAAGCCAACCCCGACGTCACCATTCCGATGATTTACGTCTCGCTGTCACTGGAGGGCGTAAGCCCCGAAGACGGCGAGCGGCTGCTGATTCGCCCCATGGAACAGGAGCTTCGTGGCATCGAGGGGCTGCGCAAGTTCACTGCCCAATCCAGCGAAGGCCATGGCTCGATCACGCTGGAGTTCGACCCTGGCTTTGACCCCGACACCGCGCTGAGCGACGTGCGCGACCGGGTGGATATTGCCCGTAGCGAGCTGCCTGACGAGGCCGATGAGCCGCGCGTCTTTGAGGTCAATGTATCGGAGTTCCCGGTATTGACCATCGGCCTCTCAGGGCAGCTGGACACCCGCGAGCGCATGACCGTTGCTCGACGCCTGCAGGAAGAGATCGAAGGCATTGCCGATGTGCTGGAAGTCGATATTGCCGGTGAGCGGGAAGACCTGCTGGAGATTGTCGTCGATCCGCTGGTACTGGAGAGCTACGGGGTCGATTTTGATGCGCTGTTCAATCAAGTATCGCGCAATAACCGGTTGGTGGCGGCAGGCAGTTTGGATACCGGCGCGGGCCGCTTGGCGTTAAAAGTTCCGGGCATTATTGAATCCCTCGAGGATGTCATGAATATGCCGGTCAAGGTCGATGAAGACCGTGTGGTCACCTTTGGCGATGTGGCGTGGATCCATCCCACCTATAAAGAGCCGGAAGGCTTTGCCCGTATTGATGATCAGCCCGCCGTGGTGCTGGAAGTTTCCAAACGCGCCGGGGCCAACATTATCGCCACCATTGGCGCGGTGCGCGAGCGCCTAGCCGAAGCGGATGACCTGCTGCCAGAGCAGTTGCGCTTTACCACCATTCTGGATGAGTCGACGACCGTCGAGAATATGCTCTCAGAGCTATTAAACAACGTACTGACCGCCGTGGTACTGGTGCTGATTGTCGTGGTCGCGGTGATGGGCTGGCGCATGGCGTTACTGGTCGGCCTGACCATTCCCGGCGCTTTTTTAACCGGCATTCTGCTGGTATGGGCATTTGGCTTTACGCTCAATATCGTGGTGCTGTTCGCGCTGATTCTGGTGGCCGGCATGCTGGTGGACGGCGCGATCGTGGTCAGCGAACTTGCCGACCGCCACCTGCGCGATGGCCAAGCGCCCCATCAGGCATGGCTTAACGCCGCTTCGCGGATGAGCTGGCCGGTCATCGCCTCGACAGCCACCACTCTCGCGGTGTTTATCCCCCTACTGTTCTGGCCCGGTGTAGTCGGCCAGTTTATGAAGTACCTGCCTGCCACGGTGATCTTGTGCCTTTTAGCGTCGCTCGCCATGGCGCTGGTATTTTTGCCGACGCTAGGACGCTTGTTTACTCGCTCCTCTGCTAAGTCCACCGATGCCAAGCATGAAGAGACTGCAACGGCATTTGGCCGCAGCTATCGCCATGTACTGGCCAGGCTACTTAAGCATCCAGCCTGGGTGCTATTGGTCACCGTACTATTAATGGCGCTGCTGTATACCGGCTATGCCCGCTTTAACCACGGGGTCGACTTCTTCCCCAGCGTCGAGCCCGATAGCGCCCAGGTATTGGTGCGCGCCCGGGGTGATTTCTCTGCGGAAGAGACCGATGCCATTGTGCAGCGTGTAGAAGCCAAGTTGTCCGGTATGAGCGAAGTGAGAGCGCTGTATGCGCGCTCGTTTGCGGTACCCAACGAGCAGATGGGCAACGATGTGGTCGGCATGCTGCAGTTCCAGTTTATCGACTGGCATGAGCGCCGCCCAGCCCAAACTATTCTGGACGATATGGCCGAGCGCGCGGCCGATATTCCTGGCATTACGCTGGAATTCCAGGAACAGGAAATGGGCCCCGGCGGCGGCAAGCCCATTGTGCTCGAAGTGAGCGCCACCGACCCTGACATTGCCGATGCTGGGGTTAACCAACTGACCCAATTAATGCGCGAGCTGGGCGGTTTTACCGATATTCAGGATAACCGCAGCCTGCCCGGCGTGGAATGGCGGGTTAACGTGGATCGGGAAGCCGCGGCGCGCATGGGCACTGATGTGACAACCATTGGTAGCGCGGTACAGCTGCTGACGACCGGCCTTCAGGTAGCGAGCTATCGCCCGCCCGAGGTGAGCGATGAAGTGGATATCCGCGTGCGGCTGCCGCAAAACTGGCGCTCACTGGATCAGTTGGAGCGCTTAACCATCAATACCCAGCGGGGGCAGGTACCCATCTCGCATTTTGTGACTCTGGAGCCGGCCCCCAAAGTCGGCACGCTGAATCGCATCGATGGCCGCCGGGCGATTACCATCGATGCCGACCTTGCCCCTGGCTATCTCGCTGATGAGCGCCTGCGTGCCCTGCTAGAAGCTGGCAGTGACAGCCTGCCCGACGGGTTGATGGTGAATGTGGCCGGTGAGCAGGAGGATCAGCAGGAGTCAATGCAGTTCCTGGCCAGCGCGTTCTTGATTGCTATCGGTTTGATGGCGCTGATTCTGGTGACCCAGTTCAATAGCTTCTACCAGGCGGGCCTGGTGCTTTCGGCCATTGTTTTCTCCACTGCAGGCGTGCTGATGGGCCTGCTGATTACCGGCCAGGCTTTCGGCATTGTCATGGTGGGGATGGGTGTCATCGCTCTGGCGGGTATCGTGGTCAATAACAACATTGTATTGATCGATACCTACAACGAGCTACGTCACAACGGTATGACGCCCGGTGAAGCGGCCCTGGAAGCGGGCTGCCTGCGTCTGCGCCCGGTGCTATTAACAGCGATTACGACGGTGCTGGGATTGATGCCCATGGTATTGGGTATCAATGTTGATCTGTTCACGCCCGCATTGGGCTTTAATGCCCCCTCCGCCCAATGGTGGACCCAGATGTCGAGCGCTATTGCCGGTGGCCTCACCTTCGGCACAGCGCTCACGCTGCTGCTGACGCCTTGTATGCTGGTGATTGGAGGTAAGTTGCGGCGTAAGGGGTGAGTGGCGAGTGGTGATTAGAAAGAATACCGCTAAGAAAGCGCCGCGTGGCGGCGCCTGTCAGATAAAAATATTAAGCGGGGGCTCTGGTGTTTTGCGGGCTATGAGCGGCGTGCAGACGTGCGATCAATTGGTCTTCCAATGCGAAGCGTTCGGACAGGCCGCGAGCTAAGCGATCAATCCAGGCCGGAAGGCGGGCAATATTTTGCTCGCAGCTGAGCGTGGAGCCAAAATCGGTATCAAACTCCAAAACCATCTCGGTCGACATTTCTAAGCGTTCAAGCAGTTTCTCAGCGATGGGAAGCGCACCTTCATCGCCAAAGGCCTGCGCCTCTTCCGAAAGCTGCGGGTAAATCTCAAAGTGACCGGCGCTGATGTAGTCCATCAACTGCTCACTGAACGTATCAATGGGCGCTTTGCTGACAGCTTCCAGCTCAGCATCACAGGCTTCTTTTAACTCGATAAAGCTGACTAATAGCTGACGACGCTGATCCAGCCAGCGGTCGATCAGCGTGTGCACGCCACCCCAGCGCTCCAGGGCATTTTTGCAATCTTCGAGCATGGGGACTTTCTCCTTAAACTCACCTTTTAGCTAAGCAGCTTTTCCACAACGCTGCTATTAACTGTGCTTAGCTAACTGTGCTTAGCTGCTCAGAACAACGATAGACCTAGGTTCGCGCCTCCGCTTACCTCTGTCAATCCCGGCAGGTACGGTTTCTTTGGTACTTAACGTTCATAGCTAATAACGCTTTTAACGACGCCGCATGACCACTGCTCGCAAGTGGCCCATGTAGCATATGGATAGCTACCATTATGCTCTCATCTTCCGGTCACCATGGCGAGAAAAGGCAGCTTTAGGATGGCAAACGCTCACTGACAATATATTTTAAACTTAAACATTTTAGGCTTGAATTTTATTAACACCTCTCCTATCTTCAGAAAAGCGTTAGCTTCCCTGTGGAGAACAACAATGAGAATTGCCTGTCTGGGTGGAGGCCCTGCCGGCCTCTATTTCGCCATCAGTATGAAACTGCAGGATCCTTCCCACGACATCGTGGTGTTTGAGCGCAACCGCGCAGACGATACTTTCGGTTGGGGCGTAGTGCTATCAGACGAAACCCTGGATAACCTGGCAGCCAACGACTTGGTCAGCGCAGAGCGTATTCGCGAGCATTTCGCCTATTGGGATGATATTGCGGTCGTTCATAAAGGCGTTAAAACCGTTTCGACAGGTCACGGCTTCTGCGGCATTGGCCGCCGACAATTGCTGATTCTGCTACAGGAGCGCGCTCGCGAATTGGGTGTTGAGATGCGTTTCGAAGCCGACATCAGCGAAACCACTATTGATGAGTATCGGTGTGCGTATGATCTGGTGCTAGCCGCCGACGGCCTTAATTCTCGCACACGCCAAACCTACGCCGAGCACTTCAAACCCGACATTGATGTACGAGCATGTAAATTTGTTTGGCTAGGTACGCATCAAACGTTCAACGACGCCTTCACGTTTATCTTCGAGAACACCGAGCATGGCTGGGTCTGGGCCCACGCGTACCAGTTTGATAATGATACAGCGACCTTTATCGTCGAGTGCAGCGAGGCCACTTGGCAGGCGTTCGGCTTTGGTGAGCTTAGTCAGCAGGAGTCGATTGCGGTCTGCGAACGGATTTTTGCCAAGCATCTTGATGGCCATGCACTGATGACCAATGCCAACCATATTCGCGGCTCGGCGTGGATCAACTTTCCAAGAGTACTCTGCGAGCGCTGGAGCTATGAGAATGTCGTGCTGATGGGCGATGCAGCAGCGACTGCCCACTTCTCGATTGGCTCGGGCTCCAAGCTCGCCCTGGAAAGTGCCATCGCTCTGGCTAACTACTTGCACAGCGAAACCAACCTAGAAGCCGCCGTCGCCCGCTACGAAGAAGACCGCCGCTTTGAAGTGCTGCGCCTACAGTCAGCCGCGCGCAACTCCACCGAGTGGTTCGAGCAGGTGGAACGCTATCTGGATCTCGACCCGGTGCAGTTCAACTACTCGTTACTAACCCGCTCCCAGCGCATTAGCCACGAAAACTTACGGGTGCGCGACCCCGAGTGGTTAGAGAACGCCGAGCGCTGGTTTCACACCCAGGCGGGCAACTTGGGCAGTGCCCGCGCGCCGATGTTTGCGCCCTACCAGCTACGCGATATGACGCTTATCAATCGCGTCGTGGTCTCGCCTATGGCGCAGTACAAAGCCGTGGATGGCTGCCCAACCGATTGGCACTTTAGCCACTACGCCGAGCGGGCCAAAGGCGGTGCAGGTTTGGTGTATACCGAGATGACCTGTGTCAGCCCCACCGGGCGAATCACACCAGGGTGCCCTGGTTTGTACGCCCCTGAGCACGAAGCAGCCTGGAAGCGGCTGTGTGACTTCGTGCATGCGGAAACCAACGCCAAACTGTGTGCCCAACTTGGCCACTCCGGCCCCAAAGGCTCGACTCAACTAGGTTGGCAAGAGATGGACGCCCCCCTTGCCGAGGGCAACTGGCCGATACTGTCAGCCTCTGCTCAACCTTGGTCTGCACGCAACCAAGTTCCCAAGGCGATGGATCGCGATGATATGGAGCACATTCGCGATGAGTTCGTCAGCGCAGCGCAAATGGCCGACCGTGCGGGCTTCGATATGATTGAGATTCACGCCGCCCACGGCTACCTGCTCTCTTCGTTTATTACCCCGCTCACCAACCACCGTACCGATGAGTATGGCGGTTCACTGGATAGCCGCCTGCGCTACCCGCTTGAAGTTATCAACGCCGTGCGCAGCGTTTGGCCTGCCCATAAACCGCTTTCAGTGCGTATTTCCGCCAACGACTGGTGCGGCGATGAAGGCATTACCCCCGACGATGCGGTGGAGATCGCCAAGCGGCTGCGGGAAGCAGAGGTGGATATTGTGGATGTCTCGGCCGGGCAAACCTCCACCCAGGCCAAACCGGTGTATGGACGTATGTTCCAAACGCCCTTCTCTGACCGGATCCGTAACGAAGCCTCGATTGCCACCATGGCGGTGGGCAATATCTATCAGGCTGACCATGTGAACTCGATTCTGATAGCCGGGCGCGCCGACTTAGTCTGTATCGCCCGCCCTCACTTGGCTGACCCCTACTGGCTGCTCCACGTTGCCGCAGGCTTGGGCGACCGGGAAATCGAGTGGCCTGCGCCCTACCGGGCAGGTGCCGATCAGCTACAGCGGTTGGCCGAGCGTGGCGAGGGGTGGGTATGACGCAGCTCACAGACAAGCGCGTGGTGATTACCGGCGGTGGCAGCGGCATTGGTGCCGATATGGCCCTGGCCTTTGCCGAAGCAGGCGCCGAGATCACGATTATCGGCCGCAGAGAGGCTGCCCTTCAAGCGATTGCAGATCAACACCGTCGCGTTGACTTCGCCGTGGTCGATGTGACCGATGAAGTCGCCATGGTGGCGCTATTCGAAAAAATTGGCCGGGTCGATATCGTCATCGCCAACGCAGGGGCGGCAGAGAGCGCGCCGTTTGCCAAAACCTCGTTTGAACAGTGGCAGCGGATGCTCAACGTTAATCTAAGTGGCGTGTTTCTAACCCTGCGCGAAGGCTTAAAGCAGTTGAACGACGGTGGGCGACTAATTGCCGTGGCCTCCACCGCAGGCCTAAAAGGCTACGCCTATGTAGGTGCTTACTGCGCGGCAAAACATGGCGTGGTGGGGCTCGTGCGTTCGCTGGCTGCCGAAACGGCGGCCCGCAATATCACCGTCAATGCGCTCTGCCCTGGGTTTACCGACACTCCGCTACTCGCTGCTAGCGTCGGCAATATTGTGGCTAAAACGGGTCAATCGGCCGAACAGGCCACTTCCCACTTTGAATCCACCAACCCCACCGGGCGATTAGTCACCCCTGCGGAAGTCACCGCCACCGCACTCTGGTTATGCGGCCCTAACAGCGGCGCGATAAATGGACAGGCGATTTCAATCTCAGGAGGAGAGGTATGACAGCCGAAGGCCTAGGAAAAAATAGCTTAAGCAAGGAGCGACTGCGCTTATGGCTGCGCATGCTGCGGGTTACCCGTCAGGTTGAGGCCGAACTACGCGAACGCCTGCGAACGGAGCACGACTCTACACTGCCCCGATTTGATGTCATGGCTGCGCTATATGCCGCCGATGAGGGCCTGAAAATGAACGAGCTCTCCAAGCGGCTGCGGGTTTCCAACGGCAACGTCACCGGCATTATTGATCGTCTGGTGGAGGATGGCACCGTGGAGCGTATTGCCATTGAGGGCGATCGACGCGCTACGCGGGTCTGCCTGACCGTGGCTGGCAGAGACACCTTTAGAGGCATGGCCGTTGAGCATGAACGCTGGATCAATGCGCTATTCGAGGGGGTGAACGAGGAGGACGCCCATCATATCGGCGAGTTGCTCCACCGCTTGCCCGCTGCTCCTAACGATGCCAATTAATCACTGACAGGCGAGAACAATAATATGAAGAGTATGGCTGGCTTAACCCCCGAGCACTTTATTTGGGAAATGAGAGGCGATGTCGCCGTGATTCGGCTCAATCGCCCGGAACGCAAAAACCCGCTGACTTTTGAGAGCTACGCGGAACTGCGCGATACCTTTCGCGATCTGGCCTACGCATCGGATGTCCAGGCTGTGGTGTTTACCTCTAACGGTGAGAACTTCTGCTCCGGCGGCGATGTGCATGAAATTATCGGCCCCCTGGTGGGCAAAGATATGAAAGACCTACTCGAATTCACCCGCATGACCGGGGACCTGGTCAAGGCCATGCTCAACTGCGGTAAGCCGATTATTGCTGCCGTCGACGGCATCTGCGTAGGCGCAGGGGCAATTATCGCCATGTCCTCGGATATTCGCTTTGCCACCCCCCGCGCCAGCACGGCGTTTCTATTTACCCGCGTTGGCCTTGCGGGCTGCGATATGGGTGCCTGCGCAATGCTGCCGCGCATTATCGGCCAGGGCCGCGCGGCAGACCTGCTCTACAGCGGCCGCAGCATGAGTGCCGAGGAAGGCCTGCAGTGGGGCTTCTACAACCGCGTAGTCGAGCCGGACTCTCTGGAAGAAGACGCTATCGCCTACGCCACCCGGTTGGCTAACGGCCCTACCTTTGCTCACAGCATTACCAAAACCCAGCTAAATCAGGAGTGGTCGATGAGCCTGGAGCAGGCCATCGAATCAGAGGCCCAGGCCCAGGCGATCTGTATGCAAACCAATGATTTTGCACGCGCCTACCACGCCTTTGTAGCCAAACAAAAACCTGAGTTTAAGGGGGACTGATGAGCGACAAGAGTTTTCTAGCATGGCCCTTTTTTGAGGCCCAGCATCGCGAGCTTTCCGAGCAACTTGAGGCGTGGTGCCGCGCAGAGCTACCCCGCGATCACAGCGATGTGGATGCCACCTGTGTTCAGTTAGTGCGCGACCTGGGCAAGGCGGGCTTCTTACAAGGCACGGCTGGTGAGCATATCGACGTGCGCAGCCTGTGCCTCATTCGTGAAACCCTCGCCCGCCACGACGGCCTAGCCGATTTCGCCTTTGCCATGCAGGGGCTGGGTACCGGCGCGATCAGCCTATACGGCAGTGACGAACAGAAGCAGTGGCTGGACAAAACCCGCCGGGGTGGAGCGCTTTCTGCGTTTGCCCTTAGCGAGCCGCGCTCGGGCTCCGATGTGGCCCAACTGGATACCACTGCCGAGCGTGACGGCGATAGCTACCGTTTGAATGGCGAGAAAACCTGGATCTCTAACGGCGGCATTGCCGACATCTATACAGTCTTCGCCCGCACCGGTGAAGGCCCCGGTGCCAAAGGGCTCTCCGTGTTTTTGGTACCTGCCGATACCCCGGGGCTGGAGATTCGAGAACGCCTGGAGTCGGTGGCGCCCCACCCGCTAGCACGGCTGGGCTTTAACGATATGGTGCTACCTGGCAGCGCCTTGATCGGCCAGCCGGGCCAGGGCTTTCGGATTGCCATGTCGGTGCTAGACGTATTCCGCTCCACGGTAGGCGCCGCGGCACTTGGCTTCGCCCGCCGCGCGTTGGAAGAGTCGCTTTCCCGCAGCCGCTCTCGTGAGCTGTTTGGCGCCACTCTCTCCGATCTACAAATGGTGCAAGGGCACTTAGCCGATATGGCGCTCAATGTGGATGCCGCTGCCCTGCTGGTGTATCGCGCCGCCTGGACCAAAGATCAAGGCGCTGAACGGGTAACCCGTGAGGCAGCAATGGCCAAGCTATTTGCCACCGACCAGGCCCAGCAGGTGATTGATCAGGCGGTGCAGCTCCACGGCGGCGACGGCGTTCGCAAAGGCCATATTATCGAAAGCCTCTACCGGGAAATCCGCGCACTGCGCATTTATGAAGGCGCTTCCGACGTACAGAAAGTGGTCATCGCCCGCAGCATGCTTACGGAGAGGTAAATAGCAAAAAAGCCGAACCCTAGTACCCAAAAAAATAAAACACAACGCCAGACACCGTATCCCTGATAACGCCTCACGTAGAGGCGTCGTTAGGAATAAACAACGACTCTAAATACGGAGATTGGTCATGTACATCCAGTCGGCTCATGCTGATACTTTTGCGCGGAATAACCTACCACCTACTGATTGTCAGCCTGAGTTTCTGCTCGCAGGCTACGATTACCCTGAACGTCTAAACGCGGGCGTCGAACTGTGCGACAGGCTGCTCAACCAGGGCCACGGTGAACGTATTGCCTTGGCGGGCAATGGCCGACGGCGAACGTATCAAGAGCTCACTGAGTGGACCAACCGCCTCGCCCATGTGCTGGTGGAAGATCTGGGCGTCATTCCCGGCCAGCGAGTGCTGATTCGTTCGGCCAATAACCCGGCCATGGTGGCCTGCTGGCTCGCCGCCACCAAAGCAGGCGCGGTAGTCGTCAACACCATGCCGATGCTGCGCACTAAAGAGCTTTGCCAGGTAATCGATAAGGCGGAAATAAGCCTCGCCCTCTGCGATACCCGACTGCTCGATGAGCTTGCCGAGTGCCAGGAGCAGAACCCTCTACTCAAGCGTATTGTCGGCTTTGACGGCACTGCCAATCACGATGCGGAACTTGATCGCTTAGCACTCAGCAAATCCGCCACCTTTGATGCCGTGGATACCGCCGCCGACGATGTGGCGCTACTGGGGTTTACCTCCGGTACTACCGGCTCGCCTAAAGCCACCATGCATTTTCACCGCGATCTGCTGGTGATTGCCGATGGCTACGCCAAGGAAGTGCTTCAGGTAACTCCGGAAGATGTATTCGTCGGTTCGCCCCCACTGGCGTTTACCTTTGGCCTGGGTGGGCTGGCGATCTTTCCGCTGCGCTTCGGCGCCACTGCCGTGCTGCTCGAACACGCCTCCCCGCCCAATATGATGGATATTATCCGCGAATATCAGGCCACGGTGGTGTTTACCGCCCCCACGGCTTACCGGGCGATGCTCTCAGCGCCTACGCGTCATGAAGATTTAAGCAGCCTGCGCGTTGCTGTTTCCGCTGGCGAAACGTTGCCAGCGCCGATTTATCATGACTGGATCAAGCAGACCGGCACGCCAATTATCGACGGCATTGGCGCAACTGAAATGCTGCATATCTTTATCTCCAATCGCCTGGATGACCATCGCCCCAACTGCACCGGCAAACCGGTGACAGGCTACCAAGCGCGTATCGTTGACGATGACATGCAGGATGTCCCGCCCGGCAAGGTCGGTAAGCTTGCAGTGCGTGGCCCTACCGGGTGTCGCTACTTGGCTGATAAGCGCCAGCAAAAATACGTAAAAGCAGGCTGGAATATTACCGGCGATGCGTTCTATGAGGATGAGGAAGGCTACTTCCATTTCGCCGCGCGCAATGACGATATGATTGTCTCAGCAGGCTATAACATCGCAGGTCCCGAGGTAGAGTCGGCACTACTGGCTCACCCCGCCGTTAAAGAGTGCGCAGTGATTGGCGCACCGAGTAAAGAGCGCGGCCAAATTGTCGAGGCTTTTATTGTTCTAAACGATGGATTTCAGCAAGATGAAGAGTGTCGGCAAATCTTGCAGGACTTCGTGAAGAAGACCATTGCACCGTATAAGTACCCTCGCTCAATACGTTTCATTGAGGCTTTACCTAAAACAACCACGGGCAAAGTTCAGCGCTTTAGGCTGAGCCAAGAACATTATCCCAGCGCTGGCTCTGACCCAAATGATGTACGACCCTCTCAGCAATAAAACGATTAAATAATGAGGAACTTGCTATGAAACAGATAACTCGCTTAGGCCTTGGTGTACTGCTCTCTTCAAGCATACTGACGGCGCATGCTGAGGACGTCAAAATCGGCATGATCACCACGCTTTCTGGCGGCGGTTCGCACCTGGGTGTGGACGTTCGCGATGGCTTTATGCTCGCCCTTGAGCAGTCGGGCCGCGACGATGTGGAGGTGCTGATCCAGGATGACGCTAGACGTCCTGACTTGGCGCGCAGTTTGGCTAATGAGTTTATGCAGCGTGATGAGGTCGATATTCTGACCGGCATTATCTGGTCTAACCTGGCGATGGCGGTGGTCCCCACTGTGACACGCCAAGGCACCTTCTACCTGTCACCCAATGCCGGACCTTCCGACTTAGCGGGACGCATGTGTCACGAGAACTACTTCAACGTGGCGTATCAGAACGACAACCTGCATGGGGCAATGGGTGCTTACATGCGTGAAGAGGGCTATGAGCGCCCAATCATCATGGCGCCCAACTACCCAGCAGGTACCGATGCGCTGGCGGGCTTCAAGCACCTTTATGAAGGCGAAGTCGTCGGCGAGCTTTATACCCAAATGGGCCAGACCGACTACGCCGCTGAAATTGCCCAGATTCGTGATAGCGATGCCGACAGTCTGTTCTTCTTCCTGCCCGGCGGGATGGGTATCTCGTTTATGAAGCAGTGGGAGAGCTCCGGTGTCGATATGCCCATCTTTGGCGCCGCCTTTTCGTTTGATGAAATCCTGATCAAGGCAGTTGGCAGTGCCGCCATTGGTGCACGCAATACCTCGCTGTGGGCTTACGACTTGGAAAACGATGCCAACGAGCGCTTCGTCGAAGGCTTCCGTGAAGCCTATGACCGCACGCCCACACTCTACGCGGCGCAGGGGTACGACACCGCCAACCTGATTCTTAGCGCGCTTGATACCGCCCACCCCGATGACAAAGACGCCTTCCGCGAAGCACTGCGGGCCGCCGACTTTGACAGCGTGCGCGGAGAGTTCCGCTTTGGCCCCAACCAGCATCCCATCCAGGATATCTACGTGCGTGAAGTCGTGGAGGGTGACGATGGCGAGCCCACCAATCGCCTGCTTGGTATCGCGGTGGAAGATATCCAGGACATCTATTTTGAGCAGTGCCAGATGTAATCTCGCTGCGGCTGGGTGGAATCACCCAGCCTTTACCCTTTTCTTCGCTAAGGATGCCCAACGTGTCCGTTACTCTGCTAATTGAGCAACTACTTAACGGCGTGCAGCTCGGCACCATGCTGTTTTTGATGGCCAGCGGCCTTACGCTGGTGTTCGGGGTGATGGGCCTGATCAATCTTGCCCACGGCTCGTTTTATATGGTCGGGGCCTATGCCACGGCCGCAGTGACTGCCTCGACGGGCTCCTTTTTGACTGGACTGGGGGCTGGCATGGCGGTGGCTGCACTGGTCGGCGCATTGGTGGAGCTCATCGTTATCCGCCGACTCTATCACCGCCCCCATCTTGACCAGGTGTTAGCGACCTTTGCGCTTATTCTGATCTTTTCCGAAGGCACGCGCTGGATCTTCGGCTCGTCGCCCATGCGGCTTAGCCCGCCTTCCTGGTTAACCGGGTTTGTTACGCTCCCCGGCGATACCCGCTACCCCATCTACCGGTTAATGCTGATTGGCGTGGGGATCGTTATTTCTATCGCACTTTACTTTTTGATCTCCAAAACTCGCTTGGGCATGCGTATTCGTGCGGGTGAGAGCGACCGCGAAATGATTGGCGCGCTGGGGGTGAATATTTCCAAGCTTTATACCGTCGTGTTCGCCTTGGGCGCGGGGCTGGCAGGCTTGGCCGGTGCGTTGGTGGGGGCGCTGCAATCGGTTCAGGTGGGAATGGGCGAGCCGGTGCTGATTTTGGCCTTTGTGGTGATCGTCATTGGCGGAATTGGCTCCATTAAAGGCGCGCTGCTGGGTGCCTTGTTGGTGGGTGTGGTCGATACATTGGGGCGGGTTTATTTGCCTATTTTCTTCCGCGCCTTTATGCCGCCCTCAGAGGCAACCGGGGTCGGCGCAGCGCTGGCCGCGATGCTGATCTATATCCTCATGGCCGTTATTCTCGCCTTCAAGCCTAAGGGACTGTTCTCTGCCCATGACTAATAACACTTCCCTGACTAATGGTGCCTCGCAAGCCAGCACCGCCGACACTGCACTTGCGCCCAAAACTGGCAGCCACTTTGATCGCAAGGGACTGGTGCAGATGACCCTGCTCGGGTTGCTATTTTTGCTCCCTGTTGCGGCTTATTTTCTGGGCCACATCTATTACGTCAATTTGGCTTCGCGGATCACCATCATTGCCATGGCCGCTGTGGGCCTTAATCTGGCGATAGGCTATGGGGGCATGGTGAGTTTTGGCCATGCCGCCTATTTCGGCTTGGGTGGCTACGTAGCGGGCATCAGCGCCTATCACGCGTTTGATTACTCGCCGTTTATGACCTGGCCTTTCAGCGTTCCAGGTAGCGATAGCCTGCTGGTGGTGTGGCTGGTGGCTGCCCTGCTATGTGCGCTTTTGGCGCTGCTGATCGGCGCTATCTCGCTGCGTACCACAGGGGTGTATTTCATCATGATCACCCTCGCCTTTGCGCAGATGATTTATTACTTTGCCAACTCCTGGCCCACCTATGGCGGTGAAGATGGCCTGCCTATTTATATACGTAACACCTTACCGCTAGTAGATAGCAGCAATGCGTTAACTTATTTCCTGATCTGTTTTATTGGCTTAGTACTGGCGATGGCGATTACCTCGCGGCTGATGAAATCGCGCTTTGGTGCCGCCCTCACCATGGCGCGGCTTAACGATGTGCGACTGGCCACCGCGGGCATCAGCCCCTACCCCATTCGTCTGGTAGCGTTTGTTATCTCAGCAGCGATTACCGGGCTTGCCGGTGCGCTCTATGCAGATCTCAACGGCTTTGTTAGCCCGACCATGCTCAGTTGGCACTTCTCCGGGGAATTGATGGTGATTGTGATTTTGGGTGGCGTGGGGCGTCTTTATGGCCCGCTGGCCGGTGCGGTGCTGTTTGTGATGATGGAAACCTTCCTGGGGGGTGTCACCCAGTATTGGCAGCTCTTCCTGGGGTTGGTTCTGCTTGGTGTGGTGCTGTTTGCCAAGCATGGCGTGATGGGTTGGTTGGCTGGGAGGGAGCGCAATGAGTGATATCGTTCTCTCACTTCAACACCTGCATAAGCGCTTCGGCGCCTTGCAGGCAACCGACGATGTCTCGCTGGATCTTCGGCCAGGCGAAATCCATGCGCTCATTGGCCCCAATGGCGCGGGAAAATCGACCTTAATCGGTCAAATTGCCGGCAATATACGCCCGGATGAGGGGCGTGTTTTTCTAGCCGACAGCGAAATCACCGGCATGAGTATTGCCCAACGCGCACGGCTTGGGCTGGGGCGTAGTTTTCAGGTCTCCTCGCTGGCTGAACCACTTTCGGTCATGCGTAACGTGATGATGGGCGTTCAAGCACTGCAGAGTCACAGCTTTCGCTTCTGGAAACCCGTCGCAAAGGACCAACAGCTTCTTGAACCAGCTTATGCGGCATTAGAGCGTATGCAGCTTAGCCACCGCGCCTGGACACCGGTATTTGAGCTTTCCCATGGTGAACGCCGTCAAGTAGAAGTGGCCTGCGCCCTGGCACTCAAGCCCCGCGCGCTGTTACTTGATGAACCCATGGCAGGTCTGGGCCCGGAAGGCTCAGCGAAACTGACCGAGCTGCTTGAAGCGCTAAAGTTGGAAGTGCCTATTCTGCTGATCGAGCACGATATGGAAGCGGTATTTCGGCTTGCTGATCGTATCTCGGTGCTGGTCTCTGGCAACGTTATCGCCCACGGCGATAGCCAAGCCATTAGGCAGGATCCGCGCGTCCGTGAAGCCTATCTGGGAGATTCTGATGCTTAAGGTTGCTGACATTGAAACGTTTTATGGCCCCTCCCAGGCGCTATTTGGCGTCAACCTTGAAGTGAACGCCGGGGAAATGGTGGCGCTGATGGGCCGCAATGGTATGGGTAAAACCACCACCATTCGCTCGATATTTGGTCTGACTCAAGCTCGCCGCGGCACTATTGAATTTGAATCTCAAGACATACGCCGCTTGCCCGCTTACCGCATCGCCAAGGCGGGCTTGGGCTTAGTGCCTGAGGGTCGCCGCTGCTTTCCCAATTTATCCGTACGCGAAAACCTGCTGGTCACCGCTCGCCCCGGCGAGTGGACACTGGAGAAAGTAGAAACGCTGTTTCCGCGTTTGGAGGAGCGTCGGGCGCAAATGGCCAAGACTCTTTCCGGCGGTGAGCAGCAGATGCTGGCCATTGGCCGAGCGTTGATGACCAACCCACGCTTGCTGGTGCTCGATGAAGCCACCGAAGGGTTAGCGCCGGTTATTCGTCAGGAGATTTGGCGGGCGATTCGACTGCTTAAGGAGCAAGGCCAGGCGACGCTGTTGGTGGATAAGTCGTTAAGCGAAATTCTGCCCATCGCTGACCGCTGCACCATTTTAGAAAAGGGCAGCACGGTGTGGAACGGCAAGCCTGCCGCCCTGGACAGTTCGGTGCGTGATCGTTATTTGGGTGTGTAGTTGAGAATAAACAGGGGGAAATAATAATGGCGTTTACCACGCAGCGGAAGGTGCGTTTTCAGCACTGTGATCCGGCAGGTATTGTGTTTTATCCCCGCTATTTCGAGATGATTAACTCCGTGGTGGAGGATTGGTTTGAGGAGATTGTGCACCACGACTTTAACCAACTGCATGTGGAAACCGGTACAGGCGTGCCCACGGCCGCCATCGATACCCAGTTTCACGCGCCTAGCCGGTTGGGCGAACGGCTGACCTTTGAATTAAGGGTTCAGTCTATGGGGCGTAGCAGTTTAACGCTGCAGATTATCGCTTATTGCGGAGAGCAAAAGCGCTTAACCAGCGATTCAACCCTGGTATTTGTGGATTTAAGTAGCGGTAAGCCGATGCCATGGACAGAGGCAATACGCCAGCATATTACCGTTGATAACCTATAAGGATAGCCATAATGAGTGACGCCACCTTTCATCAGCTTCTTCACCCTTCCCATTGGAAGCCTGCCATCGGTTACGCCAACGGCGTGCTTGCTACCGGTCAGACGGTTTTTGTCGGCGGTCAGATTGGCTGGAATGCCGACCAGGTATTTGAAAGCGATGATTTTGTCGTTCAAGTGAACCAAGCGCTACAAAACATCGTGGCGATTTTAAAAGAGGCGGACGCAGGCCCGGAACATATCGTTCGTTTAACCTGGTACGTGACCGACAAGCGGGAGTATCTGACCCGGCTTAAAGAAGTGGGCGGCGCTTATCGCGAGGTGCTGGGCAAACATTTTCCGGCAATGACCATGGTGCAGGTGGCGGGACTTGTGGAAGATCAGGCTAAGGTGGAAATCGAAGCAACGGCGGTTATTCCTGCTGGTTAAGGACAGTCAAAAGTGCCTCTAGCAGAGCACAAAGAGGTGCGCCGGATCGAAACAACCTTCCGCGGGGGCGCTGTGAACCCGTCCTTGGGCGCTACTTTCGCCATCCATGGCGAAAGACCCCCGCTTCAGGCTATTTCGATCCTGTGATGAGCAGTTGAGTTAGATTTTAATCAAATCTTATCGCTAGCGTGAAACCCTTTAATCCACTCAACAAAACAGCCATCGTTAAGATAGTCCTCAAGAATCGAGAAGTGATCGACGTTGGGGAGTAGCTGCTGAGTAACTGTTTGGCCTTGCTCGCTCAAATGCTCGCTGTAGGCGCTCATCTGGCGCTCAAACTCTTTTGACTCCAGGCCCCCTGCTACTAGTTTCACCGCAGCCCCCACTCGGCACGGCAGCCATAGTGGGCTGAACTCCTGCACATCGCGACCAGTTAGCTGAAGCTTGGGCTGCAGCCACGACCAGGGGAAAGGCCGAAGATCATAGAGGCCACTAATACACAGCGCGCCGCGAATTAGCTGATTCGGCAAACCAAAGATGCCCTTCCAGTCTGTCGACATCAGCATGGCGCAGAGATGCCCGCCCGCCGAATGCCCCGAAATACTCAGCTGTTCAGGGTCGATGTCTAGCTCAGCGGCATGGGTATAAACGTAGGCTACAGCAGCCTGAGCCTGACGCACGATCTCGCTAAAGCGCACCTGCGGGCAGAGCGCGTAGTTGACCACTGCCACTGTAATACCCGCGTTTACCAAGTCATCCACAATAAAGCTAAATTCACGGTGACTCAGTGAGCGCCAGTAGCCACCGTGGAAAAATACGTGAACAGGGGCTTGGGGCTTATCGACATGAGGTGCATCGACATAAGGTGCATCGGCATGAAAAATATCCATGCGTTCAGTAAGCGAATGCCCGTAAGGGACATCTAGACTTACCCGGTGGCGTGCGCGAGAGATCTCGCTACGCTCACGCCATGCCTTTACCAACACCGCCGGGTCTCGACCGATCATCGGGTCGTAGGCACGATCGATCTCTTCTTGAGTCGCAAAATGTTGATAAAGCATGTCGCACTCCTTAGCGCTGACGCCCTACTAACCCCGGCTTTTCATCAACAGCATACGTAACGGGGCAATGGCCAGAATGGCAAAACCAATCAGCGTCCAGACGGGTAACGATAGGCCTAATAAGGAGAAATCGATGTTAGCGCACTCGCCAGAGCCGGTTAATACCATAGCCACCACATCCTGCATGGGCAGAATATCCATCATGTAATCAAGCCCAGGGCCGCAGGAAGGGACTTCATCGGCGGGCAAGCTTTGCAGCCACACATGCCGCCCGGCGATAAAGGCACCGGTTCCCACGGCGACTAGCGACAGCAGTCCATAAATGACTTTACCCACGCGTCCGGCAGGGCTGTGGATAGCCGCAATCGCGAATACGATGCCCGCAGCGATCACCGCCACACGCTGAAAGATGCACAGCGGGCAGGGCTCAAAGCCACCGATATGTTCAAGGCCCAGAGCTACCGCCATCATTAAAACGCAGAAAGCCAGACCGGCCAGGGCAACCGAGCGGTATGTGTGCAGGATCATTGACGAACCTCAGATGGCAACGCTGAAAGAGCACGAGACTCACGCGCTTTGGTGAAATAGACCTGCAAGAACTCTTCAAACGTCTCCTGGTCAGCGGCTTCAATATCGTGCTGCTGCTGGTGCGAGGTCTCAATCAGTTGAGCCAGTAGCGCTTCGCGACTGCGCTGCATCGGCTCGGCTTTCAATTGTGCAGCTTGCTCTTGTGCGAGGCTCAGCATTAAATCACTCAGTGATCCATCGCTCGCTTTGAGCCGTTCCAACACCTGCGCAGACGGAGTGAGCGAAGGGTCTTCCAGGCGTGGCGCCAGACTTGCCAGGGCATCGGCGTGGGGTGTGCCCTCTTCTACCGCATCCAGCAGGCGGGCAACTTCGCCCATTTCGGCGAATATCTGCCCACCCCACTCACGTACCGAAGTGGACTGGCCGTGGTTATAGAGTTTGAGCCCGGGGTCGCGGCCACGCTCGACCACCCAACGACGGTTGTCATCCAGGCGGTCACACTCTTCATCGGAGATCCAAGGGCTGTCGCTGAGCAGACACCACATCAAGAAGGTATCGACAAAGCGCATCTGCTCTTCAGTGACACCAAGGGGGTCGAAGGGATTGAGATCCAAACAGCGTACTTCGATGTACTCTACGCCGCGGGCTTCTAGCGCCTGACTGGGCGTTTCGTTGAGCTTGGCAACCCGCTTAGGGCGAATGTCGCTGTAGTACTCGTTTTCGATCTGCAGAATATTGGCGTTTAACTGGCACCACTCGCCATCGACGTTAACACCCATTTTTTCATAGTCGGGCCACGGTGAAGAGATGGCGTGACGTAGGGTGTTAACGTAGTTAGAGAGCGAGTTAAAACAGATTTTAAGCTGCGACTGCACCTTGTTCTGGTAGCCCAGATCCGACATACGTAGCGTCGTCGCGTAAGGCGCGTAGTAGGTATCGTCACTTAGGGAGTGCAGCTTTTCAGGCACTTTTTTGTCGTCAGGCAAAAAGCTCTTATCAATCGCCGGTGATGCACCAAACAGATAAAGCAGTAACCAGCTATGGCGACGGAAGTGGCGAATCATGCCGAAGTAGCGGGTGGAGCGGTAATCGTTGAACGGAATATTGGTGGCTTTTTCCATTTCACGCAGGGCGTGCCACATATCATCCGGCAGTGAGACGTTGTAGTGAACGCCCGCGATCGCCTGCATAATGCGGCCGTAACGCATGTCCAGCCCTTTGCGGTAGACATGCTTCATGGTGCCAACATTGGAGCTGCCGTAGTCGGCAATCGGTACGCTGTCGTTGCCTGAAAGGCGCGATGGCATGCTGCCTGGCCAGATCCACTCGTTTTCCAGGTGATGATAGGTGAACGTGTGCAGGTCAGACAGAAAACACAGCGCTTCACGGGGGTCTGAATACACCGGCGTGATGTACTCTAACAGTGACTCTGAGTAATCCGTGGTGATATGCGGGTGCGTCAGCTTAGAACCCAGCGCGTACGGGTGCGGCGTTTGTGCAATGTGGCCGTTGGCATCGACCCGCAGCCCCTCTTTTTCAAGACCACGACGCAGGCGGCCCAACCGACCAAGGCGCGCACTGGGTATCAGGCGCTCGACTTGCGCGGTCAGCGCAGATGGCACAGTGAGTGGTTCAGGCAAGGTGAACACTCCTTGTCAGTAAGGCCCGCCGACGGCAGGCCTTGGTGTAGTCAGGTGGCATCGCCATCATCGCTTTTGCAAAAATAGACAACAGGATATGGCGGCAACCATGATTTTTTCAAGATACGGCTTTTTCAAGGCACGCGACTATTTGCCGCCACGCGCTTTTAACAAGGCAGCACCTAGCGCACCCATGGGTGCTGGCGCTTCCGCCGGCTTAGCGTTATTACGCTTCCCTCGAGACGGTTTGCGGCTTGCGCTGTGCTTTTCAGCATCACCCTTAGCATCGTTTTCTGCCTCCGGCTGGTCATCCAAGCGCATCGACAGCCCTACCCGCTTGCGGGGAATATCCACGCTCATGACTTTAACGGTGACGATATCTCCCGCTTTGACCACGCTGCGCGGATCGTCGATAAAGCGATCCGATAGCGCCGAGATATGCACCAGACCATCCTGATGGACGCCAATATCCACAAAAGCACCGAAGTGCGTGACGTTAGTGACCGTACCTTCGAGCACCATGGCGATTTTGAGATCATTGAGGGTTTCGACGCCTTCGCGGAATTCGGCGGCCTTGAATTCCGGGCGCGGGTCGCGGCCTGGCTTATCCAGCTCTTTTAAAATGTCGCTAACCGTTGGCACACCAAAACGCTCATCGGCAAAGTCAGCGGGCTTCAAGGCTTTTAACGCGCCGCTGTCACCAATCAAGCCGCGTACTTCACGGCCGCTCTGCTTGGCAATTCGTTCTACCAGTGGATAGGCTTCCGGGTGCACGGCGCTGGCATCCAAGGGGTTATCGGCATTATGAATACGAAGGAAGCCAGCGCACTGTTCGAAGGTTTTGGCACCCAAACGGCTGACTTCTAACAGCTCTTTACGGCTTTTGAAGGCGCCTTTCACATTGCGCTGGGCGACGATATTTTCCGCCAATGCGGCACTAAGACCCGCCACCCTGGAAAGCAGTGCACTGGAGGCCGTATTGAGGTCGACGCCCACGGCGTTAACGCAGTCTTCAATCACTACTTCCAGGCTGCGCGATAGCTGGACCTGGGAAACATCGTGCTGGTACTGGCCCACACCAATCGACTTGGGCTCGATTTTAACCAGCTCGGCCAGCGGATCTTGCAGGCGACGTGCAATAGAGACCGCGCCGCGTACCGTGACATCGAGATCGGGCATTTCACGGGAAGCGTATTCAGAGGCGGAGTAAACCGAAGCCCCCGCCTCCGAGACCATCACTTTGCTTAATCGATGCTCGGGAGCCAGTGCTTTGAGCAGTTCACCCGCTAGCTTATCGGTTTCGCGGCTGGCGGTGCCGTTGCCTACGGCGATCAGCTCGACGCCGTGCTGTTTCACCAATTTAGCCAGCACGTTCAAAGCGGCGTCCCATTGGTTTTGCGGCGCATGGGGATAAATAGTCGCTTGATCGACAAACTGCCCGGTAGCATCAACGACCGCGACCTTACAGCCGGTGCGCTGGCCGGGGTCGATGGCTAGAGTGACTTTCTGCCCCGCCGGTGCAGCCAGCAGAAGGTCTTTTAGGTTGGCCGCGAACACTTCAATCGCCGTTAATTCGGCCTGTTCGCGTAGACGCCCCAGCAGCTCGGTTTCCAGAGCGGTGTAAAGCTTCACCCGCCACGTCCAGCGCACCACTTCGGCTAGCCACTTATCCGCCGGACGGCCCTGATCGCTGATGCCGAACTGTTTGGCAATCGCAACTTGAGCGGGATGAATGGGGGCTTCCTCTTCGCCGGGCAGCCGGATCGACAGACTCAACACACCTTCGTTGCGTGCCCGGAACATCGCCAGGGCGCGGTGTGATGGCGCTTTAGCAAGCTTTTCGTCATGCTCGAAATAGTCGGAAAACTTGGCGCCCTCCTGCTGTTTGCCTTCCAACACCCGGGCGCTTAGTTCGCCCTCTTGCCACAGCCGTTCACGCAGCTGACCAATCAGTTCGGGGTCTTCAGCGAAACGCTCCATTAATATCTGCTTGGCGCCATCCAGGGCGGCCTTGGCATCTTCAATAGCGGGAATATCGCCATCCGCCGGGCGCAGATAGTTGGCGGCTTCGCTTTCCGGGTCGAGGCTTGGGTCGGCAAGCAGCGCATCTGCCAGTGGTTCAAGCCCCGCTTCACGGGCGATTTGCGCCTTGGTGCGGCGCTTTTTCTTAAACGGCAGGTACAGATCTTCCAAGCGCTGCTTGGTCTCGGCGGCGTCAATGCTGGCTTTCAGCGTGGCATCGAGCTTGCCCTGCTCATCAATCGCGGCGAGAACTGCGGCGCGGCGCTCTTCCAACTCGCGCAAATAGCGCAGGCGTTCATCTAACTGGCGCAGTTGGATATCGTCTAGCGCGCCGGTGACTTCTTTACGGTAACGGGCAATAAACGGCACAGTGGCGCCGCCATCCAGCAGTTCCACCGTGGCGGATACTTGCTCGGGACGCACACCAAGCTCAGTGGCCAGGCGGGAAATGATACGCTGATTGACATCCATAAATTGCAACTAACTCATGCAGCATTTTTTAGTGCCCAACAAGGTATCACAAACCCGCCACGGCTGGCATGATCTTGAACATGACCCTAAAACCATGTCCCTAAAAACCATGCCCCTAAAAACCATGCCCTTTAAAACTATAGCCTAAAAACCATAGCCCCAGGATAGCCTGCTAGCGGCGCCAGCCTCGGTCATCCCAAAACGGGCGGCGCGACTCACGCTGAACGGCGTCACGGCTAATGCCAATATCTTTCAACATGTCGTCGCTTAAATGACGCAGCGCATAGCGTTCGCGTCGCAGTTGATGCCAGCGATAAAGCCTTTCTCGCCAGGTTACTTTATTTACACACTCTTCCGACTGCTGGCCCTGCGCGTTTTGATGGCTTGCGACGGTGCACTCCATTTCAACCTCCTCATAGCCGCTTACAGCGGCATAGCAAATAAGCGTTGAAGGAAGTATTGAGCAGCGCCTACAATCAATCCAACGAATACTCCTTATAGACAACATCAGAAATATTGATACTCATGGCCACACTACCCACCATCGATCACGAGCTGCTGCGTACCTTTGTTGCCATCGTTGACCAAGGCGGCTTCACCCGCGCCGCTGTGGCGGTGAACCGCACCCAATCCGCCGTGAGTATGCAAATCAAGCGGCTGGAAGAGGACGTTATTCAGCGCCCACTGTTTGTGCGTCAGAGCAAACCGCTGCAATTGACCAGCGAAGGCCATACCCTACTGGGCTATGCGCGCAAAATTCTATCGCTGCAGGGAGAGGCGCTGACGCTTCTACGCCAGCCCGATATGGTGGGTCGTGTCCGCCTGGGAGTGCCGGATGACTATGTCATGCGCTTCCTGCCCGGCATTCTGAAAACCTTTTCCCAAGCCTGGCCGCTGGTGGATGTGGATGTGCACTGCGCGCCCTCTTCGGTACTCTCCCAGCAGCCCAAAGACAGCCTGGATCTGATCATCATGACGCGGGAGATAGGCGATGAGATTGGCACTATATTAAGGCGGGAAGCTACCGTATGGGTATCCGCCGAAAGCCATAGCACTCATCTACAAACGCCGTTACCCCTTGCCATGTTTGAGTCACCCTGCTTTTGTCGTCGCCATGCCTGCAATGCGCTAGACCGTGCAGGCCGAGCCTACCGGGTCGCTTATAGCAGTCCCAGCCTGGCAACGTTACAAGCCGTTGTGGGGGCAGGGCTGGCCGTTTCTGCCTGGATGCGTAGCCTGGTGACCGCCGATATGCAGATATTGGGTGAAAAAGAGGGGTTTCCCGTTTTGCCGGAAGCATCCATCATTTTGCAGCACACCTCCTCCCAGTCCCCCATTATTGATAGCTTGGCCGAGCATATTGTTGAAGGGTTTAGGCTTTGATCGACTCCCACTCACAACTAACCAAAAAATTTTACGCCTTGCGTGTATTTGGCTTCTGCATTTGGGCTTGTTTCCGGCGTAATTTATCGCGTTTAAGCCTAACCCCCTCCCGAGGCCTATTCGGGAAGAGAACGCATAACTCATCCACAGACGCATCAAGGTGCTGACACATGCGCTCGACCTCCCCTTCTGACCAAAACTTAACTGGGTTCCACTGCAATTTATATCGCTTGTTGATCACTGCCTTCTTTTCCCGATGAGGAAACAGTTTCGCCAGCTCTGCGGCGGGTAGTCCGCAATTTGCCTTTAATAGATCAAGCTCCTCAGCGCTCCAAAGATCCCCTGACTCCCCATCACCGTGCGGCACGTAAACCAACCCTTCCACCCGGCTACGCAGCTTGATGGCGTCTACCGTGCGATGTGGCAGCCGTTGGTTGACCCGCTTAGGCCCACCCAGCGGGAACTCGTGACGCAAAATTGCCAGTTCTTCTTCAGTCCAGGGTACTGCATTAAACACCCGTAAGCCGAGCTTCCTCGTCGCTTGGCGGATGGCTAGTTTACTGCGATGAGGTAAAAAACGCTGTCGTATTTCACTTGTTTTGAGCAACAAAAAATGCTTAGCAATAATCCGCAACTCCTCTTCTGTCCACCGAGGCTGACCATACTCTCGATCATACTCAAGCTTCTTGAGCCCCAGTAAGTACGACATCCTCTTTAAGGCCCCAATCGTACGATGGGGCAGATGCTGGGCTTGCAGCTCTTTAAACGTCATCTCGCTATGATGACGTTTAATTAGCTCCATCTCTATCAGGGTCCACTCGCGGTAAATCCCTTTACTACGGTGGCGACGCGAGAATGGTGCTGCCATACTGTCCTCCTATCAAGTTCCCGCACAGCTCTCCATCACGGCGGCATTGAGTCATCAATACCTCCTGATTGATGGACTAGTCTAAAGAAATACAATAATCATGCATTAAGAGGGACAGCACTTTTGCAGTGACGTCGGCCCCCTTCTTTTTTTAGCGAACCATTGCTTCAATTTTTATGCTGTAAGCCATCGCTTAAAACCTTGTAAGACATCTCTTACAAGCGCGTAAGAGATCCCGGTAACTTGCCTTCAAGGGGTTGCCTTCTCGCCCAGTGCCACTACCCTCAATCGTTCTCATTTAGTATATAACGATTCAAGGAGTGGAAGGATGGCGGATCAGACGGGCCTACAATTTACCCTGACGCTTCCAGGAGCCGATGACACCGCCGTGGTACGTTTTACTCATCGCGAGGCCCTGTCTGAACCGTTTAACCTCTCCGTTGAGTTTGCCAGTCGCACCCACACCCTCTCACCGGTTGATTGTTTGGATCAAAATGCCACGCTCACTATTTGGCAGGACGGCGAACCGATGCGCCGGATACATGGCATTATCAATGAGCTGCATCGCGGTGATCGAGGCCATCGGCGCAGCTTCTATCGGGTGGAGATTCGCCCTGCCCTGTGGCGGTTATCCCTGCGCCATAATTCGCGTATCTTTCAAGACACCTCGCCTTATGATGCGATCACCACCTTAGCCAACGAGCGCGATCTCATTGATATCGGCTTTGCCACCACCCGCACGCCCCTTGAGCGGGAGTTTCTGGTGCAGTACCGGGAGACCGACCTGGCCTTTGTGGAGCGCTTAGCTGCCGAAGAGGGCTGCTTTTATTTTCATGAGTTTGAGAATGCCGAAGGTGGTAAACACTCGCTGGTGTTCGCCGACTCGACAGTGGTGTTGCCCAGCGTGGGCGAGCGCACTTACCACGGCCGCGCAGGGGGCTCCCCGCCCCAACGCCACCTTCGTAAGCTGCGCCAGGCCAGTCGGGTTCGCCCCGCCTCGACCATGCTTAAAGACTACAGCTTTAAAAATCCCTCCTACGCTCAATTGCACGATCACCACGCCCCTGGACTCGGCGAGCATGCCCAGCGGGATGATTACGAACACTTCGATTATCCCGGGCGCTATAAGAAGGATGACGCCGGCAAGCCTTTCACTCGCCACCGGTTAGAGTCCCTACGTGCTGACGCTACCACCGCCGAGGCCGAAAGCGACCTACCAGAGCTCTCCCCTGGCCTCTGCTTTACCCTTACTGACCATGATATCGATAGCCTGAACCACGACTGGCAAGTGGTATCAGTGGTGCATCACGGCGAACAGCCCCAGGCACTAGAAGAAGACGGCATGGCCCGGGGTGATAACAGCAGTAGTGTGCAATCAGGCGAGCTAATGACCCGCTACCACAACGACGTGCTGATGATGCCCCGGGATCAGACCTTTCGCCCGCGACCTAATCCCAAGCCTCGCGTTGATGGCCCCCAGGTGGCCTTTGTGGTGGGGCCGGAAGGCGAAGAGATCTACTGCGACGAACACGGCCGGGTCAAGGTGCAGTTCCCCTGGGATCGCTACGCCGAACCCGACGAGACCGCCAGCTGTTGGGTGCGGGTGGCCCAGGGATGGGCAGGTGGCGGCTACGGCAGCATGGCGATCCCCCGGATCGGCCACGAGGTAATTTTGTCGTTCTTAGAGGGCGATCCAGACCAGCCGCTGGTCACTGGGCGCACCTACCACGCGGTGAATACACCGCCCTACCCGCTACCGGAACACAAGACCCGAACGGTCATACGGACCCAGAGCCACAAAGCGGAAGGCTTTAACGAACTGCGCTTTGAGGACGAAGCCGATAAAGAACAAGTCTGGCTGCATGCCCAGAAAGACCTGGCGCTGCTGACGCTTAACGATCGCACCGAGGAGATCAAGCGCGATAGTTATCTCAAGCTCCACCGTGACCGCCTAACCGAGATCAATAACGATGACCATCTGACGGTACACGGCAAGCGGCATACCCTGATCAAAGGTGATGACCACCTCCAGATAGACCAAACACGACACGAAGTCTACGGTGAGGCGCAGTTAGTTGAGGCAGGCCGCGAGTTGCACCATAAAGCGGGTAGCCAGATCGTCTTGGAAGCGGGCAGCGAAATCACCCTTAAAGCCGGCGGCAGCTTTATCAAGCTCGACCCCAG
This sequence comes from Halomonas sp. SpR8, assembly GCF_031010195.1. Classification (GTDB taxonomy): domain Bacteria; phylum Pseudomonadota; class Gammaproteobacteria; order Pseudomonadales; family Halomonadaceae; genus Vreelandella. The sequence goes on along the minus strand of NZ_JAUAMC010000001.1, from coordinate 245,744 downwards.
CGGGGTGACCATTGTGGGCTCTCAGGTCAAGATCAACTCCGGCGGTAGCCCCGGGCGTGGCCAAGGCCACGCCATTGTGCTGCCTCGCTTACCCGGGGAAGCCGAGCCCGAGGAGAGCGAGGACGTCACCCTCGACCCGCACCAGACGCCGCTGCTCAGCAGCGACATTACCGCCGCCACCCCGTTGGCGCTGGACGATATCGACATCACCGATGGCCTGGCCGACGACTGCAGCGCCTGCCAACCGGCGGTAGGCAGCCCGGTTAACCCGCTGTTGGGCGCCAAACTGCTGCCTGCGGAAACCGATTTTGCGCTCCCGGCACCAAGGCCATTTGTGTTCAGCCGCGGCTATCTCTCTAGTAACGAACAGATAGGCGCCCTGGGTCAGGGGTGGTCGCTCCCCGGTGAAAGTCTCGCCATTACCCTTAACGACGACGCCTGCATTGTTCACGATGCCCAGGGCCGTGCGATTACCTTTGGCGCACTGGTTTCCGGCCAGACGCGCTTCTCGCCCACCGAGCAGCTGTGGATCCGTCGTGGAGGGAGCACGAGCGTCAGCGCTTCTGGACAAGATGGCGCCCCAAACGACGATAGCCGCTGGCAAGCCCTGGACGAGACATTGCGCAATGATCCCGAACGTATCGTGTTAAGCGATGCCAGCGGGCTTTACTACGTGTTTGCCAGCCCAGCCTCTGCCCATCCAGCAGACGCAGCGGCGACCACGGGTGCACCTTCAGGCGATAGTCCTGAAAATAGCGCTGCCCGCTGGCCCTTAATCGAAGAGCGCGATCGCAACGGCTATATCACCCAGTACCGCTGGGAAGGTGATCTGTTGGTGCGTGTGATCGACAGCGCCCAACGTCACTACCAACTGATCTACGATGCCCTGCTTCCCGCCATGCAAGGTGATAGCGGGCAGCGCTTAACCGGCGTTAAGCTGGTGCAAGAGCACGACGGTGAGACAGCGGACGAGTGGTTAGTGCGCTACTCCTATAGCCCAGAGGGAGATTTGATTGCGGTACGCCACCGCCACGGCGAGGTAGTGCGCGAGTTTGAGTGGCAAGACCATATGCTCACCGCCCACCGGGTACCCGGGGGCATGGAGGCCCACTACACCTGGGATCGCCACGCCCCGGATGGCCGCGTAGTGGGCCAGCAGGAAGCCGGTGGCTTAGCGCGGACGTACAGCTATCAGGTGGATCACACCCTGGTCACCGACAGCCTGGGCCGGGAGGAGCGCTACCACTTTGTGGGCAGCGGCCCCGGCCGCCGTTGGACGGCCCACACCCGCACCGATGGCTCGCGGATCGAGTTCCGCTACGACCGTGCGGGTTTCAAGGTAGCGACGGTGGACCCGTTGGGTCACGAGACGCTGATCGAACGGGATGAGCACGGCCAAGTGATCGCGCAGACCGGCCCGGACGGCACGCGCTGGGCCATTGAGCGGGATGCTCTGGGCCAGCCGGTGAGTATTGAAGGGCCGGAGAATCAGCGCTGGCAGATCACACGCAACGACCTCGGCCATCCGCTGGCGGTCACCGGGCCGGAAGGCACTACCGCCTTCGCCTACGACAATACCGACCTGCCCGACCGCCCTACTACTCTCACCGATGCAGGCGGGGCCACCCACCAGCGGGAGTGGAACGCCCTGGGTCAGGTCACCGCCCAGATCGACTGCTCACAGCAGCGCACCGAGTACGCCTACGACCGCCACGGTTATCTGGCCAGCGTCACCAACGCCCTGAACGAGACCACCCGCACCCAGCACGACAAGATGGGCCGACGCATCACCACCCAGCTTCCTGACGGGCTCTACTGGCACCACCATGTAGACTCCCTAGGGCGGCTGGTAGAGCTGGAAGGCCCGCAAGGCTTTCGGCAGCAGTTCTTCTTTGATGACCACGGCCGCCCGGTACAGCGCATCGAGGCCGACGGGAGCCAGCAGTTTACCGCTTACGATGACATTGGCCGCTTGAGCGAACTGACCCTGGGCAACGGCGCGGTGTACCGCTTTGCTTATGACGAGATGGATCGCCTCGCCAGCGAAACCGGCCCCGACGGCCGCGAACAGCAGTACCGCTACGATGACGCTGGGCGACTGATCGAACGCATCGAAGCCAACCGCCCCGGCCCCGACGGCCAGCCGCTGGTGACCCGTTACGACTATGACGAAGCCGGTCGCCTGACGGCCCGGCACCTGCCCGCCACCGAGCACACCCCGGCCAGCAGTGAACATTATCAGTGGGGTGCCAATGGTCAGTTACTCAGCGTCACCAATGACCACGGCGAGGTCACGTTCCGCTACGACGAAGCCCAGCGGTTAATTGGCGAACAGCAGCGGCATAGCGCAAACGCCGAAGGTAACGGTTGGACATGGCAACACCAGCACACGCTCACCGCCACTGGCGCGCCCGAAGCCAGCCAATTCGGCGACCTACCGGCGCTAAATTGGCACACCTACGGCAGCGGCCACCTGCACGGCATGAGTGCCCCCGGCCTGGATCTGGAAATCGCCCTCGAGCCCGATGCCCTGCACCGAGAGACCCAGCGCCGTCTTAGCACCAGCACCAATCAGCCGCTGGTACTAGAGCGCGGCTACACAGAGCTGGGCCAACTGGATCACCTCACCCTGCGCAGCCCGGACACCACCAGCCAGCAAGCCTATCAATACGACGCCCTGGGCCGGATGAGCTTCCGTAGCTTGCAAGGTGTCCCAGCAGAACAAGTCATCGCCTACAGCTACGACGCCGCCGGGCGCTTGATCGGCAGCCAGCACGGCGACTACGCCCACCGCTACTCGGTGGATGCGGCGGGTAATCGCTTAGAGCAAAGTGTCGACAAGCAGCAAGGACTGACGGATAACCGCCTCACCCAACTCAACGGTACCCGCTACCGCTACGACGGCGCAGGCAACCTGATCGAACGCCAACAGCCCAACGGCGAACGTTTAACCCTGGGCTACGACGGCGCCAACCGCCTAGTTCACCTGATCCACGCCAGCGAGCTGGGGGCGACCCACGAAGCCACTTACCGTTACGACGGCCTGGGAAGACGCATCAGCAAAACCGTACGCCACACCAACGGCACCACCGCCACCACCCACTACGGCTGGGACGGCGATCGCATCGTGCGCGAAGAAACCGACAACCAGCGCACTACCGTGGTGTATGAGCCTGGGAGTTTTGTGCCCATGCTACGTATCGACGACACCCAGCAAGGCCAGCTAGTCAGCGCCTATATCACCGATGCTCTCGGCACACCCATGCAACTGGTCACCCCCAACGGCCAACCCCGCTGGCTCGCCGAGCCCGACGACTGGATGGCCGTCAAAAACCAACGTGCCGTGCGCAACGTCACCCAGCCAATCCGCTTCCAGGGCCAGTGGCATGATGAAGAATCAGGGCTTTACTACAACCGCCATCGTTATTACGACCCGCAGCAGGGGCGGTATATCAGCCAGGATCCGATTGGGTTAAACGGCGGCACGAATTTGTATGGCTATGTGACCAATCCGACGGGGATTGTGGATCCGTTGGGGCTGTTTCAATCAGCCATGGGCAGTATTAGTGCAGCGTATGGCTCACAGGCGTTAGCACATGGTTCAACTACACCGCCACCCCCAGCAGCACCTGCTGGTGAAGTATTAACTGGCAGTAGCTATCGGCCCGGTATTATTGGTGCACTATTCCCATCTAGCATGTCAGCCTTTGCAAAAGATCCGCAATACGCAGAAGCACTAGAATTCCAGGGCGCATCACGTAACAACATCACACTGCCGGCGGCATCAGGCGCGTTGGGAGCTCCCATGGTGGGTGCAGCAGCACCGGGAGCAGCAAACGTCGCGGCAGGGGCCAGTAGTGCTTTAGCGGCAAGTGCAAATCAGCTTAGCCTGCGTGCTATGTGCAGTGTGGCGACCGTTTCCCCGGGTGCAGCTGTCGGAATAGCGAATCCAGGCGTGCAAGGCGCGGCTTTAGACTTCATTGATAGCGCGGTGGGGGGAACTAGTCCTAGCCCGAATATCGAAGGCGCAGCAGGTGCTGCGATAGACTACTTTTTCAGCCCCAAAGAGGCTTTAAGATGAAAAAAATAACCTCTTTTGTTTTGAGCAAGCTTAAACAATCTCATTTTGGCTTCTTGGCAGCTGGTTTTTTATTCATCTTAGTTGGAATTGATACCTCTGCAACAGGCAAACTTCCTAGAGGAGGTATAATTTATGACGACAACTTAAAAATCTTTTATGCTCTCATCTGGTTCACTTTGGGGCTTGCCTGTATTTTTCTGGGAGTTAGAAGGAAGTAAAAATACTATTTATACTGGTCGCTAGCGGAGGCAAAGTGGGCCACGAGACGCTGATCAATGCAGGCGGGACCACCCACCAGCGGGAGTGGAACGCCCTGGGCCAGATCACCGCCCAGATCGACTGCTCACAGCAGCGCACCGAGTACGCCTACGACCGCCATGGATATCTGGCCAGCGTGACCAATGCCCTGAACGAGACCACCCGCACCCAGCACGACAAGATGGGCCGACGTATCACCACCCAGCTTCCTGATGGGCTCTACTGGCACCACCATATGGACTCTCTTGGGCGCTTGGTGGAGCTGGAAGGCCCGCAAGGGTTTCGGCAGCAGTTCTTCTTTGATGACCACGGCCGCCCGGTGCAGCGCATCGAGGCCGACGGTAGCCAGCAGTTTACCGCTTACGATGACATTGGCCGCTTGAGCGAACTGACCCTGGGCAACGGCGCGGTGTACCGCTTTGCTTATGACGAAATGGATCGCCTCGCCAGCGAAACCGGCCCCGACGGCCGCGAACAGCAGTACCGCTACGATGACGCTGGGCGACTGATCGAACGCATCGAAGCCAACCGCCCCGGCCCCGACGGCCAGCCGCTGGTGACCCGTTACGACCATGACGAAGCCGGTCGCCTGACGGCCCGGCACCTGCCCGCCACCGAGCACACCCCGGCCAGCAGTGAACATTATCAGTGGGGTGCCAATGGTCAGTTACTCAGCGTCACCAATGACCACGGCGAGGTCACGTTCCGCTACGACGAAGCCCAGCGGTTAATTGGCGAACAGCAGCGGCATAGCGCAAACGCCGAAGGTAACGGTTGGACATGGCAACACCAGCACACGCTCACCGCCACTGGCGCGCCCGAAGCCAGCCAATTCGGCGACCTACCGGCGCTAAATTGGCACACCTACGGCAGCGGCCACCTGCACGGCATGAGTGCCCCCGGCCTGGATCTGGAAATCGCCCTCGAGCCCGATGCCCTGCACCGAGAGACCCAGCGCCGTCTTAGCACCAGCACCAATCAGCCGCTGGTACTAGAGCGCGGCTACACAGAGCTGGGCCAACTGGATCACCTCACCCTGCGCAGCCCGGACACCACCAGCCAGCAAGCCTATCAATACGACGCCCTGGGCCGGATGAGCTTCCGTAGCTTGCAAGGTGTCCCAGCAGAACAAGTCATCGCCTACAGCTACGACGCCGCCGGGCGCTTGATCGGCAGCCAGCACGGCGACTACGCCCACCGCTACTCGGTGGATGCGGCGGGTAATCGCTTAGAGCAAAGTGTCGACAAGCAGCAAGGACTGACGGATAACCGCCTCACCCAACTCAACGGTACCCGCTACCGCTACGACGGCGCAGGCAATCTGATCGAACGCCAACAGCCCAACGGCGAACGTTTAACCCTGGGCTACGACGGCGCCAACCGCCTAGTTCACCTGATCCACGCCAGCGAGCTGGGGGCGACCCACGAAGCCACTTACCGTTACGACGGCCTGGGAAGACGCATCAGCAAAACCGTGCGCCACACCAACGGCACCACCGCCACCACCCACTACGGCTGGGACGGTGATCGCATCGTGCGGGAAGAAACCGATAACCAGCGCACTACCGTGGTGTATGAGCCTGGGAGTTTTGTGCCCATGCTACGTATCGACGACACCCAGCAAGGCCAGCTAGTCAGCGCCTATATCACCGATGCTCTCGGCACACCCATGCAACTGGTCACCCCCAACGGCCAACCCCGCTGGCTCGCCGAACCCGACGACTGGGCAGCCGTCAAAAACCAACGCGCCGTGCGCAACGTCACCCAGCCAATCCGCTTCCAGGGCCAGTGGCATGATGAAGAATCAGGGCTTTACTACAACCGCCATCGTTATTACGACCCGCAGCAGGGGCGGTATATCAGCCAGGATCCGATTGGGTTAAACGGCGGCACGAATTTGTATGGCTATGTGACCAATCCGACGGGGATGGTGGATCCGTTGGGGTTGGTAGGTGAGTGTCAAGGCAACTGGGAGCATGTTGACTCGGTAACTGGGTATGGAAAATCAGTTACTGCTAGAGGTGTGAATGGTTCATTAGTAAGACTGCGAGCAGCAGATGCTCGAGCCGCACTCCATGTAACGTCGTTCCACTATGAGGCTACATTTACCAGTGTTGACGTTAACGGCGATCCTGTTCCGGGTGTTTATCCAGTTCACTCTGGAGCATTGAGCGGCCTTCCTGCAGGAGGTGGGACAAGCAAGGTCTTCGATAACCCCTCACCATCGGACTGGACAGTGTCGATACCGAACCAACAAAAGTCATGCGACAACTGCGGGGAGCCTCAGATTCGTGTTCAACAATGTCTTGAATAAAGCACCGCTTCTCCTCGCTGCATTAGTATTACTCGGATGCAGCCAGGAAGAGGATAAATACTACAGGGCTGACTGCATTGTCAGAATCAATATTGACTGGTCCGGATACTATATGGAAAGGAGGTTGGCGGTGCAAAACCGTGTCTTGCCAGAGGCGGCTCGCGCTTACCATGAAACTCTTGGCTTTGACAGTCCTGTTGCAGGCCCAAGTGGCTCAGTCAAAGGAGAAGGGAGAGAGTATTATTACCTCCAATTTTCAGGAATGTGTGATAGGCGCTACGAGTTTGCAGAGAACATCATTACATATTTTGAAGATAACTTTGATGACGTTCCGCCCATGGAGGTGGATCCAGGGAGATTTGAGCCTGGAAGGGACACTATAGAGGTCTACGGTGATTCGTGGATAGATGGCGAGCGGGTCTATCAACCGCAATAAAGTAGTGCGCGAGTTTGAGTGGCAAGACCATATGCTCACCGCCCCCCGGGTACCCGGGGGCATGGAAGCCCACTACACCTGGGATCGCCACGCCCCGGATGGCCGCGTAGTGGGCCAGCAGGAAGCCGGTGGCTTAGCGCGGACGTACAGCTATCAGGTGGATCACACCCTGGTCACCGACAGCCTGGGCCGGGAGGAGCGCTACCACTTTGTGGGCAGCGGCCCCGGCCGCCGTTGGACGGCCCACACCCGCGCCGATGGCTCGCGGATCGAGTTCCGCTACGACCGTGCGGGGCGCAAGATCGCCACCGTGGATCCCCTGGGCCACGAGACACTAATCGAGCGGGATGACCACGGCAAGTAATCGCCCAGACCGGCCCCGATGGCCGCGAGCAGCACTCCGGACGCTTGATCGGCAGCCAGCACGGCGACCACGCTCACCGCTACTCGGTGGACGCGGCGGGTAATCGGTTAAAGCAAGGTGTCGACAAGCAGCAAGGACTGGCGGATAACCGCCACCACCCAGACGATGATCGCATTGTGCAAGAAGAAACCGACAACCAGCGCACTACCGTTGTGTACGAGCTGGGCAGTTTTATGCCCAGGCTCAGAACCGACGACCAGTTAGTCAGCGCCTACATCACTGAAGCCCTCGGCACATCCATGCAACTGGTCACCCCCAACGGCTAACCCCGCTGGCTCGCCGAACCCGACGACTGGGCAGCGATGAAAAACCAACGCGCAGTGCGCCACGCCACCCAACCGACCCGCTTCCAGGGCCAGTGGCATGACGAAGAATCAGGGCTTTACTACAACCGTCAAAGGTATTGCTGGGGGCTTCTAAGATCTATACAAAAAATCTGGGATCTTTCAGCTATTTAGTAGCTTACTTGAGTATTTTATACCGGCTTATAAAAACACAGCAGATGCTGTCCTATTTCTGGAGATTTTCCCTCCAGGCATAGGAGTATCAGAAGGCGACAATGACTGCGACACTTAACCGGCTGTTGGTTGGTATAGGCAGGAGCAGTCAAGCTGTGCAAGGCTGGTCAGGCCTAGCAGCGCCATATTGCGCTCTATTTCACGCTGCAAGAGATCGGCGACATGTTCAACGCCTGCTTGCCCTGCGCAGGCGGCTGCGTAATTGAAGGGGCGGCCTACGAAGACAAAATCGGCACCCAGCGCTAATGCCTTGATGACATCGGTGCCACGCCGGAAGCCGCTATCGATCATAATCGGTATATCGCTGACGCGACGCTTAATCTCGGGCAGCACCTGGAGCGGTGAAATGGTGCAGTCCAACTGGCGTGCACCATGGTTGGATAAAATAATGCCATCGACGCCTGCCTGCTGGGCACGCACCGCATCTTCTGGGTTGAGAATGCCTTTGACAATCAAGGTGTCAGGCCATAGGCGCCGTACCAAATCGAGATAGCCCCAATCAAAATGGCGGCGGCCAGAGAAGTCCCGCGCCGCCTGACGTGAGATGACCGGAGCTCCCCGCTCAGCATGATTGTTCTCAAAATGCGGCATACCGTGCTTGTACAGCGTGCGCAGAAAGGTATTGATTAGCCAGCCTGGTCGCATCAAACCATCGAACGCTAGGCGCAGGCTGGGCTCCAGAGGTGAGGAAAAGCCAGAGCGACGAAGGTTATCAGGGTTGGGGGGCACCGGGTAGTCGAGGGTGACGACTAGCTTTTTAAACCCCGCCCGCTGGATGCGCGCCAGCAGCGCCTCGATACCTTCAGGCGTTCCCGGCAGGTAGGCCTGAAACCAATCGGCACCTTCGACTTTCGCCACCTCTTCCATGGGTACCAGTGATGACCCACTCATGATCATCGGCAGGTTGCGCTGTGCCGCTGCTCGCGCCAGCACTAAGTCTCCTTGGTAAGCCGACAGTGCACTGATGCCCATGGGGGCGATACCGAAAGGGACGGCATAGCGTTTGCCAAATAACTCTTTATGCAGATCAATCTGCGAGACGTTAACAAACGCTTTGGGCAAAAACCGATAATCATCGAAAGCGCTGAGATTGGCTCGCTGGGTTCGTCCATCCTCTGCGACATGGTCAATATAGCCAAAAATTGGCCTGGGCAGCTTCCGACGCGCCAGCCGCTCAACGTCGTGCAGATTATGGATGCTTGAGAGTTTTGTTTGAGCACCCAGTGACTGAAACCTTCCTTTCACACAACGCTCCTAATGATTATCGTACATTGCCCTACCTATCAGGCTCGCTTATTCAAGCCGGTACAAAGCGCAGCGCCACTCCGTTATTACACCAGCGCAGGCCGGTAGGATCGGGACCATCTTCAAATACGTGGCCTTGATGACCGCCGCAGCGGGCACAGTGATACTCGGTACGGGGCCACACCAGTTTAAAATCCAGTTGGCTAAGCATGTGCCCTTCGACATGCTCGAAAAAGCTTGGCCAGCCAGTGCCTGAATCATATTTCATTTCACTGGTGAACAGTAATAGATCGCAACCTGCGCAGCGATACTCGCCCTCTCCCCACTCTTTGTCTAAGGGGCTTGAGAAGGCAGGCTCGGTGCCATGGTCACGAAGTACATTGAAGGCCTCTTCAGAAAGCCGTTCGCGCCACTCGGCCTCGCTCAGCTCCAGCGCTTCTAACCCAGGAGCAGCTTCCAGATCCAGGCGTGGAAAGCCAAACGAGAGGCCAGGCATAATCCCCACTACGCCGGTGAGTCCTGCTAGGCCTAAAAATTGACGTCTTTGCATAAGTTGCGCTCCCTAATATGAGGTAAGGAAAGTCGTCGGCAAGCGTCATACTAGCCAAGAAGCATCGCCCACAAAAAAGGGACAGTGCCGTGGCACTGTCCCTGTTTGACGACTAGTAGTTTTGACTACTTAGTCGTGAATGCGTTCGGATACTTACACCAGCACGTCACACCGACACGCTACTTTTCAGCCCGGCTAACATTCAGGTTAGCTGGGGGCCTGCCTTGACGATCGCTTCGTTGACGCCTTCGAATTTCTTGAAGTTATCGACAAATTTGGTAGCTAGATCTTTAAGGTGACGATCGTAGGCGTCACGGTCTTGCCAGGTTTCACGCGGATCAAGCAGACTGGAATCAACGCCGGGTACCGCGAGCGGCACTTGCAGGTTGAGGCCTTCGATGTGCTTGGTGTCGATGTCGCGCAGTACGCCAGACTGAATCGCGCTAATAATCGCGCGAGTGGTCGGAATAGAGAAGCGCGAGCCGCCTTCGCCGTAAGCACCGCCGGTCCAACCGGTGTTGACCAGATACACCTGGGCATCTTTCTTATCGACACGCTTGATCAGCAGGTCGGCGTACTCGCGTGCAGGGCGCGGGAAGAACGGCGCACCAAAGCAGGTAGAGAACGTGGCAGCAAGGCCTTCGGAGGAGCCCATTTCAGTAGAGCCCACTTTGGCGGTGTAGCCAGACAGGAAGTGATACGCCGCGGCTTCTTTAGAAAGAATCGATACCGGGGGCAATACGCCAGACATATCGCAAGTCAGGAACACGATAGCATTCGGTTCGCCAGCGAGGTTTTCCGGTACGCGCTTCTCGACGTGCTCTAATGGGTAAGCAGCGCGGGAGTTCTGGGTCAAACTGTCGTCGGCATAATCAGGCTCGCGACGATCATCCAGCACCACGTTTTCCAGTACGGTGCCAAACTTGATGGCATTCCAGATAACCGGCTCATTCTTCTCAGAAAGGTCGATACACTTGGCGTAGCATCCGCCTTCCATGTTGAAAACGATACCGTCGCCCCAGGCGTGTTCATCGTCGCCGATTAAGAAGCGCGCCTGATCAGCGGAAAGCGTGGTTTTACCGGTGCCAGAAAGGCCGAAGAATAGGCAGGTTTCGCCATCTTCGCCAACGTTGGCAGAGCAGTGCATGGGGAGTACATCGGCCGCTGGTAACAGGAAGTTCTGCACCGAGAACATGGCTTTTTTCATTTCACCGGCGTAGCGCATACCGGCGATAAGCACTTTTTTGTCGGCAAAGTTGATGATCACGCAGCCGTCAGAGTTGGTGCCGTCGCGGGTAGGATCACACTCAAAGCCAGCGGCATTAAGAATTGTCCACTCATCTTTAGCGGCTGGGTTATAGGCCTGGGGACGCACAAACATGGTACGGCCAAACAAATTTTGCCAAGCGGTTTCGGTGGTGACGCGAACCGGCAGGTAGTGAGCAGAATCACTGCCAACGTGAAGCTCAGAAACGAAATGCTCCTGACTGGCCAAGTGGTCATTGACCCGATCCCACAAGGCGTTGAAATTGTCGGCGTCAAAGGGTTGGTTGACGCTCCCCCAGTCAACTTGGCTGCGCGTGGAGGGCTCATCGACGATATAACGATCTTTCGGTGATCGACCGGTACGCAGGCCGGTGTTGACTACCAGGGCACCGTTGGCCGAGAGGCGGCCTTCGCCACGGGTCACGGCGCGCTCGATAAGATCGGCGCTGCTGAGATTGACGTGGGCTTGGGGAGCGGCTTGAGTCGTGGTCATGTCGATTCCTGGGCCTTGAGGCCGTTTCTCTCGTGTTACCGGGCGTCACCGACGCCTTAAAATTCATCCCAGCCTGCGCTTAATCGGCTGGGTACGCTGAAGTCCGGCGCATTATGGCAAAAAGAAAGCCCCCGTGAAACGGGGGCGAAGATCAAATATCTTGTAGTTAAACTACTACAAAAGCACTATATTTTGTGTTGCGCCGCAGTATAGATTCAAACGTTCGTTTTTAAAACGTGCTGAATGGGTTGAATCTACTGGCACTATTGAAAGCGACTTTAAAGCTACCGCTGAGCCCCCTCGACTACACACTTAATGAATCGTTGGTGACGGTGCCTCGGGGTCGTCCAATAAAGTTTCAATATCCGCCGCTGTGTAGTGATATTTCGTGTGGCAAAAGTGACATTGTGTATCAATCGCCCCTTGCTCGTGCAAAATATCACGCAGTTCTTCTTTGCCTAGCGAGTGCAGCGCATAGCTCATGCGCTCCCGAGAACAGGTACAGCCAAAACGCAGGGCTTTGGGTTCAAAGACACGCACGGTTTCTTCATGGTAGAGACGGTGAAGCACTTCGCGCTGCTCAAGCCCCAGTAGTTCCTCTGTTTTAATCGTATCCGCTAGCTGTACGCTGCGGTCCCAGGCATCGACATCCTGGTTCTGTGACTCTTCAGGCAGTCGCTGTAGCAATAGCCCGCCCGCACGCTTCTCATCGGCCGCCAGCCATAGACGGGTCGGTAGCTGCTCGGACTGACTGAAATAGGCTTCCAGGCAGCCGCCCAGGGATTCTTGATCCAGCGCCACAATGCCTTGATAGCGATTACCTTCGCGGGGGTCGAGGGTAATCACAATTTGACCTTCGCCGACCAGCTCGCGGAAGGTCGCGTGCTCGCTAGGCAGCGCGGCGTCTTCCGCTATACGGGCGATGGCACGCAGCTCGCCACCTGGGTTGGATTCAGCCATTAATAACGACAGCACGCCGCGACCCCGCACTTCGATACTCAGCGTGCCATCCAATTTAACCGTATCGGTGAGCAGCGCCACGGCGGCTAGCAGCTCCCCCAGCAGCTCATTCACCGCCGGCGGATAGGCGTGGCGATCCAATACGTCGTGATAGGCGGCAGCCAGTGTGACGATTTCACCACGCACATTGGTGTGATCGAACATAAAGCGTTGAATTTGATCGGACATAATTTAACAACCTGATATTAATTAAGACGGTGACTGGAGCTAGATAAAGGTGAGGATAGATAAGGTGGAGCTACTCGCCCTGGTTACGCTGAAAACGCTGAATGTCGCGACGCTGCTTTTTGTCAGGGCGCTTGAGCGGGTGCTGCATCGCCTCATTAGTCAATCGTCTGGCTTCGGCTTCTTTAGCACGACGCTGCACGCTCTCTTCGGTTTCCGCATAGAGCGTGCGCGCCTCTGGCGCGCCGCGGCGTTGATCCGAAAGCGATAAAACCTCTACCTCCAGTATCTCCCAGCCCTGGGGCACGCGAATAAGTGCACCGACTTCCACCTGTTTGCTGGTTTTAGCGCGGCCACCGTCGTAATTCACCTTCCCGCCCTCGATGGCCTTTTTAGCCAGCGCGCGGGTCTTAAAAAAGCGCGCTGCCCATAGCCATTTATCCAAGCGTACGCTGTCACTCATTCGCGCTCTCCTTGAGTTTCTGACAGCGGCTCAGGAAACTGTTCAGGCAGCAAATGAGCAAATCGATCAAGGGCAATAAATTCCTGCAGCTCTTTTTCAGGGCGCCGGCTGTCGGGCTGTTTAATGCCTAACAAATGTTTGATACCAAACTCCCGGGCGCTTTCAAGCACGCGGGGGTTGTCGTCAATAAATAGCGTGCGCGCGGGGTCAAACGCTTCGATCTCCTGCAGCGCAAACCAGAACGCCTGCTCCTCTTTGGCAGCACCTACATCTTCTGATGAGATGATGGCGTCCAGGTAGCTTTCTAAACCGGTAAGAGGTAGTTTTAATGCAAGGCTTGCTCGGTCAGCGTTGGTGGCCAGAATGACACGCGGATGCGCTTTCTTAAGCCACTTTAGAAAATCCAGCGCGTCGCTGCGCAGGCCAATCAAATGTTGAACTTCGCGCTTCAGCGCCACGATATCTACACCTAACTCGCGGCTCCAGTAAGCCAAGCTGTACCAGTTCAAGGTACCCTGCTCGCCGATAATTCGTGCGCGCAACGCTTCTTGAGAGGCCTCATCTAACTGGTGCAACTCACGGTAACGTTGTGGTAAGTGCTCCAGCCAAAAGTGGCTATCGAAGTGTAAATCCAGCAGCGTGCCATCCATATCGAGTAGGACGGTGTCTATCTCGCGCCAATCAATCATTGCCGCTCCAGTCACATTAGGAGTAAGCGTGCTATTGTAGCTTAACCGCCTTTTTCCAGCCATGGAGGCCCTCGTTTATGTCTACATTCGATCAGCAAGAAGAGGCTAGCGTTAACCGCCCGGGTTACCAGCAGAGGCCACAAATTTTGGCTCGCCAGCGTGTGGCCCAAAGCCGTTTGTTTCAGATTGAGTCACTTGATTTACGTTTTTCTAACGGTGAAGAGCGCCAATTTGAGCGTTTGACCGGTGCTGATCGCGGTGCGGTGATGATGGTGGCAATGCCCGATCCCGAGCACGTACTGCTGATTCGCGAGTACGCAGCAGGGTTCGAAGATTATGTGCTCACGCTGCCAAAGGGGTTAGTCGACCCTGGTGAAGATATCATCACCGCGGCTAATCGCGAGCTTATGGAGGAGTGCGGAGTTGGCGCGCACCGCATTGAGCCGCTGGTCGAACTTTCGTTAGCGCCTAACTATATGCGCCACCGCATGCAGGTTCTGCTCGCCACCGACCTTTACCCCAAGCGCCTGCCGGGCGATGAGCCCGAGCCGCTTATCGTTGAGACCCACGCGATTGAAGACCTCCCCTCCCTGCTGCTGCGCGAAGATTTTCACGAGGCGCGCGCCATTGCCGCACTCTACATCGCCAGAGACCGATTACGCGAAGAGAAGCGCAACAGCGCGACGGATTTGCTGTGATCATTCACATCAATGATTTTTCAATGCGATCCAGCGCCGTTGGCGGTGGCTGTCTAGCCCCGCTTCTAATAAGGTCATGGAGCGCAGGGCGTCGTCGACGCTTACCGGTAACGGCGCTTTGTCGCTGATAGCGGCGGCGATGCCTTGGTAATACGCCAGATAATCGCCCGGCAGGGTTGGAAGTTCACGGCGTACCAGCGGCGCATTTTCCCCCTCTCCATCACGCAGCATTAAAGTGCCGTGCTGCGTATCTTCACCCCATTGAGAGGTCGGCAGTTCGCCTGCTTTCAAGCGATCCTCTTGGGGGTCTAAGCCGTACTTAACAAAGCTGCCATGGGTGCCATGAATCCTAAAGCGCGGGGTTGGATCGGCAACCAGCGTGCCCGCTGCCAGAGTAACGCGAAAGCCTTCATAATCGAGCAGCGCCAGGAAGTCATCATCCGCCTTGGCACCATCGCGAAGTGCGCCTAACTCCAGCAAAATGGCTTGGGGCATACCAAACAGCTCGCAGGCCTGATCCAACAGGTGCGGCCCCAGGTCGTACCAAATGCCGCCACCGGGGGTGGCCTTCTCGCGCCAGCGGTCGCGAACTTCGGGGCGAAAGCGATCAAAGTGCGACTCAAAATTGACTAGCCGACCTAACGTCCCCGCCTCCAGCAAATCTTTAACGGTCAGAAAGTCGCTATCCCAACGGCGATTGTGGAACACCGACAGCAGACACTCTTTATCATCCGCCAGCTTTTTGAGCAGCTTTCCTTCCGACAGCGTGACTGTGAACGGCTTATCGACCACGACGTGCTTGCCCGCCGTTAGGGCCGCCTTGGCGAGCGAAAAGTGCGTGTCGTTCGGGGTTGGAATAACAATCAGATCAATGTCAGGGCGCTGGCATAGCGCCATCGCTTGGCTCTCAACCTCAACATTGGGTAGAGACGCCTCAACCTTGGCAGCATCGCTCGACGATACGGCCACCAAGTCCAGGCCTTCCGTGGCCTGGATCAGCGGTGCGTGGAAGGTTTGGCTAGCGAAACCGTAGCCAACTAATCCAACGTTAATAATCGCCTTCATTTGATTCCTTACTTGGGCCTGTTCCTGGTTTAAGCTGCGTACATCAGTTGAGTGTATCAGTCGAGCTTGCTTAGATCTCGAACCGCCCCTTTGTCAGCAGAGGTCGCCAGCAGGGCATAAGCCTTAAGTGCTGGGGTGATCTTGCGGGGGCGCTGTTCGATGGGTTTCCAGGCAGTGATGCCTTTGGCTTCCATCGCCTCGCGGCGAGCCGCCAGCTCAGAATCCGTCAGTTGGACGTTGATCGTCCGGTTGGGGATATCGATACGAATCAGGTCGCCCTGCTCGATCAATCCAATCGCGCCACCTGCCGCAGCTTCCGGAGAGACATGACCAATGGAGAGCCCGGAGGTGCCCCCCGAGAAGCGCCCATCGGTCAGCAGCGCACAGCCTTTGCCCAACCCCTTGGATTTGAGATAGGACGTCGGGTAGAGCATCTCCTGCATACCAGGGCCGCCTTTGGGACCTTCATAGCGAATCACGACCACATCGCCCGCTTTGACCCTGTCCGCTAGTACATCAGCGACCGCCTGATCCTGGGACTCCACCACATGGGCGGGGCCTTCAAACACCAGGATCGAGTCGTCGACCCCAGCGGTTTTGACCACGCAGCCATCCAGCGCGATATTGCCGTAGAGTACGGCCAAACCGCCCTGCTGGGAGAAGGCGTGCTCAAGGTCGCGAATACAGCCGGTAGCGCGATCGCCATCCAGGCTCGGCCAGCGGGCGCTTTGCGAGAACGCTGTTTGGGTGGGAACGCCCCCCGGCCCGGCTTTGAAAAACTCAACGACCTCCGCACTGGGCGAGCGCATGATATCCCACTCATCCAGCGCGGCTTTGAGGCTATCGCCATACACGGTGGGCACCGATGTATCCAGCACCCCGGCACGATCCAGCTCGCCTAGAATGGCCATAATACCGCCGGCTCGGTGAACGTCTTCGATATGGTACTTCTGGGTATTGGGCGCAACCTTGCACAGCTGAGGCACTTCACGGGAGAGGCGGTCGATATCCGCCATGGTGAAGTCCACCTCGGCTTCCTGGGCCGCCGCCAGGAAGTGCAGAATCGTGTTGGTAGAGCCACCCATGGCGATATCCAGGGTCATGGCGTTTTTAAACGCCGCCTTGGAGGCAATGGCGCGGGGCAGCAGGTGCGCTTCTTCACCTTCGTAATAGCGTTTGGCCAGCTCAACAATGCGATGACCAGCGGTTTCAAATAGACGGCGGCGATCCGAGTGGGTCGCCAGCACGGTGCCGTTGCCGGGCAAGGCTAGACCCAACGCCTCGGTTAAACAGTTCATCGAGTTGGCGGTAAACATCCCCGAACAGCTGCCGCAGGTGGGGCAGGCGCTACGCTCCACTTCTGCCAGGGTCTCATCGTCTACGCTGTCGTCAGCAGCCATGACCATGGCATCGACGAGATCCAGCCCGTGGTTGAGCAGCTTGGTTTTGCCTGCTTCCATGGGGCCGCCAGAAACGAAGATAACCGGAATATTGAGGCGCAGAGCAGCCATCAGCATTCCAGGGGTGATTTTGTCGCAGTTGGAAATACACACCAGCGCATCGGCACAGTGGGCGTTGCACATATACTCGACGCTGTCAGCGATGAGATCGCGGCTGGGCAGCGAATAGAGCATGCCGTCGTGGCCCATGGCGATACCATCGTCCACGGCGATGGTATTAAACTCTTTGGCCACACCACCGGCTTTCTCAATCTCACGTGCGACCAGTTGGCCCATATCCTTTAAGTGGACATGGCCCGGCACAAACTGGGTAAAAGAGTTGGCGACCGCAATAATCGGCTTTTGAAAGTCTCCATCCTGCATACCCGTGGCGCGCCACAGCGCGCGAGCGCCGGCCATATTGCGACCAGCAGTGGTAGTACGTGAACGATACTCTGGCATGGCATCCTCTACTCTCTATTTTTTTATCAGCCCACAGCATAAAAGGCCGTGGACTGGGATAAATCCAACGGCCTTTAATTGTGGCATGAGCGTTTTGTAGAGACTAGATGCAGAGCGAAAAGCGTGAGCGTGCTAAGGCGATAAAAAAGCGCTAATCAGCGACCAAATACGACCTCCGCTACGTCACGGTAACGCTTGGCGAAGTGCACCGTCATGCCCTCTTTTAGATAGTCCGGCAGCTCTTCGTAATCACGCTTATTAGCGTCGGGCAGGATTAATTCAAAAATATCACTACGCCGCGCGGCAATCACCTTCTCACGAATACCGCCCACCGGCAGCACTTGGCCCGTTAAGGTGAGCTCGCCGGTCATCGCCAGTGGCCGATCGATCGCATGGTGCTTGGCCAGCGAGAGCAGCGCGGTGGTCATGGTGACACCAGCCGAGGGGCCATCTTTGGGGGTAGCGCCCTCTGGTACGTGCAGATGCACAAACGCCGAGTCAAAGAAGTCTGCGTCAGCACCATACTCCTGCAAGTGCCCAAGGGTGTAGCTGTAAGCAATATTGGCCGACTCCTGCATGACATCGCCCAGCTTGCCGGTCAGCTTAAAGCCGCGATCAAGCGAGTGTACCTTGCCTGCTTCGATAGGCAGCGTTGCCCCGCCCATGGATGTCCACGCTAAGCCTGTGACCACCCCTTCACCGGTGAGCACTTTTTCCTTACGGAAAATCGGTGCGCCCAAGAACTCCTCTAGATTTTTAACTGAGATCTTGACTGTCTCAGCCTCCTCTTCGAGCAGTTTAACGGCCGATTTGCGCACAATGCGGTGCAGTTGTTTCTCCAACTGACGCACCCCGGCTTCCCGGGCGTAGCCCTCTATCACCTGCTTCAAGGCAGCATCGGATAGACTAATACGTTTTTTGGTAAGGTTGTCGCGTTTGAGCAACTTCGGCCACAGGTGATGCTTGGCAATCGCCAGTTTTTCTTCGGCGATATAGCCGGAGAGGCGAATCTGCTCCATGCGATCCAGCAGCGGCCCAGGAATCGAGTCCAGCGTATTGGCAGTGCAGATAAACAGCACTTTGGAGAGATCCATGCGCACATCTAGGTAGTGATCAAGGAAGTCAACGTTCTGTTCAGGATCAAGCACTTCCAGCAGCGCCGAAGCGGGATCGCCTTGGAAAGACTGGCCTAGCTTGTCGATCTCATCCAGCATAATCACCGGGTTTTCAACCTCGACCTCTTTAAAGGCTTGTACCAGCTTGCCGGGCATCGCGCCCACATAGGTACGGCGGTGGCCTTTAATTTCCGCTTCGTCGCGCATACCGCCGACGGAAAAGCGGTAAAACTGGCGTCCTAAAGCTTCGGCAATCGAACGCCCAATAGAGGTTTTACCTACCCCTGGCGGGCCTACCAACAGCACAATCGAGCCGCCTACGTCGCCTTTAAAAGTGCCCTCGGCAAGAAATTCGATAATGCGCTCTTTAACGTCTTTCAGGCCGTCGTGATCGCGATCCAGCACTTGGCGTGCATGGGACAGATCCAACTGATCCTGGCTGGTCACTCCCCAGGGCAGCGAGGTAAGCCAATCAAGATAATTGCGTGTGGTGCCGTACTCGGGCGACCCGGTTTCCAATACGCTAAGTTTATTCAGTTCATCGTCGATACGCGATTGAACACGCTCGGGCACAACCAGCGATTCTAACCGGGCTCTAAAGGTATCGACGTCATTTTCACGGTCATCTTTGGAGATGCCTAACTCACGCTGGATGACTTTGAGCTGTTCGCGCAGGAAAAATTCGCGCTGGCGATCCTGCATCTGTGCGTTGACCTGCTCACTGATTTCACCTTGGAGCAGCGCCACATCGATCTCTTTACGCAGCAGCGGCAGCACTTTCTGCATCCGCTCTTCAACCGACAGTGTGGCCAAAACATCTTGAAGCTCCGGGCCTTTAGCGGAGGTAATGGCAGCGGCAAAATCTGTCAGTGGCCCCGGCTGATGGGGGCTAAATCGATTGAGGTAGTGTTTGAGCTCTTCGCCATACAGCGGATTAATCGGCAGCAGCTCTTTAATACCGTTAATAATCGCCATGGCGTAGGCGCGAGTCTCTTCACTCTCTTCTTTTACCGGCTCTTTGGGATAAGTAACTTCAACCAGGTATGGCGGTTCCTTGGAGAGCCAGCGAGTAATTTTGAAGCGCTGAAGACCTTGAGCGATAAACTGAATCTGCTCGTCTTCGCCCTTTAGCTTATGCACTTTGACGGCGGTGCCGATTTCAGGAAAACCTTCGTGGTCAAGCGAACTAACGCCCTGCTCACCCACAAAGGCAACGCCTAGCGTGTGGTGCGGCGTATTATTTACGCGACGCATGGTCTCTTCCCAGCGCTCACGGTTAACCACCAGTGGCTGTACCTGGGCGGGGAAAAAAGGACGATTATGGATAGGCAGCAGATAGATGCGTTCAGGCAGCGTATCACTGGCTGGCACCAACGAATTTACCCGCTCGCCATCTGAGCGGTAATCCTGGCTGCCCTGTTCATCGGCAGTGCGTGAGGATGACTGCTCATCTTCAGTTTGCCAGTCAAGGTGATCATTATCGCGTTCGTAATCCTGGTCGCTCATGCATCCTCCAATGAACCAATAGCGGCGGCGAGAACCGCCTAGCGTTGTTCATGGAATGCGGGCAGTGCGCTAAAACTTCAACCCTTCTTGAGTAGAACAGTCGGTTTAAACTGCGCGTTGTCCAAGACTTAGAAGATGATTGTACGGCTTCGCTCAATCCACAATGAGCGCTGCTATCTAAGGCCACAGTTCAGGCATAGGGCGTCCATTAACCCGCCATACACCGCGCACAACATCAAACTGCAGCTCGCGGGTGCCCAGCGGCAGCCCTAACCATAGTGCTGCCACGGTAGGCGCATCGCGCCAGGTGAAGTCGCCGTCGATGCGCTCCAGCCACTTGGCCTGCTCTTTTTGTTTATCAAGATTCACCACGCTAAGCTCATCCAACTGGCGAGCATCAAAAAATAGCACGCCATCGGCATCTAAGCGGATCCCCAGCAGCGGGCTATCGATGGCAATTGTAGTGACATCTAAACGCGGCGAGTCACTGAGTATGTTGCGTAAATCCGGCTCCAGGCGTGCTAACAGCCCTTCCGCCATGGGGAGACTGGCGTCGCCCCACGAGGCTTCCTGGCGTAGACGGCGAATGGCATCGCGCACCGCATCGGCGTTTAAACGCCAAAGCTCCATCTCAATTCTGCCAGTGAGCAACGGTGTTTCGGGTGCCTCAGAGGGAACCAAGACATCACCTACTTCTAAATCACCCTTGATGCGCAGCTCGCTTTCATCCAGCACCATATGGCTGTTTAGGTCGAGGGGTGAAAGCTGTAAATCGTAGGAGGGATAGCTTAGTTGCAACGTTTCAATATGCAGGTGATCGCGCTGGGAAAAGTGGTAAGCACCTTCGGTATAGGTATAGCGGCTTTCAAGCTCGGTGGGGCCTAGCGCAAGCTGGGCCACGCCATCGGTAAGCGTTAACTGATCCAACAGAGCGCGCAATCGCCAATCGCCAAACACGCCTTCAAGACGTAGTCGGCCTCCACGAACGGCTAACTCGCGGCCATTCTGTTGAATAACAAAGGGAGCCAGCGCTAGACGCAGTTCACTATGGCCACTCAGAGTGTGGTAGCGCCCTTGCCAGCGTGGCACAGAAGGGGCCGTCACTTCACCGACCGCTTGCTGTAACACGGTATCCAGGCGAGGCAATACGGTGCCTTCGACATCCGTGCTTAAAATACCGTGGCGCGCACGATAGGTCAGCTCAAGACGCCAAGGGCGACCCAGCAGCGGGGAAAGAATTAGCCTCCCTTGGGAACTTAGCCAGCCTTGACGGCTCTCAGTACGGCTGACGCGCCACTCTCCGCGCGCTTCCAGGTCTTCTAGCGCTTGGCGCAAACTGCGTTCAAACAAAACGCTAGAGAGAAGCTGCGCTGCCACCCATACCACGGCGATAATCGACAGGGTAGGCACGATCAGACGTTCCTTGCGCATGCTGTCTCCTTGACGCCAAAGCACTAGAAGGAAGCTATCAGTTGATAGTACTTCACAAAGTACCCTGAATAGTACTTCAAAGCTAAGCTATTTAGTGCAGCCAAAACCACAGGTGCATAGTACTCCAGGCGTAGGCCCCGGCCATTACATCATCGATCATAATTCCAAAGCCGCCTGCCACTCGGCGATCAGCCCAGCGTATTGGCCATGGTTTAAAAACATCGAAAATGCGGAATACGACGAACCCCCATAACGCAGCTTCCCATGAAAAAGGCACCGCCGCCATGGTCAACCAATAGCCGACAAACTCATCCCACACGATACCTGAGTGGTCGTGTACGCCTAAGTCGTGGGAGGTTTTATCACATAGCCAAACGCCGATAACAAAAGCGACAAAACAAATACTTAAATACCAGCCTAGAGGCAGATCCGCCATTATCCAGTAAAACGGAATGGCAGCTAGCGTGCCAAAGGTACCGGGCGCCCAAGGAACAGCACCGCTACCCAAGCCAAAAGCAAAAAAATGTGTAGGGCGACGCCAGACACTTTTTGGTGCACGATTCATGGCGCTTCCCCACTAAAATGCTGCCAACCAGCGTACCCTTTGACATAGCCACTGAGATCACACTGATCAGAAGCACTTACCCCCAGTGCTTCACGGCAGCGGCCAATAACCGTTAACGTCAAACCCAAGGACGCTAGGTGCTGTTGCGCCTTGGCTAGGTTGTCAGCGTTTAACGTCACTAGCAGCTCATAATCATCGCCCCCCGAAAGCGCCGCCTGTAAAGCAGCTCGTCGGCCTAGCGTGCTTTCTAACTCATCTGCTAGCGGTAGCGCGTCTAACGTGATCTCAGCCCCCAATTGGGAGGCCTCACGAAGATGCGCCAGATCTGCCAGTAGCCCGTCAGAAATATCCAGGGCAGCAGAAGCCAACCCCCGCAGAGCTAACCCCGCCGCCAAACGTGGCTCCGGTAATAAATAGCGCCGCAGCAAGGGATGCGCCAAGTCGCGCTCGCCCTTTTTCCAGAGTGCCAAACCACCTGCTCCGCCGCCTAATGCTCCGGTGACTGCCAGCAGATCACCCGCCTGTGCACCACCTCGAGTGAGTGCTTCGCCTACTGGCACTTCTCCCATGACAGTAACACCGATGGCCAGTTCGCCGGAGGTGACATCGCCCCCCGCCAGCGTTGTAGCGTGCTGCTGGCTAAGCGCATGAAAACCACGGGCGTAGTCAGCCAGCCAAAGGTGTGCCGCGTCGTCATCGGCAAATTGACGTTGGTCAAAGGTTAACGCCATTAAACACCAACGAGAGACAGCGCCCATGGCCGCCAAATCGCTCAGCGCAACCGCCAGCGCGCGGTGGCCCACCGCAAACGCCGGAGCTTCGCGGGGAAAGTGAACATTCACTACAGAGGTATCAACGCTCACGGCCAAGTGATGGCCCGCGGTTGGCACCAGTAGCGTGGCGTCGTCTCCACATCCTAGTGTGACGCCATTAGACGCGACCGCCGCCTCCTGCGACGACATAAAATAGCGTCGAATTAAATCAAATTCGGCAAGCACAAAGGCCCCTTAAACGCATCGCCATACCGCTCGCGTTCAGAGACGACGAGCGCTGACCTCGGCACTTCGCAGGCGAATCGCCAGCTTATCGAGAATGCCGTTCACGTATTTATGGCCGTCGGTGGCGCCAAATGACTTAGCCAGCTCAACGCCTTCGTTAATGACTACACGATAGGGTACTTCCATGCGACGGGAAAGCTCGTAAGCGCCTAGCCGCAGGATCGCCAACTCCACCGCATCGAGATCTTCCAAGCGGCGGTCTAACAAGGGGGAGATTTCACGATCCAGCTCCGCTTTGAAACGCACAGTATTATGCAGCAGCTCGTGAAATAGCGCCTTGTCGGCAATTTCCATCACCTTCACCCAATTT
Organism: Halomonas sp. SpR8; assembly: GCF_031010195.1. GTDB lineage: Bacteria > Pseudomonadota > Gammaproteobacteria > Pseudomonadales > Halomonadaceae > Vreelandella. The sequence goes on along the minus strand of NZ_JAUAMC010000001.1, from coordinate 222,173 downwards.
TCGTGATCTTCCAAATCGTCATCAGCGACTTGGCTACGAAACTCGGCTTCGATGGTGGTGATGGATTTGCCGGTCATTTGCCACTGATAAAGCCCCTGCACGGTTAATTCGCGCGCCGCATGGCGGCTTTGCTGCGCGGCAGAGGGTTGACGCTCGCTCATTGACTCTCTCCTGCCGGCAGCGCGCGTAGCAAAGAGACCATTTCCATGGCCGCCATAGCGGCTTCGGTGCCTTTATTACCGGCTTTGGTGCCTGCACGCTCAATGGCTTGCTCGATCGTTTCAACGGTTAGCACGCCGTTGGCAACCGGGGTATCAAACTCAAGTTGCAAGTGATTAATCGCCGTATTACAGCCGCCTGCCACGTACTCAAAGTGCGGCGTTCCACCACGAATTACCGCGCCGAGCGCAATCACCGCATCAGGCTTCATCACCTTCAGCACGCGCTTAACCGCCAGCGGCAGTTCCCACGCGCCCGGCACATGCACAATGTGAATATGTTCGGCGTCGACGCCGTGGCGGGTCAAGCTGTCGACCGCACCTTCTACCAGGCTGTCCACCACGTGATGATTAAAACGACCCACAACGATGACATAACGGCCATCGACATCAACAAACGTACCTTCAACTTGAGTGAGGGATTGCATCAAATTTAGTCCTACTGATTAGTACTGCTGATTAGTCCTGCTGAAACGCTGGTTCGTACGCCGTGTCATTCGGGCCCAGAAGCTCGACGACTTCGAGATCAAAGCCAGATAGCGCCGAGAACTTCCACGGTGAACTCAGTAGTCGCATCTTACCTACACCCAAATAGCGCAGGATTTGCGAGCCGGTACCAATGGTTAAATAGTTGCCAGCGCCATCGGAGTCGCTGGTACGCGGCTGGCGGACGCGATCTAAAAAGATATCCAACTGGTCTTTTAAATCCTGGCACGGGCGACCATCATCAATTAATACAAACACGCCCGCCGTGGCATCAGCAATTTCTTTGAGCGCACGATGGGCATCCCAACGGCACTGATCGCCCTTCATCAGGCCCATCACATCACGCAGCGTATCGGTAAGATGCACGCGAACAGTCGTGGGCTCTTCAGCCGTGGGCTGACCCTTGACCAGCGCAAGGTGATGGGCGCCTTGAATACGGTCGCGAAAAACGTGCAAGGACAGCTCGCCGTGAGAGGTCATGATCGTTGACGCTTCCAAGTGGTCGATCGTCTGCTCGTTAACAATGCGATAGTGAATCAAATCGGCGATGGTGCCAATTTTAATCCCGTGCTCGTGGGCAAACGCCTCTAGCTCCGGGCGGCGCGCCATGCTGCCGTCATCGTTCATAACCTCGCAGATGACGCCACTAGGGTCGCAGCCTGCCAACGCCGCCAAATCACACGCGGCTTCAGTATGGCCTGCACGGCGCAGGACGCCACCAGGCTCTGCCATCAGCGGAAAAATATGCCCTGGTTGAACAATATCGGACGGTTTGGCGTGAGGGGCCGCCGCTGCCTGCACCGTGCGTGCTCGATCTGCCGCGGAAATACCGGTGGTAACGCCTTCGGTGGCCTCGATTGAAAGCGTGAACTTGGTGCCAAAGCCTGAGCCGTTATCACGCACCATGAGCGGCAGATTAAGCTGCTCGCAGCGTGCACGGGTCATCGGCATACAGATAAGCCCACGGGCGAAACGAGCCATGAAGTTGATATGTTCGGCCTGCACTTTTTCGGCGGCCATGATGATATCGCCTTCGTTTTCACGATCCTCATCGTCCATGAGAATCACCATTTTGCCCTGACGGATATCGTCCACCAGCTCGGCGATAGGGGCTAAGCCTCTAGAGGAGGAGTGCACTATGGAATCTCCCATAAATGTTGTCGCGCTAATGTATCGCGAAGGGTTGTCGCGTAAGCGGCGATTTAGCGCGTCAGGGTACCTTGCTATCACCTGTTGCGCTAGTCGCCTGAGGGGAGGCAATAATGCGCCAATCGCGCCCCACCGCCCGCATATCATGAATCGTTAAGCGCCGTTGATCGGCCATCCGTGAGAGCCCAGGCAGTGCAAACAGGGGCCGTGCTTCGCCGCCTAATAGCGTGGGCGCGACAAACAGCTGCAGTTCATCAATCAGCTCCGCATCGAGCATGGCGCCAGCCAGGGTCGCGCCGGTTTCCACCAACAGTTCGTTAACCTGCTCATTTTCCGCGAGCCACTCTAACATCAGTGTGAGATCAATCCGGCCATTGTCACTGGCTGGCAGCACCTGCACCACAGCCCCCGCCAGGGTCAGCCGTTCGCGCTTTTCAACTGAGTGGTCGGGCGTGGTGATCACCAAGGTACGGCCCGGCTCAGTTAAACAGGCGGCCGCTAACGGTAAGCGCAAATGGGTATCTAAAATCACTCGTAGGGGCTGGCGGCGGACGACCTCTTGCGCATTTTCGAGGTGTAGTTGATCGGCCCGCAACGTCAATCGTGAGTCATCCATAATAATGGACTCAACGCCGCTTAATATCGCGCTGGAGCGCGCTCGTAGCCGCTGTACTTGAGTGCGTGCCTCCGGGCCGGTAATCCACTGGGACTCCCCTGATCCCATGGCGGTACGGCCGTCTAAACTCATCGCCATTTTCAGGCGTACAAAGGGGCGCTGCTGGGTCATGCGGGCGATAAAGCCGGGATTCAGCACGCGAGCCTCGCTCTCCAACAAACCCACCGCGACCTCAATACCGGCATCTTCGAGCAAGCGGATACCACGACCGCTAACGTGTGGATTAGGATCCACCATCGCAATCACTACCCGCGAGACACAGGCTTCCTTCAACGCCACTGCGCAGGGGCCAGTGCGTCCGGTGTGGGAGCAGGGTTCAAGAGTGACGTAGGCGGTGGCGCCTTGGGCCTGCTCACCGGCGGCGTTTAAGGCGTGAATTTCCGCGTGGGGCTCACCGGCACGCAGGTGATAGCCTTCACCAACAATATGCCCATCACGCACAATCACACAGCCAACCCGCGGATTGGGATCGGTAGTGTAGAGCCCTTTCTTTGCTAGCTGTAGCGCCCGCGTCATATGGCGATGATCGGCTTGACTAAAACCAGTGCTCATTTTGACGGCCCGCTCTTGTGTGAGGGCTCTTGGGAAAGCCGGTCAATTTCAGCGCGAAATTCATCCAGATCCTGAAACTTGCGATACACCGAGGCAAAGCGGATATAAGCCACGTGGTCGAGGGTTTTAAGCGTTTGCATCACCGACTCGCCAATATCCCGAGCGTTAATTTCGCGGTCACCACGCGCCCGCAGGGTTTGGCGGATGCGCTCCACTGCGGCTTCGATGGCCTCAGCACTGACTGGGCGCTTTTCGAGCGCGCGCAACATGCCCGCTCGCAGCTTGGCTTCATTGAAGCTTTCCCGCGAACCGTCTGACTTCACCACCCGAGGCATCACTAACTCAGCGGTTTCGTAAGTGGTAAAGCGCTCTTGGCAGCTTGCACATTGGCGACGCCTTCGCACTTGGTCACCATCGGCCACCAACCGCGAATCAGTCACTCGTGTATCGTTTGCACCACAAAAAGGGCAATGCATGGCGGTCAACCTATTGTCAGCCCGTGTCGGCAAGCCGCACGAAGTAGCGTGTTATAACCTATCGATAGGGTGTGCTATTAATGGCGTTGAAAGCGGTATTAACCATGCATTGTAACGATTTGGCACACAAGCTGCAGCGTTTGTGGAAGATTGTTTATCAGGAGTCACCCATGTCACCCTTTGAAAAGACGGTTCACGACTACCTAAGCCACCTGTATGGCCCGCGGGCAGGCGAGGTGCAGCGCCGCTTAACCTTACATCTAGAGCATTTTCTTTCCCTTGCCCCGTTTTCGTCCACGCCAGTTGATAGCAAATCGAAAAACGCACCGTCTTGGAGCGAGAAAGATCAGTGGGTGATCAGTTACGGCGACTCTATTATAGAGGAAGGGGTACCGCCACTAGCGGTTCTTAGCGACTTCCTGCAAGCACGCCTGGGCGAGCGCATCAGCGGCGTTCACGTGCTGCCCTTTTTTCCGTGGAGTAGCGACGACGGCTTTTCGGTCATCCACTATCGGGAAGTCAATAATGAGTTGGGCGACTGGTCGCACATCCGCGAGCTCGCCAGCCATTACGACTTAATGGCCGATTTGGTGCTCAACCACGTCTCGCGTGAGTCACTTTGGTTTGTCGATTACCTGAGCGGCAGCCTACCGGGGCGCGACTATTTTATTGAAGTTGACCCAGGCACCGATGTGTCTTTGGTGGTGCGCCCACGCAGCAGCCCGCTGCTGGTGCCCATTTCCACCCGGCGTGGTACCCGATACCTATGGGCAACCTTCTCCGAAGACCAGCTTGATTTAAACTTTGAAAACCCGGATGTACTGCTGGAATTCGTGGGTATCTTGCTGTTCTACCTGGAACAAGGTACGCGGATTGTACGGCTAGATGCGGTGGCGTTTCTGTGGAAGCGGCTGGGTACGTCCTGTATTCATCTGCCCGAGACCCACACGGTGGTGCGCTTGCTGCGGGCGATTGTAGATCATGTCGCCCCGGGCACCCTGCTGATTACCGAAACCAATGTGCCCCACCAGGAAAACATCAGCTATTTCGGGCTTGAACGCCTCTCTGAAGGTGAGCCCGATGAAGCCCACATGGTGTATCAATTTGCCCTTCCCCCACTGCTATTGCATACCCTCACCCGAGGTGAAGCCAGCACGCTGCAAACCTGGCTTGCTAGCTTGCCGGTTCTCCCCGATCACTGTACCTACCTGAATTTCACTGCCAGCCACGACGGTATTGGCGTGCGCCCGCTAGAAGGCTTACTGCCCGACCACGAGCGCGATGCCTTGCTGGAGCTGATGCACAAATTCGGTGGTTTCGTCAGCATGCGCAGCAATCCGGATGGCAGCGATACGCCCTACGAGATCAATATCACCTGGTTTGAAGCCATGCGCGGCACACGTCGCGGCCCCGACCCGTGGCAGATCGCCCGTTTCCTTTGCAGCCAAGCGATTATGCTCAACTTGCAAGGCATACCGGCGCTGTATATTCACACGCTCACCGGCACACTTAACGATGTGGAAGGCGTAGAGCGTAGCGGCCGCCTGCGCTCGATCAACCGACGACGCTGGCAGCGTAGCGAGCTGGATTTGCTGATAGACAGCCCTTCAACGCCGACTCACGATGTCTTCCACGCCTTAAACCGACTGCTGGAGCAGCGCCGTCAAGAGCCCTGCTTTCATCCCAATGCTGCCCAACGTGTTGTGGTTTCAGCACCAGAACTGCTGGCGGTGGAGCGTGGCCCGCTCCACGATGGTCGCCGTCTGCTTGCGCTTTATAACGTCACCGACCTGCCGCTCCCCATAGAAAATATGGGCGAGGCAGTTACCCAAGCACTGGACCAACACGCCTGGCAAGCGCTTGACCCCAATAGCCCTTGGAGCGCCGAAGGTGCCCTTCCGCCTTATGCTGTGCGCTGGCTGGTAGCAACCAGCTGAACCGACACGCAGCCCAGCCCGCTAGTAACGGTTAGTTGCGACAGAACGCCCCGGGTTTAACCCGCATAATCCCTAACTAATGTCGTGCTGAGATAATCCCAGCTCGGCATTATTTTAGGGTTTGCCAGTGTTAAAATGAGGTTATTAGATTTTTAGAATCTCACTCTTATTCAAACAAGGCGCTGCAATGCATTTGAAACGTCACCCTGCCATAAGCAGTTTTCTCCTACTGACAGTTCTTTGGGGCTCCTCTGCAAGCTATGCCGATGACCTGCCCGCCCCCGTGCAAGCACTCGCCGACCAAGGGATAGAGATTCACGGGCAGTTTGAAGCCCCCGGCGGTTTGCGCGGTTATGGCGCCAGTGTGCAGGGGCAGGATATGGCAATCTATTTAACGCCTGACGGTGAGCACGCGGTGGTCGGCACATTGATGGATAGCGAGGGTAATGACTTAACAGAAGCACAATTGGATGAGCACGTACGCGCCCCCCTTGAAGCCCAAACCTGGCAACTACTCACTGAAAGCCACTGGATCCAGGATGGCGATGTGGATGCGCCGCGCGTGATCTATACCTTTACGGATGCCAACTGCCCCTACTGCCGCCAACTGTGGCAAGACGTTCGGCCTTGGGTCGAGGCCGGTGAAGTGCAGCTGCGCCATATCATGGTGGGTATTTTAGCGCCCGACAGCCCTGGCAAAGCAGCCACCTTACTCGGCGCCGACGACCCAGTTGCCACGCTGCATGCCCATGAAAATGGTCAGGAAGAGGTAGCCGCCAGCGCCCAGCCACGCGAAATAGAAGAACAGGTGTACGCTAATAACCAGCTGTTTGAAGGGCTAGGCCTCTATGCAACGCCAACTAGCGCATTTCAACGTGAAGCGGAGAACGGCAACGTTCGCATCGACCGTATTCAAGGGCTGCCCAGTGAAGAACGGCTGATTGAAATGATGGGCAGCGAAGCGCCTTAAGCTTAGCCTGCCACTGCAAACTGAGATTAAACCTTGCCTTGATTATCGAGCTTGACCGCCTCATGCATACGCACCAGCAGATCCGGTACAGCGGCCTGCACTCGGTTCCAACTGGGAATAAACGGCCGCTCTCTGGGGTTATCTAAAAACAGATTGCCTGCCTCAAGCAGATTGCTGGCAAATAGCTCTACGGCCTGCTCCTCACTGTGGCGGTCGAGGCTTAAACCATTCATGGTGGCATCGTGGTCATAGGCTTCGATCAGATCTAATGCAAAACGATAATAGGTAGCTTTGAGTGTACGGAAATCTTCGCTGCTAAAGGTAATGCCTTGTGTCGCAAGCTTACGATAGAGCGCTTTTGAGATGTCCAGACTCATGCGGTTCAAACCACCATCGGGATCATCTTCGCTAACCGGCTGATGCTTGTGGTCATAGGCATCGGCAATGTCCACTTGGCAGAGCTGGCGCAACGAGTAGTTGCGCTGCAACTCAGACAAAACGCCAATCTCCAGCCCCCAGTCGGCGGGAATACGGATGCCTTCAAGGACTTCACTACGCATCGCAAATTCTCCCGAAAGCGGATAACGAAAGCTATCCAGATAATCGAGATAGGGCAGCGGCCCGCATACCGTTTTGAGCGCCCGCAGTAACGGCGTAACGAGTAGACGAGAGACGCGACCATTGAGCTTGCCTTCAGCAATACGCGGGTAATAACCTTTACAAAAGCTATAGTTAAAATTCGGATGAGCTACCGGATACATCAAGCGCGCCAGCAATCCGCGTTCGTAGGTCAAAATATCACAATCATGTAATCCAACGACTGTCGAGCGCCCAGACGACAACATATAACCCGCGCAGTACCACACATTGCGCCCTTTGCCGGGTTCCAACGAGCCTAACCCGTGCTCTTCCAGCTCCGCATCCAGGGCACGCAGCCGTGGGCCATCGTTCCAAAGAATGCGCGTATGCTGCGGCAGTCGAGAGAAAAACTCACGGGCATGTAAGAACTGCTCGCGATCGGCTCGATCTAAACCAATCACAATCTCATTGAGATAGGGGACTTTCACCAGTTCATCAACAATCCCCGATAACGCTGGCCCCTCCAGCTCTGAAAAAAGTGACGGCAGAATCAAACCCATCGGACGCCGGCGTGAAAAGCCACACAGCTCCTGCTCAAGCGCTTCTACTGAACGCCGAGTCAGGTTATGAAAATCAGTAATAATACCGTTTTGATGAAAGTCACTCATGCGCTTACCTCCCTGGCATCACAGTTATCGGCATCACAACTATCGGCACCACAACTATCCGCATCACTCTTCTCCGCCGTCGTTAAACGGCGGTCGGCTCGCCCCCACCAGTAAGCCACCCCCTCGGCCCAGCCGGTCGGCCCGGTTGCGTCGGTTCGATATAACGATGCGTTGCGAGGCTCTACGACTAAGTCATGGCAACCGCGAATCACCACCGCCTGGTCAACCGCCTCAAGCATCGTGATATCGTTTGGCCCGTCCCCCAGCCCCAGCGAAAGCGGGGGCCGCCCTCGCAAAGCAGTAAACCGTTTGACCAACCACTCTACTGCGCTGCCCTTATCAGCAGAGCGCCCCATGACATGCCAAAAACGCCCGCCTTGAGTAAGCTGGAGACCATCGCCTTCCAGGCTGTCGCGGAAAGTGGCCAGCGCCACTTCGCTATCTTGCCAAATGATCGGTTCACTGCCCTCCCGCTGACGGGCATCCTGGGCACGAATCTCATCTAGCCCAGTCAGTTCCATGACCTCGCCAACGCTTAGCTCATCCATTCGGGTAAAGCGGATGTTTAACCGTTCGCGCCACACCTTCAAGCGGGCGCGAATAAAGCCAACATCCACACCGGGGTATTTGATGACGACGCCATCACGACCACTACCTGGACGATCCAGGCGAGCATGACACCAGCCTGGCGGTAGGCCAATAACCGCTCCATTTTCGGCAATAAACGGCGTCCCCGTTAGGCCCAGCGCTTCGCGCAGGGGAAGTAACTCGGCACGGGTTTTACTGGTTACCGGGATCACCGGCACCCTCATTTGTTTTAGTTGGGCAAGCCACGGTGTGGCCGGGCTAAAGTCATAACTGTGATGATCTAATAGCGAGCCGTCTAAATCGGTCACTATCAGTCGCGGCTGTAAAACCGGGTCTACCGAGGATAGTGATGGGGAAAGTGGCACTGAAAGATGAGTGGATTCAGGCATAGCACTACCTCTTTTCGGTCATAACATTACCTTGCAACGATAGCCTTGCAACCATAATAAGTTAGTTAGCAAGTTATACGCCAACAAGTGAAATTATTTTATTATCATGAAGTTAAACAAATCAGTAACGCAGAGAATGGAGCGACAAGTAACTAATGCGAGACGGCACCAAAAAGAAGCGGCCTAAATGCACCAGAATTGTGCGCGAAACAGAAAGGTGCACTTTTTACGATTTATACTAAAAAATCTTACACAACACTTGGCAAATCCACAGAAATAGTTATACTTAAATTGTACCCACTGGTGATCCTGCATACCCCTCACCTGATGCCAGTGGGCTGCAGTGAGCCAAATCCTGCCCGCCTCCCCTGGCGGGCTTTTTTTAATATACTGCCTGCTTATTTATTCAACGTGCATCAAAAACATCGACTAAATCGCGCAGACCAAACTGCTCACCGCGCTCGGCGGCGCTTAAAGTAGGACGCCAAGAACGTAACTCTCTGTTACCAACCCTAATAAAAACGCCTCTACAGAGTGTAGAGGCGTTAGTGATAAAGGGTGTTGGTATTAAAGTATTAGTATATCGTTACTTATAAACTGGTAGGCGCGTGCAAACCTCGGCCACTTTATCCAGTACTTTCGCTTCAATGGCGCTAGTGTCTTCGCCTTTGGCCAGTACATCGAGAATGTCACAGATCCAGCCAGCTAGCTCGGTACACTCCTGCTCACCAAAACCGCGCGTGGTCACCGCCGGAGTACCAATGCGCAGGCCGGAGGTAACAAACGGGCTTTGCGGGTCGTTCGGCACGGCATTCTTGTTCACAGTAATGTGGGCACGCCCCAGCGCAGCATCGGCATCTTTACCTGTTACGCCTTGTTTGATCAGCGAAAGCAGGAAGAGATGATCTTCGGTGCCGCCTGAAACGATGTCGTAACCGCGGTCGATAAACACCTTAGCCATGGCCTTGGCGTTTTTAACCACCTGCTGCTGGTAAGCTTTGAACTCGGGCGTCATGGCCTCTTTGAAGCACACCGCCTTAGCAGCAATCACGTGCATCAAGGGGCCGCCCTGGCCGCCGGGGAATACCGCTGACTGTAGCTTTTTCTCAATATCTGCGTCGTTTTCCGCGGACAGAATCACGCCACTACGCGGGCCACGCAGGGTTTTGTGCGTCGTTGACGTAACCACGTGAGCGTGGGGCAAGGGGCTAGGGTAAACGCCTGACGCGACTAAACCGGAAACGTGGGCCATATCGACTAGCAAGTAAGCGCCCACCTCATCGGCAATTTCGCGGAACTTGGCCCAATCAATAATCTGCGAGTAGGCTGAGAAACCAGCGATAATCATCTTGGGCTTATGTTCACGGGCAAGCTGGGCCACCTGGTCGTAATCGATCAGCTCTTGATCATTCAAGCCGTACTGAATGGCGTTGTAGTGCTTGCCCGAAAAGTTAGGTTTGGCACCGTGGGTCAGGTGGCCGCCCGCATCCAGGCTCATACCCAAGATCGTATCGCCCGGCTTAACCAGCGCCTGGAATACTGCGCTGTTAGCCTGGGACCCAGAGTGAGGCTGAACATTAACGTAGCTAGCGCCGAATAGCTCTTTGGCGTAATCAATCGCCAGGTTTTCAGCGATATCGACGAACTCACAGCCGCCATAGTAGCGCTTACCGGGGTAGCCTTCGGCGTATTTATTGGTCAGTTGGCTGCCCTGGGCTTCAAGCACGCGAGGGCTGGCATAGTTTTCGGAAGCAATCAGTTCTATGTGGGCTTCTTGACGCTTTACTTCTTTCTGCATGGCGTCAAACAACACATCATCGAATCCGGCAATTGACATATCGCGGCTGAACATCGGCGAGGAACCTCGTAACAAGAAAGGGTCGATCATAGGGGGTAATCAGGCCGTTATCATACCGCAGCCTGACATGGGTTTCATCGCATCCGCATCAGGTTGTTGATGAGCAGCATTCATCTTAACAAGATACAGACGTTCCTATCCCCATCGCTTGCTCATTTGCGTTTTCCTTATCCTGAAACAATACTGTATATTTATACAATATTTTAGAAATAGGATGCCGACGATGCCGGGCCAGCTAGCTCACACTCCCACAGCCTTGCCGTTAACCTCCCAGCCCCAGCCTCATTTAGCTTTTATGGGCAGGGCTGGCTTTAGCGGTTTTCCTTCGCCTGCTCAGGATTACGAGCCGTGCACGCTGGACCTCAATACGCGACTGGTCAAAAACCCTACCGAGACGTTTTATGTCACCGCAACCGGCGACAGTATGGAGGGCTGGGGTATTTTTGAGGGAGATTTGCTGATTGTTGACCGCGGTATTGAGCCGCGCCTGGGTCATATTCTGGTTGCCATGCTGGAAGGAGAAGCGCTGATCAAACGCTACGCGCTCTACCGGGGAACGCCGCACCTCTGCTCGACCCACCCGCACTATCCGCCCATCCCTCTTAAGGGCAGTGACTGCCAACTGTGGGGCGTGGTGCGCGCGGTGGTGCATGAGTACTTACGTTGAAATAGCTACTTACGTTAAAACAGCTACTTACGTTGACTGAGGAGTGGCGATGATCGGTCTAGTCGATGCCAACAACTTTTATGTCAGCTGCGAGCGAGTCTTTCAGCCCAAGCTAGAAGGCAGGCCCGTGGGCGTTATGTCAAATAACGACGGCTGCATTATCGCCCGCTCAGCCGAATTAAAAGCGTTGGATATTCCTATGGGTACGCCCGCGTTTAAGCTTGAAGGGCTGCGCCAGCGCGGCGAGATCCACCTGCTATCGTCCAACTATGAGCTCTACGGCGATATGTCGTCGCGGCTGTCCCAGCTACTGCGCGATGCTTGCCCGGAGGTCGCGCCCTACTCGATTGATGAGATGTTCGTTTACTTGGATGGTTTAACCACGCAGCAGTGTGAGGCCCTGGGGCGACAGTTGCGCCAGCGTATTCGCCGCCACTTGGGTTTGCCGGTGTGTGTCGGGCTCGCCCCGACTCATACCCTCGCCAAACTTGCCAATCATCTTGCCAAGCAAGACCCACATTACCAAGGCGTTTGCCTACTTAATGGACAGGATCACACTACCCAGGCACTGCTCAAACGTACGCCGGTGGGCAGTATTTGGGGCGTCGGTCACCGGCTAGCCGATCGCTTGGCCGTTGGCGGCGTTAACACCGCCTGGGACTTACGAGAAAGCGATGACAAGCAGCTGCGCAAGCGCTTCTCCGTAGTACTCGCGCGCACGGCGCTTGAGCTACGCGGCGTCCCCTGTTTGGAGATGAATGCCCTGGATCAGCCGCGCCAGCGCATTATGACCTCGCGCTCCTTCGGCCAGCCCACTGGCATCTTTGCAGAAGTACACAACGCCCTGCGCCGCCATGCCCAGCGTAGCGCTGAAAAGCTGCGTGAGCAGCGCAGTTTAGCCCGTGCGGTAATGGTATTTCTTAACACCAACCGCCACCGCCGCGACCAGAGCCCATACTTCCCGCAGGCGCTGATCGCCCTGCCCTCGCCCAGTGACGACACCCGGGTGATACTGGATGCTGTACGCCAAGGGCTTGAGCAAATTCATCGCCCGCGCCATCGGTTTATGAAGGCTGGCGTGATGCTGCTGGATTTAGTCGACGCTGAGCAGCACCAGCTTTCGCTGCTGCATCCACCCACTCGTGAACGCCATCCGTTTTTGATGGCAACGGTAGATCAGATCAACCAGCGCATGGGGCAAGGCACCATCAGTTTTGGCATGACGAATGCGCCAGCCTCCTGGCAGTTACGCTGTGCCCATCGTTCAGATCGCTATACCACACACTGGGATGAGCTTATGAAAGTGGGCACTCACCCCGGCGCAGTTGCCGCCGCCGAGGCGAAGCAAAAATACAAGCAGCAAGCGCTAGCCAGTGCTAAGTGCATTGCGCAGCCGCGGGCTGAGGGTTTCCCCCAGCGCCACCATAGCGACGAGAATCGCCAGCAGCCACGGCCAGTGAGCGGCAAACGAAACTTGATATAACCCTAGCGCATCGACAAAAATCACCACTATGCCCAGCGGGCTAACGTAGCGCACCATGGTCAGCCACAGAGCATAAGGCAGCGGTGCAAGCCCCAATTCATCGCGAAACGCTTCGCTTTTCAATACAAAGCCTGCCAGCACGACCGTGCCCAAACCGCCCAGCGGCATCATAAAGCGCGAGGTCAGGTAATCCAGCCAGTCAAAGAAGTTCTTACTTGCCAGCGTCCAGTCGGCACCCAGGTTGAATGACAGCATTGCCAGGGTACTGATCAGCCACAGCACTATACCTGTGCCCCAAGCGGCAGCGGGCCGCGAAAGACCTTTGTTATCACACAGCCACGAGACTGTCGCTTCCACCATGGATATTGAGGACGTCAGCGCCGCCATGGAGAGCATCAGGAAGAACAGAATGCCAAACAGCGTGCCCAGCGGCATCGCCTGGAATGCCAACGGCAGGCTCATAAAGATCAGCCCGGGGCCCTCGCCGGGGTCCATACCGTTGGCAAAAATAACCGGGAAGATCGCCAGCCCCGCCATCAACGCCACCACGGTATCGGCAATGGCCACGCTTACCGTGGTGCGGCCAATGGAAGCCCCTTTGGGTAGGTAGCTGCCATAAGTCAGGATCGCCCCAGAGGCGAGGGAAAGGGTAAAGAACGCATGGCCCAGCGCAGCCAACAGGCCCTCGCTGGAGAGGCTTTCGGCATTGAACGAGAACAGAAAGTTGACCGCCGCGCCAAAACCACCGGAAAACATGCCAAAACCAATCAGCACCACCAGCATGATCACCAGCCCCGGCATCATCCAGCTCACGCTCTTCTCGATTCCCTGCTGCACGCCTTTGCCTACAATCAGCATGGTGATAAGCGTAACGAAAGTGCTCCAGAAACCGAGATTCAACGGATTGGCATTGTTGGCACTAAACACCGCGGCCATATCCCCAACGCTGCTGCCTGCGAGGCCGCCGGTGAGCATCTTCCATAGATAGGAAAACGACCACCCCGCCACTACCACGTAAAATGACAAAATCATAAAACCGCAGAGCATCGCCATCCAGCCGATGAGCGACCAAGCAGTCGAGCGGCTAGACTCGCTGGCCACGCGACGAATCGCATCAATGGGGCTGCCGCGGCCACGCCGCCCGAAGGCAATTTCGGTCATCATCACCGGTACGCCCACGGCAAAAATACACGCCAGATAAACTAGCACGAAAGCGCCGCCACCAAACTCGCCGGTCATATAAGGGAATTTCCAGATATTACCGAGCCCCACCGCGGAGCCGGTTGCCGCTAACATAAACCCCCAGCGGCCTAGCCATTGGGTGCGAGGTTGCCTAGAAGAGGTCATTTGCCCATTTATCCCGTCAGAAAAAGGCGACTATCCTAGAGGATTTCGCAGGCAATGCCCACTAAGCCCCTGCTCCTTAGCGGATTTTTAACGATGCCTTGGTATATTAATTAGCGTGCGTATTTTGTCCTCATAGTAAGGCGTTCTAGGCAGCGGGTTCGACCAGCTAAGTCGAGGGTCTGGCTAAATATTCACCTCCAGGCTTAACAACAAAAACGACAGCGTTTTGCCATGCCCATCCAAATTAAGCGCGCCATTAACCCCGCCCTGCAGTACGTCATCAATCACAAAGTTCATGCCCGCCAAGTTAGGCAAGGGATAGCGCCGCACTCGACTGGCACCACGGTGGGCAAACAGCGCCAGCACCCGCTCCTCGGTGACCTGCTCCAGTAAGGTTGCGTAGCGGTCTGGGTCATAGGCAAACAGCGCCACATTCAGGCGCTCGCCCTTATCACCCGCACGTGCGTGGGCTAATTGATGAAGGGTAACCGTGGTTGATGAGTTGGCTGTTTTTGTGGTGCGTTCAGCTTGCAGCATCGCATTCACTCCTATATTCGCCGAGCGCCGACGACTCAAACAGACTGGCATGAGCATGTACGTCGCTACGCTTAACTAAATAAGAGGCGGTAAACACTCGCCGCTGAAATTGACGACGTACCCCCCCGCCGCCAGCAGGCCCCGCACAGTAAAGCGCCAATAGCTCTTGGGTGGCGCGGGCAACCCAGCGCCGCTCACTGTGCTCAGCCGCTAACCGAAGTCGATAATCGCCGCTGGCAGAAGCTGAAGCGCTACGCTGCAGTTCGCCGCTATCGCTATCAAAGACACTGGCGAGGCCAATGATATCCAAACGGGTGCGCAGCTCGGCGGGTGCACGAAAAGCTAGCCGCTCTCGCAATACCTGCTCAGCAAGCCGTGCCCTGGCTAGCGCATTGGGCCCTGCATAGGAGATTTCTGCTTCGCCCTGCCAGCCGCCTTCGTAACACACCGTGGTCTTCAACCGCTCCGGAGCAGGCTTGCCCCGAATCCCAGTCACTGCAACACGATTGGGCGATAACTGGCGTACCACAGCATGGCTAAGATCCACCGTGACGTCTGGTGTCAGGTAATTTGCCGGGTCGTGGACTTCATAAAGCAGTTGCTCTTTAACCGTTTGCTCAGTGACACAGCCTCCGGTGTGGGCAGGCTTGGTAATGATCAGGCTGCCATCCTCTTCGACTTCAATAATCGGATAGCCTACCGTGGCGAGCCCCGGCACATCTTTAAAACCCGGGTCGGCAAAATAACCGCCGCTCACCTGGGCGCCACACTCGGCCAAGTGCCCGGCCATCATGCCGCAGGCCAGGCGATCCCAATCGTCCCAACGCCAATCGAAGTGATGCATCAACGGCGCTAAAAACAGCGCCGGGTCGGCAACCCGCCCGGTCACGACCACCTCGGCTTGCATGGCCAACGCCTCAGACAGCGCCTTCGCACCCAGGTAAACATTGGCTGAAATCAAGGCGTCATCGTCAGGCATCGCTAGCCGTTCGGCCTCCCACTGCTGTAGATCCAAACGGTGCAGCTGCTGACGAATATCGTCACCATGCACCTGGGCAATGCGCACATCCGCGCGGCCTAGTTGCGCAGCTAAATCAGCAATCACCTGGCAAGCACCGCTGGGGTTAGCTGCGCCGAAGTTACCTAAAATTTTGATATTGTGATCCAGGCAGTCGCGCAGCACCGGGGCTAGCAGTTCGTCTAGCAGTGGCTCAAAACCGCTTTCGGGATCGTCGCGCATGGCCCGGTGAGCCGCCGCTAGCGTACGCTCGCCCAGAGTTTCAAATACTAACGCGGAGGGCTGCTGACGCTTGATTAATTCAGCAACCACTGCCACAGCGGCATCAGTACGATCACCGGAGAAGCCCGCTCCACTACCTAATAAAAAGCTCATAGCTGTGTCTCCTTGGCATGCAGCGAGGGGTGATCGCCTGAACCTGACACAAGCTCGTCTTCCAGCAGCCCGCGACGGCGCATAAATAATCCAACAATTAACACTAAGGCCGCGAGTGTGGTCAGCCAACCGGGGGTAAGGGCCAAGCCGATCACCGCAATGAGCGCCACAACGTCAACGACACGCCTGCCTGTCATCGCTACGCGACTCATCAGCGCCGCAAAGGCCACCACAAACACCACGCCCTGGCAGCTCGCCAGTACGATTTCCCAGCCAGTGCCAAAGCCCGCCAAGGCTGGGTAAATAAGCAGCAAGAAAGGAATGACGTAGATCGCCGCCGCCAGGCGCACCGATTCAATCGCCGCGGGTAGCCAGTTGGTATCGGCAATACCCGATGCCACAAACACCGCAATACAGACAGGCGGTGTGATGACCGAGAGCGTAGCGAAGTAGAAAACAAACAGGTGGGCGATCAGCGGCTCAACACCAATGGTCGTGAGCGCGGGCGCTAAAACGGAAGCCACCAGTACATACGCCGCCGTGGTAGGAATTCCCATGCCTAGAATCAGACACACACCGCCGACGATAAAGGCCACCAGAAACAGCGACTCACCGCCCACAGAGACAATAAGGCTTGCCAGCGTCACGCCAATGCCGGTCATGCCGATCATCGCGACCAAAATCTGCGCCCCAGCGAGCAGCACGCCGATAATCACCATGCCTTTGCCGGCATCGACCAAGCCTGACACCAGCTTGCCGACAATCTCACGCAGCGGCATTTTGGCTATCAGCGCAAAGGGTACGAAGGTCAGCACGGTCATTAAGATGCCGTAAAACGCTGACATCTGAATCGAACGGCCGCTGAGTACGCCGTAAAAAAGCCCGCCCAAGGCAGCCAAAATGGGAATAATACGTTCAGGACGAATCACCTCTGACCAGGCAGGCAGCTCATCGTCAGGCACTACCTGCAACTGGCGGCGCTTAGCTACCAAGTGGATGGTGATAAACACGCCCAGGTAAAAAAGTATCGCTGGCAACAAGGCCGCCACCGCAATACGCAGATAACTTTCACCAAGAATTTCCGCCATAATAAACGCCGCAGCACCCAGAATCGGCGGCGCGATTTGCCCCCCGGTAGAGGCTACCGCTTCCACCCCCGCCGCGAATGGGCGCGGGTAGTTCAAGCGCTTCATCATGGGAATCGTGAAGTTGCCCGTCGTCGCCACATTGGCCACCGCACTACCGCTGACCATACCGAACAGCCCGGATGCTACTGTAGCGACCTTTGCAGCACCACCTGGTGAGCGACCGCTGATACGCAGCGCCAGATCCATGAAGGTATTGCCGCCCCCCGTGTGAAGTAGCAAACAGCCGAACAGCACAAAAGCCGCGATCGTTGTTGCCGCCACACCCACCAGCATGCCCCATACGCCTAAATCGCCGAGGTAGATGGTTTCGGTCATGTAGTAGAGATCGAACCCTCGGTGGCCGAGCGGCCCTGGAATGACAGCCCCTAACCATGCGTAGGCTAACCCCGCTAGTACCAGCAGTGGGAAAATAGCCCCGATGGCACGCCGCGAAAGCTCTAGAATAGCTACCAGCAGCACACCGGTCAGCAGCATATCCCGGGGCGTTGCCCAAGGCAGTTCAACCAGGATTTGTTCGTGATTGAGCGCTACATAGCTGCAGGCAAATATGACGCCAGCCGCCAGCACGACATCAACAGCGATGCCCAGCGGTCGCCAACGCTTACCTTGCCCTAATGGGTAAACGGCAAGCCCAAGCAGAATGACCAGCGCGAGAAAGATACTCCGCTGAATCAAGCTCTCGAATGGCCCAGTGGCGGAGGTATAAAGGATTAGCCCGCCCAGCAGGAGCGCCAAGCTTTTAGTGATTGTCTCGCGCATGACCATCTTCTCTCTTTACCTTACTGAACAGGCTGCAAGGCATCGGGAAGGTCATACCCTTGCTCTTCAAAGTAGCGCGCGGCCCCGGCATGAAGCGGTACGGTGCCTACTTCCAAGGTCATTTTCGCCATATCCGCATCGCGCATAGCCGCAAAGGCGTTGACCTGCGGCTCTGGGTTTTCCATCACGGCTTTGACGATTTGATAGGCTGTTTCTTCATCCATGTCCGGATGGGCGTGCACAGCAACACCAAACGCCCAGGTGGTGTAGGCGGGAATACCTTCTGCGGCACCTTCGGGCACATCGACAATCGCTACGTCAGGCATTTCATTGCGCAACGTGTCCGCCTCTTCATCATTTAGCGACAGCACGCTAATGGGTGTGAAGGTAGCGATGTCCATGGAGGAGCCGTCTAAGCGTTCACCAACCCCCGACTTCACCGACCCCATCACTCGGCCATCCTTCATGGCATCGACCATATCGGTGGTGGAACCACGCACGTAGTCAGGCTCAATGTCTAATGCGCGCATAACCGCTTCGGTGGTTTTCTCGGTGGCGGAGCCGGTAATACCGGGATTGAAGCGTACGCCGTTTAGATCAGCGAACGTTTCCACACCGGCGTCCTGACGCATCACGGTATTTTGTGGTGCCACGGTGTAGACCCAGAGCAGGCGGTTATCGACCGGTCGACCTTCAAAGTCTTCCTCGCCGGCGTAGGCGTGATAGCCGGTATTGGTCGTTACCAGTCCCATATCAATTTGATCACGCCCTAAACGGCGCAGGTTATCTACCGTGGCGCCAGTTTCGGCAACTGAAGAACTGATCCCTTCGACTTGGTTATTAATAATCTGATTAATCGCCACAAAGTAACTGTAGTGGCTGGAGGAACTTGAGGTAGAGCCAATCAGCAGGCGCTCGTCGGCATGAGTGGTAGCAGCGGCTAGCACCGCGGCGCTGGCCACCATGGCGGTAAGTAGCGTTTTCATTGTGTCTCCGAAGCTCGCCAAGCGAGCTATTGTTTTTGTAGAGCGTTTTTTATGTAAAACGGTGATCGCAACGTTGCTTACATGCGACACAAAGAAGCATGGTCCGCCCGTTCTATTTTGTATATTGAATAGTTTTTAATTTATGTTTTACTTTATAAATGAATCCAAGCATCCAGCAGTTGCGTGTCTTTGTTGCCGTCGCCCACTCCCGCAGCCTTGCGGAGGCCAGCGAGCGGGTGCATCTTTCCCAGCCGGCCATCTCGATTGCGCTACGAAAACTTGAAGAAAATGTGGGCGGTGCGCTGTTTGCGCGCACTACTCGCCAGCTTGCGCTTACCCCGGAGGGTGAAGCTTTTTTACCCGTGGCGGTGCGGCTGTTAAATGACTGGAATGAGGCCTTTGAAGACCTTAACGACCAGTTCTCCAAGCAACGCGGTAAGGTCACCGTCGCTGCCCTTCCCACCTTGGCGGCAGGACTGTTTCCAGGGGTGATCAAGCGTTTTCACGAGGCCTATCCGCGCATTAATCTTAGCCTGCACGATGTGTTAGCTGAACAGATCAATCAAATGGTGCGCGAAGGCCGCGCCGACCTGGGGCTGTCAGTGCCGCCAGGCGACACGGATGACCTGACGTTTGAACCCGTTCTTGAGGATAGCTATGTGGCCGTTTGCCCCTGCGGGCATCCGCTGCTAGCACAACAATCCGTGGCCTGGGCCCAACTGGCCGCCTATCCGTTTATCGGTATCAATCGCCTTTCCAGCTCACGCCAGGATATTGACCGCATTATGCAGAGCGTGGGCGAGCGGCTGGATATCTTATGCGATGCCCGCCAGATCGCCACGGTGGGCCGCATGGTGGCCGCAGGCTTGGGTATCAGTGTGCTGCCCTCGCTCAGTTTTCGTCAGATCGCCACCGATGGCATCGAGCACCGCCCGCTGGTCGAGCCGACCATTCGCCGTGAACTGGGCATTATATTGAGTCGACGACATCCTCCCTCCGCGGCAACTAGTGCTCTGCGCGAGCTAATTCATTGCCACGAATAAGCGGCTTTCTCTACACAACTAGCGGGAATCTGGCAGACTAGAGGCGATTAACATCCACCTTGATTAGTGAGCGACAACGATGAGCGATAGTGCAAAACCCTGGACACAGCCGATGCCCGACGCACAGTTCAAACTGATGCGCGATATCCTGGCGGCACCAAGCCCCGTAGGGCTGGAAGCTGCCATGACCTACGGCGTGCTAAAGCCCCATTTTGAAAGCTTTGCACCCAAAAGCTGGCACCTTCACCAGTTCAAGGGAAATGCCGGCGTGGTTCTGGACACCCACCCTGACCGCGACGATATGTTTAAGGTCATGATCATCGGCCATGCGGACAAAATCCGTATGCAGGTGCGTTCGATTGGCGAAGACGGCAAAATTTGGATCAACACCGACTCCTTCTTGCCCACCGTACTGATCGGTCACGAAGTGAAGCTGTTTAGCGAAGACCCGGAAGCGCCCGGTAGCTACCGTTGCATTGAAGGCGGCACGGTGGAAGCTTTGGGTGCCATTCACTTCTCTGATCCGGCCATGCGGGATGGCAGCAAAGGCTTGAAGAAAGAGCAGATCTATCTGGATTTACAGATTCACGGCGAAAACAAAAAGCAGCAGGTACTTAATCTTGGCGTACGCCCCGGTGACTCGATTATTTTTGATCGCCCTATTCGCCCTGGCTTTAGTCCCAACACCTTTTATGGCGCCTACCTGGATAACGGCCTGGGCTGCTTTGTGGCGGCTGAAGTAGCGCGCTTAATCGCCAAGGCAGGCGGCACCAAAAATGTGCGCGTGCTGTTTGCGATTGCCAGCTACGAAGAGATTGGCCGCTTCGGTAGCCGCGTGATGGCGGGCGAAATGAAGCCGGATGCGCTGATTGGCGTCGATGTGAACCACGACTACGTGGCGGCACCTGGTATCGGTGACAAACGCATGCAGCCGTTAGAGATGGGCAAAGGCTTTACCATGGCGGTGGGCTCGATCGCCAGCGAGCAGTTGAACCGTATCATTGCCAAGGCCGCTAAAGAGCAGGATATTCCGCTGCAGCGCGATATTGTCGGCGTGGATACAGGCACCGATGGCATGGCAGGTGTACTGGCGTCTATTGACAGCGCAGCCACCTCGATTGGTTTCCCTATTCGCAATATGCACACCATCTCCGAAACCGGCCATACCCAAGATGTGCTGGCGGCGATTCATGCGCTTACCCACACCCTGCAAGCGCTTGATAGCCTGCCGAACCTACAGCGTGAATTCCTGGATAATCACCCACGCCTGGATCAAGCAAGTCCACTAACCCATCAAGGTAGTGACAAGCCAGACAGTGAAAGTGATGAAAGCAAAAAAATCCCGGAAAATAGCGAGCCTACAAAAACCAAGAAAAAAGCCAAAAAATAAAATAAGCGTATAAAAAGAAGCCCCAGCCATTCCTTGGCCGGGGCTTTCTTAAACCTTCCTTGATTCTTCCTCACAAACATCCTGCTTGTGCTTCCTTGAGTACTTTAAGCTTCCTTTGCTTATCTTCCTTGTTTCCACTTCCATGTGGTGTGATTCCACAATGGACCTCGTGACGCTGTGTTTATCTAACCTAGGTTATTAAATCAAAAAAATATTGCTTTAATTGAAAAGAAGCGTAATTGCGTCGATTTAATGCACGTTTTTAATTTATTCTGATGGCTAATTCCTATGGCTAAGAAGCCCAACGGCACATATACTTTAAAAGCATCGGCAACGATGTTGTTCAACACGGACGTTACCACGCCTGAACCATCATCAACCAAAATGGTAGGAGGTCAGCGTGCGCGACATTATAATCAGCAATAAAGTCAATGGCTTGGATATCATCTGTCGTCATTGCGGTAATGCAGAGTCACCCAAGTCAGCGTTTTTCAACCGCTTCCGTTTAGAAGGTACAGGGAAGGATAGTACGACCGTACGCTGCCTTAACTGCCAAACAGCGGTTGAAGTGCCCTTGAATGAATTAAGCTCTCTCTATTACCACTATGCTTGCTAAATGATAGTGTTGCTAAATGCAAAATAGTTAAAAGAGACGCCATAAAAGCTTAATTAGCATGTCATTTAATTTGAGGGTAAAAAAACCCGGCCATTCCCTGGCCGGGTTTTTATAAGGCCTTCCTTGATCTTTCATCACGAACATCCTGTTCGTGCATCCCTGTGTTAAACAAGCAATCCTTGCTTGTTTTCCTTATCGCGAGTTCCTTTCGCTGTGTGCACACAGTGCGCTCTATAGACATGAGTTTATCTAACCTGAGATATGTAGCGATAAATAATTTTCTAAAGATATTTTGATATCGAAACAGTGACTTGCCAACTTTCTTAATCAGCACATACAATCACGCACGTTTGCTAAATAATCGCTAAGGATAATGACCATGACCGCTAAAAAATGGTGGCCCGCCGCTGCCCTAAGCCTTGCATTGGCACCCCAAGCCTGGGCGCAAAGCTGGGAAGGCAGCATTGGTGCAGGTGTATCGCTCAACTACAACTTCTAAACCTGTTGTGTCTGCGGAAGGGCTAGGCCCACATGGCGCGGTACGCATTAGCTGACCCGGCCACGCCATTAAAGTCTCAGTCGTTAGCATTGAAGATGGCGGATTCTGGCCAGTTATCAGTTGGCCATCTTCACGCACGTAAGGGGTAAAATCATCCGCCTTGCTGTAAATACCACCGCACTTTTGCAACTCTCCTGGCGGTGAAAAATGAGGCTATTAAAATGCGTTACCAGTAGTTAGTGGGAATCTGGGGGCTGAATACAAGGGTGAAACGACCAGTGAGCATTGAGGCGCGAGATTTTTACCGTAATGGGCCCGATCATCGTCAAGGGCAAGCGAGTAGCTTTGCCTTGATTCGGCGCCAGTTTGATTTTCGCTCCATTGAGATTGGCCGCTGGGTCACCAGCACCGAGCGTGACCGGGCCGCTGAGCTTTTTCACGATGCGTTATGCGATCTTATGTTGATTCTGCAGGGGCCAGAGGCGTTGATTTCGCTGCGCGGCTCAATAGCGTTGCAATATGGCAGTGGTGGTCGACCGGGTGTTTCTGCCCATTATGACCCCAGCCAACGCAGCTTTGCGCTGGCTAAAAACGCAGGACCAGGCAGCATTGCCCATGAGTGGTATCATGCCTTTGACCACTACATCGCCCCTAAATGTTTTTATGGCACACCTAGCGGCATGTTTGCCTCTACTGCTTGGTTAGCGGATGCAACGCCAGTCCCCCACCCCCTTAATGATTTACTGATGCGCTGCTTTAAAACCATTCTGCTCCAGCCAGCGGGCGATCAGCCTAGCGAGCTTTTTCAGCATTCGGCACAAATGGATAAAAAACTCGGCCAGCTCTACTACAGTAAGCCTGAAGAGCTCTGCGCCCGCGCTTTTGAAGCGTATGTGCAAGACGCTGCCCTCACCAATCACTTTCTGGTCAAAGGCACCAAAGCTTCACCAGAAGCGGAAATGGGGCTGTATCCGCAGGGCGAGCAGCGGGAAAGGATTAACCGTGCGTATAGCGACTATTTTGGTGGGCTGGGAAAAGCGTTGCGGAACGCAGGGTAAGCATGACAGCGCTCGAAAGGCTTTGCTACCGAACGCCGTTGGTGTCTAAAGCAGATTCACTTACGTGGAACACTTCGTTATGTTTGCGCGTTTCGTGGCGTGCAGCATCGCCATCAGGTAGCACAATGCAAGCGCTAGAAAGCCCAGCAGGTCACTGATCCATTCGGGGTAGATCATCAGCGCAGCAGGTACCAGCAGCGCACAACGCATGCGCACTCCCACCGAACCTATTCGATAAAGGTATCCTTCCATCGCCGCTGCCACCAACCAGATCGCGGTCATGGCTGTAAAAGCGGACGCCATCACACTCAATAGTGGGCCCTGCAAAATCAGCGATGGGTTGAGGACGAATAGAAACGGCAGCACGAACAGCACGGCTCCCAACCGCACGGCATGCAGACTCGTCCAGGTACTGTTGGCGCCCGCAACACCGGCAGCAGTAATGGCGGCTAGCGCCACGGGCGGAGTGATATAGGAGAGCATTCCCCAGTAAAGAATGAACAGATGGCTGGCGAGAGGGTTGAGACCAGCACCCACCAACGCTGGCGCCAGCAGAATCGACAGGAAGATGTAGCATGCGCTGACCGTCATTCCCATACCAAGGATAAAGCTGGTAATCGCTCCCGCCGCCAGCATCAGGGGAATGCTGTCGCCTGCGTAGAGCAGCAGTTCGCGAGAGAAAGCTCCTGCTACCCCCGTATAGGAAAGCCCACCTACCACCAAACCGATACCGGCTAGCACGGCGACCAGGCTCCCCACGCCATGCGCCAGTTGGTAGAAAAAATCCATCAGTTGACTGACACGCAGTCGCTGTTGACGGCGCACCAGTGCAATCGCCAGCAATATCAAGGTTGCATAGTAAGGCGCCTGGCTTTCCAGACGCATGACAAGCAACATGTAGATCAGCACACCCAGGCTGAGCAGGTACGGCCATCCAGAGAGCAGCGTGTCACGCACCCTGGGGATATCCTTGGCGGGCATACCCGTAAGGCCTTTGCGGGCGGCATAGTTATCCACCTGAAGCAGCAGGGCTAGGTAGAAGAGCAGTGCTGGCAGCAGCGCCGCCATCATGACCTCTCCGTAACTGACGCCTAGAAAGGAAGCCATGATGAAGGCAACGGCCCCCATGACAGGCGGCATCAAAGTACCGCCCGTCGAGGCGCATGCTTCTACGGCTGCAGCATACTCGCGTGAATAGCCACTGCGCTTCATGGCAGGAATGGTAATCGTCCCCGTGGTCAGAATATTGGATACCGCACTGCCGGATAAACTGCCCATGAAGGCACTGGAAACAACCGCTACCTTGGCGGTCCCACCGCGGCTTCGCCCCATCAGTGCAGTAGCGAAATTCATGAAGAACTCACCACCACCGGTGATGGTCAGCGCGATCCCGAACACGACGAACCCGATAATCAGATTGGCGACGACCTGCATCGGCACGCCAACAATGCTTTCCGCCCCCATGACATGCGCCCGGATGGTTTCCCCCAAGCCAAAGCCGTTACTCCACAGGAAGCCGGGCATATGGCCTGCATAGAGCGGATAGAGTCCAAACAGCAGTGCCACGGCAAAAATCGACCAGCCTCCACAGCGGCGAACGCCCTCCAGCACCAGTAGCAGCATCATCGTTGCCACCAGCGTGGCTTCGAGCGGGGCGAAATACTCCCACCCTTGCTGGGTCATGCGCAGGCCGTTAAGGCCAAGGTAGATAGCGCCACCAAGAGCAGCCCCCGCCAGCACCCAGTCATACCAGGGAAGTCGTTCGGCATCCGCCTTGCGGGCTGGAAAGATCAGGAGTGCCGACGATAGGAACAGCCCTATCAGATAGTAGATGAAGGCATTACCGATCGGGTAGAACCCCAACAGCTTGAGGGCAAAGGTTTGGTTGATCGTCATCAACAGGCCGACGGCCCCCAGCCCCATCACTATCCACCTTGCCAGACCTTTCAATCGCTCTTGACTTGAATTGCTCATGGTGTTGCTCCCAGTTACACATCCACCCCGTGGTTAAAGCGCGCCAATCACTTCTTGTCGGCGAGCTTCCCAACGTTCGGCAAGCGCTTCTGCTTCGAGGTCTGGCTCCTCGTTCAGAAGTGACTCCCAGGCTTGCTTCAGCGCTTCCAGGCGGGCGAGACGGCTATCATTCCATGCCTGCATCTCCTCGTTCCATAGTCCTTTCTCTTCCATGTAACGGATAGCCCCAGAATGAAAAGGTATATCGATAGGCGGCACGCCGGAGTCCTCGATTGCCCAGCGGTGAATGGCAGCAGTCGCGTCACGATAAAGGTCATAACTCTCATCCAGGCTCTTGATGAACTGGTAGACCTCCTCTTCGTCACGATCCGCCATGGCCACAATAATCGGGTAACGGTAGGCCAGCATATTGGCGGGCGACGCTTCGCTTAGCCCGGCGCCAATGGTTTCACGAAATGGTTGGAAGACGGGGGCCACTTGGTTCATGCGCGCCCAGCCCTCTTCGTCATCGGCAGGAATTTCCACCCAGCGAATACCACGAGACGACTCTTCCAGCTCATAGAGCTGACTGGCGGTGGTGGTCGTACAGGTGGCATCGGCCCGATCCTCGACCAGTGAGCTCATGGCGGCTCCGTGGGTCGGGAACATCACCGCCTCTACATCGCCGCGACTCAGACCCGCGAAGGCCAGGATCGCATCACACTTCACATTGACCGAAGGGTTGCCTGCCACGTAGGCAACCCGCTGCCCCCGTAAATCTTCAAGTGTGTGGATATTGGCGTCGGCAGCCGATGGCACACCAAAGGTGGATGGTCTTCCGGCAACGGCCCTGAGGTCTTGGGGCCCCCAGCGACGCTCGCTAAAGTCGTGAATGCCTTCCGTTGCAAAGAAGGACTCCGTGGCCAGGTAGGCATAGTCAGCTCGCCCACTTACCAGGGGCTGCAGTCGCCCAATAGCCGACCCCGCAGGTTGGATACGGATGCGGGTGTTGTAGGCCTTGCCAAAGGCATCGGCAATGGCAGATGCCTCCGAGTGCCCTTGCGAGCCGACATCGTAGGCGGTCCATGTCATGGTGCCGGGAAGCTCTGTGGCCGAGGCCGTATTGGCTAGAGCGGCAAAAACGGTGGAGATAAGGCCAGTGGCCAGGTGCGTGCGTTTCATGGTTTTGCTCTCATGTTGTGTTGTTATTAGCATTAACGTCATTGGTGATTGTTATCAGCCCATTCGACTGGGCAGTCAGGCACACAATGGTGCTCTGGGGGCTAAGCCACCGGCACATCCGGTAGCACGCCTTTCGCTCTCAGGTGCTCAATTTGTTGCACGGTCAACCCTGCTTCATGAAGGATTGCGTCGGTATGTTCGGCAAAGCGTGGCGGTGGCGTTTCATAGCGCGAGGGCGTACGGGCTAGCTTGATCGGTGAGCCAGTGCCCTTGTAATGGCCAATATTGACGATCATATCGCGGTGCTGGGTATGCGGATGCGCCAGCGCTTGCGCGGTATCTAGTACGGGTCCACAGGGAACGCCGGTACGCATCAACCGGTCGGCGAGCTTATCCCCTTCCCACCTGGCCATGGCGCTTTCCAGCACATCACGCAATGCATCACGGTTACCCAGGCGGGCACCATTGGTTGCAAAGCGCTCATCCTGGCTAACGTCGTGGCATTCGAGCAACTCGCATAAGCGCGCGAACTGCACATTATTGCCAACCGCCAGAAAAATCGGCTGTGTCGCCGTCCGGTAGACCTCATAAGGGGCAATGTTGGGATGCTCATTTCCCGTACGGCGTGGCGGCGGCCCACCGTAAAATACATTTGGAAAATGGGGATGCATCAAGGACAGCCCGGAGTCGAACAGTGCTGTCTCGACAAACTGCCCACGCCCGCTGCGCGTACGCTCATGGAGAGCCAAGGTGATACCGATGACGGCATTGAGACCGGTCACGATATCGACAATGGGCAGCCCCACTCGCAGGGGCTCCCCCTGTTTCTCACCGTTGACACTCATCAGCCCCGCCATTGCCTGGATGATGGCGTCATAGCCCGGCAAACCACCCATCGGGCCATCAGCACCAAACCCACTGATTCGGCACTGGATCAGACGGGGAAAGCGTGCGCTGAGAATGTCATAGCTCAGTCCCCACTTTTCCAAGGTTCCCGGCTTGAAGTTTTCCACCAGCACATCGGCGCCCTCCAGCAGTTGCAGTAGCAGTGCCTTGCCGTCAGGATGGCGAAGATCAAGCGCCATGCCACGCTTGCTGCGGTTCAAACCATGGAAATAGGACGCGGCATCGCCTTCGAAAGGTGGCCCCCAGCCGCGGGTTTCATCCCCCCCGGGGGGCTCGATCTTGATCACATCCGCACCGTAGTCACCCAGCACCTGGGTGCAGTACGGACCTCCCAGCACACGGCTGAGATCAATTACCTTGATTCCGCTCAGTGCGCCATTGGGCTTATCCATGCCCCACCTCCAGCCCGTGGGAACGCACCAGTGCTTGGGTATTCACCAACGCCGCGACCTGTTCATCGGTCATCGGCGTTTCGCTGAGCAGCATCGCCAGCGCTTCCGGCGACGCTCGACTGACCGATAGCGGATCGGGAGGGAGTAACTTGTAGCGTACCACTAGCCAAGCCAGTGCCAGTCGCCGCCTGTCTCCCGTGATCCGAGACGCCTCCCAGGCCATAAGAATGGCGGAGGTAATGTGGTAAAGACCGCTAGCGATCCGCCGCGCGTCGTGCTCGCAGGCAGGTTCCTCTGCCAGTGCATTCGCGCTCGCCACTGCCTTGTCGAGGAGTACCTGCAACAGGTGGCGTTCATGCTCCTCGAGGGCGGACGCTTGTAACTGCTGGTGCAAGTAGTCAGCCAGTACCGGCAAGGTCTGTTCACGCCGAATCGCCCGGAACACATCGAGGGCAACGATATTGCTAGTGCCTTCCCATATTGAGCCAAGGTGGGCATCGCGCAGCACGCGGGCATCCGACCACTCCTCGATGTAGCCACATCCACCACGTACTTCCATGCCATCCCCAGCCACCTTGCGTGCATCCCGCGTGGTGCGGAACTTGATCATGGGCGTCAGGATGCGCAGTAGCTTAGCTGACTGGGCATCCCCCGCATCGGCACGCCGCAGGCACTCGGCCGTATGGAAGACCATCGTGCGCCCCTGCTCGGCAGTGAGCATCATCTTGCTAAGCTGACGCTGCATAAGCGGTAGCTCGATGAGCTGGCTACCGAACGCCTGACGGTGGCGAGCAATGAATAGCGCTTCGTTGAGTGAGCGCCGCATCAACCCCGCCGACCGCACCCCGTTCGAGAGACGAGACATGTTGATCATGTCCGTCATCTGCTTGAAGCCCTGCCCCGGCTCTCCCACCACATAGGCTTCGGCGCCTTCGAGCAGGATCTCACCGCTCGCCATGGAGCGAGTACCCAGCTTGTCTTTCAGGCGTACGATGCGGTAATGGTTAAGGTCACCATTTTCTAGATAGCGGGGCAGCAGGAACAGTGTGAGGCCGCGAGTGCCATGCTCCCCCTGCTCGGGGCGCGCCAATACCATCGCCAGCGCGGCATCGGGATTAGAGCAAAACCATTTGTCGCCATAAAGGCGCCATTTGCCGTCTTCCTGCCTCGCTTCCGTGGTAATCGCCCCTACATCAGAGCCTGCATCCTGCTCGGTCATGAACATGGCTCCCTGATAGGCCAGATCCATGTCCTGTGAGGTCAACGCTTCCAGATAGCGGTTCACCAACGCTTCGTCGCCAAACTTGCGCAACGTGCGAGTCAGTGCATCGGTCATGCTAAGCGGACAGCAAAGGCCAAACTCTGCCTGTACGAACAAGTACGTCAGCGCATACTTCACTACCGGCGGCATGGGTTCTGACCAGCCAAGCACTCCACCTCGGTGCGACATGGCCGCCAGCCCGAACTGGCCATAGGCATACGCTTCCAGGCGTTGATAGGCTGGATGCTTGAGGATCTGCTGACGCTCGGCACCATTTCTGCTGCGCAGGGCAAGTTCAGGCGGATGCTTGTCAGCCTCGATGGCCAGCATTTCCAGTTCACCGCCAGCAAGGGCTCCCATCTCGTTGAAGTGGCGCTCCAGGTGCTGACGTAGCGCCGTCGGCACATAGAGATCCAGAAGTTGGGAAAGGGTAGGATCGTTATGGTAACTGTTCTGCCCCCAGGAATCGGGGATATTGCGGTATATCACTTCATTCACAACGGCGTACCTCTTGGACTTATTATATGTTTTATCGTCACATTAGGCGGGTATGGAGGCCGTCTCCAATACTGTTTTAGGATCCATTGATTCAGTTTTATGTATGATTGAAGAACAATAAACGATAAGGAACGAAGCCAATGGCGCTGACATTTCGACAGCTGCGTTACTTTCTGGTGCTCTCGGAGGAGCTGCATTTCGGCAGAGCAGCACAGCGCCTGCATATTTCTCAACCACCACTAAGTGCCAGCCTGCGTCAACTGGAAGAGGAGCTAAAGGTCAAGCTGCTGCTGCGCAATAGCAAACGCGTTACCCTCACGCCCGCCGGAGAAGCCTTCCAGCGCCAGGCACGCCGGATTCTCGAGCAGCTAGAAGACTCGCAAACGCTGGTGCAGCGTATTGCTTCGAGCGCCACTGGCCTGGTGCGCGTCGGGTTTACACCCGCCATGCTCTTTCGCGGCCTGCCAGAACTGCTCAAACGCCTGCAATCCCGCTACCCCGGCATCGAAATACAATTGATCGAGCGCAACTCGGCCGATCAAGTGGAAGCGGTGATGCAAGAGCAGCTCGATATCGGCTTCATCCACTCAATGCCGTTACCCGAGGGAATCGAGTCGGTCATCCTGTCGGACGAACCCTTTCTGTGCTGCTTGCCAGCGCATCATCACTTGGCAGGCCGACGCGAGTTGGCGGTCAAGGAACTGGCCAATGAGCCCATCATCCTGTTTGGACGCGACCTCGCCCCTCACTATTACGACAGGATCATCGGCCTGTTCCACCACGCCGAAGTTAAACCTCATATCTGCCACGAAGTCTCCCACTGGTTGACTATTCTGGCCCTAGTAGCCAATGCGATGGGGGTTGCCTTAGTTCCCCAATCATTGGCCAAAGCCGGGTTTTCCAATGTGAGTTTTCTGCCTCTGACCGATTCAACGACACGGCATCAGTCGCACTGCATATGGCGCGGCGATGCGGAGACACATGAAGAAATCCGTCAATTACTGCTTAACTGTCTAAAAGAACAACAGCAAGTCAGGTAAGCAAGACGATAAGCCCAGCAGCCCACTATCTGCCATCCTCCCGTCGACTCATGCTGGCCACCTAATTTCGTCATAGGGAATCCACAGCACCGGCGTTTTCGCCAACGTGCGAAATAGCGCTTTCGTGACTACGCTATAGCAACGCTCACTACTTAAAAGCGCTCACTACTCAAAGGAAGAGAATATGTCTACTACCACTATCGTCGTTATCGTTGTTGTGGTCGTTCTAGGCATTGGTTTCAGCGGCGGACTGCCATTTTAATCGTCGTGAGCAGAGGATTCTCAGGAACTCGATGCCAAGCACGTGACCTGAGCAAAAAAAGCCCGCTGGCTAGAATGGCGGGCTTTTCAAATTCGGTGGCAGGCCGAGCACGATGAAATTGAGAACTACATCTACGCTATAGCTCTCTGAATTGAGCTACGGGTGAATGGCGGAGTTGGGGTGGATAGCCGCAGGCCCGCTTCCAGCCCTGTCGGCCACCGGGCAGTAATCAAGCGAAGCGTCCGCCTCGGCTGCTACGGCTGAGGTTTAGGCACCGGATAACCATTGGCTGCAAGCACTTCATACGCCACCTTCGTCCGAGCATTCATCGCATCAGGCAACTCAAGGTCGAGATTGAGGGCGAAATAGACGGGTCCTCCATCACCTTCGCTTCGATTGATCCAGCCCACAAACCAGCCAGTGCGCTCGGCGTTAGCAGGGAGGAGGTCCGCTCGATCAAGGCGCAGTACACCTTCATCGTCAATGGGCAGCATCGCCCCCGTTTTGCCATAGACTATGCTGCCATCCTCCGCCTCTGAGATGTCCAGCAACGCGATCGTCCGGGCTATGGCATCGGAACTTGCCGGTATTGCACCCGACCGCATGCGCATTAGGAAGTCGACCTGCTCCTGAGCACTGATCTTCAGCGGCCCCGCGAGCCAAAAGTGCCTGAGGTCAGTTCTGCTTCCAACGTCCTGGTTGCCATATTCAAGCTTGTTGACCCATTCGGATTCGCGGTTCTGGCCCACCCTGTCGGCCACGGTTTGAAAAACCCAGACCGCCGATACCGGGACAGCCTCAGCCAAGCTAAGATCGTCGTCCCACGCCGCAACGCCGCGAGGCCGACCGTCCCACTCGAACTTCCTGTGCTCACTCTCGACGACACCCGTTTCTAAAGCGATAAGTGAATGCGGGATCTTGTATGTCGAGGCAGGGACGAAGCGCTCGCGTGATCGGGGCTCGTTACACGTCAATTTCCGCCCGACAGACGGTTCAAAGATGACCAATGTCGATCGATTCAGATCGGGTAGAAGCTCGCATCCCTGCGCTTCAGACGCTGCAACCACACCTGCGGATGGAACATGGCCCATCGGTGTGAACGAGCACCCTGGCAGCGAGACCAGGAGTGATGCCCAAGCTATGCACGACAGCAGACGCCCAAGCGGCACGGAATCGGTGAAAATAGTCATTTCAGTACTCCCGGGAACTAGCTTGCCGCCGTTGGTTGTGACGCGAAGCCGACCATTGCGACGGCATCATGCCGATCATTTCATTTATCTGTAGAAGAAGCGGGACGATCTCACTGGTGGGACGATCGGAACAGACGTGACATGATCCCGGCTGGGCTGCCTCACGGCTTTTCCCAAGGGTAAACTTGTGAATGGCTACTTTCAAGCGGCAATCAGCGCGGCGAGGATGACCGGATCGTGATCGATTTCTGCCGCCGCTAGCAAGATATTTCCTGCTGTAGCGTAGAATCGGTGGGAATCGAGAGCGGCGTCAATATTGCGCCATAAAGGGCAATCGGCGGTGTATGGCGGAGGGGGAGGGATTCGAACCCTCGAAGCCTTGCGGCTTACACACTTTCCAGGCGTGCTCCTTCGACCACTCGGACACCCCTCCGCGTTTTGGCGCTGTTGAAAGGCTACGCCTTTCGCGACAGAACGGCGCATATACTATGGGCTAAGCTTCGAAATAGCAAGCCTTTTCAGGCTTTACGGACCTGACGGCTAACGCTCAGGCAATACGGCGTAGCTGCCGCTAGCCTCTAGGCAGAGCACCTCACCACAATAGAGCTGATGAGTTAGCGCGATGCGCCCTTTACCGCGTTCAGCAAGTTTACTGGCAAGCTGAGTGGGGCTTTCTGGCCGCGCTGGCGCGCACACCAAGCGGTAGTCACCCTTAACCGGCGCAAGAAAGCGCTGGCTAGCCTCAGCAACGACCACATCCCGGGCAATGCCCCGTTCGCGCAGCCATAACGTTACCCAGCACCAGCCTTGCAGGGTAGTTTGGGCCGTCAGCGCGCCGCCAAAACCGGTGCCTTTGTCGTTAAGGTTGGGTTGCAACGCCAACTGCCACGTTAACGTATCGTCTTGGCGTGATATTTCATTAATGCCTAGCGCGCTCACCATAGGAATCGCGTCACTTAACCACTGCTGAAAAATGGCCAGGTCCTCCGGCTGCCGCTCTGGCAGCGGCAAACGCGGATGGGGGATACCTGGCTGTCGGGGCATATTCATGGCGTCTCTCACCGGCAGGCTAGTCCCAACGCTCCACAAAGTCAGCAACGTTATGCTGCGGTACGGGTTTATGGCGTCCGCCTAGCGTGCCTAGGTAAATAAACGCGACGACTTCGTCATCTTCATCCAGGCTCAGTCCTTTGCGAACTACGGGGTCAAAAGCGTACTTGCCACTACGCCACATAGCACCTAGGCCTAGCGCATGGGAGGCCAATAACATGCCGTGGGCAGCGCAGCCAGCGGATATCACTTGCTCCATTTTGGGCACTTTTTCGAGCTCTGGTGTGACCTTGGCGATCACGGCGATAATCATCGGCGCCCGCAGCGGTTTTTTGCGTGCAGCGTTCAGCGTTTCGTCGTCGGCGCTGGGGTCTGCCTGGAACTCCGCCTCTGCAAAGAGCTCGCCAAGCCGCTCACGCCCTTCCCCGCTGAACTCAATAAAGCGCCAGGGGCGCAGCTCTTTATGGTCAGGAGCCCGCAGCGCAGCCTGATAGATGGCGCTTAGCTGTTCACTGCTGGGCGCTGGTTCCGTCAGCTTGCCCATTGAGCTGCGTTCGTGAAGTAGCGTGAGTGCGTCCATTAATGACTCCAAATCCAATCGTGTGAGGCTACCGTAGCAGCGTCATTTATAGCATCGTCATTTATAACACTGCCGCTTACTGCCTTGCTAGGCGCAGCGGCGTAGGCGGCATTAGTCCAGGCGTTGCCCGCCAAGGGCTAATATCCAACCCGCCACGACGTACATAGCGCGCCAGCACTAGCAGTTGCGTGGGCTTTGCCTGGGTCATTATGTCGGTAAAGATATGCTCAACGCAGTGCTCGTGAAAATCCTGGTGCTGACGAAACCCAATCAGGTAGCGCAGCAACCCTTCGCGGTTGATCTTGGGCCCTTTATAACGAATCAGCACGCTGCCCCAATCCGGCTGGCCGGTCACCGGGCAGTTAGATTTCAGCAGGTGTGAGCATAGCGTCTCTTCGACAACCTCATCCCCAGCCATTAGATGGGCACTGCTAGGGGTATAATCGCTTACGGCGATATCTAAATCATCCAAGCATTCGCCCGGCAAACGCTGTGCTGAAAGCTCTGGAGCGTCTACATCAAACAACTCGACACTCACCTCAGCCCCTGCCGCAACAGCAAGGTCATGGGCAAGCGTTTCCATCACTTCCTGACGACTATAGAAGCGGGTTTGGTTGAAGCTATTGAGATAGAGCTTCCAGGATTTCGATTCAATCAGGTAGGGTGAGCTTGCAGGCAGGCGAAAGCGTGCCACGGCGACGATGGGCTTGCCACGCGCATTGAGCCAGGAGACTTCAAAGGCGTGCCACTCATCCTCCCCCACAAACGGCAAAGCGCCCTCTTCAATCCCCAGCGGCGCTCGATTGGCCGCACGGGGAATCGGGTAGAGAAGCCCCGCGTCATAATGTTCAGGGTAGGCGGAATCGCGCCCTAACGGCGCGTGTTCAAGGGTGTCTGGGCGATGTGACATGGTATAAAAGCTCTCTTCTCAATCGAGTCGTTATGCGATTAGCTGCGGATTCCTTTTCCACGCTCTAGCATCGTCAACGCAATACCAAACAGTACAACAATGAAGGCAAAAATCGCTGCAAGCGCCCAGCCAACAGGAATATCCGACACCCCCAAGAAGCCGTAGCGAAAAACGTTAACCATGTACAAAATCGGATTGAGCATGGAAACACCCTGCCAGAAGTCGGGCAGCATTGAGATAGAGTAAAACACGCCACCCAGATAGGTCAGCGGCGTGAGGATAAAGGTCGGCACGATGGAAATATCGTCGAACTTATTGGCCAGCAAGGCGTTGATAAAACCGCCAATAGAGAACAGCGCGGAGGTAAGCACAACGACCAACACCGTGAGCAGCGGGTGCTCCATGGTTAGCCGTGTAAAGAACAGCGAAACGACGGTCACAATCAGCCCAACGCCCAATCCACGCGCCATGCCGCCTAAAATAAAGCCGGATAAAATTACCCAGTTAGGCATCGGCGATACCATCATTTCTTCGATCGAGCGTTGGAACTTATTCGAGAAAAAACTCGACGCCACGTTGGAGTAGCTGTTGGTAATTACCGACATCATGATCAGTCCAGGGACGATAAAGTCCATGTAGCTGAAGCCGTCCATATCGCCAATCCGCGATCCAATTAGATTACCGAAGATGATGAAGTACATCGCCATGGTGATTGAGGGCGGCAGTAGCGTTTGCGGCCAAATCCGGGTAAAACGCTTGATCTCTTTTAGCACTAAGGTCCAGAGCGCGATGAGTGTTTGGCTGAAATTCATGCACGCACCTCCCCAGCTTCATCACTCGTACTTGCAGCGCGCTGATCAATCGCTCCTTGGCCACTGCCTTCCACCATCGACACAAACATCTCCTCAAGACGGTTGGCCCGATTACGCATGGAAACCACCTGCACGCCCTGCTCGCTCAACGCATTGAAAACGTCGTTCAAGCGCTGGCCACGATGCACCAATAGAGAAAGTTGAGTCGGCTCCAACTGATGTAGCTCAAAACCTTCAACACGCGGTACTTCAGCGACTGGCTCAGCCAAGTCAATCAGGAAGGTCTCGGTATCAAGCTCAGCCAGTAGCTCACGCACACTGGTATTGCGGACAATATCGCCATTATTGATAATCGCCACATTGCGGCACAGGCTCTCGGCCTCTTCCAAGTAGTGTGTCGTCAGGATGATGGTGGTGCCTTCATCCTGATTAATTCGCCGCATGTACTCCCACATACTGCGCCGCAGTTCGATATCCACGCCCGCCGTCGGCTCATCCAGAATCAGTAGTTTGGGGCGGTGCATCAGCGCCCGAGCGATCATCAGGCGGCGCTTCATCCCGCCAGAGAGCATGCGTGCGCTGCCGTTACGTTTTTCCCACAGTCCCAGATCGGTCAGCAGCTGTTGCGCGCGGGGCAAGGCCTCGCGGCTGGTCATACCGTAATAGCCCGCCTGGGCCAGCACGATATCGAGTACTTTTTCAAACTGGTTGAAATTGAACTCCTGGGGAACGACGCCCAACTGGTATTTCGCCTTGGCGAAGTCTTTATCAACATCGATGCCAAAAATGGAGACCTTGCCCGCTGTTTTTTGCACCAGCGAGCAGACCACCCCCAAGGTGGTGGATTTACCGGCGCCATTCGGTCCCAGCAGAGCAAAAAAATCGCCCTGCTGGACGTCGAGATCAATACCTTTGAGCGCCTGAAAACCGTTGCCATACACTTTGGTAAGGCCACGGATCGACAATGCCGGTTCGGCCATGAATATGTCCTGTCAGCAAAATAAGAAGAGAAGGTAAAACATTAGGGCGCAAACAACTTTTTTCAAGGCGGCAAAGACCACCGAACGTCAGACGCGCAAACAGTGACACCTAGCAATTAGCTAACGTGTCAAAAAATAGGGGAGAAACAAATGAAATCTAAAAGCGCTTGGAGCGGGAAAGGAGATTCGAACTCCCGACCCTCGCCTTGGCAAGGCGATGCTCTACCACTGAGCTATTCCCGCAACGCAAACAAAACTGCTATTACTACTAGATGGCGTCCCATAGGGGGTTCGAACCCCTGTTACCGCCGTGAAAGGGCGGTGTCCTAGGCCACTAGACGAATGGGACTATATATCGAAACTGGAGCGGGAAAGGAGATTCGAACTCCCGACCCTCGCCTTGGCAAGGCGATGCTCTACCACTGAGCTATTCCCGCTTATAGAGTTCTTGCTATCTAACTCTTAGACTATCGGAAGTGGCGTCCCATAGGGGGTTCGAACCCCTGTTACCGCCGTGAAAGGGCGGTGTCCTAGACCACTAGACGAATGGGACGTGTGGAGCGGGAAAGGAGATTCGAACTCCCGACCCTCGCCTTGGCAAGGCGATGCTCTACCACTGAGCTATTCCCGCATTCCGATAAACCTGACGACCGCTTATCTTAAAAGAACCTAGACCTTAAAACCTAGCTTTCAAAAATAAGTGGCGTCCCATAGGGGGTTCGAACCCCTGTTACCGCCGTGAAAGGGCGGTGTCCTAGACCACTAGACGAATGGGACGTTGCAATGCCTCGTCGAGGTGGCGCGTATGTTACTCAGGCCTTATAGAGCTGTCAAGCTCTCTGCCACCATCAAGCTAACCGGCCTGCTTTCAATCATCTACACGCCCGCGCAGTCGCGATAGAGAACGCTATGAAGTGCAAACTAAGAATGAGGTGTACTGTGTACTTATCCGCCGTCAGTTTCTCATCACACCAACCGCTTCCTCCACCGCGGGGCTGGTAATAGGCGCGCCATACATTGCTGGTGTGCAGTCTTTTTAAAATTTCAACTGTTTGCACTGCACGGAAATTGGGCTTTCTCATACGCTGAACTTGGGCAGGTGGCTAGCTGTCACTTACACAAATGATAAGCTAGTCTGCCTAATAAGCCTCTGAATGATTGAAACCAGAGGGAAAGGAGAACCCCATGGCGAAAATAGAAAAATCCCCTGACGAGTGGCAACAGCAGCTAACCCCGGAGCAGTACCGGGTAGCGCGTGAGAAAGGTACCGAGCGGCCTTTCACCGGTGACTATCAGGTGCGCGATGCTCAGGGTATTTACCACTGCGTCTGCTGTCATGCACCGCTGTTCGAAAACGAGCATAAGTTTGACGCCGGCTGCGGCTGGCCAAGCTTCGACCGGCCGCTGGGCACCCGCTGTGTGGAGGAGCATACTGATACTACACACGGTATGCAGCGCACCGAAGTAGTCTGCTCCCACTGCGATGCCCACCTGGGTCACGTCTTCCCCGATGGGCCGCCGGAGACCACCGGCTTACGCTACTGCATTAACTCTGTGTCACTGGAATTCCACCCTGACGAGTAATCTCCGCTAAATCCTCGCAAGGAAATCCGGCAAGGCGGGCAGCTTCTGCTAGAATGGCTGCCCGCTTTTTTTGTGCCGCTATTTTTGTGCTTGTAGGAGAGATCCATGCTCGGCTGGTTTCCAGGACATATGAACAAGGCCCGCCGCCAGATTGCGGAGGTGCTGCCAGAGATCGATGTCGTGATCGAGGTACTCGACGCGCGTCTGCCCTACTCTAGCGCTAATCCCATGTTGGCCGAGCTGACCCGCCATAAGCCGGTGTTGAAAATACTCTCCCGCGCCGATCTCGCTGACCCCGAGCGAACAGCCGAGTGGGTGGCTTATTTCGATGCGCAGGAAAATATGCGCGCCCTGGCGGTCACCACCACCAATACCCGTGAGCTAAAGAAAATCCCCAAACTTTGTCATGAGCTGGCCGGAGCCGTGCGCGCAGATCGCGATGTACGCGTGATGGTGATGGGCATACCCAATGTCGGAAAATCCACGCTGATTAACGGCCTTGCTGGGCGAAAAATCGCCAAAACCGGCAACGAGCCAGCGGTGACCAAGCGTCAGCAAAAGGTGCGTATTGATGGCCGCGTCGCGCTAACCGACACTCCTGGGGTACTGTGGCCAAAAATTGAAGATCAGGCCAGCGCCTATCGTCTTGCGGCTACCGGCGCTATTCGCGATACCGCTATTGAGTATGCCGATGTGGCGATTGTGACCAGCGCGGAGCTGGCCAAGCGCTACCCAGACGCACTGAGTACGCGCTATAAACTCAAAGAGCTACCGCCCTACGCTGCTCCGAACATCCCCCACGATATTGATGCGGATGGCCCCAAAAAACCCGATTTTCTTGCCATTGCTGGCTTCGACGGCAACGCCATTTTGAAAGATATTGCCGCGCGCCGTGGCGGCCTGCGCCCTGGCGGCGCGGTGGATCTGCATCGCGGCGCGGAAGTGCTGCTTCACGAACTACGCGATGGCAAGCTGGGCAGGCTAACGCTGGAGACCCCCGCCGACATTCCGCCACCGCCCATGCAAAACGACGAAGACAATCAGGTACTTCCCGACGCATAATGACCTAATAGTCCTATCGCCGATAACGGCCTGTGGGCGCTGCTTTTTAAAGCTCTGGTTTTTTGATACGCATGTTGTTGGACACTTTTGGGCCGCTAGCCACTTTTTTGGACAGACACCTCATGGATACCCCGCAGTCGCACGAATCACAACCGCTGAAGAAATCTCATAAACTGCACAATGTCTGCTACGACATTCGCGGCCCGGTACTCGACCATGCCAAGCGCCTGGAAGAGGAGGGCCAGCGAATTCTCAAGCTGAACATCGGCAACCCCGCGCCGTTTGGCTTTGAGGCACCGGAAGAGATTCTCCAGGATGTGATGCGCAACCTGCCCACCGCCCAGGGCTACTGCGACTCCAAGGGCCTCTACTCCGCACGCAAGGCGATTATGCAGGAGTGCCAGCGCAAGCAGATCCCCGGCGTTGGTATTGAGGACATCTTCATCGGCAACGGTGTCTCAGAACTGATTGTGATGGCCATGCAGGCGCTGCTCAACGAAGGCGATGAAGTGCTCATTCCCGCGCCGGACTACCCGCTATGGACAGCGGCCGCCCACCTTTCCGGTGGCCATGCGGTGCATTACCTGTGCGACGAGCAGGCAGACTGGACGCCCGACATGGCGGATATTCGCGCCAAGATCACCAGCCACACCCGGGCCATTGTGCTGATCAACCCCAATAACCCCACCGGTGCGGTGTATCCGCCTGCCGTGGTTAAAGAGGTGCTGGCGATCGCCAAGCAGCACAACCTGGTGGTGTTTTCTGACGAGATCTACGACAAAATTCTGTATGACGGCGTCGAGCACACTGCCACAGGCGCGCTGGCTGACGATGACCAGTTAGTGATTACCATGAACGGCCTCTCCAAAAGCTACCGCTGCGCCGGCTTCCGTTCGGGCTGGATGATCATTTCCGGCACGCTGGCCAAGGTAAACGCTCAGGACTACATCCAGGGGCTGAACATGCTGGCCTCTATGCGGCTATGTGCCAACGTGCCCGCCCAGCACGCGATTCAAACCGCTCTGGGGGGTTATCAGTCGATCAATGACCTGATTCTGCCCGGCGGACGGCTGCTGGCCCAGCGTGATATCACGGTTGAGAAGCTTAATGCGATCCCCGGCGTCTCCTGCGTGAAGCCCAAAGGCGCGCTCTACGCGTTTCCGCGTCTCGACCCTAAAGTGTTCAATATCAGAGACGATCAGCAGATGGTGTTGGATTTACTGCTGCAGGAAAAAATATTGCTGGTGCAGGGCACGGCCTTTAACTGGCCAGAACCCGACCATGTGCGCATTGTGACGCTGCCCTGGGCAGACCAGCTTGGCGATGCACTCGACCGCTTTGCCAATTTCTTATCGCGCTATCGGCAGTAAGCCTGGATAACTTAAACACCGCCATGACTTGAAACTGCCATGAACAGTACGTATCTAAGCCATTACTCTAGCCATGCCTCGACAAGCTTTTAGGGAGAATCTGCACCATGATGCGAATTTTGCTGTTTCTAGGCACCAATATAGCGGTCTTGCTGGTCGCCAGTATTACGCTGCGCCTGCTCGGCGTAGAGGGTTAC
This sequence comes from Halomonas sp. SpR8, assembly GCF_031010195.1. Lineage (GTDB taxonomy): Bacteria > Pseudomonadota > Gammaproteobacteria > Pseudomonadales > Halomonadaceae > Vreelandella. The sequence goes on along the minus strand of NZ_JAUAMC010000001.1, from coordinate 181,472 downwards.
CTGCGCGGCCAGGGGATCAACTTCACCAGCCTGTTGATTTTCTGCTTTATCTTCGGCATGGCGGGCTCGATTATCTCGCTATTCATTTCCAAATGGATGGCCAAGCGCAGCACCGGCACGGTGATTATCGAAACGCCCTCCAACGCCACCGAGCAGTGGCTGCTGGATACCGTTGCGGAGCTTTCCCGTGAAGCGGGCATCAAAACGCCGGAAGTGGGTATTTTCCCCGCCCAACAGTCCAACGCTTTTGCTACGGGCTGGAACAAAGATGATGCGTTAGTAGCTGTTTCGGCTGGCTTAATGAACCGTATGCGCCCGGAAGAAGTGCGCGCGGTTTTAGCCCACGAGATTGGCCACGTCGCTAACGGCGATATGGTAACGCTGGCGCTGATTCAAGGCGTGGTGAACACCTTTGTCATGTTCTTTGCCCGAGTAGTGGCGCACCTAGTGGATAACTTCCTGCGCAGCCGCAGCGAAGGCGGTGGCGGCCTGGGCTTTATGGGCTACTTCGCAGTGGTGATGGTTGCGGAGATTGTATTTGGACTTTTGGCCTCGGCCATCGTTGCCTGGTTCTCGCGCTACCGCGAATACCGGGCCGACGAAGCAGGCGCCCGTCTAGCAGGCACCAACGCCATGGTCAGCGCGCTGGCGCGTTTGAAAACCGAAACCGAAATGCCCGACCAAATGCCCGACACGCTACGCGCCATGGCCATCACCAAAGGCCAAACCCGCTCGCTGGTGGAAAAACTATTTGCCAGCCACCCGCCGCTGGATGAGCGCATCCGCGCGCTGAAAGAAGCCGCTTATCGTCAGTAAGTGTTTGCAACGACCCTAAACGTTTAAGGCCCGCATTTGCGGGCCTTACTGTTTTTGGCTATCTAGTTTTAGCTACCTGGTTTTAGCTACGCTGCTAGCGTTACCGCAAACCCGGCCCCACGCAATAATCTCTCCAGTGCGACAGCTTCCCCTGATAGCTGGACTTGGAGGGTGGCGAATTCGCGGCGTAGCGGGTAGTTGGCACGGCAATCATCAAACCCTTTGCGCATGCCGTGATGTAGCGTTTGGCGCTGTAGCGCATCGTGGTCGCGGCGCACATCATACGCGGCACGCATGCACAGCCGCAGGGCGTCTTCCGGGGGCAGCGCGTGCTGCAAATGCAGCGACGCGAGTGCGGGAGGTGGGCAAATATCGGCAAACGTTAGCTCGCTGGGCTGGTCACAGTGGCGGGCCAGCGCTTGCTGAATCATCCAGGTGCCACGCAGTTTGCCATCCAGGCTATGCCCGGCAATATGCGGTGTTGCCAACGACACCAGATCACGCAGGCCTGCGTCGATATCCGGCTCCCTTTCCCAAACGTCTAAAATTGCACTGATATCGCCCTTGCCCGCCAATCGGCTACGCAGCGCAAGGCCATCTACACAGTCGCCCCGCCCAGCATTGAGCAGCACGCTGCCCGGTGCCAGCTCTTCGATACGCTGGGCATTGAGCAGTTGATAGGTAGAGTGAGGGCCTTCGTGGGTCAGCGGCATATGCAGGCAGAGCACATCACAGCGCTCAAGGAGGACGTCTAGAGAGTAAAACCCTCCCTCTTCCTCCTCTTCAGCCCGGGGCGGGTCACAGGCCAGCGTTGCTACGCCCATGGCGGTTAGCCGTGACTGCAGCCGGCTGCCCACATTGCCTGCTCCCACAATGCCCACGGTACGCTCGCTAAGCAGCCAGTCATCGCGCTCTGCCAGCGTCAGCAGGCTGCTGAGTACGTAGTCCACCACCGCTTCGGCGTTGCAGCCTGGAGCGCTGGCGAAGGCGATATCGCGCTTAGCGAGCGCCGCCTGATCGATATGATCGGTACCGATGGTGCAGGTGCCAATAAAGCGCACGGGGCTATCGGCAAGCAATGTATCGTTGACTTGGGTAATGGAGCGCACAATCAGCGCGTCAGCAGCGTGAAGATGAGCGGCGCTTATCTCACGCCCTGGCACGCGGGTTAGCGTCCCTAAGGAGCCAAAGCAGGCGTCCGCAGCGGGGATGTTGGCGTCGATGACAAGTTTCATAGGCGTTTGAGTATCCGGGCTTTACAATACGCCCGCGACGGCTGATGGGCAGGCGTGTTTACAGGCTATTTTATAAAGGCTATTTAAGGAGAATGTTGTGATCGTACGCTGGGAAACCAACCATGACTATGTGTTGGTTCATATTCACCAGGATATGTTTGGTGACTGGATTTTCAGCCGCGCCTGGGGCCAAATCGGCACGCAGTTTGGCGGCCTAAAACATCAGCTAGCCGATACGCTGGATCAAGCCCATATGTGGCTGGAGGATGAGACCACCATCCAGTCTTCGCGGGGATTTCGCAAAGTGCTGGAAGTGGCCGATCACACCCCAGAAGGCCAGGAAGCCATGCGTCAGCTCTCGCTGCTGGACGTGCTTTAGCCACCACATTTAGCCAGGCATTTTTTTAGCCTAGGAAACGCCGCCCGTCACGCTCATGGGCGCCTTTGGGCGGTGTGGACTCTGGCGGCGCTGTGAATGCCGACAGCGCGGCTTCATCCAACCAACCGCGCTCGCGCAGCCAAGCGCTTAAGCGTTCCAGCTCAAAGCCCCGATCCAGCTCCTTACCTTCACTATCGACCAGCACCGGGATGCGCATGCCGTAGCGCTCCACCAACACATCATCGTCGCTAATTTCGATGTGGTGCAGCCAGACTTTTTGATTCGCCAATCTAGCCACCAGTGACTCTAATTGTGAGCAAAGGTGGCAGCCCATCGTTGTGTAAAGCGATAGCTGAATCATGCTGAAGCTCTCTCCATGCTAGCTCTCTTATGACACCTTATGACGAAGTAGGAATACGTGGTGTAAGTTGGTGCGCCGCTGGAAATCGGGGTCGAAGCTGCGCCCGGTAATGTCCTCTACCGCAAATTGCTCGCTAAGCGCCTCGTCCAGTTTAAAACGCCGCTGGTTATTAGAAAACACCAAGGCCCCCCCGGGTGCCAAACGCGCCATGGCGAGTTCGACTAGGCGCGGATGGTCACGCTGCACGTCGAGTGTATCGCGCATTTTCTTGGAGTTAGAAAATGTCGGCGGATCCATAAAGATCAAGTCGAACTCAGCATTGGCGGTTTCCAGCCAGCGGAAGCAGTCGTCACGCACTACCCGGTGCAATCGAGTATCGAGTTTATTCAACGCAAAGTTGTCCTTGGCCCACTCCAGGTAGGTGTTGGACATATCCACGCTAACGCTGTCGCTGGCACCGCCTAACGCCGCTTGCACCGTCGCCGTGGCGGTGTAACAGAACAGGTTTAAAAAGCGCTTACCGCTGGCCATCTCGCCCAGCATGCGCCGCACCGGGCGGTGGTCAAGAAACAGCCCAGTATCCAAGTAGTCACGCAGGTTGACCCATAGCCGTGCCTCGCCCTCCTGCACCTCAAAACGCTCGCCGCTAGCGGCGCGCTTCTGGTATTGGGCGCTGCCTGTTTGGCGTTCACGGCGTTTGATATAGATCTTGCTGGCGTCAACATTGAGCGCTTCGGGCATGACTTCCAAGGCATCGTATAAGCGCTTTTGCGCCTGAGCCGGGTTGATCGAGCTGGGGGCTGCATACTCCTGTACGTGCACGCGGTCACCGTAGCGGTCTACCGCCAGGGCGTACTCGGGCATATCGGCGTCGTAGACGCGGTAGCTGGTCTCCCCGCTCTGTTTAAGCCATTTTTTCAGTCGCTTCTGATTTTTGATCAGCCTGTTGGCAAACATCTGGGCGTTGTCTGAGCCTTTAGAGGCTGATGCTTGAGGCGTTTCTGGGCGATCTTCCGTCGTCGGTTCAGCGCCATTTTCAGCGCTGGCCTGGGGCTTGTCGCTAGCCACAGGCGAATGCTCGGCATCACCAATCTCCATTAGCAGCAGCTTGGCCTCCAATGCGCCGTTTTTGAGCGCGTACTGTTTGTGCGCGCGCATCCCCAGCCGGTGGCCGAGATCCGGATTGCCGGTAAATACCGCCAGTGTCCAGCCGGGGAACAGCGCTTTGGCCTTCTCACCCAGTTGGGCATAGAGACGCACCAGCTCCGGCAACTCGCCCAAGCGCTCGCCGTAAGGAGGATTGGTAATCAGCAGGCCGCTTTCAGCGGTGAGCGTTTCTGGCCGGGAAAGCTGGGCAAGGCTCTGCCCATGCAGGGTAATCAAAGCAGGGATGCCTGCGCGCATGGCATTGGCTTTCGCCGCGGAGAGCGCCGCCGGGCTCTGGTCGAAGCCGAGTAATTGAGCCTTGCAGCGCTTGCGGCCAATCGACGCACGCGCTTCGGCTTCACGCTTCTGTTCACGCCACGCGGCATCATCGTGCCCTGCCCAGCCGTGAAAACCGAATCGTTCACGGTTAAGGTTAGGCGCCTGGTCAGCGGCCATCATGGCGGCTTCGATCAGCAGCGTACCTGCACCGCACAGCGGGTCGATCAGCGGCTCACCGGCTTTCAAGCGCTCGGGCCAGCCCGCACGCACCAACAACGCTGCGGCTAAATTCTCTTTTAGTGGCGCATGGCCAACATCACGGCGATAGCCGCGGCGATGCAGACTCTCACCCGAGAGATCCAGGCCAATGGTTAAGTTCATCCGGTGCAGGTGGGCGTAGATGCGCAAATGCGGGGTTTTGGTATCGACGTTGGGGCGCTCTTGCCCCGCCAATTGAAGCGCATCGACGATACCATCCTTGACGGTTTGGGCACCAAAGCGAGTGTGGCGAATATGCTCGCTGCGGCCGTGGAAATCTACCGCCAGCGTGTTACCCGGGGCCAGGTGTTGCGTCCAGGCAATGCGGGCGACGACATCGCGCACCTGTTCGGCGGTGTCGATCATCGATTCGCGCACCAGGGTTAAAATCACCCGGTTGGCCAATCGCGACCACAAGCATACGCGGTAGGCGATGGCTTGACTGGCGGTGAAGTACACCCCAGCCACCGTGGTTTTGCCCGGCGTGGCGCCCAGCGCGATGAGTTCATCGTAGAGCAGGCCTTCGATGCCTTTGGGGCAGGTGGCAAGCAACTGTAGGGGAGCGGTTTGGTTCGACTCGATCATGATGATAGCGGCGCTTAAAGGCGCGATATTCCTGTATATAACAAATGAGTTTACGTTTTATGACAAATTGGTAGTCGACAGATGACCCCATCATGGTCTAACAATAAGAGAGTAGCTACTGAAAAACGCATGCGTTGCCTGTCAGGGCCGGGTTCAAAACTCGGCTTATGATTTGAAAGAGATCGCCGCTCGACCCGTTCAGCTCGTGAGTGCTAGACATTTGAGTTGAAGCGGCATCTCGCTCTTGAAGCAAGCTCTCGGAATAATGGTGTTTTCGAACCTATTCTATGAAACATATTCTGTGAATAGTGTCGTCAACACCCTATTTCTTATCAAAGGCTTTCGTGAAAAGAGGTTAGCCAATGAAACGGCAAAAACGTGATCGCTTCCAGCGGGCTTATGTCCACGGTTACAAAGCGGGTGTATCGGGTCGTTCTCGTGATGATTGTCCCAGTCAAGATATCAATTTACGCGAATACTGGATGAGCGGTTGGCGTGAAGGTCGCGGCGACCAGTGGGATGGGATGACCGGCATCTCGGGCATTCATAAAAACCCCTTAGTCATGGCCTAACGTTTTATTTTTCAATGTTTTAAAGAAATATTTTAAACGCGAGGTTTTCAGTGAGCCCACTTTTTTAAGTGGGCTTTTTAGTTGCTTTCAAAGCCCTGGCGCACTCGCCTACGAGCTTCGGCCCCTGGTAGATCAAACCTGAGTAGAGCTGGACTAAATCCGCGCCAGCGGCGATCTTGGCCTGGGCTGCAGCGGCGCTATCGATACCGCCTACGCCAATAATCGGAAGCCGGGGGAGATGTTCACGCAGTTGGCGAATCACGCCGTTCGATGCCTCGAAGACCGGCTTACCTGACAAGCCACCCGCCTCCTCCGCTTGAGGGTCGCCCTGCACGGCTTCACGGGAAACCGTGGTGTTGGTGGCAATCACCCCATCAAGGTGGTTGCGTTCAATACTGGCTGCCATCAGCGCTACTTCTTCAGCGCTCATATCCGGGGCGATCTTAATCAGCAGCGGCACTTTGCGGCCCGTTTGGGCATCAAGCTCCGTAGCGCGGGCGCGAATAGGTGCTAGCAGTGCGTCCAACTGCTCGCCAAACTGAAGGCTGCGCAGCCCTGGGGTGTTCGGTGACGAGACATTAACGGCAATGTAGTCGGCATAAGGGTGCACCGCGTCTAAACACACCAGGTAGTCATCCAGCGCCTGCTCTACCGAGGTAGTGAGGTTCTTACCAATATTGATGCCCACTATGCCGCCGTAGTGGCGCTGCTTAACCTGCTGAACCAGATGCTCCACCCCCTTATTGTTAAAACCAAAGCGGTTGATGATCGCCTCATGCTGCGCCAAGCGAAACAGCCGGGGCTTGGGGTTGCCCGGCTGGGGTTTAGGCGTGACGGTACCCACTTCGACAAAACCAAAGCCCAGCGCGCCCAGGGCATCCAGGTGGTCGGCGTTCTTGTCTAACCCGGCGGCTAACCCCACCCGATTGGCAAACCGCAGCCCCATCAGCTCTACGGGGTCATTGACCGGCTGGCCAAATAGCCGTGCTACACCGCCCACGCGATGCAGTGTCTCCAGCGCGCTTAGCGCCATGCCGTGGGACCTTTCTGGATCAACGCGAAAGAATAGCGAGCGGGCAAGGTTGTACATAGCGGGTCTCTAAAAGCGGGGCCGAACGTGGCGCGTGGCTGAAAACGGACCCCAGTATAACGCAATAAAGCGCGCCCCGGTGGTGAACCAGAGCACGCTTTAACCCGTTAGCAACACTTTATTGAGTGGAATGACTCAGTAAATCTACGCCTCGCTATCGCTTTCAGCGAGATCCACCAGCTCGCGTACCGCAACGGCGAATAGCGCAAAGCCGACTTCACTGCCGCCACGCACCTCTTCAATGAGACGACACCAGCGACGGTGAAGGTCAGCGTGTTGATCCAACCACTGCGCCACCCGCTCCTGGGTATCGCGGCTTCCCGCGTCGAGCTTCAGCACGCTAGTGGTCAGCGCCAGTTGCTGCCGCTCGATATCGTCGCGGAAGGTTTCCCGCGCCTGAGCTTGCCAAACATCGCGCACTTCCAGCTGGGTTACCTGCTGAATCATCCAAGGCAGTTCCAGACGGCTACCAATCTCGTAAAGCACCTCCGCGACTCGCTGTGGTTTTTCATTGGTTAGGCGGGCCGCTTGAATGATGCCTAGCCCGGCGTAGAGGCTTGAAGAGGCCGCCACGGTGGACGCCAGTGCATCCGGCACGCCCGCTTCAACCAACTCATCACGACGCTTGTTCCACGCGTCGAGCTCCTCACCGCTAAGCAGCTCACCAATGCTTTCCTGCAACTGCGCCAAGCGCGGGGCGAAGTACTCGATAGCATCATGGGTCGTGAGCCCCAAGTGCTGACGCACAAACCAGCGTGTAGCACGGCGAATCATGCGCATCAGATCCAGCATCATTGAGGTCTGAATGCGGTTCGGCACCTGATTATCAAGCGCTTCAATTTGCGCCCATAGGCTGGGCAGGTTAAAGCTGTCACGCGCCACGATATAGCCGCGAGCAATATCGGCGCGCCCTGCGCCGGTGGAGTCCATTAGGCGACGTACAAAAACGATGCCCATGTGGTCAACCAGGTCGTTGGCGACTTGGGTCGCAACGATTTCACGCTTAAGACGGTGCTCGTACATTTCGTCTTTGAAGCGCTCAACCAGCACCGATGGGAATAGCCGCTCCAGATGGCGGTGAATATACTGATCGTCCGGCACGTCAGAGGCGATCAAGTCGCCTTTTAGGGTGCTTTTGGCGTAGGAGATCAGTACAGAAAGCTCCGGTAGGCGCATGCCTTGGCCACTGCTGGAACGCTCTTTAAGCATGTCATCCGTGGGCAGGAACTCGAGCTCGCGATCAATCTGCCCAGCGGCTTCAAGCTCGCTGATAAAGCGGCGGTACGGGCCCAGCGACTGATTGGAGAGAATAGCCGAAAGATCCAGTGCCTGACTTTGACGATAATTATCCAGAATTACCAGTTCTGAGACCTCATCTGTCATCTCCGCCAGCAACTCATTACGCTGCTTGTCAGTCATATCGCCGCGCTTGACCACTTCATCGATCAAGATTTTGATATTGACCTCGTGATCAGAGCAGTTCACACCACCGGCGTTATCAATGAAGTCGGTGTAAACCCGCACGCCTTTGGCGGCAGCTTCCATCCGTCCGCGCTGAGTCAAACCGAGGTTACCGCCCTCGCCGACCACACGGCAATTTAAGTCGTTGCCATTGATACGCAGGGTATCGTTGGCTTTGTCGCCCACGTCAGCATCGGTTTCGTCAGAGCTTTTCACGTAAGTACCGATACCGCCGTTCCAGATCAAATCCACCTTGGATTTGAGCATGGCGCGGATCAGCTCATTAGGCGACAGGCGCTCTTCCTTGATACCAAACACCTGCTGCATTTCCGGCGTGATGACAATCGACTTAGCGCTGCGGCTAAAGATGCCGCCGCCTGCGGAGATCAGTTCCTGGCTGTAGTCTTCCCAACTGGAACGTGGCATTTCGAACAGCCGCTTACGCTCGGCAAAGGAGGCCTCGGCATCCGGATTGGGATCGATAAAAATATGCAGATGGTTGAAGGCACCCACCAGCTCGATCTTGTCGGAGAGTAGCATGCCGTTACCGAACACATCGCCGGCCATATCGCCAATCCCGACGACGCTAAACAAGTCGCGCTGAGTGTCGAGATCAAGATTTTTGAAGTGCCGTTTGACTGACTCCCAGGCGCCCCTAGCGGTGATGCCCATTTTCTTATGGTCATAGCCGTTGGCCCCGCCGGAGGCAAAGGCATCGCCTAACCAGTGGCCATACTCGATAGAAATTTCGTTGGCAATATCCGAGAAGGTAGCGGTGCCTTTATCAGCGGCCACCACCAGATAGGCGTCGTCTTCATCGTGGCGCACAACGTTCTCGGGCGGCACTACGTCACCACCCACTAAGTTGTCGGTCACATCTAGCAGCGCACGAATAAAGATTTGATAACAGGCGATGCCCTCTTTCTGTACCACGTCGCGGCTAGCACTCTCTGGCATGCGTTTGCATACAAAACCGCCTTTGGCTCCCACCGGGACGATAACGGCGTTCTTAACCTGCTGCGCTTTCACCAAGCCCAGCACTTCGGTGCGGTAATCTTCGAAGCGGTCTGACCAACGCAGGCCACCGCGCGCCACTTTACCGCCGCGCAGGTGCACGCCTTCGACACGTGGCGAGCAGACAAAAATCTCGAACATCGGCCGTGGCTTGGGCATGCCAGTGACTTTGGAAGGCTCAAGCTTATAAGCGATATAGTCTTTAAAGCGCCCACCCTCGCCGAGCTGGTAATAGTTGGTACGCAGCGTAGCGAGAATCAGCTCCATAAAGCGACGCAGCAGTTGGTCGTCATTGAGGCTGGCAACCCCCTCCAGCCGCTCGTTTATACTCGCAATGCAGCCGTCAGTAGCATGATCCTGGTGCTCTGGATCAAAGCGCAGGCAGAATAGCTCAACCAATTCACGCGTAATGGCCGGGTAGTTGGCCAGCGTGGCGGCAATATAGTCCTGAGACATCCCGAAGCGGATCTGTTTGAGATAGCGAGCGTAGCCGCGCAGCATGGCCACTTCGCGCCAATCCAGCCCTGCACCGATAATTAGCCGATTGAAGGCGTCATTGTCGGCTTCGCCGGTCCAAATGCGCTTAAAGGCTTCGGTGAACACATCGCGCATATCAGCCAAGCTGACATCTTTGCCGCCGTGTTCAAGCTCAAAATCGTGTATCCAGTAGCGCTGCTCTGTGGCATTAACATCGTAGGGGCGCTCACCAAGCACGCGCAGTCCTAGATTCTCCATCATCGGCAGCACGTCGGAGAGAGGAATCTGTGAGCCGCGGTGGAACAGTTTCAGATTCACACCGCCGCCCTGCTCTTCCAGTGGGCGGTAGAGCGACAGCGATAAGTCGTCACCGTTATTCAGCGTCAGCAAGTGCTGAACATCAAACACCGCAGTACGCGCGGAAAAATCTTCCCGATAGCTGGCTGAGAATGCCTCGCGGAATTCATCCATTAGGCTGTTAGCGCGCTCTTCACCGAAACCCTCGATCATCGCGCTCTGCAGCTCGTCGCGCCAACTGCGCGCTAGCCGCGCCACTTTGCTCTCCAGGCGCTTTAGATCGTAGTCGCTGGGGGCTTCACCGTTAAAGCGCAGAATCAGTTGAATACGCGCCAGCACCGATTCAGATAAGTAGGTGTTGAAGTCGCCAAAGTGGGCATCTAACTCATCGCACAGCACGTTTTGGATACGCTGGCGTAGATCTGTGGAGAACACGTCGCGAGGCACAAACACCAGGCAGGAATAGAACTTGCCGCTGATATCGGCGCGAATAAACAGCCGCACCTGGCGGCGCTCACGGATATTGAGAATGCCCAGCGCCGTACTCGCCAGTGACTCGGTATCGATCTGGAACAGGTCATCGCGGGGGTAAACTTCCAGCACCTGGAGAAGCTGCTTACCGTTATGGCCCTGGGGATTAAACCCAGCGATGTCCATCACCGCTTTAAGCTTGCGGCGCAGCAGTGGAATATTACGCGGCGACTCGTTATACACGGTGGAGGTAAATAGACCGAAGAAGCGTCGCTCACCAATCACATTGCCATCGTCGTCGTAGCGATCAACGGTGATGTAATCGGGATACGTCGGGCGATGAACTCGGGAGTGGTGGGCGCTCTTGGCAAACGACAGCAACTGCGGCACCAGCACATATTCGTCGTGCTCATCCACGCCCTCTTCGGTGCGAATGCGCTCACAGTAGCGCGGCTGGTCAAGGCGGAACACGCCTAATACGCTATCGTTATCGCGCTGCAATTTGCTGCTTTCCAGCAGGTATTCGTCGTAGCCTAGGAAGGTGAAATTATCTTTGAGCATCCACTCTAGGAAGGCTATCGCCTCTTCGTGGTCGTCCGGGTCGATTTGCGGCGGGCAGTTTTTCTCGAGTTCCTGAATCGACGCGGTAATTTGCGCGCACATGGCGTCGTAATCGACCACGGCGGTGCGCACATCACGAAGCACGTCATTGAGATTGCTTTCGATTTTCTCAAGCAAGGCCGCATCGGTGTGCCGGTCTACCTCAATCACAATCAGCGACTCGCGGGCGTCAGGTGCTTTTTCTGCTCTGGGCGAGGCCAACGCCTGCAGCTGGTGACGCTCATCGCGGGCGACCGCCAGCACGGCGTTTTGAATCGCGTGCACGGTCAAACCTCGGCGGTTGAGTTCGATACGCACCGAGTCGACCAGAAACGGCATATCTTCATGCAGAACGGCTACAAAGGTATGCGTTGATTGCCAGCCGTGCTCTTCAAAATCTGGGTTAAAAACGCGTACTTTGGGGCTTTGCGGGTCGTGGTGCTGCAAAAACTGCCAGATCGACAGCGTTGCGCCATACAGATCGTCAAGGCGACGATCAATCAAGTCCTCTACCGGCACGGTGGCGTAAAAGTGTCGAGCAAAGGCGTCAATGGTCGCGGCTCGAGTAGGCTCCAGGCGCGCATATAATCGTTCCTGAAGCTGCTTCAAAAGATCCTGACGACTCTCTTCAATCGCAACATAGTGCATCCATCACCTCGACTGCCTAGGCCGTTAAACGGCCAAAAAAACGAAGGACAATAGGCCGTTAGGCCAACATAGCAACTAGCTTACGCTACCTATCGTCGCGACCCTAATCACCTGACGTGTTAATCATGGCACATGCCGCTTATGCATCAGGTCTTATGCTGATTAGACTGCATGCCGCTGTAATAACACACCACACTCAAGATGATCAGTAAACGGGAACTGGTCAAACAGCGCAAAGCGCTCTATCCGATGCGTTTTGGTCAGTATCGTCAAATTTTCAGCCAATGTGGCCGGATTACATGAAATATAGACAATTTGAGCATACTCGCTGAGCAGTTCGCAGCTCTGCTCATCCAAACCGGCCCGCGGCGGGTCCACCAGCACAGTGGAAAAATCGTACGCTTCGAGCCCCATTTCTGCCACACGGCGCCCGGCTTTTTCACCTTTCAGCGCCAGCGAGAACTCCTCCGCTGACATGCGACCAATTTGCGCGTTCGTGACTCCGTTGGCTTCCAGATTGACGTTGGCACTGGCCACCGAGGTACGGGAAATTTCTGTGGCCAGTACGCGGCGGAAGTTATCGGCCAGAGCGATGGTAAAATTGCCATTCCCGCAGTAGAGCTCGACCAGGTCTTTCTTTAAGCCCTGATGCTGCTGGCTAGTGGTGACTTCCCGCGCCCAACTGAGCATTTTTTGGCAGATGTGCGCATTGGGCTGGGTAAAGCTATTTTCGACCTGCTGGTAGTGAAGCGTGCGGCCATCTACCTCGAGACGCTCCCAGACATGATCGCGGGTCAACACAATGCGCTGCTTACGGGAGCGGCCAATAATCATGATACCCAGCTCAGCTTCCAGCGCCCGCGCTTGTTGCTCCCACTCATCGCCAAGCGGGCGGTGATAGATTAGCGTTACCAGCGCTTCACCTGAAAGAGTGGTTAAAAACTCAACCTGAAACAGCTTTCGGCGCAGCTCATCAGATCTGAGAAAGGCCTCACGCAACTGCGGCATTAGTTGATTAATCCGCTCACTGGCTACCGCGTACTGGTCAAGCCGAATCACTCTCTTGTTCTTAGGATTTTCGGGGTCTACCTCGAACATGGCGTAAAAGAGGTCACTCTCTTCATGCCAAATGCGAAATTCGCAGCGCTGGCGGTAGTAGCCCGGCGGCGATTCAAATACTTCCAAATCCGGCGGCTGGAAAGCAGCAAAGGCACTCTCCAGATAGTCGCGTTTAGCGGCTAGCTGCTCAGCATAGCGTTCAGGTTCTACGACGGGAATTGCCAAGGCGGCTCCTTTTAAATCGATCAAAGTAGTCGTGGTGAATAGCCCCATTACCTTGTTATGGATAGCAACTGGGGCGTTTGAAACCCGTAGCGCGCTAAACCAACAGTTAGATTGGCAGCGGGCGCGGTGGTAAAACAGCGGCCATCCTGCTGTTGGCGATGATTTAGCCCATCGACCACTTGGGCTACCCGTCGGGCAATCGCATCGCCAGAATCCACCCAGTGCAGGGGCACGGGGGCGAGCTGTGTTAACCACGATTTGAGAAGAGGAAAATGGGTGCAGCCTAACACCACCGTATCCAACGCGGCATTAGCTATTGAAGGGGCAGCAGCCTGCCACAGCGGTGCCAGTGCGGCCTGAATTCGCTCAATGTTAGGCGCTTTGCCGGCTAAGTGCGCCTCTGCTTCTTTCACCAAGCCGTCGGCGGCGACGCGAGTAATTAAACAGTCGCTGGCAAAACTATCAATTAAATGCTGGGTGTAGGGGCGCCCTACCGTGGCTTTAGTTGCCAACAACCCAATATGGCGCGTCTGGCTAAGCGCCGCTGCGGGCTTAATGGCAGGCACGGTGCCCACCACGGGAATCGCTAACTGCTCGCGTAAATTCTCCAACGCCAGCGTGCTTGCGGTATTGCAAGCAACGACCAGCACACGAGGTTGGCAAGCTTCAACGGCAGTTCGGCATACCGCCACGATGCGCTCGGTTAACGCTGCGTCTTCGCGCAGGCCATAAGGTAGCCAAGCATTATCGCAGGCGTAGCACATGGCCGCGTCAGGATAGTGTTGACGCAGCGACTGTGCCACGGATAGGCCGCCGACACCGGAATCAAAAATTAATACAGGGCCTGTCATGACTCTGCCTGTAAAAAACGGAGCTGCTAGTTTAGCATGCTCCGTCATTTTATCGATTGCGGTTTCAGTTGGCCGCTCGCGTTACACTGCGGGTACGTCAGCCCCGCGCAGCTCTGCGTAAAGTTCAGGGTAGTCTTGCTGCAGGCGCTCTAACTCCTTCTCAGCGCCTTCAGGAAGCGCCTGACGCAGCTCTTCCATGTCCTCGGGGCTAAAGTGCTCGTCAATCAGCGGAAATAAGCCTTCACGCTCATGGCGTAGATAGGCGCGGTGCGCTTCCAAATAGGCTTTTAAATCATCGGCGAAGCGATCCATCGGTAGGACATTATCCATCAGGATCATGTCGATATCGTTGGATAAGCGTTGTAAACGCGGCTTTAATTCACGGTAGTCCTCCGCCATCTGCTCAGTAAGTGCAATATGCTCGGGCGCTTGGGTTTGCAGCCGCTCCACACAGACGCGCTCCAGCGGTGCAGCGAAACCATCCATATAGGACAAAATGTAGTCTACAACTTCACGCATTAGCTGAAAGTTGGGCCGCTCTCCTAGCACGAGAGTTTTCTGTTTAAGCTGTAGCACATGGAGTAATCTCGCCATATTGGCATGATCTGTACGCAGTTGGTTAAACATCGAACTGTCTCCTTTGTGGGGTCATGCCTACCGTCGGGCCATGGTGGTTAACGGCATGCGATCATAAGCGCGCAGGATTTATTATCAGTGGTTATCATCAACAATGCCTCTGTGGCGTTATCCTAGCAAGTGCATCTTTTGAGTAGTTTACGCCAAAGGTAGTTCGCCAAGGCATGGTTTACCACCATCTCTTGTTGGCGCTTTGTTGCCCAACGTCTCGATTTATAACGGAAGCTTACATGGATCTTTTTGATAGCGCCCAAGCGGTACCTGCCGACGACGCCCCGCTGGCTTTTCGCATGCGCCCTCGCCGTTTAGACGATTACGTGGGGCAACAGGCGCTGATCGGGCCAGACAAACCGCTGCGCCGCATGGCGGAATCAGGCGTCGTGCGCTCGATGATTCTGTGGGGGCCGCCAGGCGTTGGCAAGACCACGCTAGCAGAACTATTAGCCAGGGCATCTGACGCCCACCTGGAACATCTCAGCGCGGTAATGGCCGGGGTAAAAGAGATTCGCGCGGTGGTAGAGCGTGCTCAGCAGATGTCTTCCACGGTTATTCTCTTTTTAGATGAGATTCATCGCCTCAACAAGAGCCAGCAGGATGCCCTTCTGCCCCATGTGGAGTCGGGGCTGCTGACGCTGATCGGTGCCACCACCGAAAACCCGTCATTTGAAGTCAATTCGGCACTGCTCTCCCGCGCGCGGGTTTACGTACTGAAATCACTCACCCAGGAGGAGCTGATCACGGTGATGCGCCAAGCGCTCCAAGACATTGAGCGCGGGCTAGGTAAGCGTGACATTCAGGTAGACGATGAGGTATTGAGCGCTCTGGCCCACGCCAGCGCAGGGGATGCCCGGCGGGCACTGGGACTACTCGAAACCGCCTGTGATTTCGCGACTCAAGAAGCGGGCCGCGAAGTGCTGCATACAGAGGTGCTTGCGGATGTGATCGGCCATCAGGCCAGCGCTTTCGATAAACAGGGGGATGCCTATTACGATTTGCTTTCGGCGATTCATAAATCGATACGCTCTTCGCGCCCCAATGCTGCATTGCTGTATATGGCGCGTTTTATCCAGGGCGGCGGCGACCCGCTGGACGTAGTGCGTAGGCTGACCGCTATTGCCTCAGAGGATGTCGGTAATGCTGACCCCCGCGCGCTACCACTGGTGATAGCGGCCTGGGACGCTTACTTACGTTTAGGCGATTACGAAGGCCAGCGGGCGATTGCCCACGCGGCGATTCATCTAGCGGTAGCCCCCAAAAGCAACCGCATCGACCGTGCCTGGAGCGAGGCTAAGCAGTACGTTCACCAGCAGCCCCAGGTAGAGGTGCCCACTTACCTGCGCAATGCACCCACCAAATTGATGGAGCAGTTAGGCCACGGCGAGGGTTATCGCTATGCGCACAGTGAGCCAGACGGCTACCCGGCGGGCAGCGCCCACGACTGCTGGCCTGAAGAACTGCCTAAAGCCACTTTCTTTAAGCCGAGCGCGTTCGGCCAGGAGAAGCGCTTTGGTGAAATAATGGCGTGGCGGGAAAACCGTGATCAAGAAGCAGATCAGGCGCCCGAAGGCGCCTGATGGTTATACCAGTGGCAGGTTATTGACTAACTGCCACTCTCAAGCAACTACAATCTTTAACGACGTACTGTTCACGCCTTACACTTCAAGCTTCACCTTTCCACCCTAAAGCTCTTCGCGGATAACATCGGTGCCTTCGGGAATCTCAAAATCAAACATGTCCGAAGCAATCTCGCCATTGAGCGTGATATTGCTGAAGGTAATCGCGGTACGCTGGCCGGTGCTGTCCATCATCCACAGCTCGGTTAACGTTTCGCCTTCAAAGACCATGCTCAACTCTTCAAACAGCGTATCGGCAGAGATGGGCACCAGGGTAAAGACATCTTCTCCCCCGTCCTGCTCGTAGAACACCTCATAGCTCTCGGTTAAATCGTTTGAACTTCCCGACAGTAATAACGCAGGGGTGTGGGTTACTCGATCATCCATCTCTTGAACGGTGACCTGCTCAAGATCGGGATCGTACATATACACATCTTCACCGTCGGAGACCACGGTTTGGCTGTAGGGCGCCTCCACTTCCCAACGCAGCATACCTGGGCGGGACAACCACATCTCGCCGCGCGCGCTCTGCAGACGTTCGCCGCTGCCATCCAGAATCTGCTGTTCAAAACTCGCTTGATAGCGCTCAAGCGGATCCAGCCGCTCGGTCAAACGTTCGGCAGCATCCTCTGCCCAAGCGGGAGCGCCAAATGTTAACCCCAAAGCGCTGGCCGCAAATGCCAGTTGTGGCGCACCTATTGATGACGGACGTTTTGTTTGCGTATCGCGCATATGTTCTCCCTAGGCAACCGTTGCCAAATAACTGTTGTTCAAAACTGCTGCTCAAAACTATTTCTCAAAACTATTGCTCAAATATCTGCTCAAAACTATTGCTCAAATATCAAGCAGTGAGGCAGTGAGAGGCAGTGAGGTCGGCTTAACCGTCCATGTGTCGTTAAGACGCGAAAAACGCCGCAGGGTTTCACCTGCGGCGCTACTTCCACGCTTATTGCATAATTGTGCCTTACACCAAGCGATTAGTGTCCCACCGGAGGCGGCGCAAGCACTTCCCGGGCACCGTTAGAGCCCATAGAAGTCACCACGCCGGCGCCCTCCATTGCCTCAACCAAACGCGCTGCACGGTTATAGCCAATTTTAAAGCGCCGCTGAACGGCGGAAATCGACGCTTTGCGGGTTTCCGTGACGAACTGAACAGCTTCATCATAAAGCGCGTCCTGTTCGGCATCGTCACCGTCGCCCCCTTCGGCCTCAAGGCCGGTTAAGGCGTCAGCGGAGACGCCGCCGGAGAGAATCTCCTCGATATATTCTGGTGCGCCGCGGCGCTTCCAGTCGTCGACCACACGGTGCACTTCGTCGTCATCGACAAAGGCACCGTGGATGCGATTGGGCGGCCCAGAGCCCGCGGGCAAGTAAAGCATATCACCATGCCCAAGCAGGCTTTCTGCGCCGCCCTGATCAAGAATGGTGCGCGAATCAATTCTTGATGAGACCTGAAACGCCATCCGCG
This sequence comes from Halomonas sp. SpR8, assembly GCF_031010195.1. Lineage (GTDB taxonomy): Bacteria > Pseudomonadota > Gammaproteobacteria > Pseudomonadales > Halomonadaceae > Vreelandella. The sequence continues at coordinate 163,931 of NZ_JAUAMC010000001.1, read as the reverse complement.
AAGGAATGTTGGCTTTGATCAACCCCGTTACTACGTCTACTGACGGGCGCTGAGTTGCCAATATCAAATGGATACCGGCGGCGCGGGCCTTTTGCGCCAAGCGGGCAATCAGCTCTTCAACTTTTTTACCGACAATCATAAACATATCGGCAAACTCGTCGATCACCACAACGATGTAGGGCAGTTTTTCCAGCACCGGATGCGGCTGATGCACTTCCCACGGCTGTGGCTCCCACAGCGGGTCAGCCACCTGGGCACCGGCGCGTTCCGCTTCGTCCAAGCGGCCATTAAAGCCCGCAATATTGCGCACGCCCATCGCTGCCATTAGCTTGTAGCGGCGCTCCATCTCAGCCACACACCAGCGCAAGCTGTTGGCCGCCTCTTTCATATCAGTGACCACAGGTGCCAGCAGATGAGGAATGCCGTCATACACCGACAGTTCCAACATTTTCGGGTCGACCATGATCAGCTTTAGCTCGCTAGGCTTGGCTTTGAGCAGCATCGAGATCAGCATGGCGTTAACGCCCACCGATTTACCCGACCCGGTAGTACCAGCTACTAACAAGTGCGGCATCTTGCCCAGGTTGGCGACCACAGGGCTGCCGCCAATATCCTGGCCTAGCGCCATGGTGAGCGGTGATGTCTCCTGCTGGTAGCGATCAGAGTCGATGACTTCGCGCAGGCGGATCATGGCGCGATTGGGGTTAGGTATTTCAATCCCCACCGTGGGGCGTCCTGGAATCACCTCGACCACGCGCACACTTTTAACCATCAGTGAGCGCGCCAAGTCTTTGGCTAGATTACTGATTTTAGAAACTTTGACGCCCGCGGCAGGCTTGATCTCAAAGCGGGTAATGACGGGACCAGGCCAGGTATCGACGACTTCTGCCTTGACGCCGTATTCACGCAGCCGCACTTCAAGCAGCTCGGCCATATCGGCCAACTGCTCATCGCTGTAGTTGGGCTGATACGGTTCTGCCGGTGTCAGCAGTTGCAGACTCGGTACGTCGCCTTCGGGCTCATCCTGGGTTTCAAAGGCAGGCCGCTGGCTCTGTAAATGCTCTACGGTCCATAGAGTGGGACCCTCATCCGCCTCCGGCGTGCTCTCGTCAGGTGCGAAGGTGGGCTCCTGGCGCGCTGCAGAGGGCGGCATCGATGGTGTGGGAGGCTCTTCATCATCCACCTCTTCATCATCCCACACAGGTTCCGGCACGACCTCGGCCACACGCTCAGGTTTACGTGCGGGCCCAGTTTCAAGACCATGCTCAGGTGCACGCTCTGGCACGCTAGTGCGTGGTTCGGTCTCGGCAGGCGCTTCATCGTTGACAAAAAAGCTGCTTGCAGCGGGCGTCGGTGGCTCTTCTTGACGCGACGCACGCAGCGGGAAGGCGGTGTCGGCTTCCTCGGGCTCTGCTATCGATGCGTCAGCCTGGACGAAGGCATTTGCCCGCGGCTCTTTGGATACGGGTATCTCTGGCGCTTCAACGTCTTTCTCAACTGGCGCGCCTGGCTCAGAAGCTAAGGTCGGCTCGGCAGACGCAGGCGGTGTGACGGTTGGCTCTTTGCCAGGTGCAGATGTGACAGGCGCGGGGGTTTTAGCAGGCACGTGTTTGTTGCTTGAAAATGCCGCAGCCTCCCAAGGAATTGAGGTATCCGTCGTTTCGCTGCCAGCGACGTTACTCGCCGCTGCATCGGAGGAGCTGTTAGAAAGCGGCACACTGAAGCCCGGTTCACGCCGTTCACGACCACTGGTGCTTTTACCCATCGACTCAGCAACAGTCTTAGCCTCAGCGGGTTTAGTCTCAGCGGTTTTAACCTCAGCAGGCGCAGTTCTAGGCTCTACGGGTGCTCCTGCTGATGCCTCTACCTGGGGCTTCGGCGCGGACTTAGCGGCGGCGCGCTGCGCTGCGCGCATACGGCGTGCTTGCCTGCGCGCCGACAGCCAGCTGCCAAGACGGCATATCCGCTTGCCGAGTTCATCTGCCACCTGCAGCCAGGACATGCCGCTAAATAGCGGAAAGCCGCTTAAAATCAACGCCGCGGCAATTAATCCAACGCCACCGCTGCTTACCAGTGGCCTAAGCGCGCCAACCAGGCCCTCGCCTAAAATACCGCCAGAGGCGTAGGGCAGTATGCTTTCTGGGTGGTAAAAGTGCAGCGCACCCAGCATGGTGGTGCCAAAAATAAGCAGCACCAAACCACCTGCGTGCACAGCGATCGCCACCGGATCGAGTTCAAAACGTACCTGGCGCGAGCGAATCAGCCACCAGGCGGCGAAACCAAACATACCCGGCCACCACAGAGCGCTGGCGCCCAGCAGTGAATAGAGCACATCAGCCAGCCAAGCGCCGACTTGCCCCATCCAGTTACGCACATCTGTTTCCGGCCCCTGATAAGACCAGCCTGGATCAGATGATTGATAACTAAACAGCGCTAATAATAAAAAAACACATAGCGCAAGCAGTAGCACCACCACGCCTTCGCGCACTGAGCCTTGTAAGCGCAGGCCAAAACGGCGAGCCTTATCCTTCGCGGCGCTTACACGCGCAGAAGAAGCCGATGATGGTGTTTGACGCGCGTTACGCTGCGTTCGCTTGTTTACCGCTTTATTCACTTTCAAGCGACTCTCCCTTTACACCCCAATGGCGTCTTTAATCCACTTGCGAGTTTGCATGATACCGAGCATCCTTCCGCGGTCACAGAACAGCCTTTAGCTGAGCGCCCAGTAGAAGAACGCTTTACATAAACGTCGTAAAGGACGTAGCAACAGGAGCAAGCAATGCTACCTTGGCTTTCCTCGCCACATCCCACCTTTCCATCCGCTGCCGCGGCTCTGGACGCCCCCAACGGCCTGCTAGCTGCCGGCGGCGAACTCTCCCCATTGTGGCTGGTAGAAGCCTACCGACAGGGTATATTCCCCTGGTTCAGCGACGACGACCCGATTCTGTGGTGGAGTCCAGATCCGCGCATGATACTCCTTCCTGAACAATTTAAGCAGCGTCGTAGCTTAACCAAACGACTACGCCATGGTGGCTTCCATATCACCTTGGATCAACACTTCGACCAGGTTATTGAGGCCTGTGCCGCCCCTCGCGACGAAGAGGGAGGCACTTGGATCACCGTCGAGATGCGCGAGGCCTACAGCCTGTTGCACGCACTCGGCATTGCCCACAGCATTGAAGTTCATCAACACGGCCAATTAGTTGGCGGGTTGTATGGGCTAGCCATGGGCCCGGTATTTTTCGGTGAATCCATGTTTTCCCGCGCTCCGGATGCTTCTAAAGTGGCGCTGGCACACCTCGCCAGAGCAATGCGCGAGCATGGCGGTAAACTTATCGACTGCCAGATGCACACACCCCACTTGGCTAGCCTGGGCGCTATTACAGTCGCTCGAGGGGCATTCATCAACTATCTTAAAAACTGGCTGCCTGATAAGTCGTTTACATCAACCTCATCACCCGATAAAACGCCGTCAGTGCCCCCGTCACCTTGGCTGAAAGCGATTAATGCCGAGGGTAGCGTATATTGATCGCCTCATACTGTTATACCAAGGAGGAGAGCCGTGAGCAGTAACACTCCGCGTCGCCCGGTGCGGGATTTGCGCTTCTTCCTTACTGTGCCGCATGCCTGTAGCTATTTGCCAGGTAGAGAAGCAACGACGCTGTTTCTTGATCCACTGGAGTCACCCGTTCCAGGTGTCTATGACTCGTTGGCGCTATTAGGGTTTCGTCGCAGCGGGCGCCATTTATACCGCCCCCACTGTGAGGGTTGCAACGCCTGCCGCTCGGTGCGCATCCCGGTTGAGCAGTTTGAGGCTAATCGCACTCAGCGCAAAATTTTACGCCGCAACGCCGATATTAACATTCGAGTAATGCCCGCTCACTTTGTGTCTACCCACTACACGCTCTACGCTGACTATATTCGCCAGCGCCATGCCGACGGCGATATGTACCCTCCCAGCCGCGAGCAGTACCGCACATTTCTTACCCTTGATGAGCCTTATGCGCATCTTATGGAAATGTACCTCGACGGCGAACTGGTCGGCGTGGCGGCCTTTGATCAATTGGAGCATGGGCTCTCGGCGATCTACACCTTCTTTGCTGTCAACGAAGCGCTCGATAAGCGCTCGCTTGGCACCTTTGCCATTCTGCGCTTAATTGAGCTCAGCCAAGAAAAAGCACTGCCCCACCTGTATTTAGGGTATTGGATCGAAGAGTGCCGTAAGATGCGCTATAAGCAGGCATTTACACCACTAGAGATACTCGACGGGCGCCATTGGCGGCAGTTAATTCGCTAATTACGTCAGCTTTTTTGCCTTGACGGCGGGCTTACGGCACAATATAGCGCTGTTTATTGAGCGCCCCTTTAGCGGCACTGAATTCTGATCGATTGTTACATAATTAAATCATAAGTGAGGACATGCCTATATGGCACGCGAAGATCATATTGAAATGGAAGGCGTTATCGTCGATACCCTTCCGAACACCATGTTTCGTGTTGAGCTGGAAAACGGTCACGTTGTTACCGCTCACATTTCTGGCAAAATGCGTAAAAACTATATCCGCATTCTGACCGGCGACAAGGTAAAGGTAGAGCTAACACCTTACGATCTCTCTAAAGGCCGTATCGTTTACCGTTCGCGCTAAGTCTCTACTATTTTGTTTGTAGTTGATAGCTAGCGCCGATCAGCGTCAACGGCTATTCACTAAAACGACAACGCCCCGTCGATGACAGGGCGCTGCGCTCTTATGCATAAAAAAGGAGTGCATGAAAATAGTGATTGGCGGCAAAGCGCCCTTTTCAGGGCGCATCAGCCATTTCAGTCTCCGTAGAAAGGTGCAGTTCGCCCTCTTCCAGGCTGACGTGGACAATACCGCCCTGTTCGGCTAGCTCGCCAAAGAGAATCATCTCGGCTAGTGGCTTCTTCAGCTTCTCTTGAATGAGGCGCGCCATTGGTCGTGCGCCCATATCAGGATCATAGCCTTTATCGGCTAGCCAATCCCGCGCCATATCGTCCACATCCAGTTGAACACGCTTCTCATCCAGCTGCGCCTGCAGTTCGATCAAGAACTTGTCGACGACATTGCGCACTATCGAAACCGGCAGCGAATGGAACTGAATAATGCCATCCAGACGGTTGCGGAACTCCGGCGAGAAGGTGCGGCGGATCACTTCCATGGCATCGGTAGAGTGATCTTGGTGCTGGAAGCCAATTGAACGGCGCGACGCCTGCTCAGCACCGGCGTTAGAGGTCATGATGACAATCACGTGACGGAAATCCGCTTCACGACCGTTGTTATCGGTTAAGCGTCCGTGATCCATCACCTGCAACAGCAGGTTGAAGACTTCCGGGTGTGCTTTCTCAATTTCATCCAACAGCAGTACGCAGTGCGGCTGCTTAGTGACCGCCTCGGTTAGCAAACCGCCCTGGTCGTAGCCGACATAGCCGGGAGGCGCACCAATCAGGCGCGATACGGTGTGACGCTCCATGTACTCGGACATATCAAAGCGCACCAGCTCGATGCCCATGATATGCGCAAGCTGTTTGGCCACTTCCGTCTTACCCACACCGGTAGGGCCGGCAAACAGGAAGCTACCGACGGGCTTATCGGGGGATTTAAGCCCGGCCCGGGAGAGTTTAATAGCCGCGGAGAGGCTATCAATCGCTTCGTCCTGCCCGAATACCAGCATCTTCAGGTCACGATCAAGCTTCTCGAGCAGTTTGCGGTCAGAGCTCGAGACACTCTTCGGCGGAATGCGCGCAATCGATGCCACCACAGCTTCCACCTGCTCGACATCGATCGTTTTGGCGCGCACTTCTGGCGGCAGCAGGCGCTGGTGAGCCCCCGCCTCATCAATAACGTCAATCGCTTTATCAGGCAGGAAGCGGTCGTTGATATAGCGATCCGCTAAGCGTGCTGCGCTCTCAAGCGCCCCATCGGTGTACTTCAGCTCGTGGTGCTCTTCAAAGCGTGAGCGCAAACCCTTGAGGATTTTGATAGTGTCATCAACAGAGGGCGCCATGACGTCCACTTTTTGGAAGCGGCGCGCCAAAGCGCGGTCTTTCTCGAAGATACCGCGGAACTCTTGAAACGTGGTCGAACCAATGCAGCGCAGCTCGCCCGAAGAGAGCAGCGGTTTGAGCAGGTTGGACGCGTCCATTACGCCGCCAGAAGCCGCCCCAGCACCAATCACGGTGTGAATCTCATCGATAAATAGGACGGCATTAGGCTGTTTACGCAGCTCGCTCAGCAGGCTCTTGAGGCGTTTTTCAAAATCACCGCGGTATTTGGTACCGGCCAGCAGCGCGCCCATATCTAGCGAATAAACCACTGCATCAGCAATAACGTCGGGAACATCTTCCTCAACGATGCGCTTGGCCAAGCCTTCGGCAATCGCCGTTTTACCCACGCCTGCTTCACCCACTAACAGCGGGTTATTCTTACGCCGACGGGCCAGAATTTGCACCACGCGCTCAAGCTCGTGATCACGGCCAATCAGCGGATCGATTTTGCCTAACCGCGCCTGTTCGTTGAGGTTGGTCGCATAGCCAGTGAGCGGGTGCGCAGCCCCTTCGCTACCGCCCTCTTCCGCGTCTTCGCTTTCTGATGAAGAGGGAGAAGGGGATGGCCCGTGCCCAGCCACTTTGGAGATACCGTGGGCAATATAATTTACTGCATCAACGCGAGCAACGCTCTGCTGTTTAAGGAAGTAAACTGCCTGACTCTCTTGCTCTGAAAAAATCGCCACCAGTACGTTGGCACCGGACACTTCACTTTTTCCAGATGACTGAACGTGGAAAACCGCACGCTGTAAAACGCGTTGAAAACCGAGCGTGGGCTGTGTTTCACGATCACCCTGACCCTCGGGGATCAGCGGGGTAGTCGAGTTGATAAAATCCTGCAGATCGGACCGCAGCTTGTCGAGGTTAGCCCCGCATGCCTTCAGTACGTCTACCGCTGAGGCATTATCCAGCAACGCTAGCAGCAGGTGCTCAACGGTCATAAACTCATGGCGCTTGGAACGCGCCACAGTAAAGGCCGTGTTCAGGGTCATTTCAAGTTCTTTGCTCAGCATGGCAGTCCCCTTTTCGCTACTACCTAGGGCGTATCGCCACCTAGGGCTTGCGTCGGATCAGTTTAATCGACCGGCACTCTCAACATCGGGTACAAATGGCACGGTTGCAAGCCTCTCCGCCAATTATTTCTCAACGTTCTTAATCAGCGGCTTCAATATCGCTTATCAACGGATGCTCACACTCCCGCGCGTACTCGTTTACCTGATAGCTTTTGGTCTCGGCTATATCGCGGGTAAACACGCCACAGGTGGCCTTTCCCTGGGTATGTACCGCGAGCATGACCTGAACGGCCTTCTCGCTATCCATGTTAAAAATACCTTGCAGTACTTCAATAACAAACTCCATCGGCGTGTAGTCATCATTGTGAAGCACCACCTTATAGAGCGGCGGTTGTGCCAGCGCAGGTTCCGCCGACTGCACAGTTAAATCGCCATCATCATCGGGCATGTTAGGTCGCGTCATTCCCGCGTTAACGGGCGAGGCGACAACGTATGAACTCTTTAGGTTGGACATAAGTAGCACGGTTGGTTGTCTCGCGACTGACCGATGGAAGTGTCTAAATAATGTTATCTATTTTTTCAGACGCTGCCGATCAGCAAGGGTTCATGGAAAACACAAAATTAACATATTAAGTAAGACAAAAAACCCTCGCCCACTAAGGTGGGCGAGGGATATCACAGCGTTTAATGCGCTCCACCTTGTGGCCGCGCAGACTGCTTGTGAAGCGTCTGGTTTCAAAACTTTGGTTTTTGAAACCCTAGCCGTTTGCCACCATAGCAAGCGCTTCGTTGAGCGTTTTACTCGGACGCATTACTTGGCTGGCCAATTCGCCGTTCGGGTGATAATAGCCTTTAAGATCGACAGGCTGGCCTTGAACGCTGTTAAGCTCGTCAATAATAGTAGCTTCTTTGGCCTTCAGCGTTTCCACAAGGCGGGCAAAGAGTGCTTTCAGCTCAGCGTCTTGATCTTGAGCCGCCAACGCTTCTGCCCAGTAAAGCGCCAGGTAGAAATGGCTTCCTCGGTTATCCAGCTCGCCCACTTTGCGTGAAGGAGACTTGTTGCTTTCGAGGAACTTGCCGTTAGCTTCATCCAGCGCTTTTGCAAGCATCTTAGCACGGTCGTTGTCAAAGCGTTTAGCGAGGTGCTCCAAAGAGGCTACCAGCGCCAGGAACTCGCCAAGGCTGTCCCAGCGAAGGTGATTCTCTTCCAGCAGTTGCTGAACGTGCTTGGGCGCAGAGCCACCAGCACCGGTTTCAAACAGACCACCGCCATCCATCAGGGGAACGATAGAGAGCATCTTGGCACTGGTGCCCAGCTCAAGAATCGGGAATAGATCCGTCAGATAATCGCGCAGGATGTTGCCCGTCACTGAAATAGTATCGAGGCCACGAATCACACGCTCTAAGGTGTAACGCATCGCCCGAACCTGGGACATGATATGGATCTCAAGCCCATCAGTGTCGTGATCCTTGAGATACGTTTTAACCTTCTTGATCAACTCGTTCTCGTGGGGGCGGTATGGATCGAGCCAGAATACCGTCGGCATACCAGAATCACGGCAGCGCTCTACTGCCAGCTTGACCCAGTCGCGAATCGGCGCATCTTTGACTTGGCACATCCGCCAGATATCGCCCTGCTCCACGTTTTGGGTCAACAGCACTTCACCCGTATCCAGATCGATGATATCGGCCACACCGTCTTCTGGAACTTCAAAGGTCTTGTCGTGGGAGCCGTACTCTTCGGCTTTTTGCGCCATCAAACCGACGTTGGGTACGGTGCCCATTGTCGCCGGATCAAAAGCACCGTGCCATTTACAGAAATTGATCATTTCCTGGTAAATACGCGCGAACGTGGACTCGGGCATCACGGCCTTGACGTCCTTAAGACGACCGTCACCACCGTACATCTTGCCCCCGGCACGGATCATCGCCGGCATCGAAGCGTCCACAATCACATCGCTGGGCGAGTGGAAGTTGGTGATACCACGAGCCGAATCGACCATCGCCAACTCTGGGCGCTTTTCATGGCAGGCATGCAAATCGCTGATAATTTCATCACGCTGTGATTCTGACAACGTTTCAATTTTTTCGTAGAGGTTGGCGATGCCATTGTTGACGTCGACACCCAGCTCCTTGAACAACTCGCCGTGTTTCTCGAAGGCGTCTTTGTAAAAAATCTTAATACAGTGGCCAAACACAATCGGGTGCGAGACCTTCATCATCGTCGCTTTCACGTGCAACGAGAACATTACGCCAGATTCACGCGCATCTTCTATTTCACGCTCGTAGAATTCGAGCAATGCTTTTTTGCTCATGAACATACTGTCGATGATCTCACCTTCGAGCAGCGAGATATTCGACTTGAGCGTCTTAGTCTGGCCACTCTTGGTGGTCAGTTCCATCTTCACAGTGCGCGCACGATCCAGCGTTATCGATTTTTCACCGTCGTAAAAATCGCCCTTATGCATATGAGAAACGTGGCTGCGCGAGGCCTGACTCCACTCACCCATCGAGTGAGGGTATTTGCGCGCATACTCTTTGACGGCCTTCGGCGCACGACGATCAGAATTACCTTCACGCAATACTGGATTAACCGCGCTGCCTTTGACTTTGTCATAGCGCGCTTTGATATCTTTCTCTTCGTCGTTACTTGGCTCGTCAGGATATTCCGGCAGTGGGTAGCCCTGCTCTTGCAGCTCTTTGATCACTGCCCGCAGCTGCGGCATGGAAGCACTGATATTGGGCAATTTGATGATATTGGCTTCCGGAACCTTGGCCAGTGCACCTAGTTCAGCCAAGTGATCCTCAATGCGCTGTTCTTCAGTTAAATAATCGGGGAATAAAGCGAGAACGCGGGCCGCCAGGGAGATATCTCGGGTTTCCACTTCAATGCCAGCAGCGTCGGTAAAGGCGTCAATAATTGGAAGCAAAGAGTATGTTGCGAGCGCAGGCGCCTCGTCGGTGAGCGTGTAAATGATCTTCGGCGTTTTAGACATTTTGCGTTAACCTCTTTTCTATCGCTGTGATTATAAAGACCCTGAGCAACGCGACTCATTCAACGAGAGACCATGCCGCGAAGCAGGCGGGGTCGTTTTAATTGGCTTTCTAGGTTATTGATCGGTGGTTGTTGAGCTGGTTATTGGGTTAGCTGTTGAAACGACTTTTGAAAAGTATACCAGCGCAGCATTTTAATCGCATGAGAGATTGTCGACAAATCAAGGGCAACCCCATAAAGAGATCATGAGTACCTTATATTTACTGCACAAACCCTATCGTATGCTCTCTCAGTTTACCGACAAACAGGCTCGCGCCACATTAGCCGATGTTATTACGGTACCAGGGGTGTACGCCGCCGGACGCCTTGATTACGACTCGGAGGGCCTACTACTGCTCAGTGATGACGGCGAATTGATTCACCGCATCTCTCACCCGCGTTACAAGCAGCCCAAAACCTACTGGGCTCAAGTAGAAGGTGAGATTAGTGACGCAGCGCTGAAAGCGCTACGTCAAGGGGTGACGCTGAAAGATGGCCCAACGCAGCCAGCCAAGGCTCGTCGAATAGATCCCCCGACGATTGCGCCGCGCCAACCCGACATCGACCCCAAACGCCACCCGTCGACTAGCTGGCTGGAGCTCACCATCAGCGAAGGCCGTAACCGCCAAGTGCGCCGCATGACCGCCCACGTCGGCTTTCCAACCCTGCGTTTGATTCGTGCGGCCATTGGCCCCTGGCGGCTGGATGGTTTAGCCCCTGGCGAATGGCGCAAGGAGACTTTGCACACGCCCCGGCCCGCCAATGCGCCCCCTGGCCGGGGAGTAGGACAGCGAGTAGCGCAGCAGAAAAATCAGCACGCACGGCCCACCACCAAACGCAGGAAACCCTGATGAGCCTTATTCATAGCACGGCAGCCTGCGTGATTCAGCAGGGTGAGCGCTTTTTGCTGGTGGAAGAGCATCGCGGCGGCCCGCAGAGCGTGTTTAATCAGCCCGCTGGGCATATCGAACCCGGCGAAGGCCCCATTAGAGCAATTCTGCGCGAGGTAGTGGAAGAGACTGCCTGGCAAGTATCACTTACCGGTTATCTGGGCCTGTATGTTTTTCATACCGGCACTGGAGAAACGTTCCATAGCCACGGGTTCATTGCTGAGCCGCTTCAGCAACTCGATCTCCCCCTCGACCCGGATATTTTCGCCACCCACTGGCTTACCATTGAGCAGATACGGTCGCTCGATCAGCAAGCGCGCCTGCGCAGCCCGCTAGTGCTTAAACGCATTGAAGACGCACTCAGCGGGCAGTGTTACCCGCTGGCAGTGATTCGCGAGTGAAGCACTCGAAGGCATTCCCTCCCATCGTGTATAATCCCCGCCCAATTGCACACTACTTCTACTGAGGATGCCTATGTCATCCAATACCGGGTCATCCAATACCGAGTCATCCAGCACTGGCTCAACCACTACCGAAACCTCTGCTAACGGCAAAGTGATTGTCGGTATGTCCGGCGGCGTGGACTCGTCCGTTTCTGCCCTTCTCCTTATGCAGCAAGGCTATGAGGTGGAAGGCCTGTTTATGAAAAACTGGGATGAAGACGACGGCACCGAGTACTGTACGGCCAAAGAGGATCTCGCCGACGCCGAGGCGGTCTGCGCAAAGCTCGGCATTAAACTGCACACCGCCAATTTTGCGGCGGAGTATTGGGATAACGTCTTTGAGCACTTTTTAGCCGAATACAAAGCGGGCCGCACACCCAACCCGGATATTCTGTGTAACCGGGAAATCAAATTTAAGGTATTCCTTGAGTACGCCGAAATGCTCGGTGCCGACAAAATTGCCACCGGCCACTATGTACGTCAGGGCATGCGCGAGGGCCGCCCGCGCCTGCTTAAAGGGCTGGATGGCAATAAAGACCAAAGCTACTTTCTGCATGCAGTGCCGGAAGCCGCGATTGCACGCACCCTGTTCCCCGTGGGTGAGCTGGAAAAACCTGCCGTGCGCGCCTTGGCTGAACAGCATGGACTAATTACCGCGAAGAAAAAGGACTCCACGGGCATCTGCTTTATCGGCGAGCGGCGCTTTCGCGACTTCCTGCAGCAGTACCTACCCGCCCAGCCCGGCAACATCGAAACACCGGATGGCGACGTGATTGGCCAGCATATGGGGCTAATGTACTACACCCTGGGCCAGCGCCAAGGATTGGGCATAGGCGGGCTTGCCAACTATTCAGAAGAGCCCTGGTACGTGGCGGCGAAAGACCTTGATCGCAACGTACTGGTTACGGTGCAGGGTAAGCACGATCAACTGCTTTACTCCGACACCCTCGCCACGGAAGCCATGGATTGGGTAGCGGGCGAGCCGCCGGTTCAGCAGGGCCGCTTTACCGCTAAGACCCGCTATCGGCAAAGCGACTGCGGCTGTGAAATGCGCGCGCTGCCCGACGGCGGCGTCGAGGTCACCTTCGACGACCCACAGTGGGCGGTTACTCCAGGTCAGTCACTGGTACTTTACGATGGCGACATCTGCTTGGGCGGCGGAGTTATTCGCGCGACCTGGAAGAAAGCCGCGGAGGCTGCTGCATGAATCCCACCACGCCGATTCATCGTGCCCCCGACTCACCGTCCGCCCGCCAGGCGCTTGCGTTGGCGGGCGTGTTTCAAGCCGCCAGTCTGGTTGACGAACTCGCCCGCACCGGTCAGGTCGACCCACGTGCTTGGGAAACGTTGATTGAAGCCACCGTGGATACCAACCCGGAGAGCTTTGAAGCCATTTACGGCGGACACCCCAATAATCTTCGCCGCGGCCTGGATACCTTAGAAGCCCTGGTGGGTCGCAAGCAGGCGAACCCAGTGGTGCTGCGTTACGGTTTCTCTCTGCTGATGCTGATGAATAAACTGCGCACCAACAACGACATGATGGACTCATTGGGTCAGAAGCTCACCCGCATTCAGGGGCAGACCGAGCACTTCGGCACCACCCATGAAAACGTGGTCGCAAGCCTAGGGGAAGCGTATCAAGAGACTATCTCTACCTTTAAAACCCGCATTGTGGTGCAGGGCGACCCGTCGCTGCTGCAGAGTCGCATGATGCCCGAGCGTGTGCGCGCCTGCCTGATGGCAGGGATTCGCTTTGGGTTATTGTGGCACCAGCAAGGCGGGCGGCGTTGGAAGCTGGTATTCCAGCGCAAAGCGCTACGCCGGGCGCTGGATAGCCTCAGCTAGGCCACCCCCTCATTGATCAACTTGCTTTCGACTAATTTTCTTTCGAACCTCCTGGAAACGATGCCATGCAACTCTCTGCTTTAACCGCCCTCTCCCCCGTTGATGGCCGCTACGCCACCAAAGCCGCAGCCCTGCGCGAACACTTCAGTGAATTCGGCCTGATCCGCGCCCGTGTGATTGTGGAAGTCCGCTGGCTACAGCGTTTGGCCGAGCACGCGCAAATTATCGAAGTGCCACCGCTCTCTGCTGAGGCAACCGCGTATCTTGAACAGTTGATTCGTGAGTTTTCGCTCGAAGATGCCGAGCGCATCAAAGTAATCGAACGCACCACCAACCATGACGTCAAGGCGGTGGAGTATTTCCTCAAAGAGAAAATTGCCGATCAAGCCGAGCTGCATGCGGTCACCGAGTTTATTCACTTTGCCTGCACCAGTGAAGATATTAACAACCTCTCTTACGGCGTGATGCTTAGCGACGGCCTCAACGCCATGCTGCCCACCATGCACGAAGTGGCTGACGAAATCGGCAAACTAGCAATTGCCCACGCCGCCCAGCCGATGCTGTCCCGTACTCACGGTCAAACCGCCACCCCGACCACGTTAGGCAAAGAGATGGCCAACGTGGCTTACCGCCTTAAGCGCCAGCTAAAGCAGATCGAAGCGGTGGAAGTGCTGGGCAAAATCAATGGCGCTGTGGGCAATTACAATGCTCACCTGACCACATACCCAGAGATCGATTGGGAAGCCAACGCACGTACCTTTGTGGAAGGCCTAGGGCTAACGTTCAATCCTTACACCACCCAAATTGAGCCCCACGACTATATCGCCGAACTGTTCGATGCTATCTGCCGCTTCAATACCATCCTGATCGACTTTGATCGCGACGTATGGGGCTATATCTCGTTGGGTTACTTCAAGCAGCGCACGGTTGAGGGCGAGATCGGCTCATCGACTATGCCGCACAAAGTTAACCCGATCGACTTTGAAAACTCCGAAGGCAACCTGGGTCTGGCTAACGCAGTGCTGAGCCATCTCGCTCAGAAGCTGCCAATTTCCCGCTGGCAGCGCGACCTGACCGACTCCACCGTGCTGCGTAATCTGGGCGTTGGCTTGGCGTATGGCCTGATCGCCTACCACGCCAGCCTAAAAGGCATCAGCAAGCTGGAAGCCAATCCCGAGCGTTTAGACGCCGATCTGGATAACAGCTGGGAAGTGCTCGCCGAGCCGATTCAAACCGTGATGCGCCGCTACGGCATCGAAAAGCCCTACGAAAAACTCAAGCAGCTAACTCGCGGCAAGCGTATTGACCAAGCAGGCTTTGCAGCGTTTATTGATACGCTGGAACTACCCAGCGAGGTAAAAACCGAGTTGAAGGCGCTCTCACCAGCCAACTATATTGGTAATGCTCAGGCCCAGGCCAAAGCATTGACGCAACAATTAAACGCTTTATAAAGAGTTTAATTAAGACATCTATAACGTCACCTTGTATCGCCAACTTCCTAACGCCAGGGCATGCCATGAACCATCACGATAAGCCGTTAACCCTGCTGGGCGACCTTACCGCCGCCGACTTTCTGGCCAACTATTGGCAGCAAAAGCCGCTGCTGATTCGCGGTGCGATGCCCGACTTCATCAGTCCGATTGAAGCCGATGAGCTGGCGGGTCTTGCCTGCGAGCCTGGTGTTGAGGCGCGCTTGGTTGAAGAGGAAGGCCCGGATGGCCCCTGGCAGGTTTCCCACGGCCCCTTCGATGAAGCCACCTTTGAACGGCTGCCGGAAAACAACTGGAGCCTGCTGGTGCAGGCAGTCGACCACTATGTGCCCTCGGTGGCGACGCTACTGAACGAGTTTGACTTCCTGCCGCGCTGGCGGCTTGATGACGTCATGATCAGCTACGCCCCTCCGGGCGGTAATGTGGGCGCGCATATCGACCAGTACGACGTCTTCCTACTCCAAGCCAGCGGCCACCGTCGCTGGCAGTTGGGCGGCAAACTCACCGAAGATGCGCCGATTATCCAAGGTATTGATCTGCGCATTTTGGAAGAATTCAGCGTAGAGCCGGACTCTGACTGGGTGCTCGATCCCGGAGACATGCTCTATCTTCCCCCTGGCTGGGCGCATCACGGCGTCAGTCAAAGCGACGACTGCATGACCATCTCGATTGGCTTTCGTGCGCCTTCCGCCGATGAGGCGATCACCTCCTACGCCGACTATTTGGGCGAACAGCTACCGGCTTCCCAGCGCTACAGCGATGCCGGCATGGCGCCTGCCCAGCAGTCTGGTGAACTGGACGACGCTGCGGTAGAACGGATGCGTCAGCTCATTATGTCGACGCTGGATAACCCGACCCAAGTCGCTCAGTGGTTTGGCCGGGTAATGACTCAGCCAAAATATGTCGATCAAGTGGTACCGCTTGAAACACCGATGACCGAGGCTGAGCTTGTTGCTCAGCTACAAGACGGCGAACCGCTTTACCATATGCCCGGTGCACGCTTTGCTTGGCGTAGTGATGCCAGCGGCACCACGCTGTTTGTCGATGGCGACGGCCACGCCTGCTCGACCGAGTTGGCTAAACGCCTTGCCGACCCCACTCCGCTTTATGCTGAAGACCTTGAGCTTGACGGCGCCGCCGCGCTTTTCACGCAGTTGATCAATGCCGGCAGCCTGGGCTTTATGAGCGATGAAGGTGACGACGAGGAGTATTGATGGCGATTACCCAGATTCGAACGGGCAACTGGGAAACGCTTGGCCCGGCGGCTAGCGAGATCCGCCGCAGGGTGTTTATCGATGAGCAGAGCGTGCCCCAGGAAGAGGAGTGGGACGGCCTGGATCCAGAGTGCGTGCACTTTCTTGCCACGCTTGACGGACAGCCGGTAGGCACCGCACGCCTGCTGCCCGATGCCCATATTGGTCGTGTCGCGGTGCTGGCTGATGCCCGCAGCACCGGCATTGGCGTACTACTGATGCAGGCCGCTATTGAAGCAGCCCGCCATGCGGGTCACGCACACGTGGAACTCAGCGCTCAGGTACATGCCCTGACGTTTTATGAGCGGTTAGGCTTCGTCGCCCACGGCGAAGAGTTTCTCGATGCGGGCATCCCCCATCGAGAAATGACGCTTTCGCTCGCGAAATAAGTTCTGCTGTTTGATCTCTAGCACTGCCTCGGTAGTGCTTTTTTATGCTCTTTTGTCGCCCTCCTGACGAAAAACCACTACACAAACCTACCGCTTTGCTACCCCGCTGTAGTCGGGTTACAACCCACTGTGCCCCCAAGTGTCAATTGTTGAATGCGCTAGTTTCGTTGATAGTTATTGCATTGCAGCGACGCGAGATCTGTTCAGCCTCCCGATAATAATTTTCAACCGTATACGACGTTTTAATAAGAGACCTTTTTATTAAAGACACGGCAGAAAAACTAGGTAATGCTGAATTGACTTCGCAGTTGCAGCATAAGTTAATGCTAATTTGCAAAACCATCATGACCAAGAGGGTAAGCTCATGTCAGGACTGCTCGACGATATCAAAGCCATGGCCCAATTACGCGAAGCACAAGGCGGGAAGTGGGAAGCCATCAAACCCGAGTACGCCGCCCGTATGCGTGCTCAAAACCGCTTTCACACCGGCCTGGATATTGCCCGCTACACCGCCAAAGTCATGCGCGAAGATATGGCCGCTTACGATGCTGATACCGCACAGTACACCCAGTCACTGGGCTGCTGGCACGGCTTTATTGGTCAGCAGAAGCTTATCTCGATCAAAAAGCATTTTGGCACCACCAAACGCAGCTACCTCTACTTGTCAGGCTGGATGGTCGCCGCGCTGCGCTCCGAGTTCGGCCCGCTGCCCGACCAGTCGATGCACGAAAAAACCTCCGTGGCGGATCTGATCGAAGAGCTCTACACCTTCCTAAAGCAAGCCGATGCCTGGGAGCTTAACCACCTGTTCCGCGCCCTCGATGAAGCCAAAGAGGCGGGCGACAGGGGCAAAGAACAGGAACTGATCAGCAAAATCGATAACTATGAAACCCATGTTGTACCGATTATTGCCGATATCGATGCAGGCTTTGGTAACGCGGAGGCCACCTACCTGCTGGCGAAGAAGTTTATTCAAGCGGGTGCCTGCTGCATTCAACTGGAAAATCAGGTCTCTGATGAGAAGCAGTGCGGCCATCAGGACGGTAAAGTCACCGTGCCCCATGAGGACTTTCTGGCCAAAATTAACGCCGTGCGTTATGCCTTCCTCGAACTCGGCATTGAAGACGGCGTTATCGTCGCGCGCACCGACTCCCTCGGCGCTGGCTTGACGCAAAAGATTGCCGTCACCAATGAGCCCGGCGATCTCGGCGACCAGTACAACAGCTTCCTGGATGGCGATGTAATCGAGAACGCTGCCGATATCAACAACGGCGATGTGGTCATCAAGCAGAATGGCAAGCTGGTCAAACCCAAGCGCCTCGCCTCGGGCCTTTACCAGTTCAAACCGGGCACCGGTGAAGAGCGCGTTATTCTTGACTGCATCACCAGCCTGCAAAACGGCGCCGACCTGCTGTGGATTGAAACCGAGAAGCCCCACGTTGGCCAGATCGCCAGCATGGTTAACCGAATTCGTGAAGTAGTGCCGGATGCCAAGCTGGTCTACAACAACTCACCGTCGTTCAACTGGACGCTCAACTTCCGCCAGCAGGTGTTCGACGCCTGGCAGGAAGAGGGTAAAGATGTCTCGGCTTACCAGCGTGACAAGCTGATGAGCGCCGAGTACGACAACACCGAGCTTGGCCAGTTGGCCGATGAGTGGACGCGTAACTTCCAACGCGACTCCTCGCGGGAAGCGGGCATCTTCCACCACTTGATCACCCTGCCGACTTACCATACCGCCGCCCTGTCCACCGACAACTTGGCGAAAGGCTACTTCGGCGACGAAGGTATGCTGGCTTACGTTAAAGGCGTCCAGCGCGAGGAAATCCGCCAGGGAATTGCCACGGTTCGCCATCAGGATATGGCCGGCTCCAATATCGGTGACGACCACAAAGAGTTTTTCCACGGTGATGCAGCGCTTAAGGCCGGTGGCAAAGACAACACCATGAATCAATTTGGTTAGTGAGCAGTTTAAACGCTTTAGCTAGCTAACCAACCGCTGCAACAGGAGGCCTCATGGCCTCCTGTTTTTGGTTGTCTAAGCGTATTTGCACACTGTTTTCTTAATACGCTGTTACACTCTCCGGTATGCTATTTTATAGCGATTATGTTTGTCCGCGCTGATCTTCTCGGACCACAGCTGGTCAAAAGCGCTAATATAGGCTATTTTAACGAACACTGTTCTACAACCGCATTGTGTAGCTGTGATCAATTCTTACTCATTGAGAAAGATACTGTGAAAAAGATGAGATTGAAAAAGATGACAGAGCTACAGATGGCCGTTAGAGAAATTAATACACTTGGAGGTTTTGATGAAACGTCTTCTTTTACCTATTGCCGCCATGAGCATGCTCACCTTAGCAGGCTGCGCTAACACATCCGGCTACTCTGGCGACGTCTATAGCGGCAACCAAGCTAAAACGAGCCAAAGCGTCACTTATGGCACTATCGTGGCGGTTCGTCCGGTGCAGATTCAGGCGGAAAGCCGTGCAGGCGGTCTTTTAGGTAGTGGTGGTGGCGCGATCATTGGTGGCCTGCTGGGCAATCAAGTCGGTGGTGGCTCAGGTCGTCAGTTGGCAACAGTTGCAGGCGCACTCGGCGGTGCGGTGGCAGGTACCGCAGCTGAAGACGCGACTAACCGCGTTAACGCGCTGGAAATGGAAATTCGTCGTGACGACGGCTCTGACATCGTTGTCGTTCAGCGTGCAGACCGCCAATTCCAAGCTGGCCAGCGTGTCCGCTTGATCGGTAGTGGTGCTAACGTGAGCGTGGCACCCTATTAAGCAGCATTGATAGTCGAAAGCGGTTAAGTATAAACAAGCCCGGCCATCTCATTTGATGGCCGGGCTTTTTAGCTGCAATCAGCTTAACGGTGAGTCTTATTACCTGCCCAGCTAGCCAGTGCCATAATAGCCCAGCCAATCAGGCCTAGCAGGATAACGACCAGCAGCATATCAACCGGCTTCACTAACGTCGTCGCGCCTAACACTGCCAGCGTAATTACCCATAGATAGCGGTTGTCGCCATGGCTTTTCAAAAAACCTGGCAGCACCTTGTCCAACCCCTCGCTAACGCCGCTATTCCAGCGTTGATAGGCAAAATAAGCAATCAGGCAAAATGCGACAAGCCAAATAATCAAGATCGTCATTGCATGCTCCAATAGTGATAGGGCAAAGGAAAAAGGAATGGTCGTAGGGTATCCCTGGTCACCCTGGTGCGCAATACCGCCGAAAGTGGTGAGTAGGAAAAAGCGCTGCTACCCCCTGACAAGTCAGCGCACACGCGTTACCATATTGGGACATGCACTCACCGTAAGGTTATTCCATGCAAATTGCGCAAAACTCGGTTGTCGCGTTTCACTACACCCTGACTAACGATGCAGGTGAAGTGCTAGACAGTTCCGAAGGCCGTGAGCCGCTTACCTACCTCCACGGCGCCGGAAACATTATTCCGGGTCTTGAGAAAGAGCTGGAAGGACGTGCGGCTGGCGAGAAACTGAACGTTAGCGTCTCTCCTGAAGAAGGTTACGGCGAGTTGCAAGAGCAACTGATGCAAGAAGTACCGCGCGATGCGTTCCAAGGCGTTGAAAGCATTGAGCCGGGCATGCAGTTTCAAGCCCAGACTCAGGGCGGCCCATTGATGGTTACCGTCAAGAAAGTTGAAGGCGACACGGTCGTGGTTGATGGCAACCACCCGCTGGCAGGCCAGCAGCTTAACTTCGACGTTGAGATCGCGGAAGTTCGTGAAGCGAGCGCTGAAGAAGTCGAGCACGGCCACGTGCACGGCGAAGGCGGTGTTGAGCACTAAGTCGCTCGCGCTACCGATCAGAAAAGGTGACCCAAGGGTCACCTTTTTTATGCCCGCAACCTTTTGCAGCCCTACTCATCCGGTATTAGTACCAGCTGCCCATGGCGCACACTTCGCGACGATGTGACTTCGGCCGCAAACTGCTTTAGCGCCCGCCCCTGGCCTTTGAGCAGCGCTACTTCCAGGCAGCTATCGTGGTTGATATGCACATGCAGGGTCGAAAGCGTCAGGTCATGATGGTCGTGGGAGTGGCGCGTTAAGCGCTTGGACAGCTCACGGGCGGCATGATCATAGACATACACCAGCGCGCCCATGCAGAGCGAATCCGGTGCGGCCTCTTCCCTCACCTGCTTTAAACCGCTGCGGGTCAGGTCGCGAATCGCCTCTGAGCGGTTTTGGTAGCCGCGTTCACGCATCAATGTATCGACTTCTGCCACCAGCTCCTCATCAAGCGTTACCGTTACACGCTGCATTCACGCCTCCCTCAATTGATTCACTTTGCAAGTGTCGCCCATGCCGTTAGTATGACGTTCTTTAGTAAAGATCATACTAATGACTTTAAGGATATACCGATGGCTAAACCAACTCGATCTATCTTACTGGGTATTGCGCTAAGTTGTTTAACTGCCATCAGCAATGCACAGGCGAAAGAGCAACTGGTGCTAGCCATTGGTGGCGAACCCGAGCAAGGCTTCGACCCACTTTTGGGCTGGGGGCAGTACGGTAATCCGCTGTTTCAGTCGACGCTGCTATCTCGGGGTAGAGACCTTACGCCACAGCCAGAACTGGCCACCGAGTGGTCGCTCTCTGAAGATCGCCTGACCTGGACACTCACGCTGCGTGACGATGCCCGCTTTGCCGACGGTGCACCGCTGACCGCTGAAGACGTGGCCTATACCTTCAACGCAGCGGCTAAGGCGGGTGGGCGTGCCGACCTAAGTGCCCTGGATCATGCGCAAGCCGTGGATGAGCATACCGTCACGCTTTACCTCCGCACCCCACGCATCACCTTTAGTGATCAGCTAATGACGCTGGGTATTGTGCCAAGCGCCGAGCGTGACAACGGCTATAGCGAGCAGTATGGCCGCCAGCCCCTGGGTTCTGGGCCCTATCAACTGGTCGAGTGGCAAGAAGGCGAGCAGTTGATTGTTGAACGTAATCCCTACTTCTACGGCCCTACGCCCGCCTTTGAACGGCTGGTGTTTCGGTTTACCGGTGAAGACGCCACGCTAAGTGCCGCCCATGCTGGCCAGGTTGATATCGCCTCGGTGCCGCCAGCGCTAGCGGCCAATGTACCGACGCATATGCAGCGGGTCATCATGCAAAGCGTCGATAATCGCGGCATCCTGTTCCCCATGCAGCCTGCCAATGGCGAGCACGCTGAATCAGGGGCACCCATTGGCAACGATGTGACCGCCGACCTTGCCATCCGTCAAGCCATCAACCTTGCCGTCGACCGCAATACACTGGTCGAGGTAGCGCTACATGGATTCGGCCGCCCCGCCTTCGGCCCTGCCGATGGCCTAGCCTGGAGCGATGACGAAGAACACGTCGACGCGCCCGACCTGACCCTTGCTGGAGAGATACTGGATGCCGCAGGCTGGGCGTTGCACGACGATGGCCTGCGCTACAAAGATGGCCTGCCCGCACGCTTTCGTCTCACCTATCCTGCCAGCGATACCACCCGACAGCTGCTCGCGGAGGTTAGCGCCGAGATGGTACGTCCACTGGGTATTGAGATGCAGCCCACCGGCCGCCACTGGGACGAAATCCAGCGTGAAGCGTTGCACCAGGACGCCATCATGTTCGGTTTTGGCAGCCACAGTCCCCAGGAGATTTACTACCTTTTCCATAGCCAGCATGCGGGCAATGGCTTCTATAACAGCGGCTTTTACGCCAACCCGGAAGTTGATGCCCACCTTGATGCCGCCCAGGCGGCTGACAGCCTCGAACAAGCCAACCAGTACTGGCAAGCAGCCCAGTGGGATGGCACGACTGGCTATGGCCTGCGCGGCGACAGTAGCTGGGCCTGGCTGGTTAATCTTGAGCACGTCTACTTTGCTAATACCTGCTTAGACGTTGGCGAACTGGGCGTAGCTCCCCACGGCCACGGCTGGCCGATCACCGCTAACCTGCTTGAGTGGCGTTGGACGTGCGAGGAATAACGCTTCTCGCCATGCGGCTGACACACCTAAGCGTGGTCCTACTGTGCGTGGCACTGGTCTCGTTTGGGCTGATGATGGTCTCACCTATTGACCCAATCGATGCCTACCTAGGCCCCCAAATGGCCCAGGTTAGCCCTGAGCAGCGTGAATTAATCGCCCAGCGCTGGGGGTTCGATGAGTCGCCTGCTGTTCAGTTTGGCCACTGGCTACGGCAATTAGTGGGCGGTGATTTAGGCTGGAGCCATGTGTATAACCAGCCCGTCAGTGACGTGATCGGCCAGCGCTTCCAGCGTTCGATTGCGCTGCTGGGGGGCGCTTGGCTACTGTCCGCACTGCTGGGCTTTAGCCTCGGCGTTGTCGCTGGTGCCAAAGAGGGTTCAAGGCTGGATAAAATCATCACCACCTACGCCTATATAACCGCCTCCACCCCGGCTTTCTGGCTGGCAATACTCGCGGTGCTGCTATTTTCAGTAATGCTAGGCTGGACACCCACCTGCTGTGCAGGGCCTGCCGGAGCTTTGAACCAGGACGTTTCTTTCGCCACGCGGCTGCATCACTTACTACTGCCAGTTGCCACGCTGGCGCTGCTGGGCATCGCTAGTATCACCCTGCATACACGCACCCGTATGCTGGCGTTGATGCGTTCAGACGTTGCTATCTACGCCTTCGCCCAGGGCGCCAGCCGAATTGATGTCGCGTGGCGACACGGCCTACGTCACGCCAGTTTACCGGCAGTTACGCTGGCATTTGCCTCCTTAGGTGAGCTATTTGGTGGCTCTATTTTAGTTGAGCAGGTATTTGCCTACCCAGGTCTGGGCCAAGCCACGGTAGCGGCGGGGCTGCGCAGTGACGTTCCACTACTGCTGGGCATTGCGCTGTTTACCACGCTATTTGTCAGCGTCGGCAATATGATCGCCAATACGCTGTATGGCGTTATCGACCCCCGCATTCGTCAGGGGGAGCTATGAGATTGGTACTAACAAGCCAGAGCGATCAACCGCGTCTGCGTGCCGCCTTCAGCCTGGGCATCACCACTCTGCTGGTGATGGGGCTAGTCGCTAGCCAGTGGCTGCTAGGCGATTCAGCCCAGCAGATGCAGTTTGACGCTAGACTAGCCCCGCCCAGTATTGATCACTGGTTAGGTACCGACGCGCTAGGGCGCGAGCTATGGGCAAGAACCCTGGCCGGGTTGGCGCTAAGCTTCTGGGTGGGCTGTTTAGCAGCGCTATTAAGCACATTGATTGCGTTGAGCTTGGCCGCGTTGGCTACACTGTCCGCACGGCTGGATGCGCTGGTGAGTCTGCTGATTGATACACTGCTCAGTGTACCCCACCTGATTTTATTGATGCTGATCGCGTTTGCTTTGGGCGGCGGCACTCAAGCGGTGATTATCGCCGTGGCTGTTACCCACTGGCCGAGTTTGGCCCGGGTGCTGCGCGCAGAGCTGCTGCACCTGCGTCAGGCGCCCTATGTGCGCATCTCCCGCGCGCTGGGTAAAACACGCTGGTTTGTTCTTCACGATCACCTACTCCCCCACTTACTGCCTCACTGCCTGGTCGGAGCGCTGCTGCTGTTTCCCCACGCGATTCTGCATGAAGCCGCGTTAACCTTTTTGGGCTTTGGCTTGAGCCCCAGCCAACCGGCCATTGGTGTGCTGCTAGCCGACGCCATGCGCTACCTAAACAGCGGCTACTGGTGGTTAGGGGTTTTCCCAGGCTTGGGGCTGTTATTGATGGTGCTTAGTTTTGAGCGCCTTTCCAGCCACCTGCGCCGTGCGCTATAGAGAGGCACTCCCAATGCTAACCATTGACCAATTATCGCTACAGCTACCCTACTATGCTCACGGGCATGCTTCCTGGTGGAAGCGTAAGTGGGCAACCTGTTTAGATGAACTCTCGCTACAGTTCTCGGCAGGTGAGGTGCATGCAGTGGTGGGCGCCTCAGGCGCTGGAAAAAGCCTGCTCGCCTACGCCATTATGGGCTTGCTGCCGCCTGCTGCTCGCTTAAGTGGCCAGCTCAACTACCACGAAAAACCGCTTGATGAGCAGCGCCAACGCCAGCTTCGCGGCCGGGAGTTAGCGCTGATCCCTCAGTCGCTTAGCGCTCTAGATCCGCTGGTGCGCACTCATCGCCAAGTAACCTGGGCAGCCCAGCGCGCAGGTCATTCCTCAGCGAATGCCTGGCTCTCTGCTCTGCAAGCTTTACATCATTATCAGCTAGACGCCCGCGCGCAACAGGCCTATGCCCATGAGCTTTCCGGCGGCATGGCCCGCCGGGTACTCACCGCGATGGCCCATGTAAGTCAGGCAAAGCTGGTGATTGCCGATGAGCCCACCGTCGGTTTAGACCCGCATCAGCGCCAGCGCGTATTGGCGGCACTGCGTGGGCTGGCTGACCAGGGCAAAACGATCATATTGATCACCCACGACCTGCGCCACGCCCTACCGATTGCTGACCACGTCACGATTATGCGTGAAGGCAAGCAGGTCGAAACGGCACCCGCGGGCGCTTTTCAAGGCACGGGTAGCTCGCTTAACAGCGCTTATTCCCAGGCATTATGGTTAGCACTGCCGGATAATAACTTCGCAACCACGACCGCCGACGCGTTAAAACGGGAGGCAACCGTTGCTTGAAGCGCGCCAACTTAGTTTCCAGTTTGCTCATAACGCACCGCTGCTCCAAGCCGTTTCACTGACGCTGAGCGCGGGCCAATGGATAGGGCTAAGCGGGGACTCAGGGGCGGGCAAATCGACGCTGGGCAAACTGCTGGCTGGCTATTTAGCTCCCCAGGCAGGCGATGTCGCACTTGATGGTGCCGCGCTCCCCAAAAGCGGCGTGCAGCCTGTGCAGTGGCTGCCGCAATCACCGGAATTAGCGGTAAACCCTCGCTGGCGGGTAGGTAAAATACTGCGTGAAGCCTGGACGCCCTCTGATGCCCAGTGCCAAGCGTTTGGCATCAAGACAAAATGGCTATCGCGCTTTCCACAATCATTATCAGGGGGAGAGTTACAGCGCGTATGCGTATTGCGGGCGCTCGCGCCAGCGGTGCGCTTTCTAGTGGCCGACGAGATATCAACGATGCTTGACCCGATTACTCAGGTGGAGCTTTGGCAGGCGTTAAAGCAGGAAGCGCAAAAGCGCCAGCTTGGCGTACTGGTGATTAGCCACGACACCGCCCTACTGAAACGCCTCTGCCCACTGCGCTACCACTTAAGCGAAGGTCAATTGAAGCAGGTTAGCTAATCGCTAATGCAACTAACGGTCTGGCGGCGTTCAAAACGCCACAGGCCGAAGGCGATCATCAGCGTAATACTTAGCAGCAGCCATGAGCCAACGCTCACCCCCGGCCAGCCGGCCCAGCGCCAGAACGGCTCCAGCCAGAAACCGCCTAAACTGGCGCCCACGTAATAAAACACCAGATACAGCGCCGAGGCACTGCCCCGGGCGCCCTGGGCGTAACGCCCTATCCAACTGGACGCCAACGAATGGGCCAGGAAAAAACCAAAGGCATTAACGCTTAAACCAACAATAATCAACACCAGCGAATCCGCTAACGTAATCGCCGTCCCCAGCATTAAAATTATAACGCCCATCATCATGCACGCTGCTGGGGAAAAGCGGCCAGCCAAACGGCCAGAAATCATCGAACCGAAAGTACCACCGAGGTAGGTCAAGAAAATCAGCCCCAGTCCACTGGCAGCCAACTGATACGGTTCGTCCGCCAAGCGAAAGGTGATATAGCTATATTGATTGATAAAAATCAGGAAGTTAATGCCACCTAAACAATAAGCAGCGAGCAGCACCGGGGTGCGCAAATGGCCGAGTAGATCAGCCGCCGCTTTGCGCAGCTCAAAGCGTTGAGGAGTAAAAGCGCGGCTATTGGGTAACAGGCGCCAAAATACCACGCAACCGATGAGCGTCATCACCCCGACCGCTAGAAAGGCAGCGGTCGGCCCACCGACTTCGGCGGCGGCCCCACCCACAATTCGCCCGCTGATACCGCCGAGAGAATTGGCACCAATATAGAGTCCGACAGCACTTAGTAACGCTGGCTTTTCAAACTCATCGCCCATCCAGGCAATCGCCACCGCCGGTAGCCCCCCTAGCACAAACCCCTGCACCAAACGCAGCACTAGTAAGCTTTCGAAAGTGGGCGCGAAGGCCAAGGCAAGGGAACAGCCACCTGCCAATAGCAGGGTAATGCGCATGATGGCTTCACGGCCAATGGCGTCCGAGAGTGGCCCGAACACCAGCAATGCAATAGCCAAGGAGAGCGTCGACACCGACATCAGCAGGCTGACGCCGAGGGTGGAGACAGCGTAAGTCTCCTTCAACCCTGGCAGCAGCGGCTGCGGTGCATAGAGGTTAATAAAAACTAGAAATGAGCCTAGGCAAAGCGCCAAGGTGGCGCGCCACCAGGCGCGCGTTCTGGCTTCAATCATGCCATTCCTAAATGAGAGACTGACGGCTAGAAGGCGCTACTACTCAGTTGGGCCATATGGGTTGGCTCCAGCGCGCGACGTGCCTGCCAGTAATGGCGACGCCAGTAACTATTATCCAGGCTGGAAATAATGACCCCTCTCGAGGTAGAAGCATGGAGAAAATAGCCATCACCAACGTAAATGCCCACATGGTTATAGCGACCCGGCGGGCTGAAGAACACCAGATCGCCCGCCTGCAGCTCTTGGCGGTCGATCGGGCGTCCCTCGTGCACTTGACCACGGGTGGAACGCGGAAGCTCTAAATTAAAAGTGTCACGATAAACATTGCGGACCAGAGCAGAACAATCAATGCCTCGTTTTGTGGTACCACCAATCCGGTAAGGCGTTCCCGCCCAGCGCTGGTGCTGGGCCAGCAGCGCCTCTCGTACAATTGTTGGTGGCGGTACTTGTAGGCTACGCAACTGTGCATCGATTGGGTCAACCGGCGACATTAGCGGCTTCCCCTCCATTCCCGGTAGCGCCATGGAGAAGTAGTTCTCCGGAGCCTGGATATTATTCTGTCGGGAAGAGCCTGCACAGCCAGCGAACAAAGTAACTAAAAAACAAATACTTAAAACACGGACAGCGATCACAGCGGAGCGTGGCAACGCAACCATGCGATTAACCTCGTGACATTGATAAGGGGGTGGTATGACAAAACTCATTTTTCCACACACGACTATAAGCTAGTTATCATATGTTTGGCGAGCCTAATGTAATGTGCGCTGGTCGCCCGGCAACGTATCGATGTGCAGGGGGGCAAAATGGCGCGGTTTATTGCCAGGGAAATCCAGGCTGGCCCACGGCCCTGCCAACACCGGCGCACCGCATACCCAGGCCACTAGCGCTTGGCGAAAACCAGCTAAAAAGCTCTCCCGTTCAGGAGTGTCGCCCATAAAAAATGAGAAGCCTGCATACATCCCCATCGCGTACTCTTGCCAGCCGGCATAATGGTCGGCGGCCAACTGATAGGCACTATCCAGCACTTTCGCAAAGGCAGCACTATCCAGCCAACCCAATTGCCGCGCGGCAATCGCCAAATCGACCAATTGAGCGATATCCCAGGCTGCCATATCGACCTCATTACAGCCGTCTTCGTTATCACGGACACGGCGTAAGCGAAGCAGATGGTGGCGGTCTTCTTCTGAACAGTCGCCGGACTCCAGAATGGCGATCTCAGCGTCCAAACGCTCAGCGTTGAGGGTATAGGGCGCATAGTTAATCTGGTACTCCTGGCGATCCCCCGACTCAAGCATGTAGGTCAAAAATTCCTGCATGTCGCCCGCGCTATTTAAGTGGTAGTGGCTATCCACCCACTCACGGATCTCGGCGCACTCTCGCACACTCTCAGGCTGGGGCTCGCTCCACACCGCACTGTTCAGTGGGCCCACCAGCGACATGGCAGTGAAGTGGCTCAAAGTAGGCCGACTTCCCGGCTCGCACCAGGCGTCATGGCGCCAATCCAGCCAGTGAAACAGGCTACCGGGGTCTTCAATATGCCAAACAATTTCATTAATTAGCGAGGCGTGCTCAGGTTCGGGTAGGCAGCTCTCCCAAGCAAACCAAGCTTCTAACAAGCGCTTGGGATTGGGATAAAAACGACACAGGCAGCTGCGCAGCTCACTGGCGTAAGCCATTAATGGCGCTTGATCCAGCAAACCGCTATCGAGCGACATATGCAGATAGAAAGCGAACTTTTCAGCCATATGGATAGTGGCCGCGTGGCGGCTCACGCCCTTTACGGCATTACGTTGCTTGAGCTCTTCCGGGGTTGGCTGACCAAACCAGCTCTGGGACGGCGGCAAAACGCCGTGTACGGCATCAGCCGCCAACTGATTAAGATGGTGCGCCTGAGCGGGCAACCAGTAACGTGCGAGTGCATGGGCACCTTCATCGGCATGCAAGCCCAGCGACTCCTGCAAATAGAGCGCTGCGTCGGCCCGCTGCTCTTCCGGCAGCGCCGATGATGGATCTATTTGACGTAGCATGGCATCCGGCTCGCGAACGCTGGCCAGCGCCAGCAGCCAGTGATGGGGCGTATTACGCCACTGACGAATGCGCGCTTGAGAAGCCTTGCGCGTCGGTTCATCCAGCAGCTCCCCGGGCGGTCGCTTCCAAGGACTATGGGCGCTGTGCAGCAGCAATTGATGTCGCTCGTCGGGTGTTTTACCCCGCCGGTCGAGGCCATCAAACAGACTCTGCCCCCGCCCGTAGGCGTTAAGCACCGCATACCAGTCGTGGTAACGACGACTCATCAAATCAGCGGCGTGCGCCGCCAGATCATCAGCCTCTTCCTGGCTCAGCCAACCACAGCAGGCACCCGCCCAGGCAAGTTCGACTAACCGTAACCAATCCCAGGCCGCCCACTCCAGAGGCTCGCCTTGGGTGACGAACTTATTCAGTATCGGCGCATAGGGTGTCTCCTCCACCACGCTGCGCTGCCACTCCATGCGCTGAGCGTTATCCATACTCAATAGCTCACGGGCTTCAATATCCCAGCGCTGGCGTTCGCCCTGAGCACCTAGCCAAAGCATCACCCCAAGCAGCGCATCACGGTCATGAACATCCCATACGTGGGCCAGCCACTCGCGGGCTTCTGGCCAATCGGCCTGGCTGGCGGGATAGACTATAATCGGTCGAAACAGCGCACATAGCCGCCAGCTCTGCGCCTGGGGTTGCTGAGGCCATAGCGGGGCGGGGGCAGGAAGTTGAGCCAGCGCGTTTTCAAGCGCTTCCCAGGTCACTCCTTCGCCATCGCTTTCGAGATTGGCCAGCGCTTGGCAGGCATCGATAAAGCGATCATCGGCACCACTTTCCCACCCCCGCGCGCCAAGGGCACGGCGTAAATCTGCCAGCCATGCACGCAAATCGCCATAATCGCTGGTAATTCGGCGGATTAAATGGTGCGCCCACGCCTCTGATTGATCTGCCTCAAGCCAACCCGCCGCGCCTGCAAGCGCAGCCCATTCTAAAACGCCTAATAGGCGATCGGCATAGCCTGAAGGTGCGCCCAGACCATGAAACAGCTGCTCCGCCAGCTCTCCCCGGTCAGTAATTCCCAGTTGCAGCAAGCGCTGTTCCGCCGCTCCTGCATCGACCGCCAGCGGATGAGGAGTAAATGCCCAATCACACAGCACTAGCTGTTGGGCCCACCAGGCATTTAACACGTCGATCAAGAGGCACCTCGAAAAAACACAATGTCACCAGCAAGCGCCGGATTAAAAGCGCTTAGTGTAACGGAAAGTGGCGTGAACACCGATAGCCACCGTCATACATATAGGGATTGGGGCGGGCTAAAACACCACCGCCCGGCACAGGGCCGGGCGGTGGTGTTACCGGTAGCGGACAAATAGCTACGCTTTTTTCACCTTACTGATGACCCACAAGAGCACTACCGCACCCACGATCGCGGTGACCAATGAGCCTATAAAACCACCTGAAGAGAGGCCTAGAAGGCTGAACAGAAAACCGCCAATAACCGCACCAACGATACCGACACCAATGTTACCCAGGATGCCGAAACCACCGCCGCGCATGATGTTGCCAGCAATCCAACCAGCCAGACCACCAATGATTAACCATGCAATAAAGCCCATATAGTCTCCTTACTATTTCAATGACGGGTTTTAGCTAAGTATGTTGATAGGCGTTTTACCTACCAGTCGCGCTTGTTCTACCATAGCACATGGCGTTGCTTTCCGGTGCCTCTAGATATAGATGCTTGGCTACTCTTAAAGGAAAATTCATGATCCCCGACTCGCTCAATCAACTGATTAAAAGCACTCAAGGGCAACAAACGGTTCAGTGGGAAGGCCGTGACGTGGTGCTGTTCAATATGCCTTGGGGCGAGTTGGTGATTAGCCTCCAGGGCGCTCAAGTGCTGCATTTCTGCCCTGTGGGGGATACCCACTGGCTATGGCTGACGCCTACGCCCCAGGCGCTGCCTGGCGCTATCCGCGGGGGTATTCCACTCTGTTGGCCATGGTTCGCCGACGAGCGCTATGCCGACCAGAGCCCCAACCACGACGGCCCCTTCCATGGCCTTGCCCGCCACGCCGACTGGCGACTGGACGCCGTTGATGAGCATGCTGAGGGAATTGAACTCCACCTCTCCCCTGTGCAGCCCCTGCATACACTGCTCACCGCACGCTTGGTGGTACAAGCCAACGCCCAGCGCCTAAACGTTGAGCTGATTAGCGAGAACATCGGTGAAACGCCAGTCAAAACCAGCGGCGCGCTGCACACCTATTTAGCCGTTGCCGATACCCATCAGTGCCGCTTGGAAGGCCTTTCTGGCGCACGCTACCTCGATAAGCTGCGCGACTTTGCCGAGAGTGAGCAGCAGGGTACGCTGGCCGTTCAGGGCGCCGTTGATCGCATTTACCACACCAATGAAGCCGTGCTGCTCAACGATGGCGAGCGCAGCCTGCGCATCGGCAAGCAGTCGAGTGATTCCACTGTGGTGTGGCACCCCAACAGCGACCTACCCAGCGACACGCCCGCTGACGTAGCGCGCCACTTTATCTGCGTTGAAGCCGCCAATACGCGCCTGGATCCGGTGTGGCTGGTGCCTGGCGCCCAGCATCTGTTAGGCACCACCCTTAGCCGCGGTTAATCTTTGGTTCATCAACGCGTTGTTAACATACGCTCACTTTTATTTGCGCTAGGGAGACCGAATGGATCCGCAGCAATGGCTAGAAGCCGCCACGCTGGCGTTTAATTTGATCGGTATGGTGGTGTGTTTGGTCGGCCTTACCCTGGCGCAGAAGATGACCCGCCGCTGGCCAGGTTACACGCTGGCGGGGGTTGGCTTTTTGATTGCCACCCTGCCGATGCTTTCGCAGCTACTATTAGTGTTTCGTTAATATGATGTCGGCACTGGTCAATCAGCCCTTTTCACTGTCGTGAGTTAGCGCTGTTAATGGATAGTGGTCAATTGCCACAAAAGGATCAATAGGATGCGCCAGCCGTTAAGTCGCGAACTGAGCAATTTATTAGAGCGTGGGCGAGATCGCCAGTTGCGCTTAGCGGTCACCGGCCTCTCCCAAGCGGGCAAAACCGCGTTTTTGACCTCGCTGGTCAACCAGCTGCGCCATGCTGGCGTAGAGGCGCAGCTCGATTTGCTGCCCGCCGCCCGGGAAGGCCGTCTGCTGGGTGCCCAGCGGCTTAACCAGCCCGACCTGGGCGTACCGCGTTTTCCTTACGACCCCGGCATGGCCGCGCTGCACGATACGCCGCCGCGCTGGCCGGAGCCCACCCGCGGCATCAGCGAGTTACGCTTACAGCTGCGCTACCGCCCCGCCCGCAGCGGCTGGCTAACCCCTGAAATTGCTCACCTGACGCTGGACCTGTTCGATTATCCTGGAGAGTGGCTGCTCGACCTACCGCTACTGCAACACGACTTTTACAGCTGGAGCCAAGCGCAGGCGCTATACGCAGGCGAACAGCGCCGCAGCCTGTTTAGCGAGTGGCTGGCGGCGGTAGAACAACTCGACCCGGCTGGCGAGGCCGATGAGGCCTTACTGGCTACCCTCGCAGAAGAGTATGCTCAAGGCCTACGCCGCGCCAAGCAGGCGGGGTTTTCCGACCTCCAACCTGGACGCTTTTTGCTGCCGGGCGAATTGGCAGGCGCGCCGGTACTGCAGTTTTTCCCGCTGCCCCAGCTTAATGCGTCTCAAGCCAATACTTCTCGAGAAGCGCTGGAGGCCCTGCCCGCCAATAGCCTTTACGCTACCCTGGCGGCGCGCTTTCGCTACTATCAGCAGCAGGTGGTCAAACCTTTCTATCGCGACCACTTCCGCCGCTTCGACCGCCAAATCGTACTGGTAGATGTACTTGGCGCGCTCAATGCAGGCCCAGAGCGGTTTGAAGACCTTTCCCGAGCACTGCGCCAGTTAATGCACAGCTTTGACTATGGCCAGCGTAGCCTGCTCACGCGCCTGTTCGCACCCAAAATTGACCGGCTGGCGATTGCCGCCACCAAAGCGGATCATGTGACACCTGACCAACACGGCCATCTGGTGCAGCTATTAGAGGCGCTGCTGGCAGAGCCACTTAAAGACCTGCGCTTTGCCAACGTGCCGGTTAAAGCGCTCTCGCTGGCAGCGATTCGCGCCACTGAAGCCCGCGAGGTGGCCCATGAAGGGAAGCGCTCACCTGCACTGCGCGGCACTACGCTAGAGGGCGAAGACGTGCTGGTTTACCCCGGCGACGTCCCCGCCCGACTACCCGCTGCCGATTTCTGGCAGCAGCAGGGCTTTGACTTCCCCGGCTTTCGCCCGATGCCGACCCACTCAGAAGCGCTGGATCATATTCGCATGGACGCCGCTATTGACTGGCTGATTGGAGACAAACTGACATGACCACCCCACAGCCGCGGCGCGATTTTAATCTGGATGACAAGCCCGAAGAGGTCGCTGATGTAGAAACACCTCTTCGCCAGCGCGAAGCCTTTGCGGGCGCCAGCGAGCACCATCCACTAACGCCCCTGCCAGAAGACAAAGCCCTGCCCGCTGCCAGTTTAGGTGCACCGCGTAAACGCCGCTGGGGGCTGATATTCGCTCTGGTGGGAGGCGCCGGCTTGGGCACTGCGGAGCTGGTCACCGGCATTCCTGACGCGCTAGCCCAGTCCCAGTGGTTGAGCATAGCCTGGCAGGCGTTCGGGATCAGCTTGATTGGGCTAGGGGGAATCTCACTGCTCAAGGAGCTGGGTCGTTTGCGCCGTCTGAAACGCCACGACAAGCTGCGCGGCGAGCTTGCCGAACTGCCACTACGCTCGCCCAAGCAGGCACGCGCCATGGCTGAGCAGTTAAAGCGCCAGCTCAAACTCGCCGACGATGATCCGCACTGGCTGGCCTTTCAGCGCGCCAGCCAGCCCCACCATAGCGGCGAAGATATCCAAACGCTGCTGCGTTATCACCTGTTAGCGCCGCGTGACCGCGAGGCCCAGCGGCTGATTACCCGGATGTCCGGCGAAACCGCCATCATGGTCGCGATCAGCCCACTAACGCTGGTAGACATGGCGCTGGTGGCCTGGCGCAGCTTAGCAATGGTAGACAGGCTTTGCCGCCTCTACGGCCTTGAGCTCGGCTACGCCAGCCGCCTGCGGCTATTTCGCAATGTGCTACACAACATGGCCTTTGCTGGGGCCAGCGAACTGGCCACCGACGCCAGTATGGATATGCTCTCGCTGGATTTAGCCGGGCGCCTCTCCGCCCGTGCCGGGCAGGGTTTGGCTACCGGGCTACTCAGCGCCCGCCTGGGACTTCGTGCCCAGCGCCTTTGCCGCCCAGTGCCGTTTACACTCGATGAGCAGCCAAAAATCGCTGATCTACGCCAAGACCTTTGGCGGCAGATCAAGCGCCTCGACAAAGACAAGGTGCCACAGAGCCGCGAATGAAATAGATGTGATGGCGCCATCTAGCTTTCGACAACAATTTGCGATTCAACGCTGTATATCCTCATGATGGGGGTTTGGCATAACATCCTCCAATGTGGAGAAACTGTTTATGAACACCCCCAATGATCCTACGTCGCCTTCAATAGCGAGCGACATGCAGACCGACTATGTCGTCGGCCAGGATAATATCAAGGGGCAGCTCGGCCCCTTCGGTTTTGATATCCACAACCGCGTCTTCGTGGTCTCCGCGGTTGCCTCGGCCATTTTTATCGTCCTCACCCTGCTGTTTCCTGAACGGGCGAGTAGCGTTTTCCAGTCTATCGTTGCCTTCTCTACAGGAACGCTGGACTGGTATTTCATGATCCTGGTGGATTTCTTCATTCTGTTCTGCTTGGCTCTAGTGGTCCTTCCTCACGGCTCGGTAAGATTGGGCGGCCCCGACGCTAGGCCAGAGCACAGCTACCTCTCCTGGTTTGCGCTGCTGTTTACCGCAGGCATTGGCATTGGTCTGCTGTTCTTCGGCGTGCTGGAACCGGTATATCACGCCAATGTTTCGTTACCGCTGGGCGTTGAGTCTCCTTTCGGTGCCGATGGCGAGCTGAACCCTGACGCTATTGCCGACGCCAGTGCATTAGGGCTTGCGGGCACATACCTCCACTGGGGTATCCACGGCTGGGCGGTTTATGTCGTCATGGCGCTCGGGCTGGGCCTATTTACCTATAACAAGGGCCTGCCCTTCTCGATTCGCTCGGCGTTTTTTCCCATTCTCGGTGACCGTGTCTGGGGCTGGTGGGGGCATACGATCGACATCCTTGCCGTATTTTCGACCCTATTTGGATTGGCGACATCGCTAGGACTCGGGGCGCAGCAGGCTAATGCGGGAATGAACTTTGTTTTTGGGCTGGAGGTAAGTACTACTACCCAAGTCATCGTGATCGTACTAGTCACGGCGGTGGCGCTGATATCGGTGTGGCGTGGGCTCGAGGGTGGCGTTAAAAAGCTCTCCGAAATCAATATGGTTCTGGCCGTCCTGTTCTTCTTTTTCGTGCTGTTCGCTGGCCCTACTCTACTGGCGTTAAGTGGATTCTGGGCGGGCCTATCCACCTATGTGACTGATTTTCTGCCGTTATCGGCGCCCTTTGGGCGTGACGATGATGCCTATCGTCAGGCTTGGACAATCTTCTACTGGGCTTGGTGGATCAGTTGGGCACCTTTCGTCGGCATGTTCATCGCTCGGGTCTCGAAGGGCCGTACCGTGCGTGAATTCGTCCTCTGCGTACTGCTGGTTCCCAGCCTGTTTATCTTTATCTGGATGGGCGTCTTTGGCTCAACCGCGCTTGAGCAACTCTACGCCAACCCTGCCACCAGCTTGGTTAAAGAGTATGTGATTGATAGCTATAGGCCTGAACTGTCGCTGTTTGGCATGCTCAATGAACTGCCGTTGACGGGATTGATGTCGACACTGGGCATCGTTCTGGCGCTGATTTTCTTTGTCACCTCCTCTGATTCCGGCTCGCTGGTGATCGATACCATCACCGCCGGTGGTAAAATCGATGCTCCCCGCCCGCAGCGCATGTTCTGGGCGATTGTGGAGGGTCTGATCGCCATTGTGTTGCTGATCGGCGGTGGCCTGACAGCGCTTCAGGCGGGGGTCACCGCCACGGCGATTCCGTTCTCTATCGTGCTATTGCTGATGTGCTACTCGATTATCAAAGCACTCAATGGCGAACTGCGGCTTCTACGTCAACAACGCCTATAAACGATTGAGACGTTTAACAAACTAAAAAAATGGCCCCTGCTGACATCAGCAGGGGCTTATTTTTTAGATCCAGCAGACCAGAACACTTAAGCAATACGCTGCTCGGTCTCCGCATCAAATAGAATCGCCCGCCCCATATCGACGCGCAGTGCTAAGCGCTCCCCAGCCACCACCGCGCATTTAGGCCCAACGCGGGCGGTCACTTCCTGCTCGCCCAACGGTAGGCGCAGCAGAATATCCGCCCCGGTAGGCTCCACCACCGCCACACTGGCGCTTAGCAGCGTGCCTTCGGCTTGGGAGGTTAACCGCTCATCCTCTTCGCTGAAGTGTTCCGGGCGTAGGCCAAGAATAACCGGTTGGTTAAGCCGCTCGGCCATGTCGGGTGCGATACGCGCTTCCGGCCAGGGCAGCACCAGCTCCTCCTCCCCTGGGGTGGCAATGCACAGTTGATAACCACCGTTGTTATCTTCCAGAGTGGCGCGAATAAAGTTCATCGAGGGTGAACCCATAAAGCCGGCCACAAACATATCCACCGGGTTGTTGTAGACCTCATCCGGTGTGCCCAGCTGCAGTATATGGCCGTCGCGCATCACCGCGATGCAGTCCGCCAGGGTCATGGCCTCGACCTGGTCGTGGGTAACGTAAACAATCGTGGTACCCAGGCGCTGGTGGAGCTTTTTGATCTCGGTGCGCATATCCACGCGCAGCTTGGCATCCAGGTTGGAGAGCGGCTCGTCAAACAGATACACCTTGGGCTCCCGGGCCAATGCCCTACCCATGGCCACCCGCTGCCGCTGCCCCCCGGAGAGCTGGGCAGGCTTACGATCCAGCAGATGGGTAATCTGCAGCAGATCCGCCACCCGCTCCACCGCGGCTTCCCGATCTGGCTTGGGTACCTTGCGCATCTCCAGCCCGAAGCTGATGTTCTGACGTACGGTCATGCTGGGGTAAAGCGCGTAGGACTGGAACACCATGGCGATGTCGCGATCCGCGGGGGTGCGCCAGGTTACGTCTTCACCATCGATATAGATGTTGCCGGAAGTCACCGGCTCTAGCCCGGCGATGGCATTCATCAGTGTGGACTTGCCGCAACCCGAAGGGCCAACCAGAATCAGGAACTCGCCGGAATCGATCGAAATACTGACGTCTTTGAGCACCCGCTCGCTGCCGAACTCTTTACGTACATTGTGGATTTCTAACGCTGCCATAATGAAAATCCTATAGTAAAGCGACTGACAAACCCAATTCATTTAGTTTGGTTAGAAGCAGCCCGTAGCGGGGGTCTTTCGCCATGGATGGCGAAAGTAGCGCCCAGGGATGGGTTTACAGCGCCCCCGCGGAGGGCTGCTTCTGACCTTCTAGAAATGGTTGCCACTCACCTAGTTGTTATTAGCCTTTCACGGAACCCGCAGTCAGCCCGCGCACGAAGTATTTTCCCGCTAGCACGTACACCACCAGGGTGGGCAGCGCGGCAATCATTGCCGCTGCCATGTCGACGTTGTATTCGCGCACGCCGGTAGAGGTATTGACCAGATTGTTAAGCGCCACGGTCACCGGCTGGGTGTTGTGGGCCGAAAACGCCACCCCAAACAGGAAGTCGTTCCAGATCTGGGTGAACTGCCAGATCACCGACACCACGATGATCGGCGCGGAAACCGGCAGCAGAATGCGCCAGAAGATGCGGAAAAAGCCCGCGCCATCCAACTTCGCCGCCGATACCAGCTCGTTGGGAATACCCACGTAGAAGTTACGGAAAAACAGCGTGGTGAAGGCGATGCCAAATACCACGTGAACCAGGATCAACCCAGCGCGGGAGCTGGAAATCCCCAGCCAGCCGAGGGTTTGCGCCATGGGCAGTAAAACCACTTGGAAGGGAATAAAACAGCCGAACAGCATCAACGCGAAGACTAATTCAGAGCCTTTAAAACGCCATTTGGTCAGCGCGTAGCCGTTCAGCGCTCCAATCGTTGTAGAGATCAGCACCGCCGGAATCACAATCGCAAAGGAGTTCCAGAAGTAGCCACCGACGCCGTCGCAGCGCATACCCGTGCAGGCTTCGCCCCAGGCTTTCGTCCACGGTGCCAGGGTAGGGTTTTGCGGCAGCGACAGCAGCGACCCGGCGCTGATTTCGCTCAGCGGTTTCACCGAGGTCATCAGCATCACCACCAGCGGCAGGATATAGAACAGCGCGGCAAGTATCAGCACGCCATACAGCAGGCCACGGCCCAGCCGCGCAGCGGGCGTCTGTCGACGAATCACATTAGCCATGCTTGCGGCTCCTTAGTTCGGAGTAGAGGTATGGAATCAAAATCGCCAGCACGCCGCCCAGCATCAGCATCGCGCTGGCAGAGCCCAAACCAATCTGCGCCCGGGTAAAAGCGTGAGCGTACATAAAGGTGGCAGGTAGATCGGTGGCATAGCCCGGCCCACCGCCGGTGAGCGCGACGACCAGGTCAAAGCTCTTAATCGCAATATGGGCCAAAATCATCACCGCGCTGAACACCACCGGGCGTAGACACGGCATCACCACGCGCAGATAAATCCGCGGCAGGCTGGCGCCATCCAACTGGGCCGCCTTGATAATGCTGTCGTCGATACCGCGTAGTCCGGCCAAAAACAGCGCCATAACGAACCCCGACGCCTGCCAGACGGCAGCAATCACCAGGGTGTAAATGGCCATATCCGGATCCACAATCCAATCAAAACGAAACGACTCAAAGCCCCAGCCTTGTACCATGGCCTGAATACCCAACTGTGGGTTAAGCAGCCACTTCCACACCACCCCGGTAACGATAAACGACAGCGCCATGGGGTAGAGGTAGATCGTACGCAGCGCGCCCTCCTGGCGAATTTTCTGATCGAGCAATATCGCTAGCAGCGCGCCAATCACCAGGCAGACCGCTACAAACAAAACGCCAAAAATCATCAGGTTGGTGGAGGCGACCCACCAGCGCTCATTGGCCATTAAGCGCGCGTACTGACCAAAGCCGACAAAGTCATAGCTGGGCAGCATGCGTGAGCTGGTGAGCGACAGCACGAACGTCCAGAGCATAAAGCCGTAAACAAAGAACAGTGATATCGCCACGGATGGCGCTAACACCAAACGAGGCAACCACGCCTGCAAACCGCCGGAGGGCGTTGACCGCTTAGCGCCAGGCGCTAAGCGTATCGCAGAGCTATTTTTCATGGGGAGGGAATCTCTTATTGGAGAAGTGTCCTTGCCAAGCAGAATAGACGCCGCCGTTGCGACGGCGCCTAGAGAACGTAAGGCCTAGAAGACCTTAGAAAGAGGCCGCTTGGGCAGTGCTCACCATGCGTTCGGCTGCTTCTTCGGCGGGCATATCGGCGTCGTTGAAGTAGTTAGTCACCACGTCAAAAATAGCGCCCTGAATATCCGCACGCACGGCCATACCGTGGGCCATACTGGGTACTAAGCCCCCCTCTTCGGCGGTGCGCTGGAAATCGGCCAGGGACTGCTGAGCGCAGCTATCGAATTCGCTCATATCCAGATCAGGACGCGCCGGAATCGAACCTTTGGCAAGGTTAAACGCTTCCTGGAAGGTCGGCTCAAGCACTAGGCGGGCTAGTGCCTGCTGGGCCTCGCGCTCCTCGTCGTCGGTGACCCGGAACATAGCCAGGCTATCGATATTGAAGGTGAATGCATCTTCGGTGCCCGGCGCTGCCGCACATAGGTAGTCTTCTCCGGCGGTTAGCCCAGCTGCAGTAAATTCACCTTTGGCCCAGTCGCCCATTAGCTGAAACCCTGCCACGCCCTCGATCACCATCGCTGTCGCAATGTTCCAGTCGCGGCCGGACATACCTTCATCCATTAGCTCACGGGTGCGCTTGAAATCTTCAAGGGCCGCGATCATCTGTTCGCCACCCAGCGCTTCTGGATCTAAATCCACCAGGGCCTGCTGATAAAACTCGCTGCCCTGGCCGCCCAACAGTACGCTCTCAAATACCGTCGCGTCCTGCCAGGACTGACCGCCATGTGCCAGCGGCACGAAGCCCGCTTCGCGGATAGCCTCGCCTGCTTCGAAAAGCTCATCCAGCGTGGTGGGCATTTCCACCCCTGCTGCCTCCAGCACTTCCGGGTTAGCCCACAGCCAGTTTACCCGGTGCACGTTAACGGGCACCGCTACGTACTCACCATCGTAGCGCATTACATCGGCGACCACTTCAGGCAGTAGCTCGTCCCAGCCTTCGGCGTCAGCCACCTCACTCAATTCGCCGAGCAAACCCAGCTCGCCCCACTCCTGAATTTCAGGGCCTTTGATTTGGGCTGCAGAAGGTGGGTTGCCCGACATGGCGCGAGACTTGAGTACCGTCATAGCGGTTTCACCGCCGCCCCCGGCCACGGCGAAGTCCTGCCAGCCATAGCCTTCGGCTTCCATTAACTCTTTGAGCACGTTGGCAGCGCGAGCTTCGCCGCCGGAAGTCCACCAGTGCAGCACTTCAACTTCACTGGCCTGAGCGGTAGTGGCGAGCGTGGCACCTGCCAGAGCAAGCGCGAGGGTTGTCTTCTTAAACGTCGACATGGAGTCACTCCTTATATTGTTATTGTCCTCTCGGACGTGCGACCTCCAAAAGGTTACGCCAAGGCGAGCGACAACGGGAGTTACCGAGTACTGCATAGTGTTGGGGTTTTATTACAAACCTGTAATAGTTTCCTGCCGGGGTAGCGTTAGGGTGACTACCAGCCCACCATCGGCATGGTTGGCGAGCGTAATATCACCGCCATGGGCACGCGCAATATGCCGCGCGATGCCCAGCCCCAGGCCACTGCCGCCGGTATGTCGGCTGCGTGAGGGCTCCAGGCGAACAAACGGCGAAAACACCCGACCTAGCTGCTCTTCAGGAATGCCGGGGCCATGATCACGAATACGCAGGATAACCTTGTTACCCTGATCAATTAGCGCTACATCGGCCTGCTTGCCATAGAACACCGCATTCTCAAGCAAGTTGGCTAGGCAGCGCTTAAGGGCTATTGGCTTGGCGATCAGTGGTGCCACTGGATAGCTGTATTTCTCAATAGTCAACTGCCCTCCCTGCAGGCTAAGTTCTCCCGCCAGCTCTTCGAGTAGTGACGCCAGCGAGACGGGAGCTGGCTCCTCGTGCAGATCCAAGCCTTTTACTGATGCCAAGGCGCCCTTTACCAGGCTATCCAACTCATCCAGCGAGGCACAAAAGCGCTCCCGCTGGTAGTCATCATCGAGCATTTCAGCGCGCAGCCGCATACGGGTTAACGGCGTTTTCAAGTCATGGGAAATTGCCGAAAACAGCCGCTCACGCTCCTCAATCTGCTCGCGGATACGCCGTTGCATTCGATTAAACGCCGCCGCGGTGGCGGCAACTTCCTTGGGGCCGCTCTCTTTTAGCGGCGGCATATCCAAGTCATCGCCGAGCTGATTCGCCGCCCGTGAAAGCCGCGCCAGCGGTCGGGTGACGCTGGAAATGCCCAAAAACGAGAGCGCCAGCACACTTAGTAGCACCAGCAGCCCGACCAGCAAGCGCTCTTCAGAGAGCCAGCGATAGCCGCTGAAGATATCCGGCACGCCCAGCAGCGTGGCCACGTAGAGCCAGGTATCCGGAGCAAGCTCTAACTGAACCACTAAAATCGGCGGCGAGAGCGGCTCCATCAGCAGACTGTGCTGCCCCCAGCGGGGCGGCAAGTCGTAAAGCAGCACTTCGTTATTGAGAACACGCAGGTTTTCGGGGCGGGAGAACTCGACAATCACATCATCGATATTGAGCTGCTGGGTGAGCACCGAGCGCACATTATTGACCACTACCTGTTTTTCTGGCCCTGAGCCAATATCGTCGATAGTGAGTCTGCGTTCGTTGACGCTAACAAAAAAACGCGTGCCGCCCATATTGCGCAGTTGATCCAGCACGATGTGGCGGT
Organism: Halomonas sp. SpR8; assembly: GCF_031010195.1. GTDB lineage: Bacteria > Pseudomonadota > Gammaproteobacteria > Pseudomonadales > Halomonadaceae > Vreelandella. Next base: position 121,991 of record NZ_JAUAMC010000001.1, on the reverse strand, counting down.
AGTCCACGGGCAATGAGCGGAAAAACTTCATGGTGGAGGCGATGCTAAACGCCATATTGGTGGACAGCTCATCCAACTGGGCCAAATGGCTGGAGCGCACCTGGGATGTCCAGATGGCGTAGCTGGCCCCCTGGGCCACCAGCACCCCGGCGATCATAATAATCACAAAGCGCCCGCGTAGTGATGCTGGCAGCCAGCGAGATAAGCGGCGCCGGGTATTTGCCCACCACTTATTTTCCCACCACTTCCAGCTCACGTTAATGCGTCTACCTGGGCGGTTAATACGTAGCCCGCCCCGCGCACCGTTCGAATCAGCTGCGAGTGCTGAGCATCTTCACCCAGCCGCTGGCGCAGGCGACAAACGTGGACATCAATGGAGCGGTCAAGCGGCGGCGCATCACGCCCGCGGGTTAGCGCATAGAGATCGTCCCGGGTGAGCACCTTAGCGGGGTGCGCTAAAAACACCTGCAGTAACTGAAAGTCAGCCCCCGAAAGTGCGGCGCGTTCGCCCTGCAGGTCAATCAGCTCGCGGGTCATGCGGTCGAGCTGCCAATTACCAAAACTGACCCAACGCGCCTGCCCGGCGGGCAGTTCAGGCGGCGTACTGCAGGTACGCCGCAGCACCGCTTTAATACGCGCCAGCAACTCGCGGGGATTAAACGGCTTGCCTAGATAATCATCAGCGCCCAGCTCAAGGCCAAGAATACGGTCGGTCTCATCGGCGCTAGCGGTCAGCATAATAATCGGCACATCGCTGTGCTTGCGGACGTCGCGGCAGATGGTAAAGCCGTCGTCACCGGGCAGCATTAGATCGACAATCAACAGGTCTGGCATATGTTCAGCGCGCAGAACATGCAGCGCTTCGGCTCCCTTCGCGGTAAATACCCGGTAGCCGTGCCGCCCCAGGTAGTCCGCGAGCAGTTCACAAATTTCCGGATCATCATCGACCACAATCAAGGTAGCAGGGGGTGTCGTCATCGCAGCGGTTATCGCCCTACGTTGTTGTCGTTTTATTGGGCCTTGATGATGGTCGAGGGGCCAGGTAGTAGCAATAGTGCTACTACCAAGGTTGCATTAGTTTAGTGTTGTTCAGCATTTAAAGCCCAAACCGCTGTTTCAGCCACTGAGCAACGGCAGCTTCACCGTGGTGGCCGATGCGTTCAGCGCCGGTGATACGGTCAAACAGCGCCGGATGGGCGTTGGCCATTACCTGGGCCTCCCCCGCTAAATCGAGCATTTCGGTATCGTTAAGGTTGTCACCAAATGCTAAACAATCTGCGGGCGTTAAGCCCAACCGTTCCAGCAGTGATGACAGCGCCACGCCTTTGTTGACACCGCCCGCCATAATTTCCAGTGAATCAATCGTAGAGTAGGTGATGTGCAGCGCGTCGCCGTGGGCGTCATGGGCCTCTCCTTCCAGCTGTTTCAGCGCCTTTGGGTCGCCCAGATAAAGCACTTTGCCCACGCCGTCAGTGTCCATCTGATCAGGCGGCACGACTTGATAGCCAAAGCCGGTAGTGGCGTGGAGTGATAATAGGTGTGGGGCCTCTGCATCAATATGCCAGCCGCTCTCGCGATAGAGATTCAACCGTACCTGGGGCGGACGCGGTAGACCGATCAGCGTCTTGGCATGCGCGGGCGCGAGGTGATTAGCCGCCAGCAAGGCATCTTCAGGATCATGAACATAGGCACCGTTGGTGCTGATAAGGTGCGCGGGAATATTTAACTGATCACGAAACACCTTCATATCGTGGTAGTGGCGACCCGAGGCGAGCGCGACATGATGCCCCTGCTCCACCAATGCTCTTAGCACCTCGACGGTGCTTTCGTGTAGGGAGTGGTCGCTTCCTAATAGGGTGCCATCCAGGTCAGAAACAATCAGGCGAGGTGTCATAACGCGCTCCATAAGTATGTAACTTTAGCTTAACCGATTCATCCCTGACGCTCCTAGACAGATCAAGATTAAACAACCAGACCGAATGGAAATGGCCGCCCATACTCCTCTGGGGCGGCCTGATCGCTTAATTAGGGCAATGATAGCCCCAAGGCCACCGAGTTTGCCCGTTCACCGATTAGCACATGGATTACCCCACGCTCCAAACGCTGCACGCCGGAAGCGCCCAGGCTAGTCAGGGCAGCCTCGTCTAGCGCAGCGGCATCGGCCAGCTCCAAGCGCAGACGAGTGGAGGCAACAGCCGTCGCGCTGCGCACATTCCTTTCGCCCCCCAAAGCCTGCTGCCAAGCCAGTCTATCCTGAGAGTCAATAGGCGCTACATCGGTTGCTGAAGTTGCTTCGGCACTAGAATTTCCTTGGACGGCCTGCCGCTCAGGTGCCTCAGCACTAAGTGTATTGCGGATCTCATCAGCGACGCCATCTGCAATCGGCCCTACGATGACCTGAACACCACCACCTTGCAGACGCAGCAGCCCACGCGAGCCCAGTGCCTTAAGAGCAGCTTCATCGATAGCGTCGGGATTCTCTAACACCAAACGCAGCCGAGTGGTACACGCACCAACGCTTTGTAGGTTGGTTGCCCCGCCCAGGGCCGCAACAAAGGCTGGGCCACGCTCACTAGGAGCGTTTTCCGTCCCAACGGGCGCGATTATCTCAGAGTCACGGCCCGGCGTAGGTAGGTCGAAACGTACAATCGCCCAGCGGAAAATCGTGTAGTAAATAACGAAATAGGCCAATCCTACCGGCAGCATCAGCCAACCATTGGTAGAAAGCCCGTACGAGAGCGCGTAGTCGAAGGCCCCTGCAGAGAAAGTAAAGCCCAGCTTAACGTCCAGCCAGTGAAGCAAGGCTACTGAGATACCGGTTAATAAAGCATGCAAGCCATAAAGAAGCGGCGCCAGGAACATAAAGGTGAATTCGATAGGCTCGGTAACACCGGTAAGGAAGGCGGTCAACGCCAGCGACAGCAGCAGACCGCCCACCTGGGCACGCCGGCCCTTCGGTGCAGCATGGTACATGGCCAGCGCTGCAGCTGGCAGACCAAACATCATCACTGGGAAAAAGCCTGCCATAAAGCGGCCTGCGGTAGGATCACCCGCGAAGAAGCGATTAAGATCCCCGCTTACTACCGCCCCAGATGCCGTCTCAAAGCTGCCAAAAACAAACCATACTAAGCTGTTGAGCACATGGTGCAGGCCGGTGACGATTAATAGCCGGTTGAGCATCCCATAGACGAATAGCCCTAGCTCACCGGCATCGATCAGCCACTGGCCTAATAAGTCAATGCCATGCTGAATGGGCGGCCAGGTGATCCCAAAGGCGACACCGAGAACCACAGCGGTAAGGCCTGTGACAATAGGCACAAAGCGCCGTCCGCCGAAAAAAGCCAAGTAGTCGGGCAATTGAATAGTGTGAAAACGGTTATAAAGCAAACCCGCTATGCTGCCGATGATGATGCCCGCCAGCACGCCCATATCAATCTCTGGATTGAGCGAAGTCAGCACCGCATCAAGCACCAGGTAGCCAATCACACCGGCCAGGCCGGCAGCGCCGTTACTGTCATTAGCGAAGCCTACCGCCAAGCCGATGGCAAAAATCAGCGCCAAATTGGCGAATATTGCTTCGCCCGCGCTGGCGATAAAAGCAATATCCAGCAGATCAGGCTGGCCCAAACGTAACAGCAGACCAGCGATGGGTAGCACCGCAATGGGCAGCATCAGGGAACGGCCCAGTTGCTGTAGCCCACCCATCAGGCGGGCCCCAAGGGTCATAATAGCCATATCAGCACCTCAATAAGGGAGTTGTTGTCGACGTTGTTATTGGCTGATTTTTATCATTCCGGGCCACCAGCTCAGCGAGGCGCCGACGCACGGCGGCGGCATCAGGGAGGGCCAGCAGGTCGGGGAGTTCAGCCGCCAGGTCGGCTGCGTCCAGGCGACGCAAAGCTGTCTTCACTGCCGGTATGCGTGCAGGCTCTACAGAGAGTTCATCAACGCCCAGAGCTACCAACAGAGGAGCGGCTAGGGCATCACTGGCGGCACTCCCACATACGCCTATCGGGCAACGCCCTGCTGCTCCAGCAACAGTAGCCTCAATCAGACGCAGTACTGCCGGGTGAAGCACATCGGCACGGGCGGCCAGAAACGGATCTTCTCGATCCATGGCCAGCGTGTACTGGGTCAGGTCGTTAGTCCCGATAGATAGAAAATCTGCCTCGGCAGCGAGGCTGGCAGCGCATAGTGCAGCGCTGGGTACTTCGATCATGGCGCCAAGACGTGGCCGTTCGTTTAGGCCCAGCTCCTTGATTAGCGACTCCAGACGCCGACGCACCTCGCACAGCTCGCCAACCTCGCTCACCATGGGTAGCATGATTTGCAGCGTTGAGAGCGGCGTAACGGTGAGCAAAGCCCTCAGTTGGGTCTCCAGCAGCTCAGGCTGGCTCTGCCATAAACGAATGCCGCGCACTCCTAGGGCGGGATTGGGTACGTTGGGCAAGCGCAGATAGGGAAGCTGCTTGTCGGCGCCAATATCCAGCGTGCGGATAATGATCGGCCTACCGCCAAGGGCATCAACAACCGCCTGGTACTCTGCACGCTGTGTCGCCTCATCGGGAGCGCTATCGCGCCCCAGAAATAGAAACTCACTGCGCAGCAGGCCCACGCCATCGGCACCGTTCGATGCCGCTAGGCGCGCCTCTTCGGCACCGCCAATATTGGCGCACACCTCAACCTTACGCCCGTCCAGCGTGACGACTGGCTCATGCGCTTTAGCCCGCGCCTGCTCGGCTTCATACCGGCGATCCTCAATCCGCTCCGCCACCTCAGCCAGTTGGGTAGAACTTGGTTTCAACGCCAGATAACCGGTCTCAGCATCCAGAATGACGCTTTCATCTGAAGTATCGCTAGCTGATTCCAATAGCGCTTGTCCCATGGCGACTAGACAGGGAATGCCCCGCGCCCGAGCCAGTATTGCCACATGAGAAGTGGTGCCACCTCCTGCGAGACACAGCCCTGCTGGGCGCTGGTCGGCAACAGCCACCAGCTCAGAAGGGGTCAAGTCCTCGGCCATCAAAATGGCGCCTTCGGGCAGCTCAGGAGCTGCCGCATGATGGTCGTCACTCAGCGCCGCCATCACCCGTCGCTGCAAGTCGCGCAGGTCAGCGACCCGGGCAGCCAGCAAGTCGTTACCCGTAGCGGCAAGCCGCTCTGCTTCAGCGTCTAATGCCTCCCGCCAGGCTTGACCGGCGCTGCGGCCATCACCCATATACGCCTCTGCCGCTGCCACGAGGGCCGGATCCTCCAGCCAGGCGCTATGGGCAGCAAAGATCTCCGCCTCAGCGCCTTGATCTTGGCTCGCCGCCTGCGCTTCGGCTTTCGTTAAGTCTGTAGCGACACGGTGTAATGCATGTTTAAGGCGCGGAGCTTCTACGCTCTCCCCTTCGCCCTCGTAAGGCACTCCAGGCAGTGGCGGACAATAGATAACCAGCGGTCCAATCGCTAGCCCCTGGCTGGCCACTAGACCAGCCAACTCTCCTACTCCCAGGGCATTGGTCTGTGCCGACTTGAATTCGGCTGCGATTTGCTCGTCTGCTTCGGGGGTTGTCAACAGCGTCTCAGCGGCGTCCAGAGCTGACTCGCCTCGGGCGCCTCGTGCACTCAGACGTAAAGCACTACCCGCCACCAAGCCCAGGTTCATCAACGCACTTAAGCTTTCAGCGCTAGCGCCAGAACGTTCAGTTGCCCCCTCATGGTGTACTTCCAAACTGACACCATACTCCCGGGCGATGGCTCTTAGCCGCGCCGCAGGGCGGGCGTGTAGCCCTGCAGCAAGGGCTAGCGTCAAACGACGCTCAACCAATGGACCTTGTGTCGGTGCCTCGACCGGCTTCGCTGTGCTGAGAGCGAGCACCAGCAGTTCCTCACCAAGCGCGATCCGCGCACCTTTGCTATGGTGTGACGGCAGCAGATGCCAGCCCTCGGCCTCCGTGACCACAAGGGGCGTAATCAGCGCAGAGGCCGCTTGTGCCAACCTATCGGCATCAAAGCGACACAGCGGCTCACCTACGCGCACCCTGTCACCCACCGACACCAGTAGCTCGATGTCTTGGCCCTCTAGCTCGACGGTGTCCAGCCCCAGATGAAGCAATAACTCTACCCCGGCGTCTGTTCTCAGGGTCAGGGCATGGCGAGTGCGGGCACACTGCACTATCTCGCCATCGCAGGGGGCATGCAGACACTCGCCGAGAGGGTCAATGGCGATACCTTCGCCCAGCGACAGACCGGCGAAGACAGGGTCGGGCACCTCGCTTAGGGGAACCACAACCCCCTCCACAGGTGACTGCAAGATTAAGGTTTGACTTGGATCGGACATGGGAAAACTCCCGCGTTGTCTTTATTATGAAATTATTGGTTTATTTGTCTTTATAGAGTGCAGGTGACCTTATTTAGGTGCTGAGGGCGATCCGGGTCACTGCCTCTGGCCGCCGCTAAGCCGGCCACCATGATGTAGAAGCTTTGGATGACAGATAGCGGCTGCAGGGCCTCGTGGCCTGCCTCCACCACCGTTAATTGGCGCTCAGAGACGTCCTCATCGGCGGCTAGCAGAACGCGAGCACCAACGCTTTCAAGCCACTTGGCTAACGCCAGCAACCCAGCCTGCTCTGGCCCTGGAGGCGCAAATATCAGCACTGGATAGTCGGGGCCAATCAGTGCCATGGGGCCGTGGTGCACTTCGGCGCCGCTAAAGGATTCGGCCTGAATAGCGCAGGTCTCCTTGAACTTGAGCGCCGCTTCCTGGGCCACCGCCAAGCCTGAACCGCGACCAATGACCATCAGTCGATCAGCCCCCTGCAAGGCCTCAATGGCCGGGGTCCAGTCTTGATCCAAAGCGCGTTCTAAACGTCCTGGCAGTTCCTCCAAGGCACCCAGCAAGCGGCGATCTTCATTCCAGTGGCCAATCAATTGGGCCATGGCGGAGAGCGTGGTCAGATAACTTTTAGTGGCCGCCACACTTTTTTCTTCGCCTGCATAGAGCGGAACCTCATTGTCGCTAGCCGCGCCCAGAGGTGACTGTGGCGTATTAATCAGCGCTAGTGTTTGAGCGCCAGCGGCCGCCAGTGCTTGCTGAGTGGCGATCAGGTCAGGACTCTGCCCCGACTGAGAGACCGCTAGGGCCAATTGGCCGCGAACGCGCCAAGGCGCCTTGCTCAATGTGGTCAGGGAGGGCGGCAACGAGGCCACCGGAATTCCCCGTTGCTGCATGCAAAGATAGGCAAAGTAGCTGGCAGCATGATCGGAACTGCCCCGGGCCACCGTCACTACAGCTGAAGGCGGTGTCTGGCGTAGTTGCTCGCCCAACGCGGCCAGGATGGGGGCGTTACGCTGCAACTGGCCACGAATACGCTCCGGCGCATTGCGGGCTTCCAAGAGCATCTGGGACATCAGGCATCTCCTTGAATGGCGCGGCCTTCGACGAAGACCGCTTGGAGTTGAAGCTGAGGATCAAGAACAACCAGATCAGCTGAGGCGCCTTCCTGAAGACGACCAATATCGCTAATACCCAGGAAATCCGCCGGGTAGCGAGAGAGGCGATCAGAGGCCTCGGCAAGAGAGAGCCCTAGGGAGACCAGATTGCGCAGCGCCTGGTCCATCGTTAGCGTACTACCTGCCAGAGTGCCGTCGGCTAACCGCACGCCGCCTAGGCACTTAGTGACGGTGTGCTCCCCCAGCCGATAGTCGCCGTCAGGCATACCCGCGGCAGCCGTCGAGTCGGTGACCGCATAGAGATAGGGGATGCAACGTAAGGCAGTGCGGATGGCACCAGGGTGGACATGTAACAGGTCGGGGATCAATTCGGCGTACTGGGCATGAGCCAACGCCGCGCCCACCATGCCAGGTTTGCGGTGATGCAGGCCAGTCATGGCATTGAACAAATGAGCGAAACCACTAGCACCGTGGGCCAGAGCCTCGACGCCTTCCTCGTAGCTGCCCAATGTGTGACCCAACTGCACCCGTACACCGCGCTCGCTAAGGTGGTGAATCAACGCCAAGTGGCCAGATAACTCTGGGGCCAGAGTGATCAAGCGAATTGGTGCCAGCGCGCAGAGTTCGTCCAACTCCTCTGTTATTCCAATTCTTGCATAGGCTGGCTGGGCACCCAGCTTACCTGGGTTAATGTAGGGCCCCTCCAAATGCACGCCCAACACCTTGGCAGCTTGGGGTTCTGGTGCTTCCATATAAGCAGCGACTTCGCGCAGTGTCCGCCGGATATGGGCATCTGGCGCCGTCATGGTAGTCGCTAGCAGCCGCGTGGTGCCAAAGCGCACATGGGTGCGAGCCAAGATAGCTAGCGCTTCGCCTCCCTCCATGACATCTGCACCGCCACCACCATGCACATGTAAATCGATAAAGCCGGGCAGTACGCGAGGATGTTCATTGGTGTCGGGATCTACCGGATCGCCGCTAATACGACTGATACGCCCCTCCTCCCAGTGAATTCCTCCCAATCGCCAGCCCCTGGGGGTATAAATATTACCGAATTGCATAACGTCTCCTAGCGAGTCAGCTCGACCATAAAGTCGTAGTAATCGGTGCGGCAGTAAGTCACCGTGAGCTCTGCTGGCGTGCCATTGGCCAGGTAACCTAGTCGAGTAATCTTAAGCAGCGCCTGCCCCTCGGCTACCTCAGCGAGTGCCGCTAGCTCTGCGTCCGCATTGATGGCTGTGACGTGCTGCAGCGCTCGAGTCACTGATTTACCGCTGGACTCCAGTACCGCATAGAGAGACGTTTCTACTGACTGAGGATCGGGCAGCACCGAGACAGGTAGACAGCTATCTTCTACCGCCATCACCACATCATCGGCCAAGCGTAAGCGCTTCAGGCGCGAAACCTGGGCATCAGCACCCAGGCCAAGACGCATGCTCTCTTCCGCATTGGGATTTGCAAGCCTGCGCTCTAACCATTGAGAACTTGGCTTAAAACCACGCTGAGTAAGCAGCTCTGTGAAACTCACCAACCGGGTTAACGACTGATTGAGACGCGGCGTAATGAACGTTCCGGAACCGCGACTACGACGAATAAGCCCCAGCTCTGCCAGACAGTCCAAAGCCTTACGCGCGGTAATACGCGAGACATTGAGGGTATCGGCCAAGTTACGCTCTGAAGGCAACGCCTCCCCGCTCTCCCAAGTGCCAGTCTCAATGGCATGCTCCAACTGGCGGGCCAACTGTTGGTAAAGAGGGGTCGCGCCCTTAGGGTCAAGGCGCAGCTGGGTAAAGCGTGAATCCATGGATCTCTCCTGAAGACAAACAAGACCAATTAGATACCAATATAGTCAATAATTAATACCATTCAAGCACCAATAATCCACGAACATGTTTGGTAGGGACACTTTCTTCATTTAATAAGGAGATGACACGACTGGCAGAGGGGATGTAGGTTATTGATAAATTGAGATCAAAGAGAACTTCCCATGGCGACAATTGGCGCAGCCCGCGGTAATCCGTATAGTGGCATCCTATCCTTCGCCAACTGATTGACCTCATGCTGCAAAACAATTCCGTGCTTGCGTCGCTCAAGCAACAGATTCGTCAAACCACCCCCCGTGCTGAAGGGGTGATCAAAGCTACCGACAAAGGTTTCGGTTTTCTCGAAACCGACGACGGTGAATCCTATTTCGTGCCGCCGCCCGCTATGAAGCAAGTGATTCATGGTGATCGCGTGGAAGGCGTGATTCACGAGAACGGTGACAAAAAATCCATTGAGCCGGAAAAGCTGATTGAAGCAGGGCTGGATCGGTTTGTCTCCCGGGTGCAGAAGCGCGAAGGCCGTCTGGCCGTGGTGCCTGACCACCCATCGATTAAAAATGTTATTAAGGCGCGGATTAAGAACAGCCTTGATGAAGACAGCATTGCTGACGGCGATTGGGTCGTTGCCCGCCTGGTGCGCCATCCGCTAAAAGCCGATGACCGCGCGTTCTTTGCCCAGATTGATGAGCTGGTCGCCAAGAGCGATGATCCAGCGGTGCCGTGGCGCGTCACGCTTGCCCGTCATGCGCTGGAGCAAGAGTGCCCCGATGCGGGCACCGACTGGCCGCTGATGGATGAAGGCCTGACGCGCGAAGATTTAACCGCAACGCCCTTCTTCACCATCGATGGTGAGAAGACCCGCGATATGGACGATGCGCTGCACGTCGCGACCCGTTCTGAAGGCGGCTGGCGGTTAAGCGTAGCGATTGCCGATCCCACGGCTTACGTGGCAGAGGGCCATGCGGCGGATTTAGAAGCCCGTACCCGCGCCTTTACCGTTTACCTGCCGGGCCAGAACGTCACCATGCTGCCGGAGCAGTTAGCGGATGATCTCTGCTCGCTGTGGGAAGGCAAAGAGCGCCCCGCGCTGGCCTGTACGCTGGATATCAATGCCGACGGCAGCCTGGGCGATTACCGCTTTTTTGCTGCCAACGTTAAATCCCACGCCAAACTCGCCTATGACAGCGTCTCCGACTGGATCGAGGGTCAAGGCGACTGGGCACCCGCGGATGAGATCGCCGAGCAGCTCACCGCTCTGCGCGATTTGACCGAGGCGCGTACCGCCTGGCGTAACGAACACGCGCTGGTGTTTAAAGACCGCCCCGACTACGTGTTTGACCTTGATCCCGCCGGTAACGTATTGGCGGTGCGCACCGAAGAGCGTCGCATTGCCAACCGCATGATCGAAGAGTCGATGATTGTGGCCAACGCCTGCTGCGCGGATTTCCTGGCCCAGCATATCGGCCACGGTATCTTTAACGTGCACCGCGCCTTTGAGCCGGAGAAAGCCGAAGCTGCTCAAGAGTTTCTGGCAGGTCAGGAGATCGTGGTCGAGCGCGAAGCATTGACCGAACTTGCCCGCTACACAGAGCTGAAGCGTGCGCTGGAAAGCCGCGATGACGCCTGGCTGGATGCGCGCCTACGCCGTTTCCAGGGCTTCACCAGTATGTCGGCCCAACCCGGCCCGCATTTTGGTTTAGGCTTGGCTGCCTATGCCACCTGGACGTCGCCGATTCGTAAGTATGGCGATATGGTCAATCACCGCTTGATCAAGCGCGTGTTGAAAGGCGAGCAGGCACCAGCCGAAGCCACCCAGCAGCTTACCGAGCAGTTGACCGAGCGTCGCCGCTTGAACCGTATGGCCGAGCGCGATGTGAAAGACTGGCTCTACGTGCGTTACTTAACGCCCTCCGCGCAGAACCAGGACACCTTTGAGGCCGAAATCATGGCCATCAACCGTGGCGGTATGCGCGTTCGACTGCTGGAAAATGGCGCGACGGCGTTTGTACCCGCGCCTTTGATGCACAGTGATCGCAGTAAAGTGGTCATTGACGATAAAGAGGGCCGTATTCAGATCGAAGGCGAAGAGCGTTATAAGCTGGGCGATCCGCTACGCGTAGTGCTGACGGAAGCGCGCGAAGAGACCCGCTCGCTGGTGGCTAAGCCAGTCACCTAAACTGCACTCGTTGGCTTGCAATCAACAACGGCGCCTTAAGGCGCCGTTGTTGTTTCTATCACTTGGGATTGTTAACCAACCTTCGTTAACGTACGCGCAATTTGCAAAAGCTCTTCATCCTGCCAGCGGTCGGCGATTATCTGCCCCCCTACTGACTACCTCCGCCCCCGCCTGCTCAAAGCGTGCCTGTGCAGTGGCTAACGCCTACTCAACATCCGGCGTCAACGGCTCATCTATCGGCAGGCTGCGAACGCCAACGCGAACTCCCTTAAGGGTATCCAGCGTATCAATAGTGGGGGCTTGGGTGAGAGCGGAGAACGTCGCACAAATATCCTCGATATAGCGGGTAAACCAACCCAAAGTATCCAGTGACGCTGAAAAGGGTTTAACGCCATCGCAACTGAGCGTGCCGAAGGTGGGCTTAAAGCCAAACACGCCACAATAGCTGGCGGACCGGATTATGCTGCCCGCCGTTTGGGTGCCAAATGCCAGTGGCACCATACCGGCCGCGACAGCCGCCGCCGAGCCGCTTGATGAACCGCCCGGCGTGCGAGTAGGGTCGTGAGGGTTACGTGTTTTGCCCGGTGCAAAGTAGGCAAATTCGGTGGATACCGTTTTGCCCATTATCAGCCCCCTTGCTGCTCTAAAAGCGTCACCAAGGCGGCGTTTAACTGTGACCCAGGCAAGCTTTGCGCTTTTAATTCTGCTCGCAGTTATCTAATAGTCTGCCGGTACTGAAAGAAAAAGCGCAGAACTTCGTCCGTGGCAGCTAGGTCTTTCAACGCAACTGTAATGTTAAGACCCATCACACCGTCATTAATGCAGGTGTCAATATAAAAGCAGCAGCGCCAACGCATCCTTCCCAGTGTCGTCGAACTGACTTATTTCTCCTTTATGGTGAAACGATGACACTTTGTAGGGTTGGAGGTTAGCTTGCACATTGCCGATGTGACGATGTTTCATGCCCCCGCCAGCGGCGGTGTGCGCACTTATTTACAGGCCAAGCATCGCGTTTTTTCGCGCATTCCACAGCTGCGTACCAGCCTACTGGTGCCGGGATCGGAGCGCGATAGTTTGGGCGACCATCACACCTTACCGGCTCTACACCTCCCCCTGGGCCAGGGCTACCGGTTTCCGCTACGTCGTTCGCCCTGGCGCGATACCTTAGTTGATCTAAAGCCTGATCTTATTGAGGCCGGCGACCCGTATGTAACGGCATGGGCAGCGCTGGCCGCGGGTCAGCGCCTTGGCGTTCCGGTGGTGGGTTTTTACCACTCGGACCTCCCACGTTTGATGGGAGACCGCTTTGGGCGCTACGTTGAGAAGCGCTTAACCCGCTATGTCACAGACCTTTATCGCCAGTTTGATAGCGTACTGGCACCCTGTAACGCCATGGCTAATCGGCTAAAGGAATGGGGCGTCGATAACGTTCGCGTTCAACCGCTGGGCGTCGATTTGACGCAATTTCATCCCCAGCAGCGAGACCCTGCTTTTCGCCAAACCATGGGCATACCCAACGACAAAAAGCTGCTGATCTTTGTGGGGCGTAACTCCCGCGAGAAAAATATCGATGTGCTGCTGGCGACGATGCGTCAGCTGGGCAGCCATTACCATTTGCTGCTAATGGGCCCCGGTATGCCGCACCAGGTACCCAGCAATGTCACCATTGTCGATCGCTGTTGTGGCGTTCACGAGGTGGCCAAAGCCCTCGCCAGTAGCGATGCGCTGCTGCACGCAGGCACCCGTGAAACCTTCGGTTTAATTGCCCAGGAAGCCATGGCCAGTGGCCTTCCGGTAATAGCAGCAAATGCAGGCGCGCTGGCAGAAAACGTGCCGCTGGGCGCGGGCATTTTATGCAAACCGCTTGACCCTGTTGCTATGGCAGAGGCGTGTATGGCGCTGTTCAGTAATGATATTGCTGCCAGCGGTCACTATGCCCGCCGCCATGTGGAGCGCCATTTCAACTGGGATGGCGTTATGCATTCACTGCTTGAGCACTATCAGCACCTTTGCCACGACAGCCAACCGTATGCACTCAACCAACACCACTAATCGTCGCCAGCTACTCAAGTGGCGACCCATCCACGGCGTAATGATTGCCTTGGCGCTGATTGCACCGCTGGTACTCACCGCCTGGCTGGGTGGCACTGAGGCACTGCAGCACGTCAAACACTTCCCGCCTGGGTTGCTGTCATTAATGCTGGTGATGGCATTTGTATGCTGGAACCTGAATGCGGCGAGGCTACGTTTGATGCTGGGTGGTCGGGCAGGCAGGCTCGGCCAGGGCGGGGCACTGGGCATTGAACTAGCGTCTAAGTTCGCGCTTTGCGCCACCCCAGGCGGTAGCGGTGGCCCAATCACCCTACTGATGCTGCTTGCCCAGCGCGGTTTTCCGCCCGCCAAAGGCGCGGCGATGTTTCTGATAGACCAAGGCTGTGACCTACTGTTCTTCCTGGCGATGCTGAGCGGCCTGGTGCTGTTTTCGCTGCTCAGCGACACCCAATGGCCACATCAATCGTTGGTGCAATGGGCGCTGGTCGGTTTAGCCTTTATGGCAACACTGGTGATTGTGGTAATGCGCTATTTGCCCACCCTACTGCGCTCGCCCGGCATGAATACGCCATGGCCAAGCCGCTATCGGCGACGCTGGCTGGCACGGCGTCTTTTACGCTGTCGGCATGCGTTAAAGGTGACGCTTGAGCTACCACGCTCCACGCTATTCGCGATGCTACTGCTGACCACGGCGCACTGGTTGATGCGCTATAGCTTGCTCTATTTGGCGGTACTGGGAGTGGGCGGGCACGCTGATTGGATGTGGACGTTTTTAACTCAAATGCTGGCCATGGCGGCCAGTCAGTTTAGCTTTCTGCCCGGCGGCGCGGGTGCTGCAGAGGTGGGTGTGGGAACTCTCTTGCTGCCGCTGATGGAACGCGAGCAGGCCGCAGCAGCGGTACTGGTGTGGCGGTTGGTGAGCTATCATCTGTATCTAGCGGCAGGCGCGCCTCTGTTTATTTTATATAGCTACCGAATGCTGCGCCGTTCACCGACCCCATAGCAACATTTAATGAGCAGGAATGAATAAGGGCGCCCCGAGGGGCGCCCTTATAGCGTGCAGCTAAACGTCCGTGACTTACCAGCCAGTGACTGCTTTCAGCGCATCGCCGATTTCAGCCAAAGAACGCACGGTTTTAACACCGGCGTCTTCAAGGGCCGCAAACTTCTCGTCAGCAGTACCTTTACCGCCAGAGATGATGGCACCAGCGTGGCCCATACGCTTGCCAGGAGGGGCAGTCACACCGGCAATGTAGGAAACCACGGGCTTGGAAACGTTGGCTTTGATGTAAGCCGCGGCTTCTTCTTCCGCCGTACCACCGATTTCACCGATCATGACGATGGCTTCGGTTTTCGGGTCTTTCTCGAACATCTCAAGGATGTCGATGAAGTTAGAGCCCGGAATCGGATCACCGCCGATGCCGACACAGGTAGACTGACCAAAGCCGTGATCAGTGGTCTGCTTAACGGCTTCGTAGGTCAAGGTACCCGAACGAGATACGATACCGACGCGGCCCGGCTGGTGAATGTGACCCGGCATGATGCCGATTTTGCATTCACCCGGGGTGATAACACCTGGGCAGTTCGGGCCAATCAGGCGTACACCCAGCTCGTCGCACTTCACTTTGGCTTCGAGCATATCTAGCGTGGCGATGCCTTCAGTGATGCACACAATCAGCTTGATACCAGCATTAGCTGCTTCAAGGATTGAGTCTTTACAGAACGGTGCCGGTACGTAGATAACGCTGGCTTCCGCGCCGGTTTTCTCGACCGCTTCTTTCACGGTGTTGAAAACGGGCAGACCGAGGTGCTCTTGGCCGCCTTTACCCGGCGTAACACCGCCGACCATTTGCGTACCGTAGGCAATCGCCTGCTCGGAGTGGAACGTGCCCTGGCCACCGGTAAAGCCCTGGCAGATGACCTTGGTGTTCTTATCGATCAGGATGCTCATTACTTGCCCTCCGCCGCTTTAACGACCTGCTGAGCCGCGTCGGTCAGACTGGTAGCCGCGATGATGTTCAAACCGCTAGACGCTAATTTTTCAGTGCCTAGCTCGGCGTTGTTACCTTCCAGACGTACGACAACGGGTACGTTGACACCCACTTGCTCAACGGCACCGATAATGCCTTCAGCAATCATGTCGCAACGTACGATGCCGCCGAAGATGTTAACCAGTACGGCTTTAACATTGTCGTCAGAGAGGATGATTTTGAACGCTTCTGCCACGCGCTCCTTGGTGGCGCCGCCGCCAACATCCAAGAAGTTAGCGGGCTTGCCGCCGCTCAGGTTGACGATGTCCATGGTACCCATGGCCAAACCTGCGCCGTTAACCATGCAGCCGATGTTGCCATCAAGCGCGACATAGTTAAGTTCCCACTTCGCCGCATCAGCTTCGCGCTGGTCTTCTTGAGACGGGTCGCGCATGGCTTGCAGGTCGGGGTGACGGTACAACGCGTTGCTGTCTAGACCCAATTTGGCGTCGAGGCAGTGCAGATTGCCTTCATCGGTTACAACCAGCGGGTTAATTTCTAACAGCGCCAGATCTTTGTCGTGAAACAGCTGAGACAAACCTAGGAAGATCTTGGTGAACTGCTTGATCTGGTCGCCTTTCAGGCCCAGAGCAAATGCCAGTTCACGCGCTTGGTAAGGCTGTGCGCCAACCAGCGGATCGATTTCAGCTTTGAGAATTTTTTCAGGTGTTTCTTCGGCAACTTTCTCAATCTCTACACCGCCTTCGGTGGAGGCCATAAAGACCACGCGACGGCTAGTGCGATCAACCACCGCGCCGAGATATAGCTCGTCTGCGATGTCGGTGCAGGTTTCTACCAGAATCTTGGCAACCGGTTGACCTTTCTCATCAGTCTGGAAAGTCACCAGGTTCTTGCCCAGCCACTGCTCAGCAAAGGCTTTGGCTTCAGCCGGGTCTTTAATCAGCTTAACGCCACCCGCTTTACCACGACCACCAGCGTGCACCTGGGCTTTAACCACCCACATGTCACCGCCGATTTTTTTACAAGCCTCTTCGGCTTCTTCGGGCGTGTCGACTGCAAAGCCTTTTGACACTGGTAGACCATAGTCGGCAAACAGCTGTTTACCTTGATACTCGTGAAGATTCATCGATTCATGCCATTGGTTGCATGTGACTCGAACGGTGATCAGTTTTCTTTTAAGGACCGTCTTACAAGAACGGTCTTAAAAGAGCTGGCCACCCCCGTTCTCTCGATCTTTGTGGATTAAGACAAAGCCGAAAGTTTGCGCCACCTTTAAAAGGTGGCGCTTCGTTGTTGCTGACTGAATTACTTACGCTTCTTACGATTAGCCATATGAATCGCATGGCCTTCTACCGCAAGCGCTGCTTCATGAACAGCTTCCGACATGGTCGGGTGCGCGTAGCAGGTCAATGCCAAGTCTTCGGCACTAGAGCCGAATTCCATGGCAATCACGCCCTGGGCGATCATCTCGCCAGCGTGTTGACCCACAATGTGCATACCGAGGATACGGTCAGTTTCCGCATCGGCGATGATTTTGGCACTGCCTTCGGTGGCGTTATTAGCCATCGCGCGACCGCTGGCTGCAAACGGGAAGGTGCCGGTTTTGACTTCGATGCCTTTCGCCTTAGCGTCTTGCTCGGTCATACCAACCCACGCCACTTCCGGGAAGGTGTAGATAACGCTGGGGATAGTATCGTAGTTCATCTCGGCTTTATGGCCAGCGATGATGTCGGCCACCATAATGCCTTCTTCAGAGGCTTTATGCGCCAGCATCGGGCCGCGTACACAGTCACCGATGGCATAAACGCCTGGCACGTTAGTACGGCACTGGTCGTCGACAAAAATAAAACCACGCTCATCCAGCTCAACGCTAACCCCATCGGCAATGACGCCTTTGGTGTAGGGGCGACGGCCAACACAAACGATGAGCTTATCAAAGATCATCTCTTGGTCGCCGTTGGCATCGCTATACTTGACGACGACTTCTTCGCCTTTGACTTCAGAACCGATCACGCGCGCACCAAGCTTGATGTCCAGGCCCTGCTTCTTGAGCAGTTTCTGCGTCTCTTTGGCGACAGTGGTATCCACCATCGGCAGGAAGGAGTCCATCGCTTCAAGCACGGTGACCTCTGAGCCCAGGCGATTCCATACGCTGCCCAACTCAAGACCGATGATACCAGCACCGATTACGCCCAAACGCTTCGGTGTCTCGGTAAATTCCAGCGCACCGGTAGAGTCAACAACCAAACCTTCAACTAGCGGGGTCGGTGGAATTTCAACCGGCACAGAACCCGCGGCGATAACGATGTTATCGGCGTCATAGGTGGTGGCATTGCCGTCGCGGTCGGTGACCTCAACCTGCTTGCCAGACACTACTTTACCGGTACCTTCAAGCGCCGTTACGCCGTTGGCTTTGAACAAGCCAGAGATACCGCCAGTCAAGTTCTTAACGATCTTGTCCTTGCGCGCCATCATCTTGGTAACGTCCATGGAGACGTCACCAGCCTGGATGCCCATCTCATCGAAATCGTGCTTGGCTTCAACGAACTTATGCGACGCTTCAAGCAACGCTTTAGACGGGATACAACCTACGTTCAAGCAGGTACCGCCGTGAACAACGTTGCCTTCTTTACCTATCCATTTTTCGACACAGGCCGTTTTTAGGCCCATCTGTGCAGCGCGAATGGCGGCGACGTAACCACCAGGGCCGGCACCGATAACGATCACATCAAACTTATCAGCCATGTTGGCTCCTTTAGCTTGCTAGCCTCCCCCCGTTACTAACTAAAACTGGGTGAGAGGCTGTGTACGATTGCAGATAAATCCTGGTTAAGCATTAGCGCCGTTAATCGCTATCTCAACAACTATCTCAACAACTATCTCAACAACTATCTCAATAACGGTGACGCTTACGCTTTTTTAGATATCCAGCAACAGGCGTGCCGGGTCTTCCAGCAATTCTTTCAAGGTGACCAAGAATTGAACGGCGTCTTTGCCGTCGATCATACGGTGGTCATAGGAGAGCGCCAGATACATCATCGGGCGAATTTCGACCTTGCCGTTCACTGCCATCGGACGATCCTGGATTTTGTGCATGCCCAGAATGGCGGTTTGCGGCGGGTTGATGATTGGGGTCGACATCAATGAACCAAAGGTGCCGCCATTGGTGATGGTAAAGGTGCCACCGATCATGTCGTCCATGCCCAGCTTACCGTCACGACCACGCTTACCAAAATCAACAATCGTGCGCTCGACGTCAGCAATTTTCATGCTGTCGGTATCACGCAGTACCGGTACAACCAAACCGCGGTCGGTGGAAACGGCAACGCCGATATCCTGATACCCGTGATAGACGATGTCGGTGCCGTCGATAGAGGCGTTCACATCCGGATAACGCTTGAGCGCTTCTGAAGCCGCTTTGACGAAGAAGCCCATAAAGCCCAGCTTGATATCGTGAGCTTTTAAGAAGGTCTCTTTGTACTGCGCACGCAGAGCCATGATCTCGGTCATGTCCACTTCGTTGTACGTAGTCAGCATCGCCGCAGTTTGCTGCGCCTGCACCAAGCGCTTGGCGATGGTTTGACGCAGGCGGCTCATGGGCACGCGCTTCTCGACGCGCTCACCTTCGGCAGCCGGTGCAGCGGCTGATTTCGCCGGTGCGGCAGCCGCTTTCGCGGTTTTCTTGGCAGAGCCATCTTTAACCGCTTTTTGAACGTCTTCTTTCAAGATGCGACCACCTTTGCCGGTGCCCTCAATCTTGGCAACGTCCAGGTCATGCTCAGCCACCATTTTACGTGCAGCCGGGGCGAGGATCTTGTCCCCCACTTTCTCGTCGGCGCCATCGTCATCGCTGCTGTCTGCTTTAGCGGACGCTGAATCACCGCCGCTATCGCTACCACTGCTGTCGCCACCAGCACCTTCGGTGAAGGTCGCTAGAATAGCTTCGGACTCTACCTGGCTGCCCTCTTCGGCTTTAATTTCAGCCAGGGCACCATCCGCCGGTGCCACGACTTCCAGCACGACTTTGTCAGTTTCGATATCAGCCAGCACTTCATCGCGCTTGACCGCTTCACCGACTTTTTTGTGCCATGTCGCCACGGTGCCTTCCTGAATCGACTCCGGGAAGCTGGGGGCTTTCACGTCGTGCTGCTTGCCACCGCCGCTGGCAGGCTTATCTTGCTTCTCTTCAGCCGGCTTGTCGTCAGATTTCTCGGCGGTTTTTTCAGCGCTATCATCACCAGAAGATTTCTCTTCTTTTTTACCGCTGTCACCAGACGCGCTGCCTTCACCAATTTTGCCCAGCACCTGCTCAGACTCAACGGTATCGCCCTCTTCGGCCATCACGTCGGTCAGGGTACCCGCTTCCGGTGCGACGACTTCTAGCACCACTTTGTCTGTTTCAATCTCAACAATCAGTTCGTCACGCTCAACGCTGTCACCCGGCTTTTTATGCCACGCCGCCACTGTGCCTTCGGCAACGGATTCCGGAAAGGTTGGCGCTTTGATCTCGGTAGCCATGTCGTTTCCCTTATGTGTTCTCTATACCCGCATGTTCTCTAAACCCGGTGGTCGCTTATAAATTGAAAGCGTCTTCCACCAGCTGGCGCTGCTGTTCAGTATGGACGGACATATAGCCAGCTGCCGGAGCAGCAGAGGCGGGACGTCCGGCAAATTTCAAATCGCGTCCGAAGCCATCTTTCAGCATATCGGCCACTGCACGCATATTGTGCTGACTGGAGTACCAGGCGCCTTGGTTCAATGGCTCTTCCTGACACCACACGATGTCTTCTACGTTTGTATAGTCTTGCAGCGCTTCCAGAAGCTCTTCTTTCGGGAAGGGATAAAGCTGCTCAATACGTACAATCGCTGTATCAGTACGCTCATTTTCGGCGCGCCAAGCAGCTAAGTCGTAGTAGACCTTGCCAGCACACAGCACAACGCGTTTGACCTTCTCCGGCGCTAGATCCGCCTGGTCGGCGAGCACCATATGGAACTTGCCATGAGCTAGATCTTCAAGACTCGAAATCGCCTCTTTATGACGCAGCAGCGATTTAGGCGTCATCACGACGAGTGGCTTACGCAGCGGACGAATCACCTGCCGACGCAACAGATGATAAATCTGAGCGGGGGTAGTCGGTACGCAGACCTGCATATTGTGCTCGGCACACATTTGCAGGAAACGCTCCAGGCGTGCAGAGGAGTGCTCAGGGCCCTGTCCTTCATAGCCGTGCGGCAACAGCATAGTTAAACCACACACGCGGCCCCACTTCGTTTCACCCGAGGAGATGAACTGATCCACCACCACCTGGGCGCCGTTGAAGAAGTCACCAAACTGAGCTTCCCAGATCACCAAATCATTCGGCGCAGTCGTCGAATAGCCATACTCAAACGCCAGCACGGCTTCTTCCGAAAGGATAGAGTCGTGAATGGTGAAACGCGGCTGACCATCGGCCATGTTCTGTAGCGGAACATAGGTGGAACCGTCTTTCTGGTTATGCACTACCGCATGACGGTGGGAGAACGTACCGCGGCCCACGTCTTGCCCGGTAATTCGAATCGGATGACCTTGCTCTAGCAGCGTGGCATAAGCCAGGGTTTCAGCGAAGCCCCAGTTAAGCGCCATCCCACCGGCCTGCATCTTGCGGCGGTCATCATAAATCTTGGCCACTTGGCGCTGTACGTCGACGCCATCCGGCACTTCACACATACGCGCGGCTAACTGCTGCAGGCGCTTCATATCGAAGGTCGTATCGGCATCACCCGACCACTCGTGCCCCAAGTAGGGCGCCCAGTCGACAAACAGCGAAGCATTGGGCTCTTGCACTAACGCATTAGCAACGTGATTACCTGCCACTAGGTCATTACGGTAGGTCTCCACCATCGCTTTGGCAGACTCTTCAGAGAGCACACCTTGCTCAACCAAGCGCTGAGCATACAGCGAGCGCGCAGAGGGGTGATCTTTGATCTTGGCGTACATCATCGGCTGCGTGCCTGACGGCTCGTCAGCTTCGTTATGACCACGACGACGATAGCAAACAAGATCAATCACCACGTCTTTCTTGAACTGCTGGCGATAGTCGAGAGCGACCTGAGTCGCGTGCAGCACCGCGTCCGGGTCATCGCCATTAACATGAAAAATTGGCGCCTGAACCATCTTGGCAATATCTGTGCAGTACTCGGTGGATCGCGCATCGAGCGGATGCGAGGTGGTAAAGCCCACTTGGTTATTGATCACAATGTGGACCGTGCCACCAGTTTTATAAGCACGGGTCTGGGACATCTGGAATGTCTCCATCACCACGCCTTGGCCAGCAAACGCCGCATCGCCATGGACGTTGATCGGTAGCACCTTGCTACCCTCTTCGTCATTACGACGGTCCTGACGAGCGCGTACCGAGCCTTCCACCACCGGGGCTACGATTTCCAGGTGAGATGGGTTAAACGACATCGCCAAATGGACTTCGCCGCCCGGCGACATGACATTCGAGCTAAAGCCCTGGTGGTACTTCACATCGCCTGAGCCACGCTCGATCACCTTCTTGCCGTCGAACTCATCAATCAAGTCAGCGGGGTTTTTACCCAGAATATTGACCAACAGGTTGAGTCGGCCACGGTGAGCCATACCGATGACCACTTCCTTGGTACCATAACCACCAGCACGCTGGATGAGCTCATCCATCATCGGCACAAACGATTCGCCGCCTTCAAGACCAAAACGCTTGGTACCTGGATACTTGGATGCCAGGTAATTCTCCAAACCTTCGGCGGCCGTCAAGCGCTCCAGTACGTGCTTACGCACGTCAGCGCTAAATTCCGGCGCACTGCGTACCGACTCAAAACGCCGCTGCAGCCAGCGCTTCTCTTCCGTATCGACAATGTGCATGATCTCGCAGCCGATGGAGCGGCAGTAGGTGCGCTCCAGCGCATCCACGATGTCACGCAGTGGCGCTTTGTCGATGCCTAAAAAGAAAGAACCGGTTTGGAACTCGGTGTCCAGATCAGCCTTTGAGAGCTGATGAAACGACAGGTCGAGATCAGGGACGGGGGTGGGATTACGCAGCCCTAGCGGGTCGATATTGGCCTTTTGATGGCCACGAAAGCGGTAAGCGTTAATCAGTTGCAGGACTTTTACCTGCTTTTTATTTTCACCGCTGTCGGCAGCGGCGACTACACGGCCCGGGCGGCTTTCGCGCCCCAACTGGTAGAACTGATCACGGATTGGGCTTAGTGGTACATCGTGGGAGGCGCTGCCCTCGGGGCGCGGCAACTGGTCAAAATAGCTGCGCCACTCGTCAGGGACAGACTCAGGATCGGCGAGGTACTGCTCGTAAAGCGCTTCTACGTAGTGAACATTACCGCCACTAACGTGAGAGGAACGCCACATCAATTCCATTATGCCTTGTTGCATCTCTCGGTCACCCTGCACTGATGGGGTGGTATCGGTATCGTCGCAAACGTGCGGCGACATCGCTATTGCCCTGCCGGCGGGGCGGGACATTTGCCGGCGGCGCCGGCCAAAGGCCGGAAACCCTGTTCATTTAGCTATTAGCTATTAGCTATTCGTCATCTAGTACTTCATGTCACATCTAGCGGTCATGCTGTGTTTCTAGCAGTCATACTGTGTTTCATCTTCAGTTCATGCTCGAAAGCCGGTACCCCAGGCACCGGCTTTCAAACTTGTCTGATCAGCGATGCGACGTGACGCCGCACCGCGTGATAAGCACTATGATAACAAGCGAAGCGCCATGATTTAAGTGGCATTATTACCCAACTTAAGTGATATGCGCTTTTTTACAAACATCTCATAGACTTAGGTAGCATCAGACAGCAGCATTTCGCGAATTTTACCGATTGCCCGGGTGGGGTTGAGCCCTTTTGGACAAACTGCTACGCAGTTCATGATGCCGCGGCAGCGGAAAACCGAGAACGGATCTTCCAGATCGCTCAACCGCTCACGGGTAGCGGTATCACGCGAATCGGCCAGGAAGCGGTAAGATTGCAGCAGACCTGCCGGGCCCACGAACTTCTCTGGATTCCACCAGAAAGAGGGGCAAGACGTTGAACAGCAGGCGCATAGAATACACTCATACAAGCCATCTAGCTTATCGCGCTCTTCCGGCGACTGAAGACGCTCGATAGCCGGCGCAGGCGTATCGTTCTGCAGGTACGGCTGAATACGCTCGTACTGCTTATAGAACAGCCCCATGTCGACGACCATGTCGCGGATAACCGGTAAGCCCGGCAGCGGGCGCAGCACGAGCTTGTTATTTTTGACAACGTCTGACAGCGGCGTAATGCACGCCAAGCCGTTTTTGCCATTCATGTTCATGCCGTCGGAACCGCACACGCCTTCGCGGCAGCTGCGACGAAACACCAAACCGCTGTCTTGTTCTTTCATCATATGAAGAACATCCAACACCATTACGTCGCGGCCTTTGGTATCAACCTGAAACTCCTGCATATAAGGCGCGGAGTCGGTTTCCGGATTGTAACGGTATATGGATACCTGAAGATTGGACATAGTGACTCCCTCTCGTTGCAGAGATTAGTAGGTACGAACCTTAGGCTCGAACATATCCATGGTTTTGGGTTTGAAGTTTACGTCGCGCTTCTTCAGCTCTTTCGTTGCTGGGAAGTAGAGCGAGTGCTTCAGCCAGTTGACATCGTCACGGTCTGGATAGTCGTAGCGTGAGTGAGCACCACGGCTCTCGTTACGCTTCAGGGCAGCGATCGCTGTCGCTTCTGCCACTTCCATCAAGTTATCGAGTTCCAGTGCTTCTACACGCGCGGTGTTGAAGGCATTGGATTTGTCAGGCAAATAAGCGTTGCCAATCCGCTCACGCAGCAGCGCTAGCTTGTCGACGCCTTCCAGCATATTTTTCTCTTCGCGGAATACGCCGAACGAAGTCTGCATGATTTCCTGAAGCTCAGCTTTAAGCTCAGGGATGCTTTCGCCGCCCTCAGACTCATTCCAACGCGTAATGCGCTTCATGGCCGACTCAACGTCAGACTCAGATGCATCCAGGTATTCAATACCTTCGTTCAGCGCACCTTCGATAAACATGCCTGCAGCACGACCAAAGACCACCAAATCCAGCAGCGAGTTACCGCCCAAGCGGTTGGCACCATGGACCGACACGCAGGCCGCTTCACCACAGGCAAACAGACCGTTAACGATATGATCGTTACCGCTTTCATCCATAGTAATCGCCTGACCATGAATATTGGTCGGGATACCACCCATCATATAGTGGCAGGTCGGTACAACTGGGATCGGATCTTTCGCTGGGTCGATATGCGCAAAGGTCTTAGAAAGCTCAACGATACCGGGTAGGCGCTTGCCAAGGACTTCTTCACCCAGGTGATCAAGCTTCAGGAAGACGTGGTCGCCCTTCTCGCCACAGCCGCGGCCTTCGAGGATTTCCATCACCATCGAACGAGCGACAACGTCACGGCCCGCCAAGTCTTTGGCGTTGGGCGCATAACGCTCCATAAAGCGCTCGCCATCTTTATTGATCAGGTAACCGCCCTCACCACGGCAGCCTTCTGTGACCAGCGTGCCCGCACCGTAGATACCAGTCGGGTGGAACTGCCACATTTCCATGTCCTGCATCGGAAAACCAGCGCGCAGCGCCATACCGATACCGTCACCGGTGTTGATCAGGGCGTTGGTGGTCGAGGCGTAGATACGCCCAGCACCGCCGGTCGCCAGCACCGTGGCCTTGGATTTCACGTGAACCACTTCGCCGGTTTCGATACACATGGCGATACAACCCACCACGTCGCCGCTAGCATTTTTGACCAAGTCAACCGCGTACCACTCGTTTAGGAACACGGTGTTGTTCTTCAGGTTATTCTGATAAAGCGTGTGCAGCAGTGCGTGGCCGGTGCGGTCAGCCGCTGCACAAGTACGCGCCGCCTGGCCGCCTTCACCAAAGTTCTTTGACTGACCACCAAACGGGCGCTGATAGATGCGGCCGTTGTCTAAACGCGAGAACGGCAAGCCCATATGCTCGAGCTCAAATACCGCTTTCGGGCCTTCAGAACACATATACTCAGCCGCATCCTGGTCAGCGATATAGTCACCGCCTTTAACGGTGTCGTACATGTGCCAGCGCCAGTCATCGTTCGGGTCATCAGAAGCGATGGCGCAGGTAATGCCACCCTGGGCAGAAACGGTGTGCGAGCGTGTCGGGAATACTTTTGATAACACGGCCGTCTTTTTACCGGACTTAGCCAGCTCCAGTGCGGCTCGCAGGCCGGAGCCACCGCCACCAATGATAATGGCGTCAAACGTCAGGCTACGCAGATTAGACATGTATCAAGCTCCCCACAGAATTTGAATGCCCCACACCAAATACACGAAAATGCCCAGGAGAATGACAGCTTGGACACCCATGCGCAGGCGCGTGGACTTGAGATAGTCGGTGGTGACGGTCCATAGACCAATCCAGGCGTGTGCCGCTAAAGCGATAAACGCCAAAAGCGAGAAAATTCGCATCCACGTCTGGTTGAACAGGCCGCTCCACGTATAGTAATCAAGGTTCGGATTAAACAGCAGAAAGGCGACAATAAAGATCGTGTAAAGGGCAAGGATTACCGCGGATACGCGCTGCATCAGCCAATCAGATAGCCCACTACGGCCAAAACTTGTGATGTTAGTTACCATACCCAGACTCCTGCCAGAATAATCAGAACAGCGCTGACCACGATGGTGATCTGCGCTTTTTGCACGCCACCCTCAAGGGTCACACCAATATCGGCATCCATCAGCAGGTGCTTGATACCTGCCACGAAGTGGAATGCCAAGGCGGACAACAGACCCCAAGCAATCAACTTAGCCAAAAAATTGTTAGCTAAGGCATCGCTAACGGCGTCAAAACCCGCCGGAGATGACAAGGATTTACCCAGCGCCCAAAAAGCGAAAATCAGGCCAACGAACAGGATGACACCCGTAATGCGGTGTGTGATCGATGTCAGTGCTGGCAGTGGAAAATGTATGGTGGAAAGGTCTAGGTTTACGGGTCGTTTGCTATTCACGGCGTTGTACACACTCTCTTGGTCCGCTCTGAGACAAGTCGGGCGTAGCCCGAGCGGGCGGTGGTTTCGGGAAGGGGCTCGGCCGTTGCCAAGTTGGGCACGACCTACTACCTACCGGTCGCGCGCCGTAGATTATAAGAATCTTCGCCCCCGCTTACAAACCGAACTCAGGGCTAAATCGACTATGGTGCAAGAAAATTCCTGTTATCACGAGTCGATTTTGCGCTGCAGCATGGTTATAGTGGCAGTAGGTTAGCAGATTGATAAGCCTGTTAACGTATTATATGAGCCGAACGACCATTTTTGTGACGCTCAGTTATTTATAGACTTTAAAATCTTATACATAAATTAACCATAATAACAATATTTGTATAATATGCGCCTAGCGTTTAGGCTAATTGACAAAATGTCGCACACTTCTATAGTGGGCAGGCCTTTTCGCCGGCGCGGTATGCGCAGCAACGACTTATGTCCCAACCCGAATTCGAAAGGAGGCCTGCATGGCTGATAGGAAAGCGACATTGACGGTAGATGGTCTGGATAACCCGATCGAGCTACCCATGTACTCCGGCACACTTGGCCCCGACGTTATCGACGTACGCAGTTTAGGTGCCGAAGGCCTTTTCACCTACGACCCCGGCTTTATGGCCACCTCTTCTTGCCAGTCTGCTATCACTTATATTGATGGCGGCAAGGGCGTACTGCTGCACCGTGGCTACCCCATTGATCAACTGGCGAAAGAGTCTAACTTCGTAGAAGTTTGCTACACCCTGCTGTTTGGCGAGCTACCCAACGACGACCAGTACGCTGAATTTGAATCGCGCATTCGCAACCACACGATGGTTCACGATCAGATCAACAACTTCTTTAAAGGGTTCCGTCGCGACGCGCACCCAATGTCCATTTTGTGTGGTGTAGTAGGCGGCTTAGCAGCTTTCTATCATGACCACATGGATATCACTAAAGAAGAAGACCGTGAGATCAGCGCCATCCGCCTGATTGCCAAGATGCCCACACTGGCGGCGATGTCACATAAGTACAACGTTGGACAGCCGTTCAACTACCCACGCAACGACCTGAGCTATGCAGAGAACTTCCTCTACATGATGTTCAGCAACCCTTGTGAAGAGTACAAAATTAACCCGGTATACGCTAAAGCCATGGACCGCATCTTTATGCTGCATGCGGATCACGAGCAGAACGCTTCTACCTCGACAGTCCGCCTAGCGGGCTCTACCGGCGCCAACCCATTCGCCTGTATTAGCGCTGGTATCGCGGCACTCTGGGGCCCCGCTCACGGCGGCGCCAACGAGGCCGTGCTGGCCATGCTCGATGAGATAGGTGACGACTCCGAAGAGAACATTCAGCGCTTTGTCGATAAAGCCAAGGATAAAGACGACGGGTTCAAGCTGATGGGCTTTGGCCACCGCGTTTATCGCAACTTCGACCCGCGCGCCAAGGTAATGAAAGAAACCTG
The DNA here is from genome assembly GCF_031010195.1 of Halomonas sp. SpR8. Lineage (GTDB taxonomy): Bacteria > Pseudomonadota > Gammaproteobacteria > Pseudomonadales > Halomonadaceae > Vreelandella. Next base: position 93,995 of record NZ_JAUAMC010000001.1, on the reverse strand, counting down.
CGATGAAGTACTCGCGGAACTCGGCATGGCCGACGACCCGCAGCTTAAAATCGCCAAGCGTCTTGAGCAGATCGCCCTTGAAGACGAATACTTCATTGAGCGCAAGCTGTACCCGAACGTCGATTTCTACTCGGGCATCATCCTGAAAGCGATGGGCATTCCAACCAACATGTTTACCGTGATTTTCGCGGTTTCTCGCACCATTGGCTGGATCTCTCATTGGCACGAAATGCTTAGCGAAAGTTACAAAATCGGCCGTCCGCGCCAGCTTTACATTGGTCACGATCAGCGTGACTATCCAAAAAAATAAATCACCCCGTTTGATAGTACGATCAAAGGCCACCTTCGGGTGGCCTTTTGCGTATGGGCTGATTAACGCTATGCCTCTTAAGCCACCAAGGCAGTATCCGATCACAAACGAGCGATTGCCCCCCCACCCTTCTATTACCTCGACCAAGACCATAGCGTAGAAGCCTCTGAGCAGTGACAGGGGAGCTGGAAGGAAACTGGGCGGGGATAGGCTTGATGTCAGGCGCGCCAACTGAAGAGGCACTTGAGAGCATTTTACTTCGCCCTGTTGAATCATTTATTGAACCATAGCCCCGTCATAAGAATGCCTAAACAGCGGCTAATATCGCTTGACTTTTTTGCTACTGGTTATCGATCAAGGTTTTCCACACTATCTGTGGATAACCCTGTTCACAACCACTTCAAAACGTCCCGAGATCGCCATGGACAGTGGGCCAGCCTTAAATTGGTCATTTTTTGATCTAACATAACTCATTGTTTTTAAATGGTTTAAGTTCTGTTAAAGATTTTTTGCGTCTACAACAAAGGGTTGTGCACAACCTCAAATCCCGAACAGCAAAAGTGGACAAGTCAAGCAAAAAATCGTCTAAAAAATGACGATTTGTAGCGTTTATGTGAACATTTTTATAAGCACATTTGTGAACAGCAGGAATGCCAAAAGCCAGCGCATGAGAAAACTCATTGCCAGAGAAAACATCAGGAGGGGTATAAAGTAGTGGCGTCCCATAGGGGGTTCGAACCCCTGTTACCGCCGTGAAAGGGCGGTGTCCTAGACCACTAGACGAATGGGACGTATAACGAGCCGCTTCACGGCCAACATTCACACTCTTTAACAAAGCAGTATGAAAATTGGTGGAGCCTAGCGGGATCGAACCGCTGACCTCAACACTGCCAGTGTTGCGCTCTCCCAGCTGAGCTAAGGCCCCACATGTCGCGAAGACGGAGCGTATAATACTGATTACGCTAACCTTAGTCAATAGAAAAAGCGCCTATTTGCTATGCAAACAGCATAGAAAGAGTAGACGCTTCGGTTATGCCTAAAAGCTCGGGGGAAAACTTCGGGACAAAAGCTTCAGAAATCTGGCTTAAGGGCTAGGGCTTCGGTAAAACGCGTTTACGCAATTTCACGAAACGCTTTCTCAAAACGCTTAGCCTGCTTTTTGGATACGCCGCCGAGAACGTCGATCGCACTACGCAACCGCGCTCGAGTGACGTCAGACCCCAGAATCGCCATAGCGTCCATCACCGAGGTGCTGGAGGTACTCCCGGTAATGGCAATAAATACCGGAGCCAGGAAGACCTTCATTTTCAAATCAAAGTGTTCAGCTAGCAGCTTCACTTCGCTCAGCAAAGCCTCTTTGTGCCAAGCCGAGACACCCTCAAACCGCCAGACAAGAAACTGGAGCAGTTTTACCAGTTCCTCTTCTTCAAGCTTCACGCTATCAAACGACGCTTTTGTCAGCACAGGTAAACCCGAGAAGAAGTGTCCTGCCAACGGCATCACCTGGGAGAGCGTCTCTACCCGTGGGCGTACCTGTGGCAGAATCTGCTTAACATAGTCTTCATTAAAGGCCCAGTCGCGAAGCGCGCTCAACAGTGCATCGTCGTCCAAATCTTCGCGGATATAAACGCCGTTCAGCCATGTTAGCTTCTCCAGATCAAACACCGGGCCACCTAACGAGACACGCTGCACATCAAATTCCGCCATCATTTCTTGAAGGCTGAATTTTTCGCGCTCGCCAGGCATTGACCAGCCCATCCTCCCCAAATAGTTGGTCACAGCTTGGGGTAAGAAGCCCATCCGGCGGTAATAGTTGATCGAGGTCGGGTTCTTACGCTTGGAGAGCTTGGATTTATCCGGGTTGCGTAGCAGCGGCATGTGACAAAGTTGCGGCATTTGCCAACCAAAATACTCATACAGCAACTGGTGCTTTGGTGCGGAGTTAATCCACTCTTCCCCACGCAATACATGGGTAATTTCCATCAAGTGGTCATCAACAACGTTCGCCAAGTGATAAGTAGGCATGCCATCCGATTTAAGCAGAATTTGCGCATCCACCTGCGCCCACTCCACTTCAATTGTGCCGCGCAGCATATCATTAACAACGCAAACCCCTTCAGCAGGCACATTCATACGCACCACGTAAGGCCAGCCTTCTTGCTCACGGCGTGCTTGCTCCTGGCTATCCAGCGCTAAATCCGCAGGCTTTAAGGCTAAATGCAGGCCGGCTGCTTTGCGGGTTTCGCGCAGTTCATCCAGCTCTTCACTGGTGCGGTAACACTTGAACGCATGCCCCGCGTCCAAAAGCTGCTGGGCGTGCTGAGCATATATATCGCCACGCTCGCTTTGTCGATAAGGACCATGCGGCCCGCCTACGTCGGGGCCTTCATCCCACTCAAGACCCAGCCAGCTCAACGAATCCAGAATCATCTGCTCCGATTCAGGCGTGGAACGCACCTGATCAGTATCTTCAATACGCAAAATAAACTGGCCACCATGCTGACGCGCGAAGCACAGATTAAAAAGCGCGATGTAGGCCGTACCAACGTGAGGGTCCCCGGTCGGAGAAGGCGCGATGCGAGTACGTACGGTCATGAAAACGTCCTATTGGCAAAAGTGCATGGCGATATTATACGCACCTTAGGCGCAACCAACAGCGCCGTGCAGGGAACAACCCAAGCAGAAAAGCGTCAGAGAAATTAGCTCAACGTTATGCGTCCACTAATGCGCACTCTAGCACAATCGCTTAGTATGGCTCTGCAGCAACACCTTGGGGGAATTACCTCAAGATAAGTCAGACCAATAACGCATGCTCCAAGCGCCACTATCTCTATTGAAAGACATACCATAGTGGAAAACATTCAACGAGCTTGTTTAGCTCATCATCAGGAAGACGAAATGGAATCGCTAGGCTCACGGATAAAGCAACTGCGGCTTAGGGCCAAGCTCAATAAAGCTGCCCTCGCACGCAAAGTTGGCGTGTCAGATGTCACCATTTCTTACTGGGAATCCGGGGCGATCAAGCAGATCGGTCACGAACGCTTAGTGGCGCTCGCAGACTCCCTCGACTGCTCCCTGGCAACACTGTTAGAAGGTGATAGCGCCCCCGAGCTATTGACGTTGACCCATACCGGCCCTCTCCCCTGGGAACAGGTACAGGCAACCACCATTAAAGTGCCCAGCCACTTGAAGCTGAACATTGACTGGAAGGCGCCATGTGTCATGGCAACGCCTGGATCCAATACAGATTTTTCGCCGGTGAGTGCTGGTGGTCTAATGTTGCTCGGACCAACCCAAGTGTTTCACAAAGCGGGCCACTATATAGTGCAGCGTGACGATAATTTTGTCATTGAGCACTTCGCTAAAGCCCCCAGCGACACCGCCATTCATGCAGTACTGTTAGCCCATTGGCATCCTGCCTAAAGCGTCTACATCCCCGGACTCTCTAGCACCTCCACCTGGTCACGCGTTCTCCTTGGCTCACTCCCCACCAAGAAGCGTCGTGAGTAGGTGGCCACCTGGCCCAGCCCATGCCGGGATTGACTTACAAGCTCTCCCGCAAGGTGCTGGCCCTCGTGGCCAATGCGCGCTTGTACCGCCTCTGGCTGCACGCTGCCCTCTGAAACTTCAACCCGCACTATATAGCCACCATCGGGCAGGCCACTGCCAGGTCCAAAAGGCCCTGTTGCATATACGCCATCGCTTATGCGTGTTCGCTCGCGCCACCGCACGCTGCTAATTTCGCGCTCAACGATAACTTGCACCAGCGTCTCGTCAGGTAAGTTGCTCTCGCCTTCCACCATTAAGCGCCGGTCGCTACGTAACACTACGTGCGCCGCTATCTCAACGACCAGAGGCTCTATTTCTTCTTCAACCACTTCTGGCTCAGCAACGGCGGCTTCAGCGGTCGGCACCTGCTCAGGCTGCGTCATAGAAGCCGGCTCATTTGGCGGCTCTTCTGTTTCGCCACAGCCTGCCAGTAGCGCAACGAACACAATCAACACGCCAACACTACTTATTACATTGCGCATATAAACTCCAAAACATGGCCTAACCTCAAGCTTACCACTGCCTAGCCGCTACCACAGTTGAATACTCTTCTTAGCCCCCGCTAAACGCCTCGCTTCCGGTACAATGTACTTATCGTGCTAACAAGACATTTAAGAGGCGTCGGCTTTGGACATCATTTGGTGGGTAGCATATGTAGCATTGGGCGGTTTTGTTGGTCTGATGGCGGGCTTATTAGGGATTGGCGGCGGCGGCATCATGGTACCGATTCTAACCTCCCTTTTTGTACTCCAGGGTGTGCCCCATGAGCATCTAGCCCACTTAGCGCTGGGTACCGCGATGGCGGCTATCATACCCGCCTCCACCGCCAGCCTGCTCTCCCACCATCGGCACAAGGCCGTGCGCTGGGACATCGTGCGCTTTATTACCCCCGGCATATTAGTCGGCACTTTCTTGGCCACCTTTATCGCCGCGCTGATCCCCACCCGTGCCCTCGCCATCTTTTTCGCCTGCTTCATGGTGCTAATGTCGCTCCAGATGTTGGCCAACATCAAGCCCAAACCAAGCCGTGGATTGCCGGGCCCGGTAGGCGTAAGCGGCGTTGGCCTGGGAATTGGCGGCATTTCTGCCCTCGTTGCCATTGGCGGCGGCTCCTTAACGGTGCCCTTCCTCACCTGGTGCAACGTCAAACTACCCCGCGCGATTGGCACCTCCGCAGCCGTGGGGCTACCGATTGCGGTTGCCGGGGCGCTGGGCTATATCATTAACGGTTGGAGTACGGCCGGGCTACCTAGTGCCGCGCTAGGCTATGTTTACCTGCCAGCGTTCCTGTTAATGGCGCCCTTCAGCATCCTGACCGCCCCCATCGGGGCGAAATTAGCACATAAGCTACCCGTTAAACTCCTCAAACGGGTATTCGCCTTTATGCTGATGGGGTTGGCACTGCAGATGGTTTATGCGGTGTTCACGGCTTGAGAGAACGTGCCCGCGCCGAGCTTCAGCGTCTCTATTACGAAGAGAAACCCCAGAATGGTCATGACCTTCTGGCGCAAAAATGGGGGGATGACGACAAATTAGCCAGGAGCTTACTATTAAATCAGCCTATCATGTAAAGCGTGCTTGACATAAAATTTCAATAGCCTAATGTAAAGCTACCTTTACATAATGCAGTGGTGATGAAAGCTATGAAATATCGATACTGGCTTGAATTAAGCTTATGCTTAATGACATATGTTCTAATTTTAGTATATTCATTAAATAAGCTTAATAATGAAACTGCATGGCCTATTGTTGTCTCCATAATGCCTATGGTGCCAGCACTGGTTGTGTGCTGGGTTATTATTAGGGGCGTCAGGAGCATGGACGAGCTTCAAAGAAAAATACAATTTGAGGCGATGGTGTTAGCGTTTGCCGCCACAGCATTGCTTACATTCAGCTATGGATTTCTTGAGAATGTAGGTTTCCCAAAGATGACAATGTTTGTTGTCTGGCCGTTGATGGCTTCATTCTGGGTAATTGGAACAATAATAGGCAGCATACGTTATCGATGAAAAATAAAGTGAAGATACTGCGTATCGCTCGGAACTGGTCTCAAGGCGAGTTAGCAAGCCGTTTGGGGGTTTCTCGCCAAACAGTTAATTCTATAGAAAATAATAGATACGATCCCAGCCTTCCTCTCGCTTTTGAGATCGCACGAGTTCTTGAGTCGAAAATAGAAGATATTTTTGAGGAAGAAACGAAAGCTCCAAAGCCGCTTTAATCCTACCCAGCAGCAGTGAACGTTACTGCTTGGTGAGATCACCTCCTAAGGCGATTTATAGCGTTCTTCATTTCATTTTGGGTGATACCCAACCTGAACAACGCCATAAGCGCAGCGGCATATATCTTGCTATGTGCTGAATGCCCTTTCTTACGTACAATGGAGCGAATACATCACGCCGCCTCTGAGAAAGCTCTCAAAAAGCACTTAAAGTGTACCCAGCTTTTTTAGACTTCGGCCATTATGGTTGCTTGGTACACCATGGGTACACCAAGGGCGTTAATTACCGCATTTAGAGGCAATTTAGCTGTGTTTATTGCAGCTAGCGATATTACTAAATGACTAATTTAATTAATGAAAACAGTGCAGATCGTGGGCGGCTTTTTTCGGTTGCACCGATGATGGACTGGACGACCCGCGACTACAGAGCCTTCGCACGCACGTTAACCAAGCGGACGCTGCTGTATACCGAGATGGTCACCACTGGTGCGATTTTGCACGGTACGCCTCGTGAGCGCTTTTTGGGTTATAACGAGGTGGAGCATCCGCTGGCGCTGCAGTTAGGTGGCAGCGATGCCGGTGAGCTAGCTGAGTGCGCGGCGATTGCCGAGGCGTGGGGGTATGACGAGGTGAATCTGAACGTGGGTTGCCCGAGCGATCGCGTGCAGAACAACCTGATCGGCGCGTGCTTGATGGGCTATCCCGAGAAGGTCGCCGATGCAGTGCGGTCGATGCAGGCCACGGTGTCTATTCCGGTCACGGTGAAGTGCCGTATTGGTATTGATGATCAGGATGAAGATGCCGACCTTGAGCGCTTTATCGCTATCGTCGCTGATGCAGGGTGCGAGGTATTTACTGTTCACGCACGTAAGGCGTGGCTGCAAGGCTTATCGCCTAAACAGAATCGCGATGTGCCACCGCTTAACTACCCTCGCGTTCACCGCTTAAAGCAGAGCCGCCCTGAATTACATATTGGCATTAACGGTGGAATTAAAACGCTGGCGGAGTGCCAAGAGCAGCTTACCCATGTGGATAGCGTGATGGTAGGACGTGAGGCGTATCAAAACCCGTGGCTGCTCGCCGGGGTTGATGAGCAGCTGTTTGGTGAGAAAGGCCCTGCGGCAAGCCGCTTGGATGCGGCAATTGCGTTTCGGCCTTATATTCAGCAGCGTTTGGATGAAGGCGCAAAGCTGAATCATATTACCCGCCACCTGCTGGGCTTGTTCCAGGGCTGCCCAGGCGGCAGGCGCTTTCGGCGTCACTTGTCAGAATACGCCCACAAAGAAGGCGCAGGATTGCGCCTATTTGATGACGCGCTTAGCTTGGTGAACGAACCCGAGTGCGTTGTATAAAAAAACCCGCTACGCAAGAGAGTAGCGGGTTCGTTTTCCTGATAGCGTAAGCTTATTGACCGTTTTCCCGACGGTTTGCCATTACGCCCTGCTCGACACGCTCGCCAATCGTCTGGTCGATGTTTTTCCAGTACTCAAATACCCGTGACAGTACCGGCTCTTCAACACCGTCGGAAACGTGGCCCACGATGTTGTTGACCAACCGATCACGGGCAGCATCATCCATTACCTTATTGACCAGGTCATTGGCTTGGTTGAAGTCGCCATCGCCCGAGCGCAGCGTGTAGGCGGCGCGAACCAACTCGCCGTCAGTCTCCCATGTCGCATCTTCCGGGTATCTTTCCGGGCTGGCGTGAGCGCCCCCTTTGCTATTAGGTGCGTACACCGGGTCGGTGGAGTGGGAAATACGCATCCGACCACCTTGGGAATAGCTGTTAACCGGTGTCTTGGGCGCGTTAACGGGGATATGTTGGTAGTTCACCCCTAAACGCGCACGGTGAGCATCAGCGTAGGATATTACCCGCGCCAACAGCATTTTATCTGGAGAGAAACCGGTGCCCGGTACGGCGTTGCTGGGCTGAAACGCCGCCTGTTCGATTTGCGAGTGGAAGTCGACGGGGTTGCGATCCAGCGTCATCTTACCGACTTCTTGCAGCGGGTAGTCGGCGTGCGGCCACACCTTGGTCAAATCGAAGGGGTTGATGTGGTAGGCCTTGGCATCTTCAAACGGCATAATCTGAACTTGCAGCGTCCAGGTTGGATGATCACCGCGTTTGATGGCATCGAACAGGTCGCGGCGATGATAGTCAGCATCCGCCCCCGCCATCTTATCGGCCTGTTCCTGGGTCATGCACTTAATGCCCTGATCAGTCTTGAAGTGGTACTTCACCCAGAAGCGCTCGCCTTCGGCGTTAATCCACATATAAGTATGGCTTGAATAGCCGTTCATATGGCGCCAACTGGCGGGTATACCACGATCGCCCATCAGCCAGGTGACCTGGTGCGCAGTCTCCGGCGACAACGTCCAGAAGTCCCATTGCATATCGTGATCACGTAAACCGTTATCCGCTCGGCGCTTTTGTGAATGGATAAAGTGCTGGAACTTGAGCGGATCGCGAACGAAGAACACGGGGGTATTATTACCCACCATGTCGAAGTTGCCCTCTTCGGTGTAAAACTTCAGCGAGAAGCCACGGGGATCGCGCCAGGTGTCTGGGCTACCGGACTCACCGGCCACCGTCGAGAAACGAGCCAGCATCTCGGTTTTCTTACCCGGCTGAAGAAAGTCAGCCTTGGTGTATTGGCTGACGTCGTGCGTTACCTCGAAGTGACCAAAGGCACCGCCTCCCTTCGCATGTGGCTGACGATCCGGGATCATTTCCCGGTTAAAGGCAGCCATCTGCTCCATCAAGTAGTGATCATGCAGAACGATCGGCCCATCTGGGCCTATCGAGAGGGAGTGTTCATCACTGCTAACCGGTATGCCTGCATCCGTTGTGGTGTGTTTAGGGGTATCGCTCGTCATCGTATTTCCTCCATGTCACGGTAAACGTGGCGTCTTGTCGCCACTCATTCGAGTACGATGAAAGCCTGGCTATTTATTTTGATTATTATCACTTTAGTAGCCGCTAACAAAGCCCACCCATAGGTATAGTCAAACAGCTGCCAACTTGCCATTCATAACGGCTATCACGGCCCTATCATGACAATAGTTTTTAATTATTAGACGCGATTAATAGAACGAATCAGGGGGAGGCACCAGGCTTGAGTTGAAGCTCTCAACAGCGGTTTCGGCCTCTTCAATCTCATCAAAGCGGGCGATATGAAACAGCGCCTCGCCTTCATTGGCCAGCGGCAAACGGCTCATGCCAATCACGATACCATCGGCAGCGGAGCGCACCTCTCCCTCGTCATTGCCAAAAGGGTCGGCTACTTTGCCCAGCACTTCACCTTTGGCTACGCGCGCACCTAAACGCACCTTGGGACGTAAAATACCGTCGATTGGCGCACGCGCCCAGCTTGACCCATTGGCCAACTCAGCCGGTGCTGGTATACGGCGGCGCTGTTCGCCGGTCAGCATACCTAAACGCCGCATTACCCGCAGTACGCCGCGCACGCCGGGGGCAATCGCCCACTCATCAAAACGCAGCGCCTCACCGGCCTCATAGGTTAATACCGGAATACCGCGGCTTTGGGCGTAGTGGCGCAGGCTACCTTCGCGCAGCTCGGCGTTAAGCACCACCGGGGCGCCGAAAGCATCGGCCATGCGTTCGGTTTCGCTGCCTGGACGCAGTTGGGCACGAATTTGGGGCAGATTGGTGCGATGAATCGCCCCGGTATGCAGATCAATAATGTGGGTCGCGTAATCAACGATCTGTTCGCGAAACAGTGCGGCAATCCGGCCGCCTAGCGAACCCGTTTCACTGCCTGGAAAGCAGCGATTGAGGTCGCGCCGATCGGGCAAATAGCGTGTTTGTTGAAGAAAGCCAAACACATTCACCACTGGCACGGCGATAAGTGTGCCGCGGATGCTGTTGATCGCTTTCGAGCGCAGCATCCGACGGACAATTTCCACCCCGTTGATTTCGTCACCATGAATGCCACCACACACTAACAATACCGGGCCATCCTTACGGCCGTGCACCACTTCGACGGGAATATGCAAGGGGGTGTGGGTGTACAAACGCGCCACCGGCACGTCAACTTGTGAGCGCTGACCGGGCATAATGATATGCTCGCCTAGAAGAAAAGGTGCTCGCGCCATGCGTATATCCTGTTTTCAATGGGTAGGGTTAGCAGCAACACTCCCCCTCTGGGCCAGTTTTATTACTCGTTTATACCCCTTAAGCACCAAAATGACGAATTTGTTAATCCACGTTATGCACTGGAATATTTATCCATACAGTTTTGAATGTAAATGTTATTCAGCTTAGGTTAAAATGTGATCATCCCGCGTCGATTATTAAGGTTATATTTCCATGGCAAGAAAAACCAAAGCTGAAGCTGCTGCTACTCGAGAAGCGTTGTTAGAAGCTGCTGAAGAGATGTTTTTTGCCAAGGGCGTGGCGCGCACATCGCTTGAGCAAATTGCTCGCCATGCAGGCCTTACCCGCGGTGCCGTTTACTGGCATTTTAAAAACAAGGGCGACCTGTTCATGGCACTGATTGAACAAGTGCGCATGCCCTTCCAGTCGCTGATGGATGAGGTGAGCAATGCTGACGCCGAGCTATCGCCACTTGAAACCATACGGTTAGCCTGCTATGCGGGCTTGGTGCGCCTTGAGCAACCCTCTTATCAAAGAATACTGTCGATTTTACTGCATCGCTGTGAGTTTTTCAGCGATATCAATCCGTTAGAAATGCAGGAAGAAATTGGCAACGAGTGTTTTGAGGAAATGCTCGACGTCTTTGTGTTAGCTAAGCAGCAGAAGCTATTGCGCGAAGATCTCAGCCCTGAAATGGCGACGCGGTTAATGCAAGCCATGCTAGGCGGCCTTTTTCATGACTGGCTACGTAACCCCGAGGCTTTTTCGATTCGTGAACGCGGTGGCGAACTAATTGATGCCGCTATTCTTATGATGCAGCGCTAAACACCTCACCCAGCTCTCGCTGCAAAGCAGCAGGTATGCTAATACTGGCCCTACTGTTATAGCCGTGTGAGCACACTATGGATGCCTTGGAGTTTATCCGCGTACGCGAATTGGAAGTGGCCGTACGTATTTGGAACCCGACCGCCCCACGCACCCTGGTCGCCTGGCATGGACTTGCTCGCCATGGCGGCGACTTTAGTGCGCTGGCGCGGGAACTCGGTAGTGAATGGCGGGTGCTCGCTCCAGACACCCCAGGTCGAGGGTTATCAAGCTGGTCACTATTCCCTGCCCACGACTATCTTTATAGCCATTACATAACCGTTGCGATCGCGCTACTCGACCATTTCGAACTTGATGAAGTTGATTGGCTGGGCACTTCAATGGGTGGCCTGCTTGGCATGCTGATTGCCGCTGATCCACAGCACAGCGCGCGTATTACCCGGCTGATTCTTAACGACGTTGGTCCCGAGCTGAACACACAGGGCCTTATTGGTCTTTCCAGCTATTTCGGCGTTACCCATCGTTTTTCTACCTTTAGCGAACTCCAGCAAGAGCTCAACCAGCACTATGCCAGCTTCGGCATTACTGCTGAAGCCGCACGCCGCGAGCTGGCACTCAACAGTGCCCGTCGGTTACCGGATGGCAGTTGGACGTACCACTTTGACCCACGCATCGGCGAACAGTTTGTACATGATACGCCGCGCGATATGTGGGCCGACTGGGCGAATATTCGCTGTCCTGTGATGGTCATCCGCGGGGAGGAGTCAACGCTACTAGACCCAGAAACCTTGCCGAAGATGGCCGAAGCACAGCCGAAGCTGGTAACGCTTAGCGTGCCTAACTGCGGTCATGCCCCCATGCTGGATAAACCGGCACAGGTTGACCCTATTCGCGACTTTTTAAATCGCCCCGCACCTCGCCCAGCGCCAGATAATAAAATGCAAAACGCCACTGGCTGGCAGCATGTAGTGCGGTGGCTGGCGCAGCAGTGGCGGCGGTGGAAATAACCGGGATACTTGAGGTTTGTGCCTCCCGGTAGCCCACTAGCGAAATTGAGGTAATCAGTGCGAAGTAGAGTAATGGGTTGAATGGCGGTTTTTCTGGTTTAGCCGCAATTTATTCAAGCGGATCCGCGTTTCGAGATACGCCTGCTCGGAGACGCTGCGGTAGGCGCCCTCTTCAGGTAAATACTTCACCAACACCCGGCGCTCTCCCTGCACAGGCAGAGCATCGCTTTTGCTAAGCAGTTTGACTCTACTAGTAGGCTCATTCTCAATCACCGCAAACGCCTGCTCCCCCACGCCTTGGCGCTCAGTCACGATGACCGTTTGGCCCAGTAAACAGCGCCGGGTGAAGGGGCGGTACCGGTGCAACCCCCGGTGCAACGCCTGGCAGAGCATCGCCGCCACGGGCGAGGCCGCCACCAGCGAGCCCCATAGCACCAGCACCCCTACCGGTATACGTATCAAGCCAAGCGGCAGCCAACGTAACACCAGCAGCTCAATCGCTAATGTTAGAACTGCTGCAATAGTCAGAATCACCGTTAAGGCCAGCGTGGCGGGAACACCGGCGAAGCCTAGAGACACCAGCGTACTGGCGAGATGATCCTCTTTTAGACTATCGCGCTCAAACAGCTCTAAGGGTGCTAAGCGAATAATCACTAATAGCCAGTAGAGGGCTAATAGTCCGAGTAACAGGGTAAAAACAATGCTCGGAAATTGCGTAGCGGCGTGCAGTAAATCATTCATGGTGGCACCTCCCCCGGTACTTAGCCGGTTATGTATTGTTACTTCCAGCTTAGTTCAGGTTAGCTTTTGCGCGCCACCTCTACTTTGACCTCGGTCATCGACATAAAAAAACGGATGCCATCCAAAGATGACACCCGCCTGTTCTTGCTCGTGATTAATCGCTAAGGCTTAATGCTTGTCATGCTCAAGTACCGGTTGCGGGTCATCATGCTTATGCCCTTTTATCTTGCGACTTAGCCAGTCAGAAACAGTGGCAATCATGGCATAGAAACTGGGAATGAACAGGCTACCCAAGGTGGCAACAGAGAACATACCCATAGCGACCGTAGTGCCAATGTGATGGCTACTCACGTCGCTGGCACCGGTCGCCAATGCAAGCGGCAAGGTACCAAAGATAAATGCCAGGGAGGTCATCACGATAGGACGGAAGCGCAGCTCAGCTGCGGTAATCGCCGCCTCACGGATTGATTTCCCCTGCTCCTTACGCTGCAGTTCGGCGAACTCAACGATCAGGATCGCATTTTTCGCAGCAAGCCCAACCACCACCAGCATGCCGATCTGCACATACACACTGGTGTCCAGCCCGCGCAACACGATACCGCCAATACCACCTAAGAAAGCAAAAGGCGTTGCCGTCAATACCGCTAGCGGTAATGACCAACTCTCGTACTGAGCCGCCAGAATCAGGAACACCATCAACAGCCCGAAGACAATCGCCAGCGTCGCGGCACTGCCCATATTGGACTCCTGATAGGCCGTACCGGTCCAGCCCATCCCCCAGTTATCGCCCAGTGCCTCTTGCACCACCTCGTCCATCGCTTCGATCGCCTGCGCTGAACTGTAACCAGCAGCAGGCTCCCCCTGGAACATAGCGCCAGCGTAGACCCCAAAGCGCGATACTACCGATGGACCGGTTTGGCGCTCAAGCTCGACAAATTCAGAGAGCGGGATACGTTCGCCATTGCCGCCACGCACGTAGACGCTGCTGACGTCTTCTGGCGTTTTACGGAATTCATCTTCGTTTTGTAGGTAGACCTGAAAGTTACGATTTTGATAACTGAAATAGTTAACAAAGCCGTTGCCAAATGTATTGGACAGGGCCGAGTTAATATTTTCCAGTGCCACGCCGTAACTTAACGCTTTCTGCTGGTCGATATTGGCACGGTATGACGGCACATTAACGTTAAAGGTGGTGAACACCCGATTCAACGCAGGATGTTGGTTGGCCTTCTGCATGATTTGCAGCGATGCTTCATATAGCTCACGCGCCGAAGCACCATCAAAGGACTGCAGGTAGCCGGTAAACCCGCCGGTGGTCGAAAGCCCCATAATGGGTGGCAAGTTAAAGGCCATCGCGGAACCACCATCGATACTGGCGCCTAGCCCCATAATCCTCCCTACAAGTTCGGTGGCAGTCAGGTCACGCTCAGACCATGGGCTCAGATTGATAAACATAACCCCCCGAGCAGTATTCACGGCACTCGACAAAATGTCATAGCCCGCCACCGCTGAGGAGTATTCCACACCGGGAATATCTTCAATCGCCGCACTGAGTTTTGACATATAGCGCTGGGTGCGATCCAGCGACGCTGCATCGGGGAGCGACACACTCACTAACACAACCCCCTGATCAGTTTCCGGTACCAACGTCGAAGGCGTATTAGCGTAGAGCCAGTAGGAGCCCACCCCGGTTAGCACCGTTAGTGCTAAAGCTAACACCCAAAAACGTACTAAGCCTTTTACTACCCACATATAAGCGGCGGTGATGCCAGCAAACAGCCGGTCAAACAGGCGCAGCGGCGTATTCAAGGCACGCTTAAATTTGGATTGCCCGGCGCCCGCGATTTTATGCTTGATAAAAATCGCCGAGAGGGCGGGCGTAAAGGTCAACGCCATTAACGCCGAGATGGCTACCGAGATGGCGACAGTAATCGCAAACTGCTGATAAATTTGACCGGTAAAACCGCCAAGAAACGCCACGGGTACAAATACTGCGGCCATAATCAGCGACGTCGCAATGACCGGCCCGCCAACTTCTTTCATCGCCCGAATAGTAGCGTCGCGTACGCTAATATCGTCTTCTTCACTCAGCACGCGCTCGACGTTCTCCACCACCAGGATGGCATCGTCGACCACTATCCCTATCGATAAAACCAAGGCAAACAGGGTTAGCAGGTTGATCGTAAAGCCAAACACATAGAAGCCAGCAAACGTACCCACAACAGCGACCGGCACCACCGACATGGCAATCACGGTGAAACGCCAGTTCTGCAGGAAAATAAACAGAATGACGATAACGATTAGAAAAGCCTCAATAAAGGTATGGAGCACCGTTTCCACGGAGGCATCAATAAACAGGGTTGTATCATAAGGGGCATCATACTCAAGCCCGGGCGGGAAGCGGCCGGACAGCTCCTCCATCGTATCTCGCACACCCTGTGCAGTTTCCAGCGCGTTTGCACCGGGCTGTTGATTAATAATAATCGGCGTCATGGTCGAGCCGTTCAAACGCGCATCAACCCCGTAGAAAGATGCCCCAAGCTCTATGCGCGCGACATCTTCCAAGCGCAGCGAAGAGCCATCGTTATTGGTACGCAGGTAAATATTGCGGAAGTCGTCGACATTACTGAGGCGACCGCCAGCGGTTATCGTATAAGTGTACGCTCGCGGGTCACTTTGCGGCGTCGAGGCCAAGTTGCCCGCCGGCACTTCAGTATTTTGTGCTCTAATCGCGCTGGCCACTTCACTGGGCGTCAGATCATACTGGGCCAACTTATCCGGATCCATCCAGATACGCATGGCGAACTCGCCACCACCCAACACTTCGGCGTTACCCACCCCCGGTACCTGACGCAGTTCGTCAAGCACGTTAAGCGTGGCGTAGTTCTGCATATAGATGTTGTCGTAGTCGCCATCAGGTGAGGTCAACGCGATAAACATCAAAATAGAGTCAGAGCGCAGTTCAACGGTAACACCTTGAGACTGCACGGCTTCAGGTAACTGCGAAAGCGCCCCCTGAACCCGGTTGTTAACGTTGATGGTGTTAATATCACCATCGGTACCGATATCGAAGGCAACGCTAAGGCTCATAAGGCCGTTATCAGCGCTGTTAGAGGTCATGTAGAGCATGTCCTCAACACCGTTAATGGCTTCTGCGATGGGAGCTGCCACTGTTTGCGCCACGGTTTCCGCATCCGCACCGGGGAACTGCGCCTGAACTGAGACCGTGGGCGGCACCACGCTGGGATACTGCTCTATGGGCAAAATGCGCATGGACATCACGCCCACCAGCGTCACGATAATCGCCAATACCGTGGCAAATATCGGGCGACTGATGAAGAAGTTAGAGAAATTCATTATTGCGCACCCTCTTCCCCTTCAGCGGGCTGGCCATCGGCAGCCCCCTCCTCCATCTGTTGTGCTGCTTCTGCCTGCTCTTGCGCTTCCTCTTGCTCAGCCTCTTCGACCACTGCTTCCGCATCGCCACTAAACGGCTGGGGGTCAATCATCATACCCGGCTCTAGACCAGCGGGGTCACCGACCACTACACGGTCACCCGGCTCAAGCCCCTCACGAATCAGCTGCCACGGGCCTGCGACTTCACCCAATGAAACAGTCCTCTCGCGGGCTTTATTCTCCTCATCCAGGACAAACACCTGAGGTCCCATTAATCCTTGCGTCACCGCGATCTCAGGCACTGCCATAACATCAAAACGTTTCAGACCCACAATACGCACACGCACAAATTGCCCTGGTAGCACTGTGGCTTCAGGGTTTTCAAAGGTGGCTGACGCTTGCACGGTGCTGGTGCCGCTATCGACCCGCGAACCCAAAAAGTCTAAATGCCCTTCCAGTTCAGAATCGCTGCCGCCACTGACGCCAGGGATACTCAACCGCGCACGAATATCCGAGGTATCACCGCCGTCACTCAACTGGCGACGCAGTTCAAAAGCATCACGCTGGGGCAACTGGAAACGCACTTCCAGTGGATCCAGTGGGGTGATCGTCGCTAATTCCGTACCGGAAGTAACCAGATTGCCCACGTTAATTTGGCTCAATCCGATCATGCCCGATACAGGGGCAGTCACCTGGGAGTAGCCCAGATCCAGGTTAGCGCTGGAGAGTGCCGCTTCAGCCTGTGCCACGCTCGCTTGCGCGACCCGTTGGTCGGCCAGTGCCTGGTCATACTGCTGACGACTCACCGAGTTTTGGCTGAGTAGCTGCTCGAAACGCTGGGCATCACGTTGGGCGCGGGAAAGCTCGGCACGCGCGCTCTGTAGATCCGCTTCACGCTGATTGACCGTTGCCTGGTAAAGATCCGGTTCGATGGTGTAAAGGCGATCCCCCTCTTCGACCAACTGACCCGGTTCGAAGTGGCGCTCCTCAAGGAAACCGTCTACACGGGCAACCAAGGTGACCTCGTCATCACTGCGCAGCAGCGAGGGGTATGACTTGTCCAACGGTATATCCTGACGCGCCATTTCAGCCACTTCGACTTTATGGGGCGGGGATTCTTGCCCACCACCCTGTTGAGGCGCCTCGGCTTGCTCCTGACCACAGGCTGAAAGTGCCAGCGCAGCTACCAGCGTCACCAGACTCGCTCGGCGTGAGTGAATCATCTTCTTCATACATTGAATTCCCATATATCTTTTTTAAGGTGACCGAAAGTGCGCGCACCTGAACCACTGCCAACCGACGGGCAATTACGCGCCAGGCTGAGGCGGAGCACCTATGTTGAGCGCGGGTTCATAGCGATCATTGCCGCCGCTTTCAGGCAGAGTAAAATTCACCTCATCGCCGGTTAACCACGCATTGACTTCCTCAATAGCGTCCACATCCAGGCGTCCAGCCTGCTGACGCAGCGTGAGCAAGTTAACCACGTAGTCGTAACGCGCCTCGGCGTAGTTCGCGATGGCGTTATACAAATTCTGCTCAGCGTTCAAAACATCCACAATATTCCGGGTGCCGACCTCGTAACCGGCACGGGTAGCTTCCAGGGCGCTTCGGTTAGACACAATGGCCTGTTCCCGAGCTTCGACAGTTTCTACATCGTTGCTAACCTGGGTATACAGCGAGCGTACCTGCTGGATCGATGAGCGACGCTGGGACTCGAAATCGTACTGGCTGCTCTCCAGTTGGTAGGTTCCCTGGCGGATGCTGGCGCTGGTACGACCACCGGTGTAGATCGGTAAATTGGCGCTTATCCCCACCTGGCTAGAGGAATCATGCCCGGTGGTGTTATCAATATCACTATCGCCATATTGATAGTTACCAAAGGCTTGAAGGGTGGGAAGACGCCCCGCGCGAGCAATCTCTACGCCGCTGCGGGAAACCTCGATGGCCGCCTGCTGGGCCAATACTTGCGGATTAAGCTCAAGGGCTTGCTCTACCCAGTAGTCGCGACTACTTGGTTCAGGAAGTGCAATCGGCATGCTGTCACCCAGCGCTTCGATGCTGGCGTAGCGCTGGCCGGTTAACTGCTCTAATGCTTCAAAAGCCACCTGCAGATTACTCTCTGCGGCAATCCGGTCAGCCCGCGACTGGTCAAAGGTGGCGCGAGCTTCTTCGACTTCGGTGATCGCAATCAAACCCACCTCAAACTGCTCGCCCGCCTGCTCAAGCTGACGCCCGATAGCACGCTCTTGAGCGAGACGCGCCTCCAGGACTTCGTAGGCACGCAGAATGTCAAAATAGGCGCTGGCCACGTCAATTAACAGTTGCTGTTCGGTAGCTGCGAACAGATATACCTGCTGGTCAATCTGGCGCTCGGCCTGGGTGACTTCCCGGCGGGTCACTTCATCATAGAGGGCCTGAGTGGCTTCTAGAGAGAGCGATACAGAGTTGTAACGGTCATCACCGGCAGTCACATTCCCCCCCGCGCCAGAGCCTGCTCCTGCTCCTGCTCGGGATGAACCCTGACTTTCATATTGCTGATTATGCGCCACGGTGCCCGAGGCGTTGATTTGAGGCAGTAGCCCGCCTCGCGCAACATCTCGACCTGCTTCAACGCCCAGATATTCGGAGCGCGCCGAGGCAAGCTCAGCGTTATTGTCCAACGCATCACGGGTAATCGTGATGAGGTCGGCAGCTTGAGCAGGCAATACAAAAGAAGCGGTAAATACCGCTAACAGTAGGGGTCGTAAAGGGGCATTGACTGCCCTGTGTGCCAGTCGCATGGGATTGCCTCTAGGTATCAGCGTCAGGTTGGCGAACGCACTCAATCAATCAGCGCACTTATTCACTAAAAGCACGGTGTCACTCAAAGTACGGTGCCACTCAGAAAGATGAGCATTATAGTTACATTCATGTATGTATGCTAGCCTTGAACAATCTAAAAATGTGTGGACAGCCTATTGTCAAGTCGCTTCCAGCTTACCTTAGTCCAAAGCATGATGGGTTGGCGATTAATGCGGCGCTCTTTTGCGAAAATCACGCGTGTCGATACCCCATTTACTTAGCCGTGAGGCCCGAATCGATCATGTTGCGCAGTTCGCGATTGACGGCGGCAATCACCCGCACATCCACTGGATGATCTCTATGGGCGTAGTAGTGGGAGTAGTGGGCGCTGCCATCTCGACAACGGTTTCTGGCAAAATCATGGCCATGTGGATGCCGATCATTGTGTTTTTCTATTTGGCATGCCGCCGGTGCGGGTGGCCTCCGCCTGCTACGGCATGAACAGCGCCAGCGCCGATATCGCCCATAAGATTTGCGATACCCTAGGTGTGGAGAGCGATGTCGCCGAGGCTTTGGTGGCGTTCCCCACCAAAGCCTGGGATGAAGCGCCCCCCCAGGATCCGTTGATCTACCGCCTATATGAGATCGTCGGTGTGTACGGGGAGACCTTGAAAGACGTCGTGCAGGAAAAGTTTGGCGACGGCATTATGAGCGCCATCGATCTCACCATGGAAGTCGACAAGATCGAAGATCCCAAAAAAGGCGACCGTGTACTGCTCACAATGAACGGCAAGTTTTTGCCCTATAAATCTTGGTAAAACACAAGCCCTGGTAAGTCTCAGTTGAAAGCTTCGAGCCTCGCCACGCTGCGCTCAACCGCCGAGCGATAACCGGCACCGAACAGCAACAGGTGATTCAGCAACGGATAAAGCTGAAACAACGCTTCACGCCTCGGCCAGTCGGTCGGGGCGTCGCCGTTCCAGTAGGCGTCGAAAAACGCCTCGCCCGGCGAGCCAAATAGCGTCAGCATGGCAAGGTCGACTTCCGGATAGTGGCGATACACCGCTGGATCGATAATCGCTGGCCCCTTTATCGTAAAGAGCACATTCCCCGACCATAAGTCACCATGCAGCAAACTGGGCGGTGCATCGGGTAGCCAGCTCTCCAAACCCTGGGCCAAGCGCTCGATTCGCCCTCGCAGTTCGCTATCTAACAGCCCTTGCTGGTAACACGCCTCACACAGGGGTAATAAACGACGCTCGCGCTGAAAGGCCCGTCCGTCATTAAGTGGAGCATTCGGCTGAGGCGTTTGCCCGCAGGCGTTATCCTGATGCCAGCCGTGGACATCGCCAATCACGCTGTGCAAACCGCGTAGCCCTTCGCCAAGCGCTGCTTCGCTTTTCGCCCCACTGGGCACGGTGTCCAACGACTCAATGACCAGCCAGCCCGCTGACAAGCCTAATACCTCTGGCACCGCAAGCTTCTCGCAGGCGCTGCGCAAGGCACGCAGTCCCTCGGCTTCGCCGTTTAGCCGCGCTGCGTCGTCGTGCTTAATCACCACCAGCCCCTGGCGCGTCTCCAGACGATACACCGCGGCGATATCTCCCCCACTGAGCGGCTGCAAATTGCCAGTGGGGGTTAAGTCGATAGATTCCAATAGCTGGCTCAGGGTGGCATCCATAAGACTTTCTCCCTGTCCCCGAATGAATAACTGCGTCGGGGTTAGGGTGCCCCCCCGACGCCATGGGCTAACCTGTATGTTAGCCCAGCCGTTTATCGATCAGGCTCTCTAGCTCAAGCTGGTCATCGTGGAAGCGGCGGATGCCTTCGGCCAGTTTGTCGGTGGCCATGGCGTCTTGATTGTGGCCCCAGCGGAAAGCGGCCTCGTTCAGCGGTTCAACTGGTTTACCACGGCCTTCGCCAGATTGGATTTGCGCAGCAACGCTGCCTTCGGTGGCATCCAGCTCTTCCAACAACGCGGGAGAAATCGTCAGCCGTGGGCAACCAGCTAAGGCAAGCACCTGACCGGTGGTGCGGAAGCTTGCGCCCATGACCACGGTTTCATAGCCGCCCTGGTTGGCACGCAGACAAACGCCTTGCACAAACTGAACCCCCGGGTCGTTTTCCGGCGTGTAGTCATTGCCCGTCTCTTTTTTGTACCAATCGGTGACCCGGCCGACGAAGGGTGAAATCAGAAATACCCCGGCATCAAAGCAGGCCTGGGCCTGAGCATCGCTGAACAGCAGCGTCAGGTTGCACTGAATGCCCTCACGCTCAAGCACTTCGGCGGCACGAATGCCTTCCCAGGTGGAGGCCAGCTTGATGAGCACGCGATCCCGCGACACACCGCGGGCGTCGTAGAGTTCGATTAACTCGTGGGCCTTAGCAATGCTGGCCTGGGTATCAAAAGACAAACGAGCAGCGACTTCGGTAGACACACGACCCGGCACAACGGCAGCAATTTCACTGCCCATAGCAACGGCCAAGCGATCAACGGCATGCTTCACCTGCTCTTCACGGCTTCCACCAGAGGCTTTTACGCTGCTTAGCTCTTCGTCAATCAGCGTTTGGTAACCGGACAGGCTAAACGCCTTGAGCAACAGCGAAGGATTGGTAGTGGCATCCTGAGGCTGATAACGACGAATAGCGTCAAGATCACCGGTGTCGGCGACGACAAGCGAATGTTGCTTCAACTGTTGCAGCTGGCTGGTCATAAAATCTCCTTGATATTCGTCTATATGCTTAATAATCACTTCACGCCGCCATGGCGTTGTTCAAGTGCTGCGCAGTAGCGCGCATAAATCGGTTGGTAGGCGGCCACCCGCTCCGGATGAGGGTCAGCCAGTGACCGGGCATCCAGGTGGACTAATTTTTCACACAACGCTTCCAGGGTGACGCCCTCTGAACGCTGATCGCACCAGGCCGCCTGTATCGCGGCACCTAGCGCGGCCGCATCGGTAATTTCGGGGCAAATCACCTGGGTGTTGGTAATATCCGCCACCATCTGCCGCCACACGGGGCTTTTAGCGCCACCACCGATCAGCCGAATCTGACTGGCCCCGGCGGTTAAATCACCCAGCAATTCCAGCCCATAGCGTAGCCCGAAAGTGGCCCCCTCGACCACCGCCCGGCACACATTAGCCTGGGTGGTATTAAGACTGGTCAAGCCGAGGAAGTCCGCTGAGGCATCCGGCAGCATGGGTACCCGCTCACCGTTGAAAAATGGCAGCACGGTAACACCCTCGGCACCTATGGGTGCGCTGGCCACTTTCTCGCCAAAAGACGCCAAGTCTAAACCAAACAGCTCGCGTACCCGCGTAGTGGCCGACGTGACGTTCATGGTGCAGATCAGCGGTAGCCAGCCGCCAGTGCTGGAGCAGAAGTTGGCGACCATGGCGCTATCGCACTCAACGGGCGTAGCCGAATACGCACATACGGTGCCCGAAGTACCTAAACTCAGCGTGATCAGCCCCGGGGTAATATTCCCGGTACCGATAGCGCCGAGCATATTGTCGCCGCCACCGGAGGAGACGACCACCTGATCGCCAAGCCCTAGTTCCCGGGCCACTTCTGAGCGTACATAACCTACCGGCTCATGGGCGTCCAGTACTCGGGGCAACACTCGAGTCGGGTCTAATTCTGGGGCTATCTCAGAAAAAACATCCAGTTGCCAACAGCGCTTGCGGGTATCGAAGTAGCCAGTGCCCGACGCATCGCCCGCTTCGGTGACGCGTTCTCCGGTAAGCCAGAAATTGAGGTAGTCGTGGGGTAGGAGCAGGCTCTCGATGCGCTTGTATGCATCCGGCTGACGCTCGCGCAACCAGGCGACCTTAGAGGCTGTATAACCGGTTTGCAGCACCAGCCCCAACTTGTCCAGACAGCCTGCTTCGCCACCCAGGCGGGTAACCAGATCAGCGTTCTGGGCACTGGTCTCGGTATCGCACCATAGCTTGGCGGGGTAGACCGGCACGCCATCCCCATCGAGTGCCACCATGCCGTGCTGCTGGCCGGAAACCCCGATACCGCGCACTTGGCTCGCCGATACAGCGGCTTTGTCCAGCGCGGCAAAAAACGCCTCTTTCAGGGCCGTCAGCCACTCGGCAGGCGACTGCTCGCGACGACCATTTTCGCCTTCGTCCAGGTGATGACCACGGCTTGCTTCAGCGAGTATTTTGCCTTGCTCAACGTCTATCACTACTACTTTGGTACTCTGAGTACCGCAATCGACCCCGATATACATCAAAACGTCCCCTTAGATGCCGCCAGACCTTCTAGAGTAGCGCGTGCGCCGCGTTCGTGCAGTGACTTCAGGGCGGTTAAATAGGCTTTAACAAAACGCGGAGTGTCGATTAAATCGCCAAACAGCTCGCGGTTTTCGATAAAGGCCGTGGGCCGCGAGCGATTTTCGGCAGCAATCGCCATTAACGGCGCTTTTAAACGATCGACGATCTCAATCGGCTCGCCCTGCTCGTCTACCCCCTCAGCGTAACGTGCCCAACTGGCCACCACCGCAGCGCTGCGTTCTATCTCGCCGTCCTGAGCCAACTGCTGGCGAATCACCGGCACTAACCATTTGGGAATGCGATCAGAGCTCTCGGCACAGAGTCGCGCCAAAGTATCTTTGATCTGCGGGTTGGCGAAACGCTCAATCAACGTTAAACGATAGCTTTCAAGATCGACCCCTGGTACCGGCGCCAGAGTGGGCGTGCCCTCTTCGCGCATATAACCAAGTAAAAAATCGACAAATAGCGGATCCTGACACACCTCGTGGGCGTAGCGGTATCCGGCTAAATAGCCAAAATAGGTCAACGCTTGGTGACTGGCGTTGAGCAGGCGCAGCTTCATCAATTCGTAGGGCTCGACATCCTCCACGACTTGGACACCCACTTTATCAAACGCCGGGCGCCCGAGGGGGAAGTGATCTTCCAATACCCACTGGATGAAGGGTTCACAGACTACCGGCCAAGCGTCCTCTACCCCAAAGCGCTGACTCAGTTCATCAATATCCGTGGTCGACGTAACTGGAGTAATGCGATCCACCATAGCGTTGGGGAACGCTACCTCGGCTGCCAGCCAGGCGCCTAACTCGGCATCCCGCGCCTGGGCATAGGCGCCGAACATGCGCTTGGCCACGTCGCCGTTGCCCTGAATGTTATCGCAGGACATTACGGTAAACGGCGCAATGCCCCGGGCACGGCGGCGGGCAAGTGCCTCCACCACTAGCCCGAAGCTGGTAGTGGGCTGAGTGGGATTGGCAAGATCAGCCTCGACCTGAGGGTTTTCAAGATCGAATTCGCCGCTCACCGGGTGAAAGTTGTAACCGCCCTCGGTCACCGTCAGCGACACAATACGGATCGTCGGATCGGCCATCTGCTCGATCACGGCTTCGGTGTCTTCCGGGGCAAACAGGTAATTCACCATGCTGCCAATGACCCGTGGTTCGTACTGGCCGTCAGGATGTTTGACCACCAGGGTGTAAAGATAATCCTGCGCTGCCAGCGCCTGCTGCATGCGTTTATCGCCAGGCATCACGCCCACGCCCACAATGCCCCAGTCCAGCGCTTCGCCCTGGTTCATCAGCGTATCCAGGTACATCGCTTGGTGGGCGCGGTGAAAGCCGCCTACCCCGATATGTACGATACCGGGGGTAAGTGTCTTGCGATCATAGCTTGGTACGCCAACATCGGCGTTTAGATTGCCCAAGTTGTGGTTATTGAGTCGGGTCATGGGTGCTCTCCAGCCAAGGCCTACTTGGCGCTATGGGTATATTTGCAGGCAGGTAAACAGAATCGGTATCCGAGTAGTGGCTTAAACCTCAGCTCATCCAGTTGCCGCCATCGACATTGAGCGTCTGGGCGACCACGTAGTCGCTATCTTGGCTGGCCAAAAACACGGCGGCGCCAGTGTGATCTTCGGGTAGGCCCATACGCCCGAAAGGCACTGCCTCTCCCACTAGGCGCTTCTTCTCGCCGAGTGGGCGGCTTTCATAACGGGCAAACAGCGCGTCGACTTGCTCCCACATTGGCGTGTCCACCACGCCGGGGGCGATGCCATTAACGTTGATGCGGTGTTTGATTAGATCCAAGCCGCTGGATTGGGTCAGGCTGATGACAGCGGCTTTGCTCGCGCAGTAAACGCTTACCAGCGCTTCACCACGACGGCCTGCCTGGGAGGCCATATTGATAATTTTGCCGCCTTGCCCGCGGGCCACCATCGAACGGGCAACCGCCTGCAGGGTAAAAAACATGCCTTTGGTATTGACCGCAAACTGCTTGTCGAAGCTCGCTTCGGTCACCTCAAGCACCGGTGCCATATCAAAGATAGCGGCATTATTAACTAGAATATCGATGCCGCCAAAACGGCTGGTTACTGCGTCCACCATGGCGTCAATTGAGGCTTGGTGGCAGACGTTCAGCTCAATGCCCATGACTTTTTCAGAGGGGGCTTGCTGGCCCAGTATTGCCAAGGCGGCTTCAATGGCAGCACTATCAATATCGGCCACCACCACGCTGGCGCCTTCGCTTAAGTAGCGCTGGGCAATGGCTAAACCGATACCCCGAGCGCCTCCGGTAATCACCGCGATTTTATTGTTTAGTTTCATCTTTATGCTCTCGCTGTTACATAGAACGCTGTATTAGGCAGGTCATTGGCCTCTGCTTTGCCACTCATCCACCAAGGCTTCCAGGCCGTGCATATGCTCTAAAATGCGCCAAGCACCGGCTTGAGTAAGGCGCGTCGATTGCTCTGCATCCACATGGCTGGCGCCGACAAAACCAATCACACACATCCCTGCGGCATGGGCAGCGGTTACGCCGGCCACGCTGTCTTCCACTACCAGGCAATCTCGCGGCACTTGGCCTAACTGAGAGGCTGCCAAGCGATAGAGCGCGGGGTCGGGTTTGGGGTTGGCGACTTGCTCAGCGGTAAAAATGGGTACCTCGCCTAACGCATCGGTCAGCCCCGTGCTCGCCAGTGACGCCAGCACCCGGCTGCGGCGGCTGTTGGAAACAACTGCCTTCTCCAAGCGAATGCTGCGAATCGCCTTGTCAGCCCCCTCTATCGCCTTAAGTTCCCGCGCCAGACGCGCCTCAATGGCGGCATCCACTTGTTCGGTGGCATCCACGGGCAGGGCGTGGGCACTTAATGCTTCGAGATGAGCGAGAATATCCGCCGTGGTCATCCCCAATGCCTGTCCAAGCTCCTGATCAATATTCAGATCGGGGAGCCAGTGGGAGAGGAACTCCACCAGCATGCCTTCGGCAAGGGCTTCGCTGTCGACCAGCACGCCATCGCAGTCAAAGATGAGTGTCCTCATGTAAGCTCCTCAGAAGGCGAGCCGGGAGCGCGGTTATCATGGCGAGTTAGCCCTGCCAGCGGATGCTGCTGCAAGCTCGACAGGGCCAAGCCACTAGCATCAAAGAGATGAGCACGCTCAGGGGCAAAGCCGAAATGCACCGTATCGTTGACCCGGTAGGCCACATCCCCATCGGCCATAATAGTGATGAGTTCATCGTCCATTTGGACGTAGAGCGAGGTTTGACCGCCGAGGCGCTCAAGCACTTTGATCTCGCCACTCAACGGCCCCTGCTCCTCGAGCACTAAGTGTTCCGGGCGAACACCCAACTCAAGGGGAGCGTTGGCCTCCAGGTGCTGACCGTCCACGGGCACACTGCGTTCACCGCCGCCGGGCATCCGAATCCCCACGCCTTCAGTCGAAACGCTGATCAGCGTTACCGGCAGAAAGTTCATTTTCGGCGAACCAATAAAGCCTGCTACAAAGCGATTGCGCGGATGGTGGTAAAGCGCCATGGGTGAGCCCACCTGCTCGACCACACCGTCGTGGAGGACAACGATTTTATCCGCCATGGTCATCGCTTCAATCTGGTCGTGGGTGACGTAGATCATGGTAGCGTCCAGCTCATCGTGGAGGCGCGCAAGCTCGATACGCATCTGCACCCGCAGCGCGGCATCCAGGTTGGAGAGCGGCTCATCAAATAGGAAGATGCTGGGGTTACGCACAATCGCCCGGCCAATCGCTACGCGCTGACGCTGGCCGCCGGAGAGCGCTTTAGGCTTACGATCCAACAGCGGTTCTAGCTGCAGAATTTTGGCCGCCTCCAGCACCTTGGCCCGGCGCTCCTCCTTGGATACCCCCGCCAGGCGCATACTGAAGCCCATATTGCCCTCTACCGTCATATGCGGGTAAAGCGCGTAGCTCTGAAACACCATGGCGAGGCCGCGGTCGGCAGGGCCAACGTCATTGATACGCTGACCGTCGATCAAAATATCGCCGTCAGTGGCGCTTTCCAGCCCGGCAATCATGCGCATCAACGTCGATTTACCGCAGCCGGAGGGGCCAACGAAGACCACAAATTCGCGGTCGTTCACTTCAAGGTCGATGCCCTTGATCACCTCGGTGTCGCCAAAACGCTTGGTAATATTGTGCAGTTGTAGTGTTGCCATGAGGAATATCCTTTACTTGACGGCGCCAAAGGTCAGGCCACGTACCATCTGTTTTTGGGTCATCCAACCGAGTATCAAAATGGGCGCAATGGCCATGGTGGATGCGGCTGACAGCTTGGCCCAGAACAGCCCCTCAGGGCTTGAGAAGGAGGCGATATAAGCGGTTAACGGCGCGGCTTTTGAGGTCGTCAGGTTGAGACTCCAGAATGCCTCGTTCCAACTTAAAATGACCGAGAGCAGGCCCGTTGAGGCGATCCCCGGCAGCGTTAGCGGCAGCAGCAGAAAGCACACTTCCTGCAGCGTCGAGGCACCGTCCATTCGCCCCGCTTCCAGAATGTCTTTGGGCATATCTTTAAAGAAGGTGTAGAGCATCCACACCACAATCGGCAGGTTCATCAGCGTATAGACGATGATCAGCCCGGTACGGGTATCGAGCAGCCCAACATCGCGAAAGATCAGATAAATCGGCACTAATACGCCCACCGAGGGCAGCATTTTGGTGGAGAGCATCCACAGCAGCGTGCCCTTGGTGCGCTTCGTGGGCAAAAAGGCCATGGCGTAGGCCGAAGGAATCGCGATCAGCAGCGCGAAGAACGTCGAGCCAAACGCCACCGCTACGCTGTTGAGTGCAAATCGGGTATAGCCCGAGCGCGCGTGCACCGCCTGATAGCTTTCCAGAGTGGGCGAAAAAATCAGCGTAGGATCGGCAATTGCCGCCGTTTCGGTTTTAAAACCGGTCAGGATCATCCAGAAAATCGGAAAGAAGATCACCAGCGCCACCGACCAGCCCAACACCGTAATGATGGCGCGCTTACTTTGCGCCGACCGCCACCCCGACATCGAACGCGGCGCTGCAGTTTTGGAACTTAATGTTGTCATCGAAGTGCTCCCAGGAGACAAGTGCCGGTCTACTCTTCCAGGTTTTTGGCCACCATCCGAACCAGGAAGATCGCAACGATATTGGCGAGGATGATCGCGATCACCCCACCGGCGGAGGCCGTGCCGACGTCAAAATCCAGCAACGCACGAATGTAAATCAGGTAGGCCAGATTGGTGGTCGCCAAGCCTGGGCCACCGGAGGTGGTGACAAAAATCTCGGCAAAAATAGTCAGCAGGAAGATCATCTCAATCATGATGACCACGCTGATGGCGCGCTTTAGGTGCGGCAGGGTGATAAAGAAGAAAATCGCTATCGGCCCTGCCCCGTCCATGCGTGCCGCTTCCACCTGATCCTCATCCAGCGACTGCATCGCTGTGAGCAGAATCAGCAGCGCAAAAGGCAGCCACTGCCAGGCCACGATGATCACAATCGAGGTCAGCGGCAGCGAGGAGAACCAATCAACAGCGGTCAGGCCTAGCGACTCAGCCAACCATGACAGCACGCCGTTAGAGGGGTGCATCATCATGTTCTTCCACACCAACGCACTCACGGTGGGCATCACAAAGAATGGCGAGATCGCCAGCACACGGGCGATCCCCCGCCCGGCGAACTCCTGTTGGAACAGCACTGCCAGCAAGGTGCCGCCAACCACGGTAATCGCCAACACCCAACCCACCAGCAGCAGCGTGTTGCCCATGGCGGCCCAAAGGGCTGGGTCGGTGAGCAGGTATTGATAGTTTTCCAACCCGGCAAAGCCGGTCATACCGGGCATTAGCAGGTTGTAATACTGAAAGGAGAACCATAGCGTCATGCCTAACGGCACAATCATCCATAGCAGCAGTAGCGTCACGGCCGGCGCTTGCAGCGACAGCGTTCTCAGCCCACCGACAGTACGGCCGGAAGCACGTGTTTTAGTCATAGGAATACCTGCAGAAACAGTTTGAGGGCAATGCCTGCCTGGCTAATCAAGGCAGGCACTGCGGCCATCAGTCTAGATAGCCAGCCCGCTGCATGGTGCGCTCGGTGGCACGCTGAGCACTGTCCAGTGCCTGCTCTACCGTGGTGTCACCGGTTAACGCCGCAGCTATGGTTTGGCCAACCTGGGTGCCGATCGACTGAAACTCCGGGATGCCGACAAACTGCACGCCAACATAGGGGTTGGGTTCCAGCGTCGAATCAGTGGGGTCGGCATCCTGAATAGCCTTTAGCACGAAGTCAGCAAAGGGAGCGGCTTCGGTGTACTGCTCATTGGCGTAGGTCGACTCACGGGTGCCAGGCGGCACGCTGGTCCAACCTTGGGTTTCACCGACCAGCTCAATGTACTCTTGTGAGGTGGCCCAGGTAATAAACTCAAGCGCCGCTTCCTGGTTCTCCGAAGAAGCCGGTATAGCTAACGCCCAGGACCATAACCAGTGTGAGCCTTTCGGTGTTTCAGCCACCGGTGCCGGGGCAAAGCCTAAGCTGTCCGCCACATCGGATTCGTTGCCGTCATATAGCTTGCCCGCTGCCGAGGTGGCATCCACCCACATCGCGCAGTTGCCGCGGGAGAACAGCGCCAGGTTCTCGTTAAAGCCATTGGAGCTTGCGCCTGGCGGGCCGTAGTCATTAAGCAAATCGACATAAAACTGAATAGCGTTAACCCAGGCTTCAGAGTTGAGCTCTGGGTTCCACTCCTCGTCAAACCAGCGGCCACCGTAGGTGTTCACCAGAGTGGAGACAAAGGCCATGTTTTCGCCCCAGCCAGGTTTGCCGCGCAAGCAGATACCCGCCAGCCCCTCTTCGCTGCCGTGTAGCTCGCCCGCCCACTCACGCACCTCTTCCCAGGTGGGCTGCTCGCTCATCTCAATACCCGCTTCTTCGAATAGATCCGTGCGGTAGTACATCATTGAGCTTTCAGCATAAAACGGCAGTGCGTGAGGCGTATCGTCGTAGCTTAAACCATCGCGAACGGAGGCCAACAGGTCGTCTTCGTTGTAGTCGTCGGGCAGGTTATCCAGCGGTGACAGCCAGCCACGCTCGGCCCAGATCGGCACTTCGTAAGTTCCAATGGTCATGACGTCAAACTGGCCACCATCGGTGGCTATATCAGTGGTCATGCGCTGACGGAGCACGTTCTCCTCAAGCACCACCCAGTCCAGGGTGATGTCGGGGTGCGCTTCTTCGAAGGCCTCGGTGAGGCTCTGCATAATCACCATGTCGTTGTTGTTAACTGTGGCCACGGTAATTTCGGTTTGCGCCTGGGCATGGCCTGAGATGGCGATGGCAGCCGCTAGCGTAGTAATGGGTAAGTGACGTGCGAGTTGCATAAAGCACTCCTAATGGGCTTGTATTGGCATTGTTGTCGCCTTGATCTTATTGATCATCTATCGAACAAATGATCGTACGTAAGATAGAAAAAAGCAAAGCACATAGCCTTAGACTTTATGCTAACTTATTCCATTTGATATATATGAAAGTGCAATAGACTGGCCCCTACAACGCACCAACAATCTGCCGTGCAGCCACTTCATCGGTGATTAATCCCTTAAGCCAGTCGCCGCGCAAGGCAGCATGAATCGCCTTGGCCTTTTCCCGGCCTCCCGCAATAGCCACCATGTGACGCTTACCAAAGCGCTCCAAAGGAAAGCTAGTGATACGCCGCGTAATCGAACAGTCGATTATCTCGCCGTTGCAGTTCAGTGGCCAACCAAGCAACTCTCCTACCGCATTCAAACCCAGTAATTCATCCAACTCGCTTTGACTAATAAAATGATCTTGAAACAGCGTAGCTTGGCGGTCAAAGCGCCCAATCCCGATAAAGGCAGCTTCTGACTCTCGCGCCACGTCGGAAATCGCTTTAAATAGACGTTGTTCAAGCATCGCCTCTTTTTCAGACAGGGATTCAGCGACTACCGGTGCAGGGAGTAAAAAGCGCTCGCCACCGGTTTTATCTGCCATCACCATCACCGCATCATAACGGTTGGCTGAACCATCACGGGCGATATTACCAATCAAAGACACAAAGCGGTGTTGTGGCCGTTCAATTCGGCTGAGGGCCTCTACCGCTGCCCTAACCGAACGACCTGTGCCTAACGAAAGCGTCAATGGCTTGCTACGCTCTACTAACTGCGCAATGCGTTTCGCAGCAGCCACAGCCATGTAGGAAGCGGCGTTGTCGACAGTCTGACTATCGGCGGGTACAACCTCACAAAAAGCCAAACCAAAGTGATTACGCAGCGCGCTGCCTAGTGCCACACAGCTAGAAATAGGGTGATCAATATGCACCTTCACCAGCCCTTCTTGACGAGCCAAAGCTAATAAGCGCTGCACCCCAGGGCGTGAAACCCCCAGCTGGCTGGCGATCTCGTCCTGAGTCATGCCCCCCACGTAAGACATCCAGGTGGCTCTGGCCGCCTGCTCCAGCTTTACCTCAAATTTATCCATACACTGACTCACTTAAACAGTTATTAACATATCATCATACAAAGCTAAGCTCGCGACCAGAAGTCACCTTTCCGCTAATATACCCAGAGTAAAGTGTTCGACCTAGGACTGATCACTGGGAGATATCGCATGTATAAACTGGCTTTTTTTGTTCCCATCGAAGACGCTGAAAGCGTCAAGCGAGCGGTGTTTGAGGCCGGTGCCGGTCGCATGGGAGAGTATGAAAATGTCTGCTTTCAAACCCGTGGCATGGGGCAATTCCGCCCAATGGGCGGAGCCCACCCGCATATCGGCTCGGTGGGCAGTTTGGAAAAGGTCGAAGAATTCAAAGTCGAGCTGCTATGCGATGAAGCGCATATTCACGGCGCCATCGCGGCCTTAAAACTTGCCCATCCCTACGAAGAAGTCGCTTATGATGTGTGGCAGCTCGCCGACCTATAACCAAACCTTTAAAGTGTTAAGCACTACCAAAGTAACGCTCACGATCTTCAGGCGTTACCATACTGATATGTAGCGGAAACTCGTTGTGAGGGCGGTCGGCGTAAAAGTGTTTGAGCGTGCGCTCAATGGTTGTGAAAGCCAGCTCATCCCAAGGGATCTCATGCTCCTCAAATAGCGCGACTTCCAGGCTTTCCGGCCCGGCGCTGAAGCCACCGACTAACTCAGCGCGAAAAATCATATACACCTGATTGATATGCGGCAGGTCAATGAGCGTGTAGAGGTTGGCTAGCTCGACCTCAGCACAAGCCTCTTCGCGGGTCTCTCTGGAGGCTGCTTGCTGGGTTGATTCGGCGTTTTCCATATAGCCGGCGGGCAGCGTCCAGTAGCCTTTGCGCGGTGAAATCGCCCGCTTACAGAGCAGCACTTTACTACCGCTAACGGGCAGCGTACCGGCTACAATACGCGGATTCTGGTAATGAATCGTACCGCAGGCATCGCACAGGTAGCGTGGCCGATCATCCCCTTGGGGGACGGCAAAACGTACTTTATCACCACACTGGCTGCAAAAATTCATCGCGTATTCTCAACGGCTAGTGAATAGAAGCCTCGACGCGCTTGACGTCAATGACCGCTGCTGGGTAAAAGAGAGCAAAGTAACTGGATGCCCCATGTTAGAGAAACTATGTTAGTGAAACCATGTTAGTGAAACCATGTTAGAGAAACTACGTAAACGGCTGCAACGGCTGACGCCTCAACGTTTAGACCACGTAGTGATGCCTGAAGCCGCCGTGCTATTGGCAATTGTCGAGCATCCAGCACCTACTTTACTGTTTACTCGTCGCGCCAACCACTTGAGTACCCATAGCGGTCAGGTCGCGTTTCCCGGTGGTAAGCGCGAGTCGTTTGATACCGATTTATACGCCACCGCACTGCGCGAAGCTGAGGAGGAGATTGCCCTCGACCCATGCTTGGTGCAACCCCTGGGGCGGCTCTCCGACGTTATTTCGCTACACGGGATCCGCGTTACCCCGTGGGTCGGTATTATTCCGCCTGATCTACCGCTAATTGCCGACCCAGGTGAGCTGGATGCGATTTTTGAAGTCCCGCTGAGCCACTTTCTAGATGATCACCGCACTCACACCGATGTGATTACCGTGGACGGTGTAGCCCACTACGTGCCCAGCTACCATGTAGACGGCCATGTGATCTGGGGGCTCTCCGCGATGATGCTGGTGGAGTTATTGGCTGAAGGCTTTGGTATGCCGATTGATCTCTTTCAACGCCCCGCAGGGCCCTTGCGCCACTACCCTGAACGCACTAGTCGACTCTCTAAACCCTCCACGACCGTTGCCGGTTCAGCGCCATCGAGATCCAGCAAATGATCCCCAGTGTTGCTACGTCGTCACCTGCTCTTCAGCCAGCGACCCAGATAGCCCTTGTCGATGCGCTGGTTGAACAGGGCTGGTATGTCGGCCGCGAGGTGATTGACCTGGGTCTTTGCGAGGCACTGAATAACGAGCTTCTGCATCGGGCGGCCTATAACGGATTGGATGAAGCGGGGATTGGCCGCGGCCAGCAGCATCTGCTGCGTAAAGATATTCGTGGCGACGCCATTCACTGGCTGGATCGCGAAAGCGCCGCCCAGCGGCGTTACCTGGATGCTATGAGCGAGCTACAGCAAGCGCTCAATCATGCGCTTTTTTTGGGCCTGTTTGAGTACGAAGCGCATTTTGCCCACTACCCACCGGGGGCTTTTTATCAACGCCACCTGGATAGCTTTCGTGGCCGCGCCAACCGCGTTATCTCAACCGTCGGTTATTTAACCCCAAACTGGCCGAGCGATGGCGGCGGTGAAATGGTGATTTACCACCCGGACGATCCCAGTCAGGAGGTCGCTCGCATTGTACCCGAGGCAGGCACCTTCGCCTGTTTCTTGTCGGAAACTATTCCCCACGAAGTGCTACCGACTCGTCATACGCGTACTAGCATTGCTGGCTGGTTTCGGCGCAATGCCTCGCTGGGTGGCGTGCTTGATCCCGCGCGCTAGTCCTTCATCTCTTACGTTAGGGGTACGATTTGGCCGTTCGCCTGCTCTAGCACTTCACGCACCTGCTCGTAATCGACGCCGGTTGAGTTATCACCCTCGTGCTGCTCAATCAGGCCAACAACGTCTAGCAGCATGTCCATGCCAAATACCTGTTCGTCTGTGGCGGTAAAGGCCTGGATGTAATTTCTCCCACCTTCCCCCCAACCCACTTTGATCGGCGAATCGATGATATTGACCTGGGTACCCACCGGTACGCGCCAGAAAACCGACTCGATGTCTTCAGGGAGCATACGGATACAGCCCCGACTGGCGCGCATGCCAATACCATCGGGCTGATCGGTGCCATGAATTAGATAGCCGGGGATATCCAGCAAAATAGCGTATTGGCCTAGCGGATTATCAGCCCCCGGGGGTACTACGGCTGGCGCCGGGTCGCCACGCTCGGCTGCTTCTTGGCGAATGGATTCAGGCGGATACCAGGCAGGATTCTCCAGCCGCATAGTGGTTTCGGTAACCCCTAATGGTGTGTTGTAGGCATCGCGCCCAATGCCGATGGGATACGTTTCTACCCGCGGCGGCTCGCCACTCTCTACTTCGGGATAGTAATAAAGGCGCAGCTCCGCCACGTTAATCACAATGCCAGTGCGTACCTCATCGGGCAGGATAAACTGGCCCGGAATCGTCACCTCGGTCCCTTCACCCGGCACCCAAATACTGGTATCGGGATTGGCCATGCGAATTTCCTCATAGCCGACGTTATTTGCCCGGGCGATATCCATCAGCGTATCTTGCTCGGTGGCCTTGACGGTATATACCTCACCCACCATATTGCCCTTAGTTGGCAGCGGAAAATGGCCTTTGGGCACCTCGCCACTATCAGCTATCGCACTCGAGGCAAATAGCCACGCACCTAGCGCAACACTGCTCACGCAGAGCTGCTTCATGCGCTGCAGAGGGTGATCAAGGAAAGTCATGGTCAAGGGTTCTCCTTTATTATGCGGCCGCTCTGTTATCAACGTCTGCTCTCAAAATCTGTTACCAACGCCAGATTGAAAAGCGAGCCATTTGGAGATGAAT
The DNA here is from genome assembly GCF_031010195.1 of Halomonas sp. SpR8. Lineage (GTDB taxonomy): Bacteria > Pseudomonadota > Gammaproteobacteria > Pseudomonadales > Halomonadaceae > Vreelandella. The sequence goes on along the minus strand of NZ_JAUAMC010000001.1, from coordinate 58,720 downwards.
ATGACCACTGAACAAGCCCAGGTCAATTCGACAGACTGTCGCACAGCGGAGACGGTACACATAAATGTTTTACTGAAATGGTTGTATTTCTGAACACAGCGACTAACCTAATAACTGTCTTAGCGCAGTGACGCGCAAGATAGCGTTAATTACCTCTTTTCATTAATGACGTAATTAATACACTTAGGAATAATAGCACTGGCATTGTCATCGCTTATTTAGGAAGAGCCAATACCATTTGCTATTGATTTATTTGGGCTGTTACGCGGAGTCGTCAAGCCCTAATGAAATCGCAAGGAGCAAGCAAAATGAAAATGATTAAACCTGCCTTTTTAGGTACTCTCATGGTGCCAGCGATTATGTTTTCAGCTGGTACAGTAAACGCCGAAGAGAATACCACTACCATGGAAGCAACCTACCTGACTGAAGCACCAGCAGGCACTTTCCATGCTGACGCGTTAACCGGCAACCAAGTCAAAAGCAGCGTCGAAGATGATGAAGATATCGGCACCATCACTGACTTGGTAATCGATGAAGATGGCCAGATTAATGCTGTGGTCGTTGGTGTCGGTGGCTTCCTGGGTATGGGCGAGAAAAATGTCGCTATCGAATGGGATTCACTTGAACTGACCAAAGACGAAAACGGTGATGATTACGTCATTACCGTTAATGCCTCAGAAGATGCGCTAGAAGCCGCTGAAGAGTATCACCGTAGCGAAGATACAAGTGAAGATAAATAAGCGCCAGTAAGTCTCAAAAAGCCTTGGCACTTGCCAGGGCTTTTTTATTGCCAACAATAGCCTTACTCGTCAAACCAATAAAAAATCGTTAAAAATTACCGCCACATCATACAATGTGGCGGCACCATAACTTATGCTATTAAAAAACGTAAGCTATCAAAAGCTGGTTATCAGCCTTTTAATTTAGCCGTCATACTTACATCTGCATTAAGAACCTTGGAAACAGGGCAGTTAGCTTTAGCCGTTTCCGCTGCTTCCTGGAAAGCGGCGTCGTCGGCGCCACTTATTTCAGCCACAACGTCCAGGTGAATTTTCGAGATATCAAACCCGGCATCACTTTGGGAAAGCGTCACTTTGGCGCTGGTTTCAATGGCGTCAGCGGTATAGCCTTTCTCGCCCAAAATCATTGATAGGGCCATTGAGAAACAGCTGGCGTGCGCTGCGCCAATTAGCTCTTCGGGGTTGGTACCTTTCTCATCTTCAAAACGCTTGCTGAAGGAGTACTTGGCATCCAAAACGCCACTTTCGGTTGAAACGGTGCCTTTGCCATCCTTGAGACCACCTTCCCAACGTGCGCTAGCTTTACGATCCATGAACAACTCCTTGTGTGTAGTCAATATGCATAGACATGTTGTCAAACCATGTTTTCAAACCGTGTTTTCAAACCGTGTCGTCAAACTGAGCCTAACGGCGGTTGCCGCGTCGACCACTTAACCAGCGTAGCTGATTTTTACCACTCTGCCGAGCCCGCTCTGCATATGGCTTTCATCGTTTTCAGTTCGGCCGTAAGCTAGTTAGCTATCTAATCGAATAGCCTACGGAAATTAAGGACCCGCCATGTCATCGGCTGATACGCTGCGCCTGATACTGCTCTCTTCGCTATGGGGTTTGTCATTTATCTTTATGCGTGTGGCCGCCCCCGAGTTTGGCGCGGTGCCCTTGGTGCTGGTGCGTATGGGGATTGGCGCCCTGCTACTAATGCCGCTACTGATCAGCCTGCGCTATCTGCGACTCATCTGGCAGCATAAAGGCCCATTGCTGTTTTTAGGGGTCGTCAATCATGTATTGCCTTTTTCACTGTTAGCACTCGCCACCACACAACTTGAGGCGGGCTTTACCTCTTTGATTAACGCCACCACACCGATTTTCACCGCACTGCTTGGCGCGCTGTTTTTCGCTACCGCGATACAGCGACAGCAGTACTTGGGGCTCGCCTTGGCGTTGCTGGGTGTGTATGTACTGTCTGCCAATCGACTTGACTTTGCTTTGGGCGGGGACGGCTGGTTTATTTTAGCCGCACTGGGAGCAACGTTTTGCTACGGTATTGCGAGCAACTACTCCAAAACACGCCTTAGTCATCTGCCAACGCGCGTTCTCGCGGCGGGCAGTAGCGCGATGTCGGCGCTGGTGCTTCTCATCCCTGGCATTCTGCTATGGCCAAGCGACCCCATCAGCCCACTGGCGTGGGGAAACGCCCTAGCGCTCGCGGCGCTAAGCACTACGCTGGCGTTCCTGCTCTACTTTGGCCTACTCGCCAGCGCGGGCGCCACAGCAACCTCAACGGTGACCTTTTTAGTCCCGGTGAGCGCGCTGATATGGGGCTACTTGCTGCTTGATGAAATGCTGAACCTTCAGATTATCGCCGGCATGGTGATTACCCTGATCGGCACGGCCATTGCGACCAAACTGTTGCGCATTAGGCGTCGCGCGTCGCCGCCACCAGTCTATCCCCCACACGAATAACACTGCCTTCGCCGTTAAGCAGCGTGGCGTTTTGGCCAAAGTGGGCGCCTTTTTTAGTGGGTTGGGTATTGAGCTCAATCAAGGTTTTCAGAGGCTCTGCGGGAGCAGGCACTGCCGCTGTATGCTGATCGATGGTAGTGACTTTGCAACGCTTACAGGGTTTACGCAGTGCCAGCTGAAAGGTGTCGTTTTGTTCAGCGAGCGTTGCCCAGCGATCCTCCGCCCAAGGTTCATCGCTTTTGACCACGATATTGGGCCGAAAACGGTTCATGGGTACAGGCGCCTGCCCTTTCGCTACCAAGGCTTGATTAAGGGCGTCTAATGAGCCCGTGGTGGCAATCAAAAAGGGGTATCCGTCAGAGAAATAAGTGTGCGCCGCCCCGCCATCAAGGAAATCCTCTTCAACGGCACGGGTAAACTCAGTGGCAAAACGCACCATGCTAAGCCCCTGGGCCTGCTCGCCCAGAGCAGCAACCAGCCAGCGAGAGACTTCATCGCTTTCGGGCCAAGCCTTGCAGTGGTCATTCCACACGTTTACTAGGCGTAAATTCCCCTCGGGCTCTGCCAACGGCACATTCAGCGGCTCAACATTGGGATGAGAAAGCACCAAGTGTGTATCGGCCAACGCGACCTCGACGGTGGCAAGTGCCGGCAGTTGGCGTTGGGTAACAAAACGCTGTTGCGCATCGACCAGCATCCAGCGCCGATCCCAAGCTAGCCCGTGGCCTTGCAGCTCGCTGTGATCAATGCTGATGCCTTTTAGCGACTTAACGGGATAAATGTTGAGTTGAGTAATCTCCACGACGGCCTCGCGATAAAAGTAAAAGGCTACTTTAGCTACTCCCAACATTCGCTGCTACTCGAAAACACGCCGCATTTCTTAAGCAGTCGTGTTAGAGCGTCATGCCCGTTTCAATCCGATAGCCCAAATCAACCACTTTCTGTGTCAGTGCCTCTCCGCGAATACGCGCTAACAGCTCCCCCGCCGCCGCTTCGCCAATAGTTTGGCGAGGAGTCACCACGCTGGCAAGCCTAGGCGTCATCACCTGCCCGACGTCATGGCCGTGAAAGCCAGCCAGCGCCATGCGTCCTGGCACATCAATGCCGCGTCGCTGGCACTCAAAGTAGGCGCCGACCGCGACGTCATCATTGGTACAGAACACACCATCCGCCGCGGGATAATCAGCGACGACCTGCCCAAGCAGCGCCGCCCCCACGCTGTAAGATGAACGCTGGGTGCTTTGCAGCGTGACGGGCACCAAGCCATGCTCTTGCATGGCTTGGCGATAGCCCTGCTCGCGCTGGCGGGTACGCTCATCCAAACGCACTGCCAAGTAAATCACCTGTCGTCGTCCACGCCTTATCATCTCGTCAACCATGTCAAAGGCAGCTTGAACGTTGTCATAGCCTACCGCCTGCTGAAGCGGAGGGCGGCGGGTGTCCATGATTTCTACAATCGGAATCCCGGCGGTTTCCAGCATGCGCAGGCTACGCGGCGTATGGTCGCGGTCAGAAAGTATCACCCCATCAACGTTATAGGAGAGCAGCGAAGCCAAGCTGCGCTCTTCGAGTTCGGGGCTGTAGCCATAGTGAGACAGCATCAGATGGTAGCCCGCAGGCTCCGTTAATGACTCAATACCGACGATCACATCGGCAAATACCTGATTGGTGAGTGACGGCACCAGCACGCCTATCGAGTGGCTGGTGGCTCTAGACAGCAGGTCTGGCGCACGGTTGGGGATATAGCCAATCTTTTCGGCAATCGAAAAGATACGTTCGCGCAGACCTTCCGAAACCGTCTCAGGATCCCGTAGGCAGCGGCTTACCGTCATTTTGGTAGCCCCTACGTGGTCGGCAATATCTTGTAGGGTGGGGCGTTTTTTCTTCAATTGTTCTCAACTAGCAAGAAGCTGGGGTAGCGTTGGTCGTGATAAGCGCATTGATGCAGCTTTGTAAAACCATCTCTGGTGGCTGATTAATTGATACAGTTATTGCTTCAATTTCACTGGGAGGCTCTAGCTGAGCGAATTGACTTTGCAGCATATCGTCACCTTTGAAATAGTGATCTTCCCTTGCTGCAAGGCGATCGCGAATCGTTGCAAAGTCGCCCTCAAGATAAATAAACACCACCTTTGGCTCATCCCGGCGCAAGCGCTCCCGGTAGCGACGTTTCAGAGCAGAGCAGCCAAGTACTAGCGCTGTTTCTTGTGACAATAATTGTGCTAAATCGGATAGCCAGTCACTACGATCTTGATCATTCAAAGGAATTCCCTGAGCCATCTTATCTACATTGCTTTGACTATGAAAATCATCAGCATCATAAAATGGAATGCCTAACGAGCTCGCCAACTGGGCACCAATTAAACTCTTACCGCAACCAGACACACCCATAACCAGAATTTTGCAGTGCTTGGGCAAGTTATGCATTTTTAACCTCTTTAGCTGCCACTTTTTCCTTATGGCGCATCCGGATAACGACTAATAGCATGATAACCACCAGCGCTACCAACCCTTTAGATAGCGGCGTTGCTAGCAAATACTCCCATAGCGGCATATTACGGGCGCCGGCAATACGCATCGCCCTTGCTAGATTGGTCTCAATCAACGGCCCTAGCACCACCCCGATAATGATAGGTGCGACAGGCACATGGATTTTCTTAAAAATAGCGCCAACGATACCCAGCACTATGGCAATAAAGACATCAAATAGACTATTGCGCAGGCTATAGGCACCAAACAGAGCAAATACCAGCACTGTCGGTACTATATATTCCATTTTTATTTTCAAAATGTAAGAGAAGTACTTGATACCTACCGCGCCGATGATGGTCATCGCCACCACGGTTAGCAACATTCCATACAAGAATGTAAACGCTACGTCTGGACGGTTAACAAATAAACTGGGGCCAAGAACTATGCCATGAATGACGAGCGCACCTGCGATGATTGCGCTAGTGGGGCTACCTGGGACACCAAGCGCCAGCAACGGAACCATTGAACTTCCTACAGTGGCATTATTGGCGCTTTCGGCTGCGATAATCCCGTCAGGGTTTCCTTGCTCAAACGGAACATCGCGCCGAGAGGTACGCTTAGCGTCTCCATACGACATAAACACCGCAAGCGTTGTCCCCACGCCTGGCAACAGCCCCACCAAGGTGCCGATCAAGCCTGATTTCCAAACCAAAAAACGTTGGCTCAAGATATCTTTCACCACCGTCATACGCGAAATTTTCTGATCACGATACTGAACTTGTTCGCTGGGTTTTTTACCAATATTTAAGAACATTTCAGCAAAACAAAAAAGTCCCAGCACAACGGGCACTACGGAAATACCCGAGCGTAAACTTATGCTATCAAAGGTGAATCGCTCAGATCCCGTGATCATATCTACCCCGACTGTACTGATAAACAACCCTAGCAACACAGCAAACGCTGCTTTCAAAAAACTGCCGCTCAGCGCGCCCACAATGATTAAACCGCTTAGCGACACAAAAAACATTTCCGCAGGACCAAATTGCAGCGCAAGTTTTGCTAACGGCGGTGTAAACAAAATCAGGATAAGCACGCCGATAAAACCACCGAACATGCTGGAAAAAATAGAGTAATAGAGCGCTTCTTTAGCACGCCCTTGCTTCGTCAGCGGATATCCTTCCATCGCTACGGGCGCAGCGACGACATCGCCTGGCACGTTAATTAAGATCGCAGTGATGGAACCACCGTACATACCACCCATGTAAATACCACCAAGCAACAATAGTCCGATCTGCGGCTCCATCGTGAAGGTCAGTGGTAACAGCAGCGAAATACCAATAGCACCGTTTAAGCCGGGAATAGCTCCGACAACAATGCCGACCAGAACACCCGCAAACACCACTAAAAAAACGCTAGGGGTAAATAAATTGAGCAGGATTGAAAAAATATCCATGGGCACTACTCGGGTAATAGCAAAATGAAACCGGGGTGATTAACCCCGGTCATGACCTGGCATTAATTGCCGTTAATTTTATCTAAATTATTTTCAATAACAGGCATTAAGACACTATTGGATTGCTCCAACATTTTATTAACAGCACTATCATCTAAATAACGATAAGGAATTTTAGCGTTTTCAAAGTTAGCGATCATTGCTTCATCGGTACTGATCTCGTTCAATGCGGTGACAAGTGCTTCACGAACGTCGTCAGGCAGCCCTTCAGGGGCAACCAGCACCCGAGACACCCCCATTACAAGGTCAAGGCCTTGTTCTTTAAATGTCGGCACATCAGGAAACATTTCCATACGCTCTTCCGCTGCAAAACCGATCGGCGTGCCGTTTGAATCAACAATCGGATCATGGCTCATGGAAGATGTCGACGCTAAATCAATATGGTTACCTAACAAAGCATTCATCAGCTCGCCACCACCGGAGTAACGAATGGGGGTAATTTGCATATCGGAGCGTTCAGCAAAGGCTAGTGCGTGGAGCAAGCCCAGAGCGCCAGACTCGCCAATAATCATTTCGGCTGGATTTTCTTGACCATAGCTCACCAGTTCTTCCAGAGTACTGTGCTGGCTATTAGGCGAGGCAAATACTCCCATCGGCATATCGTCAAATGCAGCCAAATAGTCGAGGCTATCAAAAGTAAAACTGGTATCTCGTGTGTGCTCTAAGACAAAGTTATCAGGATAACCAAATACCCCCAGGGTATAGCCGTCAGCATCACTACGGGCAATCTCATCGATGCCGATCTCACCACCTGCACCCTCGCGGTTAACGACATTAATTTGTTGGCCTAATTCTTCTCCCAAACGATCAGCGACAATACGCGCAACCGTATCGCCTCCGCCGCCGGCGCTATATGGCACTATAATTTGAATGTTTTTAGTAGGAAAATCTTGTGCCTGGGCTATGCCCGCCGTTAGTAAAAACGGCGCACTCAGTAGAAAAGATAATTTAGCGTTCATTGTTATCACCTTGAGCAATTGTCATACGTGAATAAATTGGCGTTACTCTTCTTTCAATGCGCTTGCGTACTTGATCAAAAGAGTGCGCCGGAAGGTGCTGGGAGGCCCAGCAATAAAGTAAAAATGAGATACATAAAGAGTGTGACTGCTATCGCGAAGCCGATGGAGCGAAACCACATAGACTTGTTGAGATTAGCGGCATCAATGCGATAAGCATGGTAGCTGTAGATAGTAAAGACCAAAAAAGCAGATGCTGGATAAAACCCCACGGACAACAATAATCCATATGCCATTAGCAGTAGTCCACCAGGCACCAGCACTTGAAAAATCAGAATATCGTTTAACTGAGCACGCGCTTCACGACGGCTTACCAAACCTTCTTGTGAAACTTTTTTTCGTACTTCCAGCAACGCCTGAAAAATTAACAGCACACCCACAATCGCCATTCCCCACAAAATAAAATGCGGAAAAAGCGCTGAACGCTCAGGCAAATCAATCGCCTGTAGGTAGAAAAAAATCGAACTAAGTAAGATCACTACGCCGAGAATAAGGTTTGATAGCATTTGAGCACACGCGTTAGTGGAGCAATGGATTACTTTTATTACCGCTAATGTTACCGGTAACTTTAATAACATTAAGGCTATCTACCAATGATGCGGGCGTCAAAATAAAACTGACAAATTACGACCAATGTCTAAAAAATTGATGCCTTTTGGAGAATATAATTAGCTTTTGAAAATAACTCCGATATGTGAAGGACTTGTTCATAATAATTAATGCCTTATATCAGATATAGGCATTAAATCTTATATGAAATAAGTCCCTCCCATTGCTTAATCTTACTTTTAATTACTTGGCTTAACGTAGCGTACTTCAGGGCTTCGTCAGCGTGGCAGCAAATTGATTAACGATTTCCTGCGGCGACAGAGTAATAGAGGCGTTAAAGGCCTCTTCTTCACCGGGCGGTTCCAGATCGGCCAATTGGCTGGCCAACATGGAATCGCCTTTAAAGAAGTGGCCTGCACGGGTTTCCAGGCGTTGCTGCAACAGCGCTTGACTGCCCTCTAAATAGAGAATCTGCAGCGCCGGATCACCCTGGCGAAGCCGATCACGGTAACGCTTTTTAAGCCCCGAACAGGCAATCACCAGTGACTCATCCCGGCTCCGATACTGCGCAAATAACGCCGACAAGGTATCCAGCCACTCGCGCCGGTCATCGTCGTTAAGCGGCGTGCCGCTGGCCATCTTTGCCACATTGGCAGGCGAGTGATGATCGTCGCCATCGATAAACGTCGCGCCGACCTCTGCGGCCAGCAGTTGACCGATATACGACTTACCCGAGCCAGACACGCCCATTACCAAAATACGCTGCGAGAGGTTCTTCACAGAGGCTCTCCTATTAATTAATTGCCACGCACGGCGGTCAAGTCAGGCAGCCAGGTAACGATGCCAGGGAAGGCAATCAAGACCACCAGCACCACTAGCAGTGCTGCGTAGTAAGGCAGCATTGCTCTGACCAGTGACTCCATAGAGACCTTACCTACGCCGCAACCGACGTAAAGGCAGGTGCCCACCGGCGGCGTTAATAACCCAATGCCCAACACAAACGCCATTAATACGCCAAAGTAGGCGGCATCAACGCCCACCGATGTCACAATGGGGGCCAGCATCGGCGCCATGATGACCATCGCCGGGGTTAAGTCCATTACAAACCCTACTAGCAGTAGCAAACAGGCAACAATCAGCAGCAGCAAAAAGGGGTCTTCAGTAATCGCTTTCACCTGACTAACCAGCGTCTGCGGCACCATATTGATGGTCAAGAACCAGGCAATCACCGTTGCAAACGCCAGCAGCATCATGACCATACCGGTCAAGCGCGCGGTACGAATCAACATGCCGCCCAGTTCTTTGAGCTTAAATTCACGATATACCACTAGCGAAATAGCCAGCGAGTAAAGCAGTGCTGCCACCGCAGCTTCGGTAGCGGTAAACACGCCGCCAATAATACCGCCAATCACAATCACCGGTAGCACCAGCGCAAGCCAGGCAGCTTTGAAGGCTTTCCAAAGACGCTCCCAGTTGAACTTACGCACACCGCCGCCATCTTTTTTGGCCAAAATATAGGTGGTCACCATCAGCGCAAAGCCAATCAATAGCCCCGGAATAATACCGGCGATAAACAGGCGGCTAATCGAGGTTTCCGTAACGATGCCGTATAGAATCAGCGGGATTGACGGTGGAATAATAATCCCGATCACCGATGACACGGTATTAATCGCCGTTGCATTGGCCGCGGTATAGCCCTGCTCTTTCATTGAGGGAATCATCATTGCACCGGTAGCGGCGGTATCGGCGACGGCCGAACCACTGATGCCGCCGAAAAACATCGAGCCGGTAATAGCAACCTGCCCCAATCCACCACGCATAAAGCCCACTAACGCACCCGCTAGCTCCATCAAGCGGCGCGCGATGCCGCCATTGCTCATCACCTCACCGACTAAAATAAAGAACGGAATCGCCAGCAGCGGAAAGCTGTTCACCCCGCGAATCGACTGCTCGATCATGATCGATAGCGGTATATCAGAGAGTACCGCCATCACTAGTGCCGCCACGCCTAAACCAAAGGCAATGGGCAGGCCAATAACAATGGAGACCATTAAAATGGCTAGAAAAATCCATAGCATGATCAGTGCTCCCGCTCAGGTTGGCGAATAACGCTGAGGCTGACCCACATCCGCCAAATCGCTACCGCTGCAATAAAAGTAACGCACAGCACCAGCGAGAGGCTTAACACGCTTAACGGCACTCCCATAATCGCTGAACGCCCGCTAGACCGAGTTAGTACTTGATAGCCGCCCCACATCATTACTCCCATCAGGCCGGTAATAATCAGGTGCTGGAGTAGATAAAGCATATGCGCTAAGCGCATCGGCAGGCGGCGCACTAAGGCATCAACAGCAATGTGCTCATAGCGTGAAAACGCGGCGGCGGCACCGATAAACACCAGCCAGATAAACAGCATGCGCGCCAGCTCATCGGCCCACGGCAGCGAATGATTAAACAGCGCGCGCCCCACCACGTTGCAGGAAACGGACACAATCAACGCTACTAAGATAGCGCCGATCAGATACTCCATACCCAGGGTGAGCCAGCGGAAAACCGCCGGGCCTTGAGGGGCATCGGTATCGATTTCCAGCTGTTTGCGGTTAGGGTCGTCAAGATACACCGATGGATCTTCAAGCGGTATCGATGCAGTTGGGGGTGTAGAGGAGAGAGGCATGGGAACTCCTGGCACTGACACGCCGGGCAGACACACTGGCCTGCCCGCCGATAGTGCGCTAAACGTGAGGTTTAGTTGCTGCTGTCTTCAACAATTTGCTGAATGTCGGCGATCAGGTCTTCACCAATGCGCGGCGCCCACTCTTCATAAACCGGCTGAACGGCGTCTTGGAAAGCAGCTAACTGCTCATCATCCAGACGCGTAATTTCCATTCCTCGCTCGGCCAGTTGGTCGCGTGACCAGTCATCGTATTCAGCGGATAGCTGGATTTCGTAATCGGCAGACTGGCGCGCAGCCTCAAGCACTAACTCTTGATACTCGGGCGCCATACGATCCCAGGTACGCTCGGAAAGCATCATGATAAACGGCGTGTAGACGTGGCGCGTTTCGGTGCCGTAATCCTGCACTTCGTTGAAGTTAGACGTCAGAATGGTGCTCCAGGGGTTTTCCTGACCATCTACAACACCCTGCTCCATAGCAGAGAATAGCTCACCAAATGCCATCGGTGTTGGATTGGCGCCTAATGCTTCCCAAATAGCTAAGTGAACAGGGTTTTCCATGGTGCGAACGCTGAGACCGCGCACGTCCAGACCCGCTACATCCTCGGGGCTAGCCACCGGGCGAGCGCTGTTAGAGAGCTGACGATAGCCATTTTCAGAGAAAGCGAGGGCTTTCAGGCCAGTGCCTTCAAAGGCGTCCAGCATGCCCTGGGCCACTTCGCTCTGCATCACAGCGATGGCGGCTTTACGGCTGGGCAGTAGGAACGGCAGGTCAAACGCCGCCAGTTCCTCTACGTAACCGGTCGTTGCGGAGCTAGATGGATAGGTCATATCCAGCGTGCCGGTTTGCAGCATTTCCAGCATCTGTACATCGTCGCCTAGCTGGCTGTTAGGAAAAACGTTGACGGTAATACGGCCGTCGGTGCGCTGCTCCAAAATCTCACCAAAGTATTTACTTGAGAGGAACTGAGGCGAGCTTTCTGCAAGGCCGATGCCCATACGTAGCGTATGCGAACCGTGGTCGCCCACCACCTCACCTTCAATCTCAGGCGGATCAGACAATTCAGGGCTCTGTGCGTGAGCCATGCCTAACGTCAAAGTGGTAGCACCCACCAAGGTAAGCGTGTTGCGCCAAATAGCAGTCATAGCGTTATCTCCAAATATTCGTTGTTGTTTATAGCGAACTTAAAGACCGGCAAATTGTTACCGGTAACATTGAATAAGCAAAGGCTATCGACCTGCCGTGGGCGTGTCAAAACAAAACTGCCAACTTACGACCAACGTCTAGATCTAGCCACTGGCGCGGCATCACGCTACATTAATGTAAATACTGAATGTGAACACTAACCTTAAATACCACGGTTCGGAGCACCCCTACTTGTGCAACCATCTTGCAGCGAATTAGAACTCGATCATCAGCTTTGCTTTGCGCTCTATTCAACTTCGTTAATGATGACAAAGATCTATAAGCCGCTACTAAAAGAGCTAGGGCTTACTTACCCGCAATACCTTGCCATGCTAGTACTATGGCAAAGCGACGGCATCACCGTAGGGTCAATGAGTAAGCGTTTACTAACTGATCCAGGTTCACTAACCCCGCTGCTTAAGCGCCTTGAAGCCGACAAGCTACTGGATCGCAAACGCAGCCATCAAGATGAGCGCGTGGTAGAGCTTTATCTCACAGAAAGGGGTAAAGCCCTGCGCGAGCAGGCTTACCATATTCCTAGCTGCGTGGTGCATGCGAGCGAACAGTCAATCGAGGCACTGACCGTATTGAAAGAAGATTTGGTGAAGCTGCGCGATAGCTTACAAAAAAATCAATGACCCTTCGCTTTTCGGTCAAGAGTCGATATTAATTGATTATTTATCTTGCGCACAAAATAAAGCTGCGCTAACTTAAAGCAGCAGGTTAAAAATTAACAATTCAGACAGGAGATTTAAAATGACCACGACCACTATCGAAAAAGTTGTTTATCGCGCTCACGCCACTGCCACAGGTGGCCGTGAAGGCCAAGCCCAATCGTCGGATGGCGCGTTGGATGTCAAACTCAGCACGCCGAAAGAGCTGGGTGGCGCTGGCGGTGATGGTACCAATCCCGAGCAGCTCTTCGCGGCTGGCTACTCTGCCTGCTTTCTAGGCGCATTAAAGCACGTTGCGAGCCAGGAAAAAGTGAAGCTGCCCCAAGAGACCAAAATTGATGGTCATGTAGGTATCGGTGCGATTCCTACCGGCTTCGGCATTGAAGTTGAGTTAAAAATCAGCCTGCCCGGCCTGGAGCAATCCGTCGCCCAGCAGTTGGTCGATAAAGCTCACATCGTTTGCCCCTACTCCAATGCCACCCGTGGCAATATCAACGTCACGCTGACGCTGGTATAAATCACTCAGCTAAAGACCACGCCACCGCCTTCTGTGCATGCAGCGCGGTGGTGTCATATAGCGGCACCACGGTATCACGTTGACTCACCAGCATGGCAATTTCGGTACAGCCTAAAATCACCGCCTGAGCGCCTTGCGCATAAAGTGAATCGATGATCTTAAGGTAGCGCTGACGAGATGCCTCTTCGACCCGGCCTTGGCAAAGCTCGTCGAAAATCACTCGGTGAATGACTTCGCGCTCAACAGGCCCTGGCACCACGACTTCAATGCCAAAATGCTCTTCTAACCGGCTAGTGTAAAAGTCCTGCTCCATAGTAAAACGGGTACCTAATAAGCCGACACGCGTAATGCCATCTAACTTAAGTTGCTCAGCGGTGGCGTCGGCAATATGCAGTAGCGGAATCGTAATGGCTTGCTCAATAGCAGGCGCCACTTTATGCATGGTATTAGTGGCAATCAGCAAACACTCAGCGCCCGCGCACTCGACATTTTGGGCGGCACTGGCCAGCAGATCACCGGCTGCCTGCCAATCCCCCTGCTGCTGTAGCGCTTCAATCTCTGCGAAATCGACGCTGATTATGACGATTTTGGCCGAATGAAAACCGCCCAGCGCCGCTTTAACGCCTTCGTTTAAAGCCCGGTAGTAGCCTTGGGTAGATTCCCAGCTCATGCCGCCTAGTAGTCCAATTACACGCATCCGCCACACCCTTTGAAAATAGATTACTTATTAACAGGCTAATTACCAGCCTACCCTTGTAGCCACATTTCATCACCCCCATAACTTAACAATAGCGGCAAATATATATTCATTCCTGTACCCAGCAGCTACCGATAACCGGTTTATAGCGAGGAAACAATGAGCAATAACACCTACACACCCCCTACCATTTGGAAATGGGAACCTGGTAATGGCGGTAAATTTGCCAATATCAACCGCCCCATTGCAGGCCCCACCCATGACAAAACATTGCCTGTGGGCAAACACCCTCTCCAGCTCTACTCACTGGCCACTCCCAACGGCGTCAAAGTCACCGTGATGCTTGAAGAGCTGCTGGAAAAAGGGATTCAGGGCGCTGAGTACGACGCTTTTTTAATTCAAATTGGCGAGGGCGACCAATTCGGCAGTGGTTTTGTCGAGGTGAACCCCAACTCCAAAATTCCCGCGTTAATGGATCACTCCACTACTCCTCCTCAGCGAGTATTTGAGTCTGGCGCCATCCTGCTCTATTTGGCTGAAAAGTTTAACGCTTTCTTACCCAGCGACTCGGCAAAACGCACCGAATGTCTCTCATGGTTATTCTGGCAAATGGGTAGCGCACCGATGTTGGGCGGCGGCTTCGGACACTTTTACGCTTACGCGCCGGAGAAGTATCAGTATCCGATTGACCGCTACACCATGGAAGTAAAGCGGCAACTTGATGTCCTCGACCGCCATCTGGCGGAAAACCGCTTTATGGCGGGTGATGAGTACACCATTGCCGATATGGCGATTCACCCCTGGTACGGTGCGCTGGTAAAAAACCGCGTTTACGAAGCGGCAGAGTTCTTAGAGGCCCACACTTATAAGAACGTTTTGCGCTGGACCGAGGAGATTGATGAGCGCCCTGCAGTCAAACGTGGTCGCATGGTTAACCGCTCCTTTGGGGAGCCACACGAGCAGTTGCATGAACGCCACGACGCCAGCGACTTTGAGCTTCGCACTCAGGACAAACTGACTGATAGTGAATAAGTAGTCACCAAAAAAGGGCCTACGCTTGATCTCTCAACGTAGGCCCTAATGGATGCTAAGGTAAATTTGCTCTCTTTAACCGCTATTCAAAGCGCGAGTTATTCAAAGCGTAATTCCAAACCCGATAGAAGTAGAAAACATATCCTAAACCAAAGGTGACCAGTGAAATCAGCATCCATAGGATGATGTGGCCGACGTTGCTAAATAGATTGATATCGCAGATCATTTTTCGCTCGACGCCAGTGCTGGCATCTACTAACGACGTGCGATTAATGACGAACCGCGCAAACGAGTAGGGGAAGAAAAATAACGCTATACCAAATGTGATAATACTCAGCACCACCCAAAGAACTAGATGGCCGATGATATCGAGAATGGAAAGATCAGCTTTGATATTCACAGATTGCCCTTAATATGCGCGGAAAGCGGCTGAGAGTAACACCGCCAGCCACAAAAATTAATAAAAATTAGCGCTAGGAAGGATTGCTGCAACAGATCTTTGTCGTTTAGAAACGCTTAGATAGCGTCAGGGCGCCAAATTTATCCTGCTTTTCCTGGCCATCAAATTCACGCGAACGTTGAACAGCGGCGTAAGTGACCTGCCAATCTTCCCACGCCAGCGCCAAGCCAGCGGATACATCTCCCACCCACTCTTTACGGTCAACCGAGTGGCTATTTCTGAATGTATTGCCATCAAGCGTTAGGTTTTGCGCCATATAGTAGCCATCGACACTGGCAAACAGGTACCACTGCCAGCCGTCATTGCCGGTCATATGATGGCGACTACCAGCATTAGGCGTCAGCCTAGGAATGCCCGATGCCTCGTCACCCCATCGCACGCTGTAGCCAGCGCTGGCATAGGTGTAAAGATTCCCTAACGCAGCGCTGATACTAGGGCCATGGGCAAGTTGCTTACCGATAAACGGAGAGCTGTGCCACCACTGACGCCGCATAGCGACGTTCACAATGGCTTCATCACCCAGTTGATTATTCCAACCGTTAGGGCGTTCGCTGTCAGTGACACGATGCACTTCACGTTGAATACTATCGGCAAGGGACGACGGCCCTACTAAACCAATATCCAAGTGCAGATCGGTCGCCTGCTGCCAACGACCCATGGGCACATCTTCATACAGCGAAATACCGCCGTAAACGGTCCCAGCATAGGGGCGATCATCTTCAACCAGCCCACGCTGCTCAATGTCATCGGGCGTATAGATCTGATGCACCAGCCGATAGGCAGCCGTGTCAGCACTACCGATTATACTATCGGGTAATGCAGTGGCTAAGCGCTGTGTCCAACTCTGAGTCTCGGGCTTAAACGCCCAATTTAGCTCAAAACCGCTGGTAAAATGACCATCATCACTGCTGGCAATACTATCATTTTCGTGCTTAATCGAGAGTACGCCATCGGCTGCCTGCGCAAACTCTGGCAACAGGGTGATGGCGGCTACCAGCGGAAGCAGTTGCCACTGTATAGGGGACTTTCCTTTCATTGCTCGTTCCTTGAGGTGAGGGGGAAGAGTGGGCTGCCATCAACAAACATTGTTGATTGTATGTAATTGTGCAAAAAGATAGCAAGCATACTTTTAAAAAAATAAGGGATGACCCGTGGACCAACCCTTTGTCTGCTGATCACTTAGCGACACAGCTAAGATTTATAGCTTATACAATAAACGCAAATCTGGTATTTCCTAGCGGTCGCGTAGCAGCCACTGCGGAGTAATTTCATGCTGGCCGTTTTCATCGGTTATAAACAGCGAGCCTTCGCTAATCATAACCGCCCAATTAATAGCCCTGGGGAGGTCTTTGGCAATGGTCGCGAGCGCCTCTTGGGGCAGCCCCGCCACATGGACATTTTTCAGAGATGCCACACTGGGCAGTACTTTACTCTCCCACAGATCTACCCGACCATAAGCAAGCAGCGATACTCGCTCCGCTCGGCGCGAGCACCAGGTGATACGCTCCGCATCTGGCAGACCCACTTCGATCCAGTGCAGCAAGCGCCCATCTAAGCTTTTCTCCCATAACGCTGGCTCATCCACATCAGAGAGCCCACGCCCAAAGGCGAGGGTCTCGCTGTACCACAGCACATAGGCGAGCAAGCGTGCGGTCATGCGCTCTTCGGTTTCTGAGGGGTGGCGAGCCACGGTAAAACGCAGCGTTTCATACACCCCGCGATCCAGATCGGTAAGATTAATATCAACTTTGTAGGGCGTTGCGCTAAGAGCCATGGACGTTTCCAAACGAAATTTGCGTCAGTGTACCCGATGCTGGGTGTTCCTGGAGAATTGCCACGTAGCTTAAGGCTTACGGTAATCAGCTGTTGCGTTGCCATTTTTCAGCGTATCGGTCTCATGCATGGACTCGCGCCATGGCTCCTCAAGCGCAGCTTGATACCACGTTTGCATGGCAGGCAGCGCTAATAAGTGTTCAACATACGCTTGGGAAGCCTCGCTGAGCGGTAAGCTGAATGTCTGCGCACGAAACGCCACAGGGGCATAAAATGCATCGACAGCCGTAAAGTGGCTGCCTGCTAAAAACGGCCCACCAAAGCGCTCCAGCCCCTGCTGCCAAAGTGCATCCAAGCGCGCCACATCCGTTTTAAGTTTGGTCGATAAGCTGTTCAATGCCACCCGCATACCGCAATTCATCGGACACTCGTCGCGCAGCGTACCAAAGCCGCTGTGCATCTCGGCAGTAGCTGAGCGTGCCCAGGCGCGGGCGGTCTTGCCACTTGGCCAAACGTTGGTGTGTTGCTCGGCCAGATACTCGACAATCGCCAGGGAGTCCCATACCGCCAGCTCGTCATCATCTTGCACATCTACCAGACAAGGCACTAAGCCAGAGGGAGAAAAGCGAATAAAGGTGTCGTAGCTTGCCCCAGTGCCCCCTTCAAAGGGCATTAGGTGTTCACTAAAGGGAATTTCCAGCGCTTTCATTAGCACCCAAGGGCGCAGCGACCAAGACGAGTAATTCTTGTTGGCAATATACAGATCAAACATGCAACGCTCCTTAAGTCGAGAATTGAACTACCTAGGTAGGCAAAATGATTAACGCGCCGCCTGAGCCAAGGTGTTGCCCCCCAGCCCCATCAACACACCGCCCCCGATACGCTGAATAAGTGTGGAAGAGCCAGAGGATTTTTGTAACCACGCCCGTAGAGGGCTAGCCAGTAGCACCACCACGACATCCGCAGAGGAAAACAGCACATTGGTAGCGATACCTAGCCAAAGCAGCTGCCATGCCACTGGCATCGCGCTCTCGGGCTGCACAAACTGGGGCAGAAAGGCGACAAAGAAGAGCGCTGTTTTAGGGTTGAGCACTTCCACTAGACAACTATCGCGCAGCACGCGCTTAGTGGTGGCCAGCGGCACCTCATCGCCATGGGCGCGAATGCCCTGCTGCCACAGGCGCAGTCCCATCCACAGCAAGTAAAGCCCGCCGATAATTTTCATGGCAATATAGGCAGGCGGGATCGCTGCAAACAGCAGCGCCAGGCCAAGTGCGGCGGCAATAACGTGGACGTAGCAACCCATATGCACACCGATGACCGCTAACCACCCTGCTCGTCGGCCGCGACCCAAGGTTTGCGCTGCTGTGTATAGCATCGCAGGCCCAGGGAGATAGGCAAAACCCAGCGCGGCGAGGATAAACGCGGCCCATTGCATAGTGGCAACTCCAATGAAGTTGATGGTCGGCTTTCGAGCATAAAACGGGGGTGACGCAAGCGCCACCCCCTAAATCAGCAAATCTTGAATGAGCGAAGGGTTAAAAGTTCGGCTTCCTCTTTTCTACAAATGCAGACATCCCCTCTTTTTGCTCGTCGCCGGCAAAGCAGAAGGCGAACAGGCTGGTTTCCAGCGCCAGTGCGCTATCAAGGTCTTGGTCCATCCCGTCGTGAACCGCCTGCTTGGCACTGCGCACTGACTGCGGGCCATTACCTTTAAGCTGTTTAGTGAGCTCTTCAACGTAGCTCTCTAGCTCCGCTTGCGGCATCACCCGATTCACCAGGCCGATACGCAGCGCTTCTTGGGCATCAATTTTGCGCCCGGTGGTGACCAAATCAATCGCCATGGCTGGGCCAACGCGGCGCGGCAAACGCTGCGTTCCGCCAAAGCCAGGGATAACCCCTAGCAGTACCTCCGGCTGGCCAAACACGGCGTTGTCGCTGGCTACCGCCCAGTCGCAGGCCAGCGCCAATTCGCAGCCGCCGCCAAGGCAAAACCCGTTCACCAGCGCGACCACCGGCACGGGCAATGTCTCTAGGCGTTTAATGGTACGCAGCGCTTGGCTGGCGAAAGCCCGCGCTTGCTCGGGTGTTTTGTCACGCATTTCGGTGATATCAGCGCCCGCCACAAAAGATTTTTCACCAGCGCCGGTAATCAACACGCCGCGTAAATTCGGGTGAGCTTCAAGCTCTATTAAGTGCGCTTCTAGCGCTGCTAATACATCGCTGTTCAGGGCATTCAGCGCTTTAGGACGATTGATGGTGAGACGCACCATCCCATCGTTATCAACCTTTTCGATGACGGCTTCGCTCATGGCGGGCTCCTTATTTGATTTGTTATTGAACATTGAATTGAACACCACTCAACCCTAGCGAACGCTTGGTTGAGTGGCAATGACTTATTTATGCCGCGCCCTTCAACTCAGCGCAGGTTAGTCGTAGTGATAAAAGCCGCGCCCGCTCTTACGGCCTAAATAGCCCGCGGCGACCATACGTTTAAGCAGTGGGCAGGGGCGATATTTGGGGTCGCCAAAGCCTTCCTGGAGTACCTCCATAATCGCCAGGCAGACATCCAGGCCAATCAAATCTGCCAGCGCTAATGGCCCCATGGGGTGGGCGGCGCCGAGTTTCATGGCGTCATCTACTGATTCAGGCGCTGCAGTGCCCTCTTGGACGATAAACGCCGCTTCGTTGATCATCGGTACCAGCAGACGGTTCACTGCAAAACCTGGCGCATCGCCCACCGGCACGGCGGTTTTGCCTAAAGCGATAGCGAGCTGCTCAATACGCTCAACGGTTTGATTTGACGTTTGTTCCGCGCGAATTACTTCCACCAGCTTGAGCACCGGTACCGGGTTAAAAAAATGCATACCCACTACGCGCTCTGGGCACTCGCAAACTGCCGCTAAGCGAGTTAATGACAGCGACGATGTATTGGAGGCCAAGATGGTCTCGCTGCTTAAACGGCTTAGATCGCGAAACAGCTGTTCTTTCAGTTCAGGCTGTTCCGGAGCAGCTTCAATAATTACCGCACAATCACTCAACGTATCTAGCGTCGTGGTCGTCGAAAGGCGCGCTAAAGCAGCGTTTCTATCCGCTTCGCTGATTTTTTCTTTCGCTACCAGCTTACTCAAGCCTTTATCGATATTTTTCTCAGCGCGACTAAGCTGCTCCTCTGCTACATCGTAGAGCCTAACGGTGAAACCACTCGCCGCCACTACCTGGGCAATCCCCTGCCCCATTGTGCCGGCCCCTACTACGCCAATCGTTTTGTCGCTCATACCCTCACTCCTTAAATGCGTTATCAATGATTTTTAGCTTCTTCGCGCAGGACGAACTTTTGGATCTTGCCCGTTGAGGTTTTCGGCAGCTCGCTAAAAATGACCGTTTTGGGGACTTTGTAGCCCGCCAGATGTTCGCGACAGTGGGCGATAATATCGGCTTCGGTAACTTCGCCGTAACCCACTTTAAGCTTCACAAAGGCACAAGGCGTCTCGCCCCACTTCTCGTCGGGCTTGGCCACGACTGCCGCCTCTTCGACCGCAGGATGGCCGTAAATAGCGTCTTCCACTTCAATGGTGGAGATATTCTCACCGCCGGAAATAATGATATCCTTGGAGCGGTCTTTAATCTCGATATAGCCGTCAGGGTGCCACACGGCCAAATCGCCGGTGTGATACCAGCCGCCCTCCAGCGCCTGCTCGGTGGCTTCGGCATTCTTCAAATAGCCCTTCATGACGTTGTTGCCACGCATCAGAATCTCGCCGATGGTTTGGCCGTCTTTGGCGACTGGCTCCATGGTCAGCGGGTCGGCCACACACAGCGCCTCGAGCATGTGATAGCGCACCCCCTGGCGGGCTTTGATCTTGGCCCGTGCTTCAAGCGGCAGCTCGTCCCACGCCTCACGCCAGGCACACACCGTTACTGGGCCGTACACTTCGGTAAGGCCGTATACGTGGGTGACTTCAATACCCAGTTTCTCTATCCCGGCAATTACCGACGCGGGAGGTGCCGCACCGGCGGTGGTAACTTTCACCGGGTGGTCAAACTCGCATTTGTCTTCAGCCGGTAAATTCACCAGGCCATTAAGAATAATCGGTGCCCCGCTAAAGTGGGTGACCTTTTCATCGGCAATCAACTGCATGATCTTTTTGGGATCGACCCGGCGCAGGCAGACGTTCACCCCGGCATTGGCGGCAATCGTCCACGGAAAACACCAGCCGTTACAGTGGAACATGGGTAGCGTCCACAAGTAGATCGGGTGGTGAGGCATCGCCCACTCCATGATATTGCTCACCGCGTTAAGGTAAGCACCGCGGTGGTGATAAACCACGCCCTTGGGCTTGCCGGTAGTGCCGGAGGTGTAGTTGAGCGAGATCGCATTCCACTCATCCGCGGGCAGCTGATAGGCGAAATCGGCGTCACCCTCTTCAAGAAGTGCTTCGTACTCGATCTCACCAATGCCCTGGGTGTCTCCGAGAAACTCCACGTCGGCAACATCGATGATCAGCGGCTTATGCTCAAGCTTGGCAACCGCTTGTTGGATGACCTCGGCAAACTCAGGATCGACCAGAATGGCTTTGGCCTCGCCGTGCTCCAGCATATAGCTGATTGCCTCGGCATCCAGACGAATATTAAGTGTGTTCAGCACACAGCCTGCCAACGGCACGCCGAAGTGAGCTTCAAACATCGCAGGGATATTAGGCAGCATCGCTGCTACGGTTTGGCCCGGCTGAAGGCCCCGCTGCTTGAGCGCAGAGGCAAGCTGGCGACAACGGGCCCAGGACTCGCCCCAGGTACGTCGTGTGCTGCCATGTACCACCGCAGGATAGTCAGGGTAGATCGACGCCGAGCGTTCGATAAAGGTCAGCGGTGAAAGGGGTACATGATTGGCTACGGTTTTGGGTAAGCCTTGCTCGAAAATAGCGGTCATAGTCGGCTCCTGGTCTTATTATTAAGCGTGTTGTTGAAGTCGGTGTTAGTAAAAGCGTTCGTTTTAAATGACTGTTTCGGTTGCCTAAAAACAGCACCGCCGCCTCGAAGGGCGGCGGCGCAGACTGAAACATTAGCGTTAGTGAACCTCAAATTCGCTTAAACACTGCATACCCGCTTCAATCACCGCCCGTTGGGCGCGACCGACCGGTAACCACTGGGTAATCGCAAATTCGGCGCTGCGTAACTTGGCAGTATAGAAAGGATCATCGCTACCGTTTTGAATCGCGGCCAGGGCGCTCAGGGCAGCCTGCCCCATTTGCCATGCACACAGCACGTGGCCCGCCAGGGTGAGAAACGGCGTAGCGTAGGCCTGCACCGCATCTGCGCCGTTTTCAGGATCACTGCCTTGTTCAAGCACGATCGCCTGAGCGGCTTTTAGATCTTCTAGGCCTGCGGCCAAGCCGCTGCCCAATGCTGCCAAGGTAGGCTCGGCGTTAAGCTGCTCCACCGTCGCGGCCACATCTTTTAAGAGCATGGAGAGCGCTTCACCGCTGTCACGCTGAAGCTTGCGGCCTGCCAAATCCAGCGCCTGAATACCGTTGGTGCCTTCGTAAATCGGCGCAATACGCGCATCACGCAATAACTGGGCGGCACCGGTCTCTTCCACGTAGCCCATGCCGCCATGAACCTGAATGCCCATGGAGGCGATATCCACCGCTTGATCGGTGGAGAAGCTTTTGATCACCGGAATCAAAATATCAGCGCGAGCCTGAGCGGCATGGCGGGCATCACCACTTTCGGCGTGGCGGGCCGTATCCAGTTCGGCGGCACAGTAGAGCGCCAGGGCGCGCAGCGCATCGGTACGCGAACGCATGGAGAGCAGCATGCGGCGCACGTCCAAATGGTCGCTGATAGTACAATTCTCACCACCGCGCGCTTTGGGGGAGCGGCCTTGGGTGCGCTCCAAGGCATAGGCAAAGGCGTGCTGGCAGGCGCGCTCGGCCACGCCAATGCCTTGAATACCAACCTTGTGGCGCGCCTCGTTCATCATGGTGAACATATGGTTCAGGCCACGGCCTTCCTCGCCTACCAAATAGCCAATCGCGCCGCCGTTTTCACCAAAGCTCAGAGTGCAGGTGGGCGAGCCGTGAATACCCAGCTTGTGCTCAATAGACGCACAAGTGACATCGTTGCGCTCGCCAAGAGAGCCGTCGTCATTAACCAGAAACTTGGGCACCAGAAACAGAGAAATGCCTTTGTTACCCTCCGGCGCGTCTGGCTTGCGGGCCAGTACCAGATGGATAATGTTTTCGGCGGCGTCGTGCTCACCCCAGGTGATATAGATCTTCTGGCCGCTGATGCGATAATGATCGCTTTCTGGAACGGCGCGGGTGCGCACTTGGGAGAGATCCGATCCCGCTTGGGATTCGGTAAGGTTCATGGTACCCGTCCAGGTGCCTTCTACCAGTTTGGGCAAGTAGGTCGCTTTGAGTGTATCGCTGCCGTGATGAGCCAACGCCTCAATGGCCCCGGCCGTCAGCATCGGACACAGGCCCAACGCCATATTGGCGCCGTGAAGCATCTCTTGAACCGCGCTGGCAACAACCTCTGGCAGGTTTTGACCGCCTAACGCCTCGGAAACACCAATACCGTTCCAACCGCCCTCGACATACGCCTGGTAAGCTGCCGCGAAGCCATCCGGCGTCGTTACGCTGCCATCGGTGTGACGCTTGGCCCCCTGCTGGTCCCCTATCTTGTTGAGCGGCCCCCAAACGTCACCGGCCAGTTTTGCGGCCTCTTCCAGTACAGCCTCGACCAAATCCGGCGTGGCTTCTTCAAAGACCGGCAGGTGCAGCGAGCGATGCTCCAACAGCTCTTCAAGTACAAAGCGAAAATCACGTACCGGCGCGGCGTAATAGTTCATAATAAGACCTCGGGCCAAAAAATTAAACAATCGTTTGAAAGCATGCCCTAGATAGTAGTAATACTCTATCACCTACACCATTAGCCCAAGGTATCACCCGCGACCGATAACGTCTCCACTCGGCTTTATTTTCGCTCGTCTACTTGCTCTACATCATCATAGTAAGTGATATGGCTCTCATCTTCTGCGGGTGGCCCAACCACAGGTTCAGCAACGTCCACATCCCATACGGCATCGGAGAGATCCTCCAAGTGTTCGTGCTCCAGCGCCCCCTGTATCAGCTCTTCAGTGACCACCAGCTCAGCACCTGCAGCGGTCATCGGCGTGGTAGCTGTAAACGGTGCCACAGGTACCGGCGCTGGGCGCACACTACGGCGCCAGGAAAAGAACATGACAAAAAATAGACTAAGTGAACCGAAAGCCCAGAACAGTCCCGCATCGCCCATCACCGTCATCACCGGGGAGATCATCAGCGGGCTGACCGTGGCACCGATCGAGTTGATCAGCAGTAGGCCCTGGCTCATGCGCACCAGTGCTCCTGCGGGCGCCCGGTCGGCGGCATGACTCACTGCCACCGGGTAAAGCGCAAATACCCCACCGCCAAGCAAGAACAGCAGCAGCGCCAGCATTGGCGTCGAAAGTGGCAGCCAGAGCATCGCCGCTGAGATCAGCACACAAAAACCGCTAATGCCGATCAGCACCATTTGCCGATCATGGCGGTCCGACCAGCGGCCAATCGGGTACTGCAGCAGCATGGCACCCAGGATCACCACCGCCATCATCTGGCCCACTTGACTGACCGTCATGCCAATACGCTGAAGATAAAGCGGCAACAGTGAGTACGCCGCGGCCACTACCATGCCAGAACCTAAGCTGCCCATCACGCCAGTGGGCGTCAGCGTAATCAAACGGTGGGGTGGCAATGGTTCGGCATGCTCCATAATTGGCGATACGCGGGGGATCATCGCCATGGGCAGCACAGAGAGCGAGGCCAGTAGGCCAATCACCATAAAGGGCGCGGTGACGCCCATGGCATTGGTTACACCCAGCAGTAGTTGCCCTAACACACCGGCGGCATAAAGCGAAATCATATACAGCGCCAGCAGGCGGCCGCGGACTTTTTGATCACCGGCGGTGAGCAGCCAGCTTTCAATGACTAGATAAACCCCTACCGTGGCCCAGCCGCCAATTAGGCGCAGCACAAACCAAGCCCAGGGGTCAAAGAACAATCCCTGTAGCAGCACCGTGACGGCCACTAATGAGGCAAAACTACCGTAAGCACGAATATGACCAATACGCAGCAACAGTCGGTCATTCACCATTGCGCCTAAGGCTAAGCCAATAAAGTAAGCCGACGAGACAATACCGATGACCGTGGCCGATTCACCGGCGGCATCCAGGCGCAGAGTGATTAAGGTGGCAAGAAAACCGTTGCCAATCCCAAGGATGAATAGCCCTAAAAGGGGCGCCAGCGCCATGGCTAGCAGTTGCCGCGACATGAAACCTCACCTTACCTACTGGAGTGAAACAGGAATAAAAACGCTGCCAGCAGTGTTCAAACTGGTATCAAAGCAGTGTTCAAAATAGCCGCTATCTCACCTGTTGCATCGAGTCAGGCTGGAATATCGGCGCGCAATTATTGCCCTCAAATGAGCAAAGTCAATGCTTTTCTAACGTCAAAATTTTTCACGTTAGCGTTTTGTGTAGAATAACCGTGTCGGCCCCAGGAAATTCCACCACTAAACTATTTTTTTGCGCCCACCAACGGAAGGTCTCTTCGCTAAAAAAGCTGACATGGGTAGGATCCGAAATATAGTGCCAGCGGGCAAAAGCTTCAGGGGAAGATACCCGCTTGGTCATCAGCCCCAGATAGCCGCCTGCTATCAGTTGAGACCCTAGTTGAGAAAGCACTTGTCCAGGCTGCGACAAGTGCTCAACGACTTCTGTGGCGGTGATAAAGTCATAGTCGTCGGCAAGCACCGAGGCGTCCGGGGCATAAAAAGGGTCGTAAATTGACATGGAATACCCCTGCTCTTCGAACATCACCGACAGCGTCGGTCCAGGCCCGGATCCAAAATCGAGCCCGCGGGCATTGGGAGCAAGCTTGGCTAAAAGCGGGGTAAATAAACGCCCTAAAAAGCGCCGGTATCCCGTATCATGCGGCGAGTTTTGATGCTTATCGTATTCGGCCTTTTCAGCCTCGGCACTCAAATGCTGCTCGGGGGGCACAAATACCAGCTTGCACGTGGCACACTGGTAATAGTCACGACGCCGATCCTGGTGGTAAAGCGCAGTGGTCGATCCCGCACATAGCGGACAGCAGCGCATCTTCGTATTCTCTGGCTTATCGTTACGTATTAAGGAAAGTGGCATGCTATCAGGCCTGGATCATCTCGTTGTTACTGTGACCGATATGGGTCGCGCCGTAGATTTTTACTCACGCGTGCTTGGGTTAGACGTTCGCTATCGCGATGCCCAGCGAGTCGATTTAATGCTGGGCGATACCGCGTTACGCCTGCATCAAACCGACACCGACATCGCGCCTATTTCAGCGACGCCCACCCCCGGCAGCCTGGATTTATGTTTGCGTTGCCAGCTCCCGCTGGACGAATTCAAGCAGCATTTAGACGCGCTGGATATCGAAGTGGAGCTAGGACCCGTCGCCCGTCAGGGTGCCAATGGACCGATTGAGTCGCTTTACCTGCGCGACCCCGACGGCAATCTATTAGAGATATGCCGTCCCGCGACACGCTAATGCCAAGGAAGCTTTCGCACGTTATCATATCACCTTAATAGCACCCGCTGAGATGCACCCAGCGACGGCTCGCAATACGGCATTTTTGATTTTGCAATTACCAACATCCTACCCAAGGGAAACGCTATGAGTGATAACGCCAATGATTCGCCCATCGATGGCGAAATCGTCAGTAAAGAGCAGCGCCATCAGCCCGACACCACCATGGCAATGGTCAACTATGCGCTCTACCTCGCCAGTTTCATCCTGGGCTTTACCTCCATTATCGGCGTGATTATCGCTTACATGTATAAAGGCAAAGGCCCCGTATGGCTGGACGAACACTACCGCTATCAGATTCGTACGTTTTGGATAGGGCTGGTCTATGGCATCGTGTTCTCGATCTTAACGCTGATATTGATCGGCTTTCCGTTGCTGCTAGCGCTTGCCGTTTGGCTGATTATTCGCTGTGTTAAAGGCTTCAAAGGGCTACAAGAGCACCGCGCACCCTCTAACGTAGACTCCTGGTTGTTTTAACAATGGCTCTACAAACAGGTAACGCCCGCGAGCGTTACTCCAAAGCCAGTGCGATCAGCTGGCTATGGCGCACGTTATCGCGCTGGCCGCTCACGCGGCTGTGGCGCGTCTCTTCAGCGCTAGGGCCACTGGTTTACCGCTTTAATAAGCGTGAGCGCGAAGTGACCGAGCGCAACCTAGCCGTTGTTTACCCGCATCTCTCTGCTCCAGAACGTAAGACGCTTGCCCAGCAAAGCTTGCGCCACTCGACGGCCACAATGTTAGAGCTAGGCCACGCCTGGATGGCAGAACCTCAACAAGTCGAGGCCGGCATTTTAGCGGTCAACGGGCGCGACAAGCTCGATAGCGCGCGCGCCGAGGGGCGAGGAGTCATTGTGCTCGCTCCCCACTTTGGTAATTGGGAGGTGCTTAACTTCTGGCTCTCGAGCCATTTCCCTTTTACCGCCATGTATGAGCCGCCCAAAATCGCCGCCCTTGATCCAGTCATTCGACATGGCCGTGAACGCATGGGCGCTCGTCTCGTTCCGACTAATCCGCGCGGCGTCGCAGCGCTGCTTAAAGCGCTTAAACGCAGCGAAGCGATTGGCATCCTGCCTGATCAAGAGCCCGATTGGGGCAGCGGCGTTTTCGCACCGTTCTTCAGCCGCGACGCCTATACCGCCACGCTGCTGCCTAAACTGGTGGCCCGCACCCAGGCAAGCGTCGTCACAGGCGTAGCGCTGCGCATTCCGGGAAAGGGTTTTGAGATTCACTTTTTAGATGCCGATGAGCGGGTCTATAGCGCAGACGACGTAGAGTCTGCCACCGGTGTCAATGCCAGTGTAGAGGCTGCGATTGCGCTGGCCCCCGCGCAATATCAGTGGGAGTACAAGCGCTACCGCAAAGTGGTGCAGGAGCAGCAAAAACTCGCCAACTACCGCGACTACCGCCTTTATTAGTTCGCCGATTTCATTAATCACTTTCAGCTTTATTGATAAGAGCTTACCGATGACGCAAAACAGCACTTCTGGCGATGAAACACGCCCGCCGCAAATTGTTTACGCGCTTTATCTGGCGGGCATTATTACCGCCAATATCACTCTGCTGATTGGAGTAATAATTGCCTATGTCTACCGTAGAGATGCCGCGCCGTGGCTACAGCAGCATTACCGCTACCTAATCCGCACCTTCTGGATCGGCACGCTGTATGCCGGCATTGCTTTTTTGCTGAGCATTGTAATGATTGGCACCTTGCTCTGGCCGCTGCTAGCGGTATGGCTGGGGGTGCGCGGCGTGCTTGGCTGGGTCGATGTACGCAAAGGGCGGCCACCGGCGCGCCCCGCTAGCTGGCTTTGGTAAGCTCTTTCACTTAAGACCCGTCAATTAAGAACTGTCATTCCAGCCCTGTCATTCATTGCTATCACGAGCGTAAACATCGTCTAAGCGCTCGATGTCGTCTTCACCCAGGTAGCTTCCCGACTGCACTTCTATCAGTTCTAAAGGAATCTTGCCGGTGTTTTCCAGCCGATGAAGCGCCCCAATGGGGATGTAGGCCGACTGGTTTTCACTGATCAAGAAACTACGCTCTTCAAGCGTTACCCGCGCCGTGCCGCTGACGACCACCCAATGCTCAGCGCGGTGATGGTGGCGCTGTAGCGACAGCCGCCCGCCAGGCTTCACGGTAATCCGCTTGACCTGATAGCGTTGGCCGCTATCCACCGCCTGGAAACTGCCCCAAGGGCGCTGCACCTGGGATGCCAAACTCGGCTCGCTGCGCCCCGCCTTGGCAAGCGACGCCACCAGTTGTTTGACCTGCTGCGCCTGATCACGGTGGACCACCAGCACGCTGTCCGAGGTCTCCACCACGATTAGATTTTGCACCCCCAGCGTGGCCACCAAGCGGTGCTCGGCCAACACCAGCGAATTCTGTGTATCGGTCAACCAAGTGTCGCCCTGGGCGGCGTTGCCCGCTGGGTCGGGCTCAGCAATAGCCCACAGCGCATCAAAGCTGCCGATATCGCTCCACTGCGCGGCCAACGGCACGACGGCGGCATGCTCACAGTGCTCCATTACCGCATAGTCGATAGAGTCCGCCGGGCAGCGGCGAAAGGCCTCTTCGCCCAGGCGTAGAAAATCCAAGTCACGGTGCGCGCCGCTAACTGCCTCTGCGCAAGCTTCAAGCATGGCTGGCTGTAGTCGCTTTAACTGGGCTAAATAGCTGGAAGCACGCAGCAAAAACATGCCGCTGTTCCACAGATAGTCGCCGCTCTCAACCAATTGTGTGGCGCGCTTGGCGTCGGGCTTTTCAATAAACGCCGCAAGGTGATGGCCGCCTTCCAGCGGATCACCACAGGCAATATAGCCGTAGCCGGTTTCGGGCTGTGTGGGTACGACACCGAAGGTCACCAGATAACCCGCTTCGGCTAACGGGGCGGCGAGTTCAACGCTGTGCTCAAACGCCTGTACATCGCCAATCACATGGTCAGCGGGGAGCACCAGCAACAGCGGGTCATCACCAGCCTGACGCGCCAGCAGCGCCGCACAGGCAATCGCCGGGGCGGTATTGCGTCCTTCTGGCTCAAGCACCAGGGTCGCCGTTTGATCCATTTCGCGCAGCTGTTCGGCCATTAAAAAGCGATGGCTATGATGCCCCATCAACATGGGCGCAGCGGTGGTTATCCCGGCCAAACGGCTAAGCGTTTGCTGAAGCAGGCTATGGGATGAGGTCAAGCGCAAAAACTGTTTGGGCATCTGCTCCCGAGAGAGCGGCCACAGCCGCGTACCGCTGCCACCGCTCAATATTATCGGCTGAATCATGGTGCTGTCCTTATGGTCGTACTTGTGGCCGAGCGGCTCTCTTCCTCTATTTCCGATTCTGACTCACCAAAATCGGCCTGCATCCAGTGGCGCAACTGGTTCATTCTGGGGGCCTCAGCGGCTTGATCAAGCGCGGGCAAGGTGCCGGGGATAAACCCACGCGCCTCAAACGGTGCCAATAGCGCGGGATCGCCGCTAATAATATGCACCGGCACCGCGCCACTGGCGTTATCGCCAGTAATCAGCGGCGCCGCCTGATGATCACCCAGTACAATCAATAGCGTGTTGTCGTCCACCACGCGCTCAGCCCAGCGGCCGGTGACTTTCACAGCGTAGTCTACCGACCATGCATAGTGATCGCGAATTCGCTCGATGTCCTGCCACAACACTTCAGGCGGGTCGCCCGCCGTCTCCCAAGGGGCAAAGATGCGCCCGTCCTCAATGGATGACCAGTCATCCAATACCGGCAGAATCGGCGTCCAGGGCGCATGGCTGGAGATCAGGGCTAGCTGAGCAAACACCGGCGTCTCGCCCAGCAGGTGGCGCTGGGTGTAATCAAGGGTGAACTGATCAGGCATGGTCACCCAGTTAAGCGCTGGCCCGGCGTAATCGATATCGCTTGCCGAAGCAATATCATCGAAACCGTAGGCGTCCCCTTCCGGCCACGCCATGGTAATGGCAGGCATGACGCTCAAAGTGCGTTGCCCGGTGGCGCTGAAGTCATCAATCAAGGTGGTGTGCTCGCTGTCTAACATCAGCCGGTACCAGAGCTGATTATCAATCCAGCGCCCGCTGAGCGCCGTTGCGTGGGCAAGCCAGGATTGCCCGCCGCGAATCGGCGATTCCAACATCCCCGAGACAACATGGAGGTCGCGCTCATCGAGGCGCTGCTGCAGTTCCATAAGAGTGGGAAGTAGAACGTCTGCATAGCGCGTATCGTCGAGTGCCGAGACACCGTAGGACTCAATAAAGGTCAGCAACACATTGCGCCCTTCAAGTCCTGGTAGCGGCTGTGCTTCTATTGGCGACGCTTCCAGCTCAGCTGTAAAGTCCAGCCGCGCAGCATGGGTGTCTGTTACTTGCTGCCACTGAAAACGGGTGATATTGACCATCGGCAAACGCGCGCCATCCACCAGTCTCACGCCATAAAGCTCCAGCGCAGCGCAGCAAGTAGCAACCACCAACAGCATTAACGCGGCCGCGCCTGGCAGCCGTTTAAGTGGATAAGCGAGCGGCGGCAGCAGTAGTTTCACCAAGCCCACGATAATACCCAGCAGCAAACCAATCGCCGCCAGCACTGCACACACGGCTAAAAGCTGACCTACATTGCCTACTAACAGGTGATAAATAGAGCGCAGCAGGGGCACATCTAGATATAGGTTGAGTGGCCGGGCAAAGGCCATGTGGGTAGCGGCACTGCCCAAGTTCGCGGCGGTGGCCAGCAGTACCCAACTGACAAGCCCAATCCCTAGTAACCGGCGCGCGCGGCCTACAGGGAGCAGTAGCATTAACGGCGCAACAATTAGCGCCTCCCAAGCAATTAAATACGCGCTTATCTCGCCGAATCGCCACCATAGCGGCGCGATGAGTAAGCAATTCAGCATTAGGACCGTCAACAATAATCGGCTCATCGGATTCTCATTTGTGCCTGCTTTAGCTTACAGTGTCATAGGCCTGACCTATCAGTGTTCTGTCCCACAGAGAGGCGTTATCAAGAACAGGGGACAGGGCTGATGAGAAGCACAACAATCATGTACTGTTTTGATTTATCGTATAGATATTGTGTAAAAATTTCACGTTTTGCTGGGTTATACACCACGCAATTTGCAAGCCTTCACCGGAAGGGATATCGCCCATGCTTGTTAACGTTATTGATAAACATGAAGTTGATTGCCAAGAAATTGATAGGCAAGAAGCTGATAGACGGCGGATGGGTAGATGGCAGCCTGGACGGTGGATGACTGGACAGTGCATGGTTTTATTCGGATGCACGCTAGCCTCCACCGCTTTTGCCGCAGACGATCGTCATTTTAGTGCTGTGATTGAGCGCGCCCAGCAGCTAGCTGAAGAGACCTACCAGCCCCCTGAAGAGCCATTGCCCCAGGCATTGCGCGACATTGACTACGATACTTATCGGCAAATTCGTTTTGATCCTGAGCATGCCTACTGGCAAGACGAGAGCCCTTTTAGTTTACAGCTCTTTCATAGCGGTTTTATTTTTCAAACCCCCATTGCTCTGAACATTATTGAAAACGACAGCGCCTCTCCCCTGCCCTTTTCATCAGATAACTACTCCTACGATGGCAATGCCGAGAAGCTTAAAGAGCAGGACCTAACCGGTAGCGACCACGCGGGATTTCGCCTCCACTACCCGTTAAACAGCGATGAATACAACGACGAGTTTGCCGTATTCCTCGGCGCGAGTTATTTCCGACTGGTGGGGCGCGATCAAGTTTACGGGTTATCGACGCGCGGGTTAGCCATTGATACCGCCTCAGTTGAAGGCGAAGAGTTTCCTTCATTTCGCGAGTTCTGGCTGTATAAACCCGACGCCGATGCCGATCAATTTGAGTTACTGGCGCTGATGAATAGCCCCTCGGTCAGCGGTGCCTATCGATTTATTCTCACACCGGGCGACAATACCCAAGTAGAAGTCGAAGCCGAACTGTTTGCCCGTGAAGACATTGCCAAGCTGGGCGTAGCGCCCCTCACCAGTATGTTCACTTACGGTGAGGCAAGTCGCGAGCGTCCGGACGACTTCCGCCCCCAAGTGCACGACTCCGATGGCCTACTGATGCATACCGGCAGTGATGAGTGGATTTGGCGGCCGCTTAGCAACCCAGCACATGTGCGAACTTCGACATTTAGCGACGCGTCTCCCCACGGCTTTGGCCTGATGCAGCGGGAGCGTGATTTTAATCGCTACTTGGATACCGAAGCTCAGTACCATCGCCGCCCCAGCCAGTGGGTCGAGCCGCTTAGCGAATGGGGCCCCGGGCATGTCGAGCTGGTTGAAATCCCCACACCCGATGAAACCCACGACAACATCGTCGCTTACTGGGTAGCAGACGACACATTAGACGCCGGCGAATCACGCCGCCTTCACTACCGCACCTTCACGTTGAACAGCCAGCCCGAGGAGCATACGCTTGGCCGCGCCATTCGCACCCGCCATGGCAGCGCAGCAGGACCGGGGCAAACGGACTCAGCGGCCAGCGAGCAGCGTCAGTTTATTGTCGATTTCCAAGGCGGCGTGTTAGCCGATATTACTGCCGACCAGCCGGTCGAATTAGACATCAGCACCCAGCAAGGTGAGGTTTTACTGCCTCAAGTCACCGCACTGCCTAACAGTGGATGGCGAGCTAGTTTCCGGCTACCCGACAGCGGCCAGCCCAGCGATGTTCGTCTCAGGCTCACCTTAAACGGCGAACCGGTGACCGAAACCTGGAATTACGTGTGGTACCCCGATGAGTGATGTAGAGACTCAGAAAAGCCAATTAATGCAGCGCCAGTACCTGCAACGGCTGCGCAGCGTGGGCGGACTTGCCCGCTCGCTGTTTATTTATTGGCGCCCGGGACGCCAGCGCGGACTTAAGCGCCTTTATCAGCCATTTATTCAGCCCGGCAGCGTGGCCTTTGATATTGGCGCTCACTTGGGCGACCGCAGCGCGGCTTTCCATTCGCTAGGCGCTAAGGTTGTCGCGCTTGAGCCTCAGCCCGAGCTTGCCAAGTGGTTCAAGCGCTTAGTCAGACCGCAAAGCATTACCCTGCTGCCCATAGCGGCTGGCCCGACGGCAGGCTTTGCCGACATTGCGATCAGCGCCGGCAACCCCACGCTTTCCACCCTGGCCACCGAATGGCGCGAACAGATTGGTGAGCGCAATGCAGGCTTCAGCCAGGTGCGCTGGGAGCAGCGTTTACGGGTGCCGGTCACCACCTTAGATACATTAATCGAAGAGTACGGCGAGCCCAGCTTTATCAAAATTGACGTTGAGGGTTTTGAAGCCGAGGTCCTGGCAGGATTAAGCCGCGCCGTAGCCGCACTTTCGGTGGAGTTTGTCTCCGGCGCGCTAGCGGTTAGCCACGCTTGTGTTGACCATTTAAGCCGCCTTGGCGACTATCGCTACAATGTCGTGGTTGGCGAGCAGCGCCATTTCCGTTGGGCTGAGTGGCAAACCCCGCAGGCTGTTATTGAGTGGCTCAATGCAGGTGCCGAAGAGCTACCCTCCGGCGATCTTTACGCCTGCCGCTCCAATCATCCCTTCGTTCTGAACGATGCTTAATACCGAAAGGCCTTTCACATCATGATTCACCACTGGCAAACGCTCACCGCACCGCAGCTAGCCGAGTTCGCCCAGCGCGATCCGGTGGCAGTGCTGGTGCTTGGCGCTATCGAACAGCACGGTACCCACCTTCCTTTAGCCACCGACCTCACCATTGGTGAAGGACTTCAGGCGGCCATGCTGAAAGCGCTTGCCCCTTCGCTTGAGGTTATCTGCCTGCCACCCATTGCCGTGGGTGCCAGCGATGAACACGCCAGCTTCCCCGGCACGCTAAGCCTGCCAGCGCCACTGGCGATTGCCACCCTAGAAGCCTACGGCGACAGCCTCGCGCAGGCGGGAATTCGTCGTTTGGTGCTGCTTAACAGCCACGGTGGTAACAAAGCGGTAATGGATTTGGCAGGCTTAACGCTGCGGCGGCGGCATAGCATGCGCGTGGTGAAAGCCACCTACACCCGGCTACCGCCCTTGGAGGGTGCGATTGCATCTGACGAGTTGCGCTACGGCTTGCACGGCGGGTTACTCGAAACCGCGATGATGCGCTATTTGGCACCCTCGCTGGTGCAACTAGAAAACTATCAAGCCACACCACCTGCAGCCCCCAAGGGCGACGCCTTAGTCAGTGCCGAAGGTGTTGCAGCATTTGCCTGGTTAGCAGAAGACTTGAGCGTCCAGGGTGTGGCGGGGGATGCCACCCACGCAAGCGCTGAATTGGGCGAGCGGCTAGTGAAGCACTACGCCAAACAGCTGGCGGCAGTGGTAACGGAAACCGCCCACCTGCCGCCGCTCGCGAGAGACTAACGCTGGTTGTTAAGACTGGCCGTTCAATACCTCTTCCAGCAGATGCCCACCGCGCGTTGCTTTAGCATTCAGATAGCGGTGGTTTTGGTCGGTGACACTGCCATATAGCGCCTGACGCGAGACCACTTCAATGCCGCCCTGGCGCAACGCCTCCATCTTAAGAGGGTTATTGGTCAGTAGCTGCACTTGGGAAATGGCTAATGCGTTAAGCATATCTACCGCTACCGCGTACTGGCGCTCGTCGTCGCCAAAACCCAGTACCTGATCCGCATCGACGGTATCCAAGCCACCATCCTGCAGAGTATAGGCACGCAACTTATTGGCCAGGCCAATGCCACGGCCCTCTTGCGCCAGATAGAGCAGCACGCCGCCGCCCAGGGCTTTAATATCGGCCACCGCATTGCGCAGCTGTTCGCCGCAGTCGCAGCGCAGGCTGCCAAACAAATCCCCAGTAAGGCACGCCGAGTGCATTCGTAGCGGCACCGCGGTTTTCCACTCTTCGGGCTGACCAATCACCACGGCGATGTGTTCACGCAAGCCATCCGGCTCGCGGAACAGCACAAAGCGGCTGTCGACAGCGTCCTCCAAAGGAATATTGGCTGCGCTTACTTGCTTAAGCATGCCCGGCGCCCCGACCAAACACTGCTCGGCGTCATTGGCATCGACGGCCAACAGCCGCCCTTCTGACAGCTGTTGATCAATGTCCGCCGCGGCTTTTTCACTCACAAAGGCACATAGCGCGGCAGGAATGAGCCGTGCGCGGCGCATCAGCGTGACTGCACCAAGTTCGGCTACTCCGGCCGGTTTTAAGCGGCTGGATAACTCACCCGCAGATTGCTTGAGCGTTTCAGCCGTAGCCAAGCCTTGCAGCTCGCTGGTAGTGATGCCAGCTACTAACGGCAGGCTTGCTGCCTCGGCGGCTAACGTCACTCCCATCGCGGCTAAGCGGTGGCGAGTCAGCACCAGCGAAGGCTGCTGGCCGGCTAATTGAGCCAGCGATTCTACTGAATCGCTGCCTTCTAACGCCTGTACAAGCAGACGCTGCTCACCGGCATTCACCACCACTGGCAATCCACGACGGATATCGAAAATAGCTCGTTCAATCTGGTACATGTAGGCCTCCTAGCTTCCTAGCATGAGGGACGTTACGCGCTTGCGCTGAATTGATAGGGCCCGCATGATAAAGCGGTTTTTTTAGCACGGAGGCGTCATGTCCGACTCTTATGTCAACATTATTGCGCTGGCCGACGCCTGGGAGTGGCTGCTGGCGGTGCGTCATCAGCACCCTTGCGCCGCCCCCATCAAGGCACTGCCTAACGGCGAGTGGCAAACAAACCAGACGGTCACCGCTGAGGCGCGTGAACTGCTGGACTGCCTGACGCCGCTCGCCAGTAGCCCGGCATGGGTAATCGCTCAACTGGGCCAGAGCCTGGATGGCCGCATTGCGACGGAAAGCGGTCACTCCCACTACATCAACGGTTACGAAAGCTTGGTCCATTTGCACCGCCTGCGGGCGCTGGTTGACGCGGTGATCGTCGGCGCAGGGACGGCCAGTGCCGACAACCCGCAATTGACCGTACGCCACGTTAGTGGCAGCAACCCGACCCGGGTGGTGCTTGACCCACGAGGCCGCCTTCCTAATGACCTGACGCTGCTGTGCAACGACGGCGCACCGACGCTGCATATCGTAGGACCCGATGTGGCGAAGGCTGTGCACTCTTGCCACGTTCAATCTCAAGTTCAATCTCAAGTTCGGTCCCACGTTCAGCGCTGCGTGCTGAGGCTGAACGAACACGGCCAGTTCAAGCCCAGCGAGGTTATCGCCCTGCTGGCCGGCAAAGGCTTGCCCCGCGTGCTGGTCGAAGGCGGCGGCATTACGGTTTCTCAATTTATCGAAGCGGGCAGCGTCGATCGGCTGCACCTGCTGGTCGCGCCATTGCTGATCGGCTCTGGCAGGCCGGGGCTTAAAATGACGCCCATCGAGACGCTTGAGAGTGCGCTGCGCCCGCCCACGCGCACCTTCCGTTGCGGTGACGACACGCTGTTCGATATGCGCCTGCGACCCTTGCCCACCTGACGGCTGAGCGCTGCGGCGACGACTCAAGGCGACGCCAATGCCGGGTAGGCAGGCCAGTAGCACGATAACGCCATAGGCCAACGACACGGCCACACCCTGGGCAGGCGGCAAGCCTACTAACGCCCACACCCCGGCGGCCGCGCCTTCGCGTACCCCCCAGCCCGCCACCGAAAACGGAATGAGCATTGCCAGCAGCAGCACCGGGGTTAGCGCCAGCAGTTCCAGTGCCGGTAGCGCAACGCCAATCGCTCGCGCCGCGCACACCATGACCGCACCGTAACTCAGCACAATCAGCAACGAAGAAAGCAACTGCTGAAGCCACACGCCGCGCGTTAGTAAGCCGCGTTTTAGGTCGCGGGCCAAGGATTGGCACCAGTTAGGCAGTTGCCCTAGCCAGGCGTTTAAGCGCTGGCGCAACAGCAGGCCACCAACGATGACCATAGCCAGCGCCGCCGCAGTGCCGAGACCGATCGCAGTGATCCACGCCCCGCCCAAAACGCTATACCAGAGGGGTGAAAGCATCAGTGCGCTAAACGTGAGCAGCACCACGGCCACCTGTCCTGAAGCACGTTCAATAATCACCGCTCGCCAAGCGCGACCGCGAGATTGCGCTTGGCTGGCATGGCGATGCGCTCGCCCAGCGTCACCCAGCACACCACCGGGCAGAAGCTGATTAACCAACAGTGCTAAATAGTATTCGCGTAGGGCATAGCTAAACCGTAACGGCACATCGATAAGCCCGGCGGTGAACTGCCAACGCCAAGCGCATAGCATCACTTGCAAGGTGCTGATCACTAACGCCACTACTAGCCATCCGGCTGAAAAACGCTGCACCTCGGCTAGAATGGCCTGGGGATCGACCCACAGCGCAACCGCCCCTAACAGCGCGGCGCTAACTAGCCCACGCCGTAGCCATGGGCTTCGCTGCCAGTGTGCCTGCATCCGCCTTGCAAGGCTCATCCGTCTACCCCTCTGCCCGTGGTATAGCGAATAAATCGTGGTGCCCAACACTAATACCCAAGCTGCCATTCGCTACCGCTTGCTGGCGCTGCTCAAGCCAGGCGGCAATGCGCCCCGCCGCTTCCGGACTTTGCTCCGTCGCGGCTTCTGCCCAGCCATCAAGTAATGCCATCATCAACGGTTGTTGGTCGCGATCGCCCGCGGCGAGCTGCCAGGGTGTCTCGGCCTGTTCAATACGGTAGCCCGCTTCTTTTAACATGGTGACCAAGACTGACTGGGCATGGCCGCCGAGCGCATCGCCCAAGCCTTTATCGCGCTGCTGGTGGGCAATAAACATCGCCAGCAGCCAGTGATCTTCGTCATCCATTACCGACGCACCCTGGCGATCAGTAAAGTGCCACTCGCCGGTCACACTTAGCGCGATTAGCAGCGCTTGGCGGTGTTCAGCACAGCGGGCTACCAGCGCCTCAATCCACTGTTGGGAGACAAGATCCAGCAAGGCCGAAGCGGTCACCAAATGTGCATCGTCCATCGGAACATCGCTAAGCGGCTCCAGCGACACGCAATGGGTTTCAACCGCCACCGGATGCCCCTGCGCGCCGCCTAATCCGGCTGCCCGCTGACGCGCTTGGGCCAATAAAATGGCGTCGTGATCAATCAGTTTCCAGCGCTGGTGGCCGTTTAACCGTGGGGCTAGGTAGCGCATATTGCTGCCGCGGCCACAGCCAAGATCCGCTAGCAGCGGCGTTTGCGTCCGTGCACTTAGCCACTCGGCGGCTAGCCCCGCTAGACGCTGGCTGCGCGATGCAAAGTCGGCCGCCTCGCGCAGGGTTAGCCAATCAGACCCAAAATGACTTCCGGTGTGCAGGCTTAACGAGCTCTCAGCCGAGTCGCTCTGGGCCGATAACGCCGCCGCAAACGCCGTGCCAGCTGCTTGCCAATCGCTTAACGCACTGCGGGCCTGGGCAGCCCCATGGCGCAACTGATGGCGCAGCTCGGCGTCATGGCAAAAGCGGCTCAAGGCGTCTTGTAGGGCCGCCCTATCGCCCGGCTCAACGCTCAACCCAGCGCCTTCCGGCAAGGTATCGCGCAGCGCGCCGCCGGTCGTGGTAATCACCGGCAGCCCATGGGCCAGGGCTTCGGTGACCACCATCCCGTAACCTTCATACCAAGAGGGCAGTACCAGCGCGTGGGCGCTCCGATAGGCGGCTTCCAGCATCTCGCTGCCACACTCTCCGTGTAGCTGCACGCGGCTCTGTAAGCCATTTTGTTCAATCAGGTGCTGTACCCGCTGGGTAAACGCCGGGTCTCGCGCACCGCCGTAGCAATCACACTGCCAGTGATCACCAGCGACCCCCGCCAGCGCTTGAACAAGAATATCCTGCCCCTTGCGCGGCGTGAG
Source organism: Halomonas sp. SpR8 (assembly GCF_031010195.1). GTDB lineage: Bacteria > Pseudomonadota > Gammaproteobacteria > Pseudomonadales > Halomonadaceae > Vreelandella. The sequence continues at coordinate 19,232 of NZ_JAUAMC010000001.1, read as the reverse complement.
CGTGGCGACACACAGTAAGCGCAGTGTCTCGCCGGGGGCCGCTGCTGGGCTGATCGGCGCCTGGGCAACGCCCGGTTCAACCACGGTGACACTCGCTTTGAGTGGCAAGTCGTAAAGGGCCGCAAGCGCTGGCAAACGCCGGGCGGTAAAGTGGCTGGTGACGATAATCCGTGCCACAGACGCAAGCGCCGTTAGTTCACTGCGATGAAAACGCTGTTGATCAGCTTCGTTCAGGCCGAGCTCATCGCCTAACGGGTGATGAAGCAACGCGGTAATGTCCAAGCGCTGAGCATGCTGAGCGACGACGTTAGGCAGCGCTCCCATGGCCAAGCCATCAATCACCACCGCGGCATGCTCGGAAAGCGATGCAAGCGCCTGGGCAAGCGCTGCCGACGCCTCGTCATCTGCATCAGGAAAACTACCGGCGAGGCCAACAACGTCAATCTCCCACCCCTGGTCACGCAAGGCTGAGACGATGTGCGCATCGTAGAGGTAGCCACCGGTGCGCTGAGCAGGGTCACCGGCAACGATAAGGGTAAAACGCCGGCTCATAGCGCGCCTTCGAAGCTGGCCCAGGCCACATGGGATTCGTGAAGCTTGATCTCCATATGAGTGATCCCTTGGGCGGTTGACCCCATTTTCCCCTCGCCAATCGCTTTGGCGAGCTGGTCGAAAATCACTTTGGCCATAAATTCAGTGGTGGTGTTTTTACCTTGAAACTCGCTGACCTCATCCAGATTTTGAAAGTTATAGCCTGCCAGTACCTCTTTAACGGTGTCACTGGCGAGACCGATATCGATCACTAGGCCATCGTCATCCAGCTCAGGACGCTGAAAAACCACGTCCACCACATAGGTAGCGCCGTGGGTGCGCTGGGCTGGGCCAAAAATCTCACCGTTAAAACTATGGGCGATCATAAAGTGGTCACGAACACACAAACGAAACATATAAACTCCTGATTAATTACCCATAAAAAATAATTAATTTATTAACATGCAGTTATACAGGGTAGCGCAGCCGATGGCAGAGTTCGGCGCTGCTGCGGCCAAACAGTCTCGGGGCCAGTGCGGGGAACTGGTCAAAGTCGCTTTCACCGCTGATAAGCACATCTAAACGCTCATCTGCCAGCAGGCTCAGCGCCAGTTGAAGACGGCGTTGATAGTCCCAGCGAGGGCGCAATTTTGGTGGCAGCTGACCTACTTGGCTGGCCTTGAGGGTAAGCCGCTGAGAGTGAAAAGCGCCACCTAATGGAATTGAAACATCCCCCTCGCCAAACCAACTCATTTCGATGATGCGCCCTTCGCCGCCAACTAATTCAAGCGCTTGGCGAAGGCCTGCAGAGTGGCCGCTCGCATGAATCACGCAATCCTGGTTATCCGGGGCTTGTTCAGGGGCGCAAAATGTCACTCCCAGGCGCTCGGCCACAGCGCGGCGCTCCGGGTTAATATCGATGAGATGAACGTTGACACCTGGTATTCGGGCGCAGAGATACGCCACCAGCAGGCCGACGACGCCCGCACCCAACACGCACACCCGCTCGCCCAGCATGGGCTCGGCATCCCATACGCCATTAATGGCTGTTTCCATATTGGCCGCCAGCACCGCGCGTTTAGCGGGCACGATGCTGGGCACCTCCAGCACCGCTGAGGCGGGCACTACGTAGTGATCTTGATGGGGAAACAGGCAAAAAACGGTTTTATCGATTAACGCTTCAGGGCCCTCTTCTACGCGACCAACGCTGCAGTAGCCGTATTTTACCGGGCCGGGAAACTCACCCGCTTGAAAGGGGGCCCGCATGCGGGAAAACTCACTTTCGGGCACACGACCATTGAACACCAGCGATTCGGTGCCACGGCTAATACCACTGTATAAGGTGCGTATGAGCACCTCATCTTGGGCAGGTACATTTAGCGATTCTTGTCGCAGCTCGCTTTGGCCTGGGCTTGTCACCCAGAAAGCGTTGGCACACTTTTTTGTGCGAGCGTTAGGATTTTTTGGGCGAGCATAGGGATTTTCGCCACTATTGTCAGGCGCTGGCATAACAATTCCTTTTCGTTGCGAACTCTATTGCCATGAGTTCGTTTTCACTCCATTGAATAGGGCGTCGCACCACTGCATTGCACGTAATAACCCTTGGTTTGATCACATAGTGAAGAGTTACAGGCGTGACGATGTTCAATGGTTCCCCCCTTCAGAGTAGCGTTTGAAAAGAAAATATTCGATTAACAATGTTAACAATTGGGGCTAGGCACTCTATTTTCGTATCTTATAGACAACACTACCTTCTTCTACAAGAATGGTACATATAAAAATAGTTGCATCATTTTTCAACTGCGGACAGCGACGCCGCTTCGTGAGTCACCATGGCGATTTTTTCAAATACTTCTTCTCACCCTGTGCCTCAGCGCCTTTATAGCGCTGGTGAGCTGTTGCTGGGTGGCCTGCTGCTATTGGCAGTGGGCAAAGCGCTGCCGCTATTAATGGCCTCGCCTGCCAACTGGTGGGTCGCCTATGGCTGCTATACGGTCATATCGCTATTGCTCGTTATCTTCTGGCCCTACGGCCCACTGGGCTGGGCAAATCGGGTTACGTTAGTAAGAGCGGTGCTCGTAGTGATAGTGGCAGGTGCCCTCGCCGACAATACTTTTATCGAGGCGATATGGCAGTGGCTAGTCATCGCGATGATCGCCCTGCTGCTGGATGGAGTAGACGGCTGGATTGCCAGGCGCACCAAAAGCCACTCGCGATTCGGTGCGCGCTTTGATATGGAGCTGGATGCGCTGCTGATTTTGCTGCTTTGTGCGGGGCTGTTACAGCTTGAATCGCTGGGGCCGTGGGTGCTGCTGATCGGTGGGATGCGCTACCTGTTTGTGGCTGCTAGCTGGCCGCTCGAGTGGCTCTCACAGCCGCTATTTGCCAGTTTTCGCCGCAAAGCGGTGTGTGTCTGGCAGGTGGTCGCGCTGCTGCTGGCATTAACACCGCTCACCTCTCATCTTGTTGCCAGCCTGCTCGCTATTAGCGCGCTGCTGTCACTTGCCTACTCGTTTGGGTTTGATGTGTGGTGGCTGCACCAACAATCCAAACGAGACGCAGACGCCTAGCGCTCTAATCCCAAGCGTTGATGCCATTCAGCCAGGCTCTCGTCGGGGTACTCATCGAAACACTTATCTTGAAAACCTGCGTTTACTTCAACCCAATCCGCCCTACTGCCCAACATCATATGGGTCCGCTTGGGCGGCGTCGGCAGGGGGGTATCGATCGCGGAGGCGAAGGGGTGTACCAGCTCAGGCCAGTCGGGATCATACACCCACAACGAGGAGGCGCAGTGTTTACAAAAATGCCGTTCGCCGGTGCTCTGCTCACGATTAATAAGCGCACTATAGACAGAGATATGCTCTTCTCCCCTAACGTTAAGGGTTTTGCTATCGCCGCTGAGGTTGATGGCATAGCCACCCCCGCCCGCGGTTTTACGGCAAATAGAGCAGTAACAGCGGTTGAAGGGATAGGGGTGATGCGACTTCACGCTAAACGTAACTGCTTGGCAATGGCATGATCCTTCGAGCAGCATAACACCTCCTTTGGTAGCGATTTTCAACCAAGATTAGCAAATACATCGCACCGATCTCGATAAGTCGATACTCCTTACTATATACACTCCAGCGTTAAACTATCGTGTTAAGCGGATAACAATAGTTGAAAGATTGCAGAAAGTCGTAGTACCAAGGCTTGCAGCTGATATCGATAAATTCCTAAAAAATGATAATGATATCGTAAAATATAATTATGGAATAACTGTCATATTTAATATTCTTTTAAGGAATATTAAATATGGCAAAGGGAATGGAAACAGCTCGCTATGAACATTCAACAACTACGTATCGTACGCGAGACAGTGCGCCAGCACTTCAACCTAACGGAAGCTTCAAATGCACTATTTACCTCGCAGTCTGGGGCTAGCAAGCATATTCGCGACTTGGAAGAAGAGCTAGGCGTGGAACTGTTTGAGCGGCGTGGCAAACGCATTTTGGGCCTAACCGTGGCAGGTAGCACGTTGATCGATTGCATTGAACGCATTTTGCTTGATGTAGAAAATCTTAAGCGCTCAGCGCATCAACTAACCCATGAAGATCAAGGTAGTTTGGCAATTGCCACCACTCATACGCAGGCACGCTATGCCCTCCCGCCGATTATCGCGCGCTTTAAGCAGGCTTTCCCCAAAGTGCACCTTGAGCTTCATCAGTGCAGCCCAGAAGAAATTGTCTCAATGCTGAAGGCAGGCAAAGTGGATATCGGCATTGCTACCGAGGCGCTGCATGAGGAAGGGCAGCTTTTTGCCTGCTTTCCCTTTTACCATTGGTACCATGGGGTTGTGGTGCCGGAAGAGCATCCGCTCAATGACGGCTTGCCATTAACACTTGAACGTATTACTGAACACCCGATTGTGACTTACCACGAAGGGTTCACCGGGCGCACCCGTATTGATACCGCATTTTCGGCGGCGGATGCATTTCCGGATATAGTGCTTACCGCACTGGATGCGGATGTGATCAAAACCTATGTAGAACTGGGCATGGGAGTTGGGTTAATCGCCTCCATGGCGTATCACGAACAGCGTGATCAGGGTCTAAAACTACTGGATGCCAGCAGTCTATTTCCCCGTAACACTACCTATCTAGCGCTACGACGTGGCCATTTCTTGCGCGGCTATGCCTACCAATTCTTAAAGCTTTGCCGCGACAACCTGGATGAAGAGACCGTTAACCAAGTATTAGCAGGCCGCAGGGATTAGCTGACGTTCACCACCTCCGTTTTCCTTCTTTTCCACTCTCCCCATGACGAGCTGGTAACCATGCCACCTGACCATTGTGGCTTTTCAATATGCCTGATTTCTCTACGTAAGCTCACTGGTTTGTAGCGGATCACTAATCATAAAAAGATATAAGCAATCCATTTTTTATTCGTTAAATTGAATAATCGAGACCGTTAGGCTGTGCTTCATCACCTCAACAAACGATAGCTAAACATTGTGCTGGAGCAGCCTAATCATGGAAAAAACAACGCCTACAAACATCTGGAAAAAATCTAAACTCACCGCCGCCATAATATTGGGTGGCGCAATACTCGCTAGCACAATGACATTCAGCGCAACCGTTCAAGCACAAAGCGAATCACTGCAAATATTAAACGTCTCCTACGACCCGACTCGCGAACTTTATCGTGAGTACAACGACTGGTTCAGCAATTACTGGCAAGAGCAAACCGGTGAAACCGTCACCATTCGTCAGTCCCATGGCGGCGCTGGCTCCCAGGCCCGTGCGGTTCTCGATGGCTTGGAAGCCGATGTTGTTACGCTCGCCTTAGCCTATGATATTGATCAATTCCACGAGCGCTCTGATTTAATTCCTGCGGATTGGCAGTCACGTCTGCCCAATAATAGCTCTCCTTATACATCTACCATTGTGTTGCTGGTACGCGATGGCAATCCAAAGAACATTCAAGACTGGGATGACCTTGTTCGCAACGATGTAGAAGTGATCACACCCAATCCCAAAACGTCAGGCGGCGCACGCTGGAACTACCTTGCCGCGTGGGGTTACGCGTTAGATAAATTCGATGGCGACGAACAGAAGGTCTTTGAATTCGTACGTGATATTTACAAAAACGTACCTGTACTCGATTCCGGGGCACGCGGCGCGACGAACACCTTCGTTCAGCGCGGTATTGGCGATGTACTACTCGCCTGGGAAAACGAGGCATTCTTGGCCACCGAGCAGCTTGGTCAAGGCGAGTTTGAGATTGTCGTGCCGTCGGTAAGCATTCTCGCAGAACCGCCTGTGACCGTGATTGATAAGAACGTCGACGCTCATGGAACCCGCGAGGTGTCTACCGCTTATTTAGAGCAACTCTATTCTGATGAGGCTCAGCGCCTAGCAGGCAAACATTATTACCGTCCATCCAATGAGACCATTGCGGCAGAGTTTGCTGATCAGTTTCCGGAAGTAGAGCGTTTTACCGTTGATGAGGTGTTTGAAGGTTGGACGAATGCTCAAGAAACGCACTTCAATGACGGTGGTCGTTTCGATGACATTCTCGAACAGGTCGGCAATCCCACTAATTAAGATAGGTTGATACTTTCAATCCCCAGGCTGTGAGGCCTGGTTTTTTTTTGGGTTTAACCACCCCAACAAATGATGAGCTTCACCATGCCGAACCTTAACCAACCGCGCAATGTGATCCCAGGCTTTGGCTTGACAATGGGATTCTCGCTTTTCTATCTCGGCTTAGTCTTCCTGATTCCCGTTGCCGGATTACTGATATTTACCACGACCATGAGCTGGGCTGACTTTTGGTCTGCCATTAGCCATCCCCAAGTCGTGGCATCTTACAAACTCTCTTTTGGCGCGTCATTGATCGGCGCCTTAATTAACTTGTTCTTTGGCATGCTAGTGGCCTGGGTTCTGGTGCGCTATCGCTTTCCAGGTAAACGTATTGTAGATGCGCTAGTAGATCTTCCCTTTGCCTTGCCAACGGCTGTGGCAGGCATTGCCCTAGTGACGCTTTACGCCAGCACTGGCTGGGTAGGCCAACACCTTGACGTTTTTGGTATCCGCGTCGCCTATACCCAATTGGGTGTTGTGGTAGCTCTCACCTATATAGGCCTGCCCTTTGTTGTACGCACTGTGCAGCCGGTGCTTGAGGATCTCGAAGCGGAGTTTGAAGAAGTGTCAGCTAGCCTAGGAGCCAGCCGTTTCACGACTGTTCGGCGAGTGATTCTCCCTGCACTTCTACCGGCAGCATTGACTGGGTTTGCGTTGGCGTTTGCGCGCGCACTGGGGGAGTACGGTTCCGTTGTCTTTATCTCCGGCAACCTACCGTATAGAACCGAAATTACCCCATTACTAATAGTCACCAAGATTGAGCAATTCGACTATCAAGGTGCCGCCGCTATCGGCACGGTGATGCTGCTCGCGGCCTTCTTGCTACTGCTGCTGATTAATGGCCTGCAGTGGTGGGCTTCTCGGCGCCACTAAGGATATTTCCATGTCATTAACAAACACTTCATCTTCATTATCCAATTCTTCAATAGAAAAGCGCTGGCGTCGCGCTACTGAAGAGCCTGCTTGGCTACGGCTCAGCCTAATTCTTATTGCGCTTGCTTTTCTAGGTCTCTTCCTGGTGCTTCCGCTGATCGTGGTACTTTACAGCGCCTTCAGCCAGGGACTATCGGCCTGGCAAGCGGCCGTCACTGAGCCCGACGCCTTGGCAGCTATCCGCTTAACATTGCTGGTGGTGATTATCGTTGTACCCGCCAATATGGTGTTCGGCGTAGCGACCGCCTGGGCCGTTGCAAAATTCGAGTTCCGAGGTAAGTCCGTATTAATCTCACTGATCGACATGCCTTTCGCTATTTCACCGGTCGTGGTAGGCCTGATTTTCGTCGTCATGTTCGGCTCCCAGGGCTGGCTTGGCCCCTGGTTGTATGAGCACGACCTGAAAATTCTCTATGCGGTTCCTGGTATCGTGATCGTCATCATATTTGGAACACTGCCGTTCATTGCACGCGAACTTATCCCTCTTATGCAGCAGCAGGGTAAAGAGGAAGAAGAAGCCTCGTTAACACTCGGCGCCAACGGCTGGAAAACCTTCTGGTACGTCACGCTTCCCAACATCAAATGGGGGCTCATCTACGGCGTGATTCTGTGTAATGCCCGGGCGATGGGGGAGTTTGGTGCAGTAGCGGTTGTTTCTGGCCGGATTCGCGGTGAAACCAACACCATGCCCCTGCATATTGAAGTGCTCTACAACGAATACATGTTTACCGCTGCTTTTGCCGTCTCTTCGCTTTTGACAGGCCTTGCGCTCGTCACCATCGCGATTAAGAGCGCCGTTAAGTGGAACGATGAACGCCGCCAACGTATCGCCGCCGCCTGATCCCTTTGCGCTTCACAGAAATAAGAGACTATTTATGAGCATTGAAATCGATCACGTTAATAAACATTTTCGCGACTTTGTGGCGGTCGATAACGTCAGCCTCACCTTCCGTGACGGCGAGCTCACTGCTCTGCTCGGCCCTTCCGGTTCGGGTAAGACGACCCTGCTACGTATCATTGCCGGTCTTGAGCATCCTGATACGGGGCGAATCCGCTTTCACGGCGAAGACACCACCAACCTGCATGTGAGCGAGCGCGGTGTTGGCTTTGTATTTCAGCACTATGCCCTGTTCAAGCATATGACCGTGTTTCAAAACGTCGCTTACGGGCTAACCGTCCGGCCACGCAAAACCCGCCCCAGCAAAGTCGAGATTAAACAGAAAGTCATGCGTCTGCTGGAACTCGTACAACTGGACTGGACGGCCCACCGCTACCCTCACCAGCTTTCCGGTGGCCAACGCCAGCGGATTGCACTGGCCCGGGCACTGGCCGTGGAGCCTAAAGTGCTGTTGCTGGATGAGCCTTTTGGCGCACTGGACGCCAAAGTACGCGCCGAACTTCGTCGCTGGCTGCGCCGATTACACGACGATATTCACGTGACAAGCGTGTTCGTTACCCATGACCAAGAAGAAGCACTCGAAGTCTCTGACCGCGTTGTGGTAATGAACAAAGGCCGCGTAGAGCAGGATGGCTCACCGGAAGATGTTTATGACCACCCGGCCAATCCATTCGTGTACCAGTTCCTCGGTAATGTGAACCTGTTTCATGCGCGGGTGCATGACGGGATTGCCCGCATTGGCGATGTACAACTGCCGGCGCCTGAATTTCAAGGCTACAAGAATGAGCAAGGCCAGGCTTACGTGCGCCCCCATGAAATTGAGGTATTCGCCCAGCGTGAACATGACGACGCCCTGCATGCCAAGATTGAATTGGTTTCGGTCGTTGGCCCCACTGTAAGGCTTGAGTTGCGTACTGATAACAGCGAAGAGCTGGTTCACGCAGAGCTGGCCAAGCACCGCTTCCGGGCATTAGGCTTAGCGCAAGGTGGCGATGCCTGGATTCGCCCCACATACAGCCGCGTGTTCTTGCCGGATGAACGTGTTTCAAACGGCTAAGGGCCTAATGAGGAAGTGGCGTCGCTGGTGCAAACAACACCAGCGGCCAGCCCGCTCTGCCTCAGATAAAACCCAGCCAGCCCCCTGGTTTGGACCGCGTGACATTACTGACTGGGTGGATGGGCCTTGAGGCTAGTTAGCCATTCAATTCACGGTACGACGTTGTAAGTAGCATAAAATAGATTTACGAACGATTTCACCCATACCTCCTGCTAGTAGCCCCCAAAAAGGGTCAACCAGGACAGTAATGACGGTGGTAATCGCGATCACTGGCCAGCAGGATCGCTTACAATCAAACAATCGTTTCGTTACTGCTAATTGGCCAGCGGTTACAAATAGTAAGGCCCCCAGGCCAGCTACCGGAATAGCAGATATAATAGTAAGCCCCACCCCGCCGGGAATCAGAGCAAAAGCGATTAATGCCAGCCCTAACATTAGTGGGGCTGCACCACTACGCGCTCCAAATCGATAATGGGCAGTTACCCCACCCGCGCCATGGCACATGGGTAATGCACCGAATGGAGTGAGGATTAGATTTGCCAAGCCACTGGTAATAGATAATTTTACAGGCGTCACATGGGAAGCACGCTCTCCATGATAATCAACAGCCAGGAGAGCTGTGAGCAGTATTGCGTTGGTGAATGTTAGCGAAAGTTGGGGCAGAACGAAGACTGATAGCGCACGTTCAAACTCCGCTATTGTGGGTAATGAAGGGATAGATATGATACCGGAACTTACCTCACTAAGGTTCAATTCCAATCCTGGTGTATTAAGCACTTGGGCCAATACAGTTGAGACGATCAGCGCAATTAACACTGCCGGATAACGAGGAAAAAACAATAGACCTAAAAGTAGTCCTAGCGTCACAATCGCCACCAGTGGAGCTGGCAGCATAAGACCAATACTCATGTAGCCAAGTACGATACCTAAGCCAAGCTGGAGACCCGCCAATACCGACTGAGGTACGAGGCGGCCTATTCGTTTAATCCAACCGGTGCCACCCAATATCAACAGCGTTAATCCAATCACCATACCGCTAACAGCAAGCCCACCTGGGGCTATACCTGCCGTCAGCATGGCGGCCGCTACTGCTTTCATCGGCTGTACAGGGATCGGAAGTCGATAGTAAAAAGCTGAGCCGATATAAAATAGTGCAAAACCAAGTAAAACAGGAGTAGGCGCTAGTCCAATTAAAGCAATGGTACCTAGCATAAGAGGTAAAAGCGTGCCTAGGTCACCTAAAGCACCACTGAATTCCCGAAAAGTAAATTCAAACGCTCTGCCTCTTTTTTCACCTCCGTACATATTTATTTTCCTATAAATAAGCAACTAAACGATATATAGCTAACTTAACCCTTATTCATCTGAGACGTCTCTTTTTAATGTTAAATCCGCAGGTCAAGCAAGAGAAAGCAGCGCAAATGAGCTAGACTCGCGTTCGAAGCGAATTTTAACAGCGTATAAGTAAGCGTGATTATTAATCAGCACTTTCTTATATAAAAATAGTGAGTTAGGGGGAGCATTATAGCGTAACGGGCGTCCATGCCCATTAGAACTTCTTTTTTTCCATACACTCAAAAAGCATGTGCCCCATGGAGCGACTCAAGAGCCTCCACCTTTAACGTGCTCAACCGTCCATCCGTGCGCTCTCTTGGGCGTGGGAGTGGCACGTTAATCGTATGCAGTATCGTACCTGGATGGCTTCCCATCACTAACACCCGGTCTGCCAGATAAAGCGACTCATCGATATCGTGGGTAACCAGCAAGATGGCAATACTATGGGAGTCGGCAATCGACAATAGTAAATCCTGCAACCGCATCCTGGTAAATGCATCCACCGCGCTAAACGGCTCATCCAATAGCAGTACATCTGGCTGCGAATATAACCCTCTCGCAATCGCAACACGTTGAGCCATCCCACCGGACAACTGCTTTGGTAGCGCACGCTCCCATCCTGCCAATCCCACCTCTGAGAGTAGTGCATGCGCTCGCCCGGTATCAGCCCGTTTACCATCAGAGAAACTGACATTTTCCTCCACTGTTAGCCACGGCATCAGTCGAGGCTCTTGGAAAATAAAGGCGACACGACGCGCCCCCTGTTGCTGACGCGAGTGATCGAGAAGCCTTACCTGCCCAACATAATCGCGATCCAGGCCCGATGCGATTCTTAACAATGTGCTTTTTCCACAGCCACTAGGGCCTAGCAACGCAACGACTTCCCTGGGTTTTATCCCCACGTGAACATGATCAAGGATTAGCGTATCGCCAAAGCGCTTCTCATGAACATCAAGGCTTAATACATCTGTCATTATGTCTGTCGCTCCTTAATTGGCTGCGCTAAAAGCGTCTCGCCAGCGTAGGCTGCGCTCTTCGACAACCTTCAAAAGGGTATCAGTCAATTTGCCCATTACCGCTAATGAGACGATGGCAATAAGCACCAAGTCAGGTCGAGAGACCTCCCTACCATCCGTTAGCAAATATCCTATTCCCTGGGTAGCGGCTAATAGTTCAGCGGCGACGACACATAACCACGCCATAGACAGGCCGTTGCGTAGCCCCGTAAATAGATAAGGCTGGGCAGCGGGCACGAAGATACGCCGAATTTTCTCAAGGCGGGAGAAGTGGTACATATCCCCAACCTCGACAAGTTTGCGATCAACGTTACGGATACCGGCGACCAGGTTCATGTAGATAGGAAAGAAAGAACCTATAGCAATCAGGGTGATCTTGGAAGACTCACCAATACCTAGCCAAATCAGTAGTAAGGGTACCCAAGCGAGCCCCGGAACCGCTCTTAGCGCCTGAAACGTTGGGTCTATATATGCCTCGACTGACCGGCTAATACCTACAATCGCGCCTATTAATAACGCCAGAACCGCACCGCACATAAACCCTGCAAGGACGCGCCCGGTACTCGCCGCAATGTGCTGCCACAACGCCCCTTCCGCCAACTCCGCTAGGGTAACTGCCAGCTCACTAGGAGCTGGCATAAGATAAGAAGGGACCAATCCACTACGCACTACCACTTCCAGTAGAGCGATTAAAAACAGTGGAAGCAGCCAACCTCGCCATCGGCGCCTACCCCGTGCCACATTTTTGGCCATGGGGCGGGGATGGGCCTGGCCGCTATCTGCATTCGAGACATCGCTCACGTCGCTATGCGATGTAACTACTCGAGTCATGGTGACTCTCCCTCAAGTAGCTTATCGATTAAGGTTGTATCGACCAGACTATTCAAAGCGCCCTCTACATCGGCGTTACGACGTAGGATGCCATCGGCTTGGAGTAGCGGAACGACGGGTTCGATAGCCGCAATAAATCGCTCGTCAGGGATGGGTGAGTCGAATTTGTAACGGCCCAACTGGAGTTGGATTACCTCAACCGGCAGTTGTGTCTCATCGGCCACTAACTGAGCGGTTTCATCAGGATTATCGATGATCCATTGGCGGGCACGTTCATACGTTTCCAGTACGAGAGTAACGGCATCTGGATAGTCACGCAGAAAGTTTTCGGTGGTATTAAGCGATGCACCCAACCCAAACTCAGGATTACGATAAATAAAGCGGTTACCGGCCAACTCAGCTGCCGCCATGTGTGGATCCAACCCGGCCCACACATCCACACGCCCCTGCTCAAGTGCCGTTTTGCCATCAGGATGCTGTAGATGAACAATGCTGACATCACTGGGTTCAAGCTGATTAGCTTCTAGTGCACGTAACAGAAAGAAGTACGGATCCGTGCCCTTGGTAGCTGCTACGGTTTTACCTTCAATCTCTGCGATTGAAGTAATCTCTGAATCTTCCGTAACCACTAATGCGCTAGGTTCAGACCATAAATAGCTATAAATTGTTTTAACCGGCTGCCCATTGGCACGACTGATAAAGGCAGAAACACTCGATGTAAGTGCAAAACTAGTTGCTCGACTATTGAGAAACTCCAACGAATTATTACTACCGCGAGAGTGAACCCAATTGACCTCTACATCATGCTCTTCCAATGCTTCTTCTAGCCATCCGTGGTTTTTAATGATCAAACTTTGAGGAGAGTAATATGCATAGTCCAGACTTAACTGATCAGGGTAGTTGACCTCCGCCGAGGCTGTAGACATGCCAAGCGTCGACGTAGCTATTATTATAGCAGCCAATGAAAATAGTTTTTCTTTTTTAGTTTTCACTTCTTTTTCTCCACAACAACCAGGAAGGATCAAGGGGAGAAAACATAGTCATCAAGTTCAGCACTCGAGACAAATCACTTAACATGATAAAGGTATCAAAAAGCCTATATAACAAAATCAAAAAAGCCCCGGCACAGAGCAGGGGCTTTTAAAACTAAAACAATCAACAATAATAAAACCATGGAGCCTCTGATTAACGTTGGCACCCCCTCATGTAGGATTAATTTGATGCTGCTTATATAACTTGAAATCCATGAGTCCCATCTTTCTCCAACTGCGCGACTAAACCAAACTCCCAATCCAGATAGGCCTGCATGGCCTCTTTGGGATTATCCGTGCCTTCATATGGGCGTCGGTAGCGGTCGATCAGCGGTGATAACGCGTCGCCAGATCCTGCTTCTTCCGATAATCCCGCTCTACGCCAAGCTGCATTACCTCCCTCAAGCACAACCACCTTATGGGGCACTTGCTGGGCCAACTCTTGCCAGGCGTAACGGGCTAAGCGATCACTGCCGCAGGTTAAAACGATCACCTGATGCTGGGGTAGCGCTTTTACTTGGGAGACCACATCCGTACGCAGCACCCATTTAGCACCCGGGATGTGGCCTTTTTGATAGCGCTGATACGTCGTAAGATCGAAAACCGCTACACCGCCTTCACCCAGCAGTGTCGCTAGGCTTTCCGCCGTCACTACGTCAGCAGACTGCACCGGCGGATACCGGCGTTTTTCATCGCCTGACTCCGTGAAATGACTAAGTTCGACGCCCTCAAGCACATAGACCTCCCACCCCATTTGCGCCAGCCAAGATGCCGTCATGTTGGCACGTACGCCATCGTCGTCTACCAGCACCACCCTGGCGCCTCTCACCGCCGCATGATGATCCGTCTCTTGAACTAACTGGCCTCCTGGTGCAGAGAAGGCGCCAGGAAAATGCCCTGCAGTAAACTCATCAGGAGTTCGTACGTCGAATAGATAGGTGGTGCGAGTGGCGTTCTGCTGCCAAGTAAAAAGCTGATCTCGTTTCGCTCTTTTTACACCGGCTCGGTCTGCCACTGCATGTGCAGAGGTCGCCGCTGTCAAACGTGTTTCATCGCTAACGGGCTGAAAAGACCGGGACTGCCCATGCTCAAGAGTCTGCCCAGCCAGTGTCCAGCCGATAGTGCCATTGCGCAGCGCCGCGACAGGGTTGGGCACACCAGCGTTGATCAATGACTGTGTACCAATAAGACTGCGCGTACGACCCGCACAATTAACAATTACCTGGGTGGAGGGGTCTGGGGCAAGCTCCTTTACACGCAGCGCTAACTCCGCTCCCGGCACGCTGATGCCGGTAGGAATACTCATGGTTTGATACTCATCAAAACGACGCGCATCCAACACCACGACATCCGCCCTGGCATCAAGTAATGCCTTTACCTCTTCAGCCGCAAGTGAAGGCGTATGCCTCACCGATTCCACCAACTCTCCAAAGGCCTTGCTGGGGGAGTTAACATCATGAAATATCTCACCTCCAGCCGCCTCCCACCCTTTTAGCCCCCCTTTCAGAAGCGCAACGTCGCTGTATCCCCAACCAGAGAGCTTTTGATAGGCCTGCTCTGCCAAGCCCTCACCGTTGTCATAAACCACCACCGGTGTATTTAAACGAGGAACCCGGGTAAAAATCTCCAGTTCGAGGCGCGATAGGGGAATGTTGCTAGCAAAGAGAGGGTGCCCTTCTGCAAACGGGGCTTCTTCACGGACATCGATAATGGCGATTTCACATGAGTTTATCAGGTCACTTCTGACTCTTTCTGTACTTATTTTTTTATACACCACCACACCCCCTTATCTTAACTCTAGATATGTAAATCTAATTTTTTCACATAACTTCCACCCTTCCAATTAAATCACCTCTGCGCTTTTTGATTATCACTTTTTATGAATAACCTTTTCTGTTTTAACTATTTAAGCGAATAGGAATCGCGTTGGTAGCATAAATCAACATTCTTTCTAGCTTAATTCTTTATTTCACGGTTTTTTCCATTTTTGGAGGGATTGTCTATGTCCATAGCATCACAAAGGTTAGCGTCTAACAGGTGGGCCGACAGCGCACTGCCATGGGCGGTTCCCATTGTATTAATACTACTCTGGCAGTTGGCGGTGTCGTTCGGCTGGATTTCTAGTCGCATCATGCCAGCCCCTTTGGCAGTGATTGAAGCCGGCTGGCGGTTAACCGCTTCGGGGGAAATCTTCTACCACCTGGGGGTTAGCTTTCAGCGCGCGGCATTGGGGTTTGTGATTGGCGGTGGTATTGGGCTGGCACTGGGCCTGATTAGTGGGCTTTCTCACTGGGGGGAACGGTTGCTCGACAGTACCGTGCAGATGATCAGGAACATTCCGCATCTGGCATTGGTTCCGCTGGTCATTCTCTGGTTCGGGATTGATGAAACAGCCAAGATCTTTCTCGTGGTATTGGGTACTGCCTTTCCCATTTACCTCAACACCTTCCATGGCATTCGCAATATTGACTCCAACCTGATGGAGATGGCGCGCAGCTACGGCCTGTCTGGCTGGCCGCTCTTTACCAACGTGATTTTACCGGGTGCCATGTCGTCAATCCTAGTGGGCGTACGTTACTCGCTGGGGTTGATGTGGCTAACGCTTATCGTGGCAGAAACTATTTCAGCCAGTGAAGGCATTGGTTATCTGGCCATGAATGCGCGTGAATTTTTGCAAACCGACGTCGTCGTGCTCGCCATTGTGCTCTATGCGTTACTTGGCAAATTAGCTGATGAAGCTGCCC
Organism: Halomonas sp. SpR8; assembly: GCF_031010195.1. Classification (GTDB taxonomy): domain Bacteria; phylum Pseudomonadota; class Gammaproteobacteria; order Pseudomonadales; family Halomonadaceae; genus Vreelandella. The sequence continues at coordinate 3,229 of NZ_JAUAMC010000001.1, read as the reverse complement.
GCTTCCTAGAGCGTCGCTGGCTGCGCTGGCACCCCGCCTATGTTAAGGGAGACTGAACATGAGCTTTTCTACCTATACAGAAACAACGACGCCAGTTAAAGAAAGCGCTGCCAGCAGTGCTCGCACCGCCCTCTCTTCCTCGAAAGGTGGTACGCATTTACACCTCAAGGGTGTGGTTAAAAAGTTTGGCGAGCTGGAAGTACTGAAAGGCATCGACCTAGAGATCGAGAAAGGCCAGTTCATTGCTATCGTGGGCCGTAGCGGCTGCGGAAAAAGTACGCTACTGCGCCTGATTGCCGGATTAGATCGCCACAATGCGGGCACATTAAGTGCCGATGGCCATGCTGACCTCGCCTCCACAGATATCCGTTTAATGTTTCAGGATGACCGGCTGCTGCCCTGGAAGTCCGTTATCGACAACATTGGACTTGGCCTTAAAGGCGACTGGAGGCCCCGCGCGTTAAGAGTATTAGAAGAGGTCGGCCTTTCAGACAAAGCCGATGTGTGGCCCGCCAAACTTTCAGGTGGACAACGCCAGCGTGTTGCCCTTGCGCGTGCACTTATTCATCAGCCGCAGCTACTGCTACTGGATGAACCTCTTGGCGCGTTGGATGCACTCACCAGAATCGAGATGCAGCGCCTCATTGAACGATTATGGCAACAACATGGTTTCACCGTATTACTGGTTACCCACGACGTTCAGGAAGCTGTGCAACTGGCAGACCGCGTGATTGTTCTGGAACAAGGGCAAATTGGCATGGATAAGGCAGTAGACCTTGCCAGGCCCCGTGAACAAGCCAGCGCTGATGTTTCTGCCATTGAAGGAAAAGTGCTGAAACGCGTCTTAGGCCAATAACAACCATCTGACCTTACCCTGCTCTCCTCTCATAACCCCAATGCACACGGAATGTGCCCATTAAGGAATAACTCCATGAAACCTTTCGCTCTGCCACTCGCCTTTAAACGAACCGCCATCGTGGGGGCTTTAGCAACAGCCACACTACTTCAAGCACCGCTTACCCTGGCCGAAGAGTTACGTATTGGCTATCAGCGCTCGTCTACTCTGATGAGTGTTTTAAGGAACAACAATTCGCTTGAAGATAAACTCGCTGAGCAGGGCGTCACCATAGACTGGTACGAATTCACCAGCGGCTTACCGATGCTGGAGTCTTTAAATGTCGGCAATATCGACATCAGCGCTGATGTCGCTGATACCGTGCCGATTTTTGCCCAAGCAGCCGGTGCCGACCTCACCTTCTATGCCAGTGAAGCCCCCTCGCCTGGCGGTCAGGCGCTGATCGTACTAGAAGACAGCGACATAGAAACATTGGAAGACCTCGCCGGTAAGCGAATTACCGTGACACGCGGCGCGGGCAACCATTACTTACTGATTGCCGCCCTTGAAAGCGTTGGCCTCACACTAGATGACGTACGCGTCTCCTATTTGCCACCTGCCGATGCCCGCGCCGCCTTTGCCCAAGGCAATGTAGACGCCTGGATTGCGTGGGAACCCTTCCTCTCTACCTCCCGCGCAACCCTTGAAACTCGCACTATCACAGATGGGAGCGACGGGTTAGCCAGCTACACACGTTATTACCTGGCGGCCACGCCCTATGTAGAAGCGAACCCTGAGGTGATATCAACCGTTTACGAAGCACTAAACGAAGCGGGCAACTGGGTAAACGAGAACCCAGAAGAAGCCGCCGAGCTGTTAGCACCGCTCTGGGGCAATCTTGATCCTGACATTGTACAAACGGCCAACCTAAACCGTAGCTATGACGTTCAGCCTGTCACGCTGGAAGGCCTTGGCGAGCAGCAGAAAATTGCTGATGCCTTCTTCGCCGCGGACATTCTGCCTCACGCCGTTGATGCAACGGACTCACCCATTTGGCAACCAGGAGAATAAGATGACCGCACCTTCTGTTGCTTCCCAAACAGCTGCGCCTGTCACAAAAGGGAAGTTTCTGTGGTTTTTACCCACTCATGGAGATGGGCACTATTTGGGAACGGCCAAAGGAGGCCGCGAAGTTAGTCTTGGCTACCTTAAGCAAATTGCCCAAGCGGCAGACCAGCTCGGCTTTTACGGGGTTCTTCTTCCCACTGGCCGAAGCTGTGAAGACTCATGGGTGATTGCCTCCGCTCTGGTACCCACCACCGAGCGCTTGCGCTTTCTCGTTGCAGTGCGCCCTGGGTTGCAGTCACCCACCGTGGCAGCGCGTATGACCGCAACCCTTGACCGCATTTCCAATGGCCGATTGCTGATCAATGTAGTGACTGGGGGCGACCCCGTTGAGAACAAGGGCGATGGTATCTTCCTGCCCCACGATCAACGATATGAAGTTACCCGAGAGTTCCTGGATGTCTACCGTGGCTTACTAGCGGGTGAAAATGTTACCTACCAAGGTAAGCATATCCGCATTGAAGAGGGCCAACTGATTTTTGAACCGGCTCAAACGCCCTACCCACCCCTTTATTTCGGTGGTTCATCGGTCGCAGGCATCGAAGTAGCGGCGGATATCGTTGATAAATATCTCACCTGGGGTGAGCCACCGGCACAAGTGGCCGACAAGATTGCGACCGTGCGTGAAGCAGCCAACAAGGCAGGCCGTGAATTAACGTTTGGCATCCGGCTGCATGTCATTGTACGCGACACGGATGAAGAAGCGTGGGCAGCGGCGGATAAACTCATTGAGCATGTGGATGATGAGACCATTGCCGCTGCACAGAAGACGTTTTCACGTATGGATTCCGAAGGCCAGCGCCGGATGGCCGCCCTGCACGGTGGGCGGCGGGATAAACTTGAGGTCAGTCCCAACCTATGGGCAGGGGTGGGCTTAGTGCGCGGCGGCGCAGGCACCGCATTAGTCGGTAGCCCAGAAACCGTGGCCGAGCGTATTCGAGAGTATATGGCGGTGGGCGTCGATACCTTTATTTTCTCAGGTTACCCACACCTGGAAGAGGCTTACCACTTTGGTGAAAAGGTACTTCCACTGCTGCCAAAAGACCACGAGCCGCCACCCGCGCTCGACACTCTTCGCGCAGCGGTGCGCGGTGAAATAGTTGCTAACAGTGCCAAGCCTCGCTAAACAAACACTTTTTAATCCTGAATTCAACTAATAAGTGCAGCACCTGCGGTTTCTAGTGCTCCTGAGTATTCCCCTAAGAACACTTGAGCTGGGGTTCGGTATCCCAGCCGTTTCCTTGGTCTATCGTTCAGCTTATTGACGAC
>NZ_JAUAMC010000019.1 GCF_031010195.1 Halomonas sp. SpR8 | reverse complement strand
TGTCAAAACTACCTACAAACCGTTGAGCTGGCTTGCCTCAGCGAGGAAGGCGTATTCTACGCATTTCCTGGTGTTTGTCAATCGCTGTTTTTAGCGAATGAGGCGAGCAACAAAACTGCTCTAACCTCCTGACAAACCGAAGCTTTTTACACTTCATTCACCGCTGGTAACGCCATGCGTCCCCGGCAGCGGATGCGTACTTTACGGGCTCAAAGCCGGGTTGGCAAGCGGTTTTGTAGAAAAATTACAAATCACCTGCCTTGGCGGAATGAAACCCCTTCGGCATCAGCATGATTGACGGTTACACTAGCGTTATCTATCGCTCTTTCCACCACTGTGCCGAGGATCGCTATGAGCCACCACTTATTAACTGTCGACTCATTAAACCGCGAAAGCGTAGACCACTTACTGCGTGTCGCTGCGCGTATGGAGCCGATTGCTCAGCGACGCCAGGTTACTCGCGTCTTAGAGGGGGCAGTACTCGGCAATTTGTTTTTTGAGGCCAGTACGCGGACACGGGTGAGTTTCAATGCTGCCTTCTGCCGTTTGGGTGGCAGTGTGTGCGACACCACCGGCTTTACCTTCTCCTCCATGGCGAAGGGGGAGTCGCTATACGATACCAGCCGAGTGATGAGCGGTTACTGCGACGCCATTGTCATGCGCCACCCTGACCAGGGTTCGGTGGCTGAGTTTGCAGCGGCGACCAATGTGCCGGTGATTAATGGCGGCGATGGCCCTGGCGAGCACCCCAGCCAGGCACTACTTGATCTTTATACAATAGATAAAGAGTTTCAGCGCCTAGGCAAATCGCTTAGCGGTGCACATATTCTGCTCACCGGCGATTTGAAGTATGGCCGTACCGTGCATTCACTGATTAAGCTCTTATCACTCTATGACCCACTGCGCATTACCCTGGTGTCACCGCCTGGCCTTGAAATGCCTTCCAAGCTGATTGATTTGGTGGCGTCTCGCGGTCACCGCATTGAGCAGCGCGACTCGCTGGCCAGCGACTTTGCAGATTTAGATGTGGTGTACACCACGCGTATCCAAAAAGAGCGCTTTACCGACGAGATGAATGAGAGCTTTCAGGGACTCTCTGATGACTTTATGGTCAATCGTGATTTTCTCGATCACCGCTGCAGTCAAAGCACGATTGTGATGCACCCACTACCTAGAGATAGCCGACCCGGCGCGAATGATTTAAACCTGGATCTTAATGGCGACCCACGGCTGGCGATTTTCCGCCAAACCGATAACGGCATTCCCATGCGCATGGCGATTTTCGCAACCTTGCTAAACGTCGACAAACTAATCGAGCAAGATCTGCGCCCTGTGCGCTGGTACGTACCCAGTCAAATCGGCACTTTGGATCGTTAAGGCTAGAAGAGAAGGTTTAGAGATAGAGAGCTTCGAGATGCAGGATAAGGGCTAAAGAGAGAGACGCCCGCCAGGCAAGCCTTCCTGGTGGGCAAACCAGCCCTCAAGAATAAGAATCGCCGCAATGCCATCGACACTATCTTGGCGATAATTACCTTTGTGCCCCGCCTCACGAGCGATCAGCTTGGCTTCTCGGGTGGTGCCCCGCTCATCGACCATTTCACAAGGCTTGCCATAGCGCCCGTGCAAGCGATTGCCGAACTTGCGAGCGCGAATACTCATATCGGACTCGCTACCATCCATATTCAGCGGCAGCCCCACCACTAACAGATCCGGTTGCCACTCGTTAAGCAGCCGAGACACGACATTCCAATCAGGAATCCCATCACGCGCCGTCAACGGAGTGAGCTCTCGGGCGCTGTGCAGCAGCTCGTTGCCCACCGCTACTCCGATACGACGGGTGCCGTAGTCAAAGGCCAGGATTAAACGCTGTCCACTTTCAGTCATTACGCTCGACCATTAGGCGTGCCCCGCATCTCGGGTCATTAGGTTAAGGTCGATACCGAGTAATCCTGCCGCCGCGGTTAACCGCTCTACCGGCGGAGTATTGAAAAGCACGCTGCCCTGGGCTTCTACGGTTAGCCAACTGTTGTCTTTAAGCTCTTCTTCGAGCTGGCCAACTTCCCAACCCGCACAGCCCAAGCAGACCAAAAACTGCTCAGGCCCCTCGCCAGCAGCAAAGGCTTGCAAAATGTCCAACGAGGTAGTGAGCGCAATGCCATCTTCCACTTGGATACTCGAGTCCCACTGCTGGCTATCGCCAACGTGCAGAATGAAGCCACGGTCTTTGTGCATCGGCCCGCCGTAATAGACCGGCGCGTTGCGATGCGGGCTGGCTTCGCCGCCCAGTTCCAACTGATCAAATAGCGCTTCGAGGGTGATCTCCATCGGGTGGTTGGCAATGACCCCCATACAGCCATTGTCATCGTGATCGCACAAGTAAATAAGACTACCGGCAAAATTAGGGTCGTCTAAATGTGGCATGGCCATCAAAAAGTGATGTTTCAAACTTTGCATGCGTCTCCCACTGCCTGCAGATAACCCAACAGGCGTAGCGTAATGAATGTAATTATAAGGCGCAGGGCTGCGCTTAGGCTAAGCGACGCTCGATGGCATCCAGCAGTAATCCGGCGATATTGGTGCCGCGCTGGTCATCAATTTCACGCACGCAGGTGGGGCTAGTGACGTTGATTTCCGTAATATAATCTCCGATTACATCAAGACCCACGAACATTAGCCCCTTTTCCCGAATCATCGGCTGCACCTGCTGAATAAGCCAGTGATCACGCTCGGTGAGTTCACGGCTAACCCCTTTCCCACCGGCGGCTAAGTTGCCCCGGGTTTCGCCGGCCGAGGGGATTCGCGCTAACCCAAAGGGCACCGGCTCTCCATCCACCAGTAGAATGCGTGTATCGCCATCCTTAATCTCGGGCAGGTAACGCTGGGCCATAATTTGCCGCTGACCACGCAACGAAAGCTGCTCAATTACCGCGCCGATATTGCGCCCATCTGGGCCAATATGAAAAATACCGGTGCCGCCCATACCGTCCAGCGGCTTGAAGATCACATCGCCGTGCTCCGAATGGAAGGCACGCAGCACATCATCACGACTAGCGACAATCGTAGGCGCGCAGCATTCAGGAAACTGCTGGGCAAACAGCTTTTCATTGCATTGCAGAAGCGCCGCCGTTGGATTGACGATCAGCACACCCTCCCGCTCAGCAAAGCCCAGCAGGTGCACAGCATTGATAAACTCTGCATCGACCGGTGGGTCTTTGCGCATCAACACCACATCCAGCTCTACTAACGGGCGCGCCGAGGGTTCGCCTAGGTCGTACCAGTGACTTGGATCACGGTGTACCGTTAACGATCGCATACGTGCGTAGGCTTGCCCTGCATTCAAGAAAAGATCTTCCTGCTCCATATAGTGCAGGATGTAACCACGCTCCTGGGCAGCCCATAACATGGCCATGGTGGTGTCTTTCTTGTAAGCGATGTCGCTGATGGGATCCATCACAACGCCGAGGTGCAGATTTGATTGGCTCATCGGGGGCACTATCCAAACATGAACAATTGGTGCTCAGTATGCCGTACTGCTCGCCCGGCTCCAACTGCCCCCGCTAACTACTCACTCAGTGCGCCGGGCACGATGCGAATGGCGTCAGGCTCGAGGATGATCAACTGCTGCTTATAAAGCCGCCCAATGGCTTGTTTAAAAGCACTTTTACTCACCCCTAAGCGCGCTTTAACTTCGTGAGCGGGGCTTTTATCACCTAGGGGGAGATAGCCACCACTTTCCCGCAGTGCCTGCATGATCTTATCGCCCACCACATCTAAGCGAGCGACACCTGGCGGTAGCAACGAGATATTTAGGCGACCATCTTCGCGGCGCTGCTTCACATAGCCCTTAACGGATTGGCCTCGGCGCAGCGGCTGGGTGACGTCATCCTGATAAATAAGCCCCCAGTAGCGGTGATTGACCACCACTTTCATGCCTAAATCGGTGCGCTCCGCCACTACCACGGCCACTTCATCGCCTTTTTCCAACGCCCAGGCATCGTCCGTCAGAAAGCGATCGAGCTTCATTGAGGCAACCGGTCGCCCCTGATCGTCGCTATACAGCATTACCAATACGCGCTTGCCAGCATCTGGGCGAAAATGCTGCTCGCTGAAAGGCAGTAATACGTCTTTTGGCTGCCCCCACTGCAAAAACGCGCCGATATTATTGACGGCCGTGACCGTTAGGTATGCCACTTCACCCAACTGGGCTGACGCATCGCTGGCGGATCGCGGGGATGAGTGAGACTCACGCACCATGGGTAACGTCCTTCAAGAAAATAGTGCCGTATTATGGTGTGTTTAGGGTGTAAGGCAAAGTGCGAAGGTACAAAAACACAGGGGGATAATAGTGCCGCAGAATCAGCACGAAACCTAAAAAGAGAAGACGCAGAGCTTCTGTGGATTGTAAGTACTTACAAATCACCAAAGTAGTGCTGTAACAGCGATAGTGCCACTATCGGAGCGGTTTCGGTGCGCAATACACGCGGGCCGAGTGTTAGCGGTGTAAAGGCAGCATTTTGGGCGGCAGCCATATCACTCTCGCTCAAACCACCTTCCGGGCCTATGAGCAGCGCTACCGACGCGGGGCGATCTTGGCGATCAAAGACATTGCCGGTTGCCAAATGCAGCATCAAACGCAGCGGCTCTTGCCTTTCAGCAAGCCATGTTTGCAGCGCCACAGGGGGATGAATCGGCGGTACCACTGCACGGCCACTCTGCTCACAGGCGCTGGCAGCAACCGCTTGCCAGTGAGCGAGCTTTTTATCTTCACGCTCACCCTTTAAGCGTACATCACCGCGCTCGGTATACAGCGGCGTAATCGCCGCAACGCCCAGCTCGACGGCCTTCTGAATGGCATAATCCATTCGGTCGCCTTTAGAGATCGCTTGACCCAAATGAACGGACAGCGGCGACTCGCCACTGCCTGTCCATACCGCCTCAACACGCGCCAGCGTCTGCTTGCGGCTTACCTCCGCCAAGCGGACACCAGCCTCAAGACCCTCACCGTCAAAAAGTACCAGCGGTGCGCCCTCGCTCATGCGCAGTACGCGCGTGAGGTGACGGGCGGGGCCTTCAGGCAGCACAACGTCACTACCTGCTACGAAGGCAGCAGGCACATAGACGCGCGGCATTTTGCCATGCTGGGCATACCAGTCAGCGGCTTGCAGCGCTTCAGGCATCGCTTAGTGGGTGCTTTCTTCGGCTTGCTTGGCTTCGCGCTGCTTACGCTGAGCGTACATCGCTTCAAAGTTAACCGGCGCCAGCATCAGCGGCGGGAAACCTCCGCGATTGACCAGGTTATCCACGCACTCGCGGGCGTAAGGGAACAGCAGGTTAGGACAGAAGGCGCCCAGGGTTTGATCCAACTGCGCGCCTTCAATACCCGCGATGCGGAACAGACCCGCCTGCTGAACTTCCGCCAAGAACGAGGTAGTGCCGGTTTCGTTATCGTTAACCTGCGCCGTCACCTTGACAACGACTTCGTATTGATCATCGGCAATTTTAGTGCTGGTCGTATTAAGGTCCAGGTTCACTTTCGGTTTGAACGCCTGCTTAAACACCGAAGGTGAGTTGGGCGCTTCAAACGAAATATCTTTTACGTAAATGCGCTGCAGCGAGAATTTCAGCTGCGGTTTTTCGTCTGCTGCTGCGGCACCAGCCTGCGGGGTATTGTTATCTTCCGCCATGGGGAAACTCCTAATTATCCATTAAATAAAAATAGCGCTAATTACTTTTTAACCACCGGAAGGCCATCGCCTTGCCACTGCGCCATACCGCCTCTTAACTTGTAAGCACGTTCAAAACCAGCTTTGGCGAGTTTGGCCTGTGCGGCACCAGAACTCTGACCGTGCTTGCATACCACAATGATCGGCTGGGCTTTCACTTTATCCAGTTCGTTCATGCGGCTATCGAGGTTGCTTTGCGGAATGTTGCGCGCCCCCGCGATATGCCCGGTTTTGAAGTCTTTACTTTCGCGGATATCCAGCACCACCGCGTCTTCGCGGTTGATAAGCTGAGTAGCCTGCGTGGCGGTCAGTGCATTGGTAGAGGCACTGCGCGTTTCATAAATAATCCACGCTATCAGTACCAGCAAAAATGCCCCCACCAGCAGGGGGTGGTTCTGTACGAATTCGAACACCTGATCGATCATCGCGAACACAATCTCTTGGTCAATGCAGAAAAAAGCGGCCTAACCGCTGCCAAAACGCGACAAGTATACACGTCAGATAGCTTCCCGCGCAGGCCTGGGAGGCTGTCCGGCTTGGCTGATCATCGCGAGAAGCACGGATTCACAGTAGATCAGTGTTAAGCCGGACAGGCTCCTACATCATGACGCCTGGCAGTTGCCTGCGTTATGATGCCCCAAGCGTGCGCCCGTCGCGACCCCCAATTATCGACTCGCTCGGTCTGCCAATCATAATGAGGTTTTTATGGATACTTCTCGCACCCCGCGCCCGGTGGCGCTGATCATTCTCGATGGCTACGGCCACAACCCCGATAGCAACCACAATGCGGTCGCCGCTGCCCACACGCCAACGATGGATAAATTATGGTCGAGCCGCCCTCACGCCTTCGTTCACACCGATGGGCTTAACGTGGGGCTTCCCGACGGCCAGATGGGCAACTCTGAAGTCGGGCATATGAATATTGGCGCCGGGCGTATCGTTTATCAGGACTTCACCCGCATCAGCAAGGCGATTGAAGACGGCGACCTGGATGTCAATGAAACCCTCACCCAGCCGATTGACGAAGCGATCGCCAACCATCGCCCGGTACATCTGATGGGTTTGCTCTCGCCAGGTGGCGTCCATAGCCATGAAGATCACTTTATTGCCATGGCCGAACTGGCCGCACGCCGCGGCGCCCAGCGTATTTTTATCCACGCCTTCCTCGATGGCCGCGATATGCCACCGCAGAGCGCCTTGGCCTCGATAGAGCGCGTTAATGCCCGCCTAGCCGAGCTGGTGGGCGCTGATAACGGCTTTGTGGCTTCGATTATTGGCCGCTTCTATGCCATGGACCGTGACAACCGTTGGGAGCGCGTCGAGCAAGCGTATCGACTGCTGACCGACGGCCACGCAGACTACTACGCCTCAAGCGCCGAAACCGCCCTACGCGATGCCTACCAGCGCGGTGAAACCGACGAATTTGTGGCCGCCAGCAGCATTCCCTTCAAAGACAAGCCTATTATTTTAGAAGATGGCGACGCCGCTATTTTTCTTAATTTCCGCTCTGATCGCGCCCGGGAATTAACCCGCGCCTTCGCCGAGCCGGATTTCAAAGACTTTGAGCGTCGCGCTTGCCCTAAGCTTGCCGGTAAAGGACTGGTGACGATGACCCAGTACGCGGCGGATATTCCGGTACCTGCAGCGTTTCCACCGTCTGATCTAAACGACACCCTCGGCGAAGTGGCGGCCAAGCGCGGCTTAACGCAACTGCGCATTGCCGAGACCGAGAAGTACCCCCACGTGACGTTCTTCTTTTCGGGCGGTAATGAAGACGAATATGACGGCGAAAAGCGCATTCTGGTGCCCTCACCACGTGATGTTCGCACCTACGACGAAAAGCCTGAAATGAGCGCTTTTGAGATCACCGATAAGTTGGTAGAGGCGATTGATGGCGGCAGTTTTGATCTGATTATCTGCAACTACGCCAACGGCGACATGGTCGGCCATACCGGCGACTTCGAAGCAGCGAAAAAAGCCATTGAGACGGTGGATACCTGCGTAGGACGCGTGGTTGAAGCGATTGAGCGTGCAGGCGGCGCTTGCTTAATTACCGCTGACCACGGCAATGCCGAGCAAATGGTGCATCCTGAAACGGGCGCACCCCAAACTGCCCACACGACGTTTGTCGTGCCGCTCATCTATGTCGGCGGACGTGATGCCACACTTGAGGAAGGCAAACTATGCGATCTGGCGCCCACGCTGCTGTCGATGATGAACCAAGAACAACCCGAGGCGATGACCGGGAAACCACTGATCCATTTTAGCTAATGCGCATACTGCGTTATGTAGCCTCCGCTGCCATGCTGGCGTTTTGTTATGCGCCAGCAGGCTTCGCCCAGCAGGATGAAAGCGCAGCGCGCCAGCAACTGGATGCGATTGGCCAGGAGATCGAATCCCTCGGCCAGCGGCTCACCACAACGGGACAGGCGCGGGATAATGCCGAGCGCGAACTGCGCGAAGTCGAAACCGAACTAGCCGAAACGCACCAACGCTTAGACACCCTTCAAGCTGAACGCCGCCAGTTGAATGATGAAACCACCCAGTTGCGCCAGCACCGCGATCGATTAGAGAGCGAGCGCTCAGACCAGTACGCCGCCCTGGGCCAACAGCTCTCAGCGCTATACCGCCTGGGTCCAACGCCACAGCTCAAGCTGCTGCTTAACCAAGGCGACCCCGCAGAGCTTGATCGTATGCAGGCGTATATGAATCGGCTGACCGCAGCGCGTAATCGCCGTTTAAGCGATATAGCGCGCCTGGATAAGGCCCTGGCCGACACCCAAAATGAGTTAAGTGAACGCCAAGCGCGCCTTGATACTCTGGCCGATGAGTTGGAAGAGCAGAGCGCTCTGCTTGCCCAACGCACCACCGAACGGCGGGGCGTGGTAGCTAATCTGGATGACCGCTACGGAAGCGAAGAGGAGCGGCTGGCAGACCTTAACCAAAGCCGTGAAGAGGCCGAGCGCGTGCTACGTAATATCCAAGCGGAAATGGCCAAACTTGCCGAACCCACGCCCACCACCCATATTGTCAGCACCCAAGGCGATTTACCCTGGCCGGTGCAAGGTTCCATCAGCAGCAATTTTCACCATCGCGACGGCGTGCATTACAACGGCATTGTCATTCAAGCCAGTGCAGGCACGCCAGTGACCGCCGTTCACACCGGCCGCGTCGTATTTGCCGATTGGATGCGTGGGTTTGGCAATCTACTCATTATCGATCACGGCGACCAGATTATGACCCTGCATGCCCATCTGCAGCAGTTCAGCGCTAGGCTTGGTCAGCAGGTCAGTCGCGGCGATGAGATCGGTCGCGTAGGCAACAGCGGTGGTCAAACGCGCGCGGCACTCTACTTTGAAGTTCGTCGTGGCGGCGAACCAATTAATCCACAGCGTTGGATTGCGCGCCGCTGACGGGATAAGCTGCATGAATATCAACTGTTTCAATCGCCTTGCGGAGTCTGCATGACGCTATCTGTAACCGTAGTATCGGCCCCCGCCAAGCGCCTCTTGGCTACCCTGCTGCCGATTGCTTTACTGTCGGCCCCGCTCCCGCTACTGGCCCAACCCAACGCTGGGGGGGAGAACCAAGACGTTAACAATGGGCTTCCGCTCGAAGAGATTCAGACCTTCGCCGAGGTGTTTGAGCGCATTAAGCGCGCTTATGTTGAGGAGGTCGATGACCGTACGCTGCTGCGCAACGCCATGCGCGGCATGCTCAGCGAGCTGGACCCACACTCCGCCTATCTTGATGAGGAGGAGTACCAAAGCCTGCGTGAATCTACCCAAGGTGAGTTTGGCGGCATCGGTATTGAGGTGGGCATGGAAGATGGCCAATTGATGGTGATTACGCCCATTGACGACACCCCGGCCTCCCGCGCCGGGCTGCTAGCTCGCGATATTATCGTGGCGATCGACGGTACCCCCACCGACAGTATGTCTCTACAAGAAGCCGTGACCATCATGCGCGGCGATCCCAATACCGAGCTGCGTATTAGCATACTGCGTTCAGGCGAAGAGGCACCACGGGAGTTCACCCTAACCCGTGAGGTTATTCGGAGCGAAAGCGTTAAACATGAGCTACTTGAGTCGGGTTACGGCTATCTGCGCATTAGCCAATTTCAGTCGCGTACGCCCGAACAGGCTCGCGAAGCGCTGGAGCAAATGGCCCGCGAACAGCCCTTGGACGGTTTAATACTCGATTTGCGCAACAACCCCGGCGGCGTACTGCAAGCCGCCGTAGGCATAGCCGATCTGTTCCTGGATGAAGGGCTGATCGTGTATACCGAGGGGCGCCTCTCGGATACCGAGATGTCGTTCTCTGCCTCAACCTCCACGCCTGCAAGCGATGTTCCGCTGGTCGTATTGATCAACGGGGGCAGTGCCTCGGCGGCGGAAATCGTGGCAGGCGCGCTTCAGGATCAACGGCGCGGCGTGATAATGGGTACCGATAGTTTCGGCAAGGGCTCTGTGCAGCAGATTATGCCACTGGGCAATGGCGAAGGGCTCAAGCTCACCACGGCGCTCTACTACACCCCCAACGGCCGCTCGATTCAGGCCCAAGGCATTGAGCCCGATGTGGAAGTAGTGCGCGGGCGCTTAGAAGTTGCCGAGAGTCGCCTGGAAATTCGTGAGGCCGACTTGGAAGGGCACTTAAGCGCACAGCAGGCCCCACGAGACCGCCAGAAAATGGCCGAACGGCTATCCGACGACTACCAGCTCAGTGAAGCGCTTAACCTGCTTAAAGCGCTTAACGTAGTCGATCGTCGAAGGGGTTAACGACAACCTGATTTAACGACAAGCGAGTCAACGACAACTGGGCGGCAGGCGGCCGCGCTCTCCGGTCGCCTGTCGCATCAGTACGCGCTTTAATGGCACCAATTGATTCATACTACTCATGCCCAGGTTGCGCGCCAGCGTCAGCGCTGGGTCGTGGCTACCAAACAGCACTTTAAAGCCTTTCATCAGCCCCAGCATAGCGCTGTTATCAAAGCGCCGACGACGTTCATAACGCCTTAATGTGCTCAGTTCCCCCCAAGGCGCGCCGCGCTGCCAAGCGTGAACCACTTCTTCTGCTAAAACGGCCGCATCCATCAGCCCTAAATTAACCCCCTGGCCGGCCAGTGGATGGATACTATGGGCGGCATCCCCCACCAGTGCGAAGTGTGGTTGCACATAGTGGCGCGCATGGCGCTGCACGAGCGGAAAGCGGTGAGCCTTATCGCAGACGGTTACCGCGCCTAAACGGTAGCCAAATGCCTCACCCAGCGCATCGCCTAATGCTTGCTGCGACAACTCACTCAACTGCGCCGCGTGCTCTGCGGTCGTCGACCATACAATTGAGCAGTAATGATCATCGCCTTTTACCGTTAACGGCAGAAACGCCAGCGGGCGTCCGTCGATAAACGCCTGGCGCGCCGTGCCGCCATGGGGTTTAGCACATTTCACCGTCGTCACCACAGCATCCTGCTGCATATCGTCACTGGCCACTTCAATGCCCGCCATCTCACGCAGCGCTGAGTGAGCGCCATCAGCAGCCACTATTAACGGCGCCTGGAGCTGACGCCCATCATCCAGCACCAGCCAGTCACCGCCAACAGTATGATTCGGCGCGTTACCGCTTGCGCGCTGCAACGACTGAACACGCACGTTAAAAAACGTGGAGACGTTGGGGTGGTGCATGACTTGAGTCATGAGCGCCGCTTGGGTGATCGCATTTTCAACAATATGTCCAAGTACCCCAACGCCCGCCTCATCGGCGGAAAAAGCAATCTCGCCACTCCCTTCAGCATCCCATACCTGCATCCCCCGGTAAGGCGTTACCCGGGTTTGCCGCATGCTAGGCCAAGCGCCCAAATGTGTCAGCAAGCGTTGTGAGACAGGCGTCAGTGCACTGACCCGCGGTGCGGGTAGCTCACCCGTGGCATCATCTAAGCTCAATGGTGCTGGCTGCGCTTCCACAAGCGCCACCTGCATACCGGCTTGAGCAAGCAGCGCACACAGCGCGGTACCTACCATGCCGCCGCCAACAATGACCGCCTCAAAGCGTTCGACCCTCGGCTTCGCAATAGATGAATCCATATCCATAGCACTCCTTTCTAGTGGCCTAGTGATGAAAGGGTTAGCGTTCCAAGCCCATGGCTCGGCGCGCAAGTCCTCGCCGCAGCGGCCCAACAAGGTTCAAGCCGATTAAGCCTGCCGCGCGAGCGTGGGGCAGCAGCGGAAAAGAGAGTCCAAACAACCGTACCAAGCCATCGCTAAAGCGAATGACATTAGCGCGATCTTTGGAGCGCTGGTGCTCAAAGGCTTGAAGCGTCGTCATATCGCCCAGCGGTCGCTTAGCCAGCTCCCCTTGCTCCAATGCTTCGACAAGATCCATCACCCCCCGCAGGGCCAAGTTAAACCCCTGCCCCGCCACCGGATGCAAGGCGTGGGCGGCGTTACCCAGTACTGCCAACCCAGGGCGCACCGGCTCTTCAGCGGTCACCAGGGAGAGCGGATAGGTGTAGCGAGAACCAACCCGCGTAAAACGACCGACCCGTTCGCCAAATGCACACTGAAGTTGGCGCAGAAATTCACGCTCGGGAAGCGCCATACGCGCTTTTTCACTGCCGCTGGGGTGCGTCCATATTAATTCCATCGCCTGCCCCGGTAGCGGCAGTAAAGCCATGGGCCCCTGAGAGGTAAAGCGTTCGTAAGCGATACCTTGGTGGGGCTGGCTGACGCCAACATGCGCAATCAGCGCAGTTTGCTCATAAGGCTCACGGCGGCTACCAATGCCTAGTTGCTCTTTAAGCCCCGAACGGCCCCCATCGGCGAGTACCGTTAAGCCTGCGGTTAGCTGGCTGCCGTCAGAGAGCTGCAGGTAATGGCCACCCGCTACGGGCGTGAGCTGCTC
Source organism: Halomonas sp. SpR8 (assembly GCF_031010195.1). GTDB lineage: Bacteria > Pseudomonadota > Gammaproteobacteria > Pseudomonadales > Halomonadaceae > Vreelandella. The sequence goes on along the minus strand of NZ_JAUAMC010000019.1, from coordinate 4,094 downwards.
GACCGTTGCCGGGCAGTGCCACTCAAGCGGCAACTCGGCAAGACGGCGGTGAAGCACCCGGCCCATCCAAGCATTGGGAATCACATGCCCCAGCGCCGCAACGCCCAACTCATCAGCACTCAGCCGCGTCGCCCCTAAACGGCCACGCTCACTGATATGGATGCGCTTGATAGGGGTGGCCTCACTGAGCATCGCCTGCCATACGCCCAGCTGTTGAAAGCGCTGAGCGGAGCCTTCCGCAATGGCGCTGGCCCGGGCATCAAAGCTGGGCTGCCAGGCACTTTCCAGCGACTGTGCGGTTAACGGCGAAGATTCGATCACCGCCACTCGCCAGCCATAGCGCTCAATAAGCGGCGCTAGGGCGCAGCCTAAACTCGCACCGACTAACCCTCCGCCTACTATGACAATGTCATGGGTCAGCGCTCTATCAGCCGCTTGGTTGGACTGTTGCATTGCCTTCTCCCTCGTATTACCGCCGCACCCTAGAGGCAATTAATAATTCGTAACGTAAATTACATAAAGCAATTTTAATGGACTAAAAGATGGTTATTTTTTAACCATTAGTGCTTCAATTTCAGCTACCTGCTTAGGTACATCCGCGGTCAAGACGTCATGTCCTTCGTTAGTCACGACAATGTTGTCTTCAATACGAATGCCGATGCCGCGATAGGCGTCTGGAATATCGTCATCGCTTGGAATATACAGACCCGGCTCTACGGTCAGCACCATGCCAGCGACCAGCGGCCGAGGAGTTTGCTCATCTAGCCGATAGGTGCCCACATCGTGTACATCGAGACCTAACCAGTGAGAAGTCGAGTGCAGGTAAAAGCGGCGGTAGCTCTCATCATCAATGCGCGCCTGAACCTCGCCTTCTAGCAGGCCAAGCTCAATCAGCCCGGCGGTTAGGTCATACACCACGCCCTGATGGATTGCGGCCAACGTGGTTCCCGGCTGAACGGCGCTAACGGCGCGTTGTTGAGCATCTAGAACGATCTGATAAAGCGCCCGCTGAGAGTCACTAAACCGCCCAGAGACTGGAAACGTGCGGGTGATGTCACCCGCATAGAGCTCAAACTCAGCCCCCGCGTCAATCAGTACTAAGCCGTCTTCACACAGCGGCGCGCTGTTCTCAATATAGTGCAGTACGCAGGCATTGGCACCACTACCCACGATCGTACTGTACGCAGGCCCACTGGCCCCTTGCCAGACAAACTCATGCTCTAACTCGGCCTGCAGCTGGAACTCACTCAGGCCAGGGCGGGATACCTGCATAGCACGCCGATGGGCGCGTGCGGATATCACCGCGGCGTGGCGCAGCAGGGCAATTTCGGCGTCACTTTTGATCAACCGCATGGTGTGAATCAACGGGCTGATATCCAACCAACCCCTCAGCGTTGGCCGGCCGCGTCTCAACCCCGCCTGGGTATCCGCCAAGGCATCTTCGGCGATACCCACTGCTTGAGCATTATCGAGTGGCAAATAGAGCAGCTCACGCCCCGCTAATAATTCAGGCAGCCGTTCATCGCGATCAGCGTTTTCAAACGCTTGATCAATGCCATGCTCGGCCACCACGCCAGCGGCACCCAGGCGGCGCCCTGTCCATGCTTCCATAGTGGGATCACGATCCTGACAGAACACCACGCTTTCGCCTTCCCCACGCCCAGGCAGTAATACCAATAGAGCGTCCGGTTCACGAAGGCCGGTCAGGTAGTAAAAATCACTGTTCTGGCGGAAGGCAAATTCGCTATCCCTTGAACGCGTCATCAGTTCGGCGCCGGGAAGCACCACCGCAGCGTTATCTGGTAGTTGAGCCATGAGCGCATCACGACGGTAGCGATATTCCGCCACGCTGATCGCGGCGGGACGAGGTAACATCTCGGACAGCACGGTCTCTGACAACATAAGGGCTCCAGGCAGCAGGGTTAGTGAACGGGGGCGTCGGTTTGTTCTACTTGCGGCAATCCTGGGTGCTGCTCGGTATATAGCAGCATAGCGGCCATACGGGCATGCTCGGTCAGCGCAAACAGATCGTTTTCGTTTTCTGGGCTATCGTCGATATCGGTGTCGATTCGACCTACTCCTTCAAGATCACTAATCGCTTCGCATAACGCCTGCGACCAGCGCTCGCGCAGTTCATTGTCAGCCACCTCATCGACCACTTCGATAAAGCCCAGCGTCCACTCTTTGAGCCCCTGCGCCTGCTCGCCCAACGAAAACAGCTCATCGGGTAGCAGCGGCGTATAGTCTAGGTCGCTGGCGCTCAATGCTTCCACCGTTTGCCGCCGCCAGCCTAATAGCCGCTCAGCACTTGCCTGATCGCGCGGCTGCTCAACACCCAAACTCTGGCAGACTTCATCCAGCCAGTGCTCTGCGCTCACATCGCGCAGCGCCAGCAGGGCACATAAGCGGCCATCTAAAAATGCGGGCGACTGCATACTGCCATGCAATAAAAAAACATCCGCCACGTCGGAGAAGTCCTGACGTTCATCAATCAATGACATAGTATGTATAACCTCGTATTCACTCATTCCTGCGGGTGTGTTGAAGATAGCGTGACTTGGCGATAAAAGTGCCCCTGGTCTTGCGCGTTGACCGCGCCTAAGGGCCTCTCTTATAGTAAGTGACACTGATCTTTCTATGTTGTGATGTTAACGCATTGGCCCCCTCACTGGCCCGTGCTGGAGTCTTTGATGAGCAACGCCAAGCGCCCGACCAAAGAAATAACCCTGTTAGGACGTGGCTATGTCATTGCCTGCGACACGGGTGAAGAAGCCAAACTCGACCGCGCGGCGCGCTATCTAGACCGCGCCATGCAAGGTATCAACGCCCAAAGCAGCGTGCTCGGCAGCGAACGGGTAGCGATTATGGCGGCACTCAATATCACCCACGAGCTGCTTGAAGCCATGGATGAGCACCGTGCCGGTGAAGAGAACCTGAACCGATTAAACGATCGCCTTGAACAGGTGTTGGCCAAAACACGCCAGTCCTAATGCGTTGTCTAAAAGCTTCGCGAACGTTTAACCCGATACTTTGGCATTAGCGGCTGCTCTGTTAGGATGGCGAGGTTCTCTGGGGTGTACGCCAGTCGTTATAGTCCCTCGAGCCTATGCGTAATACCCAGGGGGCCAAATGCTAGCCAGACCCGTGTGCATGTCCGTGCGTCGGAAAGCCTGACGGTCTGGCTGCGGCCACCCACCTGAACCAGTAGGTTCAGGGCCAGAATGACAGCGGCACCTTGGAGAACACCTTTCTATCATCCAGCACATCATTTAAGTACGTGTCAGGTATTAAATACCCATGAAGGGAAGACGTATGGGGGGAAACAGCACTTATGAATAACCTCCATCATGATACTGCCTCACACGATAGTGATAAGCGTGCCCTTCGCCGCTTTTTACGTCATCAGCGCCAAGCCCTTTCTCACCAGCAGCAACAGCTCGCTGCACGACGACTGTGTGCTCAGCTAAAGACCCTGCCTGAAATTCGTCGCGCGCGGCGCATAAGTCTCTACCTGCCCGTCAATGGGGAAATCGACCCAACCCCGCTAATAGCTTGGCTGCGCCAGCGCAATGTCGAGATCTATTTACCTGTTTTGCAGCCATTTAGCGCCAACCGCCTGTGGTTTGTCGCCTTCCACTCCAATACTCCAATGGTGCTAAACCGCTTTGGTATTTGCGAGCCAGATTTACGCTTTAGCGCTCAACGACATAACCGGCTGCCCGCCTGGGCGTTAGATACGCTAATTGTGCCGTTAGTAGGGTTTGATGCTAATGCTAATCGTATGGGCATGGGCGGTGGCTTTTATGACCGTAGCCTGGCATTCATGCAGCGCCCTGGCCCGTCACCGGCGCTGATTGGCGTCGCCCACGCTTGCCAGCAGGTAGCCTCTCTGCCTGTTGAGCCTTGGGATGTGCCCTTAAAGGCGGTGGTGAGCGACCAAGGCTGCGTTCGCCGTCAATAAACCGCCATCGAGTAGGAAGGGGAGTCGCCTCCCCTGTCCTCTCACACCACCGGGCATACGGTTCCGTACCACGGCGGTTCATGAAGAACGCTTGAGCCATCTTACCGCGTCCAGTATCGAGATCAGTCCCTGG
>NZ_JAUAMC010000018.1 GCF_031010195.1 Halomonas sp. SpR8 | reverse complement strand
GTCATCGTCAGGCACTTATTATGAAAAATCCCCCAGGGCTGATGCCTTGGGGGATTTTTTTTGCGTAATGAGGCTGGTAAATCGTAAGTGGTGAATCGTGAGTAGAAAAGCCACACTCTGACCACTCACCACTCACCACTCACCACTCACCACTCACCACTCACCACTCACCACTCACCACTCACCACTCACCACTCACCACTCACCACTCACCACTCACCACTCACCACTCACCACTCACCCTTTACTGAAGAAGCATCTCTAATGCTTCAATCAGGCTATCCATCTCATCATCGGTACCGATGGTGATTCGAAGGAAGTTGTTAAGGTCTGAGGTATTAAAATGGCGCACCAGGATCCCCCGCTCGCGGAGGCCAGCAAATAGCTGCGCGCCTGCGTAGTCAGGGTGTTGGGCAAGCACAAAGTTAGCTTTAGAAGGCAATACCTCAAATCCCAGCGCTTCAAGGCGCTGTCGGGTGCGCTCACGGGTGGTAATCACATGCTCGCGGCAGGCTTCAAAATGCTCGGCATCTTTCAGTGCGGCGATGCCTACTAGGCTTGCCAAGCTATCGACTGGATAAGAGTTAAAGGAGTCTTTTACCCGCAGCAGACCATCAATCAACTCCTGTGAGCCCACAGCATAGCCCAACCGCAAACCTGCCAAACTGCGTGATTTGGAAAATGTGCCGGTGACTAGCAGGTTAGGGTAGCGATCAATTAGCGCTACAGCGCTCTCAGCGCCGAAGTCGACATACGCTTCATCAACTAGCACCACACGATCTGTGATCCGCTTAAGCAGCGCTTCAATGGCCTCCAGTGGGTGTGCATGGCCGGTAGGCGCATTCGGGTTGGCAAAGATAACGCCGCTGCGGAGCGTGTCTGCCGCCAGTGCATCAATATCGATTTCCCACTGTGCGTTAAGCGGATGTTTACGCAGTTCAACGCCATAAAGATTGGCGTAAACGGGATAAAAACTATAGGTGATCGTGGGTACGTCGAGTGGCGCGCCATGGCGGAAAAATGCCTGAAAGGCAAGCGCCAGAACCTCATCGGAACCGTTACCTACAAATACTTGACCGCTCGTTACCTTAAACGTCTCAGCTAACGCTTCACGCAGCGCAGCAGACGTCGGGTCGGGGTAGAGGCGTAGATGATCAGTGGCGTAATTGCGCAGCGCCTCACCGACACCCGGCGCCGGTGGGTAAGGATTTTCATTGGTATTGAGCTTAACAAGCTGCTCGCGGGGTTGTTCGCCTGGCACGTAGGGCGTAAGTTCGCGAACGGCCGGACTCCAGTATTGGCTCATGTGGGTAACCTGATTATCCTAGCAAGGTACACTATGGTCGCTTGAAGGCTACCTAAGCGCAAGCATTCGCAACGCAAGGGGTGTGCGTTGCACCTTGTAGCGGTTATGCTGTCATAAGTGCGCGTAAATAAATGTGATGTCCAACACGAGATTAAGGAGACACTCTATGCAACTTAAGAGTTTGCTGGCCGGTTCGGCTATGTTGGCACTATTGGCTGGCTGTGCAAGCGGCCCTATGGAACAGCCGCAAGAGGAAGCAGCTAGTGCACAGCAAAATTACCAGGGTTCACTACCTTGCCGTAATTGCGATGGTATCGATCTGGATGTCACGATGGTGGGTGAAGAGATGAGCCCAGCGGAAGAACGCACCTTCACGCTGAATGCCAGCTACCGTAACCACCCTCAGACCCCGCCGGACGAAAACTATGCGGGTAACTGGGAAGTGCTAACCGGTACACCGTCCGATCCAGACGCTACGGTGTACGAGCTGACGCCAGATGGCGATGGTCAAATCTACTACTTCATGCGTATTGATGAAAGCACGCTGGAATTGATTGATCCAGAGCGTCGCCGCTTTGAAAATGGTGAAATGCTGCAGCTAAAGCGTCGATAACGCGTTAGCCAGTAGTACAAAAGGCGGCCACTGGCCGCCTTTTGTGTTTGTAGCGGCGAATAGCGTAAGGCAGGCAGCAGTGAAACTGGTTTAAGAAATTGAGCGCTTGTGGCAACTCAGCGAAGATAGCCATAAAAGCCAGCAACATTAGGAGTGTAATGGCAGTGGCCAAAGCCAAAAGCGCCTTTGTATGCACCGAGTGCGGCGCCGAATATCGTAAATGGCAGGGGCAGTGCAGCAGTTGCCAAGAGTGGAATACGCTGAGTGAAGTACATTTAGCGAGCGCTCGCCCCGGCGGTGGTGCAGCCCCGGGCCGATCAGGCTATGCGGGGGATCTGTCGCGGGAAGTGATCGACCTGGGTAATGTGGATCTCAGCGAAGTGCCTCGCATGAGCTCCACATTCGCCGAGTTTGATCGTGTATTGGGCGGTGGGCTGGTACCCGGTTCGGCGGTGCTGTTGGGTGGTAATCCTGGTGCGGGTAAATCGACCTTGCTGTTACAAACGGCCTGCAAGCTGGCCCAGCAGCGGCGTATCCTCTATGTCACCGGAGAGGAATCGCTCTCCCAGGTCGCTATGCGTGCCCATCGCCTACAGCTGCCTACCAATGGCTTGAAAATGCTAGCCGAAACCAGCGTGGAAACCATCCTGGGGGTGGCTGAGCGGGAGAAACCAGAGATTCTGGTGATCGACTCCATCCAAACCATGCACCTGGAAGATATAGCTTCGGCACCGGGTGGTGTTGCCCAGGTGCGCGAGTCGGCCGCCGCGCTGACGCGCTTCGCCAAGAAGACCAATACCGTCTTATTACTGGTCGGGCACGTTACCAAAGACGGTTCACTGGCTGGCCCTAAAGTGCTTGAGCATATGATTGACGCCTCACTGTTACTGGAGGGTGGGGCAGACTCACGCTTTCGTACCCTGCGCGGGCAGAAGAACCGCTTCGGCGCCGTCAATGAGCTAGGCGTATTTGCCATGCTTGAACAGGGCCTTAAAGAGGTTAAAAACCCTAGCGCGATCTTTCTTTCCCGTCAGGAGCAGCAGGCGCCGGGAAGCTTAGTCATGGTGGTCTGGGAGGGCACACGGCCAATTTTGGTCGAGGTGCAGGCGCTGGTGGATGAGTCCGCGCTGGGCAATCCTCGCCGGGTAGCCGTCGGTGTGGATCAAAATCGTCTGGCCATGCTACTGGCAGTGCTTAATCGCCACGGCGGCCTGTTTACCGGCGACCAGGATGTGTTCTTAAACGTCGTCGGCGGTGTCAAAGTGCTCGAAACCAGCGCCGATCTGGCGGTGCTTCTAGCCGTGGTCTCTAGTTTGCAAAACCGGGCACTGCCCAAAGAGCTAGTGGTATTTGGCGAGGTTGGGCTTTCCGGCGAAATACGCCCGGTGCCCAGCGGGCAGGAGCGCATTGCCGAAGCGGCCAAGCACGGCTTTCTGCGTGCCATTGTGCCGCGCGCTAACGCCCCCAAACAAGCGCCCAAAGGCATGGAGGTAATCGCCGTGGATAAGCTCAGCGATGCACTGGATGCCCTGTAGTATGCATCATGCTGGGCTAAACTGATGATATTCCCCAAGTGCCAAGGAGAGACACGATGAGTTCGATTCGCTTGACCCAATATAGCCACGGAGCGGGCTGTGGCTGCAAAATCGCCCCGGATGTGCTGGATGGCATTCTTGCCAAGGCGGGGCCGGTGGCGGGCCATAAGCGGCTTATCGTCGGTAATCAAGGGCGCGAAGATGCGGCCGTCTACGATCTGGGCGATGGTCGCGGCATGATAGCCACCACAGACTTCTTTATGCCCATTGTCGATGACCCCTTCGATTTTGGGCGTATCGCGGCAACTAATGCCATCAGCGATGTTTACGCCATGGGCGGCACGCCAGTGATGGCGTTAGGCATTCTTGGCTGGCCGCTGGATAAGCTTAGCGCTGAAGTGGCGGGCGATGTCATGGCCGGCGCCCAGGCGGTGTGTCGCGAATTAGGCGTTGCCCTGGCGGGCGGTCACTCCATCGATGCGCCTGAGCCAATTTTCGGGCTCGCTGTGAACGGCTTGATCGACCTGGACAAGCTCAAGCTAAACAGCACCGCCAAGCCCGGTGACCTACTGTTTTTAACCAAACCGTTAGGCGTCGGTATGCTGACTACGGCAGAGAAACGCGGTTTGCTGGAAATGGGTCACCACGGGCTTGCCCGGGAAATCATGCTCAAGCCCAATAGCATTGGCGTGAAGCTTGCCGATGTGAAAGGGGTGAATGCTATGACCGATGTCACCGGTTTTGGTTTGGCAGGCCATCTTGCGGAAATGTGCCAAGCCAGCAGTGTGATGGCACAAATTGATTTCCGTAAGCTGCCACGTCTCGCTGAGGCGGAGTCGTATCGTCGCCGGGGCGCTGTGCCTGGCGGTACGCTGCGCAATCGTGACGCCCTGGGGAAAAGCCTTCCCGCAATGGATGACGTTCACTGGCAGTGGCTGTGCGATCCGCAAACCTCCGGCGGTTTGTTGCTAAGCGTTGACCCCGCCTGGGAAGATGACGTTGAGAGTATCGGCCGCGAATTTGGTCTGTCATTACACTCATTTGGGGTAATGAAAGCGCGTAAAGGTAACGCCTCCATTGAGGTGGTCGGGTGACGCTAGCCGCGATGCCAGCTACTACGCCAGCAGTACTAAGTTTAATCAGAGAAGAGCGACCGCTAATTGATGTGCGTGCTCCGGTGGAGTTTGCTCAAGGCGCGCTGCCTAGCGCAGTCAACCTGCCCTTAATGGTCGATGATGAGCGTCATCAGGTGGGTATTGCCTATAAAAAGCACGGACAAGCCGCGGCGATTGAGCTAGGCGAACGCTTGGTCAGCGGCGAGGTCAAGCAGGCGCGGATTGCAGCGTGGCGGGCGTATTTGGCCGATTATCCCGACGCGCTGATTTACTGTTTTCGTGGCGGACTCCGTTCACAAATCGCTCAGCAGTGGCTGGAAGAGGCCGGTATCTCAAGGCCGCGCCTGGAGGGTGGTTGGAAAGCCATGCGCCAAGCGCTCTGCGAACGTATCGACACGGCCGCGCTTCAGCCGATGTTGGTTGTCGCTGGGCTGACCGGGTGTGCGAAAACGACGTTGATTAATCAGCTCGATTACGGTGTCGATCTAGAGGCTTACGCGCACCATAAAGGCTCCGCTTTCGGACGCAGACCCGAAGAGCCAGCTACGCAAATTAACTTTGAGCATGCGCTGGCCAAGCGGTTAATTGGGCTGACGGCAGGGCTGGTCATCGAAGATGAGTCCCGTCAGATTGGCAGCGCCAATATTCCGCTGAATTTCTGGCGAGCGATGCAGCAAGCGCCGCGAGTGCGTATTGAAATGCCATTGGACTGGCGCCTCGCTCAGATTCAGCAGGACTATATTATCGATCTGGAGCAGGCCTACGTCGCTCGCCATGGCGACTATCAAGGCTGGCAATTAATGCAGGCACAGCTAAGCAACGCGCTTATTCGTTTAGGAAAACGCTTGGGTAATGCGCGTCTGCAGCGCTTACAGCGGCTGCAGGCGTTGGCCTTCAAGGAGCATGCCCAAGGTAACCCCCAAGCTCATGAAGCTTGGCTTGCGCCGCTGCTTACCGAGTATTATGACCCCCTTTACCGCTACCACTTAGAGAAGCAGCGCGACGCCGCTCCGCAGGAAATTCATGTGGGTGATTGGGATAGTTGCTTAGCAGCCGCCAGGCAGTGGTACCGCTGACGGCCATATTTCTTGCTGCGGTTACGCCGCTTTAAGCCACTGGGTCATGACGCGATCCAGTAGTGGCGCTAAATTGATAAAGCGGTTGGGGGTCTCAAGGATCTGCGTATCATCCTGAACATAGCGGGCGGTGGCAGGCGACGCACTGGGCCACTCGGCACTGCCCAGCAGCTGTTTTACGCTAGCCGCGGTGGCTTCCAGATGGCACAGCAGGCCGATGACGCGCCCCCTGTCCCAGACAAACCCTTGCAGCGGCGCTGCTTCGCTGCCGCCGAGAGGGAATGCATCGTCGGGGAGGCTGAAGACATAGCGGTGCCACATAAAAGCGCTGAAGGTTTCGGGTAAATCCAGTGAGCTTTCCGGCGCTAGGGTGACCGTATGCCAGCCTGTTTCAGTATAAGTACCCGGCGCAACCACCGAGCCCAGCGCCTGGGCTATCCAGTGTGCGCCTAGGCCAATACCCAGCAGCGGTTTTTGGCCGTCCAAATAACGGTTGATCAGTTTGTCTTCAGCCTTAAACCACGCCGGTGGTTGGCTGAGTAGCGCCTCTGGGCCATCAAGGACAACCAGCGCATCAGATTCGCTGGGGCGGGGTGTCAGCTCGCCTGCGTAGAGATGAAAAACGGTGTAACTATGGCCCATACTGGTTAGCCAGTCGGTTAAACGGGCGGGACCATGGTCAGGGCCGTGCTGTAGCAGATGAATATGCATGGTAATCTCCTCGCCGGCCGTACAATCATTAAGGCGCTAGGGGATCACCCCAAGCGTATAGAGACGATAACGTACCCGCCACTTTTCACCAATATCCCACGTCAAGCGATCCAGGAAATCAGTATGGTGTCTAAACCCCAGGGCTTTTACCAACGGTTGCAAGAACTCCCACTCCTCGCCCAGCAAGCTTTTATGGCGGCGCTGTGTGAGCGCTTGTTGCCTAACTATGTGCTCTATGAGCAAACTGCCGGTCACGGCGATAGCCATACGCTGCGTACCGTGCTGAGTTTGGTCTGGGAACGGCTTAATGTGCCTAATGCCAGTATCGATTTTGCCCGCCAGGCAGAAAAGCTAGCCGAATGTGAGCCACCAGAAGAGGATGACAGCTTTGGTGCCCGCCGTGCCCTGGATGCCGTAGTGTCGGTCTCGGCGCTGTTGGACACCCTACAGGGCGACTCCCCAGAAGCCGTGCTGGATGTTAGCCGCACATCGCGTGCGGGCGTGCGCGCCTTTATAGAGCTCACCGAAGGTGAAGTTGACGCGCAAGCGTTGGCACTGATTATTCGCGACCATCCGCTGATGGCCGATGAAAACGACTTTCAAGACGCGGTACTCGACACCGTCAGCGAACCGTTGGATAAAGCGGGGCTAAAAGAAGTGCGCGAATTAGGCCGCAATGAGGGGGTTAGTAACCTGGGTTTGTCGCTGGACGAAGTTGAGGAGTAGCGGCTAAAAACGCACCCCCGCAGTTATCATCATGCCAGCAGCGCCAAATACAATCAGGTCAGATTCAAATCGGCCCCACTGCACACCGATACTGGGGAGTGCTGCCGGCGCGATTTCCAAGTGATTGAGCGGAATTTTGTCGCGATACTCGCCTTTATATCCACGCAGGAGCCCACCGGTGAGTTTGGCGCGTACGTTTAAACTCTGATCGGTTTGCCAAAGGGGGAATTCCCGACCTGCATAGAAATACCAGGTGGGCTGATCAAAGGAGTTTTTGAACCAAGCCGCGCCCGCTAACCAGAGATTCGGATTATGTAGTTCAATGCTAATCAGGTCTTGCTGATTGGTATGGTCTGGATCGGGGCTAAAGTGGCGGGTATAAAGGCTGGTTTGCACCAGGGTATGATCCCACTCAAATGCCGGTGTCCAATCAGGTAGCGAGAATGCGGTAGCAGGCATACTAAACAGCAGGCCTGCTAGCCATCCCATCCATGGATGTAAGCGATACATTCGAAGATCCTGGTTAATGAAGGGCATTTTAAAGCCGCATTTCGATGCCGCGTTCGGCCATATAGCGCTTAGCTTCAGGAATGGTGTACTCGCCAAAGTGGAAGATACTCGCGGCCAGCACCGCGTCGGCGCCACCTTTGAGCACTCCATCCACGAAGTGGTCCAGATTGCCAACACCGCCCGAGGCAATCACTGGCACGCTCACCGCTTCGGAAATCGCCTGGGTCACGCCTAGGTCGAAACCCACCTTGGTGCCATCGCGATCCATGCTGGTGAGCAGTAGTTCTCCTGCGCCGAACTCCACCATCTTCTTCGCCCACTCAACGGCGTCTAAGCCCGTTGGGCGGCGGCCGCCGTGGGTGAATATCTCCCAGCGGGGCGTTTCGCCTTTCTCAGAAACCCGTTTGGCGTCAATCGCTACCACAATGCACTGACTGCCAAATCGACCGGCGGCTTCGCGTACAAATTCAGGGTTGGTTACTGCCGCAGTGTTGATCGAGACTTTGTCTGCCCCAGCGTTCAGCATGGTGCGTATATCAGCACAGCTGCGAATGCCGCCACCGACGGTCAGCGGGATAAACACTTCGCCAGCAATGCGTTCGACCATCTCCACCGTGGTGTCGCGGTCTTCGTGGCTGGCGGTAATATCGAGAAAGGTAATCTCGTCGGCGCCCTGCTGGTTGTAGCGTTGGGCAATCTCTACCGGGTCGCCGGCATCGCGAATGCCGACAAAATTGACGCCTTTGACCACACGTCCGGCGTCTACGTCCAGGCAGGGGATAATGCGTTTGGTAAGGCTCATGAGCCGCCTCCCGTCAGTTGGTCGCTCAATCGCTGGGCTTCGGCAACATCCAGGCTGCCTTCATAAATCGCCCGGCCAGTGATCGCGCCCAAAATGCCGCTATCAGCGACGTTGCAGAGTGCTGTTATGTCGTCCAGGTTGGTCACACCACCCGAAGCGATGACGGGCAAACCGCCTTCACGGGCCAGCTGCGCGGTGGCTTCTACGTTGACGCCCTGCATCATGCCATCGCGGGCAATGTCGGTGTAGACGATGCTGGATACGCCATCGTTGGCGAATCGTTTGGCCAGCTCGGTGGCCTTGACCGTAGAGACCTCGGCCCAGCCGTCGGTGGCGACATAGCCATCTTTGGCATCCAGCCCGACAATCACATGGCCGGGGAAGGCGCGGCACATCTCACCCACAAACGCAGGCTCTTTTACCGCTTTGGTGCCGATGATCACGTAGGAGACACCAGCACTTAAGTAGTGCTCAATGGTTTCCGCACTGCGGATGCCGCCACCAATTTGGATTGGTAGGTTGGGGTAGGCGCGAGCAATGGCCGTGACAGCGTCGCCATTCACCGGTTTGCCTTCAAAGGCGCCGTTCAAATCGACTAAGTGAAGGCGGCGGGCGCCAGCTTCGACCCAGCGCGCCGCCATGGCCACCGGATCATCGCCGTAAGAGGTTGCGTCATCCATGCGGCCCTGCTTTAACCGGACACACTGGCCGTCTTTGAGATCAATAGCGGGAATTACCAACATAAACAATCCTCTCAGGGCGTCCAGGTGACAAAATTTTCAAGCAGGCGAAGGCCCGCACTGGAGCTTTTTTCCGGGTGGAACTGCACCGCGAAGGTCGCGTCCCGGCCAATGGCCACGTGAGCGCTTACCTTGCCGTATTGGGTCGTGCCAAACACCTGGGCATCTTCCGCGGCATTCACGTAGTAGCTGTGCACAAAGTAGAAGTGCTCGCGGTTATCTATACCGGCCCACATAGGGTGTTCATGATGCTGCTCGACCACGTTCCAGCCCATATGGGGTACTTTCAAGCGCTGCTCGTGTGCGTCGCGCATATCGCCCGGAAAGCGGTCCACGCTGCCTTTAAAGAAGCCCAGGCACTCAACACCGCCATTCTCTTCGCTACGCTCCAGCAGCATCTGCTGACCCACGCAGATACCCAGCAGCGGTTTGGCTTGGCGGGTTAAAATATCGTCCACCAGCCCGCGTAATTCGGTGCGTTCAAGTTCGCCAACGCAGTCGCGAATAGCACCTTGACCGGGCAGAACCAAGCGCGTTGCGCCAAGAATGCGACGCGGGTCGCGAGTAATAACGACATTCTCATGGGTCACATGCTCCAGCGCTTTGGCCACGGAATGCAAATTACCCATTCCATAGTCGATTACAGCAATGGTCATGAAGCGCTCCTTGGAGAAGTAGACAAAGTAGGGCTAACGGCACAGCCCGTGGCATCACGCAAGATACGGCGCAGCATCACAAACTCCCTTTGGTGGAGGGCATTTTGCCTGCCATGCGAGGGTCTTCTGCCACGGCCATGCGTAGCGCCCGACCAAAGGCCTTAAAAATCGTTTCCGCCTGATGGTGAGCATTAAAACCTTTTATATTGTCGATATGCAGCGTGACGTGGGCATGGTTGACGAAGCCTTGGAAAAACTCCCAGAACAGCTGAGTATCCATACTGCCGATGGTATCGCGAGTAAACTCTACGTTCATGTGCAGTCCTGCCCGACCGGAAAAGTCGATCACCACGCGCGAGAGCGCTTCATCAAGGGGCACATAGGCATGCCCATAGCGATAAATGCCGCGTTTATCGCCAATCGCTGCAAAAAACGCCTGACCTAGCGTAATACCCAGGTCTTCTACGGTATGGTGGTCGTCAATATGCAGGTCGCCAGTGGCGTTGATGTCGAGATCGATCATCCCGTGGCGGGCAACTTGATCAAGCATATGATCCAGAAACGGAACGCCGGTTTGGCAATTGAGACGGCCTTCGCCGTCGAGATTGACGCTGACCTTGATCTGCGTTTCGTTGGTGTCACGGCTAACCGTGGCAATACGCGCTGACATGTTGCATCTCCTGCGCTAAGGCGCACTCTGAGGGACGGTCGATGGCTCTGCATCAACTTACCATTATTTGATCAGCCTATGGCGAAGCGACCATTATAGTGAATCGGCGCCTTCATCCGCTACAATGCGCGAAATGTAGCCGCAATCAATTGCGGCAGAAATAGCAGCTAGGCTGCTTTGGCGAAGAGGATTTCACCATGCCGGTGACACTGCACTACGTCGACCAGGCCCGCTGGGAAGCCGATGAGCAGGTGCGCCTTGATCTGGTGCGCATCTACCAGGATGCGCCCCAAGAGCGTATGCCTACCCCAACGGTTGAACCGTTTATTGAGCAGCATTTTGCTGGTCAGCACTTTTTTGCCTGCGCCCATTTTAATGATCGGCTGCTGGGAGCCGTGGCCGTGCAGGAAGGGGACGACCGGGCGTGGTGGTTGTCTGAACTCTGCGTGCGCAAAACGACCCGACGTCGCGGTGTTGGTTCGCGCTTAATGGCGCTGCTCGGCGAGCAAGCCAAACAGGAAGGTCGCGTGTTGCGGATCGAAACGTCTTCTTTGCCATTGGCTGACCGCGTGCTGCTCTCCAAGTTAGGCTATCGGCCAATGGTCAATCCAGAAGCTCCGGCAGCGGGCCAGCCCGCCACCAGCGATTTTGTTGAGCTAGACCCACAAGGGAAAGGGTAATGAAACAGTTATTGCGTATTTTGTTGGCAGCGATCGGCATTCTAGCCATCGTTGCGGTCGCTGCCGTGGTCTATGTGACCACCTTTCTGGATCCAGAAGACTTCAAACCCCGCTTAACCGCTGTTGTGGAGGAGCAAACCGGGCTCAACTTAGCGCTGGAAGGCCCGATTACTTGGTCGTTTTACCCACGTATCGGGGTCAGCGTCGAGAAAGCCCGTGCCTGGCTTCCCGAGCAAGCAGAAGAAAGCGCTGCTTTTGCAGCCATTGACCGCGCCGAAGTGAGCGTTGCCTTCGGCCCGTTACTACGCGGAGAAATTGCCGTTGATGGCCTCACGCTGGACGGTATGCGCCTGAACCTGGAGCGTGACGCCAACGGTGAAGGTAACTGGGAGCCACTGCTAGAGCGCCTTTCCGAGCATAACGAAGGCGCAGCTGAAACAGTACTGGCGCCTGCCAGCGCTGGCCCCAATGCCGATGCCGGGAGCCTGGAGGTCGTCTTGAGCATCGCTAGTGTGGAAGTTAAAAATGCCGATATCCGCTTCCGCGATGCGCAAACTCAAGCACTGTGGCGCATGCAGCCCCTGAATATTTCGGGTAGCAATGTTAACCCGGTGCGTGCCTTCCCGCTTAAAGCCATGTTCACCCTGACCAAGCATAATCGCCTTGACGCTGAGGCGCTTGAACGTACACCGGATCTGACCAGTGAGATCAATCTGGAAACGCGCGTGCGGCTTGGCTTGGTGGATGAGCTTTTCGTGCTTGAAAATATGGCGCTCACCACTCGCACTCATAGCGGTGCAGAAGGTGAACCCCAGCAGCTTAGCTTGAAAGCCGCCGAGCTAGTGGCCCGAATGGGCGAACAGCAACTCTCCATTAAAGAAGGACTGCTGGAAACAGGTCTGCGCAATGCGGATAACTGGCAGGGCAGTTTAGCGCTGGCGCTCGCCTTTGGCTTAGAGAGCGATTGGCAGGCGCAAACCGCTCAGCTTAAAGATTTGCAGCTAACAGGGCCAGACAATCTGCGTATGAGCGGGCATCTTAATGTAGAGCAATTGCTCGACGCCCCACGCTACCGTGGTCAGATAACGGCTGCTCCCTTCACGCTGCGCCCCTGGCTTGCGCGAGCGGGCATTACTTTAACCACAGCGGGCGATGCCGCGCTGAGTGATGTCGCCATGACCAGCCCGTTAGAAGGTGACGCCGAGCAGCTCTCCCTGCCCAGCCTCTCGCTGGTGGTGGACGACAGTACTTTTACCGGTGAACTCGCGGCAGCGCTAGATGGCTCCCGGCTCGCGTTTGATTTAGAAGGCGACCAGTTAACCCTCGATCGCTACTTACCTGGCGCCGCCACCGCCGAGCAGGCAAGCCGCGGCTTGCTGCGCAGGGCCTTTGCGCAGGATACCCAAACGCTACTGCCGCAATCCTTTCTCCGCGATCTAGCCTTAGAGGGGGATTTACGCGTCGATACACTCGTCCTTGATGGATTAACGTTCAATAACCCAAGCTTGCAACTGCGCGGCGAAGACGGCATTCATCGACTAACAGCATTTGAATCTGGCTTCTACGAAGGAGAGCTCAACGCCACTGGCCAAATCGATGCCACTGATTCGGTACTTGCATGGACGCTCTCGCCGACCATTGGCAATGTGCAGATAGCGCCGTTGATTGAAGCGATCAGTGAAGTGGAGAAGGCATCACCGCTGCGTGGGCGCTTTAATCTCTCAGGCGACCTGACTAGCCTTGGAAACACCCGTGAATCACTCATCAGCAATCTTAATGGTGAGCTAACGGCTCGTCTCAACGACGGCGCGATTTTAAATACCAATATTTCTCAGCAAATGTGCGAGTTGGCAGCGCAGTTGGAGGGTGAAGGCACCCTGCGCGATTGGCATACCGATACTCGCTTTGAGCGTTTTGACGCTACCTTCCAAATTAGCAACGGTTTAGTGGAAAGTGACGACCTACTGATCACCTTGCCGGGTATCGATGTACAGGGTGAAGGTGAGCTAAATCTTACTAGTTTGAACTTCGATACCCGCGCCAATGCCCGTTTGGTCGATACCGCAGATGCAGCCTGCGAAGTTAATCCGCGCTTGGAGCAACTGCCGCTACCGGTGCGCTGTGAAGGCCACCTGGGCGACGAAAAGACAGAGTGGTGCCGCTTTGACAGTCAAGCGTTCCAAACGGCAATGGTCGACCTGCTACGCAGCGAAGCCGGGAATCGTGCTGATGAAGAGCTGGAAGAGCGTTTAGGCGAGACAATGGAAAAATTAGATGAAAAGCTCGGCGAAGGCGCCAGTAAGGAACTTCGCGACGGCCTGCGTAGTTTGTTTAACTGAGCCTGTTTAACTGAGCCTGTTTAACTGATCCTGTTTAACTGAGCCTGTTTAACTGAGCATCCACGCAAGACCTGATCCCATGCGATAATGACTGCGCTGGCCTAAAACGCCGGCGCTTTTTTTATTCGTATTTTGTACCCTTTTCTGTTTAAGGAGCGTGCATGGCCGATATGCCCACGCCGCGGCTGGCGGCAGATGAATTTCAACGCCGCCTGTTGGCTTGGTTTGACCGTTATGGCCGCCACGACCTGCCGTGGCAGTCGCCGCGTAGCGCCTATCGCGTTTGGGTCTCAGAAATCATGCTGCAACAAACCCAGGTCGCCACCGTGATTGGCTATTTTGAGCGCTTCATGGCGCGCTTTCCCACCCTGAAAAGCCTCGCCACTGCACGCCAAGATGAAGTGCTGCACTTATGGACCGGCCTTGGCTACTACGCCCGCGCGCGCAATTTGCATAAAGCCGCCCAGGTCGCGCTAGCCGAGCACGGTGGAGAGCTACCGGTGGACAGAGTCGAGTCGTTAATGGCGCTCCCCGGCGTTGGCCGCTCCACCGCTGGCGCTATCATTGCGCAAAGCACAGGGCTGCGGGCCGCGATTCTAGATGGCAATGTAAAGCGCTCGCTCACTCGACTGCATGCGCTACCCGGCTGGCCGGGCAAGCCAGCCGTGGAGCGAAAGCTTTGGGCGCTCGCCGAGTACTACACGCCAACTGAGCGACTGGCTGATTACACCCAGGCGATGATGGATTTTGGCGCCACACTATGTAAACGCAGCCAGCCTGACTGCCTTAGCTGCCCGTTTAACGATGTCTGTTTGGCCTACGCGCAAGGCGAGACAAAGCGCTACCCGGAATCCAAACCGAAAAAAACGCTGCCAACACGGCAGACGATTATGTTGATGCTGCGTGATTCAGAAGGGCGGGTGTGGTTAGAAAGGCGCCCGCCCAGTGGCCTTTGGGGCGGACTATGGAGCCTGCCGCAGTTTGACAAACACAGCGAACTCAACGACTGGTTGGAAGCTCATGTGGTTAATCCTGAGTGCGAGCCTACATCGCCGAGCTTTTACCACACCTTCAGCCATTTTCGCTTAGAGATTACCCCGCAACCGGTGACCTGCGATAGGCTGGGGGGCGTTCGTGAAAGCGGCGTATGGTACGACATTGACCATCCGCCCGCGCTGGGCCTCGCTGCCCCGGTTAAAGCGCTGCTCAGCCAGCTAACACCCTTTAGCCTCAATCCAACACCGGGCCACGCGTAAGCGTTGTAAGCTGGTTGGATGAGGTCACGGAATCAAATTGCAGAACCAGGAGCACGTTATGAGCAATACCGTTTTTTGCCGCAAGTACCAAAAAGAGCTAGAAGCACTGCCATTTCCGCCTTTGCCGGGTAAACAGGGTCAAGAAATTCAGGCAACGGTCTCTAAACCTGCTTGGGAAGCTTGGCAGTCGCTGCAAACCCGCCTAATTAATGAGAAACACCTGAATATGCTCGATCCGGAATCTCGCGCGTATTTAATGGATCAGATGCAGCGCTTCCTAGATAACCAGGAGACCGACCAAGCCGAAGGGTATGTACCGCCCACTCAGGCATAAACTAATCCATGTTTAGGACAAAACACCCCTAAGCACCGGTATCGCAAGAAAGTTTCACAAAGGTGTTGACGAAAAGCGGCGATTTTAGTTTAATACGCACCGTTGGCAGCGGCCAGATAGCTCAGTTGGTAGAGCAGGGGATTGAAAATCCCCGTGTCGGCGGTTCGATTCCGTCTCTGGCCACCAAACGTTGGGGTATCGCCAAGTGGTAAGGCACCGCTTTTTGGTAGCGGCATTCCCAGGTTCGAATCCTGGTACCCCAGCCATTGCCAACAAAATTTCTTGTTGATTGCAGAGCCTAACAGCGAAGCAGTCATTTTCTCAAGGAAACGTGAAGCGCCGACATAGCTCAGTTGGTAGAGCAACTGACTTGTAATCAGTAGGTCCCGGGTTCGACTCCTGGTGTCGGCACCACTAAAAGTGGTTAAAAGTTAAACGTTAGAGAATTAGATGAAGCCGTCCGAAAGGGCGGCTTTTTTGCATATGTCATATTCATACTGGAACATTGGTTATTCACGCCCTTTGTTTTGATTGGTATGTGGATAGCGCGTTGTACTCCGGGTTGTTTTCGTCAAAGTATGCGTCTTAACAGCAGTGCTGTTTTATAACTTGAACAATAAAGCCATTTGAGATTGCTGTTCATTTATTTAATAAAGATGCACTGCTTCAAAGGCGGCCAGTGTTTTATTATTATCGCCTGTCAGTACGAGCGTCGCGCCGTTCACGCTCCATGCTGTTACCTGCTTGAGCGCTGCAAGAAACGCTTGCTCAGTTTTCATTTGGGGTGCTGGGCAGGCCATTTTGGTGGTGGCGACTTGGCTGAAGGTGATGCGCTCGCTTACCACACGATAGCTGCCCATCAGTTTATTACAGCCGCTATTGCCCGCTAAGCGCGAGGCCTCTTGGTGAAGTACCATGTGGGCCTCACGAAAATTTTCATGCGTGGCGACTGGAGAGCCATCAAGCCTCACCAACCTCCAGTAGGTGTTAATCAAGGTTTCATCAGGGCGATGGGCTGTCTCGTGGCTATCCATGGCTGCTGAAGAGCACCCGGCAGTTATTAATAAGGCACCGATAAATCCATAAAGGGTTAGTCGCTTTTTCAAAGTCTGATTCCTTATTCAGTTAAATGAAAACGTTATAGCCCTTAGCCGCAAATGTTGTGGAGTCGAGTTTGCTTTTTAGGTAACTAATTGCCAGAAAAGCCACTCTTCAATTTTTTTCACGTAACCTACGTTATCAAACCGGAAATCATGCCTTGCGGAGAAATTCTAGTCGACTAGGCTACTCCCTGCACAATGGTTTAACCGTTCATTGTCATAAATATTTGCAATACCTTCGATCTGAAACCTAATCATACAAGGAGTGGATTAGATGACAGTCAAAAGTACACCACTACATACCGTAACCGCCCATAAGCAGTATAGCGAAATGGCCGATGCGCCGAATGTTCACGGCACACAGGCTACGCGTGCACAGGTACAGGATGTTTACCCGTCGCGCTTAGCCACACCCCCTGCACAAACTTGGCTCCCGCGCCAAGATGCGGTGGTCAAGGGGCGCGAGCTTTCCGGCCCGTTAAGCCAAGCGCAGCTTGATGAATTTGAGCGTAAGGGGTTTCTGTTTATTCCTAACCTCATTGCAGGCGAAGAGCTTGATGAGCTGCGTCAGGAAATGAAGGCGCTGATGAGCAACGAGGAGTACCTCAATCAAGATTTCAGCGTCACTGAGCCAGAGAGCCAGGAAATCCGTTCGCTCTTTGCAGTGCACTTTCTCTCCGAGCGCTTGGGCAAGCTGGCCAGCGATGAGCGTGTCGCGGGCGCTGCTCGTCAAATTATTGGCGGCGATCCTTATGTGCATCAATCGCGGATTAACTACAAGCCTGGGTTTGCCGGTAAGGGCTTTAATTGGCACTCCGATTTTGAAACGTGGCACGCCGAAGATGGCATGCCCGCAATGCACGCAGTTAGCGCATCGCTGATCTTAACCGATAACCACGAGTTCAACGGCCCGTTAATGTTGATCCCCGGCTCGCACAAAAAGTTTGTGCCCTGCCTGGGTGAAACGCCGGAGGATAACCACAAAAGTTCGCTGAAGGCGCAGGAAGTGGGCGTGCCCAGCCCAGAGGCGCTGGCCGAGCTAGTGGCCGAACACGGTATTGAAGCACCCAAAGGTAAGGCAGGCGGCTTGTTACTGTTCGATTGCAATACCCTGCATGCCTCGAACGCTAACCTGTCACCCGACCCGCGAAGCAACGTGTTCTTTGTATTTAACCGTCACGATAATCGTTGCCAAGCGCCTTATGCGGCGGCTCAACAACGCCCAGACTTCTTGGCTCATAGTCCTGATCAACCGACGCAACAATATCGCTAACCCGAAGTAGGGAAACAAATTCATGGCCGAAGGGTGTGGAACCTTCGTCTAGGTGGGGTAAACTGTTGCGCCTGTCGTTGCGAATGCGGCACGCATAATGAGAAGGAGAATACCCGCCATGCGTTTTGTTCTACAGTTTACTGATGGCCAGGAGTTTCCCCACACGCTGGGCAAGGTTGTCTGCATCGGCCGTAATTATGCTGATCATGCGAAAGAACTGGATAATCCGGTTCCTACTGAACCGCTGCTATTCATCAAACCAGCGACAAGCGTTGTGGATCTAACCAAGCCGTTGGATCCCCCGTTTTCCCGTGGCGATGTGCATTACGAAGTAGAGCTAGCTCTGCTGGTGGGTGAAACCTTAACTCATGCCACCCTGGATGAAGCCGAGCGCGCGATTGTCGGTATCGGGCTGGCAATGGATTTAACCCTACGTGATGTACAAACAAAGCTAAAGGAGAAGGGGCACCCGTGGGAGATTGCCAAAGCCTTTGATGGCGCTTGCCCGCTCTCGTCATTTCTACCACTGAGTCGTGTTCCTAACTGGAACGCGCTGGCTTTCACCCTTGAGATTGATGGAGAAGAGCGTCAGCACGGCGAGGGCGCTGATATGATCTTTGCGGTACCCACCTTAGTGGCAGAAATGAGCCGCCACTTTACCTTGGAACCGGGCGACGTGATTTTAACCGGTACGCCTTCAGGTGTGGGGGAACTGGTGCGTGGTTCAAAACTGCGCTTAACCTTGACCGGTGGGTTGGAAATTGAAACCAGCGTCGTCGAGTAAATAAAGAGTTGATCCACAAACAGTGAAGTAGATAGCCCGCCACAAGCATTCGCTATCGTTAAACTCAATAGAAGCGCCACCCGTTAACTGAACTGCACCCCGAAAGTTGGACGCTCAATCCAACCTTCGGGGTGTTTTTATGAGTAAGCAATACAACGAGGATTTTAAGCTGCTGCTGGTGCAACAGTATTTACGCGATCACACGAGCTTAAAG
>NZ_JAUAMC010000017.1 GCF_031010195.1 Halomonas sp. SpR8 | reverse complement strand
TGGGTCAGTTGTCGGTATCCCATGCTCTGCTTCACTTTGGTAGGTAAGGCAGAGAGGGTACCGGCGCTGGCCCTCCTACCTCTACCGAATGATCCAAAGTGCTGCGGTTATTCTATGAATCCAGGATTAAAGACTCAATATGCCTCTTTGTTCAAAGAGGCATTTTTTTATTCATCTTTATTTCTTAATAAGCTTTTCATTTATCCTTCTTTACTAGCCATTGTTATTTTCTCTCCGTACGACATACTCTTTTTAATTGCAGCAATTTCAATCTGGGAGATTTGAGAATGACGTCATTAAACGAACACTATCTGATCGTTCCCGGTTGGAACGGCTCTGGCCAAGATCACTGGCAAAGCCATTGGCAAACGCAGTTGCCTAATAGCTCGCGTACCCAGGTGGACAGCTGGAGCCATCCAGAACTCAATGATTGGGTATCTTCGCTTAATCGTGCGGTGTCACAAGCAAAGGGTCCCGTTGTATTAATTGCCCACAGCCTGGGCTGTGTGACGATTGCTCATTGGGCTCAACGTCACCCTAAGCTGTTATCAAAGATTAAAGGTGCGTTACTTGTTGCGCCTGCTGATGTAGAACGCTGGAGCGTTAATCAGCGCTTGTCAGGGTTTGGCCCGATACCCATGCAGCCACTCCCCTTTCCAAGTTTAGTGGTCGGCTCGACCAACGACCACACCGCAAGCTTGGAACGTATCCAGCACTTTGCAAACGAGTGGCGTAGTGCTATTCACATTATCCATGGTGCTGGACATATTAATACCGCCTCTGGACATACTCATTGGAATGATGGCCTTCATTTACTTAGATGCTTTAACTTCTTGGGCACCTTGAGCAGCGAACAACGACGTATTGCCTAATCTCCTTAGTGTTACAACTTTCTCCGCGTCACTTTTAATCCCTCATACAGAGGGATTTTTTATACTCAAGTTATGAATAACAATATCTAAAAAACTTACTAATTCCAGCACACTCATTTACGTCATCATGTGTCTATAGCACTTAAAACTGCATAGCTTACTGGTCAGCCGCTGCCAGTTTTTACGACCAACTCAAAAAAACAGAGGGATACCTAATGAAAAAACTTCGCTCATTAGTACTTTTAACCGCTCTGGCGGCCGCTTCAGTAACCGCTTATGCCGACACCGTTGTGCGTGTTGGCGTCACCCCAGGCGTCAATGGCGATATATTGCTTGCACTTAGTGACGAAATTGCTGAGCACAATATCGATTTACGAGTCATCGAATTTACTGATTGGACATTGCCCAACGAGGCAGTCAATAACGGGGATCTGGATCTTAATTTTTTCCAGCATAAGGCCTTTCTTGATAATGTCATTGAGCAACGGGGCTACGAATTAACCATGATTGGACTTGGGGTGCTTCAGAACATTGGCATCTTCTCAAATACTATCGCTACCCTTGACAACATCCCTGACGGTGCCCGCGTTGCCGTCGCCAGCGACCCCGTCAATCAGGGCTTAGGATTGCGCTTATTACAAAGCGCTGGATTGATTGAGCTTAGTGATAATGAAGCCATTGGCGCCTCCCTAGACGATGTGGTTTCAAACCCCCACAACTTACGTTTTTACGAGATTGATGGCCCGCAAATTGTCCGCAGCCTAGACGATGTGGATTTGGCTGTGTCATGGCCCAGCCACTTCATTCAGGCGGGAAGGCCTGAGCAGGCAGGTCAAGCGTTGTTCTATTCAGGCATTGATGACAACTATTACGCTACCGGTTTGGTCGCTCAGCAAAGCCGTGCGGACGACCCGTTGTTACTCGATATTGTTCATCACTTCTAAACATCGCCTGCTGTTCGGGAAACGATTGATGCAAGCTATGGCGGCAACAAGGATCTTTATACACTGCCTTGGTTAGAACATTAATCAGTCAACCGCTTGATTGATATTTTAAACGTCTTCTTTCACCCCTCGGCCAGAGGGGTTTTAATTATCTTATTAGGAATAACAACATCTAAAAAACTTACTAGTATCACTCCACTCGCCACTCCATTATTTGTTCAAGCATTGCATGCAGAAAATTTCATATCGCAATGACTTATCAACGTTAACGTCAAATTAAGCACTCAATTAAAAATCAAAAGGATGAACGATGAAACTTCGCTCACTGCTATTTTCAGCCACCCTCTTAGCTGTCTCAACGGCATCTTATGCCGACAATGTGGTTCGCATTGGCGTCACCGCGGGTGTTAACGCAGATGCCCTGTTTGCACTAAGCGATGAAATTAGCGAACACGATATCGACTTACGCGTGATCGAGTTTAATGACTGGACGCTGCCTAACGAAGCACTCCAAAACGGTGATATTGACCTCAACTTTTTCCAACACCAGGCCTTTTTAGATAACGCCATTGAACAGCGGGGTTACGAGCTCAGTATGTTGGGCCTGGGGCTACTTCAAAATATTGGTATTTACTCGAATAACGTTACTGATTTGGCAGATGTTCCAGAAGGTGCCCGTGTGGCCGTCGCCAGCGACCCAGTTAATCAGGGCCGTGGTCTGCTGCTGTTACAGCGTGCGGGGTTGATAGAACTGAGCGAAGGCGATGCCATTGGCGCTACGGTGCACGATATTACCTCTAACCCGCATAACCTCCGCTTCCATGAAATTGATGGCCCGCAAATTGTTCGCAGTTTGGATGATGTCGATTTAGCAGTCTCGTGGCCCAGCCATTTCGTTAATGCAGGCCGCCCGGAACAAGCTGGCGAAGCGCTGATTTATTCAGGCATTGATGACACTTTCTACGCCATGGGCTTTGTCGCCCAAGAAAGCCGTGCTGAGGAGCCGCTGCTTCTAGAGGTCGTTGAGCACTTCCAAACGTCACCGGTGGTTCGCGACACGATTGATGCCAGCTATGGCGGCAATCCCGATCTCTACACCCTGCCCTGGATTGAGTAGCAACTAATGACTTACTCGCCCCCCACTATTTCAACAAGCGCTGGCTCCCTTGCGGAGCCACGCTTTATTGACTCGTCACGCGTCAAGGTTATTCGCAATGATGCCGAAGCGCTAGAGACAGCACGTGCACTTTCCAGGCGATTTGCCCAAGACGCATCTACTCGTGATGCCGAGAGGAGACTTCCCTGGCAAGAGCTTGATGAATTTTCGTACAGCGGTCTAGGTGGGATAACCGTGCCCCGAGAATACGGTGGCGCTGATGTTTCCTACCAGACAATTGCCGAGGTCTTTCGCCTGTTAAGCACGGCAGACTCTGCGCTCGCTCAAATTCCTCAAAATCACTTTGGGGTGCTGGGTATAGTAAAAGAGCTGGCTAACACTGCCCTGAAAGAGCTCATATTTGGCGCCGTTCTCAACGGCCAACGGCTTGGCAATGCGGGCCCTGAGCGGGGAACCAAGACCATTCTGCATCAGCAGACTCGTGTCACTGGCCAAAAGGGGCAATCGTTTCTTACCCTAAATGGCAGCCGTTTCTATTCCACTGGTGCACTGTATGCACACAGGATTCCTACCCGAGCGCTAGATGGACACAACCGCACGATTCTAGCGTTTGTGCCCCGGCGTGCATCAGGCGTGGAAGTCATTGATGATTGGTCAGCCTTTGGTCAACGTATTACCGCCAGTGGCACAGTTACCTTCAACAATGTTCAGGTGCCCATCGAGCACACCCTGCCGGTATGGCAGACCAACGACCGTGCAGGACTGAGCGGGCCATCGTCACAGCTCATCCAAGCCGCTATTGATGCAGGCATTGCTCATAACGCTATAGACGATGCCATCCAGTTTGTGCGCGAACACGCCCGCCCCTGGACAGATTCCGGCGTTGCTCGCGCCAGCGATGACCCTTACACCATCCATGCATTTGGCCGCCTGAAAATCGACCTGCATGCCGCCAACGCCGTGCTTCAGGAAGCGGCCGCGACGCTTGATGAGATCGCCAGCCAGCCGATTGACGATAAAGGCAGTGCAAGAGCTTCCGTTGCGGTGGCAGAAGCGAAAATTCTCACCACGGAAGTAGCACTTGAAGCCAGTGAGCGACTCTTTGAGCTTGCCGGGGCATCTGCCACCCGCGCCAAACACAACTTGGATCGCCATTGGCGTAACGCGCGCACCCACACCCTGCACGACCCGGTTCGCTGGAAATATCACTTACTAGGCAACTACTACCTCAATGACGTGCTACCCGCCCGCCATCAATGGAATTAAGTGAGCAACCATGACTGAGGCTACCCTCATTTCCCCTCACGCAAGTCGCGTGGGATTGATCACTAGTGATCAGCAAGCGATTGCGACTGCACATACTCTCGCTAGCCGTTTTGAACCGCAAGCAGCCCAGCGTGATAAAGAGCGCCTGCTGCCTTGGCAAGAGCTTGATGACTTTACCAAAAGCGGCCTATGGGCGATCACCGTACCTGCTGACTATGGCGGCCCAGAGTTAAGTAGTGATGCACTTGCTCAAGTGATTGCCATCATTGCCGCAGCCGATGGCTCTATAGCCCAAATTCCCCAAAACCACTTTTATGCCCTTGAGGTGTTGCGCGTAGGCGGCAGTGAAGCGCAAAAGCGCTTCTTCTATTCGGAGGTCATCAGCGGTAAGCGGTTGGGTAATGCACTCGCGGAAATAGGCCATAAGGATTACAAACGCCGCACCAGACTATATAGAGACGCTAGTCAAAAGTGGCGTGTCAACGGGCAAAAATTTTACTGCACCGGCGCGCTTTACGCCCATTGGATACCCACTCTAGTGGTGGATGAAGCAGAACGCCAACAGCTGGTTTTCATTCCCAAGTCAGCACACGGAGTCACCATTACCGACGACTGGGACGGCTTTGGCCAACGCCTCACGGGAAGTGGTTCAGTACAGTTGGAGAACGTCTTGGTAGACCCCTTATGGGTAGTGCCGTTTACCGACTCCTTTGAACGGCCCACTGCTATCGGGCCCTTTGCCCAGTTGATGCACGCCGCGATTGATTTGGGCATTGCTCAAGGCGCTTTCGCCGCCACACTGGCGTTCGTCAAACAGCATGCCAGGCCCTGGATTGATGCAGGCGTAGAGCAGGCAAGCGAAGACCCGCTGTTAATTGAGCGGGTAGGAAATCTCTCCGTGCGCCTAAAAGCAGCAAAGAGCCTGCTTAAACGAGCGGCTGGCAGCGTTGCCATTGCCCAGAAAACGCCCGATGAAGACAGCGTGGCGCAAGCCTCCATCAATGTCGCAGAAGCGAAAGTACTCACCACCGAGGTTTCATTGTTGGCAAGTTCGCAGTTATTCGAGCTATCCGGCACGGGGGCAACGTTGGATAACCGGCAGTTAGACCGTTTCTGGCGCAATGCCCGCACACATACGTTACATGACCCTGCCCGCTGGAAGCTGCACGCAATAGGCAATTTCTACCTCAATGGGCAACGCCCACCCCGTCACGGAGCGATCTAAACGATGCCAGCGCTAAAAAAACATATTCTGCTAAATGCGTTCAATATGAACAGTGTCGGTCATATCAATCACGGGTTATGGACGCACCCAAGGGATAACTCATCAGACTACAACACGCTGGAATACTGGACGGATTTGGCAAAAACGCTGGAGCGTGGTCTGTTTGATGGCCTGTTTATTGCCGATATCATCGGGGTGTATGACGTTTATCAAAATAGTATTGATACGACGTTGCGAGAGTCAGTACAGCTGCCTCTCAATGACCCTGCCGTTCTCGTCTCAGCGATGGCCGCAGTGACTCAGCATTTAGGCTTTGGTATTACCGCCAACTTAAGTTTTGAGCCGCCCTATCTCTTTGCTCGTCGCATGTCGACACTCGATCACCTCACTCGTGGCCGCGTCGGTTGGAATATCGTCACGGGGTATCTCGATAGCGGTTCTAAAGCCGCCGGTCTCCATGGCCTAGCCCCTCATGATGAGCGCTATGACCGTGCAGACGATTACTTAGAACTGCTCTACAAACTATGGGAAGGCAGCTGGGAAAATGATGCCGTGCTGCGCGACCGCCAGGCTCGCGTGTTTAGCGACCCCGCTAAAGTGCACAAAATCATTCATCAAGGGCCTTACTACCAAATGGAAGGCTATCACCTGAGTGAACCCTCCTTACAGCGCACGCCGGTGCT
Organism: Halomonas sp. SpR8; assembly: GCF_031010195.1. Taxonomy (GTDB): domain Bacteria; phylum Pseudomonadota; class Gammaproteobacteria; order Pseudomonadales; family Halomonadaceae; genus Vreelandella. Next base: position 17,388 of record NZ_JAUAMC010000017.1, on the reverse strand, counting down.
ATATCAAGCCGGTTCTTCACCCCGTGGCCAGCAATTTGCCGCACGCCATGCAGAAGCGGTATTTATCAGTGCCCAGGATAAGGGTGAGGCAAAACGGGCGGTAGATAGCCTGCGCCGTCAAGCCGTTGAAGCGGGGCGCAAAGCAGACGATATCAAAATCTTCGCGGGCATTGCGATGATTACCGGCGCCAACCACCAGGAGGCGCAGGATAAGTACGATGATTACCGCCGCTATGCCAGCCCAGAAGCAGGGCTTGCCCACTTCTCTAGTAGCGTTGGTATCGATTTTGATCGCTTTGAGCTGGATGAGCCGATTCACTACGACAACAGCAATGCCATACAGTCGGCGGCCAGCAGTGCCCAAGCCAACGCCATGACCAAGCGTAAGTTACTGGAACGTTTCAAACTAGGCAGTCGCTACCCCACCCTGGTAGGAGACCCTTCCTATATCGCCGATGAACTTGAATCATGGATCACTGACGTCGGCATCGACGGTTTCAACGTATCGCGCACAGTCACACCGGAAAGCTTTGAAGATATTGCCGACCTCATCGTGCCTGAACTACAAAATCGCGGCGTCTACAAAACCAGCTATCAGGAAGGCAGCCTACGCCACAAACTCTTTGGTGCCGGGGACAAGCTTCCGAGCTATCACGCTGGGGCGCAGTACCGTCGTTTAAATAGCCACCTCAAGACTCAACTGGTTTCAGAGGTCACGATCACTGAAGGGCACTGAGTTAAACAAGAGGAATAATAGATAGCGAGGCAAAACCCAAGCTCGTAGCGATGTTTAATACGAGCCTGGGTAAGTCATAGGAAGGAGTGTTATCGTTTAGCCTAGCAATGATGGAATTATGAATTTAGGTATTCTGAGTATCCACCGACTGCCGCAGTACCGCCTGAGTAATCCTGCTCCCTGGAGGTACATCGCGGGTTAGCCAAACGTTGCCGCCAATCACAGCGCCGCGACCAATGGTGATACGGCCAAGAATGGTGGCACCGGCATAGATCACCACGTCGTCTTCCACAATGGGGTGGCGTGGCTCGCCTTTGGTGAGTGTGCCCTGATCATCTTCATCGAATCTAACGGCCCCCAGCGTCACCGCTTGGTAGAGACGAACTCGCTCACCAATCACGGCGGTTTCGCCAATGACAACTCCCGTGCCATGGTCGATAAAGAAATGGCTGCCAATCGTTGCGCCAGGATGAATATCAATACCTGTCACCGAGTGGGCTTTTTCGGCAATAATTCTGGCGATGATTCTCAGCCCTTCCATATAGAACACATGCGCGATGCGATGATGAATAATCGCCAATAGCCCTGGGTAGCATAGTAAAATTTCGTCTACCGAGGACGCTGCAGGGTCGCCGCGATAGGCGGCTATCACGTCCTGATCCAATTGCCGACGCAGTGCAGGCAGCATGGTGGCAAAACGCCGTACAAACTCGTTCGCTTTGTGCTCTTGAGCCTGGGGTTCCAGGCGTGGCTGCTGGCAACTCAGTTCTAAACGCACTTGGGTCACCAGAATATTCAACGCGTGACCAAGCTGATGCCCTACATAAAAATCCTCACTCTCCTTTTTGAGATCGGAGGGGCCCAAACGCATAGGAAATAAGATGCCGCAAAGCGCATCAATTACCTCATGTATATGGCGGTGAGCAGGAAGCTCCCGGGTGCCCAGGTCGGTCTCCCTTCCTTGGCGCTCGCGCCACTCGTGTCTTACCTGGCGTAACTCTGTCACCACACTGTCTAATGGCCATGGAGATGGCTCATTGTGGTTTTTTTCACTCATCTCAGCGTGGGCCTCTTTTTTTCAAGCGTTGATAGTTTGCCCTGACTACGAATAAGACGTCGGCACTGGATACTGGTCCAGCAGTGCCCACCGGCCTAGATCGCGTATCTTATAATCCACCGGATCATGGAGTGTATGGGTGCGTGCATTGCGCCAAAAACGATCCAGCCCCAAAGTCCGCGCGGTCGCCCTTGCACCAGCAATATCAAACAACCGGCTGCTAGTATCCAACGCCGCCTGGTGCGCCACAACTTTCGCCTCTGCAATGGCAATCGCGGCCTCCCCCCGGTTTTCGGCACTAATAGCGGTACGTTTTACAAAGTGGCGCTGGGCTATATCGCCTGCTATATCGGCCAATACTTGAGCGCTACGCAGCTTTACCCACAACTCACCAAAGTGGCGCTGAAGGTAAGGGTCATCTTGCGCTTTAGCTGCTTCAGAGGCTAACCAAGGTCGCCCCTGCTCAAGCGTAAAGCGCTTTGCTTCCTCAAAGGCTCCTTCAGCAATGCCGACGTATAGATTGACTAACACTAACTGGGCTAAACAGGCGCGAAACTGAGCCGACGGAGACCACGCAAAACCAGGCGGTAGCAGCACTTCGCTCTCTAGTACCTCCACCTGCTCAAAACTCACGGTACCGCTATCGGTTTGCCGCTGGCCGATGGCGTCCCAGTCATCATGTACGGTAATGCCAGGACGATGAGTGGGCACCGCCGCAATCACCAAGCTTTGTGTCGGCTCATGCCACGCCGAGACGGTCAAATAGTCTGATCCTCTTGCCCCTGAGCAGAACCCCTTCTTGCCTTGCAGGATAAAGCCACCATTACCGCGCTCGGTAGCGACGGTGCGCTTATCCAGCGGATTAAGGGTATTGCCCCAGAAAAGATGTTCTTGAGCGGTGGCGGTTAACAGTCGCTGCTGCTGGTGTTGATTGCCGTAAAGTAATACCGACCCCACTTGCAGGTGGTGGAAAGCGAATACATGGGCAAGCGCTGAATCCACCCTGGCTAAGCGTCTGACCACGTGATAAACAAGTGACCATGGTTGCCCCTGACCGCCATACTCAGAGGGTACAGCCAATGTCAGTAAACCACTTTCACGAATCAGCTCGCGCTCAAAAGAGGCATGCCCACCCAGGCGATCACGCTCAACGGCGCTTTCAGCTAGGCGCGCTGCCAACTGATCCGCAATGGTTAGCCAATGCTGCTGGTCATTGCTCGACAAAACGTCTCGGGAGGGATCCACCTCTCTCAATCGTTCAGGCTGATCTGGGTAGGCATTTGCAATGCTCATCCGGCCACTCTCCTCAATGCATTAATGCAAAAACCAGAAAAAAGAACCATCAAACGATAAAACGCAGGCCCAGGCACATTGAGGCTCAATTACCGTTAGCGGGTAAGGATACGGTGTATTATTCATCGCTAGGCCGCCATACCACAGAAGGAATATCCAGCTCGCGTGGAATCAGCTCCAGTTCAAAGAAGGTATCGGCAATATCCTGTTGCTGGGCAATTACTTCATCAGAAAGATACTGAGCACCGTAACTCGCGCGATTCGCGGCCACATACACCACATCCGGATCAAGGCCGATGGAAGGGGCTAGCAGCTCAGCCACTTCGCGCAGGTTATCTACCGCCCAGCTATCCAGCTCCTGTAGCTCTTCAACAATCTCTTCAACAACATGCGGGTACTGCTCGGCCAATGGCCCTGCAGCAATATAAAACTCATGGTTACTGACTAAATCGGTACCGTCGGTCAGAATACGTGCGCCCAGTGCATCTTCGGCAGCAGCCAAGTAGGGTTCCCAAATGACCCAGGCATCAACGCTGCCTCGCTCAAATGCTGCGCGCGCATCAGAAGGGGGTAAAAAGGCGGTGCGAATATCATGGATCGATAGTCCGGCATCCTGCAACGCACGTACCAATAGGTAATGAACATTGGAACCACGGTTTAGCGCAACGCGCTTGCCTTCCAGTTCGGCAACGCTTTGGATGGGCGAATCTTCTTGCACAAGGATCGCTTCTGCTTGAGGCGCTGGAGGCTGGTGAGCCACGTAAACAAGATCCGCCCCGGCAGCTTGGGCAAAGACCGGCGGTGTTTCCCCTACCGTGCCAAAATCAATGCTGCCTACATTAAGGGCTTCCAGCATTTGCGGGCCAGCGGGAAACTCTGTCCAGGTGACATTGATATTGCGATCAGCAAATCGTTCTTCCAGCGCTTGGCGCTCTTTGAGCAGTACCAACGTGCCGTACTTTTGAAAGCCAATACGCAGAGTTTCAGGGTCGTCTGCCGCTAACAACGAGTGCGGCAACAAAGCCAACACTCCCGATAGTACAGCGGCAGATAAGGTTGTTCGTTTAATCATAATTAATTCCACCAAAAATTAAGCGTAGGCAACAGAGCGCTGGTAGGCACTCGCTGATGCGGAGCTTTGACTGGGGAGCGTTTCAATCAGCTCTTCAATAGAGCGACTGATCCGAGCGCTTGCTTCCTCTCCCACCTGATAGTGCTTTTCACCATCAAGGGTGAGCTGTTTCGCGTTGACGTAGACACCGCCCAGCACATTGCTGGCCCCTAGCGCAGACAACACCGGCTTTAATGCGTAATCGATCACCAGCAAATGGCTGTCAGAGCCGCCATTGGCAAGCGGCAGTACCACTTTGCCTTTCAGCCCACGTTCAGGTATTAAATCCAGCAGCAGCTTAAGTGCTCCTGAAAAGGAGGCCTGGTAAACGGGCGTTGCCAACACCACCGCATCTGCCTTAGCGATCGCTTCTCGGTAACGAACAATTTGAGAGGCGTTAAAATCGGCGAAAAACACTTCATTACCGTCAAATTCATTAACGTTGAATACGTCGGTTTCGATTCCCTGTTCCTGTAGCTCCTTATTGATAAAGTCGATTAACGCTGAGGTACGGGACAAGCTTCCAGGGCTTCCGGCAATTAATACAACACTCATAACAAACTCCTTAAGCACCAAATAGTTAAGATATCAGAGGTAGAAAAAGTGATTTACGAGGCTGAGGCTTGACGGGATTGCGTCGCACGCGCGTCAAACGCACCCCCAGTAAATACGCCCTCTTCTGTCACCGCCTGTTTGCCAGGCAGCAAAGGAAAGACGAGTTCAGCGAAGCGGATCGCCTCTTCTAAATGCGGATAACCCGAGAGTACAAACGTATCTACGCCTAAATCCGCGTACTCCTGCAAACGCTTCGCCACTGTTGCTGGGTCTCCCACAAGCGCCGTTCCAGCTCCGCCTCTGACCAGCCCGACACCCGCCCAAAGATCAGGGCTAATCTCAAGCTTGTCGCGTCTTCCACCGTGCAGTTCCGCCATACGCCGCTGTCCCACAGAATCCATGCGCGAAAAATTTTCCTGGGCTTTTTGAATCGTTTCGTCATCCAGGTTGGCAATCAGCTTGTCTGCCGCCTGCCAGGCCTCTTCGCGGGTTTCTCTGACAATCACATGGAGGCGCACGCCAACTTTCACTTCGCGCCCGTACTTGGCCGCTTCTGCGCGCACATCGGCAATCTTTTCAGCAACAGCGGCAGGCGGCTCACCCCAGGTGAGGTAGGCATCAACATGCTTAGCGGCTAATTGATGGGCAGCGGGAGAAGAGCCTCCAAAGTAAAGCGGCGGATAAGGCTTCTGGACAGGATCAAAGAAATTCTTGGCACCCTCAATCTGAAAGTGCTTGCCCTGATGATCAACACTTTCACCTTCCAGCAGTTGCTTCCAAACCGTTAGAAATTCATCGGCCACTTCATAGCGTTCGTCATGGGTCAAGTGAACACCTTCGGCAGCCAACTCAGCGGCATCGCCGCCTGGCACAACATTGAGTAACAGCCTGCCTTTTAGCGCCTGATCCAGCGTTACCGCCTGGCGAGCGGATGCGGTAGGGCCTGAAATAGAGGTGCGCAACGCTACCAATAATTTAATCCGCTGAGTGACGGGTACTAAACTTGCAGCCACCACCCACGGGTCTAGGCAGCTGGATCCGGTGGGAATGAGCAAACCGTCATAACCATGGTGTTCAGCGGCAACCGCTATTTGCTGTAGATAAGCGTTGCTGGGTGGCCGTCCGCTACCTTTACCCAAATAACGCGTATCGCCAGACGTAGGCAGGAACCAGAAAATATCTATACTCATCGCGTCTTCATCCTGTAAGTAAACCTGTAATCAGGCTGCAAAGGGCATTAAGCATTGATTACCAACAGCATAAAGACATGGATAAAACCTAAACAAATCACTTTATGAGATATCTATTTCAGCATGAGGTAAGAAAACCTAATGCCATAAAACTGATGACTACTTCTGTTTAAATTATTTAGCTTCCCGGCCCACTCAAGATATATAGTTTTTACTTATATTGACCAGGATGAACAACGAGATGCAACGCCTGAATAGCCAGTTCTCCTCATCACTGAATGCACGATGTTATGGACTAGATGCCTCCTTAAACCTTAGCCCTTCGAAGCCAGGCCATTCAAAGCTAGGTTATTCAACGCCAAGCCATTTAAAATCAGGCCTCCCAAGCTCTGGCAGCCATCACATTACTCAACTGCGACACTGGGCAAACACCACCCCTCTTTCAACGGCATTATGGCAGCCCAACCATGGTCAATGGCGACGCTGGCGATGGATCGACCTACTACGGGAAGCAGAAAACCTCGCCGCCAATATGCGTCATCATGGTTTAGCGACCAACGCCCGTGTCGGCTTTTGCGGTACGCTCAACGCTGATTTACTCTTTACGATGTTGGCGGCTTATATTAGCCATTGCAGGCAGGTGTTGATTGACAGCGAGTTATTAAACGAGCCGGCCAACTTCTTAGCGGCTTGCCATCAGCAACAGCTCTTGTATGTCGTCACGACGCGCCCTGTGTCACCCTTTAACACTCCACCACCCAGCACCACCGGTTGCTGTTTTTTGTCCCGTCAAACCACCTTTGAAGCGTACAAACAGCTACCACTCGCATTAGCGAGCCCCACGCTATGCCAAAAGTCACCAAGCCGCTTATCACTTCACCTGTTTGCACCAAGGGGCTTCTGGGCGGAAGAAGGCACCGAAAGCCCTGACGCTGCTGATCATATATTGAGCCACTGGCTGACATCGGGTGAGGCACTCGTACTACCTGAAAAAAGGCATACGGCGATAAAGGATCGCCGCGCCGCTTTGATAACGACCATTATTGGATCCCCTCGTCTGCGCCAGCACATCTACTCCCAGTCCCAGCAATATTTCGCCTCGCTTTCACCTAGACAGCAGGCGCTCTACCGATGGAGTAGCCAACAGGATGTGCCAGACATCACTAACGCCGCTAAGAAAATCATCAGTCGTTTGATGGGCTGGAATTACTTACAGCATTTGGAAAAGCAATTCCCATCACCCTGGGAGTGAGGAATAAAAACCTTTAGCATAAAAAAACCGCCTTTATGGCATCAGCCATAAAAGCGGTTAAAGGTACACTCCACTGAGACACTACACACATTAACAATACCCCGCTGCCGAGCCACTTCAAAATCTTCATTACGTATATCTATTTCTCAATTAACGCCAACACTTTATATTTAAATCTTCACTCATCAACAAAAATTTTTCTACAATACTCACCCGCCACAGACACTTAAAAAGACCTGCCAAAAACAACCGCACCTATAACTAAAAACGATTTACTAATCATGAATTACAAAGTTTCCATAATTATTTTTAAGCACTGGCGGTGTGATTTATGGTCTGGGCTTACTGTCCATTACCGAGCACATCATTATGCAAACACCCCCTCTTACTCGATTTTTCTCTTTTGCCCACGCTAAAAAACACTGGCTAGCCAGCCTGCTATTGCCCTTAGCCACTGTTTTAACGGCAAATGCTGACGACGTTAAAATTGGCGTTGTCTCAAATGGGCTGATTGTCGATTCGGTCTATGTTGCTGCTGACCTTGCTAAAGAACAAGGTATCAATGTTGAAGTGATTGAGTTTAGCGACTGGGTTCTTCCTAATACCGCCGTGCTAAACAAAGATATCGATATCAACTACTTTCAGCATGAGCCTTTTCTGACCAATGCAGGAGAAGAGCGCGGCTTTGACTTAACCCCACTCGCCTATGGGGTTGAGGGCTTGATGGGCATCTACTCAAAGGACTTTGACAAACCAGAAGATATTCCTGCAGGCAGTACCATCGCGGTAGCCGATGACCCAGTTAACCAAGGTCGAGGGTTGATGCTTTTAGAGCAAGCGGGATTAATCACCTTGCCTGAAGGCATTGGCTACCATGCAAACCTTTACGATATTGAAGACAACCCGTTAGATCTATCATTTGTAGAGCTACCAGGGCCACAGTTACCACGCGCATTTGAAGATGTCGCCGCCATTCTTAGCTACCCGCACTACATTAAGTCATCCGGCGTTACTGATCCGGCGGATGCACTGCTGTTCCATATTGACGATACGCACACTTTCGCACTGCGCTTCGTTGTGCATCCTGATAATGAAGATGCTCCCGCTATTCATCAGTTTATTTCCATCTACCATCAGGCACCTGAAGTAAAAGCCTCGCTGGAAGACGCTTTCGGTGATAGTTCGCTTTATCAACTGGCATGGGAAGACTTTCCTCCCCTGGAGCTAAATGAATGAATATTGCCGCTGCACCATACCGAAAGGCAGCCACTTCAGGGGCTTCTGATCGCCAAAAAACGTCCCCCAGCAACCCACTACACCTGAGACTTGAATGTGTTGGCAAAACTTATGTGTCCGGTCAGCGGCGCGTTGAGGCGCTTAAAGATATAAATTTGGATATCTACCAAGGAGAGATCTTCGGCATTATCGGGAGGAGTGGTGCGGGTAAATCGAGCCTGATACGCACGCTGAATCGCCTTGAAGATGCCACCACCGGCAAAGTATTGATTAACAACATCGACATTCAGTCCCTCAATACAGCTGGCCTCGTTAAACTACGCCGCCGAATTGGGATGATTTTTCAACATTTTAATCTGCTCTCTTCAGCGACCGTCTTTGAAAATCTAGCCCTTCCTCTTAAAGCGGCGGGTATCCGTGATAAGCAGCGCATCCAGCAGCGGGCACAAGAGCTTTTACGCCTAGTGGGCCTAGAGGGAAAAGAAAATGTTTACCCCTCTCGCCTTTCAGGCGGACAAAAACAGCGCGTCGGCATTGCCCGTGCGCTGATGCTAGACCCAGAAATTCTGTTATGCGATGAGGCAACCTCTGCACTTGACCCTGAGACGACGCAATCCATTTTAAGCCTCATCAAAGAGATCAATAAAACGCTCAAACTGACGGTCGTGCTGATTACTCACGAAATGTCAGTGATTAGTGAAATATGCGACCGTGTGGCGGTACTTGAGGACGGCGCGCTGGCTGAACTTGGGCCTGTTTGGCGAGTGTTCGGGCGACCTGAACACGAAGCCACTCAAGCGTTATTAGCGCCATTAAAACCTAAAATAGCTGACGACATTGCTCAGGCGATATCTGCCACACCCGCTGATAACACGTCACTGGCGATTGTGAAGCTCTTCTTCGATGGAACCGCAGCCACCTACCTGCCCCTGGGAATACTCAGCCAGCGCTTAGGCGGTGATCTCAGACTACTGCAGAGTGGCATTGGCCGACTTCAAGGTCACCCACAAGGCGAGCTGCTTGTCAGCCTGCCCTACCAGGAAGACGAGCTAGCACAACGCCTCGAAACTATTAATGACCTCGTCTCAACCGTGGAGGTACTCGGCTATGCTGTCCCAGCGAATGCTTGATGCACTTTGGCAAGCCTTTCTCGATACGCTTTATATGGTGGGTGTATCAGCGGCGATTGTATGGTTTGTTGGAATTCCACTGGCCATTATTTTAGTGACCACGGCCAGGGGGCAAATTTTTGAAGCACCGTTGGTTAATAGAATTTTAGGCAGTATCGTCAACGGCTTCCGCGCCACGCCTTTTATTATTTTGCTGGTAGCGCTAATCCCGCTTACCCGCTTGATTACTGGTACAACCATTGGCGTTTGGGCAGCCGTTGTGCCTATTACTGTGAGCGCGACGCCTTTCTTTGCACGCATTGCTGAAGTCAGTCTGCGCGAAGTCAGCTCAGGGGTGATTGAGGCTGCCCAGGCGATGGGTTGCCAAAAGCGCCATATCATTTTCAACGTTCTTCTGCCTGAGGCCTTACCAGGTATTATCGGCGGCTTCACCATCACGCTTGTGGCCATGATCTCTGCCTCTGCCATGGCAGGCGCCATTGGTGCAGGCGGGCTAGGCGACTTGGCGATTCGTTATGGCTATCAGCGTTACGACACCACGGTGATGCTGGTCGTTATTGCCATTCTCATTGCCGTTGTTGCCATCATCCAGTATGCCGGTGACCGCTATGTTTACCATTTAAAAAACAGGTAATTTAAAAATTTGGTAATGAGCTGGAACGCCTATTAAATAAATACATTAATTTAAAAAAACAGGCGCTCCAGCTATTTAGCTGCCAACCAAAGATTAGTTTAAACTTACTCACTCTCTTTCAAAGCCCCTTACTCTTATCAAAAAAAACGATTAAGAATGTTTTTTTTGTTACTTCTTACTTTTTCCTGTCACCGATAGCTTTAAGTATCAACACCCCCCTTCAACCGCGAGTACCAGGAGGCAGTGATGTCTGAAGTGGCAGAAGTGAGTCTTATCGAACCTCTGGCAAACATACGCGATGAGGCGCTTTCCAAAGACCTGGGCTATGCCGGCGGTATAACCCCTCAGCAAGCATGGCAATGGTTTCAAGCAGGGCACGGTGTGCTGGTGGATGTGCGTTCTGGTGAAGAGTTAGCGTTTGTTGGCCGAGTCCCTAACACCAAGCATGTCCCCTGGGCGTCAGGTACCAGCCTTAATCGTAACCCTCGTTTTGTGCGCGAATTGGAAGCAAAAGTCGCTGACGATGGTGGGCGTGACGCCGTGCTGTTTTTACTCTGCCGCAGCGGCAAACGCTCAGTGCTGGCCGCTCAAGCAGCCACTAAGGGTGGCTTCACGCATGTGTTTAACATCCTTGAGGGTTTTGAAGGCGAGCTGAATGAACAAGAGCAACGCGGTCATAACGATGGCTGGCGTTATCACCAACTCCCATGGATTCAAGACTAATCATCTTGGATTTGTCATCACAGCGAAAACCGTTTCGCTATTGCTTTACGTTTTATTTATTGAGGAGTTCCTATGAGCACCAAAGCCCCTAGCACTAACTTTCTGGGTGACAACGCTGCAAGACAGTTAGCCAATGCGACTAAAACCGTTCCCCAACTTGAAACGATTAGTCCACGCTGGTTGACCCACCTACTTCAGTGGGTACCCGTCGAAGCGGGTATTTATCGACTCAACAAGGTGAAAAATGCCGAAGATATTCGGGTAACTTGTACCGCCAGGCAAAATGATCTTCAGTTACCACGTACCTTTGTGGATTATGAAGAGCAACCGCGAGAGTTTTTCCTAAATACCGTCAGCACTATTTTAGATGTTCATACACGAACGTCAGACCTTTACAGCAGCCCTCATGATCAAATTAAAGAGCAGCTGCGCCTTACCATTGAAACCATTAAAGAGAACCAGGAAAGCGAGTTAATCAACAACCCTGACTACGGTCTCCTTTCACAAGTCACTGAAGATCAGCGCATCTTTCCATTAACGGGGGCTCCAACACCTGATGACCTGGATGAGCTGCTGTCCAAGGTATGGAAAGAACCCGCTTTTTTCCTGACCCACCCCAAAGCAATTGCGGCGTTTGGCCGTGAAGCAACACGCCGTGGCACGCCACCACCTACGGTCAGTTTATTCGGTTCACAATTTATTACTTGGCGCGGTATCCCGCTGATTCCTTCCGACAAGGTGCCGGTGGCCGATGGTAAAACCAAGATTCTATTGCTGCGCGTGGGGGACAAGCGCCAGGGCGTGGTAGGTCTATTCCAGCCGGGTGTCCCCGGCGAACAAAGTCCAGGTTTATCAGTTCGGTTCATGGGCATTGATGACCATGCCGTTTCCTCTTATCTGATTTCACTCTATTGCTCGGTTGCTGTTCATACCACCGACGCATTAGCGGTACTGGATGATGTTGAGATCGGGAAATATCACGAATACCCCGACACCTACCAATAGGAGTCGATCTTATGAGCTATCAAGACACTCAGCCATTAGCAACGCCCCCGCCTGTCTCAGCGCCAGCGACATCTGAAGCACCATTAAACGCAGATGTATTAAGGCAAATGGCCAATGCTTTTTTTTCCGCGCTGCCGGGGGAAACGCCAGAGTTGCCGAGCAACGTTAATGCGTTACCCACTACTGGAAGTGAACACTTACCTCATCTCCAATCACAGGGGGCGCAAGCCCCCGTCAATGTGGCACCTGGCGGCTCTCCCTTAGCGACGCCATCAGGCTTGGGGGTAGCGGCACCGGGGTCATTTATTCCTCAAGGCCAAGTGCCTGGTGCCAACTTATTGCCTTCATCACCGTCGGCACTACCCTCTTTATCTCATCGCGCACCAGCGCTGGCTCCCCACTCGTTAGCGGGTAACGGCGTGCCCGATTCGCTTGTTACGACGCTTCCTGCCTATGAGCCTCGCTTAGGAGGCGTATTGGGTACCCCGCCCGGTGAAAGCGGCCAACCTTTGGCCAAAACACCTTATTATTTTCTTGAAAATGGCATGGAAAACAGCACCACGCCAGCACATCCGAGCGTACTGGGCAGTACCTTGCTATCGGATACAGCACTCGGCAATTTTGCTACTCAACAGCAAGAGGTTGTTCACCACAGCGGAAATAATAGGCGCTTTACCGAGCCCCCGTCCGCGGTGCCTGACACATCCGATTATTACTTTTTATCAACACCGGCACCGGCGAATAAAGCGCCCCACACTACACCCAACTCTCGTGTTCCTTTTAACGTGGAGACGATACGCCGGGACTTCCCTATTCTCAACGAGCGGGTAAATGGCAAGCCACTGGTTTGGTTCGATAACGCTGCCACAACCCAAAAGCCCCAAGCTGTGATTGATCGTTTGGCATATTTTTATGCCCATGAAAATTCGAACATTCATCGCGCTGCTCATGAACTGGCTGCCCGTGCCACTGATGCTTACGAAAAAGCGCGTGAAACAGTCCGCCGCTTCATCAATGCTCCGGACGTCAATAACGTTATTTTTGTAAGAGGCACCACAGAAGCGATCAATCTAGTGGCCAAAAGCTGGGGAGGGCAAAATATTAAGCAAGGCGATGAGATCATCGTTTCTCACTTGGAACACCACGCCAACATTGTGCCTTGGCAACAGCTCGCGGCTGAGAAAGGAGCGATTATCAAAGTCATTCCAGTCGATGATAGCGGCCAAGTGCGTTTGGATGAGTATCAAAAACTATTGAGTGACAGGACTAAGATTGTCGCTGTCACTCAGGTTTCAAACGCGTTGGGAACCGTCGTACCCGTGAAAGAGATTGTCAGCCTGGCGAAGCGGGTGGGAGCGCGAACGCTGGTAGATGGGGCGCAATCTGTCTCTCACCTCAGCGTTGATGTGCAGGATCTTGGCGCAGATTTCTTTGTCTTCTCAGGCCATAAAATATTTGGCCCAACAGGCATTGGCGCATTGTGGGGGTCTCGGGAGGCGCTTGAAGAAACGCCGCCCTGGCAAGGCGGTGGCAATATGATTGCTGACGTTACCTTCGATAAAACCGCCTATCAATCTGCACCGAATAAATATGAAGCAGGTACCGGCAATATCGCTGATGCCGTGGGTCTGGGCGCCGCTCTTGAGTATATAGAACGCATTGGGCTTGAAAATATCGCTCGCTATGAGCACGAGTTACTGGTTTACGCGATGAACGAACTTGCGGATATCCCAGGCGTTCGGTTGATTGGTACGGCAGCAGACAAGGCGAGTGTGGCGTCCTTCTTACTTGATGGTTACGACACAGAAGAAGTGGGTGAAGCGCTCAATGAAGAAGGGATCGCGGTGCGTACTGGCCATCACTGCGCACAGCCTATCCTGCGGCGTTTCGGTACTGAAACAACCATACGGCCCTCATTTGCTTTCTATAACACCTTTGATGAAATTGATCGACTGATCGCGGTAGTAAGTCACTTGGCTGGTCAACGCCGAACCCATTAAATCCACTCACCGGGAATACAGCACTGGAAACGAACGCTGCAGACAGAACTTTACTAACAGAACTTTGCAAACAAGAGATGGCTTCAACATGGCGCTGGAGTGGGATCTCCAGCGCAGTGCTAACGAGGAAACATGATGCCAAACACGCGTCGCGATACAACCCCCAATGCTTCTCATAAACAGCCTGCATTACCTGTTATTGATTTACGTGATTTCACCTGTCTGGATCGGCGCCGAGACTTTTTAGCCACCTTACGTCATGCAGCCCGCGATGTTGGCTTTTTCTATCTTGTTGGCCATGGGATTGATGACACGCTTATTCAACAAATATGGGAGGTCTCCAGGCGCTTCTTCGCGCTACCACAAGCTGAAAAAAATGCCATCAGTATGGTCAACTCGCCTCACTTTCGTGGTTATACCCAGCTAGGCCACGAGTTAACCCGAGGAGTACCGGATCGACGAGAGCAAATAGATATCGGTGCGGAGTTACCCGCCCTTGATCTGTCATCGAATGATCCTGCCTGGATGCGATTACAAGGGCCGAACCAATGGCCTGTAAGGCTTCCAGAGTTACGCGAGGTAACGCTTGAATGGTCTGCAACGCTGCGCAGTGTGGCTATACGCCTGCTACGCGCATTTTCAGTTGCCCTTGAGCAACCAGAGGAGGCTTTGGATGGACTTATCGACAAGGCCCCAGCCCAACTTCTTAAGCTTATCCGCTACCCTGGAAGCCACCAGGCACATGAGCGTCAAGGCGTAGGCCCTCATAAAGATGCGGGCATTCTAACCCTGCTGCTACAAGACGAGCACCCTGGGTTACAGGTGAAACGCAATGACGAGTGGCTTGATGTACCACCGCGGCTAGGTGCCTTGGTGGTCAATATCGGAGAGATTCTTGAATTAGCCACCAACGGCTACTTGCGCGCCACTGTACACAGGGTTTTGGTACCCGATGCTGGCGTCACTCGCTACTCTATCGGTTATTTTCTCTCCCCCTGCCTGGAAGGCAGTGTGCCACTTTTACCACTGCCCGAGCACTCGCCCAAAGATGCGCTAGGCCCGGAAAGCGACCCCAACAACCCGCTCTTTCGTGAAATCGGCCCTAACGCTCTAAAAGGCCGACTGCGCTCGCACCCGGATGTTACCGAACGTTTTTATCCTGAATTTTTACTTTGAATGCTATTTGATAAGGAATACGCATGAATACCCAGCATCGTCGTCACGTTACCCGTTCTGTAGGTGGGCTGCTCATTGGGGCACTTTCAATGGCGGCCCAAGCTAATGAACCATCAGACACACTTACCATCATGGCCTCGTCATTACCTCACGCGGATATTCTCGAATTTGCTGATCATCAGCTCCTCGACAACCTCTCCCTTGAGATCATTGAGATTACGGGCCAGATGAACCCAAACGGCTTTTTAGCTGGTGGCGATATCGACGCTAATTTCTTTCAGCATGTACCTTACTTAGAAACAGACGGTGCCAATTTTTCACAGCCGTTGACGGTGATTGCCACGGTACATATCGAACCTTTAGGCATTTACTCAAGCCGGTATGACACGTTGGAAGCATTGCCTAAAGGCGCCCGCATTGCGGTACCTGATAACCCAACCAACCTTAGCCGGGCACTATTTCTGCTGGAGGATGCGGCACTGATATCACTTGCGCCAGGTGTCAGCCGTGCAGAGTTAACGCAGGCAACCGAATTGGATATTGCCGAAAACCCTCATGGGCTTGAAATATTGCCCATTGACGCACCGCTACTCATGCGCGCCTTAGCAGATGTTGATGCTGCCATTATTAACGGCAATTGGGTATTAGAAGCGGGTTACACACCCGATGAAGATGCGCTGGTATTGGAGACAGCTTACGACAACCCTTACGCCAATGTATTGGTAACCCGTGAAGAGATTGCCGATGATGAACGGCTTGTGGCGCTTGCTAACGCATTAGAGTCAGAGCAAGTCGCTGAGTTTATTCGCGAACGCTATGACGGTGCGGTACTGCCGGTTCACTGATAGGCAAAAGCGTGATAGGTGGCTCATCCTGCTAATTGATCAGGATGAGCAACACCACGGTCACCCTCGGTATTGAATCCGCCAACCTAGATACAGCCCTGCCATACAAAATACTGCAAACACCCAGCCTGAAAGCGCTGACGCCATAATGCCGGATAACAAAGTGCCGACCGTACAGCCTAGCGCAACCATTGCCCCCCACCCCATCAGCACCCCGCCTGCAAATGTCCGCGTGAGCTCTTTCAAAGGAGGCTTTTTGAATACAACATCGCCCGCTGAGAGCGCCGAGACTAACGCCCCTAACGTCACGCCGATAACAAATAAGCCGTTATTACTCCAGAGCGTTTCCTTAATAACAGTGGCGCACCCCCTGAATGTATCCAAGCCTTCAAGCCGAGCCGGTAGCCAGCCAAAAGCATCTGCCCCTGTTCGCGCTAAGCTGCCAATTTCCGCCGTAACACCAAAGGGGCCCACCCTAAGGTAAGCCAGTGCGGCTAAAGCACCGATGAGAAGTCCGCCTGCCCAGGTTGGCCAACGCTTACGCCACCACATGGTTGTATTCGACGCAGGCATTATTTGATGGCGCCACGCCAATACCAACGCCACGAAAGCCAGCACGACCAGCTGTAACCACAATGCCCCTTCATAACCTAAATAGTGAGGCAGCCAAATAACCGGTGCGCTTTGTATCGCTTGAAGATAAAGCGTATTCCAACTGGCAAAGCCAAGCGCAAACCCTACGATGACACCCAGCAAACCAATAGGCGCGGTCGCCATGCCTTCACCTAACCGATAAAACAAAGCACTGACACAGGAGCGAGCTAATGACATGCCGATGCCAAAGGTAAACGCCCCCACCACCAACACCCAGCTAATAGGGCCAATATGTGCCCCCGGGGGTAAACGATCAGCACGAGGCACTGGCATAAACGCACCAAAGATAAAATGGTAACCCATCAAGCCGACCGCCAACGAAGCCACAATGCCTAACAACCCAGCCGCATCACGCCGTTCAAAAAAATCCCTTGATACGCAATAAAAGCAAAACCGTGAACGCTGTAGTAACGCCCCAAACGACACCCCAAGCCAAAGTGACATTTCAAGATGCCCGCTATCGCTAGGCGCGATTACCCATTTGGCAAAGAGAACAACACCTGCCACTACCAGTAAAGGAAATAGCCACTGCCGAGCGGGCGGAAAATTTATCCTACCTACCCTATCGCTCTGAAAATTGGACATAAAGTACCTATTAATCAACCCTACTTGCTAATAAAAGTGTTTATCCATAAAAAAGGCAGTGCAAACGCACTGCCTGAACTCCTGGATTCATAGAATAACCGCAGCACTTTGGATCATTCGGTAGAGGTAGGAGGGCCAGCGCCGGTACCCTCTCTGCCTTACCTACCAAAGTGAAGCAGAGCATGGGATACCGACAACTGACCCAA
>NZ_JAUAMC010000016.1 GCF_031010195.1 Halomonas sp. SpR8 | reverse complement strand
ACGGCCTACTGGGCGAAAACGGCCTGGTCGGCGGTCTGCTAGGCGGACTGGATCTCGCCGAGGGTGATCTGCTGAACGGCGTACTGGGCGAAGACGGCCTGGTTGGCGGCTTGCTTGACACCCTCACGGGCGAGAACGGCCTGCTGGGCAACCTCACCGAAGGCGACCTGCTGGGCGGTGAAGGCGGTCTGCTCGGTGAAGAAGGTCTGGTCGGCAGCCTGCTGAACACCCTGGTCGGTGAAAACGGCCTACTGGGTGGCCTGCTGGGCGATACGCCACTCGAAGGTGATCTGGTCACCGGCCTGCTTGACGGCCTACTGGGCGAAAACGGCCTGGTCGGCGGTCTGCTAGGCGGACTGGATCTCGCCGATGGTGATCTGCTGAACGGCGTGCTGGGCGAAGACGGCCTGGTCGGCGGCTTGCTTGACACCCTCACTGGCGAGAACGGCCTGCTGGGCAACCTCACCGAAGGCGACCTGCTAGGTGGTGAAGGCGGTCTACTCGGTGAAGAAGGCCTGGTCGGCAGCCTGCTGAACACCCTGGTAGGAGAAAACGGCCTGCTGGGTGGTCTGCTTGCTGGAGGGCTGACGAGCGAGCAAGGTAGCAGTCTACTTGACGGCTTGCTGGGTAATAACGGCCTGCTTAACGGTCTGCTCGGCGGCCAGCTCGGTGATCTGGATGAAGCACAGGCGGGCAATCTGCTAACCGATTTGCTGGGTGATGAGGGACTATTAGGTGGTCTGCTCGGCGATGGGGGATTGCTAGGAGATGGCTTGCTGGGTGAGCTAGGACTAACTGATCAGCTTGATAGTCTACTGGGAGGACTCCTCGGGGATGAGGGTCTGCTTGGCGGCGTGCTTGATCTCGTGAGTGACGACGAAGGCCTGCTGGGTAGCCTGCTAGGTGATGACAGTCTGCTAGGTAACGTGCTTGGCTCTGACGGCCTGCTCGGTGGTCTGTTGGATGACCTCGGTCTGGGTGGCTTATTGGGTGGCTTGCTGGGTGGAGATGGCGGCCTACTAGGCGATGGTGGCTTACTGGGCGGCATCCTTGGTGGAGGTGGCCAGTCCGCTAGCTTGTTAAGCGATGAGCCCAATGACTTCAGCATTGCTTCAGTTGACTTTGATAATCTTGCCGATGGACAAGAAATTGAAGAGTCGGACGTTGATTTGGAAGCATTGGGTGGACTGCTTCAGGATCAGGAGGAAGCGGAAGGGCTACTGAGTGACGATGATGTCGTAGCTCTACTTGAAGACAGCGGCCTCACTGAAGTGTCCGATGAAGAAATTGCTGAAAGTGAGTCTGGCGATGAACTAAGCCCAAGCGAGGTTGTGGACAACTTGGTTGAAGTTGGCGTTCTTGAAACAGATCCGCTCAAAAACGAGCTAGATCAGCAAGTGGTATAAGGCCTACGTTAGTAGCTGCCTAAGTAGTAAACTGCGCCGGGCCATTAGGCCCGGCTTTTTTGTGCGATGGAAAACTTTAAAAATTTAGAATTATGCTTATAAACGAAAGAGAGTGCGAGTATCCTAGTTCCCTCTTGACCCTTGGGCTTTGGGGGAAGAAACTGTATTGGGTGAGTTAGTTGGCTAGACAGTTTATTAAGAGAGTGTTTTCTCTGCGTTCATCTGTCAGAATGTGATGCTAGTTAGTTTGCGAATTAAAATTTTACATTTAATAAAGCGTAAACGTTCAATAAATAGTTGTCACCTTGAGATGAAATGGCATAAGCAAAAAAGTGGAGAGTTTTGTTCGATAAGCAATTTGCTGTTAAATGGCTGTTAATGTACTCATTGCATCTTCTTATGATCAGCCTGCCCGGATTTTATAATACAAGATTTGATAAGCTTGTGTTGTATAAAAGTCAAATTAATCAAAGACATATGTCGTATAGATATTGAGGGAAGAATGAGAAAGAAGAAAGTGCTACGTTCTTGTGTTGCTTCTTTTCTGGCTGGAAGTGTGTCATTTACCGTCCAAGCGCACGGGATAGTAGGTTTATCTGACTCTTCAATAGCGACAACAGTACGTCCATTATCGGGCAACAGCCAATCATCAAATACGTCTTTGAACCAGCCACGGAGCGATGACAACACCCGCCCTATAATACAAGAAAGACGTCAAGAGGCCGTCCCTCAAGAAGTTGCACCGAGCACTCAGCCTAGTGAACTTCAAGAGCAGGAATCTCGCCAAAATGCAAAAGTTACCATAACACGTTCGGGCTATAATCCTCGGCGTGAAAGGATGTCACCAACGCTACAAGAGACGCTAGTCGAAGAGCAGAAAAATCAAGTATCGCAAGCTTCTACTGGTAACGAATCGGCGCGGGACCGCGAAAACGAGCGAAGCAGGCAAGCTACTCAACAAAACACGTCTGCGCCCGTTAATAGGCCTTCACTGCTCAGCGCTGAAATGGTTGCTGTTGGCCGGAGGAGCCCGCCATCAAGTGCACAAGAGGCTGAAAACCAAATAGCCGAGGTGGACAGGAACAATTCTGAATCCCGATCAATTGAAAGTAATGACAGCATTGAAAACCAGGCCAGCAGGAATGAAGAAACCCCAGTGTGGGATCCTTCTGTTGCTATCTCATCGAATGAAAACGTTAATCCAGCCGTTGCATCTACAAATCAGGGAGTGGATCAACCATTAATTGAACAAGAGCAAATTGAAGGTTCGCCTCCCCCACAAGTTCAAATGCCGCTGAATTTTGATATTCAACGCTATGAACCAACGGTAGATGCAGGAAATCCCATGGATGACGCTGTGAATCAGCCGTCGACAATGCCAGTAGAGGGGGCTATAGCGCCTAACTCTACTGATGGTCTTAGCATCCAGGAGGCAGTACAAAAAGCGATTGCATCGCACCCTTCTATAACTGAAGCCTTGGGGCGCTTATATCAGCAAAGCGAGCAAGTAAACGTAGCAAAATCAGGCTATTTTCCTCAGATAAGTGCAGGCATTTCGACAGAACACCGTAGCTCTACAGGACGTTCGGAAGAAGCCTTAACCGTTTCTGCTTCGCAAATGCTGTACGATTTTGGTCGCGTTTCAAGTGAGGTTGAGGCAGAAAATTACGGTGTTGATCGTGATAGAGCTCGTGTATGGCTTGTTATGGATCAGTTAGCTAGAGATACGGCCCAGGCCATGATAGAAGCGCAGCGTTCCAAAGCACTGCTGGCTATTGCTCAAGAACAAATTGAAGGAATTGACGATATACGAGAATTAGCTGAAAGGCGCTCAGAGCTGGGTGCTAGCACACGATCAGATGAGATTCAGGCGAGGTCGCGACTGGAGTCGGCAGAGGCGACTAAATTACAGTTAGATGCACAGTTGAAAACGTCAGAAAATACTGTGCGAACACTCATTGGAGCCGAAGGCCCAGTCAGTATTGAGCAAAATTTCCCGCAGCCTTTGACGCAATCATGTGAGCTTGCGTCAGAAAATTTCGACAATGTTCCTGCATTGATGGTAGCAGAGGCTCAGCAAGCTGAAGCAAGAGCTATTATCGCGCAAACAGAGGCATCATTTTTTCCCACTGCCTCGCTGGAGGCTGGTTTTGATCAGTTCTTAAATACTGGCATAGTGGAAGATGATACAGATGTCACTATGCGATTAAATATAACTAGCAATCTCTATCAAGGCGGCGCGACAAGCGCTCGACGCCGAGCAGCTGATTTCAGCTTACAAGCTGCTCAGTCAGCAAAAGATAGTGCGCTTCTAGACTTATCGCGTAATTTGACGCAGGCAAAGCAACAGACAGATAGCTTTAAACTTCGCCTTTCTACTTTGGATGCAAGAGCCCGTAGTATCAGAGAAACCCAGGATTTATATCGCCAGCAGTATTTATCGCTTGGTACACGCTCTTTATTGGATTTATTAAACGCAGAGCAGGAAATTCACCAATCGCGCTTCGACCAAGAAAATACGCGATATGATCTCTATAGCTTACAAATTGACTGTCTCTATAATGCAGCTGATATTCGCGAGGCATTCAGCTTAGAAGATTCGATGGTTCAAGGGGTTAATGTAGCGCCATGAGTGATGAAAAAGACCAACACAACCAGCAGTCATCAAGTGAAGCACTTAACGAGAGCATGGACTCATCGCATGGTCAAGATTCTTCTAGCTCCATGGATTCCCAAAGAGACAGTAATCATCTTTATGCTGGTTGGGTTGAAGCGCTACTCGCAGTAGCTAAGCACTATCGTCTTGAATACTCAGATGAAAATGTGCGCTTGACGACAGCATGGAGCGAAGGAAAGCCTCTCGGTGAAGTTCTTAGAGTACTTGCTCTTCAGCTAGGAATGACGTTAAAGACTGAAAAGCTTAAAGAAAATAAGTTGTCACCTTGGAGGTTGCCGCTAGTCGTGCAGTTTAACGATGGCCAAGTTGCCGTCATAAAAACTATTAGTGCCGAGCAAGAAGTTGGAATCGCTTACAGTGGCGATCAAGGGTTAAATAGCTCTATTACTCAAAAAGAGCTTCTCGATAACGCAAGTGTAGCCGTTGTTTTAAGGCCAGCTAAAGCTATTCCGGATTCACGAGTAGATGATTATATTAAGCCTCATAAAAAAAATTGGCTGAGGAAAATTGTTTTAAGAGATATTAAACCGTATGGGCACATTATGTTGGCGTCTTTGATCGCCAATGTTCTTTCGTTAGCCGGTATATTTTTTTCTCGGCAGGTTTACGATCGAGTTATACCTGCTGAGTCAATGAATACTCTTTATGTGTTGTTTAGTGGAGTGCTATTAGCTCTCACTTTTGATTTTATTATGCGTCGGTCGCGGCTCAGGATTACTGATTTGCTCGGTAAAAGAGCTGATATGAGAGCCTCTGATCGAGTGTTTGGGCATGCATTAAGAATCAAGAATACAGCTAGACCAAAATCGACAGGAACATTCATTTCTCAAATACGTGAGCTGGAGTATGTGCGCGAACTGTTTACTTCGACAACGGTGACCGCGTTTGCTGATATGCCATTCTTTATACTATTTTGCTTTGTTTTTTGGTATATCGCGGGGTCGTTAGTGTTGGTGCCGATTGGTGCATTAGTGCTAATGATTATTCCGGGTTTATTAGTACAGCGTAAATTACGCCGATTAGCCAATGATTCAATGCGCGAATCATCTCTTCGTAGTGCTATGTTGGTAGAGAGCGTTCAAGGTATTGAAGATATAAAAACTCTTCAGGCAGAGCCGCGTTTCCAAAATCAGTGGAACCATTACAATGCTGTAACCGCGGATATGAATCTACGCTTGCGCTATGTGACCAACTCATTAGGCGTTTGGAGTCAAACAATACAGACGGGTGTATTTGCCACGGTTGTATTTTTTGGCGCGCCTATGGTCATGTCTGGCGATTTAACAACGGGTTCATTGGTTGCTGCTTCTATTTTATCCTCTCGTATGATGTCACCAATGACCCAGCTAACACAGGTATTGAGTAAATGGCAGCAGGCAAAAGTCGCGACTAATAGTCTCAATCAAATAATGGAGCGTCCTGTTGACAACCCTGAAGGGTCTAAACGGATACAGCGTTCTTCAATCAGGGGTAACTACGAGTTTAAGCAAGCTTTTTTCAAATATAATGAAGAGGATAGAGTCCCTTCTTTGCAAGTGAAGCAACTCACCATCTCGGCGGGGGAGCGTGTTGCAATTCTGGGCCGCAACGGGGCAGGAAAGTCAACACTGCTTCAGGCGTGCTCCGGGTTGTTAGAGCCCCAGTCAGGTGAGGTATTGCTTGATGGTGTTCGCCTTGACCATATCGATCCGGCCGATGTGCGCCGTGATGTAGGGCTATTAAGCCAGAACTCTAGACTATTTCACGGTACTATCCGTGAAAACTTGCTGCTCGGTGCACCAAATGCCACCGATCAAGAATTAATCGATGCGATTAACATGAGTGGCGCCCATGAAATTATTCGAAAGCTGCCTGATGGTTTGGACCATATTATTTTAGAAGGTGGGTTAGGGCTCTCCGGGGGGCAGCGTCAATCGTTACTACTCTCAAGGCTTATGATACGCCAGCCAAAAATTCTTATGCTAGATGAACCGACGGCATCACTCGATGAAACAACTGAAAAATGGTTCATTAAACAGCTTAAAACATGGCTACCAGGTAAAATGTTAATAGTTGCTACTCATAGATTAAGTATACTTGAATTGGTGGATCGTGTTGTAGTCGTTGATCAGGGGCGCATCGTTATGGATGATACAAAAGATAAAGTGATCGCTCAGCTCTCGGGTAAGCCAGCAAAACCACCGCGCAGCTCATAAGCAGCCAGAGGGAAGTGTTAATGATTGGGATCAGAGTAAGTAAGTACAAAAAGAGTGGTGGCTATGAGTGTTGATAAAAAAACAAAGCTTTCAAACAGCACGACACCAGATCTGACATTGTTAGATTTCGATGAAGACAGCCAACGTTATAATGCAGAAATTGATGACGCTACGATTGTTCGTTCAACGCGGGTCGTTTGGCTATTTTTTCTCGTAATTGCAGGCTTAGTCACTTGGTCTTATTTTGCGGAGGTTGTCGAGGTATCGACAGGTGATGGTCGCGTTATTCCAATCTCTAGGGAGCAAGTCGTTCAGTCGTTAGAGGGCGGGATCATTGCGGATCTGCGCGTGCGTGAAGGCGATATTGTCGAACAAGGTGAGGTGCTCGCTCAGCTTGACCCAACTCAAACCGAATCGAATGTGGGTGAAAGTGCTGCACGCTATAGAGCAGCTTTGGCTAGTGTCGCAAGACTGGAAGCAGAGGTGAATGATAGACCTTTAAGCTTTCCCGAGGAGCTTGATGATTATCCGGAGCTTACGGCGATGGAAACGTTGCTATACCACACAAGGCGAAATGGGCTTGAGAAGTCGCTTGCGGGTATCAACGAATCTTTGCAACTAGTACGTCAGGAACTGAATATTACTCAATCCCTCGTTGAGGTTGGTGCGGCAAGCAATGTTGAAGTGCTGCGTTTACGCCGCCAGGAAACAGAGTTAGCCGTTCAAGCAGCGGACACGCGCTCTGAATATTTGATTCTTGCGCGAGAGGAGATGTCGAAAGCAAAAGCTGAAGTGGAGGCGCTCTCCTCGGTAATTAGAGGGAGCACAGATTCGCTTACACGGCTGACGCTACGCTCGCCCGTTAGAGGTATTGTTAAGGATATTGAGGTAACGACCACGGGCGGGGTGATTCCACCCAACGGTCGTCTAATGGCAATTGTGCCACTGGATGATCAACTGCGTATTGAGGCACGAATATCGCCGCGAGATATTGCGTTTATCCATCCTGGGCAACCTGCCAATGTGAAAATTACCGCCTACGATTACACCACATACGGTGGATTAGATGGTGAAGTCGTACTGATCTCGCCTGATACAATCCAGGATGAGACTCAGCCGGAGGTTTTCTACTATCGCGTCATTATTCTGACGGATAGTGATGTACTAAAGAATGAGGACGGCACTGAGTTTCCTATCGTTCCGGGTATGGTTGCGACTGTAGATATCCGCACCGGTAGCAAAACGATATTTGATTACTTGATTAAGCCGATTAATCATGCACGAGAAGCGCTTAGGGAAAGATAGTGGGGGTACCATTCTTAATGATCTTGCTGGCCTGGGCTGCCTCATATAATGGGACTACCAGTTTGATCGCTTCAGTATGATTCCTGATATGCCACAGTCGTTCGAACTGATAAAGAAGCGCGGTTAGGTGCACATTCGAGGCGTTCACCTGTGTGAGGCAGGGCCTCTGTTTAGCAGCGTCGGTAAGTGCTTGTTGAAACTCTGCTTCACTGGTGCGTAATGGCCATCCCGCGCCTATCGGTTCCCAGAGCCAGCGCGTCCAGTTGCAGAGCAAAGGCTTGTTATCCACATGGCCGATCAGGTGTAGATGAAGACGAGGTATGACGATTTGCCTTGGCTGTAAATGAATTTCATGGCAAATATCTGGCCAGTGTTGCTGTAATTGTTGACACTTTTCCAGAGTGTTTTTTGGAGAAATGGAAATCAGCAAATCCCACGTTACACCCTTGAGCCTATCTGATAAGTGAGAGCGACTACGCTCGTAGCGTGAAATTAATTCATCAGGTAGCTCCAAGGCGAGCAACCTGTTGCGAATAGCAGGAAGAGCAGCTGCGCGTTTGGAGGCTGACATCCAGCCCGCTCGCAATGGCCACTCGAAGACATGGCAAGAATTGCCTTCCACATCGTGTACGCCGCAAAGGCGAGGAGCGAGCCAATCTGCGGGTAGCGTTTCAAGTATATCGCGCTCATGTAACGCGTTCTCCTCATTAGAGGTGTGAAATAGCTTGATCAGAAAGGCTCTTGGCTCATTTTTAGTGTTGGTATGTGTGATCAGTGAAGTGGCTTTGCCGCCACTTGATGTCCTGCAGCTGATTACGGTAACGTCATCCGTTGCATCATGATGCTGGCGTAAAAGAGTGTTGACCCATACTTCACGGTGTAATGGGGCTATCAACGCCATGAAGGCGTCATCGGTTTTAGCTCCTGGATGCCAGGGGACATCCGGCAGAAATAAGGCGCTAACCTTATTTTTCTGTTTGCTGAACATTGCATACGTGCCGTACACAGGAAATATCAGCACGATTGCTTGGCGCACTAGTAGCAAGGCAATGAATGCCGTTGCAAGACTTGGCAACACTCCGTGCCAGTAATTGGCGGTTAGCCAGGCAACAGCATAGAAAAAACCTGCTCCCCACCAAACGGTTGCCCTCATCTCCGGAGGTAGGGCTGCAAAAATGGTGGACGCAGTGGTGGTATGTTTTTGCCACAGAACAATGGTAAGGCCGATGATAAGGTAAGTGGTTAAGGCGAGCAGCATATATGGATAAAGGTGAGCCAGGAAGGCAAAAATAACCCCTATTGTAAATATCGCTGCGACAGCGCGTAGAAAACGTCGATATAGCAGAGCCGCATGCTGACGGTGGCCACTAAATAGTCCTATCTTTTGGTTTTTGTCCAAAATAAATGTGCTACCTCGGCGGCACACCCAGCCAATGAGAATTTCGCAGGTGACGTAAATGGCAAAAGCCAGGAAGGAGGCGATGCCAAGCACCACAATGAGTTCACGCTTTGGAAGCTCGCGTAGTAAGTCAGGCATCATCCAGGGGTACCCGTCAGTGCTCATGACCATCAGCAACTTCCAGGGCAAGAGAATTGCAGCCAGCATGGAAATCTGAGAAAGGATATACAGAGCAGTGCAAGTAAAGACATGCAGTGGCGTTATGCGCAGCAAGGCTGTAGTAATCTTTCCTAACCATAGCATCTCATCGCGGAGTCGGGCAGAGATATCACTAGGTGCTTTATTATAAATAGACATCTAATTATCGAGTCCCGTGAGGTTAACGCTTTATGAGCGCTTAAGCATTGTCGATGGATTGGTTGCCCGGACTTTCAAATACCCAACGGTATAGCCCCCTCGTCGGGCATTTTCTAATCCATAGCTTCGGCACAATGCTCGATTGCTGTGTAGCCAATCGCCCCTCGAAGGTTATGAAATTTCGGGCCATGAGCGGCTTGTTCTATTAGGCTTACCCGGTGGCCAGCGTCAGCAAGGGCTGATGCGAATCTGCGCTGCAAGTCAAAGGGGGTAGAGCTGTCTTGACTATTGCCAATAACTAAAATGATACGCTGAGGGTCGTCAGTAATCCCTGCAATATGCTCAAGAGGATCGTATGGGTTGCTTATGCCTGTTAGGTCGACACCTGGGATAGGGTCCTTTCCATTGCGTTCGCGAAGGCGTTGTGCGCGCTCTAATAAGGCGAAAGCACCGGAGGTAAGTATTGCGCAGGCAACATCGTCTCGCCCAAGCGTCAGTACTGCTGCTGCCGCAGTCGCACCGCCGCTATGTCCAGAGAGCACCAGTCTCTCGATACGGTGCTTTTGCGTAATCTCATTAAGCGCGGCGTTAATGGCCAGGAATTCACTTTTTTGGCGTCGTTCTCGATGATCTCCACTGGAACCATATGTGCCTGGCCGTGCAAGGATGATGACGGGAAGCCCTAGCTCGATGGCTTTGCGCTCAGCGATGGCGCGCTGCTCAGCTACCGTGTTGTTGGCAATATCTTCTGGTGGCTTCCCCATTGAGACCCCTCGATCTCCATACATCCTGAAGAAAACAAAAGGCGCATCGTTGATGTCTCCTGCAAAGAAGTAGCGAATGCATTCCGCTCCGCCCTCGTACTCGGCCCATACCGCAGATTCTCCAACAGGGCAAGATTGCTGGTTTGCTGGAGTGTTCCAGAGCAGCGGGTCAGCATGTGCAGGTTGTTTTCCCGTAATGAAAACAACCGCCAATGAAATAAACGCTATCCACAACCTCCCCCATATATGAGCATATGGGCGCTTATGCAGTAAATTATGGTTGCTGTGCATGACTTCTCCTTTCATTGCTGACGCTGTCTAGGTTTTTCCTAAGGCATGCCACTACCTGATATATATGTGACGCATGCGAGCCTTTACACAGAATGGTGTCATCAGGCTGAAGATCAGCAAGCACTGCTTGGCCAAGCTCATTTATATTACTGGCGTATATTCCACGCTTGGCCGCAGGTAAAGTATTCCAAAAGTCACGGTACTGCTCCCCATATATATGCACACGGTCTATAGGCAACGTAGCAAGTAAATTGGCCATATCAGTATGGATTCGTATTTCCTCAGGTCCTAATTCATGCATGGGCCCTAATACAGCTACTTTACGGCCAGCCGTTCGCCTATTTGCTAAGGCGCTTAGTGCAGCTTCCATTGCAATGGGGGCCGCATTAAAGGATTCATCGATTAGCTCAACGTTGGCACCGTTAGGCATGGTGAGCTGGTACGCAGCACCTCGACCGTCTAGTGGCTGCCAATTCACCAGTGACGAAATAACTCGAGAGTCTAGTTTTAATGCTACCAGCACTGCTAGAACGGCCAGACTGTTGGAGACAAAGTGTTCTCCTCTCGCTTCCAGGATATAATTCACAGTGCCTGTTGGTGTTGATGCCTTAACCTCTCCACTAGCTGGATCGTATGCTATAAGATGAATATCAGCTTCTGCATGTGCGCCGTAGCTTAGTAAGGAGGCCCCGGCAGATGTTGCATGGTTAGCAATGCGCTTATAAAGAGGTATATCACGACAAATAATGGCTACCCCATCAGCGCTCATGTGAGCAAAAACGCCAGACTTTCTATCGGCGATATTCTCAAGAGAGCCATAACGGCTAGCATGAGCATAGGATACATTAGTAAATACAGCTATATGAGGTTGGGCCATTTGTGAACAACGCTTTGCATGCCCAGCGGCTACTTCTAATACGGCATAGGACACCTTGTTTGAAAGTGTGCAGAGTGCTCGCATTACCCCTAACTGTAAATTCTCATTTTTTTCGGTACCTGATATATTCGTTATGTCGGTGAGCATCTCAAGGGTGTTTCTTAGCATATGGCAAGTAGACGACTTCCCTGCACTCCCTGTAACTGCAATCACTTTTCCATTAAATAGCTCTCGACTTTTAGTGGCTAGCTTATTAAGTGAAGGAATAGCACCTGGTACACGTAGATAGGCGATTCCCTCAACAGGCGGTGTTGAACTAGAGCCGATGATAGCCGAAATATTAGTGCGATATTTTTTGATGGTTTGTAGCGTTAACCCAAAATCGCGACCAGGCTGATGAGGTATAGCTAATGATTTGGCTTCAATAGTTTTGGGTAAATAAGCAATATTTTGAATGCTCTCCTCTTGTTTGAGTGGAACGATCCACTCTCCCCCCATAAACTCTGCCCAGTACATTGGGTCTTGAGATAACAGAGAGAGTATTCCATCGTTTAAGCTACTTTTTACTGGTTGGCTTTCAGGGAGGTGTGTAGTGGTTAACTTATGCTGTTGGCAGAAATGTGATACCTCTCCGAAATCTGAGTCCCGCCGTGAACCTTTGAGCAGCACACAGTCATCCGGCTTTACCACACGCGAAAGTTCGGCAGATAGTTCCGTAGCTGTACTGAAGTGCTGACCGAGCAGGCTGTTAGGTAGCTGCTTGCGCAAATGTTGCATTTCATCCCCGTGTGTCAAAACGAGGTCGATATTGGATGCCAATAGCGAGGGAGCAAGGGATGCATGCAAGTCTGCAGCCAACTCGCCCAGGTGTACGATCCGCCCCAGGACCGCAATTTTACGGCCTGTAACTTGGCGCTGTTTCAACTCATCGAAAGCATTCAACATGGACGATACCGTTGCATTCCAGCTATCGTCTAGCACGTTAATAACATTGCCGTTGAGCTGGCAAGTATAATCCACTAATCGGCCATCTTCCGGCTGGTAGTTATGAAGTTTCGCCGCCACACTTTCGAGATTGTGACCCAGCGCGTAGGCGATTGTTAATGTTGCTAGCGCATTGCGTACCATTCCTTTGTTAGTAAACGGTATATCCAGGCAATAATTACGCCTATCTACTTTTAGCTCAAGGCGCGTAAATACTCCTTCTGTTCGTTGTGATTGCACTTGGAGAGAGGCTTGAGGGCTAGGGCCAAACGTTAGGATGCGTGATGCGTGTTGAGTGGCTTTATCGTAAATTAAGTCAAAATGAGTGAGATGTTCTCCAATCACCGCGATCCCACCTGGTGCCAGACCGTCAAAGATGCATGATTTCCACTTGGCAGTGTCGCGGCTGTTTTTTACTTTTTGATTTGTTTGAGAAACACCAATCTCAGTAATTACAGCAATGGTAGGTTTGATCTGGCGGGTTATAGGACCACGATTCATCCATAGTGCGGATTGTGCAATTTCGATCAGCGCTGCCTGATGATCGGGTGCTAGATTAGCTAATTGGGCAGGTGCCCCTACGCGTGAGTTGTAGTTATCTACACTTTTTATATATCGGTTAGGGGTAAATAAAGTTTCCAATAATCCTATCGTCGATGATTTGCCTGCCGTCCCAGTGATAGCGATTACAGGGCCTTGGTAGCGCTGGCGGGCGGCAAAACCAAGCTCCATTAACGCACGTATAGGGTCGCTCACCTGTAAAATAGGAAAATCGTCAGGTAAACCACTAATGGGTTTGGTAACAATCGCTCCAGCTAATTTATTGGCAATATGTGGGAGGAGTGTATGCCTGTCTTGCAGAGATTTTAAGGGCTTTGTATATTGCTCATGAAACTTGCGATCCTGATTCGTATGAGCAACAAATACCACAGGGTTTTCACGTTTTTCGACAAACGTCGTGCCGTTAACAACAGATCGTGTAAACCAACCTTTTGCAGGCTTAACTAGCCAGTGCCCGCCAGTAATGTCAGCTAGCTGCGCGGCTGTCCAGGTTTGGCCGCTAGCAACTTGTAAATTGATGCCTGTGAAGTCAGTACGATATTTGCGCGATAAATGACTAACAGGTAGGTTCGGTATCTCCATGCTGATGGTATTGGGGTGTAGGTAGGCGGCATCGCTTGGGCGAGTGCCCAGTACACGAATTTCAAGTTGGAGAGTGCGGTTTTCCAACTGTCGCATTTGGGGTGGGCGCAGGCCGTAATAATCGTGATATATTCGCCCTGGCTGCCAGCGACTGGTGGGCTGCATCCAGTCGCAGGGGTCATGGTCCATCCCGTATCCCCATTTTGGCATTGTGCCAGCCCCTTGGGGAACGGCGGTCAAGCTCAAACGACGGTCTTCGCTTAACGGTTGCGTACAAGTCCACCAGGTTTCTACCCAAAGCATCTGCCGCCGCTTGATTTGATTGGGGTTTACGCGTACGCCTAGCAGTGTCAGCCCGTTTAATTCAATTGGGGGAACCTGCGCGTCTTCTGGTACTTCTGCTACTTGGCCGTGCTCTGCTGTTGGCTGAAAGTCCTTCAATATATCCAACTGGTATGAGGGCTGTTGAGGGGCTGCTTTTGGTTGGGGGGGGGCTGCGGGTAATAGCTCAACCAGCGCACGGTCCCCTTGGCGGTGCAGAGTAGTCCCCAATTTTTGGCAAGTTTGTTGATAACGAGAAATTAGAGTTTGGGCGGCCTCGCCTTGTAGTCGCTGGCTATAACCATATCCCACACCCACTGGAATAAACTCAACCCAGCGAATTCCTTGCTTGCTTAGTCCCAGGCGAAAGATGCCACTGCCAGCTAGGTTGCTACGGACTGAGTCAAATAATAAGTCACCTGCATCATGAAGAATGGGTTTGTTTTTATATATTTCAATGCCTTGAAGCCGGTGAGATGAGGCGCCTAAGATAGCATCTGCACCAGCATCAATCAGTGCATGGCCCACAGCGATTTCATCCTCTTCGGGGGCCGGGGCATGGTTCGGCCCCCAGTGCACGGCGATTATTACTAGGTTCGCCTGCTTTTTTGCCTCTGCGAACAGCCGTACAAAAGTTTTGTGCCATAAAGCGGCGTTCTGTAGAGAGAGGTAAGCCGCACCAGGTTGGTCTTCTTGTGCGGCAAAACGATGTTGGGTGGCATCCACACTGAACAGTGCCACCTTAAGCTTTCCTGCTTGGCAATAGGCGGGGCTAAAGGCCGCTGCACGATTATAACCGCTACCGGCGCAGAGAATGCCTAGCTTTTGTAGCAGTTCTTGCTGCTGCATTAAAGCCTCAGGACCATAGTCACCGCTGTGATTATTAGCTACCGTAACGGCATTGATGTTTGCCGTAGTGAGTATTTTTAGCATCTCAGGACGGGCACGGTAGTAATAGGGGCCACCTTCTCCTTTGTTAATTCCCTGCTCACCTAGAGTGCTTACAACGCACTCTAGGTTTACTATGCTTAAGTCTGCGTTTTTGAGTTCGGGAATATCCAATACCTGTTCATAGCCTTTCTCCTGGGTGCGATAGTGCTGTCTTCTTCCTAAATTGACATCGCCACCCCAAGTTAGTATGGCTGCAGCTGACAGCGTGGTGGATGCGGAAGCGTTTGAGGTTGCTGTAGAAGGCGTACTGAGCCGTCCTTTGCCTTGTGACCCATGTTGTAAATAGTGCAGCAGATAAGCCACATATCCCGACAAATAGTGCTCCACATCATCGATGCGCACGCGGAAGCTGTGGTGGCGAATGAAAAAGCTACCCATAATGCGTTGCGGGTTCTGAAAGTAGATGGCAAATTCTGGCCAGAAAAATCCATTGAGCAGGTAGTGGGCGCGTGCTTCCAGGGCGCGGTAAAACTTTTTCAGGTCGATCTGTTCCAGCAAGTGGCGATGCTGGTCGCTGGCTTCCAAGCGGGTAATCATTTTATGCGCCGCCATCATCAGCTCAAGCAGCGTTGGAAAGGTGGTAATACGGCCAATAACAAAATCAAGATGCCCAGCAACGTTTTTGATACCAAATTGGTAGTAACGCTCTTCCGGTCGGTACAGAGTTAATTCATTGACGCAGTAGCTAAGCCAGTGGTCGTGAATTTTCCAGTGTTCTTTCTCGATGAAATACTCGAACGCTTTTTCCACCGTATTTAACCAGCGCTCATCTTTAGTAAGGCCGTATAGGCGCATTAGCCCAAAAGCGGCCTCGCCATCGTAGTAGATGATACGGAACTCTTCTTTGATGCTGAGATCATCGGCATTTAATACGTGATAGAACTGGCCATTTTGCTGGTTTTGCATGCGCTGTATACCGAGCGCTAGCTGCTCCATAAGCGGCAGGTGTTGGGAATCATTCGTCAGCTCTGTGTATTTAACTAGGGCAAGTAAACATACCGCGTTGCCGCCGAGCTTTATTTCTTTATTGCTGTCTTGTAAGTAAGCGAGGGTTTCTCCAGAAGGTAATGTATATTGACGAATTAAATCGCTTGTTAAGTACGCAATCGAACGGTCTATCGCGGACTTTAGCTCGCTGCTTTTCGTGACTTCCCATGCTTCAAGCATGGAGTAAGTGGTGCTGGTGTGGCGTAGTGTGTTGTAGGCCTTGATGTCTCTGTCAAAACATGGGTGTATGCCATAGGTGAAGCGGCCAGTGGTATCCACCTGTTCGGCTAGGAATTGGCTGGATTGCTGGATTAATGATTCGACCTGAGGTGAATCTAGCTGTTCGATGATCCGCCGCCCGGTATTACGTCCCTCTATGCCACCGCTATAGCCGTGAAGCAGTTCATGTGACTTGTCGGGTTGCACTAAAATAGCTTGTGTCGTGAAGAGGAGAACTTGGTCTTGTGGCTGGGCTGGTAACGAGAAATGCTTACCGTAGCGCTTTACGCCATAGGTGAGGAAATTTTTCTTGTTAAGTGCGGCTTTTGGTTGCTTTGCGCCAAGGTACAGCATGGCATTCGCATTAAGTTCCTGCTCGAGAAAGGCGTAGCGGAAATCGGCATCTAGCGAGATGCCAAAGCGGAAGTAGTTGCGCTTAACGCTTTGCATTTCCTTTAAGCAGTCTGCCCACGTCATGGCCCGCTTTTCGTTTACCCAATCAATGCGTAGCCAGCGTACTTTAGGGGAAATTTTGAATTTGCGATGCTGCCAATCAGCAAGCTTTTTCCACACCTCGTCTAGATGTTTACCTGAGAATTGCACAACAGTTGCCCGTTGCAAGCCATCTGTAAACGAGAAAAATAGGGTAAGTGTTTTATCTGCTGGCAAGCGAGCATTCGACAGCGCTTCTTCTAGCGGAGCTTTTGCCTGAGCGACTAAACTAGAGAGTCTTTTTGCGGGATACGCGCTGATTAAATCGCGCATAGGGGGCTCGTAGGTTTTACGTG
Source organism: Halomonas sp. SpR8 (assembly GCF_031010195.1). Lineage (GTDB taxonomy): Bacteria > Pseudomonadota > Gammaproteobacteria > Pseudomonadales > Halomonadaceae > Vreelandella. Next base: position 14,308 of record NZ_JAUAMC010000016.1, on the reverse strand, counting down.
TGGAAGCAGATTTTTTCACTGTATGTTGCTTGCGCATGCTGTGCTTCTCGTTTGTTAGAGTCACTCATACATAATGATAGGGCGTTTATGCGCCGTATTTAATCTAATACTACATTTTAATTAGTGAGAATGTCATTACGTCAGGATGGCGGGGTTTGGAGCTTTTTTGAGGGTAATCAGATATTTTGATAACCAGACCTAAAAAACTTGCCAGGCATAATCTTGGTCTGTACTATATGCATCCGTTCGGGCGGGTCGTTAGCTCAGTTGGTAGAGCAGTTGACTTTTAATCAATTGGTCGCAGGTTCGAATCCTGCACGACCCACCATTTCAACGGTTGAACCGAAATGGGCATCGAGCACTGTAGTAGCGAAAGATAGGTGTCAAGATAGCTGTATAGAAAGCTTGAATAGCAAAGTAAATTTGGGTCGTTAGCTCAGTTGGTAGAGCAGTTGACTTTTAATCAATTGGTCGCAGGTTCGAATCCTGCACGACCCACCAAATTCAACGCCCTTGGCAGCAAGCTGCCAAGGGCGTTTTGCTATGCGGGCGGGAAATTATCGGATATGACAAGTGGCTTGCAGCAAGCAGCAATTTCCCACCACAATGGTCTAGAATAGATATTTAAAGCGGTAGGCCACCGCGAAAGACGCAGCGGCCCGTCGCGCACGCGAGCGGTGTATGTGCAGTGAACAGCGTGCATACGCCGTGACCTAGTGTTTAACAGGGGGATTCCCTGTTCGTCACAGTGGTAGACACGATGACTATTATGACTACTCAAGCTGAGCTAGATGCTCCGCTACCCGTTGCTTATTGCCCGACCCGTATTCCGGCAGAAGATCAGGCGCGGGTTGAAGAAATCAAACAACTGCTGAAAACCCGCAATGCTGTTTTGGTGGCGCACTACTACACCGACGATGCCATCCAGCAGTTGGCGGAAGAGACCGGCGGCTGTGTCGCTGATTCGCTGGAGATGGCCCGCTTTGGCGCTCGTCACGAGGCCACTACGCTGGTTGTGGCCGGCGTTCGCTTTATGGGCGAAACCGCCAAGATTCTCTCACCTGAAAAGCGTGTGCTAATGCCCACCCTGGAAGCGACCTGTTCGCTGGATGTTGGCTGCCCAGCGGGAGCGTTTAGCGCTTTTTGCGATGCCCACCCCGACCGCACCGTGGTGGTGTACGCTAATACCTCTGCTGCTGTTAAAGCGCGGGCAGACTGGGTAGTCACCTCGTCGATTGCGGTTGAGGTGATTGAGCATCTGCAGGCGAAAGGCGAGAAAATCTTGTGGGCACCGGATAAGCATCTGGGTGGCTATATTCAGAACAAAACCGGCGCCGATATGTTGATGTGGGACGGTGCCTGTATTGTCCATGAAGAGTTCAAGGCCAAGGGCGTTGAAGATCTTAAACGCATTTACCCTGATGCAGCCGTGCTCGTACACCCAGAGTCGCCTCAATCGGTGGTTACGTTAGCGGACGTGGCGGGCTCAACGTCACAGTTGATCAAAGCGGCCAAAGAGTTGCCCAACGATAAGCTGATTGTAGCGACTGACCGGGGTATCTTTTTCAAGATGCAGCAGGCGGTGCCCGATAAAACCCTGTTCGAGGCGCCTACCGCAGGTAATGGCGCCACGTGCCGCAGCTGCGCGCACTGCCCTTGGATGGCCATGAACGCGCTGGATAATCTGGCAGGGGCGTTACGTGAAGGTAGCGGTGAGATTCAGGTGGATGACGCTTTGCGACTGCAGGCCCTAAAGCCCCTTGAGCGTATGCTGAACTTCAATATATAGCTTTAATGCATGGGTTTAATAGTTAGCTTCCAAGCTAAGCTAGATAACATCATAAGCGCCTCTATCGGCTAGCCATAGGGGCGCTTTTCGTTGCGTCTCAACATCAATTAAAGTCTTCCAGCGCCTCGCGATAATCAATAAAGTCCTCTCGCCGCTGCGCTATACGCGCCAGCATCTGTTCGTCATATTCCCGCTCGGCGGCATCGCGGGCGATGGAGAGCTGACGAATGCCGCTGTCTACGCGACCGGTTAGCTGCAGGTGTTCGGCCCGCGCTAAGTGGCCCCAGCTGTTGTGTCCGCTGCGCCCGGCCGCCTCCGCGAGCAGGTTAAAGCCCTGAGGGTTTTCCGGGTATTGAGAGGTGATGTCGCGCAGCAGGTTGTAAGCCGACTGTGGATCGCGCTGCAACTGAGCTTCAGCCAAAATCAGCTGCGCCGGAAGATAGTTAGGCATAAAGCGTAGCAATCGTTGACTGCGCTGAATGGCTTCATTGTAGCGGCCGGCCTCTAGCGCGACGCTTGCCGCCGATGCGGGCAGCATCGCAAAATCGGGCTGTTCGTTGGCAAGCTGGTCCAGGCGTTCCAAGGCGCTGTCAGTCTGGCCGTTGCGCGCTGCAATCAACGCCTCTAAATAGCGCTGGGCTTCCTCTTCGGCGCCCTCCTGGGCAAGCCGCGAGGCTGCTTGCCGGGGCGTATTGGCATAAATGCTTAGTAGCGCGCGGGCTCGCATCATGTCGTAGAGGGTGTCGCTAGTATACGCATCGGCAACGCTAAGCTGTGCGGCGCGGTCTTGGGCGGCGGTTAAGCGGTTGTCGCTCACCGGGTGGGAAAGCAAAAACTCGGGCGGCGAGTCGCCCTGCAGACGGGCCATGCGCTGCATAGACGCAAACATGCGCACCATCGACTGGGGGTCGTAACCCGCGTCGGCCAAGGCTTGTAGGCCTATACTGTCGGCTTCCTGCTCAAATAGGCGTGAATAGCTGAGCTGGTCTTGAATTAACGCTGCTTGCGAGCCCATGGCGGCCGCCATGCCAGCCTCTCCGCCGCCACTGGCCGCAATCAGCATGCCGGCCAGCATGGCTGCCATGGCAGGTAGCTGGGTTTGTGATGCGCGGGCGCTGCCGCGGGCATAGTGGCGTTGAGAAAGGTGGCCCAGCTCATGGGCTAAGACAGAGGCAAAGGCGCCCTCGTCCTCAGCGAAGGCGAACAGCCCAGAATTAATGCCTATCACACCGCCTGGAACAGCAAAGGCGTTCAGTGAATCGTTGTCGACCATGACGGTGATTGTTCGCAGGCCGCTGATTTGGCTGTGCGGCGTTAGTCGGGCAATAATGCTTTGCAAGTAATCACTTACAATAGGATCTTGCCACTGGGGTGCCTGGGCCCGAAACTGGCGCAGCCATGCTCGTCCCAGGCGATACTCTTCATTACTGACGGAGGTAGACGCAGCCCCTAAGCTTGGCAGACCGTAATCGTTGACAGCGGCGCTTGGTGGGCTAAAGAGAAGACTGCTGCAGGCACAAGCGAACGCACATATCCAGCCTGGGTAAGCGGTACGAAGTGTCGGCATGGCATCCTCATAAGGGTTGGTTACGCGTAAAGGTCACGCTGTGAGACTGATTAAGAATACGACATTGATAAAGGCTGGGAAGTGCCGTTAAATCGTCTGACGAGTACAATCAAACGCTAAAAAAGTTTATGCCAACATGTTTATGATCCAATGCCGTGAATATACAGGTCATTTGAGGGAGAGGGTATGTCTGAGCAAACCGGGGGGTTTCAACCCGACACGGTACTTGACGCTTGTGGGCTGCATTGCCCTTTGCCATTGCTGAAGGCTAAGCAGGCCTTGGCAGGCTTGGCGGCTGGCCAGTTACTCGAAGTGCGTTCGACAGATGCTGGATCGTGGCGCGATATGGCCTCGTTTACCGATCAAAGTGAACATACCTTGGAAGGCCGTGAGCTGCGCGATGATGTTTATGTGTACTGGATTCGCAAAGCAGGGGATGCGCGCCTATGACCCTGCGCACGATTTTAAAAAGCTGGGTTGAACGCTACTTCTCTGACGAAGAAGCACTGATTTTGCTAGTGGTATTGGTGGCAGGCTTCGCTGCAATTATCTGGTTTGGGCGAATGTTGGCGCCATTTTTCACCGCGCTGGTGATTGCGTTTCTGCTCCAAGGCGTTGTAAGTGCTCTTACCCGCCGGGGGGTTCCGCACCTTCTCGCCGTGATTTTGGTGTTTTTAGCTTTTGTTAGCGTGTTGCTAACCCTGGCATTCATTTTAATGCCATTAATCTGGAATCAGTTAGTCGGGTTAGTGCAGGAAACGCCGCGGATGTTCGCCAGCGGCCAGGGGTGGTTGGATGAGCTGCAGGCACGCTACCCAAATATCATCACGCCCGATCAGATGCAGAGCTGGATTGGCGTCGCCAGTCGTGAGATTAGCCAGCTAGGCCAGCGTGCCTTAACGCTCTCGCTGGCCTCGCTGGGCAATATCATGTCGCTGATTATCTATCTGGTGCTGGTGCCGATCCTGGTGTTCTTCATGCTCAAGGATCGCGACGTATTGGTCGGTTTTATACTCTCGCTACTGCCGCAAAAGCGTACGCTGCTATCGCGGATTTGGCGTGAAATGGACGATCAAATTGCCAACTATATTCGCGGCAAGTTTATTGAAATTATCATTGTAGGCACGGTAACTTTTTTTACCTTTGCCTTTTTTGGTCTGCCGTATACGGCGCTATTAGCGGTGTTGGTAGGGTTCTCGGTGCTAGTGCCCTATATCGGCGCAGCGGTGGCTACGCTGCCGGTTGCTGCGGTGGCGGGATTTCACTTCGGGCTGAGCGAAGAGTTCCTCTATGTTTTGGTGGCTTATGGCGTGATCCAGGCGCTTGATGGCAACGTATTGGCGCCGGTTTTGTTCTCTGAAACCAATAATATCCACCCGGTATCTATTATTGTGGCGGTGCTGTTCTTCGGTGGAATCTGGGGCTTTTGGGGCATCTTCTTTGCCATTCCATTGGCAACGCTGCTGAAAGCGCTGATTTACGCTTGGCCCCGAGGTAGGCGCGGGCGGGACGCGCGACGAGGGTTGCAGGAACCGGCGGTTCAGGAGGCGGAGTAAGATTCGCCCATTACCCGTGGTGGATCGTCACGGGTAATGGGGTTAGCTGAAAGGGTGTTTGTGAAGGGTCTTTGAGAAAGCTAGCGGGAAGCGTTTAGTTTTTCAGCCGCCGCGAGCACTTCGTCAACGTGACCAGGCACCTTAACACCGCGCCATTCGTTGGCTAGCTTGCCCTCTTTATCAATCAAGAAGGTGCTGCGTTCAACCCCCAGGTGCTCTTTTCCATACATCTTCTTGAGTTTGATCACATCAAACAGGGTGCAGACGCTTTCATCTTTATCGGAGATAAGCTCAAAGTTGAAGTCCTGCTTGGCTTTGAAGTTCTCTTGCGCACGCAGGCCATCCCGTGAGACGCCTAAAATAACCGTGTTAGCGGCATCAAAAGCCGCTTTACGATCACGAAAGTCACCCCCTTCGGTGGTGCAGCCGGGCGTGCTGGCTTTGGGGTAGAAGTAGATCACAACTTGTTTGCCGCGTAGCGCCGCCAGTGTCACGGTAGTGTCACCAGTGGCTGTGGCGGAGAAGTCAGTGACGGTTTGACCAATTTCAATGGGCATAAAGCGTCCTCGTTGAGAGTGGGTGTTAAGGCGGTTGCTGGGTGCGATTACACGTCTCCTAACCGCGTATGTCAAAGCGATAAAACAACGTGGCTGCAAACTCGCAGCGCTTTACGCTGTACAGGCTCGAATCGCCTGAGTACCATTTGCTCTCTGTGTGATACTGGCGCTTGATACAGAGTGTCGCAATAGCGCTTAAAAACACGTCGTACTTAAGACACGACGTACTTAAAAAACGTAGATAGTTGATACCACAATTTGGCTGGTGAGGAATAAACGGATGATCACAGGCAGCATTGTCGCCCTGGCGACGCCTATGAAGGTCAATGGCGACATCGACTGGGAGGCGCTTCGCCGCCTGGTGAACTTCCATCTCGAGAATGGCACCGATGCCATTGTTGCTGCTGGCACAACCGGCGAACCGACGACCATGTCCTTCGCCGAGCACTTTGACGTGATTCGTAGCGTCGTCGAAGAAGTCAACGGTCGTATCCCGGTGATTGCTGGTACCGGGGCCAACGCCACTTCTGAAGCCGTTGAGCTGGCGCGCTACGCCGGCGAAGTAGGGGCAGATTACTGCTTGTCAGTATGCCCTTACTACAACAAGCCCACTCAAGAAGGCCTGTATCAGCACTTTAAAGCGGTCGCCGAGGGCAGCAAGCTGCCGGTGATTCTATACAACGTGCCGGGCCGCACCTGTTCCGATCTCTACAACGAGACCGTCCTACGGTTGGCCGACGTCAATAATATTATTGGTTTAAAAGACGCAACCGGGAACCTGGAGCGTGCGGAGGATCTAATCACTCGCCTCAAGGGCAGTGGCTTTATGCTCTACTCTGGCGACGATGCGACCGCCTGTGACTTTATGCTGATGGGTGGGCATGGTGATATCTCCGTCACCGCCAACGTTGCCCCCCAGGCAATGCACGACCTGTGCGTAGCTGCCGTAGCCGGTGATTCCGATAAGGCGCACCAAATCAATACACGTTTGATGCCGCTGCATACCAATCTGGGTATAGAGTCGAACCCTATCCCGGTGAAGTGGGCGCTGAATCGTATGGGCTACGCAGACGCGGGGCTTCGTTTACCGCTGACCTGGCTGTCGGAAAAATACCACGCCACGGTCAGCGAAGCGCTGCAGTTGGCGGGCGTCGTAGAGGAGTAACCCGGCGCAATACCCTTTGCTACTTAGCTCCGTGACCGCGAAGCTGGGTACCTGATTTGTTGACTTAAGGTGGCTTGATGAGCTCTGTTCTTGAAACGCGTGCGCTTAAATGGATACCGCTGGCACTCGTAACGGCTGTCGCACTGACAGGCTGCGCGCGAGATGGTTTTTACCACGACCGTAACCTGGACTATACCGAGGCCGCGCCAGCGCCGCCGCTGGTACTGCCGGAGACCCGCAATACCCAACGCTACCGCGATGCGCTACCGGTTCCTCAGGCCGCCGCGCAAGGCGCACGGCTTGACGAAGCGGCAGAGGTTCGCCCTCCGCAGTCGCTGGCGATTGGCAGTGGGCTAGAACCTGAGTACGTTGAGCGCCGCGAAGTGGGCGATCAAGTCTGGCTAGTGGTAGCCGCCGATACCGGCACCGTTTGGCCGCAGTTGGAAGATTTCGTGCGCAGCCGCCAGTTGGCCGTGCAGGAAAGCAGCGCTTCCCAGGGCGTTATCGTGACCTCCCAGGCGGATATTCTTCTGCAAAGCGCACTGCGTGCAGGCAGTAGTGAAGTGCGCTGTGAGCGCGGTGGGCAAACCATGACCAGTTGTTTGGACGCACTGGAAAGCCATTTGAGTTCGCGCAGTGCTTCTGCCAGCGTCTCCTCTTCATGGACCGCTCAGCGCCTTACCGATGAGCAAACACTACAGATTCGCCAGCAGGGCGAAGAGTGGGAAGTGGTTATTCCCCAGCCGGTTGACCGCGTATGGGCCGAGCTGAACCACTATCTTGAGCTAGATTTTGCCCAAGAAGGGCAGCGTGATTTGCTTGCCGCCGACCCCAGTGGCTACGAGTTCCTAGTTGAGTATATGACCGAAACCGAGCGCAACCGCAATCCGCTGCAAATCGTCTTCAGCGCCGACGTCCGCAAGATGTCTCAAGAGATCCGTCTTGCTCTGCAGCCGGACGGCGACCAGACGATTTTGCGTGCTATTAATGCCAGTGAGCGAGCGTTCAGCGCCGATGATCAGCGCGAATTGCTTGAGCGTGTTTCCGGCTATTTACGTTAAAATATTGATCCTTAATCCCTTACGGAGCCCCCATGGAAAAGCGCCAAGAACTCTACGCCGGTAAGGCGAAATCTGTGTATACCACCGACGATCCGGACTTGTTGGTGCTTAACTTTCGTGATGACACGAGCGCCTTCGATGGCAAAAAAATGGAATCGCTGGCTCGTAAGGGAATGGTAAATAACGTTTTTAACGCTTTCATTATGGAGCGGCTGCAGGAAGCGGGTATTCCGACCCACTTTGAAAAACAGCTCTCAGATACGGAGAGTCTGGTCAAAAAGATGCAGATGATTCCGGTTGAGTGCGTGGTGCGCAATATCGCTGCGGGCGGCTTGGTCAAGCGGTTAGGTGTGGAAGAGGGCATCGCACTTACCCCACCGACTTTCGAGCTGTTCTTGAAGAATGACGAGAAGGGCGACCCGATGATTAATGAGTCGCTGGCGGAAACCTTCGGCTGGGCAACGCCTGAGCAGCTAGCCAAAATGAAGGTATTAACCTTCAAGGTTAACCATATCCTGAAGGCGCTGTTTGCGGCGGGCGATATGCTGCTGGTGGATTACAAGCTGGAGTTTGGGGTATTCAAAGGCGAGGTTGTGCTGGGCGATGAGTTCTCACCCGATGGCTGTCGTCTATGGGACGCCAACACCCGTGAAAAAATGGATAAAGACCGCTTTCGTCAGGGGCTGGGTGGCGTCATTGAGGCGTATGAAGAAGTTGGTCGCCGTCTGGGGATTACCTTTCCCGCTTAAACCGCCATCATTGGTGTAGTGAATGATCGGTGTAGTGAATCATTGTTCAGTGCAAGGCTCGATAGCCACCACCTCTAAGGTGGTGGTTTTTTTATGTCTGGAAGGAAGTCTTTATCGCTAGGTATTGGCTGAGTAGGGAGTGGTTGTTCAAGTTGTGTTTGTTGCGGCAACTCAACTTTTTTTAACCGGTAACCGTACCCGTAGATTGATGCCAAGTCCCAACCGTAGTCAGCGGTCAGGCGTAGTTTTTTGCGTACCCGGTGGATATGTACATCGAGCGTTCGGGTATTAAGCCCGGTGTCATGCCCCCACACGTATTTGTATAAATAAGCGCGGGAGAGCGGAGCGCCCATGCGCTTCAAAAGAAGATAAGCAAGGCGAAACTCTTGGTGAGTGAGCTCGATGCTTTGCCCATCTACGCAAGCGGTGTTCTGCTCCGTGTTGAGCTCAACACGCCCAGACTTTAGTAGATGTGACTGCGTTGAGCTTGCCGTCAGTAAAGGATTACGCCGCGAAACAGCATAAGCGCGTGCCGCTAATTCACGTGGTCGAAAGGGTTTGCTAATGAAATCGTCAGCTCCCGCATCTAGGGCTTGAATGATGTCGGCTTCATTTTTTCGGTGAGTGACCATGATCACGGCGGGTACTTCTTCCAGATATTTGTTCATCCAATCCAGTAAGGCAATACCCGTGCCGTCCGGCAGGTGCCAGTCCAGGCATATCAGATCGAAGGTTTCGCGGCTTGCGGTATGAATAAATGCTGTGCTCGTTTCAAACATTTGTATGTTTGTTTTGGCGCCTCTATTTAAAAAGCCTTCACTCAACGCGGTAAATATTCGCTGTGCGATGGCTTTGTCATCTCCCACTAGCGCTATGTGCATTTAACCGCTCCTCTGGGCCACACTATCTTTCTTACCATGTAGTGCGTTTCATTTCATACAGAGATTAAAATAAACTTTATATTGATTTTTGCTACTGCACATTGAATTTAAGGTTTTGCGTTGCAATCCCTATTCGCAGTTTTGGGCTATTTTCACGATTATTGGGTAGATTAAGGTAATTATACTTTATGAAATTGTAAACAATTGTTTCGTTTGGTTGAGGCGAGAGCAAAGTAGGCTGAGAATAGCACTAAATTTTTTACAAAAAAATTGTATCTCTTGTGCCCAAGTAGGCGCTTGCCATGATCAGGTCCGGGGTGCGATTTGTCGTCAGCGCACACATTGCGCTGTAGAGAATCGCTAGGATCGTTCAGTGACCAAATATTAAAAAGTAAGGGGAGCATTGCATAATGAACAGGGTATTTCGCTTGATCTGGAATCGTTCGCTTGGGCGGATGGTCGTGGCCTCTGAAATGGCACGCGTCAATCAGCGCTCAGGAGGAGGTCAAGGCAATATTGGTAGCCCCGCTATGGGCGAATTAGATAAGCAAAAACGCTTATCTCTACCGTCTCTGATCTTATCGCCGTTGGTGCTTGCCATATTGGTGGCAAGTGGTGCGGTTAATGCCCAAACAAGCGTAGAAGCAGGCAATAATATTGTCGTCACCCCTGATGGAGGCGATCCAGAAGGTTTCACCGTTGCGACCGAAGATGAGGTGGAATTCACTAATGTTGAAACTAGTGGGCTAACCGTTAATGGAACCGCCATTCTCAGTGCTTTGCAGGTAAGTGGCAGTGCTACTTTCAATGACGGCTTGGCTGCGGGGGGGCGCATTACAGGTCTGGCCGATGGCACTTCAACTGGCGACGCCGTCAACCTTGGCCAATTAAATACAGTCCGCGACGTTGCAGACAACGCACAGACCACTGCTGATACCAATACCGGTCTTATTTCTACTAACACGAGCGACATTGCTACCAATGCCAATGACATTAGCTCGAATACGGCTGCTATTGACACTAATACAGATGATATCGCTGAGGTTCGCACAACTGCCAGCGCCGGCTGGGATATCAGTGCCGAGGGAGGTTCCACTGAGAACGTTGCGCCTGGCGACTCAGTCGACTTCAGCGGCGATGGCAATGTAAACGTTAGCCGTACCGGCACCGATCTGGCCTTTAGCCTGGCCAACGAAATTGAAGTTGGTGAGCTAACCATCGCTGGTGGGCCGAGCATCACTAGCGCTGGGATTGATGCTGGTGGAAACGTCATCACCGGCCTTGCCGATGGAGTTGTCGCTCCCAACAGCACAGATGCCGTCACCGGTAACCAGCTCCACAATGCATTGTTCGAAGGCGGGTCAGCATTCGGTATCCGCTATTTTCGGGCCAATTCTACGGCGGATGACTCCACGGCCGTGGGTGAAGACTCTATTGCCATCGGCCCTAATACCATTAGTACAGGTGATAGCAGCCTCGCCGCCGGTGATACGGCACTCACACGTGAAGGTGCCGAAGGCGCCATTGCCTTGGGCCAGAATGCAACGGTAGGTACTGAAGATGCTGATCCTATGGATGGCAACGGCAGCATTGCTGTTGGCCGTAATAGTCAGGCCAGTGGCAACAGCACGATTGCACTGGGTGATGGTGCCGGGGTGGAATCTGAGCTTGTGAGGGATGCCCTTGCGCTAGGCACGGGTGCTAGCGTAAGTGGAGACTTTGGCACTAACGCTGCGGCCATTGGTACGAATGCTCAAGCATCTGCCGCAAATGCGACCGCACTGGGTAACAGCGCTAACGCATCCGGTGCCGATGCAACAGCATTGGGCTCCGGTTCTCAGGCATCTGGCGCAAGTGGAATCGCCCTAGGTCAGGGCGCGACGGCAGCCGCACGTAATAATATTTCGATCGGTGAACAGGCTGGCGTCGGCACCGTTGGCAATACAGCCAATGATCAAGTAAATAACGTGGCTATTGGGGCTCAGGCTGGCCAAAATGTTATTGGCCAGCGCAATGTAGCAATGGGGAGTCAAGCAGGTAACGGAACCGAGGGCAATGACAATATTGCCTTTGGCGAGAATGCCGGTAGCGACCTAACTAGTGACAGCAGTATCAGCATCGGCCGCAATGCAAACGTGAACGGAGGACAACTAGATCGTTCCATTGCCATTGGCGAAGAGGCTGGGGCGGGTACCGACAGTATTGCGATGGGGCATGAGGCTTCCGCATTGGGTATCAATGGTGTTGCGCTTGGTCTTCGCGCAGCTACTCAGGGAACGGGTGTCAGTCTTGGCGCCAATACCATTACAGACAGTGGTTATGTAGCCTTGGGCGCAGGGTCTCGGGCAGTTCAAAGCGATGTCTCTGGGGCTGGCGCGTTCACAGGTAATGCGTTTAATGGCGACGCCGTTTCTGTTGGCAGCAGTGAACCAGGAAATTCGTTCACGCGACGTATCGTCAATGTAGAAGATGGGGCCAACGAGACCGATGCGGTCAACGTTCGCCAATTAAGAGAGGTGATTGATAATTCGGGTGTTGCGGTTGATTACGATGAATTGGCTACACGCGTTAATACAAATTTTAGTGAACAAATAGCTGCCGTTGAACCTAACTACCTTTCTATCAACGATGGCGGTGTCCCGCTTGGTAATAGCGATAATAGTGGCGCAAACGCGGCGCAATCTATTGCTCTAGGTTTAGATGCCAGCACTACGGCTGGGGCGACCAACTCAACGGCTATCGGCTCTGATGTTGGCGCGGAAGGTTCTTCCTCCGTAGCGCTGGGGCACGATGTGAAAGCACTGAGCGACAATACAACAGTAATTGGTAATGGCCGTACAGAAGCGCGAGACAGTAATGGTGTCGCTATCGGTACATCCGTCCTGAGTCGTGGTGATAACTCCATCGTCATTGGTACCCGCTCTGAATCTGATGACCAGGATGGTGCTGATGTTGTTGATAATTCGATTGTTATAGGTAGTGACTCTCAGTCAACCGCACGTGAAGGCATCGTCATCGGTCGAGACTCTCTTGTAAATGCTGCTAGAGGGATAGCACAGGGTGATAATGCCGAAGCAACGGCAGTCGATGCGATGGCTTACGGAACGCAGTCAAGAGCAAGTGGTGTAAGCTCCCAGGCGAATGGTGCCGGAGCAACCGCCAGCGGTACCAACGCTATCGCAAGTGGTACCAGGGCAAACGGCATGGCTACTGATGGTATAGCCATGGGTACTGATGCGGTTGCAGGTTTTACCCCGCCGCCTGATGAATCTGTTCGTAATCACGGCAGCATTGCGATTGGCGACACCTCTGCAGCCATTGAGCAGAACGCCATGGCATTGGGTGTCACGGCGAGGGCTGAGGCCGAGTCTGCGACAGCGATTGGTGATGGCGCAGAGGCCACCGCCGAAGCTGAAGATGGCTTAGCAGTTGGTTCTGGTGCAAACGTTACTGCGCAGAATGCCTCCGCCTTCGGCCAGAGCGCTGAAGCTTTAGGCATTGATGCGCTGGCGGTGGGCTCTGGCGCTGAAGCCTCTCAAGAAAGAGCCTCAGCTTTTGGCCCCAATTCCGAAGCGTTAGGGGTTGATGCATTAGCCGTCGGCGCCGGTGCACGTGCAACGGAACAGAGCGCTTCTGCTGTTGGCCGTGGTGCCCAAGCAACCGCTCAAGACGCCTCAGCGTTTGGCCAAGGGGCAAGCGCAAGTGAAACTGGTGCGTTGGCAACCGGTTCTGAAGCAGAGGCTATCGCACAGAATGCTACCGCGTTAGGCCAGGGCGCGCAGGCGCTGCAGGAGGGCTCTGTCGCGCTGGGTGCTGGATCCCAAACGGCGAGCGTGGTGCTTACGCCCAGTGCTGCTATTGATGGTAATACCTATACCTATGCTGGTGCGACAGATGGCGTAACCTCAACGGTTAGCGTGGGCCAGTCGGGCAACGAGCGCACGATCACCAATGTCGCTGCAGGCCGCGTAGATAATACGAGTACTGATGCCATCAACGGTAGCCAGTTGTTCGGGACTAATGTGGCGTTAGAATCGCTAGCCGATGATGTGGACACCTCTGGCACATCAGTCGCCAATGTGCTGGGCGGCAATGCTGCGTACGACCCGGATACGCATCAAGTTACGACGAGCAATATTGGCGGCACGGGCGAGAGCACCGTAGACGAAGCCATCGATTTCGCCGCACAGGGCTGGGACGTCAGTGCCAATGGCCAGACTGATCAGAATGTAGCGCCTGGCGGTTCGGTGGACTTCAGCAGTAGCGACGGTAATATTGATATTGCTCGTAACGGCACAGATCTGACCTTTGATCTCAATGATGACGTCACCGTTGGCAACAGCATTTCGGTCGGTAACACCTCCATTGATGGTGACAGTGTCTCGTCTGATAGCCTGACGATCGGTGGCTCTACTTTTGTTGTGGATGGCGGTAATGCCACTTACAACGGTGACGAACTGGCTACTCAAGCTGATGGTTTAAACTTTGCGGGCAATACTGGTGGAACCATCAACAAAGCGTTGAGCGATGCCACGCCGCTAACTATCTCAGGTGGGCTGGCTGAAGGTGATGCCTCTACGGGCACCAACCTGCGCGTAGATAGTAATGGTAATCAACTTAACCTTGTCATGGCGCGTGACCTAACTGACCTAGACAGCGTCACCACCGGCAACAGCGTGCTGAATGATGACGGCCTAACCATTACCGGTGGCCCGAGCATCACCGCTAGCGGCGGCATCGATGCCAACGATCAAGTGATCAGCAGTGTAGGTGCCGGTGAGGTTAGCGGTACCAGCACGGACGCGGTCAACGGCAGCCAGCTGTTCGGCTCAGTTGACTCGATCAACAGCGCGATTGGCGGCAATGCCGTGGTTAATGCAGACGGCACCATCACCACCAGTGACGTTGGCAACACCGGTGAAGACACGGTTCACGACGCGATTGACTCGGTGAACACCGCTGCCAACGCGGGCTGGAACGTGA
>NZ_JAUAMC010000015.1 GCF_031010195.1 Halomonas sp. SpR8 | reverse complement strand
GCCTGCCGCCAGCGTTCAATCTGAGCCATGATCAAACTCTTCAGTTTAAGATCTATGCGGTTCTTACCTGCCACTCGTAAGTGACAGAAGCGAACCAAACTTGGCTCAAGGTTCAAACGAATTCATTCAACTATTGTTTAAAAACTTACGTTTAAAAACTGTCGTTCTCATGACCGCTTGCCTTGATATTTGGTGATTTGTCACCAACGTCAGCAAGCGCCCACATGAATTACCTGATCAAATTTTTAAAGAGCTGTTTCGCTGCGATAGTTGTCAAAACTACCTACAAACCGTTGAGCTGGCTTGCCTCAGCGAGGAAGGCGTATTCTACGCATTTCCTGGTGTTTGTCAAGGGCGTTGTTGTCGATGCGAACTCACTAACATCTCAAACCGCCTGCTTTCGCAAAAGCGTTAACTGCCTGACAAACCAAGGCTTTTACACCTCATGCACCGCTGGCAACGCTTGGCGTCCCCGGCAGCGGATGCGTACTTTACGGATTCAGCGCCGGGTTGGCAAGCAGTTTTTAAGCAAGGCTTTGAGAGAGACGTAAGTAATGCTCATTAGGCGCCGCGGATTGAGTCTGGCACCAGCGAGCCTGACCCAAGGTCGGCGATGCTACGCGCCCCGGTAAGCGTCATTGCAACCCGCATTTCCTTCTCGAACAGATCAAGCAGATGGGCAACGCCCGCTTCCCCAGCAGTGGCAAGCGCATAAATGAAGGCACGCCCAATCAATACGGTATCGGCCCCCATGGCGATCATCCGCACTACATCGAGCCCGCTGCGTACGCCAGAATCGGCCAAAATAGCCAAGTCTCCTTGTACCGCATCCGCTATAGCAGGCAAGGCGCGTGCGGTAGAAAGAACGCCATCAAGCTGTCGGCCACCGTGATTGGAAACAACGATACCGTCCGCACCAAAACGAACCGCATCACGGGCGTCCTCAGCGTCGAGTATCCCCTTGATGATCATCGGCCCATCCCACTGCTCACGAATCCAATCCAGGTCTTTCCAGGAGATGGACGGATCAAAGTTATCACCCAGCCAGGCAATATAGTCCTCAAGCTTCGTTGGCTTACCGCGATAATCAGACACGTTACCCAAATCATGAGGACGTCCATGAATTCCCACATCCCAGGCCCAAAGAGGATGCAGCGCAGCCTGTAGCACACGCTTCATTGGCCCACGTTTACCGCTCATACCTGAATGGGCATCGCGATAACGCGCGCCCGGCACAGGCATATCGACAGTAAAGATCAGCGTTTTCACACCAGCAGCTTTAGCTCGCTCGAGAACATGCTTCATAAAGCCCCGGTCCTTCAGTACATAAAGCTGAAACCAGATAGGCCGATCAATGGAAGAAGCTACTTCATCAATGGGACATACCGATACGGTGGAAAGTGTGAACGGTACACCTTTACTAGCAGCAGCCCGCGCCGCCTGAACTTCGCCACGTCTCGCATACATACCCGCTAGCCCCACCGGTGCAAGCGCAATAGGCATGGCCAGTTTCTCACCGAACAGTTCGGCTTCTAATGACAGCGACGACATGTCTTTTAGCACCCGCTGCCGCAACGCAATACCCGCTAGATCCTCGACATTACGCCGCAGCGTATGCTCGGCGTAAGCCCCCCCGTCCGCATAGTGGAAAAGAAACGGAGGAATGCGGCGCTTGGCAGCCTCGCGGTAGTCCGTGGATGCTGAAATGATCATGGCGAGCCCTGTGCAGTGGATGCGCTATACACCGACATCCCAAACTAAAGAATTGGTTTTACCAATTGACAAAAAATATAGCGACAACATTAGTGAGCCACCATTATCGTGTCAAACGGTGATGGGGTTTTATAACCTTTTAACAAGTCTATACTTTAGTTCAAAGCCTGATTTAACGAACGCTATTAACGCTTAATTCTACCCAGCAAGCGCTTGAGCTGGTCTTCTAAAAATCTTAATATTGGTCTTACCAATTAGAGGAGCCAACCAACATGAGCCATTCAGAATGAGCTATCCCCCGCTCCGCCAGCAGCGCTTGGCCGATGTGATTACTGAGCGCTTAGAAGCGATGATGCTAGAAGGCAGCTTAAAACCTGGGCAGCGCTTACCTCCAGAGCGTGAATTAGCCGAGCGATTTGGCGTATCGCGTCCCTCTTTGCGTGAAGCCATCCAAAAATTAGCAGCTCGCGGTTTACTGACCAGCCGCCAAGGTGGCGGCACCTTTGTTAACGACGACCTTAGCAATGGGTATACCGATCCGCTGCTGGAAATGCTGTCTCGTCATAACGAATTTAACTTTGATCTGCTTGAATTCCGCGACGCTATGGAGGGAATCTCCGCTTATTATGCTGCGCTGCGCTCAACGCCTGCCGATAAAGCCGTCCTTATTCAGCGCTTTGAGGAGCTCGACGGTGGGTTTGCAGGCGCCGACCCTATCCAAGAAGCCAAGTTGGATGCGGCCTTTCATCTTGCGATTGCCGAAGCCGCCCACAATGTTCTACTCCTGCATACCATTCGCGGTATTTTTCACCTGTTAGAAAAAAGCATTGTGAATAATTTGGCGCACCTTTTTGCTAAGCCTGATTCGCGCAACCAGTTAATGCAACAGCACCGCGCTCTACTTAACGCTATCCTTGAGGGGCGCGCAGAAGATGCCCGCGCTCGTGCCCACGAGCACCTCGTGTTTGTTGAAGAAGGGCTGCTTGAGATGGCGAGGGCTGAGACTCGAGCCCAGCGCGCACTTCGCCGTGCCCAAGGCAACAGTAAAACGTTAGCATGAACCTCAAGATGCCCGTTCCCTTACCACTGCGTTGGCGGCGCCTATGGCTGCTAGTCATTCCACTTGGTTTGTTATTATGTATGTGGCAGGCCGCACAACTGGCGCGCGAACAAGCGCTTTCCAATTTGCAGGACGATGCTGAGAACGAGCTTCGCCTCTCTGCCGCCAACTTAAACGGCTATTTGCTGCGCTACGACTACTTGCCGCAAATGCTGGCCACTCGGGAAGGCGTACAACGCTTTTTGGCCTCCCCCGATAGCCAAGATCCAATAGAGCTGAATATGTTACTGGATCGCTTTCGCTTCACAGCAGGGGTCTCAGATGTCTATTTACTTGATCGTGATGCCGACACTATCGCGGCCA
The DNA here is from genome assembly GCF_031010195.1 of Halomonas sp. SpR8. Taxonomy (GTDB): domain Bacteria; phylum Pseudomonadota; class Gammaproteobacteria; order Pseudomonadales; family Halomonadaceae; genus Vreelandella. Next base: position 31,606 of record NZ_JAUAMC010000015.1, on the reverse strand, counting down.
GTAACTGGCACCGCCCCAATACTTTTATTGGCCAAAATTATGCTTTTCGCAGCTATTACACGGAAGCAATCGCGGGCCGACAAGGCAGATTTTATGGTTTAGGCACCCAGTCACTTGAGCGGGGTTACTTTTTTTCGGCGCCGGTTTGGCTCGACGATACCTCACCAGATGCTAAGCCTGATGGCGTATTAGTCGTTAAAGTGTTACTAGATGATGTTGAAGAGAGTTGGGCAGAGCAGGACGCCGAACTACTTGTTACCGACAGCGACAACATTATTTTCATGGCCAGCCTCCCTGAACTGCGCATGAACGCCCTCTACCCGCTCACCAATGAACAACGCCAAAGCCTGCGAGATACACGTCGCTATGCCATGGAGCCATTGACGACATCGGGGATTGAAGTTAATGCGCCCTATGGCCTGGGCAGCCAGCTAGTCAGCTTTTCTCAAGGCCCGCTAAGCGGAGGCGAATATCTCAGCTTGACCCGGCCTATCCCGGAGTTTGGCTGGCAAATGCATATCTTAAAGCCGTTAACCCCGGTGGTTAGCGCCCAGTGGATCGCCGCCCTGATGGCGGGGGGCCTTTACGGCGTGGTTGCACTGGGTGCCGGCATTGGCTGGCAGCGCCTACGGCTACGCCGTGAGCGTGAAGCGTTTGCCGAGCGCGAGCGCAACACTTTGGCACGCGTTCGTGACGAATTAGAGGTCAGCGTGGAACGCCGTACCCGTGACCTGATGGCCAGCAACCAACGCCTTTCAGATGAAATCGAGGAGCGTCGCCGAGCTGAAGCCAACCTACGCCAGACCCAGGATGAGTTGATTCAAGCGGCCAAGCTTGCGGTACTGGGGCAGCTTGCTGCGGGTATTAACCATGAGCTTAATCAGCCGCTGGCGGCTATTCGCGCCTACGCTGAAAACGCCCGCCGGTTTATGGAACTGGCCCACCACGACAAGGCAGATGCCAACCTTGAGCAGATCGTTGAGCTCACCGAGCGCATGGCAGATATAAGCGCACAGCTGCGCCAGTTTTCGCGTAAGAGCAGCGAGCGCCAAGAAACCATTTCGGTACAGGCCTGTATCGACTACGCCCTACGCCTATTTCAAAGCCGCCTGCGCGAAGGCAATGTCATCATTGTTCATGATTGGCCCACTGAAACACTATGGGTTAAAGGCGACCTGGTACGCCTGGAACAAGTGCTGGTTAATTTAATCGGCAATGCGCTGCAGGCCATGAAAACCGTGCCAGCACCGCAACTCACCCTTGGCGCCCATATCCATCAACAGCAGGTGATCATTAGCGTTAGCGATAATGGCCCCGGCATCCCAGAGGAGCACTTAGGGCAGATTTTTGAACCCTTTTTCACCACCAAAGCGCCGGGGAGCGGTTTAGGCCTGGGACTCTCGATCTCGTCGCGTATCATGGACGATTTAGGCGGCAAACTGCAGGCTGCTAACCAGCCCGAGGGTGGCGCCAGCTTCACCATCACTCTGCCCCTCTCGCCGTTAACCCACATCCAGGAGAATTCCTCTTATGCATGAGCCGTCGACGCTTCCGGTCATGGTGATCGACGACGAGCCGCATCTGCGGATCACCGCCAGCCAAACTCTTGAGCTTGCAGGCTATACGCCATACTGCTTTGAATCAGCAGAACAAGCGCTGGCGGCGTTGACGCCTGACTTTCCGGGGGTGATTGTCAGCGACATCCGCATGCCTGGGATGGATGGCATGTCCTTGCTCCATGAGCTACACAGCCGCGACGCCACCCTGCCGATTATTTTAATCACCGGCCACGGCGATATTTCCACTGCGGTAGAAGCCATGCGCGCTGGGGCCTGGGATTTTCTCGAGAAGCCGTTTGCCGGTGATCAACTGCTGGATGTGGTGCGCCGGGGCATAGAGAAACGCCAGCTCAGCTTAGAAAACCACCGTCTTAAAGCCGAGCTGGAAGTGCAGCAAGCCGCATTAGGGCCGAGGCTGGTGGGCCGCACGCCGATCATTTCGCGGCTGGCCGCCATGATCCAGCGCATCAGCCAAGTCGAAGCCGATGTACTGCTGTTTGGTGAGACCGGCACTGGTAAAGACTTAGTGGCCCGTGCGATTCACGAACGCAGCGGGCGGCGTAACAGCCCCTTTATGGCGATTAACTGCGGCGCGGTGCCCGAAAACACCATTGAGTCCGAACTGTTTGGCCACGAGAAAGGTGCCTTCACCGGTGCCGTAGAGCGGCGCATCGGCAAGTTCGAGCACGCTAACGGCGGCACGGTGTTTTTGGATGAGATTGAATCGATGCCCATGGCGCTGCAAGTCAAACTGCTGCGGGTACTGCAGGAGCGCAGCGTCGAACGGCTCGGCGCCAATGAAACCGTGCCGCTTGATATCCGCGTGATTGCGGCCACCAAAGTTGATCTCAAAACCGCTTCCGAAGAGGGCGTTTTTCGTGAAGACCTTTATTACCGACTGAACGTAGTCACTCTGCCGCTGCCAGCCCTGCGTGAAAGGCGCGAGGACATTCCCTTACTGTTCCAGCACTTTGCCGTGGTGGCTGCCAACCGCAGCGGGCTGGAAGCACCGACTCTTGATAGCCCTGCCATTGCCGCCCTACTGGCCCATGACTGGCCCGGCAACGTGCGCGAACTGCGTAACCTGGCTGAACGTTATGTGCTATTGGGTGCCGCCTTCGACTATCGCCTGGATGCGCTGCTGGAAGGTGTCAACGCCGACACCGAAGAGCCCACTCTTCCCCGCCAAGTGGAACTATTTGAAAAGAGCCTGATCAGCCAATCGCTAGCGCGCTACCACGGACGGGTAACCAACGTTTGTCGTCATTTAGGCATTCCGCGTAAAACCTTTTACGACAAGCTTAAAAAGCACGGCCTCAATGCCGATGACTACCGCCATAGCAGCGAGCCTTGATGGAGCAACTCACCCAGTACGTGCCAGGGCGGCGCCCAAGGCACCAAGGTCAGCGTCGCAATCAGCATAAGCAGATTGGACATTGGCCGACGGCTATCGCCCAGTTTCAGCGCCGTGCCAAACGAGCGTTTTAACCGAGCACCCTCAAGGTCAACGCTGTATATCTCATCCAAACTCAGATGGATCAAAAATCCTACCAAGGTAGCAGCACCGTGAGACCAGGCCAGCCATGATGGCTGGCCAAGTAAATTAAAACTTACCGCGGCAGTGACGAGACTGCATAACCCGCCTGCTAGCAGTGAATGCCAGATACCGCGGTGCACGGTGAAACGCGAAAACAGGATGCCTGCCAAATAACGCACGCAGAAGTAAATCCCACCGCAGGCCATCAATAATGCCCCCGGGGTCAGCCACGGCTGCAATAACAGCGCCCCCAGCACCAGGGCAGGCACGGAAAGCAGGTTAAATATTAAACGGATAGAGTGAGATCGATCAGCATCGATATCAGGCAGAATACCGCCGAATGTGACGAGCGCAATCATCACCACCGCCTGGGAAGATGGCCACCATTGGCCTTTCCATCCAGCGTAAGCTACCAGCATGCCGCCCGCCGCTGCCACCGTAATATGCGTGCGAAAATTAGCCATAACGCGGCATCCTAGAATCTGCAAACAGAGAACTGTATAAATTAACAGATTTATGACATTCGCGACACGGCTAATGAAGAAAAAAGGTTGGCTGAGCAACTGCTTAGAGAAAAGGCACTACTGCTAAAATTCTGCCAAAAAGCGGTCTTTTAATTTAACGTAGTTACCTGCGGTATAAGGAAAGAACGCGCGCTCCTTGTCTTTCAATGGACGCAGCGCTTTGGCTGGGTTGCCAGCATACACATAGCCACTTTCCAAATGCTTGCCGGGCGTTACCACGGCGCCCGCGGCGATAATGACCTCATCCTCAACGACCGCGCCATCCATCACAATCGCCCCCATACCGACAAGAATCCGACTTCCCAAGGTGCAGCCATGCAGAATCGCTTTATGGCCAATGGTAACGTCATCGCCAATGGTGAGCGGAAAGCCGTCCGGGCTGAAATCACTGGCGTGGGTAATATGCAGCACGCTGCCATCCTGCACGCTGGTACGTGCGCCGATGCGAATGCGGTGCATATCGCCACGAATTACTGTCATCGGCCACACGGAGCAATCATCGCCCAACACCACGTCACCAATGACCACACTGGCCGGATCAATATAAACGCGCTCGCCCAATTGGGGTTGCATACCTTGATAGTGCCTTAGTGCACTGCTCATAACTCGCTCCTGAGATGTCGGGTGGAAAACGGAAAATTGATCAACTCACTATAGCAATTCGCTAAAGCAATCCAGCCAATAGAACAATAAAGGTCAGCGGAATCGACACCCAGCGGATAATATTGCGCCACAGCACATAACCGCTTTCACCCACGCCTAACGCGTTCACCACCTTCTCACGGGGCATTACCCAGGCCGCAAAAATCGCGATCAGTAACCCGCCCAGCGGCAGAAAAACATCCGGCGGTATACTACTGACAAGTTCGAAGACATTGCGCCCAAACAGCGGGCGGAACTCCGCCAGAGATGAAAAAGAGAAAGCTGAGAGCAGCCCAATCAGCCAAACGCTGAGCGCCACGATCGCCGTCGAGATACTGCGACGCAGCCCTAACCCCTGCAGCGTGGCAACCATCGGCTCCGCCAGATTAATCGCCGATGTCCAGGTGGCTAGTAGCAACAATAAAAAGAACACACTTAGCCACATGGAGCCCCAAGGCAGCTCAGAGAACGCAATGGGCAGAGTGACAAACATTAGCCCTGGGCCGTCGGTGGGATCCATGCCCTGGGCGAACACCACCGAGAAAATCGCGATCCCCGCCAGTAATGCCACGCTAATATCAAGTACGGCGACGGCAACCGCTGCTTTCGGCAAGCTCTGCTCTTCCGGCATATAAGCGCCATAGGCCATCAATGCACAGGCGCCAACCGCCAGAGTAAAGAACGCATGGCCCATGGCATGCACCACCACCGAGGGGGTTAGTGCCTCGAAAGAGGGCAGAAACAACCACGCTAACGCTGGCGCAAAACCATCGGTGGTCGCGGCATAGACCGCCAATAGCAGCAGTAACAGATACAGTAGCGGCATCAGCAGGTTATTCAGCCGCTCAAGCCCCTTGGCAACCCCTGCCGCAACAACCGTCATCGTCATAAACAGAAACAGCGAGTGATTAAAGATCAGCAGCCCTGGGCTAGCTAAAAAAGCCTCAAAACCAGCGCCAATCTCAGCGGCACTCGCACCATTGAAGTTGCCGTTAACAGACGCTACCAAAAACTCAATCGACCAGCCCGATACCACCGAGTAGAACGATAAGATGCAGAAAACGGTGAACGCACCAAAAAGGCCCAGCCACCGCCAGTTAGGTGAAGCACCTGCTTCGGCTGCCAGGGCGCCCAAGGCTTGCATCGGCCCACGCCGACCGGCGCGGCCAATCAGTATTTCCGCCATCATGACTGGAATACCCAGCAACAGCACAAACGCCACGTAAATCAGCAGAAACGCCGCACCGCCGTTCTCTCCGGCCACATAGGGGAAGCGCCAGATGTTGCCTAACCCTACCGCAGCACCCGTTACCGCCAAGATAAAGGCCCGCTTCGACCCCCAGCGCTCCAGCGTCTCGCTCATTACATACTCCTGCCAATGGTGGCATTAAAAGGCGGCAAGACTAGCAGGCGCATGCGTGCAGGCCAAACCCTGCCCCCCCCTGACATAAAACCATGTTATTGCGGCTAGTATTGAAGCGAGCATTGAAACACAGCCCCGCCGCCCGCACTGTGTCATCATTATCGCGCGTTTTGCGCTCCCCTAACGTTTTAAAACGTTTGTTTTTTTCAAAACACTGCTTTTAAACGCACGCCACCCGAGGTGACTATGTCCTCCACTCCATTGTCCTCCAACCCGCTGCTTGAAACGCACGAACTGCCCCCTTTTGCTGAGATTCGCGCCGAGCACGTGGAGCCCGCCGTGGAGACGCTGCTAAGCGAAAGCCACGAGGCCATTGACCGCCTCGCCGAGCAGGCAGCCGCCGCCCCGCCCAGTTGGGACAATTTTGCGGCGCCCCTTGAAGAGGTAAATGACCGGCTTACCAAGATGTGGTCACCGGTTTCGCACCTCAATGGCACCATGAACTCCCCAGAAATGCGCGAAGCGTATCAGGCATGTCTGGAGAAGCTCTCCGCCTTTGGCACCTGGGTAGGCCAGCACGAAGGACTCTTTCAGGGCTGGCAAGCCCTGAAAGAAGGCCCGGCCTGGGAAAACCTGGATAACGCCCAGCGGCAAACCGTGGAAAACGCCCTGCGCGATTTCCGTTTAGCCGGTGTCGATCTCCCCGCTGACAAAAAAGCGCGCTATGGCGAGATTCAGTCGCGACTTTCACTGCTATCTAACCAGTTCTCCAACAACGTGCTGGACGCCACCCAGGCGTGGCACAAGGATATCGATAGCCAAGAGGCGTTAGCAGGCGTACCGGAGAGTGCGCTCAATACGTTAAAAGCTAACGCCGAGGCCAAAGGCATAGCGGGTTACCGGATTACGCTGGATTTCCCCAGTTTCTTCCCGGTGGTTAACTATGCCGACAATCGTGAGCTACGCCGTGAGGTGTATACCGCGTTCGTTACCCGTGCCTCTGAACAAGGCCCCGATGCGGGCAAATTCGATAACGCTACGATCATGGAAGAGATCCTAGCCCTACGTAGCGAAATGGCCCAGCTACTCGATTTTGCCACCTACGCCGATTACTCGTTGACCACCAAGATGGCGGACTCTCCCGAGCAGGTACTCGACTTCCTCAACGACTTAGCCCGCCGTGCGCTGCCTCAGGCCAAGGAAGAGTCTACCGAACTCAGTGACTACGCCCGAGAAGAACTAGGCCTGGAGACACTGGAGCCATGGGATGTGGCTTATGCCAGTGAAAAACTGCGCGAAGCGCGCCACTCTATCTCCCAAGAACAACTGCGCCCCTATTTCCCAGCGCCGCGTGTTGTCGATGGCCTATTTCAGGTCGTTGAGCGCCTTTATGGCGTGCGTTTTGAAGAAGATACCCTCGCGCCTCGCTACCACGCCGACGTACGCTATTTCCGCATCACTGAAAACGGACAGCCGATTGCCGGTTTTTACCTCGATCTTTACGCTCGAGAAGGTAAACGGGGCGGGGCCTGGATGGCCGATTGCCGAGTACGCCGTCAAACGGATCAAGGCCTTCAACTGCCGGTCGCTTTTCTTACCTGCAACTTTACAGCCCCGGTAGGCGGCCGACCTGCACTGTTCACCCACGACGAAGTGACCACCCTGTTTCATGAGTTTGGTCATGGCCTGCACCATATGTTAACCAAACAACATATTGCGGACATTTCTGGTATTAACGGCGTTGCCTGGGATGCCATCGAGCTACCCAGCCAGTTTATGGAAAACTACTGCTGGGAGCGTGAAGGTCTAGACCTACTCGCCAAGCATGTCGATAGCGGTGAAACGCTGCCTGCAGAGCTCCTTGAACGCCTGCAAGCGGCTAAGAATTTCCAGTCCGCCATGGGTATGATGCGCCAAATTGAGTTTTCGCTGTTTGATCTGCGCCTGCACCATGAGCTTAGCGCCCCTAGCGCCAGCGATGTACAAGCGCTGCTGGACGAGGTGCGCGACGCTGTCTCCGTGCTGCCGAAAGTACCGTTCAACCGCTTCCAGAATAGCTTTGGTCATGTGTTTGCGGGTGGCTACGCGGCCGGTTACTACAGCTACAAGTGGGCGGAAGTACTGTCAGCAGATGCCTGGAGCGCCTTTGAAGAGGCCGGTATCTTTGATCCTGAAACAGGACAGCGCTTTCGTCGTGAAATTCTTGAGCAGGGGGGCGCCCGCGATGCCGCTGACCTGTTTATCGCTTTTCGGGGCCGTGAGCCGAGCGTTGAGCCACTGCTTCGCCATAGTGGTATTCACGCCGCTTAAACCTGTAAAGCCAGCCTATGCGTGCTCCCACGTCGGGAGTACGCCCTTGGAGCCTAATAATGTCTAGTGTGAAACGCTTTATTGCCGGTGTGACCTGCCCCCGCTGCGCGGTGATGGATCGTATCCGCGCCTGGGAGCAAAATGGTATCCGCTACCGGGAGTGCGTCAGCTGTGATTTCTTCGAGCAACTGCCTATCGAGGAGGACGCGCTTACCGAAATGACCACCCGGGTCAACCAGGTACGCAATGATCAGAAGCAGCAGGATGTCCAACCCGTACGCATTCTGGATCCCGGTAAACCCTCGCGTTAGCCCTCCCAGCCGCCAAGGATGGCGTGTTCAGTCTTTGCTCACCGCCCCACAGCCGATAGCGAACGAAAAATACAATTTGTGTGCGATTATCCACACACTCTAAAGCTGTTATCGTGCGAACACTCGGACACTTCAGCTCTTAGGGCTTGCCACCAAAGTTGAATAAAAAAATTACAAGCAACTGATTTTAAAGTTATAAGCTTTAAATGGCACGACTATCGCTGTTATATATAGGCATACCTGCTTAACGCAGTATCGACTGACGGCATGAATAGAGGCCGTCAATATATAACCCCAATAACAGCTAGGATTTTTCGCCATGCGCAAACATATGCCTAAAACGTTTACCCTCCTCGCCAGCAGTGCCCTGCTTATCGCAGCCGCCAGCAGCGCCCAGGCTCAAGACCGTTCCGGGTGGCCCGATAACTTCACTGTTGGCACCGCTAGCCAAGGCGGCACCTACTTCGTTTACGGTTCAGGCTGGGCAAACTTTATTGCCGATGAGTTAGGCGTATCTGGCGGCGGTGAAGTCACAGGCGGCCCCACTCAAAACCTGGCGCTTGTGCACACGGGCGATATGGCGTTTGGTTTAACCACCATGGGCCCCGCCTCCGATGCCGTTAAAGGTGAAAGCCCGCTGGCACCTGGCATGAAGATGGATAATGTATGTGCCATGTTCCCCATGTACGAAACGCCGTTCTCGATTACCGCGCTTGCCGACAGTGGCATCGAGTCAATTTCCGACATTCCTGATGGCGCCCGGATTGGTTTTGGCCCGGCCGCCTCAACCTCCGACACCTACTTCCCGGCCATTTTAGAAACCCTGGGCGTTAACTTCGATCGCCGTAACGGCGGTTGGTCAGACCTAGGCGGCCAGTTGCAGGATGGCCTGCTTGATGTCGTCGCTTTCGCTGCGGGCATCCCGATCCCCGCCGTTAGCCAGTTGGAGGTACAAACCGACGTCAATATCATCGAATTTAACGAAGAAGAGCTGGCCACGGTGCTGGAAAACTTCCCCGTTGCTGAATTCATGATCCCGGCCAGTACCTACACGACGTTGGAAGAGGACGCTCGCGCTGTCTCCATGTGGAACTTTGCTATCGCTGGCTGTGACCTGCCGGAAGATTTCGTTTACGAAGTCACCAAGGCCACCATGGAAAACAATGATCGTATGCGTTCTGTGCACCGCAGTGCTGAAACCACCATTCCAGAAAACATCAAGCACAACACCGTGCTGCCGTTTCACCCCGGCGCTGCACGCTGGTACGAAGAGAACGGCTATGAAATTGCTGATGACATGATCAACTAGGCAATTTTACCCGCTCTAACTGCCCCGTTACCGGCCCCGCCGGGCGGGGCAGCTTTCGCTGCTACTTCCCCTTTGTCTGCTTTTGCTGTGAGGGTGAACTCTAATGAGTCACAAAACCGACCAAGAACCCAATGATCTCAAGGATGATGCTCACGCGGCGTCTGTGATACCTGAATCCATTGCCGATGGTGTCGATGAAGACCTTGTTGAACCCAATCGCCGCCTGTTTACCGGTTGGCAGTTCCTGCTATTTGCGGTATTAGCGATCGCTTACTCAAGTTTCCATCTGATCTCACTCAACGTGTATCCGATGGAAACCTGGTCGTTTCGTATCGTGCATATTGCCGGTGCGCTTATTCTCGGTTACGGGCTCTTTGCCGGTGCCCGCTTTGCCGACGACGATCATCAAACATCAGCTGCCTGGATTAAGTGGGTGAGCTACGCGCTACTGATTCCTGCCGCCTATACCCTGGCGCAAGTCTTTTTGATGTATCAAACGCTTAGCGGCGAAGCCATGCGTATCGACCCGAGTGTTGAAAACTGGCACTACGGTTATCCGCTCATGGCGACTACGGCGGGGGGGATTGTGCTGTCGTGGTTTTATCGTCAGGCGCGGCACCGTTTCAACCCTGCCGATCTGGTGCTGATGGTCTGTGCACTGGCCAGCGCTGGCTACTTGCTGGTGGCTTATAACACCAATATCCGTATGTCGACGGGCACCTCTTTCGCACCGTCTGGCATTTCCTGGGCGGCGATTGCGGGTTCTCTGCTGATTTTGGAGCTTACCCGCCGGGTAGCGGGTCTAGCCCTGGTGGTTATCTCCGCGATTTTCCTGACCTACGTATTTGCCGGCCCCTATTTACCGGGCTTTCTGGGCTATCCGGGACTGTCACTACAGCGCTTCTTTAGCCAGGTGTACACGGATGCCGGTATCCTCGGCCCCACCACTGCGGTGTCGTCGACCTATATTATTCTGTTCATTATTTTTGCCGCTTTCCTGCAAGCCTCTAAAGTCGGCGACTACTTCGTTAACTTTGCCTTTGCCGCCGCAGGCCGTGCCCGTGGTGGCCCCGCCAAGGTGGCCATTTTTGCCTCTGGCTTGATGGGTATGATTAACGGCACATCAGCGGGTAACGTGGTTTCCACCGGCTCATTGACTATTCCGTTGATGAAGAAAGTCGGCTACCCCGCACGTAGCGCGGGCGCGATCGAAGCCGCTGCCTCTACCGGTGGACAAATCATGCCGCCGATTATGGGCGCGGGTGCGTTCATCATGGCCGAAGTGACCGGTATTCCGTATACCGAAATTGCCCTTGCCGCGGTTATTCCAGCGATTCTCTATTTTGCCTCAATCTACTTTATGGTCGACTTTGAAGCCGCCCGTAAAGGCATGCGGGGCATGCGCAAAGATGAGATCCCGCTGTTCTCGAAGCTGGTCAAGCAGGTCTACCTATTTGCGCCAATTATTATCCTGATTGTCGCGCTGTTTATGGGCTACTCGGTGATTCGTGCTGGTACCTTGGCAACGGCGTCAGCCGCCGTGGTTAGCTGGCTGTCACCCAATAAAATGGGCCTGCGTGCGATTCTTAAAGCGCTGCAGATAGCGGGCACCATGTCGATTCAGATTATCGCCGTGTGTGCCTGCGCGGGCCTAATCGTCGGGGTGATTTCGCTGACCGGTGTGGGCGCGCGCTTCTCGTCACTGCTTCTTGGTTTAGCGGGCGTGAGCCAACTATTGGCGCTGGTGTTCGCCATGCTGATTAGTATTCTGCTGGGTATGGGGATGCCTACCACCGCTGCCTACGCGGTGGCCGCTTCGGTGGTCGCGCCAGGCTTGATCAATATCGGCATTGAGCCGCTGATCGCTCACTTCTTCGTGTTCTACTTTGCGGTCGTCTCGGCGATTACACCGCCCGTCGCCTTGGCTTCCTACGCAGCCGCCGGTATCTCTGGTGATAATCCCATGGGCACCTCGGTGGCCTCCTTCAAAATTGGTTTGGCCGCCTTTATTGTGCCGTTTATGTTCTTCTACAGCCCGGCCATGCTAATGGAAGGCTCCGCCATGCAGATCCTCCGCGTCGGCGTTACCGCCACCCTAGGCATTGTCTTGCTCTCTGGCATGGTGCAGGCGTGGTTCTTTGGGCCCGTTAACGCCTTACAGCGCGTGCTGATGCTGGTGGGGGCGATGTTCTTGATCTACGGCGGTATCTACACCGACGTTATTGGCCTTGCGATTGGTATCGTGCTGTTCGTCATGCAGCGCAAGCTACATGGCGGTGGTAACAAAACGGCGCAAGCAGGCTGATTGATGTAAAACGCTAATCACTAAGCGTAGAAAACCCCGCTCAACAACCGTTGAGTGGGGTTTTTAGTGAGTGCGAGGTAGCTAAATAAACTGACTCAGTTAATCGGTCAGATTATCAACGATCTTCAGCACCGGCGCCGCTTGGTTAAGCGTGTAGAAGTGTAGACCTGGCGCTCCGCCATCCAGTAGACGCTGGCAAAGCCGGCTCACCACATCGGTGCCAAAGGCAGCAATCGCTTCGCTGTCGTCACCATAGGACTCCAACTGCTTGCGAATCCAGCGTGGGATCTCGGCACCGCAGGCGTCAGAGAAACGCGCCAGCTTGGTGTAGTTGGTAATCGGCATGATGCCGGGAATAATCGGCTGCTCGACGCCCAGCGCGCGGGCTTTATCGACGAAGTTAAAATAGGCATCGGCAGTAAAAAAGTACTGGGTAATGGCCATATTGGCCCCCGCCTTCATTTTACGCGCGAAGTTTTCCACATCCTTATCGAGGTTAGCCGCCTGTGGATGAGACTCAGGATAGGCACCCACAGCAATATCAAAGTGGTCGCCAGTCTCTTCACGAATAAACTCAACCAGTTCATTGGCATAGCGCAGCTCACCAATGCTCCCCATCCCTGAGGGCATGTCACCGCGTAAAGCGACTAAACTATCGACCCCTTCCTCACGATATTGCAACAGCAAGTCACGCAGCTGAGCTTTCTCGCTGCCGATACAAGAGAGGTGCGGCGCGGTGCTGATACCACTCTCGCCAACTTCTCGCACCACCTGACGGGTACGCGCCTGGGTAGATCCGCCAGCACCGTAAGTCACCGAGAAAAAACGTGGTTTGCGGGCGGCCAGTTCATCGCGAACGTGGATCAGCTTTTCGCGCCCAGCGTCGGTATTGGGCGGGAAGAACTCAAAGCTGATACCTAGCGGATGCTCATGGCTGCTCATGGGATTTCCTTTTATGGTCAATAATGATGATATTTTGAGGTATTCTCGCTGTCCCATCGCGTGGGGGCTAATGAAAGATTCCACGCTCGGCCTTTAATTCGGCTCATGTTCATAATCACTACACCTATTACGGGAGGGTAAATGGATCTTACACCTGGGGCACTGGTTGGGCCGCTATTGATGTTGCTGAGCTACGTGGGGCTGGGCTGGCTCGCCGCCCAACGACTCAAGCTAGATCCTCGCCCGATTGCGACGCTGCTGGTTTACCTGATTGCCCCGTTTACTATTTTTCGCGCGCTGATGAACGGTGGCCCAACGCCTGACTACCTTTTGCTCACATTAGCACTATTCATTCTGGCCAGCTTGATGGCACTGATCGTACAACGCTTCACTCGCCACCGCTTTGGTGAACAGGAAGCCGCCCTGCTGGCGTTCTCCTCGGGAACCGGCAATACCGGCTATTTCGGTTTGCCGATCGCGTTGATTTTGCTGCCCCCCGAGGGCGTTACCCTCTACTTGTTCTGTATGCTGGGAATTAATATTTACGAATTTACTGTGGGCTTTTATCTTAGTGCTCGCGGGCGTTTTTCGGTGCGCGAGAGCCTGATCAAAATTTCACGCCTGCCGCTTATCTACGCTTTCCTATTAGCGTTATTGCTAAGCAGTTTTGAGGTAACCATTCCCGCCTCGGTCATGAATTCGCTGCAAGTGTTTCCTGCTACCTACACGCTGCTGGGCATGATGATTATTGGTATGACACTTAGCCAAGTGACGCTTTCCGCCTGGGATACGCGATTTGTCGTCGCCTGCGTAGGATTACGCTACCTGATGTGGCCAGTGGTCATGCTGGCGGCCGTTTTGCTACTTCAGTGGGTCGCGCCACTTTCCACGGAGCTGGCATTAGCGCTGCTGCTGCTGGGCGTGGTTCCCATGGCCTCCAATGTGGTGGTGGTCGCCATGGAGCTGGGCATTCAGCCGCAAAAAGGTGCGTTAGCGGTGCTGGTGACGACACTGCTCGCGCCGCTGCTGATTCCGCTTTATCTCGGTTTAATGCTGCGCCTCACGGGACTTGGTTAGTGCTTGAGCTAATGGACAGACTCGTTAAAAACCAGCAACCCCCGCTTGGTTAAGCTGTGCGGCCATGCGCTGCACTTCCGGGTGACTGAAAAACGCTACCAGCGCCTCCGCGCGCACCGGGCCAACGCCTGGAACGGCTTGCCACTGTTCGCGCTGGTAGCCGGCTAGATCATTCCAATCACCGCGTACCGCCTCACTCCCCGGCGGCGCACCCAAAGCACTTAACCAAACCGCAAACGGCTGACTAAGGGCGACTTGAAATTGCTCGATTAGCGAGTCGGCTGTGGCCTCACCAATGCCGTAAGCCTGTTGCAGCTGGCGTGGTTCAACGTCCAGCCAGTCGAGTAACTGCGTAACGACACCCGCTTCCATCAGCGCCTGCCAGGTACCTTCACCGACACCCTGCATGCCAAGCTGCTCGCCCAGGTAGCTGAGCCGCGCCAGCAGCTGGCTTTCGCAGCCGGGGGTTAACGCAAAACAGCTCAGCAGGTGGTAGCGCTGGGGTGACGGCGGCGTCAGCGGTGAACGCTCCTGAGTGTGCCACACCACCTCGCTTAACTGGGGGATCGTTAGCCCGGCCAGCGCGACCGCTACTTGATCGCCGGGACGAACGTCCAGTGATTGCCAACGTTCCAAGGAGCCTAGCGAGACGCGGCTAATGCGCCGCCCCTCTAGCTGCACTGGATTAAGCCACACCAGAGGCGTCACGCGCCCGGTACGCCCCACGCGGAACTCAATCCCGCGCACTTCCGCTAGCGCCTTCTGGGCAGGATATTTCCAAGCAATGGCCCATCCAGGCGGCGATGATGACCAACGGCGCACGCCGGGGCGCTCGGCTTGCTTGATGACCACGCCGTCGGTAGCAAACGGCAGCGGGCCGTTGTACCAGCTATCCCGCCAATAGGCAGCGTCATGGCGGTCATCCAGCGCGTGGGTGTAGTCAGCCGTATCAAACCCAAGAGCGCTTAATCGTGCGATTCGCGTTTCCATCTCGCCTGGCCCGTCGGGCCAACCCCAAACAAACAGCCCAATACGCGCAAGAGTGGCCGCTTCAGGGGAAGATTGCGCCATGGCGCCTGCTATGGCACCACGTGCGCCCGAAGAGGGTGAGCGCGACTGCACGTGCTCGTCCAACCGCCAATACAGCTCGCCCTGGAGTATCGCTGAAATGGGTTCTGGCAGCGTATTGGGGACGGCGGGAAGCTGTAGGACACGCGCCGTCCAATCCTGGCCTCGCTCGCCGTCTCCGCGGCTGATGGCTTCGACCAGTTCGCCATCGGCATAGCGCAGGGTAATCGCCACGCCGTCGACTTTAGGCTGAATCCACAGATCTTCCCGGCGACTGGTAAAGCGCCTGACGCCTTCGTCATCGGCTTTATTGAGGCCACGCTGTGCCGCCGGGTGCTCCAGGGTGCCGCTACTGCTGGTCACCCGCGTCAGTGGGCGATGATCTGGCACATTGCCCAAGCAACGCTGCCAAGTGGTTAGACGCTCTATCGCTTGGTCGTAAAGGGCATCGTCAATCAGCGCAACACCCTCATCGTGGTAAGCAGTGTCCCAGCGCCTTACCTGCTCGGCCAGCGCCTGGCTTTCACGGTTTAAACGCTCTTGCGGCCAATCGGGGCACTCCTTTCCCTGCGCCGTAAGCGCCAAGGCTAACAGGCCACCCAGCCACCCCACTTTTATGATCCATCGCCAGCCCTGCATACCCATCCTTACATGATGACAAGGAAAAGACACGGCGCTTGCCCCAGCACCCGTTAAGTTTAATTTACCTTAAACTGATCATGATGCAATGAGGGAAACAAGGTTTGGCGTGTTATCGGCTAGCGCGCAAACTGAATATGCGGCCGAGCATGGTGGGGCGAGGTCTCCACATGGGCATCTACCGAGAAGACATCACGCAACAGGCGCTGGGTCAGTACCTCTTCAGGAGCACCGGCGGCAACGATCCTACCCGCCTGCATGACCAGTAGTCGATCACAATACATAGCGGCGTGGTTGAGGTCATGGAGTGCAATGATACTGGTCATCGGCAGACTGGAGACCAGACGCAACAGGTTGATCTGATGCTGCACATCCAGATGGTTGGTGGGTTCGTCGAGAATGAGTTCTTTGGGTGACTGGGCCAGGGCCCGCGCCACATGGGTGCGTTGCTTCTCACCGCCGGACAGGCTATGCCAGGCATCATCACGCTTTGTGCTCATGCCGGTACGCTCCAGCGCCTCGTTGACCGCCGTATCGTCCTCGCGCGTCCAGCCCGATAGCATCGACCGGTGCGGGAAGCGGCCAAGCTTGACCACATCGATCACCTTGAGGTTGGCATTGGTCGTGGCGTGCTGTTCGATGAAGGCGACTCGCTGGGCAATGGCCCGACGGCGAAAGGTCGAAAGCTCCTGCCCATCCAGCATGACCCGTCCAGCATGCGGTCGCTTAAGCCTGGCCAGCAGCCGTAACAATGAGGTTTTGCCTGAGCCATTGGGACCCAGCACGCCTAGTAGCTTACCCGGTTCGGCTTCGAAGGAGACATCATCGATCACCGTCTTGGTGCCGATTTTCCAGATCAGATTCTCGGCCTTGATACTCATGTTGGGCGCTGCAACCGATAAAGAATGACAGAGAAGAACGGCACGCCCACCAGCGCCGTAACCACACCGATCGGCAGGGATTGCTGAGGAATCAGCACGCGGGAGGCGATATCCGCTACCACCATGAAGATCGCCCCCACGATGGCACAGGCAGGCAGCAAGACGGCGTGGCGTGGACCCACCACGAAACGCGCCGCGTGGGGAACCACCAGGCCAACGAAGCCGATGGTGCCGACCATGCTGACGATGGTGGCGGTAATGACGGCCGTCAGCGCAAACAGGATGATCCGCGTTTGTGCGACATTGACCCCCAACGAGGCCGCCGCTTCGTCACCAAAGGCAAACGCATCCAGTACCCGTGCGTAGCATAGGCACACGACAAGCCCGAGGCCCACGACCGCCAGGGCCAGATAGAACTCAGGCCAGCGTACACCGCCAAAGCTACCGAGCAGCCAGAACATCACATCCCGCGCCTGCTGTGCATTACCCGCCGTCGTGACGATATAGGAGGTCACGGCATTGAACAGCTGCGATGCCGCCACCCCAGCCAAAATGGTTCGGTCGGCCCCGCCACGCGCACCGTTCGACAGCAGCGCCACAAACAGAAAAGCGGCAAAAGCGCCGATAAAGGCCCCCGATGAAAGGGATACCACGCCAGCGCCGAGCCCCAGAATGACGATCAGAACCGCCCCTGTCGATGCACCGGCAGAAATCCCCAGCACATACGGCTCGGCCAGAGGGTTACGCAGAATCGACTGCATGATGGCCCCGGCCAACGCCAGTCCGGCACCACACAATGCCGCCACCAGCGCCCGGCTCAAACGGTAATCCCAGATAATGGTTTCGTGGATGCGATTGAGCTCGAAGGATGTCCAGCCGAGCTTGTTGGTGATCACCGCATAGGTCGTAGAAAGCGGAATAGGCATATCGCCGATCCCGACACTGATGCCCACCACCAAACCAATGATTAGCAGTGATGCCAACAGCAGCCCAGCCTCCCCTGCCAGGCGCGGCAATCGCTCGATGGCCTGTGGCATGCTAATCGTCACACTCACCTCAAACCTAGCGCTTCAAGCTGTTCGGCCACCTGTTCGGCACCGAAAATCGTCCTGAGCGTAGGGTTCATCGCTTGACCGTCCATGACCACAATGGCCCCGTTCTTAACCGCCCGCATCTCACGTGTCGCCGTATCCGAGTTGAGGAACTCGATCTTCGCGTCGGCGTCGTCGAGTTCCCAACGGTCACGTTCGACGCGGGATACCACGATCACATCTGGGTCAGTGGCAATAATGCTTTCCCAGCCTAGCGTCGGCCACTCCGCCTCGGACTCGATGGCATTGGTGCCACCCAATACGTCGGCGATAAAGCCGGATGCGCTGTACTTGCCGCCCAGGTGGGCATCCGCCGCGGGAGAGGAACTGGAGAACCAGAACAGATAGGAGAGCGGCTCGTCACTGTCAGGGGACGCTGCGCGCAGCGCAGCCTCACGCTGCTTCAGGTCGTCGATCAAGGCGTCGCCGCGGTCATTCACATCGAAAATCCGGGCGAGGTCTTCAATCTCTTGATACAAGGCGTCCATATTCCACAGCTGGGCGCGATCGCCGTAGCCGTACTTATCCTGGGCCATGCCTTCAGCGACGCAGGTGCCGGGCGACAGGTAGGTCGGTATGCCCATCTTGCGGAAGTCGTCGCGAGTGGCCACCCGGCTGGACTCCCCCAGCAGGCTAGGGAGCGCCGCCGCTACGAAATCCGGCTGCTCGGCCAGAATCGATTCGAAGGTAGGGAACTCCACCGTCAGCACTTTTACCTGGTCGTTGGCATCGGCCAGTTGAGGCAAGACGCTGTTGGGCCAGAAGGCCGTGCCCGCCATTCTGTCTTCCAGGCCGAGCATCAACATCAGCTCAGCGCTGTTTTGACCGAGACCAATCGCCCGCTCAGGCGCCTGTTCGAAGGTCACTTCTACCCCGCAGTTGTTCAGCGTCAAGGGGTATTGCGTGTCGCCCGCCAGGGCCGAGGACGAAGCCAGGCCCAGCAGGGTGCAGAATCCGGTCACAGCAAGAAGACGTGTCATGGAGCACCCATCACTATTGGTAGAGGCGTAAGGAGTGCATCGTCTAATCAGATAACGATAGCACCGATACGCATTTATCAGCGCGCGCAATATAATCGAAAACCATTCTCATCGCAACCTTCGTCCATCCGCGCCCCAATTAAAAACGCCCCCTGGCATTGAGCAGGGGGCGCTGGGGATTAGCATCAGAAGGCTAAGCGCTTACAAACCAGCAGCCTTACGCAACGAATCAGCTTTATCGACTTTTTCCCACGGGAAGGCGGTAAAGGTTTCGGTATGCGATTGGCCTTTATCATCTTTCCACGTGTAGCTGTGCTCGAACGGCTCACGACCGAAGTGGCCATAAGCGGCGGTAAGCTGGTACATCGGGTGCAGCAAATCGAGCATTTTGGTGATGGCGTAGGGGCGCAGGTCAAAATGCTCGCGCACCAGCTCAACAATCTTGGCATCGTCAACCTTACCGGTGCCGAAGGTGTCGATGGAGACCGATGTCGGCTCGGCAACGCCAATCGCGTAGGAGACCTGAATTTCACACTTGTCCGCCAGACCTGAGGCGACCACGTTCTTGGCCACATAGCGGCCGGCATAAGCGGCGCTGCGGTCGACTTTAGATGGATCCTTACCTGAGAACGCACCACCACCGTGACGCGCCATGCCACCGTAGGTATCGACGATGATCTTACGCCCGGTCAGACCGCAATCACCTACCGGACCGCCGATGACGAATTTGCCGGTGGGGTTAATGTGATACTGAGTACTTTCGTCCAGCCATTCAGCGGGGATGACTTGTTCGATGACCTCGCGCTTGATCATTTTGCGCAGATCTTCTTGTTCAATATCGGGATCATGCTGGGTGGAGAGAACGATCGCATCAACACCGCAGGGCTGACCTTGGGCGTTATAGCGGAAGGTCACCTGACTCTTGGCATCCGGGCGCAGCCACGGCAACAGACCGTTTTTACGCAGTTCGGCCTGACGTTCGACCAAACGGTGCGAATAGTGAATCGGCGCGGGCATAAACGAGTCGGTTTCGTTGGTGGCGTAGCCAAACATCAGGCCCTGGTCACCAGCGCCCTGATCTTCCGGCTTAGTGCGGTCAACGCCTTGAGCAATGTCGACACTCTGCTTGCCAATCAGATTGATAACGCCACACGTTGCGCCATCGAACCCTACATCAGAGGAGGTATAGCCAATATTAGTAATCACATCGCGCACCAGGGTTTCTAAATCGACCCAAGCGGAGGTGGTGATTTCACCGGCAATAATCGCCACGCCGGTTTTGACCATGGTTTCACAGGCAACACGCGCCTGTTTATCACGGGCCATAATGGCGTCTAACACCGCGTCAGAAATCTGATCGGCAATCTTATCGGGATGACCTTCGGAGACGGACTCGGAGGTAAACAGGGAATATTCGCTCATCGCGCACTCGACCCTCTGTATGACGGCTGCATGGAATCCACAGCATCAGCAGGAAATCATGGCAGGTGTCCCCTGCCCATATTAGAGAAGCGGTAGCACCACGTTCTCCACCACTTCGGGAGGCAGAGTCTACACGCTGACGGCGACGCTTCCCAGAACGTGGTTATCAGAATTTGCCGCCACATTTGCCGCAACATGGGAAGTCAGCGACAATAGCGCCTTTATAATTTCTGTTTCCAGGCGAGGAGCACCCCCATGCCATCCCGTTTTGAGCTAGCCAATGCCATTCGCGCCCTGTCCATGGATGCCGTTCAGAAGGCCAAATCCGGCCACCCTGGCGCCCCCATGGGAATGGCTGATATCGCCGAGGTGCTATGGAATGACTACCTCAAGCACAACCCCGAAGACCCAAAATGGGCCGATCGTGATCGTTTTGTGCTCTCCAATGGCCACGGCTCCATGCTGCTTTACTCGCTGCTGCACTTAAGCGGCTATGAGGTAAGCCTGGAACACCTGCAGAATTTCCGCCAACTGCATTCGCCCACCGCCGGCCACCCGGAGTTTGACTACGCCCCAGGCATTGAGACGACGACGGGCCCCCTCGGCCAGGGCTTTGCCAACGCGGTAGGCTTTGCGATAGCGGAAAAAACCTTGGCGGCGCAGTTTAACCGCCCCGGCCACACCATCGTCGATCACCACACTTGGTGTTTCCTGGGTGACGGCTGCTTGATGGAAGGTATCTCCCACGAAGCTGCCTCGCTAGCCGGTACCCAGCAGTTGGGTAAGTTGATTGCCCTGTATGACGACAACGGCATCTCTATCGATGGTGAAGTGGAAGGCTGGTTTACCGACGATACTGCCAAGCGTTTCGAGGCTTACGGCTGGCACGTGGTGCCCAATGTGGATGGCCATAAACCCGAAGAGGTGAAAGCCGCCATCGAATTGGCCAAGAGCCACGACGATAAGCCGAGCCTGATTATTTGCAAAACCATTATTGGTTTTGGTGCGCCCAACAAGCAGGGCAAAGAGGACGCCCACGGCGCGCCCTTAGGCGATGACGAAGTGGCCCTGGCACGCACCCAGCTCGACTGGCCCCACGCCCCTTTCCATATCCCTGAACCGATCTACTCGGCCTGGGATGCGCGTTCTGCAGGCAAAACCCGCCAGCAAGAGTGGGAAGCACGCTTTGCCCGCTATGCTGAAGCCTTCCCGACGGAAGCACGGGAATTCACCCGCCGCATGAAGCGTCAACTGCCGGCGGAACTGCCGACCGAAGCACTGATTGAGCAGGCCCAAGAGCGCGGCGAGACGATTGCCTCACGCAAAGCCTCCTTTGAAGTGTTGAACGCGATTGGCCCGCAAATGCCGGAACTGCTGGGCGGCAGTGCTGACCTGGCGCCGTCTAACCTGACCTTCTGGAAAGGCGCTAAAGCGATCACCCCGGAAGATGCCAGCGGCAACTACCTGCACTACGGCGTGCGTGAGTTCGGCATGGGGGCGGTTATGAACGGCATCGCTCTGCACGGCGGCTTGGTGCCTTACGGCGCGACCTTCCTGATCTTTATGGAGTACATGCGCAACTCGATTCGCATGGCGTCATTGATGGGTCAGCAGGTGATCTACGTGTTTACCCACGACTCCATCGGTCTAGGCGAAGATGGCCCGACCCACCAGCCCATTGAGCAGCTCACCAGCCTGCGCACCACGCCGAACCTGAACACATGGCGCCCCTGCGATGCGGTGGAAACGGCAGCGGCCTGGGATGCAGCCATCAAACGTCGCTCTGGCCCCACGGCGCTGGTGCTGTCACGCCAGAACCTGCCCCATCAGCAGCGCACCAAAGCGCAGTTGGCATCGATTCAAAACGGCGCGTACGTACTGAAGGACAGCGAGGGCACCCCCGAGCTGATTCTAGTTGCCACTGGTTCAGAAGTGGCGCTTGCCATGGACGCCGCCGCGGAGCTTGAGCAACAGGGCAAAGCGGTGCGCGTCGTCTCGATGCCGTCTGCCTATCGCTTTAACGGCCAGGACGCGGAGTACCGCGAAAGCGTACTGCCCAAAGCGGTGACCAAGCGTATTGCTATCGAAGCTGCCCACGCCGACTACTGGTACAAGTATGTGGGGCTGGATGGCCGCGTGATCGGCATGACCACCTACGGCGAATCAGCTCCGGCAGGCGATCTGTTCAAGCACTTCGGCTTTACCGTCGAGAATGTGGTTAAGCAAGCCAACGAACTGCTCGGCTAAACCATGCCCGCACTCAGTGGCTTTTTATGGCTGATTAGCTACTGGTTGATCGGTGAAGTGGTGATCCACTTCACCGGTCTGCCCATTTCCTCAGGCGTTATCGGCATGCTGCTAATGTGCGCAACGCTGGCCATATACGGCCGTGTGCCTAGCAGCATTGCCGCTGCCGCCCAACCGCTGATTGCGCTACTCGCCATGTTGATTATGCCCGGCGTGGTCGGGGTATTTTTCATTATCGACGAGCTGGCCGGACAGTGGACCGCTATTCTTATTGCGTTACTGTTGGGCACGCTGCTAAGCGTCGTGACGACACTTTGGCTGCTCAAACGGCTGATCGGACAGGTGCATGTCCGCTAATTCCCCGCTGCTAGCCTTGTTGACCTCCACCCCGCTGTTTGCGGTGGGGTTGACGCTGGTTGCTTATTTAATCGGTAGCCGAGTATTTCAACGCTTGAAGCGCCCCTCTTGGCTACCCGCTATCTTAATTGCAGCACTGCTACTGGCCGGTGCGTTATCGCTCATAGGGTTGCCCTACGCCACCTATCAGCAGGGTGCCACCTGGCTAACAGTGCTACTGGGACCGGCTACCGTGGCACTCGGCATGCCGCTTTACCAGCAGCTGCCGCGTATTGTCGAGCTATGGCGGCCACTGGCGGTTTGTTTACCCATCGCCGCGACACTGGCGGCGTTCTACTCGCTGGCGATTGCCTGGCTAATGGGTAGTTCCGACGCCATTCTCGCCTCCATTGCAGCCAAATCGGTGACCGCGCCTATCGCTATCGGTATTACCGAACAGCTTGGCGGTACCGTAGCGCTGCTGATGGGAGCGCTGTTAATTACCGGCGTTATCACGATCCCGTGTGTCAGCCTGATCGCGCGATTTTTGCACATTGATGATGAGCGCCTGATCGGTTTTGCGCTTGGGCTTAACGGCCATGCAATTGGTACCGTAAGGGCGTTTGAGATTAGCCCCACAGCTGGGGCCTTCGCTTCACTCGGCATGAGCCTGACGGGTATTTTCACGGCGGTACTGCTTCCGCTCGCTTGGCGGTTAATAGGTATGAGTAGTGGATAGAGGCAGGCAGTCGATAAGAATCACAGATTGAAATGCGTTATCATCTCAGCGTTTCCGACTCCATTTTGTTCATTGATACACTTATTTAAGAGCCCCCTTTTTGCATGGCTAATTCTGCTCCCAGATATCGCATCGCCATTAATGGTTACGGACGCATTGGCCAATGCGTACTGCGGGCGCTCGTCGAGCGTCACCACCCTGAGCTCGAAGTGGTCGCTATTAATGAGCTCTCTGATCTTGCCACCATTACTTACCTGACCCGCTATGACACCACTCATGGTCGCTTTCCAGGCGATGTCGACAACGACGGTCAGCATCTGATCGTTAACGGCCAACGCATTCAGGTGCTGTGCGAACAAGATCCGCGCCAGTTACCCTGGAAAGGGCTTGATGTGGATTTAGTGTTGGAGTGCTCGGGGAGTTTTAAAGATCGCGCTACCGCCGAGCAGCACCTGGAGGCTGGCGCTAAACGACTGCTGTTTTCCCAGCCTGCAGAAAACGACGTTGATGCCACCATCGTTTGGGGCATCAATGAGAACGAACTGGCACTATCTCAACGAATTCTGTCTGCCGCTTCTTGCACGACCAACTGTCTTGTACCGCTATTAACAGTTCTGGATGAAGCCCTGGGGCTTGAGCATGGTGTCACCACAACGATTCACTCGGCGATGAATGACCAACCGGTCATTGATGCTTACCACCAAACCGATCTGCGCCTGACCCGCTCGGCCATGCACTCTATTGTGCCCGTGGATACCGGCTTGGCGCTCGGCATTAGCCGCTTGATGCCCCATTTAGCGGGCCGCTTTGAGTGCCTGCACGTACGTGTTCCTACTATTAATGTCTCTGCCATGGACGTAGCGCTCACGGTAAGTCGCGATACTCACCGGGATGATGTGAATGCACTGCTGCTGACCGCCAGCCAACAGCGCCTAAAAGGCGTACTTGGCTATACTGAAGCCCCCATGGCGTCGGTTGATTTTAACCATGACCCACGCTCAGGTATTTTAGATGCCACGCAAACCCGGGTCGCTGGCACGCGTCTCATCAAGCTGATGTGCTGGTTCGATAACGAGTGGGGGTTTGCGAACCGGATGCTCGATATCAGCCAGCGGCTGGCGACTCTTTCTGCAGATACGTAACCTATTTCCATTTATCGCAACGGCATAACCACGAGGAAACCGCTTCCATGAACGTGAAAAAGATGACTGACCTTCCCCTGGAAGGACAACGCGTGCTGATCCGTGAAGATTTGAATGTGCCCATCAAACATGGCCACGTCTCTAGCGACGCCCGCCTGCGGGCAGCGCTGCCCACTATTCAGGCGGCGATGAAGGCTGGCGCAAAAGTAATGCTGATGAGCCACTTGGGACGTCCCACCGAAGGCGAACCCGCCGAGGAGTTCTCGCTAGCGCCGGTAGCTGAGCACTTGGGTGCGCTGTTGGGTCGCCCAGTGCCGCTGGTCAAAGCCTATCTCGGTGAAACAGTCGGCGAAACCCTGGAACTCGCTAACGGCGACGTAGTGCTGCTTGAAAACGTGCGCTTCAATAGCGGCGAGAAAAAAGACGATGAACAGTTGGCGAAACAGTATGCCGCGCTGTGCGATATTTTTGTCATGGATGCGTTTGGCACTGCCCACCGCGCTCAGGCTTCTACCCACGGTGTGGCACGTTTTGCCCCCAGCGCCTGTGCGGGGCCTTTGCTTGCCCAGGAGCTCGATGCACTTGAGAAAGCATTGGCACATCCAACCCGGCCGATGGCCGCCATCGTCGGTGGCTCAAAGGTTTCTACCAAGCTGGATGTACTTACCGCACTGGCTGATAAATGTGATCAGCTTATCGTCGGCGGCGGTATCGCCAACACCTTTATTGCCGCCGCGGGCTACAATGTCGGCAAATCACTCCATGAGGCCGATTTGGTGGGTCAGGCGAAAGCGTTGATGGAGAAAGTCTCGATTCCGCTCCCGACCGATGTGGTCGTCGCCACCGAGTTTTCTGAATCGGCCAAAGCGGTAGTCAAGCCGGTCGATCAGGTGACTGACAACGAGATGATTTTGGATATCGGCCCAGATACCGCCGCTCATTTGGCGAGTATGCTCAAAGACGCTGGTACCATCCTCTGGAACGGTCCCGTCGGCGTGTTTGAAATCGACCAGTTTGGCAAAGGCACCCAGGTAATCGCCCTGGCCATCGCCGATAGCTCAGGCTTTTCTATTGCCGGTGGCGGCGATACCCTAGCAGCCATTGATAAGTACGCTATTGCGGATCGCGTTTCCTATATTTCCACTGGCGGCGGCGCCTTTCTTGAGTATGTCGAAGGCAAGCAGTTGCCTGCCGTGGCAGCACTCGAAGCAGCTGCCAAACGCAGCTAACATAAAGCCACTTGAACCTGGGCGCTTATGGTGCTCGTTCAGATAACCCAATTGACAACGCAAACAGGTAAGATAATTTTATGGCTCTGATCAGCATGCGCCAAATGCTCGACCACGCCGCCGAATACGGTTACGGCATTCCGGCGTTCAACGTCAATAACCTTGAGCAGATGCGCGCCATTATGGAAGCCGCTGACGCCACTGACTCGCCCGTCATCGTGCAAGCCTCTGCGGGCGCGCGCAAATATGCGGGTGCGCCTTTCCTACGCCATCTGATTTTGGCGGCCGTTGAAGAGTTTCCGCATATCCCAGTGGTTATGCATCAGGATCACGGCACTAGCCCGGCGGTCTGCCAGCGCTCTATCCAGCTCGGCTTCTCCTCGGTCATGATGGATGGCTCGTTGGGCGAAGACGGCAAAACGCCGACCGACTACGACTACAACGTCAATGTAACCCGTCGCGCGGTGGAAATGGCTCACGCCTGTGGTGTTTCCGTTGAAGGGGAACTGGGTTGCCTGGGTAGCTTGGAAACCGGCATGGCCGGTGAAGAAGACGGCATCGGGGCTGAAGGCAAGCTGGATATGGAACAACTGCTGACGGATCCCGAAGAAGCCGCTGAATTTGTTAAAGCGACCCACGTAGACGCGCTGGCGATTGCCATAGGTACCAGCCATGGCGCTTACAAATTCACCCAGCCGCCTACCGGTGACACGCTGTCTATTCAGCGTATTAAAGAGATCCACGCGCGGATTCCGGACACTCACCTTGTCATGCACGGCTCCTCTTCTGTCCCCCAGGAGTGGCTGGAAGTGATTAACCAATACGGTGGCAAAATCCCCGAAACATACGGCGTTCCCGTCGAAGAAATCGTTGAGGGTATCAAGCACGGCGTACGCAAGGTCAATATCGACACCGACCTCCGCTTGGCGTCTACCGGGGCAGTGCGTCGCTTCCTGGCTGAAAACCCATCTGAATTCGACCCGCGCAAGTTCTTGAAAGAGACCGTTACCGCGATGCGCGACCTATGTATCGCTCGCTACGAGGCTTTTGGTACGGCAGGTAACGCTAGCAAAATTAAGCCTATCAATCTGGAAGAGATGTTCCTGCGCTATGAGCGTGGCGAGCTGGCTCCCAAGGTAAAATAAGCGCGTAATGGACGCACTTTCGAAAAAGACGACCTGCGGGTCGTCTTTTTTTGGCTATGAAAATAGATGTTGCAATGCAGCATTGATACGCTAACACTAGTGATGAGATAACGACGTTTCGTATTTCAGCAAGGAGGCCCCAACGCTTATGAAATCGACGACTCCCCTCTCCCTCATGCCCACTAACCCGGTAGCGATGTTCGATATATGGGAAGTTGGCATCATGGCTTTTGAACTATGGTCAACGTCTTTATCGACGATCGCTATGCGAAACCATTTATGGCAAACACAGCCATTTTTCAGTCCTAAAATGATGCAAGAGAATCAGCGCATGGTCACTGAAAAATTCGAGGCCAGTATGGAAGCTGGCCTCGTTATGCAAAAAGCACTGCTCAATTCAATGAGCGGCAGGCAGGCCCCGTGGTGGGTTACCAGCCAGCGCACAATGAAGCCTTACCATCAGCGTAGTAGCGCTAACTCGCGGCGGCTCACCAAGTAATACTTAGGCACTAACGTTACTCATTATCGTCGGTGCCATCTTCACCATCTTCGCTATTTTCCTCTTCGCTGCTATGAATAGCGTCTTCCGGGCTGCCGGTGCCACCCGTGCCAGCCTCGGGGTTTCGCTCTTCACTCTTGCCAGTCTCTAGCTCTACGTCTGCCTCGCCCTCGCTGGTGGCTACTCCTTCATTTTTCTCTTCTTCCTCCTCCTCTTCACGGACGCGAGCCTGTGCATCAGTGTCATCGGAATCGCTGGATGACATATCTTCGTCACGTTTCACCGACCCCGCTTTAATACCGTATTCCTCTTCAAGTGCTGCATCATCCAAAGGCTCATGCTGCTCATCCTCTGACTCATGGCTATCAGCCAAAACATAGCCTGTCGTCGTTAGCAAAGCTGCGCTGAGCGCAAAAGGTAGCATCCAAGGGGTTAATCGCATTAGGCATTCTCCATGTTGTGTTTGTTACTAGATAGTGTATCCCTGCCATCTCTTCGGCGCAGCTTGACCATTTCCAACGCTTGCACGACTGAACCAACTGACGCTAGATGGCTTACAGCAGAAGCCAGAAAAATGAGCGTAGCCGTTTAAGCTGGCCCAAGAGTCGCGTTCAGGCAAGCAAAAAATAACAAAACAGTGTTCACAAATGACGTAAAATCCCGTTCAATAGCAGTATGGATGGCTTAAACTAACACTGGCAGTGCATAAGCCGCTGCAAGGAACCACAATGCCGCTCCCACTTTTGCTGTTTGACTGTGATGGCACTCTTGTCGATAGCGAACCGCTTCTGGCCGAAGAGATGGCTGCCGGGCTTAATTCAGTAGGCCTACCTTTCGCTGCTACTGACTATCTTGGCGAATTTCGTGGAGCGCGCTTTCGACGCATTGTTGCGGAGCTTCAACAGCGTCACGGTGACGTTGATCCTGACAGACTTGATCGTATGGAAAGCTCAATGCGAGCCAATCTAGCCACGAGACTTGCTCAGGAGTTGACCACTATACCCGGCGCTTATGAAGCATTGGATATATTGGCAGGCTACCCCAGTGCCGTGGTTTCTAACGGGCCCGAAAGTAAAATTCGTACGGCCTTGAATGTTACAGGGCTTAGTGACTATTTTGGAAAACGCTTTTTTAGCGGCTATACCGCTAATTGCTGGAAGCCAGAGCCCTGTTTACACTTGCACGCGGCAAGTATCATGGGCTATGCAGCGCGTGACTGCATCGCCGTAGACGATGCCTTAGTAGGCGTTCGCGCGGCACTCCAAGCGGGAATGACGGTAATCCATCTAAACCGCTTTCCTGATGCCGAAACGACGCCTGAAAACGCTATTATGATCAGCAACATGTATCAGCTACCTGCCGTTGTTGAGCGACTCACGCGTGAATATTGGCAAACACCCGTACCCCAACACTCAATGGGAGGATGATAATGGCCTCTATGCGTGATCAACTAGGCGGACTAGTTTACTCCACCGAGTATGGTAAAACCTGCCCTACCTGCCGCGAAGCATTCGATGCTTGTCAATGTGACGATGTCAGTGAACAGCAGCGCCTGGCCGCGCTTGACGGAATAGTTCGCATTCGACGTGAAACAAGTGGCCGTAAGGGTAAGGGCGTTACCACTGTGAGCGGTATCCCACTGCCGAGCGACGATCTTAAAAGCTTGGCGAAAACGCTTAAAAAGCGCTGTGGAACAGGCGGAGCAGTTAAGGACGGCATTATTGAAATTCAAGGTGACCATCGCGACGTGCTACGCCAAGAGCTAAGCGCACTCGGCTATCAGGTTAAACTCGCTGGGGGTTAAAAGGCCCCCACACTACCATGACTTACCGCGAGTAAGTCGCTTATAGGGCAAGGCACTGCAATGGCTTGGCTGGAATACTTGCTACCACTGATTTTTTTATTTCCCATGGCGGCGATGGCCATTATTGTCATAGCGCTGCGTAATCTACACGACGCTCGTGTTCTCTCACCGTTCAAAGCCCCTCTTCATGAACCGGGGCAGGCGCTCAGGCATCGTCTTGACCAAGCCTTTTCGAGTCTATTTATAAACGGAGCCCTGGGGCCTATTGTCAGCTTAGCTCCGCTGGTTTACGGCATGGGGCGCATGCTATTTGTTAACAAGCAGGATTGGGTTGAATGGGCGCTGTATGGCTTACTTAGCACGTTACTTGTACTGACGTTTTCACTGCTATTAGTACGCGACTATCAGCGTATCCGACGGTTAAAATTAGGCTTAGCCTGTGAGCTTGCCGTGGGTCAGGAGCTCGAGCGTTTAGTCCGTCCTGAGGCACACCCCTATTACGTTTTTCATGATGTACCCACAGACAGCTTCACCATTGATCACGTAGTCGTAACGCCTCATGGGGTTTTTGTGGTTGAAACTCGAGCAAGAACACTCGCTATTGGTGCCGATGGCAACGAGCTAAATACGGTGGCAGTGGAGCGCGAGCGCTTGCGTTTTCCACATTGGCAGGAGCGCCGACCACTGCATAAAACACGCCAAGGGGTTGACTGGCTTACGCAATGGTTAGAACGGCGTTGTGGCGTACCGGTCCCAGTACGGGGCATACTGGTACTGCCTGGCTGGCAAATCGATAGCAGTGAAGCAGCACCCGATATTCTTGTGGTTAGCGGCGATACGCTAGCTAAACAGATAACGGCGCTAACACCTGGCCCACTCAATGACGCGACACATGACAAGGTCATCAATATTTTGCTTGAGCGAGCCAGATTGATGGAGTTGAAGCACTTGCGTCACCCCTCAGTATAACGCTTAGTCGCCGCGTAAGCGCCCCCCCATCTCTTGCGCCAAATCCACCGCATAGTGATCCGTCATTCCCCCGATAAAATCCAACATTCGCCGGTAGCTGTCGTAAAGTGGCCAAGAGGGAAGTGGCGTATTTTCGCCGATAAGAGCTAATACGCGCTGGTGTTTAAACGATGAGTGCCCGGTATGATGAAGTTCATGAGCGGCGCCAATAAAGGCTTCGAGAAGAATACCCAGCGTTGTATAGGCGCCAATCTCTAATTTGGCCTTCCGCTCATTTTGAAAGATACGC
This sequence comes from Halomonas sp. SpR8, assembly GCF_031010195.1. GTDB lineage: Bacteria > Pseudomonadota > Gammaproteobacteria > Pseudomonadales > Halomonadaceae > Vreelandella. The sequence continues at coordinate 1,247 of NZ_JAUAMC010000015.1, read as the reverse complement.
TCACGGGCTAGCTGCTTTGCAGCCTGCACGCCCCACCCCAGGTCTGGGTGGCATAGCTCTAACAGGTCTTCACTGAGCGTACCGCTCAACAGCGCCTGCTCATGCTGCACAAATACCGCGCCGACGTCATTAACCGCCCGCTCCATGGCAGCACCTCGCAACAACGCAATGCGGCGCCGCTGAGAAACATTGTTACGCTCCATTTCCGCATATTCTGGCGGAAAATCCCCGGCGATCTGGCGCAGTATTTCAACCACTTCTTCATAGCGCAGAATACCCATTTCTAAACCGTCTTCCAGGTCTAGCAGGGCGTAACAGATATCATCAGCGGCTTCGACCAGCCAAGCCAATGGGTGACGACACCAGCGCTGCTCACCTTGTGGCAATAAACCCACTGCTTCAGCCACCTCTTTGAGAAGCGCCTGCTCTGATTGATATGCGCCAAATTTGCCTGCTCGCCCGCCATAACGAACCGTCCAAGGGTATTTAAGTAGCGCACCCAGCGTGGCCGCTGACAGCCGCATACCGCCGTTAAATTGGTTATATTCAATTTGGGTAATCACCCGAAACCCCTGGGCATTGCCTTCATAGGTCAACAGATCTTCGCGCTCTGCGTCTGAAAGGCCCTCTAATAATCCACTGCTTTGCGCACGCTGAAACCAGTCGCGGATGGCATACTCACCCGCATGGCCAAAAGGAGGATTGCCAATATCGTGGCCAAGGCACGCCGTTTGCACAATAACCCCAAGATCAGCGGGAGTTATCCAGTCAGGCAGACGGTCACGCAGTAGCTCGCCCACTATCATGCCCAAAGAGCGGCCTACGCAGCCAACTTCCAAGGAGTGGGTCAAACGGGTATGAATATGATCATTTTCTGTCAGCGGATGCACCTGCGTCTTGCGCCCTAGGCGCCTAAATGAGCCTGAGAAAACTATCCGATCATGATCTTTATGAAATGGGCTACGACCAATTTCACGGTTACCAGTTGAGCGTTGATCGTGAAGACGACGTGGGGAAAGTAGCTGTTCCCAGTGCATCTGGGTCATGGGCATTCCTCCTTGAGGAGTGCATTTTGACATAAAAAAATCCCCCAAGGCATCAGCCCTGGGGGATTTTTCACAATAAGTGCCTGACGATGACCTACTCTCGCATGGGGAGACCCCACACTACCATCGGCGCTAAGCGGTTTCACTACTGAGTTCGGCAAGGGATCAGGTGGTTCACGCTCGCTATGGTCGTCAGGCGTA
>NZ_JAUAMC010000014.1 GCF_031010195.1 Halomonas sp. SpR8 | reverse complement strand
GTCGGCTAGCACTTCCCCTTGCCGGGCGTGCAGGGGACTTTCACCCCCAAGTCATCCTGAGGCACCACCCCCAGGAACAGCGCCAGTCAAGGCGCTGCGCGCCATGCCTGGCGCACCATAAAAAAGGGGCGCCGACTTTCGTCGACGCCCCGATACTTACGATTGATCTATTTGGGTATCAATCGCTCTCAGGCGAACCTGAATTGGGGGTTGCCTTCATCCCTCGACGTAAGAGGGGGCCTAGGATATAAGGCAGGATCAGGCCCAAACCAGCAAAGACCCAAAGGCCGATAGCCAGACCGCTGTCCCACAGCGCCATCCAGTCGCCGTCAGAAATATCCATGGCATGGCGCAGGTTCTTCTCCATCTCAGGCCCCAGCAACAAGCCAAGGATCACCGGCACCAGTGGAATCTCCAGTTTGCGCAGGACGTAGCCGCCGACCCCAAAAGCCACCATAAAGTAGAGGTCAAATATGGTGTTACTGATCGAGTAGATACCCACAAAGGCGACCATGGTAACGATCGGCAGTAAGTACATTGGCGGTACAGACAGCAGTTTGACGAAGATACCTACCAACGGAATGTTGAGGATCAGCAGCAAGAAGTTACCGATCAACAGCGCCGCGATCACGCCCCAGACGATGTCGGCATTCTGGGTGAACATCAACGGACCTGGCGTGATATTCAACGAGATCAACAGCGCCAGCAACACCGCAGTGGTACCACTACCCGGTACACCAAGGGTCAACATGGGCACCAAAGCACCGCTGGAAGCACCATTATTGCCAGCTTCCGGGGCCGCTACGCCACGTGGGTCGCCTTGCCCGAAATAGCCTTTCTTACCCAGCACACGCTTTTCAAGGGTATAGCTGATGAAACTACCCAACGAAGCACCGGCACCCGGTAGTACCCCGGCGACAAACCCCAGCACCCCACCTCGGAAACTTGTGGGTAGGATCTCACGAATATCCTTCCAGGAAAGCGAAAGCTTGTTGACCTTCATCTTTTCTTTACCACCACCGGCGCGCTCTTCAATGAAGAACAGCAGTTCGGAAATGGCAAACAGACCGACGATAGCAATGATGAAATCGACGCCTTCAAAGAGCTCAAGCACGCCGAAGGTGTAGCGCTGAACGCCGGTATTGTCGATACCCACAGTGGCAATCATTAGACCAATACAGGCGGCAACCACCGTTTTGATAGGGTTCTTTCCGGTGATACCTCCCAAGGTGGCAAATGCCAACAGGAAGAGTGCAAAATACTCTGCCGGGCCGAACGTCAAGGCAAAATTAGCCAACAATGGCGCCAGTAGGATCAAGCCAACAGTGGCGATTAGACTACCGATGAAGGATGCCACCGCAGAGATTGCCAGTGCCTCAGACGCTTTGCCTTTCTGGGCCATGGGATAGCCGTCAAGACAGGTCATCATGGCCGGTTCATCGCCGGGGATATTCAACAGAATCGACGATATACGCCCACCATACATGGCACCCGCATATACTGAGGTCAGCATAATCAGCGCGGTTTCTGGCGCGAGCCCCAAACTGAACGCCAGCGGAATCAGGATGGCCACGCCATTGGCTGGGCCTAGCCCTGGCAGAGCCCCTATTAAGGTGCCCAAGAAAGCACCCAACAAGGCAAACATCAGGTTGTGGGGCTGCAGCGCAACGCCAAAACCATCCATTAGGTAACCTAGCGTTTCCATCAGTTCACCTCCAGGAATGACAGCAGACCCAGCGGCAAGGCGAGATCAAGCGCAAAACTGAACAGGAAGTACACCACCACACCCGAAACTGCCCCGGTAATGTAAGCATTGAGCGGGCGAGCCCCCATACGCCAGCAGAGCGTACCCACAGCTAGCGTGGTGCTAATAACGAAGCCCAACGGCTGAAGCAGCATGGCGTAAAAGATCAGCACCACTACGGCGATGATTAGCTCAATACCGGTACGGCTCCAAGGCCAGGCGTTATCGGGATCAGGCCGTACAATTAGATAAAGGCTGGAAATTGCCAGCACCACGGCCAGCAGCTTCGGAAAAGTGTCAGGGCCGACGGCTTCGGCCCCACCAAACGGCTCCGGGAACTGAGTCGCGGCCCAGCCGTATGCAACGGCCAGGACGATCATCAAGACCCCAAAGATGCGGTCGTTGAAAGTCATTACTGAATCAATCCAATATCTTTAGAAAGCTGTTCAATGTCGCTGATCTGGTTGAGGACAAACTCTTCAAACTCACCAGCGGTCATGTGGAAAGGCATCAAACCGTTCGAAGCCATGACATTCTGCCACTCTTCACTCTGGTAAATAGTGTCCATGGCATCAGTCCAATACGCTTCAGCTTCTTCGGAGATATCCGCAGGCATGTAAAAGCCGCGCCAATTGGGGCCCAGTGCGTCAATACCCTGCTCACGAGCTGTGGGAATATCAGCCAGATCACCTGGCAGGCGCTCTTCGGAGAGTACCGCAAGCACACGCAGGTCACCGGATTCCATAAAGCCTTGCGCCTCGGTGATATCACCGGTGAAGGCATCAACATGCCCACCAATCACCTGGGTCAACGCTTCACCGCCATTGTTGTAGGAAAGATACGCAATGCGCGGAAGATTCTCGACATCGGCAGCCTGAGCGGCAATCAACACCTTAAGATGGTCCCAGCCGCCTTTGGCGCTACCGCCAGCGAACTTGACGCTGCGCGGGTCTTCCTTAAGTGAATCCATCAACTCATTAAGGTCATCGATCTCGGAATCAGCGGCGACGGCGATAATCCCGTAATCCGCGCCCAGCGCACCGATCCAGTTGACCTGATCAGCGCTCAGCCCTGGGAACTGACCTTGGGCCAGGCGTGTAGTGGTGGCCGTAGACGCTGCGACCAGTAGATGATCGTCCCCGGCCCGTTTGCTTACAGTATGAGCGAACGCCACACCGCCACCAGCGCCAGCCATATTGATGGTTTGTACGTTCGCCGACACTAGATCAAGCTCTTGCATAACATTACCCACGCTGCGGCAGGTAAAGTCCCAGCCGCCGCCCGGGTCGGATGGAGCGATACACTCCACCTTACCTTCCGGCTCAAACGCTGCTGCGGTGCTGGAAAAGGTGGTAACGGCAGCCAGCGGAAGAGCCAGCAAGGTCACGAGTTTCAAGGAAGAGTTACAAGTCATAGCGTTCTCCACGTATCAGTGTTGTTGTGTGGGGCGTCTTATTGTGAGACTGCACGCCGCGAACGTTAGAAGACCCTGCCCCTGACCGACAAGCTTGTGCGCATAAAAGGCAAAAAGTTCTTTATGGGCATTTTGTTCATTTTGTTCACGCTGGCTTGTTTATAGGCTGGCTGCTTATAAAGATTCAAGCCACTTGTGTGCCGCCTCCAACAGCCGATAGCGACGCTCGGGCCGTCCTACATCACCATAGCCCAGCTCGGCACTCACCGCCTGTTCGGCGACTAAAAACTCTAAATAACGCCGCGCGGTAGAGCGGCTGGCACCCATGGTGCGCGCCATTTGCATAGCAGTGAGGGAATCAGGGGCAGCGGCCAGGGCATCAATCACCCGGCGCAAGGTCAGCCGGTCAATACCCTTGGGCAGGGCTTGAGACCGGGCTTGAGACTGCGTTTGCGATTTAGCCCGAGCTGATTCACCCGGCTGCAAGCGTGCCAGTACGTGATCCAGCTCGTCCTGGTTCATCTCGGCGCGGTTGGCCAGGGCTTCACGCTCGCGTCGAAAGCGGGTCAGCATTTGCGTCATCCGCGCCGCTTCAATCGGCTTTATAAGGTAATCAAATACGCCGCCACGCAGCGCTTCGCTGATGGTTTCCACTTCCCGAGCGGCGGTGACCATGACGATATCCACATGCACATAGTCGCGACGAATCGCCCACAGCAGCTCTAAGCCCTCAACGTCAGGAAGGTAAGCATCCAATAAAATCAATTGGATGCTGGCGGCGTGTTGGGCCATAAGTGCCTTGGCCTCGCTCCCATTGCGCGCCATACCGACCACATAAAAGCCGGCGCTCTGCTCAATAAATGCTCTGTGGATATCGGCAATGCGAAAGTCGTCTTCAACGACCAAAATGCCGTATTGCAGCGCAGACATTGCGTTTCCCTTAGCCGTGTTAGTGATTGTTGTTAGGATCGCGTTTAAGCATGTTGCTAGGGCAGTCGGCACATAACGAACGATCGAGAACCGCGATAAAGCACGCGCCGCCCAGTTCACTCTCTTCCAGCGTTACCGCGCCGCCGTGTTGACGGCAGAGCCTGGCCACCAGCGCCAGGCCAATGCCCCGATGCTTGCCGGCTTTGGTCGAGAACCCCTCCTGGAAAATCGACTCAGCAAATTGGGCCGGCACGCCTGGCCCGTTATCTTCCACTTCGATCAACAGCTGCTCGCCCAGATCGGTGAAAAACAGCCGCACGTTGGGCTCTTCGCTTGGCCCATTCAGCGCTGCATAGAAGGCGTTGTCCAACAAATTACCCACTACGCTCATCATCACCTCTTGCCCGGTAGAGGTTAGCGGGCAAGCAAGCGAGCTCTGCTCGTCAATTTCCAGCGTCACGCCCAGCTCCCGCGCGCGGGTTAGTTTACCCAGCAAGGTGCCGCTAAGCACCGCATCGGCCACATTGCGCATTAAAAAGCTCATCTGCGCCTGAGCGCGCTCGGTCTCTTGGTGGATTAATGCCAGGGCTTCGTCGATGCGCTGTAACTGTAGTAACCCAGAGATGGTGTAGAGCTTGTTGGAAAACTCGTGAGCCTGGGCGCGCAGCATATCCACGTCACGGCTGGCCTGAGTCAGCGCCTGGGAAAGATCAACGATCTCGCGGCGGCTACGGAAGGTGGCGACTGCGCCCTCAACCTCACCCTCGTGGAGAATCGGCACGCGGTTTACAACAACAGGGTGATCGCCCAACCACATCTCCTGATCAAACTCCTGCTCGCCGCGCCGTAGCACCTCCAGCAGCCGCGAATTAGGCACCACTTCACGGATAGGCTGCCCAAGCAGCACATGCTCATCGTCTAAGTTGAGAAAGCGCCGCGCCTGCTGGTTAACCAAGGTAATATGCCCTTCGCGATTAACTGCCAGAATGCCCTCGTGAATCGACTGCAAAATGGCCTCTTTCTCCATCGCCAGCCGCGCAATCTCATAAGGCTCCAGGCCTAAAATGACTTTTTTAAGATGCTGCGACAGCCAGTAGGCACCGGCAAAGCCCAGGCAGATCATCAGCGCTACAAGTACCCAGCCAAAGCTGTTGTAGCGCGCCACGTCCATCTCGACGCGATCCATCATAAAGCCGACGGACACCAGGCCAATAATATTGCCATCTTCATCCCAGATAGGCGCTTTGCCACGCATGGCGGTGCCCAATGACCCGGTTGCCTCGGACACATAGTATTGGCCATGAATCAGCGCCTGATCATTATCGCCGCCTACCATTGGCTTACCTATCCGCTCGGGCACCGGATGAGAGTAACGAATACCTTGGGTATTACCCACAACAACATAGCGCGCCCCGGTTTCATGGCGTACCCGTTCTGCCAGCGGTTGAATGATATAGGCGGGATCAGGTATCTCGAAAGCGTTGATGATTTGCGGCATTGTCGCCACTGTTTTGGCCACTGCCAGCGCGCGTTCGCCCATCTGCTGGCTAATAATTTCCGCCTTACGGAGATTGAGATACGTGCCCTGTGCCAGTAGCATGCCCGCCAATAGCAGCCCGACCAGCAGCATCACCTGCAGGCGAAAACTTCTCTTATACCAACTGCGCCTTGCGCGGGTTCGACGCCAGCGCTGCAGGTCGGCTAATGTTCGGGGGCGTGAAACGCTCATAAGTAGACTCAAAATGCGTGACCGCACCATTATGGCACGCGCCAGCAAACGACGTTAATTGCCATCACTCGCGTCATCGTTCGCTGATATAATACTCCGCTGCTAAAACCAAGGAGGGATGTAGTGGCAATCGTTCGATGGATTATTGTGCTGGCCTGCTGGCCACTGTGGTTAAGCGCGGCTTATGCTTACCCGTTTTACGCCCCGCCGCCGCCCCAGGAAGACGCCCCCATGTTCAGTGGTGATGCCGAACTAGGGTTTACCCACCTTTCGGGCAATACCAATAGCCAAACGTTGATTGGCAAAACGCTGCTGACCTGGTTAACCGGTAAGTTTACCTACTCGCTGCGCGGTGAAGTGCGCACGGTGAGTAAAGAAAACGAAACCAGCGCCGAGCAGTACCTGATCTCTGGGCGCGAGCGCTATGAGCTAGACGGCCCGCACTATCTGTTTGGCTTTGCCCGCTGGGAGAAGGATCGCTTTGCCGGCTATGACCAGCAACTGTCAGCGATTGGGGGTTACGGGCGCCAGATTCTGGAGAACGACACCCACACCCTATCGTTAGAAGCAGGCCCCGGCTATCGTCACGACCGGCTGCGCGAGTATGACGATGAACGCTTAATGGTGACCTACACCGCGCTGGATTATCGCTGGGGGTTCTCCGACTACGCCGATATTCAGCAGGAAATGTCTGTGGAGTATACCAACCAGAACACCACCTCTCGTTCGCTTACAGCCCTCACTGCGAGGCTTAATGCCAAGCTGTCGCTGCGCTTATCTCACGAGATTAAGCACAACTCCCAGCCACCCGATGACACCAGCGCGCGAACTGATAGCACCACCAGCGCTTCCCTGCTTTATCGTTGGTAAACTCTGGCATACATTGGCATGCTCTTACATAGGTATGCCTAGCGATGCTGACCGCGGTGCGCCCAGCCGGTCATGCGCTTTTCCAACTGGGCAAACAGTTCGTATATGGCCACGGGCCAATACCGTGCATTTGCACCTTTCTCATGCACCAAGATAAAACATGTTAGACGTTGGTCTAAATTGACGATATACTAAACCCAGTTTCCTGTCCTCGCGCCATTCCTTGAATGGCGCTTTTTTTTGTGCTGAAAACGAGCTGTTTGAGCGTTTTAAATCGCTTATTTATACATGTTAATAGGCTCGTCGCTTTGCCTCACCCGTTACCCCAAAGGTATCTGATATGAACCAATCTAGCCCCACAACTGAGGGCTCTCAGCGGTTTTCACTTGGCGATCCCATTGTACTGATCCTGAGTATAGGCTTCATCGTCGCTTTTCTGGCGCTGTCGTTTTACGACGTCGCTCTGGTGGCGGATAGCATCAGCGCAGGCTTCGCCTGGACGGCGTTAGTGTTGGGTAGCTACTTCCAGCTGCTACTCTTGATGACGTTCTTTATTGCCATCGGTTTAGCCATGACCCCGGCGGCAAAAGCCAAAATCGGCAATTTAGATGCACCAGAAATGAGCACGTTTAAGTGGCTGTCGATTATTCTATGTACGCTGCTGGCGGGCGGCGGGGTATTTTTTGCCGCCGGTGAGCCGGTTTACCACTTTGTGGTGACACCGCCTGCCTTCGACAGTGAAGCGGGTACCGCTGAAGCTGTTTCTGGCGCCTTGGGTCAATCCTTTATGCACTGGGGCTTTATGGCCTGGGCGGTACTCGGGTCATTAACAGCGGTGGTTCTGGCGCACGCCCACTACGTGAAAGGCCAGCCGCTGCAGCCGCGCACCCTGCTCTATCCAATTCTGGGTGAACGCTTAATGCGCGGCCCGCTAGGCGGCTTGGTCGACGCCTGCTGCGTGATTGCGTTGGTCGCTGGTACCGTGGGTCCGATTGGTTTTCTGGCCACCCAGGTCAGTTTTGGTCTTCAAGAGCTGTTTGGCCTACCGGAAGGCTATACCGGCCAACTGATCATTCTTGGTGTGCTAGCCAGCATTTATGTGCTCTCTTCGATGAGCGGCGTACACAAAGGCATTCAGCTACTTAGCCGTTTTAATGTGCTGTTGGCACTAGCTATTGGGGCGGTAATGTTTGTCTTTGGCCCAACGCTATTTTTAGTTAATAGCTACGTTTCCGGCATGGGTGCGTATGTCAGCGAGTTCTTTACCATGGCAACCATGACCGCTGAAACGGCACCTGCCTGGTGGATGCAGTGGTGGACGGTGTTCTTCTTTGCCTGGTTTATCGGCTATGCACCGGGAATGGCGATTTTTGTGGCGCGTATTTCCCGCGGGCGCAGCATCCGCGAGATGATCGTTGCGGTGGCGATCCTGGCACCGATTGCAACTACTGTCTGGTTTACCCTGCTCGGGGGTTCGGGCATTTATTATCAACTGAACGGCGTGATTGATTTGACCGAAGCGCTGAATAACTTCCAGTTTGATGTGGCAACGCTAACCGTGGCCCAGGCGCTGCCCGGCGGCACCTGGATGGCGCTGGCCATTCTGACCCTTACGACAATTTTCGTGGCCACTACCGGCGACTCAATGAGCTACGCAATTGCGGTAGTCGGCGCGGGTCATGACAGCCCAAGTCCGGTGATGCGGGCATTCTGGGGCATTGCCATGGCGCTAATGGCGGCGGTACTGCTTTACATGGGCGCGGGACAAATTGGCGCGCTGCAGCAGTTTATCGTTCTCACCGCGATTCCAGTGTCGTTGATTCTGCTGCCGTCGCTGTGGAATGGCCCCCAGGCGGCCTACGCAATGGCCCGTGAACAGGGCATTATCGAGTAAACGAGTGCTCTTATGACCCCACCCAGCCGGCACAGAGTTATCTGCGCCGGCTGGGTGGGCTAAACTCAAGAGTGCGGCCACTACTCGCCAGCACTTCATCGACGGGCTTTTTCACATAGCTGTGCTTAAAGTAGCCGTCATCAACGATCTCCCCATCCCAGGCCACAATGTCTAGATCCATCGTACGTGGCCCCGATTTAATCGCCCCCCGCACGCGGCCTAAGCGGTCCTCTACCCCTTTGAGATAGGCTCGAAATGCTTCACGCTCCTGAGACGTGCTCACCAACAGCGCGGCGTTTAAGAAGTCGGGCTGCTGCTGATACCCCACCGGCGCAGTGCGGATCGCCTTTGAACGCGCCAACAGCTCACACTCACGGCTGATAATCTCAAGCGCTTGCGCGAAATAGTGGTCTGGGTCGATATTGGATCCCAATGAGATGAAACACTCATGGAGCGGGGCGGCATGCGCGGAAGATAAAGGCATAGGTGGCATAGCAACATCCTGTGCAAAGTGACGTCTTTAGAACCATCCTGGCATAGGACACTTCTTTTAACCTCACCAATTTAGCGCCTCGCGTAGGCTCTGTATAAGTTATTGACAAACGCTACGCTCACGCAGAAAGTCTTCATATACCAATAAAACAGTAGGGAACGCTGTATGCACCAACAAGCTGCTCTGGTAACCGGCGGTGCCACCCGCTTGGGACGCTACTTTTCCGAAGCCCTGGCCGATGCGGGTTACGACATCGCCCTCCACGTTAATCGCTCCCGGGAGGAGGCCGAAGAAGTCGCCAGCGGTATCCGCGCCAAGGGTCGGGAGTGTGAAATATTCTGCTGCGACTTCTTAACCGACAGCTTAAACGATTTAATTCAGTCGGCGAAGCGCCGCTTTCCTGGGCTTAGCCTGCTGCTAAACAGTGCCTCAGCCTATGAACCAGCGCCGATTGCAGCGACCGAACTGGCGATGCTGGAGACTCAGTTTCGGGTCAATATGTTTACCCCACTGCTGCTTACGCGCCACTTTGCCGCAGTAGTTCAAGAGGGTCAGGTGATCAATATCATCGATAACAAAATAGCTTATCACCAGTATCCCTACGCGGCGTATCTGCTGTCGAAAAAGAGCTTGGCGGAAATGACCCGTATGGCGGCACTGGAATTCGCCCCGCGCATTCGCATTAACGGCATCTCTCCCGGCGTCGTACTGCCTGCCTCCCAGCGCACCAGCGACTATATTGAGTGGCGCATTGAAGGTATTCCGCTAAAGCGCCAGGGTGACCCCGAACACCTTGTACAAGCTTTGCACTACGTGTTGGATAACCCCTTTGTGGCGGGGCAAATTCTGTTTGTGGATGGTGGGGAGTCGATCAACTTAGAGGGGCGCCACTCGGAAAATTACGGCTCTTGAAACACATTGCTCTTAAAACGATGACCTTAAAACATAAGATATGGGGAAGCGAATGGAAAGTTTGATATTAATCTATGCAATATAAGACTTTTTGTAGGAATTGAATCTATGTTAGTAATTGAATTAAATGAATTTTCCGCTGATCTGTTAAGAAAAATTGCTGGCCGGGAAAATCTTACCTTTTTGCAGGAAGTCCTCCAGTGGCATCAAGACCGAAGCTGGTCCGAAGATACCTACGACTCAGGGTTTCTTGAACCATGGGTACAGTGGGTGTCGGTGCATAGCGGCGTTCCATCTACGACACACCAGATTAAAAATCTCGGCGATATTCCGTCGCTGTCCGCGAAGCAGATTTGGGAAAAATGGAGTGACAAGGGTCAGTCTTCAGTTATATGGGGCGTTATGAACGGCAGTAGAGGGACGGCGGATAAGTGCCACGCTTTCATTCCCGACCCATGGACATTTTCCGAAAACGCATACCCTTCGGAATACACAAGCCTAATTGAACTGCCACGTTATTTAGCCAAAAATTACTTAGATATTTCAAAACGAAAAGTCGCTCTTTCCGGCTCCAAGTTACTAGCAAGCATGATTCGTCACACTAGTTCACGTGACTTTCTCGACGCTATGCGTTTTCTCGTCCAAGGCCTTAAACAATTTGGCCCCGCGCATATTGTCTTTATCGTATTTTTTGAGTATCTCTCGGCGATGGCTTTTTTGCGTGCAACCAAGCGTTTCCAACCAGATCACGCGATCTTATTTCTAAACACTCTGGCACATACACAACATCATTACTGGTTATCTCGCGATGGTCATTCATGCCCACAACTCGCTTTTGCAGCTAAGGCGATCAATGAAATACTCACCAAGGTTTTTCAGAAGGCGCCACCTTCACTAGGCGAAAAGAAATGCGTAATGAACGCGCTCTCCCAAACCTGTACGCTCGATGAACCAGCATGGATACTCCATCGTCCACATAACCCGGCCAGCTTTATCGAGCTCTTAGGGATTAAACCAATCTCCATTGAACCACTGATGACACACGACGCACACCTGCATTTTTCGACTCAAGAACGTACTCAGGAAGCCTATGACATACTGCGAAGTGTCGAAATTAATGGAAAACCCATGCTGCACGTCGAAAAGAACCTCACTGACTCCAGGGTACTTTTCTATCGATTAGATTTTTTTAATCCCGTCGATGACTCAACGGTCTTTCAGCACAATGGGACACAGAGTCGGTTCAAAGAACATTTTGCGTCAATCGTAAAGCGGACGGGTAAACATATTCCTGAGGGTACTGTTCTAACGAATTGGGAGGCCTTTGATCGCAGCATCTATAACCACGAGATCTTAGAAACGCTAACAGAGCAAGATAAAAAAAGCAGTGCTTCAGCTCTAAAAAGCCGCCAAGAAGAAAGAGACAATTAATGTTAAGTGATGCTTTAAACAATATCGAGAATCAACCAAACTCCTCTTTAGGTAAGCATTTTATGGTGCTCGTACCTGCCTATGAGCCCAATGGTATACTCCTGGGCATCACTTATGAATTATTGGAGCTGGCCAAAGCCGACTCCACGTTTGGCGGTATCATCATAGTCAATGATGGGTCCTGCAGTGATAATGCATTGCAGGTGTTTGATGAGCTCCGAACGTTGTCGAAGGTGACAATACTAGATCACGATGTTAATCGCGGAAAGGGGGCAGCACTCAAAACCGGGTTCTCTCATATCTATAATAATCAGCCCGACGTAAACTATGTTGTTACCGCTGATGCAGATGGGCAGCACTCCCCTCTTGACGTAATGCGCTTATCAAAAAAAGCGATTTTAACGGGGCATCCAAATATTGGCTCCAGGCGCTTTGATAACAGTGTTCCACTACGCAGCCGCGTTGGCAATATACTCACCGCTGGCGTTTTCCGAATTGCTACGGGGCACACAGTAACCGACACCCAATCAGGGCTCCGAACCTATCGGCGCGATTATCTGCCGATGATGCTTGATATCAACGCCAACCGGTACGACTATGAATTTCATTGCCTGTTTAAGCTAGCTAAGAATACCGACGTTTCACTACACCAAGTTGAAATTGAAACGATCTACGAGCCCGGAAATCCTACTTCTCACTTTAATCCATTACTCGATTCTATTCGTATATATGCAGTTCTTTTTCGGTATGCCTCCGTATCTGCCATCAGTGCTTTCATTGACTTTTTGCTTTTTACATTACTGACGACTTTAAATATTCCGACCGGGCCTGCGTTAATAGCTTCCAGGATTGGTTCAATGCCTTTTTATATTTATGGCATGCGAAACGTTGTGTTTCGATCGAAAGGCAAACTTTTTTTTCAAGTCACAGCAACTCTATTTTTAATGATACTTCACATCACTTTCCTTTGGACCTTTATTGAGTATCTAAAGTCTTCGTTTCACGTTCATCCAGTTGCGGCTATGGTCCTGGGAATGCTGATATTTTATATCGCTAATTTTTTCATTCAGAAGTCTATTGTCTATCGCCCTAAGCCGACGAAAAGTTAATCCGGGCAAACGACGATTCATGCTGGGCCGTCTTCATTTTACTATAGCTGTATATTTAAACTTTACTTATATAAAAACAGACGATGCGATACGAGCTTCCGTCAGCTATCTAATAAACATTAAAGATACGTGAGGCCTGGATTCATAGAATAACCGCAGCACTTTGGATCACACAGTAGAGGAAGGAGGGCCAGCGCCGGTACCCTCTCGACTTTACCGACCAAAGTGAAGCAGAGCATGGGATACCGACAACTGACCCAGGCCCAACGATACCAAATTTTTGCTTATCTGGAGACAGGCATCAGCCAGCGACAAATAGCCAAGGCTATTGGGGTTCACAGCAGCACCGTCAGCCGCGAGATAAAGCGCAATGGGCTTACGGCTGGCTATGCGCCTGAGCAGGCGCAATCGAGAAGTGATCAGCGCCGACGCAGCGCTTGGAAAGTAACGAAGCGACTGCCAAGCCTGATTCGCTGGGTGACTGATCAACTGATGGATGAATGGAGCCCTCAGCAAATAAGTGGCTTCATGGCGAATGCCAACGGGGTTTGCGTAAGCCACCAGTGGATCTATGCATTAATCTGGGACGACAAGAAACACGGTGGTGAATTATGGAAGCGACTCCGGCTACCACGTCAGCGGCGCTATCAGCGCCAGTTAGCCAAGCATGCGGGATTAGGCAAGATCCCACACCGAGTAGGTATTGAGCAGCGCCCCGCTGAAGTGGAAAAAAGGCGCCATATCGGTCATTGGGAAGGCGATACGGTACTCAAGGGCCACAAAGAATCCGGCTTGGTGACCCTGGTCGAGAGACGCAGCGGTTACCTCTTGGCAGCGCGCCTGCCGAAAATCACGGCCACTGGAACGGCCAAGGCGATGACCCGATTATTAAAACCACGCCGAGGAGCAGTGCAAAGCATCACCCTAGATAACGGTTCGGAATTTGCCGAGCACCGGCAGGTTGCTAAGGCCGTCTCGGCCAAGACCTATTTTTGTGCCCCGTACCGCTCAAGCCAGCGTGGTACCAATGAAAATACCAACGGCCTGATTCGCCAGTATTTCCCGAAAGGAACGGACTTCCGAAAGGTGACCGATACAGAGCTACGAAGGGTCGTCAATAAGCTAAATGATAGACCAAGAAAACGGCTGGGATACCGAACTCCAGCTCAGGTGTTCTTAGGAGAATACTCAGGAGCACTAGAAACCGCCGGTGCTGCACTTATTAGTTGAATTCAGGGGTAAAGCTCAGCCCAAATCCGCTACCAAAGATGGCATCAGCGCTTGGGAAACCTACGCTGTTAGGTTACTATTTTGCCGCGTTTCGCTTCCCCCACTGCCACTGAGGATCTCCTCGGGCTGACGGTTAATTGTTCTGGATTACCTTCCCATGATCGCGAAGCTCTTTTTTCACTGGCGTTGGCTCGCTGCCTGGACCCTCGCCAATCTGCTGTTGGGCTGGTTAATCGCCAGTCGTTATATCCCCTATATCGATCCGGATGGGGCAACACAATGGGGCTATCTCCTGCTGATTTTCCTTGGCCATTTGGCGCTATTGATTTGGCTGGGCGCTCTGCCGTTATTCCTGTTGGCTAGCGTTATTCGAGGCAAGTGGTTATGGCTGGTAGCGACGCTGTGGGCCAGTGCCCTGCAACTGCTGCTCCTACTAGACACTTTCGTTTACGCCCAGTATCGCTTCCATCTGAGCGGTTTTATTCTTGACCTGCTGCTCAACGCTGGCGGCGATGTTTTCAGCTTCTCCTGGATAGCCTGGAGCCTGGCCATCGGCGGGGCGCTGGGCATGTTGGCGCTTCAAGGCATCATAGGACAACTGTTGATAAAACGTTCGCTGTCCTGGCCTGTGTGGTCGGTGCTGGCCGTCAATGTCATCGCTCTTATCAGTGTGCATGGCTGGCATGCCTGGGCAGATGCTCACTATAACCGTGAGATCACCGGTATGACCCGTCACGTGCCGGTTTTCTACCCGGCCACCGCTAAGCGTTTCTTCGTCGAGCAGGGTTGGGTAGATGCCCAGGCAGTACGCGATGCCGTAGAACTGGAGGCAGCGCCGGGCGGCGAGCAAGACCTGATCTACCCCATGGCGCCACTATCGTGTCAACCATCTGACGCTCCAGGCAATCTAATGCTCGTTGTTATCGATGCACTGCGCCATGACATGCTAACCCCAGAGGTGATGCCGAACCTCTATCGCTATGCCAACCAGCCGGGCTGGCTCAAAGCTAACGAGCATATTAGCGGTGGTAACTCCACTAAGGCCGGGGTATTCAGCCTTTTCTACGGCTTGCCGGTAACCTACTGGGACGCCTTCACCGCCAGCCAGACGCCGCCAGTTTTGATGGAGACCTTGGAAGAGGAGAACTACCGCTTCAAGGTGCTCTCCTCGGCCACCCTCGTTAGCCCTGCTTTCGACCGCAACGTCTTTGCTGGATTGGACGATGTCTCACTCCAGCCAGCCCAGGGCGAACCCTGGGAGCGTGATCGTCAAATCACCAACGATTGGTTAGCTTGGGCAGAAGAGGAGAACCGGAATACAGATGATCGCCCCTTCTTCAGCTTTCTTTTCTATGACGCCGTGCATGGATACAGCCATCCGCCCGACTTCCCCCGTTTCACCCCTTATTGGGAAAGTGTCAATCATATGCTTCTGGGCCCGAAGTTTGACCCAGAACCTTACTGGAATCGCTACCGGACAGCAGCACGCTATGTGGATCAACAGTTGGGCCGCGTGCTCGATGACCTGAACACCAAAGGATTACTGGACGAGACCACCGTGGTGATCACTGCAGATCATGGCGAATCTTTCAACGAGCACGGCAAGAACTACTGGGGCCATGGTAGCAACTACACACCAGAGCAGGTAAAAGTGCCGCTGATCATGCACTTGCCGGGGCACGCGGGTGGTGAAATCACAAGGCGCACACACCATGCTGATATTGCACCAACGCTGCTTGAAGAGATGCTAGGCTGTGAAGCCGCGCCCGAGCGCTATACCCTCGGCCACAATTTGTTGGAACCCGAACCAAAGCGTGAATGGATGCTGTCGGGGAGCTACATGGGCTACAGTATCCTGTTACCCGATTACCAGATTACCGTATACCCGACAGGGACTTTCGAAGTCTATGACTACCAAATGAACGAACTCGATGAAGTACGCCCCGATCCTGTTGTCTCAACTCAAGTGCTTCAAGCCTTATCGCGCTTCTATCGGTGAAAGAGGAAGAAGTCGGGAATTGCCTGATATGGAACAAGCGGCAATTTCATATTCAATAAACAACAGGGAATAGATTCAAGGCTTATTATTAGAAACAACTTATTTAGGTAACAGTTTTATTCCGGATGAGGTTCAATTTTGCCAAACGATAAACAACAAAATAAGACAAAAGTGACATAGGAGTAGCAATAAATAGGCTCCCCAACAACATTTTTAACGTTCCTGATGTTACGAATTGAAGCATGGGCCATGCCGCTGCAGTATTGGTGGAAAGTATCGAGCCAGAGATGAACAAGCTGCCAATATTTTCAAATAACCAGTAAAGGGGGACCAGTGTTAATGGATTACTAACCCAGGTTGCCATAAAGGCTATAGGAAAATTGCCTCTTAGCATCAGACAACTTGACAGTACCAGAAACGTTTGAACGCCAACGGTGGGTGTTAAGCCAAAAAAAAACCCAATTGCAAAACCGCGGCTGACCGACTCAGGGTCTCCGCTAAAGCAGCGGAAATGCCTCAGCTTTTTGAGCCATTTAGGATTTTCTCTAAGCCAACGTCGCGTTCTTAATTTAGCTCTATAACGTAACCGATTAAGCACGTTCATCACCTCTACGATGTACATCAACAGGTGCTTTCGATCCTGATGTTTTTTGACATAAATAGACATAGGCAGGTGGTAAATTAGCCCATACTTTGTGACAATTTAATTTATCGTAAGAAGATACAAGAAATGGCTGAAGCTGGCGCGTATACTGAAAGGCCACAAATAAACCACCTGGGTTTAAAACATCATAAATATCATTAAGAAGATTATCACGTTGCTGCTGAGAGAAATTCGCAAACGGTAAACCAGATATAATACAGTCAGCTCTTATTTTGTCTTCTTGCTGAGTGACCATATGATCTTTTAATCGAAAGGCATCTTTATAAAAACTGACATTAGGATAGCATTGAGCAAGATTTTCACGTAATGAATTTTCATATTCGAAAGATAAAAATGATGAATTTTCACGGCGCAAAGCATTTATCTCTTGCGTTATAACACCTGTACCAGCGCCAAGTTCAACAATAACGCGTGTTTGTTCCCATTCTACACAGCGAACCATAGCAGCAGCCAGATGACGTGAACTTGGCATGACGCTACCAATTGCGATAGGGGAGCGTAAAAAATGTTTTAAAAACAACCAATTTTGTGACATAAAAAAGCTCCAAAAATTTGAATTCAACTCAATTATGATTCATAGCCTTATCAGCATCCACTAACTTATTGCATAGGAATCACGCCCTAACGCGAATATTTTGTAGCCCTCGGTTTCTAATAAATTTACTATTTTCTCATATCCATTGATTGTCAAATGCTTTGTTTCGAAAAATATTATCTTTGGCTTAATTTTTGTAAAATCTAGGCTTGTGATCACTTCAAGTTCATAGCCCTCTACGTCAATAGTTATTAAATCCACATCCCAGTATTCATATTTTTCAATTATTGTTCTAAGTGGAATAACCGCCACTTCTAAATTAATTATATTTTTCCTCAACATCGGTACATACCAAGAATGACTTTCTATAATTTTTCTATCAAAAGAAGCTAGCCTTTTACCAAAAAAAATAGTTATCCATGGCGCTTTAGGATTTATGAGATAAATATTTTTTTGCGATTCCTCACTCCCAATAGCAGCCTGCTCTAATATTATTTTTCTGCTTTTTTTATAATTCTCTTTTAATAAACTAAAATATTCTGGTATTGGTTCAATAAAGACTCCTTCCCAATCGTATTTTTTCAGAAAAGGAGCTATAGGGTCATGTTTTATACCATCATTTGCTCCCACGGATATAAATTTTATATTAGCTATATCTAACTCATATTTTTTTATTATATCTCCCAGCCTTTCTTTTTTTTGATATTTTAAATCACTTAACTCATAAGCAATTTTTTGAAAAATATTTTTTTTAAAAAATTCCATAACCATAGAACCTATACAAAAACACAGAATAGTAAGACTTAATAATACCAATATTTCCTTACCCTATGATGAATTAATCGTTCACATTTCATTCACATGAACTCGTAAAGAAAAAATAGCTCACCGGCGGAACCAACGTCGGCTTGCAACCTCAAAATCATTAAGGTGTTTTAGAAAATTTAAACCTGTTAAAGGGTTATAAGTCCAGGGAGCTGCGGGAGAAAAAGGAGAACATTCGAGAAAATCTTCTGCTACAGGTAACCGAGTTGGCGCCTTCTTTTTATTTAAGACTAGTTCATCCAATGTGATTATTTTAAAAGGATAGAAACCCACCTTTTTTTTTCGCTCAGCCAAGCGCAAACCAAGTGTTTTCTTTTTGCCACGATAGGCTGGAACTTCCGGCAACCACATCGCAAACGGCAGCCACATATAAGCCATCATATCAAACATTAGCTTCGCTTGTTTGTCGTTCTCTGGCTCGGATTGCTGAAAACTCCACCCCGTTTCGACGAGCCGACCTGGTTTAAACACGACTAGATCTGAATAGTGGATACCTGCACTTTGCCCAGAATCCTTGCGATAAAAGAAGTCAGGTGTTGGACCCATTAGCGGTATCACTGGACGCTTCTTCAGATCGATGCCCCTGATAAAACAAGGATGCACAAAGCCAAGAGTTGGGTTATGGTCAAACAGCGATTCCATTTCATCAAGTTCGGTCGTAGAAACAAGCCGTACGACTTGAGTGTCATCCTGAAGAAAGCACATTAACGGTCTTTCCTTAAAACCTTCAAGTGCGGCGTTCATATTGTGGTAAAGGCCACCATGTTTGATGGAACCAACTTTACCTGGAGTTACAACTTGGCAAGAGCTTTCTACTATCCGAAGATATTCTAAAGTTTCAGGATCATCACTATGGTCATCAAAAATAACAATGTTGGCATTCGGAATACAGCGCTGGATAGATTCCACACAATTACGCAGATATCTTCCGCGATTAAAAGAAAAGACACATACTGTCAAATTAGCCATATCCATCTCTTTTTCATTAACTTAAAATTAATAATTTAATTACGATTCAATGATCACGAGAAAAAATAGACAGAATGGGTTCCAAATACTCGTTAGGGTTTTGGTATTCGCGACCGTTCGCCTGAGAATGAATGGTCACATAATGAATCTGCGGATCATGCATCATATCAGACACGGTGTTAACTACGGATTTTACGTCTTTGGTATCATAAAGATAACGACAAAATGAAGGTTCGCGCCAATCGATGTTCACTAGCGGCTCTTTCTTTATCAAAAATGCTTTATAAAAACCAAACTCAGACCACCTGCGCGGCGGACGATTTAGAAAAACGTCCCACCAATCTTTACCGGTTCTTTTTTCGAGTAATGAGAGAGCTTCACAAAGTAACAGTCGATTGAAAACAAAAGGAGTATCAAAGTAAACATTAACATAGTCAGAATCAGGCTTTACATTAACCAAGCACTCAGATTCATCTATCCAGTTTTTGACTTTCCCTTTTATTTCAGTTCTATTTAGCCAATTAGCAAAGCATACAGTGCCAGAAGCACTTAAAAAATCTTCAATGGCTGCAGTTTTTGTAATAATCACATCCGAATCAATAATAACAGCAGTATCGCACACCAGCTCACTCGCAAGCTTTAATTTGCATATCTGCTGAGTGTGCCAGCCAGTATAAGACGGCCAGATAGGCCAGGAAAAAATTCGCTTGAGACTCCCACAAACCCGGGTGGAATGTCGTCCTAAGCGCTTAGCCAACTTTCGTGCACGTTTCCTGCGACAATCAATAAATTCAGGTAACACGTCTTTTGTAGAAAGCAGGATCAGTCCGTTACGATCACGAAATTCCTCAAATAACGCAAGATCTTCATCTTGTACAACAACGTAGTGATCAAATTGGGCGAACAACGATTGCTCAAAGGATGATCTCATTACTCGAAAGTGATCAAGATCACCCGCCCAAGTTGGCGTAATAAATACAATTCGATGTCCCTCACTCATTAGGCGTTTCTCCCTGACGCCAATCTCGCCATCGAGACTGCCAAACTCGTATCCAAGTCCGGAAATTACTTTGAGTGTCACTACCGTTATAACGTCCTTTAACAATATGTCGTATCCGATAAACTCCCGGTACCGCGATGGGTACACCTTGGCTGCGCAATAGCCAGCGAAATGCACGATCTTCATGGCATTTGGCGAATTTTTGGACGGGCTGCTGATATAAAGTGATACTTCGGCAATAGCCAATAGCTCGACATACATCGCCATGAGAAATTTGTAGCGGCCCCGTGGCCTTAGTGATCTTCCGGGTAGTAAAGGAGGAAACATCAATATCCAACACTCGAGGCCCATTATTTACCGCACAAAGCATAGAATTATCTTCCGATAGTAGACCCGTCGTGCGTTCTTCAGCCGGGAACAACAAAACATCGCATCGACCTTGTAAGCATTCTGCTAAGCTATCCAAACAACTTTCCCGAAACATGAGATCACAATCAGTAAACCATACCCAATCGGCTTTTGTGGCAAGCGCTGCACGATTACGACCAATACTACGACGAAACAGCTCCTGCTTTAGCATTGGCTGCCAGTTCCAGGTGACTCCAGGAATCTCTTGCTTTTCAAAGAATTCTAATAATTCAACCGTTTTCGTGTCCTCTGGACTGTAAAAAATAGTCATGGTGACATCGAGTAATTTGGGCGGGAAGAGCACTAAAGAACTTAATTGGTAAACTAGGAAGTGAGAGTAGTTCCAGCAGTGACTGACCACTTCAAGGGTGAGATGCCCCGTTTTAGCAGCCCGATCACGCTCCGGCGGTAGCTTTGACTCGAACCATTGAGGGGGTACCTTGCCCCCGGCTGCGAATCGGAAAAAAGCGAGTTGTAGTGTATTCCACATTTTTAAAATCCTAAGCAACTTAGTTTTACATTCCTATTGATAGAAAGTGCTTTAGGCTAAGCTAGCAATAGTCCCGGAGCCTAACATGGTGTATCGTTGAATATTTCCCCTAAAAAGCTAAAGGCGTAGATAAATTGATCAAGCGGCTACTGGATCAAACGTCGGTTTTAAGCGTTCAATTAGGCGTTTTTTGCTCTACTCAAGCTCCTCATAAAACTTTCAAGCTTGGCGAGCTTGCGTAGCAATCGATAGCGTCTGAGTGGGTCGTAAATCCATGGCTTTTTTAAACCTTCGACAGCAACTGTAAGGTAGTCTTCAGCAATTGGAGCATGCTCTGTTGAGTGTTTTCTAAGTTCCTCTGTTGTCTCACTATCCATAATATTAAAAGGATAAAAGCCAGCTTGATTGATGATCTCTGCCAACTTAAAGGTAATGTTCTTTTTTTTGTTTCGATAGGCTGGTGGGTTGGGTAGCCACATGACAAATGGTGCAGGTAGATAACCCATTTCGAGGAAGCTGGCCTTCGCCTGCTGCTCGTTTTCAAATTCACCCGATAAAAATTTCCAGTTTCCTTTACGTAGACGATCACTCCGGGTTATCGAAATATCGGAGTAGTAAACGCCGGCAACTTGCTTACGGCTGCGGTGTTCACACACGTAAACCCCTCGCTCCGGGCGAAAAACAAAGCGGTCGAGCGTACGCTGCCGGGTAATTTTTTTCTGAAACACCGGCGCAAGAAATCCGCTACTTGGAAACGTTTCAAAGTAATCTTCCATGAACCGAATATCCTGCTCATCAATCTTACGAACCATTTGCGTATCGTCCTGAAGAAAGCCGATAAGGCAGTCTTCTTCGACGGATTCAATGGCTCTCTGCATATTGGTGTAAAGCGCTCCATGCTGATTACTTGATCCCTTATCATCACGCCGCCTGACCTCATGTCGAATCTCGATTTCATCAAGTATTTGCTGAGTTTCAGGGTCATCGCTGGCATCATCAAAAACAGTAATGCGATGGCTGGGCGCACAGATTTCGATAGACTCAATGCAGTTTTTAAGATGGGGTCCACGATTGTAAGAAAATACGAAGAAAATCAATGTATTACTCCTTCTCCGTTCGACTGCTGGTGTTGTTCAATGCCAAATGCTGTACGAATCGTGCCCTCTTTATCAATGTTGATGCGATGTCGCTTATTGGACGCGATGATATCGGTATCCACATACCCCCGGGCATGATCCAAGTGAATAACAATGGCGTTGTAGCGTACGTGCTTCGGCTTTATGCCCAAATTTACTAACCTAACGCCAAATTCTCTATCCTCACCGCCGTAAGCCAGGGTTTCATCAAAACCGTTAACGCTGAGAACATCTTTTTTCCAGGCAGAGCCGTTTGAGCCTTTGAAACGGCAGCGGGTCGGTGTGAGTGTATTAAATAGCTTTGCTTGTCTAGAAGTGGCTGTCAGCTTGCTGTTTTTATAGGAAAACGACAAGCCATGAGCTTTTAGCCATTTCAGATCGAAACATCGCTCAGAGAGCACATCCTCCTTAGTGATAGCTTCACTGGTAACCATTGGCAATTTATGGTAACCGCCCGACAGGTAATAGCCGGGTAAGGCTTCTGTTGCATGTACATTGAGAAAATCCTGGCGTGGGATGCAGTCGCCATCGCTAAAAACTAAATACTCTGAGGTAGACTCAATAATGGCCTTATTCAGGATTCGACATTTTTGAAATCCGTTATCTTCCTGCCAAACATGTTTGATCGTAAGCCCTGCTTCTTCTCGCATTCGATCAATAAGATAGCGCGTTTCACTGGTAGAGCCATCATCGGCAATAATCAACTCAAAATTGTTGTAGGATTGCACGCTGTAGCCCCAAAGCACTTTTTCCAGCCATTCTGGAGAATTATAGGTACTGAGAATGACGGAAAGTTTCATCGCTATTCACCCTGTTTTTTAAAAACCATTACTTATAAAATTATACTTTGTAAAAATCCCGATACCAGCGTACAAAAGCAGTGACACCTTCCTCTATGCAGGTAGCAGGCTGATAGCCAAAATGATCGATAAGATCCCCTACATCTGCATAAGTATCGGGTACATCGCCCGGTTGAATAGGTAATAGCTCTTTGTGAGCAGTAATGCCCAAAGTACTTTCCAGAGCAGCTATGTAATCCATCAACACAACAGGCTGATGATTACCGATATTGTAAAGGCGCCAGGGGGCACGGCTGGTAGCTGGGTCAGGTGATTGTCCCGACCAATGCAAGTTGGCTTGCGCAGGTTTTCCCAGCACCCGAATAATACCTTCAACTATGTCATCGATATAAGTGAAGTCACGCCGATGTTGGCCATAGTGATATACGGGAATCGTTTCGCCTGCCAGAATGGCTTGGGTAAACTTGAAAAGTGCCATGTCTGGACGCCCCCAAGGGCCATAGACAGTAAAAAAACGCAGGCCAGTGGTGGGTATGCCGTACAGATGACTATACGTGTGAGCCATTGATTCATTGGCTTTTTTAGTCGCTGCGTAAAGGCTTATAGGGTGGTCAGCGTTGTGATGAGTCGAGAAGGGCATAGTTTCGTTAGCGCCATAAACACTGGAGCTGCTGGCGTAAACTAGGTGTTCAATCTCTTGCTGACGGCATCCTTCGAGCACATTAGCAAATCCAACTAAATTGCTGTCGATATAGGCAGCGGGATTTTCCAGCGAATAGCGCACGCCAACTTGTGCTGCTAAGTGAATAACACGTCTGAATACGTAACGTTTGAATATGTTAGCCATTTCCGCCCGATCAGCGATATCGACGCGTAAATGACGATAATTAGGGTGGGCAATTAAACGTAACACGCGTGCTTCTTTCAGAGAGGGGTTGTAATAGACATTATGATTATCCACTCCGATCACATGCTCGCCGCTGTCAAGCAGGCGTTTGGCAACGGCGGCACCGATAAAACCAGCCGTACCAGTAACTAGTATAGACAATTAGCCTCTCCATCAGTTTAAAAGTCGAGCGCCTACCCAACCACTGAATTACTACCACCACTTAAACTTACGTCTTACACCGCTTCCACTTAATAACATGCTGGATAATCTAAAAGAGCTTTCAAAACTTCTACGTTACATTGATGCATATCAACGATGGGCAGTCGAAAAAGAAAGCATGCTGCTCTTTTCGATGCGTATAAGATACCAAGTAGAACATGAACGCTAGATGAACAATGTAGTGATTAAGTGACCACGTAGGGTGGCCAGATGATATTCATGAAGTACAATTGAGTTGATGGTGCTTTGAACACTGCTCGACGTCGGTAGCACCGGGGCAAACCACCTGATCTTCCAGTAAAACGCACAACATTATTCAGCGCATTTTTGCGCGTCACCTTTCAGGCTTGCGCCCAGTAGACTCTTACCCTCATGGGAGAGATCTATGCCGTTGGCTGGCACTTCCCCTAGCCTAGCTAAGCGTACAGAGAACTCATCTCCAGCAAATACCCTCTGGGATGCACCAACGCAGCGGGGCCGCCCGAAGGCGGCCCCGCTAACACGTTAAGATGACGATAGATTAGTTTTCATCAACGTCATCATGGTCGGGCTTTTCGTGTTCGACTGTTTCAGAGGTGGTCCGACTACGTCGTGGATCAAACCGATCGTCCGATATAATATCACCTGCTTTGGGCTGGCCTGCCGGGCTACCATCAATAGTAAAGGCTTGCTGCATAACCCGTAAGTTCGCAGGCGGCGCAGAGCCCGTCTTATCTTGCCCAAAGTAAAGCGTTGTATGCGGGAAAGGTATCTCAATGCCCGCCTCATCAAAGCGTAGCTTAACCAAGCGGTTGTAAGCACGACCAACAGCCCATTGGTCACCCGGCGTGGTTTTGATCACCACACGGATGTTCACGGAGCTATCTGCCAAGGCGACCACACCAGCCACGGTTAGGTCAGCTAGCAGCTTATAACCGTGCTCTTCACTGGCTTTAAGATCTTCAAAGGCCTGCTGGAGCTGCGCAATGGCATCGTCAATGCTTTCACGATAAGCAATACCGTATTCGCCCACATGGTTACCAAACTCGCGCATGTAGTTAGATACGGTATCCACGCTTGAGAACGGTATTAAGTGGTAAGTGCCCGCAAGATCACGGATACCAACAGAACGAATACTTAACCGTTCGGCGGTTCCTGTTATGCCACCTACGGTCACCACGTCGCCGGTGTTCATGGCATTCTCTACCTGGATAAACACCCCGGTGATAACGTCTTGCACCAGCTTCTGCGCACCAAAACCAATCGCCAGACCCAGCACACCAGCACCGGCAATCAGCGGGCCAATATTGATGCCAATTTCCGACAGCACGATCATGCCGGTAATTGTCACCATGGCGATCGCCAGCGCATTGCGGAACAGGCTGAGCAGCGTTTTGGCCCTTGCAGTAGGTTCACCATGGCCGGTTTCCGGATTGAGCTTGTGCTCAATCAAGCTTGCCAAGCCCAACCAAACGGTTAACGCCACGATCAAGATAATCGCCACACCCGTCAAGTTGCCGACCAATCTGGCACCCCGTTCAGAGGCATACCAAGCGGCTAAATCAAACGCGCCCCAGGCATTGAGCACCACCATGATCACCACAACCAAAATGATTGTGCGCAGCACACGCAGCGCATTGGGAACGTAGCTGTTCAAGCGCTTTTCAAGCAATGGTAGCTTACGCCGCAAGTCGTCTGACAGGGTGATACGGCGGCCAATGGTTTGAGTAAGAAAAGACGACACCAACAGCCCCACCACAATCGCGGCCAACGACTTCAGAGTGGCATACATCACAAACGGCAGCGCATCACCAGGGCGCGTGAGCGTCAGAACAAAAACGATCAAGAAATAGAGCAGCGCGAACAGATGCCAGGTACGAGCCAACAGCTGCATCGAGACGCGGCTGGCGGTTAAGGTTGTCTTTGCCGCTATCTCGTTCAGGTTATCGCGCAGGCGGGCGCGGTTTTTTAGCACCACGACCACTGCATAGATAAACGCCAACAGTATAATCAGCGTACCGACGGCTTGACCTAGCGAGGCCGCTACATAGAAGTTGACCAGCGGTACGACCACCATCAGGCCGTAACCCACCATACCGATCAAACGGGCTAACCAGCGGTTCCAATAGGAGGCTTCTTGGGCGGAGATAGGCAGTAGCCGCAACCCTTCGTAGCGCGAAGAGAACAGCATCCGCACAGCGGCTTTAATGAGTTCGATAATTAAAAAAGCGTTCAAGAATAGCGAGGCGCGAGTCGAAAGCTCACCGGTTTCGCCGACCGCGAAGGTGGCCAGTAAATTACCGCCCACATAAGCAAGGCCAACCAACAGTACGTCAATCACCGCCGCAATCGCCACGCAAACAATCAAACGCAATACCGGCGTTAAATTATTGCCGTTTAACGACCAGCCACTGATTTTGGTAAACAGCGGTTTCGCCAGCCGTCGGAAAATTATAAACATTGCAAAGGTCGCGACAATCACAATGCCTAGATTGATCGCCGCACTGGTGAACGCAGCCATATCAAAGACACTGTCTGCCTCTCCGCCCGCGAATAGCCCGCTCACAATGCTAACTACTTGCTCAAACTGCCCACCCACATCGCTAACC
Source organism: Halomonas sp. SpR8 (assembly GCF_031010195.1). Classification (GTDB taxonomy): domain Bacteria; phylum Pseudomonadota; class Gammaproteobacteria; order Pseudomonadales; family Halomonadaceae; genus Vreelandella. The sequence goes on along the minus strand of NZ_JAUAMC010000014.1, from coordinate 48,006 downwards.
ACGCGACTGGTAAGCTCCGCTAACTGGCGCGGCAGCGAGACATCCTCCGGCGCTAAATCGCTGCCCTGAGCGGCCGCTTCTGGCGAAAGTTCGCTGGCAACGCCTGCGGGCAGCGCTGAGGCTTGATTGCGCAACATCTCAATCAACTCTTGTCGCGACTGCTCATCTGCTAACAGGTTTGCCAATGCCTCATAAGACGTCGGTCCCGCTTCTGTGGCGGCTTCTGAACCGTCCGCGCCAGCCGATTCACTCGGCGTGCTCTGCGCCATTGCTGGCGAGGCTAACATGACAATCATTGCCAATAGCCAGACACTTAGCCAGGGTAACAAACGAAGTGGCTTCACACCTCAACCTCCTTTTTGGTGAGTGTTCTTTTTAATCTAACGACTGCCGAACGTTAAGCAAGTAAATGGTTTACAACCGGACACGCTGCGTGCAACCGACCTTGCCTACACTGACAATACAGCTTGTTAAAAAGTTGTACAGGGTAACATGACTTGATTAATAAGATGTTTCACTGGCACAGCGGCGCTAGCCAGTGGTGCGCCAGCAGTAAAACCACGCCGTAGCGGGTGCCCTTGGCGATGACTATCCACGCCAACGCTCGCCACCAGGGTAATCGAAACACGCCGGCCAACACGGTAAGAGGGTCACCAATAATCGGCGCCCAGGAGATCAGCAGGCTCAGCTCGCCAAAGCGGTGATACCACCCCTCAGCGCGGGCTAGGCTGCGTGGTGAGGCGGGAAACCAGCGGCGGCCTTGAAACTGGCGCGCATAGCGACCCAGCGCCACGTTAATCATGCTGCCTAGTGTATTGCCCAAGGTGGCAATCAGCCAAAGCGCTAGCGGCGGCTCGCCAACACACCACAGCCTCGCTAGCCACACTTCTGACCCACCAGGTAGCAGCGTGGCGCTGACCAAGGCAACAAAAAACAGGCTCAGCATCGCGTCAGTGGTGCCCTTTAGCGCGGGACTTGGCCACCCAGTTGCTGGGTGATTTCGTCAGCCGTTTGGCGCACCAGGGCCCCCAAGGTTAACAAGCGGGCTTCAGGAATACGTGCCATCGGGCCTGAGACGGAGATCGCCGCCAGCGGCGTGCTGTATTCGTCGAAAACGCAGGCAGCGACACAGTGGAGACCAATGGCGTGCTCTTCCCGGTCGCAGGCAAAACCCTGGCCACGAATCTGCGCCATTTCCTCTTGCAGGGTGTCAGGCTGATAGAGCGTATTCGTGGTCACCCGGACCAACTCGCGGCCTTCCAGCAGCTGGCTACGCTCATCAGCGGGCATCCACGCCAGCAGCGCCTTACCGACGCCAGAGGCATGCAACGGCGCTCGCGAGCCTAGCCGAGTGATCATACGCATCATCTGTGGAGATTCATATTGAGCCAGAAAAACCGCCGTGGCTCCATCGCGGATACTCAAGTTGGCCGTTTCGCCGGTTTCGGCGGTTAAGCGGCGCAGAAACGGCCGAGTAGTGGCGACCACATCGCGGGCTTCCAGAAAACTATTGCCGATGCGAAAAGTTTTAACATCGATTCGCCACAGGCCCTGTTCGTTCTCCTGGGTTACAAACCCCTGACTCTGCAGAGCTTGTAACAGCCGATGGGTGGTCGACGGTGCCAACTCGGCCATCTCTGCCACGTCTGACAGAGCTAGCCCAAGAGGGCTGGCCGCAAGATACTCTAGCAGCTTTAAACCGCGTACCAGCGACTGGCTATGCCCTCCGCTGGCTTTGGCGGTATTCGCCGGACGACCGACCGTCCTGCGCTTGACTTCACTCACCTAGCTTTCTCCTAAAAGACGCTCTCAAAAAGACGCTCTCAAAAGCTCTCCAGCCTACTCACTAAAAGCGCCGTTGCTGGAGGCGTCTTCTTTACAAACACAAAGGGCGTCAGGATAACGCGCTAGCTAGGCCGCTGTCGCGTTTGCGGAAACGAATTCCATTCATTCAATGACAACACCTCAGCGATGCCGCCACTGCGGTGGCCGCTTGGCCATAAACGCATCAATCCCTTCGCCCACATCCTCGGCCAGCATATTGCTAGCCATGGTTTCACCGGCAAAGGCGTAGGCTTCATCAAGTGGCATGGCGAGTTGGCGGGCAAACATGGCTTTCCCGGTGCGCACCGCCACCGCGCTTTTGGCGCAGATACTGGCGGTCAGCTCGTTAGTTGCTTCATCCAGCGCGTCATCTTCTGCCACGCGATTAATCAGCCCCCACTCGGCAGCCTGCTCAGCGCTGATAAACTCCCCGGTAAGCAGCATCTCCATGGCGCGCTTAGGCGCCACGTTGCGGGAGAGCGCTACCGCTGGGGTGGAGCAAAACAGCCCAACATTGATCCCGGAAACGGCAAAGCGGGCGCTACGCGCAGCGACGGCTAAGTCACAGCTCGCCACCAGCTGGCAGCCTGCGGCAGTGGCAATGCCCTGCACTTTGGCAACCACCGGTACTGGCAGGTGGACAATCGCCTGCATCACATCACTACAGCGGGTAAACAGCGTTTGGTAGTAGGCTTTATCGGGGTTGGCACGCATCTGCTTCAGATCATGCCCAGCGCAAAAGGCTTTACCTTCCGCCGCGAGGACGACACAGCGCACGCTGCTATCGTCAGCAATCTCGGTCAGGGCGTCATGAAGTGCTCCTAGCATGGCTTCCGAGAGCGCATTAAAGCGCTCTGGTGTGCTCATGGTCAGCGTGGTGACACCTTGATGGTCAAGGCGCTGCAGAATGGGAGCGGTTGAAGATGATCCTTCAGAAGAGGGCCTGTCAGAGGTGATGGGCATGGTGAACTCCTGGTTTTGAGTAACACTTTTGCCCATCAGTCTAGCCTACAAGGCTTGTGCACGATGCTTGCCTACGGTGCACTCGCTTATTTTTTCATTAGGCGGGTATCGCGGCCTAATGGGTGCGGCTCGCCACGCTGTTTGGCTAGATCAATTTGGCGCTGACGTTCGCGAGCGGCGGCGCGGGTCTTCTCCGGCAATGAATCGATGCAGTGTGGGCAGCTAATCCCCGGCTCATAGGCTGAGGACTGCATATCTTCTGTGGAGATGGGCATACGGCAGGCGTGGCACTGCTCGAACTCGCCTTTGCTCAAGTCGTGGCGCACGGTGACTCGGTTATCGAACACAAAGCACTCACCGCGCCATAGCGACTGCTCTTCGGGGACTTTTTCCAGATAGTTCAGCACGCCGCCTTTAAGATGGTAGACCTCTTCAAAGCCCTCTTTGAGCATAAAGCTGGAGGCTTTTTCACAGCGAATGCCGCCGGTGCAGAACATCGCGACCTTCTTGTGCTTTTCCGGGTCGTAGTGCTCGCGCACGTACTCGGGAAACTCGCGGAAAGTCGTCGTCTTAGGATCGATCGCCCGCTCGAAGCTACCAATGGCCACTTCGTAATCGTTGCGCGTATCGATCACCAGCACTTCCGGATCAGCGATGATGTCGTTCCAGTTTTCCGGCTCGACGTAGGTACCCACGGTGTCATTAGGATCGATATCGGGCACGCCGAGAGTGACGATCTCTTTTTTGAGCTTGACCTTGGTGCGATAGAACGGCGTCTCGTCGCAGTAAGACTCTTTATGGTCAATATCGGCTAAGCGTGGATCAGCAGTCAGCCAGGTAAGCAGCGCGTCAATACCCTCGCGGCTGCCCGCCACTGTGCCGTTGATACCCTCTTTGGCAAGCAGCAAGGTGCCTTTCACGCCGTTATCGAGCATGGTTTGGCGCAGCGGCTCACGCAGCACTTCAAAGTCGTTGAGGGTGACGAATTTATATAGCGCCGCGACCACAATGGGCGGCATTGAGGTAGACGTCGGGGTGGATACAGACATGCAAAGCTCCAGGTAGTCGCCCTCGCAAAGGGCGGACCGGGTTAAAAGACGCGCATATTTTAGCGCAATTTTCGCCGGGAAACGTCGATTTATTCGACACAACCGTACAGAAAGCTTCACCCCACAAAGCCGATGTGAGGCGTATATTGTCATTATTCAATCTCACGCAACTCGCGGAGCACAGCATGATTATTCGTCATTCTAACGAACGCGGTTACGCCGACCACGGCTGGTTACGCTCTTTCCATACCTTTTCATTCGCCAACTATATGGATCCCAAGCATATGGGATTCCGTGCCCTGCGCGTGATCAATGAAGATCGCGTGGCGGGCGGTCATGGCTTTGGCGCTCACCCTCACCGGAATATGGAAATTATCTCCTATGTACTGGAAGGCGAAATGGAGCACAAGGACAACATGGGCAACGGTGAAGTGATGCGCCCTGGCGACGTGCAGCGCATGTCAGCGGGAACCGGCGTGCTGCACAGCGAGTTCAACCACTCCAAACAGAACGAGCTGCACTTTTTGCAGATTTGGATTGAGCCCAAGCAGCTCGGCATTAAACCCAGCTACGAGCAGAAAGCCTTTCCTACCGCCGAGCGTCAGGGCCAGTGGCGGCTGGTGGCTTCTCAAGAGGGGCGCGATGGGTCGGTGAGTATTAATCAGGACGTTAACCTGTACTCGGGCTTGTTTAGCGTGGGCGAACAGGTAGCACCGCCGCCTTCGCGCTACACTTGGCTGCATGTGGTAAACGGCGAAATGGAGGTGAACGGTGAGACACTCAGCGCTGGCGACGCCGCGGCGTTTGAGCCGGAAGAGGCAATCAATCTGACGGGTAAAGAAGCAGGCGAAGTACTACTGTTTGATTTGGCCTGATTTTCAGCTAAAAAGCCTAGCCCAACGCAAAACGGCCCTAACAAGGGCCGTTTTGGTAAGAAAGTGCTATCTAATAAGTGCTACTAACTATTTTATGACGAGTAGAGCGCACGAATTTTCAGCGTGTGATCGACCTCTCGTAACGCTCCCAGCGCCTGCGGGCCGTAAGCCTTATCCACATCAATGACCACATAGCCGACTTTTTCATTGGTTTGCAGGTACTGACCGGAGATGTTGATGTCATTTTCAGACAACACACGGTTGATCTGTGACAGCACACCCGGCACGTTGTCGTGAATATGCAGCAAGCGATGCTTGTCCGGGTGGGCAGGCAGCGCCACTTCGGGGAAGTTGACCGACGTCACGGTGGTGCCGTTGTCAGAGTAAGTGATCAGTTTTTCCGACACTTCGATACCGATGTTCTCTTGAGCTTCCAGGGTCGAACCACCTACGTGCGGCGTCAAAATCACGTTTTCCAGGCCGCGAAGCGGGCTCTGGAACTCCTCGTTGTTGCCTTTCGGCTCAACCGGGAATACGTCGATAGCGGCGCCGTTAAGCTTGCCTGCTTTAATCGCTTCGGCCAGTGCATCAATTTCCACTACGCTGCCGCGCGCAGCGTTAATCAAGATGGCGCCTTGCTTCATGGCAGCAATCTCTTTGGCGCCGATCATCCAGCGGGTAGAGGCGAGATCGGGCACGTGGAGGCTGACCACATCGGCACGACTCAACAGCTCTTCAAGACTGCCCACCTGGCTTGCATTACCCATGCCCAGCTTGGCGATGACATCATAGTAAATAACGTTAAAGCCCAGCGATTCGGCCAGCACCGAAAGCTGCGCGCCGATACTGCCGTAACCCACGATACCGAGGGTTTTACCGCGCGCTTCGTGGGAGTTCTTGGCGGACTTCAACCAACCGCCCTGGTGGGCGCGGGCGTTTTTCTCGGGGATACCGCGCAGCAGCATAATCGCTTCTGCCAGCACCAGCTCGGCCACCGAACGGGTGTTGGAATATGGCGCGTTAAACACCGCGATGCCGCGGGTAAGCGCAGCGGTTAAATCGACCTGATTGGTGCCGATACAGAAACAGCCAACGCCGACCAGTTTCTCCGCCGCCTCGAACACGCGATCAGTCAACTGGGTGCGGGAACGGATACCGATGAAATGAACATCGCGGATCTTATCGATCAACGCGTCTTCATCAAGGGATGTAGGCAGATGCTCGATATTTTCATAACCGGCGTTGTGAAAATTGTCCACCGCACTTTGGTGGACGCCCTCGAGTAGCAGGATCTTGATCTTGCTCTTGTCCAGGGACGTTTTAGCCATGGCTGAATCAACCTCTATGGTCGGCGGCAAGCGCCGTGTATCGGTTCACAGGAGGCGCATATCGTAGCACAACCAGGCCCGGTCAGACCGGGTTAAGATGATGAAAAGTGTGCGTACTGACGATGAATGGATCGCAAGTCGCCACCATTAGCGTAGGCTGAAAGGCAGACGTCCCCCCCAAGCGTCGGTGTATACTGTGCGCTTATTTCAGCTTATTTTAAAAACATATCGGTTTGCAGGCACACCCCAATGAGCGACACGACACCACCCCCGCAGGATTTTGCCGCGACGGTTGAGCAACTCGAAACCATCGTTGAACGTCTTGAGTCAGGCGAGCTCTCATTGGAAGATGCGCTGACCGCGTTTGAACAGGGCGTGCGACTAACCCGCGCTGCCCAGCAGCGCCTGGATAGCGCCGAACTTAAGGTGCGTGCGCTCAGTGAAGACAGTGAAGGGCGCTTAAACGTAGCGCCCTTCGCTGGCCCCGACTCCCCCAAGGATGCGGCCGAGGATGAGAGCAAGGAGACACCCCCATGGTAGCCATGCAGCCTAGCCAGCTCGCCAACCTGCGCCAGACCAGCAATCGCCGCGTAGACGCCACGCTTGCGGCGTTGTTCGATAGCCGCCCGGCCATAGCCCCACGACTCGAGGCCGCCATGCGCCATGGCCTGCTGGCGGGAGGCAAACGCCTGCGCCCGCTGTTGGTATATATGGCAGGCCATGCGCTAGGCGCGCAAAATGAGGCGCTGGACGCTCCTGCCGCGGCCATCGAGTTAATCCACGCCTACTCGTTGATCCATGATGACCTGCCTGCCATGGATGACGACGACCTGCGCCGCGGGCAGCCCACGGTGCATAAAGCCTTTGATGAAGCGAGCGCGATTCTCGCTGGCGATGCCCTCCAGGCGCTGGCGTTTGAAGTGCTGGCCACTACCGCGCATCCACGCTTGAGTCACTTAGTACAAACGCTGGCCTCCGCCTCTGGCCGCGATGGCATGGTAGGGGGGCAGGCGCTGGATTTAGATGCCGTTGGTGGCCATCCGGATGTCGACGCCCTGGCCCACATGCACGCCCATAAAACCGGCGCCCTGATCGTCGCCGCCGTGCGCCTGGGTGGCCTGGTCGCGGTTGCCGACGATGATCCCCGCTTAAATGCGCTGACTCGCTACGCGCGCGCCATTGGTCTAGCCTTTCAGATTCATGACGACATTCTGGATGTGACTGGCGACACCGTTACCCTAGGCAAAACGTCAGGTGCCGATGCCGCACGAGCCAAGCCCACCTACCCCAGCCTGTTGGGGTTAGGGGGCGCTCAACGTAAAGCGCACAGCCTGATTGACGAGGCCATTGCCGCGCTCGCCCCATTGGGCGAACGTGCCGCACCGCTGGCCGACTTAGCCCACTATATGATCGAGCGCGACCACTAAACATGCCCATGAAGCTGTTCGACGAGATCCCCCGCGAGCGCCCAACGACGCCGCTGCTTGACTCTTTTGATCATCCCGCCGCCCTGCGGGCCATGAATGCCAAGCAACTCGACCAACTGGCCGATGAGCTGCGCGCCTACCTGCTCTATAGCGTGGGCGTTTCCGGTGGCCACTTTGGCGCGGGCCTTGGCGTGGTCGAGCTCTGCGTTGCCCTGCACCACACCTTTAACACCCCCCATGACCGTTTAGTCTGGGATGTTGGCCATCAAGCGTATCCGCATAAAATTCTTACCGGCCGCCGCGAGACGATTTTAAGTATTCGCCAGCACGGTGGCCTGGCGGCGTTTCCCCGCCGCGCCGAATCCGAGTACGACACCTTCGGTGTCGGCCACTCCAGCACCTCAATTTCAGCGGCGCTAGGGATGGCGCTGGCAGCCAAGGCACAGGGCGATAAGCGCCGCGTTTGTGCGATTATCGGCGACGGTGCGCTGACCGCAGGCATGGCCTTTGAAGCCCTGGCCCACACGGGCCACGTAGATGCCAACCTGCTGGTGATTCTCAACGACAACGAAATGTCGATTTCCGAGAACGTCGGCGGTATGGCGACCTACCTTGCCCGGGTGCTCTCCAGCAAGCCCTACCTGAAAATACGCGAAGAGGGCAAAAAAGTGCTTTCGCATTTGCCCGGCGCCCTGGAACTTGCCCGGCGCACCGAAGAGCATATGAAAGGTATGGTCAGCCCCGCCACGCTGTTTGAAGAGATGGGCTTTAACTACGTTGGCCCGATTGATGGCCACGATCTCGACGCGCTCACCGAGACGCTGGAGAACCTCCGCGATCTCGACGGCCCGCAGTTTCTGCATATCAAAACGGTGAAAGGCAAAGGCTTTCTGCCCGCCGAGGCGGATCAGATTGGCTACCACGCCATCACCAAGCTGGAAAAACCCGCAGCATTAGCCAACGCTACAACGGTCAAGAAACCGGTGGCTACCCCGCCACCCGCCAAGAAAAAGTACTGCAATGTGTTTGGCGACTGGCTGTGCGATATGGCGGCCACCGATCCGCGCCTAATGGGTATTACCCCCGCCATGCGTGAAGGCTCCGACCTGATTCGCTTCTCAAAAGAGTACCCACAGCGCTATTTTGATGTGGCAATCGCCGAGCAGCACGCGGTAACGCTGGCGGCGGGGATGGCCTGCGAAGGCATGAAGCCGGTGGTGGCGATTTACTCCACCTTTCTGCAGCGCGGCTACGACCAGCTTATTCATGACGTCGCCGTGCAGAACCTGGACGTCACCTTTGCCATTGATCGCGCGGGCTTGGTGGGTGAAGACGGGCCCACCCACCACGGCAGCATGGATCTCTCCTTTCTGCGTTGCGTGCCCGGCATGGTAATTCTGGCCCCGGCGGATGAGGCCGAGTGCCGCGCCATGCTCAGCGCCGCCTATCACCACCCTGGCCCTGCTGCTGTACGCTACCCCCGCGGCACCGGTCCAGGCATGGAGACACCCACGCATCTTGAGCCGTTAACCATTGGTAAAGCGGAAGTGTGCCGCCACGCCGCCAACGACGGCGTGCGTATCGCGCTGCTTGCCTTTGGCAGCCTCAACAGCGCCGCGGCGAAAGTCGCCGAAAAGTTGAACGCCACCCATATCAATATGCGCTCCATCAAACCGTTGGATCGTGATGCGGTGCTGCACGCCGCCGACGAGCACGAACTGTTGGTGACACTGGAGGAGAACGTCATTGCCGGCGGCGCAGGTAGCGCTGTCAATGAGCTGCTCCACGCCGAAGGGGTTCAGGTGGAAGTGCTCAACCTCGGTCTACCGGACGCCTTTATAGAGCACGGCACGCCTGCGCAGCTATTGGCCGATTGCCAATTGGATATCGAAGGCATCGAGCGCGCCATTCGTGCCCGGCTTCCATAAGCTAGCTCCATGAACTGCCTCCGTAAGCCATTACTTTTAAACTACTTTTGAGACCAATATGCTATTTCTAATTATTATTTTTGCCTTGATTGGGCTTGCATTCGGCGGCCCGGTGGGCCTGTTGATTGGCGGTGGCCTGGGCTGGTGGCTAGGCAAACGCCTTAGCCGCCGCCTGAATATCGCGCGGATGCGCATCCAGGAAGGCTTTCTGGAGTCGATCTTCTCGGTGATGGGCTGCCTGTGCCAAGCCGACGGCAAAGTCACCGACGGCGAGCTGGACATTGCCGAAAAACTGTTTGACCAGATGCACCTCCAGGGCGAACAGCGTGCCAAGGCGCGCGCCGCTTTCGAGCGTGGCCGCGCCGATGACTTTAATCTAGACGCCGAACTGGCCAACGTTAACCGTCTCACCCAGCGCCAACCGGTTCTGCGTCAGGTATTTATCCAGGTTCAGCTCTCGGCCATCGCGGCTGACGGCGTACTTCACCCCGCCGAGCACGAGATGATTCTGCGCGTTGCCCGCGGCGTAGGCTGCAGCGACGCTGAAGTTCAGCAGATCGAAGCGATGCTGCACGGCGCCGCCGCCAACTCCCAGGGCGCCAGCGAAGAGGCCCTTAAAGATGCTTACCGTGTGCTAGGGGTTTCTGAAGATGCCAGCGACAGCGAGATCAAAAAAGCCTACCGCCGCCTAATGAGCCAAAACCACCCAGACAAACTGGCTGGCAAAGGCCTGCCTGAAAGCATGCGCGAAGTCGCACAAGCGCGCACCAGCGAAATCGGCAATGCCTACGAGCGAATTCGTGAGGCGCGAGGTAGCGCTTGAAACGGCGCTTTGAGATAGCGCGCTTAGAGATAGTAGTGAATACAGGTAATCAACAGCGCTGCTAACACCCGCTAGATTGAAAAATCATTGCCTATTGTCAGGAGCACGCCATGATCACATTATACAGTTTCCCCAACTCCCGCTCGCTGAGAGCGGCCTGGACGCTTGAAGAGCTAGGTTTGGAGTACCAGTGCCAGCACGTTGCGCTGGACAAGGGTGAAGGTCAAACGGCAGAGCACTTGGCGCGGCATCCCGATGGAAAAGTGCCGGTGATTGAAGACGGTGACGTGCACTTATTTGAATCGGCGCCTATTTGCCGTTATCTGGCCGAGACCTATGGCGATGGCACGCTGCTACCCAGCGACCCCGCCGCCCGAGCCCAAGTCGACCAGTGGCTCAGCTTCATTGTCACGGAAATTGAGCAACCGCTGTGGAATCAGGCCAAGCACAAGTTCGCCCTACCCCAGGATAAGCGCGTTCCCGCTCTTCTACCGGTGTGTGCCTGGGAGTTTCAGCGTGCGCTAAGCGCCTTGGAGCGCCGCTATAACGGGCAAGAGTACTTGGTAGGTAACACCTTCACTCTCGCGGATCTGTTCTTAACCCACACCCTTTCCTGGGCGATTAGCATGAAGCATCGTCTACCTGAACCGCTTTTAGCCTACCGCGAGCACCATATTCAGCGCCCCGCGATGGCCAAAGCAGCAGCGCGCGAGAAGGCTGCTGCCGAGCCCTAAGCGGAAGGGGCGTGGGGCAGCACAGCGCTATAAACAGCAAAGTAGTGGCATATGCTTCCGGCTATCACAAACAGATGCCAAATAGCGTGGTTGTAGGGAATTGCGCGCACGGCGTAGAAAACCACCCCCAGCGTGTAAGCGATGCCGCCTGCGGCCAGTAAGGCAATACCGATGGTGGGCAAGCTGGCCGCCATCTCACCCGATGCCAGTACGACCATCCAGCCCATAAGTAAGTAGATCGCCACCCGGAATATCGTAAAGCGCTGGGGCCATAGCAGTTTGCAGGCAATGCCCACCAACGCCAGCGACCACACGGCGGCAAACAGTACCCACCCCGTTGTGCCGCGCATGTTAACGAGCAGAAAGGGCGTATAAGTACCCGCAATCAGTAGATAAATAGCGCAGTGATCAAACAGTTGAAAGCGCTGCTTCCACTGCCGGTGCTGAATAGCGTGATAAAGGGTTGAGGCGCTATACAGCAGCACCAGCGTGGTGCCATACAGGCTCAGACTGACTATTTTCCAAGGGTCGACATGAGCAGCGAAGCTCGCGGCCACTAGCAGTATTACCATCCCCACGAGGCTGAGCACGGCTCCAATGCCATGGGTAATGCTGTGCAGCCACTCTTCAAGATGGCTAAATTCGCCCTGCTCTTCACTTTGGCGTTTATCGACGTTTTCCATTTTAGGGTGCTCCTAACGTCCACCATCCCCTTCAATATCACCCCTTGCGCTCAATATCCACATCACTGGCGTGGGTGAAATCATCCAACGCCATCATATGGCCGAGCTTGCCCGCTTTGGTTGAGAGGTATTGCTCGTTGTGGGGATTAAGGCCGGTGGTGATCGGCAGTCGCTCCACTACGTTCACCCCATCGCGGGTCAGGGCATCCACCTTGCGAGGGTTATTGGTCATTAACCTTAACGACGTAATGCCCAGATGGTTTAGCATCGGCACGCACAGGTCGTAGCGGCGCATGTCGGCGCCAAAACCAAGCTGCTCGTTGGCCTCAACCGTATCGGCGCCTTGATCCTGCAGGTGATAGGCACGAATTTTGTTTAACAAGCCAATACCGCGCCCTTCCTGGCGCAGATAAAACAGTACGCCGCGGCCCTCTTCAGCGATGCGCTTAAGCGCTTCCTGCAGTTGGTAGCCGCAGTCGCAGCGCATGGAAAACAGCGCATCGCCGGTCAAACACTCGGAGTGCACCCGCCCCAACACAGGCTCGTCGCCGGTCACATCACCCAGCGTTAGGGCGATATGATCCTTGCCAGTGGCCTCATCTTCGAAGCCATGCATAGTAAATGTTGCCCAGGGCGTGGGCAGCCGGGAAGCGGCAATGAAGCGAATGGTCACAGGTTACCTCGCTGATTGACCAAACCAGTTAACCACACCAGTGTTGGCAAAGTGGGCCAGTATTCTAACAGGAAGCGGCGCACGCCTCACGTTGGCGAAGACGCTAAAATCGGCTAATTAAGCGAGAAAAATTGGCCGGGTGCGACGATTTTTGCCACTTCGTACACCGCCCTAGCGCTTATCTTCAAGTACAATTGTACGCATACGTTCCCAAGTACCGCCTGAACATGCAGTTCCCTGTACCTATCTCAAGTACGATACGGGCAAATTTCTTAAGAGCAAGTGTCTATGACTTCCACACCGTTGCAAAATGATCGTTTCCTTCGCGCGCTCGCGCGTAAGCCCGTTGACCGCACCCCGGTATGGATGATGCGCCAAGCGGGCCGCTACCTGCCGGAATACCGCGCCAGTCGAGCCGATGCAGGCAGCTTTATGGATCTATGCCGTAACCATGACCTGGCCTGTGAAGTCACCCTACAGCCCTTGGAGCGCTACCCACTCGATGCCGCCATCCTTTTTTCGGATATTTTAACTATTCCGGATGCCATGGGTCTTGGGCTCTATTTTGAAACCGGCGAAGGCCCCAAGTTTCGTAAAACCGTGCGCACTCAGGAAGAGGTTGCCGCACTCAGCGTACCCGACGCCGAACGCGACCTGGATTACGTAATGCGTGCAGTATCGACCATTCGCCGCGAGCTGAATGGCCGTATGCCGCTGATCGGTTTCTCTGGTAGCCCATGGACGCTGGCGACGTATATGGTTGAAGGCAGTTCCAGCAAAGACTTCCGCCATTTGAAAACCATGCTTTACGATACGCCAGACACCATGCACCAACTGCTGGATACCTTGGCCCACGCGGTGACCGACTACCTGAATGCGCAGATTCGCGCGGGCGCCCAGGCAGTGCAGATTTTTGATACCTGGGGCGGCGCGCTGTCTACGCCTGCGTATCTGGAATTCTCGCTGCGCTATATGGAGCAGATTGTCTCTGGTCTGATCCGCGAGCACGATGGACGCCGCGTGCCGGTGATCCTGTTCACTAAAAACGGCGGCCAGTGGCTTGAACATATCGCCTGCGCCGGTGCTGATGCGCTGGGTATTGACTGGTCTACTGAGCTTTCAGATGCTCGCGCCCGCGTTGGCCACAAGGTCGCACTGCAGGGTAACCTCGACCCCAACGTGCTATTTGCCCGCCCCTCGGCCATCCGCGCCGAAGTGGCCCGGGTGCTGGAAAGCTACGGCCACGGCCCTGGTCACGTGTTTAACCTGGGCCACGGTATCAGCCAGTTTACCAATCCCGATAACGTCACCGCCTTTATGGAGGCGCTGCACGAGCTAAGCCCACAGTACCATCGGGATATTCCGACGCAATCAAACGCACCGCAGACAGGAGCCCATTCATGAGCGAATTACGCGACGACCAGTGGTTTACCGAAGTCTTTGAGAGCCACGGCAGCGCTTTCTCGCTGAAGATCTCCGAAAAGCTGCTGGATGTGCAGAGCGAGTACCAGCACCTGGAGGTTTACGCCACCGAGACCTACGGCAACCTGATGGTGCTGGATGGCTGCGTGATGCTGACCGATCGCGACAACTTCCTTTATCACGAGATGATCGCTCACCCGGCGCTGTTTACCCACCAAGATCCCAAGCGGGTTGTCATTATCGGTGGTGGCGACTGCGGCACCTTAAAGGAGGTGCTGCGTCACCCCGGTGTTGAAAAAGTAACTCAAATTGATATCGACGAAGAGGTCACGAAAGCGTCTGAGCGCTTCTTTCCATCACTGGTTGAATCGAATAGCGATCCCCGCGCCGAGCTACTGTTCGCCGATGGCGTGAAATGGGTAGACGATGCACCGGATGAGAGCATCGATGTGCTGATTATCGACTCCACCGACCCGGTTGGGCCTGCTGAAGGGCTGTTTAAAACCGACTTTCTAAAGCGCTGCCACCGCATTTTAAAAGACGGCGGCGTGATGGTGCAGCAGAGCGAGTCACCGCTGTATCACAGCGGTTCGATCATCCGTGAGCTGCGTAACGACATGCAGGAAGCAGGTTTTGATAGCGTCGCCACGCTGCCGTTCCCGCAGCCAGTGTACCCGTCAGGCTGGTGGAGCGTGACGTTGGCAGGTAAGGCCATCGACGTTAATGCCTTTCGCGAGCAGGCGGCGGCAAGCCACGCACTACCGCTTGAATACTACAGTGTCGAAGCCCATCGCGGCGCGCTCGCGCTACCGCCGTTTATGCGCAAAGCTTTCGCGGTCACGTAACCCCTGCCCATCGCCTTATTTTTGTCACCTTTTGCCTCGCGCTGCTCCACAACGGTGCAATGCGAGGCGTTAGGTAACTTTTTTTGCATCTAGACGTTCGTCTCTAATTCGTTGAGTAGCGTTGAAAAGCGCTGAATTAACGCATGTACCCTCGTTGGCATCTTCCTTGCTAGGTTTAGTTACATGCTACGGCATGCACAACTAATTCAAATATTGATTTCAATAACTGATTTCAATAGCTGATTTCAATAACTTCGAGGGAAACTAAATGCTCAATAAAAAACACCTAGTGCTGCTGGCATCTGCTGGCTCACTTAGCCTAGCGGGAATAGCAACTGCTCAAGCCGACACCCTGGAAGATACCATTGAGCGTGGCGCCGTTCAGTGCGGCGTGAGTGATGGTCTGCCGGGCTTCTCGGCGCCGGATGACGACGGTAACTGGCAGGGCCTGGACGTTGATGTTTGCCGAGCAGTCGCGGCAGCGGTACTCGGCGATGCGGATGCGGTTAACTACATTTCCCTCAATGCGGTAGAGCGCTTCACTGCACTACAGTCAGGTGAGGTTGATGTACTTTCACGCAACACCACCTGGACAACGACCCGTGACACCACCCTGGGCCTAAACTTCACCGGCGTTAACTTTTACGACGGCCAGGGCTTCATGGTCTCTCGCGATCTGGGCATTACCGGTGCCGATGAACTCGACGGTGCCTCCATCTGTATTCAAGCGGGTACCACTACCGAGCTGAACCTGGCTGACTACTTCCGTGCTAACGACATGGAATTCAACCCGATCGTTTTCGATACCTCTGAACAAACCGCGGGTGGCTATCAAGCGGGCCGCTGTGACGTGCTGACGTCTGATACTTCGCAATTAGCCGCCCTGCGCATCCAGCTCGAGGATCCATCCGCCTCAATGATCCTGTCTGACGTTATCTCCAAAGAACCGCTAGGCCCGGTCGTTCGTCAAGGCGATGACACCTGGTTCAATATCGTGAAATGGTCGCTGTTCGCGATGATTAACGCAGAAGAGTACGGCGTCACCAGCGAGAATGCTGAAGAGATGCTTGAATCCGAAGACCCTAACATTGCTCGCTTGCTCGGCCAGGACGGCAACTACGGCGAGGGCATGGGTCTTGAAGCGGACTGGGCTTACAACATTATTAGCCAAGTCGGTAACTACGCTGAAAGCTTCGAACGTAACGTGGGTATGGACTCTCCGCTGGAAATTGAGCGCGGTGTCAACGCCCTGTGGAACGACGGCGGCTTCCAGTACGCTCCGCCGATTCGCTAAGCGTCTCGCTTGACCCCGGCCCGCCACACTTCCTACAGGTATCTGTTTTAAGGGAATAGGCGGGCCATCTGATTGACCTTCCGTATCGCGGAGACGCCACCCATGTCTGTAAGACCTAACGCTCGCCCCGCCGGCCAAAAGCCGCCGTTTTGGCGAGATCGAGCTAAGCGCGCACTAATTTTTCAGCTCATTTTAGTCGCCGTTGTGGCGGCTTTCCTGATCTATATTATCGGCAATACCCAAGCCAACCTGAATGCCCGCGGCATCACGACCGGCTTTGGCTTTCTGGGCAACACAGCCGGCTTTGGTATTGGTCAAACTTTAATCGAGTACTCCTCACAGAGCACCTACGGCCGTACCTTCGTGATCGGTTTGCTCAATACGCTGCTGGTCGGAGGCTTAGGGGTGTTAGCTGCCTCGATTATTGGTTTTATCGTCGGTATTGCACGGCTATCGCCCAATTGGCTGATTGCTAAGCTAGCCAACGCTTATATAGAAACCTTTCGTAACATCCCGCTGTTGCTGCAAATTTTCTTCTGGTACTTCGCGGTACTGCGCACACTTCCCAGTGCCAGAGATAGCATGGCGTTTGGTGAAGCCATTTTCCTGAACGTTCGCGGGCTCTACCTGCCTCAGCCGTTGTTCGAATCAGGCTTTGGTCTGATCCCCGCTACCTTTGTGGTAGCCATCATTGCCAGCATTGCACTGGTCATTTGGAACAAGCGCCGCCACGAAGCCACCGGAAAGCGTCTACCGGTTTTCTGGATGTCGCTGGTGATTATTTTTGGCCTGCCATTGCTGGTATTGGTGGTCACCGGTGTCCCGGTCACTTGGGAGATGCCGGTACTGCGCGGCTTTAACTTCGGCGGTGGCGTTACCATCATTCCCGAATTTTTGGCCCTGTGGCTGGCGCTGTCTATCTATACCGCCTCGTTTATTGCCGAAATCGTGCGCTCGGGCATCCAGGCTATTCCTCATGGCCAAACGGAAGCCGCTCAGGCATTGAGCTTGCCGCGCAATCTAGTGCTGCGCCTAGTGGTGATTCCCCAAGCCATGCGCGTCATTATTCCGCCGCTCACCAGCCAATACCTTAACCTGATTAAAAACTCATCCCTGGCCACCGCCATCGGCTACCCCGACTTAGTTTCGGTGTTCGCCGGTACCACGCTCAACCAGACCGGTCAGGCCATCGAAGTGATTGCCATGACCATGGCGGTTTATTTGATCATCAGCTTGCTGGTGTCCATGTTCATGAACTGGTTCAACGCTCGCGTTGCGCTGGTCGAACGCTAGGCCGGAGGCGACCCCATGATTCACAATAAAGAAACCATACCTCAGCAGCCGGCTCCGAAAGGCACAATTGGTCCGATTGCCTGGCTACGTGGCAATCTGTTCAACGGCCCGATCAATAGCATTTTCACGCTGCTGGGCCTGTACGTGCTGTATCTACTGGTGGTGCCAACGGTTCAGTGGGCGTTCATTGATGCCGACTGGGTGGGCGATAGCCGTGAAGACTGCTCACGGGTAGGTGCTTGCTGGGTTTTCGTCAACGCGCGGTTTTCTCAGTTTATGTATGGTCTTTACCCCAGTGAGGAGTATTGGCGCGCCAATATCGTGTTTGCCATGTTTGCGGGCATTATTGCCTGGATGGTTATTCCGCGGCTGCCGTTTAAACGCTGGATGGCACTGTTTGCCCTGCTGATCTTCCCGGTAATCGCCTACGTGCTGCTACACGGCGGCTACTTCGACCTACCGCGGGTTTCTACCCACCGCTGGGGCGGTTTGATGCTAACCCTGCTACTGGCCAGCGTGGGAATGATTGGCGCGTTGCCGATTGGTATTGTGCTAGCGCTCGGGCGACGCTCGAACATGCCCATCGTTAAAACTTTCTGCGTGATTTTTATCGAGTTCTGGCGCGGCGTTCCACTGATCACCATTCTATTTATGGCTTCGGTGATGTTGCCGCTGTTTCTCCCTTCAGAACTCAGCGTGGATCGCCTTGTGCGGGCGCTGATCGGCCTGACGCTGTTCCAAAGTGCCTATATGGCGGAGGTTATTCGCGGTGGCTTGCAGGCCATCCCCAAAGGCCAGGACGAAGCCGCTGCGGCGCTAGGCATGACCTACTGGAAACGCATGGGGCTCATCGTCATGCCCCAGGCGCTGAAAATGATGATTCCCGGTATCGTCAATACGTTTATCTCGCTGTTTAAAGACACCACCCTGGTGATGATCATTGGGCTGTTTGACCTGTTGGGCATTGTGCAAGCGGCGCTTTCCGACTCGCGCTGGCTTGGCTTCTCAATAGAGGGGTATGTATTTGCCGCGTTCGTGTTCTGGGTCTTCTGTTTCAGCATGTCGCGCTACAGCCAGTACCTGGAACGCAAGCTAAATACCGGTCATAAGCAATAGGCTCATCCACAGCGCCTAATGCCGCTTTCTTTCGATTTTGAGTAGGATTTCAACATGACACAAGCAGCCACCACCAACGCGTCTGAACTGATGGTCGAGATGCGCAACGTCAACAAGTGGTACGGCGATTTTCACGTACTGCGTGACATCTACCTTGAGGTGAAGCGCGGCGAGCGTATCGTGGTGTGCGGCCCTTCGGGGTCCGGCAAATCAACGCTGATTCGCTGCATTAACCACCTTGAAGAGCACCAAAAAGGTGAGATCGTGGTGGGCGGTGTACCGCTGACCCAAGACGTGAAGCGTATTGAGCAGATTCGCCGCAGCGTCGGCATGGTGTTCCAGCACTTCAATCTGTTCCCGCATTTATCAGTGCTGGAAAACTGCTGTATCGCGCCAATGTGGGTACAAAAGAAACCCCGCAAAGAGGCCGAAGCGCTGGCCATGGAGTACCTGGAGCGGGTGCGCATTGCCGAACAGGCGACTAAATACCCAGGACAACTTTCGGGCGGTCAGCAGCAGCGCGTGGCGATTGCCCGCTCGTTGTGCATGCACCCCGATGTCATGCTGTTTGACGAGCCCACTTCTGCCCTTGATCCAGAGATGATCAAGGAAGTGCTGGACGTGATGGTTGAGCTAGCGGAAGAGGGCATGACGATGATCTGTGTCACCCACGAAATGGGCTTCGCTAAAAAGGTGGCTGACCGAGTGATTTTTATGGATCAAGGGCAAATTATTGAAGAAAACGCGCCTGAACCCTTCTTCAACAACCCACAATCCGAGCGTACTCAGCTGTTCTTAAGCCAGATTCTTGGCCATTAATCCACAGCCCGGCAACAGGACCGTTGTTGATAAGTGGGTCATTATGGGCGGCGACCGAAGAAGATAAAGAACCCTAGCTGCCCCTTAAAAATTTGTTCCATAGAAAATGCCCGGCTAATTAACCGGGCATTTGTTTTAACACTAAACGTGAAGCTTAAAGATCAACCTGACCTTTGCTGGTAAAGGTACCATCTTCGACAGCCATTTCGACCACCACGCCGGGCACGTCGCCGTTTTCATCAAACTCGTGGGAGCCGGAAGCGCCTTCGTAGTTGATCTCGGTGCCAGCGGCAATCAGCTCAACCGCCTTTTCCCACTCACCGGGCAGGATAACTTCGCCGGGGGCACTGGAAACGCTTCGCAGCGCGTCTGAAAGGCCTTCACGGTCAGCGCTGCCGTTCTGCTCAATCGCCAGCGCAATCAGGAAAGCGGCGTCGTAGGCCTGGGCAGCAAATACCGCACTTGGATCCAGCTCGACGGCTTCGGCGGCCTCAATAAACATATCGGTGCCGGGAAGATCAGGGCTGCCGGGGCGGGTAGCGATCATGCCATCCAGCACGTCTGCGCCGATGGCCTCGATAAGGCTATCACCGACCATGCCGTCAGCGCCCACGTACTGGGTAAACATGCCGCTTTCATAGGCTTGACGCAGCACCGTTTGACCAGAGGTGTCAGCATAGGCCAGTACGACGAGGGTATCAACGCCACTCACTGAAAGTGAACCTAGCTCAGAGCGATAATCAGCGCGGTTATCTTCATGGGCAAGGTTCTCGGTAATCTCACCACCGCCTGCTTCAAAGGCAGTGCTAAAGGCGTCAGAGAGGCCTTGACCATAATCGTTATTCACGTAGGTCACCGCCACTGCGTCAATGCCTTTTTCGAGCAGCAGCTTAGCCAGCATTTCCCCCTGGAAAGCGTCTGAGGGCACGGTGCGGAACACAAGATCGTTATCGTCAAGCTCGGATACCGCAGGTGCGGTAGAAGCGGGCGATACCATCAACACGCCACCGGGAATAGCGGCGTTATTAGCCGCGGCAATGGTCGCACCAGTACACAGCGCACCGACAATCGCGGTGACATTTTCAGAGTTCACCATACGGTCGGCGGCGTTAGAGGCAGCCGATGCATCGGAACAGGTGGTATCACCGGACGGCATCACTAAGGTTTGGCCGTCTAAAATCCCGCCCTGTTCATTGATCTGCTCAACGGCTAGCTGGGCACCTTCAAAAATCGGTGGCGTTAAACTTTCAATTCCCCCCGTAAAGCCGCCCAAGAAGCCAACTTTGACCTCCGCCTGTGCGAACCCGGCCACTGCCAGGATTGAGGCCGCCACAGCGGTGGCTAATGCGCGTTTAGTGATCATGTTGTTTGTCGCTCCCAGTCAAATAACAGACTATATCGTTTTAATGTGCCCCAGCGGTCAATCGTTAAGGCTGCTATTAATCTGGAACTGGAACGCTAAAAACACAAGCAACGCTTTCTAACGCTCGTCGTCTTCTTCAAGAGATTGCCTGCGTACGGCGAGTTGTTTCTGAGCGCGTTTACGTCGGTAAAGACGCACCAGCGCAATCGTTAACGCTGTGACCAGCATGGCGGCCAGCACCACACCCTGCCAGGGGCGTGCACCGTCCCCCATGACCGTTTCCAGGGTAATAATCAGTATTAAGCCAATCGCTTGGGAGCCGATCGCTAGCGCGCGCAGCTTATCGAAAGCGGGTGGGGGCATAACGTCTCCGTAATTTTCAGCTCGCGTGATATGGTCTCTCAGTGTACCTGCTTCGCGGCTTGCGTAAGTGTAAACTTGAATTAAAAACTGAACTGGAAAGCCATGAATGCCATTGCTCTCGGCCCACTACTGATTTCGCTGCCACGCCTTTATGCCGTTGGCTGCGCGCTTCTGCTACTGCTCTGCGCGCGGTTTTTATTGGGGCTGCCACGCCCAGTTCAGCAGCGCTGGTTTACCGGGCTTATCATGGTCTGGTTAGTGGGCGCGCGGGCGGGCCATATTCTGCTCAACCTGGAGAGCTATAGCGCCGACCCGCTTGAAGCGCTCAAGGTCTGGCAACCCGGCTACCACGGCCTATGGGGAATGGCCGCAGGCTTGGTATGGACAGCCTGGACGCTGCGCGCACGACTGTTAGCCATGGGCGGTGCAATGGCGCTGCTAATAGCCGCCTCCAGCCTGTGGCTGGTTCTGGTCACCCTAGCGCCCCTGGGCAATGACTTTGCGGTTGACACGCTCCCGGAGGTAACTCTTGAGGATATCGAGGGTAATCAGGTGCATCTGCCGTCATTAACTGAAAACGGCGACCTGATTATCGTCAACCTTTGGGCTACCTGGTGCCCGCCCTGCCTGCGTGAAATGCCGCTGCTGGAAGAAGCCGCCCAGCGCGATGGTGTCAGCGTCGTCGTTGCCAATCAGGGGGAAGACCTGCTGCCCATGGTGCGCTATTTGGATGAGCAGCAGCTTGCGTTTCGCTATGCTCTGCGCGACCCCAGCCAGCAACTGACGGCGCTTTTTCAAGCGCCGGGTCTGCCCACCACCGTGCTGTTTGACCGCCAGGGCAACACCCTGGATATCCACGTTGGCGAGCTTACTCGCGCCCATCTGGATCGCTGGTTACAAGATTGATGCCGATACACCTTAATCCCCCCGCTGCTTTGCGTTAGAATCCCCCGCCCTGTTGCCGTCGGCGCTCCCCTCCGGCGGCATATGACCCGTTTTGCAGACTCCTCCGAGGCATCATGAGCGATTTTTCTCCCGGCCAACGCTGGATTAGCGACGGCGAAGCTGAGCTTGGGCTCGGCACCGTGCTTAACTGCGACGCCCGTAGCGTTACCATTTTGTTCAGTGCCAGCCAGGAAACCCGTACCTACAATACCCGCCAGGCGCCGCTTACCCGCGTTATGTTCGGCAGCGGCGACCGCGTGCTGTCAGCCGACGGCTGGCAGATCATCGTCGATGACAGCAAAGAGTCCGGTGGCCTGATCACCTATATTGGCGAAGACAAGGCGGGCAATCTGCGCGAATTGCCCGAGGCCAAGCTCGCCGATACCATGCAGTTCGATCAGGCTCGCGATCGTCTGTTGACCGGTCAGGTCGACCGCAACGACTGGTTTGATTTGCGTTTTCGCACCCTGCATCACTATCAGCGTATTGAGCAGCACAGCGCGCTGGGTTTCTCCGGGCCGCGCATCGACCTGATTCCTCACCAGCTCTATATCGCCAATGAAGTCGCCAACCGCCATGCGCCCCGCGTACTGCTGGCGGACGAAGTGGGCCTGGGTAAAACCATCGAAGCTGGCCTGATTCTGCACCGCCTGCTGCTCAATGGCCGCGTGGAGCGGGCGCTGATTCTGGTACCCGACAGCCTCACCCACCAGTGGCTGGTCGAGCTGCTGCGGCGCTTCTCGCTTAACGTCTCGCTGCTGGATGAAACCCAGAGCCAGGCTCACGGCAGCGCTAACCCCTTTGAGAGTGCCCAGCTTGTGCTGGCAAGCCAGGGCTGGCTATTTGCCAACCCGCAACGTCAGGAGCAGGCGCTGGCCAGCCAGTTCGACCTGCTGATTGTTGACGAAGCGCACCACCTCGACTGGAGCGAAGAGGGCAGCGGCCCCGGCTATCGCTGCGTCGAACAGCTCTCGGCGGTGATTCCCGGCCTGCTGCTGCTTACCGCCACCCCCGAGCAGATGGGCATTAAGAGCCACTTTGCCCGCCTGCGGCTGCTGGATGGCGAGCGCTACCACGACCTGGAACGCTTTAAAGCCGAAGAGAGTCACTACACCGAAGTGGCCCGCGCCATTGATGCCTTGGAGGCACTGCCCGGCGACCCTGATGCCCGCGCCCACGTCTCCGCAGTAGCTGACGACCACGACAGCCAGGCGCTGCTGGACATTCTGTGTAACGAAGAAGCCGGCAAAACACAACAGGACGCCGCGCGCGCGCAGCTCAGTGAAGCGCTGCTGGATCGCCACGGCACCGGACGGGTGATGTTCCGCAACAGCCGCCGTCACGTAGGCGGCTTCCCCGAGCGGCGCCTAAACATAGCCCCACTGGCGCTGCCTTCGGCCTACCGCCGGGTGGTGCGCCGCCTGGAGCGCGACGACGACTACCTCGACGAGCTACTGATCGAGACCGGGATGGATCACCCCGATGTGCTGATCTATCCCGATGCGGCCTACCGCGAGCTCAAAGATGACCCGCTCAATGGCGAAGAGTGGTGGCACATCGACCCGCGGGTTAATTGGCTGCTAGACAAGCTCAGCGACGACAGCGAGAGCGGCTTCGCCAATGACAAAGTGCTGGTCATTGCTCACCACCGGGAAACCGCCGAAGGGCTTGCCGAAGGGCTACGGGTGCTGGGCGGCTACCACGCGCCGGTGTTCCACGAAGACCTTTCACTGATAGAGCGTGACCGCGCAGCGGCAGCTTTTGCCGATGAAGACGAAGGCGTACAAGTACTGGTGTGCTCGGAAATCGGCTCGGAGGGGCGCAACTTCCAGTTCTGCCGCCACCTGGTCATGTTCGACATGCCCCAGCACCCGGATCAGCTCGAACAGCGCATTGGCCGCCTGGATCGCATCGGCCAGCGCCACGCCATTGAGCTGCATATTCCCACCTTTGAAGGCAGCCCCGGCGAGCGCCTGCTGCGCTGGTACCACGAGGGCATGGATGCGTTCAGCGCCCCTCATGGGGTCGGCAACGAGCTGTTTGCTGCCTTTGGCGACGCCCTGGCCGATGCCCTGCTCGATGATGAAGCGCTTGACGAGATCATCGCCGAAACCCGTACCCTGTTTAGCGCCAAACTGGCGGAGCACGATGCGGGCCGCAACCGGCTGCTGGAGCTCAACGCCTGCCGCCCCGCCAACGCCCAAAAAGTGATCGACGCGGTGCGCGAACTCGATGAAGACGCCGCCCTGCCACGCTACCTTGAACGGGCGCTGGATATTTTCGGCGTGGATAGCCAGGAGATCGGCAAGGGCTTAATGCACCTGCAGCCCAGCCAACATATGCTGGATGGACTGCCTGGACTGGTTAAAGGCGAAGAGGGCTTTACCGCCACCTACAGCCGCATCCAGGCGCTGGCCCGTGACGATGTCCAGCGGCTCTCCTGGGAGCATCCGCTGCTGCGCGAGATGATGGGCCGCGTGCTGGATGGCACCATGGGCAACTCGGCGCTGGCCCTGCTGCGCCACGACGCCATTCCCGGTGGACGATTGATGGTCGAACTGGTGTTCCGCACTCACTGCCCAGCGCCCAAGAAGCTACACCTTAACCGCTTCCTGCCGCCCACCGCCGTGCGCCTGCTGCTGGATGAATCCGGCGCCAATCTGACCAGCAAGATCTCGTTCACCGGCCTGGGCAAAAATCTCCAGAAGGTGAATAAATCACTGGCCCGGGATCTGATCAAAAGCCGCCACGACCAGCTACGTGAACTGCTTACCCAGGGTGAAGGCGAAGCCGAGCGCCAGTTGCCCAGCATTGTCGAGAACGCCGAAGCCCGCATGCGCGCCCAGCTGGACGCCGAGATTGCCCGC
The DNA here is from genome assembly GCF_031010195.1 of Halomonas sp. SpR8. Lineage (GTDB taxonomy): Bacteria > Pseudomonadota > Gammaproteobacteria > Pseudomonadales > Halomonadaceae > Vreelandella. The sequence goes on along the minus strand of NZ_JAUAMC010000014.1, from coordinate 23,372 downwards.
TTAACGGCACTTGCCGAGCACAACCCAGCGGTGCGCAGTGCAGAAATCGACGCCTTGAAAGATGAGCGCATGGCACTCAGCGAAGCGATTGAGAGCACCCGCCTGCGGCTTGATTCCGTGCGGGTGATTATCACCGTTGATGCTGACCGCTAATCGCTAAAGAATCGCCTCAAGCGCCTTGTCGAGGGTGGGGTACTGGAAGGTAAACCCTGCCTCTTCAAGGCGTGCGGGGCGCATATCGGCCCCGGTCAGCAGTAGCCGCGACATTTCCCCGAAGCCCGCTTTCAGTACAAAAGCGGGGACTGGGAAAATGGCCGGGCGATTGAGGTGGCTGGCCAAGGTTTTAGTAAAGGTGGCATTGGTCACCGGGTGTGGAGCGCTGCCATTGAAGGCGCCGCTCAAGCCGTCTTGGTCGATAAGAAACAGGATCGCCGCAACTAAATCGTCGCGGTGAATCCACGGCATAAACTGCTCGCCGCTGCCAAAGCGCCCCCCTAACCCTAGCTTAAACGGCGGCAGCATCTTCTCCAGACTACCGCCGCCCGCCTCCAACACCAGGCCAATGCGCACAATCGTCAAACGCACCCCCATTGCCTCAATGGGTCGGGCGGCGGCCTCCCACTGTTTGCACAAGCGATGGGCAAACTCCTCAGTAGGCATGGTCTCTTCAGTTACCACCCGCTTGCCCTGATCACCGTAGTAGCCCATCGCTGAACCCGACACCATCACCTTGGGCAAAGGTTGGCCGTTAGCTTTAAGCTGCTCGCAAAGCACTACCAACTGTTCGGTCGCCGCCACCCGGGAGTTAATCAGCTTGGCTTTCTGCTCATCGCTCCAGCGCTTGGCGGCAATCGGCTCGCCAGCGAGGTTAATCAATGCATCCGGTGGCGATTCAATAAACGCCTGGGCGCTATCACGAATGTCACAACTGCTCGGCAAGCGATCCTGCACCTGGTGCGGCGAGCGGGAGACCACCTGCACCTCGTGACCTTGTTCGACTAACTGCCGACAGAGCCGCTGGCCGACAAAGCCACTGCCTCCGGTGATTAGTACGCGCATGGGGTTTTGCTCCTGTTGGTGGCATCGTTGAAATCCTACATAGCCGCCTGGCCGACACTTACCTATCAGGCTAGTTCACGCGGCCAGCAGGCGCACAATGATGGTCAAAAGCGCTACACCGGCACGCTCATCGATGACGCTATGCGCAGCCATCAACTACTTGCGCACATGTTTTCTTATACAATGCAAGTGGCTTGGCTCTGCGCGGCGACAGCTTCCGCGACGGCCGCGTTGAGGATGCCTGGCTATCCGGCCACCGTTTAGGAAAGGCGCTAATAGGCCAGTCGGTTCAATAAAGAGCGAGCTTAAATGATTAAGAAGGATTCTTATAAAGGTTGTACCGGGTAGCGACAAGTTGTACAAATGGGCATACAGTATCGTGCTAATGTTTAGTTTTTGAATCAGGCAACCTTTAAATGGAACATGAATCACCTTCGCCGCGGCGAACAATAACAAGCCCCTGCAGCGCGGCGCTGCAGTCAACGAAGAGGTACTGGCGCCCATGAGTCTTAAGGCGATCCACCCCCCCGATACGCCACTCTATCCGATACGCGAGGTTTCTCGCTTAACTGGGGTGAATTCGGTCACGCTTCGCGCTTGGGAACGACGCTATGGGTTGATTCGCCCTCAGCGCACCCCGAAAGGTCATCGGCTTTACGCACAGGACGACATTACCCGCATCGAACGCATTTTGCAGTGGCTCAATCGTGGTGTGCCGGTCAGTCAAGTCGCCGACTTGCTTGACCAGCCAGAAACAATTGAGCCCCCGACGCCTGATGCGGGTGACTGGGCGAGTCAGCGCCAGCAGCTGCAAGCCATCATCGAGGCGTTAGATCTCCCCAAATTAGAGGCGTTTTATCATCAGAGCTTAGCGCTCTACCCGCTGAGCATTGCCATCAACGAGCTCTGGCAGCCGGTCATTTTAAGCTTAGAAGCTAAGTGGGCCATTCAGTCGGATCAATTAGTACGTCGCACACTGGAAGCGTTTTTGCGCAGCCAAGTGGGTATCCGCCTGCACTATGCCAACCAAGCTACCCGTGGACCGCTGATTCTGCTTAATGCGATGCCCGATGACCCCGGCCCTTTGTGGGTGTTGATGTCGGCGCTGATGGCCAGCGAGCAGGGCTATCGTGTACAGATGTTTGATCACTCGCTGCCGCTAGAAGACCTTCCCCAGGCAGTCGCGCGGCTACACTCATCGCTGGTGCTGCTCTCAAGCGGTCAGCGGGAAAACGATAGCTATATCCATCAAGCGCTGCCCAAGGCAGCAAAGACGCTGAACGTACCCATTGGTGTATGTGGCGAGGTGGCTCGTCTACGCCAAGCCGATCTCAGCGGCGGCCCAGTGCACATGCTTGGCGATGATTTGCCCCAGGCGATCGCTCGGTTGCGCCCGCTATTACGCGAGTCGGGCGTACTCTAAGCCGCAGATTTTTAACATGGCCGTTCGCCCCTCCGGCGACCGGCCTTTTTTTGTGCCGTAGGAGGCCCTATGCCCGGTAAATCTATGAAACGGCAGTTAATTTGGCTACGCAGCGACCTACGTATTGACGATAACAGCGCACTTGCCGCTGCTGCAGCCAAAGGCCCGGTGATAGCAGTATTTTTGCGCAGCATTCCTCAGTGGCAAGATCACGGTCACGGTGCCAATAAGCTGGATTTTTGGGCTCGCGGTGTCGCCGCTGTTAAAACAGCCCTTAACGGTTTAAATATTCCGCTGCTGCATCGCGATATTGAGCGCTATGATCAGGCGCCTGAAGCACTGCTTGAGATTGCTCGCGAGTATGACGTCGAGCAGTTGCACTTTAACCACGAGTACGTGCTCAACGAGCGCCGCCGTGATCAAGCCGTGCAGGATGCGTTTAAGCAGGCCGGCATTGCCGCCCATGGTTACCACGATAGCATGGCGTTTGCCCCCGGCAGTCTATTAACCGGTAAAGGCGACTACTACGGGGTTTTTACGCCGTTTTCCAAGGCCTGGCATAAGCAAGTCAGCAGCGAACAGTTAGCGCTGCGCGATACGCCAAAGGTGCAAACGGCGCTAGACATTAAAAGCGATCCACTGCCTGCACTGCCGGAACTCAGCGACACGCCGATTGATGGACGGCTGTGGCCTGCTGGCGAAAGCGCCGCGGCGGATAATTTGGCGCGTTTTTTGCGTTTTCGCGGCCGCCACTATAAGGCCCAGCGCGACCTACCCAAGGTGCGCGGTACCAGTGAACTTTCCCCCTATCTGGCATTGGGCATGATCTCCTACCGTCAGTGCTTGCAAGCGGTAATGGCTGAGAATGGCGGCCATTTGGCAGACGGCGATATCGGCCTTACCACCTGGGTCAACGAGCTGGTGTGGCGGGAGTTTTATCAGCACGTAGCGGTGGGTTTTCCGCAGGTGTGTCGCTACCAACCCTTCCAAGAACATACCAAGCAGCTGGCCTGGCGCGACGATGACGAAGGCTTTCAAGCCTGGTGCGAGGGGCGAACGGGCTACCCGATTGTCGATGCCGCTATGCGCCAGCTAGTGACGACCGGCTGGATGCACAACCGGCTGCGCATGGTCACGGCGATGTTTTTAAGTAAACACCTATTGATTGATTGGCGGCGTGGCGAAGCCTTCTTCATGCAGCATTTGGTGGATGGAGAGTTTTGCGCTAATAACGGCGGCTGGCAGTGGGCAGCCTCGACGGGTACCGATGCCGCTCCTTACTTTCGTATTTTCAACCCCACCACCCAATCCACGCGCTTTGACGCGGAAGGTGAATTTATTGCCCACTGGCTGCCCGAGCTTGCCGAGCTGCCCGCCAAGGCGCGCCATGCGCCGCCGCACGATCAACTAACCGACTATCCAACCCCCATTGTCGACCATAATGCAGCACGCCAGCGCGCCTTAGAGGCGTTTAAATCACTGCCTAAATAAATTTCTGGTTAACGACTGCATAACTTCATAAAGAAAGGAGACCCGCTATGGCTGAGCCTGCGGCGCTGGAGGCGTTCTGTGCCTTTTTTAAAAAACTAGACAACACATGTACAGAAAAACTATACGAGGTATATACTGATGATATTATTTTTAGCGATCCGCTGCATAAGATTGAAGGAATTAAAGCGTTAGAGCGGTATTTTTCAACCATGTATGAAAATGTCGAGGCGTGCCAATTCAGTTATCACACTCGGCAGTTACAGGGTCAGCAGGCTTTTGTGACTTGGACCATGTCATTCGTGCATCCAAAGCTGGCCTCCGGACGTAGGATAGAAGTAGAGGGCTGCAGCGCACTGACGTTCGCTAATGATGGGCGCGTCTCACAGCACCGCGACTACTTTGATGCGGGGGCCATGCTTTACGAACATCTACCGCTGATGGGTAGCGCCATTCGCTGGTTAAAAAAACGCCTTGCCTAACCGCACCCATTTAAAGGTGCAGGCGGGGCGCATTAGGAGGCTTGATGAGTACTTGGAAAACGCCCCAACGCATCTGGTTAACCGGTGCCACCTCAGGCATTGGTGAAGCGCTTGCGCGTAAGCTGATCAACCAAGGTCATCAGGTGGTGCTTAGCGCCCGCAGCGCTGAGGCACTCGAAGCGCTGTGCCAGGGCCTCCCCAATGCCCATCCTCTTCCGCTAGATATCAGCGACCGCCAAGCAGTGCTTGGTGCTACCGAGACTATTCGTGAGCGCCTGGGGGCGTTAGATCTGGCGCTGTTCAACGCCGGTACCTGCGAATACCTGAATGCTCGTCAGTTCGATATGGATCTAGTCGAGCGGGTATTTAAACCTAATCTATTTGGCACTTTATACGGCGTCGAAGCCGCCCTGCCTCTGCTGCGCGCGGCGCGTAAAGAGGGTTTGCCCGCCCGGCTAGCCGCCACGTCAAGCGCTTCAGCTTACTTACCGTTACCCCGCGCGGAGGCCTATGGCGCGTCTAAAGCCGCGGTAAGTTACTTTTTAGAGTCACTGCGTTTGGATCTTGATCAGGAAGGCATCGAGGTCAGCCTTATCCATCCTGGCTTTGTCAAAACGCCACTCACCGAGCGTAATGACTTTCCTATGCCGATGCAGGTCACCGCCGAACAAGCGGCCGACGCCATTATCGCAGGGTTGGTTAAGGGTCGGCTGGATATCCACTTTCCACGCCGGTTCACCTATCTGGTTAAACTGCTGGGCATTATGCCGCCCGCCCTACGCCGTCAGATTGGCCTGCGCATGACCCGCGCCCAGAAGGAGCCGTCATGAGCTCGCAGCGAATTGCGATTGTCGGTAGTGGCGTTAGCGGCATGGCCGCTGGCTGGTATCTCTCGGCTCAGCACGAAGTGACGCTGTTTGAAGCGGACTCACGCTTAGGTGGTCACACCGCTACCATGGACGTGAATGTTGATGGCCAGTCGCACGCTATCGATACCGGCTTTATTGTCTTTAACGATTGGACCTATCCACACTTTCAGCGCCTGATGGCTACACTGGGCGTCGCCTCACAAGCCACCGAAATGAGCTTTTCAGTTCATGAAACGGCGCGGGATTTTGAGTATAACGGCCATACATTAGGGTCGCTGTTTGCCCAGCGCCGCAACCTGATCAATCCCTCGTTCTATCGCCTGCTGCGCGACATCCTGCGCTTTAATAAACAGGCCACTAAAGCGCTCGAGAGCGAGCAGTTGCCCGCCCACATGACGCTGGGAGAGTATCTTGACCAGCATCATTACAATCGCGACTTTCAGCAACGCTACTTGCTGCCCATGGGCGCAGCTATTTGGTCAGCCAGCATCAACGATCTTCGCGCTTTTCCGCTGGCTTTTTTCGTGCGCTTTTTCCGTAATCACGGCCTGCTATCGGTTAATCATCGTCCGCAGTGGTACACCCTGGTGGGAGGCTCGAAGAGTTATATTCCCAGCCTAACGGCGCCCTATGCATCGCGTATTCACCTCAACACACCGGTTATTAACATCACCCGTGAGCGCAACGGTGTTTATATTACAACGCCTTCTGGCACTCAGCGCTTTGACCAGGTGGTGCTCGCCTGCCACGCAGACCAGGCACTGGCCATGCTGGGCGACGCCAGTAGCGCCGAGCAGGAAGTGCTTGGCGCAATGCCGTACCAGGATAACGAGGTGGTGCTGCATACCGACACCGCCCTGCTACCGCGTCGCCGACGTGCCTGGGCGAGCTGGAATTATCGTCTTGACCAACGCGATAGCGAAGCGCGGGTATCGGTCACTTATGACATGAATATCTTGCAGCGGATCGACAGTGACACCACGTTTTGCGTCACCCTAAATGACAGCGCCAGCATCGATCCCAGCAAGGTACTTGGCCGCTATACCTACACACATCCACAGTTCACTTTGGCTGGCCAAGCGGCGCAGACGCGATACGCCGACATTTCGTCTACAGCCCATCGCACCCACTATTGCGGCGCCTACTGGCGAAACGGCTTCCACGAAGACGGCGTTTGGAGCGCGCTGCGAGTAGCGCAGGCGTTGGGCTGCGATGAGGCGGCCCCGCCACCAGCTCCCTATACCGCACTCCCTGCCCATGAGCTGCTAACGCCTCAGGGCGTCGAGGGGCTAGGATGATGGCAGCAATCATTCCAAAGCCGCGCTCGCGTATCTATCGCGGCACCCTGCGCCACCGCCGCTTTACGCCCAAGTCCCACACCTTTAGCTATCAGCTATGGATGGCGTGGCTGGATTTGGATGAGTTGCCAGAGCTGTTCGACAAGGTGCCTGGCTTTAGCGCTCGCCGCCCGGCGCTAGCGCGTTTTCGCCGGGAGGATTACCTCGGCCCAATCGACCGACCGCTAAAAACCGCCGTGCGCGAAGAGCTTATTCGTCAGTTGGGCAGCGCGCCCAACGGCCGTATCTGTGTACTGACCCAGCTACGCACGCTGGGCTGCATGTTTAACCCTATTTCCGTTTACTACGCCTACGACCACCTGGGTAGGTTGGCAGCGGTATTGAGCGAAGTCACTAACATGCCTTGGCGCGAGCGCACCTGCTACGCCAGCGCCGTGGATCCTTCAAGGCATAGCCACCAGGCCCATTTTGATAAAGACCTACACGTCTCGCCGTTTAACCCTATGGAAATGACCTACCGCTGGAAGTTTAACGCCCCCGGCGAAAAGCTCTTTCTGCATATGGAAAACTGGCAGGATCAGCAGTGCCACTTTGATGCCACGTTAACGCTTGAGGCTTCTCCGGCTACCCGGGCCGCGCTAATTAACGTCTTGGCACGCCAGCCATGGATGAGCCTAAAAACCATTGCGGGCATTCATTTTGAAGCGCTGCGCCTGTGGCTTAAGCGCGTTCCTGTCTATAACCACCCCAAGCGCAAGGAGACTTCAAAGTGACGACCCTGCGTACCACGCCCCCTAACCTTCAACCGGTTGCCCAAGACCGCTTAACCAAGTGGCTAAAACCGCGCCTAATGGGTCAACTTGATACCTTTCGAGGGGGCCGCATTACGCTGATTGAAGGCGACCAATGCCATCATTTAGGCCAGGTAGGGCCGCTACAGGTAACGGTGCTCATTCGCCACACTCGGGCATGGAAACGCCTCGCCTTTGGAGGTACCGTCGGCGCGGCCGAATCGTATATGGACGGCGATTGGGACACCGATGACCTTGTCGCCCTGGTACGCCTCTTCGCTGCAAACCTTGAGCAAGTGAATAGCAAAATAGAGAACGGCAGTGCCCGCTTAGCCCGCTGGTTACTGGGCGCCGCCTACCGCTTTCAGCGCAACAGCCTAAGTGGCTCGAAACGTAATATTGCCGCCCACTACGATATTGGTAATGACCTGTTTTCGACGTTTTTGGATCGCCACCACTGGATGTACTCAAGCGCTGTTTTCCCCTACCCGGAAGCCAGTTTAGAAGAAGCCTCAACGTACAAACTTGATATCATGCTTGAAAAGCTCGACGTGCAGCCCGAGCATCACCTGTTAGAGATTGGCACCGGCTGGGGAGGGCTGGCGATTCACGCCGCCAAAACCCGCGGCTGCCGTGTTACCACCACGACCATCTCAGACGAACAGTACTCTCATACGGCTCAGCGCATTAAGGAAGAGGGCTTAGAGGATAGAATCACCCTGCTCAAGCAGGATTATCGCGAGTTAACTGGCCGCTACGACCGACTTATATCAGTTGAGATGATTGAGGCGGTGGGGCATCAATACCTCGACACCTACCTCAAGAAGCTGGATAGCCTGTTGACTGACGATGGGCAGGCGATGCTTCAGGCGATTACCATTCGCGACCAGCGCTTCGAAGAAGCGAAACGCGACATGGATTTTATCAAACGCTACATTTTCCCCGGCGGTTTTTTACCCTCGCATCACGCCATGCTAACCAGCGTTATGCGCAAAACGTCGCTGAACGTGGTCGCCCTCGACGAAATCGGCCAGCACTATGCTCGCACGCTGCGCGAATGGCGCCACCGGTTTGAGGCCAGCTTGGACCAGGTCCGCGAGCTTGGTTATGACGAACGCTTTATCCGCATGTGGCGCTACTATTTATGTTACTGCGAGGGCGGCTTTATCGAACGTTCTATCGGTACCTGTCACCTGTTGCTAGCAAAGCCGGCGGCGAAACCCATCCCGCTGACAGGCGCACTTTAAATGGCAACGCGCCGTTGGCAGGCACTGCTGTTTAATGCGTTGCGTTTCGAAGCAGGCTGGTTGCTCTGCGTAGTTGGTGGGTCATGGGTTGCTGCGGTGGCGGGTAGCAGCTTGCTAGCTTGGCACCTATGGCGCTGCGCGAAGCCCGGTGAGTGGCGATTTATCACCGGATTTTCCCTGCTAGGACTGGTGATTGATGGCGGTTTGCAACTGCTGGGAGGCTTCGATTTTAACAATCAAACGCTGGTACTGGGGCTGTTGCCGCTGTGGCTGTGGATGCTTTGGCCGCTGTTTGCCACTTTGGCCTTTCATTCACTCGCCTGGCTGTGGCGTTATCCGCTGCTTGCTGCGCTGTGTGGCGCCGTCAGTGGCCCCCTCTCTTATTATGGTGGCGCGCTACTGGCCGGGGTTAGCCTTGCGCCCTGGCTACTCTCCACTCATGCGCTAATTTGGGCGGCACTTTGTGGGGGTATCAGCCACTTTTATAGAGTTCAATAAGCTATAGAGTTCAATAAGTACTTAAGCTCGATAATACTCACGAGTCCGTCTAAAGGTATAAACCCCATCCACTTCCAAGATAATGTGCGAAAATTGAAGCGCGCAACGCTTCAGGCATGCTGTCTATTATGCTACTGGCTACTGCACCAAGTTCTGTAGATACGCCAATAAATAGCCTCTTACGTGCATTCAGGGGTTTCGGGAAGTAGACTAGCCTAACAACCAATTTGATATTCGGAACGATTCAGTGACCAAGCAACACTCCTTTGATCGCGAAGAACTGCTGGCCTGCTCGCGCGGCGAGCTCTTCGGCCCCGGCAATGCCCAGCTCCCGGCTCCTAACATGCTGATGCTTGATCGTATCAAGCACATTCATGAAGAAGGCGGCGAACATGGCAAAGGCGAACTGATCGCCGAGCTGGATATTAGCCCCGACTTGTGGTTTTTTGATTGCCACTTCCCCGGCGATCCTGTCATGCCCGGCTGCTTAGGCCTTGATGCCATGTGGCAACTGGTCGGTTTTTATCTAGGCTGGTTAGGCCACCCCGGCAGAGGCCGGGCGTTAGGTTGCGGCGAGGTTAAATTCAGTGGACAGATCCTGCCTGACGCTCAAAAAGTGACCTATAGCATTAATATCAAGCGTATTATTACCCGCCGTCTTATTTTGGGTATCGCCGACGGCACCGTAACCGTTGACGGACGCGACATTTACCAGGCTAATGATCTGCGCGTTGGCCTATTCACCTCCACTGCGAATTTCTAAACAGGAGGCTCCCATGCGACGAGTGGTAGTCACTGGTCTTGGCATTGTGTCATGCCTAGGCAACGACCAGCGCCAGGTCCTAGATGCGCTCAAGACAGGGCGTAGCGGCATTCGTTTTAAGGAAGAGTATGCCGAGCATGGCTTCCGAAGCCATGTTGCGGGCAGCGTTGATATTGACCTTGACGCTCTCATTGACCGTAAACTACGCCGCTTTATGGGCGACGCAGCTGCCTACGCGTATGTTTCGATGGCGCAAGCCATCGAAGATGCAGGGCTCTCAGAGGAGCAGGTCTCCAACGAGCGTACCGGGCTTATTGCCGGTTCCGGCGGTGCTTCAAGCGCTAACCAAGTGGAAGCAGCTGACGTTTTACGTGACAAAGGCCTGCGCCGGGTTGGCCCTTATCGCGTCACCCGGACAATGGGCAGCACCGTATCTGCGTGCTTGGCAACGCCGTTTAAAATTAAGGGCGTGAACTACTCCATCTCCTCTGCCTGTGCTACCTCCGCACACTGTATCGGCAGTGCCATGGAGCAGATTCAGCTAAATAAACAAGATGTGGTGTTTGCCGGTGGCGGCGAAGAGGAGCACTGGACACTCTCGTGCCTATTCGATGCCATGGGCGCCTTGTCTACCCACTACAACGATACGCCTGAGCAAGCCTCACGCCCTTACGACAAAGCCCGCGACGGCTTCGTTATCGCCGGCGGCGGCGGCATGCTGGTATTGGAAGAGCTGGAGCACGCCAAAGCGCGCGGTGCCAAAATCTACGGCGAGCTGGTAGGTTACGGCGCGACCTCTGATGGCCATGACATGGTCGCCCCTTCGGGTGAAGGTGCCATACGCTGCATGCACCAAGCAATGGCGACAGTAGAGGGTAAGATTGACTACATCAATACTCACGGTACTTCTACGCCAGTAGGCGATGTTGCCGAGCTTAAAGCCATCCGCGCCGTATTCGGTAATACCACGCCCGCAATGAGCTCAACTAAATCTCTGACTGGTCATTCGTTAGGCGCTACAGGTGTGCAGGAAGCCATCTATTCACTGCTGATGATGAAGCACAACTTTGTAGCGGCGTCGGCCAATATCACCGATTTAGACGAACAGGCTGATGGCTTTGATATTGTCACTGAACGCCGCGATGGCGTGACGATAGAGCGCGCCTTGTCTAATAGCTTCGGCTTTGGCGGCACCAATGCGTGTTTGGTCTTCCAGCGGTTTAACGACTAACGCTCGTCGGTTAACGACACATGTTAACTACCAAAACGGCGCCCATCGGGCGCCGTTTTGGTTCAAGGCAAGTACGCCAAAGATATGAGCCGAGCTTTATAAGCTGAGTTGTTAGCGAGATGTTGGCCGTGGCACCTCAGAAATTTCCTGCAGCTGCGCTTCAATCCACACTTCGACTTCTGCAAGCACTTCATCGGGCATGCGCCCCGCCGTCTCAATCGGCTTACCAATGCGAACACGCAGCACGCCCGGCCGCTTAACCCAATGGCGCCCTGGCCAGCGCTCGCCTGCGTTATGCGCCACCGGCAATACCGGTACCCCAGCACGGCACGCCACCACGCTGCCGCTTTTGTTATAGCGCTTGCGAATGCCGGGATCTACCCGCGTTCCTTCAGGAAAAATCAGTACCGAAAGCCCCGTTCCTAATCGCTCGACGCCTTGAGCAAGCACTTGCCTCATCGCCCGAGCCGGTTTAGAGCGATCTAAACTAATCGGGCGTAGCAACCGTAAACCCCAACCAAAAATGGGTAGCCGCAATAACTCGCGTTTGAGCACGGTACACACCGGGGGCTTTAATACCTGCAGAAACACGGTTTCCCATTCGCACTGATGGTTAGCTTGAATAACGCAGGGGCCACTAGGCAGGTTTTCGCGACCCTGAATGTCATAGCGTACGCCGCAGGCAATTCGAAACCACACCATTAAAAAGTAGTTATACAAGTTCAATAAGCGGTAGCGGCCTGACAGCGGAAGAAACGGTGCAATGGGTAAAAATAGAATGCCAATCATCAGCATGGCAAGAAAATAGCCAGCATAAAATACCAGACTACGAACCACATTTATCAAGCCGACGCTCCTGTATTACTGACACGATTATGCTCACGGGTAAAGCACCATGCATCGATCATACGCCCGGCCTCTAAGCGCCACGGCTTTTGATGCACACCAAACACATCCAACACGCGACGGCAGTTTAAGACGCGGCGCAGCTTAGCGTCATGATGGTGCTTGAGTGGCTTCACCTCGCCGAGGGCAATCTTTTCGCCACGCCCTTCAAGATGCGTCAATAGCTGGGTACGCACCATAGAGGTAAACGTAAAGGCGCTAACCGGCTCGGTGCCTGCCAGATGATAGGCGCCCCAGGCGTTTGCACCACTGGCTTGCTGTTGAAGCATCCCTATCAGCGCCATGGCGACAGCGTCGGCAGAGGTCGGGCAAAAAATCACATCTTCTGCGGCGCTTACCGCCTGCCCGAGCACTAAGTTATCAATAATCTCATTGAGCCACGCGTGACTACCTTCCAAGGCAAACAGCGGGCCCAAGCGCACGATCAAATGGCGCTGAAATTCTGCGCGAATTCGATTACCGGTCTGCACCAAACGGCGTAAGCTTTCATCGCGCGGCGCAGGCACCACATGCTCATCAATGAGCACATCCAAACCGTCTTCGTAGAGCTGGTCTGAGACACACCATACCAATGCCACGTTTAGGGCAAGGCAAGCGTCCAAGCAGGTTTCCACCGCATCGGCATGCGCCGTTACCGCTGCTGGTGCCATATTCAAGGGATGCGCCAGCGGTGGAACAATTACCGCATCAGGCGCTATGGCCTCAAGGCGCGAAGCGGTAATAATCGTGCCTTGCTCAATGATCAATTCCGTATCGGCGCGACGGCTTACCTCCCGGGCCAGTGCCAAACTTAAGCAGTGCCCCGCATCCAATATCAGCAGCTTCAAGACCGCCTCTCCTTGTCAGATCCAAGCCTGTGCTGCATGGCTACTGGCATACTCAGAACGGAATCTCATCGTCGAAGTCGTCGAAGTTGCCCGGGTCAGGCGCACCGTAACTGCTGTTCTGCTGGTTGGGCTGGGGTGCTTGATTACCCTGCTGCGGCGCTGGCCGTGGCGGCTGCTGCGGGCTCTGCCCCCCCGGGTAGTTATTACCGCCTTGCGGCGCACCGCCCTGTTGGGGGTAACCGCCGCCCTGGTTATTCTGGGCGGGGTTATTTTGGGCAGGATTGTTCTGAGGCGAGCTGTTCTGCACAGCAGCGTTTTGGTCATAGTGGTTTTGCGGGGCGCCGCCGCCCTGGAAATCACCGCTGCGACCGTCAAGCATCTGCATATCGTTGGCAACAATTTCGGTTGAGTAGCGATCCTGGCCGTTTTGATCCTGCCACTTACGGGTCTGTAGGCGCCCTTCAATATAAACTTTGGAGCCTTTTTTCAGATACTGCTGAGCGATTTCGGCGGTTTTGTTGAACATCACCACGCGGTGCCATTCGGTACGCTCTTGGCGTTGGCCGCTTTGGCGATCCATCCAGGTATCGGTGGTGGCCAAGTTTAAGTTCGCTACAGCCGTGCCGCTGGGCGTGAAACGCACCTCTGGGTCCTGCCCGAGGTTACCAATCAAAATGACCTTGTTAATGCCGCGAGCCATAAGGCGCTCCTATAAATGCTGTTATGTAGGGTTAATTGCCAGCTGTAGTCAGTGTTACAACCCAGCTAGATTAAGATTTGGGTGGCGTCATGAGTCTGGTCAATGCCGCCTGATCAAGCTGCTGACGGTTTACCTTTAGATAGACCAAACGCTCTTCCGGCACCACCATGACGTCCTCAACGCCGACCACATCGGCTAAATGTTCCATAAGCAGGTCGAGCGCATCTACCTGGGTCTCATGCAACGCGACCACTTCGCTGGATAGCGGCGGTGGCGCGGGCATCCGCCACATCGCGATCCACCAGCATAGTGCCAACACAGCACAGCCGATAAAGACTGCGTTAAGGCCTCCATAATGAGCCAATAAACCGCCTAGCGTACCTCCTAAAAAAGCGCCTAAAAATTGACTGGTAGAGTACACCCCCATCGCAGTGCCTTTCGCGCCCGCTGGCGCCAGCTTACTGAGCATGGAAGGAAGCGTGGCTTCCAGCAAATTAAAGCCAGTAAAGAATATAAACAGCCATATAAACAGCCAGTAGCCCGGCGATAATGGCAGCCCCAGCCCCGCCAGGCTAATCACAATAGCGCCAATCGCCATTAGGCACATCAAGCGCATGCGCTGTTGCTTCTCTCCCACAATAATTAGCGGCACCATGGCCACAAACGATAGCGCCATAATGCCAAGATACGCCAGTCCGTGATACTCAATCGCCACGCCAGCGTTCAATAGCCGAAAAGGCACCGCGACAAATATCGCCATCAGTACCAAGTGCAGGGCAAAAATTGATAAATCCAACCGCAATAAATCGGGGCGGGTTACCACACTTTTAAACTGCTGGCGGTCCATTCCCACATCCCGGTGACGCCGCCTGCGCGGCGCGGCAGGTACCCAGCGCCACAGTACCAGCAAACTGACCAGCGTCAGCAGCGCGGTAAACCAGAACACACCCGCCAGTCCCGCCCAGGCAGCAAGCCAAGGGCCGAGCACCATCGCAATGGCAAACGACACGCCAATCGAGAGGCCAATGGTCGCCATGGCGGCGGTGCGAATCTCCTCACGGGTTTGATCCGCCAGCAGTGCCATAATTGCCGCAGCCACGGCGCCCCCGCCTTGAAGCGCACGGCCGACAATCACACCGCCAATCGTATCGGAAAGCGCGGCAACCACGCTGCCAAGTGCAAAAATCACCAAACCCATGGCAATTACCCGCTTGCGGCCAATGCGGTCAGAGAGTAAGCCGAACGGAATTTGCAGCGTCGCCTGGGTTAAGCCATAAACGCCTAATGCAATGCCCACCAACAGCGGGGTCGAACCTTCAAGCGTGTCGGCATACAGTGCCAGCACCGGCAACACCATAAAAAGGCCCAGCATGCGAGATGCATAAAGCCCGGCCAAACCGCTGATCGCACGACGTTCAGAGGCCAGCAATAGTGCAGAAACCTTGCGCATAATGCCCTTGTGTGTGACGAAGCGTCAGTAGGTGGTGGATGAACGTGGAGTCAATAATGGTAACAACTAACGACAATCCTCTATTCTAGCGGTTTGAACCAGCCCTGGAAACGTCACGAGTTGCCGCAGGTTATGAAAGCCGTTTTGCCGTGAGGGGTCTGACAAACGTATAATCGCGCTTTTGCCGCGCGATTCGAGGTGTTGATGGACAGCATTCTGGTCAGGGGTGCCCGCACCCACAACCTCAAGCAGATCGATGTGGAGCTGCCCCGTAACAAGCTGATTGTGATTACCGGCCTCTCCGGCTCAGGTAAATCATCGTTAGCGTTTGATACCTTGTATGCAGAGGGGCAGCGCCGCTATGTGGAGTCACTCTCCACCTATGCGCGCCAGTTCCTGTCGATGATGGAAAAGCCCGATGTGGACCACATCGAAGGGCTTTCGCCTGCGATCTCCATTGAGCAGAAGTCAACGTCCCACAACCCGCGCTCGACCGTGGGCACCATTACCGAAATTTACGACTACCTGCGCCTGCTGTTTGCCCGCGCGGGCACGCCCCGCTGTCCAGAGCACGGGGAAGACTTAGAAGCCCAGACCATTTCACAGATGGTCGATCAGGTCATGAATCTCGCCGAAGGCACTAAGCTGATGCTGCTGGCGCCGGTGGTTAAAGGGCGCAAAGGCGAGCATCTGCAGCTGTTGGCAGAGCTACGCGCCCAGGGTTTCGTTCGCGCGCTGATCGACGGTCAAGTACTGGAACTCGACGATATCGCGCCGCTGGATAAGCGCAAAAAGCACGACATCAGCGTCGTCGTTGACCGCTTTAAAGTGCGCGACGACCTTGCCCAGCGGCTGGCGGAATCTTTTGAAACGGCACTGAACCTCGCCGACGGCACCGCCATGATTCACTTTATGGATGGTGAGCGCGAAGATATTGCCTTTTCGTCACGCTTTGCCTGCCCGGTGTGCGGCTACTCCTTGGCTGAGCTTGAGCCGCGCATGTTCTCGTTCAACAACCCGGCGGGCGCCTGCCCCACCTGCGACGGGCTGGGCGTGCAACAGTATTTCGACCCTGACAAGCTGATCAGCCACCCGGAACTCTCGCTCGCTGAAGGTGTGATTAAAGGCTGGGATCGACGCAATATTTATTACTTTACCCAGCTTCAAGCGCTGGCTCAGCACTACCGCTTTGAGCTGGAAACGCCTTGGCAAGAGCTTGCCCGTCATGAGCGAGAGGTCATCCTCAACGGCAGCGGCGACGAGCAGATCCCGTTTGTTTACGTCGGCGACCGTGGTCGTAAAGTGACCCGCGAGCACGCCTTTGAGGGCGTACTGCCCAATATGCAGCGCCGCTACCGCGAAACTGAATCCAATATGGTGCGCGATGACCTGGCCAAATATATCGCGGTGCAGCCCTGTGCGACCTGTAGCGGCTCGCGGTTGCGTAAAGAGTCACGCCATGTCTACGTCGACGACCACAATATCGCCGAGATCGTACGCTTTCCGATTGGCGAAGCCTGGCGCTACTTTGCGGACCTCAAGTTACCTGGCCGCAAAGGCGAAATTGCCGATAAAATTGTCCATGAAATTCACGCCCGGCTAGAGTTCCTGGTCAATGTAGGGCTCGATTATCTCAACCTGGAGCGTAGTGCCGACACGCTCTCCGGCGGCGAAGCCCAACGTATTCGCTTGGCCAGCCAGATTGGCGCGGGCCTGGTTGGGGTGATGTATATACTTGACGAGCCCTCGATTGGTCTGCACCAGCGTGACAATGACCGGCTGCTGAAAACCCTTGAGCGGCTGCGCGATTTGGGCAATACCGTGATTGTGGTCGAGCACGACGAAGACGCTATTCGCGCCGCCGATCACGTGCTGGATATCGGCCCCGGTGCCGGCGTACACGGTGGGGAGATTGTTGCCCAAGGCACGCCGCAAGACGTGATGGACAACCCCAACTCGCTGACCGGTCAATACCTATCCGGCACTCGGGAAATCGCCGTGCCGCCCTACCGCATTCCCGGCAACCCAGAAAAGCAGTTGGTGGTACGCGGCGCTACCGGCAATAACCTGCAAAACGTAACGCTTAGTCTGCCGCTGGGGCTGTTTATCGCCATTACGGGGGTTTCGGGTTCGGGCAAATCGACGTTGATCAATGGCACGTTAATGCCGATTGCTGCGCGCGAACTGAACCGCGCCACCACGCTAACCGCCGCGCCTTATGAGAAGATTGAAGGGCTCGATCAGCTCGATAAAGTGATCGATATTGATCAAAGCCCGATTGGACGCACACCGCGCTCTAACCCGGCGACCTATACCGGCATCTTCACACCGATTCGCGAGCTGTTTGCAGGCACCCAGGAAGCACGCTCCCGAGGCTATAAACCCGGCCGCTTTAGCTTTAACGTTAAGGGCGGGCGCTGTGAAGCCTGCCAGGGCGAAGGCATGATCAAGGTAGAGATGCACTTTCTACCCGATATTTACGTGCCCTGCGACGTGTGTAAAGGCAAGCGCTACAATCGTGAAACGCTGGATATTCATTACAAAGGAAAAACCATTCACGAAGTGCTGGCCATGACGGTAGAGGACGCGCTGGAATTCTTCAGCCCGGTACCCGCCATTGCTCGCCGTTTGCAAACCCTGCTTGATGTAGGGCTCTCCTATATTCGTCTGGGACAAAGCGCCACCACCCTGTCAGGTGGTGAAGCACAGCGGGTTAAATTGGCCCGTGAATTGGCCAAGCGAGATACCGGCAAAACGCTGTATATTCTTGATGAGCCCACTACCGGGCTACACTTTGAAGATATTCGCCAACTGCTAACGGTACTCCATCGTCTGCGCGATCATGGCAATACTATCGTGGTGATTGAGCACAACTTGGATGTGATTAAAACAGCGGATTGGATTGTCGATCTCGGCCCTGAAGGGGGTTCCGGCGGTGGGCAAATCATTGCTGAAGGTACGCCGGAGCAGATCACCAAGAAGGACGAATCGCATACCGGTCGTTTCTTAGCGCCACTGCTGGCACGCGGTAAACGCGCAACGAAGCGCTGATATGTGGGGCTATGAGGGGGCGCTTCTAAACCTGCGCTCCGCTATGCCCATTCGACAGCATAGAACGCGACCATACTGCTTATAGTAGTAGACAGATAAAAATTCGAAGTACTATGTAAACCTCTGCTAGAGGGAAAAGTTGTGGATCCAGAAAACAGCTGTATTATTAAGCACTTTAGTCACTACTGCTCGCTCACCGACGAGGAGAAGAAGCTACTTATCTCACTTGAAGATAGCCCCTCTGATGTTAAATCGGGCTCACTACTTTGGGAGATGGGCGACCCAGCCAATGAGTTTTGCACACTTAAAAGCGGCTGGGCTTACTCCTATCGACACCAAGAAAACGGTGATCGGCAAATTCTGGAAGTGTTTTTGCCTGGCGATATTGTTGGTCTACGCGAATTTGCTTTTTCGCAACGCCTTGAGGGCGTGCGCATGATTGGCGACGGCGTCGTTTGCCACTTCCCCCATAAGCGCTTGCTAGACATATTTCGTGAGTCGCTGCCGCTTACTTCAGTGATGTTTGCGATTAGTAGCCGCCAGCAGGCGCTAATGACCGAGCGTCTGGTCAACTTAGCTAGGCGTAGTGCCCGGCAGAAAATGGCGCATTTTCTTTACGAGATGTATCTAAGATTGCGGCAAACCAATCCGTATCTTACCAATCAATTCCGCCTGCCACTCTCCCAAGAGCAGTTGGCCGATGTGCTGGGGCTGAGTCCGGTACATGTTAGCCGCACCTTTACAGCACTGAGCGAAGACGGTTTGGTATTCCGCGATCGTCACCACTTAACAATTCCTGACTTAAATGCGCTCAGTTGCGAAGGTGATTTTAATGATTGCTATCTCACCGACAGCGTTCGGCCACTGCTCGGCGACTAACCATACGTTAAACGAGCCTGCATAAAAAAAACCGCGTGCTACTGAGCACGCGGTTTGCATTAGTCAGAGATTTTAGTTTAACCGCACTTGGACCAGCCACAGCCAGCGTAGCAGGTGGGGCAACCATCCATCATGATTAGCTCACCACGGCACTCAGGGCAGTTACCCACCGTGGCAGGCCCACTGCCTTCAGGCTTTTTTGGCGCTGACGGCTCCCCGCCAATGGGCTCTACTACCCCTGCCTCAACGTGAACATCGGCTGCCTCTTCATCCGGCTGCCAAGCATGGCCATGGGTCATGCGGTGGGCATAGCGCTCGACCAACTGCTCAACCGGCACTTGGTTGCCATCCCGATCCAGGAAGCCACGGCGATAAAGAATCTGCTGGATCGACCAGGCAATCGCCGCCACTTCCGAATCGTGAAACATCGGCTTATTCCAGCGGTTCATGCCACAGCGCACCAAGCCTTTATCCCAGGCCACTTTACGCAGATCCGCCACCGCCTGGGTGACATAACCACCGCGGGCCGCCAGCGAAAGACTGCGCATGGTCGCGGTGATCCACTGATGCTCACTGGAGAGCTGCCCGGATGGAAAAAAGAACTCCACCGGACGCTCAATCACCACGCGTTTACTGCCAATTACACCCTCCACCGGCATAAACGACACCAATAGATAAACCTTCTTGCGGCCTTCAGCGCCTACATAAGAGATCTTTTCGGACACCGCTTCTAAGGTACCTTCCGGTCGGGAAGGAATACGCACTGTCAGCGGATCTTCATCCTGTAGCTCAGGAGCGGGCGCGGCCTGCTCCTGCTGCTTGATACGGTAACCAACAATTTTTGAGGTAATTTCAACAGCCATGGTGTTCTCCACTCAGCAAAGGCAATGCAAAGGTAATCGGGCGATTGTTGTCAGGTGCAGCGTATTACCATTTGCCGTAGGTACCCTCTTTTAAGCCATCAAACAGATTGGCCGCATTATGCTCTTCACCGTCGTAAATCACCGTTTCGTTCCCATTGAGCTCAAGGGTTTCGCCATTTTCCAGCTCAAACACGTAGGTAGTGTTTTTAAGGTCATCTTCACGCACCAGCACCCCCTGGAAGGCTTCTGGATTAAAGCGGAAAGTCGTGCAGCCTTTTAAACGGCTTTCATAAGCCTGCAAATAGAGATCCTGGAACTGTTCAAAAGGAAATTCGGTAGGCACGTTAACCGTTTTCGAGATCGCCGAATCCACCCAGTGCTGGGCGGCGGCCTGAACAGCGACGTGCTGTTCAGGCGAAATCGCATCGGCGGTGACAAAATAGTCGGGCAGGTCGCTTTCCACTGCATCAGCGGCGATAAAGTGACGATAGGCCGCCAGCTCAAAGGAAACGACTTCAACCTGCTCTTTGGTCTTTTTACCCGACTGGATAATATTGCGGAAGTAGCGGTGCGAGAACGATGGCTCAATGCCGTTGGAGGCGTTGTTACCCATCGACAGGCTGATGGTGCCAGTCGGTGCAATAGAACTATGGTGGGTAAAGCGCGCGCCGTGCTCAGCCAATTGTGCCACTAGCTCCGGCTCAAGCTCAGCGACCTGAGCCATATACTGGCTATAGCGAGCGTGCAGAATACGCCCGGGCACCTGATCACCCACCTCGTAGCCATCTTTGGCCAACTGTGGGCGCTCACGGAGCATTTTGGGGGTTATGGTGTGCTCCTGCTCCAGCACCGGTGCCATCCCCTTCTCTTGAGAGAGTTCCAGCGCCTGCTTCCAGCCCTCGATCGCCAAATGGCGGCTCACCTCTTCAGTGAACACCAGCGACTGCTTGGAGCCGTAAGGAATTTTGAGCATAGTGAGCGTCGACCCTAAACCCAGAAAGCCCATGCCGTGGCGGCGCTTGGCTTCAATTTCACGCTGCTGCTGGGGCAGCGGTAAGCCAGCAATTTCCACCACGTTGTCGAGCATACGGGTGAAAATAGCGACCACTTTGCGATAACGCTCCCAGTCAAAACGCGGCTCGGCGCCGAAGGGGTCGATGACAAACTTGGTCAGATTTACGGAGCCTAACAGACAAGCGCCTTCCGGGGGCAGCGGCTGCTCGCCACAGGGGTTGGTGGCGCGGATATCTTCGCAGAACCAGTTATTGTTCATGCGGTTAACTTGGTCGATCAGGATAAAGCCCGGCTCGGCATAGTCGTAGGTAGAGGACATAATGGTGTCCCACAGTTCCCGCGCTTTAATGACTTCAACAATGCGACAGGCGACACGACCCTCGGCATCTACCGTGTAGCCCTCTTCGACGACCGGCCAGTCGCGGTAAAGCAGGTCTTCCGGGTTAACGTCCTCTTTCTCACCGGGATGCAGCGGAAACGCCAGCGGCCAATCGGTATTGTTTTTGACCGCCTCCATAAACTCGTCGGTGATCAGCAAACTAAGGTTAAACTGGCGCAGCCGCCCTGCTTCGCGCTTGGCCTGAATAAACTCACGTACGTCCGGGTGCCCTACATCGAAGGTACCCATCTGAGCGCCACGACGGCCGCCAGCAGAGGCCACGGTAAAGCACATCTTGTCGTAGATATCCATAAACGCCAGCGGGCCGTTAGTGCCCGCGCCCGCGCCGAATACGAATGCACCTTTGTGGCGTAGCGTCGAGAAGTCGTAACCGATACCGGCCCCTGATTTCAGCGTCATGCCCGCATCGACCACCGAGTCGAGAATATCGCGCATGGAGTCGCGAATGGTGCGCGAGACGGTGCAGTTAATCAGACTCACCGCCGGTTTATAGGCCTCAGCCCCCGCATTGGAGAGGATGCGTCCGGCAGGAATAGCGCCGTTTTCCAGCGCCCAGCGAAATTTCGACAGCCACTCTTCGGCTTTGTCACCCTCTACCGCTGCGAGAGCGCGTGCGACACGTTCAAACGAAGCTCCGACGTCCTGATCCACGGGTTGGCTATGACGATCCTTAAGACGGTATTTGGCATCCCAAATCTCCCGCGAGGGCGCCTGCATAGGAACATCATTAGAGGTCTTCATAGCCTTGGCAGCGGTGCTCATGTCGCAAAACTCCTTCACAACGGGGTGAATAATAGCGCTTAAATCGTAGCGATTATACGTAGCATCGGAGTGAAGTATAGACTTGACTTCCCACCATATGAGGCACTTTTTTTACATTTTTCTACCATATATAGGAAAATCAGCGCGTTACTCTTTTGCCTTTCTGCAAGACGCTATAGACTGGTTTTTATTAATAGTCGATTGGTTTTAGTTAGATGCCCCTGATCATAACCGCGCTTCATGCCCTGCGTTTTCATTTACTCCCCCTAGCCACTATGACAATGGTCGTCTCCTCGATGGCCGTAACACCCGCCACGAATGCAGCCACGTTTAACACTGAGGACGTGGCTTCCCACGATCATTGGCAATCAATGACGCTCTCGCTGGGCGGCGAACAGCATTATCGTGCGGTAGAGACTCACAGCTATTCAGACGCCACACTTAGCCTGAACACAAGTCCCGGAGTCTGCGATTTGCCCTGGCTGGAAATGCGCGTCACGCTTGAGCAACAGCAGGGTGAAAGCCGTACGGTTAACCTAGTGCCCACCCGACTGCGCATCGATGAACAGCCGGTGATCGACACCATGGCAGAATTTATTACCGAGCGCGGCGACGATGGGTTTTATACCCATTTTTACCTTAGCGACTTGGAAGCACTGATAGCGGATATGCGCCAGGGTGAGCAGCTATTTCTCGGCTTTGACCAGGAAGAGCGAGAGCCATGGTATATGACCTTTAGCCTCCAAGGGGCGGATGCGGCGATTACCCGAATGCTGACTCAGTGTGAAGGCACTGAATATACTACACACTAAGATTCTCTATCTGACGCCAAGAAATACTGCTGCACTTTTGTTAGGAAGAGCTTATAAGCCAAGTGAGCGGTTGGAGTGGTCAGAGTGTGGCTTTTCTACTCACGATTCACCACTTACGATTTACCAGCCTCATTACGCAAAAAAAATCCCCCAAGGCATCAGCCCTGGGGGATTTTTCATAATAAGTGCCTGACGATGACCTACTCTCGCATGGGGAGACCCCACACTACCATCGGCGCTAAGCGGTTTCACTGCTGAGTTCGGCAAGGGATCAGGTGGTTCACGCTCGCTATGGTCGTCAGGCGTAACTGGCGATGTATATCATGCTGACTAGCTTTCTATCGTTGCTTGCTAAATTGTGATCGTCTCATCGTGCCGCCGGCTCGTTGAGCCAAGCCACACGCTGCGTATCCGGTTTTTACGTTACCACTGCGACCAGACCCCTTGGGTGTTATAGGGTCAAGCCTCACGGGCCATTAGTACACGTTAGCTCAACACCTTGCAGCGCTTCCACACCGTGCCTATCAACCAGCTGGTCTCGCTGGGCCCTTCAGGAGGC
>NZ_JAUAMC010000013.1 GCF_031010195.1 Halomonas sp. SpR8 | reverse complement strand
ACATCCATTACTATAATCATCAGAGGATCAAGCAGAAACTAAAAGGCCTGAGTCCCGTGCAATACAGGACTCAGGCCATGTCAGCTAGTTGAGAGAACCAACCGTCCAACTATTGGGGGTCAGTTCAAACCGCAGGTGGCGTTTCTTTTTGAACTGTTTAAGCCAACCTCTCTAGGCAGGCCATTTAAGCCAAGCTGTTAGAGGCTGTTCGAGATAGCTCATTCAAGATAGGTATAGCCCTCTAGTCCTTCGCTTAAGCTAGCCGCAAAGCGTGCCTGCTCTTCAGCCGTCAAGCCGCTTGCCGCCAACTGATCAGTGAGTTTCTGCTTGAGCACATTGGCGTTGAAATTGACGTAAGCAAGTACTTGGGCCACCGAGTCCCCTGCCAGCGGGTTTGAAAGCGACCATTCTCCATCTGCATTGAGTGCCGCATCAACAGAATCGGTATCGCCGAACAGATTGTGTAGATCGCCGAGTATCTCCTGATAGGCGCCCACTAGGAAGAAGCCTAACCAGCGCTCGTCGTCTGATGGCCATTCGGGCAGTGGCAGGGTGCTCTCTACCCCTTGGCCGTCGACGTAGCTGTCGATGCGGCCGTCGGAATCGCAGGTGATATCCTGAATCACCGCCCGTCGGATGGGGGCCTGATCGAGCCCGCTCAACGGCAGCACCGGGAATATCTGCTCGATACCCCAAACGTCAGGCACTGACTGGAACAGCGAGAAGTTGACGAACAGTTTATCGGCAAGCTTCTCCGCCAGCTCATCCATAATTTCCCGATGGGCACGATTGCGGGTATCAAGCTGGGTGCGCAGCCGCGCGCAGGCAGCCATATACACCCGCTCACCTTCAGCGCGGGTGGTAATGTCGCTTAGACCCATCACAAAACGATCCTGCAGTTCACTCACCGCTTGAAGAAGATCGTGCCATGCCTCTACCAGCATGCGCGGCTCCTGGGCTGTGGCGAGTTGCTCATACACGCGCCACAGCAGCTCAACTTGAATATCTTCTTGGCTTCCGCCTAGCGCATGCCGTTCCGGCGGGGTGTCGTCAATGCGTTCTTCACCAATTACGTTGGTAACCAGTACTGCGTGGTGGGCGGTCAGCGCACGGCCCGATTCACTGATTAGATGAGGCTGCCGGAGGCCCGCCTCTTGGCATAGCTGAGCAAAGGCGCTCACCACGTTTCGCGCGTATTCGCGCATCGAATAATTAGCGGAGCAGAAGCTGCGCGAGCGTGTGCCTTCGTAGTCGATGCCCAGGCCGCCGCCGACGTCCGCGGTATCGATCGGCGCACCCAGCTCCATCAGGTTCTGGTAGAAGCGTGCGCATTCGCGCAGGCCGCGCTGAATATCGCGAATATTGGCGATCTGGGAGCCCAAGTGGAAGTGCACCAGCTGCAGGCTTTCCAGCGCATCCTCGCGACGCAGCGTATCGACGACTTCAAGTATCTGGCTGGCGGTGAGACCAAACTTGGATTTTTCGCCGCCGGTATTCTGCCACTTACCTTTACCCACCGAGGCCAGGCGGGCGCGCAGGCCTATGCGGGGCGTGACCTCCAGCTCGCGAGCTTCTTCTAGGATCAACTGCAGCTCGGAGAGTTTTTCGACCACCAAGTAGACCTTGTGGCCCAGCTTCTCCCCTAGCAACGCCAGACGCACGTATTCGCGGTCTTTATAGCCGTTACATACAATGAGCGAGGAGCCGCCGTCGGAAAGCGCCAGCACTGCCAGTAGTTCGGGTTTGCTGCCCGCTTCCAGCCCCACCCGGCCATTACCGCGCTCGGCAGTGGCCAGAATCTCCTCGACGACACGGCGCTGCTGATTGACCTTAATCGGGTAAACCGCGGTGTAGCCACCTTGGTAATCGCAGTCGCTCATTGCGGCATCAAAGGCACCACATAGCTGCTCGACGCGGTCATGCAGAATATCGCTAAAGCGCACCAGTACCGGCAGGCGCAGCCCGGCACTTTGCAACTGGCGAACCAGGCCGCTTAGCGGTAGCGCCGGGCCTTCTGCATCGCTGCCCAGTGGGCGTACCAGCGCTTGGCCGTGATCGTCGACATCGAAGTAGCCGCTGCCCCATTGGTCGATATTCCAGGTGCGCCGTGCGCGCTGGGCAGGACTAGTCGTCGCCATCACACTCATGCAGAAACCTCAGGCAGCGGCAGTGCCCCGTGGGCAATGCGCGCGGTTAAAATGGTCCGAAAACGGTCAGGGTCGTGGGGGGTCAAATCGTGGGCGGGTGGATCAACATAGACCACCAGCAAACGCGACAGCCAATAGCGTAGCGCCGTCATGCGCAGCATGGTGGGCCACAGTTCCCGCTCAGTCGCGGTTAATGGGCGGCGCGCTTGGTAGGCACTCAACAGCGTGTTGTAACGCTCAGGATTGAGCGTGCCATCGTCGTTAGAGGCCCAGTCGTTGATCACAATGGCCAAATCAAACAGCAGATCGCCGGTGCAGCCATTGTAAAAGTCGATAATACCGCCAAGCTGGTCACCCTCAAACAGGGTGTTGTCGCGAAACAGATCACCGTGCAGGGCGCCTTGGGGAAGCGCATCGTGCTGCGTAAAGGCACTTTCGAAATCGTCGACTTCATCCTTCATCAGCGTTTGATCTGCGGGGCTCAGGTAGCTCAACACCTTATGGTGCATCACCTGTAGCCAGTTCAGATCCCGTGGGTTCGGGCGATGGCCGGGGAAGCGTTTCGACACCACGTGCAGGCGGCCCAGGGTATCCCCCAAAGTACGGCATTGAGCTAAATTGGGTGCTTCGGGGTGCCGCCCAGGCAGGCGCGGGTAGAGTAGCGCCGGTTTGCTCTCCAGGCTATGCAGCGCGATACCTTCACGGTCGTGAATGGTGCCGGGTACAGGTAAGCGGTGCTCGTCTAGATAGTCCAACAGCTCAACAAAGAACGGCAGTTCCTCGTGCTCGCCCTGCTCAAAAAGGGTCAGAACAAGTTCACGGCGGTCGGTGGTCACAAAAAATGTTGAATTCTCGGTGCCGTTCGCGACGCCCTGTAGGGAAACGAAACTGCCAACATCAAATTTTTCTAAAAACGCGGCGACCTGTGCGTCGCTAAGCGGGGTAAATACAGCCATGAGAGTCTCGCCCAGGTTGCTAAGCCCATTATTGTAGCGGCTTGGTCGCTTAGTTGGCAGCGTTGTTGTGTTAAAGAGAGGAGAGTTTGACTCTGCAGGCAACCCGCGCAGCGGGTATCATGGTAGCAACTCATTTTAGTAATTTTTCAATAATGGAACTTGGTTATGGCTCGCGCTCCGATCGTCCTCGTAGATGGCTCCTCCTACCTTTACCGTGCCTTCCACGCGCTGCCGCCGCTAACGACCTCCAGTGGTCAGCCGACGGGCGCAGTGAAAGGTGTGTTGAACATGCTCAAACGGCTGATTAAGGATTACCCCGACAGCCCCATGGCGGTGGTGTTCGACGCGCCGGGTAAAACCTTCCGCGATGATATGTACAGTGACTACAAAGCGCATCGCCCGCCCATGCCCGATGATCTGCGCAGCCAGATTGCGCCGCTGCACGCTTGCGTAAAAGCGCTGGGCCTGCCGCTGCTGTGCGTTGAAGGTGTCGAGGCGGACGATGTAATTGGTACTTTGGCCCACCATGCCACCCAGGCGGGACGCGACGCGGTGATCTCCACCGGCGATAAAGACATGGCGCAACTGGTCAATGCGCATATCACGCTGGTCAACACCATGAAGGATGAAACCTTGGACGAGGCGGGCGTGGAGCAAAAGTTTGGCCTGCCGCCCGCGCTGATTATCGATTTTCTCGCCCTGATGGGCGATAAGGTCGACAACATTCCCGGCGTGCCCGGCGTGGGTGAAAAGACCGCGATTGGCCTACTGCAAGGCATGGGCGGCGGGCTGGAGACCATCTATGGCGATTTAGAGCGGGTCAAAACGCTCACCTTCCGGGGCGCGAAAACGCTGCCCAAAAAGCTGGAAGAACATCGCGATCAGGCGTTTCTCTCCTATCAGCTGGCGACCATCAAGGTCGACTGCGAGTTGCCGGTGGGCTTGGATGATTTAGATATCGCCCACCCGGATCGCGAGGCGCTGGTCACGCTGTATAAAGAAATGGAGTTCCGCCAGTGGCTGGGCGAGCTGCTGGAAGGCAAAGACGAAGGCGTAGATGACGTTAAAGGCGGCGAGCCTGCGCCCGCGAGCGCTGATGAGGTAGGAACCAAGTCCGAGGTGTCGAGCGCTGCTGCTAAAGCATCTGTGCGTGAAGATCACATTATTCTCGAACAGGAAGACTTTGAGGCTTGGCTTGCGCGGCTACAAGACGCTGAGCGCTTCTGCTTTGATCTGGAAACCACCAGCCTCAACTATATGGATGCCGAAATCGTCGGCGTCGGCTTATCGCTGGAAGCGGGGGAGGCGGCCTATATACCCCTGGCCCACGATTATCTGGATGCCCCCCAACAGCTTGACCGTAAAACCGTACTCGCCGCGTTAAAGCCACTGCTGGAAGATCCTAAAAAAACCAAAATTGGCCAGAACCTTAAGTACGATATTTCGGTGCTGGCTAACTACGCAATTTCCGTGGCGGGGCCGTTTGCCGACACCATGCTGGCCTCCTACGTGCTCAACTCAACTGCCACGCGCCACGACATGGATTCGCTGGCGCTGAAGTATCTGGGCGAAAAAACCATCTCCTTTGAAGAGATTGCCGGTAAAGGCGCCAAGCAGCTGACCTTTAACCAAATAGCGCTGGAGCAGGCGGCGCCTTACGCCTGTGAAGATGTCGATATCACCCTGCGGCTGCAGCAAACGCTGCGCCCCCAGGTTGAGAATGAAGGGCGCCTGGCAGAAGTGCTCGATTATATCGAACTGCCGCTGATCAAAGTGCTTTCGCGCATTGAGCGTAACGGGGTGGCGGTGGATGCAGATCTACTGCACAAGCAGAGCCAGCAGTTAGAAAAGCGCATTGGCGAGTTAGAGCGCGAGGCGTTTGAACTCGCCGGGCGGGAATTTAACCTGGGCTCGCCCAAGCAGTTGGGGCAGATTCTGTTTGAAGAGCAGAAAATCCCGGTGCTCAAGAAAACCCCTAAAGGCGCGCCCTCGACCGCGGAAGCCGTGCTGGAAGAGCTGGCGCTGGACTACCCGCTGCCGAAAGTGATTATGCAGCACCGGGGGCTGGCCAAGCTTAAATCCACCTACACCGACAAGCTGCCGCGGCTGCTCAATAAAGCCACCGGCCGAGTGCATACCAGCTACCACCAGGCGGTCACCGCCACCGGGCGGCTGTCGTCGTCAGACCCCAACTTACAGAACATCCCTATCCGTACCGAAGAGGGGCGCAAGATTCGCCAGGCGTTTATCGCCCGCCCTGGTTACCGCATTGTCGCCGCCGACTACTCGCAAATTGAGCTGCGCATTATGGCGCACCTTTCCGAAGATAAAGGCCTGCTGGAAGCCTTTGCCGAAGGACGCGATATCCACTCCGCCACCGCAGCGGAGGTCTTCGGCACCTCCCTTGAGAAAGTCTCTGGCGATCAGCGGCGCAGCGCCAAAGCGATTAACTTCGGCTTGATCTACGGCATGAGCGCCTGGGGGCTGTCGCGCCAGCTGCATATCGAGCGTAACCAGGCGCAGACTTATATTGACCGCTACTTCGACCGCTACCCCGGCGTGGCCCGTTATATGGAGCGCATTCGCTCCCAGGCGGCGGAAGATGGCTTCGTCGAAACTGTATTAGGTCGGCGCCTCTACCTGCCGGAAATCCAGTCGCAAAACCGCAACCGCCGCCAAGGCGCCGAGCGCACTGCAATCAATGCGCCGATGCAGGGTACCGCGGCGGATATCATCAAGCAGGCGATGATCAGCGTGGATGCGTGGCTAACCGAAGGCGAGTTCGACGCGTTGATGGTCATGCAGGTGCACGATGAACTGGTGTTTGAAGTGGCCGAGAAGCAGGTCGAAGCGTTTATCGAGCAAGTGCAAAAGCGTATGCAGGGCGCGGCAGCGCTAAAAGTACCGCTAATCGTCGAGGCGGAGAGCGGCGCCAACTGGGATGAAGCGCATTAAGTAGCGCTCACACAAAAAGGTGCCTGTCTTTCAGAAGCTCTTTATCTGGGAATCAGTAATACGATGCCAGATATCATGGCGAACGACAGTACCCCGACACGTAGACGCCGTGCATCTAACTTATGATGCATCAGTCGACTGGTGAAACTACCTATGGCTAGTGCTGGCAGCAAGGCTAGCGCCCAGAGCCATTGGTGGGGCTGAAATTGTCCAGCGATTGCCAGGATAGCTAACGATACTAGTTCTCCGATCAAGAAGCAGAGCGCGATGGTGGAACGTAACACTGGCCCAGGAAGATGCTGATAGAGCAGAGCCAAGGGAGGGCCACCAACCCCTGTGGCGGTTTCTGTCACGCCAGTGATGATGCCGACCGTGGCACAAGCGCTACGGCGTGGCTGAAATACAGGGGCGAACAAGGCTACCAATACGGCAAGAATCGTTGAGGCGCCGATGAGCTGATTGAGTCCATTGGCGGACATTATTACCAATATGCCGAGTCCGACAAAAGTGCCGGGTAACCGCCCTAGGCTGACCCAGCCCACCCCCTTCCAGTCGATCGCGTTACGTTCACGCAAACCGACATACGCATTGAGAGGCAGCATCAAGATTAATAGCGCGATGGGCAATAGATCTGGGCGTAATAGCCCCATCACTGGAGCTACAATCAACGCGAAACCGATTCCCACAGCACCCTGGATGAAAGCAGCAATACCTGTAGCAATTGCCAGCAATAAGAAGGTCCAGATATCGCTCATGGATTGTAACCTTCAATTGAAAGAGTAGGTTGTGGGGTTGTCGCCTCGCGGTATTGAGCGCGGTGCTGTGTGGCGGTGGGATGTACGCGGTAAATTGGAGCTTGGTGCACAGCGACAGCCGCTTCACGGATATTACGTAGCAGAGCCCTGCCGTCCCACTCCACTGGCCAACCTTGCCATAATCGTAAGCGACCATTGGTGAAGACTGCTGTTAATTGGTCACGATTCGCGTAGCGAACCAACTCCCAAATGCGATCCCAGGTTGGCGTCATTTCTGGCACCGCCAGATCGACCAGTAAAAAGTCAGCGGCCATCCCCGGAGCAATCTCTCCCGTCAGGCCTTTTAAGCCAGCGGCATCGGCGGCGGATCGCGATGCATGTTCTAGCCATCTCCAGCCACCCCCGCATGAAGAATCACCGGTGGAGAGACCAAATGCGAGACGCTGGCTAGTTTCTGCGGCATCCATCAAGCGGAAAGCATCACTTCGGGTACCATCCGTACCTAGTCCAAAGCGGATACCTAAGGCTGCCATCTGCAGTGCTGGGGCAACCGCATTACCTTTCCAGGCGCTAGCCACAGGGTTGAAGGCGACAGCCGTATCGGTGTCACGCAACATGTTGAGCTCATCAGGTGTTACCAGAGTAGCGTGGGCAATCAAGGTTTGGGGACCTAGCGCACCGATGCTATATAAATGCTCTAGGGGACGTTGCCGGCGGGCCACCAGTGATCGCTCTACAGCTTGAAGGTGTTCATTCACATGGGTCTGAAAAATGGTTCCAGCTTCAGCACATAGGGCAGAGGTAGCATGCAGCATCGTGTCACTTGCCGCCTCAGGTATTGATATCGCCAGTGACGGCTTGATGAGTTTGTTACCTTCCCAGCGAATAAGATGGTGTTCAGCGCGGTTAAGTATCTGCTTAACGTCTTGCTTGCCTGTTGTGCCACCTTGATCATTGCAGATAAAGCCTAATACGCAGCGTAATCCTGTCTCTTCGGCGGCAAGCGCGATAGACGCTGTATCGGCAGCAGATCGAGTTCCGGCATCTACAGCAGTGGTAAAGCCGCCGCGAAGTGCTTCCAATGCCGCCAACTTGGCGGAAAGCTGAAGCAACTCCTCATCCAGGCTGCCTTCTAGTGGCACCCAGATCCGTTTAAAAATCTCAGAGGGCTCGCCGCACACGAGGGACTTGCCAAGTGACTGGGTGAGATGGTGGTGAGTATCGATGAAGCCTGGCATCAATAACTGATCTGGCAGCGTAATGGGAGATAAATCTGGATGACGCTGGATGAGCGACTCAGCATCATCCACCTCCTGGAAGCGGCCGTCGGCTATCAGTACGGCCTTGCCTGAATGGCAGCCATCGGACAACAGTACTTCTTCAGGAAGTAGCAGTAAGCGTTCGGCGGCGAAGGCATCAGGGGTCAATGATGAGTAAGCTGCGTGAAACATAGCCATCTTTATTTTCCTTCGGAAACAGAGTTAAAAGCGGTTGCATCGTCGGGTTTCTGCGGGGTTCCCAAGTGATGAAATAAGATATTGACTACTACCGCCGTCACGGTGCCCATGGCCAAGCCATTACCAAGGATAATCTGCAAATGAGAGGGAAAGGCACTATAGAAGCCTGGCACCACGATGGGCAGCAGTCCCATGGCAAGAGCCGCTGCAAGGATGAACATATTGCCATTTTGGTCGAAGTCGACGCGACGCAGAATATTGATTCCCATTACCCCAATGATGGCGAACACGATCACTGCAGTACCCGCTACCACGGCACTAGGTATGGCATACGCCAGTCTGCCCAGCGGAGCGCACAGGGCGAGCACTACCAGCATGGCACCGGCGGCGATGGTCACGTAGCGAGAACGTACCCCGGTGGCGCGAATGATGCCTATGTTCTCACCACTGGTGATAATCAGTGAGGTACCGAAACAGCCACCGAAGATTGACCCCAGCGCATCAGCGCGAATGTTGCGAGGCACAATGACTTTGTGGTCTCCCTTTCGACCAACGATTTCAGCGGTTGCTAAAGTTTGCCCGGTGGCTTCAGTCATCGATACCACGCAAAATATGATCAGCGGCAATGAGGCAAACAGATCGAATGTTGGTAGCCCGAATGGGAAGGGCTGGGGCACAGCAATTAGAGGGCCGTTAAGCACGCCTTCAAAACTCATGGTGCCGCTAAGAATGGCGATGGCAGCGCCAGCCAACAAACCTAACATCACAGCGATACGTTGCCACATGCCAGTAAAAATGCGGGCGAAAAGCACTGTACAACTAATGGTTAACAGGGCAAGACCAATATTGCCCATGCTGGCAAATCCTACTGAGTCAGGTCGCCCGGTGATTAGTCCGCCGAAAATACGGATGAGGTTGACAGCGACAAGCAGCAGCATGGTGCCAATCACAATTGGCGGAAAGTACTTCAACAGCTTGGTGAAGAAGGGAAGCGCCAGGAAATAGAAGAAGCCGGTTAGAATGACCGCGCCATTAGCGGTTTGTAGGTCGGTTGCTTGGGCAATCCCCAGAAAAATTACCAATGGGGCGCCTCCGGGGACTTGTACGAAGGGTAGTCGAGCACCAAAGCCGAAAATACCCACTGATTGAAGAATGCCAGCGAGGCCACAAGCCAGAAAAATAGCGCTCATCAAGCCGACAGTAACGTCATCAGATAGATCAAGGGTATGGCCGATCAGAAAAGCTGCGGTAATGGGGGCAGCTGCCATCACCAGGACATGCTGCAGTCCGTACAGCAACTGTGTTCCTATGGGTAGGCGTTCATCGACAGGTTCGACCACCAAACCAGGTGGTTTTAGGATGTGATGCATAGCTATTCCTCTAGTTGTTATGTGGCTCGGCCGTCAATCGAGCTTCGTCTCGTCAGATGTTTTTTCTACCGACATGGCAACCCTAGCGGGGCCTATCTGTTCTAGTCCATAATAATATTTAGTATCTACTGTTGCCTTATTGGCAACAGTGAGGCGACGAGAGGGGGGACGCTGAATGCATTTGCTATTGCCAGGATTGCGTTATTTTGAAGAGGTGGCGCGGCAAGGATCTTTGCGTAAGGCGGCTGAGCGCTTACATGTGGCAGCATCGGCCGTTAATCGACAAATTCTTAAACTGGAAAGTGAGTTGGGCGTACCGCTGTTCGAGCGACTGCCTCGCGGGCTCAGGTTGTCGCCAGCGGGTGAGTTAATTCTCTATCAAGTACGCCAGTGGCAACGCGATGAGCGCCAGTTGCAAGAGTACCTTGGTGAAATCCGAGGCACTGGCTGCGCGGAGGTGCGGATTGCTACCGTCGAGTCATTGACCGATCAATTGTTACCCAATGTTTTAGCTGAATTCCGAGGGCGATTTCCTCGGGTGCGTTTTGTGGTAATGACTGGACTGACCGAGACGATTCTCGATCAGGTGCGCAAGGGAGATGCGGACATTGGCCTGTGTATTAACCCACCGGTGACGCCGAAGGTACGCTTTTTAGGACAGGTCGAGTTAGAGTTCGGCGCAGTAGTAGCACCGAGCCACCCCTTGGCAGAGCATGAGGCGCTTAGATTGAGAGATTGCATCCCCTATCCTGCCTTGCTGCCTGACAGCGAAATGTTTCATGGTTCGACGCTTCAGCAGTTACTGGTTCGCGCTAATATCGAGCTCGAACCATTAGCATCATGCAATCGTATCTTGGCGCTCAAATCATTGGCTCGCGCAGGTCTGGGTGTCGCCTTTCTAAACCGGCTCGATATCGCTCGGGAACTGTCGCATAAAGAGCTGTTGTTCAAGCCTTTATTGGATCAACATATCCCCAAAGCTCGGTTAACGCTCTGTGGTCATGGCGACAGGGCGCTACCAATGTCCATCGCTGTACTTGCAGAGCAAATGCGTGAAGCGATGATGGCTATTGAGCCTTAAGTCTGACGTTGTCGAATTCACGGGGGAATGCACAGGAGGAAATGGCTGGCATAAAAAGCCCGAGGCGTTTTAAATAGTGCCTCGGGCTTTTAGTATGACGTGTGACGCTTAACGCCAGCCGACGCGATCAAAAATGCGGATCGCTTCAGGGTTGTTTTCACCCAATACGCTGATATTTACATCATCCGTTTTGAAGTTGCCCCAGGATTCCAGCACCGGATCTTTCTTGATGCCTTCAACCACCGGGAACTCGTTGTTGCCGGAGGCAAAGATTTCCTGGGCGGTGTCTGAAGCCAGGTACTCCAGGAAGCGGATGGCGTTGTCGCGGTTGGGCGCGCCTTCTACCACACCGGCGCCGCCAACGTTGACGTGGGTGCCGCGGTCATTTTGGTTGGGGAAAATAATGCCCACTTTACGCGCCGCTTCACGCTCGGCGTCGTCGTCAGATTTCAGCAGGCGCACATAGTAGTAGTGGTTGGCTACGCCGATTTCGCACTCGCCGCTGGCAACGCCGAGAATCTGGTCAGTATCGCCGCCTTCTGGATCGCGCGCCATGTTGTTAACCACGCCCTGGGCCCACTCTTCGGCACCCTCTTCGCCGTGATGCTCAATCATTGAGGCCAGCAGTGACTGGTTGTAAATGTTGTTGGAAGAGCGAATGCACACTTTGCCTTCAAACTGCGGGTCGGCCAGATCTTCGTAGCTTTCGATCTGGCTTGGGTCGAAGCTTTCACGGTTATAGTAAATCGCCCGGGCGCGCTGACTAAAGCCAAACCACAGGCCGTCAGGGTGGCGCATCGCTTCGGGTAGGCGTTCGTTGAGAACGTCTGACTCAACGCTTTGGAAGATACCTTCATCTTCCGCGCGCCAGAGACGACCTGCATCGACGGTCATCATGACATCCGCCGGGCTTGCCACGCCTTCGCGCTGAATACGCTCGATCAGCTGGTCGGAGTCGCCTTCAAGCAGGTTGACTTCGATGCCTGTCTCTTCGGTGAAAACATCGTAGAGGTGCTCGTCAGAGTCGTAGTGGCGAGCAGAATAGAGGTTAAGTTCGTTTGCTAGAGCGCTGCTAGCAACGGCGGAGCCCGCCAGAATGGCGGCGACTGATAGCGTTAGGCGTGCTTTTGTCATCATGAATATCTCCCTTCAGTTTTGATAATAAGTTGCATTATCAGCGGTGAGTATTCAAGCTTTTATCCCCGTTGAGGTCAAGGTAAATGCTAACCAACCGCATTCAACGAAAGGCACTAGACGTGCATCTCATTGTAATAAAAAATACAATGCAAATAACTTTCAAATGTACACAATCCGCGTTTAGTCGTTTGTCGGGCGGTTTGCCCAGCTGCAAAGTGGGGATTTATGACAGCAACCCTGAAGGTCGCCTCGGCGGTGCCTGGCTCATCGGCGTTAACCCTGCATAATGTACGTCATGCCTATGATGGCGATACGGTAGTGAAAGGCGTGGACTTAAGCGTTGCCCCAGGCGAGGTAGTTTGCCTGCTGGGCCCCTCGGGATGTGGAAAGACAACGCTGCTGCGAATCGCGGCAGGCCTTGAAGTGCTGCAAGAGGGCAGCGTTGCCTTGGAAGATATTTATATTGCCGGCCCAGGTCAGCGCCATGTGCCGCCGGAGAAGCGCAATGTTGGGCTGGCGTTCCAGGATTCGGCGCTTTTCCCCCACCTAACCGTGTTGGAAAATGTTACCTTTGGGCTTAAGCATTTAGCCTCCCGCGAGCGTCGCGAGCGGGCGTCACAGCTGCTTGAGCAGTTGGGTATGGCCGCCTATGCCGATGTTTACCCGCATATGCTGTCCGGTGGCCAGCAGCAGCGGGTGGCGCTGGCGCGGGCGCTGGCGCCATCGCCGCGCCTAATGCTGTTGGATGAACCGTTCTCAAGCCTGGATGCGCGCCTGCGTGACCGCATCCGCGACGACACACTCCACGTGCTGAAAAAGGTCGGCGCGGCGACGCTGCTGGTGACCCACGACCCTGAAGAAGCCATGTTTATGGCCGATCGCATCGCGCTGATGCGCGACGGGCGGATCGTGCAGACCGGGACACCCCGCGAGCTTTACTGCGCGCCTCAAGACCCTTTCGTAGTGACTTTTTTTGGCGACGTCAATGAGCTGCAGGGCAAAGTACATGATGGCGCTGTGAGCACGCCTGTTGGGCGGGTGCCGGCCCCCGGATTAACCGAGGGCAGCGACGCGCAAATCATGATTCGCCCCGAGGCGCTGCGTATTGTTGAGCGCGACTTGCCTGCTGATGTCCATCGCCATAGCCATGTGGTAATGGCGAAGCTGCTGGGGCGAACCAGCCTGCTGCACCTGTGTGCCCATGGCGAAAACGGCCTTGAAGCCCACCTGCACGCCCGCGTACCGGGGGTGTTCCTACCCGCAGAAGGCCAACCGGTGGATATTCACCTCGACCTTTCCCAAGTGTTTGTTTTCCCGCTCACGGCTTAATGCTTAATCAGGACTGAGCGCCGGGGCGTGAACGGCGCATGGCCATGCTAAGCAAAATGACCGGCAGGATGCCCACCACCACAATGGCCAGCGACGATGTGGAGGCTTCGGCCAGGCGCTCGTCAGAGGCTAGGTTATGCGCCCGCACCGCCAGGGTATCGAAGTTGAAGGGGCGCAGAATAATCGTCGCGGGCAACTCCTTCATGACGTCAACGAAGACTAAAATCCCCGCCGCTAGCAGGCTACTGCGCATCATCGGCGTATGAATATGGCGCAGCGTGCCCCCCGCAGTTTGCCCCAGGGTGCGCGAAGCAGCATCCATACTGGGGGTTACTTTGCCCAGACTGGCCTCAACGGCATTGAACGAAACGGCTAAAAAGCGCACCACGTAGGCGTATAGCAAGATAAACGCCGACCCGCTGAAGACTAGACCGATAATGTAGCCATAGTGATTGTTGAGCCAGGTGTTAAGGGCGTTATCCAACCAGGCAAACGGAATCAGAATACCCACCGCGACCACCGAGCCCGGAATCGCGTAGCCCATGGAGGCTACCCGGGAAGCCACCCGCGCAAAGGTCGTATCGTGCATGCGTACGCCGTAACTCAGCACCACCGCCAAGCCTACGGCGATCAGCGCAGCCACGGTTGCCAGCCCCAGGCTGTTCCAGGCGTAGCCGATAAAGCGCGAGCCCCACAGCGAATCGCCTCCCTGCAGCGCTAAATTGAGCAGAATGCCGCTGGGCAGTAAAAAGCCCACCAGCACCGGCACCAGACAGGCCAGCGTTGCTGCTGCAGCGCGCCAGCCGTGCAGCGCGTACTCGGGCAGTTGCTGATAGCGATTGGTGGTGTGGAAATAGCGGCGCTTGCCTCGCGACCAGCGTTCCAGCAGCACTAACACAATCACGAAGGTGAGCAGGCACGCTGCTAACTGCGCCGCCGCCACCTGCTCGCCCATGCCAAACCAGGTGCGGTAGATACCGGTGGTAAAGGTATCCACGCCGAAGAACTGAACGGCGCCGAACTCGTTAAGCGTCTCCATCAATACCAGCGATACCCCGCCCACCAGCGCCGGGCGCGCCAGCGGGACGGCGACGCTGGCAAACAGTTTCCAGGGGCCGCGCCCTAGCGTACGGCCTACATCCAGCACGCATACCGATTGCTCAAGAAACGAGGCGCGGGCCAGCAGGTAGACATAGGGGTAGAGCACCAGGGTAATCACCGTCGCGGCGCCACCCAGGGAGCGAATATTGGGAAAGTAGTAGTCGCCATACCCCCAGCCAAATGTCTCGCGCAGCAGGGACTGGAACGGCCCGGCGAACTGCAGAAAATCCGTATAAGCGTAGGCGATCACGTAAGTGGGCACCGCCAGCGGCAGCAGTAGTGCCCACTCGAAGAGGCGTTTGCCGGGAAAGCGGCACATCACCACCAGCCAGGCAGTACCGGTACCGATGATCAGCGTGCCCAGCCCCACTGTCACAACGAGCCAGAAGGTGTTGTTCAAATAGCGGCCAAGTACGGTGCTGGTCAGGTGTTGCCAAACGCCATCGGTGGGCATCGCAATATGGGCAAATACCACCAGTACGGGCAGCGCAACCACGAACGCTACCGCGATCAGGGCAATCGACCAGGGGGTAGCGCGACGGCTAAGCGAAGAGGGGAAAGCGAAAAGCCCGCGATAGCCGGATCTGAACAAGCGAACACTCCTTGCATTGACGGAAAGCAGTCGTGGAAAGCCGGGAAGTAGTGCAGCACACTAAAAAGTAGCGCAGCACACTGAATGCGAAATAGTGACGGGCGTGAATAGTAGCATTGGCGCTGCACTGCTGCAGCTTTGCAGGCCCGACAACAGTGCAAAAAAAGCCCGCCGAGGCGGGCCATAATGGTTGGTCGTTAAGCCTGTAAGATGTGGCGACCTAGTAACCACCTAACAGCATGCTGGGCAGTCCCGTAATCAGCCACGGGAAGAACGCCATCAGCGTACACGCCAGTAGAATCAGCGCGACGAAGGGCACGACTGCTTTGTAGAGGTGGACGATTTCGACCCCAGGCGGTGCGACGCCTTTTAAGTAGAACAGCGCGTAGCCAAAGGGTGGGGTCAGGAACGATGTTTGCAGTACCACCGCCACCATTACCACGAACCACAGCATATCCACGCCCATGGTTTCGACGATGGGCAGCATGATCGGGAAGCTCAGCAGTACAATGCCGGTCCAATCCAGGAACATCCCCAGGATAAACACCAGGAACAGCATTAGGATCAGCGCCCCAACGGTACCGCCAGGCATGGCCAGTACCAACTCGCTGATCACGGTCATACCGCCACCGCGGGAGAATACGCCGGTAAAGGCCGTGGCGCCCACCAGCACGAGCATTACCATGGTGGTGGTTTTACCCGCTTCGATCATTGTCCAGAAGCAGGTGGAGACTTTACGGTCGCCGAAAATCAAAAACAGAATAAAGGCGATAAACACGCCGATGGCCGAGGCTTCGGTGGCCGTGGCGACGCCGGTAAATAGCGCACCCAGCACGCCCAGGATCAACGACATGGGCGGGAGCACATATTTCGCCAGCATAATCAGCAGCTGTTTCGTACTGACTTCTGCTCGCTCCTCTGGCGGTACTTTGGGGCCGTAGCTGGGTTTGATATAGCAGATGATCAACACGTAAAGCGCATACATGACCCCGAGCAGCAAACCGGGAATCAGCGCGCCTGCGAACAGTGCACCCACGGAAACCGGTGAGTAGCTGGCCATCAGAATGAGCATGATGCTGGGCGGAATCAAGATGCCCAAACAGCCGCTGGCCATAATCACGCCTGCGCTAAGCTCTTTGTTGTAGCCATACTTGAGCATCGGCACCAGGGCAATCATACCCATTACCGCAATCGAGGCACCCACAATGCCGGTGGTGGCAGCCAGTAGTACCGAGACAATCACCACGGTAAGCGCCAAGCCGCCGCGCAGGTTCGCCAGTAGCAAGCGCATGGCGTCAAACATCTTCTCGGTCACGCCGGAGTCGTTCAAAAAACGCGCCATTAGGATAAACAGCGGTATCGCCACCAACACATAGTTGTCCATGGCGTTACCGAAAATATTGTTGATCAGGGTACCGAGTATGCGCTCGCCGGGGCCAAGAAAGGCACCGATAACCGCTACGCCGCCGAGCACGAACGCCAGCGGGTGGCCCATAAACAGCCCGATCATCAGGCCACCAAACATCACCAGCGTGAGTAATTCAGGACTTAGGTTCATGCTGATGTCTCCTCGCGAAGCTGCATGATGGCACGCAGCACAATGGCAATGGCCTGCAGCAAGATCAGAACAGCGGCGACCACAATCACCCCTTTGATTGGGTAAACCGGGATTGAGACCATGCCATAGGTGGTTTCACCGCGGCTCCACGCGCGTTCGAAGAAGCTCCAGCCCAGAGTGATCAGCATCCAGATAAAAGGGACAAAGAAAATGAGATAGCCGAGTACGTCGAGCACGGCTTGCTTTCTGCGTGATAACAACCGCTTCAGTACGTCGACTTCCACGTGGGCGTGATGTTTTAGCCCATAGGCCGCCATCAGCATGAAGTGGGCGCCAAACAACATTTTGGTGACGTCAAAGGCCCAGTCGCTGGGGCGCCCAAATAAAAAGCGCGACGCAATGTCGAAAAGAACAATCAGGGTAATGATGGCAATCAATGGAGCGATGATGCGCCCAAAGGCTTCATTGATGGCATCGATCGCCTTGGCAATCGCATTCATGGAAGATCTCCGCGGTCAGCACAAAAAACCGCCCCGGAAACCGAGGCGGCAGAGAAGCGCCTTACAGGCAGGCTTCGATCTCTTCCAGTGAGGGCAGATTGTCCATCACGCGGCTCATGTTGTAGGGTGCGGAAACATCGCGCCAAGTCGCATAGTGCTCAAGATAGGCAATCATCGATTGGTAGACCTTGGCGTGGTCAGGGTCTTCGCAAGCGCCGCGCAGAATAACCTCGTTGGTGACTTCCTGGATGCGTGCCAAGTCCTCTTCTGAGAACTGGTTGATCGTTACCCCCGCGTCAATAAACTTCTGGGTGGCTTCGGTAGACTGGCGCTCTGACCAGGCCAATGACCAGGCCATAGTGGCATCCGCCGCAATGCGCAGGGTCTCTTGGGTCTCTTCGGAGAGTGCATCCCAGGCGTCTTTATTGATCATTACGCCAAATACGCTGGCCGACTGGTGCCAGCCGGGCGTTGCCCAGTAGTCAGCCACTTCGGCAAAACCAGCATTAAAATCTACGCCCGGGGTGGAGAACTCACCGGCATCGATAACGCCGCGCTCAATAGCTTGGTAGACTTCACCACCTGCCAGGGTGACTTGCGAGCCGCCCAGTTCTTCGAGTACGCGGCCCTGGTCGCGACCCGACAGACGTAGACGCTTGCCATCTAAATCGGCAATGCTCTCAATCGGAGTGCGGCCCATAAAGCCTGATTCATTGTTGGTAATGCCGTAGGGGAGATAAACCATGTTGAACTGGCCATAAATCTCTTCGTACAACTCGCGGCCACCCCACTGCTGGATCCAGTTGAGGTAGTCAACGCCATTAAACAGGCTGGTGGTGGTGGCCAGTGGCGAGAAGGCGGGGTTCAAGCCTGCCCAGTAGCCCGGCCAGTCGCCCGCGGCTTCAATGCTGCCCGTCTCAGTGGCGTCAAACACTTCGGTGCCGGGCATTAGCGTGCCGCCTGCGCGGAAATTGATTTGTAGCTCTTCGCCGGCGAGTTTATTGACCAGTTCTACCCAGTGTTGGTCAATCTTGATCAGATCAAGGTTTTCCGGCCAGGTAGTGGTCATTGTCCACTGTTCTTGTGCTTGGGCGGTGGTCGTTAACGTAGCGAAGGCGATACCAGCGGCGAGGCCGGTGAGGGCGAATTGGGTCATTTTTTTCATGATGTATTTCCTGGTTTGGCGTGTGGCGTTATTAGTGTTGGTTACCTGAATGCAGGAAAGTGCAGTACCGCTGGATTACGTTTACGTAAACAAGGGTTCTTAGCACTGCAGAGCTAAATTAGCACAACAACCCCGCTGCGGTGCAATATCAGTAATGTAAGCGGTCTTATCGATATATTTTTATAAAAAAATTTATATATGTAATTTAAACAATTGGTTATGGAGTATTTTTAGAAAAAGAAAAGAGGGCAGATCGCTTCGTTGCGTTGAAAGTAGTTAAATTGTTCAACCAAAGTTGTAAGCAACAAGCCTGCCTTAAAGCGCTCTGCGGCACACTGATAGGCTAAATAGGCAAGGTAA
This sequence comes from Halomonas sp. SpR8, assembly GCF_031010195.1. Taxonomy (GTDB): domain Bacteria; phylum Pseudomonadota; class Gammaproteobacteria; order Pseudomonadales; family Halomonadaceae; genus Vreelandella. The sequence continues at coordinate 76,196 of NZ_JAUAMC010000013.1, read as the reverse complement.
CGTAATGGGAAGCAGCCGAGCTGGAGTAGGAAATTATTTGCCCAATAATCACGTGTTAGATTACCCACAGCAAGCGCGAGTGTTGGCCGCGTTAGTGCATCACGCACAGCGTTTAGCCCGTCGCCGCTGGCGTCAGCTCGTTTGGCTAAGCGGCGATGCCTCACAGTGCCGCTCGATGGCACAGGCGCTATGGCAAGCCCACGCCTGGCAAGCGCCGCTGTGGGTGGGAGATGAACACCTCTCGCCACGCAAGGCGCGCACGCGTTTGGGGGCAGAGCACCAACTGGTAGTGCTCGATACTCACGGCGCCGGGTTTGATCCAGAGGTGCTGGGGGCGCTGGCGGGCACGATCACCGCCGGTGGTTTGCTGGTATTGCTTACTCCGCAGCCGTGGGGGGCGTCTCCTGATCCGGACTACGCGCGTTTTGCCGATCACCCCTGGCACTGGTCCGAGTTAAGCTGCCACTACCTTTCGCGCTTGGTGCGTCAGTTGCAGGCCTCAACTCAGGTAGTTCGCTGGCACGCTGGCTTGACGCTGCACTTGCCTCAACTCCCAGCGCGTAAACCAGACGATACCGAAAGTGGCGATAGCGACTGCTTGACCGCAGATCAGGCCTCCGCGGTGAAACAACTGGTTGGCTTGAAACGCCGTCGCCCGCTGGTGATGACCGCTGACCGTGGGCGTGGCAAAAGTGCTGCGCTGGGTATCGCCTGCGCACGGCTGCTAATGGGCAAAGCCCAACGCGTAGTGCTGACTGCGCCGCGGCTGAGTGCAGTGGAAAGCGTTTTTGAGCGGGTGGCGGCACTCTGCCCGGACGGTCGTCGCGTTGCCCCAGGCCAGTTTGTGCTTGCCCAGGGCAGCGAGCTGGTTTTTTTACCCCCGGATGTGCTCACCGAGCAGATTAACGCCCAGCAGGAGGGTGGTGATGGCAGCTATTTGATGGTCGATGAGGCGGCGGCGATTCCTGCAGCGCTGCTGGGGCAGTGGCTCAACGCCTTTCCGCGGATTGCATTCGCCACCACAGTGCACGGCTATGAGGGCTCGGGAAGGGGGTTTGCGCTACGCTTTCGCACCACTCTGGATCGGCTGACACCCCAATGGAAAGCGCTGACGCTGAATTCCCCCATCCGTTGGTATAGCGGTGACCCGCTGGAAGCCCTGGTCAATCAACTGCTGTTATTAAAAGCACCATTGCCCATCGCGCAGCCGGATGGGGGCGCAGCGGCAACCATGGTGCTTGATCGTGCTCGGCTCGCTCAACACGACGCTGTGTTGGAGAAGTTGTTTGGGTTGTTGGTGCAGTCCCACTACCGCACCTCTCCTAATGACCTGCGCCAACTGCTTGACGGTCCCGCTACCCAGCTACGCACGATAGAACAGACAGGTGAGCCTCAGGCGGTGTTGGTCACTCGGGAGGAAGGTGGCTTTGAGCCAGCCCTTGCCGATCAGGTTGCTCGCGGTGAGCGTCGCCCCCAGGGGCATCTGTTGGCGCAGTCGCTGGCGACCCATGCGGGAAGCCGAGAAGCGCTAACCGCCCGCTGGCGAAGGGTAGCGCGTATCGCGACGCACCCCGAGCGGCGTCGCCAAGGCTTGGGGCAAATACTGCTGCAGGAGGATATGGTCGCCGCCAGGCAGCAGGGGGTTGCACTTTATGGCGCGACCTTCGGCGCTGAGGCATCGCTGCTACGGTTTTGGCTGGCGCTGGGATTTAGGCCGGTGCGCTTGGGTATTAGCCGGGAGACCTCCACCGGCGAGTTTGCTGTTATGGTGGCCAAAGCGCTGAACTCAGAGGGCGAGGCGGTGCAGGCTGATCTTAGTGAGCGCTTTCAAGCAGCACTGCCAAGTCTACTGGCGTTTGAGCTCAACGCGTTGCCCTCTGCAGTGCTGGTACTGCTGCTCGGCCAACTGCCGAGCATTCCGCTGAGTGACCGTGAGTGGCAGGATGTTGAGGATGTGGCGACCGCCCATCGCGACCCCGCCCTTGCCCGCCCAGCGCTGCAAGCCTTGGCCCGGGAAGCCAGCCAGCGCAGTTTAACCGAGCCACAGCAGCAGGCACATCAACAGCTATCTGCCTGGGCGTTTCAAAATAGTGCCCTGGCGAATACCCATAATGACGCCATCAAAGCCCTGCGCCTCGCTGTGAATAGCCTCATTGAGGTAAAGTAGGTCGGTTACCGATAATGAAGAGTCTTTATGAACGCACATCTTGACGCGCTTGAGCCCTCATTGGTTTGGCGCCACTTTCGCACGCTGTGTAATACGCCGCGCCCTTCTGGGCACGAGGCGGCACTCGTTGCTGCCCTCGAAAGCTGGGCCGATGCCCAAGGCCTCGCCCACGACCGCGATAGCTTCGGTAATTTACGCCTTCGTAAATCGGCCTCTCCCGGCTGCGAGCAGGCACCCTGCGTGGTGCTCCAGGGCCATCTGGATATGGTCGCCCAGGCCAATAGTGGTCACGCCCACGATTTTACCCGCGATCCAATCAGCACTTATGTGGCTGATGGCTGGCTACACGCCGATGGCACCACCCTGGGCGCCGATAACGGGCTGGGCGTGGCGGCGATTCTCGCCGTGCTGGAAGACCCTGATCTTCGCCACGGGCCACTGGAAGCGCTGTTTACCCTGGAGGAAGAGACCTCCATGGGCGGTGCGCTTCACTTGGCTGAGAACTGGCTCGAAGGTTCGCTGCTGCTCAACCTGGATAGCGAGGATCGTGGACAGGTCTATATTGGCTGCGCGGGCGGTGCCGACGTTGAAGTGGATGCACTGCTGCCCAGTGCCGCCGCTGGCGATCACGAGCGAGTCATTGAGATCGCCTTGACCGGCCTGAAGGGAGGGCACTCCGGCGCTGATATCCATAAGCCGCTGGGGAATGCCAACCGATTATTGGTCAGAGTGCTGCGCTCCTTGGAAGCGTTTGATGCGCGCTTGATTAGCTACCACGGCGGCACCTTGCGCAATGCCATCCCTCGGGAAGCCTTTGCCCAAGTAGCGCTGCCCTCCGATGAAGTCGACGCCGCCATGGTCGCTATTGCGGGGCTGGAAACGATTCTGCAAAGAGAGTTGGGCAGTGGTGATAGTGGTCTTAGCATCAGCGTTCAACGCCTAACCGAGGCGCCTGAAGCAGAACCGCTAACCTTAGACGCCAGCGTAATGCTGCTGGCAGCACTGCACGCAGCCCCCTGTGGGGTCGAGCGGATGAGCGCTGATGTGCCAGGGGTCGTAGAAACCTCTAATAACCTGGGCGTGCTAAGCCTGGAGAAAGGGCGGCTGCACCTCTGCGCACTGGTACGCTCACTGCACGATAGTGCGGTGGTCGCCATGGCGGATCGCTTTCAAGCGCTGTTTGGCTTGATTGGCGCACGGGTAAAAGTGGAGAACGGCTACCCAGGCTGGGCGCCTAATCCTGATGGCGCGCTATTAGCGACCTTTAAAGCCCGCCATGCGGCGCTGCTGGGCCGCGAGCCGGAGGTCAAGGTTATCCACGCGGGGCTTGAGTGCGGCATTCTTGGCAGCAAATACCCGCAACTGGATATGATCTCTTTTGGGCCGCTGATTCGCGGTGCCCACTCGCCGGATGAGCGGGTGGAGTTAACCTCGGTGGAGGAGTTCTGGTCGCTGCTGCGGGTGTTAATCGAGGATCTGGCCGATCAGCGCTAATCTTCCCAAGCGAACACAAAAACGGCACCTAGAAGGTGCCGTTGTTAGCTCAAAAGATGACGCTTACTTGCTTAAATAGGCATTGAGCATCCAGATGGTTTTTTCCTGCTCGCGGATATAGTCGCCAGCTTGCGCCGCGGTGCCTTCATCGTCGGCATCAGAGGCGAGCGACAGCAGTTCACGTTGCAGCTCAATAATTGTTTGGTACCCTTTGAGCACGCCTTTAACGCAGGTGCTGCCATCGTGAACGTCTTTGTCTTCCTGAATGCGCGATAGCGTTACGTAGTCGCTGTAAGCGTGTACCGGCTTGTGGCCCAGGGTCAGGATACGTTCAGCAACCTCGTCCACTTTGGTCAGCAGGTCGGTGTAGAACTCTTCAAACTTGGCGTGCAGCTCAAAAAAATCGTTACCGCGTACGTTCCAGTGGTAGCCGCGTACGTTCATATAGAAAATTTGGTAGTTGGCCAGCAGGTCGTTGAGCTTCTCGGCGAGTTGACTAGCGCTACCTTCGTGTAGGCCAATGCTATTGGTATCCGTCATATCCTGCTTCCTCTTTAATATGCCATATGCCGCAGTCTTTATGTCGCAACGTGCGGCGGTTAATGCGTGTGGCCAGAATAGGGTGTCTTAGCGACGCTGCAAAGCAAGTTTTTTGCATCGCTGCCATAGTTCTTTGGTATTGGCTCTTTGGTATTGGCTCTTTGGTATTGGCTCTTTGGCATAAGTGCTTCGACATTAGTGCGTTGACATTACGTCGTTGCCGTTACCCTTTGGCTACTTCATTAGATGCTGGCGATGTGGGCTTTTTTCAAGGTCTCGTTTCAAGGTCTATGCACCCACAGCCGAAGAAGGCTCTCGCAGCGCGCTTCCAGCAGTTCCGCGGTACGCGGTAGTGCATCGGCTAAGCTCATAGGGCCATCGGCCAGCGCAAACGCTGCCGTTACTCCTTCGTCAAAGCAGGCCTGCCAGCCGTCGCCTAGGCTGCCAGCCAGCACGATAACGGGTTTGTTAAGGCGCTTGGCGGCGCGGGAAACGCCTATCGGGGTTTTGCCAGACAAGCTTTGACCATCCAGGCGCCCTTCACCGGTGATTACCAAGTCGGCACGGGCCAAAAGCGTGGCCATATCTGCCTGCTGCATAATCATCTCAATACCGGGCTTTAACGTGGCATTTAAAAACGCCTTGGCTGCAAACCCCATGCCGCCCGCGGCGCCTGCGCCCGGCAGCGCTCGGAAATCATCGCCTAATGCATGCGCGCTGATATCGGCGAAGTGGCCAAGCGCACGATCCAACTGCTCAACCTCTTCAGGCGATGCCCCTTTTTGCGGGCCAAATACCGCGCTGGCCCCACGCTCGCCCAGCAGCGGATTATCCACATCAACGGCGGCCTCCAGACTGAGCTTGGCTAACCGCGGGTCTAGCCTGTCAACCTCGAGGCTAGCTAACTGGCTAAGCGCTGCACCGCCGGGAGGTAGCAGTTTGCCGTTTTGATCTAACAAGCGCGCGCCCAGTGCCTGCAGCATGCCTGCCCCGGCGTCATTGGTAGCGCTGCCGCCGAGCAATAAAAGCGCTTTTTCAGCCCCTTGATCCAGCGCCGCCAGCAGCAGCTCGCCGACCCCAAAGGTGGAGGTGTACAGCGCATTGCGCTCATCGGCTCCAAGGTGCTGTAAACCGCTGGCTTCTGCCAGCTCAATAAACGCGGTACGCTGGTTGCTTAGCCAGCCCCAGACTGCTTGACGAGGGCGCCCCAGGGCGTCTTGAACGTTGAGCTGGTGACGCTCGGCGCCGGTGGCGGCGATCAGAGCATCTAAGCTGCCTTCGCCGCCGTCAGCCAACGGGCAAACCTGAACGTGCGCTTCAGGCATGGCGCGCTGCACGCCACGCGCCATGGCGGTCGCAGCGTCTTGGGCGCTGAGCGCATCTTTGAAGCTGTCGGGGCAAAGCAAAACATTCATGAGCACGTTCTCCGCAAAACAGTGTCTTAACTAAAACGTCTTAACTAAAGCGTCTTCACTACAGTGCCATTTAAGCATGACTAGCTCTGGCGAGCTTAGCGCGCTAGCCTGCGCCAAACCAGCGGCCTCGTCCGTTAGAGGATCTAACATGAAGTCGATATCCATAAGTTTAACCTGTCTGCTAGCACTTGCTGGCTGCCAAGTGATTCCTGATCGCCTACCCCAAGCGGAACCCGCGCCTGTAGCTGCGTGCTATTTTCCCGCCGCTCAAGAGCGAGCGCTAGAAACCAGTGTGGAGGTACTCACCGAATGGGGATTTACCCTGAACTCTACGGATACCGACTTGGGTTTGATTAGCGCCAGCCGCGAACGTCCGCTACACGGCTATTATGACCCTTACGATGATGCCTACGGCTATGGGCGTGGAATGCGGGTCTTTGGTGGCTTGGGTATCGGTCGAAGTTCCGGGGTGGGGTTCGGTATAGGTAGCAGCTTTGGCGGTGGTGTGGGCCAGCAGCCGGTAGAGGTTGAGCGTGTATCGCTATTGGTCGACGACGCGCATATACGTATATCTCGCGATATTCGTCGCTTCGATCACTGGGGCGACCTGCGCGAATCCTACAGTGCCAGCAACGACGATTTCTGTCGGCGTTTTCAAACCCGCTTTGCACAAACCGTCCCCACGACTGGGAGGCCGTTATGACGATTCGCCACTGGTTGTTAATCGGGCTATTGGGGGGATTGGTCGGCTGTGCAGCGAACACCCCCTTGGAGCCCCGTGAGTTGGTGTATAGCACTTCATCAGCAGAGACCTTTCGCGAAGCCGTCGAGCTGATGTTGGAGCAAGGCTATGTGGTCCGCCATGCGGATCTATCGCTGGGGCGGGCTGAGGCATCGCTGGCCCGCTGGCCGGAGTATCGGCTGCAGCTGCAGGTGAGCGAAGAGGGTAGCGGCAGCCGTGTACGGGTGTCGGCGTTGAGGGGCAACCAGCCACTGCCGCCCCAGTTGCTCGACCCCTGGCTTGTCGCCTTGCAGCATAAGCTGGGTGTCGCGCCATGAAGTGGGCAGGTAGCGCAGTAGCCGTTTTTTTGGTCATGTGTAGTTTTGTGGTCAGCCCTGATGCCCGCGCCCACCCTCATGGCTGGATCGACCTGAGTGTGCGGGTCATCACCGATGATCAGGACAGGGTGAGTGGCCTGCACCAAACTTGGCGTATGGATCCTTTTTACAGCTTGGTGGTTTTTGAAGAGCTCCAGCAGGTAGAGGGTGCCAGCCTCGAACAGGGGCTTGATCAGTTGGGCACAGAGATTCGCGATAACCTTGCCACCCAGCACTACTTAACCGAAGTACGTATCAACGGTGAACCCCAGGCGCTGGGCGAGGTAAGCGAGTATACCGCCATGGCGCGTGATGGGCGGCTAACCTTTATGTTTATTCTGCCGCTGGCAACGCCACAGCCGCTGACAGGTGCCCTGCTCACGTATCAGGTGTTTGACCCTACTTACTATATCGAAGTTGTCCATGAAGAGGAGGGCGGTCAGCCTCGGGACGATGCGTTGATACTGCATGGCGAGCCTGCCTGTGAGTTGGCTATTTTTCCCGCTGACCCGGATCCTGAACGGGTGATGCAAGCGGCGTTGCTGGATAAAGATGAGAGTGGCGAGCCAGGCTTGGGGCGCTATTTTGCCGAGACCGGCCAGGTCGATTGTCGCTAGGCAGTGTTCGAAAGCAAGCAGTGACGTGCTATTTTATAGATATGTTATCTTGTAACAATTTTTGCGTTGGAGCGTTAAGATGTCCTTAACACGGCCCTTTACACGTCACTTGGGGTTAATGCTGGGTCTGCTAGTGCTGGCGGTCGTGCTGATCATCGTTTGGCAAGGCGGATTTCAGAGCGTTAGCTATCAGTTACTTGGCTGGCAGCGTGATCTTCACCGCTCGCTAACGCTGGCGATTAGCGAACTTTCACGCACTCCCTCCATGGCCACATGGGTGAGCCTGCTAGGCCTTAGCTTTGCCTACGGTGTCTTTCATGCTGCCGGTCCGGGGCACGGTAAAGCTGTACTGGCAACCTATTTAGCCACCCAAGGTGGTGCGCTAAAGCGCGCCTTGGGGTTGTCGTTTGCCGCCTCCTTACTGCAGGGGTTGACCGCTATTGCGCTGGTTGTGGTGCTGGTTTATGGCCTGGGCTGGATAACTCGTCAGGCCATGGGTAGCATTGTCTGGGTGGAGCAGGCCAGCTTTCTGCTGGTGGCGACGCTAGGGGCGTGGCTATGCTGGCGAGCCGTCAAACAATTGCGGCGAGCCTATCAGCCTGAGCGAGCGGCTCATGCGCACAGCCCAGGCCATGAGCATCATCAAGACCATGAGCATAGCCATGACCACAGCCATGACCACAGCCATGATCATAGCCACTGTTGCGGTGGTGCCCACCATATTGAGCCACAGCAGGCGTTAGATTGGCGCACGGCGATAATGACAGTCGGTGCCATAGGGATGCGCCCGTGCAGCGGGGCAGTGTTAATGTTGGGGGCGGCAAGCCTGTTGGGTCAATTCGAAGTCGGGGTGGCGTCTGTCGTGGCGATGTCGCTGGGCACGGGGCTCACGGTGTCAGCACTCGCACTGGCGAGCATTTTAGCCCGCGGCTGGGCGCAGCGGCGCTTGTCCAAGCAGCAGTACAGCCAGCGAAGCGTACTAAAAGCCACCGGCTGGGTGGCCTTAGCCGGTGGTACGCTGATTGTTATACTGGGCATTTCACTTAGCGTTGCGGGCGTCGCCCAACCTGCTAGTGGGCCTCTTCTCAACGAGCCGCCTACTCGGCAAGGCCATCCATTAACGGGGTAGCGGTTAGGCTACACATCAAGTCCATCGATAAGCGCCAGCAGTTGGTCACGTAACTGCGCTTGGCCATCCAGATCGTAAGGTTCAGGTGAGCCGTTGCCCCAAACAGGGGCCGGCCAGGTGGCATCGCTGTGCCGACGAATCACAACGTGCACATGCAGTTGGCTAACCACATTGCCTAGTGCGGCAATATTAACTTTGTCTCCACCCAGCGTTGCTTTCATTGCCTCGCCTAGCAGGGTGGCCTCCTGCCATAGCTGCTGCTGGTCGTCAGTAGAAAGCTCAAACACTTCACTGATAGCGGCATGGCGTGGTACTAAAATCACCCAAGGGTAACGTGCGTCATTCATCAATAGGACGCGGCTTAGCGGAAGATCTGCAATGGGTAAGGTGTCGGCGATAAGGCGCTCATCCAGCTCGAAATTGATCAAATGTTAGTCTCCAGACAGTGGTTTAGTTAATTGCTAGTATAGCCGCCGCGAAGTGACGTAGGGAAAGCGAGCGCGATTGCCAAAACGCTGTTACCCTGAAAAAACTCCCAAGTGGTACATTAGGCTGCTAGTGGAGTTTCCCGATGTTTGAATAATTCGTTAAGGAGAACGGAAAATGAAAAAAATATTGGCCATGAGCTTTATGCTGCTACTAACTGCGGGTGTTCTAACCGGTTGCAATACCATCGCTGGCGCTGGCCAGGATGTGCAAGAGGGCGGTAAGGCCGTCCAGGATGCAGCCAGTTAAGCTGCACTAGCACGATGGTGTTCTTTACCGGGGCGGGCAAATGCCCGGCCCGGTGGTGAGTAGCGCCTGTATTTCATAACCTGCAATTTGGAGATTCAAGGATGAAGCCTTGTATGACCCTGGCCAAGTTGGCCCTTGTTAGCGCCTCTGCAGTGTTGCTAACGGCTTGCGTTAGCTCTCAAATGCCGATTTCCCCTGCTAACGACGACGTGGACGCAGCCCCACCACCGCCAGCGGTAGCGCCGAACGGATCTAATCAGGAGCAGGTGGTTGCCTGCGATCTTGATGCTATCCAATCCGCTATCGGTGAGCCCTTCGATGAGGCTGAGGTTGCGCAGTTACAAAGTGATAGCGGTGCGCGACAAGTACGCGTACTGCGCCCTGGCGATATGGCCACTATGGATCATCGCCCGGATCGTTTGAATGTGCATCTTGATGATCAGGATATGATTGAAGACCTGCGCTGCGGCTAGCGTTTTGTCATCCTAAGATCAATACGACGCAGGCGGCGGTCAATACCCCCATCGTAATATTGAACGCCCGCCATGCGCCGTCACTTTTGATCCATTGCCCAATCGCACTGCCAAAAGCGGCCCACAAAGCGATGCACGGTAGCCCTACCAACTCCGCAAAGCCTGCAAGCACCAGCGCGTTGACTATCGGTTGGCCGCTTTCGGGCAGAAAGCCCGCCATCAACGCCAGCCCCATTACCCATGCTTTAGGATTGGCGAACTGAAACGCCGCTGCCTGCCAGAACGTAAACGGTACGCTATGGGCTTGGGCGTTAAGATTGGGCGGCGGCGCGCTGGCAATTTTCCATGCCAAATAGAGCAAATAGGCGCTGCCGATCCAGCGCAACGCGGTTTGAATCGCCGGGTAGCGCTCGAACAGCACGCCCAAGCCTAGCGCTATGCCTGCAAAGAGTAAAAAGCAACCGCCTAAAATTCCCCACATATGCGGCAATGTGCGCCGAAAACCAAAGTTGGCGCCAGAGGCGGTGAGCATAACGTTATTGGGTCCAGGGGTAAGCGTCATCGACATCATATAGAGCGCGGCCGGACCGAGAATTACCCATTCGCTGTTCATTTTATTGTATCCATACAATTTTGGTTTGAGGATTGCTTTAAGGCGATTATTGTTAGCATAATGGGGATTAAATTAACGTCAAAGGTTTTATTGTCACCATGACAATTTGGGTGCCTTCGCTAGCCGAGTTTTCTGGTTCACGCTATCGCGCTATTGCCAACGCCATTGAGGCCGCAATCCAGTCAGGTGAACTACTGCCTGGGGAACGATTGCCGCCCCAGCGCCGGTTGGCAGATGCGCTAGGGGTAACCATCGGTACCGTAACCCGGGGTTACGCTGAAGCTGAACGTAATGGATGGGTGTCGGCACGGGTGGGTAGCGGCACCTACGTTAAGAGCCAAAGCCAAGACAACGCTGTTAGCCTGACGTTTCCCGCCGACGACAGCGACGGGGTCATTGATTTGAGTCTTAGCCTGCCGCCGCCTCATCCGCTGCGGCAGACGCTGTTGAGTGAAGCGCTGCTTGCCTTAAGCCAATCCGGGTCAGCCTTAGCGCGCGGAGTTACCTACCAAGAGGCCCAGGGGCGGCGTGAGCATCGTGAGGTGCTGGCGCGCTGGTTAGATAGCTTAGGCATGTCACTGATAGCCGATGAACTGTTGATTACCCAGGGTGGCCAGCACGGCATTAGCCTGGCGCTTAGCACCCTGCTGCGGCCAGGCGAGCTGCTGGCCGCCGATGCCTTAACCTATCCTGGTGCCATCAGCGCAGCGCAGCAAGGCCATCTCAAGTTGGTAGGCATTGGCCAAGACAGCGAGGGGATGCGTATGGATCTGCTTGAGGCACAGTGTGCCCGGCAGCCGCCTCGGGCTATATACCTGACCCCGGAGCAGAACAACCCTACCGGCGCATGTTTAAGCGAATCGCGGCGTGAACGGCTGGTGGCGTTGGCGAGGCGCTACGATATCTGGCTGATAGAAGACGGCGTACAATATCTGCCCGCCGAGCAGCGTGGTACGCCTCTTTATAAGCTTGCCCCGGAGCGCACACTGTTTGTGTTTAGTACCGCTAAAGTACTCGCGGGAGGGCTACGAATTGGCGTGCTGCGAGCGCCTAAAAGTTTGCACGAGCGGCTCGCGACTGGCTTGCGTGCCCAGAGCTGGATGGTGCCACCGCTAATGGTCGACGTGGTCTGCCACTGGATTAACCAGGCTGCGGCTGAAACATTACTTACCTGGCAGACCCAAGAGTTGGCGGAGCGTCAGCAGTTGGCTGCCGAATGGCTGCAAGGGTTTACCCTAAGCGGGCGTTCCCACAGTAGTAATGTGTGGCTGATGCTGCCAGAGGGGAGGCGTGCCGAAGAGCTGTGCGACCGGTTACTACAACGGGGCGTTAAGGTAAGCAGCGCGGAGCCCTTTTGTGTGGGCAGCACGCCCGCGCCCCAAGCCATTCGTCTATGTGTTGGGGCTGCGACGGATCGCAGCGAACTTATTCAGGCATTGAGTATCGTCGCCGCCTGTTTGAGCGAGCGCCCGTTAGCCCCCGCCACCTTGTGAATTATTCATAGCGGTCTTTCCAGTCCTGGTGGCGCACTTGATCTTTGAGCATTTCGAGAACGTCATACAGTACCTGGTCGGTGACCCGGTTGCTGCCTTCGTCCACCGTTAACCAGGTGTCGAAGCCGCTGTCGGCGGTGCGCTCCACCAACTGCCTAAACTCATCCGAATGAATACCTAGCAGCAGCTCATCGACCAGCCGCTGAGCAACACCGCTGAGTGATGCTTCCATCGCGCTGGTGGCCTGTTGGCCCATAGGTAGGCGGTTAAGGCGCTGAATCTCGGGGCTTTCCCGCAGTGTACGGCTAACCAAATCGCTGATCGCCGCCATAATGGACTGACGGTTGTGCTGGTACGTTTTGCCGATAGTGCTCTCTAACCGCTGGGCAATCTCATGAATCAGCTGCGACTTGCGGGGCATGATGACACGTTCAATCACGCGCTCGGTCAGCGAATCGCTGGCGTGTATCTGCTGCTGTACATTGCCCAATAGCCGCAGAGCGATACGGTCGGAAAGCTCTTCAAGCAGAATGTCGTAATACTTGGCAACAAATTGATAGATATACCAGCGGGAAACATCAATAAGGCCGAGGCGATGCAGCCGATTGATTAGCGATACCACGCGTAGAATACGCAGCAGGCGGAAGCCTGCGAGGGGAATACAGCCCAGCACGTCATACCAGTGCACGAAGGGGTAGAAAAACCAGCGGTGGTAGCGCCGCTCGGCAATGGCAATTGACCAACCTAGCAGAACATCGGCGATAAAAAAGCTGACAAATACCAGGTCGATGGTGATGAAACGGCTATGAATCACCTCATCGTAGAAGCTGTGAAGACTGGGCGCGAGGTTGGCGATACCTTGGTTAATAGGGCCGAGCAGAAACAGTGAATCAAACAACAGAAGCGCGAGGTTAATCATCACCAGTGTAAGAATGAAAAAATCCCAACCAATATGGGCGTATTCAACCGCTTTAGGTAGGTGCGGGTAGCGTTCCCTGGCGGGCATACGAACTCCTTGTCGTTGGGTGGGGGTTATGTCGAGGGCTCTATGTTGTTGACTGGGGCTTAGGCGGGTACTGGTGCTGGGTGAACAGCTCTTCTTTCTCGGCCTGTTTGCGTAGCTTCTTGCGTAAAGCCGCTTTTTCAAAGCGTAGCTGCTGTAAGGGCGTTGCCAAACTGAGTGGTGGCACGCTGGCAGGTTTGCCATCCTCATCCACCGCGACCATGGTCAGGTAACAGCTATTGGTATGACGGATCAGCTTATTGCGGATATCTTCAGCCACGACCTTAATGCCCACTTCCATTGACGAGCGGCCAACATGATTGACGCTGGCTAAAAACGTGACCAGTTCACCGACATGAATCGGCTGTTTAAACAGCACCTGATCTACCGAGAGCGTTACCACATAGTGGCCGGAATAGCGGCTAGCGCAGGCAAAAGCGACTTCATCGAGCTTTTTAAGAATCGCGCCGCCATGCACTTTGCCGCTGAAGTTCGCCATGTCGGGGGTCATCAGTACTGTCATGGAGAGTTCGTGCTGCCCAGGGAGGGCTGCGTTGGCGCTGATTTCGGCGTCTGTCATGCGGTGCTCCTGGGGTCATTTGAAAGGGCTAACGACTGCCCACCTCAAGAGGGCAGTCGTTGACTATTGCTTTAAATCCACGCTGTGATTAAAACCACAATAGGCCCACTGAGATAATAATACCGGTGATAAACAGCTGAATCAGGCAGAAGCCCATAATATCTTTGGCCTTCAGCCCGGCAATGGCGAGTACCGGTAGCGCCCAGAAGGGTTGCAGCAGGTTGGTCCAGGCATCGCCCCAGGCCACCGCCATGGCGACTCTTGGAATGTCAGCCCCCAGCGCCTCGGCGGCAGGCAGCATCACCGGTGCTTGCACGGCCCACTGGCCGCCGCCGGAGGGTACGAACAGATTGACAATCCCGGCGCTTATAAACGACCAGAACGGCAGCGTAGTAGTGGTAGCAAAGGAGACCAGCCACTCGGACATGCTTTCTGCCAGCCCAGACTGCACCATAATGGCCATAATGCCCGCATAAAAGGGGAATTGGATGACAATCCCCGCACCGCCTTTAATCGCTTCGTTCAAGCTATTGAGCAGGTTGCGCGGCGTGCGGTGCAGCACAATGGCCAGGAACAGAAACAGGAAGTTGACCACGTTAAGGTTTAAACCGCCACCGCGTAGCAAAAAGTGATCAAGCAGGAACAGTAGCCCCGGCACGCCGACCAGCAGGGCGAGTGTCACGCTGTTTTCCAGGCGTTCCGCCGGGCGGGTAAGACGGCCAACGAGTTCCGGCTCATCATTCAGCACGCTGGGGTCGACGTAGACGCTATCCTTCTCATCCGGCAGCATCATGCGGTTTACCAGGGGGATGACGATAAATAGGCAGGCTACGATAGCCAGGTTAAAGAAGGCGAAAATCGTTGAACCGGTGCCAATCACGCCAATCTGGTCGACGGAAAAATGCCCTTCGGTGGCTATGGTCAGCGGTATCGAGCCGGCCAAACCGCCGTGCCACACCACAAAACCGGAGTAGGCGCTGGCGACGAGTAGCCGGTAGTCAACGCGGATCAGTCGGGCCAGCTCTTTGGCAAATAGCGCGCCCACCACAAGGCCAAAGCCCCAGTTAATCCAACTGGCCGCCAAAGAGACCAGCGTGACCAGAATGATTGCGCCGCCAGGCGTTTTAGCTCTGCCAGCGATTTTTTGCAGAATGCGTTTTACCGGCGGCGAGCTAGCCAGCATAAAGCCGGTGACCAGCACTAGCAGCATCTGCATTGAGAAAGTAAGCAGGCCCCAAAAGCCATCGCCCCAAAAACGCAGCACCGCCAGCGGTGATTGGCGCTCAATGGCGATCGCAGCAACCGTAGCGATTAACGTTAGCAGTAGCACGAAAATATACGGATCGGGTAGATAGCGCTCCACCAGCTTGACCGCTGGTTTAGATATCATTTTAAGCATGGGGTGCTCTCTTTATTCATTATTAGAAAGTGCCGAAGCAACTGCCTTGGAGGGCAAATGCTTGTGAAGTGCATGGCTAATATACGGGGGAGCACGGATATTTTCACGTTGAAGCTGCCCGCTTAATCTCACGTTAGCTCAGTTACCGCTAATTGCGCCTATTTTAGCGCCAGCGGGCTAGCCGATAACGGCGATGGTAGTGAAAATAATAGTAATGAATCAAGACGACCGAGCGAACCAGCGTAAACAGCATAAACGAAAGCCACAGCCCATGATTGCCCAGCCCTTGGGTGAGCCACCAAATGGGTAAATAGGCCGCTAGGCCAATAAAGATACTGTTGCGCATTTCACGCACGGCAGTGGTGCCAATAAATACGCCGTCCAGTAGGTAGCTCCAGACCGCAATCAGCGGCATGACGACCATCCAGGGCAAATACTGCGCCGCGGTCGCACGCACTTCTTCAAGGCCGGTGAGCAGCGCGATCAGCGCATTGCCGCCCAGCGCAAACAGCAGAGCGGCAAGACCCGCTGTCCAGAATGAAAAATTCGCGGCGGCGCGCACGGTGGTCGCAAACTCACGCCAATCCTTGCGCCCATAGGCGCGCCCTATCAGCGATTCGGCCGCATGGGCAAAGCCATCCAGCGCGTAACTGGTGAGCATAATAAATTGCAGCAGGACAGCGTTGGCAGCGAGCACTGTATCGCCCTGACGGGCGCCTTGGGCGGTAAAGAACGCCACGGCAAACAGCAGACCGAGGGTGCGCACAAACAGGTTGGCGTTGACATTAAACAGCGCTGTGTAGGCCGCCAGTGCCAGCAGACGCTCGCGCAAAAAATGGCCATCCAATCTGCTTAGCTGACGCAGCACTAAGTAGCTCCCGAAGGCCAAGGCACTGTAGTCAGCGATTACGCTGGCCCAAGCCACGCCGTTGCTGGTCATGCCTAGTCCGACCACAAACCATAAATCCAGCACGATATTCACGCTGTTGGTAAGCAGCAGAATCATCAGTGTGACGCGGGAGTTCTGTTGGCCCAAAAACCAGCCCAGAATGGCGTAGTTGGCAAGCACCGCTGGCGCAGACCAGAGACGAATATGAGCGTACTCTCGCGCTAAGTGGGTGGCCACCTCGCTACCATCTAACAGCCACAACCCCAGCGTAATCAGCGGCGAGGCAAACACAATCAACAGGCTGCCGATCACCAGCGCGATGATCAGTGACTGCCCCAGTAGGTTGCGCACATCGTTGCTGCTCTCGCGCCCCATGGCTTGGGCGACCAGCCCCGTGGTGCCCATGCGCAAGAAGCCAAAGCCCCAGTAGAGAAAGCTAAATAGCGTGGCGCCTAGCGTCACGCCAGCCAAATAGCGGGCGTCAGGCAGGTGTCCGACCACCGCGGTATCGACCAGTCCGAGTAGCGGAACGGTGATGTTGGATAAAATGATTGGCCAGGCGAGGGCCCAAATTCGCATTAGGCTTAGGCGGCAGTGATGATGCGGTACTTCTTCATCAACTGTTCTTGGGTCTCGTGGCGTTCCGGATCAAGCGGGATGCAATCTACCGGGCAGACCTGCTGGCACTGGGGTTCGTCATAGTGACCGACACACTCGGTGCATAGATTAGGGTCAATGACGTAGATCTCCTCACCGGGGGAGATAGCATCGTTGGGGCATTCCGGTTCGCAGACGTCGCAGTTAATGCACTCGTCGGTAATCATCAGGGCCATGGGCGTACCTCGCAGATGGCGTACAAACCCTAGGGCATCGGTGTCGATAACCTAGTGTTTTACTCAACAATAGCGTTGGCTAGTTAGTGTAGTGGTTACGCAGCGCTTCGGCGACCTGTGGATGCACTAGCCGGGAAATATCGCCTCCCAGCTTGGCAATCTCACGCACGATGGTTGAAGAGATGTACGAGTTTTCCACTGCCGGAGTTAAAAACACGCTCTCCAGCTCTGGATTCTGCGCCCGGTTCATATTGGCCAGCTGCAGCTCGTACTCAAAGTCGGATACTGCACGCAGGCCGCGCAGAATAATGGTCGCCCCCTGCTCGTGCATCATCGTGGTGAGCAGGGTAGAGAAGCCGATCACCTCAACGTTGGGCAGTGACGCACAGACCGTTTTCGCCAGCGTCATGCGTGTTTTCAGGTCGAGGTGGGGGCTTTTGCCGGGGCTTGCCGCTACCGCGATAACCACTTTGTCGAACATCCGCGCACCGCGCTCGATCAGATCAAAGTGGCCATAAGTGATGGGATCGAAAGTGCCAGGATAGACGGCGATATTCACTTTGCCACTGCTCATGGCGATGACTCCTCGTCCAGGCAGCCAAACGGATTATCGCTGGCTAACGAGACGGCATGATCGTAACCGGGAATATGAATCCGGTCGGCATGAATATCCAGCTCAGGGCCTTCGAGTACCGCTTCGCCAAATTGATAGCGTGGGGCGTAGTGGCCGAGATCTGCTTCGGCGAGATAGGCCGCTGCCGCTGCGCGGGTGATTTCGCGGCGCTGTTTCCAGGCACTCACTGCTGCCGCACCGTGGCGTTGGAGCAGCAGGCGCTCGGTCACTGCAGGTGAAAGCACCACACCGGTGGCGTTATTGCCGCCAAAGCCTTTGGCGTTAATAAAAGCGGCGTCAGCACGGAAAGGCTGCGCCGTTTGTGAGAAGCGCAGGCGATCACCATAAACGTCGTCGGCGACCGCATCCAGCGTCGGAATGCCCGGCAGCAGGTCGTGAGCAAAGCTACCCAGGGCACTCGCCAATTGATCACCCGCGGCAGAGCCTTGGGAGTGGCCGATAAAGGCTTTGATCGCGACGATAGGCCAGTCATTGATGCCGTTGGCGCGGGCGATCTCATCGAATACATGGGATTCGGTAATGCGGTTTTTGGGGGTGCTGGTGCCGTGCGCATGCAAAAAACTGCGCTCTTTCAGGGCTCTTTCACCCAGCATATCGCGCACAAACGCAGCTGCTTTACCCAGGGTGATGTAATTACCAATGCCCGGCGCCGAAATTGAGCGCTTGTAGCCATCGGCATTGACAAATACCTCTGGTACGGCGCCGAGAATATCCGCGCCCACTTCCAGTGCCAGGGCGTCATCCATCAGCAGCACAAACTGGCTGGCTTCTGCCATGGTAAAACCGCAGTTGCGCGCAAACGGACGACAGGCGCGCTGGTAGTCGCTATCGGTGAGCAGTTCCAGCGCATCCAACGCCTTTAAACCAGCGTCGTCAGCCAGCGCGCCCATGGCCCGAAAGCCTTCAATAATTTCCGGGGTGATCGGTGCGTCAGCGGTACCAACCATCACTACGCGGCGACGGCCAGCGCGAATATCGTCAATGCCCAGACGCAGGTTGTAAAGAAAACTGGCGCAGGCACCCAAAGCCGCGCCGGTACCGCCGACGCTGCCGAGTACATAGGCGTTTAAAAAGTCGGCGGGCATCTGGCCATAGCCCAGCGGCATCTGTTTCGAAGTAGCGCGCTGACCGCTCACCAAACTTTTCAGCAAGCCGCCCCAGCCCTGGTCATCGAGCTGGCCAATGGAGTTTCCGGCGTACACGGCGATATGATCCGGATTCAACTGCTGGCGCAGCGTCTCCCAGGAGAGCCCGCTGGCGCCCAGGCAGTCGCTGGCGCCAAATACCGCCAGGGAGAGACCGCGGGGATGGTGCACGCTGCGATACAGGTTGGCGGGGTCAAAGCCGCTGGGTAGCTGAGCTGCTGCGCGTACTTTGGGTACCTGTGCGTCGGGTAGCAGGACGTTTAACACGCCAGCCGGCACGACCACTTCTACCTCGCGGGTATCAATGTCGCGCACCTGCCAATCGGTTGGCAGGTTGTCGGGCAGTTGGCGGCGGCGCAGGGTAAAGCGCATCGGCTCGGCGAGCTGCATGCTGGCCTGGCGGTTAGACGGCATGCCGGGGGCTAGAAAGCGCGGGTCTTCGTTGCGGCGGATCAGGGTGTGGTTAAGCACCTGCTCACGCAGAGACTCAGCCGGGGCATCTACAGGCTGGCCTGCACGGTCTAGCCACCCCTTTTCGGAGTGCTCAACAAGGCGCATAAGCGCCGCCAAGCCTTCCAGAGTCTGGCGTTGCTGGTCAGCAGGGAGGGCATCAAGCACGGTTCGGCGGAAGGCCTGATGGCCAGAGGTTCTGCCAGCGGGATTGATGCCGCCCATGCCGACAATCACCGGTAAGTGTGACAAGCCGGGTTCCTCGTGGTGCGGTGGTGGTAATAATGGTTATTGGCAAGGGGTTAAGCCCATTGTGCTAAACCCGCTGCGCTTAATTAGTACCTGTTAAGTTAGTACCTGAGGGAATAAATGCCCAAGGTAATAAGTACGTAAGTGTGATCATAGCACCGGCCATGCAACGACGTCATGCCGCAAGCGCTCGAGACTGATAGAATCACGCTTTTAAGCCGAGAGATGGCATGCAGCATAATTCTCGATCAGTGGTTTCTAATCAGCCGGGCCCACATCAAGACTTGGCCCGCCGGGTAGGTCGTGCACTAGCGCATCCGCTGCGTAAACCCATCGCCGAGCATACTCAGCGTAACTTTGCCCACGCGGCCGAGTGGTTTGCCCGCCGCCAAGCGCCGCTAGTGCTTGATTCCGGCTGTGGCGTTGGGGTATCGACACGTCAACTGGCACTGCAGTTCCCCTCCCATGCCGTTATTGGTGTGGATCGTAGTGAAGATCGCCTGGGGCGTGACCACGGAGAACTGCCGGCCAATGCGCTGCTGGTAAGGGCGGATCTGGTCGACTTCTGGCGGTTGGCCTATCAGGCCGGTTGGGCGCCCGAGTATCACTATCTGCTTTATCCAAACCCTTACCCTAAAGCGGGTCATTTGAAAATGCGCTGGCATGGGCATGCTGTTTTACCCACACTGTTGGCCCTTGGAGGGCGTCTTGAATTGCGCTCAAACTGGTCGATTTACGTTGAGGAGTTTGCCTTGGCAGTGGCTCAAGTAACCGGCAAGCAGGCAACCACTACGGCGCTTGCACCTAAAGGTGACTATTTGACCCCGTTTGAAGCTAAGTATGCTCAAAGTGGCCAAGCTTTGTGGCGTTTAAGCGTTGATTTGCCGCGAACATAACGAACATGGTGATGTAGCAACTATTTGCAAGAAGACGGTTTCTAAAATGAATATGCAGTGAGGTAGCTTAGCGTAATGGATGTTTCTCAGATTCCTTTTTTCGGGCGTGTTGTTACTGGGCGTATTCGGCGCTGGTCGCTGGTCGCCGGGGTTGCCACGCTGGCGCTGAGCGCCAGTTCCAGTCTATGGGCCGATTTCACGCGGTTGGGACAGCTGCAGGATAAAGGCTTTTCGATTAGCGCCGAAGCGCGTTTGCTGGGTGCTGATACGGGCAGCAGTGCGCTGTTAGGCAGTATCAATCCAGATCGTCAGCTTTCCCCCGCCTCAGTGACCAAAGCTTACTTATCTGCAGCGGCACTGAATCGTTTTGGCCCCCAGCACCGCTTTACCAGTCAATTAGTCAGCGCGGGTAGGGTGGAGAGCGGTGTTCTGCATGGCGATTTGGTGTTTGAAGGCGGCGGCGACCCCGGCTTGACCACTGAAAACCTGTGGCGCTTGGTGCAGCGTTTGCACTTGGCGGGGGTGCGCGAGGTTGACGGCGCGTTAGTGGTCAGCCAGTGGCGTTTTGGCCCAGTGGAGTGCATTACCACTGACCGCTGTGATGCCCGCACACGAGTAGCTAATGCCTACAGTGCACCGCTCTCCTCGGCGGGCGTTAACTTCGGCAGTTGGTGCGTTAATGTGTCACCGGCGGCTACGGCTGGCGCGCCAGCCAACGTCGGCCTTTGCGATAGCCAAACGTCACTGATCACCATTGATAACCAGGTGATTACCCGCCCGGCCAATAGTGGCACGGAGATCGGCGCTGAGCGTATCACCGACGAACGTGGCGACATGATGCGCCTAACCGGGCAAATTTCAACTAACGCCATCCCCCGGGATATCTACCGGGGCGCGGGGGATGCGGCCGAGAAAACCGCCCAAGTATTAATGGGGATGCTCAATCAGGCGGGCATCCAGGTGCGCGAGCCGTGGCGGGTCAGCTCGACCCAGCCGCCCAGTTCCGCTCAGCGCCTGGCGGCGGTCGACAGCCAACCGCTGCAAGAGCTTCTGCTGCGTATCATGAACTACTCCAATAACTATATGGCCGATGTGCTGGCGCTGGATCTGGTGGAGACGCCCCAGGCGCAGCTGCGCCAAGCAGGCCAAGCGATTGAAACCTACGTCCAAAGCCTACCAGGGCATGGGCCATTAACGCTGTATAGTGGCAGCGGGCTGACCACTGAGAACCGAACGTCGGCGCAGGGCATTAATGTGATGCTGGAGGATATGTTTCGACAGAGCGCGCTGTTTCCAAGCTTCATCGCGGCCTTCCAATCGCCGGCCAATGGGGTCATGCGCTTTATTCGACGCGGTTCATCCACCTTCCAAAACAATGTCATGATCAAAACTGGCACGCTGAACCAGCCGTTTGCCGTTAGGGCGGCGGCAGGCTACTTCCGCACGGCGCAAGGGCGCTGGGGGGTGTTTAGTGTCATGGTGAATGGCAATGGCAGCACGCCATACTTAAGCTGGTCTGAAGTTTTAGATCCATTGTCACTGGATCTCGATGCAATGATTTTAGCGAACTGATTAAACTCCACGCTCACACGGTGAGGCGATCTGCATGAAACCTGGGCATACCGGCTTAACACATTTGGTTCACTCCACGCGCTATTCATGGAAAGGCCTAAAAGCGGCATTTAGAAATGAGTCGGCCTTCCGCCAGGAAGTCGGTATCACGGCGGTCATGCTGCCGTTTGCCTGGTGGATCGGAGAAGGCCCCGTTAGCTGGCTGCTACTGGTCAGTAGCCTGTTTTTTGTGCTGATTGTAGAGCTACTAAACAGCGCCATCGAAAACGTTGTTGACCGGATTGGTACCGAGCATCATGAGCTTTCTGGGCGAGCCAAGGATATTGGCTCAGCTGCGGTTATGCTGTCGTTGATAATGGCCGGGCTCACCTGGGGATTATTGGGCTGGGAAAAATTCGTTAGCTAGGTCGTTTGCTGACGGGGCAAACGTCTATCATCTTTTTACGCGCTGGGCAGTGAGGTGGTTATGCAAGTGAACGACGATTTTTTACCGTTGTCGACGCTGCCTGCGTCGTTACACAAAGAGTCCCAGGCTGCTTGGCAGCGCTTGAGTGAGTCGCTTAAACAAGCTGACAACATTGCCGAGATGTCCAACCAGGAACTGCCTTCAAGCAGTTGGCAGGGGCTTTCTGAGCCTCGCCGCGAGGCCTTAGCCAGAGTGCTGGCCATTTCGACTTTTGCGTTGGATACGCTGGCCCGCTTCCCGCATTGGCTGGTTGAACTGGATATTGCGGGCGAGCTGGATGCCGACCCAGGGCGAGACGAGCTGATGAGCTGGCTTAATGAGTCGCTGGAACAAACCGATAGCGAAGAAGCCATGCAGCGGGTGATTCGCCGTTTTCGCCGTAAGCGCATGCTGGCGATTATTTGGCGCGATCTTAACCGTACACCCAGTCATACCATGTGGGACACCGCCAAGGCGGTGTCTGAGCTGGCTGAGATATGTCTGGAAGCCGCATTAACCTGGCTTGAGCAGTTTTATGCGCCGCGTTGGGGCTTGCCAGCGCCGCGCGCAGATGGCTCGCCCCAACGTCTTGTGATATTGGGAATGGGCAAGCTGGGGGCAGGGGAGTTGAACCTCTCTTCTGATATTGATCTGATCTTTGCCTTCCCCGAAAAAGGCGGCACCCAGGGCGGACGTAAGCCGCTGGAGCACCAGGAGTATTTTACCAAGCTAGGCCAAAAGCTGATCGCCGCCCTGGATGCGATGACCGCCGATGGTTTCGCCTTCCGCGTCGATATGCGCCTGCGGCCCTTGGGCGACGGTGGTCCGCTGGTGGGCTGTTTTGCCATGCTCTCCAGCTACTATCAGGACCAAGGCCGCGAGTGGGAGCGCTACGCGATGCTGAAAGCGCGCCCGGTGGCCGGTGATGTAGACGCCGGTGATGAGTTGCTGGCCGGGCTACGGCCCTTTGTGTATCGCAAATATCTCGACTTTGGGGCGATTGAGTCGCTGCGCGAACTGAAAGCGATGATCAACCGCGAAGTGAAGCGTAAGGGCATGCAGAGCAATATTAAGCTCGGCCCTGGCGGCATTCGTGAAGTCGAGTTCGTCGTCCAGGCATTTCAGTTGATTCGCGGCGGGCGCGATACTGAGTTGCAGGTCACGTCGCTGAAAACCGCACTTAATTGTTTGCCCGAACTAGGCCTACTGCCGCAAGGCGTGGTCGATGAGCTACTGCCTGATTACGCCTTTTTGCGCGATGTGGAGCATGCGCTGCAAGCGCTGGAAGACCGTCAAACCCAAACCCTGCCCAGCGATGATAGCGACCGTGAGCGGGTGGCCTTTGCCATGGGCCATGAAGACTGGCTGGGGTTTATCGCCCAGCTTGACGAAGTACGAGAGCGGATACGCCAGCACTTTGACGCAGTGATCGCCGACCCCGAAGAGGATGTCGAGGAGGCCAGCGATGATAATCAGCTTGGTTTAGCCCAGTGGCGACTCATTTGGCGCGGTGAGTTAGACGCACAGGATGCCACCGCGCATCTCGCCGAGGCAGGCTTTAACGAGCCGGAAAAAGCCTTGAAGCGGCTGCAAAGCCTTTACCACTCGCGTCAAGTGCAAAGCATGCAGCGGATTGGTTTTGAACGCCTGGACGCATTAATGCCGATGCTGCTGGATGCCGTAGCCGATAACGACGTACCGGATACCGCGCTGGCGCGGGTGCAGCCACTCATTGAAGCCGTGCTGCGGCGTACGGCTTACCTGGCCCTGCTACGCGAGAATCCCCAGGCGCTTGAGCACTTGATGCGCCTGTGCGCCGCTAGCCCGTGGATAGCAGAGCAGTTGGCGCGCTACCCTATTCTTCTCGATGAGCTGCTGACTCCGGAAACACTCTACACCCCCGCCGATAAATCCCGCTTGGCCGACGAGCTACGCCAATCGCTTAACCGTTTACCTGAGGACGATGAGGAAGCGCAGCTAGAGGCGTTACGCGTTTTCAAGCATGCCCAAACGCTGCATGTGGCGGCATCGGATATTGTCGGTACCCGGCACTTGATGAAAGTAAGCGATTACTTAACTTTTATTGCCGAAGTGATTTTAGATGCGGTGTTAGCCATGGCTTGGAAACATATTACTCGCAAACATGGCGTACCTGAGGGGCTCAACGCCCGCGAGGCGGCATTTCTGATCATTGGCTACGGCAAGCTAGGCGGCATTGAACTGGGCTACAGCTCAGATTTAGATCTGGTCTTCCTGCATGATAGCGACGGTACCGGCACGACTGATGGCCCGCGCCCCATTGATGCACCGGTATTTTTCACCCGCCTGGGCCAGCGTATTATTCACCTGCTGACCGCGGTCACTCCGGCAGGCAGTCTCTACGAAGTCGACATGCGGCTGCGGCCGTCGGGCAACTCAGGGCTGCTGGTGACATCGTTGACGGCCTTTGCCGACTATCAGCGTCAAAATGCCTGGACCTGGGAGCACCAGGCGCTTGTCCGAGCTCGGGTGGTCGCGGGTAGCGATGCGCTGGCGGAGAAGTTTAGCCAACTGCGAGGGGATATTTTAAGCGCTGAACGCGATAACGCCGTGCTGCGAGAAGAAGTGGTCAAGATGCGCCAGAAAATGCGCGACCACCTTGGCAGTAAAACGACGAGCGATACGTTTAACATCAAGCAGGATGCGGGCGGCATGGTGGATATCGAGTTTCTGTGCCAATACGCGGTATTAGCGCTCGCTCACCAAACCCCTGAGCTGCTGACCTACAGCGATAATATCCGCATTTTAGAGCGGCTAACCGAGAGTGGGTACTTACCCGCCGAAGAAGCAGAGCGCCTGCGTGAAGCCTATCTGGAGTACCGTAGCGCGACCCATCGGGCGGCGCTTACCGGTGAAAAAGCACTCAGCGATGGGGAGGAATTCCGCGCCCACCGTGAGATTGTGACGGCGCTCTGGCAGCGCTTTCTTGAGCCACCAGTAGCACAATAAACACTAGGAAGCAGTAATGATTTCAAGGAGCAAGGCGAGGCAGGCTGCATGATTGGACACATTCTGGCCACTCTGTTGCCGGTGTTTTTAATCGCGGGCTGTGGCGCCGCCTACGGGCGCTATCGAACCCCCGATATTCGCAGTCTTAATACGCTTAATATGGAACTGTTCGTCCCGCTGCTGGTGTTTGCCGTGCTGGCTGATCGCCAAGCGCCGTTAGCTGAATACGCCTGGCTTGCCACGGCCGCGGTTGCAGTGGTGCTGGGCTCCGGGGTTGTGTTGTGGCCGCTGGCAAAGTGGCTGAAGTTGGATATCAAAACCTTTCTTCCACCCATGATGTTCAATAATGCGGGCAATATGGGCGTGCCGCTGCTGGTGCTGGCATTCGGCCCTGACGCGTTACCCGCCGCGGTGGTGGTGTTTATGGTGGAGATGCTGCTGCACTTTTCCGTCGGACTTTATATGCTGAACCCGCGCACCTCGCTGTGGCGAATTCTGCGCATGCCCATTGTGTTGGCGAGTTTGGCGGGGCTGACGGTAAATATCGGCGGGCTGCCATTGCCGGGCTGGCTGTTGGAGGCCATGCATATGCTGGGTGGCGTGTGTATTCCGCTTATGCTGTTTGCGCTGGGGGTAAGGCTGCTGGAAATCGACTTTAGCGATTGGCGCACCGGCATGCTGGGGGCGGTGCTTTGTCCGCTTTCCGGATTAGTGATTGCATTGCCGTTAATGTGGTTACTGCCTCTCAATGCACTGCAGGCCGCGGTGCTGCTGGTGTTTGCTGCGCTACCGCCTGCGGTGCTGAATTATTTGGTCGCAGAGCAGTACCAGTTGGCGCCGCAAAAGGTGGCCTCACTGGTACTGATTGGTAACCTGGGAAGTTTGGTGGTAATGCCGCTTACGTTAGCCGCGACATTCACCTGGGTGTTTGCACCGCTTTGATTGACAACATAACAGCATGATTAAAAGATGCTGAACATTAAATCAACGTATTTGATTAGCGACATTGCTCAATGAGCTATGGTGATCAATGAAGTACCTGGAACTAGGGCTTATCGATCATCGTTAACTTTTGTCTTTAACTTCTGGCTTAACTTCATAGCTACCTTCCAGCGCATCCTGATGACCTGGACGGCGGTGTGAAGAAACATCAGGGTCAGCATGCCCGCGAGCATAGCCGCCACCAATATCCTGTGCTTGCTGTGCACGCATCTGATCCATGCGCTTTTTCATTTTATGGCGCATAAATGGCATCATCGCCCAGCCAACCAACAAGAAAAGCAGGCCGAGCACCATGCCAACTATCATCAACGCGCCAAACGCCAACCATGTAAACAGGAGCTTTAGGCTGCCGGCCAATCCGGTGGGTTGGGTCTGCGCTGCACGGGCTCGCCATTGATTGGCCGCTTGCCATGCTGCGTTACGTTGGTCGCGATTCATCTGTGGCATAAGAGCCTCCATCGGTTATTCGCACTCATTGGAACACAGTTGCTCTAGCAAGTTCACTGCTTGGGTGTAGTGCTATAGATTGCATTGTCAGTGCTGGTTTCTGCGCGGGGGCTGTGACCCCATTCATGGCTGCCGACATGTTCTACGTTCTGTGCGATCTGGCTTTTCAACTGTTATCATCAAGCTGTACAAGGAAAAACTTTTTGTACAAGCATGCGCTTAATACGCTGCGCTTACCTAAATAGAGCTCATCTAACAGGATGGTTATATGGCTAATCATGGAGGCAAGTCGGTATTCATCTCATCAGTGGTGATTATTTTTGGCTTGGTAATTGTCGGAGCGTCATTTCCTGAAGGGTTTGCCAACGCGGCTGAGGGAGCACTGAGCACTATTACTGGGCTATTCGGGTGGTTTTACCTGTTTTCAGTGTTTGGTTTTGTCATTTTTTTGTTTGGTCTGGCCCTGAGTAAATACGGCAAGGTGCGCTTAGGCCCTCAGGACAGTCGGCCAAACTACACGTTTTTCTCGTGGATTAGCATGTTGCTGGCCGCAGGTTTTGGTGTCGGGCTGGTGTTTTATGGCATGGCAGAACCCATGTTTCATTTTATTGAACCGCCTTACGGTGACAGAACCGCGGAAACCGAAGCCGCAGCACGCTACGCTATTCAGTACAGCTACTTCAACTGGGGCATTCATTAGTGGGCAGCTTTCTCGATCGTTGGTTTGATTATTGCCTACTTCCAGTTCCGTAAAGGGCAGGCGGGACTTGTCTCTTCTGTGCTGTCGTCGATAACAGCGAAAAATCCTAAAGTTCGCCCCTACGCCTCCTGGTTGGATGTGTTTGCCGTGGTTGCTACCGTTATGGGGGTAGCCACATCGCTCGGGTTGGGCGTACTGCAGATGAACGGCGGTTTAAACGCCGTATTTGGCCTGCCTGAAAACGGCTTATGGCAATTTGTTATTCTCTTTGTGATGTTCTGCGCCTATATGGCATCAACTTGGTCGGGCTTGGATAAAGGCATTAAACGCCTTTCTAATCTCAATATGATTTTATGTATTGGATTGATGCTGTACGTGCTGTTCACCGGCCCTACGCTGGCAATATTAGAAACCATCACGGTGGGTATCGGGGATTATCTGCAGAACTTTATCGGCATGAGTCTGCGTATTTCACCCTATACGGATAATGAGTGGGCCAGCAACTGGACGATTTTTTACTGGGCGTGGGTGATTGCCTGGTCGCCATTTGTAGGCACCTTTATCGCCCGCGTATCTCGTGGCCGTACTATTAAAGAGTATGTGTTTGGGGTGCTGTTTGTACCTCCCCTGTTAGCCTGTTTGTGGATTGGCGTGTTCGGTGGTGCAGCGCTACATATGGAGTTGAATGGAACCGATGTTGGGCTAGCCGCCGCGACACAAGATAATATCACCGTAGCGCTATTTGAGATGTTCGAACTGATGCCGTTCACCGGCGTGCTCTCGGTGGTTGCGATGATGCTGATCTTTATTTTCCTGGTCACATCCGCCGACTCGGCCTCGTATATCGTGGCGCAGATGACCGATAACGGTTCGATTAATCCGCCGCTGTATAAGCGTGTTATCTGGGGGGTGCTAATCGCCGCTATCTGTCTGACGCTGATCGCATCCGGTGGTTTAAAGGGGCTGCAGTCGGCATCGGTGCTATCGGCATTACCGTTCACCTTTATTCTGTATATGATGGTGTTTGTATTAGTCCAGGAGCTACGCGCAGACCGCAAGGCGATGCTGACCCAGCTTTATCGTCGCCATGGTGAAACGCCAGTGGGTGCAGATGCCTTTGAAGCGGAGCTGCTAGGTGAGGAAGAGCGCTTGCGCCGCGCACCAAGCGTGGTCAATCGGCGTATTAATAGTTAGCGCCAAACGGCATAAGTCAGCTTTCAACTGTGGAAGCTGACTATTTCGGGAGCAGCGAACATGGAGCGACGATGCTAATGGCTCGGCACGGACGCCACGGAGCGACACGAAGACAGTCAAAAGGGGTTGCCTTTGATCGCTGGCTGGATCGGGTGGTCACAGTGGCGGTACTGACGGCGATGGTTATTGGTATTGCTGCCGTTATAGCACACTGGCTGCTCTGATATTTGCCGCAGTTTGCGACTTTTACACAGCTCGCGTCTCCACAACGCCTAGCTTTATGCCGGGCGTTGCGCGTTTTTGGTGCCTATCTATCACCATTTTTAATCTGCAACGCAAGCCGTGGTATCTTGGCGATTCTGCCTGCTAGGCTTACGACTCCCCTTGCGAGAGAA
This sequence comes from Halomonas sp. SpR8, assembly GCF_031010195.1. Lineage (GTDB taxonomy): Bacteria > Pseudomonadota > Gammaproteobacteria > Pseudomonadales > Halomonadaceae > Vreelandella. The sequence continues at coordinate 47,601 of NZ_JAUAMC010000013.1, read as the reverse complement.
AACCAATGCTGCCTGCTACAACTGCTAAAGTGACTGATGCCTACGCATCGCGTCGAGAGATCTTCGGCTGGGCAATGTTTGATTTTGCCAATCAGGCCTACACACTACTGATTATTACCGTGGTATTTGGCGAGCTGTTTACCACCGTGATCGTAGGGGAGCGTGGCGATAACTTCCGGCTGGCTAACTTTTTGTGGAGCCTTGCCCTGGCCATCAGTTATTTAATGGTGGTGATCACAGCCCCGCTGTGTGGGGCAATCATGGACTACCGGGCCGAGAAAAAACGCTTTCTGCTGGTTAGCTATCTAGCCACAGTGGTGACCACCGCAATGCTCTACTTCGTTGAGCCCGGCTACGTGATCATTGGCCTGCTACTGATCGTGCTGTCTAACTATGCCTACTCCATGGGGGAATCGTTTATTGCCGCTTTTTTACCCGAGCTGGGGCCACCCGAAGCATTAGGTAAAATTTCCGGCTTTGGCTGGGCGCTAGGCTACATCGGTGGACTGTTTGCGGCAGGTTTCACCCTGGTGGTGCTGGGCGAGGCAAGCGCCGACAATTTTGAACGCATCCGCTGGGTGGGGCCTTTTGCTGCGGGATTCTTCCTGATTACTGCTATTCCCACTTTTCTCTGGCTAAAAGAGCGGGGTTCACCTCAGCCACGCGGCGTCTCTTATCGTCACATTGCTTTGCATCGTGTCTCGGCGACCTTTCATGATTTGCGCCATTTTAAAGACCTTACCGTTTTTTTGATTTCACTGCTGTTTTCAATGGCGGGGGTCTACATCATCATCGCTTTCGCGTTTATCTATGGCGCTCAGGTGATTGGCTGGGATGAAAGCGTACGCAATATCATGTTCATTATTGTTCAAGTCACCGCTGCTGCGGGGGCTTTGGGGTTTGGCTGGCTGCAGGACCAGCTAGGCGCCAAGCGGACTTACCAAATGACTCTGGCACTGTGGGTTATCGCCATTATTGCCATCTGGGCAACGCCAGAAGTCACCGAGTGGGTGAATGAAAGCTTTGACGTGCAGTGGCAGGCTCAGTATGTATTTTTAGTAGTGGGCTGCTTGGCAGGGCTGAGTTTGGGCTCTAGTCAGTCGGCAAGCAGAGCCTTAGTCGGGCTGTTTTCTCCTTTGGCTAAGTCTGCAGAGTTTTTTGGTTTTTGGGGGTTGGCTAATAAGTTAGCAGGGGTACTTGGGATTGTAATGCTGGGGGTTCTGCAAACGTTGATTGGTTTGCAAGCGTCTATTCTATTATGTGTCGCCCTGTTCGTTATCGCGATGCTAATTTGTGTCAACGTTAATGAGCGCCGCGGCAGGGAAGCTGCGCTAGCCTGGGAAAGCTAACAACCGATTTAGCAGGCGCCCTTACCTCAGCGAGGTGGAGTATGGCAACGCATATGGCAAGTCAAACCACTCAGCGAGGTGGCATCGTCATGATGTTGCTATTTTGGGTACTGCTTATGGCGGTAGGCACCTGGTGGATACACGGTGGTCTGGAAGAGATGATGCGCCCCAACGCCAATATAGTGAGCACACTACCGGCGGGGGAGCCGGTCACCCTAAAGCGCAACCGCGCCGGACACTTTGAGTCACCAGGGCGTATTAATGGGGAGCCGGTCACGTTTTTACTCGACACGGGTGCTACATATGTGGCGATTCCTGCCGACTTGGCAAATGAATTGGGGCTGAAGCCTGGGCGTAGCGCTTGGTTTAATACCGCCAATGGCCGGGTTGAAGGATCGCTAACCGAACTCGCTGAGGTTTCGCTGGGAGGCCTAAAGGTGCAAAATGTGCAGGGGTCAATTAGCCCCGGCATGGAGCGCGATACCGTTCTGCTCGGCATGAGCTTTTTAAATCTGCTATCGATTGAGATACAGGCTGGTGAAATGGTATTGAGCTTGCCTGAGCAGTGAGTGAATATTGTGAGCAGGCGGCTGATAGAATTAACGAAATTAACCACGAGTGCCAACACGCTAAGGAGTTGCTATGGGCATTGAAGTAGGTGGGCTGTTAGGACTAATTTGGCTCATAATCGTGATCTGGGCTATTGTCAAAGTGGCTAAAAGCGGTGCTGGTAGCGTCGCCAAACTGATATGGATTTTAGTGTTGCTGTTTTTCCCGTTAGTTGGCTTAATCGCATGGTTCTTATTTGGTCCAAAGGGATAGCGACTGAGTCATTGCCCGGTTGAGGGTAAAAAAAGGCAGGCCTTTGATGGCCTGCCTTTTTACTAATCTAAGCATTAGTTACTCAATCATCGATTACTCGCTGGTGTCGTTACCTTCACCAGGTGGCGCTTTGTAATGCCCTGGGATTTTTAACTTTTCCCCATTGGGCAAATCGCGCACTTGGGTTGGAACGTAAACACGCTTGATAACGCTTTTCGTTTTGCTACTTCCCATGGCAGGTTCCTCCTGTCAGATTGTCGACAGTTAGCGCTTCAACAGTAGCTCTCACTGATGTGAGAATCAAGTTTCAGACCATACTCATCCATTATTAAGCGCGATCGTTGAGACAGAAGAGGGTGTTTTGATGATTTTGAGTTATCCTGAGAGCTGATAACAATAAATTTGAGTTAGCAGCTAAAAAATAAATTGTTTAGGCGGAGTGTGTAAAGAGGATGGTTGAACATTTGGAACAGCAATTTCAGGCATTTGAGACGCAAGAATCTGTTGCGCCTGTTTACCCTGATCAAGATCATGTCCTGATCCTTGAAGATGACCAGCGTTTGGCCGAACTGACCCGTGATTACTTGGAAGCAAATGGCTTCCAAGTAACGCTGGAGGCCGACGGGGCAAAAGGGGTGGACCGTATTTTAACCCTACAGCCCGATTTAGTGATTTTAGATTTAATGCTGCCAGGCGAAGACGGCCTCGCGATTTGCCGCCGGGTTAGACCCAATTTTGCCGGCCCCATTATGATGCTGACAGCCCGTGTGGACGATTTGGATCAGGTGTTGGGTCTCGAAATGGGTGCCGACGACTATGTACCGAAGCCGGTTCAGCCGAGGGTACTGCTTGCCCGTATGCGCGCGTTGCTGCGCCGCGCCGATGCGCCTGTACCGGACGGTGAAGTGCGACTGCGCTTTGAAAATCTGGAAATAGATAATGCTACCCGGGAGGCGTGGTTGTCTGGTGAGCGTATCGACTTGACCAGCGCTGAATTTGACCTGCTCTGGTTACTAGGCCGCAACGCAGGCCGAGTACTTACCCGTGAAGAAATCTTCAGCGACTTGAGAGGAATTAAATACGACGGCCAGGATCGCTCTATCGACGTCCGCGTATCACGTATTCGGCCCAAAATTGGCGATGACCCTAATCAGCCTCACCGGATCAAAACCGTGCGCAGTAAAGGTTACCTCTTCGTCAAAGATAGTTGAATATCAAGAGGGATGGCATCATGCGGCGGGTGCTAAGTAACGGCTCGTTTTTACGGTTTTATGTGTTGCTAGGCCTAGCGCTGCTGGTGATTTTTATTATCGCATTAGCGGGGGGGGCATTTATCGAGCAGGTGCGCCGCGAAGATTACCGTGAGCAGCTAGCTGCGCTACCCATGTCGTTAATGACGCGTCAACTGGCCAATACGCCTGAAGGGCAGCGTGCGGATTTACTCGATCGATTTGCCGAGCAGTTGGATTTGCAGCTAGCGCTGCAGCCCATTAAAGATGCCGATTTAGGCTACTTTGAACGCTCGCGCCTGGAGCAGGGCAAAATTCTAGTCGATGAAAGCCCTTGGCTATTGCAGCAGCGCCTGCCAGGCGACTCGTGGTTGCTGCAAGCTCAACTGGATAATTGGAGCGAACATCAGTGGCACAGCAGCATTGCGCTGCTGGGCGACTGGCTCGCTGCAGTACCTATGGGCGAGCGAGAAAGCCGCATTGCTGAGCTACGCACTGGTAGCTGGCCGTTGCAGCTCTCGGCCTCGCTACCCGCCGGGCTAACGGCGCAGCAGCAGGAGCAGTTGGAGCGCGGCAACGTGGTAACCAAGCTAGTCTCCGATAATCTTTCAATTACGTTGCTCTATCAGTTGCCCGGTGAATCTGAGTGGCTGCAAGCGGGGCCCATTTCGCGCGGCGACACGCTGCCGCCGGATTTACACCTGCCGCTGTTGATTGGACTGATGCTTGTACTCAGTCTGATTATTTATTTGATTATGCGCAGCATTGAAGCACGCATGGCGCGACTGGAGCTGGCCGCCACTCGGATTGCCAGTGGCCGTTTGGAAACCCGCGTAAAAGTAGAGAGCGGAGATTTCTTAGGCCGTTTGGGTATGGCGTTTAACGGCATGGCCAATCAGGTGCAGAGCCTGTTGCGTGGTCAGCAAGAGATGATTCGCGCGGTTTCTCATGAGCTGCGCACCCCGGTCGCACGCATCCGGTTTGCAGTGCAAATGGTCGAGGATATGACCGACCAGCCCGCGATTCGCCGTCAGTTACAGGGCATTGATGCCGATATCTCCGAGCTCGATGAGCTGGTCGATGAAATCCTCACTTACGCGCGGCTGGGCGGCGAAACGGTTAACGGCGCCGAGCTTGAAACTTCGCTGGTGGAGTGTCGCGCTATGGCGGAGCGGGTAATCGACACGCTTTCACCGCTGTATAAAGAGTTAACGCTGACGCTTGCGCCCGGCGCTGAGATTGAACTGCTGGCGGAGCCACGCTATTTGCAGCGGGCATTGCAGAATTTAGTCGGCAACGCTTGTCGCCATGCCAAGTCTCAGGTAGTGATTCAGCTATGGGATGAGCCTAATCTGGTGCGCATTGATGTCGAGGATGATGGCCCCGGCATTCCGCCTGAAGCGCGGGCGGATATCTTTAAACCCTTTGCCCGACTGGATGACAGCCGCGCCCGCAGCTCCGGCGGCTATGGGTTAGGACTTTCGATTGTGCAGAAAATCATGGCCGGGCACGGTGGCAGTGTCACCATCGACACCAGCCCCACCTTAGGTGGCGCACGCTTTACGCTGCTGGTTCCGCGCCGCGATCCGCTGGCTTAACGCCTGATAGCACCGCAAAGGATGTTTCCCGCGCGGTGCGTAAAAAATCCTGCATCCAAGGCGCTTCTCGCGTCTCTTCGCGAATCGCCGCATACAGGGTGCTCCAGATCCCGTGCTCGCCCAACTTCACCGCACACACGTAATCACGCTCTAAATATTCGGTCAGCGCCCAGTTGGGTAGCGCGCAGACGCCTCGCCCGCTAGCGACTAACTGCATCATCATAATCGTCAATTCAGCGGTGCGAATCTCCCGCGGGCGTACGTTTGCCGGTTGTAAAAACTGGGTAAAAATATCCAAACGGGATTGCTCAACGGGATAGGTAATCAGCGTTTCCTCGACCAGTGCCTGGGGCTCAATAAACCCTCGACCTGCAAACGGGTGCTGTCGCGCGACCGCCAATAACCCTTCGTAACGAAATAGCGGTGCGTAATGAATGCCTTCAAGCGGTTGGGGGTCGGCGGTAATAACTAAATCAAGCTGCTCCCGGGCAAGCGCCGGCAACGGGTCGAAGTGATGGCCACTGGGAATATCGATTTCCACTTCAGGCCAGTGATCGCGAAAATAGTCCACCGTCGGCATCAGCCACTGAAAACAGCTATGGCACTCGATGGCCATATGCAATCGGCCCTGTTCAGTGCCGGCTAAGCGAGCCAGGTCACGCTCTGCCTTGCGCACTTCGGGCAGCACCTGGTCGGCTAAGGCGAGCAGGCGCAACCCTGCGCGGGTAAATTCTACCGGGCGTGTTTTGCGTACAAAAAGCGCGCTGTCCACGCGGCTCTCTAAATCTTTCAGCTGGTGTGAAAGTGCCGACTGGGTCAAATGCACTCGATCGGCTGCATCGACGAGCGACCCAGTTTCGCGCAGGGCGAGCAGTGTGCGTAGGTGGCGTAGTTCAATCATGGCTAACTTTAATCATAGCGTGGCCCATCATTGTGAGTATTTTTCATCTTTACTATTAGAAACTTTAGTTTGATTCACTGAGGTGCGGTGCCCAGACTGTGTGAGATTATTCACGTTAGTAGGTTTTATCATGACAGTTTCTCATATTCTCGGCTATCCCCGTATCGGCGCTCAGCGCGAACTTAAAAAAGCCACTGAGGCTTATTGGAAAGGCGAATGCGCGCGTAGTGAGCTTGAAAGTACCGGCCGTGAGTTACGTTTGCGCCACTGGCAAGCGCAACAGGATGCTGGCTTGGATTTTGTTAGCGTGGGCGATTTTGCCTTCTATGATCAAGTGCTTAACGTTTCCGTTACGTTAGGGGCAGTGCCTAGCCGATTTAACGCCCAACAGGAAGTGGCTGACGGCGATATTGATCTCGATACTGCCTTTCGTATGGCCCGCGGTCGCGCGCCTAGCGGTGAGCCTGCCGCTGCCTGTGAAATGACCAAATACTTCGATACTAATTATCACTACCTGGTGCCAGAGCTGCACGCAGGGCAAACCTTTAGCCTGGCTTCCAACCGCCTATTTGAAGAGGTCGATGAAGCGCTGCGCGCGGGCTTTACGCCGAAGGTCACACTCACGGGGCCGTTAACCTGGTTATGGTTGGGTAAGACCAAGGGCAGTGACTTTGATCGGTTGACCCTATTGGACAGCGTACTCAATGTCTACAGCGAGATATTAGCGCGGCTTGCCACCCAAGGGATTGAGTGGGTCCAGCTAGACGAACCAGCGCTGGTTCAGGATCTACCGCTGCAGTGGCAGCAGGCCTATGAGCGCGCTTATCATCGCTTACAGGCAGCGCCGTTAAAACTGCTGGTCGCGACTTACTTTGGTGGCTTAGGCGATAACCTATCGCTAGCCACCCGCCTGCCCGTAACGGGCTTGCATGTTGACGCCGTGCGCGCGCCGCAGCAGTTAGACGCTGTGATAGACCGTATTGGCCCGCATCAGGTGCTATCGATTGGTTTTGTCGATGGCCGCAATATCTGGCGGGCTGATTTAGCGGCCCTGCGCGAACGCCTGCTGCCGTTAAAAGTGCGCCTGGGGCAGCGGCTTTGGCTGGCGCCCAGTTGCTCGCTACTCCACGTGCCGGTAGATTTAGAACAGGAAACGACGCTCGGTGATGAGCTAATCAGTTGGTTGGCCTTCGCACGGCAGAAGCTTGCCGAGGTGGTTACCCTGGCGCGTCTGATCGATAACCGGGCAACGCCCGACGATGAACGGCGTTTGGATGAGGCCACCCGAGCGCTGGATGCGCGGCGTGAATCTACCCGTATCCACCAACCTACGGTGAATGCTCGCTTAGCAGCGATTAGTCCCGCCGACAGCCAGCGACAGACACCGTACGCCGTACGTGCCGAGGCTCAGCGGCGCGCACTCAATCTACCGCTTTTTCCCACCACCACGATCGGTTCTTTTCCGCAGACCAATGAAATTCGCGCCGCTCGGCGCGCCTTTAAAGCCGGTGAACTGGCGCTCGCTGACTACGAAGCCCGCATGCAGGCGGAAATTGCCTACGCTGTTGAGCGCCAGCAAGCGCTGGATATTGATATCCCCGTGCACGGCGAAGCCGAACGTAACGATATGGTGGAGTACTTTGGCGAACAGCTCGAAGGGTTTGCCTTTACCCGCTTTGGCTGGGTGCAGAGCTACGGTTCGCGCTGCGTGAAGCCGCCGGTGATTTTTGGTGACGTCTCCCGCCCGGCGCCGATAACGGTACGCTGGAGCGAGTACGCCCAAACGCTGACCGATAAGCCCATGAAGGGCATGCTGACCGGGCCGGTGACTATTCTACAGTGGTCGTTTGTGCGCGATGACCAGCCGCGAGAAACCACCTGCCGTCAGATTGCTCTAGCACTGCGTGATGAAGTACTGGATCTGGAAAAAGTCGGCATCAGCGTTATTCAAATCGACGAGCCAGCGCTGCGAGAAGGGCTGCCGCTGCGCCAACATGAGTGGCAGTCATACCTGGATTGGGCGGTCGAGAGCTTCCAGCTCAGCGCGGCGGGCGTAGCCGATGCCACCCAAATTCATACCCATATGTGCTATTCGGAGTTTAATGACATCATTGGTGCAATCGCGGCACTGGATGCCGATGTCATCACTATCGAAACCTCGCGCTCGGATATGCACCTGTTGGACGCTTTCCAGGACTTCGCTTATCCCAATGAAATCGGGCCTGGGGTTTACGATATCCACACTCCGAATATTCCCGAGGTGAGTTGGATGGTCGATCTAATGGAAAAAGCGCTGGAAAAGATCCCCGCTGAGCGGCTATGGGTAAACCCGGACTGCGGCCTGAAAACCCGTGGTTGGGCAGAAGTAGAGCCAGCCCTGGCCAATATGGTTGAAGCTGCCAAAGTGTTGCGCCAACGCTATTCGTAAGCGTGTAGAGGTCAGCACTAACCCCGCAAAGCAGCAGGGTTAGTGCTTTCGATACCTGAATTACCTAGCTTTTGGATGCGTAAGCGTAGAGCAGGGTTTCCTGAGCGCTGATGGCATCGCTCTCACCAGGATCCTGAAGATGGTAGCTGCCGTCAGTTTGCAGTAGCCAGCTCTGGCAGTTATCTACCAGATAGGTCTCAAGGTCCTTGCGCACCCGCGTGGCGAGCTTCTTATCCAGCAGCGGAAAACAGGTCTCTACGCGATGAAACATATTGCGCGACATAAAGTCCGCGCTGGAGCACCAGATTTCCGGTTTGCCTTCATGGTGGAAGTGAAACACACGGGTGTGCTCCAAAAAACGGCCAATAATGGAACGCACGCGGATGTTGTCGGAAACGCCGGGCACGCCGGGCTTCAAGCAGCACATGCCACGAATGATTAAGTCGCACTCAACGCCTGCCTGAGAAGCCCGGTAAAGCGCTTTAATGAGTTTGGGCTCGGTTAACGAGTTGCACTTAATGATGATGTGTCCGCGCTTACCCTTACGCGCAATATGCGCTTCACGATCAATCATTTCCACTAACCGTTCGTGCAAGGTGAACGGCGCGTGCAGCAGCGTATCAATTTTGCGTGCGCGGCCCATCCCCGATAGCTGCTGAAACACTTTATGGACATCGGCGCATAGCGCTTTATTGGCAGTCAGCAGGCTGTAGTCGGTATACAGTTTGGCGGTTTTAGAGTGATAGTTGCCGGTGCCCAGGTGGGCGTAATAGCACAGCTCGCCTTTTTCACGGCGCACAATATGCAGCATTTTAGCGTGGGTTTTATACGCCATGATGCCGTAAACGACGATCGCTCCCGCTTCTTGCAAGCGTGAAGCAAGCTGTAGGTTGTCGGCTTCATCAAAGCGGGCGCGCAGCTCAATAACCACGGTGACCTCTTTGCCCTGGCTGGCGGCTTCCACCAGGGCACTGACGATAGGCGAGTCTGCCCCCGTGCGATAAAGGGTCTGTTTTACCGCTAGCACGTTGGGGTCGCGGGCAGCTTCACGCAGCAAGTCTTCAATGGGAGAAAACGACTGGAACGGGTGGTGCAGCAAAATGTCGTTCTTGGCGATAGCGTCAAAAAGGCTGCCCGCTTTGAGTGCTTTAGGAATGCTGGGTGTAAACGGGCGATAGAGCAGGTCGGGGCGATCCACGTCGCCTAGCACTGACATCATGCGGGTTAAGTTTACGGGCCCTTTGACACGGTATAAGTCGTCACTCTCGAGCTCAAACTGACGCAACAGAAAGTTGGTTAAATCATCCGGGCAGCTGTCGGCGACTTCCAAGCGCACGCCACTGCCATAGCGACGTGCCAGCAGCTCGCCACGGAGGGCGGATGCGAGATCCGAGACCTCCTCAGGGTCAACGCTCATATCCGCATTGCGGGTCAGCCGGAATTGATAGCAACCGCGTACGCGCATACCAGGAAATAACTCTTCGGCATGGGCATGAATCATCGATGATAAGAAAACGTATTCGGCAAAGCCCTCTTCGCATAGTTCTTTGGGCAGCGCCATCAGTCGCGGCAGCGAGCGCGGCGCGGGTAAAATTGCCATGCCGCCAGCGCGGCCAAAGGCATCCTTGCCTTCCAGCTCAACAATAAAGTTAAGGCTTTTATTGACCAAGCGCGGGAAAGGGTGCGAAGGATCCAGTCCAATGGGGCTGATAACCGGCATGATCTCATTATCGAAAAAACTCCGAGCCCAGGCTTTTTGCTTATCAGTCCACTGGTCGCGGCGACGAAAACGCAGCCCCTGGGTTTCTAGCGCGGGTAGCAGCATGTCGTTGAGTATTTGATACTGGCGAACAATTTGTGCGTGGGCTATCTGAGAAATTTCTGCCAATACGGCTTTCGGCAGTCGGCCATCGGCGGCGGTAGTATCATCGCCTAACGCTATTTGGTGCTTTAATCCCGCCACTCGAATCTCGAAGAATTCATCCATGTTGGATGAAAAAATCAGCAGAAACATCAGTCGATTCAGCAGCGGGTGAGCGTCGTCTAACGCCTGCTCCAACACGCGGATGTTGAACTGTAGGTGCGACAGCTCGCGATTAAAATAGAGCAGGGGATCGTCAAGGTCGGTTTCGGGCAGCGCTTCACGCGCTTGAACACCGGTGGGGGTGCGATTAATGCGTAGCGGCATATCGCCGTCGCTGCTGGTTTGATCGGTAGACGAAAATGGTAAGGAATCGTTAGCTTGCTCGTCCATGGTGGATCTCCCCGCGTCAATGGCTCGAAGGTATCATAGCCTGATACTTATCGTTCAGCGCAGTATGCGGGGAGAAGATGACAAACAAATGTCACCTTGTTGTCATCTTTTTCACGAGTGCTTAACGCCTCTGTAGTAAACGCGCCGCGTCGAGGGCGAAGTAGGTCAATATTCCATCCGCGCCCGCGCGCTTGAAGCACATTAATGATTCTAAAATGATCGGCTCGGCTTCCAGCCAGCCGTTGTCAAAGGCCGCGCGGTGCATGGCGTACTCACCGCTAACTTGATAGGCGAAAGTAGGGATGTTTAGCTCGGTCTTAACTCGGCGAACTACATCCAAGTAGGGCATGCCGGGTTTTACCATCACCATATCGGCCCCTTCGGCGATATCCATGGCTACTTCGTGCAGCGCTTCATCGCTATTGGCCGGGTCCATCTGATAAGTGCGTTTGTCTGCTTTGCCTAAGTTGGTGGCCGACCCCACCGCATCACGGAAGGGGCCGTAGTAGTGCGAGGCATACTTGGCGCTGTAAGCCATAATGCGCACGTTGTGCAGGTTCTCTTGCTCTAGTACTTGGCGAATAGCGCCAATGCGGCCGTCCATCATGTCGGAAGGGGCTACCACGTCGGCACCGGCCTCCGCATGAGAAAGCGCCTGCTTGAGCAGCGTATCTACGGTGCGGTCATTCAGAACATAGCCGTGCTCATCTAGAATGCCATCCTGGCCATGGCTGGTATAAGGGTCGAGCGCCACGTCAGTGATAATACCTAGCTCGGGCAGGGTTTCTTTGAGGGCACGTACGCTACGCTGTACTAATCCGCTGGCACTGTACGCCTCTTCAGCAAGTTCGCTTTTTTGCTCAGCGCCGATAACGGGAAACAGCGCCAGCGCCGGGATGCCCAGATCATACGCTTCGCGAGCTTGCTCAATCAGCAGGTCGATGGAGAGCCGTTCAACGCCGGGCATGGAGGCCACGGCCTCACGCTGGTTTTCTCCCTCCAACACAAACACCGGTAGGATTAGGTCTGATGGACTTAAGCTGTTCTCTTGCATCAAACGGCGTGAGAAATCATCGCGACGCATACGGCGCATGCGTGTGGCGGGAAAATGGCGGGGAGTGGGTGTACTCAAGATGGCTCTCCATGAAGGATCGTAAGCATTAATAATTGCAAGTAACCGTGCCCGAAGGCCTGCCAGCAGTATATCAGCCATACTCTGCGGCGAAAGGCGTCTTGTGGCGACAAGGTAGACTGACTAAAGTGAGCGATTGCTTTGCTGTATTGCATTCGGCAGACCCTGGGATAAGGAGATAGGCATGACCAAACAGGTAGCAGTGATTTTAGCCGGCTGCGGCGTTTATGATGGTTCCGAAATCTATGAGACTACGCTGACGCTGCTGCGTTTGGATCAGCTAGGTATTGGTTATCGTTGTTTTGCCCCGGATTTAGAGCAGCATCATGTTGTTAATCATCTAACTCAAGAGGTGGTGGAAGGCGAGCAGCGTAACGTGTTGCTAGAGTCTGCACGCTTGGCGCGGGGCGACATTAGCCCATTGAACGAATTAGTGGCGGATGATTTTGATGCGGTGATCGTACCCGGCGGTTTTGGCGTTGCCAAGAATTTGTCCGATTTTGCTAGCGCCAGTGACAATATGCAGGTGTTAGACGCATTAAAAGAGTCACTGACCGGCTTTCGACACGACAACAAGCCGATTGGTTTGATGTGTATTGCGCCCGTCATAGTGCCACGCCTGTTTGATGATGGCATTGCGGTAACGGTGGGCAATGACCCGGCGGTTTCTGGGGCAATCAGCGCCATGGGCGGATTGCACCGCAGCTGTGCGGTAGAAGATATCGTTGTTGATCTTGAGCACCGCGTAGTGACGACCCCTGCGTATATGCTAGCCTCGCGCATCAGCGAAGCCGCTACCGGTATCTTTAAGCTGGTAGACCGTATTAATGAGATGATGGATTTAGCCGCTACTTAAAAAGTTTGGGCCATATAAGAGCCGCCGCCATCGATGATGGCGGCGGCTTTTTAATTGGCTGCCAGTCAACTGCCTGGGTTATAGGTCAGCCTCTTGCTCTTCGGCCGCTTCTTTCTCAGCTTGACGTTTGCGCACCAAGCGACCAAACAGTAAACCCACTTCGTACAGCAGATACATCGGGATAGCCAACAGGCTCTGAGAAATCACGTCTGGAGGTGTTAGTAGCATGCCGACGACGAAGCAGCCCAGCAGTATATAGGGCCGCTTTTTAGACAGGCTTTCGACCGTCGTCGCACCGGAAAGAATTAACAAAAAGGTCGCAATGGGAATTTCAAACGCCACGCCGAAAGCAAAAAACAGCTTAAGAACGAAGTTCAAATACTGGTTAATGTCGGTCATTATCGCGATGTTGTCCGGCCCGGTTTGGGTAAAAAACTCAAATAGCAGTGGAAACACCACGTAATAGGCAAACGCCGCCCCGCCGTAGAAAAGCGCAATGCTCGAGACCAGAATCGGGATCGCCAGCGCCTTTTCATTGTCGTAAAGCCCCGGCGCGATAAATGCCCATGCCTGATGCAGCACAAAGGGAATAGCGATAAACACCGCCACGACCAAGGTAAGCTTAAACGGCGCTAAAAACGGAGAGGCCACTTCTGTGGCGATCATCTGCGAGCCTTCAGGCAGCAGCGCCATCAATGGCTCGGCCACAAAGGTGTAGATATCATTGGCAAAGGAGTAGAGGCCCAAAAAGACCACCAGGATCACGATCACGGCCCGCATTAGCCGTGAACGTAGCTCAATCAGGTGCTCAATGAGCGGGGCTTGGCTCTGTTCTTCACGCGGCTCCTTTGAATCGCCAGACATACTCATTGGGGATTACGGTCCTTATTTAATGCCGCCTTTTCAGAGTCAGCCGTTTCAGGTCCAGCCGTTCCAGGCACAGCCGTCTCAGGGGCAGCCCGAGCCACGTCAGCCTGTTGGGCAGGCGCAGGGGCTTCTTCACGCACCGTTTCGATAGCGTCATCGAGTCGAGCGCTTGCTTTGGCGACGCGCTGCTCGGTCTTATTCTGTGCCGCTGAAGTGGCTGACGGCGTTGAGCCTGAAGTAGAAGGGGCGTCGGCAATGCTTTCTACGTCCAGCTTGGCTTTTTTCAAGCTGTCGTCGAGTTTTCGCTGCTGCTCATTCAGCTTTTGGCGCAACTCTTCTGCTTCCAACTGGGCGCTGATTTCACGCTGCATGCCGGATACCGTGCGCTTGATCTTGCCTATCCACATGCCCGTTGTGCGGGCGGCGCGCGGCAGCCGCTCTGGGCCAAGTACTAACAGCCCAACAATGCCGATGAGCATCAGTTCAAGAAAACCGATATCCAGCATGATTTATTTGCGCTCTTCGTTGTGGCTTTCAGCAGCCTTTTTCTCTTCGGCTTGAACATCGTAAGTGTTGCCAGGCTCTTCGTGGCTCACTTTTGCATGGGGCTGGTCGGCGTCTTCGTCAGCCTCTTTGTTTTTCTCTTCATCGTGCATGGCTTTCTTGAAGCCTTTTACCGCCCCGCCAAGGTCGGTTCCCACATTACGTAGTTTTTTGGTGCCGAAAACCAGGATGATGATGCCCAGAACAATCAGCAACTGCCAAATACTAATACCACCTAACATATGCGTTTCCTCATGGGAGCAAGTTAACTTTCATTGTTACATTCAAGACACTAATAAACGACTATTGTGACGGGCGGGCGGCTTTTTCATCGTGTCCAGATATGCCAAAGCGTCGTGCCAGCTCGTCTAAAACGGCTTGATGGTCCATGCCCAAGTGCGACAGCATCACCAAGCTGTGAAACCACAGGTCGGCGGTTTCAGAGATTAACGCTTGGCGTTCAGCCTCGCCACCGTGCTCAGCGTCTTTGGCAGCCAGCATCATCTCTGTAGCTTCCTCGCCAACCTTTTCGAGTATCTTGTTCAAACCCTTATGATGCAAGGAGGCAACATAAGATTCTTCTGCTACTGCATGACGCCGCTGCTTCAGTACCTCATTGAGAGTATCCAGCACATCGGTATGGTTTGTCGAAAAAGTATTGGTCGATAATGAGTTGCTGTCCATGGGAATCCTTGTAAACGTTTAATGCGCTACGTTATTGCCATACCAGCAGTAACAGCCCAATCGCGGCGGCAGCCAGTATTGGCCACTCCTGCAGCTCAATCCAGCCGCTTAATGGCTGCCAGGCTAAGGCTATGGCTAGCAGAATCAAGCCAAGGCGCAAGCGATACAGGCGCTTACCCTGACGCGCCATCTGCATGCGCATGGCGTTGATCGAATCAACCTGCTGATGGCGCTGGCGATGCTCGTGCTCCATACGGCTGAGCGCTTGGTGCGCGAGTACAGGCAGCTCGGGCAACTGGTGCGAAAGCTCCGGCGCTTGGCGCTTCAGCGATTCCCATAACCCGCTGACTCCGGCACGCTCCTTCATCCACTGCTCTAAATAGGGCTTTGCCGTGCTCCACAGGTCTAGGTCGGGATAGAGTTGGCGGCCTAGGCCTTCAATGTTGAGCAGTGTTTTTTGTAACAACACCAGCTGCGGTTGAACTTCCATATTAAAGCGCCGGGCGGTTTGAAACAGCCCCAGGAGAACCTGGCCAAAAGAAATATCTTTGAGCGGTTTCTCTAAAATGGGTTCACACACGGTACGAATGGCCGCTGCGAATTCGTTAGCGCGAGTATTCTCACCCACCCAGCCAGATTCAATGTGTAGCGCGGCCACTTCATAATAGTCCTGATGGAAAAACGCCAGCAGGTTGCGTGCCAAATAGTCCTGATCTTCCCGGGTCAGACTGCCGACAATACCGCAATCAATGGCAATGTACTGGGGGTCTTCGGGGTTATCGCAATTAACGAAGATGTTGCCAGGGTGCATGTCCGCATGGAAGAAATTGTCACGAAACACTTGGGTAAAGAAAATTTCGACACCGCGCTCGGCGAGCTTTTTAAGATTAGTGCCTCGGGCAATCAGGGTATCCAGGTCGGCGACCGGAATGCCGCGGATACGCTCTTGTACCATCACGTGGCGACGGGTGAAGGGCCAGTAAATAGTTGGCACAAACAGCAGCGGAGAGTCTTTGAAATTACGCTTGAGCTGAGAGGTATTGGCGGCTTCTTTGTAGAGGTCCAGTTCATCAAACAGCGTAGCTTCATAATCGCGAATCACTTCAACCGGACGCAGTCGGCGAGCTTCAGGCACTTTTGAAAGCAGCTTGGCTACTTGGTACATCAGCGCCATATCCTGGCGCATGATGCGATCTATGCCGGGGCGAATGATTTTCACCACCACGTCTTCACCGCCGTGCAGCGTTGCCGCGTGTACCTGGGCAATGGAGGCCGAGGCTAGTGGCACGCGGTCAAATTCAGCAAAGGCCTCCTCCAGCGACATTTCCAGCTCTTTCTCGACCCGAGCGACCGCTTGTTCACCGGGAAAAGGCGGCACCTGATCTTGCAGACGCTTTAGCTCATCGGCGATATCGGCTGGCAGTAAATCTCGGCGGGTCGACAGCATTTGGCCGAATTTAATAAAAATCGGCCCTAGGGCTTCCAAGGCTAAACGCAACCGTTCGCCCCGCGAGCGCTTGCCAATGGGCACTAAGCGTAGCGGCGAAAACCACATCAGCGCCCGCAGCCACCAGGGCAGGCGCTCTAGGGGCAGCAGCGTATCCAGCCGATGGCGTGTGATCACCCAGCTTATACGCAGCAGTCGCAAGCTCATGGGCGCGTTTCCTGTGGGGCGGACTGCAGCTGTGTGAGTCGCCGCTGTAAGCGGTTAAAGCGCGCTTCGAGGCGGTCGGTCGCTACCTCCAGCTCGGTCAGGTGTTCGCGTAAAACGTTACGTTGCTGCCGTCCTGGCAGTAAGCGCGCCTCTTCAAAAACATACTCCGAGACATCCTGCATCAGCTCATCTTTAGCGCGCAGCCCCCAGCGAGCCGCGCGGCGCAAGCCTTCAGCCAGTGAGTGGGCGGGCATGTCGCCCAACCAGCGGGCCAGTTCGCTTTCCCAGTCGATATCTAGATCAAAGAGCAGGTCGCGAGTCGCTTCTAAGAGGTGAGTGCGCCCGCGCACGGCCAGCTTGCCATCAAACATTAGCCGCTCAATGGAGGCGCCGCTAAGCCACTCTGAAAATGTTTCTGGCGTGAGTTCCACTACCGCGTCTACATCCGTTTCATCAATGTCATCAGCGCGCATCAGGTCGAGCCCGGTGTAATGGTAATGGATGACCAATTCCAGGTGCGGCTGTTCAAGGCGTACCAGCAAACGGCTGCCCGCCAACGCTGCCAACCGCGCAGGGGCAGCGGGGTCACGGGCGAGGAGGGCATTGAGCGTGCGTTCACAACCGGCCAATAGCAAGGTCGGGGTTACCAGCATGCGGACCTCTTGGCAGGGGACGTCAGGGCAGAAAAAGTCATGGTTTGAAACGTCATGGTTTGCAAAGTCATAGCTTGATGCCGCGATGCAGCGCAACGATGCCGCCCGTCAAATTGGTGTACTCGACGCGCTCGAGACCGGCCGCTTCCATCATGGCTTTCAGCGTTTCCTGGTCCGGGTGCATACGAATTGACTCAGCCAAGTAACGGTAGCTTTCGCCGTCGCCCGCCACCAATTCGCCCATTTTAGGCAGCAGCCGGAAAGAGTACTCATCGTAAGCTTTAGAGAGCAGCGGATTATTGGGCTTGGAAAACTCCAGCACCAGCAAGCGGCCGCCGGGCTTGAGTACCCGCGCCATGGAGCGCAACGCGGCGTCTTTATCGGTAACGTTACGCAGTCCAAAGGCAATGGTGATGCAATCGAAGCTATTATCGGGAAACGGCAGGCTTTCGGCATTGGCCTGAACATACTCGACGTTGCCGCCCACGCCGTTATCCATCAGCTTGTCGCGGCCCACTTTCAGCATTGAGGCGTTGATATCGGCGAGGACGACTTTGCCGCGCGGGCCCACCAAGCGGGAAAACTTAAGGGTCAAATCGCCCGTGCCGCCAGCAATATCCAGCACATGGTGGCCGGGGCGCACGCCAGCGCGTTCGATCGTCAGGCGCTTCCACACCCGGTGGATGCCCATCGACATCAGGTCGTTCATGACATCGTAGCGAGCGGCAACGGAGTGAAATACATCGGCCACTCGCGAGGCTTTCTCGTCAACCGGTACTTCTTGAAAACCAAAATGGGTGGTGCGTTTTTCAGTGGGGCTCATGGGGCAGTAGCTCCCGAAGTCGAGGCGGTGGCAAATCGACCTTTGGTCTTTTGACCTAGGGGCCGACGCGATGAATAAGTTAGCGTCATTGTAGCCTTGTCCACCCTGGCTTGTCTGCCTAGCTTGTCTGAGTCATACCATCACAGTTGCTTGAATTGAATGCTGGCAGGCTCGCGCGAGGCGCCGGCCTCTTCCAGGCGCTGCAAGTAGTTGTTCCAGTAGGCCTCTTGGTGAGTCGCGAGATCATACAGGTAGTTCCAGCTAAACAGTCCGCTGTCGTGACCATCGTCAAAGTGCAGTTTCAGCGCATAGTTGCCCGCCTGGGTAATATTTTGCAGTCCGACATCTTTTTTACCTACTTGCAGCACGGCCGTATCACCGCCGTGACCGCGCACTTCGGCAGACGGAGAGTAGACGCGTAAAAATTCAACCGGCAGCCGATAGCTTTCGCCGCTGGCGTAGCCAAGTTCCAGCTCGCGCGACTGCTTATGGTAGTGAACGCGGTTAGGGGTAGGAGCATTCATGATGAGACCTCATCGCTAAGTGGCATTTCGCTAAGTTCCATTTAGCTAAATACCAAAGCAGCAAGCCCGCATAGAGCGGGCTTGCTGTGACTGACGAAACTTACAAAATATACCGCGACAGGTCTTCGTCGACCGCCAGTTCGCCAAGCTGGGCATTGACGTAGTCGCCGTCGATTACCAACGGACTCTCCATATCACCACCTCTGAAAGAGGCTTCTTCTAACAGCCGCTCCATCACCGTGTGCAAGCGGCGGGCGCCGATGTTTTCAGTGCCTTCGTTGACCTGCCAAGAGATCTGCGCGATACGCTCGATGCCGTCGGGAGTGAACTCAATGTCCAGCCCTTCGGTAGCCAGCAGCGCCTGATACTGCTTGGTCAGCGACGCGGAGGGCTCGGTAAGGATGCGCTTGAAGTCGTTGGGTGTTAGCGCGTCAAGCTCGACGCGAATCGGTAGACGACCCTGAAGCTCTGGAATCAGATCCGATGGGCGCGACAGGTGGAAAGCGCCGGAGGCGATAAACAGAATGTGATCGGTCTTGACCATGCCGTACTTGGTAGAAACGGTAGAGCCTTCGATCAGCGGCAACAGGTCGCGCTGGACGCCCTCGCGGGAGACTTCGCCACCGCTGGACTGACCGCTGCCCTTGGCCACTTTGTCGATCTCATCCAGGAACACGATACCGTGCTGTTCCACCGAGTAGACCGCACGGGCCTTAATCTCTTCTTCGTTGACCAGCTTGCCCGCTTCTTCATCGCGCAGCAGAACTAGCGCTTCTTTGACCGTTACGCGGCGATTTTCGCGCTTCTGCTGGCCCATGTTGGAGAACATGCTCTGCAGCTGGTTGGTCATCTCCTCCATGCCCGGCGGGGTCATGATGTCGATGCCCTGACCGTGCGAAGAGATCTCAATATCGATCTCTTTATCGTCTAGCTGGCCTTCGCGGAGCTTCTTGCGGAAGGTCTGGCGGGTGCCGTTATCTTCCCGGGGCTTATCTTCCTGACCCCGCGGCGGCGGAAGAAGCGCGTCCAACACACGATCTTCAGCGGCATCGGCGGCGCGGTGACTGACTTCTTCCTTGGCCTGCTCGCGGACCATTTTGATCGCGGCTTCCATCAGGTCGCGAATAATCGACTCAACGTCGCGGCCCACATAGCCAACTTCGGTGAACTTGGTCGCTTCCACTTTGATAAACGGCGCTTTGGCTAGCTTGGCCAAGCGGCGGGCAATTTCAGTTTTACCCACGCCGGTCGGGCCAATCATCAAAATGTTTTTGGGAGTGACTTCTGGGCGCAGGTCATCGTCGAGCTGCATGCGGCGCCAGCGGTTGCGCAATGCAATGGCAACGGCGCGCTTAGCATCCTGCTGGCCAATAATGTACTGATCTAGGGCGTGAACGATTTCGCGGGGTGTCATCTGAGTCATAAAGGTAACCTTTGTGTTCATTGAGCGACGTCGGGGATTGCGTGGGGCAATTAGCGCCCGTCGATCGACAGCTCTTCGAGTGTCACGTGGTGGTTGGTAAATACGCAGATATCACCCGCGATAGAGAGCGACTTCTCGGTAATCTCACGCGCCGACAGCTCGGTATTTTCCAGCAGTGCCCGGGCGCTGGCCTGGGCGAAGTTGCCGCCAGAGCCAATGGCGATAATGCCGCGCTCAGGCTCAACCACGTCACCGTTACCGGTAATGATCAGCGAGGCGCTGTGGTCGGCAACGGCGAGCAGCGCTTCCAAGCGGCGCAGAGCGCGATCGGTGCGCCAATCTTTGGCCAGCTCAACGGCGGCCTTGGTCAAATGGCCCTGGTATTTCTCTAACTGGGCTTCAAAACGCTCAAACAGGGTGAAGGCATCGGCGGTGCCACCCGCGAACCCAGCCAGCACCTTGCCGCGATAGAGACGGCGTACTTTGCTGGCATTGCCTTTCATAACGGTATTGCCGAGAGATACTTGGCCATCGCCAGCGAGGGCGACCTGATTTCCACGGCGAACGGAGACAATAGTGGTCATGGAGATAACTCCTTGGGGGGAGACGCGCTCCCGATGACTGGCTGATCACTTACTCTTTAGCAAACTGTTCATGGAAGCGACCGTTGTGTAAGCATTCACAACAAAATGCGGGCGGCTGATAAAAAATCAACCGCCCGCAGGTGATCAAGAGGGAATTCTCAGTTTTGCAGTTGAATAAGCAGCGGCTCGATACCTTGGGTGCTCATTAAATCCTGGGCGCGGTTTAGCTCGCGGGTATCCTCGTAAGGCCCCACTTGAACGCGGTGCCAGGTATTGCCATCGGCCTGAACTTCGCTGATTTCCGCCAGCAGGCTTAGATTGCGTAACCGTCCACGCAACTGTTCAGCATCGCTGACCTCACGAAATGAAGCCGCCTGCAACATGTAGCGCCCCGGCGTGTTGGTAGCCGCTTCATTCTGGCGAGCGGTCGACACTTGATCTTCTGGACGCGTATTAGCCGCAATAACCTGGGCGATAGGGTCATCGCCTGTGGCGGTATCGCTATCGACAGCCTGTTCGGGGGCTTCGGGACGAACAACGCTGGAGGGCAGCGAAACGCCTGGGGCAATGACCTCGGTTTCAGGCAGCAGCGTGTAAAACTCAAACGTTGGCATCGACGGCTCGGTGGCTTCCTCGGTTTCCCGCGCCGCTGCGCGCTCTTCACTACCGGAGGGCTTAGGCAGCACCGTGGCTTGGGGTGTTTTACTCGGCTGCTCTTGCCAGGGGGCCGTACCATGCTGGTGCTGAGCTAAAAAGAAGCCCGCAGCTAGGCCAGCAAGGCCCCATAGCCAGCCGGGAATGCGAAAACCACCGCCTGAACTGCGAGCCGACTTGCGCTGTGAGGTCGCTCCTCGACGGGCGGGTTTTTTACGTGGCGGGCTAGCCATGAATTACATCTCCTCTGGGGCGCTAACCCCCATTAAATCAAGCCCATTGCGCAGTACTTGACGGGTGGCGAGACCGAGCGCCAGGCGTGTGTTACGCAAGGTATCATCATCGACCATAACTTTGACGGCGTTGTAGCAGGTGTGAAAATCGCCGGAAAGATCGAGCAAATACTGAGCAACCTGCTGGGGCTCACGATTTTTGGCAGCGGTTTCAACGACTTCAGGGAAACGCGCCAATCGGTTAAGAACGGCTTTCTCCTGGTCGCTATCCAGCAAGGCTAGATTGTCCATTGCCAGCGGATGGTCGAACGGCTGCTCGGCATCTTGCGCTTTGCGCAGCATGCTGCATACCCGGGCATGGGCGTACTGGATGTAGTAGACCGGGTTGTCGTTCGATTGGGAGCGGGCCAGATCAATATCAAAGGTGAGCTGGGAGTCGGCGCGGCGGGCAGCGAGGAAGAAGCGCGTGGCGTCGCGGCCCACTTCGTCGATCAAATCGCGCACGGTCACGTAGCTACCGGCGCGCTTGGAGAGTTTTACCTCGACGCCAGAGCGGGTGACCATCACCATTTGGTGGAGTACATAGTCGGGCCAGCCTTTGGGAATGCCGACTTCCAGCGCCTGCAAGCCAGCGCGCACGCGGGTGACGGTGGAGTGGTGGTCGGCACCCTGCTCGTTAATGACGGTTTTGAAGCCGCGCTGCCACTTATCCAGGTGGTAGGCCACATCGGGCAGAAAGTAGGTGTAGCCGCCGTCGCGTTTGCGCATTACGCGGTCTTTGTCATCGCCGAAGTCGGTGGTGCGTAGCCACATGGCACCGTCTTCTTCATAGGTATGGCCGGCGCTCACCAGCTTCTCCACGGTGGCGTCTACCTTGCCACCTTCATAGAGCGAGGACTCCAAGAAGTAAACGTCAAACTCCACACCAAAGGCTTTGAGATCCAGATCCTGCTCGCGGCGCAGCCAAGCCACGGCGAACGCTTGAATGGCGTCTAAATCGTCAGGGTCAGCGCTAGCAGTGACTTCGCGGTCATCGGCGCTGACCGTTTTACCTGCCAGGTAGTCGTTGGCCACATCGACGATATACTCGCCGCGATAGCCATCTTCGGGCCAGCTTTCATCGCCAGGGCCCAGGCCTTTTACCCGCGCCTGCACCGAGCGGGCCAGGTTGGCGATCTGGGCGCCCGCGTCGTTGTAGTAGAACTCGCGGGTAACGTCGTAGCCGGTGGCTTCTAACAGGCGGCATAGGCAGTCGCCAATCGCCGCGCCGCGGCCGTGACCGACGTGTAGCGGGCCAGTGGGGTTGGCGGAAACGAACTCGACTTGAACCTTCTCGCCTTTGCCGACCATGCTGCGGCCAAAGGTGTCACCGCAGTCGAGTACTTGGGCAACGATTTGCGCGGCGGCGTCGGCGGCGGCGAAAAAGTTGATAAAGCCTGGGCCCGCTATCTCGGTTTTTTGGATGGCGTCGCTTTCGGGCAGCGCTTTAACCAGCGCGTTGGCTAATTCGCGCGGATTTTTACCTGCCGGTTTGGCCAGCATCAGTGCCAAGTTGGTGGCGTAATCACCGTGGGCCTTGTCTTTGGTTGGATCCACTTTGATGGTGGGTTGAAGGTCGTTGGGCAGCACGCCTTGGTGCTTGAGCGCGGCAACTGCGCCTTCGAGCAGTGAAACTATCGTGTCTTTCATCTAGGTATCCGGGTGTCGTCGATGGCGGCGTGTGCTAACGCGCACCTGTCAATGTGTAAATAGGTGCGTCAGTAAAACGGCTATTATCAGCAATTGAGCCGCAGTTTCAAAGCCGTGTGATGATTGGCTCGTGCTATGAGAGCGTTTGTGGGTCGATATCTATCGACCAGCGTACCCTGCGTGCTTCGCGGTTGGCTTCAAGCCACTGCACCAGCCAGCTAACGGCGGGGTGTAATTGGCTGCGTTTATCGGCCGCTAGCATAACGTGTAAATGATAGCGATTTTGGCGGCGCTCCATCGGGGCGGGCACCGGCCCCAGGCAGCGGGTCGCCACGTGAGACTCTTTGAGCCACTGGCGAAGGGCCTGGGCGGCCTGCTGTGCCATGGCCAAGGCGGCCTCCTCTTTGGGGCTTTCTATGCGTAGCAGCGCCATAAAACAGAACGGGGGGAGCTGGGCGATGCGCCGCTCTTCGAGCATATTGCGCGCCAGTGCCCCGTAGCCATGCTCGGCCAACTGGCCCAGGTGAGGGTCGTCGGGGTGCAGGGTTTGCACCAGCACGCGGCCTGGGTGGGCGGCGCGACCAGCCCGGCCCGCCACTTGTTCAAGCAACTGGGCGCTATGTTCGAGAGCACGGAAATCAGCGGCGTAGAGGCCACCATCGGCATTGACCACCACGACCAGCGTGACATGGGGGAGGTGGTGACCTTTGGCAAGCATTTGAGTGCCGACCAACACGCAGGGCTCACCGCGTTGAATCTCTTTTAACACTTGCTCAAAGCTATCCTTGCGTCGGGTGCTGTCGCGGTCGATACGGTGGATGGTGGCCTTCGGAAACAGTGTCTGTAGTGTCTCTTCGGTGCGTTCTGTGCCGCTACCCAGGGCGCGCAGGTCGCCGCTGCCACACTCGGGACAGGCGTCCGGTAAGGCGCGGCGGCTATCGCAGTGGTGACAGGCCAGCAGCGGTGGCTGGCGGTGCAGCGTCATGCGCGCGTCACATTGGTTGCAATCGGCCATCCAGCCGCAGGCGTGGCAGGCAAGTGTCGGGGCAAAACCGCGGCGATTGATAAAAATCAGCACCTGCTTGCCAGCAGCGAGGGTACTTTTAATCGCCTTAATGGCACCGGGTAGCAAACCGCCCTGGCGGCGCTGATGGCGAAGATCGATCAGCTCTAGCTTGGCCGGTGGGTGGCGGCTGGGGCGCTGAGTGAGGCGAAGATGACGGTAAGCGCCAGCAAGCGCCTGATGCAGACTCTCCAGAGAAGGGGTGGCACTACCCATTAGCAGCGGAATTTTATGGTAGTGGGCACGTGCCACGGCTAAATCGCGGGCGTGGTAGCGGAGGCCGTCGTGCTGTTTGTAGGAGCCGTCGTGCTCCTCATCGACAATGATCGCACCGGGGTTGGCGAGTGGGGTAAAAATCGCCGATCGAGTGCCGATAATTATCAGCGCCCGGCCGCTGGCGGCGGCTTCCCATACGTCTAAGCGCTCGGGGTCAGTCAGGCCGGAATGCAGCGCCACCACGGGAACGCGAAAGCGGCTTCTAAAACGCGCAAGGGTTTGAGGGGTTAAGCCAATTTCCGGCACCAGTACCAGCGACTGCTTGCCTTTGGCGGCCACTGCTTCAATAAGCTGTAGGTAGACTTCCGTTTTACCACTTCCCGTGACGCCTTCCAGTAGGCAGGGGTGGTAGCTTGCGAGTTTTTCATGCAGTACGGCCAGCGCCGTCGCCTGTTCACGGTTAAGGGGCAGGGCGGGGCTGGCGAGTAAATTACCGCTTGGTGGGGTTGGGGCGGTAAGAAGGTGTTCCTGGCTGGAGGCGAGGCCTTTCTTCTCAAGTGTTAATAGCTGGTCGCGGGTAAAACCATGGGCGCTAACTGCGCGGCTGGGCAGGCCGTGGGGGTGTTGGCGTAGCAGCGCATAGAGTGCTGCCTGCTTGGGCGCTCGGCTGAGCGTCTCTTCTGCGTCTTCGCCTTTGGCCAGCCAGAGCGTTTGGGTACGCCCCGCCATCGGGTGACCCTGGCGCAGCCGTGCGGGCATGGCGTGGTGCAGTGTATCGCCCAGGCTGTGCTGGTAGTAGCGAGCGGCAAAGCGGCATAGCCATAGCCAATCTTGCGGCAGCGGGGCGTCATCCAGGGTTTCGCTAATCGCCCGTAGTTGGCTGAGCGGCAGATCGCTGCGGTCGGCCAATTCGACGACTACGCCGACAACTTCGCGCCGCCCAAAGGGCACCCGCACCCTTAGCCCTGACTGCCAGCCGCAAGCGGGTGTCGTGTGACAAGGCAAGTAGTCAAACAAGCGACGAAGCGGTGAAGGCAGCGCGACTTTAAGCACTTGCGTGAGCGCTTGAGTGGGCATGTGAGAAGCTCTCCGCGAAGAAACAGAATCAGACAATTGGCCTCCGACGTTAGTTTTGCTAGAATATGCGGCCGCTCTTAATCTCAACGACATATCTTAACGATATATCTTAAAGACAGGGCGGCTAACCGGTTAGTCGTTTTTTTCCAAACCCGTATGCGGTGCCTGGCACGAGATCAGGTGGCGGCATATAGCTTCGTGAGGCTCGAGATGAGACAAGGTATTCACCCGAATTACAACACGGTCACCGCCAGCTGTTCTTGCGGCGCTAATTTCCAGGTTGGTTCTACCTCTGGTCAGGACTTTTCCCTGGATGTGTGCTCCAACTGCCACCCGTTCTACACGGGTAAGCAGAAGCAAGCGACTACGGGTGGCCGCGTAGAGCGCTTCAACAAGCGTTTTGGCGCTGCTGTTAAGCGCGGCTAATCCACACACCGGATGGCCATATCGCAAGCAGCCTTAATCAAGTCAGGTTGTACTTGTGCAAAAACCCACGCTTCGGCGTGGGTTTTTTTGTTTTGGAGAGATGGGTTTGTGGAAAAAATTTCCATAAATTCTTCTCCACAGCAATAAATGAGCAATAAGTAAACCATTAGGGTTAAGTGGTTTTTGGGTAAATTCCAGTAAATATCAGCGAAAAGTTACGAATGTGAGGGTAAAATTCATTTAAACGAGCGTTTTGTTGTGGGGTGGCGGTGCGCTTGAGGCGCTATGCTTTTTTCTATATTCTGAAACAACTTATCTACTTTATGTAAACTGGATTCTGACCATGACGGATGCAAATAAGCAGGCTGCTTTGGATTATCACGCGAAACCGATTCCCGGTAAGCTTTCGGTGGAGTTGACCAAACCCACCGCGACTGCACGAGATTTGGCGCTGGCGTATAGTCCAGGCGTGGCTGAGCCAGTGCTTGAAATCGCCAGGGATGCGGAGAATGCTTACCGCTATACCGGCAAGGGTAATCTGGTGGCCGTTATTACCGACGGCAGCGCTATTCTTGGCTTAGGAAATTTGGGTCCACTGGCCAGTAAGCCGGTAATGGAAGGCAAAGGCGTGCTGTTCAAGTGCTTTGCAGGCATCAACTCCGTGGATATCGAAGTGGAGGCGGAGAGCCCGCAGGCGTTTATCGATACCGTCGTGCGGATTGCCGATACCTGGGGCGGTATCAATCTGGAAGATATCAAGGCGCCCGAGTGCTTTGAAATCGAAAAAGCACTGATTGAGCGCTGCAGCATCCCGGTCTTCCATGACGACCAGCATGGTACCGCGATCGTAACCGCTGCGGGTATGTTGAACGCGCTGGATATCGCCGGTAAAAATATTGCTGACGTCAAGATTGTCTGCATGGGCGCTGGCGCGGCGGCGATTGCCTGCATGCGCTTGTTAGTCTCTTGCGGCGCTAAAAAAGACAATTTGGTGATGCTGGATCGGCGTGGCGTGATTCACACGGACCGCGATGGCATTAATGAATATAAAGCTGAGTTCGCCCTCGATACAAAGATGCGTACCTTGGATGACGCTATCGATAACGCCGACGTGTTTATCGGTCTATCGGGTCCTGGCCTGCTTTCTGCTGAACAGGTCAAGAAAATGGCGCCCGATCCGGTGATTTTTGCCTGCACCAATCCGGATCCGGAAATTCATCCTGACGTTGCCCGCGAAGCGCGCCCGGATGTGATTATGGCGACCGGCCGTTCGGACTTCCCCAACCAGGTCAATAACGTGCTGGGTTTCCCGTTTATTTTCCGCGGCGCGTTGGACGTGCGTGCCACACGCATTAACGAAGAGATGAAGCTGGCCGCGGTGCATGCGCTGAAAGACTTGGCCCGCGAGCCGGTACCTCAGGAAGTGCTCGACGCCTACGAGCGCACCGAGATGAGCTTTGGGCGCGAGTACATTATTCCCACTCCTGTCGATATTCGCCTGTTGGCCCGGGTCACCTCGGCGGTTGCTCAAGCCGCGGTGGATTCTGGCGTAGCGCGTAAGCCATTCCCTGCGCACTACCCGCTGCAGTCAATTAACGACGTTTATGGCGGCTGAATCGCTGCGCCCAGGCTTATCCTTACGCCCGCTTCTTAGCGGGCGTAAGTGTTTTGAAAGGATTCCCTGTTAGTCTTGTGCATAGCGCGTTAGTCCCTCCTGAGCGGTAGAGGCCACCAAGCGGCCGTCGCGGCTGTAGATATGCCCCCGTGCCAGCCCGCGAGCGCCGCCTGCCCAGGGGGAGTCGATCACATAGAGCAGCCAGTTGTCCAATCGGCTGTCCTGATGTAGCCATAGGGAGTGATCAAGGCTGGCGATGCGCAGCTTGGGGTCGCGGTACTCAATGGCATGGGGAATCAGGCTGGTGGTCAGCAGGTTGAAGTCCGAGGCGTAAGAGAGCAGGTGGCGGTGCAGCGCCGGATTGTCCGGCAGCGTGCCTGAAAGTCGAAACCAAAGGCACTGACCTGCAGGCGTGCCGTGGTCGGGATTGCCGGTGAGATGCAAAAATTCGATTGGGTGGCCAGGAAAGCGGTCGTGTTTGGCGCCGCCACTCTCGATCAGGACTTCGGGTGTGGGCACCTCCGGCATCGCACGCTGATGGCTAAAGCTTGCCTCTTCGCGCTGGAACGACGCACTGCAGAAAAAGATCGGCCGTCCTTTTTGAATAGCGGTGACGCGCCGGGTAGTAAAACTGCCGCCATCGCGAATCGTATCCACCTGATAGACAACGGGGCGGTGCGGGTCGCCGGGGCGCAGAAAATAGCCGTGCTGAGAGTGCGGACGGCGCTCGTCGGGCACGGTGCGCGCTGCGGCTGCTAGCGCCTGCCCCAGCACCTGGCCGCCATAGAGCTGTGGTAAGCCCAGGTCCTGGCTTTGGCCACGAAATAGCGTCTCTTCCAGCGTTTCTAGTTCCAGTAACGCCACCAGTTTGTTTAGCGCGTCTGTCATTCTCGGTATCCTTGGTGCTGTCTCTATAGGATGCTGTCGATGAAGTGGGTTAACGGTGAGTCAGGTAAGCCATTCATACGAGCGTTTTGCTACCTTAGCGGAGTTTGCGTTTATGCGCAGCGATGAATATTACATGTACCGAGCGCTAGACCAAGCGCACCTAGCAGCCGCCGCAGGCGAAGTGCCTGTCGGCGCGGTAGTAGTTGATGCCCAGGGCGAAATTATTGGCGAGGGTTGCAACGCGGCAATTGCCAACTGCGATCCCAGCGGCCATGCGGAAATTCGCGCCCTGCGCGAGGCGGGCAAGCACCAGAGCAACTACCGTCTTGATGGCTGCACGCTGTTTGTCACCTTAGAGCCCTGCATGATGTGCTCAGGTGCGATGATACATGCACGCCTAGCTCGTTTGGTTTACGGTGCTGCCGAACCCCGCGCGGGCATGGTCGAGTCAAAGGCTAACTTATTAGCCCAGCCGTGGTTTAATCATCAACTAGCGGTGAGCGGCGGAGTGCTCGCTCCGGCTTCACAAAAACTGCTCAAACGTTTTTTTGCCGCTAAGCGAGACGCCGTTAATTAAGTGATGGCGCGTCTAGTTAAGCGGCGGTACAAGTTCGAACAGTAGTAGCGGATCCTCGTTAACAGATGTTTGTTCAAGCTGAAAATATTGCTGGCGGCTGCGTTCTACATACTCAATCATTTCGTAGTAGCGGCGGATATTACGTACATAGATCACCGGCTCGCCGCCTCGTGCATAACCGTAGCGCGTTTGGCTATGCCATTCGCGCTGCTGTAGCAGCGGCAAAGCGGCGCGCACATCGGCCCAGCGGTCAGGGTTACCTCCGCGCCTCTTTGCAATCTCGCGGGCGTCATAGAGGTGGCCCAGGCCCACGTTATAGGCGGCCATGGCCATAAACAGGCGATCATCGCCGGTAATGCTTTCCGGTAGGCGGTCTTTAATACTGCGCAGATAGCGGGCACCGCCATCAATGCTCTGGGCCGGGTCAGTACGGTCACTAATGCCCATTTCACTGGCTGTGGGGTTAGTCAGCATCATTAAGCCACGCACTCCTGTCGGCGAGACGGCGTCTGGATCCCAGTGGGACTCCTGGTAACCCACCGCCGCGAGCAGCTTCCAATCGAACCCCGTTTCCCGCGCGGACTGCTGGAACAGCTCTGTGTAGCGGGGCAAGCGCGCATCCAGGTGATCAAGAAAGGTGCGGGTGCCGACATATTCTAGATAATCGTCGTGTCCAAAGTAGCGGCTGACCAGCCGATCAAGCGTACCGCTCTCCTGCAGGTCCTGTAGAAAGCGGTTGGCCGCTTCAAGCAACCCTAGCCCGCGCCCGCTAGGCACCGCCCATGCCATGGAGAGCCGATCGCCAAGCGTAAAACCGCGCTCAACGTTGGGGAAAAATAGCCGGTTTAAGCGAAACTGATGTTCATAAATAACTGCGGCGTCTAGGGAGCCGTCCTCGACTCGTGCAAGCAGTTCAGCAACTTCCAGCTCATGGGACTCTTTCCAGCTCAGCGTGGGATACAGGCGCTGCAGATCGCGTAATGCTTCCCCTGTACCCGCTTGGCTGAGCGTGCCCAACTCCAGGCCGACAAGGTCGCTGGGCTGCTGAATGCCGTTCAGACCACGCCGATAAACCACCAGGGGCTGCATTTGAATAATGGGTCGAGTGTAGTGAATGCCAGGGGAGTCCGGTAGTAATGGCAGTGCCGCTGCGCCTAGGTCGCCGCTTTCGCGCACCGCAGGCAGCACGCTTTCGGGGTGGTGGCTGGCATTGAGATTAAGGCTCACTCCCAAGTAGTCGGCAAAACGGTGCATTAGCTCATACTCAAAGCCGGTGGGGCCTTGGCGCCCTTCGTAGTAGGTAGTGGGCGTATTACGGGTATGAACGGTAATAAAATCTTTTTCAGTGATCTGCGTTAGATGCCCGCCAGAAGGAACAGGCGATAGAGAGGGCACCATGACTAAAAGTGTAATGGCAAGGCACGCATAATATGCGCTGGCACGAGCTAGGAAGTGTCGGAAAATCAACGTCAGCATGGCGTCTTATGGGCATGAAACAAGCGGTCACGATACCCAGCCTGGGTCATGCTGTCACCTTGTCGATTTCGTGTAGAGGCAGGTTTCCAGTATCATAGTGGCTTTTCGGCATCATAAAAGCATGGTCGCACTGCGGCCTAGTGATTTCCCTGCTCGAATTTCCCTGCTCTAGAGGCTTCAGGATATGCTTGAACTGCGAGGCGCGCCCGCCCTTTCTGCCTTCCGTCATGCTCGGCTGTTAGCGGTGCTGCGTGAATGTGTTCCCGAGGTGGAAGCGCTGACTGCCCACTATGTTCATTTCATCGACGTTCACTCCCACGACCGCCACGAAGCACTGAATGATGCCGCTCGCGAGCGCCTGGTGCAGTTGCTTGACTATGTGCCGGACTATGGCACCCACTCGAGCGTAGAAGTTCCTGAGCGTGCCCAGCGCTTTTTGGTTGTACCGCGGTTAGGTACCCAGTCGCCTTGGTCATCCAAAGCCACCGATATCGCCCATAACTGTGATCTAGGCCAGATTAGTCGCATCGAACGCGGCATTGATTATCGTATCAGCTTCACCGCGATGCCGGATGAAGAGGGCCTGAAGGCGCTAACCGCACTGCTGCATGACCGTATGACCGAAACCGTGCTGGCAGATGCTTCAGACGCCGCTAAGCTGTTTGCTCAGCACGACCCGGCACCGCTGGGCAGTGTGGATATTCTGAAAGGCGGACGGGACGCTCTGGCGGCAGCCAATCAGGCGCTTGGGCTAGCGCTGGCAGAAGACGAAATTGATTATCTGGTAGATGCCTTCAACGAGCTGGGCCGTAACCCCAGCGACGTTGAGCTGATGATGTTTGCTCAAGCTAATTCCGAGCACTGTCGTCACAAAATCTTTAACGCCGACTGGGTGATCAACGGCGAGCCGCAAAACCACTCGCTGTTTAAGATGATCAAGAACACCTTCGCCTCATCGCCGGACAACGTGCTCTCGGCCTACAGCGACAACGCCGCCGTCATAAAAGGCAGCCAGGCCGGGCGCTTCTTTGCCACGCCGCTGACCGGCGGTGACGAAGAACGCGCGCTTTACGCCACCCATCAAGAGCCTATTCATATTCTGATGAAGGTGGAAACCCACAACCATCCGACGGCAATCGCACCTTTTCCGGGTGCTGCAACGGGTTCGGGCGGTGAGATTCGTGACGAGGGCGCCACTGGCATTGGCGGTAAACCCAAAGCCGGCCTTGCGGGTTTTACGGTTTCCAATCTGCGCATTCCTGAGTTTGTGCAGCCTTGGGAGGCATTGGATTACGGCAAGCCAGGACGCATGGAGTCGGCGCTTAACATCATGCTTGAGGGCCCCATTGGCGGCGCCGCGTTTAACAATGAGTTTGGTCGTCCCAACTTGACTGGCTATTTTCGTACCTACGAACAGGAGTCGCTCAACGACGGCGGCATTGAGCGGCGCGGCTATCACAAGCCGATTATGCTGGCCGGCGGTTATGGCAATATTCGCGCCCACCACGTTCAAAAGGGTGAGATCCCCGTCGGCGGCAAGCTGATTGTGATGGGGGGGCCGGCGATGCTGATTGGCCTGGGCGGCGGTGCTGCTTCCAGCATGGCGTCCGGTACCTCCAGCGCCGATTTGGATTTCGCCTCGGTGCAGCGGGAAAATCCTGAAATCGAACGACGGGCCCAGGAAGTGATTGACCGCTGCTGGGCGCTGGGGGATCACAACCCGATCCGCTTTATTCACGATGTGGGCGCGGGCGGATTATCCAACGCGCTGCCTGAACTGGTTAAAGATGGCAATCGCGGGGGGCGATTTGATCTACGCGCGGTGCCCAACGCTGAGCCGGGTATGAGTCCGCTGGAAATCTGGTGCAACGAAGCCCAGGAGCGCTATGTATTAGCTGTTGCTCCTGAGGACCTAGACACTTTCGATGCGCTATGTAAGCGTGAGCGCTGCCCCTATGCGGTGGTGGGTGAGGCGTTGGAGGCGCACCATCTCGAAGTGCGCGATGGTCACTTTGACAGCAAACCGGTCGATTTACCGATGAGCGTGCTGTTTGGTAAAGCACCTAAGATGCAGCGTGAGTTTGAGCGTCATGACCCCATGCTCTCAGGCATAATGCTCGATAATCTCGATTTGCGCGAAGCGTTGGATCGCGTTCTGCGCCTACCCACCGTGGCCTCCAAAAGCTTTTTGATCACTATTGGTGACCGCTCTATTACCGGCCAAGTGGCCCGTGACCAAATGGTTGGTCCTTGGCAGGTACCGGTGGCCGATGTAGCGGTCACTACGGCCAGCTTTGATACCCACGCTGGTGAGGCTATGGCGATGGGCGAGCGTCCGCCGGTGGCGTTGATTAACCCAGCCGCCAGCGCCCGTTTGGCGGTTGCCGAAGCGATTACCAACCTTGCGGCAGCGCCGATCGCCAAGCTGAGCGATATCAAGCTCTCCGCTAACTGGATGAGTGCTGCCGACCACCCAGGTGAAAATCAGGCGCTTTATGACGC
This sequence comes from Halomonas sp. SpR8, assembly GCF_031010195.1. Lineage (GTDB taxonomy): Bacteria > Pseudomonadota > Gammaproteobacteria > Pseudomonadales > Halomonadaceae > Vreelandella. The sequence goes on along the minus strand of NZ_JAUAMC010000013.1, from coordinate 14,861 downwards.
CGTCTATGCAGTGGGCATGGAAATGTGCCCGGCGCTGGGCATTGCCATCCCGGTAGGCAAAGACTCAATGTCGATGCGCACGGCCTGGGTCGATGATAGCGAGCAAGGTGAAAGTGAAGACAAGAGCGTGACTTCGCCGCTATCGCTGGTCGTTACCGGCTTTGCTCCCGTCACCGATGCCTTGGCAACACTGACGCCGCAAATCAACCTAGAACAAGACGAATCGGACCTGATTTTGATCGATCTAGGCAGTGGTCAAAACCGTTTGGGTGGCTCCGCTCTGGTGCAAGTGTACGGCCAAGTGGGTAACGACTGCCCCGATGTAGACGACCCGGAAGATATTAAGGCGTTTTTCGAAGTCATCCAGGGGCTCAATCGCGACGGCAAGCTACTGGCCTACCACGACCGCAGCGACGGCGGGTTGATCGTCACGCTGTTGGAAATGGCCTTCGCCGCCCATGCAGGGCTCGAGATCAAGCTCGACTGGATGGTTGATGAACCGGTGGAAGCGTTGAACGCGCTGTTCTCCGAAGAGTTGGGGGCTGTCATTCAGGTCAACCGTCAGCACACAGAAGAGGTGCTGGCGCAGTTTGCCGTTGCCGGTATCGAAACCTGTGGCGTCATCGCTCGCCCACGTTATGACGACCAGGTTCGCGTAACGCTGTTTGAAGAGCCGCTGCTGGAAACGACTCGCCAGATTACCCAGCGTACCTGGGCAGAAACCAGCTATCGTATGCAGGCACTGCGCGATAACCCCGAGTGTGCCAAAAACGAATTCGATAATCTGCTTGATAGCCGTGATCCGGGGCTTTCCGCCACGCCGACGTTTGATATCAACGACGACATCAGCGCGCCGTTTGTGAATACCGCCAAGCCCGCCATGGCGGTGCTGCGCGAGCAGGGGGTTAACGGTCAAGTTGAGATGGCCTGGGCCTTTGATAAAGCCGGGTTTGACGCGGTGGATGTGCACATGAGCGACATTCTCGAAGGTCGCGTTTCGCTTGATGAGTTCAAAGGCCTAGTCGCCTGTGGCGGCTTCTCCTACGGTGACGTGCTGGGTGCAGGCGGTGGCTGGGCAAAATCGGTGCTATTTAATGAGCGCGCTCGCGAACAGTTTGCGGCATTCTTTGCCCGTGAAGACAGCTTTTCGCTGGGCGTGTGTAACGGCTGTCAAATGCTGTCGCAGCTGAAGTCGTTGATTCCTGGCGCTGAAAACTGGCCAGCCTTTGTGCGCAACGAGTCTGAGCAGTTTGAGGCGCGGGTCTCCATGGTGCGGGTTGAGAAAAGCCCCTCGATTCTGCTCGCCGGTATGGAAGGCTCAAAGCTACCCATTGCCGTTGCCCATGGCGAAGGACGGGCGGCATTCCGCGACAGCGCTCATCTGCGCAGCATGCAGTCGAGTAGCCAAATCGCGCTGCGTTACATCGATAACTACGGCCAGGCAACGACGCGCTATCCCGCTAATCCTAATGGCTCGCCTTCCGGCATTACTGGCCTAACCACGCCAGATGGCCGGGTAACTATTATGATGCCGCACCCAGAGCGTGTTGCCCGCGCGATTACCAATTCTTGGCGTCCGGCGGAGTGGACCGATGATGGCGCTTGGCTGCGCCTGTTCCGCAATGCCCGCGCATGGCTCAACTAATAGTCAGATAGGCAAATAGATAAATAGCCAGGTAGACAAAGAGCTCTATTGGTCTAGCGATCCTGTTCACAGGCACGGCGGCTTTTAGCCGCCGTATTCTATTAATGGCCTTTAAGAGTGCTGTTGTGGCGTCGCAAGAGAGGTTTCCTCAGTTGCCATCGCCGGTAGGCCAAGTTTGGCCTCTAATGTCTCGAGTTCGTGCCGATAGCGCTCTACGAGATATTCAAAGCGTCCAAAATCATGCCCGCAATCCATACAGAATACATGGGCTTGGTCACGCCGTGTGGCAGGTAGACGTTTTAAGCGGCTGTTGCAATTTGGGCATTCTGGGCTGAAATGGTTGGTGGTCATGGCAAGCCTCGTTATTAATTAGCGCTGAATAATCAGCGAGATTAAAGATGGTGATCAAACTGTCACTACTTAGATGCGACGAAAGTCTCAAAGTTCAATAGCGGGCTAATTAATTTGTCAGCACCTAACGCTTTACTAGTGCCCTCTTTTACGCCCCAGCTTCGCTCCTACCAGCGTGAAGCGGTAAAACGGGTGGTGGTGTATTTTCGTGCCTCTAGCGAGCCCGCATTGGTGGTGCTTCCCACTGGCAGCGGCAAATCTTTGGTGATTGCCGAGCTAGCGCGTTTGGCCCGGGGGCGGGTGCTGGTGCTGGCCCACGTGCGGGAATTGGTGGAGCAGAACCATGCTAAGTACCAGGCCTATGGTCTTAAAGCGGATATTTTTAGCGCCGGTTTAAAGCGCAAAGAGGCCAGTCGCCAAGTGGTGTTTGGCTCGGTACAGTCGGTGGTGCGCAATTTGGATAGTTTTAACGACGCTAACTTTACCCTGCTGGTGATCGATGAGAGCCATCGCGTATCGCTTAATGAGGACGCCAGCTACCGCCAGGTGATCGAGCACCTGCGCCAGCACAACCCGCAACTGAAAATACTCGGGCTCACCGCTACGCCCTACCGGTTGGGGCAGGGGTTTATTTATTATCGCCACCACCACGGCATGGTGCGCGGCAGCGAAGAGAGTTTCTTTCGCGACTGCGTGTTTGAACAGCCGCTGCGCCTGATGGTTAAGCAGGGCTATCTCGCCGCGCCCAAGCGTTTGGATATGGCCGTTGAAGGCTATGACTTCTCCGCGCTTAAGCCCGCTTCAAGCGGTCTGTTTCAAGAAGCAGAGCTAAATCGCGTAGTGGCGGGTAGTCGAGCTACGCCAGGTATCATTGGGCAAATCGTCGAACGTGCTCATGACCGCCAGGGCGTGATGATTTTTGCCGCCACTGTGGCGCATGCCGAAGAGATTGTCGGCTATTTGCCCGCTTCTCAGGCGGCGCTAATTACTGGCGCAACGCCATCTCAGCAGCGCATGGCACTAATTGATGCCTTTAAAGCGCGGGAGCTAAAATATTTGGTCAACGTGGCGGTGTTGACCACTGGCTTTGATGCGCCCCATGTGGATTTAATCGCAATTTTACGGCCCACCGAATCGGTGAGCCTCTACCAGCAAATGATCGGTAGAGGTCTGCGCTTATCGCCGGGTAAGAGCGACTGCCTGATTCTGGATTATGCCGGGAACCCTTGGGATATCTTCGCGCCGGAAGTTGGCGAGCCGAAGCCGGATAGCGACAGCGAGCCAGTGCAAGTGGAGTGCCCTGCCTGTGGCCACGCCAATCTCTACTGGGGCAAGCGCGATGGAAATGTCGTTATTGAACACTTTGGCCGCCGCTGTCAGGGGTTAATTGAGGATGATGAAGGAAAACGCGGTCAATGTGAGTTTAGGTTTCGTTTTAAAGTCTGCGATGAGTGCGGCGCAGAGAACGACATCGCTGCGCGTCGCTGCCATGGCTGTGAGAAACTGCTGGTGGATGCAGATGATAAGCTAAAGGATGCTTTAAAGCTGAAAGATGCCAAGGTGCTGCGGGTGAGCGGTATGCAGCTGGAAGCAACCACCAATGGGCGCGGCTTGCCGCGTTTAAAAGTCACCTACCACGACGAAGACGGCAGCCATCTTTCCGAATGGTTTGCGCTAGAAACCCCCGCGCAGCGTCGTGCCTTCGACGCCGCCTTTCTGCGCTATCACCTGCGCGCTCCAGGAGGTAAGTGGCAGCCGCTAAGCGCCGATGAAGTGGTCGCCGAGCAGCACCGCCTGCGACACCCTGATTTTGTCGTAGGCCGCAAAGTCGGGCGCCATTTTCAAATCCGTGACAAGCTGTTTGACTATGAAGGACGCTACCGTAAAGCGGTTGATGCGGGGTAATACACTTCTCTTTACTCTTTAATAGAGCCATGCGAATGCCACCGACTTTGCTAAACTGTTGCCTGTGCCGATTACCTTTTACCAAAAGAGCCGACCCGCGTGAGCGAGACGCCTAGCATTACTGTCGATCTAGAGAATCCTGATGCTGCGGCCACTGAGCCCGCAGAGAATCCGCTTGGGCGTCTGTTTAATGAGCCGATTACGCAACTGCCGGAAGATCTGTATATTCCACCGGAAGCACTGCGGGTTTTTTTAGAGACCTTTGAAGGCCCCTTGGATTTACTCCTCTATCTGATTCGCCGTCAGAATTTAGATATTCTGACCATCAATGTGGCCACCATCACCCACCAGTATATTGAGTACGTGGAGCTGATGAAGGCCATGGAGATTGAGCTAGCGGGTGAATATCTGCTGATGGCCGCCATGCTGGCTGAAATCAAGTCGCGCACGCTGCTACCCCGCCCGCCGAAGGCAGAGGGCGACGATGAAGAAGACCCCCGCGCTGAGCTTATCCGCCGCTTGCAGGAGTATGAGCGCCTTAAAGAGGCCGCAGAAACGCTGGATACATTGCCGCGTATGGGGCGTGACTGGTTTAGCGTGCAGGCTGGCTTGCCGCCGCTGGAGTCCCGGGTCATTCACCCTGAGGTTGAGCTGGATGAACTGCTCAGCGCACTTTCCGATATCCTCAAGCGTGCCGAATTAGTGCAGACCCACCAAATCAGTCGTGAGGTGCTGTCTACCCGCGAGCGTATGCTGAAAATCATGGAACAGCTCGGTCATAATGACGGCCACCACCACTACACTCCGTTTGAAGCGTTGTTTACCTTAGAAGAGGGCCGGGCTGGGGTGGTAGTGACTTTTATGGCGATTCTGGAGCTGGCTAAAGAAGCCATGATTGAAATTGTCCAGAACGCACCGCTCTCACCGATTCACGTGCGCGCACGCACGGCGCCGGATAGTGGAGAGCATGACGCAGAAGAGGACGCTTTTGATGACACTGCCTTTGGCGAAAGCGCGTTTGAATCTGATCAGGAGGCGCCATGAGTAAGGCTGCCACCGTTATCGATGACATTATTGAAGCCGCGCTCTTGGCCGCTGGCGAACCGCTCCCCCTTGAACGCTTGGAAACGCTTTTTCTGGAAGGTGAATGTCCGACGCGTAAAGAGTTTCGTGACGTTCTTGAGCGTTTGGAGGAGCGCCATTCGGGCGGGGCGCTGGAGCTATTAGAAACGGTCTCCGGTTACCAGTTGCGTATTCGCCCGCGCCTTTCTCAATGGGTGTCGCGGCTATGGGACGAGCGCCCCCAGCGCTATTCGCGGGCGCTGCTGGAAACACTGGCTCTGATTGCCTACCGTCAACCAGTCACCCGTGGCGATATTGAAGAGGTGCGCGGGGTTAGCGTGAGTAGCTCGATCATGCGTACCCTGGCGGAGCGCGGCTGGATTCGCGTGGTCGGACACCGAGATGTGCCGGGGCGCCCGGCGGTATACGCCACCACACGCAGCTTTCTGGATGATTTTGGCTTAAAAACGCTCGATGCGCTGCCACCCATGCATACTTTGGCAAGTTGGGACGAAAGCGAAATACCCGAAGAAGAGAGCGGGGTAATGAGTGCCGCTAACACTCATACACAAAGCGAACCTAATCCTGAGAGCGATACTAACGCAGCCAAAGAAGGGCTAGACGAAACGGCTAAAACCGTGCAGGATGCGCCACCCCAGAAAGATGAGATAACCTCGGCTGAAATAGCCGATACGCACGCCGAGACGGCGTTAACCCAGCCGCTGAGCTTTGCTGATTTACAGGCACGGCTCGCGGCACGTGCGCAGCGCGCAAACGACGATGAGCGCGAGCGCACGCAGACTACCGATGTGAGGTCAGACGACCATGAATGAAAGTAAAAACAGCACGCCGCCTGCCAGCGAAAAGCTGCAAAAGGTTTTGGCTCGTGCAGGCCTGGGTTCGCGGCGTGAGATGGAGGCGGCGATTTCCGATGGTCGCGTTAAAGTGAACAGCCAAGTGGCTAAGCTGGGCGACCGCGTTGAAGCGCGGGATAAGGTCAGTTTTGATGATCGCCCGGTGGCGCTGCGTCCGGAAGAGGAGGCGCCGCGCCGGGTGATTATGTACAACAAGCCGGAAGGTGAGCTGTGTACCCGTAAAGATCCGGAAGGCCGCCGCACCGTATTTGAACGCCTGCCACGCCTTAAAGGCGAGCGCTGGATCGCGATTGGCCGCCTGGATATCAATACCAGTGGTTTGCTGCTGTTCACCACCGACGGCGAATTGGCCAACCGTTTGATGCACCCCTCGACTCAGGTAGAGCGCGAGTACGCGGTGCGCGTCATGGGTGAGGTAAAGCGTGAACACATCCTTGCGATGGTCGATGGCGTCATGCTGGAAGATGGCCCGGCGCGCTTTACTGACATTCAAGAGTTCGGCGGCGAGGGTATCAATACTTGGTTCCATGTAGTGATTCTAGAAGGGCGTAACCGCGAAGTGCGTCGTCTTTGGGAATCTCAAGCACTTACGGTTAGCCGTTTGAAGCGCGTGCGTTATGGCAACATCTTCCTCGATAAGCGCGCTAAAGCAGGCGAATGGGTTGAGCTTACCCAGGATGAAGTGGATGATTTAGCCACGCTGGCTAATTTAGAAACCCGCAAGGTCCCCGCGTTAACGCCAGACGAGAAGAATCGCTGGAACCGCGATAAGCACAAGCGTAAGCCGGTGCAGGCAATGCGCAAGCCAAAAAGCAATTAAGGATTTTCTAGCTTTCAAGGCTTTGGGTTCGTTGCTGACGACGATTAGTTCCGCCTGAGGCCATTTAACCCTCGCTCTTTATCCGTAAATTCAATAGCTTTGGGCGATGTAAAATCCTGACCTGTTCAAAGCACAGCAAAGGCAGCTAATTTCAATGCTGCCTTTTTTTCAATAATGATTACTTCCCCATGACGTCTACTTCATCAACCATGCTCTACATGGCTGGAAGCATTCGGCTTTGCTAATGGTCGGCTGAGTTAGCTTCCATGGACGGAAGGTAAGTGAGTTGGTGCTGGTTAGTGGGCTGATAGCGGTGTATCTGTGCCAGGAAAAAGCTACGCGCAACCTTTAGCTTTTTTAAGATATTTCCAGGCAATGATGCGCAGGAATGCAATGCCTCGCTCTATTTACACCTAAGTATATTGTTCTTTAATGTTAATTTTTGTTTGTTTTGTTTTGTTAATAAAAGTTAGTAGTGTATTTATATGTGTCTTTTCTTATAGCTTTATTGTTGTTTTTGTATAATTAAGAAGTGTTAATTTTATTTACGGAAATTTAAAAGCATTCAATATATAAAGCTCTGTAATCTGCAGAAAGCGCTAAAAAATAGATGAATGACTGATTTTTAATAGAAATAAAAATTTCTAGAAGATAAACACATCAGTAAAGCTCTGCTTTTTATAAGCAGGCTAATTAAAAAGACACAATAATAACGCTACGTATTGTTGCTTCTTATCGACAGTGTGTACAAGGTTTGTCATGTTTTTTTGAGAGATTTGTTACATAAAGAAACGGTCTCGTCCTGTGAGTGTCTTCCGGGTTTCTTTGCGACTTGTATAAATTACGCTACAGAGTATTCTTAGATAAATAAGCAGCTAAGATGATAAAAACTAGTTTTATTGCTAATAATTATACTCACAGAAAACAAACTCTTGGCCTGAATCCAATAGCTAGCTCACATGCTGTTAGTTGAATCTCCTAAGCTGTAAAAATGCTGCGAGCATTGCTTGAAGGTCAGGTTCTTAGAGTAGATAAATCAATGCTGTCAGTAAGGCCTGTCGTGGTGCAGGTTTGAGCGGGTAGCGTTTAATGTGCTAAGGGGCAGAACATGGGAATGGGAACTAGGACAATAGCGCTTGTCTCAATGATTGGGGTGCTTTCCTCAACTGTTGGTCTGGCAAAAGCTCAAGAGTTTTCAGACGTGAGCGCTGATTTCACTACGCTCAACGAAAGCTTTATACGTGATGGCACATTTATACCTGTGCCCGACGTCCGAAATGTTGAGCAAGGACAAAACTTAAGCAAAGAGGAGACTCAGGGCATTCTCGGTAGCCCTAATGAAGCGGGGTCAACCTTTGAAGATAATAACTGGCTGTATAACATAAATTTACCCTTATCCGAGTCTGACTATTTGGTTTGTCAGTACCGCGTATCCTTTCAGCAAAACGTTGTTGTGAACACTGATTGGCGACGCCCGCAGTGTGAGCAAAGATATAGGGAGCTTTCCGAGCCCCAAGAATACACCCTTTCTGCTGACCTTCTTTTTGGCTTTGACAGTGCATCAATATCGGCTGAAGGGAACGAAGCCATTCGTCAAATCGCAAATGAAATCCGTGAATATTTTGAAGACCCTTCAATCACTATCTTAGGTTACACGGATCGCATAGGTTCTCAAGACTACAACATGCAGCTTTCTGAGCGTAGGGCAGAGGCTGTAGCGACTTCTTTGATTAACAGTGGGGCAGATCCTCGCTGGATTGAATATGAAGGCCGGGGGTCTAGCGATCCAGTTGTTGGTTGCGAAGGCGCTGTGGGCAATGAGCTCATATCATGTTTATCCCCTAATCGCCGAGTTTATATATCACTCTATGAGCAGCGCTAACGGTACCCAATAAGTGGTTGCACAATTCGTGTAATCACTTTTTTGCGTATGGGGCTTAATGACAGTTTGTGTGCTGTCAATTTATTCAGTAAAGACGTCGAGTGGTTTGCTTCTTGAAGTGCCACTCCTGATTGTTTTCGCTTAGTGCGGCTAACGCTGGTTGCTAGAACATCACTTTGTTAGTGGGGCGTTGTTGCCATCAATAAAGTTGTGTCAGAGGTAGGGCTCAGGGGCTGTGCGTGAATGCAATAACTCTGAAACGGAACGGGTGAACTATGAATAACGAAATGATTGCCATCACTAACAAAGCTGATGGAAACGTGGCAGAGCAGTCGTGGGGAGAGGCAATTAGCCTTCAGTCTCCGAGTACCGTAAAACTGCCAGTCGGGCCTGAGGAAATAGAGTCTTTCAGTCAGTCAGGCATGGACTTGATTATTGCTCTTAAGTCAGGTGAGCAGATCGTTATTGCTGACTTTTTCGTTGAGGTTGAGGGAGCGCGCAGCGAGATTATATTAGAGGACGCTAATGGCGTTCTTTGGCTTGGTCAATATGAATCCCCGTGGGATGGCTTCGCATTCGCTGAAGTGAACGAAGCGACCCTAGCGCCCGTGGCTGGAGTTCCCCCTTGGGTGTTTGCACTTGGGGCGCTTGGCGCTTTAGGTGCGGCGGTAGCTGCGTTTGATTCGTCTTCATCCTCTTCGGCGGCTCCTGTTGATCCAGACGATGGAGATGCAGACGCCGATGCAGACGCCGATGCTGATGCGGACGCAGACGCAGACGCCGACGCTGATGCAGACGCCGACGCCGACGCCGATGCTGATGCAGACGCTGATGCTGATGCGGACGCAGATGCTGATGCAGACGCCGATGCGGATGCGGACGCAGATGCTGATGCTGATGCGGACGCCGATGCGGACGCCGATGCGGACGCAGATGCAGACGCAGATGCGGATGCAGATGCGGATGCCGATGCGGACGCCGATGCAGACGCTGACGCCGATGCGGACGCAGATGCTGATGCAGACGCAGATGCGGACGCTGATGCAGACGCTGATGCCGATGCCGATGCCGATGCTGATGCTGATGCAGACGCCGATGCTGATGCGGACGCTGATGCAGATGCGGATGCGGACGCAGATGCTGATGCAGACGCCGATGCGGATGCGGACGCAGACGCTGATGCTGATGCAGACGCCGATGCGGATGCAGATGCAGACGCCGATGCGGATGCGGATGCGGACGCAGATGCTGATGCCGATGCGGACGCTGATGCGGATGCAGACGCTGATGCTGATGCGGACGCAGACGCAGACGCAGATGCCGATGCTGATGCGGACGCAGACGCTGATGCGGACGCAGATGCTGATGCAGACGCCGATGCGGATGCGGACGCAGATGCTGATGCCGATGCGGACGCAGATGCGGATGCAGACGCTGATGCTGATGCAGACGCTGATGCTGATGCTGATGCTGATGCTGATGCAGACGCTGATGCAGACGCTGATGCCGATGCCGATGCCGATGCGGACGCTGATGCAGATGCGGATGCGGACGCTGATGCGGATGCAGACGCTGATGCCGATGCCGATGCCGATGCAGACGCTGATGCTGATGCTGATGCAGATGCTGATGCAGACGCCGATGCGGACGCTGATGCAGACGCTGATGCGGATGCAGACGCCGATGCGGACGCAGATGCCGATGCGGATGCAGACGCCGATGCAGACGCCGATGCTGATGCAGACGCTGATGCTGATGCTGATGCTGATGCTGATGCTGATGCTGATGCTGATGCGGACGCCGATGCAGACGCCGATGCGGATGCGGACGCTGATGCGGATGCAGACGCAGACGCTGATGCCGATGCAGATGCAGATGCTGATGCTGATGCTGATGCTGATGCTGATGCTGATGCGGACGCCGATGCAGACGCCGATGCGGATGCGGACGCAGATGCTGATGCAGACGCCGATGCGGACGCTGATGCGGACGCTGATGCAGACGCTGATGCGGATGCAGACGCCGATGCGGACGCAGATGCTGATGCGGATGCAGACGCCGATGCAGACGCCGATGCAGACGCCGATGCTGATGCTGATGCAGACGCCGATGCTGATGCGGACGCTGATGCTGATGCTGATGCTGATGCGGACGCCGATGCCGATGCTGATGCTGATGCTGATGCGGACGCTGATGCAGACGCCGATGCGGACGCTGATGCAGACGCCGATGCGGATGCTGACGCTGATGCTGACGCTGATGCCGATGCGGACGCCGATGCAGACGCTGATGCGGACGCCGATGCCGATGCAGACGCTGATGCGGACGCCGATGCCGATGCAGACGCTGATGCGGACGCTGACGCCGATGCTGACGCAGATGCGGATGCAGATGCGGATGCAGATGCGGATGCGGATGCTGACGTTGTTGCCTTAGATGACTTGGCTACTGCCGAAGTTGGTATTACCCCTGTCTCTGAAAGCCGCTCGGATTCCGGCACCGACAACGTGCTGGTTAATCTTGGCCAAGTGACGAACACCTACGAGTTCGAAGTTACCCAGGGAACGGAAAGCGACGTTAGTTTTACCGCTGATGTGGGTGGGCTGTTGTCGGCACTGGAGAACGCTTACGTTGATCTGGAGGTCTTCGAGAACGGAGAGTGGGTATCTCTGGCGAATTCATCCAGCAACGGTCTACTCGATTTGCTCGGTATTTTCGGTGAGAACGCCCAGGTTGAGGCCAGCGGCTTGGAGGCTGGTGACTACCGTGTGATCTATGGTGGGGGCGGTTTGCTAGGGGTGGCGACGAGTGTCAATTGGTCCGTAGAGCTCACCGATAACAGCTTGATTGATTTCGAAGGCGTCCCAGGCGCCCCGATCACTGGCAACGTGATCACCGATCCGAGCTTTGTTGGAGGTGAACAGGATCAGTTGGGGGTGGATGACCTTGCCGAGGTGCACATCCAGATGGATGGTGAGTTTGTCGAGGCTGGTGATGGAACGGTGGTTGACGGCGAGTATGGTACGTTGACCATTGATGCCGACGGTAATTACTCCTACGCGCCCAATGGCAATGTCGATAACATTGGCCAGGTTGAAACCTTCGAGTACCAGTTGGTGCACCCTGATGGTTCCACCGATACGGCGAATCTGTATATCCGTATCGATAGTGAAGATGCCGAACTGGTCTGGGACGATAACAACCCTTCTGCTCCGGCGGTCGCGGTAATGGCGAACGACGATCAAGGGGAAGCGCAGATAGAAGTCGTCAATGTGGTGACCACCGAAGAAGTATCGGAGGCGATTCAATATACCTCTGTACTACTCTTTGGTGGTTCGGGAGCTTACGACTTCTCCATCGCTGAGAATACCGAGTCGGATGTCACCATTGATGTCAGTTCCTCTGGCTTGGCGAATCTGCTCACCTCCCTGAATTTCTCTCTGTCACAATTGATCGATGGCGAGTGGGTTGAAATCGCGGATGGCAGTGATGGCGGGCTGATTGACATCATTGGCATCGGTTCAGACGCCATTCAAGCAATGGTCGAGGGGCTGGTAGCGGGTGATTACCGCCTGGAGATCAGCAACTCGGGACTTGGCTTAGTCACGAACATCACTGCAGATGTAAGTTTTGAGACCACGGATCTGACGGAGGAAACCGCAGGTGAGGTGTTCGAAACCACAGGTAATGTTATCGCCGATGACACTCTCGGTTCCGAGCAGACCACGCTGAGCGTGATGAACGAGGATGGCGAGTTCGTTATACCAGGTCATGGCGGTATGGTCATCGAAGGTGAGTATGGTGTGTTGACCATCATGGCTAACGGCGACTACAGCTATGTGCCGAATGCTGATATGGCGAATATCGGTGAAATGGAGGCCTTCACCTACCAACTGACTCATCCGAATGGTGATACGTCGACTGCCACACTTTCTATCGAAATTGAGAGCGCAGATCTTGATGATGCCGATGCAGATGCAGATGCAGATGCAGATGCAGATGCCGACGCAGATACAGACGCCGACGCCGATAACGACGACTTACTTACACCTTCAGACTCCCTGTCTAAGGCGCTAGTCGATAGCCTTGATAAAACGTTGGGGGTAGGCGGGGCACTTATTGGAGCTGTCGCTACGACAGACGGTCTCGATAGCCAGCTTAGTGATGCCTTATCGCCTCTGCTGGGTACTAACTTCTCGCCAGATGACCCCAACGGCCTGGATGAGTTTGATAGCCTGCTTCAGGGCGTGGCTGGCAACGTGGGGGATTTGCTAGATCCTGTGCTTGGGCCATTGCTTGGTGAGGGGCTGGCAGAGACCATCTTCAATGAGCTTGGCCTGCAAGTAGACTATGCCACAGATGCCATTGTTAACTTGCTTAACGATGGTTTCCTAGGTGGGGTGCTAGCTGGTCTAGGGTTAGGCGACACCCTTAATGACTTGCTTGATGAAGGCGGCCATCTTGATGAGCTGTTAGGAACGCTTTTGGGCGACGATAGCCTTGTTGGCGGGCTGTTAGCAGAAGAAGGGTTAATTGGCGGGCTGCTAGCCGAGCACGGCATTATCGGTAGCATGCTGGCTGATAATGGTGCCTTGGCTCTACTGCTGGGCGATGAGGGTCTATTAGGTGGCTTGCTCAATGACGGCGGAATCCTCAGTGAGTTACTAGGCAGCCTATTGGAAGATGAAAGTTTACTGGGACAACTGCTTGGCGGCCTACTGGGAGAAGATGATGACCTCTTGGGTGGCCTGCTAGGTGGCAATGGTTCACTGAATGGCTTGTTGCTGGATGAAGATGGCCTACTAGCGGCGTTGATTGGCTCGCAAGGTATCCTGGGTGGTCTGTTCGACGCGGGCGAAGAACTCATTGTAGGACTCTTGTCTGATCTAGCGAATGGGTTAGGGCTGGACCTTGGAGACCTCATCGATGCAGAACTGCTTGCTCAATTAATCGGTGCTGATGGCACTGTTAATGAGCTGATGGACTCTCTGGTCGGTCCTGAGGGGCTTTTGACTGAGTTGCTTGGTCAGGAAGGGATTGCGGGTAATTTGCTCGAAGGTCTGCTGAATGAGGATGGCCCATTAGCTGACGTTGTTAATCAACTCGTTGGTGAGAATGGCCTCTTGACTGAAGTGCTGGCTGGCCTGCCTGCAGAGCAACTTGAAAGCTTGCTGGACGGTTTGCTCGGCGAAGATGGCTTGGTTGGTGGCTTATTGGTGGGGCTAATTGGCCAGGATGGCTTGCTTACGGGTCTCTTGGGCGGCGAGCTTGCGGATGGCCTCCTAGGTGGCGTGCTTGACGGCAACCTGTTGGAAGGCTTGCTTGGCGACGATGGTCTGATTACAGGGCTGCTCGATACCTTGCTGGGCGACGGCGGCCTACTAAGCGGCCTCTCCGATAGTGACCTACTGGATAGCCTGTTGGGTGAGAATGGAGCCATTACCCAACTGGTTGAGTCACTACTAGGTACTGGCCTAGAGGGTGGCTTGCTAGAGGGACTACTTGACGGCGGCTTGTTAGAGGGCGATCTGCTCGACAGCCTACTGGGTCCCGACGGCACCGTTGGGAAGCTGCTTGGTGGCTCACTGCTAGGACTCACCGGTGTTATTGCTGATGTATTAGCAGCCAAATGGAACCTGGAAAACACGGTCATCGAAGGCTTGCTTGGCGAAGGTAACTTTGCTTCTGAGCTGCTCGGAGGGCTGCTGGGCGAGACTGGCCTATTGGATCAAGTGCTGCGTGGCAACCTAAGCCCCGAAGGGCTGCTTGACCAACTGCTGGGTGACGATGGCCTCCTGAGTGGCGTGCTCGATACGCTACTTGGTGACAATGGCGTACTCAATGGGCTACTGGAAGGTGGTCTCCTGGAGGGTGGCCTCACCGGCGATAACATCCTAGACGGTATTCTCGGTGAAGGCGGCCTGGTCAATGAAGTGCTGGATGCCTTAGTCGGCGAAAACGGTCTACTTGGTAGCCTCGTAGGCGGCGAGTTTGCGGATGGCCTACTAGGTGGCGTGCTTGACGGCAACCTGTTGGAAGGCTTGCTTGGCGAAGACGGCCTGATCGGCGGCTTGCTCGATACCTTGTTGGGTGAGAGCGGTCTGCTGAGTGGCCTGACCGAAGGCGACCTGCTGGGTGAGAACGGTCTGATTGGCGGTCTGTTGGATACCTTGGTTGGCCCGAACGGTCTCCTCGGTGGTCTGCTGGGCGATACGCCACTCGAAGGTGATCTGGTCACCGGCCTGCTTGACGGCCTACTGGGCGAAAACGGCCTGGTCGGCGGTCTGCTAGGCGGACTGGATCTCGCCGAGGGTGATCTGC
>NZ_JAUAMC010000012.1 GCF_031010195.1 Halomonas sp. SpR8 | reverse complement strand
ATCCATTACTATAATCATCAGAGGATCAAGCAGAAACTAAAAGGCCTGAGTCCCGTGCAATACAGGACTCAGGCCATGTCAGCTAGTTGAGAGAACCAACCGTCCAACTATTGGGGGTCAGTTCATTTGGGCGGCCCTTTTTGTTATACATGCGACTTGTTATACATGCGACTTGTTATACACGCGTCACGATGACACTACAGATTCAGTGTCGTTTAAGCTATTACTCGTCGGCATTGACTGCTTCGCGAGTGCTTTGCCAAGCGCTCTGTGCGCCTTCTTGAGTTGTTTGCCAAGCGTCACGGGCATTGGCTTTGGTTTGCTCCCACCAATCGTTATCGTAAGCAGGGAAGGCTTCTACCTCTTCTTGGCTGGCGTCGACCATGATGCGGTGCTGGGTATCACCGTCGCCTTCTGTCTCAGTTTCTAAAGTGAAGTAGTCGGTATCGACAACGATCTCACGACCGCCTAGGCCAAGCACTGAACCACTTTCGATCACAATGGCACTGATACGCATCTCTTCATCAAATAAGATGTCATCAACGTTACCAATCTCTTCACCCGAGCCGCCTGCAAAATAGACTTCTGCGTCAAGAATGTCGTCGGCTGAGTACATGCCCTGTGGCTCGTTTTGAGCATGAGCTCCTATCGCAAAGCTACCCAGTAGGGCAGTACTGATCGCTGTGGTCAGAATTGTCTTACGCATAGCATCTCTCCATGTGGCTACGATAAAGGGCAGATCGTCTCCGAATGCTGCTAAAAACGCCGACCTGCTCTAAATAAAACCGGATGTATAAAGGGTGTCGTATTTAATCTACTGCTTGTCAGCCCAGTCGTCGGCTTGACGCTCTGCTTCTTCACGTTCAAGACCATACTTTTGCTGAAGCTTGCCGACCAGTTGGTCTTTCTTACCGCCGATTTGATCCCATTCATCGTCGGTAATCTCACCCCAGCTAGCACGGGCCTTACCTTTCATCTCTGTCCATTTGCCTTCAATTTGATCCCAGTTCATTGCATCGCTCCTTGAGAGTAGTGAACTTGATTAGGCAATCCTTAGATTAGTCTAAACACACACATGTGCAAGCTCTTGATTAATTGTGGTGCAAGGCCTGTGGTGCAAGATCTGAGGTGCAAGATCGAGAGGTCTGAGAATGTAAGTGAAAAAAACTGGTCATGAGCAAAATGCGGTGATAGGATGCGCCTTCCTCGCATGTGTTGACCCCTCCATCATGACGGTGAGTGTTTGTCTACATAGTTATTAATGAGACGGTTATTAATGAGTCAAAATTAATAGTTATTCGTAGCAACGCTTACGGGAACATCTCGCCAATTGCTAGATGTCCATTGCTGTGAAGATGGCGCGCCTCCAGTATTTCACCACACGGGTGAAATCGGCGCAGTAGGTCGCCACAACGGTTGGCCCGCTTATAGGCGGTGCTTGCCAACCGGATGCTAGGTGCGACCGGCGTCTCCGACTCCATTGATGGCTATGACCGCTAAGGCAGTGCCTGTTTCGCTAACGATCACATGTTATGTCGTTATGCGATGACAGAGTCAGAGACGCTTATGATGTTTTTTGCCGGTACTTGCCGGCCTACCAAGGTGTGATTAATGACCTCGACTTCTGTCGCTTCGCCGAGCTTCGGCGATCTCGCTCTATTGCCTGCCGTTCTGTCTGCTGTTGAATCACAAGGCTATTTAGTTCCTTCTCCGATTCAAGCGCAAACCATCCCTGCGCTGCTTGAAGGCCGCGATATGCTGGGCCAGGCCCAGACAGGTACCGGCAAAACTGCTGCTTTTGCATTACCGTTACTGTCACGTTTAGAACTGACTCGCCGCGAGCCACAAGTGCTTGTAATGGCGCCAACCCGCGAGTTGGCGCAGCAAGTAGCTGCCTCATTTAGTAAGTATGGCCAAAACCTCAAAGGTCTTGAGGTCGCAACCCTATGTGGCGGCCAAGAGTACCGTGAACAGCTGGGCGCCCTTAAGCGTGGCGCGCAAGTCGTTGTGGGTACGCCAGGCCGAATTATCGATCACCTGGACCGCGGTAGCCTGAAGCTTGATGGCTTGTCCGCTCTAGTGCTGGATGAAGCTGACGAAATGCTGCGCATGGGCTTTATCGACGACGTAAAACGCGTGGTTGCCGATACCCCGAAAAATGCTCAGCGTGTGTTCTTCTCGGCGACTCTGCCGACCGAAATCGAGCGCATCGTTAATCGCTACTTGGTTGACCCGGTTAAGGTTGCTATTGAGAAAGGCACCACTACCGGCGAAAACATCGAGCAGCGCATTGTGCGTGTTGATGGCGGCGCTAAGCTGGAAGCACTATCGCGTATCCTCGAAGTAGAACCGGTCGACGGTGCCATCGTCTTTGTACGTACTCGTGCGGCGTGTACCACGCTGGTTGAGCAACTGACTGCCCGTGGCGTTAACGCCGCAGGCCTGTCGGGTGATCTGGATCAGAGCCTGCGTGAGCGCACCATTACGCGCTTGAAGCGTGGCAAAGTTGACGTGTTGATTGCTACCGATGTGGCCGCGCGCGGTCTAGACGTTTCGCGTATCACTCACGTTATCAACTACGATCTGCCCCAAGACGCCGAAGCCTACACCCACCGTATCGGCCGTACGGGGCGTGCCGGTCGCAGCGGCATCGCGATTACCTTTGCTGGCTTCCGTGAAGGCCGCAAAGTGGGCTGGATGGAGCAGGCGACCGGCCAGAAAATGACCGAAATGCCGCTGCCTGATGAAAGTGCTATTCGCGCCCACCGCGATGAAGTTTTCCATCAGCGTGTGCTTGCTTCTTTAACCAAAGGTGCCGAAGAGCAGCGTGCTCTGATCGAACGCCTGATTGAAGAAGGCCATGACCCGATTGAGCTGACCTGTGCGTTTGCCGCCATGGCACGTGCTGACGAAGCACCGATTGGTCGCCTGCAGGCACCGCGCAAAGAGAAACCTTCGCGTGATGGCGCGTCTGCCGGTAAGCCGGGTGCACGTCGTGAACGCACTAGCGGCCCAACCGAAGGCATGACGCGCTACCGCGTCTCTGTGGGTCATAAAGATGGCGTCAAACCCGGCCAGCTCGTTGGTGCTCTCGCTAATGAAGGCGGCATTGAAGGCGCGCGTATCGGCCGTATTGATATCCGTAACGCTTTCTCTGTGGTCGAGCTGCCGAGCGGCTTGCCCTCGACAATTCTGACCAAGATGGCACGTGCCCGTGTGGCCGGTCGTCCGCTAGAAATCAGTGAAGATAGCGCACCGGCTGAGCGCGCACCGCGCCGCCGTCGTGATGAAGGTGATGCGCCGATTCCTCGTCGCGAACGCGCCTAAGTCTTCATCAACGTAAGGAGTCATCAACTGCCGCCAAGCGGCAATTGAGTAACTCTCAAACGCCCCCGCACCTTTACTGGTGCGGGGGCGTTTTTTTGCTACGTTATTCACCATTCACCATTCACCATTCACCATTCACCATTCACCATTCACCATTCACCATTCACCATTTCAAGGAGGATGACATGCCATCACCGCTACATGAATGGAATCTGGCGCCTAGAGAAGCGAGAGCGCTGCAAACACAGCTGGCGAAGTGCTTGGAGCTATCTGATCGCTTAGCGCCGGTAACGCATATCGCCGGTGTGGATATCGGCTTTGAAGAGGGCGGCGAAATCACTCGGGCGGCGGTGGTCGTGCTGAAGTGGGACCCAGCCGCTGCGCCGGATTTAAACCTAGTGGAGCAAGTGGTTCATCGCGAACCCACACGTATGGCGTATATTCCTGGGTTGCTATCGTTTCGTGAAATCCCCGCTGCGTTGGGCGCGTTTGAAAAGCTCAGTGTGATGCCTGAGTTGGTGATGGTCGATGGTCAGGGAATTGCCCATCCACGCAGGTTAGGCGTGGCGGCTCACTTAGGTCTTTGGTTGGATTTGCCTACCATTGGGATTGCCAAATCTCGGTTGTATGGCAGACACGCCGAGGTAGGCGAACAGCGGGGTGATTGGGTACCGCTTTACGCGGGGCAAGAGACCATTGGCGCCGTGGTACGCTCCCGCAGCAAGGTTAAACCCGTGTATGTGTCACCTGGGCACCGCATCACTTTGGAAACATCGCTTGATTGGGTGATGCGTTGCCTAGGGCGTACCAAGCTGCCGGAGCCGACGCGCTTAGCCGATCGCTTAGCCTCACGTCGAGATCAGCGGCGGTAGGCGGTAAGCGCTAGACAAATGCCAGAAATCGTCGTAGAAGGCTGGTCGCTTCAGGGGCGTCCGTCACGTTAGCTGACAGGGTAAGTGGGTCCTCTCCTTGGTCGCGTAGCGCGGCACCTTGGCGCTCAATATAAGCGCGCATGACGGGTGCCGTGAACTCCGGGTGAAACTGCACGCTCCACTGCCGCGGGCCGTAGCGCAGCGCCTGGTGGGCGTCATGGCTATTGTGGGCCAGCACCGTGCTGCCGTGCGGTGGCTGCATCACCGTTTGTGCATGGGAGAGGTGAGCGACAAAGCGTTCCGGGAGTTGGCAAAACAGCGGGTCTTGCTGGCCTGCCTGAGTTAGCCGTACGGTGTGTGTACCGGATTCTCGGCCCGCTGGGTGGTAGTCGCTTACGCCACCGAAAGCAGCAGCCATTAACTGATGGCCGTAGCAGACCCCGAGCATGGGAATATCGCTGGCGAGTGCCTCTTGCAGCCAAGGCTTAAGCGCCTCGCTCCAGGGTTCGGCATCACTGACCATGCTATGGGAGCCGGTAATCACAATGCCGGTTAGGCTATCCAGGGCAGGCGCTGTCAACTGTCGCTGAGCATCCCATACCTGCAGGGTCATATGCGCTGGCAGAGCCGTGCTGAGCTGCTGTTTAAATAGCGTTTCAAAATCACCGAACTGGTCGACGACTTCCGGAAAAGCGTCGCCGGTTTTAACGATCAATACACAGGTCATATCACTCCCTCGGTGCGATGAAACGCAAACGTTAAACAAAGGCCTTTCAGGACGAGCGCAAAGGCATGAAGATAGCCTATCATGGCTTCTCTGGTGGTAAGAACGTATTAATTATTAACGATGTAAGGAGTAGGCAATGCAACAGATTACTCGCGCGGGCGAACCAATGGATGTCGCCGGTTCGCTGCCCGCCGTTGGCCAAGCGGCACCTGCCATGACCTTGACTAATACAGACCTGCAGGATGTCACTCTTGAGACCTTTGCAGGCAAGCGCAAGGTGCTCAATATTATCCCCAGTGTGGATACGCCCACCTGTGCTATGTCCACGCGTCATTTTAACGAGCTGGCGTCTAAGCTTGCTGACACAGTGGTGTTGGTTGTCTCGGCAGATTTACCCTTTGCCGCCAAACGTTTTTGTGGGGCAGAAGGTCTGGATAATGTCGAAACGTTGTCTACTTTCCGTCACTCTGAGTTTCGCGAAGCCTGGGGTGTGGCATTGTGCAATAACCCGATGGAAGGTTTGTGCGCACGCGCTGTGGTAGTGCTGGACGCCGATAACCGCGTACTGCACAGCGAGCTAGTGAGCGAATTGAAAAACGAGCCCGATTACGAAGCCGCCTTGGCGGTGTTGAATTAGGCTATGATTTTAAAAATTCGTCTTTAGAGGCCAGTTTCTAGGCTTGTTTTTAGATGTTGGTTTTTAGATATCGGCTTTTAGATATCCGTTTTTAGAGCGCCGTTTAGCATGACGTTTGGATGCCGTCACCAGTGCGCGAATAAGACGCTGCTGGGGGCGGTTGAAAAGCAGCCATTCGGGGTGCCACTGCACACCAATCAAGAACTCATGCTCGCGGGACTCGATGCCCTGCACCAAGCCATCTCTGTCACGGGCGACGATCTCTATTCCCCTGCCAGCGCCGTAAACGGCCTGGTGGTGGAGGCTGTTAACGCGACACCAGGTTACGCCGAGCAGACGATGCAGTTTGCTGGCTCCGACAATGTCGACGGTCTTGCGTGGTAGCACCGTGCGGCGGCGTTTTAGCCCTTCGTGGGTGGTATAGATATCAGGGTCCAGTGTGCCGCCAAGGTGCACGTTGATTAATTGCGCGCCTCGACAGATCCCCAGTACTGGCGTATTGAGCGGGATAAAACGCTCAAGCAGGGCAAGCTCCAGCTCATCTCGGGCAGGATCCAGGCGTACATCTAACTGCACTTCGCCGCCATAAAGGTGGGCCTGAATATCGTCACCCCCGCCAATGATCAAACCATCTAGGCTTTCCGGCTGTGGGCGTGAAGGCGATAAGCGTAGCGGTTTGCCGCCATGTCGCCAGACAGCAAACCAATCAAACCACCACGCTAGGTGGCTTTTTTGATCCGACGTGGTAATTCCGATAAGCGGCCGAGACATTCAGGTAGTTACTCGCTTTTGAAAGAAATAAAAGTGGAGATCAATCGGCTTTGTTTGACAATGAGGGCTTACTGACCCCGCATCCAGCGGCCCAGTCTCGCTGTTGACTGGGTTAGCTTATTCTTTAAGCGCGTTAGCATCGGACGGTTATGGTAGTCGATATACTCCGCGCAGCGGGCGAGCAGCACTTCATCGTTAGCGGCTAACTTCTCGACTTCCACCCAGCGGTTCCACTCAATGATGGAACCCCATCCCGGCTGTGACAATTGCGCATTAGGCAACCGGTAATGAAATGTGGGGCGCGGTTTGGTAAGCCGCGAATGGAGCATTTCGTGGCTATGCTCTGGGCGTATAAAGGCAAACAGTGGCAACATATCCAACTCACGATTGCGGGTTGGGTTGTAGTGCAAATAGTCGTCAATCAGCGTATCAAGATCAGGCGCGTAACGACTGTCGAGTAGCTTCAATGCGTACTCTTTATGGAACGGGTTGGCATGGGGCAGTACCTCGCGGGTAATATCTACTTTAATTTCATCGCGTAGCCAGCCAGCCAGCAGCAGATAGGCGCGCAGCATAGCGAGTAAATAGTCAACGTCGAAACGCTCGACTTCGGGGTTTAGGTGTAATCCGAAACCATACAGCAGGCTGGCATCGGTCCCTTTGGCGCCATGTTCGCGTAGTGCTTCAAAGAGACTATCCAGCTCTTCCAGCTCATCCCAGGGAACCGGTGGGCAGACGATTTCGGTAGGCACCAGACCGGTGACCATATCACCAATCAGTTCGCGGGTTTTTTGGTGAAACTCAATCCGCCGTTGGTGCTGATGACGTGCCCACTCGCTGTCTTGGGCATGCGGGTCTTCGAGTAGCGTTTTATCAGGATGCGCGTACTGGGTATCGAGCTCGATCCCAAATTCGCCCCAACGGGTATTCTCTACTAGTAGCCGATGGGGGCTTACCACGTTAAGCTCCCCGCCAAACAGCTCGAGTACGATCATCGCCGTATCGCGGGGGGGCAGGCCGGCAAACTCAATTTCGACGCCTACATGCCGATTTTTCCCATCGCTGTTTAAGTGGTTAGGTGGAGCTTGTAGCGTCATCTCGGCATCCTTGAGGTGAACGTTTAAGCCTTCAGCCTATCACAGTCACGCGTTGAGGCTGTGCGTATTACTGGGTTTAGTCATCCATGTGGACGACAGACGATAAGCACAGCAGGGTGCCATCTAAGCTAATTTTCAGGAGTAAGGTGTGCGACAGCACTGGTTAATCAACTCGCTAATAGGTGTCGTCTTGTTTGTGTTGGCAATAACACAGGCCGAGGCGCAGACGATGTCGCTACCCAGTTTGGGCGGTAGTTCCGAGGAGCAGACAGCCGAAGTCAGCGGCGAGGAGTTTCAGTCATCGCTGAATGACGTGATTGAGATGCTTGAAAACGAAGAGCAGCGCACCGAGCTGCTCAAATCGCTGCGTGAATTGCAGGTGACTGCAGGTGCTGCTAGTGAGGAGGAGGGCGCGATGCGCCAAGGCCTGCTAGGAGCGCTGGCAGATACCTTAAGCGATATTGGCGATCAGGCACAGGCCGGAGACTCGCCGATTGAACAATGGTCGCGCCAACTTGTTCAAGGCGCAGACGATTTGCGCGCGCTTAATGACGATGCTGACCAGGGTGAGGCGATTAGGGCGGTTGCTGAAGGGGCGGTGCTAGCGTTGGTTTGGATCGTGCTGTTGGTAGCAATGATTGCCTTTGGACGCATGCTTGCCAGCCGACGGGGGTGGCCGTTAGACCTGCCCCGCGACCCGAAGGGTTGGTTGATGGCGGCGCATTTTTTGCGCCGTATGCTGCCCTGGGCGCTGGCGTTTGCCATAACGCTAGGGGTTGGCCAAGTGCTGCCCGACAGCCCAGGGCGCACGATGGTGCTGGTGGTGGCGTATATTTGTCTGTGTGGCCGGACGCTGTCGGTAATATTTGAAACCGTGATCGCCTTCTTCAGCCGTGGTCATCGGTTTACCGCTGTGCAGGTTCTGCAACAGAGCGCCCTGCGCGGCCTGTTTGTAATTGGTGCCTTGATTGCGCTGGGGGACGCGGTCAACTCAACGCGCTTGGTAGAAATGCTGGGTAGCGAACTGTCGAGTCTGGTATCGATTCTTTCCAATATGCTGGCGGCGCTGCTCTCGGCGCGGTTTATTCTCAAATTTAAACGCCCGGTACGCCACCTGATTTGCAACCGGCCGTTTAAACAGCGCCGCGAAGCGAGTACCGCAGTCGAGATGATTCGCTCGCTGGGCGGGCTATGGCACATTCCGGCGCTGCTGCTGGTGAGCGGTTCATTGCTGGCAATCTTTATCACTGTAGGCAACGTGGGGGCCGCGCTGGCGCGCTCGATTATCTCCGCTAGTTTGCTGGTGCTGACACTGGTCATAACCGGGCTGCTGCGCCGCCAAGCGGAGCGTATAGGCAAGCGCCGTCACCGCCACCGTTATAGCCAGTATCGTAAACGCTTAGAGCGCTTTGGCTTTGTATTAGCGCATATCTGTTCATGGATGGTGTTCGCCGAGCTGTCCATGCAGGTGTGGGGCAGCTCGTTCTTTGGCCTGGGCCAGCAAGCGGTGGCCAGTGCGCGCATCGGCCAGGCGCTAGTCAGCCTGGGGGCCACCGTACTGCTGGCGTGGCTGGTGTGGATCTTTGCCGATACCGCCATTCAGCGCGCACTGACGTCGTCGGCGCGCTCCCGGGGGCGGCGGGTCAATCAGGCGCGAGCGCAAACCATCACGCCCATGATTCGTAACGTTATCTTCGTGACCATTTTGATTATTGCTGTGATTGTCGGGCTGGCCAATTTAGGCGTTAACGTTACACCGCTGCTGGCCGGTGCCGGTGTTATCGGCTTGGCGTTAGGTTTTGGTGCGCAAACCCTGGTTCAGGATTTAATTACCGGCATTTTTATTTTGATCGAAGACTCGTTGGCGGTGGATGACTTTGTACAGATCAATAGCCATACGGGTACTGTCGAGGGACTGACGTTGCGCACCGTAAGGCTTCGCGATCTGGATGGCGTAGTGCACATCATCACCTTCAGTCGCATTGAGTCGATCCACAATATGTCCCGCCAGTTCGGCATTGCGCTAATGCGTATCCGCATACCGTTTGATATGAAAATCGACGATGCGATTACGCTGATGCAGGAAACCGCCCAGGAGCTGCGCCGCGATCCGATGATGCGTCATCACATCTGGTCGCCGCTGGAGATGCAGGGCGTCCAGGGGTTTGAAGACGGCTGCCCCATCCTGCGTATGCGCTTTCGCACCGCCCCGGAGATGCAGTGGGATGTGTCTCGGGCGTTTAACCTGTTGCTTAAGCAGCGTATGGAAGTTCAAGAGATCGACCTGGGCGTACCGCGTCTTAGTGTCAGTATGGAAGCGCGATCTGAGGACCGCATGGAGGCCACCGCAGGCACATCGCTCTCTGTAGACAGCAACTCGCAAGAGAAAGGCGCCTCGAAGAGTGGACGAAGCGATACTGCCGTTGCACAACCAAGCGAATCAAGCACACAGGATCATAAGAAACCCGCACCGCCGAAACCCGCACCGCGCCCGACAAAGGCCGAAATTCGCCGTGACGAGCAGGAGCGTACGCACGATGAGGCGCCTAACCGCGCGGCGTCACATCGGCGACAGCCACAGGGCGACTCCTATGCCTCTCCCGGTGGCGAACACGGCGATGAGTAGCCAAGGGCCGCGTCAGGGGTTATGTGCTATTGCTATTGCTATTGACGCAGCAGATCGTGGTTTCATGAAGCTCCATGTTCACTTCAGTGATGGGGAATGTAGGGGACTGATGAGTTGATCAACGTTGAGCGTAAAAACAGCTTCCAGCTGCGGCTAAGCCGGCGGCTCAAGGAAGAGACATCGCATAATCTCGACGTCTATCTTTTTGTGCCTGGCGAGCTTGGCTTAAGTACCCAGCTTATCTCAGAAGAAGCCTTTTATCATGCTGCCATCAATGTCACGCGCACCTACTACAGCGACGAGTATCTCTTACCCTTGGTGCACAGTCGTTTGGCCAGTCGTAACCGCCTCGGTAGCGATTCGTACCGGTTGAGTCTGAGCCTCTACGCCTACCAATACGTGGTAGCGATGGAGCGCACCACTCAGTCGATGTTGGTCAGTGCCAACAAGCTGCGCCACGCCCGCCAAGAGGAGCGCGAAGATAACAGCGAGATACAGGAGAGTACCATTGGATTACACGATCAACTGCATGAAATGATCGACTTAAGCGACGGTATTCTCAAGCGGCTACGGCGCAATCAGCCGACCGATGACAGCCTGCATAAATACTTTGCCAACATTGATAACTATCTCTCCTGGTTTACTGAGCAGCAGTTACTGGCACTGGTGGCCCATATGCCTCGTGGTGGTGAGTTTACCGATATTCGTCGGCGCTTTATCAGCGTCTGCCATCGTGAGGACGAGTACCGTCGCGAACAGCAGTACAACGCTGAACGGGTGATGGCCGACCCCACGCGCATGTCGAATAAAATGCGCCTGTTGCGACGCCTGATTGAGCACCCGATTACCCTAAAACAAGAGGCGTTGGAACTGGGCGGCGGTGAGCAGAAAGCCGTCAAGGCTCTGGCGACAGCCGTGGTGATGACATTTGTTACCCTGGGTGTACTGCAATTGCGCAGCGTGTTGGGGGGGATTACCGCTCTGTTCGTATTAGCGATGGCGCTGCTCTACGCCATGCGCGAAGTGTTTAAGGATGATTTGCGTAATACCCTTTGGCGCTGGCTGCGTAAAGGCCGTCCCAAGTGGCGCCGACAGTATCGCGATCCCACGCATAACGCCTTGGTGGGGCGTCAACTGGAGTGGTTTGACTACAAGCGGTTTGCCTCGTTGGGCGAGGATATTCAGCAGATGCGCCGTCGCAAGGTGGCTCAGCGGGAAGAGGTGGTGCTGCATTACCGCTCAAGCTCACGCATGTCGCCCACGCGCTTTTTAAGCGGCTACGAGCACACCCGCGAAACCCTCAATCTGGATATCTCCATGCTCACCCGGCTAATGAGTAAGGGCAAGCATCACATCTACCGGCTAAAAGATGGTCAAGCGGTGCGCGAGGGTGTCGAGCGCCGTCATCTGTTCAACCTGGTGATTCGTGAGACGGGCAGTGAAGATACGCCCTATCTGGCTCGTTGGAAGGTCGTTGTCAGCCGCTCTGGCATTGTCGATGTTGAGAAAGTCGAAGAGAGCAGGGGCGTGCAGGAGAATAAATAAAAGAATGAGTAGTAAATAAGCCCCCATAAACTGCGCCAGATCAACGCAGCCTCAATGCGCTCTTGGTTATGGCTAGCCAGCATAGGCAAATTGTCCGCAGCGAACTAGGCTCAAAGAACAGGCAGGGTAACCTGCATCTGCGACTCAGTCTTTAAAATACGTATTAAGGGCTGACGCAAGGAGGAGAGCCATGCAAGCAATCGATATTATGACGCCCAAAGTGGTAAGCGTGGGCCCCGATACGGAAGTACGCGATATTGCCCAACTGCTGCTCAATCATCGTATCAGTGCCGTTCCTGTGGTGGATGATGAGCACAAGGTAATAGGCATTGTCAGCGAAGGCGATTTAATGCGCCGGGTAAAAAATGACGGTAACCATCGTGACGCTTGGTGGTTAACGCTGTTTACCGGCGGTAAGGATGCTGGCGACTACGTTAAGTCTCATGGTCGTAAAGCGCACGAGGTCATGACCCCGAATCCAGTGACCGTGGAAGAGAACACGCCGCTGCATACCATTGCGCGAATGTTGGAAAAACACCATATCAAGCGGGTACCTGTGCTGCGTGACGGTAAGTTGGTGGGCATTGTCAGCCGCGCTAACCTGCTTCAAGGTATCGCCAATGCGGCGGTGGCCCCGACCCAGTCACCCACGGATGACAGGCAGATTCGCGAGGCTATTCTCAAAGAAGTTGAAAATAATACCGGCGTACAGATCGAAGGCATTAGCGTGATTGTGGATGGCGGTGCGGTAGAAGTCTGGGGGCTGGTCGAATCCCTTGAGCAGAAGCAGGCGGTATCAGTGGCAGCAGAAAACGTGCCAGGGGTCACCAAGGTCGAAAACCACCTGGGTATGATGCCGCGGGGCGTAGGATATATGTGACCTTAAGCCCGCTATGTTAATAGCGGGCTTTGCCTTCCTGACTCTCTAAACCACTGATTTAATCGCCTGCTCCAGGCTGTTTACGCTGCGCTCTGTGTGATGGAGCTTATCCAGCCCAAACAAGCCTATGCGGAAGGTTTGGAAGTTGTCGCCTTCATCGCACATTAGCGGCACACCGCCCGCCACTTGAACGCCCGCCTGGGCCAGTTTGCCCACCAAGCCGCTATCGTCGCTATAGCACACCACCACGCCGGGGGCTTCAAAGCCTTCCGCCGCAACGCTGACAAAACCATGGCGTTTAAGCATGGCACGGACTTCCCGACCAATCGTTTGCTGTTCCTGTTTTACCTTGGCAAAGCCATAATCCCGGGTCTCCCGCATGATATCCCGTAATTGTCGCAGCGCATCGGTAGGCATAGTGGCGTGATAGGCGTGCCCACCATTTTCGTAGGCTTGCATAATGCTGTGCCACTTGCCCAAATCGCAGGCAAAACTGTTGCTCTGGGTCTCCTTCAAGCGCTGCGTAGCAAGCTCTGAAAGCATAACCATGGCGCAGCATGGCGAGCCGCTCCAGCCTTTCTGCGGTGCGCTGACCACCACATCAATGCCGAGCGCCTGCATATCCACCCACAGGGTGCCCGCCGCAATGGCGTCCAGTACGAACAGACCGCCTACCTCGTGAGTCGCTTCGGCGAGCGCCTGGATATAGTCATCCGGGAGCAGTAAGCCTGCAGAGGTTTCAACCTGTGGGGCAAAGACCACAGCAGGCTTTTCGCTACGAATCTGCGCCACGGCCTCGTCTATAGGTACCGGCTGAAAAGGCGAGCGCGGGTCATCGGCATTTAGGCGCCGTGCCTTAAGCACCGTGTGCTGTTCGGTTAACCGCCCCATCTCAATAATCTGCGTCCAGCGGTAGCTGAACCAGCCGTTACGAATGACCAGCGTTTTCTGGTCAAGGGCAAACTGGCGCGCTACGGCTTCCATGCCAAAGGTGCCGCTACCGGGCACGATGACCGATGCCTGGGCGTTATAGACCTCTTTCAAGGTGGCAGAAATGTCACGCATCACGCCTTGAAACTGCTGTGACATGTGATTCAACGAGCGGTCTGTATAGACCACCGAGTACTCAAGCAAGCCGTCGGGGTCGACGTTGGGCAGTAAACCAGCCATGGCGTTCTCCTGTTATTGGGTATGCGCTGCGTTTAAGCGCGAGATCATGGGTAAGAATACGGTTAACTCTGTAGCGATGCCAATAGCGTGAGAGGCAGCGTTGGTCGGCTTGGTCGCGACTAAAGTTGTATTTGAGTAAACGTTTACGTGGCGATAGTAAACGTTTACTTTAGCGGTTAAGAGCTACGAAGAAGCTTTTTTACGCAACTACCAGCCTAGCTGAGGAGAGAAGATGACCATTAATGTCACGGTGTGGGGTGAAAACGTTCACGAACAAACCAATGAAGTTGTGGCCCGAATTTACCCAGACGGCATGCATCACTGCATCGCCGAAGGCCTCAACGAAGCGGAAGGGCTCAATGCCACCGCCGTTACACTGCAAGACCCCGAGCAAGGGCTAAGCGACGAGCTACTCGACAATACCGATGTGCTGCTGTGGTGGGGCCATGCTGCCCACGGCGATGTGTTGGAGGAGACGGTTGATCGCGTTCAGAAACGCGTGCTGCAGGGCATGGGGTTGATTGTGCTGCACTCTGGGCACTACGCAAAAATCTTCAAGCGCTTGATGGGCACTACCTGTTCACTCAAGTGGCGGGAAGCGGGGGAGCGCGAACGGCTATGGGTGGTGAACCCTGGGCATCCGATTGTGCAGGGGCTGGGCGACTATATCGAACTGCCGCATACCGAAATGTACGGCGAGCCGTTTGCCGTGCCCAATCCTGACGAGGTGATCTTTATCAGCGCCTTTGAAGGCGGTGAGGTCTTCCGTTCAGGACTGACCTACAAGCGCGGCAACGGCAAGATTTTCTACTTCCGTCCCGGTCATGAAACCTACCCAATCTACTACAACGAACAGGTTAAAACGGTACTGAAAAACGCGGTGCATTGGGCCCGTCCGGAAGGCGCCCGGTGGATCGATAGCTGCCCCAATATCCCTGCCGATCAGGCCCCCAACCCGGTGGAAATCAAAGGCGAAGGGCTGCATAAACCCGGCGAGGAGGGCTTCAAATGATCCGTTTAGCGATTATTGGTGCCGGTAGCATGGCGGGCGAGCACGCCAAGCACTTTGGCCGCATTGAGGGTGTGGAAGTCGTCGCAGTGTGTGATATGGATTTGGCCAAGGCGCGTGATTTTGCTGGCCGCTATGGCATTGCCGATGTGTATGATGACCTGGAAGCCATGTTGGCGCGGGAGGATATTCAGGCCGTTAGCAACGTTACGCCGGATGGCGTTCATAAACTAACGTCTCTGGCCGCGATAGCCGCAGGTAAGCATATCCTGTGTGAAAAACCGCTGGCCACTAATGCGCAGGATGCTCGTGAGATGGCCGACGCCGCCAAGGCCGCCAACGTCATCAACATGGTCAACTTTAGCTATCGCGATGCGCCAGCCATACAGCACGCCCGTGCACTCATTACCGCCGGGGCCATTGGGCAGGTGCGTCACGTAGACGCCAGCTACCGACAGAGTTGGCTGGTCAGCCATGCCTGGGGGCGTTGGGATCAGGATAGCCAGTGGCTGTGGCGGCTCTCGGAAGCCCACGGCAGCAAAGGCGTGCTGGGCGATGTAGGCGTCCATATTGTCGATTTTGCCAGCTTTCCGGTCGGCGATATTACCCGCGTAAACTGCGAGTTGACCTGCTTTGAGAAAGCCCCGGATAACCGCATCGGCGATTACCTGCTGGACGCCAACGATACCGCGCTAATGCGCGTGACCTTTGCCAATGGCGCCAAGGGCACCCTTCAGGCTACCCGCTGGGCGACCGGGCATCACAACTCGCTAACTCTGAGCGTACACGGCGATAAAGGGGCGCTCCGCGTGGATCTGGATGCTTCCAAGGACGAAGTGCAGGTGTGTCTCGATGATGACGTGCACCCCGCACGCTGGAGTACCGTCAAAGCGCCGTCTACGCCCAACATCTACCAGCGCTTTATCGAAAGCATTCGAACCGGAGAGAACGATCAGCCTGACTTTGCCCGCGGCGCGACGATACAAATCGTGCTGGACGCCTGTTTCGTCTCTAGCCTGGAAGACCGCAGCCTGGCGATTGCCCGCTAGCGGAACGTTACATCTCGCACCTAGACGCAAGACAGCCAATAACAAGATGAGGACATAACGATGCGCCACACGCTGAAAACACCGCTACTACTTCTGACGCTACTGCCCTCGGCGCTGCCTGCCATGGCCGCCGAGATCACCATTGCCTGCAGCGATGGCGGGGCTGGGGATTTCTGCCCCGAGCTCTCCCGGCGCTGGGCCGAGGCCAACGGGCACCGGGTCAATATCGTCACTACACCCGCCTCATCCACTGAAAAGCTGTCGCTCTACCAGCAGCTTTTAGGCAGCCAGTCGCAGGATGTGGACGTGCTGATGATCGATATCGTCTGGCCAGGTCTGTTGGCCGAGCACTTGGTTGATTTGTACGACTATCTGCCGGAAGAAGCCACGGAGGGGTTCATTCCCTCGCTGATTGAGAACAACACCCTCCAAGGCAAGCTCGTCGCGTTGCCCTGGTTTACCGATGCCGGTCTCCTTTACTACCGCCACGACCTGCTGGAGAAGTACGACGCCGAGGTGCCGCGCACTTGGCAAGTGCTAACCGACACCGCCCGGCGCATTCAGAACGCCGAGCGCGAGGCCGGCAATGAGCGCATGCATGGTTTCGTCTTCCAAGGGCGTGCCTACGAAGGGCTGACCGCCAACGCCCTGGAGTGGGTAGCCAGCCACGGCGGTGGCACCTTCGTGAATGACGACGGAGAGGTCACGGTGAACAACCCGCAAGCGTTGGACGCACTGGCACTGGCGGCCTCCTGGGTGGGCGATATCAGCCCGGAAGGCGTGCGCAACTATATGGAAGAGCAGGCGCGCGGCGTGTTCCAGGCGGGCAACGCGGTCTTCATGCGGAACTGGCCCTACGCGTGGTCGCTAGGTCAAGCAGACGGCACGCCGATCCAGAATAAATTCAGCGTGGCGCCGCTCCCCAGCGGCCCGGAGGGGGAGGCGGTGGCGACGCTGGGCGGCTGGAACTGGGCCGTTTCTCGCTACTCGGATGAGCCACAGGCGGCAGCCGACCTGGTGGCGTATCTCACTGCCGAAGCCCAGCAAAAAGCCCATGCCATCGAATTTGGCTTTAACCCCACCCGCCCAGCGCTGTATGAGGACGACGCGGTCTTGGCCGCGCATCCGTTCATTGGCGACCTGTATGAAACGGTGATGAACGGCGTGCCGCGCCCGGCCAGCGTGACGAGGGATGCCTACCCGCGTGTTTCCAATGCGATCTTCAATCGCGTCCACGATGTGCTCTCTGGGAGCGTCACACCGGAGCAAGCGGTGCAGCAGTTGGATCGCGAGCTGGCGCGACTGGGGCGCCGAGGCTGGTAGCGCGGGTATCTCCACAGGCTGTGCGTTCAGCGATTTTCGGCTCCGTTTTTTGTACAATCAGAGCCCGACTGGCTGAGGCATAGCATGAAACAGAATAAACCGAGCGCGCAAACCGCCACTATTCGTGAAATCGCCCGGCGCGCTGAGGTATCAATTGCCTCGGTGAGCCGGGCGCTGAATGGTAAGCCGGGGATCAGCGCCGCCCTACGTGAAAAGATTTTGGCGATTAGCCGGGAGGTAGCCTACCAGCCCAGCGCCGCTGCTCGTCAGTTAATCAGTGGCAAATCGGCGGTGGTGGGTATCTCCCTTGGTCGTCAGGATATTGAGCTGCGACCTTACTATATCTTGCTCTACCAGCACCTTACGGTGGCGCTTCATCAACAGGGGATGGTGCCAGTGTTTTTTAATCACCAGCAGACCGCTGAGCTGCCCGAGCGTGCTGGAGCCGCCATCTTACTCGGGGAAGCGCAGGATGATGAACGCCCCGCACTGCTCAAGGCTGCGGCGATTCCCTTTGTGCGCATTGGCGACGCCGGGGAGGGATTTTCCGTCGCACCAGATGATCGACAGGGGCTGTATGAAATTACCGCTTATCTAATTGGTCATGGGCGCCAGCGGCTAGCCTTTATGGGCGGTGAGCTAGAGGTTCCGCGCCCCCATAGCCGTTTGGTGGGCTACCGTCAGGCGTTAGCCGAGGCGGGGCTCAATGAGCAGTTGATCAGCTTGCCGCACCGCTTTGCATCGGATTCCCTAAATAGCTATCGCTATCTGAACAGTTACTTGGACAAGACGGGCGCTCAAACACTGCCGTTTGATGCATTGGTATGTGCCACCGACGAGCTAGCGCTGGGCTGTGTGGCCGCGCTAGAAGATCGCGGGATTGAGGTGCCGGGCCAAGTGGCAGTCACCGGTTTTGATGACCTGCCCACTCTCGCCACGGGACTAACCACGGTGCGTCAGGATATTGCCGAGATTGCCGCAACGAGCATGGCATTACTGGCAGAAGCGAGGGCGGGAGCAGCGCCCCGGCACGTATCGCTGCCGGTGGCGCTGGTGGTGCGCGAAACTGGGTAGTTAACGCGGTGGCAGTTGCTCCGGGCCGAAGGCGTCGGGTAGTAGGGCTTCCATGGTGTAGGTTTTAAGCAGTTCGCCGCTGCCGGAGAGCACCTTGATCTGTGTCTCGGGCGTGGCGAACTCGCGAATGCGCTGGCGGCAGTCGCCACAGGGAGTGCAGAGGTGATCGCCTGGGCCCATGACGTAGACGGTGGCCAACTGACGCTGTCCAGCGGTGATCATCGCGGAGATGGCCGAGGCTTCAGCGCACAGGCCTTTGTAGTGCGCTACTTCCACGTTAGTGCCCGCAAACTGCTGTCCATCCGGGCTTACCATCACTGAGGCCACCGGGTGTGCCGAGTAGGGCACATAGGCGTTGGCCCGAGCGCTTAACAACGTCTCAACAATCTCTGCTGACACTTCATCCGTTTGTTGACTCATCACACTTCCTCTTAAGCCTCTTAAGCGCGGGCTGCATCGTCACGCAATACGGTGTCCAGTGCGATGAGCATCATGTCGTCAAAGGTGGTTTGACGATCGGCGCTTGAGAGCGAGTCGCCTTTCAGGATGTGATCCGACACGGTGCAGATGGTCATGGCGCGGGCGCCAAACTCGGCGGCGACGCCGTATAGGCCAGCGGCTTCCATCTCGACGCCGACAATGCCGTAGCGCTTGAGCATTTCGGCCATCTCGGTTTGCGGGTTGTAGAACAAGTCCGCTGAGAAGATATTGCCAACTTTCACTTGTACGTTCTTGGCCTTGGCGGCGGCAACGGCGTGCTGGGTTAGCTCAAAATCCGCAATGGCGGCGAAGTCGTGGTCGTTAAAACGCATACGGTTGACCTTGGAGTCGGTGCTGGCGCCCATGCCGATGACCACATCGCGGACATTGACGTCATCGCGTACCGCGCCGCAGGAGCCTACGCGAATTAGCGATTTAACGCCGTAGTCGGTGATCAGCTCTTTGGCGTAGATGGAGACCGATGGAATGCCCATGCCGTGGCCCATCACGGAAATCTCGCGGCCTTTATAGGTGCCGGTGTAGCCGAACATATTGCGTACATCGTTGACCTGGCGAACGTTCTCCAGATAGGTATCGGCGATGTATTTTGCGCGTAGCGGGTCGCCGGGCATCAGTACAGTATCGGCGAAATCACCGGGAGCAGCGTTAATATGTGGGGTTGCCATCAAAAATCTCCTTTAAGCGGCGCTAGCCTTTAAGCAGCGTCGGGTAGAAAGCTTTTGCCATCGGCCATGGCCGGTAGCAGGAAAAAGTCGGCGAGGGTTTGGCCGATATCGGCAAAGGTGCCGCGCTCGCCCAGCGAGCCGGGAGTAAAGCCGGGGCCGTGTACCAGAATCGGGATGTACTCGCGGGTGTGTTCGGTGCCGTGCCAGCTGGGGTCACAGCCGTGATCGGCCGTCAGGATCAGCAGGTCGTCTTCGCTTAGCTTCTCCATTAGTGCTGGCAGCTTGGCATCAAACTCTTCCAGCGCTGCGGCGTAGCCCGGCACGTCGCGGCGATGGCCGTAAACCGAGTCGAAATCGACAAAGTTGGTCATTATCATGGCGCGCTCGCCTTCGTCACGTTGGCTGGTGCGCTCGATCTCTTTGAGCGTAGCGTCCATCAATGCATCGTGGCCGCTGGCTTTGACTTTGTGAGTAATGCCACAGTGGGCGTAGATATCGGCGATTTTACCAATTGAGACGACTTCGCCACCGGCATCGGCAAGCTTTTGCAGCACCGTAGGCGCCGGTGGCTCAACGCTGTAGTCGCGGCGGTTGCCAGTGCGGGCGAAGGTGTTGCTGTCCTCGCCGATAAACGGACGCGCGATCACGCGGCCGATGTTGTAAGGCTCCAGCAATTCGCGGACGGTTTCGCACAGCTTATAGAGCCGCTCTAAACCGAAATGCTCTTCATGGGCGGCAATCTGAAATACCGAATCCGCCGAGGTGTAAACAATCGGTTTACCGGTGGCGATGTGCTCTTCACCCAGGCGGGCGATGATCTCGGTACCCGAGGCGTGGCAGTTGCCTATCACGCCGGTTAGATCCGCTTCCTGGACGATGGCATCGAGCAGCTCAAGGGGGAAGCTGTCGGTTTTATCCAGAAAGTAGCCCCAGTCAAAGCGCACCGGCACACCGGCGATTTCCCAGTGGCCGGAAGGTGTGTCTTTGCCACTGGAGATCTCTTTGCCGTGGGCGTAGGCGCCTTCCAGGTTTTCCGCTAGCGCAACGCCTTCGGCCACGCGGCCGGTGGCATCGCGGTGGGCGTGGAATAGCCCCAGCTTGGCCATATTGGGAAGCTTGAGCGGCCCAGAACGATTGGCGTTATCGGCCTCATTACGGGCGCAGGCGGCGGCGATATGGCCCAGCGTGTCGGAGCCTTCATCGCCGAAGGTCGCGGCATCCGGAGCGGCGCCAATTCCAAAGGAGTCCAGTACCAAAACAATCGCGCGGCTCATAAGGTTTCTCCACGGAAGGTGTCTTGTAGCAGGGTGTCGGCGCTGGCCGCCGCTTCGCCAATGGTGAGCGCTGCACGGAGCTGTTCTGCGGCACGCTCGGCGGCGGCGTCACTGCGGGCGTGAACCATGGCGATGGGGTGCTGGCTATCGACACTATCGCCGATTTCGACAATGTCGGTAAAGCCGACGCTGTGGTCAACGCTGGCATCGTTGCGCAGGCGGCCACCGCCCAGCTCCACTACACTCATACCTACAGCTCGGGTATCAATACGTTGCACAATACCCGCTTGCTCGGCATACACTGGCTTAATCACCTCGGCTTTGGCCAGGTAGTGATCAGAGCGCTCCATAAAGTCGCTGGGGCCACCTAGTTCGCGCACCATCTGGGCGAATACCTCAGCCGCTGCGCCAGAGGTCAGCGCCTTCTCAAGCTGGGTAAGTGCTTCTTCACGAGAACCTGCGAGCTTACCGGCGATCAGCATTTCTACCGCCAGCTCGCGAGTGACTTGCATTACGCGGCTGTTGGGACGGTCACCGCGCAGCAGGGCTAGCGTTTCGACGATCTCCACCGCGTTGCCGGCGCAGGGCGCCAGCGGCTGGCTCATATCGGTGAGTAGGGCGGTAGTGGGTGTACCCGCTTGGGTTGCCACATTAGCGATGCTTTTGGCCAGTTCGCGGGATTTTTCCGGGGTGGGCATAAAAGCACCGCTACCGACCTTAACGTCCATCACCAGCGCATCCAGACCGGAAGCCAGTTTTTTACCCAGGATAGAGGCGGTAATCAGCGGAATAGACTCTACGGTGGCGGTGACGTCACGTACGCCGTAGATGCGCTTGTCGGCAGGGGCGAGATCGCCGGTTTGGCCGATAATCGCCACACCGGTGTTTTTCACTACCTGACGGAAACGCTCTGGCGCGGGGTAGGGGTTGTAGCCGGGAATCGATTCGAGTTTATCCAGCGTGCCGCCAGTGTGGCCCAGGCCGCGCCCGGAGATCATCGGTACAAAGGCGCCGCAGGCGGCCACCCAGGGGCCGAGTACTAGTGAGACCAAATCGCCTACGCCGCCAGTGGAGTGTTTATCGACAATCGGGCCGGGCAGGTTCAGGTCACTCCACTGCATCACATGGCCGGAGTCGCGGGTCGCGGTGGTCAGGGCGACGACTTCTTCACGGCTCATACCGTTAAGAAACACCGCCATGGTGAAGGCGCCAATCTGGGCGTCGCTGATACGGTCATCGGCAATGCCCTGGACAAAGGCTTTGATCTCTTCCGCGGGCAGCGGCTGATTATCACGCTTAAGGCGAATCAGCTCCTGGGGGAGCAGGATGTGTTTAGTCGCGTTGGCAGCCATTAGTAACCTCCGTCTGTAGTGGCAGCGTTGGTGTTGCCGGTCAACGTATCCATTAGATTGCCCAGCAGGCTAGAGGCCCCAAAGCGGAAGTGCGCGGGAGTCGCCCAACCCGGGCCCATAATGTCGTTGGCAAGGGACAGATACTCGGCCGCATCTTCGGCAGTTTTAACGCCACCTGCCGCTTTGAAGCCAACGTCCTGGCCACTGGCTTTAATCGCCTTGAGCATGATTTCGGCGGCTTCCAGGGTGGCGTTGACGGCCACTTTGCCGGTGGATGTTTTAATAAAATCCGCACCGCCTTCAATGGCGAGTTCGCTGGCGCGTTTAATCAGCGCAGGCTCTTTCAGCTCGCCGGACTCAATAATCACTTTGAGCAGCGCTTGGCCCGCGCAGGCGGCTTTGCACATCTCGACCAGTTCAAGGCCAGTCTCTTCATCGCCCGCCATCAACGCGCGATAGGGAAACACCACGTCGACTTCATGAGCGCCGGAGGCAACTGCATCGCGGGTTTCACGGGCGGCGGCCATAATGTCATCGCCGCCGTTGGGGAAGTTGGTGACCGTGGCAATTTTAACTTGGTTATCGAGTTTATGGGCGGTAAGCGCGCGCTGGGCGGTGACAATAAACTGTGGGTAGACGCAGACCGCAGCAGGGGTGCCAAAGGGCGTTTTTACCTGTTGGCAGAGCGCTTCAATGGTACTGTCAGTGTCGCTGTCGTTCAGGCTCGTCAGATCCATGAGGGTAAGCGCTTGGCGGGCGGCTTGGACGATATGGGGGGAGGCAGTCGCAGTCATGGAGTTCTCACAAATCAGTAAATGATAAAAACGGGCACTGCGGATAAAACCGCAGCGCCCGCCGCCTTCAGTAAAACCCGCTGCGTTAAGCAGTGGCGTTACTTAAGGCGATGAAGAAGCCAGCAATCGAGGCCGACATCAAGTTGGACAGTGTACCGGCCAACACGGCTTTGACGCCAAAGCGGGCAATCTCTTTGCGACGAGTTGGGGCGATGCTGCCCAAGCCGCCAAGCAGAATTGCAATGGAAGAAAGGTTCGCAAAGCCACACAGTGCAAAAGAGAGAATCGCCATGGTGTGCGGTGTCATCATTTGACCCGTGGCAGCCACCACCTGTTCCCCATCAATGTAGGGGGCCAGGTTGATATAGGCGACAAATTCGTTGACCACTAATTTTTGGCCAATAAAAGAACCTGCCAACGTGGCCTCTTCCCAGGGTACACCCAACAGGAAGGCAAGTGGGGCAAACAGCCAGCCCAGGATCAGTTCCAGGCTCAGCGAGTCAAAGCCCACCCAGCCGCCAACACCGCCGAGTATGCCGTTGATTAACGCAATCAGCGCGATAAATGCCAGCAGCATCGCACCCACGTTGGCGGCGAGCATTAAGCCGGAGGTGGCGCCGGATGCTGCGGCATCGAGTACGTTGGCAGGCTTATCTTCCTGGGCCTCAATCTCTTCTTCCACCTTGGAGACGCTGTCACTGTCGGTAACGTCTTGGGTTTCCGGCATGATCAGTTTGGCAAACAGCAACCCGCCGGGCGCCGCCATAAAGGAGGCTGCCACCAGGTACTCCATGGGAATCCCCAGCGCCGCGTAACCCGCCAATACCGAACCCGCGACCGAGGCCAAACCACCACACATAACGGCAAACAGCTGTGAAGGCGTCATGCGGGCAATAAATGGACGCACCACCAGCGGCGCTTCGGTTTGGCCGACGAAAATATTCGCCGTGGCAGACAGTGACTCAGTCCGCGAGGTGCCCAGGGCTTTCTGCAGGGCACCACCCAGGATGCGAATAACCCACTGCATAATGCCAATGTAGTAGAGCACGGCGATTAGCGAGGAGAAGAAGATGATTACCGGAAGCACTTTGATAGCAAATACAAAGCCAACGTTATCCACATCGGCTAAACCGCCGAACAGGAAGCCGATGCCGTCATTGGCATACACCAATATTTGGCTAACGCCAGACGAAATGGTCTGCAGCACCGCTTGACCAAACGGCACATAAAGTACAAAAGCACCAATACCCGCTTGAATTGCAAAAGCACCTAGCACGGTGCGCAGCCGAATCGACTTACGGTCGTAAGAGAAGATCAGGGCAATGGCCACCAGAGTGACCATACCCACCAAGCTCATAAGGAGTGTCATATGGAGATCCTTCGAGTCAGCGCGTAAGTAACGTTTTTATCGTTAGCACGCGATTATAGTAAGTTGAGCTTGACGGAGTAGATCATCGCATTCTGGTAATCGTTGGGGGTGCCCAACTTATTCTCAGAGTAGCGATACTGAATGCCGGTGGTGATCAAGTCGCTGGGGTGCCACCACAGGCTCAGAGCACCGTTGGTGCCTACACTGCCCGCTGTATCGCCCACGTAATTCTGCTCCAGATACTCATCGTCACGGCCAAAGGTTTGCTCGTGCCAGTTGGTGACGCTGAAGTTCTGGTTGAGCGCAGTGAAATCATAACCCGCGACCCAGCCAGCCATATAGCCGTTCATACCGGTGTAGCTGTTACTTTGCACCCGCGCAGCACCAATAAAGGGCTTGAACCAGAGGCCGTTATCAAAGGTGGTGCGGTAGCCCAGGCCCAGAATCTGATCCTGCTCGCGGCTGTTATAGCCGTAATCGCGGAAGTCATACAGGTGGGCATAAATCGATAGAGGGCTATCACCCAGGTAAATATGCGAGGTCACTTTACCCGCGGTGCGGAAGTTGTCTTTACCACCGCTTGACTCATCGAACTGATCGTTAGTGGGGTTCTCGAAATCAAAGAAGCCATAAAACTCGCCCCAGCTAAAGCCAGCGCCGCCTTCGATTTCAACAAACGTAAAATCACCTTTAGCGGCGTTAGACGCGGTGCGGGCTTCGGTGCCGTTCGACCAATCCAGGTAGTTCACCGAGACGTTAGCGAATGACCACAGCCGATCAAGGGGATGCGGCTGAGCAGCCTCATCTGCCATTAGCGGCGTAGCGACCGTTGCCGCTATAACACCCACTACGCCAGCGCCAAGCGCGACAACAGACGAGGAGCAAGAAGAAGAGTGAGAGTGTGTACGAACTGTCATAGGAGCCTCAACAAGGTTATCGCGGAGCCATTTGGGTGTGGCTATCCGAGGGTTGTAATTGTGCGGGCTGGCGTTAATGTTAAAATTATAACATTTAGTGTTATTTTTCTAACGTTGATTTGCAAGTGTTGTCACATCAACGCTATTTAAATGTCATATGGCTATCACTGTGGCACTAATAGCGCCAATAGCCGTCGTAACAGTGGAAATTACGCTGCAGCTCGCTCAGCATAGAAATGAGAATAGACGCAACGCCGATGCGCCTGTTGCGGAAATCACAACAAGAGGGGGTTGCCAAGAGATGCCCACCATGAATGGCCGCAGCGCTCAGCGCCTTGCCAAACTTCAGGAAGCGCTTGCCAGTGGCGGCACTCTTCATCTGCGCGACGCCGCAGAGTTGTGCGATGTTTCCGAAATGACTATTCGCCGCGATTTAACGACTCAGGCCAGCGCCATTAGCTTGCTGGGTGGGCGTCTAGTGATGGCGAATTACCCCGGGGTCACGCCTATTTATGATCTGACTGAGCAGCAGGCTAGTCACTATCAGGCGAAGTATCGGCTGTGTCAGCGGGCACTCGCCTTTATTGAAGAGGGCGATACGCTGTTTATTGACTGCGGCTCAACGCTGATGCCGCTGTTGAGTCAATTAAGCCATTTTAATGAGCTGACGGTCGTGACCTATGCGCTTAACGTTGCCAATGCCGTCGCGGCACTCCCCAATGTGCGCTTGGTGCTATTGGGTGGGCTGTTTTATCCCGCCTCGCAGTCGTTTGGCAGCGATAATATGGCTGCCGCCATCGAACGTTTGGGCATTAACAAAGCGCTGATCTCCGCTGCAGGGGTGGATTTAGAGCGGGGCGTTAGCTGTTTTCACTTTCACGAAGTAGCACCGAAACAAGCGGCCATTGCCACCGCTATGCAGCGCCTATTGGTGGTAGATGCGAGTAAGTTTGGTGTAGTGCGCCCGGCCTATTTCGCTGCCCTGGACAATTTTGATGTGGTGGTCACCGATGGGGAAGGGGCGCATAGCAGTCAATACCTGGGGTGCGGCAATGCGCCACTTCTTTCGTGATCTCGATCAATGGAAAATACTTTAGTCTTAGCTGCTTAAGTGTTTAGTGCTTCAGCCAGCGAGGCTCGTCGCCAACTCCCACTCGGCGGCGCATATTTTTCCCGGAGCAATAACGCCCAGCGTTACGTGTGCACTGACCTTGAGAACGTTATTAAGAGCGTTCTCAAGAGCATTTTTAGAACATGTTTTGGGAAGAGTATGGGGTGGTGGTTAGCCTGCTATATAGCTGGACAGCATGGCTAGCTAGTGTTTTAAACAACCTCTGACGAGATCACACCATGCAACGACGCTCACTTTGGCGCAGGCGAGGCACGTTATTGCTCCTTGCGCTGTGTCTGTTTCTAGCAGGCTGTAGTTCAGCGCTGCTAGACCCAAAAGGGCAGATTGGCGCTGAGCAGCGCACGCTGATCCTGACCGCCTTTGGCCTAATGTTGATTGTAGTTATTCCTGTGATTGTCATGACGCTGCTGTTTGGCTGGCGTTATCGGCGTAGTAATAGCTTGGCTAAATACACGCCTGATTGGGCACACTCCAACGTGATTGAAGCAGTGGTGTGGATCGTGCCCTGTGCGATTATCGTTGTGCTCGCTCTGTTGACCTGGAAGACCTCCCATAGCCTTGACCCACACAAGCCGCTGGAAAGCGATGTGGCGCCGATCGAAATACAGGCGGTAGCGCTGGATTGGAAGTGGCTGTTTATCTATCCCGAACAGGGTATTGCCAGTGTTAACGAAGTGGCCTTTCCAGTGGATACGCCGGTGCGCTTTCGGGTCAGTTCTGGCTCAGTGATGAACGCCTTCTTTATCCCCCATCTTGGCAGCCAGATTTATGCTATGGCGGGTATGGATAACGATGTCCATCTCATCGCCGATGAAACTGGCAGCTACCCTGGTCGTTCCACCAACTACAGTGGCGCGGGCTTCTCTGGCATGACGTTTGAAGCCAAGGTGACCAACGACGCCGATTTCGACGCCTGGGTGGAAACGGTACGCAGTGCCCCACAAACGTTGACCTATCCCGAAGGGTACGAAGCGTTAGCGGAACCCAGCGAATCGAATCCGGTGGAGTACTTCTCAGCCATTTCGCCCTCACTGTATGAAAGCATTTTGAAAAGCTTCCATACCGGCGGTGAGCACGATATGGGCGGCGATCATGCTGACTCCCACGATGGCGAAAATGAAAACGCTGCCGAATCAGGTCATGTTACTAACAACCATGCTAGTCAGGATAATGCCATGCGCAGCCATTCCTCTAGCGTAGAAGTGGGAGGTTAAGCCGTGTTTGGAAAACTCACGTTAGAGTCAATTCCCTACCACGAGCCGATCATCATGGTCGTCGCGGCCTTTATGGCCATTGGTGGGATCGCGCTGTTTGGTTTAATAACCTATTACCGTAAATGGGGCTGGCTGTGGAACGAGTGGTTTACCTCCGTCGACCATAAAAAGCTCGGTATCATGTACTTCATTGTCGCCCTGGTCATGCTGCTGCGCGGCTTCTCGGATGCGATAATGATGCGTACCCAGTTGGCGATGGCCGCCGGGGATGCAGCGGGTTATTTGCCGCCTCATCACTACGATCAGATCTTTACCGCCCACGGCGTGATCATGATCTTCTTTGTCGCCATGCCCATGGTCATCGGTCTGATGAACCTGGTGGTGCCGCTGCAAATTGGTGCCCGCGACGTTGCCTTTCCTTTCCTGAATAACTTAAGTTTTTGGCTGTTTGCGGTCTCCGCGATACTGGTCAATATCTCGCTGGTAGTGGGGGAATTCGCCGCTACCGGCTGGCTCGCTTACGCGCCGTTATCGGGGATAGAGTTTAGTCCCGGGGTGGGGGTCGATTACTGGATATGGGCGTTGCAGATATCCGGTATAGGCACCACGCTCACCGGTATTAACTTCTTCGTGACCATCATTAAAATGCGTACCAAAGGCATGACGATGTTCCGCATGCCGATCTTCACCTGGACATCGCTGTGCGCCAACGTACTGATCATCGCGTCCTTCCCGATCTTAACCGCGACCATCGCACTACTAACGCTTGACCGCTATCTGGGTATGCACTTCTTTACCAATGATTTTGGCGGCAACATGATGATGTACGTCAATCTCATCTGGGCCTGGGGCCACCCGGAAGTTTATATCCTGATTCTGCCTGCCTTCGGCGTGTTCTCTGAAGTGATTGCGACCTTTGCGCGTAAGCGGCTATTTGGCTACGCCACCATGGTGTGGGCGACCATTTCGATCACCTTGCTCTCGTTTGTGGTTTGGTTGCACCACTTTTTCACCATGGGGGCGGGCGCCAACGTCAACGCCTTCTTCGGTATTATGACGATGATCATCGCCATTCCTACCGGGGTGAAAGTGTTCAACTGGCTGTTTACGATGTTCCGCGGCAGTCTGGAGCTGACGTCGCCGGTACTGTGGACGCTGGGCTTTATTATCACCTTCACCCTGGGCGGCATGACCGGCGTTATGCTGGCGGTGCCCGCAGCCAACTTTGTGCTGCATAACAGCCTGTTCGTTATTGCGCACTTCCACAACGTTATTATCGGCGGCGTGGTGTTCGGCATGATGGCAGGGCTTACCTACTGGTTCCCCAAAGCGTTTGGCTTCACGCTAAGCGAAAAGTGGGGCAAGCGTTCGTTCTGGTGCTGGTTTATCGGCTTCTACGTCGCCTTTATGCCACTCTACGTACTGGCCTTCTTTGGTGCCGTGCGCCGCATGCAGTCTTATCCCAACCCAGAATGGCAGCCGTGGATGATTCTGGCCTGGGTAGGCGCCGTGATCATTATGCTGGGCATTGTCTGCACCATCATCCAGTTCTGGGTGAGTATTCGCGACCGCAAACAGAACGCCGATGTCACCGGTGACCCTTGGCATGGCCGCACCCTGGAGTGGTCGACCTCTTCTCCTGCGCCGTTCTACAACTTTGCGCGTTTGCCGGAAGTGGGCGATATCGACAGCTTCTGGTCGCAAAAGCAGCGTAGCGAAGAGCAGCTTGAAGAAGCCCCCTATACCGATATCCATATGCCGCGTAATACCGTGGCCGGACCCGTTATCAGCTTCTTTGCGCTGGTCATCGGCTTTGCGCTGGTATGGCACATCTGGTGGTTAGCCGGCGTCGGCGCCGTGGGTGTTTTTGTGAGCTTTATGGCGCGGGTGTTCAACGACGACATCGACTACTACGTTCCCGCTGCTGAAGTTGAGCGAATCGAGCGTGAGCATCAACAACGAGTGGAGGCGCAAGCGTAATGGCAACGGATACGTTACATCACGGCGCAGCGGCCGAGCCCCATGAGCATCACGATGCTTCGGGCACGAAGCTATTTGGTTTCTGGGTCTACTTAATGAGCGATTTGGTGATCTTCGGATCACTGTTCGCCACTTA
This sequence comes from Halomonas sp. SpR8, assembly GCF_031010195.1. Taxonomy (GTDB): domain Bacteria; phylum Pseudomonadota; class Gammaproteobacteria; order Pseudomonadales; family Halomonadaceae; genus Vreelandella. The sequence continues at coordinate 84,395 of NZ_JAUAMC010000012.1, read as the reverse complement.
CGCCGTGCTGATGAGAGGCACGGCAGGTGGGCCAACCGGCGCTGATATTTTTGAATTACCGTTGATTCTTTTCGGTACCTTTGCACTGCTGATCAGTAGTTTTACCTTCGGCATGGGCGTTTTGGCAATGCATGCCAACCGTGTTGGCCAAGTGAAAGTGTGGCTGGTCATTACCTTTCTGCTGGGCTTGTGCTTTCTGGGGATGGAAATCTATGAATTCCAGCACCTGATCCATGAAGGGTTTGGTCCGGATCGTAGCGGCTTTTTGTCGGCCTTCTTTACTCTGGTAGGCACCCACGGGTTGCACGTTATGTTCGGCATGATCTGGATTTTGGTGATGCTGGTACAGCTGTCGACCAAAGGGTTGAACGATATGACCCGGCCGAGGATTTTGTGCCTAAGCCTGTTCTGGCACTTCCTCGATATCGTCTGGATCTGTGTCTTCTCATTCGTCTATCTGATGGGAGTGTTGTGAGATGAGTGCAAGTTCAACCAATGCCCATGGCAGCGTTAAGTCGTATGTGACAGGACTGGTATTGTCGCTGATACTGACCATTATCCCTTTTGCGGTGGTGATGAGTGGCGCTTTTAGCGTACTGGCTACCGTTATTGTGATTACGGTGACTGCAGTGTTGCAGATACTGGTGCAACTGGTCATGTTTATGCATATGAGTACCAAAGCCGACGAAGGCTGGAATATGATGTCCTTCGTCTTCACACTGACGATTCTCGTCTTAGTGGTAGGAGGCTCGCTGTGGATCATGCAGCATCTGCATCTCAACATGATGATCGGCTAATCTCAGCGCCTAGCCGCTGGCGGGATCTGCTTGAGCTGACCAAGCCGGGTATTATCGGCGGCAACTTGATCGCTACTCTGGGCGGCTATTTCCTCGCCGCCCAGGGGCAGTTTGAGTGGCTCAGCTTTGTCTCGGTCATGGTGGGGATTGCGTTAATCATCGCGTCAGGCTGTGCGTGTAACAACGTCATTGACCGCGATATTGATGCATTGATGGCGCGTACGCGCCATCGCCCCCTGGTACGAGGCAGCATCTCTATCACCCAGGCACTGGGCGTTTCGGCGCTGCTGGGTGTGTCGGGGGTTGTGTGTCTGGCGCTGGGTACCAACGGGTTAACCGTTGCCCTGGCGGTGATTGGCTGGGGTGTGTATGTGGGGCTTTACAGCCTTTATATGAAGCGCCGTTCAGAGTACGGCACCCTGGTGGGCAGCCTCTCTGGTGCCATGCCGCCGGTGGTGGGCTACTGCGCAGTGACCGGGCATTTCGATAGTGGCGCCATTATGCTGCTGGTGATTTTCTGTCTGTGGCAGATGCCGCACTCCTATGCGATTGCGATCTTCCGCTACGCTGATTACCGTCGCGCATCGATTCCGGTACTGCCGGTGGTGCGCGGTGTCAAAATGGCCAAGCACCATATCCTTGGCTACATCGTGGCGTTTATTCCTGCCTCTCTGGCGCTGGTATTAGCCAGCCAAGCGGGTATGGGATATCTCTGCGTGGCGCTGGTAATGGGCGGCTACTGGCTCTACCTGGCGCTACGTGGTTATCGGTTAGATGACGATGTTCGCTGGGCCAAAAAGGTGTTTGGCGTATCGATTCTGACGATTACCGCGATGAGCTTAGTGATGGTGCTGGAAGCGATGGTGCCGATGCTGGTGTAGTTCTCTCCGGATATGCCACTAGCTGTGTTTATTATCGCCCCGAGTGGTATATCTACTCGGGGCGTTTTATTGCTATTGAAAAGAAAAACAGGATTAGAAGAGAAGGGAAGCAGGATTAGACGAGAAAATATTTAGACTTTAGTATAATATGCTGCGCTGCAGAAAGCAGTGCATGGTTTTTGTTAGCCTACTCTTTAAAGCCAGGTATAATTCACTTTTTAGCTACTCCCGTAGCTTTCACTACTACAACGGGCCGTTTCGTTTCTATGTCAGCGCCTTCTTTACCTAAATTACTGCCGCGTCATTTGGCCATTCTGTTAATGATGACCGTGGCTACCATGTTTGCCGCTAATCACGTCTCTGCACGGCTGGCGTTTGATAATGGAACGGGGCTATTGCTGGCGGTATTAACCCGCTCTGGGGTTGCCTGTCTGATTTTGCTGGCGCTCGTCATTGTTCAACGCAAGCGGCTGTGGCTGCCCAAGGGCTCCTGGCCATGGCAACTTACCGTAGGGCTGCTAATCGCAGTTCAAAGCGTTAGCCTCTACTCGGCGGTGGCAAGGCTACCGGTGGTGATTGCGCTGCTATTAGTCAATACCTTTCCCATACAACTGGCATTATTGAGCTGGGCGTTGGGCGGCCCGCGCCCAACGCTGCGTAGCTGTTTGATCATGGGCACTATTTTAATCGGCTTGCTGGTGGTGCTGGATATCCCTTCCTGGCTTGCCAGTGCCGATGGCATGGGGCCAGGTTGGATCGCGGGTATCGGTTTTGGCTTAACCGCCGCTTTTGTGTTTGCCTGCGCACTGTGGATCACCGAGCACCGGCTAGCCGGCGTGGGGAGCACGCTGCGCAGCCTGCTGACTATGCAAACGGTGTTTATCGTCATGATTATCGGCGGCGTCGCGGGCGTGGTTCCAGGCGGCATGAGCTTGCCCGAAAACAATGCAGGTTGGATTGGGTTAGGTCTGCTGGGACTGCTCTACGGTTCGGCGTTTTCAACACTGTTTATCTTTGTGCCGCGCCTCGATATGGCGCGCAACGCACCGGTAATGAATATCGAGCCAGTCGCTTCCCTGGTATTGGGTTATTTCGTACTTGGACAGATGCTCAGCCCTGGCCAACTGGTGGGGGGAGCCGTGGTGGTCGGCGGTATTATCGTGCTCAGCCTTTCAAAAGGTAGGTAAGCAGAAGAGGAAAAAAGGAAATTACGTGCACGCTGGGCGGGCGAATTGCGTTCTTCAAGGTAATGGACCACAATACAGTGGCGTAAGGAAACACTGTTTTTTAACTGAGGAACAACCTATGAAGATGACCGTATTATCACTTACATCGGCGGCACTCCTGGTTGGCGCAGGGGCCTTTGCAACGTCTGCACAAGCACAGCAATCCTTCGGCTACCCACAAGGATACGTTGGCGGTGATGCGATGTTCTGGAGCCTGGATCCAGACCGAGGCTCTTCACGCGACGATGTAGGCCTACGTTTACGTGGCGGCGCCCAATTTAACGACTACTTTGCGCTTGAAGGGCATCTAGGTACGGGTGGCTCGGACGGAGGCGCTGAGTTGGATTATTTAGCCGGTGCTTATGCCAAAGGTATTATCCCTATAGCTCCTGAAGTCCGGTTATACGGTTTAGCGGGCTTTACGGAAGTTGAGTTTAATAGCAACCGTGAAAGCGACTTCTCCTATGGCGCAGGCGCTGAAATGGATGTAGCCCAGAATTTATCGCTAGGAGCGGATTACATGCGCTATCTAGATAAATCTGCCTACGCCTTCGACGCCGCCAGCGTTGGTCTACGCTACCGGTTTTAATAGTGGTTTAAAATTTAACGCTAATTATTGCTAAACCCCCATGACTTTTCGCCATGGGGGTTTTTATTGGCCACCTTGATGGCTAATGCGGAGGCACTAGTTAGAGTATTATTGTTAGCGCGCTAATTAACTGTTAGACTAACGTCTACTGAGCCATCGCTTTAAAGATGTGCACCCGTTGAGATGCGATTGCCAGGTTAACTGCCTGGTGGCTAACAAGTGAGCTCTGCATGACTCCCGATCAAACATTCGCCCGCTGGGTGAAGGTAGCACTTGCTGCCTTTGTACTGCTGTTTATCTATTTTCTGCTGGCTGATAGCTTTATGCCCATGACACCTGAGGCAAGAGTGCTGCGGCCGGTGACACGCATAGCGCCTGAGCTTAGTGGTCCGGTGAAGGCCGTAATGGTGAGTGATCACCAATACGTTGCCAAAGGTGATGTGCTGTTTGAGATAGATCCGGCGCCGTTTCAGTTAGCCGTTGATCAAGCGCAGCTTAACCGCGAGCAGGCTGAACGTGAGAACGCGCGCTTAGAAGCAGAGCTGACCTCTGCACAAGCCGAACTGGCCTCAGCGCAAGCCACGGCTAACGAGCGGCAGGGCGAGCTTCGCCGCGCAGAAACGCTGATGGCGCGGCAGAATGTCTCCCGCCAGCGGTACGAACAGCAGGTTGCCGCTGAGCGCACTGCTCAGGCCAGCGTGGCAGCAGCGAGGGCTAAAATCGTTAGCTTAGAAGTGCAGTTGGGTGACTCTGGTGAGACGAACCTGCGCTTGCGCCAAGCAGACAACGCGCTCTCCCAAGCACAGTTGGATCTTGCTCGCACCCAGGTGCGTGCCGCCCAGGATGGGAGTGTCACTAACCTGCAGTTGGATGTGGGTGATTACGTGCAGGCGGGCCAACCTGTCGTCGCGGTAGTGGCGAATGAGATAGATATCATCGCTGATTTTCGTGAAAAGAGCCTGCGCCATGTCGGCCCGGGCGATCCCGCACAAGTGGTGTTTGATGCATGGCCGGGCGAGGTGTTTGATGCACAGGTGCTGGCGATGGACGCTGGTGTTCGCGAAGGCCAATTGGCGGCTGATGGCCAGTTGGCTGAGATCCCCACCACAGACCGTTGGGTGCGCGATGCCCAGCGCATGCGCGTACATCTAGCACTAACGCAGCCTACCGCCAACTCACTCGCCAGCGGTGCCCGCGCCACGGTGCAGCTTCAGCCCGGTGATTCGACGTTGGCCAAACCCTTTGTGTGGCTACAGGCGCATCTGATCAGTTGGCTGCACTATGTATATTAAAAAGAGGTTAGCCAGGTTCATTAAAAAGAGCTCTACCTGGTTTATTGAAAAGAGGTTAGCCAGAGCGCAGTCTTCTAGCGTAGCGGCCACTAAGCGCAAGCCCGAGCTTTCAAAGAATGGCCTGCGTCAGTGCCTACGAGTGGCCGGGGGCGGTATGCTGGGGTTTGTGGTCAGCCAATTGATGGGTTGGAACTACGGGGTGTTTTTTACTGTTTTTCCAATGTTCTTGCTGGGTATGGTGCCCATCTTGAACGGCCATATCGTGCGCCAGTTTTTGGCCAACGTATCGATCAATGTGCTTGAAGTAAGCCTAGTGGTCGGGCTGCTCAAGCATATGCCGGTAGTGATGACCTTGGTGGTAATGGGTATATTTCTGTTTCGTTTTAACTTGATGGCGAAAGGCCCGCTGTTTCTATTCGGCGCTAACGGCGTGCTGACGCTCAGTATCCTGCTCCACTTCGCCAGCTACCCCAATGTAGACTTGAGCGATTTACTGGCCTGTAATCTTGTCGCCAGTGGTTTGGCGGTGTTTATTGCCATGCTGATGCATACACTGTTCCCTGACGTGGAAGCGCGTAAGCCGCCACCCCGAGTCACCAAGCCTTCCTCCCAGATTCGCCATGAAACCTTAATCGGTGGTCTAACCGCGACGCTGTCGTTTGTGGTGTTTCAAGTTTTTGACTTGCAGGGGTCGCTTTCCGCACAGATGGCGACCATCTTGGTGCTGTTTACGCTGGGTTACTCCGGTGCGTGGGTATCAGCCGCCAAGCGAGCGGTAGGAACGCTGTTGGGGTGTAACTTAGCGCTACTCATGCAGTTACTCCTGTATACCCAAAGCCACCATTTTCTACTGGTGGTGTTGCTCTACTGGCTGGGGCTGATGCTTTTTGCTCGCGAGCATATTCATGAGGGTGGTGGTTCGGGAATTGGCTTTGGCGGGATGACCACCCTGGGAATTCTGTTTGGCCAGTCGCTGGGCCCGCAGCAGGATCTGGTGTACAGCGCCCTCTACCGGTTCTCCTCAATGAGTGTTGCGTTGGCGCTTACACTGCTGACGATGGCCTGCCTACACTTTGCACTGAACCGCTGGACGCCAACACGCTTACCAGAAAGCAGCCTGTCATAAATAAAGCTGCCATAAATAAACCAGCGCAACTTTTTTAATACAGGCTACTCTGATGAGTGTGTCGATGTGCGATCAACAGTGCTTATGCACCTTTCACACACGGCGTTTTCCCTACTAACGGATTAGAGGTGTTCGTCATGGCAACAGGTAAAGAAGATAAAGCAAAAGGAACGGCCAACAAAGCTGCCGGCAAAGTGAAAGAAGCCGCGGGCAAGGCAAAGGGTAGTACCAAAACAGAAGCAAAAGGTAAGGCCCAGCAGGCAAAAGGCGAACTGCAAAAAGGCAAAGGTGACGCCAAGGAGAGCCAGAAAAAACAGCGCTAATTACGTAACACTGATACCAACAGGGGGCCTCGGCCCCCTGTTGGCGTTTATGGCTTTAATAATTGTTGCAACCATGGCGGTGCTATAGCCGAGTCTTAACATCACGAAGATTGATATAGAGCAATGTCGCACGCCCACCGCTATGTATTAATAGTAAGCGTCATGACTCCCCTCACTGAGTAAATGTCCCATGCCTACCATGATGAAAGCGGCCATTTCGTTGACCCCGACCGTATCGAGATCAACGACAAACCCACTAACGGTTATTTATAAAAACGATCGTTTATACAGCCATCATTGGTAACATGAGTAGCGGGTTTGTCGGATGATATGAGCTATCAAAGTTCAGTTCAGTTCAGTTCCAGCGAAAAGCTCATTTCAACGCCTGCGTCATCCACTTCGAGCCAGTACTCCATATTCTTGTAAGTGTCGCCGTACTGCTTGAGCAGTTCAATATCTGATTCGGTCATATCATCGATTGCCACTTGCTCCATGAGCTCAGCCAGCGAATGATAAAACTCACCGGTCATGTGACTATGAAGCAGTAGGTCGCGCTCTGAAATAGGGGCTTCTAGCTCAGCTTGCAGTGATTCTGAATCGCTGATGCCCGCGCCGAGTACAATGGCTGTGTCAGACATAGCGGCATAAAGCGCTGGGGTGTCTGGTGGCAGTAGCATGCTTTTGAGTTTTTTGGTTTCTCCGCCTGGTTCAAGGCCAAGAGCCCCTAGCTCAGGCAAGAAAGCGCTTGCAGTAGACAGCAGGCTCAGCGGGTTTTGTGAGGCGAGGGCCAAAATGCCGGTCGCGAAGGGGTCGCCGTTTTTTATTGTCAGGCTGTCAATACGGGCGTTAAAGCCTGACAGCGACGGACCAATTATCAGCGCGATCGGGTTGTTGACTGCCATGTTGATGTCGTTCCAGGCGCCGTTCAGATCCTGTAGCTCATCGCAACTAAAGGGATTCTCACGCACTTCCCGAGCATACTTCTGAATAGTCTGCGTCAATAAAGGTAAGTCCAGGCCTAGCCCAAGGCTGGCCAGCCCCTGCGTGCTGCCAAGGCCCGGAACCTGCGTGGTAAGAGCGCGTAGGTCGCTGACAATCTCCTCATCGGTCTCCAGAATGAGATTCATCTCGATGCGATCAGCACTGTACTCACGCGCGCCCATTACCAGTCCGGGAAAGCGGTCAGTAATGCGGTCGATATCTGCCTGACAGGTAGATAGATCCAGTGGCTCTGCATCAACCGCTTCCATCAGTGCCTGTGTACCTGAATGGGTGGGGGCGCTGAGTTCACTAAGCAGACGTGCAGAGTCAATCTCACCGGCACCGTAAGGGGTAAAACCATGACGTTGTTCGAGCTCTACCAGTGCATCAGTATCGCCAATATTACTGTCGGGAAGCGCGTTACCCATTACCTGTGCGAGCAATTCGTCGCTGGCATTCTGCGGCACTACAGACATCAACAGCTGCTGATCGATAATGGCCATGATTGCCTTAATGGGGCCTTCTGGTGTCAGTACCCAGTAGTCAGTGCCGTTAGTGGTATCCGTACTCGGGTTGATGCCTGCTTTGCTAAAGACGCGCTGTAGCGTGTCACGAAAGGCCGCTTCATCGTATAGCTCGAAGCGCAACACCGGCAGGATGCCTAGCCCATAAAAAGCGGCCTGAGGTCCCATCTTGAGACCCAGCGCATGGATATCATCGAGTGTTTTAACACCTTCCAGCTCTTCCCCCATGGCGATTAACAGCGACACCATCGAGCGCTCCACTTCATCGTCTAAATCAGGCAGCGTTTCGCGTAGTATGTCTAGATCCGCCTCAAGGCTATTCTCGGCCAGTGAGCGCTGAAAAATATCAAAGGCTTCTTGTTCCGGCATTGCTTCACGCGTTGCCATAAAGTAAGGGGAGTCAGCCGGGATGTATTTCAGCATGGGGGCTGTGATTGTTTTCGGCGCTTCCTGCTGCGTGCCAGCGGCCGTTGTTTCGTTATCATCGCTGCAGGCGCTGAGCAAGCCAGTGCTTAACAGCGCAAGGGATACCGCCAGGGAAAGTTTGGTTTTCATCAGGAATCAGTTCTTTGAAAGGTGTTGGTTTTAAATGGGCCAAGTTGAGCTGAGCGCTCTGTAAATGGGAATCATACACGAGCAATGTATAATTAACCTCTACTTGAGTGAAAATTTAACATTACTCCAGAGCGTATTGTTCAATGGGGAGGTCAGAAAATCATGCAGCATAAAGGTGGCCCTTGAGTTTCGCTAAGACTCAAGAGCCACATTCCACAGCGAAGCTGTTAAGTAGAACTACACCTCCTGATACAGCTCGCTACCTTTCTTGCGGAACTTCTCTGCCTGTTCTTCCATGCCTTTCATCACTGCTTCCTGGTCGCCGTTGAGGCCATGCTCATTGGCATAGTCACGCACTTCCTGGCTGATCTTCATGGAGCAGAACTTTGGCCCGCACATTGAGCAGAAGTGCGCCACCTTGGCGGAGTCCTTGGGCAGGGTTTCGTCGTGGTATTCACGGGCGGTGTCCGGGTCCAGCCCCAGGTTGAACTGGTCTTCCCAGCGGAATTCAAAACGCGCCTTGGATAGCGCGTTATCGCGCCGCTGTGCCGCCGGGTGGCCCTTGGCCAGGTCCGCTGCATGGGCGGCAATCTTGTAGGTAATGATGCCGGTTTTAACGTCGTCTTTATTGGGCAGGCCCAAGTGTTCCTTGGGTGTCACGTAGCAGAGCATCGCGCAGCCAAACCAACCAATCATCGCCGCCCCAATGCCGGATGTAATGTGGTCGTAACCGGGGGCGATATCCGTGACAAGCGGGCCGAGGGTATAGAAGGGCGCCTCGTCGCAGTACTCCAACTGCTTATCCATATTCTCTTTCACCAGATGCATGGGCACGTGGCCGGGGCCTTCGATCATTACCTGCACATCGTGCTTCCAGGCGATATGGGTCAGCTCACCCAGGGTTTTGAGCTCGGCCATTTGCGCTTCGTCGTTGGCATCAGCCACTGAACCGGGGCGCAGGCCATCGCCGAGGGAGAACGCCACATCGTACTGCTTGCAGATCTCGCAGATCTCCTCGAAGTGGGTGTACAGGAAGCTCTCCTGGTGATGGAACAGGCACCACTTGGCCATGATGGAGCCACCGCGGCTAACAATGCCGGTCACCCGCTTGGCGGTGAGCGGCACATAGCGCAGCAGTACCCCCGCGTGAATGGTGAAGTAGTCGACGCCCTGTTCGGCCTGCTCGATCAGCGTATCGCGGAAGACTTCCCAGGTAAGGTCTTCAGCCACGCCTTTAACCTTTTCCAGCGCCTGATAGATAGGCACCGTGCCAATCGGCACCGGCGAGTTACGCAGAATCCACTCGCGGGTCTCGTGGATGTTCTGCCCGGTGGAGAGATCCATAATGGTATCCGCACCCCAGCGGATGCCCCAGGTCATCTTATCTACCTCTTCCTCAATAGAAGACGTCACCGCCGAGTTGCCCAGGTTGCCGTTGATCTTAACCAAAAAGTTACGGCCGATAATCATCGGCTCGGATTCCGGGTGGTTGATGTTATTGGGAATAATCGCCCGGCCACGGGCTACCTCGTCGCGTACAAACTCAGGCGTAATCTCTTCCGGCAGGCTGGCGCCAAAGCTCTGACCAGGATGCTGGTGACCCAGAATGCGCTCTACTTCTGCGGTACCCAACGCTTGGCGGCGCTGGTTTTCGCGGATGGCAATAAACTCCATTTCCGGGGTGATAATGCCCTGGCGGGCGTAGTAGAGCTGAGTAACATTTTTCCCAGGCTTGGCCCGACGCGGAGTGCGGGTTAAATCAAAGCGCAGCTGGGCAAGGGTGGGGTCATTGGCGCGGCGCTTGCCATACTCAGAGGTGTGGCCGTCCAGAAATTCAGTGTCGTCGCGCTCTTCAATCCAGGCACGGCGCAGGGCGGGCAAGCCTTTGCGTAAATCGTTGTTGGCATCTGGGTCGGTGTAGGGGCCGGAAGTGTCGTACACCAACAGCGGCGGGTTCTCTTCATCAATACCGGTGGTTTTGGTCGGCGATAGCGAAATTTCCCGGAACGGCACGCGAATATCGGGCCGTGAGCCTTCCACGTAAACCTTGCGTGAGCCGGGCAGTGGCGCAATGGCGGCGGCATCGACCTGGGCGGTTTCGGCTAAAAAGTGACTGGTTTTGCTCATTACGGTTTTAGTCATTACGGTCGTTTCCTTGTGTTGTTTTGCTGAATTAGTTGGTGAGGTCTTGGTCTATCAGCTCTAGGCCCATCTGCCAGAAGTCGATTTCCAGGCGGGTGGCGTCGCGGAAGATTTTGCTCAGTTCGGCAAAGCGGGCGGGCGACACATCGGCAAGGCGAGCATTGAGCCATTCAAGCTCCGCCTGCATAGCGGCCTGAAACTCTTCGCCTTCGTACATGGCAATCCAGGCGTCAAACGGGTTCTGCGCGCCGCGCAAGGTGGAGGGTTGGGCGTTCAGCCAGTTGGCGATTTCGCCATAGCCCACCAGGCAGGGGGCTAGCGCCACGTGTAAATCGAGTAGATCGCCGCGGTTGCCGGTATCCAATACATAGCGGGTATAGGCCAGAGTGGCCCTGGCTTCGGGCAGCGCTTCCAGTTCCTGCTCGGAAATCCCCCACTCCCGACAAAAGCCCACGTGCAGACCCAACTCCACATCCACAATGGCTTTTAGGCCTTCGTGGGCTTGGCGTAGATCGGTGAGGGTGGGGCTTTTATAGGCCGCCAGCGCATAGGCGCGGGCGAAGTGGATCAAAAACAGGTAATCCTGCTTTAAGTAGTGGCGAAACGACGCCTCTGGCAGCGTGGCATTGCCCAACTGACGCACAAAATCGTGCTCAATATAGGCGCGCCAATCTTGCTGGCAGGCGGTGGTGAGATCAGTAAAGCGGTAGCCCATGATGCCTCCGGTGGTAATGATCCGGAGGGCAGGCTGGAGAGATCGAGAAAATGGCGCGGAAGGTGGCGTGCAATCGTGAGAGCTAGCCATGGCCATCGCTTGATCCCTACGCCGGTACCCGCGCCGCTTGTTATATGAGCGACGCATTAGCCGGATCAGGTTCAGCGGGACCAACGCTCGGCAGCTAAAAATGCTCGCCCTGCGCCATCTCAGCCGGATTTCACCGGCACCCCGTCAAGCTGTTCGTTGGTGGAGTGTAGGAGGAGGGTGGGGGAGATGCAAGGGGGCTGTTGAGCATGATTGGTTGCAGCGGTGCATCTTGATATTGTGATTTACTTAAGGCTTGTCGTATTTCCCTATCGCTAAAGGGTATAGCCATAAGGATCAACGATAGCCATGTATTTGGTACTTCTCATTTCCAGCATCATGTTAAAAATACTTTTTACTATTTGTGAGAGGAATAATAGCTGAAATGAAAGTAGTACACGCCGCGCCAGAAGATGCGCGCGCTGTCGCTGAGATCCATGTCGAAGCTTGGCGCGCCGCATATAGGTTTATTGTTCCAACTGATTATCTAAACTCGCTATCAATAGAGCGTCGCGAAGATATGTGGGGCGAATGCATTGCTGCGGGTGAGCCCGAGTTACTTGTTGCCAAGAAAGCTGGCGTTGTTCAAGGCTGGATTAGCTTTGGAAAATGTCGAGATATCGGTTCGCACAACAGTGAAGCTGAAGTCTGGGCTATCTATGTATCCCCAACGGCTTGGTCGACGGGGGCAGGACGCTTGCTCTGGCTGCGAGCGAAAGAGCTTATGCTTGAACAAGATTTCAAGTCGTGCAGTTTGTGGGTATTCCCTCAGAATGAAAGGGCAATTAAGTTCTATCACTCAGCCGGGTTTTCCCATGACGGGGCAGCCCCCAAGAACTTCGAGCTCGGTGGTGCTCAGCTACAGGAAGTGAGATTTGTTTCTCAATTTAGTTGTTAATCCTCCTTTGAAGATAAACGCAGAGGGTGTTTAGCCCAGATGGAAGTGCCAATCTCACCCAGTGGTTGATCTGATGCGTGGCGATAGCGGAGTATGATGGCATTGAGTGCCTGGTTTAGTGTTGCCGTAGCAACGCGCCTTTCTATCGTGAGATATTCCAAAGGTTGGCAAATCGCGCAAGCACGCGGGTTTTGGATATGCAGCCAAAATTCTCTTTGCCACCCGCAGAATTAATGGGGTAGAGTCAAAACTGGTGGCTGCAAAACCTCAATCAATGTGCTGTCGCGTTCATTGAGGCTTTGCAGAAGGGCGTAGAATCACTGTTAGGCGCTCAAGGAATCCAGCGTGAAATTAGAGACTCAAGTAACTGGCAATATCGGCATGTACTATGCCTGTTATAAACTGTCGTGCATGGGCTGGAATGTTATGCCAACTGCCAGAAATGCAAGAGGCATTGACATAATTGCATACAATAAAGAAGGCACTGACTTTATCGGGGTTCAAGTAAAGGCGCTTTCAAAACGTAACCCAGTTCCGCTCGGAAGCTCACTTGAGAAAGTTATGGGTGACTTCTGGCTCATCGTAAATAATGTTGCAAAAGAGCCAAATGTTTTTGTGCTGTTACCCGAAGAGATAAAATCATTGGCTCATCGCGGCGAAAAAGAGGGCCGCGTGTCTTACTGGTTGCAACCCACTTCTTATGATCAGCCACAATTTAAAGAGGCTTGGCATCGTATCGGGCTTGGTCATGAAATTGCCTAACAAGACCATTAAATGCGCTCCCTACGGTCGCCGGACGCTCGCAAGCTCGCGCCGTTTATGGCGGCGTTATGTATCCTGACCTAGGAACTAGATACAGCAGATCCATCATAATGAAGATATTGAGTTGAACATATGACGTACAGAACAATCAGAACGCTCTTACAGCCTTGTAATCTAGATTTCAGTGAGCTTGAAGATCTCTCTTCTATGGCGAAATATGCCAGAGTGATAGGGATTGGCGAAGGGGCTCACTTTGTTTCTGAGTTTTCCTTGGCCAGAGCCAGTTTCATCCGATACTTTGTAGAGATGCACGAGTTTAATGCAATTGGGCTGGAGTGCGGGGCGGTTCAGGGTAACCGGATCTCCGAATGGCTCAAATCTTCAGCGAGCACGGATAAGCTGGAGGAAATCACGAACCCATTGACCTTCGCTCTGTATGGATCGGTGCTGACTTGGCTCAAATCTTATCTTTTAGAGACTGGAAAAAGCATTATGGTGGTTGGCGTTGATTTGCCCAATACGCTGAACCCACTTGACGACTTGCAGAGATTGTCCGCGGCTATTGATTTACTGGATCCCATTTTGAAGCCGGACGTCGATGCGTTAATCCAGTCTTTGGAATCCATATGTGGCGAATCCCCCGTGATTTCATCCGCGCAATGGGGTGAACTGGGTACCGCTAAACAGGATCAAGCCTTCTCCCGGATTAGTCGGTTAAAGTTGCGGTTGTCTGGATTGGAACCAATTCTAGTCCAGCGAGGTGGAAAGGAGCTGTTTCAAAGGGCGTTGGAGTGTGTCTGTTCGATTGAACATACGCTCGAAACACTGCGCACCATGAAGATGCTCTTTGATGGCACTTCACTCGATGGTGACACCTCCGTTCGTGAGGTGTTCACAGCTACCACTGTTGAGAGATTTCTTCACGCAGATCCAAATTTGAAGATACTTCTACTTGCGCATAACAACCATATCCAGAAGACTTCAGTTTCCTTTTCTGGAGAACTTACGGCTGTTCCTATGGGCCAGCAACTTGCGTATCGGAGGAAAGATTACCGTGCCATTGGAGCAACGCATCTAGGGGGTACTGTGCCGGAGATGCAGTATCCCTCGCCTGACAGTCCGTTAGGCTTTTCGGTGGAGCCCACAGACGCTGATAAAATCCAAAGAGACAGTGTGGAACAGCATATTATGAGTGCTAGGGGGGTGGCGGGCTCATGTTTAATGTTGTCGGACGACGTTAAAGGCGCGAGCCGAGTTAGATCGCAGAGCTCATCTGTTGAGACGAACGTGAGTGATGCCTTTGACGCTATATTCTGCGTTCCTAGCGCCAACCAAGATAAATTAGTGGAATTATAGGCATCGGAAATGGGGCTACATAACAATCACATGCACTCGGAGAGCAAAAAGTACCGCTCGTCCCTCGCTTTGCTTTTCGCTCCCGGTGATATGAAGCGTTAAGTGGGGAATCCGATGCTCGAATGCGGTTGGGATAAGGTAGCCACAAAAGTCAATTTCAACCTGGAAATTGACAGCACCCGACTTTTGGAGATGACCGACCGAAAATCAAAGGTGCTCGATTTTGGATGTGGATATGGGCGGATTTCTAACGAACTTACTGAGCTTGGGTACACTGAAGTAACGGGAGTTGATCCGTCCCGCGAAATGATAGAGCGTGGAAAGAAAATGTTTCCCTGGTTGTCTCTCCTGCAATCGGCTGGGACTGATCTACCTTTCGAAGATAATGTGTTCGATGTCATTGTCATTTGCGCGGTGTTTACGTGCATTCCATCACTCGAGGAACGAAGTAAAGTGGCTGCGGAAATAACCCGAGTGCTGAAGCCAGGTGGCATCGTCCATGTATCGGAGTTCTGTTCGGAAGAAAGTAAAAGCTTTATTTCCGGCCTCGGTTTACTGATGCGCTACAGTGGCCCGCAGGAGATCCGAGATATGTTCGCTGATTGCTCGTTCTTCCAAGATGAGGTTGTGAGCGCAAGGACAATGAGTGGTGAAGCCGCATCGAGCTACCGAGCGTTCATCCGAAAGCCACTTAACAAGGCAATGCACGCGACAAGCGCGTGATTGAGGCGTTATGTGCTCAAAGACTCCATCTTGGAGAAAGTAGATGGAAGATGATTTTGAAGTTGAGAGGCACCAGCAATATCGCACCGAAATACCGCCACAATCAAGGCGAGGCTTCCGAGTGCAGAAGGGCGAATGCTTGCGTGTGATTGACCCAGAGGGACAACAAGTTGCCGATTTGTGGGCGTTCGTCGTGAATAGTGATGGAGTCGATTGGCTTAGCACCTCGCAAACACGGGACATTACGGAACGAATGTTTCCTGTTCCTGGCAAGAGCTTTTACAGCGAACAAGCTAACCAGGTCTTGACGCTCATCGAAGACAACTCACCCTGTCCCCACGATATGCTTTTTCCTGCATGCAACCGTGGGCTTTATGAGCGCGCCGGTTTCCGGGGCCACCCGAACTGTCGAGATAACCTCCTGGGTATCCTGTCCAAAGCTGGCATTTCCCTTCCGATTGTTCCTGACCCGGTCAATCTGTTCCAGCGATCCGAGCCGCAACCCGACGGTCGGCTTGAAGTGATTGCATCAGACAATCCCCCCGGTGGAAACGTGCTGCTGCGAGCCGATGCTGATTTATTTGTTGTGATCACGGCCTGTTCCGTGGACTATCACCCAACAAACGGTGGGTGTTGTACAGGCATCGTCGTAGAGCACTAATGACTTGTTGCAGAGTCGTTGAAGGCGAGGTGCTGACGGGGTTTCCAACACATAACCAAGCCAAGCACGGCGACAGCTTTTCCGTTGCGGTTCCGCCAACACTGCAACGCTGCGCGTGATTGCGGCGTTAACCCTTCCAGACATTCACCTTGCAAAACTCCGTCAATGACGTACAATGGTAATCATGTTTACTATTATCGAAACCCCTACATTCGAAGCGGATGCCAGAAAGATTTGGACCGAGGAGGAGCGAAGTGCTTTCTTCGCCTGGTTGGCAGCTAATCCGGAAGTTGGCGATCCCATTCCAGGCAGTGGCGGGTGTAGAAAGGTTCGTTGGTCGGTAGCGGGTTCAGGGAAGCGTGGTGGAGTGCGTGTTATTTACTTCACCAAGTTGGCAAATGGTGAGATCTGGTTGTTGGTGATCTATAAAAAGGCCGTCAAAGGAAACATGCCCGCGCATATACTGAAGTCGATTCGTGAGGTATTGGAAAATGAGTGATGAGACCCTGAGTGCCGAGGAGCTTGGCAACAAGCTGCTCCAATCTGTTAGAGAAATGAAAGCGGGCAAAGCTGCTCGAGTCAGCCGTGTCGAGCCAAACGAGGTTGCAGAGGCCCGCGGCAAAACCGGCCTGACCCAGTTAGAGTTTGCTGAGGTACTGCATATTTCTCCGCGTACCCTGCAGGAATGGGAGCAAGGTCGACGTAAACCCTCGGGGCCGGCAAAAGCGCTCATCGAGATTGCTTTCCGCCATCCGGAGGTTATCCGGGAGGACCTTGAACTCAGGGGTTAACAAGCGGCTGTTGTCGGATGCGCTCGCGCTCGCGCTCCGGCACGCGGCTAAGCGGGGCGTTGAGCCTGTAGAAAAAACCGCTGACCCCTAAGTTTTGGTAGGATCGAGGAAACAGTCGAGGAGTGGTCAGCATGCCGCGCTTCGATACTTATAACTACGTTCATAACGCCATCCCCCGGTGCTGTGAGACCAATATTATTTTCAAAGCCCTTTCTTACGTACCGTCCCCATTTCGCCATCCTAGTAATCTTCGTTAGCCGCTGCGCAAGCTTGATGCGCATATAATGCGCGCACATATTATAAGTTTATCGTTTCGCGCGAGGATTGAACCATGCACGCTGCTGAAGTTGCCAAACCCACCCGAAAACCAACGAGCCTATCGCTTGATAGTGCGCTTCTCAAAGAGGCAAAAGGGTTGGGAATCAATGTCTCACGATCTGCAGAAGAGAGAATCGCGGAAGCTGTTAAACGTCATAAGCAGGAGAAGTGGCTGAAAGAGAATGCCAGTGCCCTGGCAAGTTCGAACGCATACGTGAAAGATAACGGTTTGCCCCTCGCACGGCACCGTCAGTTCTAATGGCTCGTTTCGATGTTTTTAAAAATGAGGGTGGTACTGGCTATTTGTTAGACGTTCAGTCAGACCTTCTCAGCGGCTTAAACACCCGCGCTGTTGCCCAAACCCACCGCGCCGATCCCTGCCCAATGGCTGAATCCTGTATTTAGCATTGAGGGGTAGGAGCTAGTCATGGCCACTTAGTATATGGCGGCTGTACCCGAAGGAGAGTTGCGCTCTGGCGTTGGCAGCCTTGCTGAGAAGCAGGATGAAATTTCCGTGGCGTTAAATATGCTGTTTTTGGGCTTTTGATGCCAAACACTTCCACCCAGTGGTCTCGCAGTATCGTCGCGCATTAGAGCGCCAGCACGAAGCGATGACCCACTTCGGCCAGCCAAAATTTATCTCTGGGCTTGGCGATATGAACACTCGATTGCATCGACTCTGGGTGGGCGAGCAGACACCTTAATTAATCCGGGTAGTGCTTGCCTCTGCGCGAGCTTGCAGTTGTTGCCTGATGCTTTCGAGGCTGGGCTGCAAACTGTATAAGCAGTTACCACTCTGATAGACATTCAGAGACTCCGGTAGACGCTGTAGATCCGTAGCGAGGTGACTCGCTTGGCACTCCTCATCATACTCGGCTTGCACGGCGCCCAGGTTCATCAGTGTGCCTATTTGCAACCAGCCGGTATTCTCGATATTGAGCTTGGTATAAGCCTGCCCATGCCGGTTGTAGGGCGTATAGATCAGCCATTGAAAACCTAGTGCATCGTTTACCTGCAACGCTTGGCAGGGTTCCGTTTGACTCAGACAAGCTGAGTCCTCTTCGATCAGTTGGGCAAGTAGTGGCTCGGGTAGCGTGGTGCCTTCTGGGCTCACGCTAAACTGCTGGGCGACATCATTCATGTTGTGGATATCTACCAGCGGCTCCTGGCTCCAGGGATTGGTTTGCTTTAGAGAAAGCTCAATACGCCGTGCCAGCTTGGGTCGCGATTGGGCAAACTCGCTGTCAGCTAGTGCTTGCAAGGCCAAGTTGCCCGGCTGGCCGAGTTGAAAGCGCAGATAGTGATAGTCGAAAGCATCCACTGTTGTGCTTCCGTCCAGTAGCCGCTTGACTTGATGTTGGGCCACCCAGTGGCGCATATCTGCCAGCGGCGTATTAACCACGATCAGCACCCCGGCCACCATCAGTGCCAGGACAATATTGGCGCGCTGTAGGTTGGGTAGTGCTGCTTTCCGTTGCCAGAGCAGGAGCAGGCTGTAGGTGAAGGTAAACGCTGCCGTTAGTGCCTGCAGCAGTGCCGCCCAGAGCCTATCCAAGCTGAGACCATATTGGTCGATTCGTAGCCAGAGCGCCCAGGCGGCCAGTAGGCTCCCTAACGGCAACAGCACTACGACTAGCATAATGGTACTGCGTAACCAGGTGGGATAGGGCAGCTTGTTATCGGTTTGATAGAAAACGGCGTTGAAGAACAGTAATAGGGTCAACATCAGCGCCATGAGTATTTGCGCGGCTCTGCCGGTATCCCACATTGGCTGCAGGCCGGTCCAGGGCAGCACGGCAAAGAACATCAATATGATTAGGGCAACCAGCGGCAGTAGCGCCTTGATAAGCGCTTCGCACATCAGTCTTACGCTCGCGATAAAGCGAAAGCGATTGCGGATCATCACCAGCCCTATGCCAATAACCAGCCAGGTGACTGGATAGAAAAAAGCGGGTGTCAGAAACAAGGTTTTGAAAAAGTCTAAGCCAATAGCGGAAAAAAGTGCTGCCCACAAGGATAGCAAGCTCCAAAAAACGCCGATGAACAGGCCTAGCTGGGCGATTGTCAGAGCATGCTCCCATGAATAATCCAGCATGGGTTGATAGGTTTTTGGCCAAGTGCCACTGGTGGCGCTGCTACGAAAGAACAGCGCCAGGATAAATAAGGAAGCGCCTACGGTCATGCAAAAGGCAAAGGTAAATGGATGCTCTCCCCGCTGCTGCGGCGCGGGCACCTGCTCAACCCAGCCAAGGTGCCAGCCCATCCAAAACAGTAGGGGAGCCAGCAGTAACGGCAGGAGGTTGATGCGATCACACAGTCGCACAATGCTAATCAGATAAAAAGCAGGCAAGGCGACCGTGACGGTGTAGAGCGCCTTAAGCCAGCGCTGGTCGGCGACCAACCAGTACTCATGGTCGATAGCTAAATGCAGCGCATAGAGCGCGCAGCCCTGTATGACCGCGAGGATTATCAGGCCCAGACTTGTGGCCCTGTTCAGGGTGTTTAAACCATCATCGTCCATGAAAGTTCTTCTGCAGTTGAGTGGCGGCGTGGAGCCCTTAACTAACCGGCGCTAAGTAACTTGCTGGACCTAAGTAATTAACTGGCCTTAAGCAACTATAACAACGTGCGAAAGTTACAAAAATAGGCTGGCTCGAAATACTTCCAATTAATTATGCTGCGCTTTAGGCACATCGTAAAGCCGGATCCAAGGAGGCGCTTTGAATCTTCTGTTCATATGCAGCGAAAATAGGCTATGCAGCCTGACCGCTGAAAGTGCCTTCTCCGCTTATCCCGGTATTCGAGCAATTGGAGCAGGTACTGGGGCGAATGCTAAAGCCCCCGTTTTGAACTGATCCCAAGCGTTGGTCCCGCTAATGGCGCAGCTTGGCTATGATCACTCTGAAGAATCACTTTCAGCCAATATAAGCGCCGTGCGAGAGCAGGGTGGGGAAGTGTTTGTCGCGGAGGTGGCTGGAAGCGTACGTGGCTGCGTGTCTGCGATTATCGATGTGCACTTGGCCGAGGGCGTCAAGGGCGAGATCGTAAGCCTCGTGGTGAGCGAGGCAGCAAGAGGCCAAGGGCTTGGTAAAGGCTTGGTGCTCGAAGCGGAAAAATGGCTGTCTGGAAAGGTGAGTGCTATTCGATTGCGCTAATGCGCTGAGAGAGCAGTCCCACCTCTTCTATGAATCCCTGGGCTATAGTAAGGAAAAGACCCAAGCTGTTCTTCTGAAGAAGAGCCCCTAGAAATGATCACTGCTTCAGAACGACTAGGATTGCGCTACCACAGCCTGAGGATACCGCGTTGATCTTTAAAACTTATACTGGCGACCTGGGCTTAGCAACTTCAAAATGCCCATGACTTTCGATCATTCACCCAGACATTGCCCCATTCAGCCATGGATAGCGGCATCGAAAACTCCCGCTCCGAAGAGGGAAGGGCTTCATTATCGTGAGTTCGCGCCGCCACCTGGTCTGCAGGATATTGTCCTTGTGGTATGGACCCTTACTGGAGAAGCTCGAACGAATGAGGCCTTTCGTTATCATGTTGTTCCGGATGCCTGCTCGGACTTGGTCTTTGATCGACAGGCTGGTGAGGGATTCATTTTCGGTACCGTAGCTGAAGCTAAAATGATGGAGATAGGTGAACGGATTTCTCTGGTCGGAGTGAGGCTGCAGCCGCACCTTCTCCCGGCATATATCAGGGTTCCCGCTTTTCAAATGCGGAATATGGAAGTTTCTTTCAAGGAGGCATCCTTGGCCACTATGGACGACCTTTTCGAAAGCCATGTCGGAGATGAGAACAAGTACTTCGGCCTCCGCGAGGCGGAATTCCTGTCTAAGGCCGTGTCTACAGAGCTTCGGCCCGAGCGTGTCAATATCCGGGCCCTGTGGCTAACCAGAGCCCTTCTGGCGGGCGGCGGATCGGTGGACCGCGCCGCGCATACTACCGGTTTCTCCACCCGCCAATTGCAACGCATTGCAGAGCAGGAATTGGGGCTGTCTCCGAAACGATTGGGCCGTATTCTTCGGCTACAGCAAACCTTCCCCAAGGTACTTGGCGGCACTACAAGCTTCGCGCTTGTCGCCGGTGATCATGGCTACGCCGATCAGGCTCACATGATCCGCGAGTTCTCCACCTTGACTGGTTACTCTCCCGGTTTCTGGCGTTCGCGCCAAATGTCCGATTTATCCAATCAAGCAGGTTGCAAGGACAGATAATCTCCCATATCGATGAGTAAGGATTCCATCGGCCATTACTACGGCAGAGGCCGGACATACATCTGATTATCGTCAACATGACCCACCCCTAGGAGATTTTCGATGATAAGTAATCCAGTCGTTCATTTTGATATTTACGTGCAAGATATGTCGCGAGCCAAAGCGTTCTATGAGGCCGTTCTTGAAACCAAACTTGAGCGCATGCCCAATCCAACGCCTGAGATAGAGATGGATATGTGGTTCTTCCCCATGGATAAAGACGCTGGAATGAGTACTTACGGCGCAGGCGGAATGCTGGTCAAAATGGACGATTTTACGCCTGGTAGCGGTGGGACCTTGGTTTATTTTGGCTGCGACGACTGTGCTTTGCCGGCCACCAGAGCGGCTGCAAATGGTGGCAGTATATTCCAGGAAAAAACGTCTATAGGTGAACACGGTTTTTACGCGTTGGCTAAAGACACTGAAGGCAACCTGATTGGTTTTCATTCGATGAAATAGTGTCTATGCCGAGTCATTCGGTAACCTGCTACATGAACCTATTATTTTGGTCATGGGGCATGAATTACATCCCGAGGACTGGCCGGTGATTCTTCAAGCGCTGAAGAATCAAACATCATAGGAGACGTCTAATGGGGATTAGCAATTCAATAGTAGAGTCTCAGATGCTTATCCGTCGCCTCGTGACTGAATGTTTCAAAGCGGTTTGAATCGTTTTTCCACTATTAGAGGGTGACCCGAAGTGGCCGTCGTTGAGCGCGCGTCCATTTTGAGTATCTAGGCTCAAGGAGCTCATGATGAGACCCATCGAGGCAACGGCCAAAGAGGCTTTTTTTCAGAAGATTCGGACTTATACAGATCTTTCGAAAGACGCCGAGCGGGCTTGGTCAGCGATCCTGCGTCCGGAACGATATCGCAAAGGGGAATCGCTTATTCAGGCAGGCACTGTGCCGGCAACGTTTGCCTACGTAGTCAAAGGCTTGTTCTCTCAGCATTATGTCGGGCCTGAGGGCAACACGGTCATCAAATACTTTTTTCCGGAGGAACGCATAGCCGCCTCAGTAAGCGCGACTTTGCTCGGACAGCCAAGCTTGTTCACGATCACTGCGATCGAGGACAGTAGCGTTCTTGTGTATGAGTTTGCCTCATTCAATTCGCTGGTAGTTGAGTTTAGCGACATTGCGGCCTTCTACATCCGCTACATGGAGCGTCACTGGATCATTGAGAAGGAGCCGGGAGAGATTGCGTTTCGGCATGACGATGCGATGAAGCGCTATCGCGATTTCGTTAACCGAGAGCCGCTCCTCTACAAGCGCTTGAACCAACATCACATCGCGGCATGGCTGGGTATCACCCCCGAAAGCCTGAGCAGAATCAGGAAGGCTATTACCTTGGGGGGATAGGTCGGCTAGATCTTACCAAAGATCAATGCGCTCGCGCTCACGCCGCCACATCATGGATTCAGCAAGTATGCTGCTTGCTATAATCAACGGAGACACAAGATGACCAAAATGATCTTTGTAAACTTACCAGTAACCAATCTTACCGCAGCGACTCGTTTTTACGAAGCTATCGGCTGTAAAAAGAATGAACAGTTTAGTGATGAACAGGCAGCTTCGATGGTCTGGTCGGACACAATTACCTTCCAACTACTTACCCGGGAATATTTCGCAACCTTTACGTCGAAAAAAGTCGCTGATGCGCATGGCGCCTGCCAAATGCTACTCGCCTTGACACGCGACACTCGTCAAGAGGTAGACGCCATCAGCGAGGCTGCCGCCGCAGCTGGCGGTAGAGCCGATGTCCGCGAACGTATGGATATGGGTTGGCTGTACAATCGCGCCTTCGAGGACACCGATGGGCATGTGTTTGAAGCAGTGTGGATGGATATGAAAGCCGCAAGCGAAATGGAGGGAATATCGAAGTAAGAATCATGAAACCACCAAAACACCTAAAATCGTTGTAGCGGACGTTCTGCTGTGTGGCCTGCTAAACAGAAGCGGTAGGTGTAAATCAAATATTAAGGAGAGGGATATGAAAGCGAAATGTCTTTGCGGCTCTATCGAGGTCGATGCACCTGATCACAATGACGTTGGGCTCTGTCATTGCTCAATGTGCAGGCGCTGGACAGGAGGTCCAATGTTCGCCGTTCATTGTGGTTCTGATGTTAGCTTCCATGGTCAAGAGCCATCGCGATATCAATCATCTGACTGGGCTGAGCGAGGCTTTTGTCCAACATGCGGTACAAACCTCTTTTATCACCTGCTTCCCAGCAACGAGTACATTCTTTCTGCGGGTCTTTTCCAAGATCAAGAATTCAATCTTTCAAGTGAAATATTCATTGACGAGAAGCCCGCATATTACGAACTGAAGAACGAGACCCATAAAATGACAGGGCAACAAGTCTTCGAGCAATATGCTCCGAAAAATTAAGGATCAGTCTAACAAGAACAGTCAAGGTGGCGCCAAAAAGCGGCGCATTTGCCGTTGGCGTTAATCGCCGCGATCCGTTACTGCTCTTAAGGCTTTTATATCGTGATGCACGTCATGTGCGCTTGACACGCCAAGGAGAGATTCTGCTGGGATTCGCACGTCGTCTGGTGGGGATCAGCGACGAGGCGATGGCTGCATTTCATGGTTCTTCTTTGTCTGGGTGCCTACGTATCGCCGCCCCACATGATCTTGGTGTTTCCCTGGTACCGAAATTGCTTCAACGGCTGGCCCAAACTCATCCCCATATCCGTGTAGATGTCAGACTGGACGCCAGTGAGACAGTGCAGCGACTCTTTATGGAGGGCAAAGCTAATCTTGCGCTTTTCAACGAGGCCAATATGCCGCAGTTTCAGGCGCTTGATCTGTTTTCCGAAGAATTGGTCTGGCTAATGTATGATGGTGGCCGTGCCGTGGAGCAAGATCCTCTGCCGCTGGCAGTGGCAGAGGTCGGTTGCGCTTGGCGCGATGCGGCGCTCGGCGCTTTGGAGAAAGCAGGCCGCTCCTATCGTGTTGCCTATTCCAGCGATACGTCGATGGGGCAGGTTGCATCGCTTCGCGCAGACCTTGCGGTGGCGCCTCTGCCCAGATCGCTGGTCGACCGTGATCTAGTCGAAGTCCCAGAGCATTGGGGGCTGCCACTGTTAGGGCGAACCCATGTCTATTTGGCTGATGATGGCAGCGACACGGCTAAAGCGCTCGTCAAGCTGATAGCATCCGATCTATGCTCCATCGTTTAGACGAGGGGGAAAGAGATTCTTATCGACACCTAACAAAAGAGTCGAATAGTTCCCCGGCCTTAAAAGTGAACGATAGCAATTTAACCAGACGCGCCACTCGGATATCTTTGCTTCCGCTTTACTGCGTTAAAGTGGCCGGTGCGTTTCAGTGTTATGGAGTCGCACATGAATTTGGAACTTCCCACGCCAGAATCAGGAGATTCTGCATCACTGGTTGATAGCATTGCGAATCGCCGCAGTTGTAGAGAATACGCTGAAGCTGCATTGTCGATTGACGTGCTTTCCCTGTTACTTTGGTCTGCCCAAGGGATAACCGGGTCTGATGGTAAAAGGGCGACCCCATCGGCCGGAGGGTTATACCCTCTATTCCTGCAAATTGTGGTGCAACGTGTCTCGGGCCTGGAGCCTGGAATCTATGAGTACTTGCCTGATACCCATTCATTAAAGCGAGTTGGTGACCATATTCCGGAAGGAGCCGTTGGTAAACTTGGTATTGGCGATCAACCCTGGCTGGAAGAGGCGGCTTTTGTCATGGGGGTTACTGCAAAACTGGGAGACGCGGTTAAGTATTTCGAATCTCAACCACCTCAGGGGGAGCGTGGTGCTCGATATGTCTATATGGAGACGGGGGCTTTAGCGCAAAATGTTCACCTCCAGTGCACAGACCTCGGTATTGGTTGTGTTTTAGTGGCAGGGTTCGATGATTTGAAGGCCAAAGAGACGTTAGCATTGCCATCGAACTTGGAGCCCACTGCCTTGCTATGTATTGGGCCGAAGCGGAATGTCTAGCCCAAGCCATCAGTTGAGCAAAAACTGGAAACTATCGACAGCAGGCCGCGCCGAGATCGGATGGTTAATTGGTCTACGCTGATGAAGCTATATATTTACCCCTTTTTCACATCAAAGCGCCGCAATAAAGCTTAATTTTTAAACAGCTCTCCAGCCATAAAATCAATAAACACTCGTAATTTGGGGGCCAAGTGTTTGCTGGAAGGCCATAACATACGAAAGGTCCCCTGATGCTCAATATAGTCATTCAAGACAGTCACTAGCTCTCCCTTGTCGATAGCTTCGCGCACCATAAAGTCCGGCAGGCAAGCGATGCCTAGCCCTGCACAGGCTACTTCGATTAACGCTTCAGAGGTGTTGCACACCATGGCGGTATTTAGCGTGGGAGTGGTTTCGTTGCCCATTGGCCGCAGCGGCCAAGCTTCATATTTACCGGTACTGGGAAACTTGTGCTGCAAACAAGCATGATCAACTAAATCAGCAGGCGTCTGCGGCTGACCCTGCTGGGATAAATACGCCGGTGATGCCACCAGTACCAAGCGATAGCGTCCCAGTGGGCGTGACATCAAACGTGAATCTGCTGGCTCCCCGGTGCGGATAACGGCATCGAAACCTTCCTCAATGACATCGACCATTCGATCTGAAAAATCCACGTCTAGCTGGATCAAAGGGTAACGGTGCATAAAGGAAGTCAGCACCGGCATCACTAACCGACCAACAAGCGGAAAGCTCACCCGAAGTTTGCCTTTGGGTTCCTGATGGATCTCTGATAGCTCCAGTTCTGCTGCTTCAACCTCGCTTAATATACGACGGCAGCGTTCAAGAAAGAGGGCTCCTTCTGCCGTCAGTGTGATGCTGCGGGTGCTTCGATGCAGTAAACGAATACCCAGTCGAGTTTCCAGTCGGGCCACGCTTTTCCCGATTGCCGATGAAGAGACGCCAAGGTTACGCCCGGCGGCGGAAAAGCTGCGAGTTTCTGCCGCTTGTACGAAGTACTCAATGCCGCTTAAGACATCCATACGTTTCCATTAAAGAATTTTGTTCCGATATATTCGGAAATTTAGCATTATTGTCCTGTTTTATCAATGCGCCTAACGTGAGTGGCTATTCTCACACGCGGCAGGTAAGCACGCTTATGCGGTGTATACCTGCGCTCACAATAGGCGAAAGAATGATGACCACATCGGAAATGGGTAGCTTGAGCAGGGGTAGAAGTGAAGCTGGGAAAACGGATCGATTGCCGCTTACGGCTTTGCTGGCACTTGCATTGGCGGGCTTCGTCACAATCCTGACCGAGGCTTTGCCTGCGGGTCTGCTTCCCCAGATTGGGGCGGGGCTGGAGGTTTCAGAATCGCTTGCGGGTCAGCTTGTCACTGTCTATGCCATCGGCTCACTGTTGGCTGCTATTCCATTGATGGCCACCACGCAAGGAGTGCGGCGTAGACCCTTACTTCTTGCCGCTATTATAGGTTTTGCTATCGCCAATACGATCACGACCCTCTCCACGAGTTATCTTTTGACGATAGCGGCCCGTTTTCTCGCTGGTGTGGCGGCAGGTCTGCTGTGGGCACTATTGGCGGGGTATGCCGCTCGCATGGTACCTGAACATCTTAAGGGGCGTGCCATCGCGATTGCGATGGTGGGGACACCACTGGCGCTTTCTCTGGGCGTCCCGGCCGGTACGTTTCTCGGCACTTTGGTGGGTTGGCGTATCTGTTTCGGCATCATGAGTCTGTTAGCGTTGATCCTGGTCGTCTGGGTTCGCTTGAAGGTGCCTGACTTCGCAGGCCAACCTCCCGGCAAGCGATTGACGCTTAAACAAGTATTTATCCTTCCGGGGATTCGTTCGGTGCTGTTCGCGGTGCTGGCCTTTGTGCTCGCCCACAATATTCTTTATACCTATATTGCACCGTTTCTGACCAATGCCGATCTGGCCGAACGAACCGATCTGGTTCTGCTGGTCTTCGGTATTACCGCGCTGATCGGCATCTGGGTGATCGGTATGTTGATCGACCGTCACCTCCGTGTATTGACCCTCGCTAGTACCGTCCTCTTTGGATTAGCGGCGTTAGTGCTTGGCGTAGCTGGCGATAGGCCCCTAGCTGTTTATGGCGCAGTAGGTGCTTGGGGGATAGCATTTGGCGGCTCAGCCACGCTTTTCCAAACAGCGCTTGCCAAGACCGCCGGGGAAGCAGCGGATGTCGCACAATCCATGCTGGTGACCGCTTGGAATGTGGCCATTGCGGGTGGCGGCATCGTCGGAGGTGTCTTACTGGATCAGCTGGGCACCAATTCATTTTCGCCCGCGCTGCTGGTGCTGCTTACGGCAACACTGTTGGTGGTGTTGGGTGCACAGCGGCACGGTTTCCCCGTTTCGTAATACGTACACAGGACGGCAGTCTTGGTAAGGGCCCTAGCGGCGTTGTTGCGTCCGATACTCTGTAGGGCTGACCCCTGTTTCTGCACGAAAGCGGTTACTGAAGTGGCTGCTAGAGCCAAAACCGCAGCGCAGTGCGATCTCGGTCATATTTAGCGACGTTTCCGCCAACAAGTGTCGCGCCCGTGTAAGGCGACGGTGCAACACATAACGATGTGGCGGGTAGCCGGTGGTCTGTTTGAACATCCGGGCGAAGTGGTAGTCACTTAGGCCAGTGACGCCGGCCATGTCTGTCAGCGTGAGGGGTTGATTCAAGTGATGCTCAATAAACTCCACCACGCGTTTTAATTGCCACGTAGGCAGCCCACCCGTCGGCCGCAGAGTCGGCAGACGTCGCTGGCTGTAGTGGCGTAGGGTGTGGATCAATGCCGTTTGGGTGGCGGCATCCAGCGCTAATTGATCTAGCGGGTCTTGCCAGTTGCTCTGGCCAAGGGTAGTGCAAAACAGCTGAGTGAGCAGGGCGTCCTCGGCAAAGTCGATTTCGTCCAGTTGTACACGTTGGCCATCTTTATCCCATACCTGTTCGATCAACTGGCTCAGGTGAGTGTCGCTGAAATAGAAATGCAGATGTGAGATAGGCCCGCGTACTTCCCAATTGGTGTCCAGGTTGGCGGGCATTAAACACACGCTGTTGCTGGTCGCGCTGGCAATGGTTTGTGAACCCTGCCAGCGCAGGGAGTTCTCTGCACCGTTAAGATAAACGCTCAGAGTGTGGTGGTTTGAGTGAATGTTCTCAATACGGTCTTTTAAGTTACTCCAACGTGCCAGCGCCATGCCGTTTTTTAGCTGGGTGCTACTCACCAGACGCGCCTGCGTCTGTCTCATCCTGGGATAGTGGTTCAAGGTATCGGTGAACATTGGCGGCTCCTGGGCACTGCGTTAACAGTACTCAGGCTTAGCACGAAACTCAATCCAGCGAACCACTCAACCGCAAGAATAGACAAACTGGCGCAATCGCGGGCAAGCCAACCAGCCGGGGTGAGCCGACACTATGGCTGACACTAACCACTCTGGAATGGCGAGCCATGAATAGCTTTTTGTATATCTCAACGGTTCTGATCTGGGGCTCGACCTGGCTGGCTATTGCCTGGCAAGTGGGCGACGTGGCAGCGCCGGTCTCGGTATTCTATCGCTTTCTCATCGCCGCGCTGGTGTTGTTAGTCGGGCTTACGCTGTTTCGCCGACGCCAGACACTACAGACCAGGGATCATCTTTTCTGCTTGGTGCAGGGTGGCTGTGTGTTTGGTCTGAATTTCTACTGCTTCTATACCGCTGCGGGTTATCTACCCAGCGGCCTGATTGCTATCCTGTTTTCGATGTCGATACTGTTTAATGCAGCCAATGGCTACCTGTTTTTTCGCACACCGGTGCCGCGGGTATTTTACCTGGCTTTGGCCCTTGGTCTGCCGGGAATGGCGCTGATTTTCTGGCAGGATCTGGTCACCGTTGAGGCTACATGGGAACTGCTGGGTGCTATTGGTTTGACGTTGCTGGGTACCTACGGGTTTTCGCTGGGTAACATGGTGTCGGTCAGGCACCAGCGATGCGGCCTGCAAATCAACACCACCAACGCCTTTGCCATGCTGTATGGGGGGATGTTGATGGGGTTGATTGCCTGGGCTCAGGGAGCCAGTTTCAGCCTGCCAGCGGAACCGAGATATCTAGGAGCCCTGGTTTATTTAGCGGTAATAGGCTCGGTGGGAGGCTTTGGTGCCTACTTTATGCTGGTTGGCCGTATTGGTGCCGGTAAAGCGGCCTACGCTACGGTACTGTTTCCTTTGGTTGCGCTGGTGCTGTCAACGGTGTTCGAGGGTTATCAGTGGCATGCGGATGCACTTATAGGGCTAGCAATGATTGTCAGTGGCAACCTGTTAATGTTTAACGCCCATCGCTTGGTCTGGCGGTGGCGGCAGCCTGTTTAGTGATTAGTAAAGCGGGCACTGCTTTTCAGTTGCTGTGGTTGGATGTTACGACACTGTGCTTCAGGCATGCCGCAAAGCCGGACCCAAAGAGGTGCTGTGAATCTTCTATTTATATGCAGCGAAAATAGGCTACGCAGCCCGACCGCGGAACGTGTCTTTTCCGCTTATCCTGGTATTCAAGCAATTGGGGCTGGGACAAGTTCGAGTGCTAAAACCCCTGTTGCTTGGCGCTTAATTGAGTGGGCTGACATTGTCCTGGTGATGGAGAAGAACCACCGGGATGAAGTTGGCAAGACGTACGGAGAGTTACTCAAGGGGAAGAGATTAGTCTGTCTGGATATTCCCGATCACTACGAGTTAATGCAACCTGAACTCATCACCTTGCTCAAGGAAAGGGTTCCGGAGTATGTGCGATTATCTTCCGTCGAAACATAGCCGGGGACTCGTCTAAGCGCGGCGACAATTACCTTGGCACCGGAGTTACATGAATACAACTTATAGAAAATACACCCACCAAGATGCCCAAGCGCTGGTCCCGCTAATGGCGCAGCTTGGTTATGATCACTCTGAAGAATCACTTTCAGCCAATATAAGCGCCGTGCGAGCGCAGGGCGGGGAAGTGTTTGTCGCGGAGGTGGCTGGAAACGTATGTGGCTGCGTGTCTGCCATTATCGATGTGCGCTTGGCCGAGGGCGTTAAGGGCGAGATCGTAAGCCTGGTGGTGAGCAAGGAAGCAAGAGGCCAGGGCCTTGGTAAAGGCTTGATTCTGGAAGCGGAAAAATGGCTGCCTGGAAAGGTGAGTGCTATCAGAGTGCGCGCTAATGCACTTAGGGAGCAGTCCCACCTTTTCTATGAGTCTTTGGGCTACAGCAAGGATAAGACCCAGGCTGTTCTTCTGAAGAAGAGCCCCCAGAAATGAACACTGCTTCAGAACGGCTGGGGTTGCGCTACCACAGGCCCGAGGATAACGCGTCGATCTTTAAAACCTATACTGGCGATCTGGGGTCAGCGAAATACCTGGCCCGGCAGCCGCACATTGACGTCGCGCAAACTGAGCGAATGCTCACAAAAGTGAAGAGGTTATAGTTTCCTGGACGCAATCGCCCAGACGTTACGCCACTGGCCGGCCGTCTGATTTCACGTTCAAACCTCGCTTTGGAGTCAAGATGACAACGTCTTCTGCCGATTGGGCTACCCCCATGCAACCCGCCTTTATCAAAGGCGCCGCTGATATTGAGCATCGTGGTGAGGCTCTGGTGCCGCATCGCTTGCCAGCCTGGGCGCGCCATTATTATTCCGACCCGGGCCTTGCCATGGCCGAATCCCAGCCAGCCGGTGTGCGCCTGACACTGCGTACCCGTGCCAGTTGGATGGAACTGGGCACCCGGGTCACTCGTTTTGGTTATGTAGGGATGCCGCGCCGGCCCGAGGGGCAGTTTGAGTTGTGTGTCGACGGGCAACCCTATTCTCTGGTGACACCCAAGAGTGCCGCGGAAATCAGTTTTGATCTACACAGCGGCAAGACTCATCAGCAAGGCGGTGACATCAGCATAGTGCGTTTTGATGATTTGCCAGAGGGCGATAAGAAGGTCGAGATCTGGCTGCCGTACAACGAAACCGTTGAACTGTTCGATCTGCGCAGCGATGCTGAATTGCTGGCCGATGCAGAATCTGACCAACCCTCCTGGGTGCATTATGGCAGCTCCATCAGCCAGGGTTCCAATGCCGCCAGTGCCGCGGGCATCTGGACGGCGCAAGTGGCAATGCAGACCGGGCTTGATCTGGTCAATCTCGGTTTCAGCGGCAGTGCTTTACTGGACCCCTTTATCGCCCGGGTAATTGGCCAGAGCGAAGCCGACCTGATCAGTTTGAAGCTGGGTATAAACCTGGTGAATAGCGATGTGATGCGGGCGCGTGCCTTTGGGCCTGCGGTGCTGGGGTTCCTGGATGTGATCCGTGACCGGCAACCGGATACGCCACTGTTGGTGATATCACCGCTGTATTGCCCGATTCACGAAACCACACCGGGGCCGGGCGCGTTCGACGTCCAGGCGCTGGCGCAGGGTCAGATTCGCTTTCAGGCGACGGGCAACGATGAGGACAGCGCGACCGGCAAGCTGACCTTGCAATCGATCCGTGCTCAGTTGGCCGGGTTGATCCACCGGCGGATGAGCACTGACAAACATCTGTTCTATCTCGATGGTTGCGAGCTTTATGGTCCGGACGATTATCAGCGCTGGCCGCTGCCGGATGCGTTGCACCCCGGTCCGGAAGCGCACCAGTTGATAGCGCAGCGGTTTATCGAGCGGGCACCGGCGACGGGGTGGGCGCGATCGAAGCTCGGATAAAACGACTATCATCTGTTTATCCATCTGTTGTTGAAAAGAAACCGGTGCTGAAGCCCGGGGCGAGCTTCAGCCGTGTGTCGGTCAGGCGGCGCTGCGTTCGTCTGCGCGTCGGCGTCTGAGTCTGGGATTGTCGAGCGCCGGTGGCTGGTAGGGGGCGTGCAGCGGGCCGACATCGCTGCCGGGCGGGACGATGGCATCAATACGATCAAGCAATTCGTCACTGAGTTCGATGTTGGCACCGGCCAGCAAATCATCAAGTTGTGCCTGGGTGCGTGGTCCCAGGTTGGCTGCTGTTACTGCCGGGTGAGCGATGGCGAAGGCCATGGCTAGATGCGTCAGCGACAGGCCCACTTCCTGTGCCAGCGTTACCAGTTGTTCAACGGCGTCCAGTTTTTGCTCGTTTCCATAGAAGTGCGGTAAACGCCTGGCGCGTTTGGAGTCGGCCGGTTGGTTTTTGCGGATGCGGCCAGTCAGCATGCCCATGTGCAAGGGGCTCCAGATCATGGTACCCATGCCGTACTGTTCACAGACCGGCAGCACTTCGCGTTCAATGTTGCGATTGAGAATGGAATAGGACGGTTGTTCAACCCGAACCCGGGCGAGATTGCGGCGTTCGGCTACCCACTGGGCTTCGACGATGTGCGAGGCCGGAAAAGTGGAGCTGCCAATCGCGCGGATTTTGCCGGCACGCATCAGATCGGTCAGGGCCGAGAGGGTTTCTTCGATATCCGTTTCCGGTGACGGCCGGTGCACCATATAAACATCGATGTAGTCGGTCTGCAGGCGGTGCAGCGAGTCGTCCAGTGCCTTGGTCAGCCAGCGGCGCGAATTGCCCTGCTGGTTGGGGTCTTCGCCCATGGGCAGATGCGCCTTGGTGGTCAGTACCACCTTGTCGCGTCGGCCCTGCAACGCCTTGCCGACGATCTGTTCCGATTCGCCCTGGCTGTAAAAATCGGCCGTATCGATAAAGTTGATGCCAGCATCGAGGGCCCGGTGAATGATCCGGATGGCGTCGTCGTGGTCGGGGTTGCCGACAGCACCAAACATCATGGTCCCGAGGGCGTAGGGGCTCACCTTAATGCCGGTCTTACCTAGATTGCGATAGTTCATGATTCAGTTCCTGACTGGAGTGGGAAGAGAATTGAGCCGCCAATAAATACTAAGCGGATCAATGTTCCGAATAATGCGGATCAATGTTCCGCTTGTCAATTAAGTGGATCGGTGTTCCGTATTTTGCTAGGCTGGGCCCATTATTTGAGGAGAGGTGAACGTGAGTGAATCCGGGCCCGAAGACCAGCAAACATCGGCAATGCGACCCGTTCGCGCCGATGCCAAACGCAGTATTGATGCCATCCTGGCGGCTACGCTGGAGGTGTTTGCGACGACGGGTGTGGAAGCTCCAGTGCGGGAAATCGCCCGTCGGGCCGGTATCGGCGTCGGCACCCTCTACCGGCATTTCCCGCAACGTTCGGATTTGATCGTTGCCGTCTTCCGCCAGCAGGTCGACGCCTGTGCCGAGTCCGCTCCGCAATTGGCCGCTCAGTACCCGCCCGCCGATGCACTGGCGCACTGGGTGCAGCGCTACACCGATTTCATCGTGACCAAACGCGGTCTGGCCAGCGCCCTGCACTCGGGTGATCCGGCCTACAATGCCTTGCCAGCCTACTTCGATGCCAAGCTGCGACCGGCTTTGCAGTCGCTGCTTGATGCGGCCGTCGCGGCCGGGCAAGTACGGGGGGACATCGACCCGGATGAACTGCTGCGTGCTGTTGGCAACCTCTGCCTGTCGGCCCGGGAAGACCGCATCGACTATGCACGCCGTATGGTGACTCTGCTGGTCGATGGCATGCGTTACGGCGCCTGAAGTAACAAACGGCCCGAGAGGGTATGTCAGGGCAATGATTTTGCGGGTGTCCCAACGCTCAAAAGACCAGGAGTCTGTCGGACTTAAGGGGATTGGACCGTTACTAAACATCGCAACGGACATGCCGGTGAGCCATTTGGATTCGTCCTTGAATCTCTGGATCCGGCTGAATGGCACGGTCAAAAAAACAATGACTCCACTGATTTAATTTCCGTTCGCGATATCAACCGACTGTTCGATCTCCATTTTGAGACGATTTACCTTTTCGGTGGCCCACTCCTGTGCATCGTCACCAAAGACAAAACGGACGGGCGGCTTGTTCGACATGCCGAGGGTGACTATTCGTTCTGCGAGCGTGGCCGGGTCACCAGGCTGGTTATGATTGGCGGCCGAGATGAACGAGCGAAACTGCCGGGTCGCTTCTGCATAATCTAGAACTTCGATATCACCGTGCGCGGCTGATTTGTCGTCAAGGAAGTCAGTACGCAACATTCCCGGCTCAACCACCATCGATTGGATATTAAGGGGTGCCAGCTCCTGTGCAAATCCCTCGATCCAGCCCTCAATTGCAAATTTTGACGATGCGTAGATCGATCCTCCTGGGTTTGCGAGCAGCCCGTTAACGGAGGAGATGGTGATGATGAGTCCTGACTGGCGCGCACGCATGTGTGGGGTCACAGCACGGGTTACGTTCATCGTGCCGAAGACATTCACCTCGAACTGGCGCCGCACTTGTGCGCTGCTGATCGTCTCGAACCAACCGAGCTGTGCTTGGCCAGCGTTGTTGACCAACACGTCGATCGTGCCAAGCCGATCCACTGCCTCCTGCGCCACGGCTACGGCCGAACCTTCGTCCGTAATATCGAGCGCCAGCGCGTGAAGTCCGCTGCTTACTCCGAGTGCTTCCGTAACGTCGTTTGCAGATCGAGCCGTAGCGACGACAGTTTCACCAGCCGCAAGTGCCGCACGGGCGATCTCCATACCTAATCCACGGCTTGCACCAGTGACGAGCCAGTTTTTAGCCATAAGTGGTTCCTTATCTGAAATGTTGTTACATAGTATATGTGCTAATGAATTATGATAATCTGCTTATTAATTATAGGGTCTATAAGGAGAGCTTACGAATGCGCCCAAGCCTGCTCGGCGATCTGGAAATTTTCCGAATTATCGCTGCTGAAGGCAGTTTTACGCGCGCAGCTAAGAGACTGGGCGTTACTCAGTCGGCGCTCAGCCAAACGCTTAAGCGGTTGGAGGAAGAAATTGGAATTAGGCTTCTGGCGCGTACGACGCGCAGCGTTTCACCTACGCATGCCGGCGCCCGTCTGCTGACAAAACTTTCGCCCGCACTCGACGAGGTGGCCAACGAAATCAAGTTGCTCGCCAGCCTGCGCGATGAACCGACCGGTACTGTCAGGGTGAGTGCTGGAAAACACGCGGCCGACACGATTCTCTGGCCAGCGCTGAGTTCTTTAATTCGACAGCATCCGGGTATTGAAATCGAGGTCTCTGTCGAAAACGACTTCGTGGATCTCATCGCGGGCAGATTTGACGCTGGCATCCGACTGGGCGAAAGGCTTGAGAACGATATGGTGGCACTGCCAATTGGCCCACGGATGCGGATCGCTGTTGTCGCCGCGCCTTCTTATCTATCACGATACGGCACACCGAAAACACCTTCCGAACTTTCCCAGCATTCCTGCATCAGCTTCAGAAATCGCAGCGGCGAGTTATCGCCTTGGGATTTCGAAAAGGATGGACGCGACCTCACAGTCAAGCCTGGTCGAGGTCCGATTTTCAACGACAGCGATTTGATGGTTGCCGCAGCAACCGAGGGGTACGGCTTTGCATACATCCTTGAGGACATTGTTGGCAGGCAAATCGCTTCTGGTACGCTGGTACGCGTGCTAGAAGAATGGTGTGAGCCGTTTGCTGGTTACTACCTCTACTATCCGAGTCGTCGACAGCCAACATCCGCCTTCACGCACTTCAAGAATGCACTGCGGGACGTGGTTTCCATGAATTAATAGGGTCAGGAATCAATAGGGTCAGGAATCAATAGGGTCAGGAATCAATAGGGGCAGAATCATCGATTTTTTCAGGATGCAAGGGTATGTCGACTTTGCACAAATCCATTCGGCCAGGTTGAAGTTTGTTGATGCTCAAGCCTCACATCTGCGCTCAGTGCGCCAAAAAAGTGAAAGATGTATATACCTTCTACTGCTATCACAATCAGAAAGCCATGGCGGTGATCAACTACCAAGATCAGCTCCAGTCAGGTACCTTTGAAAACGCTGTGCACTATCTGATCAAGCACAAGCTCGACTTATCGGTTTTCCATCCCAAGTATCGTAATGACGCGACAGGTCGGCTGGCTCCCTGGTGAGAATAATGGCATCGAAGCCTTCCTCAATCACATCGACCATCCAGTCTGAAAAATCCACGTCTAGCTCGAAAAAAGAGCACCTTTGGATCGAGCAATAAGAGCATTCGTCAGTACCCCAGGATAGCAGCGACGGACCATATCCTGGCACCTAACCCTTATCAAGCAGAGCGCCAATTGCAAGGTGCCGAGCTAGCGTGGTAAACGGGAGCGGTGGTGCCTACCTTTCAAGGATAGGTGGTTAATGCTTGCCAAGTTCATTATTGGCTCAGTAATTGGTGAGCCTAAAGCTAGTAGGAAGCACTTCTTTCATTAAAGGTCTTGCTTAGCTTTCGGCTGCAGGATTTTTTAAAGCGATATGCCTACAGCCGAGATGCAGCAGAATAAGAGTATTAGAATCTGGCTCTTAAACTAACCGCTACACTGCGGGGATCGCCATAGGTGTTGTAGCTGTTCATCCCACCAATACGGGCATAGTAATGGCGGTCTGTCAGGTTGTTTACCGCTAATGCCACACTGGTATGGGAGGTGAAATCGTAACCCAGTTGGGCATTAAAGATCGCGTAACCACTCCCTTCCCGAACACCTTCTTCGCCGGTACCGTCAATCGCTGAGTTGGCGATCATGCCAGTACTGATTCGCCAGGGTGAGCCACCCGGTCGGTAAGTGCCGTATAGTTTGAGTGAGTGCTCTGGCTCGAACAATGAAAATTGCTCTCCGTTCCTGTTCTGGTCGACTTCATACTGACTAGTCAGGTACGTATAACCAGCTGTCAGGTTGAGGTTCGCCATTGGACTTCCGCTGATTTCAATCTCGGCCCCTTCCACGACGACTTCGCCCGCTGCCAGAAATGAGCCAGGATTATCGAGGTCACGGTAGGCGCGATTCACGTCCTGAGTACGAAAAATCGCAGCACTATACTGCAACTGGGATTCGTTCAACTGACCTTTGATTCCCAGTTCAACTTGCTTGCCTACGCGTGGCTCTAGCGTCTCTCCGGTAACCGTGGTTTGAGACTGGGGCATAAAGATATCGGCATAACTGGTGTAGGCGACAAGCTGTGGGCTGATTTGATAGATCAGGCCGCCTGAAGGGGTGAAGGTGTCTCTTTCGCGGCCGCTTGTTTCCCATTCCGTGGGGGGTGAAGGAGAAACGTATCGACCGGAGTCGGTAAAGTTACTGAGGCGGCCCCCTATCACGACGGTGAGACGATCAATGGGAGAAAGCCGCAACTGAGAGTAAATACCCTGTTGTTCGGTCTCGTACTCCCAGCCCCTATTGTAGGGTCTGACACTGTTCTCAGGCACAAGGTCTGGCCGCCCAAGGGGAATGTCCTCAACGGTGGAGTAGGCGCCATAAAGCGTTTCGCCACTATAGCGTTCGTAGTTGAAACCGAGCGTTGCTTCATGGTCTCTCCCGAGTAGAGCAAAGGGGCCCGTGGCGAAGATATCCAGCGATTCCCGTCTTGACTCGTCATCCCACCCCCGACGCGTATATCTGGCTATATTGCCTGTATCGGGGTCGACACCCGTGCTCGGGTAGGCGTCATTTAGATACCAGTCACTTTGGGAGTGGCCCACTAACGCCTTGAGAGTCCAACCGTTGCTTAGGTAGTGTGCACCCTCAAGGCCAAAGGTTGTCATTTGGGTATCGTAGGTAGCCCAAGAGGGTGTGGGGTTGGTGGATCTGGATACATCGAGGAGTCGGCCATCGGTATAGGCGGGCAGCCCGGAGAAAGGGCTGGTCTCACTGTCTTGGGTGGCTGCATAAAACGAGAGAGTCGTTGACGGAGTAATATCATAATCCAACGTGCCGTAGAAAAAGTACTTTTGGGCATCGGCACCATCGTAGAAAAATTCACGATCTTGACCTGAAACCACGATTCTACCTCGCAGATCACCTGCCGTATCAAGCGGTGCGCCAACATCCAGCTCGGCCCGCTGATTATTCCATGAGCCATACGTGAGCGCCGCGCTAGCCTGCGCTTCACTGGGCGCACGCTTGCGAACAAAATTGACGGTGCCGCCGGGCTGGCCCGAACCTTGAAACAAGCCCGCTGGCCCACGAAGAACCTCTACTCGATCAAACATCGCTAGGTCGTACTGTTGGGTGGCGTTCAACCCGCCAAAGGCGGGTACGCCATCGTAGCTTGGCTCTAGAAAATAGCCGCGTGACCTAATTTGAGATGTGGCTCCGTTCCAGGGGGTTACCGTCACTCCAGTGACCTGTTCCAGCGCCTCCTCGACGCTTTGCAGGTTTTGATCTCCGATTCTTTGCTGAGTAATCACACTGACTGAATGGGGTATTTCCATGACAGATACGGCGCTCTTGCTGCCTACCGTTAGCACCGGCGCGGTGTAGCGGCCGCTTCCTTCTGTAGTGGCTTCTCTATAAGCGTTTACTGTAATGGGCGGCAAGGCGTTGAAAACACGACTGGACTCGTTCGGGTCGGCTTTAGCAGCGCCAGCCCAGCAAACAAAGCCTAATGCGGTGCCGATGAGTGACAGCCTAAGCAGGCTTGATGATGGTGACTTGGTTAACAAAAGACCGTGTGGTGAGTCGCTAGGCACGAGGGCTCTTTTTTTTGTCATGGCATTGGGGCCTTAGTTTAGTGATCAGGTAGATGTTTAAAATTTGCATTATTTTCTTATTTTTAATTATGTTATAACATGTCTTTAGTGGAAGGTTAGAATATTTAAAAATAACTGCTTCGCAACGTCAGTATTATCCGTGTGCGTGCTAATGCTTGGATTGGAGGCTTTTCCAGGCTAGCCCAACCAGCGCAATCACTACCAGTAGCACAGCCTGGGCGATGAAAGCGTAACCAACGTAGCCCCTATAGGTGGCCATCCGCTGCCGGGCGTCGGGCGAGGGCATGGGGGTGTGGCCGGCGCGCATGTTCTCGTGCATGTGCTCGACCTGAGTGGTGGCAGGTATCGCGCAGGTGATGGCCGGGTGACTGACGATAAACTTCAGCAGAAAATCCGCCCAGGTGTCGCAGCCGCATTCCGTCTTCG
Source organism: Halomonas sp. SpR8 (assembly GCF_031010195.1). Taxonomy (GTDB): domain Bacteria; phylum Pseudomonadota; class Gammaproteobacteria; order Pseudomonadales; family Halomonadaceae; genus Vreelandella. The sequence goes on along the minus strand of NZ_JAUAMC010000012.1, from coordinate 45,443 downwards.
CCCATTCAGGCAATGGCGCGTTACGGCGTTTGAGGTTCTTGATCAGGCTGCCGCCATGCTCGAAAAATGCTTTAACCACCTCGGTACGCGCATCGAGCAACTTCGGGTCACTACCAACGTTGAATGTGCGCCAGGTACCCATGCCAATCACGGGCAGCTTTTTGTCACTCCCTGCAAAGGTCTTCCGGTGGATCCCGCCGGTGTTGGCAAGCAGAAGTGCGCTTGGGCATCATGGCGGCGAGCGAGGCACCCATGAGCGTAAGGCTTTGTCTGCGCGTGATGCGATGTTTGATGGGATGGCTCATAGCGGTCGCTCCTTCCGATTTTTTTGAATCGGCACCGTGGCCGCCAACACCAGCACAAAGCATGTCAGCACAAATACCTTATTAATAAACCAGTTGGTGCGCCAGATCGACCACTCAGGGTCGCCGAGAAAACGCACGAACAGGGTGCAGATGATGAGAATTTCAATCACCGACATGCCCACCGCCAAGGCACGCGTATAGCGGGGCCGTTTGAGCAGCGCCCAGCCTAGCCAGACGTGCGCCACTGACCATAAGTCCCAATAGATATAACGCGCCCAGTGCTCCCCGTATGCCAGCGCATAGCCAACGGGAAACAGGTATTTGATGAACAGCGTCCACGCCGCGAGGATAAACAGCAGGTGGGCGAGAAAGCGGATCCAGGCATTGGGTTGCGGGGCGGGCAGTGACATGACATCGCTCCTGTCCGGGGCCGTTGGGGCCTGAGATGTTTTACGCCGCTGATAGCTCGTCCTCACACCATCTTCAAAGAGTGCTTGCGCGTTGCTGGGGGATAAGCGGCGTCGATCTGAGCCAGGTCATCGTCGTCGAGTCTGACGGTATCTGCCTTGGCGTTCTGTTTGAGGTGATCCAGGTTAACGGCTTTGGGAATAGCGATCACCCCGGGATGGCGCAGTGCCCAGGCGAGGGCGATTTGCGCAGTCGTGGCGCTGTGCTTGTCGGCGATGCGTTGCAGGACGGCGTCATGCAGTAGCGCGCCGCCCTGGCCGATGGGGCAGTAGGCCATGAGCGGCATGTTTCGCTGTGCTTGCCAGGGCAGCAGGTCGTATTCAATGCCGCGTGCTTCGGGGTTGTAGAGCACCTGATTGGTGGCGCAAGCGGGCGCGTCGAGCTCTGCCAAGTCGTCAATGTCGAAGTTCGACACGCCCCAGCGCAGGATCTTGCCCTGCTCGCGTAGCCGCTCAAACGCTGCCACTGTTTCGCTCAGCGGGTACTGGCCGCGCCAGTGCAGCAGGTACAGATCGATAGAGTCGGTGCCCAATCGGCGCAGGCTGTGCTCGCAGGCGGCTTGAACTCCCTTGGAGCTGGCGTTGTGCGGGTAAACCTTGCTGACCAGATACACCTCATCGCGCCGGTCACGGATCGCTTGGCCAACGATCTCTTCTGCGCCGCCCTCGGCATACATCTCTGCGGTATCGATCAGCGTCATACCCAGATCCAGACCTTCGCGCAGCGCCCTGATCTCAGCCTGCTGCTGCCCGGCATTCTCGCCCATATGCCAGGTGCCCTGGCCTATACGGGGTACACTTACTCCACCTAGCTCGATTTTCTGCATGTCTAAATCCTCTGCTGTGATGCTATTCCAACTCATGTTCATTAAGCGCAGGAACCGTCCGAAGGGGTATAAGCTACCAGAATACTGCGAACCCTCTAGCCTTCAGGCGCTAGAGGAGTATTGAGCAGCCACTCATCATCTGTTTCACCAAGCGCTGAGCGTGGCACATGCCTGGTTGCAGCGCTGAATAAAGGAAGCGATAGCATGAATCCTATTTCAAATACATACACATCAACAATTGCGTCGCGTGCATTTGAGGCAGTCTTTGATGGCACTCGACAACAAATACGTCTTGAAATTGGCCACCCCGTTCAGGACGTTGAGACTGTCGCTGGGAAAGACTGGCGATGCCCTGTTCGCGTACTCGTCGACGACAATCAAGTGTTTATTAAAAATGCATGTGGAGTGGATTCCTATCAAGCGCTAGCTTTAGCAACCAACCAACTGTCGGGCATTGCATTGCACCAAGCAGCTTCTGGTTCTCAAATATTTGAATTTCTTGGGCAGTCCATAGAGATCGAATCATTGCTACAAAACAATCAACAAGGCAATCCACCGGACGCTCGTTGAGTATGTTCAACGATCGACATAATGTTGAGAATCTTATTGAGCGGGTGGTACTAACCCAGGGAAAATTGGCCATTTAATGGACGGTTAGGCGATTAAACTTACTGAGCGAGGAAGATAAAATGACGCATAGAAAACAAGCAGTCGTTCTTATCCACGGTTTGTTTGGCTCTTTGAACGATCCGAAAATATTGGCAGAGTTCGATCAAGTAGAGGTGCATGCGCCTGACTTGATTGGCTACGGTGCACTTTCCCAGCAAGAAACAGCAGGCATCGATTTACTTGCTCAAGCGGAACATGTTGCTAAGTACATTTTAGACGCTGGAATTGAACAGGCTCATATCGTAGGACACTCGGTAGGAGGCGCAATTGCAGTTCTGGTGGCCGATCGTTTTCCAGAGCTAGTGTCGTCTTTAATCAGCGTGGAAGGAAACCTCACTATTAAAGACGCTTTCTGGTCTGCCGAATTGGCCGCTATGCCGATAGAGAAAGTTGAAGAAATAGTGGCCTGTTATAGACACGCGCCATCTGATTGGTTCGCGAGCGCTGGCGTGCCTATTACGGAATGGACCTCGCGTTTAGCTACCTCCTGGCTTTCCAATCAGCCAGCGACGACTATAAAAGCGCAAGCTAAAGCGGTAGTCGAAGCAACGAAGCCGAGTACGTATCTCCAAACCCTCTCTCGCCTTATCGATTCCGGCCTTGCTGTCAGTTTAATTGCTGGCACTCGATCGCCTGATGCATGGGACGTACCCGACTGGTTGACTCGTACATGCACGATGCGAATCAACATTGCGGACACAGGGCATCTAATGATGGCGGAGAGCCCGGCTCGATTTTCGTGCGCTGTTCAAGCGTGTGTCGCGTACAACAAACCATAACGTAGTGTCGCACTACATAGCACGCAGGGGCTGGACGATTCCCTGGTACTCGTCTTTTGGATGCGATTTCAACGTCCAGGAACTGGATGTCATCGCTGAGTACATTGCTCTGGATAACCCTGCTACTGCAAGCCATTTGGTCGGAGAAGCTTTCGATAAAATCGAGCGTTTGTAAGATTTCCCCATTCCGGGCAGATTCCTCCGGAGCTGCCTAATTCGATATACAGGGAAGTAGTGGTTCCACCGTGTCGCATTTTTTATAGAGAAGATGAGGGGCGGGGTCTCGTTCTCTATGTAATGCGAGAAGAGCGGATGCTTCGGGCGTGCATGCTTGGGAGCAGCTAACCAGGCGAGGCACTCGGGTGCCTTTGTCTTCGCTTTACTACTTCACCGCTGCACTTTAGGCGCGCCGCAAAGCCGGGTCCAAGGAGGCGCTTTGAATCTTCTATTTATATGCAGCGAAAATAGGCTACGCAGTCCGACGGCTGAAGGCGTCTTTTCAGCTTATCCTGGTATTCAAGCAATCGGCGCTGGGACAAGTTCGAGTTCTAAAACCCCTGTTTCTTGGCGCTTAGTTGAGTGGGCTGGCTGACATTGTCCTGGTGATGGAAAAGAGCCACCGGGATGAGGTCGCCAAGGCGTACAAGGAATTGCTGAAGGGGAAGCGGCTAGTCTGTCTGGATATTCCTGATCACTATGAGTTTATGCAGCCCGAACTCATTACCTTACTCAAGGAAAGGGTTCCTGAGTATGTGCGATTATCGACAGTCGGAAAATAGCTAGGATAGCCACAGTGACAACGACACTGGCACTTGACCTCAGGTGGTGCGGCTACCTTGGATAAAGGTTGAGCTATTACAGCCGCTCGACAGCCAACGCTAAATTGAGTGCCAAGGGTAGCCGCGGTAGCAGCGTGGCCTGGTAAGCGTGGTAGAGATCGGGCTTGATGTCGCCTTCGGTAGTGTCGATCTGCAGTTTACCGTCCAGCTCCTGATACCAGCCGCCCCGGGCGCGATCAATAAAGGCGGTGTTGACGAAATCCCACAGTTGCCGATACCAGCGCTCGTAGTAGGCTTCGCCAGTGCGCTGCAGAAATGCGGCAGCGGCGGCCAGTGCTTCACAGTGAGTCCAGTGGCGACGCCGCCGGGAGTTTGGGCGCCCCTCCCAATCCACGGTATACACTAGCCCCGGGGCGCCGTCGGTGGCCCAGCCGTCACGCAGGCTGGCGTCAAATAACGCCGCGGCGTCAGTGAATAGCCAAGTAGGAACTGCGCGGCCGCGGGTTTCCAGCGCCGCTTCCAGGTGCAGCATCAAGCGCGACCACTCGAAACCGTGACCCGGCGTGGCGCCATAGGGGTAGAAACAGTCGTCGGGGCGGTCGGCGTTGTGCTCCGGCCACGCTGACCAGTCGCCATGAAAATGCTCGAGGATGCGGTAATCCCGGGGAGTCGCGTGGCGGTGTATCAGCCGTTCGACGATGGCTAGTGCCCGATCAAGCCACAGCGGTTCATCGCGCACGTCGGCCAGCGCCAAGCACAGCTCTACGCCGTGCATGTTGCTGTTGCCGCCGCGGTAGTCGCTCAGTTCGCCCCAGTCCTGGCTGTAACTCTCCACGAAGGCCTGCTCGTCCGCCGACCAGAAGCGGGTGTTGATTATCCCGACGGCCTCTTCGAGCAGAGCAGCCGCGCCGGGAATGCCTGCGTGGGTCGCAGTGGCGGCGCCGAGGGCTACGAAGTGATGGGTATAGCACTGCTTTGTGCGGTCGTCGCTGGCGGCGGGATCGGCGCCGAACCAGCCGCCGTATTGCTCGTCGTGCAGCTTACCTGCCAACGCACGAATCGCATGTTCGGACAGAGCGGCAGCGCCCGGTACGCCCTGTAGCGCCGCTAAAGCACAACTGTGGGCCATACGCGCGGTGAGCATGGTGTCGGCGCTGGCGCCGTGGGGAATACGCCCGTCACCATCGAGCACTGCGAAACCTCCTGAGGCCAGACGCGCCTGGCGATGGAATTCGAACAACGCAAGCCCTTCGCGGGTCAGCCAGTGGTGATGGGTAGCGCTATCGATCCAGCGCCGGGAATTTTGATCCATCGGTAGTCGCCTTATGGGTTGCGGAGTGCCAGTAACAAATGCTTGAGCAATAGCGCTTTTGGGCAGCTTGACTACTCTGTTATATCAAATCGGTTATATCAAATCGGTTATATCAAAGGCAGGTGGTTAGCTTAATTTAGAATGAGATACTGAGCTAACTACCAGCGTCTACGCATGTATATATAGTATTGTATGGCATTAAAATAGGAGGCTTGAAGATGCCGGCTATTAAGCAACCATTACTGAAGGTTGTCTCCCTTGAGACTTGGGAAGCGTCACTCAACCAGTTGCTCATTAAAGAGAAAGCGCTGACTCAGGCACGCGACGCTTTGAGCGCTGAGCGTAGAAAGCAACCCATGGTGAATCTGGGGTTAAAGACTGATGGAATTAATGTAGTTAAGAGGTTGTCAATATGAGTTCGAGCAAGTTTAGTTCAGTGGAAGATTACCTGAGTTCATTAGACTCAGAGAAAGGAAATACCCTTAGGAATGTTATTGACGTTATCCTCAAAAAATTTCCTGAATTAGATTGCAAGCTGGCTTGGAATGTACCTCAGATTTGTAAAGATAGTGATTACATATTTGGTGTGTCAGCGTTGAAACGCCATCTTGCGCTTGCCCCTTGGAGTGCCAAAGTGATGGATGACTTTAAGACCAGGCTTGAAAACGAAGGATACGTTGTTAAGAAACATTTATTTCAAATTCCTAGTGACTGGGAGGTTGATGAAAAATTATTAAAAGACCTAGTAATAGCTCGGCTTGCTGAACTGAGCTGATTTTGACTCGACTTTCGTTTAAAATGATGTCAGTCCATTCTAGCCTGAAGATTCCATACAATATCGCTATGCGGCACGGCTGAAATCGGATTTTAGGATAATGAAAGCTACCAGCGAATTTGTCGCGAACCTCAGCGACGTATTTGCGCTTTTTGGTGAAATAGAAACTAAGCGCATGTTTGGAGGGTATGGCGTTTATCGCGATGGTCTTATGTTTGCGATCGTCGCCGATGATGTTCTTTACCTCAAAGCGGATGAATATTCGGTAGGCTCCTTTATCGAGTTAGGAATGGAGCAGTTTGAATACGCGAAGAGGGGTAAAAAGGTGAAAATGGCTTATTACGCTGCACCCGAGGAAATCTTTGAAAATCCAATTCACGCCAAGGAATGGGCCGATCGTGCTTATGCAACAGCATTGCGGGCGAAACGCCTGAAGGGTAGGTAAGGCCAGACTCAAGAGAAAGTCAACAGGCAATTATATCTCTATCAAAGAGTAGAGTGGACTAAACACTCGCCAAAATTATCGTTGTAATGACCCCATATAAGTCGACAGCTTTTATTGACTTCGTGGACTTATTCCGGAGCAGTATGAGCAACGGCTCACTGCGACGTAACAGGACTCCGATGTAATCAGCATCTGTATAACCGCGTAATATAGCAAGTTTCGGGTCGGCGCTGGGTAAACGACCTCTTATGATCTTCGCTGTTGAGGGGAGAGTTCTCCCTATCTCTGAACAGTGATGGAGGTCACAAAGATGAGTGCACTCGAAAATAAAGTCGCCATTGTTACTGGTGCCAGCGCAGGCATTGGCAGAGCGACAGCCCGGCTTTTTGCTAAGGAAGGCGCGAGTGTCGTGGTAGCGGCCAGAAGAGCGTCAGAGCTGGATACGCTGGTGGATGCCATAAAAGAGGAGGGTGGCCAAGCGTTAGCAGTTGCTGGCGATGTAGGTGATGAGCATTTCGCCAAGCAGCTCGTTGATGAGACACTAGCGCGGTTTGGTCAGTTGGACGTGGCGTTTAACAACGCAGGCATTTTAGGCGCAATGGGACCGGTGCCCGAGATGTTATTGGCCGATTGGGATCAGGTAATCACAACCAATTTAACGAGCGCTTTTCTGGCAGCTAAGTATCAGTTGCCTGTCATGCGGTCGGCTGGCGGTGGCTCGTTAATTTTTACTTCGACATTTGTCGGCTATAGCGCAGGAATGCCAGGCATGGCGGCTTATGCGGCCAGCAAAGCAGGGTTAATCGGGCTGACGCAAGTGCTCGCTTGTGAATATGGCCCTCATAACATTCGGGTAAATGCATTATTGCCGGGTGGAACTGATACCGCTGCAGCCAGGGAGTTTGCTAACACCCCCGAAGCGTTAGCGTTCGTAGCCAACCTACATGCAATGAAGCGGACGGCAAAGCCTGAAGAAATTGCCCAATCTGCTCTCTACCTGGCTTCTGATGCCTCCAGCTTTACAACTGGGGCTGCGCTGTTGGTAGATGGCGGGGTGTCAATAAACCGTACCTGAAGATAGGGCCCCACTCGGACTATTATAATCAGGTTGAGAAGGCCGATCATGTGCTATACAACAATGCATGGTGACAGGCAGTCCCCTCTGGAGGAGGGGGCTACCTCCTTTGATGGGAGTGCTATGAATTGCCAGGTCAAAAACTATGACACAACGAGCTATAACATCTCAGTTTAAGGCGACGCTTCTTCGTCCGACCAAGTAGGAGAGCGATGATTCGCTGGCTTGTGTCGTGCTGCCCAGCTACTGCTTAAATATTTATTCGTTGCTAGCTAAATCAGCTGCTAGCAATCCGGCATTTTTAAGCGCACTTGCAACTGATTGCTGATGCCTTTCATCTCCAAATTCTTGGTATTCCGCAGAAATTTCGTGAAATGATTCGATACCCAAGTATCTGCCCAATGTCTTAATATGCGGCCCGAGGTGATTCATATGCTCACGTTCACCTCCTGGCCCAAACCCAAACTCTCCGCATGAGGAGACTAAAATAAGTGTTTTCCCAGACAAAAGCGGCTCTATAGGATGATCACCACGAGCTAAATCAAAACTAAATGTTTTATTTATACGCATTACCTGGTCGAACCACGCTTTAAGAGGGGCAGGCATGCCGTAGTTGTACATAGGTGAAGATATTAAGATGACATCCGCTTGCGCTAACTCGCTAAATAGCTGATCGGATAACGCTAGTTTTTCACGTTGCTCAGAGCTTTTTCGCTCATCTGGTGTGAAAACGGCACCTATCCAGTCTTGGTCAATAAAAGCAGGTGGATTCAAGCCAATATCACGATAAATGTAATTATCTGTACTGTGAGCAGATTGCCATTTATTAACAAACTGCATAGCAATACGTTTTGATATTGAGTTGTGGTCAGGGTTTGGGTTTGTCGCTTTACGTACGCTAGCGTCTATATGAAGTAATGTGCGCATGATGGCCTCAGCAGGTAGCGGTGTGGAGTGGCTATGCTGCCCTTTTGCCAATACTGCGACAAATGAATAAACTGGATCGATAGGTGAGAAAAACTTATCTATTGAGAAGCCAGGCTGAGACCAAAAAATAGGAGGCTAGCGGTGAATGCTTCACTACAGGCGATTAAGGTGTTTGAAGCAGCCGCTCGGCTGGGGAGCTTTAAAGATGCTGCCGAGGAGCTGTCGATAACGTCGGCAAATGTGTCGCATCACATCAGCAATCTTGAGAATAGGTTGGGAGTGCGGCTGTTTACCCGAATCAATCGAGGCGTGATTTTAACCTCAGAGGGGCATCAGCTCTCTGAGGCGACAACCGTCGGTTTGCAGAAAATCCAGACTGCTTTAGATAATATTAAGTCAGATGCCTCAAAGCTGAATGTTGATACCACCTCATCCTTTGCCGCCCTGGTGCTAATTCCGTTGCTACATGACTTCAATAAAATCTATCAAAATGTTGATGTTGAAGTATCAACGGGTGAAGTAGTGGCATCAAAAGTGAATACCCTCTCTATTCGTTTGGGGGACGTAACCCGGGTTGATGAGTCAAGTTTATTAAAAAAAGAGCGTTTTAACGTATATGGGAGCTTTCCTTTTATCCGTTCCATCACAGTGGATAAGCCACCTACGGTCTATCTGACTAAGTGGAAAAACAATAAACTGCCGGACTCACCTTGGGAAAACTGGTTAATAGAAAATGGAGAGTCACTTCCAGAATTTGAAATAAAGTATTTTGACCAGGAGCTTTATGGTGTGTATGAAGCTATTGCTGGGAAAGGACTGGTGTTTTGTTCAGAGACCCTGGTTTCTGACTTTGTGAAAGCTAACGCATTGCAGCCCATTTCGTACCAAAGCGTCGATTCTCTGCTGTGTTACTACATCCCAACCGAAAGCTGGCAGCATAGCGCCAAAATGCAGACTTTTGTCGATTGGCTTAAGTCTCAGATCAAATAGGGTTGCACTGCTTTTTTCCCAACATCGGACAGATAACGTTGCTGGTTAAAGCATAGCGACCACTCTTGAGTTGCGGATTAATCGCCACTTTCTACGCCGTACCTAACGTCATTGACTGACGAATTAGGGCCTCCTTTAACGTTTTGGCAGCTGGCCCGAGGTGTTCGTCTGTACGATGCATCAGCCACATCCGAGCAACGGTTTCGCCCTCAGAGCCGAATTCGGCCGCCGGTATTCGGACGAGTCGTCCTTCCAGTAGATCACGCTCGATCAGCCATAGCGGCAGATTGCCCCAACCAATCCCTGCGCAGATTAGCGCGTGCTTTATTGAGTTATCGCTCACCCGCCACGTACCCGGTGACAGTACATCGTATTCGCGACCGCGAGTGAGAGTGGATGGGTCTTCGGTAACGATTTGAACATAGTCAGCGAGTTCGGCTGCCGTAATGCTCTCCCCGCTGGCTGTGCGATTGGCCAACGGATGGCTTGTGGATACCACGGCAGCACGTGGGACAAACACAATAGCTTCTCGCTCGATCCGAGGATCGGGGATGTCAATTCCGCTGATGGCAAGGGTGCAGTGATGCTGCTGAAGTAGCTGAATGGCCTCACCCAGCGGAGCAGACAGCACGCGTACCGATACAAGTGGGTAGGCGTTCTGTAACTCTTTTAAGGCCCGCGAGGCAACAGTTAGCGGAAATTGTGGATCGAGCGCGATATCCAGTCCTAGTTCTACACCCTCTCCAAAGCCCCGTGCACGAGCACGAAGTGTGTCAACTTTAAGAAGAATGGCGCGTGCGTCCGCCAGCAGCATTCTCCCCTCGGGCGTCAAAACAGGCCGGTAGCCCGAGCGGTCAAAAAGAGTAACGCCCAGCTGCGACTCGAGATTGCCAATGGCATAGCTGACCGCTGATTGTGCTCGCCCCAGGCACTCCGCACCACCGCTAAAGCTTCCTGCTTCGCTAACGGCAATGAGCACACGCATTTGGTCAAGTGTCAGGGCATCTAACATGATCGATTAAGTAGATAGTTAAAGACTAAATGTTGTCATTTTTTTAGTTAATTGACTAGTGTAGTTTTGCCTAAGGAGTGCGAAGGGAGCATGACTGCATCCTCCTCATTTTGAGACACCTTAGGAGAACAACACATGAGTAACGTACTTGTCCTTTACTATTCCAGTTATGGCCATATCGAGACAATGGCGGAAGCTGTGGCAGAAGGCGTTAGGCAAGCGGGTGCTAATGTTGCTATCAAGCGAGTGCCGGAGTTGGTGCCTGAGAATATCGCCAGTCGCTCAGGCTACAAGCTTGATCAGCGAGCGCCGGTTGCTGAAGTCGCAGAACTTGCGGATTTCGATGCCATCATCATTGGTACTCCGACTCGCTTTGGCAACATGGCGAGCCAGATAAAGAATTTTCTCGACCAGGCAGGGGGGCTGTGGTTTGAGGATCGTCTCGTGGGCAAAGTCGGTAGTGTCTTTACTTCAACAGGTAGCCAGCATGGCGGTCAGGAATCGACGATTCTCGCTACGCAGGTGGTGTTGATGCATCTGGGTATGGTGATCGTCGGCTTGCCTTATACCTTCAAGGGGCAAATGCGTATGGACGAGATTACCGGCTGCTCGCCCTATGGTGCCTCTACGCTGGCTGAAGACGATAAGCAAGGTAGTCGCCAGCCAAGCGCCAATGAACTTGACGGAGCACGCTTTCAAGGCCGACACGTTGCAGAAATAGCCACCGCTCTGGCAAGCGGCTGGGAGCAGAGAACGCAGGTCGTCTCCTGATGAGTGGTGCTCACCCGTCGCAAACGGCTGCGGCGTGGCCCGTAGTCGCACTGATCATCGGGGCGGGCGTCATTTCAGCCTGCCAGGTTGGTAAGGCATCGATGGCTCTCAAGGCCGTGCAAGGGGAATTGCAGTTGGGACTCGGTACGGCTGCTTGGTTGATGTCTGCGTTCGCCGTCATCGGTGCCGTCGCCGGAGCACCTATCGGTTTAGCCGTTGATCGCATTGGCGCAAGGCGAATGGCTCTCTGTAGCTTAGTGGTAATGGGGATAGGCTCTGCGCTAGGAGCGTTTTCAAGCGATGCTAAAATGCTTCTTGCGACACGCGTTTTTGAAGGCCTAGGTTTTCTCGGGCTCACTGTCGCTGCCCCTACACTGATTGCCGCAGCAGCACCAGCCAGTATTCGCGGTAGAGCGATGGCGCTTTGGGCAGTTTTCATGCCGGTCGGAATGACCGTGGTCTTTCTATCAGCGCCACTGATGAGCTGGCTTACATGGCGGGGTTTTTGGCTGTTCAACGCTGGAATCTTAATTGGCTATGCCGCCCTTTTGGGGTGGGCAGTGTCAGCGTCGGAGAGTTTCAGAGCAAATCATAACTCGATACTTGGCGATATAAGAGAAGCTATTACTGCCCCTGGGCCTTGGGTGCTTGGGGGGTTATTTGTCGTCTTCTCTTGCGTCTTCTTCGCTCTTTTTAGTTTTCTGCCAACGTTGCTAGCAGAGCGCCTTGGGGTCAGTGATGAGAGTGCGAGTTTGCTAAGTGCCGCTGCCATCGCGTTAAGTGGTGTTGGTAATATCGTCGGTGGGCAACTTTTGACTCGCGGGGTGCCGTCCATCTATCTCTTGACGGCAGGTTTTAGCGCTATGGTGTTAGGTGGTATCGGCGTATTCAGCGCGCCCACACTAGAGTGGGGGGTATACGCTTTGTGTGTAGTTTTTGCCTTTGCTAGCGGGTTTGTGCCGGTGGTGATCTTTAAAAGTGCCCCGGATTACGCGCCTCACAGCTCACTGGTTGGTGCCACACTTGGCTTTGCCATGCAAGGTAACAATATCGGGCTATTGATTGGTCCCGTGGTTGCAGGAGGATTGGTCAGCGCTTTTAGTTGGTCAGCGGTATCGTTGCTGATTAGCGTAAGTGGATTTTTAGCAGTACTTTTACTCATCGCATTTCAAAAGCTACACGTGCAGCCCGGAAGGAGGGCACTCCAGCTTTAACGAGAAGTTTAGCCGTATGTTAGGAGTGACTCCTGCCCAGTATGTTGCGCGGGTAACGATGTCTCCGGCTCGTCAGTGGCTAGTACACGAAATTAGCTGTCGAAGTAAACAACCATCTTGAGGTGACGGTGCTCATCAACGATAAGCGTCTCATGGGTATAGGTATGATGCTCGCCCTCTGTATCAAGGAGGCTGCTGATTCCTCGGTTGTAACCTTCCATGCTTGACGCTTCCCACCAGTGCCGGAAGTCTGGCGATAACTGGCAAAGCTCTTCAATTTGCGTTTGCATGACTGGGTCTTCAGGGGCGACAGCTAAGTCACAACGAAACTGTGCCAGCATATTCGATGCATCCTGTTGCCAGTTAGGGAGTCGTCGACGCAGGTCGGGAGCCGTAAATACCATCCTTAATAGATTGCGCTCAGACGCTTCTCGGCTGCTGAACTGAAGTAATTCATCAGCCCGCGCATTCCAGCCAATAGCATCCCAACGCAGGTTCATCACGTAACTAGGGCGAGAGAGGTCATCCATCAGCGACTGGATTCTGGGGGAAGTGCTCTGCTCTTGATACGCTTCTGCAGGCGGCGCTCGGCGGTGCGCTAATAGAAATAGGTGACAGCACTCGGCGTCATCCAGTTTTAGGGCACGGGAGAGGTTGAGCAGGAAGCGTTCGGAGACTTTAATGTCACGGCCCTGTTCAAACCACGTGTACCACGTCAGGCCTACCCCAGCGAGCGCTGCAACCTCTTCTCGTCTTAAGCCCGGGGTGCGCCTTCGTCCGCTGGTGGGAAGCCCGACGTCAGCAGGCGTTAATTTTTGACGATGCCGCAGCATGAATTCGGTGAGATCACACTGTGTTCGCTCAAGCCTATGATTGGCCATGCTATTACCTCTAGTAATAGGATAATTAGCTATATTGTAACCCCATATAGAGTGTCTGAGAATGCCTGCTTCCATGATGAAGTCGGAGGCGACATGTCATTCAGCTGTGATGTTCACACCCCTTGTAATACGGATGTAGTCGGGCGATCCAGTAATAAGGCTGGCATTAAAGAGTGGGCGGGGCTTGCGGTACTGGCACTGCCCACCATGCTACTTGGGCTCGACGTAACTATTCTCTACCTTGCGCTTCCTGCCTTAGCGGTAGAGCTGCAGCCTAGCAGTACTCAGGCGCTGTGGATTATGGACGCCTACGGCTTCATGATCGCCGGTTTTCTGATCACGATGGGCACGCTAGGGGACCGGGTTGGCCGACGTCGGCTACTAATGATAGGGGCCTTTGCGTTTGCGGTCGCGTCAGTGTTTGCCGCTTATGCGCCTAATGCCGAGTGGCTTATTGTGGCGCGTGCAGCACTGGGTATTGCCGGAGCAACGCTGATGCCTTCTACGCTGGCCCTGATTAGCAATATGTTTTTTGATCTGCGCCAGCGGGCATTGGCGATTGGGATATGGGCGACCATGTTTGCACTGGGGATGGCCTTGGGGCCAGTGGTCGGTGGGTTGCTGTTAGCCCCTTTTTGGTGGGGAGCGGCTTTCCTAATTGCCGTGCCCATCGTCATCGTACTGTTATTAACTGCGCCATTACTGCTGCCGGAGTATCGCAATCCGCATGCAGGCCGTCTGGATATTTTGAGTGTTCTACTGCTGTTGATAGCAATTCTGCCAAGTATCTATGCCATAAAGGCGTTCTCTAAAGCCGGTGTGACGCCACTGGTATTGGCCACACTTGCGCTGGGAATCGTGGGAACACTGCTCTTTGTGCGTCGACAAAAGCAGCTTCTTGATCCTTTGCTTGATCTCAAACTGTTTGCCAGTAAAACCTTCACTGCTGCGCTGGTCATAATGTTGCTGGGGCTGGTGGGTGTGGCGGGAATGATGCTTCTAGTCACTCAATATCTTCAGCTAGTGGCGGGCCACACGCCGCTGATTGCTGGGCTGTGGATGGGGCCGCCAGCGCTGATGATGGTACTTGCCGGTATCCTTGCCCCTATCTTTGCGCGCCGTATTCGGCCTGCGTTTGTCATTGCTGTAGCGCTTATGCTTTCAAGCATCGGTTGTGGTTTTCTGTCTCAAGTAGACCCGCTCTCTGTTCAGGTACTTCAGGTCGTTATGGGGTTTTCATTAGTGTACCTGGGGTTGGGCACTATCGCCGCTCTGGGCACCGACTTGGTGGTAGGAGCGGCTCCTCCGGAAAAAGCCGGGTCCGCGTCGTCGATGTCTGAGATGGTTCAGGAGTTAGGTGTGGCGCTGGGCGTAGCACTTCTCGGTAGCCTGGCAACCCTGTCGTATCGCGTGCAGATTGCCAGTGCGATTCCTGACGAGGTGCCAGACGATGTCTCCCGTGCCCTTGGAGAAAGCTTGTGGTCCGCAACGTCCGTTGCTGAACGACTTCCCGACGGGATACTTGAGCAAGCACAGTCAGCGTTTACGCAAGGGATGAATGCTGTGGCCATCGTCAGTGGCATCACTATTTTGGCGCTTGCGTTGTTGTCGGTTGCTAGCCTCCGGCATGTACAGGCAGTTGGTGAGGGTGAGCACTAAATTTTGACATGCAACTCTTTAGTTGCATAATGTCGTTATGACAACTAATCTCAATCTTGTTTTCAAAGCGCTCGCCGATCCCTCGCGGCGCCAGCTTCTGGATAGCCTGTTTGAAAATAATGGGCAGGCACTCAATGAGTTGTGCGAACGACTCTCCATGAGTCGACAGGGCGTTACCAGACACTTGGCGCTGCTGGAAGAAGCGGGGCTGGTGGTTACGGCGTGGCGGGGGAGAGAAAAGCTGCATTACCTCAATGCCGAGCCAATTCAGCAGATCCACCAACGCTGGGTCAGTAAGTTCACTCATCAGCGGATTGCGGCGGTGGACAGTCTCAAACAGAAGCTTGAGGACCATCACAATGAGTAAGCCCGATTTTGCCTACGTTATTTACATTAACACGACGCCCGAGAAACTGTGGAAAGCGTTGACGGAAGGAGAGTTTACCCGCCAATACTGGGGTGGGCGGCAGATTACGTCGGCGTGGACAGCGGGAGCTACGGTTAAGCACGTCAAGGCCGATGGGTCATTGGATTGGCACGGCGAGGTGCTGGAGTCAGACCCGCCGCACCGTTTGTCCTATACCTTCATTCCTGAAAACGATGACGAGATGCCAGGATACGAGGGCGAAAAAGTTGATCTGACGAGACCTGAAAAACCGTCTCGGGTGACGTTTGAAATTAGCGAGTATATGGGTCAGGTGCGTCTGACACTGGTTCACGATCAATTCGAGGAGAACAGCAAAGTACTACAAGGCATTAGCGTCGGCTGGCCAGTTATTCTTTCTAGCCTCAAAAGCTTGCTGGAAGGCGGCAGCCCTCTGCTAAGGAGTGATACTGATGGTACACATTGAACATATTCAATACGTCAATGCCCCTCTTTCACGTGTTTACGACGTGTTGACCACGGCTCGTGGCTTGGCCGAGGTGTGGACCCAGGATTTAACATTCACTGCCCAAATTGATGCGGTCAATGAATTCCGGTTTGGGGATGAGCACCCGACAAAGATGACGATCGTGGAGCTGGTGCCCAACAATAAGATGACCTGGCAATGTATCGATTCAGACCCGGAGTGGATTGGGACCAGCGTCAGTTTCGAGCTAGAACAACGAGGAGGCAAAACGGCTGTCACTCTCAAGCATACCGATTGGCGTGAAGTGACCGAGTTCTACCGTTTCTGCAACTATAACTGGGCGATATTCCTGCTGAGCCTTAAGCAATACTGTGAAGAAGGGGCCGGTATTCATTACCAGACCCGGACGTTTTAGTAGAGCAGCTGTTCAATTGTGACAAGCAATCACGATCAGCCTTCAGAATAATATTTTGCAAATTGTTGTCGATATTTACCTCCCCCACACGACTGCTTGGCATAGGACGAAGCCATTTCGGCTTTCGGATGAACGCACTTATTTACAAAGGAATATTCAGTGAAAGCCGATATGATCAAAATGGCACTAGTGCTCGGCCTGCTGAGCTGGATCGGCCCTTTTGCCATTGATATGTACCTGCCCGCTATGCCGACCATCAGTGAAGACCTGGGGGCGACGGTGTCGGCCGCGCAGTGGACGTTGATGTCGTTCTTTATTGCGTTTGGTGTCTGCCAGCTTTTTTACGGACCGGCCTCCGATGTGTTCGGCCGCAAGCCTCCGCTCTACTTTGGCCTTGGTATCTTCGGTGTCGCCTCGATTGGTTGTGCATTCGCGCCCACCATCGAATGGCTGATTGCTTTGCGCTTTTTGCAAGGTATGGGGGCGGCTGCGGTCATGTCCATTCCGCGCGCGGTGATCCGTGACCGCTACACCGGCACCGAGGCGACTCGCATGATGTCCACCATCATGCTGGTGATTGCCGTTTCACCCATGCTGGCACCCCTGATGGGCACCTCGATCATCGTGCCCTTCGGCTGGCGTGCTGTCTTTCTGGCAGTCGCCATTGCCACGGTGTTGGGCCTGTTTCTGACCGGCTTCGCTTTGAAGGAAACGTTGGCCCCGGCAGACCGCGCACCTTTTCGCTTCAACGCCATGATGAAAGCTTTCGGCGTGTTGTTCCGGGACTCGGGATATATGGGCCTGACGTTGATTGGTGGTATGGGCATGGCCAGTTTCTTTGCCTTTCTGGCCACCGCCTCATTTCTCTACACCGGCTACTACAGCCTTACAGCATTCCAGTTCAGTCTCGCTTTCGCACTGAACGCCCTGGGGTTCTTTACCACCAGCCAGATTGCCTCCAATCTCGGTGTCCGTTTCGGCTCCATCACGGTGGTGAAATGGGCGGTGGCCGGTTACGCCGTGTCGGCCTGCCTGATGTTTACGCTGGTGGCGCTGGGATACACCAGTTTCCCGCTGCTGGTGGGAATGCTGATTACAACCTTTGCGTTTCTTGGTCTGGTGGTTCCCACGTCCATGGTGTTGTCATTGGAGGAACACGGCCCCATTGCCGGTACAGCGGCGTCCCTGGGCGGCACCCTGCAAATGATGCTGGGCGCGGTCGCCATCGCTGTGGTCAGTGTGGTGTTCGACGGCACTCCGCTGATGCTGACCGCAGCCATAGCACTGTGCTCACTGCTGGCAGCAGGCTTGTCGCTGGCGACCTTGCGCGGTACGTCACAAGAGGCCGTGGTCTAGGGTTTTTGGAGAATGTCACATTGAACCGCGCTCGAGTGCCTGTTACCGACCTGCTCTCAGGTCCCGCTATCCAAGCAACGAGACCGGCAATACCACTAGGTTCGTTGTGACGCGGGATGGCCATGGCGGCGCGCTGAAAGTTTGGTTTTTCGCTGCACAAGTAATAAACGAGCGGGCTTAAAAGAAATTAGCGGGTTCAGCCTGGTAGGCGTTATGGAGCAAATTGATGAACGGTTTTGCTTCTGCAAAAGCCGTTGAATCAATGGCAGTGACAGTGATCCCATGGTGTCCATGAGTTCATCACCGCCGCACCGGACAGTTCTCGAAGCCGTTCGGTGGTAATTGCCTCATGACGCTGGGGAATCTCAAGGCGATCCAGTTGACGCTGGACGATGTTCATCATGGTGCCCTGTAGTATCTCGGCCTGTGGCCAGATAACCGCCTCGCCGTCCCAAAAGACAAGATTCCATATCGTTGCTTCGCTTAGGTGCCCGTGGCTATCTACAAAGGCTGCATCGTCGAAGCCCTGGCGTATGGCTTGATGTAGATAGAAGGTTTTGCCGGATTCGCCAACATGTTTAATGGAGGCCAGCGGTCTTTCATGTGCCACTGTACCCAGCCTCAACGGGCCTACGGGGCCGTGAGAGGGGGCATCCGTGCGGATGAGCACTGCTAGCTCCCCATCCATGCTGGCCGCCGTGAACTCACCATTACGGGAAAAGATGGTGACTGTCAGTGACTGGTCTTTCGGACCCTCATCAATGGCTGTTCTGATGTAGGACAAGAGCTGTTCATCGGGAAGCGCTCTGCCAAAAAAGTCTATTGAAGCGTTTCGTAGGCGATCTAAGTGAAGGTCTAACCCTTTAACCTTGCGGTCTCGTACCTGCATTGCTGTGAAATGCGCAAACCCGGCAAAGGCGAGGGGGATTAGTTCTGAAAGAGTGGCTGGTTGCCCATTGATATGGGCCTGAACATTGTTGACGTTAGCAGACATGGTATTGACTCCTGATTGAACTGGCAGTGAGGAGTCACTACCCTAAACCCTTACAGTGCTGTAAGGGTCAAGAGGATGAAATGAAAATAGGTGAATTAGCAAAACGTACCGGCGTGAGCATCCGCATGCTGCGTTACTATGAAGAGGCTGGCTTGCTAAAGCCGAAGCGCAGCGCGAGTGGGTATCGTGATTATGTTCCGAATGAGGTCCGCACTGTCGAGCGGATCAAGCTGCTTGGTTCGGCAGGCATGACCCTTGCGACTATCCAGCAGTTTTTACCCTGTGTGAGAGGCGAGGAGCCTGTCTTCGAACCCTGTGACGAACTGCGCAATGTCTTGCATGAACAAATTCGTCTTACTGACCAGAAAGCGGCGAAACTGGCCCAAAGCCGAGCCATTCTGGAGCGTTTCTTGTGCGATATAGAAAGGCGCTAAAGCGCTAGGTAGCGGTAATTTCAAGGGGCATATAATGCTTGAGACACTACGTTTTTGCTGAGTGGTCTAGTCCAAAGGAAAGCCGGGGAAGTATTACTGTCCCCCGGCTTTCTTGCTATCAGGCCGGGCGTTTTGAGCGTGGCCCAAATGACAACACAAGCAGTGTTCCCAGACTGATAGTGATCAGAGCTAATAGGGGTCCACCCAAAGCGCCGAGGTAATCCACTAATATACCACCGCCTATGGCGCCACTGGCGATAGCAACCTGAAAGGCGGCAACTATCAAGCCTCCTGCCGCTTCAACCTGATCCGGCGCAGCGCGAACTATCCAGGTTTGAAATCCGATGGGAAACGCGCCAAAAGCAAACCCCCACAGTGCGATAGATACAGCAGTAACGCTGGCCAAACTACCCGCGAACAGTAACGTAATGGTGATCGCAATAATGAGTGCCCCACCAAATAGAATGGCGTTGCGCTCGCTACGCTCAGCGATAAATGCACCGGCGAAATTGCCAAAGAAGCCACCAATACCAAAGCCGAGCAGTACAGCAGAGATTGCACTGACGGATAGTTGCGCCACTTCTTCAAGGAGCGGTCGTATGTAGGTAAATCCGGCAAAATGACCTGAAATCATCAGCACCACGGCTAGTAGCACAACACGAACCTGCGTGCGTTTGAGCAGATGGAAGAGAGTGCGCGAACTTGGGTTGTCTTTTGGCGGCATGGCGGGAATGGCGAAAAGCTGAGCCACGAGCGTTACCAGACTAAGGCAACCGGCGGCAATAAACGCACTGCGCCACCCCCAGAGACCACCAATATAGGCGCCCAGAGGCGCTGCACAAACGGTAGCGACAGACACACCCGTCAGAACAATAGACATGGCGCGGGCAAACAGGTTATCGGGCACCATGCGCATTGCTAGCGCAGCGGCCATCGACCAGAACCCTCCCAAGGCAATTCCCAGCAATACGCGAGCAATAATTAAAATAAAAAAGCTATTCGCCGTTGCTGCCATGGCATTGGAAACAACGAGCAGTAGCGATAAACCAAGCAGCACAAACCTGCGATCAAAATTGCGGGTAAGAAGTGGGAGTGTTAGCGCGGCAAGCGCAGCTACCGCAGCGGTAGCCGTGACCGCCTGGCCTGCGGCGCCAGCGGATATATTGAGATCTGCTGCCATGGCCGTCAGCAAGCTGGCCGGTAAAAATTCGGCAGTCACCAAACCAAAAACCCCCAGCGCGAGGCTGACAATACCCATCCAATTGGCTGGGGTAGGTTCATCAGTGGGTGTTGCTATTAGTAACGACTGGCTAGCGGAGCAAGTAGTGTTGTTCATTGCAGGCCTACTAAAGTGTTAGTTGGAACGGCAGTGTAAAAGTAAGATTTTGGCTTTTCTATGATATAAAATCCTTAAGTCATGACTATTTGTCCAAATTGAGTCCATTAATATGCGCGACACATTAACTGAAATTCTGCTCGGCCTGCGCCTTGAGGGCGTGGAGTATGGTCGCTGCTTGCTGCGCGCCCCTTGGGCTGTCACAACCTCTGCCCAGTCAGCAGCACATTTTCATTTTGTGGCTCAAGGCGGGTGCTGGTTGCGTACCGAGACAATCGACTGGACTTATCTGAGCCCTGGCGATGCGGTGCTCTTTCCGCGCGGTGGGTTCCACGTAATGGCCAGCTCGCAGAACGTGCCAGCAGTGGATATGGCTACATTGGCTCGTAGGCCGGTCTCTGAGAATATTTATCTGGTGAACAGTGAATCAGAAGAGGGCGATATTGAACCGGATGTGCTTTTCTGTGGTGCCATGCACTTCAATCTCGACCCGCTACATCCACTGATCGCGATGATGCCTGACATGATGCGCGCAAGCGATTTGGCTAAACGCGACCCATCGGTACCTGCTTTACTGGAGGCAATGGAGCGAGAGGTTAGCCTGGATCGGATCGGTGCCTGCGGCATACTTGCCCGTTTGGCCGATGTGCTGGCCGCCAGTATTATTCGCGCTTGGATTGAGTGTGCCTGCAGCGACGACTCCAGCGGCTGGATTGCAGCCGTGCGCTGTCCACAGCTCGGCAAGGTGTTGGCAGCCATTCACACGCAACCGGAGCGCGATTGGTCAGTCGCCGAGTTGGCACATGTCATGGGGGCTTCGCGCTCAAGCTTTAACGAGAAGTTTAGCCGTATGTTAGGCGTGACTCCCGCCAAGTATGTTGCGCGGGTAAAGATGTTTCAGGCTCGACAGTGGATAGCACGGGACAATATGCGCATTGCCGTGGTCGCTAACCGGCTTGGCTATGACTCCGAGGCCTCATTCAGTCGCGCGTTCAAACGCATTATTGGACACCCGCCGAGTGAAGCACGTGAAGCAGAGGCTGTGTGATGGTGAAATCTCTTCTTTAGCACCACGTGAGATAGGGGCGTTGTGTGATTTCCCTGAAGGCCACTCAAAGGCCTTACGTACTATTTCCTCCATCATTGAGATGGCGGTGCTCATTTACGCTTAGCGTCTCATGAGTATACGTATATCGAATACCGCTGAATTCAAGGACCTTATGAGTACGTTAAGCCTCAATGACCTGAAAGTGTTCGTGCAGGTGGTGAACCACGGGGGGTTCACCGCTGCAAGCCGACAGCTGAATGTGCCCAAGTCAACTCTCAGCAAACGGATAAAGCAGCTTGAGCAGCAGGCTGGTGTGCGGTTGATTCACCGGACGTCGCGCAGTTTTACCGTGACCGAGCTGGGGCTGGCGCTTTACCGACACGCTTCGGCTATGCTGATTGAGGCGGAGGCGGCTGAGCATGTGATCTTTGGTCGACTGGCCGAGCCCAGCGGAACGGTTCGGGTGACCGCCTCTATTCCGACCGCTCAGCATTTCCTGGCACCACTGTTACCAGACGTTGCTGTTGCCTATCCGAAAATTCGTGTTGCGCTGCATATCACAGATAGTTTTGTGGACATCATTCAGGAGGGAGTTGATATCGCGATTAGGGATCACGTGAACCCCCTGCCGGACTCGGGGCTGGTGCAACGTCGGCTTTGTACAGATGCGTTTTGGTTGGTCGCTTCGGCAGGGTACTTGGCACGGCTGGGTCCCGCCCGACAACCATCGGACCTGGAGGGTACTGAAGGGCTATTCCCAACGCTTGGCGATACCGGATGGACGCTGAGTAACCGCGAGGGAGAGATACAGAGAGTCACTTTGCCGGCCCGCTACTATGCGAACGAAACCATCCCTCTGATGGAAGCCGCCAAGGCCGGATTGGGCATCGCTTGCCTGCCGAGCCGCCTTTGTGAGCAAGCAATCGGCGCCGGGCAGCTTCATCGGGTATTGCCAGATTGGACGGCAGGTAAGATCGCCTCCACGTTACTGATGCCGTACCGACGCGGTCAACTGCCATCGGTGCGCGTAGTGGCGGACTTGATCTTCCAGCGGTTGAGCGATCAGCTTGCCGAATGACTCATGAACAGCAGAGGAACCAACGCTGAGATATCCCGCGCTGCCTGGCCATTCTGCACACCTTGGTGAAACAGTTGCCAGACAGGTTCGATCAAGTCATCGCGCACGCCCTGCTCCCGGCTTCCATCCAGCACGTTGCGCAAGGCCGTAGCCATCATGGCGTTGTTCGAACTGGGTGTGGGGTATTCCCGGGTGTCAATCTCGTGAGCGATCTCGGGAAAGAGTTCGATCATGGCCTTGAGTAGCGACATAATCATAGGCGTGCCATGCGCGGCGGGAACTGCCTCAGAGCGCAGTAGTGCAGCGGCATGCAGAAAGCCTCCAAACATCCCGAACATTGCACTGAGCAGGCTCAAATCATACAAGGGCGCAAGGGCAGGGTCTTCGCCCACATAGGCTGGGCTGCCCAGTATGGTCAGCGTCGATTCAACGGCACGAAACGAGTCTTCAGCACCGCTGTACAGGACAAAAGCGTTGGGTTGGCCAATCAGCTCTGGCGTCACCATAATGCCGCCATCGATATAGGCTGCGCCTTGGGCGTTTACCCACGCAGCCATTTTCCGCGCCTCCTCGGGAGTGCCGTTGGTGAGGTTGACCACTGTCTTGCCGTCCAAGTGCCCGTCGGTCACAAGGTGAAAAATGTCTTGCACGGCGGAGTAGTCCAGCACTGAAATAAGTAGTAGTGAACTAGCTCCCAGCGCCTCGTCGATGTGTATGGCGTGGTGCGCGCCTCTGGCTATCAGTGACTGCGCTTTGTGCGGTGAGCGATTCCAAACCGTTACGGTCAGGTCTTTTTTCAGGAAGGCGTTCGCAACTGCGGTGCCCATGGCGCCGAGTCCTATAATGGAAATCTTGTTCATGGTTTCTCTCGCATTGGTGATGTAGGGGAAGTCCCGTTCGAGCAAGAGAGCAGTTTATAGAGGTGTACAAAGCTACGGCGAGATGCAATTTATAAACTTAAAGTCCATGTTTGTGGACGATCTGATAGGGCCCTTTCCGCCTGCAGAGTGTTGTAAGTGTGCTACTGGATTGGGCCACCTGGGCGGCTAATATTTTTTAAATTATTCCCCGCCATGTCACAAACGCTAAGGCTGTTTCGTCTACCTCTGTAGGACTAGTAATGGATATCTTTTCACTCCATTTAGCACAGAGGAGCAAGATAATGGAAACACGCCTGAATGCCTATAAAGCCTCTCCCGAAGGTATTGCCGCGATGACTAAGCTAGAGGAGTACGTTCGTCATTGTGGGTTGGAGTTTAGCCTGGCTATGCTGGTTAAAACACGCGCCTCTCAGATCAACGGCTGCGCCTATTGCCTGCATATGCATACCAGTGATGCCCGTGCCGCGGGGGAGAGCGAGGAACGGTTCTACCTGTTGTCTGCATGGCGAGAGTCAACTCTTTATACACCACGTGAGAGGGCGGCGTTGGCCTGGACCGAAACGTTAACAAGGCTGCCTGACACGGGCGCTCCAACGAGGGCTTACGAGCAGGGCCTCGCGCATTTTACCGAGAAAGAATTCGTTGACCTCACATTACTGATTGGGGCGATTAATGTCTGGAACCGCATTAGTGTGGGATTTCGTTCGGTTCATCCGAATGAGGCGAAAATCGCCCGCTGATCAGAGTTCAGGAGTTTGTTTCATGTATTCCTGTTGCCTCAAACATTTTAAATTTGGAGTTATCGCTATGAGTATGATGCTGAACACTGCTTACGCCGGCGGGGTAACAACGGCTATCGTCAACCCCACGGAACTTTATGATCCTGCTCCTAACGGATATAGCCATGCGGTGGTTGCCAGCGGCGGCAACCGGGTCGCCTACATTGCCGGTCAGGGAGGAGAAAATGCTCAGGGAATACTGCCAGAGTCATTTGCGGATCAAGTTGCCCAAGCCTATCGTAACCTGCGAATTGTGCTGGATGATCTGAATGCGAGCCCGCAGCAGGTCACCCGTATTAACACCTATGTAGTTAATTATGATCCTTCCATGTTGGAGGTGATGACCCGCCATGTGAGGGAAACCTTTGGTGATGCGCTGCCTGCGCAAACGCTTATTCCGGTACCGCGGTTAGCGCTGGACGGCATGTTGTTTGAAGTGGACGCGACCGCCGTTCTTGACTAGCGGGAGACAGTCACTATGACGGAACAGCCTGCGCGCCAGTTTAATCACTGGCGCCGTTATTTGACCGGTATCGCCTATCGAATGCTGGGGTCGGTGAGTGAAGCGGAAGATGTGGTGCAGGATGCCTACTTGCGTTGGCACGCTGTTGACCACCTTTCGGTGAACGATGTGCGCGCCTACTTGACGACCATCATTAGTCGGCTTTGTCTTGATCACCTTAGGGGGGCTCAGCGGCAACGAGAGGTTTATGTGGGGCCCTGGTTGCCTGAACCGCTGGTGGAAACGCTGGATGCCCCAGAAGACCCAGAGGCGTTGGCCAGCGATGTTTCTTTCGCTTTGATGTTGGCGTTGGAGCGGCTATCGCCTCTGGAGCGGGCTACGTTCCTACTGCACGATGTATTTGGACTGGATTTTAAACAGGTAGCCGTCAGCTTGGAACGCAGTGAAACAAGCTGTCGGCAACTTGCCAGCCGGGCTCGGAAAAAGTTACACGCTGCACGACCACGTTATCAGGTAGCAACTGGTGAGCACAGTCAACTGACCCAACGCTTCTTTGAAGCCGCACGCAGTGGCGATGTTACTGAATTGAAGGTGTTGTTGAGTGAAAACGCGACGCTGCATACCGATGGTGGTGGTAAGAGAGTGGCTGCGAGAAGGCTCATTATTGGTGCAGAGAAAATAAGCCGGTTCTTTGCAGGTTTGGCCCGCAAGTCGGCTTCATCCAGCCCTTGCTGGGTCAATCCTGTGATCGCCAATGGGTTGCCTGGGTGGTTAACGATCGAACAAGATGGACTGCCTCAGATCATGATGCTGGATATCGCGGATAGTCGTATTCAGGCGCTCTATGTTGTCCGCAACCCGGATAAATTACGCCACATCGTGAAAAACTAAATGTTTTATAGGTTCTCGCTATTGCCCATGATCGGCGTCGCCCCCAGTATTGGCTTAGAAGGAGTGGCACCTATCGTGGGCACGCTGTATGTTCAGAAATGGTTTGCTGGCGATAGCAAATCCATGGAGGTAACGATAGACAAAAAAGGCTAGCTGTCTGACCATTTTCACTGTCGGTGCTGTTTTAACTATTTGCAAAATTAATGATTCTTCTCCAGCGCCAAATAGTGCTCTATGCCTTCTATCTTGTCTTCGGCGTGGTGGTTAACGTACAAAACCGTCGTCTCTGAGCCTTGGCAGATTTTTTCGATAAGGGCGAGAACGAGCTGGCGGTTAATGTCGTCAAGGCCAAGGCAGGGTTCGTCTAGGATCAACAGCGGCGGGTGTTTAACCATGGCTCGGGCGATGAGTAGCAAACGCTGGTCGCCGTAGGAGAGCTTGTTAAAAGGCTGGTCGGCGCGATCTTTCATGCGCAACAGTTCGAGCCATTGGTCGGCAATTCGCTTTTGGTGATCGGTGGATTTTGTGTACATACCGATGCTGTCATAGAAGCCGGAAATGATCACGTTTTTGCAGCTGGTGCTAACCCGGTACTCCCATTGCAGGCCGGTGGAGACATAGCCAATAAACTGCTTGATCTGCCAGATGCTTTCGCCGTTACCGCGCTGGAAGCCAAACACGAAAATATCGTTGGTGTAGCACTGCGGATGATCGCCGGTGATCAACGACAACACGCAGGTTTTGCCACTACCGTTAGGGCCACTTAGCTGCCAGTGTTGGCCCTGTTCAATTGTCCAATCGAGTTTATCGACAATCACCGTATCGCCGTATTGGATAGTTGCTTGCTTGAGCTTCACTAACGGCTGGCTGGGGTCGAGAGCGGGTAGTTGGTTGGCTGGATCGGTCTCGGGCACGCTTAGGTTGGTGGTTTTCAAATGCAGTAATTGGTAGAGCTCATTGAAGGCGGCGTTGTCCTGGCGATCAACCGTGAGTGTTAAGCGTCCTCTATCGCCACGCTTCTTATCCCTTCTATTGTTGTCCGAACGGTCTTCATCCCCACGCTCTTTATCTAAATAGGCAACATGCGTGATGAAGTCTGGCATTTCATCGAAGCGATTCAGCACCATCACCATGGGCACGGTGTCGATGATGGAGGCAAGATGGGCTTGCAGCATGGCGAGGGTGTCGACGTCCAAACCATCAAACGGCTCGTCTAAAATCAGCAAGTCCGGCTTGCTCGACAAAGCGCGAATCAACATCACTTTGCGGGTTTCGCCGGTGGAGAGTTTGCGAAAAGCACGGTCGAGGAGTTTTGTCAGCCCGAACTTTTCGACCAGCTCGCTGGCGAGTTCAGGGTCTTGGCACTGCTCGAAAATCATTTCACTAACGGGTGTGCCGAGTGAAATGACATCCATGATATCGGCATCGTCTTTTTTCAGCTCCTTGGCGATTAGCTCGGCCTGCGCTTCGAAAGAGACCAACCCAACGTTTTTGGGCAGCCCTTGAACACTGCCCGCTTCAATTTTGCCAACGCCTGCAAGCGCGGCTGCCAGGGCCGATTTGCCTGAGCCATTGGTGCCGGTAATGACCCAATGCTGGTGGGGTTCGATAGTCCATTCAATCTCGCTTAGGGTGAAGCGATCATCAAAACTGATCGTCGCTTTGTTTAGCTGAATACGCTCTAAGCGGGTTGAAGGCTCCATCGATATATTCCTTACGGTCCTAGAAAAATGAGGCTTGAATAAATCAGGCTTGAATAAAAAAAGAGACGAAAAAGCCGAGACTATCGTGACGATATCCCGGCTTTTTCGTTGCCCTTCATTGGCTATTCTTTAATCAACCGGTTAACCAGCCGATTAAATGATTCTTTTCATGTCAGCCATGTGGCCACGAAGAACCGCGCCTACAGCTTCAACCGGGTGAGCGCGCAGCGCATCGTTAACTTCGATCAAACGCGCGTTATCAACGCCGCTGTCGTCTAAATCCAGGCCTTTACCGATAACATCGGATTTGATGCCTTTCATAAAGTCAGCTAACAGCGGCACACAGGCGTGGTTGTAGAGGTAGCAACCGTATTCCGCTGTGTCAGAGATAGTCGCGTTCATCTCATACAATTTCTTACGCGCGATGGTGTTGGCGATCAGCGGTGTTTCGTGGAGAGACTCGTAGTAAGCAGACTCGGCGATAATGCCCGCCGCCGTCATGGTTTCGAACGCAAGCTCAACGCCCGCCTTAACCATCGCCACCATTAAGATGCCGTTATCGAAGTATTCCTGTTCCGTAATTTCTACGTCGCCAGCCGGGGTTTTCTCGAAGTTGGTTTCAGCTGTTTCCGCACGCCATTTTAGAAGATTAGCGTCATCGTTCGCCCAGTCTTCCATCATTGTTTTAGAGAAGTGGCCGCTCATGATGTCGTCTTGGTGCTTGTTGTACAGCGGACGCATGATCTCTTTTAACTCTTCAGCAAGATCAAAGGCTTTGATCTTCGCTGGGTTAGAAAGACGATCCAGCATGTTGGTCACGCCGCCGTATTTCAATGCTTCAGTGACGTTTTCCCAGCCGTACTGGATCAGCTTGGAGGCGTAGCCAGGATCAATACCTTCTTCGATCATTTTGTCGAAGCACAGGATCGAACCGGTTTGCAGCATGCCGCAAAGAATCGTTTGTTCACCCATCAGGTCGGATTTAACTTCCGCGATGAACGATGACATCAACACGCCGGCTTTGTGGCCGCCGGTGCCCACCGCGTAGGCTTTTGCCAGGGCAAGGCCTTCGCCTTTAGGGTCATTGGCTTCGTGAACAGCGATCAAGGTAGGAACGCCGAAACCACGTACGTATTCAGCGCGAACTTCAGAGCCTGGGCACTTAGGTGCCACCATGATGACGGTCAGGTCTTCACGAACTTTCATGCCTTCTTCGACGATGTTGAAACCGTGAGAGTAAGAGAGGCAGGCGCCTTCTTTCATCAGCGGCATAACCGCCTTTACAACCGAGGTGTGCTGTTTATCGGGCGTCAGGTTCAAAACGACGTCGGCCGTGGGGATCAACTCTTCGTAAGTACCGACAACAAAACCGTTTTCACTGGCGTTTTTCCAAGACTGACGCTTTTGCTCAATGGCTTCAGGGCGCAATGCGTAAGAGACGTCTAGGCCGCTGTCGCGTAGGTTCAAACCTTGGTTGAGGCCTTGGGCGCCACAACCGATGACCACCATTTTTTTGCCTTTAAGCGCTTCGACGCCGTCGGCAAATTCAGAGCTGTACATGAAACGACATTTTGCGAGTTGAGCCAGTTGCTCACGCAGTGGCAGCGTATTGAAGTAGTTAGCCATTGTTACCATCCTAATATTTTGTGATCACCATATCGGTGTGAAGCACACCGACATTCATAAAGAGTGACATAGCCGCTAGATATGAGATCCCGCGCCATGTAGGTGAGGCCACTATATACAGGTATGACTATTTCTTAAATTGATATATTTGCAATAACGCGTCCCGATTTTTGAAAAACTCCGTTATGATGCGATCTATGAATTTTAAAATTTTAAGACAGTTCCTCGCCTTGGCAGAAACGCTCCATTTCGGTCGCGCAAGCGATGAGTGCTATATCAGCATTTCTGCTTTGTCGCGCAACATTCGTCATTTGGAAGACGAGCTGGGTGTCTCGCTGTTTAATCGCGACAACCGTACCGTTATGTTGACCAAGGAAGGGCAGAAATTTCTCGACTACGCGCGCGAGACCACCAACCAGTGGAACGTGATTCGTCATGAATTAACGGACAACTCTGATCAGTTAAGCGGTGAAATCAGCCTTTATGGTTCAGTTACCGCCAGCTACAGTTTTTTGTACGAGCTACTGCGCCGTTTTCGGATTGCCTATCCGGCGATTGAAATTAAGCTGCGCACCGGTGATCCAGAACACGCGATTGCCCATGTACTCGATGGTAAAGAAGACCTTAGCATTGCTGCACAGCCTGCAAATTTGCCCCGAGGCTTGGCATTTAAACCCATTGCGACATCGCCTTTGCTGTTTATAGCGCCGCTTGAGCAGCAAGTGCCGAATGTGCCCACCAATACCCCAACCACACCGGAAGAGTGGGCGAATATTCCAATGATTCTATCGGAAAGTGGTGTCTCTCGAACCCGCGTGGACGAGTGGTTTCGCCAGCAGGACATTGCTCCGCGCATTTATGCGCAGGTCACCGGGAATGAAGCGATTGTGAGTATGGTGAGCTTGGGTTTTGGGATCGGGGTGGTGCCAAAAATTGTCCTCGACAATAGCCCCTTGGTGGAGCGTATTCGCGTGCTCGACGTAACCCCTGAGCTGGAGCCTTACGACATTGGTTTGTTTGCTTTAAACAGAAACCTAAAAAACCCATTGGTCGAGGCATTTTGGAGCTTGATGTAAGGCCTGCAGAGATTTAGCAAAATTTCGTTTTAATAAACGCTTTGCTTTAAAAGAACGCCGTATGCTCGGCCAGTACCGCTAATCCAATGCCGATCAGCACAACGCCACCGATTAACTCTGCCCAGTGGCCGACAAACTTGCCCAACTTGTTGCCTAGCAGCGTACCGATGGAGGCCATGACGGTAGTGGCTAAACCGATGGCTAAACTGGTAGCAATAATATCGGCATCGATAAACGCAAGGCTGGCGCCGACGGCCATGGCATCAATGCTGGTGGCGGTGGCTGTTAAGATTAATAGCCAAATCGTTTGCTTGCGGTGCTCTATCTTTTGTTCTTTTTTAAGCGCGGCATAGATCATATGCAGGCCAATAATGGAAAGCAGGGTAAAGGCCACCCAGTGATCCCAGGCTTGCACGTACTGTTGCGATGCCTTTCCGGCAGCCCAACCAAGTACCGGAGTAATCGCTTCGATGACACCAAACACTAAACCAATGCCGATAGCATGTCGAAACCGGGGTTTTTGTAGCTCAGCGCCTTTGGTAATCGAGGCGGCGAAAGCATCCGCTGACATAGAAACAGCCAGGAATATGAGGGCGATGGGTGTCATGGGAGTTGAGTTTCTCGCTGTAAAAGTACCGCGTATACAAACCCGTTGGCATGGTGATAATCACTATGCTTGAGTATAAAAGTCGGGTATTCAATAGCGGTGAATCCTACCATGTTTTATTGGATGAACAAGCGGCTGTTATAAAAATAAAGTTTGTGATTGCGAAGTAATATAGCCTTGGCTAACAATGTGTGTGGAAGCTGATTTTGTTG
This sequence comes from Halomonas sp. SpR8, assembly GCF_031010195.1. Lineage (GTDB taxonomy): Bacteria > Pseudomonadota > Gammaproteobacteria > Pseudomonadales > Halomonadaceae > Vreelandella. The sequence continues at coordinate 14,806 of NZ_JAUAMC010000012.1, read as the reverse complement.
GGGTTTTCAAACTGTTGCTCTTTTTCTGAGTGTTTAAAGTTGGGTGTTGCTTATTATTTATCTATTGTTTATTTGCTTGGTTAATCCTTTTTTAAAACTAACGTTAATTGTTTATATGTTTAACAGTCGTTGTGCGTCAGTAGGTTGATGCCAGCAGCAGGGCAGAATCCACATTTCAACATCCAGAACTCGTGTTAAAGTGCCCGTACGCTGAGGATGGCTTTCATTTGATTCTTTCAGCCATTATTAATGTGAGCTAAATAAGAAGAGTTTGATATGCGATTAGCGGCGTTTATTCGGGCTGAAATTGAACCGATCCTTCGGGATTGGGAAGAGTTCGCCAAAACCCTTTTTCATGCTAAACACATGGACAAAGCGGGGCTGCGCGATCATGCCAAGCAGATGCTGCTGGAGATTGCCACCGATATTGATTCATTCCAGAGTGACCCTGATCAAGATGCCAAGTCAAAAGGGCTCGCCCCAGAGGGTGAAGAAGAGTCCTGGGCAGAGGTACACGGAGAAGACCGGCAGCACAGTGGTTTCAGCGTTATTGAGACGGTTTCCGAATTTAGGGCGTTGCGTGCCAGCGTAGTGTCCCATTGGACGAGAACATTTCCAGCGCTTGCTGGCGAACAGATTGAAGATCTCACCCGGTTCCACGAAGCGATAGATCAGGCCGTCGCCGAATCGCTAGAGCAGTATGCGACCGAAAAAGAGATGGAAACCCGCCTGTTTGGCGCCATTTTAAGTGCATCGCCCGACCCCATATATGTGCTTGATCTCGAAGGTCGGTTTATCTATGCCAATAAGGCCACCGCTGAGCTGTTTGCTATGAAGCCTGAGTCGATTATTGGCAAGTCGACGTTCGACCTTGGTTTTTCGTTCGCTTCAGAGTTACAGCACAACTTGGATAAGGTCATGGCGGATCAGTCCACCTATCGTGGCAAGTTTGCCCACACCTTTGCTTCTGGCCAGGGCGAAAAATTCGAGTATCTGCTTGCGCCTGTGCTAGATGAACAGCAAAACAGTGAAGCGACAGTCTGCATTTCCCGCGATATTACCGAACAAGCGTTAGCCGAACAGAGAGTATGGAATAACGCTCACTATGACCATCTGACCGGGCTACCGAACCGGCGTTTGTTCCTGGATCGGCTGGAGCAGGAGGTCAAACATGCAAAGCGCCGTAGTCGACCTTTGGCGCTGCTTTTTATGGATCTTGATGGCTTTAAAGACGTTAATGATTCGTTCGGTCATGAAGCGGGAGATCGCATTCTCTCTGATGTAGCAGAGCGCTTGGCTAATTGTGTTCGCGCCAGCGATACGGTGGCCCGTTTGGGAGGTGATGAATTTACCGTAATTCTTCCTGGCGTTGAACAGCAAGAGGATGTGGAAATAGTTGCTCAGGCGATTATTGATGCCCTGGCGATGCCTTTTAGCATTGGTAAACAGCGTGTTGCTATCTCTGTCAGCATTGGGGTCTCGTTCTATCCCGAGGTTGCCACCACCACAGATGCGCTGCTAGAAGCCGCTGATCAGGCTATGTATGCCGCTAAAAAAGCCGGTTCCAACCAAATGTGTTTTTACGGCACGGCTAATAAAACAGGTGCCTAATTGGCTTAAGCTTACTAGACGCATCAGCGCGCCGAACAAATAAAAGCCTCTCACCCTAATCGCTAGGCGGTCTTAGCCGCTGTCGCGAAGCCGCGTAACTGGCTGACATCAGCACGGGGCGGCGCGCCGAACATGCGGCTGTATTCCCGGCTAAAGTGGGAGGGGCTTTCATAACCCACTCGGTAGCTGGCGGTAGCTGCCTCTAAGCCTTCGGCCAGCATTAGCCGCCGAGCCTCGTGGAGTCGCAACTTTTTCTGGTATTGAAGGGGCGACATTCGCGTGACTTGGCGGAAGCTGTGATAAAGCGTCGATTCACTCATATTGACGGCTGCTGCCAGCTCACGGATCTTTAGCGGCTGGGCATAGCGCTCTTTCAAGGCATAGATGACCTGAGCAATCCGATTGGCCTGGGAGTCCGAGGCAGCAAAGCGGCGCATGTGAGGTCCCATTTCGCCCATCAGAGCTCGATAGATGAGTTCCCGTCGGGCCAGGGGGGATAGCACTTTGATATCTTCCGGGGAGTCGAGCAGGCTTAACAGGCGATAGAGCGCGGCCTGCATACGTGCATCCATGGGGGCCGATTTTAAGCCGCAGTCCATCTCTGGGCAGATAGCATCATTCCCGGCGGGTGGCGCCTTGTCGCCCAGTTCCAGTATCAGCCCCGCGACCTCTTGAGGATTCACCGAGACCTTTACCGCTAGGAAGGGTTTTTCCGGAGTGGCATGGTCAACCCTGCCTACCACCGGAAGGTGAACAGCGCTCGCCATGTAGCTTGGGCCGGTGTAGACAATCTCCTTATCACCTAGCAGCACGGTCTTGCTGCCCTGAATGACAAAGCACAGGCACGGTTCATAGACGGCGCAGTGAAAACTGGTGGGGGCGTCAGTGCGCACCAGTTGAACCTCGGCAATCGCCGTGTCCTGAAGTGCTTCCAGGGGCGACCAACGGCGGGCGACTTGGCTCAATTGCTGCGGCAGGCTGTCGCTGAAATGAGTGATCTGATCAGGTGCGATAACGGTCACGGGCTCTCCTCCTTAACAGCTTGCAGTATAGGCCCTCGCTTGAGGAATCGAAGGCTTTTCGGTTGGTTTTGCAGAATCAGGCAAGTACCCCGTAGAAACCGACAATTCGCACTGGGTGTCATCACGTTGTCATTATGGCTATGCACTGAAATAGATCGTTATAGCGACTTGCTCACCTTTTTGATGCTTTCACCCGTCGCGACAGAATTAGGCAATCTTCCCGCAGGAACCTGATACCTCCCACGCTCTCCCTTCACCTATGTTAGCTGATATCCAGTTGGTGCTTGGTCTCTGGTCGAATCTGGCGCTGCTTAACCGACTACATAACTGCAACGCGACACCCATCTATATAACGAACGCCGCTACCGGATGCCGGTAGCCAGGGGAGCAAGTCATCATGGGAAGTTTTTCTCGAAGAACCCGCTTTGCAAACAGTCGGGCGGTGATCCCGTTCCTGCTAATAATGGTCTTATTGACCGGGTGCGAAGCTAAAAGTGAGGAGGCGGCAGCGACTGCGCCCCCGCCACCGGAGGTTGACGTAGTGGAAGTGGTGGCTCAACCGATGGTGTTGAGCGAATCGTTTACCGGGCGGGTGGAAGCAGCTGAAACGGTAGAGCTAAGAGCCCGGGTTAGCGGTTATATTCAGGAAGTGGCGTTTGAAGAGGGCGAACTGGTCGAACAGGGAGATTTGCTGTTTCTAATCGATCCGCGTCCTTACCAGGCCCGTGTTAGCGCCGCCCAGGCGGATCTTGCCCAGGCCAGGAGCCAGCAGGCTCAGGCAGGCAGTGAAGCCGAGCGCGCCCGGGTATTGCTGGGGCGTCAGGCCATTTCCCAGGAGGTTCATGACCAGCGTCAATCGGCCCTGAGTAATTCGCGTGCCATGGTGGATGCCGCCCAAGCGGCGTTAGATACCGCCGAGCTAGACCTTGAGTACACCCGCATTACGGCACCGGTCAGTGGCCGTGCCGGTCGGGCAATGGTGACCCGCGGCAATTTGGCCAATGCCGATCAGAGCCTGCTGACCACGCTGGTAAGCATTGATCCGGTACACGTTTACTTTGAGGCAGATGAGCAGGCGGCGTTTGCCAGCCAGACACTATTGACCGTTGACGCTACGAATAGCCTGACAATTGAACTGGGCGGCGACCCGCAGCGGCAGTACACGGGCACCCTGGACTTTATCGACAATCGCTTAAACCCTAATACGGGCACCCTGCAATTCCGGGCGGTGCTGGCTAACCCGGATGGCCGCATTCGGCCTGGAGAGTTTGCTCGGGTCGAAATGCCGGTCGCTCGTTTAGAGCAAGCATTATTGGTGGATCGCAAGGCAGTGCTGACCAATCAGGATCGCCGCTACGTCTATGTCGTCAATGAGAATAACCTGGCAGAGCAGCGCCAGGTAACCACAGGGCGGCAGGTGGCAGAACGAACAGTCATTACCGATGGGCTCCAAGCGGGTGATCGAGTGATCGTCAATGGCGTGCAAAAAGTGTTTTTCCCCGGAATGGAAGTGAGCCCGCAAAGCGTAGCGTCCGCTCCTGCAGCAGATATCCAACACGCCATTGCGGCCAGGGAGGAGTAAACCGCCATGAATTTCTCGCGCTTCTTTGTAGACCGACCGATTTTTGCAGCGGTGCTGTCGATTATTATTCTGGCGGTGGGGCTGATCTCCATTCCCAACCTGCCGATCAGCGAGTACCCGGATGTAGTGCCGCCCTCGGTGGTGGTGAGAACGGTTTACCCTGGCGCCAACCCGAAGGAGATTGCCGAGACCGTAGCGACGCCGCTGGAAGAAGCCATCAATGGCGTCGAAGACATGATGTACCTCAAGTCTGTTGCGGGTTCTGATGGTGTGCTGCAAATGACCGTCACCTTCCGTCCCGGTACCGATGCTGAGCAGGCAGCCGTTCGTGTACAGAACCGCGTTAGCCAGGCCGAGGCTCGCCTGCCGGAAGCCGTGCGTCGTCAAGGCGTCACCACTCAGAAGCAGTCGCCCACGTTTCTGATGGTCGTTCACCTAACCTCGCCCAGCGGTGAATATGACACCCTTTATTTGCGCAACTACGTGCGGCTGAATGTTCGTGATCGTCTGGCCCGGCTCGAAGGGGTAGGCGATGCGCAAATCTTCGGTGGCGGGGATTACGCCATGCGGGCGTGGCTTGATCCTGATCGAATCGCCGCCCGCGGCCTGACGGCCAGTGATGTGGTCGGGGCCATGCGGGAACAGAATGTGCAGGTCTCCGCTGGGCAGTTGGGCGCCGAACCCATTGCAGATAGTGATTTTCTCACCCTGATCAACGCCCGTGGGCGGCTGGAAACCGTGGAGGAGTTTGGCGATATCGTCCTGAACCGCGGCGACAGCGGCGAGATACTCAGGCTTGCGGATGTGGCCCGGCTGGAAATGGGTGCCGGGGACTATACGCTGCGCTCGCAGTTGGACGGTCAGAACGCGGTGGGTGTGGGGATTTTCCAGGCTCCGGGGGCCAATGCGCTGGAGATCCGCGAGCAGGTGGTCGCCACCATGGATGAGTTGTCCGAGCAGTTCCCAGAAGGCGTTGAGTTTGAGGCGGTTTACGACACCACGATCTTTGTGAACGACTCTATAAAGTCAGTGATAGCCACTCTACTGGAAGCCGTGCTGCTGGTGGTGTTGGTGGTCACGCTGTTCCTGCAGACCTGGCGTGCCTCCATCATCCCATTGCTTGCGGTACCGGTCTCGGTGATCGGCACCTTTGGCGCGCTCTACCTGCTTGGTTACTCCATTAACACGCTGACCCTGTTTGGTCTGGTGCTCGCCATCGGTATCGTGGTGGACGACGCCATCGTGGTGGTCGAAAACGTCGAGCGTAATATCGAGGAGGGCTTAAAGCCCCAGGCCGCCGCTCATCAGGCTATGCGGGAAGTCTCCGGCCCTATTATCGCCGTAGGCCTAGTCCTGTGCGCGGTGTTTATCCCCATGGCTTTCCTGTCTGGGGTGACCGGCCAGTTCTATCGACAGTTCGCGGTGACGATAGCCATCTCCACGGTGATCTCCACCATTAACTCTCTGACCCTCTCGCCCGCGCTGGCAGCGATGCTGCTCAAGCCCCATGACGCGCCTAAAGATCGCCTAACGCGGGTGATCGATAAACTGTTCGGCTGGATCTTCCGTCCCTTCAATCGCTTTTTTAACGCCAGTTCCCATAAGTACCAGGGAGGCGTGGCCCGCTCCCTGAAGCATCGTGGTGCGGTATTTGTGGTCTACGCGCTGTTGCTGCTGGGTACCGGCGTGATGTTTAAGGCGGTGCCGCCCGGCTTTATTCCGGTGCAGGACAAGCTCTATCTGATTGCCGGCGTTATTCTGCCCGAAGGGGCATCTTTGGAGCGAACTGACCAGATGCTTCAGGACGTGGTGGATATCGCCATGGACACCGAAGGCGTGGAGCACGCCATTGCCTTTCCCGGCCTGAACGCGCTGCAGTTCACCAACACCTCCAATACTGGCGTGGCGTTTCTCACCCTGAGTGCCTTTGGTGAGCGTAGCCTCAGCGCCGCAGAGATAAACGCCCGCATTAACCAGGGTATTGGAGGTTTGAAAGAGGGGTTTGCATTCTCGTTTATGCCACCGCCGATTCTCGGGCTGGGCAATGGTTCCGGGTTTCAGCTATTTATCGAGGACCGCGGCAATCTTGGCTATGGGGCGCTACAGGAGGCGGTTACCCAGCTCCAGGGCGCGATTGCACAAACGCCGGGGATGGGCTTCCCGATCAGCAGCTATCAGTCCAACGTGCCGCAACTGGATGCCGAGGTGGATCGGCTCAGGGCCAAAGCCCAGGGCGTGCCGTTGACCGAGCTGTTCGACACCCTGCAGACCTATCTGGGCTCAACCTATGTCAATGACTTTAATCGCTTCGGCCGCACTTGGCAGGTGATCGCCCAGGCGGATGCGCCTTATCGACAGAGCGTCGAAGACATCGCCCGGCTGCGTACCCGTAATGACCAGGGGGAGATGGTACCCATCGGCACGATGGTCGATATCAGGCAAACCTTCGGCCCGGACCCGGTATTGCGCTACAACGGCTACCCGGCGGCGGACTTGGCCGGCGAGTTTGACCCCAGCGTGCTTTCTTCCGCCCAAGCAATGGATGCTATTAACGCCCTGGCCGAAGAGGTGCTACCGCAGGGCATGGCGCTGGAGTGGACTGACTTGAGTTACCAGCAGTCCACCCAAGGTAATGCAGCCCTGGTGGTCTTCCCGTTGTCGATCCTGCTGGTATTCCTGGTGTTGGCGGCACTCTACGAGAGCTGGACATTACCGTTGGCGGTGATTCTGATTGTGCCTATGTCGATGCTGGCGGCGCTGATCGGCGTTTGGTTTGGCGGTGGAGACAACAACATCTTCGTCCAGGTGGGGCTGGTGGTGCTGATTGGCCTGGCGTGTAAGAACGCCATCCTGATTGTCGAATTCGCCCGGGAGTTGGAGTTGCAGGGCATGAGTGTCGTGGACGCGGCCCTGGAAGCCTGCCGACTACGGCTGCGGCCAATCATCATGACTTCGATTGCCTTCACGGCGGCGGTGTTGCCTTCGGTGGTAGCCACCGGCGCAGGTGCAGAGGTAAGGGCGGCGCTGGGTACCGCGGTGTTTGCTGGCATGATCGGCGTGACGCTGTTCGGGTTGTTTCTCACCCCAGTGTTCTACGTGGCGCTGCGCAAGCTCTCCGGCGCTCACCCGCTTATCAGTCATCACAGCTCGACGTTGGATGATACGAGGAACTCCCTAACCATTAATGCAAATAATAGCTAACGGTGGTGAAGGCACCGTTTGCTGCTGAAGAAATCTGCGGCTACCAATAGTTGGTAGCCGCAGGTAATGCTCAGCTAGCCCGCCAATCCCCACTCAACGACATCAGTCGTTTCACTGAAGTAGGGGCGGTCGCCTTTCACCGTGACACGCTCACCCCGCCGTGCTTGCCCGGAGTAATCGAAAATAGCCCGGTGCTGAGTGCAGCGGTTATCCCAAATAGCCAAGCTGTTGGGAGTCCAGTTTAGGCGCACGGTAAACTCTGGCGTTTCCTGGTGGCGATAGAGAAACTCCAGCAGCGTCTGACTCTCTGTGTGGGAAAGCTCAACAATCTCCCGGGTAAAACCGCGATTGACAAACAGGCTTTTGCGCCCGGTTTCAGGGTGAGTGCGCACCACGGGATGCACCGCCTCAGGGTAATCCGCACCGTTCTTGAAACCAAATTGAATGCGGTCTTTAGCCGCTTGATGACCGTAATGGAGGCGATAAGTCGCTTCGCCTGAGTGAACGGCGGTTAAGCCTTCAAGCAGCGATTGTAATACGGGGGAAAGTGCTTCATACGCGGCATAACCGCTGCTGAACAGGGTATCACCGCCATATTCAGGCACATCGCGTAGGTACAGCAAACTTCCCAGCGGTGGCTCTACATCGCAGGAGACATCCGAGTGCCAATGACCACCGTTGACTGCACGCTTACCGCCGCGGATAGCTTTCGGGTCATTAGACGAGTTGGCATCTGCCTCAATGGGAAAAATTTCCGGGTAGCCCTCAGGGCCTTTCGCCATCGGGTGAACGTGCAGGTCGCCAAAGCGTTTTCCCAGTGCAATATGTTGATCCCGCGTGAGCATTTGATTACGCAAAATCACCACTTGGTATTGCAGAAATAATGATTTAAGCGTGGCGAAGCCTTCGTTATCCCGATTGTCGAGAACTAGGCCGGCGAGATCTAACCCTTCAATTTCGGCACCGATATGACCGCTTAAGGGGCGTACTTGAAGATTGCTTAGTGAGTGTTGTACCTGTGTCATGTGCGTTGCTCTTTTTAGGTGGAGTGTGAACACACTATCGAAGAGCCTCTACATGAAGCCAAATAACTTAAGTGACCGTCCTTTGCATGATTTAGATATCAGCAAGTAGTGAATAAGTAGTTCAGTTATTCGCTGATAAAGACTTCTCGAAAACTCACTTCTGTGTCATATCGAAGCGCCATAAGGTGGCCTGACATTTAATGCTCAGGAGCACCGCCATGACGCGAACTCTCATTAGTTCTTCTATTAGCACTTCTATTACTACGTCTGGTTTGGCCACGCTGCTGGCGGTGTCGCTGGCCAGTGCAAGCCCCGCTCAAGCTGCCGAACAACTGCGTATCGCCGAACAGTTTGGCATCACCTATTTACTGCTCCACGTTGCCCGTGACCAGGAACTGATAGAAAAGCATGGAGCCGAGCGCGGTGTGGATATTGATGTGGAATGGCTTCAGCTCTCAGGCGGGGCGGCCGTTAATGATGCGCTGCTCTCTAATAGCATCGATATTGCTGGAGCAGGCGTAGGGCCATTATTAACGGTTTGGGATCGCACTCATGGCAATTTGAATGTGAAGGGCATCGCCTCCCTAGGCGAGTTCCCTAACTTTTTGATCACCAATAACCCCGATATTCAGACGTTAGAAGATATTGATGACGATGATCGTATTGCTGCCCGCGGTGGGGGTCTCCGTTCAGTCACGCTTTCTACAAAAGGCGGTGGCGGATACCTTTGGGCAAGACCAATTTGACCGCCTAGAAAGCAATACGGTGGCACTGCCTCACCCAGATGCAACGGCAGCACTCATCAGTGGCGGCACTGAAATCAATACGCACTTTTCCTCGATACCTTTCCAGTACCAGGCTTTGCAGCACGAAGGTATTCATAAAATCATCGACTCCTATGACATTCTCGGCGGCCCTGTTTCTCCAACAGTGCTTTATGCCACCGAGGAGTTCCGCGCCGATAATCCTGAAATCTACGCCGCATTCCTTGATGCACTAGATGAGGCAAGAACGGTAATCGAAGAAAACCCACGTGAAGCGGCGAATATTTATAAGCGGGTGACAGGGACGCAGTTGGAGATCAACTTTCTTGAGTCAATCATCACTGATGAACAAGTGAGCTTCTCGCTGGTGCCGCACAACACTTTCTCGCTAGCAGAGTTTCTGTTTGAGGTCGGCGCGATACAAAATGAGCCCACCTCATGGCAGCACTATTTCTTTGATGATATCCATGCCTGGGAGGGGAGCTAATGTCGATTGCACTTCGTAAGCGCCATCCAATGGGTGAGGCACCGCTGGATCGCGAGGCATACTCGCCTGCCAACACTTCAGTTGCCGCATCAACGCCTAGGCTTGCGGTAGACAACGTTACCCTTGAATACCGCACTCGCCAACACGTGGTGAAAGCGACCCAGCAGGTGAGCTTTAACGTGCAGGAAGGGGATCGGTTTGTGCTGCTGGGGCCATCCGGTTGCGGCAAGTCCACGCTGCTCAAAGCTATCGCGGGTTTTCTAACCCCTGCAGAAGGCAGCATCCGTTTGGATGGCCACACCATCCATGGCCCAGGGCCCGACCGCATTGTGGTGTTTCAAGAGTTTGATCAACTGCCCCCCTGGAAAACCGTGAAGCAGAACGTCATGTTTCCGCTGTTGGCTTCGCGTACCTTGGGGCGCAAAGCGGCCGAGCAGCGTGCGTTAGAAACGCTAGAAAAAGTTGGCCTGGGGCGTTTTGCGAATGCCTATCCACACACGCTTTCCGGTGGGATGAAACAGCGTGTGGCCATCGCCCGTGCTCTGGCCATGCGGCCGCGGGTATTGCTGATGGATGAACCCTTTGCCGCGCTCGATGCGCTCACCCGTCGCAAGATGCAGGAAGAGTTGCTGGCGCTGTGGCAGCAAGAGGGCTTTACACTCCTGTTTGTCACCCACTCCATTGAAGAGGCGCAAATCATTGGCAACCGCGTTCTGCTTTTGTCACCCCACCCAGGCCGGGTACGCGCCGAGTTAGGCTGTGCCGACGATAGCCTACACAGCTTGGGCAGTGAAGCCACGAAAGCACGCACCCAAACCATTCATCGGCTGCTATTTGAAAACGAGGTGGCACCATGAGCCCGTTAGTCAGCCCGCTTGTAGACGAAAAAGTGACTCCATTAGCAGAGCATCGTTACAGCTATGTGCAAGGGCTTTATTGCCCGCGCTGCGATGCCGAGTATGCACATAATCGCGTTCAGCAGCTATGCCAGTGCGGCTCGCCGCTACTGGTGCGTTATGACTTGGAGACGCTTAAAAATTCATGGTCGAAAGCTGATCTCGCCTCGCGCCCCTGGAGCCTGTGGCGTTACCACGAGTTACTGCCAGTGACATCGCCAGCTGCCATCGTCAGCCTAGGTGAAGTGGTCACACCGCTGATTGAGCTGCCTGCACTAGGTGCAGATATGCGCCTGAACAACCTAGTCATGAAAGATGAAGGACTGCTGCCCACGGGGTCATTTAAAGCGCGGGGCGCGGCGGTGGGCATATCCCGCGCTAAAGAATTGGGTGTTACCCACCTAGCCATGCCAACCAATGGCAATGCCGGTGCCGCGTGGTCGTTATATGCCGCCCGGGCAGGCATTAAAGCCACGATTAGTATGCCGGTAGATGCCCCCTTTATTACTCGCCAAGAGTGCGCTGCGGCCGGTGCCAGCCTAACGCTGGTTAATGGGGTGATAAGTGATTCAGGCAAGCAGGTTGCCGAGTGGGTAAAAGCCACCGGCCACTACGATGCTTCCACCCTTAAAGAGCCGTATCGCATTGAGGGTAAGAAGACCATGGGGCTCGAGTTAGCCGAGCAGCTAGGCTGGCAGTTGCCGGATGTGATCCTGTATCCCACGGGTGGCGGCGTTGGGCTGATCGGTATTTACAAAGCCTTGCAGGAGCTTCAGACGCTGGGATGGGTAACTGGCAAGCTGCCGCGGCTAATTGCCGTGCAAGCCAATGGTTGCGCACCCATTGTGAAGGCGTGGCAAGAGGGCGCTCGAGTATCCGAATTCTGGGAGCGAAGTCATACCCATGCGTTTGGTATCAACGTACCCAAAGCACTGGGAGATTTTCTGGTGTTAGACGCCCTATATGCCACCGGCGGCCGTGCCATTGCCGTGAGTGAAACGGCGATTCGTTGGGAGCAAACCCGGGCGGCACAGCTAGAGGGTACCTTTGTATGCCCAGAGGGTGCCGCTGTTCTCGCTGCCGTACGGGAGTTAAGCACCCTCGGAGAAATCGGCACTCATGAGCGTGTAGTGGCGCTGAATACCGGCGCAGGCATCAAATACCCGGATAGCCAATCGTTCCACGTTGACGTGCTGGATAAACAGAGCGCTATTCCCACTACAGGTTTCACGACGGCATCAGGAGATTCACATGAGCGTACATGACCTGCGTGGCCCCGTTGATCCACGCGTTGATCGCTTCTTTGATCTACCGCCCGTTGATGTGCGCGAGCTAAAAGTCGCTCGCAGTGGTGGCCAGCGGCTGTGGGATCAAAGCGTGGTGCGTAAAACCGTCATTCTGGTGCTGTTGGTTGTCGCCTGGGAGGTGGTTGCCAGGGTACAGAACAATCCACTGATGCTGCCCAGTGCTATGGAAACCGCGAGTGCACTTTGGCATGGGCTGGCGTCAGGCGTTCTATTGGCACGGGTAAGTGCATCGCTGAGCGTGCTGCTAAAAGGCTTTGCCTTAGGTGCGTTACTCGCCTTGGCGTTAACGACCTTGGCGGTCTCAACACGTATTGGGCGAGACTTGCTCACCACGTTAACGTCCATGTTTAGCCCGCTGCCCGCCATTGCCCTGTTGCCGCTGGCGCTGCTGTGGTTCGGCCTGGGCGAGGCCAGCTTGATCTTCGTATTGGTGCACTCCGTGCTGTGGGCCATGGCGATCAATATTCATGCAGGCTTTCAAGGCGTGTCAGAAACGCTACGAATGGCAGGTCGTAACTACGGCCTTAAGGGGCTGCGCTATGTGGCCTTTATTTTGATTCCTGCAGCGCTTCCTGCGTTGCTGGCGGGGTTGAAAATTGGTTGGGCGTTTGCCTGGCGCACCCTGATTGCCGCCGAGCTGGTGTTTGGTGCTTCTTCAGGCAAAGGCGGGCTTGGCTGGTACATCTTCCAGAACCGTAACGAGCTTTACACCGATAACGTTTTCGCAGGCCTGGTCGTCGTCATTGTGATTGGCTTGCTGGTGGAAAACACTGTTTTTGACAGCGTTGAGCGCCTAACGGTGAAGCGCTGGGGCATGGTGCGCTGATGCTTAAAAAGGAGCTTTTCTGATGCCATTAACGCAAGTTACCCACTACTTAAATGAGCACCTCGATGCTTTTAATCCAAACGCCAGCCTGCGATACCATGCGGCGTTTCATTGGGAGAATGGGCGGATATGGGGGAAACTCTCCAATCTGACGCTGCATCCATCGCAACAGCCTATTTTCTCATTAGAGCGGTTGGATATTGCTGCCTGGGAAGCCGGGGTAGAAATACGTGACCAGCACGACGTACCTCATCCATCAGACTGGCTCTATTTTCTATCCTGGAACCAGGAAGATGTGATTTTTTTAGATCGTTTTTTACGGGTTCTTCATGCCCTCAACCATTTGGCCCTCCATGGGGCCAATGCAAAGCCGTTGATTGTCGATGTGCACTGGCGCCATATCCAGGCCGTCGAGGTTTCTCATGGAAGTGTCTTTGAAAGCCTGTTAACCCAGTTGGGTCTGCATCCTAGCCAAGTGGTCTTGCGGCTAGATGGCTCAGTGGTACTGGAAGAAGAGCATGCTCAGGCCGCTGCCCATAGCTTTCACCAACGTGGCTATCCGCTATTGGCGCAAGCCGTGCCGCTTGGCACCACGACGCAGGAGTGGCAGCGCTTGAAGCAGAACGGTATACGCTGGGTAACACCACCACCTGATGCTTTGCCGCTAGCGCGCAAAAGTCGCGAACACTTCCCCCGCTTAACGGAGTGGAGCAAGGATGCGAGGCGCACAGGCTTAAAAGTGTGGTGGCCAAAGCTTGATCGGTCTGGAGACTTGGGAATTATGACGCAGTTGGAGCCGACGTTGGTGAGTGGTGAGCAGTTGAGTGAGTTTAGTGTCTCTGAAACAGTAACTATTAGATAAATCCCTCTCTACCTTTTTTATGCGGTTGCTTTAGTTTTTAAATCTTTAATTCAGAAAATTATATCGCTTAAAAGTATTTATTTAACTTAGAGAGTCTTCACTACTATCTCATGGGTAGGCTAAACAAAAGGGGACGGTAATGAAAATTCAACACTATATTGGCGCATCGTTTATTAGCACATGCTTAGCTATGTCAGCTGCCAGTGCTGCTGATAGCGAGTTTTTGGTCAGCACCGAGTGGCTCGAAAATAATCTCGAAAGTGAAGACTTGGTGGTTTTTGAGGTTAGCGTAAATCCTGGTGTATATGAGCGGGGTCACATACCCGGCGCTGTCAATGTTAGCTGGCATACGGACTTAGTGGATACGGTTAACCGTGACATCGTTAGCCAGGAGAATTTCCAATCCTTACTTCGGGATGCAGGCGTATCTGAAGGTGACACCATTGTTCTTTATGGGGATACCAATAACTGGTTCTCGGCATGGGGGGCTTGGGTATTTGATATTTATGATGTCGCCAACGTTAAACTGCTGGATGGTGGTCGTAATAAATGGGAAGCCGAAGGCCGTACGTTAACACCTATCGCACCGACACCTGACGCAGGTGACATTACCATTGCGAGTGTCAATTCAGAGCTGCGCGCCTTTTTACCCGATGTATTAGCGGCGGCGAAAAACGAAGCGGATGTTGACGTTGTTGATATCCGTTCGGCGGATGAATATACGGGTAAAATTTTCGCGCCTCCCGGTGTTCAGGAGCTTGCGGTTCGCGCAGGTCATGTGCCCGGCGCTGTGAATGTTCCCTGGGGTGAAGCGGTCGCTGAAGACGGTACTTTTAAATCGGTTGAAGAGTTACGCCAGGTATACGCCAACGTGGGTATTAATGGTGATAAACCTATCATTACCTACTGCCGTATTGGTGAGCGTTCCAGCCACACCTGGTTTGCCTTAAGCAAACTGCTGGGATACGACGTGAGCAATTATGATGGATCATGGACCGAGTATGGTAATGCCGTTGGCGTCCCTGTTGCTAACCTGTCAGGCACTGTCTGGGGTGGTCAGTAAGTTGTAGCGTTTTAGTGTTCCTCTTCCTTGGAGCCTGAATTCAACTAATAAGTGCAGCACCTGCGGTTTCTAGTGCTCCTGAGTATTCCCCTAAGAACACTTGAGCTGGGGTTCGGTATCCCAGCCGTTTCCTTGGTCTATCGTTCAGCTTATTGACGAC
>NZ_JAUAMC010000011.1 GCF_031010195.1 Halomonas sp. SpR8 | reverse complement strand
CCTCCTGAAGGGCCCAGCGAGACCAGCTGGTTGATAGGCACGGTGTGGAAGCGCTGCAAGGTGTTGAGCTAACGTGTACTAATGGCCCGTGAGGCTTGACCCTATAACACCCAAGGGGTCTGGTCGTAGTGATAACGTAAATGTAAAAGCCGGATACGCAGCGTGTGGCCCATGTGAAAGACCAGGGCGGCAGGCATTGAGACGATCACAAACAGCATGATGTACATAGCCAGTTACGCCTGACGACCATAGCATGCGTGAACCACCTGATCCCTTGCCGAACTCAGAAGTGAAACCGCTTAGCGCCGATGGTAGTGTGGGGTCTCCCCATGCGAGAGTAGGTCATCGTCAGGCACCTATACCAAAAATCCCCCAGGGCTTACGCCTTGGGGGATTTTTTTTGCGTAATGAGGCTGGTAAATCGTAAGTGGTGAATCGTGAGTAGAAAAGCCACACTCTCACCACTCACCACTCACCACTCACCACTCACCACTCACACTAATAGTGCTGAATAAATGCTATGATGCGACCCAATTAATTAGCTAGCCGTCACCGTTTGTGATGGTCGGAATAGAGGTAAAAAGGTGAGTGAAATAGTACCTACGTCGTGGCTCGTCTACTGCCGTCCTGGGTTTGAAAATGATGCCTTAGCAGAAATGCAGCATCACGCAGCATTAAACGATGTAGGGTGTGAATCTTCTTATGGCGAGGGTTGGGTAAGCTTAACGCGCACCGATGGCGAAGCGGTGAATGAATTACACCGTCAAGCCGCATTTAAAAAGCTTATTTTCGCGCGCCAAAGCCTGGCTGCGCTGCCTGCGCTTACTCTTTCTCGCGATGATCGTCTTACTGCTATCTTGGAACAGGTCAAAGCCAGCCGCTGGAGCTTTGAAGAGATTTGGCATGAAACGCCGGATACCAACGATGGTAAAGCGCTGGCCGGTCTGATTAAGGCGCTAACGAAGCCGTTGGAAAGTATGCTGAAAAAACGTGGTGCGTTAAGGCGCAGCGCGGGCGCAAGACGCTTACATATTTTTTGGACTGATGGCGATCAAGTGCAGCTGGCGATGAGTTTCCCAGGCAATCGTAGCGATTTAATTAACGGTATTCGTCGGTTGCGCTTTCCCTCACGCGCTCCCAGCCGTTCAACGCTAAAGTTGGAAGAGGCGTGGCATGAGTTTATTCCACGTGAAGAGTGGGACGTGCGGCTAGCGCCGCATATGCAGGCAGCTGATTTGGGTGCTGCCCCGGGCGGCTGGACTTGGCAACTGATTCAGCGGGGCATGTATGTTTATGCCATCGATAATGGCCCAATGGAATCGCAGTTGATGAAGACCGGGCAGATTGATCATCTCAAAGAGGATGGCTTTATCTGGGAGCCACCACAGCGATTAGACTGGCTAGTTTGCGATATTGTTGATAAGCCGGTACGAGTGTTAGCTATGGTGGAGCGCTGGCTGATTCGTAAATGGTGTAAAGAAACGATCTTTAACCTTAAATTGCCCATGAAAAAGCGCTGGGAGGAGGTTACACGCTGCCTAACGGCACTCGAAGAGTCGCTGGAGAAAGCAGGTGTTCATGCCAGCATCTCATGCCGTCACCTCTATCACGATCGCGAAGAGGTAACGGTGCATGTGCGGTTAAGAGATTGAGCAAAAGCTATTTAATAGCCAGGCTCGTAAATACGGATAGTTTCATCTTCGGTTAACAGCGGTAAAATACGCTGCATGGCCATTGCCCGCGCTTCACTTGAGTGCCACTCTTTCCAAGCGCGCATATCACGCCATTTGGTAATCATCAGTCGACGATCGGTATGGCCCAGTTCTACCAGCGTTTCACCACCGATGAAGCCTCTTACGCCTAGGGAGACGCGCATTGCTTCCCGCGCTGCTTGCTCAAATTCTTCTTCAAGACCGGGCATAATTCGCCGTTCGATGATAACTTTAATCATACTTTTTGTTTCCTACATCGAGAATATTGATGGCTGATAATACGGGTACGTTACCCAGCTTTGACGCGGTATTAGACACCACAGGGCTCTACTGCCCTGAGCCGATTATGTTGATGCATAACAAAGTCCGCGACATGGCGACAGGCCAAGTACTGAAGGTGATCGCTACCGATCCTGCCACCACGCGAGATGTGCCCAAATTTTGCCAGTTTTTAGGGCACGAGCTGCTTAAGCAGGACACCTCAGCCGAGAGCAACTACCTCTACTTTATTCGTTTAGCATAGCTTTTAGAAATAGCCCTTGAGATAGCTCTTGAGATAGCTCTTAGAAATGGCTCTTGGAGACTGCACATTGAGTTCGCGCTTTAAAAGAGTGCTAAAATCCAAGCGAGGCCTATATCAACTAACACCGATATAAGCCCCGCTCTCAATCGTATCTTAAACTGTCCAGCTAATCACTCGCCACTACCATCATGGCTAAAGCATCAAGCGTTGCTGGATCTTCTTCCAATATACGATTGGCGATATGGCGCTGGAAAAAGTAGACGGTTCGGTGACGGGCATGGGCGCTATAGAGGCACTTATCACCTAACAAAATCGGCGTCATTGACGCTTTGTTCTCGTCGGCAAGGAGTGCATCCAGGCTACCGTCACTATAAAGACGCCAGCCGTAAACTTGCTTCATATGCCAGGGCGAGTTGGGGTGATTCATGCACAACGCATGAGTACCAAGCGTATCGGGGATTTGCTGGATAAGAGTGACTTCGCCAGACGCTTCATAGTCAAAGTACTCAGCTGCCGCAACAAGCTCGTGGTATTTATGTTCGGGAGGCGTATCAAAAATTTCTTCAGTTTCAGGATCACGATAACCAACGAAATTGCCGTTCTCCTGGCTATTCAGATCATGGCAGGCTGCCAGGGTTTCCATCCACGGCACCAAACCGGTGACGCTACCATCCTCCCTTAACCCCCAGGCCAAAATAGGCAAGCCATAGTAGGTGTCGGGACTCGCAGCGAGTTGGTACACCATCTCTAGACCATCTAGCTCAGGGGCTAAACGGACTAGGCACTTTTGCGCCTGCTGACGCTGGCGCACAGTTTCCAGGTCGATGACCTGGGCAGAGCGGGGTGACAGGGATGCGCCCATTGTGTCCCTCCTTATGCTGCGTGGTCATCACATTGGTGAAGCAGAAGCTTAGCTTAAGCCATTATTCGCCTAGCCTCATTACTCACCAATAGCACATGTTGCTCATAAGGTTAAGGGTTCTGCAATTTTTAATTGTTTGAGCAAGGTGGAAAGCGCGCTCGCAGCGCTTGGTGCTCGGTGAGTGCTTGCTGAAACTGGCCCCAGGGCGCTTGGGCATTGTTCAGCGAAAGCCAGTGTGTTTGATAGCGTTGGATTGCCAGTGGTTTGTCTACCAGCTGCGCATCAATTAAGCGGTTGATTGCTGCTAGCCACTGCTTGGCTGTGCTGGCTAAGCGCTCAAGTGACGATGACTCCCAGAGTGTTAAGCAGCGCTTTGTATCGCTGTGCTGAGCTAACAATGCATTCGCTTCCGTTAAGCGTTGGGTGGCGAGTAGTAGGGCGCGGAGCACTTCAGCGGTCAGTGGCCGCTCTTGCAGTTTTTTTAAATGATTTTCAAGGGTTGAAGAGTCTTGTTGCCAGCTACGGTCAAACTGGTGGTCAGTCATTTGTTGTAAGTACTCAATGGCATCGAGCTGGCTTGCGATACTGTTTTCATCGACGTTACTTAAGGGTTGACTTGCCCGTGAAAAGCTTTTGACCCACTCGCTGGAATCAAAAATAGTATTCCAGCTTACCGCGGGCAGTTGGGCTGTTTTAACTGCAGTCAATTGTTCTAGGCGCTTTCGATCTTCATCGCTTAACTGACCGGGAACTTCGCTATTTAGGCAGGTGCTCAGGCGCTGCCATAGCGAACGCTCATATAACCATTGTTGGCTAGGCGGCGCTGGTTGTTACGGGCAGCGACTAGCGAAGTGATTTGGCACTCGCGCAGTGCGTAAACATTCAGTAAGCTATCTCGTGTTTCGGGAATATCAATGAGCCGGTCGGAGCGCTCCGGGAAGTCACCGATATTAATGGGGTCTGCTCGTTCAATGTCTGCTTGTGCGAGGTCATCGGCGAGCTGCTTATGGTAGCTTTGCCACTGCTGTTCGGCGGCGTTATCGCCACAGCCAACCAGTAGGGCGCCTAGCGTTATTGCTAGAGAAAGATTTCTCCATTGAGCCATGCCTACTCCCGAATACTAATGCGCTGTAAACGCCAGCCGAGTAGCAGTGCCGCAGTGCTTAAGCCCGCAATCAAACCGATCCAATAGCCATGAACCCCGAGTGGAGCAACTAAGTTACCCACTCCACGGGAGCCCAGCCAGTGGCCGCCACCCAAGCCTACAATCCAGTAAGAGAGAACCGTGATTACCATCACGATGCGGGTATCTTTATAGCCGCGTAAAGCGCCTGCTAAATTGACCTGTAGCGAGTCGGAGAGTTGAAAAATAACGGCTAAAGCAATGATCGAGAGCGCTAGCGCCTGTGTTTCACTGTTGGAAGTGTAGAGTGCGATCACCGGTTCGGCGCTTACCCATAGCAGGATACTGTTAATAACTGCAACGATGACACTAATGACAATACCATTCCAGGCGACTTTTCGGGCTAGAGCCAAACGCTGCTGCCCCAGCGTATTACCCACTCGTACGGTCAGCGCCATACTCAGTGACATTGGCAGCATAAACAGAATAGAGGTGAAGCTAAGCGCTATTTGGTGAGCCCCCACCGTGACTTCACCAAAGCTGGCAATGAAGAGCGCAATGAGCGTGAACAAGGTCACTTCAACAAAAATGGCCACACCAATTGGCACACCCACTACCACTAGCTCACGAATTCCTGCCCACTGAGGAGGTGTCAGATGTTGCCAAATAGCCACGCTCTTGTAAGTATGCCCTCGGCGAGTGTAGCAGGCCATAGCGAGTGCCATCGTCCACATAGAGAGCGCTGTCGCAATGCCGCAGCCAAATGCCCCTAGGGCAGGCAATTGCTGCAGGCTGCTAGGGATCCAGGTACCCAATAGATCAACCAAGCCATCGCCGCCATAGATCAAGAGGTAGTTGGCAGGAATATTCACCGTTAGGCCGACCAGGCTGATCCATAGCGCCGGGCGGGTATGATTCATGCCATCGGAAAATGCTCTAAGCGCCTGAAAAAGGGCGATCCCTGGCATGCCAAAAGCGACGGCTGAAAGGTAGGCAGCAGACTCTCTGCCCACCTCCTGGGGCACCTTCATTAATTCAAATATCGGCATGACGGCCGACCAGAGCAGCGCTGCAGCCACGACCCCTAGCAGTAGCGCGACCCAAAGCGCTTGATGGACGGCCGGACGAATAGCCGTATTGCGTTGTCCTCCTAGCAAATGGGCCACTATGGGGGTCAGCCCCATTAAGGTGCCGGTCATAAATAGCATGAGCGGCATCCATAGGCTTGAACCCACCGATACGGCGGCAAGGGACGTGGCATTATGTCGGCCGGTCATCATTACATCGACAACGCTCATCCCTGCCTGAGCCAGCTGAGCACCACAAATAGGCAGTGCCAAAAAGATTAAGGCTCGGGTTTCTGGCCAGTACACTGATCTAACGTTTTGAGTAAAGCCGCCCACTTGTTGGCTCCTAAAAGGGAAAAGTTACTGTGAAAGGCCGCTATATTAGCAGGAGCGACTGCTTTTTGGGGCTAGTAGCTTGCATTAATCGTGTGGGTATAATGCCCCCAAACCAGTGACAAACGAGGTCAATGTGAGTAACACGCAGGATCGATGGACGCTCGAAGATATTACCGCGCTTTTTGACGGAATTTTTGCTGAGCGGTATCAAACCCGATTGATCCGGGGCGGGGATGAGCCCTTCTATAGGCCCGCTAACAGCGAAACCCCTTATCATCAGGTTATTTTTGCGCGGGGCTATTATGCCAGTGCGCTGCACGAAATCAGCCATTGGTGTATTGCCGGTGAAAAACGCCGCCAACTGGAGGATTACGGCTACTGGTACTGCCCCGATGGTCGTAATGCCGAACAGCAGAGGGCATTCGAGCAGGCTGAGGTGGCCCCACAGGCGCTGGAGTCTATCTTCACCCGTGCCTGTGGACGCGTGTTTCATGTGAGCGTGGATAATTTAGGCGGCGATATCGAGGTGGATATAGAGGCTTTTGCGGCGCAAGTAGAGGCACGCGCCCAGCGCTATTTGGAAGAGGGCTTGACGGCCCGCGCTAAGGCTTTCCAGGTAGCGCTTAAAAGCTTCTACTCTGACCAACTGACACTAGCAGAGGCTGTGGCCCAGGCGCATGCCACCTTGGAGTCAATGGATGAAGCGTTGTTGGCTTAATCCTCTTCGGTGAGGCGCTGATGCATCGATAGCATCACTTCCAGCTCATGCTCTGGGCGCATCGGCTCTAAGCCCAGCTCGCTGAAGGTTTCGCGCCGCTGGCGGTGCCATTCGCCGGGGGTAAGTGAAGGGTAGAGCACCGACGCCGGGGCTAGCTCAACAAAAGGATCCAGGCCGTAGGTGTCAAACAGCCGCGCCAGCGCCGCTTCGTCGTCGCCGTTGTCGCTGGTGTAGAGCGTGGCGGAGAAGTGGTCGTTCTCAAGCTCGCGAATCACCTCAAGCGGGCTAACCCCCAGGCTCTCCAGCTCTTCCATACTGTAGGCGCCCATGGCATTGGTATCTTCTTTGATCCAGCTATCGTCTGGTTGAATCAATGTCTGTTTTACACGGCCATCAGGCAGCGACCAGGCAATGGCTAGCGGAAGGCCATCGTCTTCACCTGTCTCTATGGCTATAAACCCTGGATAATCGACCACGCTAATACTCCTGTTAAGATTCCGTGGGTAGACGGAAAAAACGCTGGGCGGTCTGTGTGGTTGCCGCTCCCAGCTCAGCTTCGCTAATACCTTGCCACTGGGCGATCTCGCGGACAATCCACGGCAGCAATGCGGGTTCGTGTCGACGCCCCTTTAATTTCGCCGGTAGGTTGCGTGGCAATAGATAAGGGCAGTCGGTTTCTACCATCAAACGCTCTACGGGTATATCGCTTACCAGAGGACGAAGGTGGTGACCGCGCCGTTCGTCACAAATCCAACCGGTCAGGCCTATATGCAAGTCTAGGTCGAGATAACCAAACAGCGTATCGCGGTCGGCAGTAAAACAGTGCACTACCGCATGAGAGATATCGTCTCGCCAGGCATGCAGTATTTCGCGCATCCGCTGCCCCGCATCCCGCTCGTGCAAAAACAGCGGCAAGCCGCTCTCCGCTGCCAGTGCCAGCTGCGCCTCAAAGGCCCGCTCCTGCTCAGGAGGTGTCGAGAAGTTGCGGTTGAAATCCAAACCACACTCGCCTACAGCGACCACTTCCGGCATGGCATGCAGGGCCGCCATGGCGCGCTCGAGGTTCTCGTCCCACCGGCAGGCGTCATGGGGATGCACCCCCGCCGTGGCGTAGAGGCCAGGATACTGCTTGGCTAGCGCAACCGCTTGCTCGGCGTGGGCAAGGTCGGTGCCGGTAACAATCATGGTGGTCACCTGCGCCGCCTGGGCACGCTGGATCACCGCCTCAAGGTCACGCCCGAAGCTTTCGTGGGTCAAGTTCGCGCCGATATCCACCAACGGAGCACTAGGGCGGAACTGTAGTGCTTCGGGTAGGAAATCATCAGCGTACGCAGTAGCCAAACGTCACTCTCCATCGGATTATAAAAAACACCATTGTAACGGTATGCGCGGGCATCGACTAATGGAGTATTAGTAGTGATCAGCGCTAGCGAATGGCACGAATTGCAAAAAATCTGGCTCGATAGGTAAACAGCAAAGGCTTAGTAACGCCTAAGATGAGGTCAAGCCTAGCGCTTGATACTAGCGCTTAATTCATCTGGTTGAGCTATTGGCAGCCGTTAATAACAACAAAAGAGAGCCACATAAAAATGCAACTTCCCCATTACTTATCTCACCGCTGTGCTTCTTCGACCCTCGCCGCTGCTGTCTTGCTGGCCATTTATGCGCCTACTACTGTCGCCGCTGAGGGTATTTCCGATAATGAAATCCGTATTGGCTATTTAGCCGATATGTCCGGTGTTTACCGCGACCCTATCGGGCCGTTGGGTGAAGACGCCATCAATATGGCGATTGAAGATATGGGCGGTAGTGTTAATGGCGCCAGCATCGTGGTGTTTAGCGCTGATGACCGCAACAGCCCTGATGTGGGCTCAAGCGTTGTACGTGAGTGGATCGACGAGCGTAACGTCGACATGGTTACCGGGCTCGTGGCATCTTCTGTCACTCTAGCGGCGGTTGGTCTGTTGGAAGAGGCGAATAAACTTGGCCTGGTCAATGGCGCTGTATCGTCGTCTATTACCAATGAACACTGCTCTCCCAACCATATTCACTGGGTTTACGACACCTGGGCGATGTCCAACGGTACCGCAAAAGCTATTACTGATGAGGGGCATAAAAATTGGTTCTTACTGAGTGCCGACTACTCCTTTGGCCATGCGCTGGAAGCCGACGTCACACGAGTAGTGACGGAAAATGGTGGCACCATTGTGGGTAGCGCCCGCCATCCTTTCCCCAGCAGTGATTTCTCCTCGTTTATGCTCCAGGCCCAAGCCTCCGGTGCTGATGTGATTGCGCTGAATAACGCTGGCGGCGATACGATTAACGCGGTGCAGACGGCGGGGGAGTTCGGCATTACCCAGGCGGGGCAGATTTTGGCTGGGATGGTGCTGTTTAGTACCGATGTGCGCAGCATAGGGCTGGAGAACGCCCAGGGCCTGCAGTTCACCAAAGCATGGTACTACGACTTAAACGATGAAACCCGCGCTTGGGCAGAGCGCTTCCGTGAGCGAACCGGCAGCATGCCCACCATGGTGCACGCAGGCCTCTACTCCAGCACGCGCCACTACCTTGAAGCGATCAAAGCCACCGGCACCGATGATACCAAGACGGTTCGTCAGCAAATGGCCGATACGCCCATCAACGATATCTTCGCCACCGGTGGCTATATTCGTGAAGATGGCCGCATGGTTCACGATATGTATTTAGTGGAAGTTAAAACGCCTGAAGAGTCGCAAGATGAGGATGATCTTTTTCATGTTGTCCGCACCATTCCTGCGGAAGAGGCCTTCCGTCCGCTTTCAGAGAGCAACTGCCCGCTCGTAAACAGCTAAATCGTTGCCAATTCACGACAACAATTCAGAGGATTTGGCATGTCTGAAACATCTGTTATTCAGCAAAACACCATCGGGGCTGCTCTGAACCGCAGCGCTCGAAAATATTCACATCAGTTGGCGCTGGTGTTTGGCGAGCGTCAATGGCGTTATCAAGCACTCAACCAAGCAGCTAACCGCGTGGCAAACGGCTTGCTGGCAGCGGGGCTTACGCCGGGTGATCGGCTGGCGGTGTATGGCAAAAACTCCGACGCCTATGTTATCGCCTGGTTGGCGGCTACGAAAGCGGGGTTAGTGCATGTACCGATCAACTTCGCGTTAAGTAGCGATGAATTGCGCTATATTCTTGATCAGTCGGGGGCCGCGGGTTTACTCAGCGATATCAGTCTCGCCGATAAAGTGAGTGCTGCCACCGAAGGCTTGAATCTCGTCATGATGGGCACTCTGCACGCGAATCAGGGGGGGAATGCAAGCTTTGATGTATTGGCTTGTGCAGCCTCTGGGCGATATAACGAAGGGCCCAGTAGTCAAGAGCCCAGTGTAACGGTCGATGACGCAAGCCTTGCGCAACTGCTCTATACCTCGGGCACTACGGCCGCGCCGAAAGCCGCGATGATGACCCATCAGGCACTGATGGCCGAATACATGGCCTGTATGGTCGAGCTGGATATCAAAGGCAGCGAGGCCATGCTGGCCGCGCTGCCGCTTTACCACTCAGCGCAAATGCACGTCTTTCTGATGCCTGGCTTACTATTGGGTGCCCCTGTCTATTTGCTGGAAGCACCACTTCCCGAGCTGTGCTTAAGTGCCATAGCCGAGCACCAGATAGCGTCCTTTTTTGCCCCACCTACGGTCTGGATCAGCCTGCTGCGTCATGTCGAATTTGAGCGCTTTGACCTAAGCGCCCTCAACAAAGCCTATTACGGCGCCTCAATTATGCCGGTGCCGGTACTTGAAGAGCTGCAGCAGCGGATACCGGGCGTAGGGCTCTATAACTGCTATGGGCAGAGCGAAATTGCCCCCTTGGCAACCGTGCTGCGCCCTGAAGAGCACGCCGAACGGCCCGCTTCCGCCGGGCGGCCCATACTGACGGTGGAAACCCGTATCGTCGACCTTGAGATGAATGACGTACCTCCAGGAGAGCATGGTGAAATTGTCCATCGTTCACCGCAGCTCATGAAAGGGTACTGGGATAAAGCGGCGATGACGGAAGAGGCGTTTCAAGGCGGCTGGTTCCATTCGGGTGACGTGGGTTACTTCGACGAAGCTGGCTATTTATACGTCGTTGATCGTATCAAGGATGTGATTAACACCGGCGGCATATTGGTCGCTAGCCGTGAAGTAGAGGAGGGACTGTTTAAGCACTCGGCGGTATCCGAAGTGGCGGTGATCGGCCAGCCGGATGAGAAGTGGATCGAAGCTATTACGGCGGTAGTGGTCTTGAAAGAGGGCCAAGAGGCAAGCGAGGAGGAGTTGATTCATCACGCCAAAACGCTGATGGCGCCCTATAAAGTGCCTAAACGCATCCTGTTTGCCGATGCCCTGCCCAAAAGTACCGCAGGCAAGATCCTCAAGCGTCATTTGCGCCAAGATCTCAAGGAGTGAACATGGACGAGCAAACCACTGAGCTGTTTCACGCCATGATCACGCGCTGCCTAAGTCAAGAGGTCGCCCCTTTCTACGATGAGTGGGAGGCGGCAGGTGCAATACCCCGCTCGCTTTGGCAAGCACTGGGTGCTGCGGGGCTGCTCGGTATTGATCTGGATGAGCAGCACGGCGGTTCAGGGGCCGATATCGCCATCACCCAGTTGGCGCTGGAAGAGCTTTCCCGGCAAGGGTTTGGTGGCCTAGCCAGCGCCTATAACATTCATGCCAATATCGTAATGCCTTATCTGCAGAATCTGGGCACCGCTGCTCAGCAGGAGCAGTGGCTGCCTGCCATGGCTCGTGGCGAGTGCCTTGGCGCTATTGCCATGACTGAACCCCATGCGGGGAGTGATCTGGCGTCAATAAAAACCCACGCAAAGCGCACTGGCGATGGTTGGGAGCTAAGCGGCAATAAGATTTTTATCACTAACGGCCAGTTTGCGGATCTGATCATTGTGTGCGCTAAAACCGATCCTTCCGCCGGTGCCAAAGGGGTCTCGCTGTTTTTGGTCGATACCCACTTGCCAGGCTTCTCTCGCGGTAAGCCGATTAAAAAGATCGGTCAGCACGCCAGTGACACCGCCGAGCTTGCCTTTGATCAGATGCAGTTGCCCCATGATGCGCTGCTGGCTGAAGAGGGCGCTGGGTTTCGTTACTTAATGCAGGAGCTGCCCCGTGAACGCCTGGGAGTAGGAGCGCAGGCGTTGGGTGCCGTAGAGGGCGCGCTGGCTCTGACCCTGGAGTACGTGCAGCAGCGCCAAGCATTTGGCCAGCGGGTAGCGGATTTTCAAAATACCCGCTTTACCTTAGCCGAGATCAAAGCCCAGTTGGACGTAGCCCGCGCCTACTTTGAACACTGCATCGCAAAGTATCGCCAGAACACCATGAGCAGCACGAATGCAGCGATTTTAAAACTGCAGCTAAGCGAGCTGCAGTGCCAGGCGGTGGATCGCTGCCTTCAGTTATTTGGCGGTTACGGCTACACCCACGAATACCCCATTTCACGCTTTTATCTCGATGCCCGGGTGCAAACCATTTACGCCGGTAGCTCGGAGATTATGAAAGAAGTCGTCGCGCGTTCGTTGTTGGGCAAAAAGGCCTAGCTAGGCGGCAAGCACAGGAGATAAATATGCGATTAGATGATGTCGTAATTTTAGGCGGCGCCCGTACTGCTATTGGTAGTTTTGGTGGCTCGCTTTCAGCAATGGCGCCATTTGAGCTGGGCGCGATCACCGCCAAAGAGGCGTTGCGGCGGGCAGGCATTGAGGGCGGTGATATCGACCACTCGGTATATGGTCACATTATTACTACCGGCCCCCAGGATGCCTATCTGGCGCGGCATATCGCGCTTGAAGCGGGGGTGCCGAAAGAAGCAGGGGCCTTCAACGTTAATCGGCTGTGTGGTTCAGGGGCGCAGGCAGTCGTGTCCGCCGCCCAGCAGATCGCCATGGGCGATAGCCGCTTGGCGCTGGCAGGAGGCGCGGAGTCGATGTCGCGGGGGGCTTATCTGCTGCCGCCCCAAGCGCGCAACGGTGTGCGCTTGGGCGACGTCAACATCCAAGATCTAACGCTGGGAGTGCTCAGCGATCCTTTTGGTAGCGGCCATATGGGCTGCACTGCCGAAAACATCGCTAAACAGTACGACTTAAGCCGAGAGCAACTGGATCAATTTGCCCTGGAGAGCCATCAAAAGGCGGCGCGTGCTATCAAGGAGGGTCGCTTTGACGATCAAATCGTAACGGTGGAGGTCAGCCGCGGTAAGCAAACAGAGCTTTTCTCCCGCGATGAACACGTGCGCGAAGGCGTTGAGCTTAGCGATTTAGTACGGCTTAAGCCTGCCTTTCAGAAAGACGGCGTGGTGACCGCAGGCAATGCCTCAGGCATTAACGACGGCGCGGCAACCATAGTGCTGGCCCATAGCGATGAAGCCGCCCAGCGCGGCCTAACCCCCAGGGCGCATCTACGCGTTGCCACCACCGCAGGCGTTGAGCCCGCACTGATGGGCCTTGGGCCAATCCCTGCGGTGAAGCGCTGCCTGCAACAGGCAGGGCTTAGTATCAACGATATTGATGTGATTGAGTCCAATGAGGCCTTTGCTGCCCAAGCGATGGCGGTGGCCGAAACGCTGGGATTTCCATTTGAGAAGTTGAACCCCAACGGCGGTGCGGTTGCTCTGGGGCATCCAGTGGGAGCCACGGGGGCTATTTTGATAATTAAAGCCCTTCACGAATTGGAGCGAATTAACGGTCGCTATGGCCTGATTACGCTGTGTATTGGTGGCGGACAAGGTATCGCCCTGCTTATCGAGCGCGGCTAAATCGCGTTGAGTGCTACAAGAACAGTGCTGCAAAAACGACGTTAAAGGAGTTTTTATGTCTTCAGTTAGCCCCAAAATCCTACCCGCTGCGGCCTCGGCGACAAACCCTGCCCTGATGATTGGTGATTTGCTGGAAGCAGGCGTACGCATGGCAGGCAACAACCAAATTGTTTACCGGGATCAAAGTCGCCACAACTATGAGCGCTTTCGTGAGCGGGTGCATCAACTGGCCCATACGTTGACGTCCCTGGGCGTACAAGCAGGCGACGTAGTGGCAGTGCTAGATTGGGATAGCCACCGTTACCTGGAGTGCTTCTTTGCCATTCCGATGATTGGTGCGGTAATGCACACGGTGAACATTCGCCTAGCCCCGGAACAAATTCTTTATACGATGGAGCACGCCGAAGACGCTTTTGTGATCGTGCACGAAGAGTTTGTGCCGCTGCTTGAGCCGCTGGCCGATAAGCTCCCCCAGGTGCGTGGCTATCTGCTGTGCCAGGAAAGCCAACAGGTCAGCGATACGACGCTGTCGTTGGTAGGCGAATTTGAAGCGCTGTTAAGCCAGCAGCCTACACACTATGATTTCCCTACTTTTGATGAAAACGCCGTTGCTACGCTGTTCTATACCACGGGCACGACGGGTAATCCCAAAGGGGTTTTCTTCACCCATCGCCAGTTGGTGCTGCATACCCTTGGCGAGGCGAGCGCTTTCCAAGCCCCCGGCTTTGAGCTGCTCAACCGCGACAAGGTGTATATGCCGATTACCCCTATGTTTCACGTTCACGCTTGGGGGGTGCCGTATACCGCCACGCTGATGGGGGCTACCCAGGTTTACCCAGGCCGCTACGAGCCGGAAATGCTGGTCAAGCTATTGGTTAATGAGAAAGTTGATTTCTCCCACTGCGTGCCAACGTTGCTCAACATGGTGGTTAGCGCTGAAGCGATTGCCTCAAAGCAGGTCGACCTCGCCGGTTGGAAAGTGTTGGTAGGCGGTAGTGCGTTAACCCAAGCGTTGGCAAGCAAGGCATGGGCGTTGGGGATCGATACCCGCAGCGCTTACGGCATGTCGGAAACCTGCCCGCTACTCACCGCCGATATTCTGCCGCATGATATCGCCGAGGCTGATTTTGAAACCCAGCTACCCTGGCGTTGTAAAGCAGGTCTGCCAATTCCGATGGTCAAGTTGCAGGTGGTCGATGCGGACGGCGAGCCTCTGCCCAATGATGGTAAAAGTGTTGGCGAAGTGCGAGTTCAAGCGCCCTGGCTGACCCAGGCTTACTACAAAGAGGAGAAACGCAGCGCGGAGCTATGGCGCGACGGCTGGCTGCATACCGGAGATGTAGGCTCACTCGATGAGCGGGGCTTTCTGACCATTAGCGACCGCATAAAAGACGTGATTAAAACCGGTGGAGAGTGGCTCTCGTCGTTAGAGCTGGAGAGTTATATAAGCCAGTGTCCAGGGATTGCCGAAGTGGCGGTAATTGGGGTCGCGGACGATAAATGGGGAGAGCGCCCCGCGGCGTTAGCGGTTCCCGTTGATCTAAATACCCCCCCGACGACGGAAACCGTGCAGGCGTTTCTAGAGCAGTTTGTCGCTCAGGGCAAACTCAACCGCTGGGCGATTCCCAGTATGATCCGTTTCGTCGATGAAATACCCAAAACCAGCGTGGGCAAGCTGGATAAAAAACGTATTCGTACCGAAATCTAGCGGCATCAATTAACTCTGCCCGCCGTGCGTGCTTTTCGATACGCGGCGGGCGAGTTGCCTGTCCAGGTTTTGAACGCTCGGCTAAAGCAGGCTAGATCCTCGAAGCTCAACGCTTCTGCAATGTTGACAAGGGGCTTCTCACTGCAGGTGAGTGCCTGAATCGCGACATCGCGGCGGTACTCATCCTTGACCGCTTGAAAGTGTGTGCCCTCCATTTTTAAATGCCGCGCTAGCGTGCGTGCAGACATATGTAGCGCATCGGCGGCGCTATGCACCGTGCCTGCCGTCAACAAATGGCGTGAAAGGTGTTCCCGCACCCGGTGAGTGAGCAGGCGGTCAGCAAACGACACATAGAACCAGTCCGCCGGGGCACGCTTGAGAAAAGCGCCCAGGTGTTTCTTGGTCTGTCGGATAGGATGATCAAGCAGTCCGCGATCAATATAGATGGCGGTTTGTGGTTGATCAAAGCGCACCGTGCCGGGGTAAAAGTAGAGATAGTCAGCGCTGTGAGGCGGCTGGGCGTAAGCGCACTCCATCAAAATGGGCGGTATTTTACGCGCAATCATCCACGATGCGATGCCGTGAAACAGCTTGAGCATTAGCTCATGAATTAAAATGCGGCTGCCCACCAAAGGCGTATGCTCCACCAATGCCATGCGGGCCAAGTCACCTTCAAGAGTAAACGCGTAGCCAAAATCATCGAGCAGAATACGAAAAAACTGCGTATAGCGATGCAGCGCCACCTGTAGGTTGGGTGCATCCAGCATGCTTAAGCACAGCAGTTTTAGGGTGCCACCCCGCAGAGGGCGCGAGAAAAAGCCGGGCGTTTCGTCATCCAGTTCGTTAACCAAGCCGCGATAGAGTTCGGCAAACTGCTCAACGGTGACGCGACCATGGGGAGCCGAAAGTAAAAACGGTGAAATACCCGCCCGTTCCAAATAGCGGGTGGGCGGTGTCTCGCTGTCTGGTAAGCCTTTAAATAGCTCATTTACAAAATGCATCGAGACGGTCACCGTCATTGTCAGCCCGCCTTTAAAGTAGTGACTATTGCTAGTGTTACGGTACTTGTTGGCAAAACGTTACCACGCTGGTGGTTTCCTCTCTATAAGGTTCCCCCTCACGGCGCGCTCATGCGTTACACTGTGCGCCTCACGATTAAGGAGGACACCGCGTGACCCTGTTACGACTCGAACAGCTGCAACTCGCCTACGGCACCCATGTACTACTCAATCGCGCCGACCTGACAGTTGAAAAAGGCGAGCGGCTGGCGCTGGTCGGGCGCAACGGCACCGGCAAGTCCACCCTGCTGAAACTGGTGGCGGGGGATATCCTGCCCGATGATGGCTCAATCTGGCGCGCGCCTGGCCTTAAAATAGGCGTGTTGTCCCAGGAGTTACCTGAGTCATCCGGCCTGACTATTTTCGATATGGTGGCCCAGGGCCTGCCGGAAGCGGGGGGGCTACTTTCCGAATACGATCATCTTATCAATGATCCCGACCCCGATATGGATCGTATGGCGACCCTGCAAACGCGCCTGGAAGCCATTGATGGCTGGTCATACCACCAGCGTATCGACACCGTACTGACCCGCTTGGGCCTGCCCCCTGCGGCTGAGATGAGCTCGCTCTCCGGCGGTTGGCGCCGTCGGGTAGCGCTGGCGCGGGCGCTGGTTGCCGAGCCCGATCTGCTGCTGCTCGATGAGCCCACCAACCACTTGGATTTAGACACCATTGCCTGGTTGGAAGAGCAGCTACTGGCCTTCAACGGTGCGGTACTGCTGATTACCCACGACAGGGCGTTTCTCTCCAAGCTGGCGACCAATATTCTCGAGCTGGATCGTGGCCAGTTAGGTCGTTACCCCGGCAAGTACGAGGAGTATCAGGCTCGCAAGCAGCACGAGCTGGAAGTGGAAGCGCGGGAGAACGCCGAGTTTGATAAAAAGCTCGCCCAGGAAGAAGCCTGGATTCGCCAGGGCGTTAAAGCCCGGCGTACCCGCAATGAAGGCCGCGTTCGAGCGCTTGAGGCAATGCGTAACGAACGCAGCCAGCGCCGTGAGCGCCAGGGTAATGCCAACTTGACGGTGGATCGCGGCGAGCGCACCGGCAAGCGCGTTGTAGAACTGCAGGGCGTCACCCAGCGGTTTGGCGATGAGGTAATACTACGCGATATTAACCTTGAGGTGCTGCGCGGCGACCGTATTGGTTTCCTGGGGCGCAACGGCGCGGGCAAGACAACGTTGCTGAAAATCCTGCTGGGCGAATTGGAACCCAGTGAAGGCAAGGTGCAGATGGGCACCAACTTAAAAGTGGCCTATTTCGATCAACTGCGCGCCGGGCTGGAGCTGGAAAAAACCGTCTACGACAACGTTGCTCAAGGTAGCGATCGCGTCAGTGTGGGTGGAAAAGATCGCCATGTGATGAGCTACCTGCAGGACTTCCTGTTTACCCCCGAGCGGGTGCGCCAGCCGGTTAAAGCGCTCTCCGGGGGCGAGTCCAACCGTCTGTTGTTAGCCAAGCTGTTCACCCAGCCAGCTAACGTGTTGGTGCTCGATGAGCCGACCAACGATCTCGATATGGAAACCCTGGAGCTGCTCGAAGAGCTGCTGCTCGATTTCGATGGCACGCTGCTACTGGTCTCACACGACCGAACATTTATGGATAACGTGGTCACCAGCATGCTCGCCTTTGAAGGCGATGGCGTTGTGCGTGAATACGTGGGTGGCTATACCGACTGGATTCGCCAAGGGGGCAAGTTGCCGCCAGCGCCTTGGGAAGGCGCGGCGCGCCAGCGTACCGAACCTACTTTAGAAGCGCCCAAAAAGGTCGCTGAAGCATCCACTGCGCCAGCGAAAAAGAGCGTCAAACTCTCTTACAATGTACAGCGTGAGTTAGATGCACTGCCCGCCGAAATCGAGCGTCTTGAAGGGGAAATAGCGGCGTTAGAGAGTGAAATTGGTGACCCTGCGTTTTATCAGCAGGACGCTGACGCCGTGACGGCTAAGCTGCAAGCGCTCGAAAAGGTGCAAAAGGCATTAGAAATCGCCATGGAGCGCTGGATGGAGCTGGAAGCGATGGCGGCAGGAGAGTAAGCGCAGCGATGTTAAAGGCGCCGTGTAGGCGCCTTTTTTGTCAGCCGTATCACGTAGTGGGTTACTCGTCGCTTTCTTCGCCTTTTTTGCCCACGCGTACTGCGAGTACATCGCACTGGGCGCCGTGCAGCACGCCGGTAGAGGTTGAGCCCAGCAGCAGGGCAAAGCCGTGGCGGCCATGGGAGCCCACCACGATCAGGTCCACATCGTGCTCTCCGGCAAAACGGTGGATTTCGGTGTCGGGCATACCGACGACAACGTGCTGATCAGCCTCGGCAATATGCGGGGCTGCAATTTCAGCCAAGCGTTTTTTAGCGTGCTCATCGAGCTGGTCTTGGATGCTGGTCAAGTCCATGGGTATATCGCCGCCATAGGCGAATCCAAGCGGTTCCAGGGTATGCATAATGGAGATTTTGGCTTGATCATTGCGCGCAGCGATCGCAACGGCACGTTCCAAAATCTTGTGCGAGTCTTTGGTTAGGTCAACGGCAACTAAAATGTGGTGATAGCTCATGGCGTATCTCCTTGGCATGAAAGCACTGGTTAACAAAGAAAAAGCTCTTTGTTCAATGACCTTTACTTTAGATGGCGTGTCCTTTTTTAACAATAGCAAGCGTTTTAACAATGACTTGAGTCAAAACAACGGCCTGAGTCATAGCTTTTAGAATAGTGTTTACAGTGTGGCTCATGTGGAGGGAAATGTAGAGATGGATTGGTTCATTATAGTCTTTATTTTGATGTTAGTGATTGCGCCAGTGATGTGGCTAAAGCCCAGCCCGCGCCAAAAACGCCAACAGGCGCTGCGCTCGCAAATCGCCAAGCAGGGTGTCAGCATCAAAATGGAAAAGCCGCCGCTGCACCATTTTAGAGGCACCATGCCTGCCTACCGCTGGCACTATCCCCAGGAAGGACCCGGCCCGGATTTTCTGCTGGTAAGAGATAGCAATGCCAGTGAGGCTTTAGCGCCGTATTATGCAGGCTGGCGTTGGCGAATAGCCCCCCTGCGCCCGCTACCCGATAATGCTGCGGTGCCTTTAAAGGCATTGCTTGAACGCTTGCCCCAGGACGCGCTGGTAGTGCAATCAACGCCTTATGCGCTGACGCTTTGGTGGTGGGAGTCGCAAACCGCGGAACGATTCGCGACCTATCTACCCGAATTTCAGCAACTGCGCGACGCCCTTCTTGGCCACGCCGACCAGCCTTTCAGCCAGCCGTTAAAGGTCACTGAGCAGGTATCGCCCGCCGTCAGCGATCAAGATGACGGGCTGTCTTGATCGCGTGCTTGTATCGCTAGTCCATTCTCTTCAATCACCGCCAACCAATCGTTGAGTTGTTCAAGGTTCTCCTCGCTTAAGCCAGCGAACATCTCCTTGCGCGCCTGTTGGGCAACGCTGTCGATCTGTTCCAGCAGCGGCATAGCGGCAGGCGTGAGATAAATACGCTTGCTGCGGCGGTCGTTGTCGCAGGCTCGGCGCTCTACCAGGCCTTGTTCCTCAAGCTGGCCAAGGGTGCGCACCAGCGAGGGCGCCTCAACACCAATAACGCGGGCGAGGTCGCACTGCGGGTGGCCTTCGCCCAACCGCCACAGGTGGTACAGCGTCACCCAGCGTGTTTGGGTTAAACCCAGAGGCGCCAAGCGGCGATCCAAGATGGAGCGCCATAAATGGGGCAAGCGTGCGATGCGGAATCCAATCGTTGAAGCCATAGGTAACTAGCTGCCAATAAGTATGAGTATAGGAATTGTCATAAGCTGCGCCGCTGAATGCAAGGTGCTTAACCTTTCAATCTTCTGGTTGCGCTTTTTCATCGTTAGGGCTACCTGGCACAAATCGACGTAAATTTAATCCACTTAGGCCACTGGCGCGTATTTCCCCATCTGCCAGCGAGGCGTGCTGAGGGTCGGCTGACACCTCAAAACGTATCAATCCTAAGCGCTGGCCAGTTCCTGTCATGATATCGATGCGCCAATCCCCAGTAGGGTCTGCGGGGAAGTTTTGTTTGTGGCTCCACGCGCGGTAACCCTCCTCACGTCCACCATCGATATTAAGTTCCACAATGTCCATTGGCTCACCATTATGATGCCAAGCATGGGTAATGGTTTCACTTAATCCCCGCGGTGCCCGAATAGAAGTATAAACGTAGAGGCCATTCTCGTTAATGGCTTGCGGCGTTAATGCCATAGAGCCTTGAGGCAGGCGCTGCTCCACATCAAAACCGGGAGACAGTGCGCTGCTGGTCATCCAAAGGCTGGCGGGAGGTACCCAGATGCGACCAAGCCAAGCGCCATAGGCAAGTATCAACGTCAATACAAAAAAAGCGCACCAGCGTTTGAGCGAGCGCTGCTTGAGCAAGTGCCAAAAACTTGGCAGGGCTAGCAAAATGGTGATTCCCAGCGCCAGTAGCAGACTTTGGCCGGTGGTAAGATGCACCATGATGGGTAGCGTGACCAGCAGCACCAGGAAAACGCACTGGGCATGAAAGACGAAATACAGACTGCGCCAACGCTCCGCGACCTTGAAATAGAGCGGATCGATAATCGACAGTAGCGCCATGCCGCCTACCAGTAGTGCAAACAGTGTCTGTCCGCTATTCCACACGGTAGTGACTAAAATAAACGGCAGCGTGAAGAAAAGTGTCTCCTGGTGAATCATTTGCGCAATAAAGTTGGTCACGCCCCGCGGGGGGGTGGGATGCCCACGTCGTGACAACCAGCGGCTGATCAAACCTTCGGAGAGCAGTAGTGCCCAGGCGAACAGTAATCCCAGCGCTAACGCAGCGCCTAGCCATTGCTGGCGATCAACCAGGAAAAAGCTTCCTAAACCGGCAGCGAACGCCATGGGCGGCCACAGCCAGCTCCATGGTTTTATCCTTTCTACAATGCTTTCAATACGCCGCTGAACGGCTTCAATGCGCGATGGTGTGAGCAGTGCGCCCATAACAAGGTAACCTACAAAATTAAAAGAAGCGTGATCCTAGCAGTATGAACGGATGCAGGGGAGTGCTGGTCTCACTAGATGGGTGAATTAGCCAAAAGTCTGGGCTTGACGTTGCCATGCAACTCAACCAAGCTAAAGCAATCAAACGACCGTATGAAAGTATATAAAAGCCGTATGAGCAACGTGGCGGGTTCTCTTTTCAGAGCCAGCCCGAAAATGTGGAGAGAGCGCGGATGATTTATCAAGGCAACGCCATCACGGTGACACGTCGTGACACCCCGAGTGGCAATGATATCGCAATGCTCACTTTCGATCTGAAAGATGAGTCCGTTAATAAGCTCTCCAGCGCTGTGGTAGCAGAGCTGGGCGAGGCAGTGAAGGCCATTCAAGCCGAAAACGACATAAAAGGCTTATTGATTGCGAGCGGTAAAGATGTGTTTATCGTGGGCGCCGATATCACCGAGTTTCACGGCATGTTCTCCAAGGGTGAGGGGCAGATTGCCGAGATGCTTGAGCAGGTGCACGGTATCTTCAATGCCATTGAGGATCTGCCGTTCCCCACCGTTACTGCTATCAACGGCTTGGCGCTGGGGGGCGGCTGTGAAGTGTTGCTGACCACCGATTTTCGCGTGATGGGCGAGAAAGCCAAGATCGGCCTGCCAGAAACCAAACTCGGCATTCTGCCTGGCTGGGGCGGCTGTGTTCGCCTGCCGCGCATTATCGGCGCCGATAACGCCATCGAGTGGATTGCCGGTGGCACCGAGAACCGTGCCGATGCCGCGCTAAAAGTGGGCGCTGTCGATGCGGTGGTAGCAGCCGAGCAGTTGGAAGAGGCGGCGCTGGATATTCTCGACCGTGCCAACGCCGGTGAGCTGGATTATCAAGCCCGCCGTGCTGAAAAGACCAGCCCCCTGAAGCTCAACCCCATTGAGCAGATGATGGCCTTTGAAACCGCGAAAGGCTATGTCGCCGGTAAAGCGGGCCCCCATTATCCGGCGCCGATTGAAGCGATTAAAGTGATCCAAAAGGGCGCGGGGGAAGAGCGTGGCCGCGCCCAGGCGATTGAAGCCAAAGCCTTCGCTAAGCTGGCGCTGAGCAGCGTAGCGTTTAACTTGGTTGGCCTGTTCCTGAACGATCAAGTGGTCAAGAAAAAAGCCAGCAAGTATGAAAAACAGGCTCAGTCAGTGAAGCAGACCGCTGTACTTGGGGCTGGCATCATGGGCGGTGGTATCGCATATCAGAGTGCCTCTAAAGGCACGCCAATTCTGATGAAGGATATCAAGGATGACGCGCTAGAGCTGGGCCTGAAAGAAGCCCGCAAGCTTTTTGCCAAGCAGGTAGAGCGCAACAAGCTGACTTCAGAGCAGATGGCGGAAAAGCTGACCAATATTCGCCCGACGCTCTCTTACGGAGATTTCGGTAACGTCGATCTCGTCGTCGAAGCGGTGGTTGAAAACCCCAAGGTTAAAGATGCCGTATTAACCGAAGTGGAAGGCTTGGTAGGTGAAAACACCATTCTTACCTCGAACACTTCGACGATTTCCATCAACCGCTTGGCGCAAAACCTCAAGCGGCCCGAGAACTTCTGCGGCATGCACTTCTTTAACCCCGTACACCGCATGCCGCTGGTGGAAGTGATTCGTGGCGAGAAAACCTCGGATGCTGCCGTTGCTGCTACCGTGGCCTACGCACGGGCAATGGGCAAAACACCGATCGTGGTTAACGACTGCCCAGGCTTCCTGGTCAACCGGGTGCTGTTCCCTTACTTTGGTGGCTTCAGCTTCCTCGTTGAGCAGGGCGCCGATTTCCAGCGCGTTGATAAAGTGATGGAGAAGTTCGGTTGGCCCATGGGCCCGGCTTACCTGCTGGACGTGGTCGGCCTGGATACCGCAGTGCATGCCAATGAAGTGATGGCGGAAGGCTTCCCTGATCGTATGGCCCGAGAGGGTAAAACCGCCATTCAGGTCATGTATGACAATGACCGTTTAGGTCAGAAGAATGACAAGGGTTTCTACGCCTACGAAGAGGATAAAAAGGGTAAGCCGAAAAAAGTCACCGATGAAGCGGCTTACGCTTTAGTCAAAGAGGTGGTGAAAGAGCATAAAGAGTTTTCCGACGAGGACATCATCGCGCGCATGATGGTGCCGCTGTGCCTGGAAACGGTGCGTTGCCTGGAAGATGGCATCGTAGCCACCCCTGCTGAAGCCGATATGGCGCTGATTTATGGCATCGGCTTCCCGCCGTTCCGCGGTGGTGCGCTGCGTTACATCGACGCCCTGGGCGTGGCGGAGTTCGTTAAGCTAGCAGAAGGCTTGGCCGACGAGCTGGGGCCGCTTTACGCGCCTACCGATAAGCTGCGTCAGATGGCTCAAAACAACGAGCAATTCTATTCCAGCAACAATTCTGCTACCCAGGCCTAACCACCACGCACAGGAGAAATATGATGAGTTTGAATCCAAGAGATATTGTGGTGGTTGACGGTGTTCGTACCGCCATGGCAAAAGCCAAGAATGGTGCTTTTCGCAACGTTCGCGCCGAGAATCTTTCTGCTGCCACCATGCAGGCGCTGTTTGACCGTAACCCTAACCTGGATCCCTCAGAAGTTGATGACGTAATCTGGGGCTGTGTCAACCAGACGCTCGAGCAGTCGATGAACATTGCCCGCAACGCGGCAATCATGACCGGCATTCCCCGCTCGGTGCCTGCGCAAACCGTTAACCGTTTGTGTGGCTCTTCGATGACGGCGCTGCATATCGCCGCCGCCAATATCAAAGCGGGTATGGGCGACTTCTTTATCATCGGCGGTGTCGAGCACATGGAGCACGTGCCCATGGCTCACGGCGTTGATGTTAACCCGGCGGCCAGCAAATATGCGGCTAAAGCGGCGATGATGATGGGCCTGACCGCCGAGCTGCTGGGCAAAATGCACGGTGTTTCCCGGGAAGAGCAGGATAAATTTGGCGTTCGCTCGCACCAGCGAGCCCAGGCGGCCATGGAGAAGGGCTACTTCGATAACGAAATTATCGGCGTCGAAGGCCACGACCAGCGTGGCTTTAGAGTTATGGTTCAGCGCGATGAAGTGATTCGTGGGGACGCTAGCCTGGAGTCCATGGCGAATCTGAAGCCAGTGTTTGATCCGCGCAACGGTACCGTGACCGCAGGTACTTCCTCGGCGCTTTCCGTGGGTGCCTCGGCGATGGCGGTAATGAGCTACGAGCGCGCTCAAGCGTTGGGTCTGGAACCGATTGCGCGGGTGCTCTCAACCGGCGTGGCAGGTTGTGATGCGTCCATCATGGGCTATGGCCCGGTGCCCGCGTCTAAAAAAGCGCTGAAAATCGCCGGCCTATCCGCAGCGGATATCCAGACCGTTGAGCTAAACGAAGCCTTTGCCGCACAGGGTATCCCGGTACTGAAAGATTTAGGTTTCCTGGATGCCATGGACGATAAAGTGAACCTGCACGGCGGGGCGATTGCTTTAGGTCACCCGTTGGGCTGTTCGGGTTCGCGTATCTGCACCACGCTGCTTAACGTCATGAAGCAGCGCGATACCACCTTGGGCTTGGCTACCATGTGTATCGGCAT
Organism: Halomonas sp. SpR8; assembly: GCF_031010195.1. Lineage (GTDB taxonomy): Bacteria > Pseudomonadota > Gammaproteobacteria > Pseudomonadales > Halomonadaceae > Vreelandella. The sequence goes on along the minus strand of NZ_JAUAMC010000011.1, from coordinate 95,425 downwards.
GGGGCAGGGCGTTGCGACTGTGTTTGAACGCCTGAAATAACTACCTCGTTTTTTCAGAGCTCCAAATCAGCACTAGAAAACGGCACCTCACGGGGTGCCGTTTTTAATTGCAAAGCCGCTAATCAGATTGAAAAGCGGTACGATGGAAATCTGCTGCGGCTTGAACTTCGGCAATACCGCAGGTATCGGGTACCGGCACCGTGTTGCCTGCTAGCACCGAGAGTACGGCTCTGGAGCCGTTGGCCAAAGACTCCAGGTTGTAGCCACCCTCTAATACAAACACCAGACGACCGTCGCAATGCTGTTCAGCTAGCTGCTGTAAAAAACCGGTTAGCGCGCCAAACCCTTCATAGGAAACATTGAGAGCTAAATCGTGCCAGTGGGGGTCAAATCCGGCAGAAACCAAAATAATATCAGGCTTAAACCAAGCCGCAGCCGGGGCGAGAATGTCGCGAAATGCCTTTAGAAATGCTTCATCACCAGCGCCAGCCGGTAGCGGTACGTTGATGGTGGTGCCTTCCGCTAAACCAGCGCCCACTTCTTCCAGATGGCCAGAGCCAGGGTAGAAGGGCGCGGCGCGGTGGATATCGAAAAACATTACGTCGGGCTCTGCCCAAAAGATATCCTGGGTGCCGTTGCCGTGATGGGCATCCCAATCGACGATCAGCACTCTTTCGCAGCCCAGCGCGGTGCGAGCATGGGCCGCTGCCACCGCAACGTTATTGAATAAGCAGAAGCCGCGGGCACGAACGGGCTCCGCGTGGTGCCCTGGTGGGCGAACCAGCGCAAAGGCGCTTTTAGTACGCTTCTCCATCACTGCTTCTACCGCAGCAATGGCCGTGCCAGCGGCGACCTCTGCGGCGTCTATGCTACCTGGAGAGACCGCTGTGGTATCCACATCCAGCCAGGCATTTTTACCGCGTAAATTGAAAATATCGCTTAGATAGGAAGTGGTATGCACCCTGGCCAATTGTTCATGGGTGGCGGCTTTGCCACCCTCAAGATGAAGGCCCTCAACAGGTGATTTCTCAAGTAGGTGTTGAATGGCTTTCAGACGACCCGGATGTTCGGGGTATTTCCACGGTACCGGAAGACCCGCAAGCAAATGACGAATGCGCTTGTCTATTCGTTGGGGTAAAAAATCGGCGTCAATGTTGGGCTCATGAGCGAGCACCCGATCATCATAGAATGCAATGACTTTATGCATAATGGCTACCTAAAATGCGTGCGTTGAGTAACCGCAATAGAGTCGAGTTAGACGCTGCATTACCTCTCTAATGCGCTATGGGCACGAAATGCTTGCCTATAGTAAGACAAGCTAGGTTATACAATGCCATTTTCAACACTAAACGCTAGTGTCATGCTGAGCTCTTCTACCTGACCGGCAAATGTGGCTTGCCATTGGCCGCGTAAAATCAGCGGAGGCTGTATCCATCGCCAGCTTAAGCCGGTAACGATGCTCTCCACTGCGCGCTGGGTGCCCGTGCCATCATGGCCGGCGCGAATATAGAGTGCGCAGGGCAAGCCCTGCTTCTCTTCTAGAACAGGGTAGTAGCTGCGATCAAAAAAATCCTTCAGCGCGCCGCTCATATAACCCAGGTTTTCTGTAGTGCCGAGCAAAATGGCATCACAGGCAAGTACATCGTTTGGGCCTGCTTCTAAAGGGGCTTTTACCGTGCAGTGGATCTGCTCAAGGTCAGGATGGCTAGCGCCTCGAACGGCTGCATCGCGTAATTGTCGGGTGTTGGGGGAAGGGGCATGGGCGATAATCAACAGCTGTTTCATATGCAAGCCTCACGTCAAGGCGTCAATCTAAAGGTTTGCGCTAGATAGCGAAAATGCCACACTGATCAAGTGGCTAACAGTAGAGAGCCTATATGCCGAATAAGACCTCTATCAATGTCTTTTATGATGCGCAGTGCCCGCTTTGCCGTAACGAGCGGCGTCGGTATGAGCGCTGGTCGGGACATCATGCGGATGATATCGATTGGCTCGATGTTAGCGAGCATCATCAAGCTCTGCGGGAAAAGGGCGTTAATCCTGACACGGCGCTGCGCTCTCTGCATATCGAAACCGCGCAAGGGCAACTGATTGAGGGTATCGATGCCTACCGTTTGTTAATGGCGCGTATCCCCTTACTGGTGCCAGTAGCCTGGATGATCGGTTTACCGATAATTAAACCAGTGTTGCGAAAGCTTTATGATGTCTGGGTTAAGCGCCGCCTGAAGAAACAGGGTCGATGGTCCACCTAGTTTTCGTACAAAAAAGTTTTCGTACAAAAAAGTTTGCGGGCAAAGCCTAGGCTGTGCGCGAAAGACTCATCAGATAAACCAAGGAGAGAAGCATGGTATTTGCACTTTCATCAATGAAGGTTGCCAGCCCAGCGTTTGCTGATCATCAAGCGATTCCAACCAAGCATACCGGAGAAGGAGAGGATGTTTCTCCAGCACTAGTATGGCAGGGTGCTCCTGAGGGAACCAAAGGATTTGCGGTGATCTGTCATGATCCTGACGCGCCGCTGGTCAAGGGAGGTAGCTACGGCTTTGTGCACTGGGTTCTCTACAACCTGCCGGGCGATGTTCAGGAGTTAACTGAAAAGAGTGCTGTGGGCACCGTCGGCGCTAATGATAAAGGCGGTACAGGTTATTGTGGTCCGATGCCACCAGAGGGGCACGGCAAGCACCTTTACTACTTCTGGGTAATGGCTTTGGAACATCAGACCTCGCTGCCTGAAGGCCTGACGCTGGCTGAACTTCTTAAAGAAGTCGAGCCGCATCTGTTGGGCATGAACCGCTTGGTCGGCACTTATCAGCGAGATTAATAAATAGCTTCTAGCTAGACATTTTGCGTAACCCGTGTAGGCTCCATCGCTTTTTAAGCCCCTGTAGTAGGCTTTTGTATTAGCAAAGTGATGGAGCCGTTTAATGAGCGACCTGCCTAACTGTCCTGCCTGTGCCTCGGAATTCAGCTACGACGATGGACTTCAGTATGTGTGCCCAGAATGCGGCTATGAGTGGTCGAGAGTAGCCGGAGAAGAGGGCGAAGATGACCTATCAAGCGTTCGCGATGCTAACGGCAATATATTGATCGACGGTGATAGCGTTACCGTAATCAAAGATTTAAAAGTAAAGGGCAGTTCACTGATCGTTAAAGTAGGCACCAAAGTGAAAAACATTCGTTTGGTGGATGGCGATCACGATATTGACTGCAAAATTGATGGCATCGGGCCTATGAAACTTAAATCCGAATTTGTTAAAAAAGCCTGAAATGTACTGTTCCAAGAGCCTGCGAGAATTTCTCGTGGGTTTTTTTATGTTTTAGGCCTTTCATAGCTTTTTTAAATGATAATGATTGTTGTTTTTGATGCTAACAGCGCCGAACGTGCAGAGATTGCGCGCAATTTGCTATCCATTTTGCTCAAGGGCTTCACATCAAATTTATACAGGACTAAAATGGTACTCAATTAACGCGGCAATCATTTGGTTAACTGCGTACTAATGACATTAAGGGAGTCGACATGCTCAAGCTTTCTCGGCTGACAGACTATGCCGCTGTGGTGATGGCGCAAATTGCCCGCTACCCCGAGGCGTCGCATGCAGCGACAGAGTTAGCTGAGGCCGTGCAGTTGCCCCATCCGACGGTGAGTAAAACACTCAAAATGCTAGTGAGGGCAGGGCTGCTGGTTTCCCAGCGTGGTGCTCAAGGCGGCTACCGCTTAGCCCGACCTGCATCGCAAATTACCGCCGCCGATATCATCGCGGCGATTGAAGGCCCTGTCGCCATGACCGAGTGCAGTCAAGCAGAAGGCGACTGTGAGCTGGTGGCTACCTGCGGGGTGGCTGATAACTGGCAACGAGTCTCGTTGGCTATGCGTACGCTGCTTGAAAGCGTGACGCTGGCGCACTTAGCTGATACCGCGCCGATCAAGCTGCCGGTGCAACTGCCTATTCAAACGATCAGCCTGTCGGCGGCGTCTGCCTAACAGCGGCGTAAGCACAGCAGGCCTAATTTATTATTTAAAGGCGATGACCTCGCCACCCAACTGCCCGGAGGGTATCACCATGGCAAGCGAAGAAATGGAACAGTTGGTTCGTCGCGAATACAAAGACGGTTTTGTAACCGATATTGAGAGCGACACCTTGCCACCTGGCCTGGATGAAAACACCATTGCCTTTATCTCCAAAAAGAAAGGCGAGCCGGAGTGGATGCTGGAGTGGCGTCTGGATGCCTACCGCCAGTGGCTGAAGATGGAAGCTCCTTCCTGGGCGCATCTTGACTATCCGCCGATTGATTACCAATCGATCTCTTACTTTAGTGCGCCGAAACGCCCAGAAGATCGCCCCCAGAGCTTGGATGAAGTCGATCCCAAGCTGCTGGAAACCTATGAAAAGCTGGGTATTCCACTGCACGAACGCGCCGCCCTGGCGGGCGTTGCGGTCGATGCGGTGTTCGACTCCGTATCGGTAGCCACCACCTTTAAGAAACAGCTTGGCGAAGCCGGGGTTATCTTCTGCTCTATCTCTGAAGCTATCCGCGACTACCCAGAGCTAATCAAGCAGTATTTGGGCACTGTGGTACCCGTAGCGGATAACTACTTCGCGGCGCTGAACTCAGCGGTGTTTACTGATGGCTCCTTTGTGTTTGTGCCAGAAGGCGTGACTTGCCCGATGGAGCTGTCTACTTACTTCCGCATTAACGCAGCCAATACCGGTCAGTTTGAGCGCACGCTGATCATTTGCGAAAGCCGTGCCCAGGTCTCTTATCTGGAAGGCTGTACCGCACCGATGCGTGATGAGAACCAGCTTCATGCCGCGGTGGTCGAGCTTGTTGCGCTTGATGATGCTTACATCAAGTACTCCACCGTACAGAACTGGTATCCCGGTGATGAGAATGGCGTCGGCGGTATCTATAACTTCGTTACCAAGCGCGGCGACTGCCGCGGCGACCGTTCGCGCATTAGCTGGACTCAGGTCGAAACCGGCTCGGCGATTACCTGGAAGTACCCCTCCTGCGTGCTGCGTGGCAAAGATAGTATTGGCGAGTTCTACTCCGTCGCCGTTACCAATGGACGTCAGCAGGCCGATACTGGCACTAAGATGATTCACATTGGCGAAGGCACGCGTTCGTATATCGTTGCCAAAGGTATCTCTGCGGGCAGAAGTGATCAGTCCTACCGTGGCTTGGTGAAAATCGGCCCGCGTGCCAAAGGGGCGCGTAACTTTACCCAGTGCGACTCCCTGCTAATCGGTGATAAGTGCGGTGCCCACACCTTCCCTTACCAGGAAATTGGCAACAGCACGGCGACCATTGAGCACGAAGCGACCACCTCGAAAATCGGTGAAGACCAGCTGTTCTATTGTCAGAGCCGCGGTATCTCGGAAGAGGACGCCGTCAGCATGATTGTTAACGGTTTCTGTAAAGATGTCTTCCAAGAGCTGCCCATGGAGTTCGCCGTTGAAGCCGAAGCGCTGCTCAACGTGACCCTGGAAGGCGCGGTCGGCTAACCGCTGGTCATTTATTCCACTTAATTATAGTAGTGTCGCCGTAGCGACTCGCCAGAATCAGAAGGTAATCAATATGTTGCAAGTGAATGATTTACACGTCTCCGTCGAAGGTAATGAAATCCTCAAAGGCCTGACCCTGACCATCAAGGCGGGTGAAGTGCACGCCATTATGGGGCCGAACGGCGCGGGTAAATCGACTCTATCCGCGGTGATTGCCGGTAAAGATGGCTACGAAGTCACCCAGGGCACGATTACCTTTGAAGGCAAAGACGTGCTCGAGATGGAAATTGAAGAGCGCGCCCAGGCCGGTTTGCTGTTGGGTTTCCAGTACCCAGTGGAGATTCCAGGGGTTAAAAACATTTACCTACTGAAGTCGGCGCTTAATGCCCAGCGCGTAGCTCGCGGTGAAGGCGAAATGCCCGCACCGGAGTTTATGAAGCTGGTCAAAGAGAAACTAGGCTATATGAAAATGGACGCCAGCTTTCTCCAGCGCGCCGTTAACGAAGGCTTCTCCGGCGGTGAGAAAAAGCGTAACGAGATCCTGCAAATGCTAGTGCTGCAGCCGAAGCTCGCCATGCTCGATGAGATCGATTCGGGCTTGGATATCGACGCCATGAAAGTGGTCGCCGACGGCGTTAACAGCCTGCGTGCTGAAGACCGCGCTATTCTGCTGGTCACTCACTATCAGCGCCTGCTGGATTACATTGTACCGGATAAGGTTCACGTCCTGGTCGATGGCCGTATCGTCAAAACCGGTGACGCTGAGCTTGCGAAGCAGTTGGAAGCCAATGGTTACGAAGGTATCGAGGAGTCTGTGGCATGAGCGATACGCAAACCTTTTTAGATACGCTGAAGGCGCGCAGCTCGAACTACACGGCGGAACCTACCTGGATTGCCGCACGTCGCCAAGCGGGTGCTGCGCGTTTTGAAGCGCTGGGTTTTCCCACTCGCCGTGATGAAGAGTGGAAATACACCGATGTGCGCGCGATTGCCCAGGGCAACTTTGCCCTCGCCGACAACGCTGAGTTCTCCCAGGCCAGCGCCGCGGCGCTAACGCTGCCCATTGATGCCTACCGCCTGACGTTTGTGGATGGCGTTTTCTCATCGGCGCTCTCGGATGTGGATTCACTGCCGTCGAGCGTTCAGGTGTTGCCGCTCTCCAAAGCATTGGCAGAAAATCACGAGGCTGTGGGTGGCCCGCTGGGGCGCTTAACCGGTGTGGATTTTTCGCCCTTCGCCGCGCTAAACACCGCCTTTATGGAAGAGGGTGCCGTGGTGCGTATTGCACCCGGCACCGTGGTTGAGAAACCCATTCTGCTGCAGTTTCTGTCCCGTGCGGGCCAGCCGGTGATGTGTCACCCGCGAGTGCTGGTGGAAGCTGGCGGCCGTAGCGAAGCCACACTGATCGAGCACTACACCGGCGAAAGCGAAGCGGCTAACTTTACTAACGTGGTAGGCGAGCTGATGCTTGACCGCGGTGCGATCCTAGCCCACTACAAGCTGCAAGAAGCGCCGCTGGGTGATATGCACGTGGCGAGCATTCACGTTGAGCAGGGCCGCGATACGCGCTATACCTCCTACAATTTGAGCCTGGGCGGTGCGCTGGTACGTAACGACTTGATCAGCGATTTGAATGGTCTGGGTGCTGAAACCAACTTCTTGGGGCTGTTTTTCGGTCAGGGGCGCCAGCACGTCGACAACCACACTAAGGTTAACCACAATGCGCCGCTGACGTTCTCTAACGAGAACTACAAGGGCATTTTGGACGATCGCGCCCACGGGGTGTTTAACGGCAAGGTCTACGTCAAGCGCGATAGCCAGAAAATTGAAGGTTTTCAAAGTAACCAAAATCTGCTGCTGTCGGATCGCGCCCACATCGATGCCAAGCCCGAGCTTGAGATTTACGCGGATGACGTTAAGTGCTCCCACGGCACCACCACTGGCCAGCTAGATGAAGAAGCGATCTATGCACTGCGCACGCGCGGTATCGATGAAGCCACTGCCCGGGGGCTGCTCACGCTCGCTTTTGCTGGCGAGGTGTTGGACAAAGTCACCCTGGATGAGATTGCCGAGCGCGTTGAATTAGCGGTTGCTGGCAAGCTGCCAGAGCGCTTCAATCTTGCCGGGCTTGTCGAAGCGGCGGTTTCACTTAACGACTAGCGCCACTATCCAATCAGGAGCGTCTGATGTCACATCCCGTTATTGAGCCAATGCCCAGCCCTTCTCAAGCGAGCCCTGAGCAGGCGACCTTTGATGTTATGCGCCTGCGCCAGGACTTTCCGGTGCTGGCCCGTGAGGTGCATGGCAAACCGCTGATCTATTTAGACAACGCGGCGACCAGCCAGACACCTCAGCAGGTGATTGATGTGTTTAGCGATTACTACTCGCGCTATAACGCCAACATTCACCGTGGGTTGCATACCCTAGCCGATGAGGCGACGGCGGCGTTTGAAGGCACGCGGCAACGGGTTAAGGCGTTCCTTAATGCGGAAGATGCGCGTCAGATCATCTTTACCCGTGGCACCACGGAAGCGATTAATCTGGTCGTTCATAGCTGGGGGCGTACAAACCTCGCTCCCGGAGATGAAGTGCTGATTTCCATGCTGGAGCACCACTCCAACATTGTGCCCTGGCAGCTGCTGGCCGCTGAGATTGGTTTTACCATCAAGGTGATTCCCGTCGAGGCCAACGGCGCGCTGGATATGGCCGCTTACCGCGAGCTGCTGAGTGAACGCACCAAACTGGTGGCGGTTAACCACGTCTCTAACGCCCTGGGTACTATCAACCCGGTGCAAGAAATGGCAGCCCTTGCCCATCAGCAGGGTGCGCTGATTCTAATTGATGGCGCCCAGGCAGCACCGCATCAAGTGATCGATGTGCAGGCCATCGACGCCGACTTCTATGCCTTCTCCGGCCATAAAGTGTATGGACCCACTGGCGTTGGCGTACTCTATGGCAAGCAAGCACTGCTTGAAGCCATGCCGCCCTGGCAGGGAGGCGGGGAGATGATTAAAACAGTCTCCTTTGACGCAGGCACCACCTTTGCCGCTATTCCGCATAAATTTGAAGCGGGCACGCCTGCTATTGCGGAGGTCATCGCCCTGGGCCGAGCCCTTGAGTGGATGGAGAGTGTCGGTATAGCTGCTATTGGTGACTGGGAAGGGCAACTACTTGATCAAGCTACTCAGGCGATCGGGCGTATCAATGGTCTGCGTATTTTAGGCACTGCGCCGCAAAAAACAGGGGTATTATCCTTTGTGGTGGAAGGGGCTCATGCGCAAGACATCGGCCTGCTGATTGATCAGCTTGGTGTCGCTATTCGTACCGGTCACCACTGCGCACAGCCCTTGTTGCATCATTTTGGGGTCGACGCGACGTGCCGTGCTTCATTTGCGGCGTATAATACGCTCGAAGAAGTGGATAGTTTTGTTGAAGCACTCCAACGTGTCATTGGTATGGTGCGTTAAGGTCGGTTCTTTAAGGATCGTCATTTAAGGACAGTTATGGATTTTGAGCAAGTTGCCAGCCTCGAACGTGGTCAACAGTTGCCGCTCCAGCGCGATGTGGAGGCTATTGCCATTCCGTTTGGTAGCACGGAAACACTGGCCGAAGATAACGTTGTTAGCGTCATGCAAGCGAAGGGCAGTACGGTAAGCGTCGGTTTTGAGGGGCGACTCTACTTAATTGAGGGGAGCAACCTGGATGCACTGGGGTTAGAGCCGCTACCGCGTCCTACGCTGCCCGAAACGGCTAGCGAGGAGGAGATAGAGCAGTTCGTTTGGGAACAGTTGCGTACCTGCTTTGATCCGGAGATTCCGGTTAATATCGTTGAACTGGGCCTGGTTTATGGCTGCCGCATCGAGCGTCTTATTAGCGGCGAGCGGCTGGTGACCATTCGCATGACGCTGACGGCCCCTGGTTGTGGGATGGGCGATGTGATAGCGGCGGATGCGCGCAATAAAATACTCGGCGCGCCGCAGATCAGCAAAGTGCACACCGAAATAGTCTTCAGCCCGCCCTGGAGCCGTGACATGATGAGTGACGAGGCCAAACTTGAACTGGGCATGTTCTAGGGCCTGCTGGGTTAAGCCTGGCTGGGGAGCTGGATGCACAGCGTTTTGTTGAAATGGCTAAAGCGTTTATTAATGTCGCTAGGAGCGTTATTGCTGCTGGCGACATTGCTGTTTATAGGTGGCAATTTTTGGGTGCTCGCGACGACTGCCGCTTATATTGAGCGTCAACCGCAGCAGTGCCGCCCGGCAGATGTGGGGATTGTCTTCGGCACGTCGCACTGGACACGTAGAGGGGGGCGCAATCCGCACTTCCATGCCCGCATGCGAACCGCTGCTACCCTAATTGAACAGTCCCAGGTCGAGCACCTTTTGCTCTCCGGGGATAACCGTACCCAGGCATATAACGAACCACGGGCAATGTGGCGCGAGCTGTATCGCCGCGGCGTAGCGTCTGAGCAACTGACCATGGATTTTGCAGGCTTTAGTACCTACGACACACTAGCGCGTGCCCGGGATGTCTTTCAGTTGGAGAAAGCCCTGTTGATCACCCAGAGCTGGCATCTTCCCCGCGCGGTGTATATTGGTCGTGCGCTAGGTATCGATGTCACTGGCTGTGTGGCGGATGACCCTACGGTAACGGTGGGGTGGCGTTTAAAACTGCGCGAGTGGGCAGCGCGTGTGGCTACCCTGGGCGATCTCTATGTGTGGGGGAGGGAGCCCTATTTTCTCGGCACGCCCGAGCCCATCGAGTTGCCCAGGCGGGCGCCCATCGATCTTATTTTGCCTTCGCTAAACGAGCGCTTTACAGCCCCTTAGCGGTGCGTTTTACGCTTTTGCAGCGCATACAGCTCGCGGATAAGCTTGCGGCACCCTTGCATACACTCTTCTACCACCGGTTCGATCGGTTCGGGTAGAGGGTGGGTAAACAGCGAGGAGAGCGCCTGCATCAGTACCCGCTCTTGCTCTAATAGCTCATTGATCAATACCTGACTATCGTTGCCGACAAAGCTTTTCAGGCGACTCCAAAGCCATAAAAAATCATCGCGTTCGACGTCCGCATCCCGAGGCAGCATTTTCAAATGCGCACGGGCGAGCTCCTGCAACTTACGCATTTTCTTGAGCCGTTCCGTGTAATGCGGCTTTAACGCGTCGCGCAGTGAGGGTCGCAGGCGTTCGATATTGTCTTGGAAATAATCAATGCTATCGGCCAGCGCTTCCAATACGCTGTCCATCGCCACTTGGCGATTATCGAGAAACATGAGCGTCTACCTCCTTCGGTGACGCAGATTGTGGCGGTGACAGCGCCGATTTGCCACCCCCTCAATGGTTTATTTTTGCATTAACGCCTTAACCTTTAGGCTTGGGAGGCGCTTTTCGGGCGGGCGTGGCATTTTTTTCTATATGCTCAATGATCATGCCTGCAATATCTTTACCGGTAGCGCTCTCGATGCCCTGTAAACCAGGCGACGAGTTAACTTCCATTATCACCGGACCATGATTAGAGCGCAGTAAATCGACACCGGCCACGCGGAGTCCCATGGCCTTGGCAGCGCGAATCGCTGTTGAGCGCTCTTCCGGGGTGATCCGAATCACACTCGCGGAACCACCGCGGTGTAGGTTTGAACGGAACTCACCCTCTGCCGCTTGGCGTTTCATCGAGGCGACGACTTTATCGCCGATCACAAAACAACGAATGTCGGCTCCGCGCGCTTCCTTAATGTACTCCTGCACCATAATGTTGGCTTTCATACCCATGAACGCCTGGATCACTGATTCAGCCGCTTGGTTAGTTTCTGCCAATACCACGCCAATGCCTTGTGTGCCTTCAAGCAGTTTAATCACCAGCGGAGCGCCTTTGACCATGGTGATTAAATCGGGAATATCGTCGGGCGAGTGAGCAAAACCGGTAATTGGTAGCCCAAGCCCCTTGCGAGACAGCAACTGCAGCGAGCGCAGCTTGTCCCGCGAGCGGGTAATAGACACATTGTCGTTAATAACGTATGTGCCCATCATCTCAAACTGACGTAACAACGCACAGCCGTAAAAGGTCACCGATGCACCAATGCGTGGGATCACCGCATCAAAATGCTCAATTTCTTGACCTTTATAGTGAATTGAAGGGTTGTGCGATGTAATGCTCATATAGCAGCGCAGCGTATCCACTACACGAGCGGTATGTCCACGCTGCTCTGCGGCTTCAACTAAGCGGCGGGTAGAGTACAAGTTGCGATTGCGCGAAAGCAGAGCGATATGCATCTAGGGGACTCCGAGCCTGGGTAAGGCGGCAAAATGGATTAAGGCTCACCGTGCAAAAATGCAGCACCGGGAGCGACCAGCAAGCGCCGCATGGCACGGCGTCCTAATAGCATCGGATGGCGCATATTGCTACGGTCAGTAAGCGACAGTTCAACAGGAAAATTCAAATCGCCCATCTGCATGGGAGTACGTATCACATAACGCCACTCGCTATGGCCGTTGGAACTGGTGACCTGGCGCCGATCATGCAAGTGCAAACTGTAGCGGTGGGCCGGCGTGTCTGGGCCACCGCTGTGGGTAATAAAACTAACCCACAGTTGACCATGTTCATCTTCATGTGTCTCTATTTCTTCTGCGTGTAGAGCAGACGTGCGTGCGCCGGTATCTGCTTTGCAGCATAGGTGAAGTCCTAGCTCAGGTAGCGTCACCATTTCACGGCGGCCAATAACCGCCTTAGCCTGATAGGGTAATTCCTTCACGGCTCACTCCTTACAAATGAAAGTGACAACATCAGATTAAGTGTTCCTGTGTGACATCATCCGGGATAAACGGCGTTGAATAGGAGAGCCTTCGGGCGCATCCCGCAGTGCCATCATGATCGGTAAACGTAGCCGTGGTATTAACGCTATATCACGCACTACGGCGGCAAAATCGCTACGCTCATCTTCGCTCAAGCGTTGCAGAAAGAGCGGTAGGCGCTGAGCGTCTTCCAGATAGCCCCAACCGCGCCCGGCGATAGCCGCCAGAACATCCGGCCCACAGGCCGCTGTGTCATTGAGCAAGGCCGTGTACCAATTGCCCACCGCTGATGCCTCCGTATTCCCCACTGCGCGCAGACAGGCACACAGCGTTTCAATATCGCCCGCTTGAGCGGCGGCTTCACCGCGCCGCTGCAGTGCGTCAACCAACGCTTGTGGCAATGGCTGGTGCTCTAAACAGTAGCACAGGGAGTGAATAACGGCGGTAGGCAGCTCAGGTAGCCGTAGTGCTAGCGATTCAGCATCAGCCGTTTCCATACGCACAGCGTAATCGGCAATTCCTTGTAGCCCCAAGGCCTGCCAATCAATTGTTTGCTGGCCGCTCAAGTAGGCTTCAACGGGCTCAAAATGTTGGCTCGCAGGCAGGCCTCTATCATGGGTCGCGCGAGCATTGAGCATAGCCTGGAAAGTGACACTAGGTGTGAAGGCGAGGGGATTATCCTTCATTAAGTGATCCACGTCCGCTGTTTCTTCACGGCCTACCTGGGAAACGGCGCGGCCGAGCGTTTCCAGTAGGCGGTTTAAAAACGCATCGCGCTGGGCAGGAGCAATCATGCCCTGCTCATCCAGCGGCAGGGCCAGGAACCAAATGGCAGGCTCGGGCATATCGCCAAGGCGAAATACGATGGCTAGGCGCGCTTGGCCCTGCCAGGGTTCCGGCCAAGCCATTTCGCCACCTTCAAATGCAGCGAGTGACGCCCGTGAGCAGGGGACGACATGGCGGCCCATATGGTAAAGGGAAACCTCGCCACCACTGCGGGTAAAAAACTCATCAAGGGTTTGAATCGGTTGCATGACATCCTTCCGCGTTGCAAGCCTGCACTCTACCTTGCTGATGTGGCACTGTCAGCCGCAGTGACGGATAAACATAGTGTTCATGCCCTTGGCTTAAGGCATTGGCATTAATGACAATGCGGTTAAAAAATAATCAACTTTGCGCAAGCCCCATGAGAGCACGCGTTGCGACACCTTTCCATAGTTTATCCACAGGCTCGTGCAGGTTTTCTGTGAGTCTATGGATAACTCCCCGCAAGTGTTGATAAGTGGCAAGCCGCCCGCCGAGTGGGGATAATAGACAGGCGCCACATATTTTTCATTTCTGAGGTAGTGACAAACGACTTTATGAGTACTTATCAACCGCTGCAGACAGCACTTTTAGAGCTTGAAGCGTCGATGAAAGCCGCCGACTTATGGCGCATGCCAACACCTGATGCAGAAGCGTTCGCCAGCCAGCAGCCATTTTGCATCGATACCATGTCGCTGCCGCAATGGATCCGCTTTGTGTTTATCGCGCGCTTGAATGCCTTGATCGATGCCCGTGCTGCGATGCCCGCTAATTGTGACGTAGCGCCCGCTGTGGCAGCCTATTTGCAGCAGGAAAAAACACCTGCCCACCACCAACTGCTCATCGTGCAGGCGGTAGAGAAAGTCGACCAAATCGTCACCGAGAGTGAATAGGAAAGCGTTGATTGGGAAGCGTTGAGGGTAGGCTCATAGCAGCGAAAGCCTGCCAGACAGGCAGGCTTTGGGGATAACTTTCAAAGAGACAGTTTTACCGACGGCTTAAAATCGGTAACTAAGACCTGCCATGACCACGACAGGATCGATCTCAACGGTACCTGCCGCCGCACCGTTAACGCTCGCATCGGTATCGATATCGATGTACCAAGCCGCAGCGTTCAGTGCCCAGTTTTTATCGATCAATAAATCGATACCGACTTGCCCCGCCGCACCCCAAGAGTCATCCAGGTCCAAATCACCAATCGCCAGCTCTTCATCGGAGAAGTGGGTGTAGTTAATACCCGCGCCCACATAAGGCTGAATGCGAGACTGAGTGCCGCCCAGCGGGTAGTACTGCAGCGTCAGGGTCGGCGGTAGATGTTTGGTAGAGGCGATATTATCGCCGTTCAAATGGATATCGTGCTCGAACGGCAGCGCTGCCAACAGTTCCACGCCAACTTTATCGTGGAAACGATAGCCCAAGGTGAACGCGAAATTGGTTTCATCCTGTACATCCACAGATAGCGCACCGTTGGCCAGCGAGCCGTTGTCGCTTTTAGGGGCGACTTTGGTAACGCCAACGCGGGTAAAGAAATCACCCGCGCCGTAAGCGAATGCTTGGCTGCTGGTCATTAACGCCGCAACGGCAACGGTGGATACAAGTAGGGTAGGCAGGGCAGCTTTACGCATGGAGTGACTCCTGGTTTCAAGGCTGGGCGGCCATTCAATAGCCGCTTAACGATGCAGCCAGTGTAGCGAGAGTCAGGGAGTGGATTATTGATCCAGGGCAAGAGTAATTAGACAGGTGGTATTGGGGTAGGGGGCTGGAAGGCTTGATTTAGGAGCGGGCTGTTGGCCATTTGGGTTACCCCCTTGGGATCGATGTATGCACGGTCACGCGAAGTATTTTTAGTTTGTGATGCGTATTTTTCTGGTACGCTCAACAATAGGCATGCTCAAATCTTTCGAAATTTTTTATAAAAAACAATTAAAACAGTGAGTTGAGAAGATTTTGTTCATGTTTATAGGCAATGCGAAATGATAATGCGCATGCGCATGAATAAACTGTTAAAGCGAAAAACCAAGTCGTGGCAGCCGATGCTTATCCGTGTCAAAATCGAGCGAATCGAGAACGAGAGGCTTCTCCTATGAATCTCCAGAAAATTGAAGACGAGGCGCTGCATCTTCCTAAAGAGGAGCGGGCCCGATTGATCCAGCGATTGGTACTGAGTCTTGAATCTCCGTCAGATGATGAGCTCAGGTCCGATTGGCTGCTCGAGGCCCGCCGCAGAGGCGAGGAGCTCGACAATGGCACAGTCCAGGTTGTCTCCAATGATGATGTTATGAGGAAGGCTCGGGCACTGCTCAGATGAACTATTTTTTCCACCCAGCAGCGGAAGCCGAGTTCCTGGAATTAGTGGGCTATTACGAATCAAGGGTTCTGGGGTTGGGTGGTGCTCTCATAGATGAGTTTGAGGCTCTGGCCAATTTAGTTGGCGAATCACCAAAAGCTTGGCAAGTCGAGTTGCCGCCAGATATTCGCAGAGCACCCCTTCACCGATTTCCGCTATCTATTATTTACCGAGAAAAGCCTGAGGGCTTTCAAGTGCTGGCTGTTGCCCATGATCGGCGGCGTCCCCAATACTGGCTTGGCAGGCTTTAACAATCGGCTGCACGGCGACCGATTCTCCGTCGCTTCGCGGCTACAAACCGGGGCGTGAGCCGAGCGTTAGGAAAGGAATCATGAAACCGAAAATCAGCATTATCACGCTTGGTGTGGATGACTTGGAGAGGGCCACCCGTTTCTATGGTGAAGGTCTCGGCCTGCCAAAGTACGACTTTGAAGGCGGCAATATATCTTTTTTTAGTCTGGAGGGAACCTGGTTAGCGCTTTATCCTCGGGAAGAGCTGGCCAAGGATATCGGATTACCCGTCCCCACTCAGGCTGGTTTTTCTGGTATTACATTGGCCCATAATGTTGCAAGCAAGTCCGAAGTTGACGCTGTCCTTAGTCAGGCAGTATCCGCAGGCGCACAGCTTATCAAACCGGCAGTGGAAGTTTTCTGGGGCGGTTACTCTGGTTATTTTCAGGACCCGGAAGGCCATTATTGGGAAGTAGCCTACAACCCTTATCAGGACCTGACATAATGGCGGATCCATCGGCAATTCCTAACGATCACAAGCACGGCGATGCCTGCTCCATTGCGGCTTAGCCTCTATTCCGTAGCCACGCTTGCTGTCCGCGTTAGCGAGTGAAAAACGGGAGGCAAATTGGAGCATCAGAGACAATCGCACTTGAAGTCCATCAAAGAAGAGAGCGCCGAAGAAGGGCGTCAATTGCTGCGTATGCTGAAGCTTTCGCCGTTGATTGTCTTTTACGGTATTTATGTTTCTGGCATCTATAAATCTGAAGGGCTTTTATCCGCTTCAGTCGCTTGGTTATGGGTTATTTTTTTAATTTTCGGTTGGCCGAAAGGATTCATAAAGCAAACGGGAATGGCTGTAGTGTTTGGAGTTATTTTTCCGTTTATCGTGCTGCCGTATTTTGGTGATTGGTAGCGGCGCGAGACACTTGCATCGCTAACAATGCCATAAGCGAATGATGGCGGGGTTAATCCTAATATCGAGCCAAGAGGCGTGTACACCGTTGCGAATAAGTGAAGTGCCGCCTTCAGAGGCACCGATGAACCTACTTCTCTTGGCGGATCCCTCTGAAGAGGCGATCAAGAAGTACCTGAATTACTCAAGGTGCTTTTTGGCATATGTGAACGATGTGGTAGTCGGAGTTTGTGTCCTCAAGCCAATCGCAGGGGGGATGGTAGAATTAATGAACATTGCTGTTTCGTCATCGTATCAACAGAGAGGCATTGGGACACAACTTCTGAGAAATATTATTGATAAAGTGAAGGAGTCAGGTGAAAAGGGTCTAGAGGTTGGTACTGGCACTTTTGGTTATCAGTTGGCTTTCTACCAGCGGCAGGGCTTTAGAGTTAAAAGCATTGATAAAGACTTCTTTTTGAAGAACTATCCAGAGCCAATCATGGAAAATGGGGTACAGCACCAAGACATGCTTAGGCTGACTCTCGAATTTTAGGATGATAATTTTTGCCAGTGAAAGCTTTAATAAAGCCATTCACGCGACAAACGCCGGATTGCGGCGTTACATGGAGAGCAGGCGTTGAATCATACTGAACACTCGTCTTTTCGAGAAAAGCTCGTTGAGCATCTTTTCATTGGCGAACTGTTAAAGCTTTCCTGGAAGGAATTTGGCTGCACGCTAGAGGTGGCGAGCCCAGAAGTTGATAACGCTGGCTACGATCTAATAGCGGAAGATAATGGAGCTATAAGGCATATACAGCTTAAAGCTTCATATGCTGGGGGCAAAACGGCTAGCCAAAAAGTGCATACGAGGCTTTCTGAAAAGCCTTCCGGGTGTGTTATTTGGATTTACTTCAACGAAGAAACCTTGGAGCTGGGGCCGTTCCTTTTCTTTGGTTCCCTTCCAGGCGAGAAATTACCTAGCCTTGACGGGCTTAAGGTTGCAAAACATACCAAGGGCAACCAGGGCGGGTTCAAAGCCGAACGGCCCAACATAAAGGTTTTGCCAAAAGGTTGGTTCAAAAATTTCAGTTCTATCGATGAGGTCTATGAGGCCTTATTTGGAGCAACATGTGACAAGGCTGCTGACACGAAACTGGTAGAAAAGGCTCAATGAGTATCAAGGCCTTATACTTGAAAGACGTATTCTTACGATGTTACACAAGGCGTTCGTCTTGACGTACGTGCCAAAAGGCGTACATTTGGTGGGAAGTTGAACACGCAAGAGGTGCGTCATGAATGGAATCACTGCAACAGAGGCGCGCAGCAACCTTTATCGGTTGATCGACGAAACTGCTGAGTCCCACCAGCCCATCGTCATCATGGGCAAGCGGAACAAAGCCGTCTTGGTATCCGAGGAAGACTGGTCGGCGATTCAGGAAACACTTTACCTGCTCTCTGTGCCAGGTATGAGGGAGTCTATTCGTGAAGGGATGAATACCCCCATAGATGAATGCGATGAGGAGCTGGACTGGTGACATGGAAGTTGGTTTACACCAAACAAGCCCAAAAAGATGCGAAGAAACTGGCCTCCAGCGGCCTCAAGCCAAAAGCCCAGGATTTACTGGCACTGATTGCAGAAGATCCCTACCGTAAGCCGCCTCCGTTTGAGAAGCTCATTGGTGATCTTGCTGGCGCCTATTCACGCCGGATCAATATCCAGCATCGTTTGGTCTACCAAGTGCTTGAGGACGAGCGAGTGGTGAAAGTTCTCAGGCTCTGGAGCCACTACGAATAATGTATCACCAGCCGCTGTTGTCAAAAATCCCGGCTGCCAAATGAAAAAAAGCCACTAACGAGTAGTGGCTAAATATTGATTGCTAAGAAAGCCTGGGAGGAGGATGAGCGGCATTAAACCGCCGCTCACCTCGTAAGCACAGATAACTAAGCCTCGAGACCTATTCAGCCGTTGCCAGCAGGCTGGCGTTGCCGCCCGCTGCAGTGGTATCGATGCACAGATGGCGTTCCACCACGTAGCGATCCGGCGAGATAGTCTGGATCTCTAACGGTATGATGGCGCCGTCGCGCTTGGCCAGAGCAATGCGCAGTTCGCGGGTCCAGTCGCTGTTGCCCGCTGCGGCAACCGCCGCAATGCCTTTGACTTCGCTCAACGTCTCGGCTGAAACGCTGCCATCAAGCCCGGCTACCGGCGCACCGGCGTCGAGCAGCGGCTTCACAGCCTGTTCGGCACCGGGTGCGACTACAACGGCCGCACAGCCCGTGCCGAGGGCTTGCGCTGCTTGCGCGATAGCGATATCCAGGGTTGGCCCGAGACACAGAACCGCTCCCTTCGGATACATCGCCAAACGGTTGCTTTCGCCCGTTGGCCCGGGCAGCGTCTGCGGCGTCATATCCAATGCTGCTGTTTCGGCAAGCGCCTTGCGGATCACACCGTTTTTGCCAGAGAGCGCCTTGCGCAGTACCTCGATCCGATTGGGTCGTACCGCCCAGTTGCGCGCATCCAGCCCATCAAGCGCGGATTGGAGGTCAGGCAGTGAGACGGCTTTTCCTTGTGGCGCCTCAACGCGCTCCACGTCGGTGGTGCGGCGGAAGCGCGTCACGTAGAGCGGGCCACCGGCCTTGGGCCCGGTGCCCGAGAGGCCCTCGCCGCCGAACGGCTGGGAGCCAACAATGGCGCCGATCTGGTTGCGGTTGACGTAGACGTTGCCGACATGAATGCGCTCGACGATCTGCTGCACGCGATCGTCGATACGGGTATGCAGGCCGAAGGTCAGCCCGTAGCCTTTGCCATTGATGTCGTCAACGACCTTGTCGATGTCCCGAGCCTTGAAGGTAGCCACGTGTAGCACCGGACCGAAGATTTCACGTTCGAGATCCTCAATGCCGCCGACTTCGACCACTGCTGGAGTGACGAAGGTGCCGGTGTCCGGCGCAGCCAATTTCTTCAGCACCTTGCCTTTCTTCTCGTGTGCCACTACGTAGTCGTTGATCTCGGTCTGGGCGTCGGCGTCAATGACCGGTGATACATCGGTATCGGTGTTCCAGGGGTCGCCAATGGTGAGTGCCTCCATGGCACCATAGAGCATGTTGAGTAACCGGTCACGCGCCTCTTCCTGGACATACAGCATGCGCAGCGCCGAACAGCGCTGACCCGCCGACTGGAAGGAGGAGATCAGGATATCGCGCACTGCTTGCTCGGTCAGTGCCGTGGAGTCCACGATCATGGAGTTGAGACCACCGGTCTCGGCGATCAGTACGGCATCAGGCCCGGCGTTCTCGGCCAGCGCTTTGTGGATGATCTGGGCCACCGGGGTTGAGCCAGTGAAGCAAACGCCAGCGATGCGTGGATCGCTGGTCAGCGGGCCGCCTACCGTCGGGCCGTCGCCCGGCAATAGCTGCAGGGCCGCTTCCGGCAAGCCGGCTTCGCGCATCAGTTCGACGGCACGAGCAGCGATTAGGGGCGTCTGCTCGGCGGGCTTGGCGAGCACCGCATTGCCAGCTACCAAGGCGGCAGCGATCTGCCCGGTGGTGATAGCTAGGGGGAAGTTCCACGGGCTGATACAGACGAAGATGCCGCGTGCGCTGCCGGGTTCTTCGGCCTCCAGCCGCTCGCCTTCGTTGGCGTAGTAGCGCAGGAAATCCACCGCTTCGCGCACTTCGGCGATACCGTCGAACATCATCTTGCCCGCTTCGCGGGTGGTAATCACGGTCAGCTCGGCGATGTGTTCTTCGTAGAGATCAGCGGTGCGGCGCAGTACTGCGGCACGTTCGGCCGCCGGGCGCGCCGACCACTCTTTGAAGCCTTCTTCGGCAGCGTCGAGAGCAGTGGCGACCTCTTCCGGGGTGGCCTCATGCACCTTGCCGATTACCTTTGAGCCGTCGGCGGGAGAGAGGGCATCGCGCGCCGGGCCCTGGGGTGCAGGGCTACCTACCAGCATGGGGCCTGCTGTCCAGGTGGCGTCAGCAAACGCTTCCCGCGCATCGAGCAGCGGCAGAATCGAGGCGGGTTCATTAATCCGATAACCCTTGGAGTTCTTACGGTCGGGCTCAAATAGCTCGCTAGGTTGGCGGATCAAGGGGCTTGAGACGTCGTTGCCGAGCTGCATAAACCCTTCAATGGGATCCTTCGAGACCTCGCTTGGCGGAATCGAGCTATCCACCACCTGGTTGACGAACGAGGAGTTGGCGCCGTTCTCCAGCAGGCGGCGGACCAGATAGGCCAGTAGGTCGCGGTGGGCGCCGACCGGCGCGTAGATGCGACAGTGGGTGCCTTCCGACTCCTTGACGATGTGGTGCAGCGACTCGCCCATGCCGTGCAGACGCTGAAACTCGTAGCTGTCCTTGTCATCACCCGCCATCTCGACGACGGCAGCACAGGTGTGGGCATTGTGGGTCGCGAACTGCGGATAGATACGGTCGCGCCGGTCGAGCAGCATCTGGGCGCAGGCCATGTAGCTGACATCAGTGTTGACCTTGCGGGTGAAGACAGGGAAGGTCTTGACGCCCATCTCCTGGGATAGCTTGATCTCGGTATCCCAGTAAGCGCCTTTCACCAGGCGTACCATGATCTTGCGGTTGTATCGTGCGGCTAGTTCGTAGAGTGTCTCGATCATCGGCGCGGCGCGGCGACCGTAAGCCTGCACGACGACCCCAAAGCCATCCCAGCCATCGAGGCTGGGGTCGGCCATCAGGGCTTCGATCACGTCGAGGGACAGATCCAGCCGGTCTTGCTCTTCGGCGTCGATATTGAAACCGATATTGGCCTTGGCCGCCTGCTGCACCAACGCTTTGGCGCGGGGCAGCAGTTCCGCCATTACCGTTTCGCGGTGTGTGTATTCATAGCGCGGGTGCAGCGCCGAGAGCTTCACCGAAATACCGGGGCTCCCGCGCACGTCGCCCTTGGCCTGCTCGGCGATGGCGGAGATCGCCTTGGCATAGGCTTCATGATAGCGAATGGCATCTTCGTCGGTGCGTGCCGCTTCGCCCAGCATGTCGTAGGAGTAGGTATAGCCCTGTTTCTCGAGCTCACGGGCATTCTTCATGCCTTCTTCGATGGTCTGACCAAGTACGAACTGGCGGCCAAGAATCTTCATCGACTGACCAACCGCTTTACGCACTACCGGCTCGCCCATGCGGCGCACCAGGCCGCGCAGCGCCCGCGTGGGACCCTTGGGATCGTCGTCCAGCACCTTGCCGGTCAGCAAGAGTGCCCAGGTCGAGGCGTTAACCATCGATGACGAAGACTTACCCAGGTGGGCGCCCCAGTCGGAGGGCTCGATCTTGTCGTGGATCAGGTCGTCGATGGTTTCCGCATCGGGCACGCGCAGCAGCGCTTCTGCCAGACACATCAGGCCGACGCCCTCAGTGGTCGAGAGCCCGTACTCGGCAAGGAACGCCTCCATCATTGAGGGCGACCTTTCCTTGCGCACACGCTCAACGTATTTGGCGCCAGCGGCGGCAACTTTCTTGCGGTTATCCTCCGACAGCTTGATACGCTCGACAAGCCCGTGCAGCACATCTGCCTCATTGGCGTCGTAGTGGGTGCGAATGCGCGAGCGTAGATCACTCACGTCGCTATGCAGATGATCGTTCATACAGGGTCTCTCCTTGCTAGCCGACACTCAGGCGTTGCTGCGTCGGTTAGGATGTAGTCATACTTTTTACTGCAAACAGAATAGCAAACCTAAAGAGGGCTCCCGCGGGAGCCCTCTCGATACGCCTGGGCGCTTACTTGCGATCGATATGCTGATATTCACCGGCATCGGCTGTCGCATTGCTCACCACCAAAATGGCGATGAAAGAAGCGATGAAGCCAGGAATAATCTCGTAAACACCGGGACCACCCATAAACTCTCCGTTCCAGCCCAGTGCGATCCAGATCATAACGGTGAGCGCGCCCACTACCATGCCTGCGATTGCGCCAGCGCCGTTTGTGCGCGACCACATCAGCGATAAAATAATCACCGGCCCGAACGCGGCACCAAAGCCTGCCCAGGCGTTGCTGACCAGCCCCAGTACCTGGGAATTAGGATCAGACGCAATGACAGCGGCAACCAAGCCAACCAGGATGACACTAATCCGGCCTACGCCGACGGTCTCTTTTTCCGTCGCTTCTTTACGCAGGAACAGGCGATAGAAGTCTTCGGTCAGAGATGAAGATGCCACCAAAAGCTGGCTGGAAATAGTGCTCATAACCGCAGCAAGTAGTGCCGCATAGAGGAAGCCGGTGACCAGCGGGTGGAACAGTAGATCCGCCAGAATAATAAAGATCGTTTCCGGATCCTCAACATTCATACCATTGCGAATCGCATAGGCCCGACCAAAGATACCCAGTGATACCGCGCCAATCAGGGATATTGCCATCCAACTCATGCCGATATTACGGGCAATAGGCACATCCTTCAGCGTGCGGATGGCCATGAAGCGAACAATGATGTGCGGCTGACCGAAATAACCCAGTCCCCATGTCACCGCGGAGAGCCAACCAATGAAGGTCAAACCGTCTGTCCACGATAGCAGCGTGGGGTCGACTTCATTCAAGGTCTGCGAGGCCTGGCTGAAACCGCCGCCACCTTCGCCAAACAGCACCACTGAGGGCATGATCACCAGGGCCAGCATCATGATGCAGCCTTGCACGAAGTCCGTCATGCTCACGGCGAGGAAACCGCCAACAACGGTATAGACAAGTACCACGCCCAGGGTAATGATAATGCCCGTCGCATAATCGCTCAGGCCACCAATGTTGATAACGCCGGCAAATGCGCTTTCGAACAACTTGCCGCCTGCCACCAGACCTGAGGCCGTGTAAACCGCGAAGAAGACGACGATAACGATAGCCGATACCGTTCTCAACGACATTGCCCGAGTTGGGAACCGGTTGGCCAAAAAGGCGGGAATGGTGATCGCGTTCCCATAGTGAACCGTTTGTTCGCGCAGACGCGGTGCGACCAACACCCAGTTGAAGAAGGCACCCACGAATAGGCCGATTCCGATCCAGGCCGAGCCCAAACCAGAGACGAACATCGCTCCGGGCAAACCCAGCAGCAACCAGCCGCTCATGTCCGACGCGCCAGCCGAAAGGGCTGCCACTTTGGGGCTTAGGGTTCGTCCCCCCAACATGTAATCTTCGGATGTGGACGTGGATGTGCGCATCGCATAAATACCGATGGCAATCATGAGCACAAAGTACGCAATGAGACTGATCCAAACACCAATAGCCATGTAACTTCTCCAGTTCGTCAGGAAGGAACTAGGTCCGACCTATCAGTGCGGTCACCGGGTAGAGCCCGGTAGTAAACCGCGTTATTTTTATTGACCCTGTTGTTTATTCACGTCAGAAGGCCTAACGAGCGTCCGCCACGAACCAAGTCAGCGAACTTGTTGGTACCTTTGTAAGCAGTGATCCCTATATTATTGTCGACCATAAGTTAGTTTCCTGTTCAGGAGTTCAGGTTAATGATGTTGATGAGTGGCCCACTCATCGTCTACCGACATACGCAAATAAGCGAATGTAGAGTGCTGCCCCCTTTGGTGTATGTTGATTTCAGGGCAAAACGTGTCAATTTCGCGGCAAGAACAGTTGTTATACGACTTTAGTAGAGTTTTTGCTGGGCTGCTAGCGGCCCTAAAGCAGCGTTTGATGGGCTAATGGCAGCCGGTGGTATATCGCCTTGGCGTAGTTTGCGTGGCGACAACCCATAACTGTGGCGAAATGCATGGGAGAGTGCGCTTTGATTGGCAAAGCCGGTTTGAATCGCAATATCGGTAAGGGGGAGGCGGCTTTGCAGGATCAGTTGGCGGGCCGCATGCAGACGCTGACGTTTGACGTACTGCCAGGGCGAAAGCCCAGTTTGGGCACGAAAGCAGTCGGAAAAATGCGCTTCGCTTAAACAGGCTAGCCGGGCTAAATCGGCGACGCGCAGGTCATCGGCAAGGTGTTGACGAATGAAGCGGTTAATCCGCGTCAAGTCCAGGCGCTGCTGAGCAGTATTGGCAGCTGACCCCAGGCGCGCTTTAAGGGAGCCCAGCAGTGTGGCGGCCAAGCGGTCTTGCTGAAAGGAGTTGATGGCGGTATCAAACCCTTGGGCAAGTTCACTTTCCATAAACGCTAAGTAGTGACGCAGGGCGTTATCCAGACCAAAAAAGCGCGGTGCGTCAAACAGCGCTACTAATTCGCGGTTTTCACCGGTTAATGCCGGTGCATCTTCAGGCAGGTCGAAAATCAGTTGTCGGTTATGGCCATTGCCCGAGTAGTAATGCTCGTGATTAGCGGGCACGATGCAGCCTGAAAACGCATTAACTCGCCCACCCAGCCCTTCGATTTCAAATTCTGATGAACCACATAGCGTAATCACTATTTGATGAAAATCATGGGTGTGGTGATGCGTAGCACTGGCAAGTGGAATTTGTCGAATGGTGCTGGACATGCAGATCTCCTGAACTGCTACTGCTGACGGAGGGCAGTATGGGCGGACAAATGGTCGCGAAGGGCCTTGAGTTCTGCGTGACCCTCTTCATTTAGCAACGGCTTGCCTTGAGCTATCATCCAGCGTCGACCGTGTTGTTCCATTAGGTGCGCGGCACGCCGCCTAATGCTGTCCAGGTACTCATTGTGCCGAATGGGATAACCAATCACAGCATTCCATTCTGTTTCGCTTACCTGGCTATCAAGTGCTTTATCAAATAGCGCCAGTAAATCTTTGGGCTCAGTGCGGTAGCGCGGAGTGCTCGAGGTCATTAGCACGAGTATTACTGCGCCAATCACAAGTAAGCACACCCCAAAAACTAACAGATACAGCGCCATTGGCGATGCTCCCAGGCGTTATGAATAAAAAAATGCCTCTAAATTATACGCTTGACGCCGCTTGGGTCGAAATTTTTACTTTTTGCAGAACTTTTTCTGTACAGCGTGTCTGAGTTAGTACAGCCAACAGCGCGATAGCAGTCGCTAAAGTTGTTGTTCCGGCTCTATTGTTTTGATCCCTTGCTTCCGCTACTCCACGAGTAGCGGTTTTTTTTGGCTAGGTTTTTTTGGGGCTAATAGTTGAATGGTTGCCTTGTCTAAACAAGCGTCTAATGGCGTCGCATTGAAAGTAGAGCAATTAGAATATCACGGCGCGTCACGATTCCTATTAGCCGTTGCTGTTCCACCACCGGGTAAATTTTAGGTTTAGGCCCAAGCATTTCCTGGGCTAAGTCGGTAATGCTTTTATTGGGAGAGACGCTGAGCACTTCGTGACGCATCATCTCCCTTACCAGTGGCGCTTCATCATCATGGTAAATACTATCCAACACGCGGCCCATTACATCCTGCTCAGAAATAAAGCCGATTAAACGGTCGGACGCGTCAACTACTGGCGCGCCGGGCAAGCGGTGCAACGCTAATCCCTTGGCGAGGGTGGTGACTGAAGCGTCGGGCGAGACACGGTAGCAATCACGAGACATGATGTCGCGGACGATGTTGGGGTTTGTTCTATTTATCATGGAGACTCCTTACTTATCGTAGTCAGCGCTGTGGCGAACAGGGCGCGATTGAAGCTGCAGTCTAATAAGTTGTCTTTGATGGCAATAAGCTAAAGTCGACTCTTTCACTGTAGGAGATTAATGCCACAGATGCAGCCTGTAAGCGTTCTTTATTCAACGCTGTAAGTACTGAATTTTCTACGCTGGAGATTTTCTAATCTGCAACATCGTTGTTTTTTCCGCATCAAGGAGCCTTTTATGGATGCACGTGAGTACCTAAGCCGTAAAGGAGTAGGCCTTGACCGAGACCCTGATCGTCCAAACACCTTGGAAGAGAAAGCCTGGGAACGGGCGCGAGGCTCTGGTCAACAGCGACCTAAATCGGGCACGCCCCATGATTGGGAAGACTGGGAGCGCCACCACGATGATTTGGCTGAGGGGGCGCAAACCCTGGAGCAGAAAATCGATAAAGAGGCTCACCGGATTGCCCAGGAACGTGCAGCGAAGGCTGCAACTGAGTTCGCTTCCAGCCCAGTGGAGCATTTCACTCCGCCGCCTAAGCCAGACCCTGCGCCTGCCCAGGGCACGCCCCTTGAGGCGACACCTGCGCAGCAAGCACACCAACCTGTGCCAGAGTCAGGCGCCTTAAAACTCGCCTATTATGCTCTGGCGTTACTCCTGCCACCGCTGGCGGTGGGTTTAACCTTGGGGGGAAGCAAGCGAGTAGGCTTAGCTGTGCTACTTACGCTAGTGGGGTGGCTACCCGGCGTTGTGTATGCAGTTTGGTGGCTGCAGCAGCGTTAACTAACGCACTTTATAGATGTTTACCGCTTGGCAGCTTCATCCAAGTGCGTATAATCCGTGTAAACTAAATAATAGATAGAGGTTTACGATGGGTTATCTGATCGGCGTTACCGTCCTATGGGCCTTCTCCTTTTCGCTGATAGGGGTTTATCTAGCGGGACAGGTCGACAGCTACTTTGCTGTGCTCCTGAGGGTAATGCTTGCCACGCTGGTATTTTTGCCGTTTTTACGCCCCAGCTTACTACGCGGTAAACAGCGGCTGGCATTAATGGCATTGGGTGCCATTCAGTTGGGCGTTATGTACACCTTCTTCTATCAATCCTTTTTACTGCTGTCAGTCCCTGAAGTGCTGCTGTTCACCATCTTTACGCCTATCTATATTGCGCTGCTGGATGATCTGCTGTTTGGACGCTTTACGCCGATCTATATTGTGACTGCCCTGTTAGCGGTAGTAGGCGCAGGCGTGATTCGCTATGACGGCGTTGATAGTGGCTTTTGGGCAGGCTTTTTAGTGGTGCAAGGAGCTAACCTCTGCTTCGCCATTGGTCAAGTGGGCTATCGCCGCTTAGTGACTGATTTACCGCCTACTCTGGCTTGGCACAACGTGTTTGGTTGGTTCTTTATTGGGGCAATGTGCGTATCTTTACCCGCTTATTTACTCTTCGGAAATAGCGCTGCGCTGCCCACTACTCCAGTGCAGTGGGGCGTTCTGGCTTGGTTGGGATTAGTCGCTTCGGGGGTGGGCTATTTCGCATGGAACCAGGGAGCCACTAAAGTGGATGCAGGCACATTAGCGATTATGAACAATGCGCTGGTACCCGCGGGACTGCTCGTTAATTTAGTGATCTGGAACCGTGATGCGGATATTCCACGGCTTTTATTAGGAGCGCTTATCATGGCTGCCTCACTATGGTTAAACCACTGGTGGTGCCAGCGTCGTCAGGTCATTGCTAGTTAAGCCTATTTGCCCGATACGTGAGGTCTCTCCATAATGGTGACTTATGTTAGCGAGAGTCGGCCAATGAGCAACACCTCACCATCAAGTGCTATGTCTTCTGCCTGTGAACGACCAAGCAGACCGTTTAAAACCATCGGGCTGATTGGTCGGCTGGGTAGCGATAAGGTTGTCGACTCCCTTAAGCGGCTTGTCACCTACCTTGTTGCTCATGAGTACAGTGTATTGGTGGAAGATCGCACGGCCACCGCGCTACCTGAGCATGGCCAGCCGGAAGCCAGCCGTCGCATGCTGGGAGAGCTGTGCGACTTGGTGATTGTTGTTGGCGGTGATGGTAGTTTGCTGGGTGCGGCGCGCACGTTATGTCGCAGCGGCACGCTGATTTTAGGCGTTAATCGAGGCCGCCTTGGGTTTCTCACGGATATTTCACCTGATGAACTGGAAACCCGCGTGGGCGAAGTGCTTGCCGGGGAGTATGAGGTTGAGCAGCGTTTTCTACTCGATGCGGTGCTTTATCGTCATGGTGTTGCCGTTGGTAATGGTGAAGCCTTAAATGAAGTGGTGTTGCATCCTGGTAAAGCGGTGCGAATGATCGAGTTTGAACTGTTTATTGACGGCCAGTTTGTCTACAGCCAGCGCAGCGATGGTTTAATTGTCGCCACTCCCACCGGTTCTACTGCCTATGCGCTTTCTGGCGGCGGGCCGATTATGCACCCCAAGCTCGATGTGGTAACGCTGGTGCCGATGTTTCCCCATACGCTCTCAAGTCGCCCGATTGTGATCGATTCTACCAGCGAGATTCGCATCCATATTGGCGAAACCAATCAAACCTACCCGCATATTAGCTGCGATGGGCAAACCCGCGCAGTGGCGAAACCGGATGACGTGCTCGTCATTACCCGCAAACCTGAACGCGTCCAGCTAGTGCACCCCATCGGCCATAATTTCTATGAAGTGCTACGCAGCAAATTAGGCTGGAGCCATCGGTTGGGGGATTAAGTATGGAGGGCTATGACCTTATCGGCGATGTCCATGGCTGCGGTGCAACGCTTGCCGCGCTACTCGAAAAATTGGGTTATCACCAGCGCAGCGGCGTTTACCGTCACCCTCGTCGCAAAGTCATTTTCCTCGGTGATCTAATCGATCGCGGGCCACGCATCCGCTTGGCAGTGACTATTGCCCGCCGCATGGTAGAGCAGGGCGAAGCGTATATCGTCATGGGCAATCACGAGTATAACGCCTTGGCGTATACCCATCCCGGGCCGGCAGGCAGCCACAAGCGCTGGCTAAGAGAACATACTCCCCGGCATAATCGCATTATCCAAGATACCCTAGCGCAGTATCGTGACTACACCAACGAATGGGACGATACGTTGGCGTGGTTTAAAACCATACCGCTCTATTTAGAGATCGATGGTATACGTGTCGTGCATGCCTGCTGGGACGCTCAGCTCATTGAAGAGCTTAAACAACGTCGCCCCGATGGCTGCATGGACACGCGGTTTTTGATTGAATCCACCGATCCAGCCACCCAGGCGTTTCGAATTTTAGATCGTCTCACTCGTGGTCCGCACGTCTCACTACCCGAAGGCATTGCGATACACTCCGGCGATGGCTTTACGAGGAAAAGTTTTCGCGCTCACTTTTGGGCCCAGGCGCCAAAGCAGTGGGGCGATGTGGTCTTTCAGCCGGATAACTTACCCGGCGACCTTGAAACCCGTGAACTATCCACCAAAGAGTATCAGCAGTTGAGTTATTATGGGCCAGAACAGCCGCCGCTGTTTATCGGCCATTACTGGTGCGAAGGTGTCCCGGCGCTTCCTGCTAGTAATATCGCTTGTTTAGACTACAGCGCGGTCAAATATGGACGTTTAGTCGCTTACCGCTGGAGTGGCGAAACGGTGTTGAACGCCGATCATTTTGTCTGGATAAAGGTACCTAAAGAAGAGCGGGCGCTGCCTAAACCCTGGGAAATCGATTTCGACTGACGATTAACTTAAAAGCTACATACTGTTACACATTTTTTTGCAAAACGGCTGAACTAACCCTGCTGTCGGCTATCAGAGTGAGTGTTCCCTTGAATGATCCCTTGCTTTTATTCTCCGGCGGTCCCCACCGCCGGTTTTTTTTGCCTGTTTGTTGGCCGCCGAGAGCACATATAACAGTTACCCGCTGCGGACAGCGTGCCGCTAGCGCATTGATTAGAGGGATGTTATGCATCCAGTGATGCTTCTGCCCGATCACGCAGATACGAGCGAACTGCGCCAAGCGCTTTGGCGCCATCGCATTGGCCACCGCATTACCGATGAAGCCGATGGCCAACTGCTATGGATCGCCGACCCACGCCAGCATGATGAACTAAACGCCCTGGTGGAACGTTGGAAGCGTGGAGAGACTCTCGTCATCCAGCAGTCCACTAAGCGTTCACCTACCCTGACCACCTCCTTGGCGTCACTTCGTCAGGTACCCATCACTGCGCTAATGATTGTGGTTAGCCTGATTGTGTTTGCACTCATCGGCGTATTTGGCGACCAACTGATCGTTACATTGACCATTGTGCCCATCGGTATTTCAGCTGGCGAGCTGGTGTTCGGCAATCTGATGCAAACGCTTACCTCGGGGCAAGTATGGCGCTTGCTATCACCTGCTTTTCTGCACTTTGGCTGGATGCATTTAATCTTCAATCTAATGTGGGTGTGGTATTTTGGCCGCCAGATAGAGGCACTCCAGGGCAGTCGGACCATGCTACTGCTGCTTATCGTGGCGGGCATTAGTGCTAATGTGGCGCAGTATGCGACCGGCACCGTGCTGTTCGGCGGCATGTCAGGCGTCGTTTACGCCTTACTGGCCCACGTTTGGTTGATGTCTCGTCGGATTCCCCAAAGTGGCTTCTTTGTGCCCCAGATGCTAGTGGTATTTATGCTGGGGTGGATGGTATTCACCATGACCGATATGGCGGGCAGCGTTGGTTTTGGCAATGTCGCTAATGAAGCTCATTTGGGCGGTCTACTCGTGGGGCTTATCACAGGCTGGTATTATTCATCCCGCCGTTTGAAAAACCGTTAAGAGGCCTGCAATGAGCGAAATGACGTTCGAGAAAATGATTAACCAGATGACCCCGACGATTTACGAAAGCCTGAAACAGGCGGTATCGCTGCGTAAATGGCCCGACGGTCGCCGCTTAACGCCAGAGCAGACTGAACTCTGCCTGGAAGCCGTCATGCGCTTTGAGGTGGAGAACAACGTGCCGGAAGAGAACCGCGTAGGCTACCTGGAGCAGCGTACCTGCGGGGCGGCAGCCAGCGGTGCTGGCGTAACGCCTGAAATGGCGGGCCTGGCACGGGATGCCACGCGTGATTGAAGCGGCCGTAAAAGGCTGTTTAAGCAAAATGGCGGCAGCGCTCCCCGGTCACCAAAACGAACAGGTAGATTACCACTTACGTGCGGGTGAGCACCGGGTTGCACTAAACGAGCGTATCGGTGAGCCACTTAGCTTGCGCTGGACAGGTGCCATTGCCTGTACCCACTGCGGACGGGCGACCAAAAAGAGCTTTGCCCAGGGTCACTGTTACCCCTGCTTCAAGCGGTTAGCCCAGTGTGATACCTGCATCATGAAGCCGGAAACCTGCCACTATTTCCAAGGCACTTGCCGTGAGCCGGAGTGGGGCGAGCGGCACTGCTTCCAGCCGCATATCGTCTATTTGGCTAACTCCTCGGGGCTCAAAGTCGGCATTACCCGCAACACCCAAATGCCTACCCGCTGGTTGGATCAAGGCGCGATTCAGGCGCTGCCGATACTTGAAGTGGATACCCGTCAGCAGTCTGGGTTTGTCGAAATGCTGTTTAAACAGCAAGTGGCCGACCGCACCAACTGGCGGGCGATGCTCAAGGGTGACGTCGAGGTCATGGATTTAAGCGCCGAGCGTGACCGTTTGCTCAACCAGTTAGCCGATGGCTTGAACCAACTGCGTGAGACCCATGGCGTGGAGGCGATTCGCACGCTGGAAGCGGCGCCACAGCATTTTCACTACCCCGTCAGCGTTTTCCCCAAAAAAGTGGTCTCGCATAATTTTGATAAACAGCCGCTGGTGGAAGGCGTGCTGCAAGGCATAAAAGGGCAGTATTTGATCCTTGATAGCGGTGTGATTAATCTCCGCAAATTCACGGGTTACGAGATACAAGTGAGCTAAGCGGCTAGCCAGATGAGGGTGTTTTGACTAAGGTTAGGGAGTGATCTGATCCCGCCTTATGCAACGCAAGGAAGCCCCGATGCCTTGGCTTAAACTGCTTCACATTGCCGCGCTAGTGATCTGGTGCGGCTCACTGCTTTATTTACCTGCCTTACTCAGCCAGGCACTGCAACTACGCAAAGACTCTGGTTTTGCCCAGGGCACGCCGCCCATGCCGCGGTTCTTCTATAACTCTATTGCTACCCCGGCCGCCTTGGTAGCCATCGCCTCAGGCACGCTGCTGTTTCTCGTTCATGGCCTGCTGGGCGGGTGGTTGATTTTAAAGCTGGGTGCCGTCGTGGCCATGGTAGCTGCCCACGGCTGTTTTGGCTGGTTAATACTGCGCCTTGAAATGGGCCACTACCGCTGGGTTAAGCCCGCCAACTGGGCAGCGCTCTGTTTGGCCCTGGCAGGCATTCTAAGCGTGCTGGGGTTTGTGTTAGCAAAACCGCTGGATTGGAGCTAACACGATGACATCTAACGTATTAGCGTTAATCCTCAACCTCGACCCCCACCGCGTGTTCATACACCAACTGACCGCCCAGCCAGCCTGCCAAGGCGATCAACGCGGCGGTGACCAGCGAGACGGCCAGCCCCCAGGGCAGAATCGCGCTGGGGTCGTTGAAGCGCAACAGCCAATTCAGCGACGCCAACGAGAGCATGACCACCGCGACGATGGCGTGGCTCCAGCCGGTAATCAGGCGGCGAATGCGTGGCACTGTGACCAGATCAATAATGCCTGCCGTACTTGCAATCCAGCCGCCAAACGCGCCGACGCCTGCCAGCCACAGGCCAGCGCGCAACCAAAAGGGATCGCCGCTCAGCAGGTAACCGATATCGCTTGCCACCAGCGCCATCAGGGCTGCAACAGGGAAGTGAATCATCACGGGATGAAGCGGGTGGCCGGCGAGGGAGGCGCGGCTTTTAATCGAGCGCTGACGAGGTTTTGCCATGGTCACTTCCTGTGGGCAGAAACAGTAATTCAAGGGATGAAGCACACTATTCAACGCTTAACCCTACAGCGGGTCAACTCGCTTGGCATAGCACTGGCGCTACTGGCTGGACTATTGCTAACCGGTTGCGCAGGGGATAAGTCTATTCTAGACCCGGCCGGTCAGGCCGCACGCGATGTGGTGATGATCTGGTGGGTAATGCTGGGGTTTGGCACCGTGGTTCTAGTGCTGGTCACGGCTTTTTGGCTGTATACCTTCAAGCGCAAAGAAGTAACGCGAACGCCTGCTGATGAGCGAAAAATAGCGCGCCGCTGGATTATAGGCGGCGGCATTGTGCTGCCGGTGGCGAGCATTACCGCGCTACTGGCCTTCGGGGTGCCTACTGGGCAGCGCTTATTGCCGCTGCCGTTAGCAGAACCACCGGAGGTCATCGAAGTTATCGGCCATCAGTGGTGGTGGGAAGTTCGCTACCCAGGGGCGGAAAGGGGCGAGGTGGTGACCTCTAATCAGCTCATTATGCCAGCGGGAGAACCGGTTGATTTTCATGTTAGCGGTGCTGATGTGATTCACGCTTTTTGGGTGCCGCGCCTGGGCGGAAAGATCGATATGGTTCCCGGGCGGGTGAATAAAATCCGCTTGGAGGCGGATGAGCCGGCGGTATTTGGCGCCCAGTGCGCCGAGTTCTGCGGTGCCCAGCATGCCCAAATGCAGCTCTATGTAGAAGCCGTCGAGCGCGACGATTACGAAGCTTGGCTGGCCGCCCGCCAAACGGATCAACTGGCAGCGCTAGCGGAAAACGACCAACAGCATGAATCGGCCAGGGAGGCCTTTATGACCCATTGCGCGAGCTGCCACCGGGTAGCAGGACTCTCCTCTGGTAGGGAGGGGCCGGATCTTTCTGATCTTGGCAGCCGTACCAGCCTCGGGGCGGGCATTATGGCCATGGAAGAGGGAGCGGTAACCCGCTGGCTTCAGCACCATCAAGAGTTAAAGCCGGGCAACAAAATGCCGCCCCACAATGATATCGAGACGGCCACCTTGGAGAGCCTGGGTGCTTGGCTGGAGACGCTCACCCCATGACCACTATCAACCGTGAAGCGACCCCCGAAGGCGATAACATCAAAGGCCCCCATCAACTGCATAGTGATTTGCACGAGATCTGGGGCAATCCGCGTGGCTTGAAGGCCCTCACCATTGTCAATCACACCACGCTCGGCCTGCGATTTATGGTCACCGGGATGGTGTTCTTTTTGGTCGGCGGCCTGTTGGCCATGCTGGTGCGCACCCAACTGGCGCTCCCCGATCAAGACTTTATGACGCCGGATATCTATAACCAGGTCACCACCATGCATGGCACGGTGATGATGTTTCTGTTCGCCATCCCCATGCTTGAAGGGCTGGCGATTTATATGATTCCCAAGATGATCGGCGCCCGGGATCTGGTTTGCCCCCGGCTGACATCACTGGGCTACTGGTGCTACCTGTTTGGCGGCATTATTTTGTCGTTTAGTTTGGTGCTGGAGATGGCGCCGAATAGCGGCTGGTTTATGTATACCCCGCTTAGCAGCAGCGAGTACTCGCCGGGGTTGGGCTCCGATTTCTGGCTGCTGGGGATTACCTTTGTTGAGATCTCCGCGCTCTCTGCCGGGGTTGAACTGGTGGTTTCAATACTGCGTACCCGCACCCAGGGCATGGCGCTGCACAAAATGCCGCTGTTTGCCTGGTATATCCTCGCCATGGCGCTGATGATCGTGGTCGGTTTTCCGCCGCTGATTCTGGGCAGTATTCTGCTGGAACTTGAGCGCGCGGTGGGGATGCCGTTTTTTGAAGTGGCCGGCGGCGGTGACCCGATTCTTTGGCAGCACCTGTTCTGGTTGTTTGGCCATCCCGAGGTGTACATCATCTTTCTGCCTGCAGCGGGCATAGTCTCCACGCTGATACCGGTGTTTGCTGGCCGTCCGATTGTTGGCTATGGCTGGGTGGTGTTTGCCATTGCCGTGACTGGCTTTATCAGTTTTGGGCTTTGGGTTCACCACATGTTTACCGTGGGCATCCCTCAACTGGCCCAGGCGTTCTTCTCCGCCGCCAGTATGTTGGTGGCGGTGCCCACAGCGATTCAGGTGTTTGTGTGGCTGGCCACGCTATGGCTGGGTAAGCCCAAGATGAAGTTACCCATGCTATGGATCATGGGCTTCCTGATTATCTTTGTGTGTGGCGGCTTAACCGGAGTAATGCTGGCGCTGGTGCCGTTTAACTGGCAGGTGCACGATACCCACTTTGTCGTAGCGCATATGCACTATGTGTTGGTGGGCGGAATGTTCTTCCCACTAATTGCCGGGCTCTACTACTGGCTGCCGCTGTTTTCCGGGCGGATACCGTCTGAAACCCTGGGCAAATGGGGTTTTTGGCTGACCTTCCTGGGCTTTAACGGCACCTTCCTGATCATGCACTGGACTGGCCTGCTGGGTATGCCGCGGCGGGTTTACTCCTATGAGACGGGCATGGGCTGGGATATTTTCAACCTGCTATCGTCCATGAGTAGCTTTATCATGTCCGCGGGCATTGCCATGGTGCTGCTCGATTTTGCGCTGCATTTCCGTTTCGGCAAACCTGCCAAGCATAACCCCTGGAATGCAGACACCCTTGAGTGGGCTAACAGTATGCCGCCCAGTGCCTATAACTTTGTCAGCCTACCCAACGTCGAGACGCGTCATCCGCTCTGGGACAATCCGGATCTACCCAGTACCATGGCAGAAGGTCAGCATAGTCTGGCGGTGGCGACTCATGGCCGCCGGGAAATGTGGGGCACCGACCCGATAACCGGCAAAGTGCGTGAAATTATTCACCTGCCGGGTAACTCCTGGTGGCCGCTGTTTGCTGCGATGGCGCTGGCGGTTGTCTGTATTAGCCTGCTAACGCGTCTTTATCCGTTGGCGGGTATTGCGGTGATTATTGCGGGGCTATTTCTGTTGCGCTGGTCGTGGGAGAACGGGGCGCATCCAAAAGCTGCCCCGGATGCGGAGGTTGCTCCCGGCGATCCGCCGCTGCACTCGCGTACCATGGATGGCCCGGGTCTATGGGCCATGTCGATCACGCTAATCGCTAACGGCTCGTTCTTTCTCTCGTATCTGTTTGGTTGGTTTTACCTGTGGACGGTATCGCCGGAGTGGCGGATGCCCGAGTCTTCACCGCTCTCCTTGCTGGGGTTGATCCTGGCCGGGGCAGCGCTAACCGCTGGCGCGGGAATTCTCGAAAAACTTGTTCGCGGTTTGCGACAGGGTAGGGATGCGGGGCTGGTAGTGGGCATGTATAGCATCAGTGCCCTTGGATTTGTGCAGGTAGTGATAACGCTTTGGGTGCTGCTGAGTGCAGACCTGGCGGTTACCGAGACCGCCCATGATGCGATCATTTTGGTCGGGCTGGCCTATGTGCTGCTACACGGCGGTTTAGGCGCCGTGCTTACCCTGCTTCAGGGCCTGCGGGTGGGCTATGGCTATGTGGGTGCCCATGCGCCTTTCGAACCCGCCGTGGTTGCCCAATGGTGGCGCTATAACCTGGTGACCTTCTGGATACTCGTGGGCGCGCTTGCCGTGTTGCCCCGCGTAATAGGGAGCTAATCCGATGTGGAAACCGCCTACGATGCAGCGCCTACACCTTACCCATCCACTGCATTTTGTGATTGGCTTAACGCTATGGTGTATCTGGTTTGTAACGGTTTATGGCGGACATGCGGTCGCCTGCGCAGTCGCGCCGCCTGCTCCCGAGCAGGGCGTCTTCACCCTGGTGAACGCTATGCTGCTTGCCGTCAGTATTGCGGCGATTGCGTTACTGGCGGTGCTAACGGTGGGCTGTTGCCGTATGGCCAAGCGCCAGATCGGGCGGCTGCGCTTTAATGCCACGGTGTCCGCTGGCCTGTATCTTTTCTCTACCCTAGGCGTTGTGTTTGCGGCAATGCCGATAATCGGCATTCCGCCTTGTCTGTGAGTGGTATGACGGACACCAACGTGGAAAAGCTCTATACCCTCCACGGTATGTGGTGCACCAGTTGCGCCCTAGCCGTGGAGGGCTCGCTTAAGCATCTTGAAGGTGTGCGTGAGGTTAGCGTGCACTACCCAAGCGCAACGCTTTTCATCAGCGGCACGCCTGCCGCTATCCAACTCTCAACGCTTGCCGCCAAGGTTAAGCGGCTGGGCTATAGGCTGACAGAGCTTGAACCGGTGGGGAACGCCCATGCGCGTTTAGAAGCGGAGAGCCGCTACTTAACGCTTAGACTGCTGGTCGGCTCACTGTTCGGCATGTGGACGATGCTCGCCTCTCTACTGATCTACGCCGGAGCGCTGCCCGATAAGCAGATTGAACTGGTCGTCGCGTGGGTATCGGGGGCATTTTCACTACCCGTTGTGCTGTTTGTAGGCGTGCCGTTTTACCGGGCTGGGTGGCGCACGCTGCTGGCCAAGCGCCCGGGTATGGACGTGCTGGTTAGCCTGGGTGTTATCGGCGCGGTGATGGTCTCGGTATGGCTGCTATGGCGCGGCTCTGCAGAGGTCTACTTCGACACGGCAGTGATGCTGATTGTGCTTTTACTCGTTGGGCGGTTGGTCGAGACGCTGTGTCGCCATCGGGGGTTAAAAGCATTGGATGCCCTGACGCTGCCGGATGTGAATATAACAGTTTGGCAAGAGGAAGCCTGGGCATCGCTGCCCGTAGATCACGTGAAGGCGGGAATGCGCGTTGAGCTAGCGCCCGGTGCGTTGGTGGCACTCGACGGCACCCTTGAGGAGCCTGGTTGGATCGATACCGCTTCGCTGACCGGGGAAAGCTTACCGCGACATTTTCAAGCAGGGCAGATGATATACGCGGGCTGCCGCTATCTGGGCGCTACGCCTATCGTCATGCAGGTCAGTGCTGGGGTAGGCAAGCGGCGACTGGATCGGCTGTGTGATGAAATGCGCCGCTACCAAGCTAAAAAAGGCGAATTGCAGAAGCTTGCTGACCGCTTTGCCGCTTGGCTAAGCCCGCTAGCGCTAGTGCTCGCGTTACTGACACTGCCCGCTGCGCTGTTATTGGGGCTGGGTTGGGAGAATGCCTGGGTGCGCGCGCTTTCCGTATTAGTCGTGGCATGCCCCTGCGCCGTGGGGCTTGCCGTGCCGCTGGCAAGTCTGGCAGGTAGCGGTCAGGTCATGCAGCAAGGCGTGGCACTACGCGACCCGGCAGCGCTTGAAACTCTGGCGCGCATTCGCTCGGTTGCGTTGGATAAAACCGGCACCCTAACCACCGGTAGCCACGCAGTGCTTCACTGGCAGGCGCGGGAGAGTGTTGATCGGCAAGCCCTACAACGCAAGCTTAGTGCCGCCGTTGCGGGTAGTGAACACCCCTTGGCCCAAGCGCTAGCACGCTGGGCAAGTAGCCTCGGCGATCAACAATCGGAACCGTGCGAAGAGATCAATGAAGTGCCTGGGGAAGGGCGCCGGGTGAAATTAAGTAGCGGCGAATGGCTGTCGGTGGGCAGCGCTAGCTGGATGGTTCGCCAGCGCATCGTTCTGCCTGACCAAGCGGAAGACGCAGCGCTGGCTTTTGCTTCTCAAGTGATGGTAGCCGATGAGGTTGGCTGGTTAGCTACGCTCTATCTCTCCGATCAACCGGTGGACGACGCTGAATCTAGCGTGAAGCGCCTGCTGGCTTCAGAGTATATGGTGGCAATGATCAGCGGTGACCGGCAGGGCGCGGTGAGTTGGTTAGGCGAGCGGGTGGGGCTTGCCCGTGAAGCTTGCTATGCCCAACGCTCGCCGGAAGCCAAGGCGCGGTTACTACAGGCGCTGCCATCGCCAACGCTCTACGTGGGGGATGGCTTAAACGATACCTTAAGCCTAGCCGCGGCAGATGTGGGAATCGCGCCACTGAGTGCCAGTGAGGCCGCCCGTGAAGGGGCTGCCGCACAGCTTATGGCACCCGGAATTGGTGGGGTAGTGAAGCTGCTCGGCATTGCCAAACGCACTCGACGTATCATGGTGCAAAACCTGTTTTTTTCGGCGCTCTATAACACCTTGGCACTCGGGCTAGTGGTGCTGATGGCCATACCGCCGTTGGTCGCAGTGCTTGCCATGGCGGCTAGCTCGTTAACAGTGACCCTTAATGCTGCGAGACTGGCGTGGGCTGAACCGGATGAAGATGAATAAGGTAAGTCGCATTAAAGCGAATAGCCTAGCGCTTGTTTAAGCCGTTCTGCATTTGTCGCTACCCAGCTTGGATCTATCGCGCCCCAATCGCGTATCTGGTAGCGGCCAATGTTGTGGCGCTCGCCGTCATCTTTGCTAAAGACGCACTCGATATCCAGCTCGGCCAGGGAGGCGATCGTATCCTGGGCGGTGCGCCGGGGCATGCCGGTGGCCTCGATTAACGCAGGCACGCTGGCGATACCTTGTTCGATCAAATGGGCGACATATAAGCGGCGGTAAAAACTCGATTTGGTTTTGCTAAGCACGGGCATTCGGCTTCCTTTGCAGCTAATTGATGCATGTGTCGCCTAGCTTAAATGAATAAATCATGCTGTGCTCGTGGCGGGCGAAAATCTCGGGTGTTCAAACCCTGCTCGGTGCGATCCTGCATGTTCCACTGGCGGCTGGCACGGGCAAAGCGTTGGGCGATTAAATCCGCAAATACCCCTTCCCCGCGAAAGCGCTTACCAAATTTGGCATCGTACGCCTTACCGCCCCGGCACTGGCGCATTAAGCTCATCACTTTAGCGGCGCGTTCCGGGTAGTGGGCTTCTAACCACGCCTCGAATAATGGCGCGACTTCATAAGGTAAACGCAGCAACATCCAGGCGGCGGTGCGTGCCCCCGAACGGCTGGCAGCTTCCAAAAGGTTTTCGATTTCATGATCCGTCAGCCCCGGAATAACCGGCGAAATCAGCGTGCCCACCGGAATGCCTGCTGTATTTAGTTCACGAATCGCCCGCAAGCGCGCCTGAGGCGATGCCGCCCGTGGCTCTAAGGTGCGTTTTAAATTGGCATCCAGGCTGGTCAAACTGACAAATACGCGTACCAAGCGGTGTTCGGCCATCTCCGCGAGTAGCTCTAAATCGCGCAGCACCAGGGTGCTTTTAGTCACCAGCGTTACCGGATGGCGACACTCCAAAAGCAGCTCAAGCAACCGCCGAGTGGTTTGGTGTTTGGCTTCAAGCGGTTGGTAGCAGTCAGTGTTGCCGGAAAGATTGATCGGACGGCACACATAGTTGGGATGACAAAGCTCTTCGGCTAGCCGCTCCACTAACCCGCTGCGGGCAATCAATTTGGTTTCAAAATCCAGCCCTGGCGATAAATCCCAGTAGGCGTGGGAGGGGCGGGCGTAGCAATAAACGCAGCCGTGCTCACAGCCGCGGTAGGGGTTCAGCGAGCGATCAAAGGGTAAATCCGGCGATTTATTCCAGGAGAGCGCGCTTTTGCTCACTTCCTCGCGCACTTCGGTGGCGATGGTCGTTGACGCTTCTTCCCGCCACCAGCCGTCATCTTCTGCCACGCTACGGGTAGGCGAAAAACGGTTGTGCGGGTCGTACGTCGCGCCGCGCCCTTTGTAGGTGGCTGGCTGAAAAGGTGAGTTAAGAGATGCCATTTGTTCACCTCCTTTTAGTGGTTTTATATACAGTAGTTGTGAAAAGGTAAGAAAGCAATAGTCCGCAAATGAATGAATACGACAGCTGGCTTTGGTGAAACTACCCAAGTCACTATGACGGAGTTAATCTGATGAGTGGATTTGTGAACACAGCGCCAGCGAGGAGGCATCATGTCGAAAGTGGTTATCGTGACGGGAGGAAGCCGAGGTATAGGAGCTGCGACTGCAAAACTGCTGGCGACTAAAGGCTATGCGGTGTGTGTCAATTATCTTGCTAACCGCGAGCGGGCGGATGATGTGGTTGATTCCATTACCCGGGAAGGTGGCCGAGCGTTTGCCTATCAAGCGGATGTCAGTAGTGAAATTGACGTGATCCGGCTATTTGATGCAGCAGAAGCGCGCTATGGAAATGTTACCCATCTGGTCAATAATGCAGGCATTCTGTTTACTCAATCTAAATTGGTTGATATCGACCTTGAGCGCTTCAGCCAAGTACTCAATAGCAACGTGGTTAGCTGTTTTCTATGTTCGAGAGAAGCCGTTAGACGCTTCCAAGCAGGCGGTGTCATCGTTAATGTCTCCTCGCTTGCCTCCCAAACAGGCTCGCCCTTTGAGTATGTGGATTACGCAGCATCAAAAGGCGCTATGGATACCCTGACTAAAGGGTTGTCTCGTGAAGTTGCCGCTGCGGGGATTCGTGTTAACGCGGTTCGTCCCGGTTTTATCTACACTGATATGCATGCCGATGGTGGTGAACCTGGGCGGGTAGATCGTTTAGCACCACAAATTCCTATGCAGCGTGGCGGTGCCGCTGAGGAAGTGGCCAATACCATTGCTTGGTTGCTTTCGGATGAAGCTTCGTACGTTACGGGGGCATTTATGGATGTTGCCGGTGGGCGATAGTATTGCTGCACCCTTATGACGAGCTTTCTACAGGGATGCTGCATCTGACTAGGAAAGGTCTTAAAACTTATGCAACTTCAACAACACTTCAAACTAATGGCCACGTATAACGAGCGGATGAACGCACAGGTATACGATACGGCTAGCAAGCTGGGCACAGCTGAGCTTATCGAGGATAGAGGCGCCTTTTTTGGCTCTATTTATAGCACTCTGAATCACATCGTAGTAGCGGACACCATGTGGCTTAAGCGGTTTGCAACCCATCCTTCTTCTACCGCCACGCTTGCGGTAATGGTGGCGTTGCCTATGCCCGAGCGCCTTAATCAAATCATGTTTGATGACTTGGATGGCCTAAAAGTGCACCGTCAGTGGCTGGATAGCGTGATTATTAACTGGATAGAAGCGTTGACAGACGAAGACTTGAGCACCACGTTGAGCTACCACAACAGCAAAGGAATCGCTTCCACCCGGCGCTATTCAAGCCTTATCTATCACTTCTTCAACCACCAGACCCATCACCGCGGGCAGGTATCTACGCTGCTCTCGCAAGCTGGTTTGGATATAGGCGTCACCGATCTGCTGGCGCTGATTTCGGAAGAGGCGTAAGGTTAATTAGCAGTAACTGTTTAAGCGGGTAATCCATTCGTGATTACGACCTAGGATGATGCTGACTTTAAAAAAACTGATGCTATGAACATTTTTTCGATCCTACTGATACGTGTGTTGGCAATTTACCTAGCGCTTAATCCTCTTCTGTCAGTGTCCCCGATTCTGCTTAGCCCGGGCTCGGATGAGTCAATAAACGAATGGCTGCCTATGTTGATAGCTGGAGTGCTAATACCCATGGCGGCGGGCGTTGTACTATGGTTTTCAGCACGAGCGTTGGCTAATAAAATCCATGCTGGCTCTGTTGTAGATCCAAGCGTAAATATTAGTGAGGCAGGCTTGGTGCGAGCAGGTAGCTTTCTGATAGGCGTCTATCTATTTGTTCAACACCTAGGCACAACAATTAGTCAGTGGGCCTGGGGTGGCATTATTGCCTATGGCTCGCTGTCCGTTCTCGTCATCAGCGTAGGATTGATAGTAGGAGCTAACTTTATGGGTAAGCTATATAAGAAGATTAAGTACGCAGGTGTTGATTCATAGCCGACGGTCAATGTCCATTGCAGTGGTGCAGCCTTATCTCTACTGCTTTAGCGGCACTGCTGGCTAAGCGCCAGCTGTGTAAACATTTAAACGAGTGCTAAATGATCAAGCTAGAAAAACTTAATGCAGCGGATATCGCCAAGGTACGCAGTATCGCGGTGCGCGATGATCAGGTGAAATTTGTGGGCACCGCTAAGGAGTTTCTCGCTGATAGCAATGAGGCTACACACCTGCATGTGATTAAACACAATGACCAGGTGGTAGGATGCTTCAAAATCGATATAGCCTATGCTGATGGTTATGACTTTTGTACGGAAGGCAGCATAGGCCTACGCACGTTTATTATTGACGCCAAGCAGCAGGGCAAAGGCCTTGGTACGCTGGCGGTAAAAGCGTTGTTTCCCTACCTAAAAGAGAACTATGCGAATTACCCTCGAATCTATCTGACGGTGAACACCAAGAACCCCGCAGCTTACACCTGTTACCAAAAGGCGGGCTTCCATGAAACAGGTGAGCAATACCTGGGCGGCGCTGCGGGGCCTCAGCATATTATGTACTGGGATATCCAAGGATCAGAACGTTTATTCAAGCGGTAGTAAGTCCATCGGGGCTATCTGGTTAAGAGGTTCTTTCACCGCCACGATTTATCGGAGTCGATACTGGTAGAAAATGCGCGAGCAGAGAGGTGTTAAAAGGGCGCGTCATCAGAGACTATTCGTTCTTCATAGTGATAGATAGCTTACTCACAACACGTGCTCCATTCCTTAGCGATATACTTGTCCCATTTGCAGAACACGAGACGTGGCACCATGGCAACAGCACATGATAAACAGTGGAACATGAAGCCTAATGTGCGCTTGGCTAGGCAATTGGCAGTGCGTGATTTGCCTGCTCTGGTATACGATGCTGTGAACCTGGAAGGGGTCGCTATGACTCTGCCGGAGGTTCAGACGATCCTGGATGGTATAACCGTTGGCGGTCATCAAGTCAGCGATCAGAATATGGCGATCAACCAGGCAAAAGCGTGGGAACATATATTCGCGCTAGTCGATAAAGGCCAATTTCGCTTTGATAAGCAAACCGCCCTAGACATCCATGCCATCGCAGGCAAGGAAGAGGCCTTGGAGTGGGGCAAGTTTCGTTCAGGTTATGTAACGATCGCAGGTTCTGACTATGAGCCGCCAGCGCCTCATGAGCTTGACGCTAGATGGCATGAGGTTCAGCGGCAGGTAGAAAGCGAAGAGGATAGTTACGACCAAGCCATCACTGCTTTTCTACAGATGGCTAGGGCGCAATTCTTCTGGGACGTTAATAAGCGCACTGGCCGCTTTATGATGAATGGCATTTTGCTGGCCTACGGGTTCCCGATGATCAATGTGCCCGCCAAGCGTCAGCAAGAGTTCAATGCCCTGATGATGGATTGTTACATTAGCAACGATATGCGGCCCATGAATGCCTTCTTACGTAGCTGTTTA
The DNA here is from genome assembly GCF_031010195.1 of Halomonas sp. SpR8. Classification (GTDB taxonomy): domain Bacteria; phylum Pseudomonadota; class Gammaproteobacteria; order Pseudomonadales; family Halomonadaceae; genus Vreelandella. The sequence goes on along the minus strand of NZ_JAUAMC010000011.1, from coordinate 51,297 downwards.
CAGCCGACCATTATCAAAAATTTTAGAATAGACCTATCCATTGGCTAGGGGGCGAGATCAACTAAGCGCTTCAGGTCGCTCGCAAGGTTCTAAATTTGGCCTTGGCTCAGCGCATGGTGAGCAGTGAAATATGGCAAGCTACCTGTGCCAATATGGTGTAAAACGGGATCAAACCTAGCGCCGGTATGATTAACTGCGTAGCGGTCTTTGATGGTAACACTCGGCTGGCTTCCTGCCGCATCATTAACATAAGTGTTACTTGGACAGTAGTGCTGAGTTGATGATAGTTGTTTTCCATGGTAACACGATACTCGATTAGAGAGAGTTGCACTTAGATATTGAGCGCGTGTGCTCTGTAAGTATACGAAATAATAAGAAATTAATGTTTATTTTAGTTGTATGTACGGTTTCTACTACACATAATGAATAATAGACTTGCAGTGTAATATGTTGCAAAATTTAATTTAGTTGTAAATATTTATAATAGGAGTAAATTATGAAGAATAGTGCTAGGTTAGCATTTACATCCCTATATGAAGAGTATGAAACATACATCGATAAAATATCAAAATCTAAAAATAAGGAAAACCTCCTGAGTAGTATTTCAAGTTTTGTTGAGTTTGTTGGCTGTGAATACTACGTTTACGCTTGCTTTACTCCGTCAGATCATGGGTATAAAAAAGATGAAATTATTTTGATAAATGGCTACCCGCAGGAGTGGAGGGACCATTATGACTATAACGGTTACGCATCTTTTGATCCAGTTGTCAAAATTTGTAAAAAAAGTGTTATGCCGTTTAAATGGTCTAACATAGATTGTGGTCTTGTTGGTGATAAACCTATTATGGAAGAGGCAAAGGAATTTGGATTGTCGTATGGCTGGACTGTGCCTCTTCACAGCATCGGAGGGGAGTGGAGCTTATTGAGTATTGCTTCGTCAAGCTGCGATGATTTTTTTATGCGTGATAATGACCCAAGACTTGCTCTGTCATATTTAGTAATGCCCGCTATTAATAAAGTCATGACCGATACATGTGCTGTAAAGATAGAGAGAAAATCAAAAATAGATAAAGTAACTGAAAGAGAACGTGAAGTTATTGCTTGGGCTGCTGATGGGAAAACAAATTGGGAAATTTCCAAAATAATGGTAATTTCTGAGTCTACTGTTAGGTTTCATATTAAAAATGTTTCTTATAAAATGGGTGCAAGTAATAAGGTAAGTGCGGTATCTAAGGCAATTTTATATGGGGTTATATAGCATTTCTTTTGTTGAAGTCGATAAGTTTATGAAATTTCACATCTATATTAATATAGCAAGAAGTTTGACCTGATTGGCGATGCTCTTTTTAATATTTAGTATCAATTTGTGGTATCGTCAAGCCACTATTGTGTCAAAATAATCTTTTTCAAGACCACTCTATAATGGCAGATTTCATTGATTTCTTCCATTAAATATTTTCGCATATAGTGCGTTATTTTCGATAATTTTCACCCGATCTTGCCTTTTCGACACCCAGTAAAAGATATCTAGCCTAAATGGTGTAATGGTTGAAGTTAACCCTATGAAGGTCATTTATATAACAACTAGTTTTAATATTTTCAGTGTCTTAGGTAATTTAAGATAAGCTCTGTCGTATCCTTTTGGCTCATGCAATGAGCCCGGAAGTTACTATATCACAGAATTTATCTATATTGACCTGTCATAAACGACAGTTGATTAATTTCTATTCTAATATATATTTTATATGCGTGATTTATGATTTTGGTTTTAGTTAAGTTAAAGAGAATCAAGTTATTATTGCAGACAATTCATCTGTCATGCATGCACGAACTGCTTTCCCAGCTGAAGAAGAGTGTTGCGTGTTACTACAGATGAAAAAATCGAAGAGCAGATTTGTGTAGGTTTTTTATATTATACTTGAGTGATTTTTTAGCAATGAGGAGTATTAAGATTGGATCTTCTATCTACATTGGTACTTCTTTCAGTATTGGGGCTGGTCACTTCGTGTATCACTGCTATGGTCGGAATGGGCGGTGGTCTTCTTCTACTTGCTGCTCTTCCAGGTATATTGCCAGCAAATGTAATTATCCCAGTACATGGAACGGTACAGCTTTCTAGCAACTTCAGCCGATGGGTATTTGGTGTTAAGCATACATGTGTTAAACCTTTGTTGTTTTTTTTAGTCGGTTCAATAGTAGGTACATTGTTTGGAGCAAAGCTTTTACAATATATCGATGTGGCTATTATACCAGTTACTACAAGTGTATTTATACTTTTTATATTATGGACGCCAATAAGCAGTATTCTTAAAAAAATACCTGGTCGTTATGCTTCTCTAGGCGCTGTCCAGACTTCTATGTCTCTATATGTTGGCGCAACAGGCCCGCTAAGCACATCACTTCTTTTCAAAGAAGGTTATCACCCAGATCAAGTTGTTGTAACAAATGCTGCAGTTAATACTGTGGTTAATGTTGCTAAAATTATTGTTTTTACATCATTGGGTTTTGTTTTTAAAGATTATCTTCCTCATATTTTAGTTACATCAGTTTTTGCTGTTGCTGGCTCTTATGTAGGGACTCATTTTAGAGATAAAGTTAATGATGACTTGGCTAGAATGGCATTAAAGGTGGTGATATCTATTTTATGTTTAAAAAATATTATCTATTTTTTATGGAAAATTTTTTTTTAAATTTTATATAGAATTGAAAAGAGACAGGTGATATCAAGATTTTCAATAAGCCTTTCATTCAAGACGCAGTTGTTTCGACTATGAGAGTACTTTTATATAGAACAGAATGTGCTTCCAGGTTAGTAAAGCCGATTTCGTTGTAATTTCTGGATGGAATCAGCTTGAATGACACTAAGGAGTTACAATAAAATACATAGCAATGGATTTAAAACAATTGAAAGCCGAGCATCCACCACTGAACTAATCTTGCTGTCCAAGCAAGTTATGGTCGTTCATGCTTGCACTGATACAAGCTTTCATGGAAATCCCACTGGTGTCTTGTGGTGTTATAGCCCTCCTGATTCTGCTGTTATGAGTGCTTTAGCACAACATATGTCATTACCTGTTATTGTCACTCTCGAAGAGTCACTGCCTGTTCTAGTTACCTTAGATGAGAATAATACATCTAAAACTTTCTTGATTCGCTGGTTCACAAAGACTGCGGAGCTTGATCTGTGTGGATATGGTTTAATGGCAGCAAGTTACATGCTATTTGACCGGAGAGGTGGGTTGAATAACCAGCTGTGGTTCAGATCCCGCTGCGGTATGTTACTGGCTAGCAGAGAGAGTGGCCAGATAGTTTTAGATCTGCCTCAATTTGACAGCTCTTCAGTTGATGATGTTACTGCCTCGTTAGTTGAAAATGTGCTAAACCTGGATCTGTTGGAGGTTCGTCGCTCTACAGATGATTTAATTGCAGTTGCTCGCTCCGAGAATTATGTGACGGGATTTGTACCTGATTTTACAGAGATTGAAAAGCTTGAGTGCAGAGGTATCATCTTGACGGCTCAAACCTCTTCCAAAAGCCTCAATACTGGATATGATTTCGTTTTACGTTTCTTCGCACCACGTATTGCCATTTTTGAAAGCCAAGTCTGTATCTCTGCTCATTGCAAGCTTTATTCTTATTGGACTGCTATCTGTCAGTCTCAAGTCTTGTATGCATGGCAGGCTTCAACCAATGGCGGACGAATGAAAATAGAGGGACAAAATGGACGGGTTTTGATCACAGGCCGTGCGTGCAAAACTATCCCTGGAAAATAAGCAGTCGAATTGCTTCACTGTTTTCCATGCCGAACTTGATAGAGAATTCGACATCTGCCCCTCAAGGGCTGACGATAGAGAAAGGAAGACACTTCGCTTAAAATTAAAAATTAAAAACGCCTTGGCTCTCTCAAGCCAAGGCGTTGGTTTTCTCTCCGTTTGCCAACCTATTCGGTCAGCGCTTTTTCCGTGATGGCTTCTTTCCGGCACTAACCGGTGCACTATCCTTTTCGCCGCTATCGCCATTAGGGAAGTGGGCACGAACCAGTTCCAGCAGGCCTTGAGTGGAGGCGTCGAAGTCAGCGGCGTTGGTATCGATGCGTTCGCTGATTTCACCGGCGATACGCTTGCCAAGCTGCACACCCCACTGGTCAAAGGAGTTGATATTCCAGATCACCCCTTGCACAAACACCTTGTGCTCGTAGAGCGCGATCAATGCGCCGAGGTTTTTCGGCGTTAGCTCGTCGAGTAGTAACGTGCTGGAAGGGCGGTTGCCGGGGCAACTGTAGGGGTCGTGCTGGCTTAGCTCTTTGCTGTCCCCCTGGCTGCCTTCCATAAAGGCGTTGGCCTGGGCGAGCATATTGGTGAGCAGGGCGAAGTGGTGGTCTTCCACGCCGGGTTCGGGCTTGAGCGAGGCGATAAAGTCGATGGGCACGTAGCGGGTGCCCTGGTGCAGTAGTTGAAAGAAAGCGTGCTGGCCGTTGGAGCCGGTTTGGCCCCAGACAATTGGCCCGGTTTTGTAGTTAACCGGGTGGCCGAAAATATCCACTGACTTACCGTTCGACTCCATATCCAGCTGCTGCAGGAAAGAGGGCAGTTGGTTCAGCGCCTGGTCGTAAGGCACGATGGCTTGGGTTTCGGCGCCAACAAAGTTGATGTACCAAATACCAATCAGCGCCATCAGTACCGGCATGTTTTGTGAGAAGGGCGCGTTGATGAAATGGTTATCCATTTCGTGGGCGCCTTCCAGCAGTTCGATAAAGCCTTCAAAACCGATCGACAGCGCAATCGGCAAACCGATAGACGACCACATGGAGTAGCGACCGCCCACCCAAGCCCAGAACTCGAATACGTTCTCCTCGCGAATGCCGAACTCCATCGCTGCCTTGCGGTTAGTGGAAGCGGCGATAAAGTGCGCACCCACGTCGGCGTCTTCGCCAGCGTTCTCCAGGAACCAGCGCCGGGCTGTTTTGGCGTTGAGCAGCGTCTCCTGGGTCGAGAAGGTTTTGGTGGAGACGATAAACAGTGTGGTGGCGGGGTCGAGGCGCGAGAGCACCTTCTGAATATGGGTGCCGTCCACGTTGGAAACAAAGTGGAAATGCAGCTCCGGGTGGCGGTATTTGAGCAGCGCGCGCACCGCCATATTGGGGCCTAAATCCGAGCCGCCAATACCGATATTGACCACATCCTTAATGCGCTGGCCGTTGTAACCTTTCCACTCGCCGCTGCGCACCGCTTCCGAGAACACCTTGATCTGTTCGCGGGTGCGGGTAATTTCCGGCATCACGTCTTCACCGTCTACATGAACCGGTTCATCGCTTAAATTACGCAGGGCAGTGTGCAGTACCGGGCGGTTTTCGGTGACGTTGATAATGTCGCCGGAGAACATCTGTGCGCGGCGTTGAACCAGCGCAGAGTGGTCGGCCAGCTCAAGCAGTTTGGCAAGCACTTCATCAGAGACGTGGTGCTTTGAGTAGTCAAGAAACAGCCCGCCGACCCGCAGGCTCATCTTCTCAAAGCGCTGTGGGTCATGGGTGAAGTAGTCACGAATGCGGTCGTTAGCGGTTTTATCGCGTAGGCGGTCAAGCGCCTGCCAGGTGACACTGCGAGTTAGCTGAAACATAGTGCGATCCGTTTGTTATAAGTGAACGTGGCAAACCAATGCGAAAAGTGGCGTTATGTAAAAATACTACATAAAAAGCGGTAAATAGTGGAGTGTATTTATACCGTGAAGGAGATTAACTGCGTAAGACTACCTATTTTTTCTGAGGGCAGGTTGTGAGAGCAGGCGCTATGCCTGCCCTTCACATTTGATGATAAGCCCTTAAGTGGCAACGGCGACTTGGGCCGCGCCGCGTTTGATAAACGCATAGCCTAACCCCGTTACCAACGAGCCCGCTACAATAGCGCCAAGGTAGAGCAGCGCTGGGGTAATGGCGTTAGGAATCAGCAGTACAAAGATGCCGCCATGAGGCGCCATTAGCTGCGCGCCTACCAGCATTGAGAGGGCGCCGGTGAGAGCACCGCCCACCATGCAGGCGGGGATCACGCGCAGCGGGTCTTTGGCCGCAAAGGGGATCGCGCCTTCACTGATAAAGCATAGACCAAGTACAAAGGATGCTTTGCCTGCTTCGCGCTCCGGCGCAGAGAACTTGTTGCGCGCGACAAAGCTGGCAATCCCCATACCAATGGCGGGCACCATGCCCGCGGCCATAATCGCCGCCATGGGGCCGTAGGTTTCAGAGGCGAGCAGGCCCACGCCAAAGGTGTAAGCGGCTTTGTTGACCGGGCCACCCAGGTCAAAGCACATCATCGCGCCCAGCAAAATACCTAATAGCACCGCGTTGGTAGAGCCCATGGATTCCAGGAAACTGGTCAGGCCAGTGAGCAGCGCCGCGACCGGTTCGCCAATCACGTAGATCATGGTCAGGCCGGTGACCAAGCTGGCGACCAGCGGAATGATCAGAATCGGTTTGAGGGATTCAACGCTGGAAGGCAGTTTAACGTAACGCGTCACCGCCAACGCCACATAGCCCGCCAGGAAACCTGACAAGATACCGCCGATAAAGCCGGAGCCGATATTGGCCGCCAGCATGCCGCCAATCATACCCGGCGCTATACCGGGCCGGTCGGCGATGGAGTAGGCGATGTAGCCCGCAAGTACCGGAATCATCAGCGCAAAGGCGGTGCCGCCACCAATCTGCATCAGCGCGGCGGCCAGAGTGCCTTCTTGCTCGAAGGCTTCAATGCCAAACACAAAGGAGAGCGCAATCAGCAGGCCGCCTGCCACCACCATCGGCAGCATAAAGGAAACGCCGGTGAGTAGGTGCTTATAGACGCCTTTCTCTTTAACGCTCTTATTCGCGCTGCCCGCACTGCTGTTGCCGCTTTCTATAGCAGCCTCGCTGAGCGCGGCTTCAAGAGTGGGGCGTGGCTTTTTCAGCGCGTTGCCGGTCGAGGTGCGGTAGATGCGTTTGCCTGCAAACCGAGCCGGATCAACGTCGATATCGCAAGCCAGTACGACCACATCGGCGTCGGCGATCTCTTCTTCCGTCAACTGGTCTTGAGCGCCTACCGAGCCTTGAGTCTCCACGCGAATGGCGTGGCCCATGGCTTTGCCCGCCTCTGCTAGCGCTTCGGCGGCCATAAAGGTGTGGGCTACCCCGGTGGGGCAGGCGGTAACGGCAACGATTTTCTTGCCACCCGCTTCGCTTGGGGTTGTGGCTGTCCCCGCAGCAGCCGGGGCGCTGTAAATGGGCGCCTCACGCTTGGCCTGGGCGAGAAAGCCACTTGGGTCGGGGAGGGCGCTGGCAATCGGCGCTTGGAATAGGCGCTTGCCTTCGAAGCGCTCTGGGGCCGGCACATGATCGGCGGCCACCACGATTAAGTCGGCGTTGGCGATCTGCTCGGCGGTTGCGGCCTGGAGCGGGGCGACTTCCCCGTGCATCTCCACGTGGGCCGTCCAGCCTTGGCGCTGGGCAGCTTGTTCCAGGCGCTTAGCCGCGAGGAAGGTGGTCGCCATGCCGCTGGGGCAGGCGGTAATCAGAATAATATTCATAGCGTGGCTCCCTCGGTGATGGTGTCATCAAAACGCCGTATCCGGGTGTGTTGTTGGAGTGAATCGAAATCGGCTGCATGGGGATCGCCCACGCCGACGTGGCGAACGGCCTCGGCAGACAACGCCGTGGCGAAGCGAAGGGTGTGCTCGGGGGCGTGGCCGCTAAGCAGGCCATGCAGGATGCCAGCGACAAAGGTGTCCCCGGCGCAAACAGTATTGGTGGCGGTGACCTTGGGCGGTGTGGCGTGCCAAGCACCTTGGGCGTTCACCCACAGCACTCCCTCCGCACCCGCTGAAATCAGCGCATTGGCGATGCCGCTTTCATGCAAGCGCTTTGCAGCACTTAAGCGCGCATCGGAAGACGTCATATCTTCGCCCGCCCATTCGGCCAGTTCATTTTCATTGGGCTTAACACCGGCAGGGTGCGTCGCTATCGCGGCATTGAGCGCTGGGCCGCTGGTATCCACCCATAGCGGCACGCCGCTGGTGTTTAAGTGGCTTAACAGTTGGCTGAAATCGTCAAGAGAGAGCCCTGGGGGCAGGCTACCCGCCAGAACGATGGCTTGTGGGGGCGTTGCGCTGGCAAGCTCGGTATTCAACGTATCGGTCAGTGCCTGCAAATACTCGGCGTTGATCGGCATGCCGGGGCCGTTAATGTCGGTAACGCGACCACTCTGTTCCGCAATTTTGGCGTTAATACGGGTTTCGCCCGGCACGCGCACAAAGGCATCGGTTAAGGCGTACTTGGCAAAGGCCAATTGGAAGGGCGCGTCGTTATCGTCGCCTAAAAAACCGCTGACCGTGACGTCGTGGCCCAGTCCGGCCAGTACGCGGGCAACGTTGACCCCTTTGCCCGCGGCTTCTAATTGCGCGCTGGTGGGGCGGTTGACGCTGCCCAGCACCAGCGCGTCGAGATTAAACGCCAAATCCAGCGCAGGATTCAGGGTAATACACAGCACGCGGGCCATTAGCGCGCCTCCAGCGCATCGCGCACTTCATCGCTGGTCGCTTGGGAAAGCGCGAGTTGAGCGCTGGCCTGGGCATCTGCAAAATCAAATTCGCGCAGGCGAGCCTTGACCAGCGGAATCTGCCGTGCGCTGACGGAAAGTTCGTCTACGCCAAGGCCGACCAACACTGGAATGGCCACGGCGTCAGAGGCCAACTCGCCGCAAACGCCGACCCATTTACCTTGGGTGTGGGCAGCCGCCACGGTCATTTGAATCAAGCGCAGCACCGCAGGGTGCAAACCATCGGCCTGGGCGGAAAGCTCCGGGTGGCCGCGGTCGATGGCCAGGGTGTACTGGGTTAGGTCGTTGGTGCCTACCGAGAAGAAGTCCACTTCGGCGGCTAGGCTGGGGGCTAACAGCGCGCTGGAGGGGATTTCAATCATCACTCCAAGCTGCACATCGGTGGCGCGCTGGGAAGTCGGAATCTCCTGGAGTAGGCGATCATAGATGACTTTGACCGCGCGGAACTCGGCAATGTCTTTGACCATCGGCAGCATAATACGCAGAGGGCTGTCTTTGCCGGCCATCAACAGCGCGCGCAGCTGGGTTTCGAGCACTTCGGGCTGGGTCAGCGCCAGGCGAATACCGCGCAGGCCCAGGAAGGGGTTGTCTTCCTGGGGCACCGGCCAGTAAGGGAGCGGTTTGTCGCCACCCACATCTAGCGTGCGAGCGACCAGTGGGCGGCCATCGAGGGCGTCAATCGCCTGGCGGTATTCGCCAATTTGGGTGGCTAAGTCTGGGGCGCTGGCGTGGGCCATAAATAGGAATTCGGTACGCAGCAGGCCCACGGCCTCGGCGCCGCGCTCCACCGCATCGGCGGCGTGGGCGGTGTTGCCCAGGTTGGCAGCGACTTCGACACGGTGCCCATCGCGGGTTTGGGCAACCTCAAAGCGGGTTTCCCAGGCATCGGCTTCACGCTGCTGGAGGTCGAGCAACTGCTGTTCGGCGCGTTGCAGGCGCTCCTCGGAAGGCTGCGATGTGACTCGGCCGCGTTCGCCGTCCAAAATCATCATACTGGCGTTGTTGAGTGCCATTACTGCCTGGCCAGCGCCGACGACCGCAGGGATACCCAACGCGCGGGCCAGAATAGCGCTATGCGCCGTGGCGCCGCCGCGAACGGTGAGCAGACCGCGTACCCGGGAAGTATCCAGACGGGCCACATCGGAAGGGCCGATATCGTCCATGACCAGGATGTAGGGGTGATCCGGCGGTTCGGGAAGTGTCACGTCGCAAAGCACGCCTAGCACCCGACGGCCGACATCGCGCAAATCGGCGGCGCGTTCGGCTAGCAGACGGTCGGCGAGCATCTCCTGGGCGTGGGCTGCGGTCTCAATCGCTTCCCACCAGCCTGCCTCCGCTGAGCGGTCTTCACGAATGGCATCCACTGCCGCGTGATGGAGTTCGGGGTCGTCCAGCATCTCTTCGTGCATGGAGAGGATATCGGCGACTTCGCCACCGGGTGCCTTGCGCACCAAGCTTTCCAGTTGGGCGGCACCCTCTTTTAGCGCGCTGTTTAAACGGCTGATTTCGTGCTCAGCGTCGCTGGCGTGCTCGGCGTAGTCGAACTGCATCGGGCGAATGACAAACACCGGCGCAATGGCCAAGCCGGGGGATGCGGCCACGCCTGCGTGGGGCGTGTCAGCCGCGAGGGGCTCGATATCCGCTTGGGCAGTGCTCGCTTGCGGGGTGCTGTCAAAGCCACCGTCAAAGGGCGTTACTTTTTCTCCCAGGCCTGATTCAACGGCCTCTGCGACGGCCTCTAACGCTGCGCTTGCCTGTTCGCCTTCGGCTGAAAGTACCAGCCACTGGCCGCGCCGAGCGCCCAGGCCGATCACTTTAGTCAGGCTGGCGGCGGAAACCGGTGTGGCGCTGCCTTCTTCCAGGCGTGCTTGAATCGGCATGGCCTGGGCGCGGGCAACTTGCACCAACTGCTTGGCGGGGCGGGCGTGCAGGCCGTGGGGGTTAAGCACACGCACCCGGCGGGTCTGGGTGCTGGCGGTCTCGCCTGCTAGGGTGGCCAGTAGTTGCGCGCTGGTTTTGCCCACCAAGCGTTGGCTTGCGCCGTTTTCTAACATCGCCATTAGCTGTTCTAACAGCGGGCGGTGGGCATCGCCGTGGGCAGCCAGGCAGAACAACGCATGTACCGGGTGGCCCGCGCTCTCCAGGCTCTGCTCCGCTGGCGTGGCGACCCCAAGCGCGGGCTGGTTAACGCCCTGGGCGCTGCTGGCCAGCCAGATTCCTTCGCCTAACCAGGTGGGCTGCGCTGCGGCGACGGCGGTAATGAAGCGGTTATCGACACAGCCGCTTTGGCGTAAGCGGGCGGCCGCGGCTAAAACCAGCTCTTGTGGATCGCGGGCGGGAAAGTTGACGCATAGGGTGTCGGCGTCCAGGCGGGGCTCAAGCGCCGGTTTGGAAAGCAGGCGCGCGACATCTGTCGCGGAGGTGGCACTGGCCAACTGCTCGGAAACACCCTCTTTGTCGAGTACGTGCGTCAGTTGGCGCAGAATATCCAGGTGTTCATCGTTTTGGGCCGCAATCGTTACCAGTACGTGTACCTGCTGGCCGTCGTGCCACTCAACCCCGCGGGGAAACTGCAGTACGCGCACGCCTGTTTGCTTTACATACTGGCGGCTTTCCGGCGTACCGTGGGGTATCGCAATGGCGTTGCCTAGAAAGGTTGAGGACTGCGCCTCGCGGGCGTGCAAGCCGTCGCGGTACTCGGCCTCAACCAATCCGGCGTCAACCAGCGTTTCAGCGGCACTGTCCAGCGCGGTTTGCCAGCTGTCAGCGTTGCGGCCTAGCAAGATGTCATTGGGGCCGAGTGTCAACATAGGTGTCTCCATGTAGAACCATAGTCGTAGCGCATCGAAGTGAGCTAGATGAATCGTATCATCGGTGTATAGTTGGCTATGCTGAATCGATTCACTGAATGAAACAAGGCTTGTGCTTTTAGACTTTGGTCTGGTAGGCGCTAACTTGCTGATAAACTGCCGAGTAACTTGAAGAGGAGCCACCATGACACTTGCCGATATTGCCCGGCTAGCCGGCGTCTCGCGCACGACTGCTAGTTACGTGATTAATGGCCAGGCCGAGCAGCGGCGCATTAGCGCAGCAACCATCGATAAGGTGATGACGGTGGTGCGTCAACACCGCTACCACATTGACCCCCAGGCGGCAGCGCTGCGCCGGGGCGCTAGCCGCTTGCTGGGGCTTATCGTGCCGGATCTGGAAAATATCAGTTACGCCCGGCTAGCCAAGCGCCTGGAACGTGGTGCCCGGGAGCAGGGGTACCAGCTGTTAATCGTCAGTTCAGATGACTGCGCAGAGAGCGAACGAACGCTCGCTCTGGCGCTGCGAGCTCAGCGTTGTGAAGTGCTGATTACCGCCAGCTGCCTGCCCAGCGACGATACGTTTTATGCCGATCTAGTAGATGAGGGCTGGTGCGTGGTGGGTATGGACCGTGGCCTTAACCCGGCCCGTTTTGCCAGCGTAGTGAGTAACGATCAAGAGGCGGCTAATACGTTGACGCGCTCGGTGATCGGCGAGGAAACCAAGCGCGTTGCCTGGTTGGAAGCAATGCCGAACCTGTCGGTTAGCTGCGAACGGCGGGCGGGCTTTCAGGCGGCACTCGAAGGCACTGCGATTGAACCGCTCTATCTAACCGGATCGCACTATGAGCGCAGCGAAGGGGCGCGTTTGGCAGCTCTACTGCTGGATGAACAGGGCGGTGCCGATGCACTGGTGGCTGGCTCTTACACGCTGATGGAGGGGGTGTTTGATGTGTTCTTGGAGCGTGGCGGATTGCCTGAAAATACCCGCCTGGCCACCTTTGGCGATCACCGGCTGCTGGATTTTCTCCCCCAGCCAGTTAATTCAGCGCTGCAAGACTATGACCGTATCGCCGAATTAACGCTGAACTGCGCATTAGCCGCTATGAACGGTAGCTATGAGTGCGGGCTGCAGGTGGTGGCGCGCCACCTGCATACCCGTTAGAGGCTTGATGTTAGACCGTTCTGGCCTGGGCCCAGGCTGCAGCATCCGGTATCGACATGTCGTAGCTCTCACTCAAATAGGGCGAGGAGAGCAGAAAGTCGGCGCTCGCCGCGTTGCAGGCGACCGGCACATTCCACAGCGCTGCTAAGCGCAGCAGCGCTTTGACATCCGGGTCGTGGGGCTGGGGAGAGAAGGGATCCCAAAAGAAGATCAACACATCCAACTGCTGCTCCGCAATCCGTGCGCCAATCTGCTGGTCTCCACCCAATGGACCGCTCATGAGCCCCTCGACTTCAAGACCTAGCGCGTTCTTAAGCCGCTTAGAGGTGGTGCCAGTGCCAATAAGCTCATGCTGGCTAAGCGTGTCCTGCCAGCGGGTGGCCCACTCCAGCATTTCACTCTTCTTGCCGTCGTGGGCAATGAGCGCAATGCGCTTGCGCGCTTGCAGGGTGCGAATAGCCTGGCGGGGCGGTTGCGCGTCACTCATAGCGATACCCTCTTTCTCATAGTGTTCTTTGTCATGCTGGTCTTTCCACTTTTTGGTTTTTTAGTATTGGACTACGATAGTGTTTATATAGTAATTTTACTACATATTGGATGTTAACTAGCGAATTGAGGCGGTTGAAGCAGGATTTTCCGCTATCATGACGTTTAAGTACGTATTTTTGGTAAATTTTTTACAAAACATACCATTGGCTATCACTGGTAATTGAGGAGCTATCATGACAATAAGAGTTGCGATTAACGGATTTGGCCGTATCGGCCGCAATGTGCTGCGCGCCCTCTACGAAAACAGCTACCGTGACCGTGTTCAGGTGGTTGCCATTAACGATCTAGGCGATCCCTCGCTAAATTCCCACCTGCTGCGTCACGACACTGTGCATGGCCACTTCCCTTTTAAGGTAGAACACGACGCCGAGAGCATCACGGTGGATGGCGATCGTATCGCCATCTCTTCAGAGCGCGACCCTGCGAAACTGCCGTGGTCAGCAATGAATATTGATCTGGTGATGGAGTGCACTGGGTTGTTCACCAAGCGTGCAGCGGCGGCCAAGCATATTGAAGCGGGGGCCAAGCGCGTGCTGATTTCTGCTCCTAGCCCGGATGCCGATGCGATGATCGTTTATGGTGTCAATGAAGGTGTGTTGACTGCTGAAGATACCGTTGTTTCTAACGCTTCCTGCACCACCAACTGCTTAGCACCGGTAGCGAAAGCAATAAACGATGTTGTTGGTATCGAAAACGGTTTAATGACCACCGTGCACGCTTACACCAACGACCAAAACCTGTCGGATGTTTATCACACTGACCCCTACCGGGCGCGCAGTGCCACCCACTCGATGATCCCGACCAAAACCGGCGCTGCGGCGGCGGTAGGCATCGTATTGCCGGAGCTAGCGGGCAAGTTCGATGGTTTGGCGGTTCGTGTGCCGGTGATCAACGTTTCGCTGGTGGATCTCACGTTTACCGCCGGACGCGATACCACCAAGGAAGAGATCAACGCCATCGTTGAGAAGGCTGCCGCCAACTCGCCGGTGTTGGCGGTCAATGCTGAGCCGCTGGTGTCTATCGACTTCAATCACGATGCTAACTCGTCGACCTTTGATGCCAACCACACCCGCGTGAATGGCCGTCTGGTCAAAATCATGGCCTGGTACGACAACGAGTGGGGCTTCTCCAACCGTATGCTGGATACCGCGCTGGCCATGCAGGCGACGGCTAAATAACGCCTTCCTAAGGGCAGGTATCGCCCAGCAGTAGCTCCGTTTGCAGCAGCTGCTGGGCAAGGGGCACGCGGCCTAGAATCATCTGTGCCGCGATCCGCCCCTTACCCCCGCTATCCTGGCGTACCGTGGTTAAGCGCGGTGCGCGGTACTGCCCTTCGGCAATGCCATCAAACCCGGTAATGCGCAGTTCTTCCGGTACGCGAATACCGCGCTGCTCGGCGAGGGTTAGCGCCGTCAGCGCAATGCGGTCAGACATGCACAGCAGCAGGTCTGGCCGCTGTTCGATGGGCTGGTCGAGAATCTCGGCAATCACCGGCGAACACACTTCGAAGGTATTCTCCTCGATATTCCACAGCGGTACCTGCTCCGTATCCATCGCGCGCTCTTGAAGCGCGGCGTGAAACCCCTCCAGCCGAGCACGGCTGATCGTGCTGGTATGGGGCAGCAGGGTGTGTTCAGCCGTTACGCGGCCATTGCAGGCCTCTTTGGTTAAGCGCAGGTTGATGATTGCCGGACGTTTGGGCAAATGGCTCAATGCGTGCTGGGCGATTTTATAGCTGGCGGCGGTATCATCGATATGCACCGTTGGGCAGCCTTCAATATCAAAATCAACGGACACCAAATTACGCTGGGCGGGCAGTTCATCGAGCAGTTTGTTGTTGGGCATCAGCCCGTAAACAATAAAGCCATCGGCGATATTGGCCGATCCCGGCGGTTGGGAGGCGTGGCCGCGCCCCGGCAGTAGCAGCAGCGTGTGTCCATGGGCATCGAGAACTTCGGCAACCCCAGAAAGAAACTCGCTGGCCACGGCGTCATTCAAGCTGTAGGTAAGGCTTTCGGCAAGAATCACCGCAATAATCCGCGAGCGACCAGTACGCAGGCTGCGCGCTTTGGCGTCAGGGCCACTGTACCCCAGCCGTTTGGCCTGCTTGAGTATCCGTTCGCGCAGGGCTGGAGAGAGCTGATCCGGGCGGTTAAAGGCATTGGAAATCGTCGCCGTGGAGACGTTGAGTTCCTGCGCAAGATCCTTGAGTGTCATACGGCGCTGATCAGTCACAATGTGTCCTTAGCAGGCTATTTTTTAATAATTGAAGGCTTAGCTATTTAAAAGGCGCGTTAGATAAAATCGACCCGCTGGGTGCTGCCACTCCCCATGATAAGCGAAGGGGAGGTTAGGCACACACAGCGGGTCGGTAATGCGGGTATATCTTGGTTGTCTCGTGAGTTAAGCGGCCGCCTGCTGTTCCGCTAATTTCAGCGCCGTACCGTTGTCATCAAACAAGTGGACTTTTTCCCAATCCGCTGCCAGTGATACCTGCTGACCCTCCTTCCACTGGCTGGGTGCTTCGCTGCGGTGGATCAGTAGCGTATCGCCCTGTTTGGGCTCAAGGTAGACGTAAACCTCGTTGCCTAAATACTCGACGTTGACGATATCAAAGCAGTTGCTATCAGTGGGAGCAGCTAAGCATAGATGCTCTGGGCGAATGCCAAGCGTCAACGCTTCACCGCTTTGCCGTTGCTGGGCATCTTGGGGGAGGTCAAGTTCGCCAATCCCCGTGGCCCGTACGCGGCAGCCGCTGGCGTTGCCAGCGAGCAACTCTGCGGGCATAAAGTTCATGGTCGGTGAGCCCATAAACCCGGCAACAAATTTCGTCGCTGGACGCTGATAAAGCTCGTGGGGGCTACCGACCTGCTCAACGTAGCCGCCGTTCAGCACCACGATTTTGTCGGCCAGGGTCATGGCTTCCACTTGGTCGTGGGTGACGTAAATCATGGTTGAACCGAGACGATGATGCAGCCGAGCGATCTCGTTGCGCATTTGCACCCGCAGTGAGGCGTCCAGGTTGGAAAGCGGCTCATCAAATAGCAGGATGCGCGGTTCACGCGCCATGGCTCGACCCATGGCCACCCGCTGGCGCTGGCCGCCGGAAAGCGCCTTGGGCTTACGGTGCAAAAGCTCTTCAAGCTGCAAAATCTTGGCTGTGCTCATGACCCGCTCGTGCACCGTCTCTTTGGCGGTTTTGGCCAGTTTCAGGCCAAACGCCATGTTGTCGTAAACGGTCATGTGCGGGTAAAGCGCATAGGATTGAAACACCATGCCCACCCCGCGTTCCCGCGGTGGCAAGTCATTGACCACGGTGTCGTCCATGCGCAGGTCGCCATCGCTAATCGATTCCAAACCGGCGATCAGGCGCAAAAGGGTCGACTTGCCGCAGCCGGAGGGGCCTACGAACACCACAAACTCGCCGTCTCCAATATGTAGATCCACATCGTTAATAATGTGATCGCTGCCAAACACTTTGTTGATCTTGCTAAGCGTTACACTGGCCATGGGTGACTCCTTGCCGACCTCACTGCTTTGCTGGCGTTGGGTCGGTCTGTTGTTTTGTATGGTTAAGTATTATCGGCGACGCGCATAAAGGCCGCTTGGTATCCCGGTAGCGTCAGGCTGTCACCGTTGCGCTGGGGGGTAAAGCCGTGTCCCTGCAAATCGCTGTCTATCGTTAGCGGCAAGTTAACCGTCTGCGTTTCAGCGTTGAGGTTGAAAACGCACAGCAGCTTTTCAGCATCTTTTTGACGGGTAAAACCGAGCAGCGTTTCGCCCACATCGACCAGCGTTAAGTCGCCGTCGAACAGCGCGGGGTGCTGGCGACGGAAGGCCAGCATGCTGCGCAGCGTATTCAAGGTGGAGTTGGCATCATCCTGCTGGCGGCTTACCGCCAGGTCGCGATGGCTGACCTCCATGGGTAGCCAGGGCTCAACATTGGAGAAGCCGCCGTGTTCGCTGTCGTTCCAGGGCATTGGCGTGCGGCAACCGTCGCGACCTTTGAACTCCGGCCACAGCACTTTGCCGTAAGGGTCTTGGATGCGTTCAAAGGGGACGTCGGCTTCCGGCAGGCCCAGCTCTTCGCCTTGGTAAAGGCAGACGCTACCGCGTAGCGAGCAGAGCATGGCCAGCGCCACTTTAGGGTAGGCGGTAGGGTGTTCACCTGCGCCCCAGCGGGTGGCGCTGCGTACCACATCGTGATTTGAGGTTGCCCAGCAGGGCCAGGCATCACCCGCCAGACGCTGAAAGCGCTCCAGCACTTCATGAATATAGCGTGCCGAGTGGGGCATGTTGAGCAGGTCGAAGGTGTACGCCATATGCAGCTTGTCGCCACCGGCGGTGTACTCGGCCATACGCTCAAGCGGGTTATCGTCGCCGATTTCACCCACGGTCGTGGTGCCGGGATATTCATCCATCAGTGCGCGCAGGTCTTTCAGGAAGTCGAGGTTCTCCGGACGGCTAAGGTCATATACATGGCGCTGCCAAGTATAGGGATTGCTATCGGGTGCGCCCAAGGTTTTGGCTTCGCCTTTGGGAACCGGCGGGTTGTCGCGCAGTTCGGCGTCGTGGAAGTAGAAGTTGACCGTATCCAAGCGGAAACCGTCCACGCCCAGATCCAGCCAGAAGCGCATATTATCCAACTGCGCCTGACGTGCTTCCGGGTTATGGAAGTTGACGTCCGGCTGGCTGGTGAGAAAGTTATGCATATAGTACTGCTGGCGCCGTGAATCAAACGTCCATGCCGGACCGCCAAAAATCGACAGCCAGTTGTTGGGTGGCGTGCCGTCCGGCTTGGGGTCTGCCCATACAAACCAGTCCGCTTTTGGATTGGTGCGATCCTGGCGGCTTTCCTGAAACCAAGCGTGCTGATCCGATGTATGGCTAATCACCTGGTCGATCATCACCTTCAGCCCCAGCGAGTGGGCCTTTTTCAGCAGTGCTTTAAAGTCCTCCAGGGTGCCGAACATGGGGTCAACATCGCAGTAGTCGCTAATGTCGTAGCCAAAATCGAGCATTGGCGAGGTGAAAAATGGCGATAGCCAGATACCGTCCACGTTCAGAGACGCCACGTAATCGAGTTTTTCAGTGATGCCTTTAAGGTCGCCAATACCATCGCCGTGGCTATCCATAAAGCTGCGCGGGTAAATCTGGTAGATAACGCCGCCGCGCCACCAAAGAGTGTTGTCTTGCATCTTGAAATCCATTGTTGACATAAAAATCCTTAGCCTTTAACGGCACCGGCGGTAAGGCCTGACACAATGCGGCGCTGGAAGATAATCACTAATACGACCAGCGGCACCGTGACCACCACAGAAGCGGCCATAATTGGCCCCCAGGGCAGTTCGTAGGCGCTGCCGCCTGACAGCAGCGCGATGGCGACGGGTACCGTGCGCTGGGTGTCGGTGAGTGTGAAGGTGAGGGCAAACAGAAACTCGTTCCAAGCGGCGATAAATGCCAGCAATCCTGTGGTCGCCATGGCAGGCCACATGAGCGGCAGAAACACTTTTGTGATCGTCACCCAGGGCGTGGCGCCGTCCATAATGGCGGCCTCTTCCAGCTCCATGGGTAGCTGCTTCATAAAGGTGGTCAATACCCACACGGTGAAGGGCAGGGTGAAGATGGTGTAGCTGAGAATCAGCCCGGCGGGGTTGTTATAGAGATTGAGTGCACGGATCACCTCAAACAGCCCAGAGAGCACCGCCACCTGGGGAAACATCGAGACGCCCAGAATCACCAGCAGCACCGTAGAGCGCCCGCGAAAGCGCACGCGGCCCAGGGCGTATGAAGCGGTAATGCCGAGCAGTAGAGCGATGAACACCACGCTAACCGCCACGATGATGGAGTTGAAAATAGCGCGCAGAAAGCTGGTCTGGGTGAAGACGCTGATGTAGTTATCGAAGTTCCAGTTCGACGGCCACAGCTCAACCCGGAACAGGTCGCTCGACGGTTTTAATGAGGTGACCACCGCGTAGTAGAACGGGAAAACGGCATACACCATGATCAGCACAATCAGCGCCCAAAACCCGACGCGCTTGGCTACTTTGGCCAACTGACGCGTGTTCATTAGTCACCTCCTAATTGGATTTGTTTACGCCCAACGTAGAGATAAGCCACGGTGGCCAGAGCAATAATTAAGAACAGCAGGGTAGAGGCAGCGCTGCCGTAACCGACATCCTGGAATTCGACCAACTGCTGGCGGGCGTATACCGACATCGACATGGTGCTGGTGGAATTAGAAGTCAGTACGTAAATCACATCGAAAACACGTAGCGCATCCAGCAAACGGAAAATCACCGCCACCATGAGCGCCGGGGTAATCAACGGCAGGGTGACCTTGAAGAACACCCGAATCGGGTGAATACCGTCTACTTCAGCGGCCTCGTAGCAATCCTTGGGCAGCATTTGCAGGGCAGCAAGCACCAGCAATGCCACGAAGGGGATGGTTTTCCACACATCGACCATAATCACCGCCCACATGGAGTAGGTGGCGTTGGCGGTCCAGGCGATGGGAGCATCAATCACCCCAAGACCCATCAGCATATAGTTGATAATGCCGAACTGGTCGTTGAGCATCCACGCCCACATTTGCGCAGAAACGATGGTGGGAATTGCCCAGGGAATCAGTACCGCAGCGCGAACGATTACGCGGCCCTTAAACTCGGCGTTCAAGATCAGCGCGACAATCACCCCGAATACCACTTCCAGGGATACCGACACCACCGAGAAGTAAACGGTGTTCCATACCGACTGCCACCACACCGAGTCGGCTAGTACCCCATACCAGCGGCCATCGTCATAGACGAGGTAATTCTCAAAGCCAATCAGATTGGCAGCGCTTAAGTCTGACAGTGACGCATCGGTGAAGCTGAGAAAAAAGGTGCGCACCAGCGGCCAACCAGCCACTAGAGTTAACGCAATCAGCATTGGGGCTAAAAACAACCAGGCGGCTTTCACCCGCTGACGGCGAACCTTAGTGCCTCGGCGATGCTTGGTAGTCAAAGGACGCGCCCCGGCGGGCGCGTCATCATGCTTGATGGAGGTCGACATGGAGGGTCTCCAGGGTTACCAGTTGCGACGCTTTAGGCGAGCCAATTCGTCTTCAAGGTCAGCGACCGCTTGAGTGCCATCTTTAGTGCCAGAAAGCACATCATGGGAGGTGCTGAAGAAGGCGTTACTCACCCGGCCATAGGCATCGCCGGTGGGCGCGGAGGGCCGTGCAACAGCGTTAACGAAGGTTTCGTAAAGCGTGCCAAAGAAGGGCACCGCCTCTAGCACTTCGTCGTCCTGGTAAAGCGCATCGATAGTGGGGTTGTAAGAGGCTTGAATGGCACGACGCTTCTGCTCTTCTTCCCCTGTCAGGAAAGCAACCAGATCGGCGGCTAACTCAGAGTGTTCGCTGTAGCGCGACACGGCCAAGTTCCAGCCGCCCAAACCAGCGGCACTTTTGCCGTTTTCACCACCTGCGGGCAGTTGGGTTACCCCCACTTTGCCGCGAACGTCACTATTCTCGCTCTGCGCGAGCGACCAAGCGTAGGGCCAGTTGCGCATAAACACCGCGCCGCCGCTCTGGAACACGCCGCGCGCTTCCTCTTCGGTGTAATTAAGTACGCCGTTGGGCGAGATATCGCCAATCCAGGAGGCGGCAAGATCAAGTGCCTCGGCAGCGTGTTCGTTGTTAATGCTAATTTCGCCATCAGTTTCCACGACGTTGCCGCCGCCAAAGCTGGCCACCCACTCAAGGGCATTAACGGTCAAACCCTCGTAAGCACGTCCCTGGAAGACATACCCCTGCATACTGTCATTGCCCTCAGCGCGTTCGGCGTCCTTAATCTCGCGGGCAATGTCGGTGAGTTCTTGCCAGGTCTTTGGCACTTCATGGCCATATTTCTCCAGCAGGTCTTCTCGGTAGTAAAGCACGCCCGCATCGGTAAACCACGGCATGGCGACTAGTCGGCCGTCGATGGTGTTATTGGTCACGATGGTATCAAAGTGCCCAGCGGCGACATCGTCGCCAAGCACCTCGCGTAGATCCAGCAGGTGGTTGGCGAGTAGGCCGGGCCACACCACGTCGATCTGCATCACATCGATATCGCTGGAATTAGCCGACAGGATCTGCTGATAAAGTGAAAGGCGCTCGGTGGAGGAGTTGGGCGTTGAAACCACATCGACGCTATGTCCGGTTTTCTCCTCCCAGGCGGCGACGCCCTCCTGGCAAAGCGTTAGCTCCGCGCCTACCGCACCGCAAGAAATGGTGAGCTCTTCAGCCTGGGCTTGGCTTGTCGCGCTCAGCGTGCTGGCCACGGCGATAGCGGTAGTGATTAAAGTCTTTTTCATAACGGCGTACCTCGACGTTTATTGTTGTGGATGATGGTTGTAGATGGTTGTTGTGGACGGTGTTGCATCAAAAACAGCGTTAAACAATTTAAAGTGCGCTCAATCGCTCTCTTAACTCTTATCTTAATCGATTAAGATAGTGTCGCTCAGTTAGCCGCTTCGGCTGAAAAAGTGCAATAGAGACTTTTGTCTAACGGCATTATTCAGTTTTCACTAAATAAAATAGTTCCTTAGACATTAGTCGCTAATTAGCAACTAGCCGTTGGCAATAAGTGACTTAATCGATTAAGTTCTGGTTGTCTTTCCTTAAGCACCGTGGCGTTTAATGACCGCCGCTACCCCCACTGGGCGAAATGTACAAGGGAAGTGTTATCGATATGATCTTAATCGATTTAGACACAAGCTCTTAAAGATAGCTGCGTTAAAACAGCCGCTTATCAATAACAATAGGGTACTCAAAACAATGCATAAAATGACATTCAAAACGCCGTTAGCGATTGCGATTGCCGCCGCCAGCTTAGGGATTAGTGGTGTTGCTTCGGCACAAATGACCATGGAACAACGCTTTGCCGAACTGGAAGCCCGCATTGAAGCAGCGGAACAGCGCGCTGAAGCCGCCGAGCGACGTGCCGAGATTGCCGAGCGATCACAGTCGACCGCCGTGGCTACAGAGAGCGACGCGGAGATTGAAGAGCGCCTGGCGCGAGTGGAGCGTTACGCTGATGGCGAAGAGGGATTCTCGTTTAACGTTTACGCCCGCTCAGGTTTGCTGATTGGTGAAGATGGTAAAAGCGAGAACGCCGGGCCTTATTTGACTCCCGCCGGTGGCGAGGGCGGCGCCGTTGGTCGTTTAGGCAATGAGCCCGATACCTACGCCGAAGCGATTTTCAACTACCGCATGCAGTTCGATAACGGCGCCAAAGCGCTTTACCGCACCATGATTGCTGACGGCACGACCTCGAGCAATGACTGGACCGGCGGTGAATCGGACATCAATGTGCGTCAGGTGTTTGCTGAATTCAGCGATCTTCCCAGCTTTACCGGCGCCTTTGAAAATGCCTCGATCTGGGCCGGTAAGCGTTTTGACCGCGATAACTTTGATATCCATTGGCTCGACAGCGATGTGGTCTTCCTGGCGGGTACCGGTGGCGGTATCTACGACATGCAGTTGGCCGACAACTGGAAGTCCAACCTGTCGATTTATGGCCGCAGCTTTTCCGACTACCCCATCGTCGATAGAGAAAACCCTGGCCTAGAGGGCGACACCGACAACCTGATTCTGACCTCTAACAACTACTTCGGTAACTGGCAGTGGATGGTCAACGGTATGTCCGCTGCAGATAACGACGAGCGCGATATTGATGTCGGCCAGACCGCGGCCGATACCGGTTTCCATACCATGATTGCTTATCACGGCGACAGCTTCTTCGGTATGGGCGAGGGCAACTTCAAAGCGGCTGTGTTGCATGGTCAGGGATTAGGCGCCGAGACCAAAAGTATTGGTTCACGGGGTGATCTAACCGATGATGCCACCGCCACGCGCCTAGCGCTCTACGGCACTACTTATATTGCCCCGCAGTGGCGCGTTGCCCCCTCTATTCTGGCTGAAACCAGCGAAGACCGTTATGTCCAGGGCGATAAGTACAACTGGGCAGGGCTTAACGTACGCTTAGCCAACGAGCTAACGCAGAACTTTGAAATGCAGTACGAAGCTGGCTATCAGTGGATGGATCTCGATCCCCAGGGATACAGTGGTCGTAACGCCGTGGATGGTGGCTTCAGCAAGTTCACTATTGCGCCTACCTTCAAGCCGGAAGTTGGTGGCTTCTGGCAGCGGCCTGAGATTCGACTATTCACTACTTTCAGCGACTGGGATGATGACCTCAACAACTACGGTGCCAGCGCACTGGGCAACGAAGGCTTTACCGGCGGCCAGTGGACCTTCGGCGTTCAGACCGAAGTGTGGTTCTAACCGATGCGAGTTGCTTGATTTAACTGTTTCTTCTCCAATGCACTTTGCCCGCGATCCGTCGCGGGCTTTTTTGTAGCGCTTTAATCACATTGGTGTACGGTTAGCAGGGCTGCCCAGGAGAGAGCTTATGTCACTTCTACACGAGAAACTAAAAGCACCGCTACTGCTGCTTAGCGTGGTAGCCAGGCCGCGCCTAAATGACCATTTTGGTTTAAATGAACATGTTCGCTTACTGATGGTGCAGGC
Source organism: Halomonas sp. SpR8 (assembly GCF_031010195.1). GTDB lineage: Bacteria > Pseudomonadota > Gammaproteobacteria > Pseudomonadales > Halomonadaceae > Vreelandella. The sequence goes on along the minus strand of NZ_JAUAMC010000011.1, from coordinate 27,639 downwards.
CCCTTCGGGGTATGGCAAAACCACGCTGCTGGCCGAGCGGCTACCGGCGCTGGAGCAGGAAGCCGCTTGGCTACGTTTGGATCAGCGAGATAATCAGCCTGCGCGATTTTTAGCCTATTGGCAGGCAGCACTCAATTCACTGTTGGATGAAAAAGCGCCGCTGTCACCGGTGGCCGAAGAGGCCGACTGCGTTGAGCAGTTAGAGCGCTGGCTTGGCGAGTTACCCGAGCAGCGAACCCCATGCCGGTTGGTGGTGGATGAATTTGAACACCTCACGCATCCCGATATTTTAGCCGGGCTGGCCCACTGGCTACGCCATCAGCCGCCCTGGCTAACCTTGACCCTGGCTAGCCGTTCGCGACCAGCTCTGGGGTTGGCAAGCCTGCGACTAAGAGGCGAGCTTGAAGAGATCGACCTTAGCGGCCTGGCCTTTGATAGTGAAGAGGCGCAAACCCTTTGCGCAGAGCAGCTCAGCTTTCCACCCACACGAGTAAGCCTGGAGCGCGCGCTACGCAGAAGCGGTGGCTGGGTAATGGCGCTGAGCTGGCTGGTAGAGCGCACCACCACTAGGGCAGGCTTTGACGCTATGGTTGATCGGTTAAGTGGCGCTCACCCCGACTTTGTCGCCTGGTTTGACGAACTGCTCTCTGCAGCACTGCCTTTGGAAGAGCGCGAGCTGATGTTGCAACTTGGGGTGCTGGAGCGTTTTTCTCCTGAACTAATGGCGCGCTTGCTAGAAGGCGAGCGGCTAACACAGCGCTTGGAGGCCTTTGAACAGACGGGACTATTTATTGAACGGCCTGATCCCCACGCCCAATGGTACCGCTTCCAACGGCTGTTTGGTGAGTATCTACGCCACCGCCGTCATGAGCTAAGCCTTGCCACCCAGCGCACGCTCCACCGGCGTGCCAGCCAAGCGTGGCTAGCCTTGAACGATCCGGTGATGGCACTGCGCCAGGCAATTCTTGCCGAAGCCCCTGAAGACGTGGCCAGTCTACTGACCGCAGAAGGGCCAGCCCTATTGGCAAGCGGTGCCTACGCACTGTTGGCCAAGGGCTTTGCTCTGCTCGGTGAGCCGCGACTCACCACCAGCCCAGAGCTTGCACTGCTGTATGGGTGGGTCTCCCATGCTCAGTTTCAGTTTGATATTACCGCCCGGGTGATTGGCTGGATTGAAGCGCAACTAAATACGCCAGAGTGGCAGCGGCTTAGCGCTGAATTTGCCACCCTGCGCGCGCAGTTGGCGATTAATCAGGGCAATGCCGAGCGTGCCGCACCGCTGGCTGAGCAGGCGCTGGCCGTGCCTGCCCGCTATTTAGCCTCAACGCCGCTCACCGCAACCGCCATATTGAGTGAGGCGCGCTTTGTGCAGGGGTATTTAGACGAATCGCTGCAGCGAGTTCGCGAAGTAGAACATCAGTCCCGCCAGCGTGAAGACCACCAACTGCTGCTATGGTCGCTTTGTCATCAATCCGAAGTGCTGGTTGCCCAAGGACGCCTCCAGGCCGCCTACGATATCCAAGAGCGAGCCTTTGCCCACGTGGAGCGAGCTGAGCTTGAGCATCTGCCCGTGGCAGAATTTCTCTACCGCATTCGCAGCCAGGTGCTGTGGGAGTGGCACCGATTGGATGAAGCTGAACAGGCGGCCTTGAAAGGTATCGCCGTACTGGATAATCAGGGTGAACGCTGGACGCTGCAGTGTCATATTCAACTGGCAAAAGTTGCCCAAAGCCGTGGTGACCAAGCTCAGTGCGCCGACCATATTCGTCGGTTGCGTAAAATTCTTGCCGAAGGGGATTACCACATCGACTGGGTGGCGAACGCCCACGCTACGCTACTGGCTTGGTGGCACTCGACCCATGATATGGATGCCGTAGTACGCTGGCGTCAGGAAGCCCCGGCGCCGCTCATCGACAGTGCCACCAACCACTTTTCCCAGTGCAATGTGCGTAACCACGCCCGGGCGCTTACGCTGTTGGGAGACTACGGCGCAGCCCACACGCTATTGGAAGCCCTTGAAGCGCATACCCAGCGCCTGGGGCTGGTGACTGATGCCAACCGCAACCAACTCTGTCTGTCGGCGGTGGCCTGGCATCAAGGCCAGTTAGAGCAAGCCAGCCAGCACATGCAGCAGGCGCTTCGCTTAGCTTCTCGCACCGCGCTGGTCGGCAGCTTTTTACGCCTAGGCAACCCCCTTCGTGAACTGCTTGCCAGATTAATCGCCAACGGCACGCTGGCTGCTTTAGAGCAGGCAAGAGCAGAGCGGTTGCTAACGCTTGCTGGTCGACAAAAGGACTTTGGCAGTGCCCGACGCTTAATGCTGGATGAAACGGTGATCGCCGATATTGTCGCGAGGCCGGATGTGCCCGAGCTAATCCGCACGTCGCCGCTGACTCGCCGGGAGTGGCAAATCCTCGGCCTTATTCATGCCGGTCTTTCCAATGAGCAGATTGCCGAGCAGCTATCGGTGGCGCCCACCACCATCAAAACCCATATCCGTAGTCTTTACCAAAAGCAGAATATTCGCCGCCGGGATGAAGCGATTGCTCTGGCCGGGCAGCTCTTGGCACATATACAAGGGGAGTGATGGTGTTGTCACTTTTCCTTTTACACCTACTCCTCGCGTCTACGCCTAACACCACCCCTGGGGGAGGATTTTATCTAGCGGTGTAGCCTGCATCATGCCAGCTATCGGTAATAACTCAGTCGTTTAAAAAACCGTCGGCAAAAACAAGGATAAGGACTCACCATGATGCAGACACCTTCTACTTCTCACTACGTTGGCAGCCAGGGAGCCGACTGGTGGCGAGGGGCCGTGATTTACCAAATTTACCCGCGCAGCTTTATGGATAGCAATGGCGACGGTATTGGCGATTTAAAAGGAGTCATCGACAAGCTCGACTATGTCGCCTCGCTTAACGTCGATGCTATTTGGCTCTCGCCGTTTTTTACCTCGCCGATGAAAGACTTTGGCTACGACATCAGCAACTACCGCGATGTTGATCCGATGTTTGGCACGCTGGAAGACTTTGACCGACTAGTGGAAGCCGCCCATGCCAGGGGATTGAAGGTGACGATTGATCAGGTGATGTCCCACACCTCCGACCAGCACGCCTGGTTTGAAGAGAGCCGCCAAAGCCGCGATAACTCTAAGGCTGACTGGTACGTATGGGCCGACCCCAAACCCGATGGCGCGCCACCCACTAACTGGCAGTCGGTATTTGGCGGCAGCGCCTGGCAGTGGGACACCCGCCGCTGCCAGTATTACCTGCATAACTTTCTGGTCAGCCAGCCGGATCTTAACTTCCGCACCCCAGCGGTGGTGGATGCCATGCTGGAGGAAGTGCGCTTCTGGCTAGAGCGTGGCGTAGACGGCTTTCGGCTGGATGCGGTGAACTTCTGCACCCACGGCGAGCTAAAGGATAACCCGCCGCGTCAGGAGATCACCGAAAGCTTTTTAGGGGTACGCCCCGACAATCCCTACGGTTACCAGCTCCACCAGTACGACAAAACCCAGCCGGAAAATCTCGTTTTTCTGGAGCGGCTGCGCGCCCTGCTGGATGAGTACCCCGGCACTACCAGCGTGGGCGAAGTCGGCGACGACGACGCGCTGGGCGTGATGGCGGAGTACTCCCAGGGCGGCAAGCGGCTGCACATGTGCTACTCATTCAACCTGCTGACCGATAAAGCCGACCCCAGTTATCTGCATGAAACGCTGACCGAAATGGAAGCGCGTATTGGCGATGGCTGGCCCTGCTGGGCGCTGGGCAATCACGATGTCACCCGGCTGGCGACCCGCTGGCAGGCGGAAGGGCAGTTGGATAAGCTGCGCCTGTATATGGTGTTTTTGCTAAGCCAGCGGGGTAGCGTATGCCTTTATCAAGGTGAAGAGCTAGGCCTGCCCGAAGCTGAACTGGCGTTCAATCAATTGGTGGACCCTGCGGGTATTACCTTCTGGCCTGCCTATAAAGGTCGTGATGGCTGCCGCACCCCGCATCCTTGGCAGGCGGATGCTCGCCATGCAGGCTTCAGCAGCGCCACGCCATGGCTGCCGGTGCCTGAAGCCCATGCAAGCCTTGCGGTTGATCAACAGGATGATGATGTTGATTCGCTGCTTAATGCTTACCGTGAGTTTTTAGCCTTCCGCCGCACCCAGCCTGCGCTGGTAAAAGGCGATGTGCTCTACCACCCAGTACGTGATGAGGTGCTTTGCCTGGAGCGCACTTACCAACAAACGCGCTTACTGATTGCACTCAATTTTAGCGGCCAAACGGTTACCCGCGCAGCACCTGAGGGCGCTGAAGCCATCGCCGGTGCTCCCACGTTGCTTAACGGTGAGTGGTCGGAGGGTGCGCTGACGCTACCTCAACTGTCCCTTCCGCCCTATGGCGTGGCGATTGCCCGTTGCCCGCAAACCCAGGAGAACGCGCCATGGGACGTTTAACCCTAAGCGGTATTGGTAAATCCTTTGACGGCGTGGAAATCTCCCGGGATATCGATCTCACCATCGAAGACGGCGAGTTTGTGGTGTTTGTCGGGCCTTCCGGCTGCGGTAAATCCACATTGTTGCGCATGATTGCGGGCTTGGAGGATATTACCGAAGGGGATATGCAACTGGATGGCCAGCGGATCAACGAGATTCCGCCCCAGGAGCGGGACATCGGCATGGTGTTCCAATCTTACGCGCTCTACCCGCATATGAGCGTGGCAGAGAACATGGCGTTTGGCCTGAAGCTGGCGCGGACTGACAAGGCGGAGATTCGCCGCCGTGTGCAGCACGCCGCTGAGATGCTGCACCTCACCGAGCTCCTGGAGCGTAAACCCAAAGACCTCTCGGGTGGCCAGCGCCAGCGGGTAGCCATTGGCCGCACCCTGGTAAAAGAGCCGGCGGTGTTTCTATTTGATGAACCACTCTCCAATCTGGATGCCGCGCTGCGGGTAGATATGCGGGTGCAGATCGCCGCGCTGCATAAGCGCTTGAACGCCACCATGATCTACGTAACCCATGACCAAGTGGAGGCGATGACCTTAGCCGACCGCATTGTGCTGCTTTCCAAGGGTCGTATTGCCCAGGTGGGTGCGCCGCTGTCGCTGTATCACTTTCCCCAAACCTTAGAGGTGGCTGAGTTTATCGGCTCACCGCGGATTAATACCTTCCCAGTGACGGTAGTAGACCCTGGCGAGCGCCAAACGGTGGTGCGCCTGGATAGTGGCGACACCCTGGCAGTGGCGGTTAATGGCCAACATCTTCACTCAGGCGAGCGCGTCACACTGGGATTGCGAGCAGAAGACTTTGTCGCCCCCGAGCTAGCCGAAGCCACGCTAGGCGCTACCTTGATGGTGGCAGAAAAGCTGGGCTACGAGACCCTTGCCCATTGGCAGGTGGTAGGTGTCGACACTCCCTTAACCCAGCGCCTGGATGGCTTAACGCAACTAATCGAAGGTCAAACGGTCGCTCTGGGCTTAGCGGGCCAGCACTGTCATCTTTTTGATCAGCAGGGCAATGCCTGCCCGCGTCAAGTCACGATAGATGGGGTTAGCCGATGATTTTATAATTTTTAAAAGTTTTTATAAAAGAGTGCATCCAAAACGTCTCCTCGCGGGTATTCCCTATACAGCCGCTATTTAAGGCAGCTGATAATAAATCTTTAGGAGACTGAAAATGACCATTCATCATCTAACGCGCGCTACCCTGGCCGCCACTCTGATTGCATCCTTCAGTCATGCCGCGTTGGCAGATATGACGCCTGCGGATGTCCAAGTGCCGGACGGCAACACCGTTGCGCTCGAAACCGTCGGCGTTGGCGCGATCACTTATATGTGTGAAATGAACGACGAAGACACCATGGCTTGGGTCTTTAAAGGCCCGCACGCTGCGCTTAATGATAGCGACGGCAGCCAGGTTGGCAGCTACTACGGTCCGCCCGCTACCTGGGAAGCGTTGGATGGTTCAAAAATTACCGGTACTCAGCTAGCCACGGCTGCCAATGGTGATGGCAATATTCCGCTCCAACTGGTTGAAGCCAACCCCGCTGAAGGCGAAGGCGCAATGTCCGGGGTTAGTTACATTCAGCGCTTGAACACAGAGGGTGGCGTTGCTCCGGATGTGGCCTGCGATATGGATCACGACGGTGCTACGGCTGTTGTTACCTACCAGGCGGACTACATCTTCTGGGCGGCTGAATAAGTCGAGAAGAGCGCTAATTTCGCTGGGGGCTCGTGTGTCGAGCTCCCAGCGGCTATGCTGTCTGTGAAAACGACGACTGGCGTCGGTGCCGTCTCCAGGGAGCTAGGGTTTGACTGACGACTCTTCTGAATTTGATCATGCTGTGGCATTAGCCAACTGTGCCCGTGGCGAGCATGACGCCTTGCACCAACTCTATGTTCATGAGGGTGCCCGACTACTAGGTGTTGTCGTAAGAATCGTTAAAGATCGCGGTATGGCCGAAGACATTGTCCACGACGCCTGCCTCAATATTTGGCAGCGTGCCGACAGTTTTGACCCTGATAAGGGCTCAGCAAGGGCGTGGATATTTAGTGTGGCACGCCACCTTGCACTTAATGCCATCCGATACCGTGACCGGGAAGTCACTTTTGATAGTACTTATGAAAGTACTTATGACAGTACTTATGACAGTACTTTTGGCAGTAATGATCCGACTGAGTTGGATCACCCAGAACATCTCCAGCACGCGACGGTTGTAGAAGACACCTTCGATTGGCAGACCGGCCAGCGAATGGATCGCTGTTTAGAACAACTTGAGCCAGAGCGGCGTAACTGCGTACTTCACGCCTATGTTGACGGTCTTAGTCACGCGGAAATTTCAGCGCATACCGGGGCGCCGCTGGGCACCGTCAAAGCCTGGATCAAGCGCAGTTTGCTGCGCCTACGGGAGTGTATGACATGACTCGCCCCAGTCAGCACGAACCAGAACAAGACGATGACCATGCCTTGGCGGGTGAATACGTGCTGGGCACGCTGTCGTTAGAGCAACGCAAAGCACTGGAAGCGCGGTTGCCCAATGAGCCTGAGTTGCAAAAAGCTGTGATGGCTTGGGAAGAGCGTTTCTTACCCTATACCGCTATCACCGATCCAGTAACGCCTTCTGATTATTTATGGCCGCGCATTGAGCGCAGCTTAAAAGCACGCGAGACGTCCGTTAAACGGACTGGTGCCGCTATTGCGCCGCGAAGCCCTCGCCGCATCCTACACAGCTTGCCACTTTGGCGGGGCGCTGCCGGGTTTGGCTTAGCGGCGGCGTTAGTGATGGGGGTAATGTTGGCAAACGAAGTCACCAAGCCGACAATTCCAACTACGCCTGAGTACATGGTGGTGCTACTTGCCCCGCAAACGCAGTCAGCAGGTTGGGTGGTGCAAGCCTCATCGCGGCAGGAAATAGAGCTGATTCCGCTGGGTACCTTCGAAGTACCTGAAGGCAAAGCGCTAGAGTTCTGGACTAAAGCAGACGAGTGGCAGGCACCGGTATCGCTGGGCTTAGTGGAGCCAGGCCAGCCGATTCGACTGCGCTTAGATCAATTGCCGCCGCTTGAAGATAACCAGCTGTTTGAGCTAACGCTGGAAGACGAAGCCGGTTCGGCCACCGGCTTGCCTACTGGCCCCATTGAGTTTATTGGCCGAGCGGTCGAGATTTAGCGAAAAAGTTAACGCTACCGGGGATAGCGCCGAATTGAGCTGTCAACTGCCCAAGCGAGTTAATAGCCACAGGTCGATGGTCAGCCTTTCACACCCCCTGCCGTTAAACCACCAATAATCCAGCGCTGGCAGATCAAAAACGCTACGGTAATCGGTAGGCCGGAAAGCACCGCAGCAGCGGCAAAATTGCCCCAGCGCTGATTGTGGTCGGCAAGGTACTGCTGGGCGCCCACCGCCAGGGTTAGCTTGTGCTCATCCACCAGCAGCACTGAGGCCATGGGGTACTCCATAATGCTCATCACAAACGCCAGAATGAAGACGACCATCAATATGGGGATGGAAAGCGGCAGCAAAATATAGCGAAACGCCTGCCAAGTACTGGCTCCATCGACCATTGCGGCCTCTTCAAGTGATCCATCGATTGATTCGAAGTAGCCTTTGATTGTCCAGATGTGCAGGGCCACTGCGCCCAAGGACGCCACAATTAACGCCCCGTGGGTATTAATGCCTAACCAGCCCACGAACTGTCCTAGTCGATCAAACAGCGCGTAGAGCGCCACCAGCGAAAGCACTGCAGGGAACATCTGGAAAATCAGCATGCCTTTCAACAGCGGCTCTTTGCCTTTAAAGCGCATACGGGCAAAGGCGTAGGCGCTGGTGGTGGCCAGCATAAGAATCAACACCGACGATACCACCGCCACTTTGATCGAGTTCCATAGCCACAGCAGCACCGGGAAGGGCGGCTGGACAATGCTGCCGTCTGGCCGCTCCCAGGGAATACCCAGCGCCAGCGACCAGTGCTCTAATGAGAGGCGCTCGGGTATCAAACTGCCCGAGGCAAAGTTGCCCTCACGGAACGAAATTGAAATTACCAGCAGCAGCGGAAACACGATCAGCGACACAAAGCCAATCAGTGCCAAGTGTGCTCCCAGGCGGCGGGCGCCAATGGAGCGGGGTTGAACCATCGCCATGATAAACCTCCTAAACCTTAACCTTGGAAAGGCGCAAATTAAGCAGCGACATACCCGCCACCAACAAGAAAATAAGCGTGGCGATAGCGGCTGCCAGCCCAAAGTTTTGCCCGGCATCCTGGAAGGCGATGCGGTAGGTGTAGCTAACCAGTAGATCGGTAGTGCCCGCCGGCGTACTCGCGCCAAGAATATCCGGGTTGCCCCCAGTGAGCAGCGCAATCAGCACAAAGTTGTTGAAGTTAAACGCAAAGGCGGCAATCAGGAGCGGTGTGAGCGGTTTGATTATCAGCGGCAGCGTAATCTTGAACAGGTTGGTGAGCGGGCCGCCGCCGTCTACTGCAGAGGCTTCGTAGAGATCCTGAGGTATCGCCTGGATTAACCCCATGCAGAGCAGCAACATATAGGGGTAGCCCAGCCAAGTGTTGACGATCAGGAGCATGGAGCGTGCGAGCCACGGGTCAGTAAACCATTCAGGACGAATTCCAAACAGCGTATCTAAAATCATATTCACTTCGCCGAAGTGCTGATTAAACATGCCCTTGAAAATCAGTATCGAGATAAACGCAGGTACAGCGTAGGGCAGTATCAGCAGCGTCCGATAAATGGCTTTGCCTTTGAGCTGGTTCCACTGCAACAGCGATGCCAGTACAAAACCGACGGCCAAGGTAAGGACCACCGTTAGCGCAGCGAAAACAAACGTCCATACAAAAATCTGCATAAACGGCCCGCGGATATCCGGGTCGGTAAAAATCTTTGTATAGTTGGTAAAGCCCACGTTAACCGGCCACCCCGGGGTAATCTGTTCGCCGTTATCGGCGACAAAGAAGCCGGTGGTTTGATCAGGTATCAGCACGCGGTCTTCGCGGCGGTCATAGAGTGAGCCATCATCGCGGGCTTCGTAGCGGTTCACCATGGGCGCAAACTGGCGCAATCCCGCCATACGCAGCTCAGTACCCTCGGGTGTCAGTAGTCGAAGCCCTTGCAGCGAATCACGTGCCTGAATAATGGCACGCATGCCCAGGGGGTCCTGAACAGGTGGCGCATCGACGGATTGAATACCGATTTGGCGGGTTTCCTGATTGGTGAGATTGAGCGGGGAGGAAACAAAGCGCTGTCCTTGGGAGCTCTCCAAGTAGAGGCGTATTAGTTCCTCCTCTTGGTAAAGTGCAAGGTTAAAGGCGTCTCCCGCTTGCGGGTAGGTTTGGCTTAACAGTTGGCCGCGCACGCGCTCTTCAGAGAGCAGGTTGCTGGAGCTGTAGTTACTAAAGCTAATGCCAATGGTGTAAAGCAACGGAAATATAACAAACACCCCAAGCCCCGCGACGGCAGGAAAAATATAGCGATGGCTCATTAACGTGCGTTTGGTAAATACAACGGCTAGCGAACCGCCCAGGACTAGAAAGAGCAGCGCAAACATCCACTGGCCGTTAAGGTGAAATGCCATCACCAGCCATAAAAACGCAATCACCAGAGCAGCGATCACGCAGCGCAGGGCCCAGCGGGTGTAACGTTCGGAGAGATGATGAGAGCGGTGACGGGGAAGGCCGCGAGACGCGTTGGTGGTATACATGATGACTTCCTGAAAGCTGTTCGGCAGTCTGCGCCACCGAACAGTAAAGGCACAAAAAGAGCGTGGTAAAGAAAGAGGGTGGTAAAGATAGCGCTACTGGCGCATGCGCCGTGCCGCCGCATCCAACGCTTCTTGAGGCGATTGACGCCCGCTGCCGATGTTTTGCAGTGCCGGTTCCATGGCCGCCCAAAAGGCGCCCATCTCAGGAATATTGGGCATTGGCATGCCTACTTCCGCATTTTCCAGCGTGGCAGCAATGTTGGGATTGTCGGCAAGCTCAGCCTGATAGTTGATATGGGCTACTGCGCCTAGCGAGCCGTCGTTATTAAAGGTGCGCATGCCCGCTTCGCTGAGCAGGTAGTTCTCTAAAAACTCGACGGCGAGAAAGTCGTTCGGCGTGGCGGAGTTGATCATTGCCGTCATCACGCCAAACATCGGTTTGGCCCGTTCATCGCCCACCTTAGGCAGCAGCGTGACGCCATAATCAATCCCGCTACGCTCCAGATTAGGCCACGCCCAGGGGCCGCTAATCATGGTGGCGACTTCACCCTGGTTAAAGCGGGTATCCATCAGGTTGTAGTCGGTGCCGCGGGGCAGTACATCGCTTTCGATCAACTCAACCAGCAGCTCTGCTCCCTGTAAGGCCCCGGCGTTGTTGACACCAATATCGCTAACGTCATAACCGCTGTCGGTCTGTTTGAACGGGTAGCCGCCGTTGGCTGCCAGCAGTGTCCAACCGTAGTACGGCTCGCTGTAATCAAACAGGATGGCCTTTTTGCCCTCTTGGGAAAGCGTCTGATCTAGTTCCATTAGCTCGACAAAGCTCTCCGGAGGTGTGTCCACCAGCGCTTTGTTGTAAATGAGCCCGAGGGATTCGACTGAAATTGGGTAGCCGTAGGTTTCGCCATTCCACAGGGTAGCGTCCCAGGTAAAGTTGTAAAACGCCTCTCGGAAAGTGTCACTAGGCGCTACCTGTTTTAATAGGCCGCTTTGTGCCCACTCGCCCATCCGGTCGTGGGCCCAAATCACGATATCTGGCCCCTGGCCACTGCCCGCCGCCTGTTGAAAACGATCGGTCAGGTTGTCTGGGAAGACCACTTCAACCTCAATACCGGTGTCTTCTAGAAATTGCTCGGCCACGAGCTGAATGCCTTCCTGGCCTTTGTTATCGCCCATCCATATAGTTAAGCGATCATCTTCAAAGGCGAAGGCGGGCAAGGTAGCGCTGGCAGCCAGCGTGGCGGAGAGTAGGGGTCTGATAACATAGCGTAGTGATGCCATTAAGTAATAGCCTCGTTGTTGTTGTGGTCATTTTGGTGTTGTGGTCATTGATGTATCAACTCCCGCAGCGTGGCCAATTCTGTTCAAGGCTGCCTCCTCCTTAAGGGGCGTAGTAGTGGCGTATATGGAGGGCGTAGAGTAAAAGAGGAAAATGGCATGAGGGGGAGGCGGAGTACGCGTTAAAAGCGCAGCAGGCGTGGTTATTTTGTAGTAAAATTACACGAATAATTGCGTATAATGCCCCCTTTACGGTAGATTTTAGGTAATCTAACTACATTAGATGCCTAATTATAAATAGGAGCGACGATGAGCCAGTCCACTGCTTCCCAAGGTGCACCGCTGGGCGATCCGAATCACGCTATTGATTTAGCGCTGTTTGGGGCGCTGGGTGATCTTGCCATGCGCAAGCTATTTCCTGCTTTATACCATCTTGATCGTGAAGGCTTGATGCCTGAAAGCACGCGCATTATGGGGCTGGCTCGCCATGAGCATGACGCAGCGTCATTTCGCAAAATGGTTAACGACGCGCTGCAAAAACGGCTGAAAAGCAGCGAGCAGGATAAGCCCAGCTTAGAGCGCTTTCTTGCCCGCTTAGATTACTTGAAGCTCGATTTCTCCAGCGTTGAAGGGTACGACGCTATTCGTCAGTGGCGCAAAGGCTCACCGCGCCCAATGGTGGTCTATCTCTCCGTCGGTGCGCCTATTTATGGCGATATCTGTCGGCATCTGCAGGCCAGTAAAAGCCTGGATGATGAGTCCCGCGTGGTGGTTGAAAAACCCATCGGCTACGACCTGCACTCATCCATTGAAATTAACGACGCCATCGGTGAAGTGTTCCCCGAGTCGCGTATTTACCGTATCGACCACTATTTGGGCAAAGAGACCGTACAGAACCTGATTGCGCTGCGTTTTGCCAACCCGCTGTTCGGCACCCAGTGGAACCAGAACAATATCTCCCATGTGGAGATTACCGTTGCCGAGAAAGTCGGCATCGAAGGGCGCTGGGGATATTTCGATGAGGCAGGCCAACTGCGCGATATGGTGCAAAACCACTTGCTGCAGCTGCTGTGCTTAATCGCCATGGATCCGCCTTCCAACCTGGATGCCGATGCCATTCGCGATGAGAAAGTGAAGGTGCTTAAAGCGCTTAAGCCGTTTGTGGGTGAAGCGCTTGGACGTGATGTGGTGCGCGGCCAATATATTGCCGGTACTAGTGACGGCCAGTCGGTGCCGGGTTACCTGGAAGAAGAGGGCGCTAATACCCAGAGTCAGACCGAAACCTTTGTGGCCATGAAAACCGAAGTGGCTAACTGGCGTTGGGCGGGCGTGCCATTTTACCTGCGCACCGGCAAGCGCATGCCGGATAAGCTCTCGCAGATCGTCATTCACTTTCGTCAGCAGCCGCACTATATCTTCGATCCGGATCAACGCGGCATCGCTTCGAATAAGCTGATTATTCGTCTGCAGCCGGAAGAGGGTATCGCCCTGCAGGTGTTGACCAAAGATAGCGGCTTGGATAAAGGCATGCGCCTGCGCCCCGGCCCGCTGCATTTGGACTTCAACAATGCATTCCCCAAATCGCGGATACCCGATGCCTACGAGCGTCTGCTGCTTGAAGTCATGAAAGGCCAGCAGTATCTGTTCGTCCGCCGCGACGAAATCGAACACGCTTGGCGCTGGTGCGACCAACTTATTGACGGTTGGAAAAAACGTGACACGCCACCGCGCCGCTACCCGGCAGGCTCTTGGGGCCCGGTCGCCTCTATTGCCATGATTACCCAGGATGGCCGCAGCTGGTACGAGGATTATTAATATGAGCCAAGCACGCCAACAGCTGGCTGAGCAGCTCGCCGAAGCGGTTTTTCAGGCGCTGCACGATGACTTAAACCATCAAGAGCGCGTCCTGCTCGTGGTTTCAGGGGGCTCAACACCGGTGCCGTTTTTTAAAGCGCTGGCGGCCAAACCGCTGCCCTGGGGGCGTGTAGATGTAACGCTCGCCGACGAGCGCTGGGTGGGCGAGCAGAGCAGTGACAGCAACGCCAAGTTAGTGCGTGAGCATCTCCTGCAGGACGAGGCGGCTGCAGCTACCTTTATACCGTTAACTTCCAGCGCAGCTACCCCCGAAGAGGGCGTAGATGAAGTCGCCAAGCAAACGGAATCATTAACGTGGCCTGCCAGCGTGGTGATTTTGGGTATGGGCGGGGACGGCCATACCGCGTCACTGTTTCCCGACAGCCCTGAACTGACCCTGGCGCTCGCTACGGAAGAGCCGTTAGTGGCGGTAAGAACGCCGAGCCAGCCGCAGCCACGGATTACCTTTTCGGCCGACCGTCTGCATCAGGCGCGGCGGCATATTCTACATATTACCGGCGACGATAAACGCGCCGTATTGGCCAAGGCATTAAACGGCGACGATGTTCGTCAGTTGCCTATTCGTGCCTTTTTAACCTGCCCAGTGGCGATTTATTGGGCGCCTTGAGCGCTAGCCGCCTTAGCCAATAAGAATTTGCTTGGAGACTCACTAATGACTATCGATAAACAGCTACCCTCTACTCGCACCGCAGAGCTGGATAGCATCTGCTTAAAAGCCGAAGTGATTCCGGTCATTACCATCGAGCGTTTGGAAGACGCGGTACCGTTAGGACGTGCCCTGGTGGAAGGTGGTTTAACGGTACTTGAAATTACCCTGCGCACAGATTGTGCTTTGGATGCCATCAAGCGCATGAAAGAAGCGCTGCCAGGCGCCAGCATTGGGGTGGGTACCGTGTTAACTCCGGCCCAGTACCGCCAGGCCGAGCAGGTCGGTGCTGACTTTGTGGTGACGCCAGGCGCGACGGATGCGCTTTATCGCTACGGTGTAGAAAGCCCGGTGCCGATGTTGCCGGGTGTTTCAACCATTTCAGAGCTGATGACTGGCTGGCAGTACGGCTACCGCCGGTTTAAGTTCTTCCCTGCTGAATCCAGCGGTGGCGCCAAAGCCATCAAAGCGTTTGGCGCGCCAATCCCTGAGGCGCGCTTCTGCCCCACCGGTGGTATTACCGTGGACAACGCCGATGACTATCTTTCATTGCCCAATGTGATGTGCGTTGGCGGTTCCTGGTTGACGCCCAAAGCGATGGTGGAAGCCGAAGATTGGGACGGTATTCGTGAACTGGCCCGCCAAGCAGCGGAGCGTTTTCATCACTAAATAAACCGCCGCTGGTTGCACCCACTAGGTAAGAAAAGCTATCCCTAGCTATGTTTTAAACATAGCTAGGTTTTTTTAGGACAAAATTTAATCTTTTAGCTATGTTGGCCGCCCGTTTAAGACCAAAGACGTATAACGGGCTATATTCAGCTCAACTAAAATGGCGGCACGATTTGTCTGACATTTCGCTATACGCGCATACAGTAACGTGCGTGCCACTTACAATGATCATGAGGTGAGTCAAAATGCACGCTTTGACCCTGGCGTCCTTCCTGTTTATTACAGGGCTTGTCGCCTTTATCACTTGGCAAATCACTCGCCGAGATGACCACTCAAGTACCAGCGGCTACTTTCTGGCAGGGCGTACGCTAACTTTCCCGCTGATCGCTGGCTCTTTGCTAATGACCAACCTCTCCACCGAGCAAATGGTGGGGCTCAATGGGGCAGCGTTTTCCGATGGTTTAAGCGTGATGGCCTGGGAAGTGGTGGCGGTTATCGCACTGGTGGCATTGGCGCTCTTCTTCCTGCCGCGGTTTTTGAAAAGTGGTATTGCCACGCTGCCACAGCTACTCGAAATTCGTTTCGATAAGACCACGCAGCTAATCACCAATATCATTTTCCTAATTGCTTATGCAGTGGTTCTGCTGCCGATTATTCTCTATTCCGGCGCCATCGGTCTGCAGGGGATGCTCGATCTTCAGGGGCTTACCGGTATCGAGTCTTCGGCGACACTGCTTTGGTTAACGGTGTGGATCGTCGGTATTATCGGCGCGGTGTATGCACTGTTTGGCGGGCTACGCACGGTTGCAGTCTCGGATACGCTTAACGGCGTTGGGCTATTGATCGGTGGTTTTTTGATCGTCTATTTCGGCCTTCAGGCCGTGAGTGACGGCAGCGGCATTATGGAAGGCTGGAGCATCCTCAAAGAGAGCGACCCGGATAAGCTTAATTCGATTGGCGGCGCTGATCAGCAGGTGCCGTTCTTTACTCTGTTTACCGGCGTTTTCCTGATCAACCTGTTCTACTGGACCACCAACCAGCAGATTATTCAGCGTACCTTTGCGGCCAAAAACCTGGCTGAAGGTCAGAAGGGCGTGCTGCTGACCGGTCTGTTTAAACTACTGGGGCCACTCTATCTGGTGCTGCCCGGCATTATTGCTTATCACCTTTATACTGATCAGGGCGTGCGTGCCGATGAAGCCTACGGCCATTTGGTGTTTAACGTACTGCCGCCGTATCTCACCGGGTTTTTTGCCGCGGTGATGGTCGGTGCGATTCTGTCGTCGTTTAACTCCGCGCTTAACAGTACCACCACGATTTTCAGCCTGGGCATCTATAAAGGCGTGCTAAATAAACAGGCGACGGAAGAGCAGGTGGTTAAATCGGGTAAAGTCTTCGGCTGGATCATGGCGATTCTTACCATGATTATTGCCCCGCTGCTGGCTGGCCAGGATAGCCTGTTTGGTTATCTGCAGAAGATGAACGCGATCTACTTTATTCCGATTCTGGCGGTAGTGCTGGTCGGTCTGTTGACGAAACGTGTTCCGCCTATGGCGGCTAAAATTGCGCTGATCGGTGGCTGCTTGTTGATTGCTGCCGGTTACTTCGTGCCACCGTTTACCCTGCTACCGCAGGTCATGCACGAGTTCCACTTTGTGGCGATGGTGTTTGTGCTGTTGGTCATCGTGATGCTGATCATCGGCAAGCTGCGCCCACGTGAAACCGACTGGATTCAGGAGCACAGCGGCGACGTGGATCTAACACCCTGGAAAGGCGCAGTACCCGCCGGTATCGTCCTGGTCGTGTTAGTCATCGTGATGTACATAAGCTTTGCTGGCTGATCGCCCACCTTGTAGCTAATCGGTGAAATCGTAACAGCGTAATAGAAAGAGGCCCCACTAGTATCTACTAGCGGGGGCCTTTTGCTGAGAGGTTCATGAGCGGTTTGGGGAAATTTATGCGAGACGCAACGGCGGTTCGGCTAGCCCCTTGATACCGGTTTCGACCACATAAAGCGAGCCTGCGGTAGGCTCTTGGGCTAGCTGCTCTGCACAAAACCCCTCTTGCGCTGTGGTGATATAGAGTGTTTTTAGATCAGGGCCTGCAAAAGCCGGGCAGGAGGGTTGGCTGACGGGCAGTTCAACCCGGCCAATAATTTGACCATCGTGATCCAAACGCACCACCTGCCCAGCTCCCCACAGCGCTAGCCATAGGCAGCCTTCGCTATCCATGACTGCACCATCGGGGTTGCCCAGACTAGAGAAAAAATCCGCCCAGGGCTGGGGCTCGCCTTGCGGCCAGCCGTCGCTATCCAGCGCCCAGCGCATCACCACGCCTGTCACCGTATCGGTAAACCAGGCAAACTCACCATTCTCTGAAAAGCAGATAGCATTGGGGATTGTCAGACCTGAGCGCAACGGGGTGAGTTTACCGCGATGCAGACGGTAAAGGCTTCCCGCGTTTCTTTCCGCACTTTTACCCATGCTGGAGAGCCACAGGCTGCCGTGGCGGTCAATGCGGGCGTCATTGCTGCGGGTGACCGAGTTATCGGCCTCGAAATCACACAGCTTTTCGATACTGCTGCTGTCTGGGTCAAAGCGGCTTAGGCGGTCTTCGCCGACTAACAGCAGGCCACCCTCTTCAAGGGGCGCAGCCAGTGACACTTGATGATCAAACTGAAAGTGGCCGCTCTCACCGCTGGCGGGGGAGAGCCAGTGCAACTGCTTTTCTAGAATGTCGCACCAATAGAGGCGTTGATTTTTGGCGTCCCACTGTGGGCCTTCACCCAGGGTACAGCGGCAATCAACCGCTAACTCTGCTTGCCACGTTGAAACATGCATACCTGTGCTCATTGTTGTTAGTTCTCCTTATTGTTCTCCTGCTAACCAAGCATCGACAAGGGCTTGAGCCTGTTGCCCTACTTGAGAAGCGCTTTGGCCGGGTTTATATAACGCGCTGCCCAGGCCTGCACCATCGACACCTGCTGCGCGCCAAGCGGCGAAGTTATCGACCCCAACGCCGCCAACAGCATACAAAAGGGTGCCTGTGGGCAGTACTGAGCGCACTGCCTGCATGCCCTCTAATCCTACCTGCACCGCGGGGAAGAGTTTAAGTCCGGTGGCACCTGCATCGAGTGCATCGAAGGCTTCAGAGGGCGTCACAATCCCTGGCCAACTCGCCATACCGAGTCTATGCGTCTCTTCAATGACCGCAGGCCGACAGTTGGGAGAAACGATCAGGCGTCCACCAGCAGCGTGAACTTCACGCACCTGAGCCGGAGTGAGCACCGTACCTGCACCGATGACTGCGCTCTCGCCAAATGCGTCAACCAAGCGGCGAATGCTTTCCAGCGGATTGGGTGAATTAAGCGGTACTTCAATCTGGGTAATGCCCGCTTCCAGCACCGCTTTAGCAATATCAACCACTTCGTCGGGCGCCACGCCGCGCAAAATACCAATTAAGGGCAACGTCATAGTCACTCTCTCCATTAACAGTTAGCCGCCTTAAGCGATTGATGGGCAAGCCGAAGGCCAGCGAGTACCGCGGCGTCACCATCCATATGCTGCGCCTGATGGCCGATTGTATTGAGCGCCAGCGTATAGCGCTGGCTTAGGGTTTGGTTGCCAATCAGCATGATCGGCTTATCGGTGGGACATTCACGGCAGGCGCCGGCAAGTTCAAGGCCAATGGCAAGTCCTGAGAGCCTGGCCGCCAGTACGGCGCCACGCGTGTCGCCAGTAGGTAGCCGACCATCGAGTAAATCCTGGGCGCGCAGGCCGAACAAGCGACTACTAAAGGTTTCGGGCGCCGCGTAGATCTCGCTAACGGCCGCAATAAACGCCTCACGGCAAACAGGGTCTTGAAGCCCATCGCTGCCGACGGAATGGCGCAAAACTGATTTGGTGGCCAATAGCTGGTAGAGCTCGCCGGTTAAGTAGGTCGAAAACCCACTCACCGCGCCCTCTTCAAGAGTGGCCCATTTGGCGTGGGTGCCGGGCAGGCAGGCGAGACCCGTAAAGTCAGGTGGGTCAGCGACGAGGCCTGCTAACTGTGTCTCCTCGCCACGCATTACATCAAAGTGGGTCGCCGTGCTGCGGGTTTGGCTTAAACCGGGCAGTAGATAAACACGTAGCTGGTCGCCTGAAAGCGTTGGTGTGACTGCGCCTTGGCTAAGTTGGTCAAGCCGGGTAGGCACCGGCAAATAGGCGGCTTCCAGCCAGCCTTGGCGCGCCCCCGCCATACCGCACACCAACACATCAGTCCGGCCGGTGGTGGGCAGCCAGTCGCCCACTAGCCGCAGCAGTTCGGCTTCATACTCATCGGCTTTGAGCGACAGCATACCCTTGTCGCTAGTGGCTTGGGTAATCACCTGGTCATGCTCATTCAGACCCCAGGCGCGCAGGTTGCTGGAGCCCCAGTCCACGGCAATCCAGGTTAATTGATCTGTAATTTCAGGCGTTTCACTCATCACGGTTGAACCCATGTCCTACCACTCCGCAATAGAGCCGTCTTCGTGGCTCCACACCGGGTTGCGCCAGCGGTGGCCTACCTTGGCGCGCTCCTCAACGAACGCTTCGTTAATCTCAACGCCAAGTCCTGGGCCTTGGGGAATGGCGCAGAAGCCGTCTTCAATCGCCAGGGCAGATTTATCGACCAGGTAGTCGAGTACATCGTTACCCTGGTTGTAGTGAATGCCCATGCTTTGCTCTTGGATGAAGGCGTTGTGGCTGACGGCGTCCAGCTGTAGCGAAGCGGCCAGAGTTAACGGGCCAAGCGGGCAGTGGGGAGCCAGGGCGACATCGTAGGCGGAAGCCAGAGCCGCGATCTTGAGGCCTTCGCTAATGCCGCCGCAGTGGGAAATATCCGGTTGGATAATATCGATCATGCCGTCGGCCAGCAGATCGCGGAACTGAAAGCGAGTGTGCAGCCGCTCGCCGGTGGCCAGCGGGTAGCCCAGGCCTCCAGCAATGTCTTTCAGGCAGGGCAGGTGCTCGGGAGCAACCGGCTCTTCCACAAACATGGGGTGGAAGGGCTCTAGCTCGCGCAGCAGCGCTTTGGCCATGGGGCGGTGCACACGGCCATGAAAGTCGATGCCAATGCCGACATCCGGCCCCACCGCATCGCGGGCTTCGGCCACGCGAGCGACGGCTTCATCGACCTTGCGGTGCGAATCGACGATTTGCATCTCGGGGGTGCCGTTCATTTTGAAAGCGGTGAAGCCTTTTTCGACCAGCGCTTTGGCACCCGCGCCCACATCGCTGGGGCGGTCGCCGCCGGTCCAGGCATACATGCGCATTTTATCGCGCACGGCACCGCCTAACAGCTGGTGAACGGGCACACCCAGGTCACGACCTTTAAGATCCCATAGCGCCTGGTCGATCCCGGCAATTGCGCTCATTAAAATCGGCCCACCGCGATAAAATCCGGCGCGGTACATCGTGTTCCATAGGTGCTCGATGCGGTGTGGATCCTGGCCAATCAGGTAGTCGGAGAGCTCATGCACGGCGGCCTCAACGGTCGCCGCACGGCCTTCAATCACGGGTTCTCCCCAACCGTAGCAGCCTTCGTCGGTTTCGATCTTGAGAAACAGCCAGCGTGGGGGAACTTGCCAGGTCTTGAGTTTGGTAATTTTCATGTTCGATTATCCTTCTGAATAGAAGTATTGATTGAATTTTTAACTGACGATGCCAAGGTCGATAGCCGTGCGGCGCAGTACTTCTCTCGCGGCGGTTTCTGCGGCGCTGGCATTGCGGCTACGGATAGCGTCAAGTACCTGACGGTGGCGTGTAAGGCTGTCGTCTAAGGTGTCCGTGCGATCTTGCGAGCGGTGTATCAGCGCCATAATGGAGGGGCGCAGCAGATGCCCCATTTGCCGCCAGACTAAATTGTGGCTGGCCCGGTAAGTGGCATCGTGAAAGGCGACGTCGTACTCGGCATGCTCGGCGCGGGCTTCCACGCTGCTGGCCGTTTTTTCCATGCCTGTAAAGGCGCTCTCAAGGCGTTCAATGTCTTCAGCCTGGGCTGCCTGTGCTGCCAGTCCTGCCACCACGGGCTCAGCAGAAAAACGAAAAGCGTAAATGGCCTTTACCAGTTGCGGATCAAGGTTAACCAAGCCGGTCATCCATTCACTCATAAGTGGGTCTAGCAGGTGCCAGTCGCCGATCTCGCGCACCAGCGTGCCGCGCCCTGCGGTGCGCTCTAAGAGCCCTGCCGCGGTGAGGCTGGTCAGCGCATTGCGAACCTGATTACGGCTGACGTTAAAATGAGCGCCGATATCCAGCTCGCGGGGAAAAACATCGCCGGGCTGCCAATGGCCTGCCAGCAGGGACTGGGCGAGTAAACGCGCTAACTGTTCGGCACCACCCTGATGGGGCGGTAGAGCGTTCAGCGTCATCGGTTGTCTCTTACTATGTGTTCGATGACAACTAGTCTAGTAAATGTCTGACATTTAGACAAGGCATGCTGTGGTCGCCTTTAGGCTAACGGTGGCGCTTAATCCAAGCAAAAAAAGCCCACGTCTGTTGGCAACAGAAGTGGGCAAATCGTGGTTAGTAAGTCGTGGCTGAAACGTTATCCCTTAACCGCACCGGCGGTCATACCTGTCACGATATAGCGGTTGGCAAGCAGCGCAAAGATAATCACCGGCAGCACGATCAAGCTGGCGTAGGCGGCAATCACCCCGTACTGGGCACCGGCTTCAACGCCGCCCATGAAGCGAGTAATCCCCACCGTCAGTGGCTGGGCGTCGCTGCCTGCAAGGAACAGCGCAAACAGGTACTCGTTCCAGGACATGATAAAAATCAGAATCGCCAGTGCGTTTAGGCCTGGGCGAACGACAGGGAGCGAAATGCTCCAGAAAAGCTTCCAGGGGCCGCAGCCATCAACGATGGCAGCTTCTTCCATCTCTTTGGGCACGTTTTCAAAAAAGCCCACCATCATCCATACGGCGAAGGGTATATGAATCGCCAAATGGGCAAACAGCAGCCCGGTGCGTGAGCCAGATAACCCTAAGTCGACAAAGATCAGAAACAGCGGCAGCGCCAGCACCACGTGAGGAAGGAAGCGCATGGCCAGTATCGCAAACGATAGCGCCCCGCGTATTTTAGGGCGTAGTTTGTTAAGCCCATAAGCCATAGGTACGCATACCGCCACCGAAATAATCACCGATGCTACGGCGATAATCACGCTGTTACGGAAATAGAACCAAAAATCGCCAGCGTTAAAGGCAACGCTAAAGTTGTTAAGGGTAAAGTCGCTTAACGTTAGTAGCGCTAGCGGAGAGCGAAACATGGCGGTTTCGTTAAAGGCCGCCGCGAGCAGAATAACTGGTGGCAGCAGTGAAATAATCAGCCAGATGGTTAAGCCGAAATACTGACCAGCGAGTTTTGCGTTGGCTTTGTTACGATCATTCATGCGCTGGCCTCCTTATTTACCTTGTAGACTTTAATATACAGCCAGGCCACGACCGCCATAATCATAAACATGGTAAAGGCGATGGTGTTGGCCATGCCCATATCCTGATTCGCGATACCGCGGTTATAAGCCAAGATACTCATTACGGTTGTCGAGCGGCCGGGGCCACCACCGGTCATGGTGTAGACCATGTCAAATTCGCGGAATGCACTGGTCATGATGATGATGGAGACGAACAGAATGTGTGCCCGAATCATCGGTAGCACCACGTACCATAGGGTCTGGAATGCACCGGCACCGTCGACCTTAGCGGCTTCATACATATCGTCGGGAATTGTGGTAAGCGCTGCGTAGAGCACCAATATCGCCATGGGGGTTAAGTGCCAGGCATTGGTCAGCGCGGTGGCAAACAGGGCCGTTGAGCTATCGGTTAGCCAGTAGGGGCCGGTAATGCCGAAAAAGCCTAACAGTTGATTAATCACCCCAAAGTCCGGTTCCCACATAAATAGCCGCCAGGTGATCCCGACAATTACCGGAGTCATTACAAAGGGCAGCAGAAATAACGCCATCCAACCGGCTTTAAAGCGAATGCGCTTTCCGCTTAATAAAAAGGCAACCAGTAAACCGACGATTAAGCAACCGAGAGTATTGGCGAGGGTAAAGAGTAGCGTCACCTTAACGGAGTTAATAAAGAGGGGATCTGTCCAAGCGCGCGTGTAGTTTTCCAGCCCGACAAACCATTGGTTGCTGAAATCATAAAGAAATACGTCGTGTAGACTGAAGCGTGCGGCGATGCCAAGGGGAAACGCCACAATCAGCAACATAACGATTAAGCCGGGCAATACAAAATACCAGCCACGGGTGTAGCGATTAAGGAGATTATTTTGCATAGCGCAAACCTCGTTAAAGCATCAATTCAAAAGCAGTGGCGGCTTAGCCGGGGTAGGCCGAGCCGCCACCGCCAAAGAGGTTAGGTTTCGAGGTCGCCTAGCGTTCGAGGTAGCCTGCGCGCTGGAAGGTACGCGTCATGTTATCTACCCAGCGATCCTGCGCTTGCTCTGGGGTTAAGTCGCCGCTGAGTACTTCGGTGGCGAAGTCAACGGTGCCCTGCCACATAACGGTGCCGTATTCAGGAATGCCCTGACGAACAAATACGTGTTCAAGGGTCTGCTCGTAGGCGGGCAAGAAGTCAGCATAATGAGGCTCTAGGCTGCGCAGTTCTTCGCTGTTGAAGTGAGCCGTGCGGGAAAACTGCTTGGTACGTTTACCCCACTCGATTTCGTTATCCTGCAGCATCCATTTCAGAAACTTAAACGCTTCTTCGGAATTTTCAGTATCCATAACGAAGACCCCGCCGCCGCCTAAGAAGGGCACGCCTTGGGGGTAATCCTGCAGGTTACCTTCAAAGGCGGGTAGCGGTTGATAGCCCACGTTACCGGCGGCTTCGCCTTGGGGATCTTCAACCGTGGAAAGCCCTTGGGGCCACATGGTGGCCATGGCTAAACGGCCATCGCGGAAGTAGCTTAGCCCTTCAAGAAAATCCCAGTTACGGGCAGCGCGGGGTGCCACGTCATTGGCAAGATCGACAAACAGGTTGGCGGCCTCGACTAAGATGGGGTGATCAAGGTCGGGTTGGTAGTTTTCATCCCAGCCTTCAAGGCCCGTGGAGTAGAGCATGACGATAAAACTACGTGCCACGCCGCTGCCCGCACCTAAGGCGTCGGTCCAGCCGTATAGATCCTCTTCCAGGGTCTCACCGGCCACCGTTTCACCCGCTTCACGCGTGAAAAATTCCCCCACTTCGTAAAGCTCTTGCCAGGTGTGCGGGACTTCAAGCTTGCGTCCGTACTCTTCCTCGAAGGCTGCCTGCTCGTCCGGGTGTGAGAAGAAATCTTCGCGGACGATTAACATGGGCGCTGCTGGGGTAGTGGGCAGGGCGATAATTTCACCAGGGCGAGCGCTGCTCTCCATATGCGATTCGCGAATTCGCGCAGGATAAGCGTCGATATCAAAATCATATTTTTCGATGTAAGGCGTTAAATCGACCACATGGTCTTTGAAACTGCCAAACCAGCCGGGGCTGTGATAGCCCATATCCCAACGCCCGGTGCCGCCAATGGCTTCGATCGACATGCGGTCGCGTAACTGGTCGGGTGGCAGTATTTCACCAATCACTTTAACGCCGGTTTGGCGCTCATATTCGGGAGCAAAGTAGTTCACTACGGCATCGGCTTCTTCACCTGGGTGAAGCGCCCAGCGGATCGTAACGTCTTCCGCCATTGCCGTAGCGCTGGCCGTGGCTATGGCTAGGCCTAATCCGGTGGCGGTGAGCATGCGTGTTGTTGTCATGTGTCAATCTCCTAAGGCTCTTTATTGTTATGCCCTTTCTCTCGAAAGTAAGCATCGCCGCTACAAGGGTGAATCGCTAGGACCCATTGTGATTATTGATGAGGAATTTTTTCCAGACACTTTATTGATGCGAATTTCAATCTGACCGACGTCCAACATAAAGGATTTGCAGAATCGTGTCACCTAGCGTAATTAATAACTACATGTTGAGCCGAGAATAAGTAACGATAGTGTTTTGTGATCGGCAATAAAACAGCTAGAAATGAATATAAAAAACATTAAAAACATGTATTTGTGTTTTTTGAGGGGCTAAAGGTTGAGGCGGTAATGATCCTTTTAAACGTTGGTTTTCAAAGTTTAAATAGATAATTATTTGGACTAATGTCTAACGCTAAACATTGGATGCCGATACTTTTAGCCGTTTTACTGCTCTTATTAGACCAAAGAAGGATATAACAACGATGGCTAACATTACGCTGGAAAATGTGCAGAAACGCTTTGGGGAAGAACGGGTGATCCACGGTGTGGATATCGAAATTAACGATGGTGAGTTTGTCATTCTGGTGGGGCCTTCCGGCTGCGGTAAGTCCACGTTGCTGCGCATGATTGCCGGGCTTGAGTCGATCAGCGACGGTAATGTGAAGATTGGCGGGACGGTGGTGAACGATATGTCACCCAAAGCGCGCGATATCGCCATGGTGTTTCAGAGCTACGCGCTCTATCCGCACATGACGGTGGCTGACAATATGGGCTTCTCACTCAAGCTCTCCAAAGTGTCGAAAAGTGAGATAAATGACAAGGTGAATGCTGCCGCTGAGATTCTCAATTTAGAGCCGCTGCTAAAACGTTTTCCCCGTGAACTTTCCGGTGGCCAGCGTCAGCGGGTGGCGATGGGGCGAGCGATTGTACGCGACCCGCAGGTGTTCCTGTTTGATGAACCGCTCTCCAACCTGGATGCCAAGCTGCGTGTTTCCATGCGCACGGAAATTAAAGAGCTACATCAGCGGCTTAAAACCACTACCGTGTATGTTACTCACGACCAAATTGAAGCCATGACCATGGCTGACCGAATTGTGGTACTGCACCAAGGCTACGTTCAGCAAATGGGTACTCCACTGGAGCTTTACGACCATCCTGCCAATTTATTCGTGGCCAGTTTTATCGGTTCACCGGGTATGAACTTGATTCATGGCCAAGTGGGCGACGATGGGCAGTTCCAGGTGCGGGGCGGTGGCCAATTGCCGTTGGGGGATATTGATATCTCCAACTCGGCGGGCGACGCGGTCTACGGTATTCGCCCTGAGGATATGACGCTGGCAGATCAAGGCGTTCCGGTAGAGATCATCACGGTGGAACCCACCGGCGCTGAGATTCACGTGGTCGCCAAGTTAGGCGATCAACATATCACCATTGTGTTTCGTGAGCGCCATCAGGTTAAGCCCGGCGATACCATCAACCTGGCCATCAACGTGAATAAAAACCATCTGTTTGATGCGGCGAGTGGCGAGCGAATTGCCTGGCACGCCTCCTCTCGGGCGGCCTAACCACAAGGCGGAAGGCTCCAATGAGTACGCAGACGTATTTAGGCTTGGATATTGGCACTTCGGCGGTAAAAGGCGTGCTGGTCGATACCCATCAGCTGTGTCTGGCCACCGCAAGTTCGGCTTACAGCGTTACCCACCCCCATGCTGGATGGGCGGAACAGGACCCAGAGCTGTGGTGGCAAGCCGTTGAGGAGGTGGTCGCGCAATTAAGGCGGCAGGCTGACGCTGCAATGGCAAAAGTAGCCGGGATAGGTCTATCCGGCCAAATGCATGGGCTAGTGGTTCAGAGCCAACACGGCGAGGTTATTCGCCCAGCTATTTTGTGGAACGACAGCCGGGCCAGCCAGCAGTGTCAGCAGCTTAAAGAGCGCTTGCCTGAGTTGGACGTGGCCACCATTACCAGTGTTGAGCCCATGCCCGCCTTTTGGGCAGCCAAACTGTTGTGGTTAAAAGCCCACGAGCCGGAAATGCTAGCCAATGCCCACCACTTCCTTTTGCCAAAGGATTACGTGCGTTGGCGGATGAGTGGTGAGCGCATCACCGATATGTGTGATGCGGCGGGCACCCAACTGTTTGATCAAGCCAGGCGTGCGTGGAGTCCGGAAATATTGGCAGCGTGTGGGGTCGCAGAGCGCCAGTTGCCGAACTTGGCGGAGGGTAGTACCGCTTTGGCCGCGCTCAATTCGGATATCGCGGCTCGGTGGGGTATTGAAAACCAGGTTCCAATTGCTGCCGGTGCGGGAGATGTAGCCGCAGGGGCATTAGGTTTGGGAGCTATTAACGAAGGGGATGCCTTTTTTACTCTGGGAACGTCGAGTCAGCTGTTTATCGCCACCTCTGGCTATCGCCCTGCGCCTAAGCATGCATTGCATGCTTTTGCCCATGCGCTTCCGGAAAGGTGGTTTCAAATGGCGGCCATGCTCAATGGGGCAAGCGTACTTGCCTGGGCAGCGAAGTTGATGGGTGTCTCAATTGACGAGGCCCTGGCTGCCGCTGAGAAGCAAAAGGGGAGTGCGTCGTCGCTACTGTTTTTGCCGTATTTAAATGGCGAGCGAACCCCGCATAACGACCCCGATGCTCGCGGCGTACTGTTTGGCTTACACCCTTCCAGTGGCGTCGGCGAAGTGATTCAGGCGGTATTGGAAGGTGTGGGCTTTTCGTTGCGGGAAGCGCGAGATGTCATCGAGCAGGCCGGTACGCCGATAGCGCGATTAACCGTGATTGGCGGGGGCAGCCGTAGTGATTATTGGCTACAGCTTCTGGCGGATATTTTAGAGAGGCCGATTGCGCGCTGTGAAGAGAGTGAGTCGGGCCCTGCCTTTGGCGCCGCGCGTCTAGCGCGCTTGGCGGTCACCCAGGAAAATCCCGAGGCGGTCTGTCAGCCGCCGCGAATTGAAAAGGTGTTTGAGCCGAACTCGGAAAATCATAGCCATAATTTCGAGCGTTATAAGCGGCTATACCGTGCTTTATCACCTGAATTTGCCATAGCATCCAAACTTGATAATTAATCAGCCGCTAGCAAACGCCACCCGAATGAACTGACCCCCAATAGTTGGACGGTTGGTTCTCTCAACTAGCTGACATGGCCTGAGTCCTGTATTGCACGGGACTCAGGCCTTTTAGTTTCTGCTTGATCCTCTGATGATTATAGTAATGGATGTAGTCGACGA
>NZ_JAUAMC010000010.1 GCF_031010195.1 Halomonas sp. SpR8 | reverse complement strand
GCGCCCCCTTCCAGTCGGTTGGTGCCAGACCACCCTTCTAGGATATTGTCACTTTCGGTTCCCCTAAGAACCAGCCCCATCGCACCCAGACCACTCCCGCTCAACTCGGTCCCGTCGTCGAATCGTATGTGCGTCACCGTCCTAGCGCTGTTCAGCGAACCATTGCTGTTCAGCACTTCGGCAAAGGTCAATGCGTCATCGTCACTGACGTGTAGGGTCAGGTTACTTCCATCACGGCTTAACCACAGATCATCGGCCGTGATCCCCGCGCCTAACTTCAGCGTGTCACCATAGCGACTAGACGTATGAACATAACTAGGCTGAACGACGGTGTCGTGGCCATCGCCTAGGTCAAACTCAATGACGTTGCCGTAACGGCCCAACTCCAAACGATCATCGCCGACGCCGCCGTTGAAGATGCTGTCACGGGAGCTTGCTGAAACTCGTAACGTATCGTCGCCTGCGCCCCCTTCCAGTCGGTTGGTGCCACTGCCGCCATCGAGCACGTCGTTGCCGTCACCACCGCTTATTAAATCATCACCATTGTCACCATAGAGGTAGTCATCACCCTCTGTCGGCGTCGTCAGTCGATCCCGAACATCCTCTACCGTCCACTCAGTGCCGTCGGCAAAACGCAGAGTCTTCACTGTGCTACCCGAACGGTCCTCTTCGAGAAAATGATCGATATCTAGACGATCTCCAACGGTCTCACGTGATATTATCGAGACTTGGTTTTCATCCCGCGTAAATAAAGCATCGGTTGAATTAGAAATGCCCAACTCCACAATATCCAGTCGATGAGCTACTTGATCACGGCTAGCGATTAGATCGTGCCCCCCCCCTTTTCCATGAATAAAAGTATCTTGTCCCTTGCCACCGTAGAGCGTGTCGTTGCCTGAGCCGCCGTCAATACGGTCTTCGCCGTCATCACCATAGAGAATGTCATTACCTTCACCACCCAGCAGCACATCGTTACCACCACTTCCTCGAATCAAATCGTCGCCACCAAGGCCAACCAGGGTCTCGCCAGCGTTAGTTCCGTAAAGTTCATCCTTATCCTGGGTAGGCGTCATCACTTTCTCGCGGATGATGTCGGTTCCCCACTCGGTGCCATCGCCAAAGCGAATCACATCCACGGCATGAATTCCGACGTCCGCACCATTAAAGTAATTCGCTACTTGAATGCGGTCGGCACTCCCTTCTCGCGTCAGAAGCAGGTCGTTACCACTGCGACGCACTACAATATCGCCTGGAATGATATCGTCAGCAAAACGGATAACGTCTTTCGCACTGTCGCCACCACGAGCATAGTTGTTAATCCTATCTACTCCCCATCCCGCAGCGAAATAGTAAGTATCCGCGCCAGAGCCACCCTCAAGCGCATCATCACCGTTTCCACCAAACAAACGGTCATTGCCAGCTCCGCCTCGCAGAGTATCGTTGCCCTCCCCTCCAATAAGGACATCGTTTCCAGCGCCACCTACTATTCGATCATTGCCCTCCAAGCCATCGAAGTGATCGTCACCATCAAAACCGTAAAGCCGATCGTCTTCTTCGGTCGCTTTCTGATCGATCTGTTCGATCAACTGCTCCACCCCAACATCATTACCATCAGCGAAGGTAAAACGTTCGATCGCCGTGCTGCGTAGGTTATTTTCAGTGTCAAAAACTCGTTCTAGCCGCAGGGTCGCCGACCCACCAGCTCCATCAGGAAGAGTGATAAAGAGATTTGTTGCATCACGGGTGACGGTCAGGTCGTCCTGGGTAATGCCAACTCCAAAGGCCAGCGTATCCAATCCACCGGTATCGTTGATGATGTCGCTACCGTCACCGAGATCGTAATGATAGGTATCGTTCCCTACGCCGCCTTCCAGACGATCATTTCCTTCTCGCCCATCGATCCAATCATCGTTACGAGTGCCCTTGACAATATCGTCTTTGGCAGTCCCCGTCATGGCAGTCCGTTCTAACCAGGGAACCAATGCTGCGTCCAAACGCAAGGCTTCTGTTACTTCCTTTAGAGGAGTGGAATAGCTGTCGGCGTCCTGTATCACTTTGATAATGTTGACCACCTCATCACCCCGACCAGCATCAACTAGCCCTCTTAGGGACGACGCAAATACGGTGGTATCAAGCGCAGGTCGCAAGCTGCTACCGTCAAATTCGATGGTCAATGTCAGAGTATTGAATACATCTCGAAAATCACTGCGCATCAGAAGTTGGCCATGCACATAGCTCTCGAAGCGCGCGAACTGAGCTTCGAGAATGTTGGCTGCCTGTAGACCCTGAACGAAGTTGCCGCCTTGACCGCTGTCGTAACCACGCCCAACTAGCGCCTCCAGCGCCACGACTTTGCGCGCATCTATATAAACATGCCCATATTCGTCACGGCTGTTAGGGTCGGTATCGGCTGCCCCGGTCCATTGATAGATCAGCGGTTCGAGCAGTGCCTGGCGTGTCACATCCGAGTCAGCATCGACGAACTGCTGAACCAGAGACTCTAAAATCGGATCGCGCATCATTGCCTGATGCAAATCGAACACTTTGCCAAATGCAGCGATATCTGGTAGGGCAACTACCGTATCGCTCAGCGTTAGCCTCTCGACCAACTGGGTATCCTGTGGATCGATGGCGAACCAGATATCCGCTGCCTCGCGTGTTTCACCCGATTCCGTTTGCGCTTCGCCGCGCTGCAAGATATCGTTCCCCTGGCCGTCCACCTCAATCACGTTGCGGTAGTCGATCGCCACCGACGCAAGCCCCGCCTCGGCGAAACTCAGCAATTCATCCTCCTGTGCCTTGCCGTCGCCGCTGGCATCCCGCCAGATCAGGACTCCCTGCTGGTCAACCTCCTCAGCATCGACTTGACCATCGCCGTTGCTGTCCAACTCGGCAAGCGCTTCGAAGCCGTTCGTAGCGCGATTTCCATTTTTTAACAGGGTTTGGTCACCAAACAGCTCCCGGCCACTATCGATCTGGCCGTTATCATTTAGATCACGTACTAGCATGCCATCATCGGCCGCGACCCAACCGCTCTTCTCAGCCAGGCCATTTCCGTCGTGATCGAAGTGGATGCCGTCTTCTCTAGAAAGGGTTTCGAGACCATCGCCATCCAAGTCAATGACGATCGGAGAGGCCTTACGCTCGGCCTGATCGAAGCTGGGCAGGTCGTCGGCGTCGGGCGATAAGCCGAAGGGATCCCAGTTGGCTAAGTCATTGTTTATAAAATCTGATAGCTTGCCAAACACATCATCCAAGGCTTGGCTTAGAGGTTCCAAAGCGCTATTGATATCATCGACCACCGTATCGATTAGTGCGTCACCGTTTTCATCTTCATCAGTCAAGGCCACTGACACGCCTGTTGCCGCAACAGCGCCGATAATCGCTGCGAAGGTTGCTGGGAAAACAACTCCAAAAGCAGCTGTAGTAATAACACCGGTTATCACGGAAGCAGAAATAGCAACGACTTCTTTTTCAGCCTGTGCCAGATTTTCTCCCTCGGGCGCATTGGCAATATTATAACCCGCAACACCCGCCGTCACTGCGATTCCTATGTGTTTCAGGTTATTCGCCAGTTTGGCAAAGTCATCCGCCTTTTCTGCAATACCCTCCACCACCCCCCTGTCCAGAGGGCCTGTATTGCTGTTTTCAAAGAGATCGAAGTTACCTTGTTCTATTCCTCTTTTCAGAGCACTGCTGGCATTTTCGTATACTTTCTGTTGATAACCCACCGCACCGCCGGTCACTCCCACGGAGACAGCCTGAATGTCTGAGTCGAGTGATGCGTCATTCATTCTGGACAAGAGATCTTGAAACGCTTCATCTTCGCTCAGGTCTTTGCCCTCTAGGGTTGCCTCGTCTTCAGAAAGCAAAGAGCTGATATAAGGGCTCTGGCTCAAGCGAATCAGCTCCACCATGGCGTCATCGTTAACGCCGTTACTGTGTTGCGCTGAACCCTCCAAAACCGCTTCTTCTTGTGCTGCCACTGTTTCCTCGTTATTAACCGCCATCCCACACCCCCTTTGTCAGAAACTCAGGTTTTCTTCAGCTCTTTATCACCACCACGCCGCAGGATAAAGAGTTTTACCAAAACGACATTAATCATACTTTGTGCAACAGAGAAAACGGCCCACCACAAAAAAATCAGCAGCGGAACCAAAAGAATTAAATGATTGGCCAAAAAGACCGCGACCTGCCCCAACCCTGGCTTTTCTAAATGCAGCCCAATCATATTTAGAAACGCGTAAGAGGCCATCCAGTAGACAAACACCTCCACGATGAAGACCAGAGGGACCTTCCAAAAAAGAGACCCCAAAAAACTCTTGACATACATAGGATCCCGCTCTTCAAAAACCTTATACTCAATGCTAGACGTAGAAAAAAAGAACCAGTGCGCCACGAAGAAGACGAAAGCAAAAAAATGAGCCCTTAACATATCGGTGTAGATATACACCATCTCAAACCCTGCCGGCGGAGTACTTTGCTTATCAAACAGCATGTTATCCATCAGCACGACCGGATAGTTCTGGGAGACCAAGAAGTCAGTGATACGCGACGGAGGCCAGCCTCGAGAAAAGTCATCACCACCAAACATCAATAGCCCTTGATAAATCAACGACACACAGAGCGCCGGCGATATAAAACAGAGATAAATCGTCATATTCTGACGAGTCTTCACATACATCTTTTCGACCTGAATATCCGGGTAGGGCAGTTGCGGAAGGTGCCGCCGAAACACAAGGCAGGCAACCCAGGTGAGGGAGAACACGACCAGCGACCACTGGAAATTCCAAAAAAAGCCGAAAGTCATGATGATGTACATCAACATCAGATAGCGCATGAAGTTATCCGCAATGGCAGAGTCGCTTCGCGACGATCTGCTCTAAAAACGTTTAAAATTCGCCCGCTTCGACCTTCAACATTCTTCACTATGAAGGCTGGCAGTTCCGCTTTCGATCTTGTAATACCATTTGACCATATGCTCTGACGCGCTTCACTTCCCTTCAATCCTGTTCCAGGCACTATGGAAAGAAGCTGATATTTCAATGGTTACTTTTGGGCACCAACTCTAGCATTCATCGAAAGAGCCTTTTTGTAAGATATAACCTAACATTTTGTAAGCTTAAGCTTACAAAAGTAATCCCACAGTCGGCTTTACAATGTAGCGCTACTCAATCAGGGGGTGACGTCGCCGCCACAGCGACATGGTTTTGCAGGCTAACTCAAGCCATTATGCTCAGCTACCAGGCACTGCTACGCGGACTTCTAACTGCGTTCCTCACTACATTTTATGAATACCCCAAAAGGCATGCGATATAATAAATAGCTTCATGTCAGGCGCGACGGTCAGGTGCATTCAAAGGCATATAACACGCATCTGCGAAGTAGTGAGCACCAGAGACAAGTATAGGAAGCCGCTTGCCGCCTAGGATCTCCATGAAGGCTGTTTTTAAAATGATGCAATGCAGCACGTCGGTTCTTGCTATACCCTACTTGACAAAATGATGACGAATCTTAAAGAAAATGCTTAACGACATTTAAACGCTAACCCTTACGACGCTTTCCTTGCCCATTTGAGTCATCAGTCAGGCATACTGTGACAAATGCTAAAAATAGCCAAATGTGTGCTAGAGAGCCAAGGAGCTGAACGTGAGTAGCGCCCTGTTCGATGAAATGAGACGCCGCATGGAGCACTTTCGACGCTCCGAGCAGAAAGTGGCGCGGTTTGTACTGCGCAACCCCGAAGAGGTCATCCACATGCGTATTGTGGATTTGGCCACCGAAGCCACCGTTAGCGAACCCACCGTGGTGCGCTTCTGCCGTGCCCTGGGGTGCAATGGCTTTCAGGACTTCAAGCTACAGCTGGCGCAAATGCTGGCTAGCGGCAGCCAGTTTGCACAGTTTTCCATGAACGATAGCGACTCGGTCGCTGAGTTTTCCCACAGTATCTTTGACTCGACGGTGGGCACGCTGCTGTCTGTGCGTGACCGACTGGATAACGACGCCTTAGGCCGTGCGGTTAACGCGTTAGCCATGGCCAATCGTGTGGAGTTTTATGGCTTTGGCGCCTCTGGCGCAGTGGCCTTTGATGCTCAGCATAAGTTTTTCCGCCTGCAAATTTCCACCTCTGCCTACGCCGACCCACATATGCAAAATATGTCCGCGGTGACGTTGAACGATGGCGATGTCGTTGTGGCCATTTCCCAAACTGGCCGCACCAAAGCGCTGGTTGCCAGCGTGCGCTTGGCCCGCGAAACGGGCGCGACGGTGATTGGCCTGTGCCCTAGCGGCTCGCCGCTAGCCGAAGAAGTCAGCCTGCCGCTATATATCGATGTCCATGAAGATACTGAGATCTATACCCCACTTAGCTCACGTATAGCCCATTTGGTGCTGATCGACGTACTCGCCGTCGGCGTCGCCAAAACCCGCGGCCCGAAACTCGCCGAACAGCTTAAAGCGGTCAAAAAGAGCCTTAACACGCTACGCTTTCCTGAAGAGAGCTAATCGTCAAACCTGTATACACAGCCAGTTCCCTGGCTGTGCTAGACTAGCCGCCTATTTTTTGATCCGGCAGCGGCTACTATGGACGACGTCACGGCGATTCTCGATCAGCTCAACTCCGCCCAGCGCGAAGCAGTGAGCGCCCCCCAAGGTAATCTGTTGGTGCTCGCAGGCGCTGGCTCCGGTAAAACCCGCGTATTGGTGCATCGCATCGCCTGGCTGATGCAGGCGGAAGGGTTGTCGCCCTACGCGCTGCTCGCCGTCACCTTTACCAATAAAGCCGCCAAAGAGATGCGCACCCGCCTTGAGGCGCTACTTAGCATCTCAATGCGCCATGTCTGGGTGGGCACCTTTCACTCCATCGCCCACCGCCTGCTGCGCACCCACTGGCAGGACGCCAGGCTGCCGCAACACTTTCAAATCATCGACTCCGACGATCAGCTACGCCTGGTCAAACGGCTACTGAAAGATTACGCCATCGACGACGAGCGCTACCCGCCGCGCCAAGTGCAGCACTTTATCTCCGGCTGTAAGGAAGAGGGGCTGCGCCCCCACCAGGTCAATGTCGACGGCGATGCCTATATGGGCCAGATGGTCGAGCTCTACGAGCGCTACCAGCTCACCTGCGAGCGGGGCGGTCTGGTCGATTTCGGCGAGCTGCTGCTGAGAAGCCTTGAGCTACTGCGCGATAACCCGGCGCTGTTAAACCACTATCAGGAGCGCTTTGGCCACGTACTGGTGGATGAGTTTCAGGATACCAATACGCTGCAATACGCTTGGCTAAAACTGCTCACCGGCATGCAGACACCGATGACCGCCGTCGGTGATGACGACCAGTCGATCTACGGCTGGCGTGGCGCCAAGGTGGAGAATATCAGCCGCTTTGAGCAGGAGTTCCCGCAAACCCATACCGTGCGGCTTGAACAGAACTATCGCTCTACCAGCGCGATTCTGGAAGCTGCCAATACGCTGATCAGCCATAACAGCGAGCGGATGGGTAAAAACCTGTGGACTGACGGCATCGAGGGCGAGCCAATCTCGATCTACGCCGGATTTAACGACCTGGAAGAAGCCCGCTATATCGTCGATACCATCAAAGAGAAGGTCGACGAAGGCTTCAACCGCCGCGATATCGCGATTCTCTACCGCTCTAATGCCCAGTCACGACTGCTGGAAGAGACGCTGATTCGCCAGGGCATGCCCTATCGGATTTACGGTGGCCACCGCTTCTACGAGCGCCTGGAGATCAAAAACGCCCTGGCCTATCTACGCCTGATGCTCAACCGCGATGACGACGCCTCGCTAGAGCGGGTGATCAACGTGCCCACCCGCGGCATCGGCACACGCACGGTGGAGATTGTCCGCCTGCGCGCCCGTGAGCAAGGCATTCCGCTGTGGCAGGCGCTCCACGATGCGATTCACGACGGCACCTTGAAAGGCCGCGCCGCTAATGCGGTGCAAACCTTCGCCAATCTGATCGAGCAGCTCGATAACGATGCTTCCGGCATGGCGCTGCACGAGATTATCGATCACGTTACCGTGCATACCGGTTTGATTGAGCATCACAAAAGTGAGCGCGGCGAGAAAGGCCAGGCGCGGGTTGAAAACCTGGAAGAGCTGGTTACCGCCGCCCGTGCCTTTACCCAAGGCGATGTGTTTGAGGCACCCGAAGCGGGCGAAGGCATGGCGGCGCTGGAAGCATTTCTCTCCGAAGCTGCCCTCAACGCCGGTGACCACGAAGCCGAAGAATTTGAAGACAGCGTCCAGCTAATGACGCTGCACTCGGCGAAGGGCCTGGAATTCCCTGTGGTGTTTATTGCCGGCGTTGAAGAGGGCCTGTTCCCGCATAAAATGTCGCTCGAAGAGCCGGGCAGGCTCGAAGAGGAGCGGCGGCTTTGCTATGTGGGGGTTACTCGCGCCATGCAGAAGCTCTACCTGACACACGCCGAAACCCGCCGTTTGCACGGCAAAGAGGTGTTTCCCCGCCCCTCGCGCTTTCTACGCGAACTGCCCCCGCACCTGCTCGAAGAAGTCCGCCTGCGTGGGCATATTTCACGCCCGGTTACCGCATCGCGCACCTCCTTTACCCAGCAAAGCGTCGAAAGCAGCGGTGATATCCCCAGCTTGCACGTCGGCCAGGGGGTTGAGCATCCAGTATTCGGCGAAGGGATCATTCTCAATGCGGAGGGCGAAGGCGCCCGCGCCCGCGTACAGGTCAGTTTTGAGGGCGAAGGGGTCAAATGGCTGGTGCTCGGCTTCGCCAAGCTAACGCCACTTTAAGCACTAACAGCATGACGTTACGCTCAGTGGCTTGCCGATTAAAACCCGCCTAGCGCATACTGGTGGGCGGACACTGCGCATTCATGCGCGCTGACAAAAATATCCTATAATTTCCGGAGTCTTGCCCGCCATGCAACGCCGTAACTTTCTCAAAACCGTCGGCCTGGGTGCCGCCGGTGTCGCTGCTGCCCCTTTTGTCACCACCACTAGCGCACGTGCTCAAGAGACCTATACCTGGGACATGGTCACCTCGTGGCCGAAAAACTTTCCTGCTCTGGGCACCGGTGCGAATGATTTCGCCCGCCGGGTAGAGCAACTCTCCAATGGCCGCATGCAGATCCGCGTCCATGGTGCGGGTGAATTGGTACCCGCCCTGGAGGTGTTCGACGCCGTGGCTGCTGGAACCGCTGAAATGGGCCACTCCGCCTCTTACTACTGGCGCGGCAAAGTGGCTGCTTCGCAGTTCTTTACCGCCGTACCTTTCGGCATGACCACCACCGAAATGAACGCCTGGTTGTACCATGGCGGTGGCCAGGAGCTGTGGGATGAGATCTACGCCAATCACAACCTGAAGCCGTTTGCCGTTGGCAATACCGGCACGCAGATGGCAGGCTGGTTCAAGAAAGAGATCAACTCGCTAGACGATATGCAGGGGCTGAAACTGCGCCTGCCTGGCTTAGCAGGTGAGGCGATGAACGGCATCGGCGTGAGTACCGTCAATATGCCGGGCTCGGAAATCTTTACCTCGTTGCAAACCGGCGCACTGGATGCCGCTGACTGGGTTGGGCCGTATAACGATTTGGCGTTTGGTTTGCACCAGGTAGCTGACTACTACTACACCTCGGCGTGGAACGAGCCCTCTGCGGTACTGGAAGGCACGATCAACCTGGATGCCTGGAATTCGCTGCCGGAAGATCTGCAAGACGTGATCCGCGAGGCCGCACGCGCGTCTAACATGGCCATGATCAGCGAATTTGCCTTCCGCAACGCCCAGGCGCTGGAAGCGCTGGTCGATGAGCATGGCGTTCAACTGCGTACTTTCCCCGAGGACGTAATGGCGGCGCTTTATACCTCGTCGTTGGAAGCGATTCAGCGTCAGGTCGATAGCGACGAAGAGTCTCGCCGTGTTTACGAGTCTTATTCTGCTTTCCAGAAGCTGCTGCGTCCGTTCAGCGATGTGGGTGAGTACGCCTACCTCAAGAACCGCGATAACGTTGAGGGCTAAAGCGTTAGGCTAAACGACAAGCACGGCCAAAGGGCGCACTAAGCGCCCTTTGGCTATTTACGGCGAGGTTTTGATGGTGGAATTAGTCGCTATGCACCGCGCGGATGCGTCCGTTATCGTCCAATGCGACCATCACAAAGCGCGCTTCAGTGACTTTCTGACGCTCTTCTATACGCTGCCCATAGGGCGGACGCACCCAGACCTCTACGTCAATTTTGATCGAGCTATGGCCAATCTCTTGTACCTGGGTGTAAACGCTGACCATTGAGCCCACGCGCACCGGGCTTAGAAAGTCCATGGCCTCAATCGCCACAGTCGCCGTGCGGCCACCCGCTTCACGCCCGGCAGCCAGCTCGGCCGCTTGATCCATCTGGTTGACCAGCCAGCCTCCGGGTATATCACCATAAAAATTGGTATCTTGGCGGGAAGCCAGTAATTTTAAAGTAAGCTGCCCTTGCGGGGCGGGAGCGTCGTCCAAATCGGTTTCCAAAAGAGTCATGAGTTCGTCGCTTAGTCAGTTTATTGTTGTAAACGTTGCAGGGCGTCACGTTGTTAATGGCTGTTGCTGCATCGCAACACCAGTGAATGGATTCAGTTAACCATAAGAGGACGCTTGTTTGAACACTCCTGTGCATACTCTTTTAACTCAGGCATCCCCTTTACCTCTAAAGCGCTTTTTATTGCGCTGGATGGTGATCATCCTGGCACTGGTAGCCCCCTTGGCCTCGGGGCAGCCAGC
Organism: Halomonas sp. SpR8; assembly: GCF_031010195.1. Taxonomy (GTDB): domain Bacteria; phylum Pseudomonadota; class Gammaproteobacteria; order Pseudomonadales; family Halomonadaceae; genus Vreelandella. The sequence continues at coordinate 137,095 of NZ_JAUAMC010000010.1, read as the reverse complement.
AGCTATTAGCGGCACCTTGGGCGCGGTGGGCTCCGACACCATGGCGGGGCTAATGCTACGCTGGGGGGAAACTCTCACGACCCGCCACCCTGACGTTACGCTGCAATTTCAAGCCAGTGGCTCCGCTAGCGCGCCGCCAGCGCTGATGGCGGGCACCACTCGGCTTGGGCCGATGTCCCGCCCGATGACGGCTGACGAGCGCGATAATTTTATTGAGCGCTATGGCTACCCGCCGCTGGAATTAAAGGTCGCCCGTGATGCGCTTATTGTGGTCGTACATCGCCATAATCCGCTGCGCGCGCTCACTCGCCAGCAGGTCGACGCCATTTTCTCAACCTCGCGCGCCTGTGGTGGCGAAACACCGATCAGACGCTGGGAGCAGCTTCCTGCAACGCGTGACTGGTCATTTGGCCGGATTGCCTTGCATGGGCGCAACCTTGCCTCGGGCACCCACGGGCTATTTCAAGAGCGGGCGTTATGCGACGGGCAATTTCGCAGCGATATCAGCGAACACCCCGGCTCATCAGCGGTGGTCGCCGCCGTAGGAGAGTCGGCCAATGCAATGGGTTACGCTGGGTTTAATCACCTTACTCCCGCCGTGCATGCGGTCAGTCTGTATAACGATGACGGCACGGCGGTACCGCCTGATGAAGCGGCGATACAGAACGGCGATTACCCGCTGTCGCGCTACCTTTATCTCTACGTGAACCTACCGCCTGGAGAGACGTTACCACCAGCCGAGGAGGCGCTACTTGCGCTGATTCTATCCGATGAGGGCCAACAGATTGCTCGCGCTTCTGGATTTGTCCCCTTAACCACGGATGTCCTTAATGCCCAGCAAATCCAGTAAGTCGCTGTCATCTAAATGTCATAAAATTGCCTTAAGGTAAGGAGGTATCGGGTGCGTTTTTTTCTAGACATACTTATATCACTAGCGATTGATCCGCTATTTGGCCCCCTGGTTTTGCCATGATAACGCTATGACTCCACCTCGGTTAACCTCTGCTCGACAGCCGCTGCGCCTGTTGCAGGATCGCGTGGCCACCGGGTTAATTACCGCAGGCGGCGTGGGTGTACTGCTCGCGATTCTGGCAATCGGCATCTTTTTGGTATGGGAAGCGCTCCCGCTGCTGGCGATTGGCGACACCTTAGCCTTGGCAAAGCTCTCACCCCTGGCATGGGGCACCTTAAAGGCCGCCCTCGCCGCACTGCTGTTTGCCATTCCTGTGGCCTTAGGCGCGGCGATCTACTCGGCGCTGTTTATGTCGCCGCGCCTGCGAACGCGCATTAAACCGGCGTTAGAAATGATGGAGGCTGTGCCTGGTGTGGTGGTTGGCTTTATTGCCGGGCTCATTTTGGCGCCGTGGGTGGAACGCCATTTAACCAGCGCTTTAGTGCTGATTATTTGGCTGCCGCTCAGTGCTGGGCTGGCCGGCTTGCTTTGGCAACTGGCTAAAACACGCCTACGCCGTCGCTTACCGCTCTCCTGGGCGGGCCTGTGGCTAGTGCCCTGGCTGGTCTTCATGGTAGCGATAGCGCTATGGCTCGCCCCATGGTTCGAGCAGCAGTGGTTAGGTGGCGACTTACGCCACCTGCTCGACCAGCGCTTTGGTATCGATTACGCCACCCGTAATGCCATGATAGTTGGCATTGCCATGGGCTTTGCGGTCATTCCCAGCATCTATTCACTGGCAGAAGATGCCCTCGCCGATGTGCCTGCCAGCTTAATTGAGGGCGCCCAGGCGCTGGGCGCCAGCCGCTGGCAGGCTCTCTGGAAAGTAGCGCTGACGGCCGCAGGCCCGGGGATTTTCTCGGCGGTGATGATTGGGGCGGGTCGGGCAGTGGGCGAAACCATGATTGTCCTCATGGCCAGCGGCAATACCGCCCTGTTTAGCGCCAGCCCCTTCGAGGGCATGCGCTCCATGGCGGCAGCTATCGCCATCGAGTTACCTGAAGCGTCACCCGGTGGTCAGACCTACCACCTGCTTATTTTAGCCGCGCTGGTGCTATTTATTTTCACGTTTCTGGTCAACACCCTGGCCGAGGTCGTCCGCCAACGCCTGCGCCGCCGTTACCGTCAGATGGGAGGCATATCATGACGTCTGCCTCGGCCAGGGTAGTCTCCCGCGCTGCTCGCTTCAGCCGATTAAATACGTTATGGCCTTGGCTATGCGCGGCCAGCGTCGCGCTTTCCCTGCTGATGCTGGGCGCCTTGCTAACGCTACTGCTGGTGCGCGGGCTCGGGCACTTCTGGCCCGCCACGCTGGAAGAGGTCACCCTTAGTTCGGGCGAAACTTTCGCAGGCCATGCCGTACGCGAGGTCCCGCTGCCCCAGCAGGAGGGAGATGAACGCCTCTACTTCACCGGCAATCAGGATATCGAAGGCGCTCGCTGGCGCTGGGTGGCCATCGAGCAAATTGTCGAACGCGCCCAACCAACCGACCTGATTCGTATTGATCGCAGCCCCTGGGGCGACTTTATTGGCCATTTAGTGGCCATTGAGCAAGGCGATCAGCGCTGGGCGGGAGATGCTGCTTGGCAGCAACTGACGGCTCTTTTGGCGCTTCCCGCTAGCCAGCGCCAAGCGGGCCAACTGCTGCTCACCACTGTGGATGGCCAAACCTTACGCCAACCGCTTGCCAATGTGGCTAGCGCTCAAGCCCCTAACACTATGGCCTGGCGGCAGAAAACCTACGCCTGGGGTGAAGGGGTCTGGCGATTTTTGAGCGAAGGCCCACGGGCAGCCAATACTCACGGCGGCGTGTGGCCAGCGATTTTTGGCACCGTGCTAATGGTGATTTTAATGTCCGTTATCGTCACACCCTTCGGTGTACTGGCGGCCATTTATCTCAATGAAATCGCTCACCAAGGGCGGCTGACTCGCCTCGTGCGCATAGGTGTGCGCAATCTGGCCGGCGTACCGTCAATTGTGTATGGAGTATTTGGCTTGGGGGTGTTTGTTTACGGCATTGGCGGCTCGCTGGATGAGTGGTTTTTCAGTGACACCCTACCCTCACCCACATTCGGCACTGGCGGCCTGCTATGGGCTTCGTTAACCCTCGCACTGCTAACCTTGCCGGTGGTGATTGTGGCAACAGAAGAGGGCCTGGCCCGTATTCCTGAAGCTCAGCGTGAAGGGGCCGTGGCACTCGGTGCTACGCGCTTAGAGATGCTCACCCGCATCGTGCTGCCCATGGCCGCTCCGGCGATGCTGACAGGGGTTATTTTAGCGGTCGCCCGTGCGGCGGGCGAAGTGGCGCCATTAATGCTCGTTGGGGTCGCAAAGCTCGCGCCACAAATGCCCATCGATGGTGAGTTTCCTTATCTGCATTTAGAGCGCAAGTTTATGCACCTTGGCTATCATCTATTTGATACCGCCTTTCACGGCGAAGATGTGCAGGCCGCTATTCCACTGGTTTACGCCACGGCGCTACTTTTAGTGTTAATTGTGCTGATGCTTAATATAACTGCCATATTTCTGCGTCATTATCTTAGCCGTCAACGGGGAAACGAATGCTAGCACCATTACATTCAGCTAATACCTCTCAGGCACCAGTGACGCACTTTTCATCTGAAAGCTGCTGCCTGAGCATTGATCACCTAAGCCTCGCCTATGCGGGGAAAGAGGCGCTGCGTGACTTAACCCTGAGCGTTCCCCGCCACCGGGTGACAGCGTTTATTGGCCCGTCAGGGTGTGGTAAGTCGACGCTATTAAGGGCGATTAACCGCTTGCACGATCTTAATGAATCGGTGATGCATAGCGGTCAAATCACGCTTGAAGGGCAAGATATTTATGACCCGCAAATGAATGTAACCGAGCTGCGGCGGCGTGTCGGGATGGTGTTTCAAACCCCCAACCCCTTCCCTATGTCGATCTATGAAAACGTTGCCTTTGGCCTGCGCTTGCAAGGGCGCCTGCCTAAGCGCAAACGCGACGATATTATCGAGTGGGCGCTCTCCTCCGCGGCCCTGTGGGATGAGGTAAAAGACCGCCTGCACCGCTCCGCTTGGCAGCTTTCCGGCGGTCAGCAGCAGCGTCTGGTGATTGCCCGCACCTTGGCAGTACAGCCCGACGTGCTGCTGCTGGATGAACCCGCGTCAGCACTTGACCCCATATCAACCCTCAAAATTGAGGAGTTGATCCGTAATCTCAAGTCAGAGCTAACGCTGGTGCTGGTTACCCACAATATGCAACAAGCAGCGCGGGTGTCAGATTACACCGCCTTTTTGCACCAAGGTGAGCTGGTTGAATACGGGCCTACCGATCAAGTCTTCACCAATCCCCGTTTGCAACACACCGAAAACTACATCACCGGCCGCATCACCTAGGCCTTAACGACGGGAACGTCAGGAGTGCTCCATGGATATTACTAGCGACTCTCACAGCCAGCATATCTCTCGCCAGTTCAACCAGGAGCTGGAAGAGCTGAAGACCCACCTGATGGCCATGGGCGGTCTGGTGGAAAAACAAGTGCAGGATGCTGTCTTTGCCCTACTGGAGGGCGATACTCGCTTGGCCGAGCAGGTGCGTGACAATGACCGTCAGGTCAACGACCTGCAGTTGCAAATTGATGACGAGTGCACCCGCGTACTGGCGCGCCGCCAGCCTGCAGCATCTGATTTGCGTCTGGTGCTGGCCGTTATTCGCGCCACCTCAGACCTTGAGCGCATTGGCGATGAAGCCAGCAAAATCGCCCGCAACGCGCTACTACTGAGTGAAAACACCAGTACCATTCGCGGCTTGGTGGAAGTGCGTCACATCAGCGAGCACGTGCGTAAAATGCTCCGCGATGCGCTCACCGCCTTTGCCCGCTTTGATACCGACCTTGCCATGCAGGTGGTGCGCGAAGATGAACTGGTAGACGACGAGTACAGCAGCGCGATGCGCTCGTTAATGACCTTTATGATGGAAGACTCACGTTCAATTACTTCCGTACTCAGCATCATGTGGGTACTGCGCGCGCTGGAGCGGGTGGGTGACCACGCCGATAACCTCGCTGAGTACGTGGTCTATCTCGTCAAAGGATTGGATATTCGCCATAGCGACACCGACGATCTGGATCCGAAAGTGCTAAAAAAGTCTTGACCTGATAGGGGTTTCCTCCTGCAATACGTCCAGGCCGTTTAGCCGCCTGGACGTTTGAATCACAAGGAGTTCCCCCATCATGCTGGATGCTGTTACTGCGTTTAGCCGAGGTACACGCTGTGTGTATCAGTCGGGCATGCGCCGCTATATTTTCCTACCTATCCTGGTCAACCTAATTGTCTATGTGGGCATGTTCAGCTTTGTATTCAACCGCTTTGATGGCTGGTTGGCTCACTGGATGAACATGGTGCCTACTTGGCTAGATTGGCTATCGTGGCTTATTTGGCCGCTCTTTGTGATTAGCCTGTTAGTCGTGGTGTTTTTCACATTTACGCTGGTGACCAGTTTCATTGCAGCGCCTTTTTACGGCTTTTTAGCCGCTAAGGTTGAAGTACAGGTGACCGGCCGTGAACCGACGGATGACCGCAGCCTTACCAAAACAGCGATTGATGCTCTTGGCCGGGAGCTTGTTAAGCTCGCCTATATCTTGCCGCGTGCCGCCGGCCTGTTTGTGATTAGCTGGATACCAGGCGTCAATTTAGTTGCGCCGCTACTGTGGGCGCTATTTTCTGCCTGGGTGATGGCCATCACTTATTTAGATTACCCCATGGATAACAACAAGGTGTCCTTTACCGACATGCGCCAACGGCTCTCGAAACGCTGGTGGCAAAGTCTCAGCTACGGCGGGTTAATCACGCTCATCACCTGGATTCCCCTAGCCAATCTATTTTTGATTCCCGGTGCGGTGGCAGGCGCCGTACTGATGTGGGACGCCCACTATAGAGACGCATGTCATGACGCGCGCAACATTAAACCGCTGTGAGATAATCACCCCTTAAGGCATTTTTAAATATTGATAACCGCAAAGACCTCGCGTCGGCGAGGTCTTTGCGGAACTTGAGTTACCTTCAGACAATCACTTACCAGTCGGTACTATCGCCCTCATCACGGTTCAAATCGGTGGTGCTATAACCTTCTTTCACACGCTGTGAAGCTTGTTCATCATTATCGATAGCACTACTGGATGGTGAGAAATCTAAGCTGTCACCTTCATCACGATTTAAGTTACCAGGTGAAACTTGAGCGTCATTTGATGGCCGGTGTGACTGAGGCTTATCGATTACATCCGAACCGACCGAACGTTCTTGGTTCAACTCAATGGAGGATTGCGCCATTGCCAGGGGACTAGCAATTAAACCAAATGAAATGCCTACAATAGCAACTTTTTTACCCACTTCTTTAAATAACATGCCCTTCTCCTTTGGCTGCTAAATGCCGGAATGCTCGTAAAACCGGCCTGTACTATGCGTATATAGACATCACTTTCACTATATTCGTTGCAGATATGGCATTCTTTTGCAGCTAACCCTACGTTTTATTAGTGCCCATTTTAATTCACAGCAAGGCAGGAGGTGAGACGTATAGTGATTCCAAATGGACGATGGCTGCGCCGCCAAGGATAAAAACGGGCCCAGCGCTTCATGATGAAACGTCAACAGGCCCTAGTAGCCGTTAAGAAACATTTTGACTACTTGCAAACATCAGACCCCGCATTAGCAGGGTCTAAAAAACATATTTTTTGGCAATGTCTAACGCTAGCCTCCTCCCCTTTTGCGGGCCCCAAACCTTGGGATTTAACCCTGACCAGCGCTTCAATTGCGTTAGTTTCATTTGGCTCTTAGTGCATCCTTACCGGAGTGACATGCGCTTGCATGTTTAACTCACGCTTTTAACGTAATGTACTCCTACGTTATTGCAAATTTTTATTTACCGAACGTTTCATGATCCATTTTCGCGGATTAAGTCTTTTGGCGTGTAGGTAGCCTGAGCGTTCGTGCTAGTGGACTCAGCCTTAACAACCATAGGACGATCTCCTTCGTCATACATTAGGTCTGATGGGCTAAAATCTGTTTGGTCGGTTGAGCGGTGTGACTGGGCATGAATGGGCTCATCATTTGCTGTAATATCTTGATTAGCTTCAATAGACATATGTGCAAATGCCAGCGGGCTAGCCAGTAAACCAAATGAAAGACCTACTACGGCTGCTTTTTTCACAAATTCGTTAAACATACTATTTACTCCTGGCGACTGTTTGATACCGCTGAAGTGAAGTGAGAGGTGCACGGTGGCTGGCATCTCACTGCGGTTAGCTTCACTGCCTTGATTTTGCATATGCAGTGCCAACTCCATAAATTGAAAATTTAAAGACCAAAAATCAAATACTTAATAAATTTAAATTGCGCACAATAATATGCCGCTAAAAACAAAAGCACGCTAATTACATGTGCACTAATGACACATGCGCAAAATTGTCTGTGCCTTTATGACACACTCAGCAACCCAGGCTCAGCTGCTAATAGGCCGCTAGACGCTAGGTTTATAGAAAAACGAAAAAAGCACTGGAAAGGGAGTGGCAGCGAAGGCGAGGGGGCAGAAGAAATAAGGAAAAAGCAGACAGCAAAAAGTTAGGCCCCGCACTACGGGCCCGATATCAGAATAGGTTATAGGTAATGACTAACGCTAGCTTCCACTCCTTGTGCGGGACTCCAACCTTGGAATTTACCCTGACTAACGTTTTGATTCATCCTTGAATCCGAAGCACATCCTTGTCTGTAAAACATGCTGTTAACCACTTCCTCATCCTATGAGAAAGCATTCAATGATATCTAAAAATCATCAATAATTAGCTACCGCTATTTTCTTCAACAAGTTCATCTTCGTCATATTCAGCGTCATCTGAGTGACTGCTTGATTGGGGTTCCATGTCGCTGGCACCGTCGCCTTCGTCATGGGTTAAATCGTTCGTCGTATTATCGCTGCTGTTAGAGCTACCAGCACCCTGTGCGTCCATTGGCTGTTCATCAGCCGTAATGCCTTGGTTCTCATCGATTGCAGTGTTTTCATCTGTTTGTGCAAAAACCAATGGGCTTGCCATTAAGCAAAAAGATACACCTAAAATGCCAGCTTTCTTGAGAAAATCCTTGGACATCATATTCCACCTCCGATCGCTGTTTGATACCGCTTTGGTAAGAAAGAAGGGCTAATCATCAGCCAGCATTACCTGCGATCATCTTTCTTAATATGATACATGCAGAGGTCATGCCAAAAATTTAAATTAAATATTAAAGCATTAAAAATCATAAAGTTATAAAATATCAGAAAAGTCCTTTCAATTTCTGAGCAGCGGATGAAGATGTATAAAAGTGGCACATGGGCAAAGTTTTTACCAACCTTGCATACCACCACTGTATACTTCTACAAACATTATGCGGGAGAATTATTTTAACGTTAAACAAGTCGTGAGAGAGGGAAAACGCAGCGAAACAGAGCGCCTTTACCGGGGTGGGATTCAATCTGTAATTGGGCATCGTGGCGTAACAGCACGTGTTTAACAATGGCCAAGCCCAGCCCTGTGCCTCCGGTGGCAGTGCTGCGGCCTTTATCAACACGATAAAAGCGCTCGGTTAAACGGGGTATGTGCACGGGATCAATACCTTCACCGTCATCTTCAACCTCAATACAGCCACCGCCAGCAGCACTGGACTTCCAGCGTAATGTGATATGGCTACCCGGCAACGTATAGCGAACGGCATTATAAGCAAGATTGGAGACGGCGCTGCGAATTTCCTGCTCACTACCCATCAATTGGGCCTCACTCTCCAGCGACACCGTGATCGTATGGCGCTGATGTGATAGCGCCAGCGCATCGGCACACACGCTTTGCAGTAAAGGCTCTAGCGGCAGCGGGTGATGATCTTTACCCCCCTGGTCAATTTCCAAGCGCGAGAGCAACAGTAAGTCATTGACCAGATTCTGCATTCGCTGAGTCTGCTCCTGCATTTGATGGATACTTTTGCCTAACCGTGGAGGTAACTGATCGGCGATATCACTGTAGGTTTCCAAATAGCCAGAGAGAACGGTCAAAGGAGTACGCAGTTCATGGGAGACATTGGCCACAAAGTCTCGGCGCATCTGTTCTAAGCGATGCAAGCGGGTAATATCCCGCGCCATGACTAAGCGCTCGTCGTCGCCATAAAGGGTAATTTGATACTGCAGGATGCGTCGTTCATCAATCGGCGAAGTGAGCGTCAGCGGCTCGCGATAGTCTCGCGCATTAAAATAGCGGATAAAGCTTGGGTCGCGCAGCAGGTTGGTAATGTGCTGGCCACGATCATGGGCGGTCTGCAGGCCCAGCATGTCGGTTGCAGCGCTATTCCACCACTCTAAATCACCGTGGCGATCAAGCATGACCACACTGTCGCGCATCGCTTCTGACGACTCTTGAATACGCGCTAAGGTAGCGCGCAGCCTGCTTTGTGTTATGCGCTGACTTTTCTGGTAGCGGTACAAACGATCAAACAGTTCGCCCCACATACCACGGGCGGCAGGCGGCTCATCGTGAGGATGCAGAGTTAGCCATAAATACAGTTCGCGCAGCTGACGCAAGTGATAAAAAAGACAGATAGTCAGGCCGACCGCTAGCCCCAGCCCAGCAAAGCCCAGCAACCAACCCAGGCAAGCCCCCAACGTGGCCAACCACGCGAGTCGCCACAGTTCACGACTCCATAGGCGCACATTTACACCCGTGCAGAGAAACGGTAGCCGGTACCCCGAACCGTTTGAATCAAGTTTTGATGCACATCGCCTAATGCTTTGCGCAAACGACGGATATGCACATCGACCGTGCGCTCTTCAACGTACACATTACCTCCCCACACTTGGTCCAATAACTGACTGCGCGTGTAAGCACGCTCTTGATGGGTCATAAAAAACTGTAGCAGACGGTACTCGGTGGGCCCCATTTCCAGCGCCTTGCCGTGGGCGCTTACCCGGTGGCTCACTGGATCAAGCAGTAAACCATTAATCTCAATCGGATCTTCAACACCACGCGGCGTCGCCCGGCGCAGCACTGCTTTTAGCCGTGCCACCAATTCACGGGGAGAAAAGGGCTTAGTGATGTAGTCATCGGCACCTGACTCAAGGCCCTGAATCTTATTATCCTCTTCGCCTTTAGCGGTAAGCATGATAATGGGAATCTCGGCAGTGGCTTCTTCGCGTTTTAAACGTCTTGCTAGCTCGATACCGCTGGTACCAGGCATCATCCAGTCAAGCAGCAGCAAATCAGGCTGGTGGTCGACGACCATGGCATGAGCATCCTGGGCGTTATCTGCTTCGAGCACGCGATAGTCAGCCATTTCCAGCGCGACCGCGATCATCTCGCGAATCGACGACTCATCATCAACAATCAGAACGGTCTTGGCGGTCATACCAGGGCCTCACGGTGTTCAGAGAAAACTAGCTCAATGAAAACTAGTTCAGCGAAAACTAGCTCAATGACATGTCAGTGACGATAACACCATGACTTCATGACAATTACATGACAGTAACAGCTTTTAGCCCGCAGTAGGCCACCAGCTCAGTGTAATACCAGCAAAAACTAGCAGGCCCGACCAAAAATTATTCAGAAAAGCTTGGAAGCAAGGCTCTCGCTCGCGATAACGAATCAAGCGCTGCTGATGCAGAAAAGTAGCGCCCATGGCGACAAGTCCCATCCAGAAGAAACCGCCTAAATCAACCCGCCAGCCGACCCACGCCAGCAGTCCTAGCGTGGTTATCTGTAGTAAGCCGATGATTAAACGATCTGCATTACCAAACAACACCGCCGTCGATTTAATACCTATTTTCAAGTCGTCGTCGCGGTCGACCATGGCGTACTGGGTATCGTAAGCCACTGTCCATAAAACGTTGGCACAAAATAGCAGCCACGCTTCCAACGGCACGTAGCCCAGTACGCCACCAAAGGCCATGGGTATTGCCCAAGAGAAGGCGGCCCCTAAAACAATCTGGGGGAAATGCGTGTAGCGTTTCATAAACGGATAAATAACCGCCAGCAGCACACCGCCCAATGAGAGCAGAACCGTGAACCAGTTGGTCAGTAACACCAAAATAAATGCCGCGACTACCAAAGCAGTAAACAGTCGCTGAGCCTCGGTTTCACTAATACGCCCCGTTGCGAGCGGGCGGTTTTTAGTACGTTTTACATGGCCATCAAAGTGGCGGTCGGCATAGTCATTGACCACACAGCCCGCAGCACGCATCACATAAACCCCTGCAATAAAAATCAGCATAATATTTCGCCCTGGCACGCCTTCGGCGGCAATCCAGAGCGCCCAAAGCGTCGGCCACATTAGCAGCCACGTACCAATGGGTCGGTCTAGACGCATCAGCTGTAAAAAATCCGCCACGCGAGCTAACCCCTTCGGCCGCAACAGTGAACGATCCATACTTACCTCACGAAATAAAACACCATAATGCAACGACTTTAGCGCGAAGGCAGATCGAGTTCATCCGCCATCGCACGTAAAAAATACTCTTGAACCAACAATGACAGCCCGTCGTGCTTACAGCCATTATAAAAAACGGAGCGCCGACCCCAGGCGCACTTTTCCTCTAGGGCGTTCTCGCTAACAAAGGGTGGCGATTGTGTCGTTACTTCCAACGGCCCGCGCACTAAGTCTGGCTGGCGAAATAGCCAGCTGCCTAGCGAGCGCTCACCTAGGCGATCTAAACGCTGCCCCTTTAGCTGCGAAAGTGGCGCGACCGAGCGCGCCACCACCCACGACCTTTCGTCTAAACAAAGTGCCACTTCGCGCAACCACGCGTAGCGTTTGGGGGCAATGCCCAGCGCCTGCGCTTCGTCTTGCTGTGGCCAACCCACCCCCTGGCGCAGTAGGCGCACCCGAAAATGCTTATGGCCGCCAGCCGCTATTAGCCGAGCGGTTAACGAATCGGTAGAGGCAACCCACTGCCACCAAGGAGCGCTCATGGCAGGCCGCGCCGCATTAATAGGACGCCAGCGCGAAAATAGCGGAGTTTGCTGGAAAGCAGGAGAGGTCACCGAGTTCTCCAAGGCGATAATTGGGGCGATTAGTGTAACATGGCGCATTAATAGGCTTTTATTACAGCGACTTTTTAGCATCCCATTTGGTGTCTGCATGCCCGCATCACATAAACAGATTACGTCACAGGCTGAGCTGGTGATTATTGGTACAGGGATGGCCGGGGTTGGCCTAGCCCGCGCCTTGCGCCGCCAGGGTGATCAACGCTCAATAACGTTGGTGAGCGCTGACAGCGGCGATGATTACAGCAAGCCTCTGCTCTCAACCGGTTTTGCTAAAGGTCTGTCAGCCGATACGCTAGCCCAGCAAAGCGCTGCCGAACTAGGCGAAGAGCTAAATGCACAAATAGTTATCCACACCCGAGTCAACGCACTGGATGTGGATAACCGGACGCTCCTCCTCGATGGTGGAAATACTCTGGGCTATGAAACCCTCGTTTTAGCCACTGGAGCCGAGCCGCGCGCACCCTTTAGGATTGCCACCAGCGTGGCGTCGCGCTGCTTTACGATCAATGATTTAGACGATTATCGCCGGTTTCGCGCGGCATTGAGCCACGGCCCTGGCCGAGTAGCGGTGATAGGCGCGGGCCTTGTCGGCTGTGAATTTGCTAACGACCTGCACGCTGGGGAGCATCAAGTCAGCCTTATTGCTCCAGAGGGAAGCCTGCTTCCCCGTCTGCTGCCCGCGCCACTCGGCAACGCGTTAGGCGATGCCTTTAGTGAAGCAGGTATCGCGCTTCACCTTGGCCGCTCGATTGACTCCATCACGCTCGGCAGTAGTGAAAATATCGAATTACGTTTAGATAACGGCGACGCCGTCAGCGCGAATTTTATCTTGATGGCAACGGGCCTTGTCCCGCGGTCAGCACTTGCCGAAGCCGCTGGATTAAGCGTAGTACCTAGCGGCATCATGGTAGATCGCCAACTGCGTACTTCGCACTCAGATATTTATGCCTTGGGCGACGTCGCCTGCGTCGATGGCGTTAATGCCATGTACGTCCAGCCGCTACAGGCTAGCGCCAAAGCGCTGGCGGCAACGCTTTCAGGCACCCCAACGTCGGTCAGTTTTGGCGCTTGGCCGGTGGTGGTAAAAACCCCGCTGCTGCCAGTGGTTGCCTACCCGCCAATCACCACGCCAGAACGTTGGCGAATCGAAGGTGAAGGCGGCGATATCAGTGCCTTGGCCGAAAATAAAGACGGACGTTTGATTGGTTTTGCGTTGACAGGCGGCTCCGTGAGAAGGAAAGTGGAGCTTTCCAGAGCAGCACCTGCGCTGCTAGGCTGATTTTCGCCGCGTTCACGACTAGGATAGAAAAGCTATGCTGCGTGACGCATACAACAACATGCATTTGCTTTACGTTCGATTCTTTAATTTAGGAGATTTCTTATGCGCAAACCTGAACTCGCTGCTGCTATCGCTGAAAGTGCCGACCTGTCCAAAGATAAAGCAGGCCAAGTGCTGAACGTTATTCTCGATGAGATCACCAACAGTTGTGCCAAGGGCGAAGATGTCGCGTTGATTGGTTTTGGCACCTTCACCGTACGTGAGCGCGCAGCGCGTACCGGTAAAAACCCGCAAACCGGTGCCCCGCTGCAAATTCCGGCCAGCAAAAACGTGGCCTTTAAGCCAGGCAAAGGACTTAAGGACGCCGTTTCCTAATGAAGCTTAAGCTGACGCTGTGGCTGCTGGGCGTAATGCTCAAACGCGCCCTGCGCCGCAAGCCGCGCTTTCGTGAGCAGTTAGAACGTATGCGCGGCCTGGATTGGGGTATTGCCACAGAAGATCTAAGCATTGCCCGCCACTACCGGATGACGCCGAACCGCATCAGCACCGGTAAAGGGCTACCTGTCGACTTGGATATTGAGCTACGTTTCCGGGATCAAGTCACCGCCCTGAAAGTACTCAAAAAGCCGACTCAGCAGGCTTTTTTAGACGGTATGATGAACGGTAACGTACGCTTAGTGGGCGACTCTGCTGATATGAATAAGCTGCAGAAACTGCTTAAGTATTTGTAGCGCCTAGCTATCGATGGACATACCTCATCAGCGCTTAGTGTATTTCCGCGTTACCCTAGAATCTGGCTCCGTGCGTCGCGCAGCGGCGCGCTTAGACATTGCCCCCTCGGCGGTCAGTCGGCAAATTGCCTTACTGGAAGAAGCCTTGGGGGCAACCCTTATGGAGCGTCAGCGTGACGGCATTTCGCCAACACCCGTTGGCGAAATGCTGCTTGAGTACTGCGAACGTCGCGGTGCACTTGATGAAGGCTTTATCGCCTCACTCGAAGCCTACCAACGCATGGAAACAGGCAAAATATCACTTACCGTCGGTGAGGGTTTTGTCAGTGACCTAGTGGCTTCACCCCTGCATGAATTTACCCAGCTTTATGCCGGCATCCAGCTCGATATTCATATCGCGGGCACCTCGGGCATTATTGAGGCCGTGGTTGATGATCACAGCCATATCGGCCTGATGTTCCACGAAAGAACCCATCCTCAACTGCGTTTCTGGGCTTCTAGTCCACAGCCGTTGATGACTATTTTGTCGCCAGACCATCCCTTGGCCAACCAACCTGCGCCGCTCTCCCTGGAGCAACTTAGCACCGAACCCATGGCCATGTGGGATCCCAGCCACGGGGTGCGCCAAATGGTCGATCAAGCCTTTCAACAGGCACGGATCGCCCCGCACCTGGCAATGAACACTAATTCCATGGTGGTACTGGCGCAGTATGTGCGCAGCGGCATGGGTATCACACTACTGCCCGCCTTTGCCGTTGCGCATGATTTAGAGGTCGGTACGCTAGTGGCGCGCCCGGTAGATAATCCGCTCTTCCAGCGCTCCCAGGCCCATATGGTCACCCGCGTGGGCCGCCAACAGCCCAAGGCCTGCATACTATTGCTACGCCATTTGCAGCGCTGGATGCAGGCCTTTCGAGAGTCCGGCTCGGTCAGCGATTAACCAACACCGCTACCGTAACCAAACGCGACGCTCGCCTCTGGCGCGGTTTCCACCCAGACGCTTTGTGGCACCGTATACTCGCGCAGGCCACCCAGGCCGCTGGAGCGGCCAAAGCCGCTATCCCCAAAGCCACCAAACGGTGACATCACGCTGATCGCCTTATAGCTGTTGATCCATACGGTACCTGCGCGTAACTGCCCGGCGACGCGATGCGCCCGGGCGACATCCTGGCTCCACACCGCACCCGCCAAGCCAAATCGCGTCTCATTGGCGAGTTGAATGGCCTCGACTTCATCATCAAACGCCATGGCGACCAGCACCGGGCCAAACACTTCTTGCTGGGCGATCTCCATATCCGGCGTAACATCCACCAGCACGGTAGGGGCGATAAAGTAGCCCAGGGCCTCGTCAGGCAGCCCTGCCGGGCGCTTGCCACCCGTCAATAGCCGCGCACCCGCGGCGACGGCGGCATCGATCATTCGCGTCACCTGCTCAAACTGACGGCGATTCTGCAGTGGGCCCATACGCGTCGCTTCATCGCTGGGCAGGCCGACCTCAATCTGTTCTGCCGCCCGCGCCAAGCGGGTGGTGACCTGCTTAAACACCGAGCGCTCAATCAATAAGCGCGACCCTGCTACACAGCTCTGGCCTGCGGCGGCAAAAATGGCAGCTTGGGCACCCGCCACCGCCTCGTCCAGTTTGGCGTCGGCAAACACAATATTGGCCGACTTGCCGCCCAGTTCTAGCACGCTGGGCACCAACCGCCGCGCACCCGCCTCGGCAATCAGGCGGCCGCTCTGGGGAGAACCGACAAACACCAGCTTGCTGATGGTGGGGTGATCGGTGAGCGCAGCACCGGTCGTCTTGCCCAGGCCGTTAACGATATTGATAAGTCCCTTCGGCAACCCGCCACTTTCAAGTAGCTTGGCAATCACTACCGATGAGAACGGCGTAAGCTCGGAGGGCTTCAATACCACCCCATTGCCCGCTGCTATCGCTGGCGCCAACTGCCAGGCGCAGGTGAACATCGGTGCGTTCCAGGGGGTAATCTGCCCCACCACGCCATAAGGCACATGGCGCACATAATTCAGGTGCGAGGTGGGCACCGGTATCACTTCGCCATGCTGCTTATCGCACCAGCCCGCATAGTATTCGAACATCTCGCACACTTTGCCGACTTCGGCCCGGCAGTCACGAATTGGCTTACCGGCAACGACACTTTCCAGCTGCGCCAGCGCCTCTTCATGGCCCTCCAGGCCGCGCAGGGCGGCATTCATACGCCGCCCGCGTTCGCTGGCGGTCAACGCCATCCACTCTTGCTGCCCACGCACAGCCGCTTGGGTGGCGCGTTCAATCAGCGCCGCGCTGGCGTCGCGATAGCTTACCAACGTTTCGCCAGTGGCCGGATTGGTCAGGGTGATCACTTCACCCTCACCCGCTACTAAACCGCCATCAATCCAGTTGCTCAACAGCGTGGTGGCCGTTAATCCAAAACCTTCGAGCAGCGTGGCAAGGTGATCTTGAGCATGTTGGCTAAGTGCGTTCATTCGTTGCCCTCCGCTTGGCTAGCACGCGCTAAAATCGGCGTGGTGATATGGTTAAAGTCGTCGCTATCGGCGGGGTTATCGGCATTCGCGTGCCAGGCATCGACAACGGCTTGCAGCAGGGTCGGCGGGATGCCCAACTGTTTGGCGGCGTCTCGCGCCAGGCGCAGGTCTTTACGCATCAAGCCGGTGGTAAAGCCTGAGTCAAAGCGCTCGCTCAGCACCCACTCGGGGAAGTTCACCTCGCTAACCGCGCTGCGCCCCGAACCGCTATTGATGCCCGCCAAACAGGCGGCGGGGTCAACGCCAGCCTTGGCCGCCATGGCTACCGCTTCGGCGGTGGTCAGCAAGTGCGCCGCACATAGATAGTTATTGGCCAGCTTGACCACATGGCCGCTGCCGGGGCCGCCCACATGGGTACGCTTGGCCGACATGGCCTCCAGCATGGGGGCTACCCGCTCGATGGTGGATTCAGCGCCCCCTAGCAGCATGCCCAACTTGCCATTAGCGGCGCCTTTCGGGCCGCCGCTAACCGGGGCGTCCAGCCACTGAAGGCCCGCTGTGGTCACTTTTTCGGCCAGTTCACGGCTGACGGTTGGGTCGCTGGTGGACGTATCAACAATCACGCTGCCTTTCGGCGCTAGCGTGAGCAAGCCTGGGGATTGCTCAATCACTTCGCGCACATGGGCGGAAGTTGGCAGCGACAGCAGGTAAACATCGCTTGCGGGTAGCGCATCGGGCGCCACAACGGTTAGCCCTTGAGCAGCAAGGCGCGACCGCGCCGGCTCAAATACATCGCTGCCCGTTACCGCAAACCCTGCGGCTCGAAGGGTGAGGGCCATATTCCCGCCCATCTGCCCGAGGCCAATGACCACGATCGATAATGCTGTTGTTGAAGACATCGTAAGTACTCCTTAAACGTCCTACTAAGTATGAAGACGTCATATTCGGGGTAGACGCTCCCCTACCCAGTGGGCATCAGAGAGCGAATAACGCTTATCGTTGAGACAAAGGTGGCGATTTAGACGAGCAGTGTCCTTACCAGCTCCACCCAGTAGCGTGCGCCCAGCGGCAATAGTGCATCGTTAAAGTCATAGCGCGGATTATGTAGCGAAGCGGACTCCTCGCCATTGCCCATCCAGATATAGGCACCTGGGCGTTCGGCAAGCAGGAACGAGAAATCCTCAGAAGCCATGCTGGGCGGCGGGTTGCGGATCACATTGTCTTGGCCTAATAAGCTTTCCAGAACAGTGGCGCAGTGCTGGGCGTGTTCCGGGATATTGATGGTGGCGGGGTAGCAGCGCTGATAATCCAGCTCAACGGTTAAACCATGAAACTCGGCCAAGCTGCCAATTGCCTGTTTAAAGCGCTCTTCCAGATGCTCTTTAAGCGCCATATCAAAACAGCGCAGCGTGCCACGCAGCGCCACCTGCTCGGGGATCACGTTGAAGGTGTCCCCCGCGTTAATACTGGTAATACTCAGCACCGCCGATTTATCTGGCGGCGTTTCGCGGCTCACCAGCCCTTGCAGCTGGCTGATCAATTGGCAGCTCGCCAATACCGTATCAGTCCCTAAGTGGGGCATCGCCGCATGGCAGCCTTTGCCGGTTAGCGTCAGGCTGAAGATATCGAAGGCGGCCATCACGTCGGTATCGTGCACCGCGGCGACACCAACGGGCAGGCCGGGCCAGTTGTGCAGACCGTATACCGCATCCATGGGGAAGCGCTCAAACAGCCCCTCTTCGACCATCACCCGTCCGCCGCCGGCGCTCTCTTCGGCGGGCTGAAAGATGAACACTACCCGGCCTTTAAAATCCGGCTGCTGCATTAACGCCCAGGCAGCGCCCAACAGCATGGTGGTGTGGCCATCGTGGCCGCAGGCGTGCATCTTGCCGGGGGTTTGCGAGGCGTAGGTAAGCTGGGTCTCCTCGCGAATATCCAACGCGTCGATATCAGCCCGCAAGCCGATCGTTTTACCCTCGCCCAAGCGACCATCCAGGGTCGCCACCACCCCGGTACCCGCAATCCCCGTCGTCACCTCGAAGCCCCACTCATTGAGCAGCGCGGCAATACGCGCACTGGTGCGATGCTCTTCAAAAGCGGTTTCAGGATACTGGTGGAAATCGCGTCGCCAGGCGGTAAGTTCGGCGCTATCCGGTAAATTAATGGGGGTAGTCATCGGCCTATCCTTAGAGCATTACGTGAGCGACAACGGCAGAGCCGATAAAGGTACCGGTGAAGACCAGCAGAGCCACAACCACCAGCTTCCAGCCGGTTTGCTTGAACATGGCAAACTCGCGCCCGGTAAGCGCCAGCCCGGCATAGGCCAATACCGGCGTTACCACCGCTAAGAAATCTACTTCTGCCAGCCGCGCGATGATCCAGCCATTGCCAGGAAAAAACGGCAGCGTTGCGATAATGCTGATCAATGACACCCAGGCGACGCTGGGCAGGTAAAAGGGACAAACGCGCCCAATGACTAGCCCGATAATCACCATGACATACAAAATCAACATGCCGGGTAGCGCGTCTAACAGCGGCGAACCGTTGACGATATTGCTAAACCACGCAGCGATACACACTGCTGCCAGCACCAACGCGGTTTTGCCTAGCTGGTTTTCCGGGCGCAGCTCTTTAAGCGCCTCAGCGTCAAACTGATCGACCGTACTCTCATGAGTTTTCATGGCGAACCTCCGTAGCTGAGCTGCCTTTTAAGCGCTTGTACATCCACTCGGTAATTGGTAACGCGATAAATAGCGAAATATACAAACCGGTGGCATAAGTAAGCAGGTTGCTGGCCCCGGCAAAGGCGAGCAGTTCGTCTTTGGATGCCGGTACCGCTTCCACTAACGCCGCCGAGCACGCCGCGACCATACTGCCACTGCCCACCCCGCAAGCCATGGCTAGGGCACGAATATCGAGAATATCCAGCGAGGCGATATAGCCTGCCATCAAGGCAAAGTAGAGCGTACCGAACATAGTGCCCACTACATAAACCCCCATAATGCCGATACCCTCAGGGCTTCTCAGCCCGTAACGATCTGAAATAATGGCAATATTGGGTTCGCGGGCGATAGAGTAGGTAGCGCCAATCGCTTCCCTGCCCATTTTGAGCACTAATACCGCAAATGGCAGCGCGATCAGCATGGTACCGAGATTACCCAGTTCCTGGAGTATCAGCGCGGGGCCTGCGGCGATAATCTGCTCAATGGCGGGGCCAATGGTGGAGCCAAACTTGGCAATAAACGGCAAAATAGCGATCAGAATGATCGGCCCTGCGGCATTGCTGACCGGCTTGGGGATAACCTTGCCCATGGCCGAAAAAAGGTGGGGATTAAACAAAACGCCAATCACAAAGGCGTATAACAGCGGTAACAAGAGGAGTGTTCCTGGTCCGAGAGGAATGCGCACGATGCCTATCCACTCGGCAAACATCGACGTTACGATCACCGTGAGGTGGAGACGCCAGTTCAGCAGTAGTTTGAGATCCATAGGAGTGTCCCTGTTTTTTTTAGAGTCACTCCGAGTATCGAAAGGTTACTGTTTCAATCATAGGGCTTTAGTGCGCTATTTTTTAGAACACTCAAACGTTGAAAGGCGGGATAGCGACATTCTGCGCCCAGATCTTTATACTAAAGTCTAATAACTATCGATAAGAGCTTCTATGCCCATTACCTTGCCACTGCGACGCCTTTGGACACTCGATAAATTCGCCTATAGCCTGCGCGTTTTTATAGCGTTCAGCGGTGCGTTGCTGTTCAGTGGTCTATCGGGTGACGTGGCGTTGGTGATCCCGCTATTCCTGGGCATTATCGCCTGCGCGCTATCGGAAACCGACGACAGCTGGCAAGGCCGTTTGCAAGCCCTGCTGGTAACGCTGGTGTGTTTTACCTCAGCGTCATTCATTGTTCAGTGGCTGTTTCCCTGGCCGTGGCTATTTGTCGTCGGGTTGGGACTTTCAACCTTTAGCCTGATTATGCTCGGCGCCATCGGCCAGCGTTACGCCACGATTGCCTCTGGCACGCTGATACTGTCGATCTACTCGATGATCAATATCGAGCAGCATGGTGGGGTCGATGAAGATGTGGCGGCTCGCCAACTGCTGCTGTTAGCCGGGGCAGTCTGGTACGGGGTCATTTCGGTGGTGTGGTGCGCACTGTTTTCGCGCCAGCCGGTCAAGCAGAGCATGGCGCGGGTCTACAAAGCACTGGGCGAGTTTTTGATACTGAAATCGGCGCTTTTTGAGCCGGTACGCGGCGTCGATGTGGAGGCCCGCCGGGTGGCACTGGCACGCCAGAATGGCAAAGTCGTCGATGCGCTCAACCAAGCCAAAGAGATGATTTTCAGGCGCTTAGAGGGCCAGCGCGGCGACCAAAAACTCAACCGCTACCTGCGTATCTACTTTATCGCCCAGGATATTCACGAACGCGCCAGCTCCACCCACTATCCCTACAGCGCGCTCAGCAAAGCATTCTTCCACCACGATGTGCTGTTTCGCTGTCAGCGGCTGCTCGATCAACAGGGGCGCGCTTGCCGCCAACTGGCTAAATCGCTGCTGCTTAATCGGCCCTTCGATCACCAGCAGAGCGAAGAGGCGCTGGCCGATTTACACGCCTCGATAGCGAACCTTCGCGACCGGGGCAAGCCCGAATGGCGCCCGCTGTTGTACCCCTTAAGTGCCCTAGCGGACAACCTCGCCACTCTGGAAAACCAGCTTGCCAGCGCCCACAATCCCGGCGTTAGCGATGAGCGGCGCGACAGTTCGCTGTTTGACCGCTCGCCGTCGAGTTTGTTGGAAGCGTGGAAGCGGGTACGCCTGAATTTTACTCTTGGCTCTCCCACCTTTCGCCACGCGGTGCGGCTCTCCATCGCATTGATGTCCGGTTACGGCATACTGCAGTGGATCGACCCAGAGCAAGGCTTTTGGATTCTCCTCACGACGCTGTTTGTATGCCGCCCCAACTTTGCCACCACGCGGCGTTTTTTATCACAGCGGATTATCGGCACGGTACTGGGTTTAGTGGTGGGCTGGGCGTCAATCAGCCTCTTTCCGCACCCGCCGATTCAGAGCATGATTGCCGTGGCCGCGGGGGTGTCTTTCTTCGCCAACCGCGAGAAACACTATGTGATCGCCACGGCTTCCATCACGCTGCTGGTGATGTGCAGTTTTAACCAGGTGGGCGACGGCTTTAACCTGATCCTGCCCCGCCTGTTCGATACCTTGATTGGCTCGATGATTGCGGGCTTAGCGGTGTTTTTTATTCTACCCGACTGGCAAGGGCGCAGGCTTTACCGCGAGGCTTCCAACGCACTGAATAACCACCGCCGCTACTTAGAAGAGATCATTCACCAGTACGAAGAGGGCAAGCAGGATGATTTGGCCTACCGCCTAGCGCGGCGCAATGCCCATAATGCCGACGCGGCGTTTTCCACCCTGCTCACCAATATGCTTCATGAGCCAGGGCATTACCGTAAACAGGATGCGGATAACGGCCTGCGCTTTCTGGTGCTCTCCAACACCCTTTTAAGCCACCTTTCAGCGCTGGGCGCCCATCGCCATCAGTTGACCGACGATGAAGACGACGCAACGCTGGTACCGGTAGCGAAACGTATCGGTGAGCTACTCGGCCAAATCGCGGAGCAGCTATATAAGCGCCAGCCGGTTGAAGCACTCACGGACCAAACCGCTGAGCTGTTAGCCCAATTAGAGGTACGTAAAGTCGTCAGCACTGATGAGCAGGCGACCACGCTCTATCGCCCCATCCAGAGCCAGCTGCGCCTGATCGCAGAACAGCTGGCACCGCTGGGTGAAGCGGCAAATCGATTGGTAGGCAGCAGCGAGCTACTCGCCTCCAGCAGTGCTAACGCTTAAACCTGCCCATACCGCCCCGCAGCCTCTCCCAGCCAGCGGCGCACCAGGACGGCGGTGATGTCGGAGTTGCCTTGCAGCGTTTGGGCCATGGCCGTTACTCGCTCTAACAAGTCGGCATCGCGCTCCAAATCGGCGATTTTCATCTGCGCCAGGCCGGTTTGACGGGTGCCGAGCACTTCACCGGGGCCGCGGATTTCCAAGTCTTTCTCGGCGATGCGAAAGCCATCAGTGGTCTCGCGCATCACCGCCAAGCGCTGGCGAGAGCTTTTCGACAGCGGCGGATGGTAGAGCAGCACGCAGAAGCTTTCCGTGCTGCCACGCCCTACTCGGCCGCGAAGCTGGTGAAGCTGGGAAAGCCCCAGGCGCTCGGGGTTTTCGATAATCATCAGGCTGGCGTTGGGGACATCGACCCCCACCTCAATCACCGTGGTGGCGACCAGTAGATCCAGCTCGCCCGCTTTGAACGCGGTCATGACGTCGGCTTTTTCACTCGATTTCATGCGCCCATGAACTAACCCCACCGTTAGCTCGGGCAGCGCTTCGGTTAGCTCATCGCGGGTGACTTCGGCGGCCTGGCACTGCAATACCTCGGATTCATCGATCAGCGTACACACCCAGTAGGCCTGGCGACCTTCGCTACAAGCCAGTCGAATGCGCTCGACCACTTCCGGGCGGCGCTCGTCGGGCACCACCACGGTTTTCACCGGTGTGCGACCGGGGGGCAGCTCATCGATTACCGAGACATCCAGATCAGCGTAGGCGCTCATGGCCAGGGTGCGCGGAATTGGCGTGGCGGTCATGATCAGTTGGTGCGGGGTCAACCCACCGGCTTCACCCTTCTCGCGCAGCGCTAGGCGCTGATGCACGCCAAAACGGTGCTGCTCATCGATAATCGCCAGTCCTAAGCACTGGAAGTGTACGTCGTCCTGGAACAGCGCATGGGTACCCACCACCATGCGCGCGCGACCGTCGGCAATCGCCGCCTTGGCATCCAGGCGCCCCTTGCCTTTGAGCTTGCCCGCCAGCCACGCCACTTCGATGCCGAGCGGCTCAAACCAAGCTTTAAACGAGCGGTAGTGCTGCTCGGCGAGGATCTCCGTGGGCGCCATGATCGCCGCTTGGCAATTACCCGCCAGGGCGCTCAACGCGGCCATGGCGGCGACCACTGTTTTGCCCGAGCCGACATCGCCTTGAATCAGTCTCAGCATCGGCGCCGGGCGGCTTAAATCGTGGCTGATCTCTTCAAGCACGCGGCGCTGGGCGCTGGTTAGCGCAAACGGCAACTGGGCTAAAAAGCGCGCCTGGAGGCTGCGTCCAGAAGGTAGTGTTGGCGCGCCATCCGCCTGAATGCGCAGACGCACCTCGCGCAGGCTTAGTTGGTGCGCGAGCAGCTCTTCCAGCGCCAACCGGCGTGTAGCCGGGTGCTGGCCTAAGGACAACTGCTCTATATTCACATCAGGCGGTGGCTGGTGCAGCAAATGCAAGCTGGCGTGTAGCCCCGGTAGCGCAAAACGCTGGAGTAGCGCATCGGGAATCACATCGGGCAGCGCTTCAGGGGCGTTGTCCAGTAGTCCCAACGCTTGCTGGGCCAGGGCGCGCAGTCGCGGTTGGTTCAAACCTTCGGTGGTGGGGTAGATCGGCGTGAAGTACTCTTCCACCGGGGTTTCACTGCCGCTTAGACGATACTCGGGGTGATAAATCTCTAACCCGGTTGCCCCGGCACGCGCTTCGCCAAAGGCGCGCACCGTGGCGCCAGGGCGCAGCTGTTGCTGCTGGGCGGGTGAGAAGTGAAAAAAGCGCAGACTCAAAATACCGCTGGCATCGCGTAGGCGCACCAACAGGCTGCGGCGACGCCCTTTGACCACGTCACAGGCGGTCACTTCGCCCTCTATTACCGCCTCTTGGCCGGCGCGCAGCAGGCCTATCGGCGTCAGCCGCGTGCGATCCTGATAACGCAGCGGTAAGTGGAACAGCAGGTCACTAACACGCTCAATCCCCAAGCGGCCAAGCTTTAGCGACAGTGCCTCGCCGACGCCCTTCAGCGTAGTGATTGGCGCGGAGAGTTCACTCATGGGGCGCTTTTCACGGCTTTGGCAGGTTGGCGGCAGTGGCTAATCGCCTGAATCAGCGCCTCAATGGCTTTAGGTCGGGGAAAGCTCGCTCGCCAAGCAATCGCCACGGTGCGCGATGGCGCCGGATCCATGAAGGGGCGGCTGACCAGCATGGCGTTTTCATACTGGTCGGTGCCCAGCGCGGACTGCGGCAACACCGTAATGCCCAGCCGGGAAGCGACCATATGGCGAATGGTTTCCAGCGAGCCGCCTTCGGCAATCAGCGTGTTATTGGGGCTGTTGAGCTTTTGGGTAATCGCCGGGCAGGCTTCCAGAATTTGATCGCGAAAACAGTGGCCTTCGCCGAGCAGCAGCAGTCGCTCTTCCAGCAAGTCCTCTTTATTGATCGCTTCCCGCTCGCCCCATGGGTGATTGGCCGGCATGAGCACTTCAAAGGCTTCATCATAGATTGCCTTGGTGACCACATCGGTTTCGGTAAACGGCAGCGCTACGATGATCACATCCAGCTCGCCACTTCTTAGCTTAGCGCGCAGCGTACCGGTCATACCCTCTTCGATATATAGCGGCATTTGCGGCGCCGCGTTAGCCAGGGCAGGCACTAGATGGGGAAACAGATACGGCCCGATGGTGTAAATCGCGCCAATGCGCAGCGGGTTGGCCAACTGATCTTTACCGGTGCTGGCCAGCTCAAAAATCAAGCTGCTCTGCTCCAGCACACGCTGGGCCTGGGCGACGATCTTTTCACCCAGCGGGGTAACCTGTACGGTGGATTTGGATCGCTCAAAGAGCGGCGTTTCGAGCTCTTCTTCCAGCTTTTTCACCGCCACCGATAGCGTGGGCTGCGAAACGTGGCAGCGCTCTGCCGCGCGGCCAAAGTGGCGCTCCTGGGCAAGGGTTACGATGTAGCGAAGTTCTGTTAAAGTCATAGCGGTGCCAGTGGCATCCTCTCGTAGCAGCTTGTGACTAACAAAGTGACAGTCAGCGGGATGGAAAAGGACAAGCAAGCTCTGCTGTCGGTCTTCTCATTCGACAATCTCATATTTAGTAGAGACTTTGCATCTAATAGGGAATATTAATCAAGAGGAGTGCACGGTGAAGCTAACCGTACTGATTATCGGCTGTGGCGATATTGGGATCAACCTTGGGCGCGAATTGCTGGACGAGGGGCATAAGGTGATCGGCCTGCGCCGCAATGTCGAGGCTTTGAAAGACACCGGTATTGAACCGCTCAAGCTGGATTTAAACGATATTGAAGACGCCGATGCCGCAAGCCTTCCTCAGGCTGACTATGTGGTCTACACCGTCAGCGCTGACCGGTTTGAAGAGAGCGCCTATCAAAGTGCTTACCCGGAGGGTCTAAAGCGAGTGCTGAGCGTGATGGAGCAGCACAAAACGCCGCCGCGTCGGGTATTTTTTGTCTCTTCGACCAGCGTGCATGGACAGCAGGAAGGCGAAGTCGTTAACGAGGATACCCCGCCTGATTCAACTAGCTTCTCTGGCACGCTGATGTGCGAAGCTGAACAGGCGTTGATCAATCATGTCCTGCCGGGCACGGTCATTCGCTTCTCAGGCATTTACGGCCCAGGGCGTGACCGGCTGATTCATCAGGTGGCTGAAGGCCGTGTGGCGGCGATCACTCCGGTGGTTTACTCCAACCGCATTCATCGCGACGACTGTACAGGCATTATTGCCCACCTGATTCGCTATCAGGAGAGCGGCGAGACGCTGGCGGATATTTATCTGGGCAGCGACTGTGAGCCGGTGACCATGCACAACGTCATGATGTGGCTGGCCAAGCAGTTGAAAGTAGAGGCTACCGAGACCATGCAGTCGCCTTTACGCCGTCGCACCAGCAAGCGCTGCGATAACCAGCGCCTATTGAGCACTGGCTATCAATTCCGTTTCCCCAGCTACCGTGAAGGCTATGCGCAGGTGCTGAAAGAGGGCGGCTTCTTAGCGGTTAACAACGTCTAATCAGCTGATTAATCGCCGATAATCATAACCGCTTCGGCTTCCACCTGGCTGCCCTTGGGCAGCGCTTTTACGCCGACGGCGGCGCGGGCGGGGAAAGGAGCGGTAAAGAACTCTTCCATGACTTGGTTAACAATCGCAAAGTTATCCAAGTCCACGAGATACAGATTCAGCTTGACGATGTCGCTTAGCGAGCCCGCCGCTTCTTCACACACTGCTTGCAAGTTGGCGAAGACTTGGCGTGCCTGGGCTTCAAAATCCTCTGAAACAATCGCCATGGACACTGGATCGAGCGGAATCTGGCCGGAAAAGTAAACCGTATTTCCCGCTTTAATGGCCTGGGAGTAAGGCCCAATAGCCGCCGGGGCTTTGCTCGTATTGATAACAGCTTTATTGCTCATACGATGTTTCGCTCCTGTAATGGGTAATACTTACGTTATTCAAAGCTGAAAATAGCGTTTAATGCCGATGAGTTACCAGCATGACGTTTAATAGGGTGTTAATTGGCGAGTCGGGTTATTTTGCCAACATTGGGAAGATTACGGATACGTTTGATAATACGCGCTAGATGCACGCGGCCTTTCACCGACAAAGTTAGGTTTACCGTCGAAAGACGGGCGTCACGCTCTTCAATGCCGATCCCTTCAATATTAGCATCGGCGTCGGTGACCAACCCGGCGAGCTCAGCGACTAACCCTCGGCGGCTCTCAATCTCGATGCGCAGCACGACCGGGAAGTCTTCATCAATCGCGTCTGACCACTCAAGAGTAAAAAGCTTATCAGGGTCGTTTTTATCGGCAAAATTCTTCTCAACGACGTTTTTACACTCGGCGCGATGAACCACCAAGCCTTTGCCAGTGGAAAGATGGCCCACCACTGGGTCTCCTGGTAGCGGATGGCAGCAGCGTGCATAGTTAATCACCATGCCTTCACTACCGCTGATCATCACGGCCTTACCGCCTTCGACACTCGCAGGATACTGATAGTTATCGCCGTGGGCGGCATCCACTAAGCGCCGTGCCACTACGTGGGTCATGCGGTTACCTAAGCCCAGCGACTCCAGTAGCGACTCTTCCGAGGATACGTCCAACTCTTTGAAGGCGCGCTCGAGGGTACTCTCATCCAGCTCTTCCAGGCTAGTCTCGAACGGCGCCAATGCCTTATTGAGCAGTCGCCGGCCAAGCATGACCGCTTCGGTTTGCTGCTGATATTTAAGCGCGTGGCGAATTGCTGAACGCGCCTTGGCCGTGGTCACAAAATTAAGCCAGGCCAGATTAGGCCGTGCGCCTGGGGCGGTAATAATCTCCAGCGTCTGGCCGCTCTCTAAACGCGTCGAGAGCGGTGCCAAGTGACGGTCAATACGGCAAGCAATGCAGTTATTGCCGATATCCGTGTGCACGGTATAGGCGAAGTCAATGACGGTCGCGCCCTGGGGTAGCTCCATAATGTCGCCCTTGGGCGTGAACACGTAGATATCGTCGGGAAACAGATCGTTTTTAACGTGCTCGATAAATTCTAATGAATCGCCAGCGTGGCGCTGCATTTCCAGCAGACCTTTAACCCATGCACGCGCACGAGCGTGGCTGCCTTCGGCAATCGGATGCGCGGTTTGCCCTGCCTTATAAAGCCAGTGAGCGGCGATGCCGTTATTAGCCATGGCCTCCATTTCACGAGTGCGTATCTGCACTTCGATGGGCATACCCCGGGAGCCAAACAGCGTGGTATGCAGGCTCTGATAGCCGTTGGCTTTAGGTATCGCTATGTAGTCTTTAAAGCGCCCTGGCACTGGCTTATAGAGGTTATGCACCACGCCTAAAATACGGTAACAGCTGGCCACATCTTCGGTAATAATGCGAAACCCAAACACATCCATGATTTCGGCGAACGGCTTTCGCTGGTCGCGCATCTTTTTATAAATCGACAGTAGGTGCTTTTGCCGACCAATCACCGTGCCGTTAAGCCCATCTTCATCCAGACTTTTTTGCAACGATGACTGAAGTTCGCGCATGGCGCTACGCCGATGGCCGCGCGCTTTAGCCACCGCACGCTTGATACGCTCCGCACGCATGGGATGAATGGCTTGGAAGGAGAGGTCTTCAAGCTCGATACGAATCGTATTAATGCCCAGCCGCCCGGCAATGCGGGAATAAATTTCCAAGGTTTCGCGGGCAATGCGGCGCTTTTTATCTGGGCGTAGCGCGCCCAGGGTACGCATGTTATGCAGCCGGTCGGCCAACTTAACGATGATGACGCGAATATCTCGCGACATCGCCAGCACCATTTTCTGGAAGTTTTCCGCCTGGGCGACGGCTTTGTCTTCGAAGGTGATCTGGGTGAGTTTGGAGACCCCATCCACCAGTTCGGCCACCGGCTTGCCAAACTGAGCCACCAGGGCCTTTTTGGAAACGCCCGTATCTTCGATAACGTCATGCAGCATGGCGGCCATCAGGCTTTGATGGTCCATGTGCATATTGGCAAGAATGTTCGCCACCGCTAACGGATGGGTAACGTAAGGCTCGCCAGAGCGCCGCCGCTGGCCATCGTGGGCTTGCTCAGCGTAATAAAAAGCGCGTTTGACCTGCTGGATCTCATCCGGGGGTAAATAGCCGCCGAGTCGATCGGCCAGGTCATCAATGGTGAACATCTACCGCGCCTCTATCGGTTTCGTTGTAAACGCTAGTCGTCGATATGAGTAGGCGCCATCGCCGGGCGCGGACGAACAGCGGCTTCAACAGGTTCATCCAGTACCGTGTGATCCACCAAACCTGCGGCAATTTCACGCAGCGCCATAACCGTGGGCTTGTCGTTTTCCCAGGGTAGCAGCGCATCGCGGGAGCCGCGCGCCAGCTGGCGAGCACGCTGGGTGGAAATCATTACCAGCTTGAAACGGTTTTCAACATTTTCAAGACAATCTTCAACGGTTACGCGAGCCATGGGAGCCTTCCTGTTATGACGGAACCGGGTCGACGCCGTTTAAACGTTAAAAACGGCGTCGACCCAGCGGAAAAACATTTAAAACTGCAGTTAAAGAGCAGTAGAACCGGATAGATTACTCGACCGCGGGCGCCTGTGACAAGAGCGCAGCCAACAGTGGCGCGTGGCGCTCGCCCATTACCGGTCGACTCAAACGGCGACTGATCACCAGCGACTGTAATTCCTGCAGCGCCGTGGTGAAGTCATCGTTAACCACCAGATAATCATATTCGTGGTAATGGGACATCTCACTCACCGCATCGCGCATGCGACGGGCAATCACTGCATGCTCATCGGTACCACGACTTGAAAGACGGCGCTCAAGCTCGTTGCGCGACGGCGGTAGAATAAAAATCGACACCGCACCAGGCATTTGCTCGCGCACCTGCTGGGCGCCTTGCCAATCGATTTCCAGGATGACGTCCTGCCCTGCTGCCAGCAATACCTCTACCGCCCGGCGCGAGGTACCGTAGTAATTATCAAACACTCGGGCATACTCAAAGAACTCACCGCGCGCGATCATCGCTTCAAACTCAGCCGCATCGGTGAAATGATAATTCACTCCATCCACTTCGCCTTCGCGCTTGGCGCGCGTGGTGTGCGACACAGAGACCTGAATGCCATCCAGGCTTTCAATTAGCTCACGTACCAAGCTAGTCTTGCCAGCACCCGACGGGGCAGAAACGATAAACAGCGTACCTTGGGGCATGAAGCGCTTTCCCTTCAGTTAGCGAAAACAGTTAGCGAAAATTGAGTACCAATAAAATAAGTGCCCAATAGCTAGAGCGACTGCAGCAGAGTAGCAAGGCTGCGCAGTATCGCACACCCATCGCTGCGACTGTAGCGTTGGTGGTGACATACAGGGAGGTCGGTATGCGCAGTACGCTGTTTATTCTAGGTCTGATTGTACTGGGCGTAGCCCTGCAAAAAGGCATTATCGAAATTCCACGCCACTGGGCGCCCTGGGCACCGCTGTACATCGACGATCCCCTCACCCCGGTTACCCAGCTTAAATTAAGCCGTTTAGCAGATGATCGCGATGGCTGTTTAGCCGCGTTAGATACGGTGCCTGAGGGAGAACTGAGCTACACGCCGCTGGCCGATTACTCCCCCACGGCAAGCTGTCCGTTAACCAATATCGTGCGCATGCAATCAAGCGGTGTCACGTTTAACCAGAGTTTCGTGGCTTCTTGCCCCATGGCGCTGGCATGGGTGATGTATGAGCGGCATGCGTTACAACCCGCCGCCGAGGAGTTCATGGGTAGCCGAGTGAGCCAGGTTAATCATGTGGGCAGCTTTGCCTGCCGTAACGTGTATGGCCGCGAAACCGGCAGGCGCAGCGAACATGCCACCGCTGAGGCACTGGATGTAGTGGGCTTTCAGTTCGAGAGCGGCCAGCGCATTACGCTGATCAACAATTGGGATGATGAAGACGAGGTAGGAGAGTTTTTACGCGCTGCCCGTGATGGTGCCTGTGACACCTTTGGCAATGTACTAGGGCCAGACTACAACGCCGCGCATGCCGATCATTTTCATATGGGCATGCGCGGGTTTCGGCTGTGTCGCTAATGGATCAACGACTACTTACTCGAGGTTGATGTCATCTTCGTCCGTGGCGGCACCGGTAGCAGCACCAACGCCACCGCCGATAACAGCGCCTTGGACGACGCTACCACCCGTTACGGCTGCAGCTCCCGCGCCAACGGCAGCACCGATACCGGCGCCGCTAGTGGCACGCTCTCCGGTGGAGGTTCCGCAGCCTGCCAAGCCAATGGTTAACGCCATTACCGCGCCAAGGGTCACTATACGCGTCGAATTCAATACCTGAATATGCATGGTCATCTCCTTATGGGTTACTGCTCTTACACATTAGAAAGGATTCAACGTTTTAGCCATATTAATTATCACTGTTCGATAACGATGAACAGTCAGGCAACACTAGGCACGCTGGGTTACGGTGCCATAAGTACGCTTTTCCAGCCAGCGCCCAGCGGCGAAAATCACCAGCCCGCAGAGCGCCAAGCTAGCGCCTACTAAGCCGGTGCTTGACCAGCTAAAGCCTGCACTGATTGCCATTCCCGCCAACCATGCGCCTAATGCATTAGCACCGTTAAAAGCCGCGTGGTTGAGCGAGGCAGCCATGGTTTGAGCGTCTTCAGCCACATCCATTAAGCGGGTTTGCAGCGACGGCGCCAGCGCCATACTGGTGCCTACTAGGCCAACGCATAGCAGCCCCGTCCAAACGTTATTGGCGGCAAAGTAAAACAGCCCCTGAACCACCCCACACCAGAGCAAAATGGTCGGTATGGCGCGCATCAGGTTTCTATCCGCCATGCGCCCACCGATTAAATTACCGGCAATCGAGCCCAGCCCGAAGATCACTAGTACCAAAGGCCCCAACGCTTCGCTCATACCCGCCTGCTGGGTCAATGTCGGCATCACGTAGCTAAAAATAGCGAACATGCCGCCGCAGCCAATGCAGGCGAGCGCCAGGGTGACCAGCACCCGCTGTTTAAGCAGCGCTGACAGCTCTCTAACGGGGCTTGCCAAGTTATCAATAGGCTGAACCGGCACATGCAAGCGGATTAACAGCGCGGTGAGCAGCGCAATGCCCCCCACGCCCGCAAAGGCGATCTGCCAACCAAACAGGTTACCCGTCCAGGTACCTAACGGTGCCCCAATCAGAATCGCCACGGTTAAGCCCATCATCACCCGGGAGATAGCCCGCGCCCGTTGATCTACCGGCACTGCCCCCGCGGCCACCAGCGCGGCGATGCCAAAATAGGCACCGTGGGGCAGACCAGCCAGAAAACGCAGGCCAACAAATGACCAGAATCCCGGCGCCATGGCGCTGGCAATATTGCCCACCGCAAACACCAGCATCAGTACGATCAATAGCGTCCGCCTGGGCACCCGCGCAGCCAGTGCCGAAATCAGCGGCGCACCCACTACCACGCCCAGGGCGTAGCTGCTAATCGCATAGCCCACCTGGGGCACGGTTACGGCTAAATCACCCGCCACGCGGTTCATCAAGCCCATAATGACGAACTCGCTGGTGCCGATTCCAAAGCCACCCAGCGCCAACACAAATTCGGCCAGCCGCGGGTTACGCGCCAGCCCTTGAGACGACGAATCCTGCATGCTTATCTCCTTGGGATACCGCCCTGTTGGTATCACGATGGCGCAAATGATCGCAGGATTAGACGAAAGTAGAAACACGCCGCGTTTAAAAAGTTAGCGGGCGAACTCAATCGTTACGTTGGGCTGAATAGGTAATGTTGGGGTAAAGGCGTTCAGGCGCTAGGGGGATCGACTGAAAGCAAACGCTCACGTAGCTCACGGTTACGCGGCACTAACCCCATCTGCAGTCCCAACGGGCGGAATACTTGGTTTAGTAGAGCCACTGTAGAACTGGATTTATCGGCTTCCAGATCAGACAAGGAGCGGCGACTAATACTCACCAGCTCAGCATACTGTGTCTGCGACATTCCCAGCACCTCGCGGCGTAGTTGACGCAGCACCTGCCCTGAGCTGATCTCCTCACGCAATAGCTGGGTCAATAATTCCATCAGTAACGCCTCGCGCTCAATGCTAGAGAGTTCTTTGCGTTTCATACCAGCCCCCAGCGACGCAGCTTAGCGTCTAGATAATCAAACCCTACTGCTTTTGAAGCTAATAACGTTTCTGGTACGCCCCGGGCCGCTAGCCGCTCTTTTAACCCAACTAACTGACTCCCCAGCGCTTTTAGCTCTGCCATCAACTGCTCGACTGGCACATAGGCATTTAAGTTCTCCGCAATGGCTAACCAGTTGTATTCAGGGCTCTCTTCAAACGGCGAGCCCCAAGTGGTGGTACGAATAATGCCTTCTGGGTCAGCTTTCATGGGCGCAAAATCGTAGACTGGCGCCAGCCAGATTCCTTGAGGCGTTTTCAACAGTGCCGTATTGCGGCCATGGTTATCGCTATTAGCAAAAGCGACATTAAGCAGATCGCGTTTCACCCACTCGCTCACGAAACGCGCCGTATCAAAATGACCTCCTAACTCGCGAACGCGGTATTGCTGGCTCAACAGTCCAACCAATGCCTCAATCACATCAAAATGGTTTAAGAAGCTTCCTGGCTGACACTCCATCGCGGAATAAACCGACTCCAACCCATGCAGCGTTCGCTTCCCTTCGTGGTAATCAACATCAAAGCGGGGCAACCACAGCGATGGATAACGCTCGCCTTCTATTAACCGCATTTCTTGCGTGTCGATGGTCGCGACGCCCATTGACGCTAACTCGTGATAGAAATGGTACTCCGCGCGGAGTATGTTGTTATCAAGCTCGGTGCGCTGGCCG
The DNA here is from genome assembly GCF_031010195.1 of Halomonas sp. SpR8. Classification (GTDB taxonomy): domain Bacteria; phylum Pseudomonadota; class Gammaproteobacteria; order Pseudomonadales; family Halomonadaceae; genus Vreelandella. The sequence goes on along the minus strand of NZ_JAUAMC010000010.1, from coordinate 103,380 downwards.
CGAGGAAATTTCACCAGATAGTGCTGATCGGTATTCGCCGCATCATCCTGATAGGTATCAATCCAGACCTGATCGTCTGGCGAACAGCGTAGCAGTAGCTTAGGCGCTTCACCGCCAGCGCCGGTCGCACCGCCTCCAGCGGCGCCCATTTGCTGCGCATAAGCCAGAAAATCGCTATCCCGATCCGCAACATCACGTAAGGCAAAGCGCTGCTGCTCTAGCGTGCTGCCTGCTGGACGCTCGGGAAGCGCTTCTTTAATACGTAAATTACCCACCGGAGCAATCGTCCCTTTAGCCAATAGGGCGTAATCTTGTTCAGCCTCAGTAAGCGCCGCTACCCCCAACTGCGTGACCCAGTAACGACGGCTGGCCCCGGCAGGCATGATATCGTCTAAAAAAGCGAACCAGCGTTTCGACTGATGGGTATTCATTAGCTCAATGGGCAAACGCATGCTGCAAGTATGCTCATCATCGCGATCCAGCCATTCAAGGGCATAATCGGTGATATAGCCCAAACGCGCAGGCCCGCACCGGCCCTGCTCTGGGTGTTCAATCACCAGCTCGGCGGCATCGTGCCACTGGCCATGATGAAATGCCTGGATGGTTAGCAACGTGGACCACCTTAATTGAGCAGTTAATAACTGAGCAGCTTAATGCTCAATAGTATAGCCCGAAGCACAGTAATGTGCATTTTAATACTCAAAAATAGCTAAAAGCTCAATTAATGAGCAACAAAACACTCATTTTTAGCCAGGAGCCGTCATGACATCTGATAACGCGTCCTTTGACATGATCGAGCATGCCATGGCGGCACTCGCCAAGGCAGACCCCGATATCGCCCGCGCCTATCCATTGGTAGGCGCGCCTGCCCCACGCCAGCGCGACCAGGGTTTTGCGACATTTTTCAGTACCATCGTTAGCCAGCAACTCTCCACCGAAGCCGCCCGTGCCATTATGGCGCGCGTCAATACGCTGCTGCCTGAACTACATGCCAAAGCAGTTATGGAGGTAGAGGGCCAAGCGCTGCGCGATGCTGGGCTCTCCTGGCGCAAGATCGAGTACGCCAAGGGGCTAGCAGAAGCGGAACTGGCGGGCACCTTTAGCGCCGATGGGCTTGAGCAGCTAAGCGACGACGAGGCGATTGCCGCGATTACCCAGCTGCGTGGGTTTGGCCGCTGGAGCGCCGAGATCTATCTGATGTTCTCGCTGAAGCGCCCAGACATTTTCCCCGCCGATGATCTTGCCCTGCGAGTAGCGCTTGGCCGCCTTAAGGGTATGGATGACAAACCCACGCCCAAGCAAGCCCGCCAGCTAGTCGAACACTGGGCGCCCTGGCGCAGCGTGGGTTCGCTGTTTCTGTGGCACTACTACCGCGGCGAGCCGTTATAGCGACTCTCTTTACCCAATACCCCTGTCTTTAAACAGCCCCTGTCTTTAAATAATCTTAGCCGTCGAGCCCGCCAAATTTGCCATTCTGGTAGTCATCAACCGCCTGGACAATCTCTTCGCGGGTGTTCATCACAAAGGGGCCATGGGAGTAGACGGGTTCGTCGATGACATCGCCATGACCAAACAGCAGACGTGTATCGCTGCTGGCTTCGATTTCTAGGCGCCCGCCTTCGCGGTCTACTTCGATCAAATGGTGCGGCTGAACGGGTTCGCCGCCTATCTCAACGTTTCCCTCCACCACGTAGAGAAATACCTGTCGCCCAGGCGCTACCGGTAACTGCTCCCGCGATCCGGCAGGCAGCCGCAGCGTTGACATAAATATCCCCGTCAGCGTGTCAATAGGGCCAGTGCCACCCTGCCACTGCCCAGCAATCAGGTTCAGCTCACCGCCGCCCGGCAGCGCAATGGCGGGAATTGATTCCTGCTGCAGCCCAACGTAGCACGGCTCGCTCATCTTCAAACGCGCCGGTAGATTAACCCATAGCTGCAGAATCTCCAGTGGGCCACCGTCGCGCAGAAACTCCGGCGGCGAAATTTCCGCATGCACAATGCCGCTGCCCGCGGTCATCCACTGCACGCCCCCTTTGTGGATGACGCTTTGATGGCTAGCGCTATCAGCGTGGGCAAGCGACCCTTCCAGGATAAACGTCACCGTTTCAAAGCCGCGGTGCGGGTGCGGGCCAAACGGCAGGCCACGGTTGTTGGCCGGATAGGTCTGCGGGCCGTGATGGTTCAAAAACAGAAACGGGTCAAGCTGATCCAAACCAGGCCCCGGCAGCGGCCGCCGGGTGATCAAATCACCAATATCATCGCGCTTGGCCGGGTGCTGGGCGATGACGCGGCGCACGGATTGGGTAGTGTCTGATGACATAAACGTACTCCTTATCAATACCGTACAGCGTAAAACCTGCAGCGGCGGATGAAGAGCGAATAATTTGCCCCGTTTCATTGCAGGAAATTGTTACGTGCCATCGCAGCTATCCCCTATTTAGAACTCCGTCACCACCGTCACCCCCGCTCCTCCAAATTTATCCATGCTCATCAGCGCATCAATCGACTGCTCAAGAGTGATCCGCTTGCCGATAAGCTGCTCAGGCGCCAGCTTTCCAGACTGGATCATCGCCAGCATGGCGCCATAACGGTGGGCCTGCATGCCATGGCTGCCGAGTATCTCAAGCTCGTTGGCAATCACCTTACTCATGGGAATAGCCGGAGTGCTGTTCTCGGCCAACATCAGCCCGACCTGAATATGCTTGCCCCGTTTACGCAGGTTGCTGATGGAGTTAAAGCAGGTCGTCGGGTGCCCTAGCGCATCCAGCGACACGTGAGCACCTCCCCGGGTGATTTCCCCCACCACGTCCACCACATTGGCGACCTTAGCGGCATTCACGGTGGCCGTAGCGCCCAATTGACGAGCCAGAGTAAGCGCCTCTTCCGAAATATCGATGACCACCACGTTGGCGCCGATGGCGTTAGCAATCATTACAGCAGAAAGCCCAACCCCACCGCAGCCGTGGACGGCCACCCACTGGCCTGCCGCTGTTTTGCCCTGATCCACCACTGCCCGAAAAGAGGTAACGAACCGGCAACCCAAGCTCGCCGCCGTCGCAAAGTCGAGTGTCTCTGGCAGCGCGACCAAATTCACATCGGCGTAGTGAATACTCACATACTCGGCAAATGAGCCCCAGTGAGTGAAGCCGGGCTGAAACTGGCTATCGCACACCTGGTGATTGCCAGAGTGGCACTCAGGGCAAGTGCCGCAACCACCCACGAACGGCACCGTGACGCGATCGCCAATGCGCCACTGCTTTACATCTTTGCCCACGGCTTCCACAACGCCTGCCAACTCATGCCCCGGCACATGAGGGAGCTGGATATCAGTATCGTGCCCTACCCAGCCGTGCCAATCGCTGCGGCAAACTCCGGTCGCCATCACTTTTACCACCACGCCGTGGGGTTCGGGCGTAGGATCGGGCAACTGCTGGATACTCGGCGGGGCGGAAAACTGCTCAAAAACAACCGCTTTCATTGATAACTCCTAAACTATATCGCTTTTTTCTTTATAACGGCTCAAGTGGATAACAAGCGAATTAGTCACCGCTAACGTTTAACCGCCCCACGACTTGAAAAGAATTATCCGTGGGACGCACCACAATCATCTCGCCGGAACCCACACCGCTGTTAACCAGCGCGGTGATATTCACCTGATGGGTAACTAGCAGTAAATTGCCCGGCCCCTGCCATGTAGCGATCTGTTCCTGGGCGGTTTGAGTGATTGACGCCTGATCACCCCACCCACGAAAGAAGGAGTCCAGCCACGGCGCAGGTTCAACACTGCCCAAAGCCATCAGCTCGGCGGTATCCAGCGCCCGACACCAGCGCGACGAATACACCGCCGCAATAGGAATAGCCCGCTCACGCAACACGCGACCAGCGGCTTCCGCCTGGGAACGACCCTGAGCAGAAAGATTGCGCTGGGTATCGCACTCAGAAAGCTCAAAGCCCGGCGGGTCGCCGATACCAGGGGCCAGGGAGTGGCGCATTAGAATTACTAAGCCGCCTTCTTTAAGTGCTTGCCAGGTGGCTTCGTTTGCCTGGGTGCTGATGGGGAGCATGCTCAGCACAGCAAGTAGTAGGGTTAAGGTGATGTGGCGTAGGGTGGGCATGGGCCATCCTCAATCAGTTAAAGGTAAGCAGCAGCGAGTGCAACAACCGAGAGGCTGGGAAAGGGATTCAATGTCACCAATTTGTGCAATATGCAGCAGTTTTACCAGCACTTTTCAATTCGGGAGACAGTGTCTCTCGAATTGAGATGGAACCACCGCTATCAAAAGTGTTTGCAGCCTCCCTATATTGCCAACCCTCAAAAGTAGACTTAACTACTCAGCCTCTGTTCTATTAGTATGAGTTTTATATATAACAGCGGCGGAATAGCCAATTTGCAAAGATGTGGAGAGTAAATGTAATGACATCGCCCTATCCTCCCAGCAACTTTGGCTTTTTAGCAGAGCATGACGCGCTGTTTGTCGAACTGACCGCCGCCGCCGAACACGCCTTTGTCAGCGATCCCAACACCACCTTGATCAAGCTGCGCCAATTGGGAGAAGCGCTGGCCCAGCATATGGCGGCGCTCTCTGGGGTAGAGTTTGATAACCAAACCAGCCAAGCCGACCTTCTCTACCGCTTAAACCGCGAGCTGCGCTTGGAACCCCAGGTAAAAGAGCTGTTCCACACCCTGCGCATTGAAGGTAATAAAGCGACTCACCAGTTTCGCACCCGCCACAAAGAAGCGATGGATGGCCTAAAACTGGCCCGCGCACTGGCCATCTGGTTTCACCGCTCGTTTGGAAAGGCAGGCACTACCTTCAACCCCGGCCCGTTTGTACCACCCGCTGATCCCAGCGCGCAGTCTCGCCAGCTTCAGGCCGATATCGAAAAGCTCCGCCATGAACTTCAACACGCCAACAAGGCGCTGGACAGTAGCCAGCAGCTTAGCCAACTGGTCGAGCAAGAGAAGCAGGAGTATGAGGCGCTGGCGTTGGCCATGGATGAGGAGACCCGCGCCCTGGCCAAACAGGCGCAAAGCCACGAACAAGCGTTAACCCAGCAGCAACAGGCTTACGAAGCCAAAATTCGCGCTCTACAAACACAGCTCACCACCAAAGGTGAAAGCAGCGTTAATCAGCAGCGCCAGCAGATAGTCAACAAAACCAAAGCCGCCAGCGACACATTAGTGCTGAGTGAAGAGTTAACACGAATACTGATTGACCAGCAGCTCAATGAAGCGGGGTGGGAAGCAGACAGCCAAGAGATCAGCTATCAAAAAGGCGCCCGCCCCGAGAAAGGTACCTACCGCGCCATTGCCGAATGGCCCACTCAGCCCGCACAACAAACCAATGGCCAAAAAGAACGAGCAGACTACGTGCTGTTTTGCGGCTTAATGCCGATTGCCGTGGTCGAAGCAAAAAAAGAGAACACCAATGTCGCGGGCAAGATTGATCAATCGGAGCGCTACAGCAAAGGCCTAAGCGTTGAACCACCGCTGGTGAGCGCCTGGGAGCTTGCCGGGCGCACCATCGCCTGGCCCGCCGATGAAGAGGGCCACTTTAAAGTCCCCTTTGTGTACTCCTGCAATGGCCGCCCCTATCTGCCCCAGCTAGCCGAACAGTCGGGCACCTGGTTTCGCGATACACGAGAACCCAGCAACACTCGCCGCGCCCTGCCCCGCTTTCATACCCCTGGTGGCCTATTAAGCCTGCTGGAGCGCGATAGAGAAAACGCTGACAAGCTGCTCAAATACGAGCCTTTCGGTTACCTACGGCTTAGGGAGTATCAGCAAAAGGCGATTCTGGCTACCGAGCACGCCCTGGCCCACGGCAGCCGCGCGGCCCTGCTCGCCATGGCCACGGGTACCGGTAAAACCCGTACTATCATCGGTCTTATGTATCGGTTTCTAAAAACCGAACGCTTTCACCGCATTCTGTTTCTGGTCGATCGTACCGCTCTCGGCGATCAAGCCATTGATGCCTTCAACGAAGCCCCGTTAGAGCAGAACCAAACCCTAAGCAAAATCTACAATGTGGCCGAACTGGGCGATATGGCGGCAGAAGCCGAAACCCGCGTGCAGGTCGCCACCGTGCAGGCCATGGTGAAGCGCATTTTTGCCAGCGATGCGCCGCCGCCGATTGATCAATTCGACTGCATCATTATCGACGAAGCCCACCGCGGCTACACGCTCGACCAGGAGATGACCGAAGGCGAGCTGGCCACCCGCGATGCCAGCCAGTACCTCTCCAGCTACCGTCGGGTGCTCGACTACTTTGATGCGGTCAAAATCGCGCTCACCGCCACCCCGGCCAAGCACACCAGCGAGATTTTTGGTAAGCCGGTGTACACCTACTCCTACCGGGAAGCGGTGGCGGACGACTGGCTGATCGACCACGAGCCGCCCATCCGCTATGAAACCCTGCTGACTCAAGAAGGCATCCAGTTTGAGAAGGGTAAGCCCATCGAGGTGGTCAACACCCAGACCGGCGAAGTGGATACCACCGAGCTAGAAGACGAGCTGCGCTTCGACGTCGACGCCTTCAATCGCCAGGTCATCAACGAAAACTTTAATCGCGTAATCTGCGAGCAGTTGGCCGAAGAGTTAGACCCGTTTGGCGACGAAAAAACGCTGATTTTCTGCGCCACCGATCTCCATGCGGATATGGTCAAACGGCTGCTGGATGACGCCTTCAAAGCGCTGTATAACGGCAGCTATCACCAAGCCGCGGTGGCTAAAATCACCGGCAAAAGCGACAAGATCGACCAACTGATCCGCCGCTATAAAAACGAGCGCTACCCCAATATTGCGATTACCGTGGATCTTCTCACCACCGGTATCGACGTGCCAAAAATCTGCCATCTAGTATTTATGCGTCAGGTGCGCTCGCGGATTCTTTTTGAACAGATGATTGGCCGCGCCACCCGCCGCTGCGATGAAATCGGCAAGACCGTATTCACCATCTACGACCCGGTGGATATCTACGCCGCCCTGGCGGAGGTCAACACCATGAAGCCGCTGGTGCGAGACCCCAACATCAGCCTTGCACAGCTAGTCGATGAGTTGACCGATGAGCACCAGCTGGAAAACGCCCTGAATAGCCCCGGCGAACAGCAGGGCGAAAGCCAAGCCGATGTCGTGTTAAGCCAGCTCAGTCAAAAAGTCATGCGTGTACTACGCAAAGCCGACACAAAAGCAGAAAACAAACCCGCGCTAAAGCAAAAGCTTGATGACCTACATAGCCTGTGGGGCGTGGAGCCCAACAAGCTCCACGAGCATTTACATAAGCTGGGGCCAAGGCAGGCATCCGCATTTCTTCGCCAGCACAGCGGCTTGATACACCAGCTAGCCGAGGTAAAGCACTTGGTGGGTAGTGAACGTATGCCAGTGATTTCCGACCACGACGATGAGATTCGCGAGCGCAGCCAGAGCTACGGCGTGCATAAACGCCCCGAAGATTACCTGGATAGCTTCAATGCATTTATCAAAGAGCAGATCAACCAATCTGCTGCCTTAGCCGTGGTGGTTAACCAACCCCGCGACCTGACCCGCCAACAGTTGAAAGACGTCAAAGTGCTGCTGGATAACCACGGCTACTCGGAAGCCAACCTGCAAAGCGCCGTGCGCAACCACACCAATCAGGATATTGCCGCCAGCATCATCGGCCATATCCGCCGCGCCGCCCTGGGCGAGCCATTAAAGCCGTTTGAACAGCGCGTGGCTGACGCCATGGATCGCCTCTACACCCAACATGACTGGACGCCCAACCAACGTAAGTGGCTGGGAAAACTGGCCAAACAACTCACCAAAGAAGTCATTCTCGACCGTGAGACGGTCAACCAGCTTCCCGCCTTCCAAGGGGGCGCAAAGCAGCTGGATAAAGTGCTGGGGGAGCAGTTGGATAATGTATTGGAAGAGCTAAATGAGGCCATGTGGCCAGAAACCGGCTGATCTCACCTTGAAACCACACCATCAAGAGCGCAGAATCAACAAAATATTGTTGAAAACTGAAGAATATGATCAAAAACCTGAGCTTCAAAAATTTTTACAGCTTTGCTGATGATACCGTCATCGACTTTGCCTTGGGCAAAAAGCCCACGCCGTCTGGCTACGATATCGATATCAATGGCGAACGCTACAACAAAGCCATTGCGGTAGTAGGCGCCAACGGCTCAGGTAAAACGCAATTCCTTAAGCCGTTGGCATTTCTGAGCTGGTTTGCCTCCGAGTCTTTTTTAGGCAACGACCCTGATCTTGATATTCCTTTCGCTGTCCATCGGTTACATGCTAACGAACCATGCCGCTTTGAGCTTGAGTTTATGATCGGTGGCATCGACTACCGTTACCAATTGGAACTGACGCCACAAGAGGTCATTTTCGAGGCGCTCTATGAAAAAACGAGTGCTCAATACAGCTATTTATTTAAGCGTGAAAAAACACAGCAAGGATATAGCTTTAAACAAAAAGGCTTTCCGTTTCCTAAAGCCCAGGCCGAGAAGCTCCGAGGCAATACGTCACTGATCAGCGCTGCCCACAGCTACGATATCGCTGAAGCAAAGCCCTTCATCGTTTTTTTTGACCATCTTGAAACCAATGTTGTAAGCACTGGACGACGACATTTTCAGCACGGTGAGGTGATAGGGGCCGCCACCAATTTTCAGAAAGCCCCCGAATTGCTCCAGCGCATGTCCGATGCCATGAGTACGTTTGATCTCGGCTTAAGCAGTGTCGAGATACGTAAGGAAGAAAACGTGTTTGTCCCTTTTGGCCTGCACAAAACGGATGATGGCCAAGCGTTTGAACTGCCTTTCTTCGAGGAGTCCAGTGGCACTCAGTCTGCGTTTGTGCTGCTTCAGCCCATTTTGAACGCCCTACACAAAGGTGGCATTGCCGTTATCGATGAAATCGACAATGACCTACATCCGCACTTGGTACCGCATCTACTGGGGTGGTTTGAATTTGACCACACTAATCCTCATCAAGCGCAGTTGATCTTTACCTGCCACACGCCAGAAGTATTGAATCTGCTGCAAAAGCATCAGGTCTACTTGGTCGAGAAACGCAACCAAAACAGCGAAGCTTGGCGATTAGACGACATGACGGGGCTCCGTGCCGACGATAATCTCTACGCCAAATACATGGCCGGGGGCCTTGGTGCCACCCCGGAGCTGTAACTGATCATGGCAAGGAAACATACTCCCCAGCGGCGCCATCGTCAGGCAAGTAAAACAGCCCTGTTGATTGTCGGCGAAGGCCCAGACGATCAAGCCTTTATCAAACATATGCATCAGCTGTTTCGATCCGACTATTCAGACGTGAAGACGACGATAGAGAAGCAGTCAGGGGGCTCGCCCGGTAATATCATTACCAATGCCACCCGAAAATATGGACACCTGGCATTCGACCAACGCTTTCTTGTGCTGGATGCCGATGTGCCGCCTACCCAGCAGGATCACGACAAGGCCTTAAAATACGGCTACCAGATTATCCTCTGGTCGCCCACCTGCCTTGAAGGAGCCCTGCTAGAGGTACTGGGAGAGAGAGTCATCAGCCATGAAACCGCTCAGCAGCTAAAAAATCGTTTACACCCTCGATTGGCTGGCAATCACACCCCGCCAGCAGCCTACGCGGTGCTATTTCCCAGAGCCGTGCTTCAGACATCAGAAAATATCTCGGTCAATACAGTCCGTAACGCCCTAGCCGGGCAACTCATTTAATCTCCCCGCTCATCATTAAAGCGGGTTAAAAGGCGCCTCCATGACCAATAACGACATCGTTCAAAAACTCTGGAATCTGTGTGACGTACTGCGCGATGAAGGCATCAACTACTCCGACTACGTCACCGAGTTAGTGCTGCTACTGTTTATCAAAATGGTGCATGAGAATACCGAAGCGGGCACCCTGAAAAAGCACCCGCTGCCAGAAGGGTGTCGCTGGACGGATCTGAACAATAAATCCGGTATTAATCTGTTGGACGACTACAAGCGCATTCTGCTCAGCCTCTCCAGCGGCCGCGATGGCACCGGCCGCTTGATTCATACCGACTCGCTTATTAGCGCCGTATACGCCGATGCGCAAACCAACCTGCGGGAGCCGCGCCATTTAGAACAGATGATCAAAACCCTGGATCAGATTGACTGGTTCAGCGCGCAACAAGATGGCCTGGGCGATTTATACGAAGGCCTGTTGGAGAAGAACGCCAGCGAAACCAAATCCGGCGCGGGCCAGTACTTTACGCCCCGGGCGCTGATCAACAGTATGGTGCGCTGCCTAAAGCCCCAGCATGGCGAACTCATTCAAGACCCAGCGGCGGGCACGGCAGGCTTTTTGACCGCCGCCGACCAGTACATTAAAGAGCACACCGATGACTTGGCAGACCTAGACGCCCAGCAGCAGCTGTTTCAGCAGAACAAAGCCTTTGTGGGCATTGAGCTGGTGCCCGGCACCCGCCGCCTGGCGTTAATGAACTGCCTGCTACACGGCATGGAAGGCGATGACGAAGGCGTGGTGCATCTCGGCAACGCCCTGGGCCAAGCGGGCACAAGCCTCGACAAAGCCGATGTAATACTGGCCAACCCGCCCTTTGGCACCAGCAAAGGCGGCGACGCCAGCATTACCCGAGACGACCTGACGTTTAAAACCAACAACAAGCAGCTTGCCTTTCTGCAGCATATTTACCGCAACCTAAAACCCGGTGGCCGCGCCGCCGTGGTTCTACCCGATAACGTGCTGTTTGAAGCGGGCGTGGGCACCGATGTGCGCCGCGACCTGATGGATAAGTGCAACCTGCACACCATTCTGCGCCTGCCCACCGGTATTTTTTACGCCCAAGGCGTGAAGACTAACGTGCTGTTCTTCACCAAAGGAAGCGCCACGGATAAATACCAGGATACCGGCTGCACCGAGAACGTCTGGGTCTACGATCTGCGCACCAATATGCCTAGCTTTGGTAAGCGCACGCCCTTTGGTGAGCCGCATCTGAAGCCATTCGAAGCGGCGTTTGGCGATAACTCTAACGGCCAAAGTAAACGCCAAGAAGGAGAGTGGTCGTTCAACGCCGAAGAGATCGCCGTTGATCTTGAAGCTACGGAAGAAAACCAGGGCGTAACCGACGACCGCCTTTCCAAATCCCGCTGGCGCTGTTTCTCGCGAGAGTGGATTCGCGACACTAAGAGCGACTCGCTGGATATCAGCTGGCTAAAAGACAGCGACAGCGTGGATGCCGCCAACCTGCCGGAACCCAGCGTGCTGGCGGATGAGGCTATGAGCGAGCTAGTTCAGGCGATGGGTGAGCTTGATAGCTTGATGCGGGAATTGGGCGCTGAGGAAGAAGCTGATGGGGCTCGCGTGCTTTTGCAGGAAGTGTTGGGTGAGGTTAAGTAATGGCCGATCACAAAAAACCTGCTGAGTGGCTATATCTAAAATTCACTGAAGTTCTCGATATACAAGGAGGAACTCAGCCGCCAAAATCTCAGTTTATTGATGAGGCCTGCGTTGGCTACATAAGGCTTTTGCAGATTCGAGACTTTGGGAAAAAACCCGTTCCCACATATATCCCGGACACGCCGAAACTTAAGAAATGCAAAAAAAATGACCTCTTGATTGGTCGATACGGTGCATCTTTGGGCCGAATTTGCACTGGAATGGAGGGCGCTTACAACGTAGCTTTGGCAAAAGTAATTACGCCTTCTTTTATAGATTCCAGGTTTCTACATGGTTATCTGAATTCAGAGCATTTCCAGGGAGCGCTTCGCCTGCTTTCTCGTTCAGCACAAAATGGTTTCAATAAGAGTGACCTAGAAACATTTGATTTTTTGCTCCCCCCCCTCGCCGAACAAAAAGTCATTGCCGACAAACTCGACACCCTGCTGGCCCAGGTGGAAAACACCAAAGTCCGCCTTGAGCGCATCCCGCAAATCCTCAAACGCTTCCGCCAGTCTGTCCTGGCAGCGGCGGTGAGTGGGCGATTGACGGCGGAGTGGCGTTCGAACTCTGATTCTTACATTTATCCAAATGCAGTTGACTGGAAATGGCCGCCTATTCCCGGAAGTTGGAGCGTTAAGCACTACTCTGATCTAGTCGAGAGTCGGCTTGGAAAAATGCTTGATAAAGACAAGAACAGAGGTATCCCAACCAAGTACCTTGGCAATATCAATGTGCGTTGGTTCGATTTCAATCTATCTGAAGCTCAGGAAATTCTGGTATCAGAGGCCGAGAGAACTGAGCTCACTATCAGACCTGGTGATGTCTTGATCTGTGAAGGGGGAGAGCCCGGAAGATGTGCCATTTGGGATGGGCGTGTTAACGAGAAAATTGTCTTTCAAAAAGCCATTCATCGCGCCAGAGTTTCGGAATTTTTAATTCCCGAATGGCTCGCCTTCAACCTGAAGCATGATGCTGACAGTTTGACTTTAGAACAGCTATTTACCGGCACAACAATCAAGCATTTAACTGGCAAGGCTCTGAAAAAATATCCTCTCAGGATACCTCCAATAGAAGAACAAACCGAAATCGTCCGCCGCGTTGACCAGCTCTTCGCCCACGCCGACCACATCGAGCATCAGGTCAATCAGGCATTGGCGCGGGTCAATAACCTCACCCAATCCATCCTCGCCAAAGCCTTCCGCGGCGAACTCACCGAGCAGTGGCGTAAAGATAACCCTGAACTAATCAGCGGCGAGAACTCTGCCTCCGCCCTACTGGAAAGGATCAAAGCAGAACGGGCGGCGAAAACGCCAGCAAAACGGACAAGGAAGAAGGCCACGACATGACGTCCCACTCTACGGCTTCAACTACGCAGGCCGAGCGCATACTTTCGTTCTGGCACAAGGTCGAGTTTTTCGAATCCGCCGAGCTCAAGGATATCGATCACGGCAAAGGCTCAATTCACTATCGCAGCGACGAGCTGCTGGAAACGCCGGACTGTGTGCCGTGGCTGGACGCGGAGATGATTAGGCGTGCAGGTAAGGATTACTGGCCCGGGAAAGCGTATCGCTTCAGACTCTACCTGGGCGTGTTTGCGCGCAGCGAAATTTTCCGCGTTGCCCGTGAAGCGTACCCGGAGAAAACCGACGCCTGGGTGGAGCGCAGCCGCGATGAGGGGCTGACCTGCTCGATGAGCGTAGAGGTTAAGGAAGATGGCCGCATCGATCAAGAAAGCTTTGAGATATCTACCGCCCCCTGGATGCTAGGCGCATTGCAGCAAGGCACGCTGGATGATGCCACGCTGGATGCGTTTGAAACGGCAACTGAGCTGTTTCGCGAGCGACTAACCACGATTCTCACCGTGGCCGATAACCTCAAACGCGAGCACGGTCTACCGCCCAAACTCACTACGTTCGAACTGATCGAAATACTCAAGGCGATGCAGAGCTGGACTGCCTTTGAGCCGGAAAGCGAGTCGCCAGCGTTAGTCGTGCAGCTGTTTTCATCCACCAAGAACGTCACCGAAGACCCGCCCCAGAGCGAGGTTTTAGAGTGGTCTGCACTGGGCGATCTTACCCATCGGCTGGAAACGCCAACTCACGACGCTGCCATTGCTGCAGAAGCGTCAGCCGAGCCTGACGACACAACGGTGTCGATCAACGAGATCGCCGTTCTCAACAGTTTCTTTATTCGTGACCTGGAAGCGGTCATGAAACATATGAAGACTCAGGGGCTCGCACCCGGTTCGCCCCTGGCGTGCTATCTGACAGGGGAGAGCCAGCGCCACCCAGACCTGCTGCGGCCAGAAGGACGTGAGCTGCTGATGCGCACATTGGCTCCCGAGCGCATGCCTGATGGCCGTTGGCCGGATAAAGACGAGCATTCGATGAGCCTGATGCAACAGTTCGCCATCAACACTATCGATGACACGCTGGCAAAGACCGGGCTCTACTCCGTTAACGGCCCACCTGGCACCGGCAAGACTACCATGCTGCGCGATCTGGTCGCCCGTAACATGGTCAAGCGTGCCGAGGTACTGGCCTCGCTTTCGTCACCAGAGGCAGCGTTCGGCGAGAATCTGCATGCCAACATTGATGGCGATACCATTATTAAAACGCTGATCCCCGAGTTGACCGGCTTCGAAATGGTGGTGGCTTCCAGCAATAACGCGGCGGTGGAGAACGTTACGCGAGAATTGCCGCAAACCAAGGCGTTGGGCGAGGCATATCGGGACTTAGCCTTTTTGAAGCCGGTGGGACAGAAGCTTGCAGCCCCCCACACGCAAAAAGCGGGGACTGAGTTGTATGTTAAAACACTTCCGCCGGAGAAAGATTGCTGGGGACTGATCGCCACATCACTGGGCAAGAAGCGCAATCGCAATACGTTTGGCGAGCGCGTCTTTTTCAAGAAGATTGATCAATGCGTGGCGGAAGGCGAAGCGGCGAACTACTCAACGTTAGTGCCTACGCTCAAGGCACGTGCCGAAGGGCGGGATACCCAACAGGATTTCCGTGCAGCGCAGCGTGCTTTCCAAGAGGCGTCAAAAGGCGTTAAGGCCATTCAAGCCGACCTTAAACGCTTGCAGGCTTTACACCGGCTAGAAGCGGAAACCAAAGCAGCCCAACGCCAAACCCACTTTCATAAAGGCATCGCCGCCCGCTTATCGCTTTGGTTGAGCAACCGGCAGGCCAAGCGCGTGCCCTTATGGCCGCTAAACGGCTACTGCGCGAACCGAGAACGCATTAAGCAGATCAAGCAGCGTGTACAGCGAGCCGAACAACAGTTGGCCGTAAGCCAGCAGCGTCTTGATTCATTGGAACGCCGCCGGGCGACAGAACATCGCGAGTGCGCCCCGCTGAAAGAGCAGTACCGCGACGTACGGTTAGCGGATGACACGCAGGATTTGGAAGTCCCCGACGTGCAACGCATCTCGTTTGGTCACTGCTACGTATTAAACCAAGCCCGTGCGCAGCTAACAGCACGAGCATTTGAGCTACACGAAGCTTGGCTCGTTGCCGCCTATGATGGTGGTAACAAGCTTTGGCCAACGTTGAAATCGCTAATGCCGGTACTCAACGGCGGCGTTAAGGATCGCGAGGCGGCCAAAGCCGTGTGGCAGATGCTTTTCATGATCGTGCCGGTGGTGTCGTCGACTTTTGCTTCGGTGGCCAATCAATTTAAAGCCCTCAATGAAGGTGAGATAGGCTGGCTGTTTATCGATGAAGCGGGGCAAGCAACGCCGCAACAGGCGGTTGGGGCACTATGGCGAGCCAAGCGCGCCGTGGTGGTAGGCGACCCACTCCAGATCGAGCCGGTGTTTACCGTACCAGCGGGCCTAGTCGAAGCGATGGCGAAGGGCGAATTTGACCGTGACTGGTACAAGTGGTCGCCCACGGTGTCGTCAGTTCAAGTCGTGGCAGATCGTGCCAACCCTTATGGCACTAATGAGATATCTGAAGAGTTCTGGGTAGGCAGCCCGCTGCGCGTACACCGGCGCTGCGATGAGCCGATGTTTAGTATTGCCAACCGCATCGCCTATAACGACAAAATGCTTCACGGCAATGACAGTCTATCGCCCGGCCCAGGCGACAGTCGCTGGTTTGATGTTGAGGGCAACGTTCAAGGCAAGCACTTTGTACCCACCCAAGCAGAGCGGGTCGCGCGCATGTTAAATCGGCATATTAAAGATAAAAATGAACTGCCCAGCGTCTACATCATCTCCCCATTCAAAGCGGTTGCCCGAGGTCTTCAAGACCACTTATCCAAAAATCTTGATGCCGATGCTTTCGGCGGCCATGGCGCGCTAAGGGAGTGGCTGAAAGAGCGCGTGGGTACGGTGCATACCTTCCAGGGCAAGGAGGAAGATAACGTCATCATGGTACTGGGGCTCTCCGAGGAAGCACCTGGCGCCGCAGAGTGGGCATCCAGCAAGCCCAATTTGCTGAATGTAGCCGTGACACGCGCCAAAAAGCGTGTATACGTAGTAGGCAGTACCGATATATGGGCAGGTAAGAAGTACTTTTCCGATGCTAAGGAGCTACTTGCCCAAGAAACGGCATAAACGCTCAGGGCGAAACTCTATTGGACACCTGCAATGCCGCCTCTTCGAGTAGCTACGATCATCTTACTGCGGGAATGGCAACACATCCGCTCGCCTCGCCCGGCCGGACCTTGCCGTATCACGCTTGAGCTTGAGAGGCACTACGTTGTCTGCAGTGTCAGGCTGAACACTTAGGTAACCTGGGCGTAAATTACACAGCATTTCAATCGTCTCTGGCGGCAGGCCAATCTGGTGAACCAGCTCAGTGCGTTCAAAGATGCCGTTATCTACCAAGAGGTGCGCGCCGCGCATCATCAGCTTGGGTTGCTCGAAAGCCAGGACATCATCACCTGGCTCACCTTTCGTCCATTTACGAGCCGAGCGCCCTTTCCACAGCCTTAGCTCTAACTGCTCAGTCAGCAGCGATAAATCTCGGCAGCGAACGATCATCGACGCCACCGAGACTTTCCAGCGCGACTTAAGCGAAAGCAGGTTATCCAGCGTTGGCCAGACAACCTCTTGAGCAAAGCTCTCGGGCGGCATTAAGAAAGCGCTGGCAAAGCGGTGTGCCTGCCCTTCTAACAGGTCATACAGCTCTTTTTTAGTGTATTGCGCTGCCGGTATTTTGGAGTGCAGCACTACGTGCCCAAGCTCATGCGCGGCATCAAAGCGGTTACGAATGGCATTTGCTTTGTCTTCAGCGATCAACACATAGGGGCGACCATCCAAAACGGAGACATGAGAAACACCGTCCATTTTGACGTGCCCCAGGGTGGCGCGAGTGCAAATAATCCCCGCATTTTCCATTACTTGAATCACGTTTGGGATTGGTGCAGAACCCAACTTCCAAGCTTCACGGCACTCTCTGGCGATGTCTTCAATTTCCTCATCGCTGATCAATCGGCAGTCGTTAGCGTCCAGCATCGGCACATTGACTTCTGGCCACTCCATCGCCTCCTGGAAGAAGTCAGAGATTTCTTGCAGCCACGCTAAATAGAGTTGTGACCTTTCACGTGCCTGCTTGTGAACAGAGGCTTGTGAACGGAAAAAGTAAGGTCGCTGGCTTTCCTGAATAACAGGAGGAACAGGCTTCAAAAACCACATGCGAGAGACGTGAAACACGTTGCAAAGACGATCAAATGACTCGACCTCAGGTAGCTGGGTGCCTTTTTCCCAGGCCGAAACCGTACTGGAAGAGCGACCTACTAGCTCTCCCAACTCCGCGAGGGTCAGATTTTGGGCCATGCGCAGTTGGCTCAACCGCTGGCCTTGAAAGCCATCAACCCCTGTTCTCATATCACTCGTTTCCACCTTCGTTTTGATCGCGTTTCTCTGCGCGACGCATCCTATCACGCAGGGTCGGATAGGCAATATCTTCTATCCCATCACCGGCTTCGCTGTAGTACTGCCACAATTGGTTTATCGCTCTACCTCTGAAGGCAGGCATTCATCATGAGTAATCGATATGGGTCTATGCTGATTGGTTTGCCTCGCAGCAGCCTGAGTTGCTCAGGAGGCTGGAAGTAGATTTAGTCTGGGGCAGCGAGAAGTGTACCGTTTCTCGTACCCAACGACGTGGCTCGACTTTCCGTTTGCTGTACAGATTGACCCTGAGCTGCAGCTGTTTTCGGGAGATCAGTCCAATAATGACGCGCAGACGCGCGCAACTTCCGTGCGTTCCTTGATTCCTGCCCAGATAGATGGGGGCGACTGCTGATGCACCGTTTACGGAGATAGGGTTTATTCAGATATCTACTTCCACTTTGGTTTCAATCAGGTTCTCGACCTCGGAGTAGATATCTACTTCGCTATCCGGCACGTCAATGCTGACGATCAGGCTAAAGCGAACACGGTTTTGCCAACGCTCTTCCCCTGCACGGTATTTCCACCAGCCACCCACGGGATAGACCGCCAGCGTGTGCATATCGGCTAGATCCGCCGCTGAACCTGTCCATGTATCGGAGTGAAGCGAGCCGCGTGTTCTAATCTGGGGGCCTAATAACCAACCACTGCTATCACCTTCGACACCTTGGTAGTCCTCTACAGCGTCGTTAGCTACACGATTAATCGCAGCACGAAAGTTTTCTAACGGCTGGCCAGGGCGAATGACATTGAAACGCAGCCCGTGGGATTGATAACTATAGCGCTGGCGGTAGCCTCTACGGCCCGGATTCGGCTCAATAAAGTACGAAAGCGTCACGCGTAATTTAATATTCAATTCTGGCGGCAGTTTGCGTAACTCTTCAACAGGCCAAGGCAACTGGTAAAGCTGCATCTCATTCAGCTTGGGATCGTCAGAAGCCTTGGCACTCGGCTTGTTAAAGGGCTGCAGGGTATCCTGAACAATCAGCGTCAAGGCATGGTTCGCGCTATACCTTGCACGCTCCAAGCTTGGCACACCGTGTCCCACGCATCTAAGCATCACTTTGGTGGCATTTGTATACGATTGATCTCTGCGTAACTCCTCAAAGCGTTTTTGCATCCTTGAAGTCCATTCAGCTGAATGAACAACTAGCCCACGTATTGTTTCCGGCCAGTAACCAGGGTATTCCTTCATTAAAAGCGCGGCTTGCCTGGAAACCAGGGCACAGGCAGCGCTGGTATCCTTGGTGGTTTCAAATAACTGCCCGCTCGTTCTGCCTGAGGTTGTTAATAGCGATACCACGTCAGCATCCGACACTTCCGTGCCGTCAGGCGAGAGCAACCGGTTTCCGCCTTCTGCCACCACATCTGGTTTATAAGGCGCTTGTTTTTTCCAGCCCCAATTAACTGATGACCGACTAGCGGGAGCAACATCCCCTGATTTAGCAAAGGGTGCCCAGCCTGCAAAGCTTGGGTCGTCATTGATTGTTTTTTCTGTATAAGCACCTACTGTTAAGGCGTTCCATGCTTGGGCCGGGTCTTCTATGTCTGCGAGGTGTACCTGATCCCAGTAATCCACCGTCGCGTATAACGCCTGGTTGTTACCAGCCGAAATCACAAACAGCCGCTGTAAGTCGTCTTCCAGGCCAAAGGCGAACTGATCAATTTCAGCAGACCAGGACGAAGGCTGCCCACTGATTGAGTCAGCAGGCGAGGTAACAGCCAGAGAATAAACTCGGGAAAATTCGGGGTTGTTAATTTCAAGCTTCGCAGCGGTACCTACGGTAATAGCACCGTAAAGTTCAGGATCGTTATTGCCAGCTGGTGGCAGTATGCGTCCAGACTCAATTCTGTAAGCGAGCCAAATTTCGTGGGTAGCGAGTAACGACTTATCTAGCTCGCCTAGCGCTGCCAGCCCCGCTTGCCTGGAGCCATGATCATTATAGGGCGCAAGGGGGTAGGTAGGCTGGTAGTCATCATAGGGAGGCCACCTGGGCTCCCACGCTTGTGCTAATTGCTGCGTAGTCACTTGGCTTAACAGTGGATGGTGGTAATTTATCCCTGTATCCAGCACCGTAATAGCCGTGGTGGTATTTTCGTCTAGCCGTATCCGATCTGCTAGCTCACTAGCCCACTCGTGTTGCTCTTTGGCAGGCATGGAAATGAACGCATTAGGGGTTTGCTTGGCGCGACGCAACTCTTCAAGGTTGGCAATAAGTTCGGGTGCTGACTCAAGCTGTTCAACGGACGCTTTGATGAGGATAACAAAATTATCGAAGAAGCTAATTGAGGTGTTGCTTAGCTCAGCGTTAAGCCGCTCCGCAAGCTGCTCAGCAACTTCTCTAGCGGATAGAGCTGTAGCCCGCTTTTTCAACCATAGCTCCCACCACACGGGCTGATCAGTCACTTCGGGGAATAGCGCTAGGTCATCTGTCCAGAAGGAACGCAAATCTGCCAGCTTGATTTCAGCGATACTGTCGATAAGGGCTTGATTAGCAGGCTTTCCCTTCGCTCTATCTTTGTTGAGATACTCATGAACCTTTTTTTGAAAAGCGTCTCGCTGAGGGTCGGGAATAAATACCGTTGCTACTTCTCTCCCACCCACTTTACGGCACGACCGAAGCTTAAAAGCACGGTTATCGAGCTTATCAAGTGGAAGCTCGACATCCGCAAACCCTACGATTTCAACGTAAATACCCGTTTCGTCAGTAATGGGAACCAGGGGCTCAGATTGGCGAGTCTGATGCCTAGCAAGTGCATCGGCGTATTGCTGCCTTAAAGCGATACCGTGCGTATGACGGTCTCTACGGGGAACACCGACACCTCTAACTTGATTACGGGACTGAAAATCTTCGTTGCGGCCAATACCGCTTAACAGTAAATGCGGTTTCTGATCCGCCATGAAGCACCCTTATTGTTTTCCGTTTTGTCGGCGTTGCACAGCCTTGGTAATCATTGCAGTGGTGATTTTGGCATCATGGTGCAAGACCGCCTCTTTAGCAGCATCTTCACAGGCGCGGGTGACGTCAGCTGAACTTAACCCGAATGCTGCCTGGGTGATTTCTTCCCAGCCGAGGTTGCCTGTCTCAAAAGCTGAGAGGCGATTTTCAATCAGCTGCTTGATTTGCGCCTGACCCGGTTTTTCGAACTGAATAATGTCGTCAAAACGCCGGTAAAGCGCTTTATCCAAAAGCTCTGGGTGATTGGTCGCTGCCAAAATGATGCTTTCAGAGGTGTCCTGCTCGACAAACATGAGAAACGAGTTCAACACACGGCGTATCTCTCCGACGTCGTTTGTCGCGCCCCGCTGGGTGCCGATAGCGTCAAATTCGTCAAACAGGTATACCGCTCGCGTTTGCTTGATGTGATCA
Source organism: Halomonas sp. SpR8 (assembly GCF_031010195.1). GTDB lineage: Bacteria > Pseudomonadota > Gammaproteobacteria > Pseudomonadales > Halomonadaceae > Vreelandella. The sequence continues at coordinate 82,688 of NZ_JAUAMC010000010.1, read as the reverse complement.
AAAATCAACCGAAGCTTCGCTGCGGTCTCTCCCATAAAGCGGGTGATCAAGTTGTCCAGAACGATGGTGTAAAGCGGAAGCTTCAGCTCTGAAGCCAATACAGCGGCCGATAGGGTTTTACCCGTGCCCGGAGAGCCAGTAAATAACAGTTTACGCCTTGGAGAAAGGCCAAACTGAGCCAAGCGGCTTTTTTGCCGTTGCTCAAGTAGCACCTTATCCAGCCGTTCACTCACCTCACTCGACAGCACTAGCTCATTTTTGCGAGCGGTGGAGTGCGTCAGCTCCAGAAGCCCTTTCAAATCGCCCTTGGGATGCTGGGCGAGGGGGGTCGGCTTTGAAGGCGTAACGCTAAGGCTTTGGGACGATTTCTGTGAACGCTCGATGGTTTCCTTGAGTTCGCTGGCCAATTTGTGGTGGCCTTTGCGAGCCTCTTTGGCCGCGACTTGCAGGGCAATAGAGTAGAACCGCTGATCATCGTGATCAGCGTGGCTCTTCAATAAAGCTTTGATTTGCTCTGCCGTCGCCATAAGTTACCGGATGCGTCTGTGAAAAAATGCCCAAGTTGGGCTGGCTTTTTGGTTGAATAAAGTATAACGCGTTCACTGAGGTGCTTCACAACTACTTGCTGCGAGATACCGCCGTTAAGGTCGTAAACGGCTGAATCGCTGGCGGTAGCATATAAGCTGAGCGAAAAGTATGACAAAGAATAATTCTCTTTTTCCAGGATGAAGTCGATAAGGTCGAGCTGACTGCCATTGCCCACTACACTGGATATTGGCAGACTGGCGTAGGAAAAAATTGCAATAAAATATTTATAAACAGTAATTTATAGAACTAAAGAAATCATCATGAACATCACTCAATATTCTGAATCTGCTCCCGCATCTGCTCGATCAGCACCTTCAGCTCCACCGCGCAACGGGTCGTCTCAGCCACCACGGATTTTGATGAAAGCGTGTTGGCTTCTCGGTTGAGTTCCTGCATTAGAAAGTCCAAACGGCGGCCTTTGGGGCCTTTCTGGGCAAGCTGGTGGCTGACTTCTTCGATATGCGCCGTTAGGCGATCCAGCTCTTCATCTACGTCAGCTTTTTGCGCCACGAGCACCAGTTCGGCTTCCAGGCGTTGTGGGTCGAGTTCGGTTTTGGCGATCTCCAAACGCTCTAAGAGCTGCGCTCGCTGGCGCTCTAAAATCTGCGGTAGCAGGCTGCGTACGGTGGCCACCTGCTCGCTAACGGCCGTTAGGCGGGTGGTGATCATCTCGGCGAGCTTGTCGCCTTCTCGGGCCCGGGCGTCAATCAGCTCATCCAGCGCTTGGTCAAACAGCGCCTTGGCGGCGGCTTTGATGGCGTCTTGATCGAAGTGCCGGGTTTCCATCACGCCGGGCTGATTGAATAGCTCCAGAGTTGTCGGTGAAACGGCGCTGGGCACCTGCTGCTGAATGGCACTTAGCGCATCTGCAATGGCGGCTAAGCGAACGCTATTAACGGCGGGGGTCTGAGTGGTTTCGGCGCTCTCAAAGCGAACGCTGCACTCGACTTTGCCGCGGGCCAAACGGGTGCGCAGCGCTTCGCGCAGGATCGGCTCTAAATCGCGCAGGCTTTCATGTAGGCGAAAATGCGGCTCTAAGTAGCGCTGATTCACCGAGCGAATTTCCACCTGAAGGGTACCGAAAGGCGCAGCCTGCTCGGTGCGGGCAAAAGCGGTCATGCTGTGTACGCGGCTGGAAGCGGCCATTGTTTATCCTATTAATAAATAGCGGTTTATAAAGCATTGCCACCAGTCTACCCGATAGGCCAATCAGCGCACGCCTAGACGTGTACAATGGAGGGCTTTTCCTAGTTACGTGTTTATTGAGAGGTACTATTTGTGAGCAGTGCTAAGCGTCCTGATGTTGTGCGCCCCAGCGGTCGCGAGGCCGACCAGTTGCGTGATATTCGCATAACCCGCGATTACACCCGCCATGCGGAAGGCTCGGTACTGGTGGAGTTTGGCGATACCAAAGTGCTGTGTAATGCCAGTGTAGAAGCCACTGTACCGCGCTGGCTGCGCGGCAAAAATCAGGGCTGGGTAACCGCAGAGTACGGCATGCTGCCCCGCGCGACGCACTCGCGCAGCAACCGCGAAGCAACCCAGGGCAAGCAAGGCGGTCGAACGCTGGAAATTCAGCGCTTGATTGGCCGCAGCCTGCGCGCCGCGGTTAATTTGAAGAAGCTGGGTGAGTTCACTATTACCGTGGATTGCGATGTGATTCAGGCCGATGGTGGTACTCGCACCGCGGCGATTACCGGTGGCTGCGTGGCGCTAATGGATGCGATCCGTTATCTGCAGCGTGAGAAGAAAATTAAAAGCGACCCCTTCAAGCAGTTGGTAAGCGCCATTTCCGTAGGCATTTATAAAGGCGTGCCGGTGCTGGATCTGGACTACCCGGAAGACAGCAAAGCCGATACTGACCTGAACGTGGTGATGACCGAAAGCGGCGAGCTGATCGAAGTACAGGGTACCGCCGAGGCAGGTGCGTTTACTCGCACCGAGTTGAACGCGATGCTTGATCTGGCTGAAAAAGCCGGTGATGAACTGCGTGAGAAACAGCGCGAAGCGCTGGGTATTCGCGAGTAATGAAGGTGAGGCGTGAGGAGTAAAGCATAAAAACAACAGGCCAGCTAAATGCTGGCCTGTTGTTTGTCACCCCGGCTAATCAGCAAGGGTGACGGGCGACGCGGGAAAAGTGCGTTGTCTAACGCCTACAGCGCTAGGTCGTACTCAATGATCAGCGGTGCGAACTCGGAGAAGGTCGCATCGTAATCAATCCACGCGTCGACCACGTGGCGGCGGAAATTGGGGCCGACTAATTGATAGTCGATCCGCCAGCCTTCCTGGCGCTCACGGGGTACGTCTTGGTCGAGCTTCGGCCACCAGGTATATTCACCTGCATCGCGATTGATTTCGCGGAAGGTATCGATAAACCCGGTGGGGCCAAGCACCTGATCCATCCAGGCGCGCTCTTCCGGGCGGAAGCCCGACGTGAGCTGGTTGTCCGACCAGTTAGCCAAGTCGACGGTTTTATGAGCAATATGCCAAGTACCGCAGAGGATGTATTCGCGGCGTTTGCGCGACATCTTCGTCAGGTACTCTTGATACTGGTCCATAAAGGACTGCTTAGCTTTTTGATCACTTCCGTCAGGCATCAGGAAGGAGACGATACTGAAGCGTTCATAATCCGCCTGCAGAAAACGTCCTTCATGGTCACACTGAGGAAACCCAAGGCCATACATAATCGCCTTGGGAATTTTTCGGCAATAGAGTGCCACACCGGAGAAACCATCCTCTTCAGCATCCAGGAAGTAGCCTTCATAGCCTTCCGGATACAGAATGTGGTCACCCAGTTCAAAACTTTTTGCCTTGATGTTCTGCACGCAGACTACGTCGACATCCTGCTGAGCCAGCCAGTCCAGGAAGCCACGATCGACGGCATCACGAATACCATTGACATTGATGCTGGCAATTTTCATAAATCGTCCCTTTTGCGTCGCTGCTGTATGATACCCGACGTTTAGACGTTTGGGTAAAGGCAGCGACTAAAACTTGCTATTTACCCTGCTTATATTGTTGCTTTTGTACAGATTTAAACCTACCGCCTAGTGAGGAAAGCCGTGGCCACCACTCTACAACCCTACCAGCGCGATTTCATTGCCTTTGCCATTGAGCAAGGCGTGCTTAAGTTTGGCGAGTTTACGCTGAAATCTGGCCGCGTTAGCCCCTACTTTTTCAACGCCGGGCTGTTTCAAACCGGGCGCGCACTGGCCAAGCTCGGGCGTTTTTACGCTCAGGCGATTGTCGATAGCGACTTAAATGCCGATGTGCTGTTTGGCCCGGCGTACAAGGGCATTCCGCTGGCAGCTGTCACGGCGGCGGCCTTGGCCGACCATCACGACCGGGATATGCCCTACGCCTTTAACCGCAAAGAGGCCAAAACCCACGGTGAAGGCGGCAATATTGTTGGTGCACCGCTTTCTGGCGATATTCTGATTATTGATGACGTCATCACTGCGGGCACCGCGATTCGCGAAGTGATGACATTGATTGAACAGAGCGGTGCCCGCGCCGCGGGCGTTATTATCGCCCTAGATCGTCAGGAGCGCGGTCAGGGCGAGCAGAGCGCCATTCAGGAAGTACAGGCCCAGTACGGTATGCCGGTGGTCAGTATCGTCACCTTAGAGCAAGTGCTCACTTACCTTGAAGAGCATGCCGGTGGCGAAATGCTCGCCTATGCCGAAGCGATCAGGGCGTATCGAGACCGCTACGGGATTGCTAACTGATTAGATCGAACCTGCGCCAGCAAAACCTTGCTGGCGCCACGCCTCGTAGCTCACAATAGCCACAGCGTTGGAGAGGTTCAAGCTACGGTTGTTGGGCTGCATGGGCAGGCGCAGTTTGTGCTCTGCTGGGAGCGCTTCATGCACCTGGGGTGAAAGCCCGGCGGTTTCCGAGCCAAACAGCAGCACATCGCCGGGGGCGAAGTCGGCATCGCTGTAGCTGCGCGTACCTTTAGTGGTGATTGCCCAGATGCGCCGCCCCTGCATCGCCTGTTGAAAGGCACTAAAATCCGCGTGGCGAGTGACGTTGGCCAAGTCGCGATAATCGAGCCCGGCGCGACGCAGTTTTTTCTCTTCCAGGTCGAAGCCCAGCGGTTCAATCAGGTGCAAACGACAGCCGTTATTGGCTACCAAGCGCATGATATTGCCCGTATTGGGCGCCATACGCGGTTCAAAAAGCGCTACTTCAAACATCGCCACCTGCCTGTTTATCATGCATTCGCCAAGCGGCTGATTGTACTTGAAACCGTACTTGAAACCGACTAGCAACACTCGCAGAGGATCACCCACGCCATGACGCCTGCCACGCCCAAGAGCATTCTTAGCCGCATTAAAGGGCTAAACCCGCGCCAGCAGGAAGCGGTGCGCTATATCGATGGCCCTTGCCTGGTATTAGCGGGCGCAGGTTCGGGTAAAACCAGCGTGATTACCACCAAAATTGCCTACCTGGTTCAAGAGTGTGGAATGAGCGCACGCAGGATCGCCGCAGTGACCTTTACCAACAAAGCCGCCAGGGAGATGAAAGAGCGCGTCGGCCAGATGCTCCACGGCAAAGAGGGCCACGGGCTGACGGTCTCCACCTTCCACACCTTAGGGCTGAATATTATCCGCGGCGAGCTTAAAACCCTTGGCTACAAGCCGGGCTTTTCGCTGTTTGATCCGGAAGACGCCAAGGCGCTGCTGCGGGATTTGATGAACAAAGACGCCCAGGTGGATGCCGAGCAGATCAACGCCGTGCAGAGCAAAATCTCCACCTGGAAGAACGATTTAGTACTGCCCAGCGATGCGCTTTCGTTTGCCTCGGATGACGATGAGCACTTCGCCGCTCGGGTATACGAAGCCTACGTGCGCCACTTAAAAGCTTACAACGCGGTGGATTTTGACGATCTGATTCTGCTACCCGTGGTATTGCTACAAAATGATACTGAGGCGCTAGAGCGCTGGCGGCGCAAAATCCACTATATGCTGGTGGATGAGTATCAGGACACCAACGTTTCCCAGTACCTGCTGGTGAAGCTGCTGATGGCGGAGCGCTCCACCTTTACCGTGGTGGGTGACGATGACCAGTCGATTTACGCCTGGCGTGGCGCGCGGCCTGAAAACCTGATTACCCTGGGGGAAGATTTTCCGCGCCTGAAAGTGATCAAGCTGGAGCAGAACTACCGCTCTACTGCCACCATATTGCGCGCCGCCAACACGCTGATCGCCAATAACCCCCACGTCTATGAGAAAACGCTGTGGTCCGATATGGGCGACGGCGCGCCCATCCGGGTGATCGTCAATCGTCACGAAGAGGCGGAGTCCGAGCGGGTGGCCAGCGAAATGCTCACCCGGCGGATCAAGGAAAAGTCCGAGTGGCGCGACTTTGCGGTGCTTTATCGCGGCAACTTCCAGGCGCGACTGTTAGAGCTCAAGCTGCAGCACTATCAGATTCCTTACAAGCTCTCCGGCGGTACGTCGTTTTTCTCGCGCAACGAGATTAAAGACACCATGGCTTACCTGCGTCTGCTGATTAACCCCGCCGACGACAACGCCTTTTTGCGCATAGTGAACGTGCCGCGCAGGGAAGTGGGCCCCGGCACCGTCGAAAAGCTTGCCAACTATGCGACTGAGCGCTCAATTTCACTGTTTGCCGCCTGCCACGAACTTGGATTAGAGCAAGTATTGCCAACCCGAGCGACTGAGCGCTTAAGCCGCTTTACCCATTTTATCGACGGCGTGCGCAAGCGCATGGATCAGGGCGATGCGATTGCCGCCATACGCGACATGCTGCGGGATATGGATTACGAGGCCTGGCTGTACCAAAACGCCAGCGCGCCCACCGTTGCTGAACGGCGTATGGCCAATGTGTGGATTTTGATCGATCAGTTAGAAAAATCGCTTAACCGCGAACCAGAAGACGATACTGACTCCACCGATACGGAAACCGACGGTGTGGAAGCGGCGATTTCACGCCTGGTACTGCGCGATATTCTGGAACAGCAGGCGGAAGAGGATGACTCGGATAGAGTGCAGCTGCTCACCATGCACGCCTCTAAAGGTCTCGAGTTCCCCCACGTTTATTTGATGGGACTTGAGGAAGACCTACTGCCTCACCGCAACGCCATTGAAGTAGGCACCGTGGAGGAGGAGCGACGCTTGGCCTATGTGGGCATTACCCGGGCGCGGCGCACGCTAACGCTGACGCTCGCCCGCCAGCGTAAAGCCTACGGTGAACTGATGGACTGCCAGCCGAGCCGTTTTTTGGACGAACTGCCTGGGGGGGATTTGGAGTGGGAAGGTCGTGCGGATAAAGAGGATCCGGATAAGAAACAGGCCCGCGGCAAAGATGCCATTGCGGGGCTGCGTTCGCTATTGGGATAAAGGGCAGAACTGAGGCTATAAAAAATAGTATCCACAGGGTGCCAGTAAAAACTCCCTGTGGATAAGATAGTTCAACATCTCTATTAGCTGAGCAAATAAGGTTTTGACTTATTCAGCTTCAGCCATCATGTGATCGACAATCGCCACGACTTTTTCATCTGAAAGGTTAGGGTTACCGCCTTTCGCGGGCATGGCACCGATGCCGTTAATGGCGCTGGCGTAGAGCTCATCAGCACCTTTTTCTAAACGCTCAGCCCAGGCATCCGCATCGCCCATCGCCGGTGCTCCTGCAACGCCGCTATCGTGGCATGCTGCACAGCCAGAGCTTGCATAGAGTGATGCACCATCTAAATCGCTACCACCACTCTCGTCTTCACTAGCCGCCGCGTCTTCTCCACCGGCAGCGTCATCATTAGCAGCGGTTTCTTCTTCGCTAGCCGCTTCATCTTCAGAGGCCGCTGTCTCTGCAGTAGCGGCTTCATCAGTGGCTTCTTCGTCTTCAGCCGTTGCCTCGTCGCCACCTTCCAGTTCAGGGACATCCATAACCGGCTCAACCATATAGGCAGTTGCCGCTTCCATCTCTTCATCTGAGAGGTTGGGGTTACCGCCACGAGCGGGCATTGCGCCAATACCGTTAATAGAGTGCTCTAGCAGCGTGGCAAAACCTTGTTCAGTTCGCTCGGCCCAGGCCGCTTCATCGCCGCGAATAGGCGCACCAGCAGCACCAGAGTCGTGGCAGGCGCTACACACATTACCGTAAATGCCTTCGCCGTCGATATCACCGCCACTGCTAGCGCTATCGCCTGCCGGTGCCGCTGCGGTGCCACAGTCCTCGCCTTGTAAACAGAGTTGCCCTACCGGCGCTAAACGCTCGGCAATCGCATCACGTGCGGCATCATCTTGGGCATAAACACTGGATGTGCCCGCCATGATGCCGAGGGCCGCCAGCCCGCTCATGATCAGCTTAGCTTTCACTCTCACCACCTCTTAGTATTGTCATTAAACGTTTGTTCTTAACCCCTGTTCGCGGCAGCGCCACCAACGACGATGCGCAGCCGAGACGCCAAGACGTGCGAATTAGGGCTAGTATAACGGCAACGCAAAGCGCAAGAAAATGCTACTAAGCGCGCCTATTGCATATAACCGCGACTATTGATGCCTTATTTTGGCTCTTCACTTGTTGTTATCGCCTTTCCACACTAATAAACACAGCTATGGAGTACCGATGCGGTTCAACCACCTCCAGAACTCAGCGGAGTAACAAAGCGTGCTACGTTATTGGCCTATAATTTATAACCACCATCCTGACGGCCTAAACCTTTGCACGCCACTCTTTTAAGTGACGTGACGACCATTAGCCCAGCGGAGAGCCCACGACGACATGCGTATTCTGTTGGTAGAAGACGACCCCAGCTTAGCCTCAGGCATTCGCCTAGCCTTAAAACCCGAACATTACACGGTGGATCATTTGAGCGATGGTATCACCGCCTTGGCGACATTGAAGGAAGGCGAGCCGTTTGATGCGGTCATTCTCGATTTGGGACTGCCGCGTATGGATGGAATGCAGGTACTTGAGGCTGTGCGGCGACAGGGTAATCGTGTGCCTATTCTCGTGTTAACCGCTCGCGACGCGGTCGATGAACGCATTGACGGGTTAGACGCGGGGGCCGATGACTATTTAACCAAGCCATTTGAAGTCGCCGAATTAAAAGCACGCCTGCGCGCTCTATTGCGACGCAGTAGTGATCAAGTGAGCAGTGCTCTGGAGTGTCGCGGTATACGGCTGGATCCACTAACCATGCGGGTCACCTATCAGCATCAGCCTGTTGAACTGTCACGGCGTGAACTGACCCTATTACAAGAGTTTATGAGTCACCCGGGGCGCGTGTTTACCCGCGATACATTAACGCGCTTGGTTTATGGCTGGGATGAAGATGTAGAGAGCAACGCGATTGAGGTTCACGTGCACCATCTACGGCGCAAATTTTTTCCTCAGCTTATTCGTACGCTGCGCGGCATCGGTTACGTAATGGATAAAGCCGATCAGGATGAGCACTCATGACCTCTATCCGCCAACGCACGCTTGGACTAGCGCTGCTAGTGTTTGGCATTAGTATGCTGGTGATTGGTTTTATCAGCTACCGCTATGCAGCCCATGAAATTGAAACGTTATACGATGCCAGCTTGGCCCAGAACGCACGTCTACTCGAGGGCATACTGCAAGCGCCTATCCCGGAAGAGGCGCGCAGCGTGCTGATCAACAGTGTGGAAAACGCGTTAGAGCGGGCCGTGCAATCCGACCAGCGCTTTGCACAACACCGTGATGACAGCAAACTGGCCTTTCAACTATGGCAACAGGATCACCTGCTGCTGCGCTCTGCCAACGCCCCCGTCGCACCAATGGCAGAGCTCCCTTCCGGCTTTACTAGTCAACATATTGGCGGGCACGAATGGCGTATATACGTACTCAACGTCACTGATTCCAGCCAGCGAATTATCGTCAGCGAGCGTGAAGATGTGCGCGGCGACGTTATAAGAGCAGTGGCTCTGCGTACTCTGATGCCCGATCTGATAGGCCTACCGCTACTCACCGCCCTGCTATGGTGGTCGATTGGCTGGGGCTTGGCCCCGCTTTCGCGTATGGCGGAGCAGATTCGAAGTCGCGATCCACACAATTTACAGCCCTTAACCCTTAGCCCGCTGCCTCAGGAGTTAGGCACCATCGCCGGCGCGCTCAACCGGTTATTAGAGCGAATTAGGCTGATGCGGATACGCGAAAAGCGCTTTATTGCCGATGCCGCCCATGAACTACGCACCCCCCTAGCGGTACTTGATCTACACGCACAGAATGCCTTAACCGCCGATAACCCTGACGATCGTCGCGAAGCGTTAAGCCATCTTCGCGGCGGCGTTGCCCGCTCTACGCGTTTAGTTACCCAGCTATTAACGTTGGCGCGCCTGGAGCCCGAAGAGGAGTCGCAGCCTGAGTACCGCACCAGCAACCTACTCAGTGAGGTACGTGAGACGTTGGCCAAGCTTTCACCACTGGCTGCAGAGCGGGACCAACAGCTACTGCTAAATGCAGATGAGCAGACTGATTGGTTAATGCTGGAAGAACCCGGCGGCATAGAAACCCTAATACAAAATCTGGTCGGCAATGCCATTCAGCACTCCCCCCATCAAAGCGCGATCAGTATCACGCTAACGGCGACGTCATCAGGTTTTCAATTAACGGTGGATGATCAAGGCCCAGGTATACCGATCAGCGAACGCAAAAAAGTGGTTGAGCGCTTTCAGCGTGCAGGCCCCAGTGCAGGTTCCGGGTTAGGGCTTTCGATCGTTGAGCGGTTGGTCACACGGCACAAAGGCAAGCTTCAGCTTGAAGATGCCCCCAATGGCGGGTTGCGGGTATGTATTTATCTGCAGCGACTTCAAGAGGAATAGCATTTTATTAGCTTCTTAAGCAGCGTTTTTAGATCTCTTAAGGTTGCGATAAGAATTACGTGCAACTGTGGAGTCACACAGTGAACCAGATAGCCACGGTTCACCCTTTCTCCACAAGGAGGTCCCCCGATGAACCAAGTAAATTTTTCACCGAAGCCATTAATTCATTTAAGCTCAACGCCACTACTGGCCATGCCAGCACCCAAGCGGCTGCTGCCGACTAGCCCTGCAATGACCGTGCTTACCGACTTTTCACAGGTAATGCCACAATCCGTTAAAGCCGACACGCCCATCGACGAGGCACACCTTAAGATGCGCCACGGCGGTGTTCGTATGCTGTTCGTTATGGATAAACAGGCGCACTGTATTGGCATTATTACTTCAAAAGAAATGATTGGCACTCGGCGGATTAATTTAGCCATGCAGCAGCGCAATCTCTCTCGTGAAGATATAACGGCGGAAATGATCATGACCCCGTGGCACAAGCTTAGCGCCATGCCCATCGCCCAACTGGCCTCACTGACGATTGAAGACTTAGTGTTATCGATGGAAGCCTTCACCGAGCAACACCTTCTAATCACTGAACAAAACGATACCCAAGAACTTAGAATTCGCGGCCTCATCTCAGCAAGCGAAATACAGAGTGCCGTAGATAAAGAGATTAGTGTAGTGCCCAGGGCGAAGAGCTTTGCGGAGATTTGTCAAGTCATTACCGGCCACGACCTGTAGCGCTTTAACTTTAGCGTTCAAAATCTTAGCCTATTCATAACAACGCCCTTCACCGATTCCTCGGTGAAGGGCGTTTTAGGTTTTGCTCACCTGATACTGTGCAGCCCAGGTCGTCTAAATTTTTCTAGAACAAAGAAGCATTGATCCACAGGTGTGCCCCGATGCTAGCGGCATAGCCCAACAATATCGCCGGTACCCAACGAAGGTGAACGGCAAAGGTATAGATCCCCCGGGCCTGGCCCATCAGCGCAACCCCAGCAGCGGAGCCCATGGAAAGCAAACTACCCCCCACGCCGGCGGTTAAGGTAATCAGTAACCAGTTACCTTCCGACATATCCGGCGCCATGGAAAGCACCGCAAACATTACCGGAATGTTATCGACTACTGCTGAAATAAGCCCCAGCACTACGTTCGCCCACACCGGATTCCAGCTACCGTAGAGCGTTTCGGAAAGCAGGCTAAGATAACCCATAAACCCGAGCCCACCCACGCACATAACGACCCCGTAAAAGAATAACAGCGTGTCCCACTCCGAACGCGCAATACGACTGAAAATATCAAACGGCACGACGCTACCCAATTGCTCCAGCTTCTTCCAATCGCCCCGGCGCGAGTAGCGCTCCCGCTTACGTTCAAGCGAGCGCGGAAGGCTGCGGCGTAGGTAGTAACCAAAGAATTGCAGAAGACCTAAACCAAACATCATGCCCATGGCAGGTGGTAAGTAGAGAACCGAGTGACACAGTACCGAGATCGCCACCGTGATCAAAAACAGCGCAATAATCCGCCGCGCGCCACGCTTGAGCCAGACGTTCTCTTTCAGCGAGGCAGGCTGACGATTAACGATGAAGAAATTCATGATCACTGAAGGCACCATGAAATTAATGATCGCAGGAATCAGCAGCGCAAAGAAGCCGGTAAACGGTATTTGGCCCGCCTGCCATACCATTAGCGTGGTGATATCGCCAAATGGGCTGAAGGCACCACCCGCATTGGAGGCGACCACCACGTTGACGCAGCAAAGGCCGATAAACTTCTTATCGCCTTCTGCAACTTTTAGCACTACAGCGCACATCAGCATGGCGGTGGTCATATTGTTAGCGATGGCTGAAATACCAAACGCCATGACACCGGTAATCCAGAATAAAGTGCGATAGCTGAAGCCTTTACGCACAAGCCAAGAGCGCAGCGCATCAAATACCCGCCGCTCTTCCATGGCGTTGATGTAGGTCATCGCAACCAGCAAAAATAGTAACAGCTCGGCGTATTCAAGCAGCGTTTCACGGAAGGCGATTTCCGACTCTTGCGGCAAACCCGCTTGCACATAAACCCAAGCGACGATCCCCCAGATAAGCCCAGCGGCCACCAGCACGGGCTTAGATTTTCGCATATGCAGTATCTCTTCACTCATCACCAACGCATAGGCGAGAACGAAGATCACGACAGAAGAGATACCGGCAAGCGAAAGGGTCAGATCAAGCGATCCAGCGTCGGCATAAGAGAGGGAAGGAAAGACAAAAAGACAGCAGGCGATCAACAGCCAAGCGACCCGGCAAGCAGGATGCCGGGTTGCGAGGACGTTTGGTGGTTTCATAATGGAGTCATCCTGGCAGAGAAGTGAAAGACCGCCACGATCATAAGCACCCTAATGACATGCTGCAACGCAACGGCTGCGCATAAGATGCGACTTATTGCCGCACCTTGTAAAGTAATTTTATGAGCTCAATCGTGCTGAAGCGTAAACGCGTTAATTACTCCACCGTCACGCTTTTGGCCAAATTGCGCGGCTGGTCAACATCGGTGCCTTTCAGCACCGCCACGTGGTAACTCAATAGCTGAAGCGGCAGCGTATACAGCAGCGGTGCCAGCGCTTCGTGAACGTGAGGCAGGGTCAGTACGCGAATATCCTCCTGAGCATCGATACCCACACTCTCATCAGCAAACACAAACAACTGGCCGCCGCGGGCGCGGACTTCCTGAAGGTTAGATTTCAGCTTTTCAAGTAGATCATCGTTGGGTGCGACCGAAATCACCGGCATTTCGCTATCCACCAGCGCCAGCGGACCGTGCTTTAGTTCTCCGGCAGGATAGGCCTCGGCGTGGATATAGGAGATCTCTTTAAGCTTAAGCGCCCCTTCCAGGGCAATCGGGTAGTGGGCACCGCGCCCCAGAAACAGCGCGTGCTGTTTTTCAGCAAATGCTTGGGAAAGCGTTTCAATCTGGCTATCCAGCGCCAGCACTCGCTGACACACCTCAGGCAGCGTGCGCAGCGCGGCAATGATATCTGGGTATTCGGCGTGGCCTTTGGCTTTACTCACGGATAGCGTTAGCAGCATTAGCGCTACCAACTGAGTGGTAAAGGCTTTGGTGGAGGCGACACCAATTTCGGGGCCTGCGCGGGTCATTAGAGTAATATCCGACTCACGGACCAGCGAACTCCCCGGCACGTTGCAGATCGCCAGCGATCCCACATAGTTCAGCGTTTTCGCAAAGCGTAGCGCGGCCAGCGTATCGGCGGTTTCACCCGACTGAGAGAGACTGACAAAGAGCGTGCCTTCAGGCACCACCGGATGGCGATAGCGATATTCAGAGGCAACCTCAACCTGCACCGGTACGCCTGCGTAACGCTCTAGCCAGTATCGCGCCACCAGCCCTGCATGGTAGCTGGTGCCACAGGCGATAATATGCACTTGCCGAGTGCGTTGGAAAAGCGCCTGAGCCTCTGGGCCAAAGCTCTCCACTAACACGCTCTGGGCGCTTAAGCGGCCTTCTAGTGCTGCCTCAATAACTTTCGGCTGCTCAAAAATCTCCTTGAGCATATAGTGGCGATATTCGCCTTTACTCGCCGCACCATCGCCGTGTTCAAAGGTATGAATAGGACGCTCAACGTCGTTACCACGATGATCAACAATGCGAATCGCACCTTGCTCGCGCAGCTCGACCAGATCGCCCTCTTCAAGGTAAATAAAGCGATCTGTTACCGGTAGCAGCGCCAGCGGATCGGAGGCTAAAAAGGCTTCGTTAATACCTACACCGACGACCAGCGGGCTGCCCTGGCGAGCACCGACCACCACGCCGGGCTCTTGAGCACTCATTATCCCCAGCGCGTAGGCACCGCCTAAGCCGTTAACGATCTGCTGTGTAGCAGCAAACAGAGTAAGCCCACCGTTCAGCTTCTCAGCGAGTAAGTGAGCGATCACCTCGGTGTCGGTTTCGGAGCTGAACGCGTAACCATTATGCTGCAAGCTATCTTTTATGTGCTCGTAGTTCTCAATAATACCGTTATGGACAACGGCCACCTGATCACGACTGTGGTGCGGATGGGCATTGGCCTCAGAGGGTTTGCCGTGAGTGGCCCAGCGGGTGTGAGCGATACCCGAAAAACCCGGTAGTGCAGAGGCCTCCAGCTGTGCCGCCAACGCCGCGACTTTGCCAAGCGCCCGGTGGCGAGTTAGTACGCCGTCACTGAACACTGTCATACCGGCCGAATCGTAGCCGCGATACTCCAGGCGTTTCAGTCCTTCTAACAGAATTTCTTGGACGTTGCGCTGGGCAACGGCGGCCACGATGCCACACATAACAACTCTCCTGAGTTACTAACTAGTGTTTCTTACTACGCCTGATCAACCAAGCATTGGCAAAACGGTAAATCGGCACCAACAAAATATGAATACACCTTTTCAATAATTCTTAGCATTACACTTTTGAGCGTTTGCTGGGCCGCAGCCAATCAATTTTTTCTAGCTGGCGACCACGTGTCACCGCCAGGGCGTAGTCAGTGACATCTTTAGCAATCGTAGAACCGGCACCTACGGTGGCACCTTTACCTACCGTAACGGGAGCTACCAGAGCGGTGTTAGAGCCGATGAAGGCATTATCACCAATTTCAGTCAGGTGCTTATTGGCACCATCGTAATTACAGGTAATCGTGCCAGCACCCACGTTCACATCTCGCCCTAAGCGTGCATCGCCAACGTAGCTTAGGTGATTAATTTTGCTACCTTCGCCCACATCGGCGTTTTTGGTTTCGACAAAATTACCCACCTTGGCTTTTATCGCCAACCGCGTACCCGGACGTAGTCGCGCAAACGGGCCAATCTGGTTAAGACCTGCTGCCACCGTGCCGTCTATTACGCTATGGGTATCTACCACGCTTTCTGCCCCAATGGTGCTATTTTTAATGACGCAATAAGGGCCGATACGCACGCCTTCGCCTAGCTCAACATCACCTTCAAACACACAGCCGACATCGATAAATACATCGTGACCACAGCTTAAGCGCCCGCGTACATCGAGCCGTGCAGGGTCGGCAAGAGCGACGCCCTGCTCCATCAGTTTATCGGCTAGCTGCTGTTGATAAGCGCGCTCAAGGCGAGCCATTTGCGCTCGATTGTTCACACCTTCTACCTCAACGGCGGTAGATGGCTGGGCGGTACATACCTTAATTCCCTCCTCCGCCGCCATGGCAATGACGTCGGTCAGATAGTACTCGCCCTGAGCATTTTCAGCGGAAAGCTGCGGTAGCCAGCGCTTAAGCTGGGCGCTGGTCATGGCCATAATGCCGGTATTGCACTCGGTAATGGCAAGCTGAGCGCTGTTGGCATCTTTTTGCTCAACAATCGCTACTGCATCACCAGCGTCGTTGCGCACAATCCGGCCATAGCCCGTGGGGTTATCAAGGGTTACCGTCAGCAGCCCCATATGTTGCTCATCCACATGGGATAACAGCTCGCGCAACGATTCGCGCTGTAACAGCGGTACATCGCCGTAAAGGATCGCGACCTTGCCGTTCCCCAGATGCTCAAGCGCTTGGGCCACCGCGTGCCCGGTGCCTTTCTGCTCGGTCTGAATGGCAAAGTTCACTCCACTTTCAGCCAGCGCTTCACGCAGCTGTTCTGCGCCATGGCCAATAACCACATGGGTGCGGTCTGGGCGCAAGCCTGAAGCGGTCTCCAGCACGTGCTGTACCATCGGCTTGCCCGCCAAGGTGTGCAATACTTTGGGGGTTTGCGAACGCATGCGGGTTCCTTTACCCGCTGCGAGAATGACGATATCCAGTTCTTGCATATTATTCACCTGTTACGGGTTGTTCGCCGGGCATGCTCGTTTGCAGAGACGAGGCTGGTAATGGAGAGCCTGGTAATGGAGAGCCTGGTAATGGAGAGCCTGGTAATGGAGAGCCTGGTAATGGAGAACCTGTTAATTGAGAACCTGGCAGTTGATCAATGCCCAACTCCTCAACCAGCGCTTCACCAAAATAATTTACAAATTCAGGGCTCGCTACGCTGCGCCAATGGTCGCCTTCGCGTACCAGCAGGAGCGCCTTGAGATTATTCTCAATGGCCATCTGCATAGCATCTTGCTCGCCGACGACCAGCAACGCCGTCGCCCAGGCATCCGCCCAAGCGTTGGAAGGGTGGAAAACAGACGTTGACGCTACTTGATGGGTTACTGGACGCCCGGTACGCGGGTCAATGGTATGCGAGAAACGCTTACCGTCGACTTCAAAATAGTGTCGGTAATCGCCCGACGTGGCCACCGACATACTCTCCAGCGGAATAATATGCTGTGCCCGCTGCTGGCCATCTTCAGGCACTTCAATGCCAATGCGCCAGGGCGTCTGCTCTTCTTCATCACGCAGGCCGCGGGCGATCAGGTCGCCACCCAAATTGACCAAATAGTGCTCAATGCCTTGCTGATCTAAATAAGCCGCCACCCGGTCGGTGGCATGGCCTTTTGCCACGCCGGAAAGATCGACAAACACATCGCGGGTACGCCGTGCCTGCATATTTTGCGTATCGACCTCCACTGCATCAAAGCCTACCTGGGCAAGCTGCTCGGCCAGGACATCATCAGCGGGCACCTCTTCAGGCCGTGCACCAGGGCCAAAGCTCCATAGATTAACCAGATCCCCCACCGTGATATCAAAGGCACCGTGACTGGCTTCAGCCACCGACTGACTAATCGCCAACACCTCAATAAGTTCGTTAGAGAGCGGTTGCCACTCCTCTAACGGAGCCTCGTTAAACGCGATAAGCTCAGAATCATCCCGGTAAGTCGACATCGCTTGATCAACATCTTCCAGCTCTGCTTTGAAACCCGCCTCCAGGTCAAGGGACTCGCCTTGTGTAAGCGGATCCATAATGGTCACCTGATAGAAGGTACCAAAAATATCTCCTTCAAAGCGTACCGGTGGTTCCAACGGGCGATCGCTCTCTGAGCAGCCTGTCATCCCCATCACAGCCCCCACCAGCGAGCCCATCACGACTAGAGCACGCCCCCACCTTGCCGTGCGCCCATGACGCAATTTACCGATCATTTTTTTCATCGTTGCCTTGCCTAAAAATGAAGCCCTTAAAAGCGGAGCTCTTAAAAATGAAAGAACCACAGCAGCCAGGCGCCAAACAGCACGCGATAAATCACAAAGGGCTGCATGCCTAATTTTTTTATAATCACCAGGAAGTAGTGAATACATAAATACGCACTTACCCCTGACAGTAGCGTACCCAATAGCATCGCGGCCCAGTCGACCGACTGCGGCGCATTAAAAAGGCCTATGGCTTCCAAACCACCGGCCAGCACAATCACCGGAATCGATAACAAGAAAGAGAAGCGCGAAGCCCCTTCTCGGCTCATCCCGACCATGAGCGCCGCCGTAATGGTAATCCCCGAGCGCGACGTGCCGGGAATCAGCGCCAATGCTTGAGCACCACCAATAATCAGCACATCCTTTAATCGCAACTGGTATTCGCTGCGCGTTCCCCGTTTGCGCCAGTCGGCGTAGCCTAACAATAGACCGAAACCAATTAAGCTAACGCCGATAATCAATGTAGAACGCATATAGCCAGAAATAACGTCGTGCAGCAGCAAGCCAACAACCCCCACGGGGATGGTCGCCAGCGTTACCCAAAAGGCAAGCCGCGCGTCTTCATTCACCCCTTTACCGCTGATTGCAGCCAAGCTGCTTACCACCATCTGCCAAATTTCCTGGCGGAAATAGATAATCACCGCGGAGAGGCTGCCTAAGTGTAGTGCCACGTCAAAAGCTAAGCCTTGATCTTGCCAATCTGTCAGAACGGGAACCAAAATCAGGTGAGCAGAGCTTGAAACGGGCAAAAATTCTGAAACTCCCTGAACAACCGCTAACACCACCACCTGGAGCCAATCCATAAAAAACCCTGTGCATAGAAACAATTTGATAGTTTGCAATGGCGCTAAAGGATACACATCCGCTAATTCATTGTCCGCCATTGCTTTGACGAAGAACAGTCAAGACTGTAGAGGAGCATAAGGAGTGCGCTACAATAGGTCGTCTATTAAAAGCGTGCGCCCTTGCAAGGTACCCATGACTCAGACCATCGAAACGCCAGTGGTTCACGACCAAGCGCGACTTAGCCAGGAAGCCAAGCGTGTCACCTACATAGGTGCGTGGTTGGACGCCCTGCTGAGCATCGTTAAAGTCACCATTGGTTTTATGGTTGGCTCCGCCGCACTGATAGCCGATGGCATTCACTCCCTGTCTGATTTAGTCACCGACGGTTTTGTTCTGGCGGCCATTCACTATGGGCGCCAGGAACCCGATAAAGACCACCATTATGGGCATGGGCGCATAGAAACTCTGACCACGCTGCTACTGGGTAGCGTGCTGATTTTCGTGGCTGGCGCGATTGCCTGGTCGAGCCTGGATCGCCTGTTTAGTGGTGCCGACGTTAACGCCCCTGGCGCACTGGCAATCGTGATTACCGTGATTGCGTTGTTTAGCAAAGAGTGGATTTTTCGCTACACCATGCGCGTCGCCAAGCGGGTAAGGTCTAAATTACTCGAAGCCAACGCCTGGCACTCGCGCAGCGATGCACTATCTACCGCCGTGGTGCTGGTGGCATTGGTGGGCGCCCAGTTTGGTTTGGGTTGGCTGGACGCCGTGGCCGCCATCATCGTCGGCTTATTGGTCGGCAAGGTTGGTTTGGACTTGTTGTGGGAGTCCGCCCGGGAACTAGTGGATACCGCGCTGCCGGAAGATGTACAGGATCAAATGCATGACGTTGCATGCAGCGTACCCGGCGTAGATAGCGTCCACGACCTGCGCACGCGCCAATCGGCCGGCTGGGTGATGGTCGATCTTCACGTGGTGGTTGGGCCTAAAATTACCGTCTCGGAAGCCCATGAAATTGGTAACGAAGTCAGCCGCCGGCTGCGTCACGAATTTCCTGCGCTCACCGATGTGATCTTCCACGTTGACCCCGAAGACGACGCCGGTGCAGGCGACCCCAGCCGCCTTCCCGGCCTGCCGCTGCGCCCAGAAGTAGAAGCCGCCCTGGATGCACGCTGGTATAAGCACCCTGTTTGGCGCACCTTGAAGGAGCTTCAGCTGCACTATTTAGATGACAAAGTATCCGTCTCGCTGATCATCGATGACGCGGTTAACCAGCCACCCCAGTGTCTCGCTAGCCAGCTAAAAGCGCTCGCTAGCGATATCGAGTGGCTTGGCCATGTCGAGGTGCTGTTCATCACCCGCGCCGCCAGCAGCTCAATGCGCTAGGTTTTATACAAAAAAGCGGTCTTACATACCCGATAAAAATGCGGTGGCAATACTGAAATAAATCACTACCCCAGAGGCATCGATCAGCGTGGTCACCAGCGGCGCCGACGCTGTAGCAGGATCGACTTTGAAACGCTCGAGCACAAACGGCAGGCACATCCCCAGCAGGCTACCAAACAGCACGATGGTGACCATACTCAAGGCAACCACCATCGCTAGCGCCTCACCTCCGCGCATGATGCCAATCGGCGTGACTGCAATGGCCATGGTAATACCCAACGCCCCCGCCACCAGCAGCTCGCGGCCCAGTAATTTGCCCCAATCTTTGACGCCTACATCGCCCGTTGCCATGCCACGCACCATCAACGTAGCGGCCTGGGCGCCAGCATTACCACCACTACCGATCAATAGCGGTAGAAAGAATACCAGGGCCACTTGCGCCGCAATCGTCTCTTCGAAATAGGCAATCCCGGCGCCCGAAAACAGGTTGGCAAATACCAGCAGTACCAGCCAAAACACCCGTTTACGATAGAGACTCCAAAGCTTCACCCGGCTCACACCATCTTCCAACTGGCCGATCGACATCCCCTTGTGGAAATCCTCGGTGGCCTCGGATTCAGCTACGTCCATGGCATCATCGTGGGTCACGATCCCTACCATACGGTCTTCGACATCGATCACCGGCAGGGCTAATAGATCGTACTTGGCGACAATGCGCGCGACATCTTCCTGAGCTTTATCCACGCGAGCGCTGATAACATCTTTGATCATAATGTCATCGACAAGGGCGCCGGGGCGCGCCACCATCAGTTGGCGCAGTGACATGGTGCCGATCAGTTGACCGTCACTATCGAGGATATACAGCTGGTAGACCGTTTCCGCGTCCGGCGCGGTTTGACGGACCCGCATCATCGCTTGCGACACCGTCATGCCACTGGCTATGGAGACATAGTCAGAGGTCATGATGGCGCCTGCGGTACCCTCTTCGTAACTGGCAAGCCGCTTTAGGTCTTCGCGCTCTTGGTGGGCCATACGCCGTAGCAGCGCTTCGCGGCGATCTTCATTGAGGAGATTGAATAGGTCGGCGCGTTCGTCCGAGCCCATCTCTTCCAGCAGCTTGAGCACCTGGCTGTCATCCAGTTGCCCGACTACCTCAAGCTGGCTCTCGCCGGGTAAATAGCCCAGCACGTTAGCGGCACGCTCAGCAGACAAAATATCTAACAGAGAGAGCGCAGCAGGCAGCTCTTCATCGTCTTCAATCATCTCCTCAAGCACTTCACCGATATCCGCTGAGCGAGTTTCGGCCAAACGCAAAGAGAGTACCGATTTACTCGGCGCTTCCTTGGCCAACTCCTCAAGTAGTTCGGCTTTTAATTCCTGCAGGCTTTCTTCATTCAGTGCCATGGCGCTCCCCTTCACGAAACAACGTCGTGCTGCTAACCATCATATTGACGTAAGGTACTGACAAACAAAAAACGCCCCTTAAACCTTTGCTGACAGGTTTAAGGGGCGTTAGACACACGCCAAACGCGTGAGTGTTAGCCTTTACCCGCCTTTTTACGCAGCTGCTGGATCGTTCGCAACTGAGCAACGGCTTCGGCGAGTTCAGCGGCAGCCCGAGTATAATCAAGCTCCGTTGACTTCTCATTAAAGGCTTTCAGCGCCTGCTGACGCGCTTCTTCGGCAGCAGCTTCATTGAGGTCGCTGGCGCGCGAGGCAGCATCGGCCAGAATCGTCACCACATCCGGCTGGACTTCCATGAAGCCACCCGAGACATAGAAATTCTCTTCCTTGCCACCATCTTGAATCACGCGAACCGGACCCGGCTTAAGCTCGGTCAGCAGCGGGGCGTGACCCGGCAAAATGCCCAGATCACCCATAATCCCGGAAGCAATCACCTGCTCAACGGTACCTGAGAAGATCGATGCTTCAGCGCTGACGATATTGCAAGTAAAGCTATTCGCCATAGCGAATTCCCCTAATGGACGGGATTACTTCTTCATCTGATTGGCTTTCTCGACGGCTTCGTCGATGGAGCCGACCATATAGAAGGCCTGTTCCGGCAGTTCGTCGTATTCGCCAGCAAGAATGCCCTGGAAGCCACTGATCGTGTCTTTCAGTGAGACATACTTACCGGGTGAACCGGTAAATACTTCGGCCACGAAGAACGGCTGCGACAAGAAGCGCTGGATTTTACGCGCGCGAGATACGGCCAGCTTATCTTCATCAGACAGCTCATCCATACCCAGAATGGCGATAATATCCTTAAGCTCTTTGTAGCGCTGAAGCACGTTCTGCACACCGCGCGCAGTGGCGTAGTGCTCTTCACCGACGACCAGCGGATCTAGCTGACGCGACGTAGAATCCAGCGGATCAATCGCAGGATAAATACCCAATTCCGCGATAGAACGCGCCAGTACCACGGTGGCGTCCAGGTGCGAGAAGGTAGTTGCCGGCGACGGGTCGGTCAAGTCATCCGCAGGCACGTAAACGGCCTGTACAGAGGTGATTGAACCGGTTTTCGTCGAGGTAATACGCTCCTGCAGAACGCCCATCTCTTCGGCCAGGGTCGGCTGATAACCTACTGCTGACGGCATACGTCCCAACAGTGCAGATACTTCAGTACCGGCCAAGGTGTAACGGTAGATGTTATCGACGAACAGCAGAACGTCGCGGCCTTCATCACGGAATTTCTCAGCGATGGTCAAGCCAGTCAACGCAACGCGCAAACGGTTACCCGGAGGCTCGTTCATCTGACCATATACCAGCGATACCTTATCGATAACGTTGGATTCGGTCATTTCGTGATAGAAGTCGTTACCCTCACGCGTACGCTCACCTACACCGGCGAATACTGAGTAGCCGCTGTGCTCGGTGGCGATGTTGCGGATAAGCTCCATCATATTAACGGTTTTACCCACACCGGCGCCGCCAAACAGACCAACTTTACCACCCTTAGCAAACGGGCAGACCAGGTCGATAACCTTAATACCAGTTTCCAGCAGCTCGTTAGACGCCGCTTGGTCAGCATAGCCAGGCGCTTTACGGTGGATCGGCATACGCTCTTGCTCGCCAATCGGTCCCGCTTCGTCAATCGGCTCACCGAGTACGTTCATAATACGGCCCAGCGTTTCCTTACCTACCGGTACGGAAATCGCGGCACCTGTGCTGGTCGTGTCCATGCCACGCTTCAAGCCCTCAGTGGAGCCCATGGCAATGGTGCGCACCACGCCGTCGCCCAGCTGCTGCTGGACTTCGAGGATCGTCTCTACATCAGAGACCTTTAGCGCGTCGTAGACCTTGGGCACAGAGTCCCGCGGAAACTCTACGTCAATCACCGCGCCGATGATTTGTACGATACGTCCGCTCATCTTGGTTCCTCTCTAAAACCTGCAAATGAAACCTGTCTGCCGGGAGCCTCTTTAAATAGATAGGCTCCCTAGGCGTTATACGGCAGCAGCGCCGCCGACGATCTCAGAAATTTCCTGGGTGATGGCGGCCTGACGGGCCTTGTTGTACACCATCTCCAGATCGTCGATCAGGCCGCCCGCGTTGTCAGTGGCACTTTTCATAGCGATCATTCGGGCAGCTTGCTCACAAGCGCCGTTTTCCACTACCGCCTGATACACCTGCGATTCGATGAAACGAACCAGCAGGCTATCAAGCAACGCCTTGGCATCCGGTTCATACAGGTAGTCCCAACTTCCGGGACGGGCGTTTTCGTCGTCTTGCTCAGCGTCTGCGCCCATATCTGGCGACAGTGGAAGAAGCTGACGAACGACTGGCTTTTGCGTCATGGTGTTCACAAACTCGTTGTACACCACGTAAAGCCGGTCAAGACGTCCTTCATCGTACGCTTCAAGCATGACCTTGATACTGCCGATCAACCCCTCAACCGTGGGGGCTTCGCCTAAACCACTTTTCGCCGCGACCAAATTGCCGCCGTAGTTACGGAAAAACGTGCTGGCCTTGGCGCCAAGGGCGCAAAAATCCTGCTCAGCGCCCTGCTTTTTCCAAATCACGGCTTCTTTGAGTAACGCTTTGAAAAGATTGTGGTTCAAGCCACCGCACAGACCACGATCCGTGGAAACCACAATGTAACCAACGCGCTTCACCTCGCTACGCTCGACCATATAGTCGTGCTTGTATTCGGGGTTCGCGTCAGCCATGTGGCCGACCACATTACGGATCTGCCGAGCGTAAGGCTGACCAGCTCTCATCAGATCTTGCGCTTTACGCATTTTCGATGCAGCCACCATTTCCATGGCGCTGGTAATCTTCTGCGTATTTTTAATGCTCCCGATCTGGGTGCGTATCTCTTTTGCAGCTGCCATAGCGATCTACCCTTCGTTCGTGGCTCTCAGAAAGCATGCAAACCCACCCGCAGGCGGGCCAGACATTACCAGCTCTGAGTCGCCTTGAACTTCTCGAGACCCGACTTCAAGCCGTCTTGAATCTCACCGTTGTAGTCGCCGGTCTGATTGATTTTGTCGAGCAAATCAACGTGTTCAGACTTCATGTAGTCGTGCAGGGCACGCTCAAAGTCCAACACTTTGTTGACTTCAACATCATCCAGGAAGCCTTCGTTGGCGGCATACAGTGAAAGCGCCATTTCAGCTACCGACATCGGCGAGTACTGATTCTGCTTCATCAACTCGGTGACACGCTGACCGTGCTCAAGCTGCTTACGCGTGGCTTCATCAAGGTCAGAGGCGAACTGCGAGAACGCCGCCAGCTCACGGTACTGAGCCAGGGCCAGACGTACGCTACCGCCAAGCTTTTTGATAATTTTGGTCTGCGCCGAACCACCCACACGAGAAACTGACAGACCGGCGTTAATCGCCGGACGAATACCGGAGTTAAACAGGTTAGTTTCCAGGAAGATCTGACCATCGGTGATCGAAATCACGTTGGTCGGTACGAACGCAGAAACGTCGCCACCTTGGGTTTCGATGATTGGCAGTGCGGTTAAGGAACCGGTTTTGCCTTTCACTTCGCCGTTGGTGAATTTCTCAACGTAGTCGACGTTAACCCTTGCCGCACGCTCAAGTAGACGTGAGTGGAGATAGAACACATCACCGGGATAAGCTTCGCGGCCTGGCGGACGACGCAGCAGCAGCGATACCTGACGGTACGCAACGGCCTGCTTAGAGAGATCGTCATACACAATCAGCGCGTTCTCGCCGCGGTCACGGAAGTATTCGCCCATGGTGCAGCCAGAGTAAGGTGCTAAGAACTGCATCGGCGCCGGGTCAGCAGCACCGGCCGCAACCACAATAGTGTGCTCCATAGCGCCGTGCTCTTCGAGCTTGCGCACCACGTTGGCAATGGTCGACTGCTTCTGACCAATGGCAACGTAGACACAGGTCACGCCTTTGCCTTTTTGGTTGATGATCGCATCAATGGCAATGGCGGACTTACCAATCTGACGGTCACCGATGATCAGCTCACGCTGGCCGCGGCCGATCGGTACCATAGAGTCGATAGACTTCAAACCGGTTTGGATCGGCTCATCAACCGATTGACGGGTAATAACGCCCGGCGCTACTTTCTCGACGGCGTCGGTCATTTTAGCGTTAATATCGCCTTTACCATCGATGGGGTTACCCAGCGCATCGACCACACGACCAATCAGCTCAGGGCCTACCGGCACTTCGAGAATACGACCGGTACACTTGGCGGTCATGCCCTCTTCTAGCTGTAGGTAGTCACCCAGCACAACGGCACCTACGGAGTCGCGCTCCAGGTTAAGTACCATGCCAAAAATGCTGTTGGGAAATTCAATCATTTCACCGAACATCGCGTCTTCGAGGCCGTGAATTTTCACGATACCGTCGGAAACAGTGACGATGGTGCCCTGATTATGGGCTTCGGATGCGACGTCAAGCTTTTCAATTCGCTGCTTGATGATGTCGCTGATCTCGGAAGGATTCAGTTGCTGCATGCCATGTCCCTCAGACTCAAGCGGTTAGTGCTTCGGAAAGGCGGTTCAATCGACCACGTACGGACCCGTCAATAACGGTATCCCCAGCACGTAGGATCACACCACCAATAAGCGACTTATCCACTTGAGTAGTAATGGAGATTTCGCGATTCAGACGTTTCTTAAGCGCACTTGCTAGCTTGGTCTTCTGCGCGGCCGTTAGCTTATAAGCAGAGGTGACGCTCACTTCAACACGCTTTTCGTGCTCGGCACGTAGGTGCTCGAACTGATCAGCGATTGGTTTTAGCGCCATCAAGCGACCCTGATCTGCTAAAACAGCCAAAAACCGTTGTAAAGCATCATCCTGTTGTTCTGGAATCAGCTCAACGAGCAGCGACACTTTCTGATCGCTGTTCAATTTTGGACTGTTTAATCGGTGACGCACGACATCATCTGCTACCGCAAAGCTTAAAAAACTCAGTGCTTGTGACCAGCTATCAAGCGTCTCATGATCACGCGCGTATTCAAACGCTGCCTTAGCGTAAGGACGAGCGACGGTCAGTAATTCCGCCATAATTCACCTCCCTACAGTTCAGCAGCAAGCTCATCAAGTAACTTGCGATGGGCTTGTTCGTCGACCGACGCTTCAAGAACACGCTCGGCACCTAAAACGGCGAGATAAGAAACCTGGGCACGAAGCTCATCTTTTGCGCGATTAACTTCTTGCTCGATCTCGGAACGTGCGCTCGCGACTAGGCGTTCGCCTTCGGCGCGGGCTTGCTCGCGGGCTTCTTCAACTATCTGGGCAGAGCGCTTATTGGCCTGCTCAAGTATTTGCGAAGCTTGCTCCTTGCTTTCACGCAGCATCTGTTCTGCCCGCTCTTGAGCAAGCTCAAGATCACGGTTAGCACGGCTGGCTGCATCCAAGCCAT
The DNA here is from genome assembly GCF_031010195.1 of Halomonas sp. SpR8. Lineage (GTDB taxonomy): Bacteria > Pseudomonadota > Gammaproteobacteria > Pseudomonadales > Halomonadaceae > Vreelandella. Next base: position 56,168 of record NZ_JAUAMC010000010.1, on the reverse strand, counting down.
CAGCAATTTTTTTCTGACGCTCATGAAGAGCGTTGCTGATCGGAGGCCACACATACTTTGTGCAAAACCAGACAAAGATCGCGAAGGCGATCGTTTGCCCGATTAGCGTCATGTTGATATTCACAGGAATGTACCTCTGACAAGTTCGTGGCGACCGGAGTGAAACAAAGCCGAGCGTTTAGCACCCGGCTGAGCTGTCATTAACCGGCAACAACGAAGATCAGGTACATTGCGATACCAACACCAATCATCGGAACGGCATCCAACAGACCTGCCATTAGGAAGGTTTTAGTTTGCAGTTGGTCGCCCAATTCTGGCTGACGTGCTGTAGATTCCAACAGCTTACCACCTAAAATGGCGAAGCCAATGCCGGTACCTAGCGCGCCGAGACCGATCATGATGGAAGCGGCAATGTAGATAAGTTCCATGGTAAAGCTCCTAGTTTTTCAAGTTAAAGGTCGAGGGTTGAGGTTAAGGGTTAATGTGTTTCAAGCATTGCTCGGATTAGTGATGTTCGTGGGCAGCGCTCAGATACACCACGGATAGCACGGTAAAAATGAAAGCCTGTAGTACGACTATCAAAATATGGAAAATGGCCCACGGCACATCCAGCACCCAAATGGCCCAGAACGGCAGCATGGCGATCAAAATAAAGATGACCTCCCCGGCAAACATGTTACCGAACAAACGCATCGCCAAACTAAACGGTTTAACTAACAAAGCGACGATTTCCAACAACAGGTTGAAGGGAATCAACGCCCAATGATTAAACGGTGTGAGTGACAGCTCTTTGGCAAAACCACCGACACCCTTTACTTTGAAGCTGTAATAGAGGATTAGCCCAAATACGCCCAACGCCAGACCCAGCGTGGCGTTTACATCGGTGGTGGGTACAATTTTCATGTAATCCACGCCCAGCTTACTGAACAGCACAGGGAAATAGTCGACCGGGATAATCTTTAGCGTATTCATAAAGAGAATCCATACAAACAGCGTCAAGGCCAGGGGAGCAATAATCGGATTATGCCCTTTGAATGTTCCCTTGATCATGTCCTCAACAAATTCAACCACCATTTCTACGGCATTTTGAAATCCACTGGGCACACCCGTAGTGGCCATTTTTCCCGCTTTGCGGAATATCCAGATAAACAAAAGCCCCATGGCGATTGACCAACCCATGGTATCTAAATGAATGGCCCAAAAGCCCATTTCACTTGCTTCTTCTGCTGTATGTGCCAACGACCAACCGTTTTGGGGATGGTTACCAAAGGTCAAATTCTGCAAGTGGTGCTGGATATAGTAAGTCGTTGAGACTTCGTTTCCTGCGGCCATAGATGTTTCACCTCAATCAGTTGTGCAATTTTCTAGACATTAGCCTTTTTTGGAATTAACCAAGGTGTCAACCAATGCGTTAGAACAACCGCAACATAAGCATAAAAAAAGAAAGTAGGGTTTGAGGGAGGCACTATCACAAAAACTGCCACAAACAGTGCCACCGTCAAACCAAACTTGCCTGCTTCTGCGCGAAACAAGCGCATCGCCGCCTGTGAAGGCCTAGTCGAGCGCAAGACGCCCATTCGCTGGATAAAAAAAACCTGCGGCAAAAAAGCCACTAATGCCCCCAGCAATACCGATAACAGCCCTGCCGCTTGACCGAATAAGTAACCTGCGATCATGCCCACCAGCGTTACGATCAATTGGGCGATGATCAGTCGAACGATATAGGCTCTTCGCCGCTGGGTTTCGTATCGCTGCATAGCTTTCTAAATAACCCTTTGGATAAACACCCAGCTCGCTGAACAAAATTGCCATACATCGTCAGGCGTATTCCTAGACAATCACATTCATCTTGCACAAATCTTGCGCGATTATAGGGAAGCGCTATCACACCTTCAACCGAAGTCGCACCGATTTTGCACGCTTAAGGGCTTATTTGCGACCAAAGGGGGAAAACGTGTTCGCTTCTTACGCGATATTGAATAGCCTGCTATTTAATATGGTTTAAGATGCCGTCCAGTTCTTCCAGGCTTGTATAGCGTATTGTTAATTTTCCTTTGCCCCTTTGACCATGATCAATCGAAACCGGGGCACCCAGTAGTTCACCCAGGTGGGTTTCAAGCTTCGCAACATCGGGCTGTTTGCTTTGACGCTGGGGTGTTTGCACCGCAGCTTGGCTGGTTTGCACTTTTTTCACCAGCGCTTCGGTGGCCCGAACGGTCATATCGTTATTAACCACTTCATGGGCGACCTGGCGCTGCTGGGCACTGTTTAGCGTTAACAACGCCCGGGCATGGCCCATATCAAGGTCGCCCCTTTCGAGCAGCGTTTGTACTTCGGGGTCTAGCGCCAGCAGGCGCAGTAAATTGGCCACCTGGGTACGTGATTTACCTACCGCATCGGCTATTTGCTGCTGAGTAAGCTCAAACTCTTCGCCCAGCCGCTTGAGTGCCATGGCTTCTTCAATGGCGTTAAGATTTTCACGCTGAATATTTTCAATTAGCGCGAGGGCCAGCGCGACTTCGTCGCTGACTTCACGGATCACCGCGGGGATGACATCTAACTCAGCAAGCTGTGCCGCGCGCCAGCGACGTTCACCGGCAATGATTTCGTAACGATCCACACCGATGGGGCGCACCACGATCGGCTGCATCACGCCCTGAGCGCGAATAGAATCCGCCAGCTCTTCTAACGCTTCGGGTTGAATATCACGACGCGGCTGATATTTACCACGGGTTAGTTGTCCTAGCGGCAGGCGCTCAAGGCGATCTTCGGTGGCCTCGTCAGCAGTGACCAGCGCTGGATCGGTAAGCGCTTGTGGCTTACTACCGGCAAGTTCTAAGCTGTCACGACGACGGGCACCGGCTCCAATCAGGGCATCCAGGCCACGTCCCAGCGCAGGTTTACGCGTCATTCGCTTTCCCTCATTTTTTTACAGCGCGTAGCGTTTAGAGTGCAAATCATGTTCACAGTGCAAGACGACGAATGATCTCTTTCGCCAATACACGATAGGCCTGACTGCCCCGGGAGAACCGGGCATATTGCGTCACGGGTAGCCCGTGGCTCGGCGCTTCGGCAACTTTAACGTTGCGCGGTATAGTGGTTTTTAACAGCATATCGCCAAAGTAGTCGCGCAACTGCTTGTCTACTTCCCGCGTTAAGCTGGTGCGCTTGTCGTACATAGTGCGCAGAATGCCGGCAATCGCTAAATCGGAATTCACGTTTTGCTTAATCTGTTCAACGGTATCAAGCAGTGCCGATAACCCTTCTAGTGCGTAGAACTCACACTGCAGTGGGATCAATACGCTATCAGAAGCCGTTAACGCATTGACGGTGAGCATATTCAAAGACGGTGGGCAGTCAATCAGCACCACATCATACTCATCCGCGACTGACCCAAGCGCCGTGGTCAGGCAGCTTTCACTTTTATCACGATCCAATAGCTCGACTTCGGCGGCGGTGAGATCACCGTTACCCGGCAGAACGTCGTATTTTACCGCTAGCTTTTTGACGATGGTTTCAGCTGCCGTTGCTTCACCCAGCAAGACGTCGAGCACGCTTTTATCGAGCGCATATTTATCAATGCCGCTGCCCATGCTGGCATGACCTTGGGGGTCAAGATCCACCAACAGTACGCGACGGTCGAGCGCTGCGAGACTGGCTGCCAGATTAACGGCTGAAGTGGTCTTGCCCACGCCGCCTTTTTGGTTGGTCAGGGCAATGATCTGGCTCACTTACTCAACTCCTTCTTGGGGTCAGAATCAACGTTCAGCTTTTAATATTCAGCTTTCACTATTTAGAACCAACAGCTGCCGCTGGGCCGCTTCAAAGGGTACTTCCAGCAGATAACGCTTGTGTAAACGTATATCGGGGGGCAGATCGCGCAGTTCATCGTCCGCACCCGGGCCTTTCATCGCTAGCCACTGGCCATCCGCGCTGGGTAGCTGGCGGGTCAAGGTGACAAAATCAACCAAGCTGGCAAACGCTCTCGAAATCACCTGATCAAAAGCGGCGGCTTCAAACTGCTCTACTCGTGCTTGCACAGGGGTGACGTTTTTAAGACCAAGCTCCATTACCGCCTGGCGCTGAAAACGCACTTTTTTGCCATTACTGTCCAGCAGCGTCACCTCAAGCTCGGGCGCTAAAATAGCCAATACGATTCCGGGTAGCCCTGGGCCAGCGCCGACATCCAGCAGCCGGGGCCCGTGTACATAGGGCATTACGACGGCGCTATCGAGCACATGGCGCGACACCATATCGTCAATGTCGCGCACCGCTGTGAGGTTATAAGCCCGGTTCCACTTGTGCAACAGTGCCAGTAAGCCTAGCAGCTGTTCGCGCTGACGGTCGTCAATGCTGATAGATAATTGGCCCAGCCCTTGATCGAGGCGAGTTGCGACGCTGGCTGGAAGCGTTTTTAACAGTGGGGTCAACGAACTCATCCGTTAACGACCTCTGCTGAGGCTACCAAGCGGCGCTTTTTCAGATGCACAAGCAAAATAGACACAGCCGCTGGGGTGACGCCCGAAATTCGCGCCGCATGGGCGAGGGTTTCCGGCCGCGCTTCGGCAAGCTTCTGGCGAATTTCGTTAGACAAGCCTTCCACTTTTAAATAGTCCAACTCTGCCGGTAGCGGCGTCGCTTCATGACGTTTGAGCTTGTCGATCTCATCCTGCTGACGGTTAATATAGCCTTGATACTTGGCCTGAATTTGCACCTGCTCGGCCACCGCGGGATCAGTCACCAGCGTGCCCTCGATACCGGGCAGGTTGGTTAAATCGCTGTAGGTCAGCTCGGGCCGTTTTAGTAGATCACTCAGGCAATATTCCCGCGATAGCGGTGCACCGGTTTTTTCAGCTACCTGTTTAGCCGCAGGAGTGCCTGGCTGAATCCAGAGTGTGCTCAGCCGCGCAGTTTCTTGCTCAATGGCTTCGCGTTTTTGACTAAACGCGGTCCAGCGGGTGTCGTCAACCAAACCCAGCTTGCGGCCGGTTTCCGTTAGGCGTAGATCGGCATTATCTTCACGCAGCAGCAAGCGATACTCCGCACGGGAAGTGAACATCCGGTAGGGTTCTTTGGTTCCCATAGTGATCAGGTCATCGACCAATACACCGAGATAGGCCTCATCGCGGCGGGGATACCAGGCGTCTAGCTGTTGTGCACGACGGGCAGCATTCAGGCCTGCTAGCAACCCTTGGGCACCGGCTTCTTCGTAACCGGTAGTGCCGTTGATCTGGCCAGCAAAAAACAGGTTGTGGATAAATTTTGTTTCCAGCGAGTGTTTTAAATCCCGCGGATCAAAAAAGTCGTACTCAATCGCGTAGCCAGGGCGGGTGATATGGGCGTTTTCCAAGCCTTTAATCGACCGCACCACCTGAATCTGTACGTCAAACGGTAGCGAGGTCGAAATGCCGTTGGGGTAAAGCTCGTGGGTATCTAAACCTTCGGGTTCGATAAACACCTGGTGGCTGGATTTATCGGCAAAGCGGTGGACTTTGTCTTCAATCGATGGGCAGTAACGCGGCCCAATCCCTTCAATAACGCCGGAGTACATCGGCGAGCGGTCAAGGTTCGCCAGGATCAGATCATGGGTGTGCTGATTGGTGTGGGCAATATGGCAGCTCACCTGCTCAGGATGCATTTCCCGTGATCCCAGGTAGGACATTACCGGCGTTGGGGTATCGCCAGGCTGCTCTTCCAACTGAGAAAAATCGACCGTTTTGGCATCAATGCGCGGCGGTGTGCCGGTTTTTAGGCGATCAACGCGAAACGGCAGTGCGCGCAGACGTTCGGCCAGCGCGTTGGAGGGGGGATCACCTGCTCGGCCACCTTTGCTTTGATCCAAACCAATGTGAATCACGCCACCCAAAAATGTCCCGGTACACAGCACGACGCTGTCGGCATGAAATCGGATGCCGGTTTCCGTGACGACGCCTCGTACGGTGTCGTTATCCACAATCAGATCGCCAGCGGCTTGCTGGAAGATCGTTAAGTTGGGCTGGTTTTCCAGCATTCCGCGGATAGCTGCCTTGTAACGGATGCGGTCAGCCTGGGCACGAGTGGCCCGAACGGCGGGTCCTTTGCTGGCATTGAGCACGCGAAACTGGATGCCACCCAAGTCCGTGGCAAGCCCCATGGCACCGCCCAGTGCATCAATTTCCTTGACCAAGTGACTTTTGCCGATGCCGCCAATAGCGGGATTACACGACATTTGGCCCAGAGTTTCGATGTTATGGGTGAGCAGCAGGGTCTGACAGCCCATGCGAGCAGAGGCCAGTGCGGCTTCAGTTCCCGCATGGCCACCGCCGATGACAATCACGTCAAAGCGGTCGGGGTAATTCAAGAGACACCTCGTCTTGTGCCCATTGGCACGGATTATGTGGCCAGTGCAGTCGGTTTAGACGTAGCCACCTTAGATCAATGAGGCGACAAGTATAAACCCCCTGTGAGTAACCGTCAGGTTTTTCCACACCCCAAAGCATTAAACAGCCTCTATTAATAACAACATAAATATAAAATAAGAGAAGTTCTGTAAATGTTGTAACTACTAGTGTGGACAATTTCTGTGTATAAGCGATTTATCTCCAATTTTTTCAGAAACTTAAATTGTTGACTTCTACATGATTGAAAGCGGGAGTGCCTGGGCAGAAAGGGTGATAAGCCTGTGGATGAAATAGTACTTTATCCACAGATATGTTTGAGCACTGTTTATCCACCGGCTAGTACCTGGGTTGTTACCGCAGCTGTGAACAACCACCGTTTGATGTGGAGATAACGCTAAGAGATGCCCATGGCAGGCATTGCAGAGATAAAACCGGTCAATATAAAAATAGTTTATCCACAGCCAAAAAAATGGCCTGTCATGCCGACAGGCCGGTAAAAAAGCGTCATTCAGCGAGAATTAGCGGTTATTTTTAAGCTCGAAAGAAAGGGCAATTTAATGTTTAAGCACCCGAGCCAGGAAGGACTGGGTGCGTTCGTGTTGCGGTGAATCGAACAGTTTTTCCGGGTGACCCTGCTCGGTAATTTCGCCTTTGTGGATAAAAATGACCCGATCGGCAACCTCCCGGGCAAAGCTCATTTCATGGGTGACAATCACCATTGTCATGCCTTCTTTGGCCAGCTCGCGCATGGCATCCAGTACTTCACCGATCATTTCCGGATCTAGCGCCGATGTGGGTTCGTCAAACAGCATTAGGCGCGGTTCCATGGCCAAGGCGCGGGCCAGCGCCACACGCTGCTGCTGGCCCCCTGAGAGCTGGCTGGGGTATTTGTCGGCCTGGTCGGCGATACCTACCCGGTCAAGCAAGCGTTTGGCATTGCTGACCGCGTCGTCACGGTTTAAACCGCGCACTTTCATCGGTGCCAGGGTGACGTTATCGATGACGCTGAGATGAGGAAAGAGGTTGAACTGCTGAAAGACCATGCCCACTTCGGTGCGGATGGTTTGCAGCGCTTGGGTGCTCTTGCCATGGGGCAGTAGCTCATTGTTGTCGACGACCAGGCTGCCGGATTGAAACTCTTCCAAGCCGTTAATACAGCGAATTAGCGTCGATTTTCCTGAGCCGCTGGCTCCGATAATCACCACCACTTCGCCGGGCACAATGGTAAGGTCAATGCCGTTGAGCACGTGCAGGCTGCCAAAGTGTTTATTGAGCTGCTGCATACGCACAATTGGCTGCGTTGGGCTGTTCATTGTATCGCTCATTGCGCGTGTCCTTATTGTCCGGCCAGGCCTCTGCGCTCAAGTTGGCGCAGGATGATGGAGAGCGTCCAGGTGATCGCCAGATACATCAGGGCGACCATAAAGTAGACCTCAAGGGCGGTGAAGGTGGTGGCTATGTAGATTTGTCCCTGACGCACCAGTTCACCGACGCCGATCACTGAAAACAGTGATGTGTCTTTGATGCTGATAATGCCCTGGTTGCCGAGTGGTGGAATCATGCGCCGAAACGCCTGGGGCCAGATAACGTAACGAAACGCCTGGGTGCGGGAGAGCCCTAGGGAGAGCGAAGCTTCACCTTGGCCGCGTTCAATCGACTGTACACCGCCGCGGACAATTTCCGAGATATAGGCGCCGGAGTTCACCGCAATGGCGGCAATGCCTGCAACTAGAGCGTTAATGGGACCGCCCAACAGTTGCGGTAAGCCGTAAAAGATAAACAGCACTTGAACCAGAATAGGTGTGCCGCGGAACACCTCGACATAGACAATGGCTGGCCAACGCAGCCAGCGTAGTGGGCTGATGCGTAATAGGCCAAAGAATATGCCGATAAAGAAGCCTATGGCCAAGCCGCCAAACGAAATCAGTAGCGTCCAGGGAATACCAGGCAGCAGGTAAGGGATAGACCCAAATGCCGCCGACCAATCAAATTGAAAATTGACGTCCACGCGTAGACTCCTGAAACAGAAAACAGCTGACAAAAAGCAGATAAGAAACGCAGCAGGGCCGGGGGTTGTGGCCACCCGGCCCTGTAACGGCGTTACGCTATTATTGAGTGTTTACACTCACTCTTCGCTGGGCGCTTCACCAAACCACTTGGTGTAGATCTCATTGTAGGTGCCATCTTCACGCATAGCGGCCAGTGCTTCGTTGGTGGGCTCTACCCACTCGCTGCCTTTGTGGAAAACAATACCGTACTGTTGGCCTTCGTAAAGCGGGCCAACGACCTTGGTACGGCCTTCACCACGGGTTTGCGAAAAGTAGGCGACGTTAGGTGCGTCATAGAGCACCGCGTCGACGTTACGGCCTAACAGCGCCATGTACATGTCGGCGGTGGCGGGGTAAGGAGTGATGTCAGCATCATCGCCTAGCTCTTGCTGAAGGAAGTCGTAGCTGGTGGAGCCGATCTTAGTGGCAACGCTAAGGCCTTCGAGATCTTCCAGGGTTTCAACATCGTCATTATCCGCACGCACGATAATTCTCAAACCCGAGTCGTAATAGGGATCAGAAAAGTCGACGACTTCCGCACGCTCTTCGGTAATGGTAGTACCCGCAATGGCGATCTCTTGACTGCCGGTTTGCACGGCGGGAATAATGCCGGAGAATTCCATGGTGGTGAGGTTGACTTCAAAACCTGCGCGTTCAGCGACTTCGTTGATGATATCCATATCGAAGCCGACCATTTCGCCGGTTTCTTGATCCATCATTTCAAACGGCACAAAGCTTGGGTCAGTGGCCACGTTCACCGATGGCATTTGGGCCATGGCGGCAGTGGCGCTGCCCAATCCCAGTGCGAGAGCCAGTGTGGTTTTGGTTAGGCTGAGTGGTAGTGTTACTTTCATAAGTTTCCCCGTGCTTTATGTGGCTTTTTGAGGGTTTCAAAGCGATATATATACGCCAGTTGAAAAAACCTTAAAGCCGTTATTGACCTATCAACCTTGGCGAGAAACCGCCAGGGCGTCAAGTCACGGGGAGTGCTGCGGGCCAACGCTGTTTAGACCATAAAGGAGGCGCCGCAGCCGCAGGTGGTGGTGGCGTTGGGGTTTTGCACGCGAAAACGCGCGCCAGCTAGGCCCTCTTCGTAATCGACGGTGGAGCCAACCAAATATTGGTAGGAGAGGGGGTCAACCACTAGGGCGGCGTTACCGAACTCAATAACGGTATCATCGTCGGCGACGTTATCAGCAAAGTCGAAGCCGTACTGGAAACCAGAGCAGCCGCCACCGGTCACATAGACCCGCAGTTTTAGGGATGGGTTATTTTCTTCTGCAATTAGCGCATTAATGCGTTTACGTGCGCTATCTGACAGCAGCAGAGGAGTAGGAACAAAGGCTTCTGCACCGCTCATGGGTACCTCCCGCGAGCTTTAAGAACGAATAAATCGGCATTGGGGGGTGATTATGGGTAATTCCCAGCAAATTGGTCAACTATTGTGTTGGTATATCAAGCAGAGGGCAGCTCGCCGAGGAGGCGCTGTGAATCCTTCCATGGACGCTACATTTGCCATCCATGGCAAATGACCTCCTCTCTGAGCTGCCCTCTGCATGCTGGTGTTTTGTTTGGTTTAAGGCATCAGTGCTGGAGCGGTGAGTCCTGTGTTCTCGTCAAAACCAAACATCAGGTTGAGGTTTTGGATCGCTTGGCCCGAAGCGCCTTTGACCAGGTTATCGATCACTGATAGCACGACCACCGTGTTGCCATTGTTAGGCCGGTGGACTGCCAGGCGGCAGGTGTTGATACCTTTGACGCTGCGCGTTTCGGGGTGGCTTCCTGCGGGCATTACATCGACAAACGGCTCATCGGCGTAGCGCTGCTCAAAAAGGGCCTGCAGGTCGCCCGGTTCAGCGGTTAACTGGCCGTAGAGCGTGGCGTGGATACCGCGAATCATCGGCGTTAGGTGGGGCACGAAGGTTAACCCCACCGTGGATTGCTGGATATCCCTAAGCCCCTGGCTAATTTCCGGCAGATGGCGGTGGCCGCTTGCGCCATAGGCTTTCATCGACTCGCTGGCTTCGGCGAGCAGTGAGCCCACTTTAGCGCCGCGGCCTGCGCCGGTAACGCCGGATTTGCAGTCAGCAATCAGTTGGTTTGGGTCGATCAAACCCGCTTCCAGAAGCGGCAGGTAGCCCAACTGAACGCTGGTGGGGTAGCAGCCGGGGACCGCAATCAAGCGTGCGCTTTTGATTTTCTCCCGATGCATTTCCGGCAGCCCGTAGACCGCCTCTTGCAACAGTTCCGGGGCGCCGTGGGCTTGACCGTACCAGCGGCTCCACTCTTCGGCATCGCGCAGCCGGAAGTCAGCCGACAGATCAATCACCCGAGTGCCGTTTTCGAGTAGCTCCCCCGCCAGGGCGTGGGCAACGCCGTGTGGGGTAGCGAAAAATACCGCATCCATGGCACCTAACTGTTTGGCATCCGGCTCACTAAACGCCAGGGTGTCGTAATGGCCGCGTAGGTTGGGGTACATCTCGCACACCTTGACGCCGGTTTCCGAGCGCGAGGTAATCGCGGCGACGTTAACGTGAGGGTGTTGGGCGAGTAGCCGTAGTAATTCAACGCCGGTATACCCGGTACCACCAACAATGCCGACCTTAATCACAAATCACTCCTTGCGGGTTACGCAGAACAGTTTTCACATTATTACAGCCTAAGCGGATTGTTGCGCGCTGTCGAAGCTTAGCAGTCTATGATACACAAGGGAGTGGAGACACAAGAATACTAGAACTAATAACCAGGAAGGTCGCTGTGGCGCGTTTTTCCCGTTCGGACTTTACCTTAGAGAGTTTTCGTCGCCAGTTAGCCAATGTCGATGCCCTGCCGCAACTCTGTTTGCTGGGCCTTGTCTCGGGGATTATTACCGGGGCTGTCATGGTGGCGTTTCGGCTGCTACTAGAAGCGGGCGCCGCGCTGTACATGACGGACTCCAACCCTGAAGCGTTTGAAAGTATGGCACCGTGGCTACGCGCGCTGCTACCAATGCTGGCAGTTACCCTTGTAGGCATACTGCTGTATCGGCAAAAACCAGCGGCCCGTAAATTAGGCGTTGGCCATGTGATTGAGCGGCTGACCTATCATCAAGGCCGTTTTCCGTTACGTAACTGGCTTAACCAGTGGTGGGTTGGGGTGGTAGTGGTACTGGGTGGGTTATCTGCAGGTCGTGAGGGCCCGGCAATTCATTTAGGCGCGGCTGCGTCTAGCGGGTTAGGTCAGCAACTGCGGCTACCTAATAATAGCCTGAGAGTACTGGTGGCGTGCGGTACCGCAGCGGGGGTATCGGCCTCTTTTAATACCCCGATTGCGGGGGTGATTTTCGCTATGGAAGTGGTGATGATGGAGTACACTCTGATGAGCTTTATGCCCGTCATTTTGGCTTCCACCATGGGGGCGCTGGTAGCGCAATTGGCTTATGGCAATGAACCGGCTTTTCGTATTCCTGAGATAGCCCTGGGGTCGTTGTTTAACCTGCCATGGATTGTTCTCACCGGGTTGGTGATTGGGCTGTTAGCCGGTCTGTTTATTCATATTTCGCGCAGTCAGCAGATACAAGCGTGGCCCCTCTGGCTGCGTTTAGGGTTGATAGGGATAACCACAGGGGCGGTTGCCTGGTGGTTCCCTCAAGTGCAGGGGATTGGCTATGACAGCGTGGCGGCGGCGCTGAATAACCAGTTGGAAATTAAAGTACTGCTGGCGCTGATGATTGCCAAACTATTGATTACTGCACTCACCGTGGCGGGCGGCGTCCCCATTGGAATTATTGGCCCAGTACTGGTAGTAGGGGCAGCCACGGGCGCGCTGTTTGGTTTGCTGGGTGGTTGGCTTTGGCCAGCGAAAGCCGCCGACCCGGGAATTTACGCGATGTTGGGCATGGCCGCGATGATGGGGGCTGTGCTGCAAGCGCCGCTAGCAGCGCTAATGGCGCTTTTGGAGTTAACCCATACGCCGAGTATTATGCTGCCTGGCATGTTGGTGGTCGTAGTGGCGTGTTTAACTTCGCGCCAATTGACCGGCTGCGAAGGCTTTTTTATTAGCACGGTGCGCTACGGGCTGCATCCACTTCAGCAGCCGTTGATGCAGGCACTTTCGCGGGTCTCGGTGCCAGCGGTGATGGAGCGCCAGTTGGTGCGCACCGAACGAATGATCACCCCTGAAAAGGCCCGGCAGTTGCTCGAAACTAACCCTGTATGGCTGGTGATCGAACGTTCGAGCGAACAAAAGCCGGTGCTGGCGCTCAAAGCTGCTGAGCTGGCTCGCTGGCTACTTGAGCATGATGAAGCGCTGGAAGGTAAAGCGCCCCCTGTGGATGAATTGATTGATCTGCTGGAGATTCCTGGGCAGCGTTTGGAGCTGGCGCCGATTGGCTTGCAGGCGACACTCTCAGAAGCTTTTTTAAAGCTTCAGGATGATGCCTTGGGAGCGCTCTATGTGGTGCACGGGTATCGCCCAAAGCAGCAGCGGATTTCAGGTATTATTACCCGTGGCGCTATTGAGCGTTATTATCATTATACTGACCCCCGCGGCACCAACCCTAGAGATGGTGATGCTCGAGAGAGGGATTCGTCAGCTTAAGGAGTAACAATGTATCTATGGGTGAAGGCTATTCACTTAATGGCCGTGGTGACCTGGTTTGCGGCGCTGTTCTATTTACCGAGGCTATATGTGTATCATGCCACCGCGCGGGATAACGGCGATCATCAAGCAATAACCTATTTCAAAACCATGGAGCGTAAGCTCTATCGTGGCATTATGACGCCATCGATGATTTTGGTTCTGCTCTTTGGCGGCTGGATGCTCTTCTTGGTACCCGAATGGTTCAGCCAGGGCTGGATGCACGTCAAGCTGGCGCTAGTGGCTGCATTGATCGCCTATCATCATGTCTGTTTAATTTATTTAAAGCAGTTCGCCCAGGACCGTTGCACTAAAGGCCATGTATTTTTCCGCTGGTTTAACGAAGCGCCGGTGATTGCATTGGTGGCGATTATTCTGCTCGCCGTTGTGAAGCCCTTTTGATGCGCCAACCGCTTCCCGCTGTCGTGTTGGTACTCGCTGGGCATGACCCGACTGGCGGTGCTGGGATAATTGCGGATAGTGAAGCAATTGCCGCCTGCGGTGGCTGGGCGGTCACAATCCCCACTGCGCTGACGATACAAAATTGCCACAATGTGACTAGGGTGATCCCTGCTGATCCCACTGCAATGCGACAGATGGCCGAAGCGATTGGTGAGATGCAAGTCGCGGCGATCAAAGTTGGTTTGCTCGCTGACGAAGCCACGCTGCGTGCAGCGGAGCAAATTATCCGCCGCTTTCCAGGTATTCCGGTCGTGGCGGACCCAGTGTTTAAGGCCGGTGGTGGAACTGAGTTATCCACACCTCAACTGCGTCAGCTTTTCGTCGATCGCTTGCTACCCCTTGTGGATATCTTAACGCCTAATCGCGCAGAGTTGGTTCAGCTTACGCCAGATCTCATCGCTCCTTTCGATGATACCGCTCGCGCGGTGGCGCTGATGTCTCAGGGGTGCCAAGCGATTCTCGTGACTGCCACCGATGAACCGCTGCCGGGCAACGATCAGCAGGTAGTGAATACGTTGCACTCACCAGATAACACCCGGCAGTGGCAGTGGCCGCGTTTGCCAGAACAGTTTCACGGTTCTGGATGTACGCTAGCATCAGCTATTGCCGCACGCTTGGCGGTTGGTGAGCGCTTACCAACGTCATGCGAGCAAGCGCAGCACTTCACTTGGCAAAGCTTGTCACAGGGGTTTCAGCCACCCAGCGGTCAGTGTTTACCCAACCGCATTTCACGGGCTGTCCGCTTTTAATCCTATCTTCTATACGCCATTGACCGAGAGGATGCCATGACCACATCTGCTGAACTGTTTGATCTCGCCAGTCGCCATATTCCGGGCGGTGTAAACTCACCTGTGCGGGCATTCAAAGGCCTGCATCGCCCGCCGGTTTTTATGGAGCGTGCCCAGGGCGCCTTTCTGTTTGACGTAGAAGGCAATCGCTACGTGGATTATGTCGGTTCTTGGGGACCAATGATCACCGGGCATGCCGACCAAGACGTACTGGCTGCGGTGCGAGCACGACTGGATAACGGCCTTTCATTTGGTACCCCTACCGCCGTCGAAACCACCATGGCAGATTTGATCTGTGAGATGATTCCTTCCATGGATATGGTGCGCATGACCAGCTCGGGTACTGAAGCCACCATGTCGGCGATACGCTTGGCGCGAGGCACCACCGGCCGCGACAAGATCGTCAAGTTTGAAGGTAACTATCATGGTCACTCTGATTCTCTATTGGTAAAAGCAGGGTCAGGCGCACTCACTCACGGCGAGCCTAGCTCACCGGGCGTACCCGCCTCGCTGGCCGAACATACTATTACCCTGTCATTTAACGACCCCGAAGGGGTTGAAGCGTGTTTTAGCGAGATTGGCGATCAAATTGCCTGCATAATCGTTGAACCTGTTGCCGGCAATATGAACTGTATCCCGCCGCAGCCGGGCTTTTTGGAAACCCTGCGTCGGGTGTGTAATGAGCACGGTAGCGTGCTGATTTTTGACGAAGTGATGACTGGTTTTCGTGTTGCGCTGGGCGGTGCACAGGCGCACTACGGAATAGTGCCCGATCTAACCTGCCTAGGAAAAATTGTTGGTGGTGGTATGCCGGTGGGCGCATTTGGTGGCAAGCGCGACATTATGCAAAATATTTCACCGCTAGGGCCGATTTATCAAGCGGGTACGCTTTCGGGTAATCCATTGGCCATGGCGGCGGGTGTTGCACTGCTTACGAAGCTACAGGTACCCGGGTTTCACGATGCGTTAACTCAGCGCGTGAATACTCTATGTACCGGCCTACAGGAGCGGGCTAACGCCGCTCGCGTGCCGATGATGACGCAGTCGGCAGGCGGCATGTTCGGGCTTTTCTTTACCTCGCAAAGCCGGGTGGATAATTTTGCCCAAGCCACGGCGTGCAATCCGGATGCTTTCCGTCGCTTCTTTGGTGCAATGCTCGATCACGGCGTTTACCTAGCGCCTTCAGCCTATGAAGCGGGCTTTATGTCCAGCGCCCATACCCCGGAAGATATTCAGTTCACGCTAGACGCGGCAGAAAAAGCCTTTGCAGTAATGTAACGGCAAGTAACTTAAAGCCCGCTATACTGCAAGAGCCGCTCATTTTGAGCGGCTCTTTGGTTAGTTGAGATCTACACCTATGATACGAACAACGGCTTGGCGATACGTGTTTTGCGCAGTGGGGCTGGCAGCTTGCTTCCCACTGGCTGCACAGACGCCTCAGGAGCAGGACATGACCCAGATCCATATCACCATGAGCGGTTCACCTGGTGCGGAATTTTCCGCTCACTGGCGCATTACTCATGAAGGTGAAACCACCGAGCACGTTGAAGAGAGCGGAACGGTTCCTGCTGAGTACACCTTCACCGGCACAGAACTTGAAGGTACCGTCAAACTGTTAAGTGACGATGAGCGCTTAAAAGTGGATATTCAAAAAGGCAGTAATCATTCCAGTTCGTCAACCCAAGGAGTGGGTGGAACGTTAACGCTAATGATTCGTTAGTTTTTTCAGGCATTCAGCCAAAAAACCGCCCTCTAAGGGCGGTTTGTATCTATCTTTTAAAACTGAGAATTAGTTGGCTTGGCTAACCGTGTTAATGTTGCCGTTGCCGTAAGTCACGATGCTTGAAGTATGGCTACCCCAGAAAGCACCGCTTTGGGTAACGTTCTGTTGGTTGTAGCTACCGCTTGTCTTGATATAGGAGTCATGACCAAAGCCAGACTGGTCAACGTTGCTGACGTTGTAACCGCCATAGGTCAGGATAGTGCTATCAAGATTAGAGCCATCCTGATTAACGGTATCAGCATTGTTGTTGCCGCTTACATAGCTATAGCTGTCGTTATAGCTACCGTTCTGAGTGATGTCAGCGTCGTTGGAGCTACCGTTCTGCTCTACTACGGAAACGTTTTTGGTTCCGGTCTGGTCAACGGTTGCCATGTTGCCAGAACCTGATTGCAGAACATAAGAATCGTTGTATTTATCCAACTGAGAAACCGTGGCCGCATTGTTATAACCAAACTGTTCAATGCCAGATTTGTTGCGTCCGGGCTGGGTAGTAGCAACACCAGAAATTTCATCCTGGGTAACCGTACCTGCATTGTTGCTACCCTCTTGATGGATACGCGACGTCTGCGTACCCCACTGGGTAACTGAGTTAGTGTTGTTATCGCCGCTCTGATAAATGGAAGAGTCGCTTCCACCTGTAAAGAACTGTGCGGAAGCACCAGTGCTTATAGCGAAAGCAATGGCTGCAGCGATAGTGGTAATTTGTGTTTTCATGGTGTTTCCCCTTCATGCTTGCTTTAGTTGTTACTGAGGCAACGTATGTTGCTCAGTAGGTTTCGACGGTGACTGGACGTGCACTGTTTGAAAACGCTTGTTGTTCAACACTAATGCCGCGATAGCCACTCCCCGATTGTGAAATCTGTATGTCACTCTGGTTGCCAATTTGGCGCACATTAGCGTTTAATTCTCTATATGCGCTACCAGTCTGATTAATATCTACTATGTGATTTTTACCCATTTGCAAGACGTTACTAACGTTATTTCCGCCCGTTTGGCTGATGTTGGCCGTGTTGTAATTTCCTAGTTGATAGACACTGGAAAAATTACCGGCTTGGTAACTAGCAGATTGCGAAATATGGGTACGGTTATTATTACCAATTTGTGCAATAATGCTGTAGTTGCCTTGGTTATTTTGGTCGGCTGATTGCTTAGCGAATTGCTCAACCCGATTGTTGTCAGCACTAATTGTCATTGAAACTGAAAGCGTTGCCGTTAGCAGTGCTATTACTCTGACTGCCCGTATGGTTGATGTACACTTCCGCTTCATGATATTTCCCTTTGAAACAATTTGTATTTCTTATGTAGAGTTTGAACCAATTAAAAATTTCCGCTATCAGATGTTTTATTATTTGTTAGGTGCAATTTATAATGCTATTAATGGCAGAATTAATTAGATTTTTAATACGAAAAATAAGTTTTTATAACAAAAAAAACGGCCATGCGCTCATGCATGGCCGTTACTGATAGGAT
This sequence comes from Halomonas sp. SpR8, assembly GCF_031010195.1. Classification (GTDB taxonomy): domain Bacteria; phylum Pseudomonadota; class Gammaproteobacteria; order Pseudomonadales; family Halomonadaceae; genus Vreelandella. The sequence continues at coordinate 38,620 of NZ_JAUAMC010000010.1, read as the reverse complement.
TTTAACTATAATATACTATTTAATCAGCTAATCAGCTAATCAGCTAATCAGCTAATCAGCTAATCAGCAGTTAATGTTTCATTGTCCCTAACGCTATTAGGTGAAAAAGTTATAGTAAAGGAATAGGCGCATCTAGATAGTCTGCCAATATGGTGTCTTGAAAATTAACGTTATTGGCCAAATTCCAGAGATTGTCTTCTACTCCGCGCGCTACTAGATGAATAACAGCAGATTCAATGGCTGACATCACGGCGAGTTGGACAGGTTCGTTCGTTGTCAGGCCTACTTCTGCCTCTAACAACCGACGAAAATCGATAAAGCGATAAACACCCGCCCTCATCTCTTTAGAATAAATCGTTTTGGTCGTAGTCACATTAGCCAGTACTTCCCCGGTCGATATTTCAACAGCACGTAAATTTATCGTTACTTGGTCAACCTGATACTGCCCCGAGGCGCCAATACCAAAGTACTCAGCGCCAGCCCCACCGGTTCGCACGTTAGATTCATAGGCGATAATACCGCCCTCTAGCATGACTGAGGCAGCTCTAAGCGAAGGCAGCGTATCGGCTTGGCCAAAACGCTCAAATTCAGCACGGATGATGCGCCTTTCGGTAAGTAGATTTTGTAACCCTACACGCTCAAGCGGTATAAACCAGCCAGAATCTGCCAGTGCACCGGTAAGCATTGCTGCAGCACCCTGTGTTACCGCAGTAGAGAACGTACTGGCGGGAGCGGGACGGTATTGGCCGGTTTGATCGCGAAAATCATACACGGAGACAAAAATGCGTCCTGCTGGTGGCGGTAGAGAGACTAAATCTTGATAGGTGGCGCCGCGAGGTGTGAGCGTTGCTTTTGCCCCTTCCAAATTCTCAGATGTCGCAACCATCCCAGCACAGCCGCTGAGTAAACTAGCCATGAGTAGAGTAGCGATAATTTTCATGATGATCCCCGTGAATAACACGTAGCTGTTTTTAAGACTGACAAGCAGTCTTGTTAATTTTTCTTAGTATTTAAAGCAACAATAAATCAGGGGTTAAACAAGCCACCAACACTGATGTTGGTAACATCGCCGGTAACTTTATCGACGACTCTTACGATTAGCTGTCCGCCTTCATCGCGTACCACTACGCTGAACTCACCGCTATCGAACGCACCCTCGTCAATTTGGCCAGCGCCAACGTCGCTGATTAGCTGCGATATCAGTCGACTCTCGAGGCTTTGAATCAGTCGTTCGGTAGAAGAGAGTGATTCAATCCCTCTGGCGTTGGGATCGGTGTTGGTATCTTGCGATTGGGCTTTGCCCAGCAGATAACTGCCCATAAAAGGATCACCACCAAACGACGGGTTAAGCGGTGTGTAAATTAGCTCGCCAGCATTCGCTTGAAGGGTCAGTGTGCTTGCTAAGATGGCGGTGGCCATGGCGCTAGCTGCTGTGGTTTTGAATATGTTTTTCATTATCGTAGCTCCTCTCTTCCCAAGTCTTTGTCTGAGGTAAGCGCTGAGGTCAATTGTTGACGCAGCAACTCTTCTTCGACGGTTTTTACGGCTTCCCCCGCGGCGCGGTCGGCTTCGCTAATTCTTGGGGAGAGCTGTGTACGGAAATACATTTGGTTGCCTTCCATTACCCAAATTTGGCTACCCCAGCGTGCATCTGGTCGCTCGTTGATAGTGATGGTGGCGTTTCCAATAATTAAGTTATCCATAGCTCGTTGGCTAAAGGCGCGGTAGAACGTTTTTCCGGCCATGGTGATCGTGCGATCCACCATCACACCGGTTAGCTCACTACCGCCATTAGTGCTGCCCTGCACCTCAGGGCCATCAGGGCTTGAAAGCTGGTTGATAGCGTCAATGGCCGCTTGCTCATTGGCTGGCAATGTTTCCGCGGGGAGGGCTGGCTCGTTGGCTAATGTCATTGGCGCCATTATCCACACCGCCAAGGTGAACACGGTTATGAGTAAACGATGGACTAGAGACATGTCTAATTACCTTCTACGTAAGCACTAACGGTGGCGCTGAAGGCTTCTTGCCGTTTCAATATTGGGCAAAATGGGACCCAGATTTTGATGAATCCAATTGAGCGCTTGAATACGGTTATGCACATTGATCTTGCGAAAAATGTTGTATAGGTGGGACTTAACAGTATGTTCGCTAACAAATAGCTTTTCAGCGATTTGCTGATTGGATGATCCAGCACTAAGTAGTGAAATGATTTCCATTTCTCGGTTGGTTAACCCACAGGCTGGGCGGAAGGCATTACTTTGGTATTTGCGATAAAACAGAATCAAGCGGGCCATTAAATCCCGTGACATCCATAGCTCCCCTTCTAGTAGTGCGTGGATGCCTTTACAAATGACCTCAAGGCTTTCGTTACGATAAAAAACCCCTTTCAGCTGTGCACATGACAGTGCTTCCAATGCATGATCCATATCATGGATATTGAAAGCGGCTAGAGGCGTTTTAGTTAATGACTCCGGGAGTTTATCTTGCCATTCCGGTAAAGTATCAACGCCAATATGGTCACTATCTATCAGTATCAACAAGTTACCAGATGCTGAAATAGGTAGTGTTGAGTTGGGTGAGTGAACACTTATTTGACAGCCGGTATGCTTGTTCAAATATTCAGCGAACAGCTGAGCTTGGGGACTTTTTTCGGTAACGATATACACTGAACCGGTAGACTTTTCCTGCGACATTGGGAGGCCCTCATGGAAAGAAAGAGTGAGCAGGCAACTTCTGAATTGTTGCCTAAAAGATAATTTTTGTAAAATAATGTTACTAAAAAAATAATAAAAACTTTTCCATCTTTACGGGAAATGTTTTCATATTTTTAAATTATGTTTAAAAACAATATTTAATATTTAATTAGCTTTATGTTTAGTAGTCTTTGTTAAAAACACATTGAGTAACATTTTGCCTGCTTTTGATACGTTTCATGAGCGCGTAAACTGACGCTCTAAAGCTTGGAGGACGCACCATGGCAGCAGTCGATACCCTTGTTCTGGCCAGTGGAAATGCAGGAAAATTAAGAGAATTCAAACAATTACTTTCACCATTGGGCTTTGACGTTCGCCCTCAAGCGGATTTTGGTGTCAATGAGGTTGAAGAGACTGGTCTGACATTCGTTGAAAATGCGCTGTTGAAAGCTCGTGAAGCGAGCCTAATCAGTGGATTACCTGCATTGGCAGATGATTCAGGACTGGAAGTGGACGCTCTGCACGGCGCGCCGGGTATTTACTCGGCGCGTTACGGTGGCGAACCTAAAAGTGATGAGAAAAATAATCAAATGTTGTTAGAAGCGCTTAGTGGCTGCGCGGAAGGCCAGCGAAGCGGGCGCTATTGGTGCGTATTGGTATATTTACGTCACCCTAAAGATCCGGTGCCGATCATTGTGCAACGTAGCTGGGAAGGCGAAATTCTTGCTCATCCTCGCGGCAATGAAGGATTTGGTTATGACCCACTATTTTGGCTGCCAGATCAAGGCATGAGCGTTGCCGAGCTGCCCAGCGAAAGTAAAAATCGTCTCAGCCATCGAGGGCGGGCACTGCAAGGCTTGGTCGAGTTACTGCAGGTGGCGCATGGCTGATAAGCTACCGCCGCTTTCTGTTTATATCCACACACCATGGTGTGTCCGTAAATGTCCTTACTGTGATTTCAATTCTCACGAACCGGGCACTCATGGCTTTACGCCTCGGGATTTACCCGAAGCGGCCTACCTTGATGCACTGTTACAAGATTTAGACGATGACCTGGGATTAGCTGCCGGGCGCGATATTCAAACCATCTTTATCGGAGGTGGTACGCCCAGCCTGCTTTCGCCAGCATTTTATGCGCGGTTACTCACAGAAATTGAAGCGCGCTTGCCTTTTGCCAACGCTATCGAAATTACCTTAGAGGCTAATCCAGGCACCACCGAACAGAAGCGATTTATCGGCTATCGAGAGGCCGGGATTAATCGTCTCTCGCTCGGTATTCAAAGCTTTCAGCCAGCTCAATTACACGCACTAGGGCGTATTCATAGCGGACAAGAGGCGGTCACCGCTATAACGCAGGCGCGCCAGGCGGGCTTTACCAATATTAACGTTGATCTTATGCATGGCTTGCCCGAGCAGACGCCTCAACTGGCGATGGATGATATCGAGCAAGCACTCGCATTGGCACCCGAACACCTCTCCTGGTACCAGCTTACGCTAGAACCGAATACCGCCTTTCACTCCCACCCGCCGATATTGCCTGAGGAGGAGTCGCTCTGGGATATACAGGATAGCGGGCACCAGCTTTTGGAGCAGGCAGGGTTTAGACGCTACGAGATTTCGGCCTACGCTCGCGCGGGTCATCGGAGTCGGCATAACCTTAACTATTGGCAGTTTGGTGACTATCTTGGGATTGGCGCTGGAGCCCATGGCAAGCTTAGTCACATTGATCAAAACGGTGAATGGCGTATTGAACGGCGCTGGAAGACACGCCAGCCTGATGCTTATTTAAAGCGTATAAATGACCTGCGCGGCTTCGTCGCGGGCAAACAGCTCATAAGTGTCGACGAGCTACCACTGGAGTTTGCCATGAATGCACTGCGGCTCACCGAAGGAGTCCCGCTGAATACATGGCGTACTCATACAGGCCAGCCCGATGCTATGCTATTAGCGCGTTTACAATCTGCTCAGAAAAAAGGACTTTTGATGCAAATGCCTGAAAAACTGCGTGCATCGCCTCAAGGTCTATTATTCTTGAACGAGTTGCTGGCATCTATCAGTGACGAAAGCTCAGTGACGAGAGTTCTTTGAAGAAAACTCTTTGAAGAAAGCTGAGTGAAAAGTGACCAGCGCTGAATAAAAAGATTTCCCGAAGACAAACAAGGAGTGAGTGATGCGTATTTCTCGACTATTGACACCGGTGGCAGCCGCTATTTTATTAGCAGGTTGTGCTAGTTCGGATCCTTACGGTGGCCAAACGCAGCGCTCAAGCACGGCGTTGGGCTCTGGTATTGGGGCCGTGGTCGGTGCAGCTGCTGGAGCGCTATCAGGCGATGGCAGTACCAGCCGCCGCGATCGTGCTTTGATTGGCGCGGCCGTGGGTGCCGCTGCAGGTGCCGGTGTGGGCGTATATATGGATCGTCAGGAACAACAACTGCGTGACAATCTGCAAGGGTCACGCATTGAAATTGATCGCCGTGGCGACGATATCGTGCTCAATATGCCGAGTGGCGTTACCTTTGGTTTTGACTCAGCTGATTTGACCAGTGAAGCGCGCAGCTCCCTCAATGAAGTGGCTAACGTACTTTCGCAGTACCAGGATACCCGCGTTAGTATCGCTGGCCATACCGATAGTACCGGTGACGCGAGCTATAACCAGCGGCTGTCTGAACGCCGCGCTCAAGCCGTCTCCAGCTACTTATCTCAGAACGGCGTTTCATCCATGCGCTTGAATACTTCTGGTTACGGCGCTACTCAGCCCGTCGCCAGTAACGACAACGAGCAAGGGCGCGCCCAGAACCGCCGGGTAGAAATTACCCTCACCCCAACGGGTAATGGTCAAAGCCAAGGTTAACCCGCAATTGCTTTAATCTGGCTATTGCCGCCTAAAGCCCGCTATGCTCCCATAGCGGGCTTTTTTCATTCACCTGCTGATGAGTCGCTATGCTGTCTTACCAACATGCTTACCATGCCGGTAATTTTGCCGATGTACATAAACATCTGACCCTTTACGCGGTGATCGATTATTTATTACGTAAAAAAACGGCTATTACATATGTCGACACTCATGCTGGGCGAGGGCTCTATCCGCTGGTTGCTCAAGAGACCCAGCGCTTGCAAGAGTATCGCCAGGGTATATGGCCGCTTTGGCAAGCCCGCCTCGGGTTTACCGATGAGTTGCTAAACAGGTGGCAAGCAGCGCTAACGAGCGCTCAACCCATGCCAGAGGCACTGACTCACTATCCAGGCTCTCCTTGGTGGCTGAGTCATATTCTACGCGAGCAGGATCAGTTGCGGTTGTTTGAGCTGCATCCCGGCGAGCATGAGCAGCTAAACGCTCAGGGGTTATCGCCTCACGCACAACGCGTATTTGGTAACGGTCTGACAGGATTAACAGCGATGCTGCCCGTTTCATCGCCGCGGCTATGCGTTCTGATCGACCCCAGCTATGAACGCAAAGTGGAGTACCAGGAGGTTGCTGAGACGGTGGCGTATACACTGGCAAAAGTTCGCCACGGAGTGGTCTTGATTTGGTACCCGTTGCTGCCCGCTGGCCACCACCACACTCTATTAACTGCTTTGAAAGAGAGCGGCGTACGCAAAATATGGCGCAGCGAGCTACTACTGCGTGCCCCTGGAGAGCAAGCTCATGGGATGTATGGTAGCGGTATGCTGGTCATTAATCCGCCTTGGGGATTGGATCAACGTCTAGCTGCAGCGATGGAAAAAATCACACCGCTGCTCGGTGCAGAGAGTTACTACCAGGCGGAGTGGTGGGTGGAAGAGTCGCAGTAAGAGAATCGTTATTTACCGATACAGAAACTACCGAAAATCTCACCCAGCAAATCATCGGCGCTGAATTCGCCGGTGATTTCGCCTAAGGCCTGTTGAGCGTCGCGTAGATCTTCTGCTAGCAGCTCCCCTGCACCGTAGCCATCAAGCTGGGCACAGCCGGTATTCAGCGCGGCCATAGCGCGATCAAGCGCATCCAGGTGGCGGCGACGGGCAGAAAAGCGGCCCTCGGTGTTGGCGGCAAAGCCCATCACATCTTTTAGGTGCGCCTTTAAGTTATCCACACCCTCACCCGTTTTGGCGGATAAACGAAGTGTCGGCGGGGAGGTGGATAAATCGAGGCCGGCAGGTTCAGCGCTGGTGTCTATTTTATTACGGACGAGCGTTAAGCGCTGCGGGTCGGGGAGGCGAGCCACAAATTCTGGCCAGATGGCCATGGGATCGGTAGTGGCGGTGGTGTTGGCATCCACGAGCAGCAGCACGCGGTCAGCTTTTTCTATTTCAGCCCAGGCGCGGGCAACGCCAATTTTCTCAACCGCATCGGGCGTATCGCGTAGTCCGGCAGTGTCGATGATATGCAGCGGCATACCGTCGATATGGATATGCTCGCGGAGTACGTCCCGTGTCGTGCCCGCAATATCCGTCACAATGGCGGTATCCTGCTCGGTGAGAGCATTTAGCAGGCTAGATTTACCCGCATTGGGCCGCCCTGCGATGACCACGCTCATTCCTTCGCGCAGCAGCGCACCTTGGCCTGCCGCCTGGCGAACGTCGCTCAGCGCCTGCTGTACGCTGTTTAAATGTTGTGCCACATGGCCGTCGGCAAGAAAATCGATCTCCTCTTCGGGAAAGTCGATGGCCGCTTCTACGTAGACGCGAAGCTCTATGAGCCGTGTGACCAACGCAGAGACGCGCTTCGAGAACTCGCCCTGTAGCGAGCGCACGGCGTTTTCTGCTGCCGAGCGAGAAGTGGCATCGATGAGGTCGGCAATCGCTTCGGCCTGGGCCAGGTCGAGCTTATCGTTTAAAAATGCCCGCTCGGAAAACTCACCTGGACGCGCCAAGCGGGCACCCAAGGCCACGCAGCGTTCCAACAGTATGTCCATGATAATTGGACCGCCATGCCCCTGCAGTTCCAGTACGTCTTCACCGGTGAATGAGTGAGGACCGTTGAAGAACAGGGCGATACCTTCATCAATGCTGCCCTCAGCGCCCTGGAAAGGGCCGTAATGGGCATTACGCGGAGCAGGGCAGTGCCCAATCATGGCTTCGGCGATGTTACGGCAGGCGGGCCCAGAGACACGAATAATACCGACGCCCCCGCGTCCCGGTGGCGTTGCTAATGCCGCAATGGTGTCAGGCGTATAGAGGCGTTCGGCCATGGTGAATCTCTTTTGAAAGGCTGAAGTAACAATTGATCAGTCTTTATAGTGTGAATTTGTCGACCTTAAAACGCCAGACCCCCGCACAGGGCGGGGGTCTGAAAGCGTCGATCAAAAGGCGGACTACTGGTTTTTAACTACCTGGTTTTAAACTACCAGTTTTAACTACTTGGTCTTCATGCCTTTGCCGATACTGGGATCATTTTCGATTTTGCGCGTAATGTAATACTGCTGCGCCACCGAAATGATGTTGTTGACCACCCAGTAGATAACCAGACCAGCCGGAAACCACAGGAAGAAGAAGGTAAAGATGATAGGTAACATCTTCATAATCTTCGCCTGCATCGGATCTGGTGGTGTCGGGTTTAACATCTGCTGAACGAACATCGAAATGCCCATCAGAATCGGCAGAATGAAGTACGGATCCTTCACCGATAGATCCTGAATCCAGAAGATAAACGGGGCGTGCCGTAGTTCAACCGACTCCAGCAGCATCCAGTAGAGCGCGATAAAAACGGGCATCTGGACCACAATAGGAAGACAGCCCCCCAGAGGATTAATCTTCTCCTTCTGGTAGAACTTCATCATCTCTTGCGACATTTTTTGCCGATCGTCGCCGTACATCTCTTTCAGACGCTGCATTTCCGGGCCGAGTTTACGCATCCGACCCATGGATTTGTAAGCTTTGGCGGAAAGCGGGAATAGCACCGTCTTGACCAGTACGGTTAATAGGACAATCGACCAACCCCAGTTACCGACGATGTCATGGATGTGATCAAGCAGCCAAAACAGTGGGTTAGCAATAAACCACAGCCAGCCGTAATCAACGGTTAAGCGCAGATTGGGAGCGACTTGCTCCAGGTAATCCTGCACCTTTGGCCCCATATAAAGGGTGGCACCCAAGGTGGCTTCACTATCGGCTGCAACGGTGCTGGTGGGACCAGCAAAGGCAACGACGTTACGGTCACTGGAGTCTGTGGTGACGTAGTAAAGGTTCTGTTGATCCTGCTGGGGCGCCCATGCCGACACAAAGTAGTGTTGAATGATGGCTATCCAGCCGCCCTGCGCTTCACGGTTTTCAAAGTTATGGTTTTGAATGTCTTCAAAGTCGACTTTCTCGTAACGCGCATCCGGGGTTGAGTAGGCAGCCCCCAAATAGGATTTCATCCCCATCGAGACACCGCTTGACGGGTCAGGGCTATTGTCGCGTGCCAACTGGCCAATAAAGCGCGCACTCACCGGTGCGTCGGTGTTATTGGCCAGATAGTAGTCGACGTTGACCGCATAGCTGCCGCGCTCAAAGGTGAGACGCTTAATAACCTCAACGCCATTGACGTCGGCGGTTAGGTCAACGCTTAGCTCCTCATCGTTATCGCCCAGGCGATACTCTGAGTTTCCCGGCGTGAAGGTTATGCGGCTTGCCTGGCCATCAAGCTGGAGTCCGGAACGAGCCACGTAGCTTCGGCTGCTATTATCGGACAACAGCACATAGTTACGGTCTGAATCGAGGGATAGTTTGTGCTGCGGTAACGCGGCATAAACAATATCGCCGCCGTGCGGATCGATGCGCACATCGAGCACATCGGTGGTCACAGCAATGAAATCGCGGCTAGACGTTTCGCTTTCGCTATCGTCGGGTATACCTTCACCCACTGAACTTTGCTGTGAAGAGGTGTTTGGAACGGCTAAGCCACCTTCTTCATCTTCAATGTTACTAGGTGTGGCCGCGTTGCTGCGTTGCGTCGTTTCAGGCACTGAATCGTAATTCGGTTGCCCGTAATCCTGATTCCACTGGACGACTAACAGGTATGCAAGTACGGCTAGTGGAATCAGTAATAAAAGTCGTTTTACGTCCATGAGGGTTCTGCCCGCTGGGTGGTGAACATGCTAATGGCGCAGTATCTTTTACTCGACCCTTGACACACGAAAGCCTGCCAGGCGGCAGGCCGAGGTCGAGCGGCGAGGTGTGCACCAAAGGTCACGTGTCACGCTTAGGCGTTGGTGCTGCGATCACCGCCTGTGCGTCACGCTGAAGTCGCTTCCACATGCCATGTAACTGGCGATGCAAGGTATCGTTATCAATATCCTGAACACCACGCCGAGCGAGTACCACTATATCCACAGAGGGTAAGTGATCCTGGCGAAGACGAACGGACTCTCGAACGAGACGCTTGAAACGGTTGCGATCTACGGCGCGTTTGACATTTTTTTTGCTAACCACCAGCCCAAGGCGGGGATGCCCCCGAGTACTCAAGCGAACTAACGCCATCATACCTTTGCCGTGCACTTTTAGGTCAGCTTGCTCAAACACGTGACTAAAATCCCCAGCATTTAGTAACCGTAATTGCCGGGGAAAGCCTTGCTGCGGCACACGCAATCCGAGATCAGGCGCTCAGACGCTTGCGGCCCTTGGCACGGCGACGTGCGAGGACGGCGCGACCATTTTTGGTTGCCATACGAGCACGGAAGCCATGCGCGCGCTTGCGCTTGAGAACGCTAGGTTGAAATGTGCGTTTCATAACTCGTTATTCCCACGTGGTTTAGGACGGAAAGTGAATTCCAAAAAGCCCGGTCCAGTGAGGAACTAGCCGGGGAGATTCAATTCAAGACCGGAAATTGTAGAGACTTCCTCTGCTAGGTGCAATTTTTCCTTGCATAAAAAGCTTTATCACGCCACCAGCAGCTTGTTCGATATAGACAGAGTAGCCATCATTGAAGTCACTATTATTACTAATAGGTATTTCTAAACCTGTTGTTATTAATAGTGGGGATACTATTTGTGGATAAGTCATTTAAATTGTTACTTATCAGTGCTTTATAGTAATAAAAAATCTGTGTGTAAGTGACGTATAAGCAGGCTATAAGCTGTTGGTTAGATGTGGTTAAGCGGTTTGTAAGCCCCCTTTTTTAACACGGTCCACATTTCTCCACAGGGTTTTCCTGTGGGCTCATTGTGAGTTGTCCACAGGTCAGAGTTAAGGCCTAAACCCGTGTGGATAACCGAGGCTTTGAGCGCTACAATGGTCGGCCGTTTTCAACCGATGGTGAGATGAGTGCCACTGACGCTTTGGCAACAGTGCCTGGACAACCTGCAGGATGAGCTGAATTCACAGCAGTTCAACACCTGGATACGGCCGCTGCAGGCAGAAGAGGGAGAGTCCAACGAGCTGCGCTTATTAGCGCCGAATCGCTTTGTGCGCGATTGGGTGAGTGATAAGTACGCCAAGCGGATCAGCGAACTGATGCGCGAGCTCGCGCCGGCCAAACCACCCAAGGTAAGTTTGACAGTGGGCAGCCGCAGTTTGGCAACACAGGCTCCCCAGCATCGCGACTTAGGCAATCCTGTATCGGCTTCACCGTCTCGACCCGCATCGCCTGCGGTACACACGCCGCCACGTGGGGATATCGCCGACGAGCGGGAAATAGACAAGCTGCGCGATGATTCATCAGGGCGGCGCCCTAACGAGCGGCAGGTTCAGGTAGAAGGCAGTCTCAAGCATGGTAGTGGGCTTAATCCGAATTTTACTTTCGACACCTTTGTTGAAGGTAAGTCGAACCAGTTGGCCCGCGCCGCCTCCCGACAAGTGTCTGAAAACCCTGGCGGCGCATACAACCCTCTGTTTTTATACGGCGGTGTGGGGCTTGGTAAAACCCACTTAATGCATGCGGTAGGCAACGCTCTGGCGACCCGGCGTGAAAACGCCCGGGTGGTGTACCTTCACTCGGAGCGGTTTGTCGCCGATATGGTTAAAGCACTCCAGCTAAATGCAATTAATGATTTCAAACGCTTTTACCGTAGCGTCGATGCGTTGCTTATTGATGATATTCAATTTTTTGCCGGAAAAGAGCGTTCGCAAGAAGAGTTTTTTCATACGTTTAACGCGCTTTTAGAGGGTGGTCAGCAGATGATCCTCACTTCTGATCGCTATCCGAAGGAGATCAGCGGCGTGGAAGAGCGGCTCAAATCACGCTTTGGTTGGGGGCTTACGGTGGCCATTGAGCCGCCTGAGCTTGAAACCCGCGTGGCGATCTTGATGAAAAAGGCCGATCAAGCTAAGGTCGATTTGCCCCACGATGCGGCTTTCTTTATTGCCCAGAAAATTCGCTCCAACGTGCGCGAGTTGGAAGGCGCATTGAAAAAAGTCATCGCTGACTCGCACTTTATGGGTAAAACCATTACCCAAGACTTTATTCGTGAGTCGCTAAAAGACCTCTTGGCCCTTCAGGATAAGCAGGTTGGCGTGGATAATATTCAGCGTACGGTAGCTGAATATTACAAAATCAAGGTGGCTGATTTGCTTTCCAAGCGCCGCTCACGTTCGGTTGCCCGACCTCGCCAAGTGGCGATGGCGCTTGCTAAAGAGCTAACTAATCATAGTTTGCCTGAGATAGGTGATGCCTTTGGGGGGCGTGACCACACAACGGTGCTCCACGCTTGCCGAAAAGTTAAATCATTGCAGGAAGAAAGCGCGGATATTCGTGAGGATTACAAGAATTTACTGCGCCTGTTGACCAGTTAATCATCCCATGGGACGGGCCTGTTACGTACAGGTCTTTCAGGATATAGAACCGGAGTATTGATGAAATTTTCGATTTCCCGAGAGGCGCTGCTACGTCCGCTGACTCTGGTCGCAGGTGTAGTTGAGCGCCGCCAAACATTGCCCGTGCTCTCTAACGTACTGATTCAAGTCGAGGGTGACCAAGTGTCGCTTACCGGCACGGACCTTGAGGTCGAGCTCGTTGGGCGTACTGTAGCCAGTCAAGTCGATCAGCCGGGAGCCGCCACCGTACCCGCTCGTAAGCTGATGGATATTTGTAAATCGCTGCCCGATCAGTCTGATATCCAGCTTGCCGTTGAAGAAGGGCGCGCCGTACTGCGCAGTGGTCGCTCACGCTTTACGCTTTCAACTCTACCGGTAGCTGAGTTTCCCAATATCGAAGATGCAGACGGTAGTCAGGAAATTAGCGTACCTCGCGGTACGTTGAAACATCTGATTGAAGCTACTTCATTTGCCATGGCGCAGCAGGATGTACGCTATTACCTCAATGGCATGCTACTGGAAATTCAAAGCAACCTATTACGTACAGTCGCAACGGATGGCCACCGTTTGGCGATGTGCTCACGCCCCATTGAGATTACCGTTAGCCAGTCTCAAAAGCTGATTGTGCCTCGTAAGGGGATTTTAGAGCTGTCGCGACTGCTAGATGACAGCGATGAGCCCGTTAGTCTAACGCTTGGATCCAGCCATGTACGCGCTCACACTGGAGATTTTACCTTTACCTCAAAGTTAATCGACGGCAAATTTCCAGACTATGAACGTGTCGTGCCGCGCAATGGCGACAAGGTGCTGATTGCCGAGCGCGCAGAGCTTCGTCAGGTGCTATCACGTACGGCCATCCTTTCTAATGAGAAGTACCGTGGTGTTCGTCTATACCTTGAGGAGAACAACCTCAAAGTGATGGCTAATAATCCGGAGCAGGAAGAAGCGGAGGAGAATATCGCCGTTGAGTATAACGGCGGTGCGATGGAGGTCGGTTTTAACGTTGGCTACTTGGTTGATGTGTTGACAGTGCTTAATGAAGATCGCGTACAGATCACTTTGGCCGACCCGAATAGTAGTGCGTTGCTTGAAGAGCCCGGCGGCGGTGATGCACTCTATGTCGTTATGCCGATGCGCCTGTAAAACGGTTTTTGGGCTTAGCGTTATATCTGCAGGCTGTTGAGCGGCGCTTCTGGTAGCAGAAGCGCCGCTAGTACGTTTGAATACTCTCTTTTTCTGAGGATATTTTAAGTGGTGATAATAGGATGAGCTTGACACTGCTTAATTTCCACGCCTTGCGTAATCTTCAGTCGGTTGAGATGGCCCCATCTTCGCGTATCAATGTTATTAGTGGTGCTAATGGCAGTGGAAAAACCAGCCTGTTGGAGGGAGTACATATTCTGGGTATGGGGCGCTCTTTCCGAACGCGCCAACTAAAGAACGCGATTCAGACGAATGAGCCCTATATGACGCTTTACGGGCGTTTAAGTGGTGAGCCTGAGGTTGCCCTGGGCGTGCGCCGTTTGCGTGCTCAGAGGGAGCTAGAGCTCCGATTAAAGGGAGAAAAAAACGCTCGTCTAGCTGAATTGGTGGAGGCGATGCCTCTGCAGTTAATTAACCCAGATGCTTTCCGATTGCTTGAGGGTTCTCCAGCCGGTCGCCGCGAGTTTCTCGACTGGGGAGTGTTTCACGTGGAACATGATTTTTTAGTTACCTGGAAGCGCTCTCGACGTGCGTTGAAACATCGGAATGCACTGCTCAGGCGTGGTAGAATACAACCTCAAGAAATGGCGGTGTGGGAGCAGGAGCTAGCCACTTGGGGCGAACAGATGGATATCTTGCGCCGTGCTTGGTTTAGTGATTTTCTGCCAGTCTTTGAAGAGACGCTTAAGGTGCTACTTCCTTTACCGGGTTTGTCGCTCCATTACGCCAGAGGCTGGGATAAAGAGCGAACACTTGCGTCAGTGTTACACGACAGTCGGCAAACTGATCAACAGATGGGTTTCACTCAACAAGGCCCGCAGCGTGCTGACCTGCGTATTAGGATAAACAAGCAACCTGCTGTAGAAGTACTTTCCAGAGGCCAGCAAAAGTTAGTGGTGAGCGCTTTAAAACTTGCCCAAGGCCGGTTTCTGGAAAGGACAGCACAGCGGCACTGTATTTATCTTATCGATGATTTACCTGCGGAGCTTGACGAGCATAATCGCCATCAGTTTTGTGGACTACTCGAAGATATGCAGTGCCAAGCATTTATTACCAGTGTCGAACCTTCCGCGTTGAGAAATACCTGGCGCCCTGAGACCTCAGTGAAGATGTTTCACGTGAAACATGGCGAACAGGGGCTTAGCTATTTAGAGCCAACCAGCTAGAGCTGATGAATAGTTAGAAAGGTCAGCCTAGCCGGTTAGGTTAGCGCCGGAAGGGTAGACGATACGGGATGAGACAGACTTCACGACGGAGTGGTCAATGAGCGAGCAGGCTTACGATTCATCAAGCATCAAGGTGCTCAAGGGACTGGACGCGGTGCGCAAGCGACCAGGTATGTATATTGGTGACACCGACGACGGTACTGGGCTGCACCACATGGTCTTCGAATTGGTGGATAACTCCATCGACGAGGCGTTGGCGGGGCATTGCAGCGAGATTCGCGTTGTCATTCACCCGGATGAGTCGGTGACGGTTAGCGATAATGGCCGAGGGGTACCCACCGAGCTACACGAGGGTGAGGGGGTTTCCGCTGCGGAAGTTATCATGACGGTTCTGCACGCCGGCGGTAAATTCGACGATAACTCCTACAAGGTTTCCGGTGGCCTGCATGGCGTTGGCGTTTCCGTTGTTAATGCGCTTTCCGCTGAACTGCGTTTAACGATTTGGCGCCAGGGTGAAGTATTTGAGCAAATGTATCGCCACGGTGTGCCTCAGGCACCATTAGGCGTTGTAGGCAAAACCGAAAAGAGCGGTACCCGCGTTCATTTCCGCCCATCGCCTGAGACCTTTGGTAATATTGAATTTCATTTCGATATTCTAGCTAAACGGTTGCGTGAACTCTCTTTCTTGAATTCAGGCGTTGCTATCCGCTTAATGGATGAGCGCAGCGGTAAAGAGGAACTCTTCCACTACGAAGGCGGTTTGCGCGCCTTTGTTGACCACCTGAATACCAATAAGAGCGTGATCAATCCGGTATTCCACTTTAACGCTGCTCGAGATGATGGCGTTGAAGTTGAGGTGGCCATGCAATGGAGCGAAGCCTTCACCGAGAATATTTTCTGCTACACCAACAATATTCCGCAGCGAGATGGTGGTGCTCACTTGGCTGGTTTCCGTGCAGGTCTTACCCGCACGCTTAATAACTATATTGAAGCTGAAAATCTGCTTAAAAAAGCCAAAGTAAATACTACCGGCGATGACGCCCGTGAAGGACTCACCGCGATTATTTCGGTCAAAGTGCCGGATCCGAAATTTTCGTCTCAAACCAAAGACAAGCTAGTCTCCAGCGAAGTGAAGACCGCGGTTGAGCAGGAAATGAGCCGCTTGTTTTCCGAGTATCTTGTTGAAAAGCCTAATGAAGCCAAGGCAATTGTTAATAAGATGCTGGATGCCGCGCGTGCCCGTGAAGCTGCCCGCAAAGCACGGGATATGACCCGCCGTAAAGGCGCGTTGGATATTGCCGGTTTGCCGGGTAAATTAGCAGATTGCCAAGAAAAAGACCCAAGCCAGTCAGAGTTGTACCTGGTGGAGGGTGACTCAGCAGGCGGTAGTGCCAAACAGGGGCGTGATCGTCGTACCCAGGCTATTCTGCCCCTTAAGGGTAAAATCCTTAACGTCGAAAAAGCGCGTTTCGATAAAATGCTCTCCTCAGCAGAAGTGGGCACGTTAATCACTGCGCTTGGTTGCGGTATCGGCCGGGAAGAATTTAACCCCGATAAGCTGCGCTACCACTCGGTCATTATAATGACCGATGCCGATGTCGACGGCTCGCACATTCGTACGTTGCTGTTGACGTTCTTCTTCCGTCAAATGCCGGAACTAATAGAGCGTGGGCATATCTTTATCGCGCAGCCGCCGCTATATAAAATCAAACGCGGTAAGCAGGAGCTCTATTTGAAAGATGAGCAGGCGATGGTGGATTACTTAACCACCACAGCCTTAGATGGAGCAGGCCTGCATGTTAACGCCAATGCACCAGGCATTTCGGGGTCTCAGCTTGAAGCGCTGGTGAATCAGTACCGCAACGTAATGAAGCGGATTGATCGTTTGTCGCGGGTTTATCCCAATGAAGTGCTTAAGCAAATCATTCATGCCTCTGCGCTCAAAGGCGAGGAGAGTTTGAAAGACCGTGTGACCATGGAGAACTGGATAGCCGAGCTACAGAAGATTATGGACGATATGGTGGCTTATGAAGGCGGGCCACGTTATCACTTCCATCTTCAAGAAGATTCAGAGCGCGGACTGTTTTTACCTACGGTATCGCTGGTTGCTCATGGGGTGACGACAGAGTACATGTGGGGTCTCGACTTCTTTGAAAGCGCCGACTACCGCGGTATTGCTGAACTGGGCGAAACCCTGGATGGCTTTCTGGAAGAGGGCGCCTTTATCGCCCGTGGCGAGCGTCAGAAGCCTGTATCGCACTTCTCAGAAGTGCTGGCATGGCTAATGCAGGAAGGTCAGCGTGGCCTATCTGTGCAGCGCTACAAAGGGCTGGGTGAAATGAACCCGGATCAGCTTTGGGACACCACTATGGATCCCGATAGCCGCCGTATGCTGCGGGTAACGATCGAAGATGCCGTGGGCGCCGACATGATGTTCAACACCCTGATGGGTGACGACGTTGAGCCCCGTCGTGACTTTATTGAAACCAATGCGCTGGTGGCGAATCTGGATGTGTAAGATGGATTGTGTTCGTTAAGCTGTTTCACGTGAAACATTCCCTTAACGAGCCTAACCTCGACATGGCTTAATGTCACTACGAAAGCGCCGCTATGAATTCCATAGCGGCGCTTTTTATTGGTCGATAGTTAGAAGAGTTGTGGCAGGGGGCTTTCAGCCGAAGCTTCTCATATAAAGAAGAGCGATCAAGACTCTCCACTTTATGCCGCTTATCTATTCATTAACCACTCAACAAACTGCGCTAAATCATCGAAGATCTCAGCTTTTTCAAGACCCGTGCCTTTTTGTTCAGTTTTAAGCCCTTTTCCGGTTCTGACCAGCGCTGTTTTGCAACCTAGCGCTTCGCCCGCCTGTAGGTCCCGCAGGCTATCACCGACCATCCAACTCCCTGTTAAATCTTCTAGCCCTAGTACCTGCTGGATCTGTAGCAGCATCCCAGGCAGCGGTTTACGGCATTGGCACTCGTCATCTGGACCATGCGGGCAGAAAGCAATATGGACGATACGCCCGCCTTCAGCCTCAACCAATGCTTTTAAGTGATCATGCATAGCATGGAGCGTTGCTTCACTGTAATAACCACGGGCAATACCCGACTGATTCGTCGCTACTGCAACGCTGTATCCCGCACGAGTGAGGCTGGCAATGGCGGTGATTGAAGCGGGGTAGGGCACCCACTCATCGAGGGATTTGATGTAGTTATCGGAATCATGGTTGATGACGCCGTCTCGATCCAAAATAACCAGCTTCGCAGCTCTTAGCATAACAACCCTATATCCTGAAATACCGTCAGACTATATTAGCTGACCAGCGATGAATGTTTCACGTGAAACACGTCTTTCCGCGGATCGTAAAAAAGCCCAGCAGCTAAGGCTGTTGGGCTTGAATGGGGTAAAAACGAGATGGCTACTGAGGAAGCAGTGAAATATCTGCCACTTCCAAAAACAGCGCTTGAAGGCTAGCTAGTAACGCTAACCGGTTACGCTGAATAGCCGGGTCGTCCGCCATCACCATTACTTGGTCAAAGAAGGCATCCACTGGATCCCGTAATGTGGCAAGTGCGTCGAGCGCTTGCTGATAGTCACCCGCAGCAAATAGCGGTGCAACCTGAGCCTGGCTACCCGTCACAGCATCGTACAGCGCTCGCTCGGCATCTTCCTGGAGCAAGTTTTGATCGACCTGGGTGCTGCCATCATGGGCTTGTTTGCTCAAAATGTTTGAGACCCGCTTATTAGCAGCCGCTAACGCTGCGGCTTCATCACGCTGTGCAAAGGCCTTAACCGCGCGCAGGCGGCGAGCGAAGTCGAGCGGGTTAGTCACCGGGCGTGCACGCACGGCAAGGTACATTTCCGCGCTGATGCCCTCTTCCTGGCCCCAGGCGCGGAAGCGATCAAGCATGTAGGTCAGCACATCCTCAACCAGCCCATCGGCATTAGGGAGGCCCTGATGCTGTTCAGCGGCAACCGTGAGCAGCTTACGCAGATCAAGATTCAATTCGCCTTTAACCAGGATGTTAAGCACACCAATTGAGGCTCGACGAAGAGCGAAGGGATCTTTAGCGCCGGTAGGGCGCTGGCCAATCCCGAAAATGCCGACCAGCGTATCCAGGCGATCAGCCAGGGCCAATGCCTTGCCTGTGGCACTCTGGGGAATAGCATCGGTAGCAAAGCGCGGCAGGTACTGCTCTTCCAGCGCTTGGGCAACCTCTGCTGGTTCGCCATCCTGAACGGCATAGTAACGCCCCATAATGCCCTGTAGCTCAGGGAACTCGAGCACCATCTCCGTTACGAGATCACATTTGGCTAGTGCTACGGCGCGCTGGGCGTGAGCCACATCGCCGTTGATCTGCTCGGCAATGAAGGTCGCAATAACCGTGCTGCGGCGAGCTTTATCTGCCAGGGTGCCTAATTGCTGCTGGAAGACCACGCTTTCCAATTGAGGGATACGCGAAGCAAGGGTGCGTTTGCGGTCGGTGTCGTAGAAAAAAGCCGCATCGGCTAAGCGTGGACGAATGACTTTTTCATTGCCGGCAATGACCTGATCGGGGTCAGCACTGTCGATATTGGCAATGGTGATAAACAGTGGTTTTAGCTTGCCAGCATCATCTAACAGGTGAAAGTATTTCTGGTTAGCCTTCATTGAGGAGATCAAGCACTCGGCGGGCACTTCCAGAAAACGCTCATCGAAGCTACCGGTCAGAGCTACCGGCCATTCAACCAAGCCGCTTACTTCTACCAGCAGGTCTTCGTCGATAACCGCACTGGCTTCTTGAACTTCGGCTTCAGCAAGCACTTGCTCACGAATGCGCTCACGGCGCTGCTCTCTATCGACCAGTACATAGGCATTTTCCAGGGCAGCCACATACTCATCGGCGTGGGCTAACTGAATAGCATCAGGCGCGTGGAAACGGTGGCCGTAGGTGGTGCAACTCGCCTCTAGGCCAAGCGCCTCAGCGGCCACGACGTCGCTACCGTATAGTGCCACCAGCCAGTGAACCGGGCGTGAAAACTCAACCCGGGAGGCGCCCCAACGCATATTTTTGGGCACGGGGAGGGTAGCGATGGTTTTGCGCAGAATCTCGGGCAGCAGCGCCTGAATAGTTTCACCTTGCTGCTGCTCGCGGAAACCTAGCCAGGTGCCTTTATCGGTTTCCAGGTGAATCAGTTCGTCAACGCTGACACCACAGGAACGGGCGAAGCCTTCCGCAGCTTTAGTAGCAACGCCATCCTTAAAGGCAGCCGCCAACGCTGGGCCACGGCGCTCAACGTCACGGTCAGGCTGCTTATCGGCCAGTTCAGTCACCTGTACCGCCAAGCGCCGAGGGGTCGCAAATGCGCTAACGCTGGCGAAGGGAACATCGGCTTCTTGCAGGCCTTTCTCAATGCCTGCGGCGAACGCATCGGAAAGCGCATCCAGGGCCGTGGGAGGTAACTCTTCAGCACCCAGTTCTAGTAAAAGTGTATTAACAGCCATTAGTCGTCTCCCTGATCGGCGAGTAGCTCTTGTAACAGTTCTCGGCGAAGTATTTCTGGCGCCATAGGGAAACCTTCTGCCTTACGTGACTCAAAGTAAGCAGTGGCAACGTCTCGCGCCATGGTGCGAACGCGTAAAATAAAACGCTGACGTTCGGTGACCGAAATAGCGTGACGGGCGTCTAACAAGTTGAACGTGTGCGATGCTTTCAGTACTTGTTCGTAGGCTGGTAGCGGCAGGCTGGCGGCAAGCAGTTTGCCGCACTCTTGTTCCTGGTGGTCAAAGTTAGCAAACAGCTGGTCGACATCAGCGTGCTCAAAATTGTAGGCGGACTGTTCGCGCTCGTTTTGCAGGTAGACATCGCCGTAGGTAACTTTGCTGCCATCGGGGGCAATGGCCCAGACGAGGTCGTAAACACTGTCGACGTCCTGAAGGTACATGGCAATACGCTCAAGCCCATAGGTCAGTTCGCCGGTGACTGGGTAGCATTCTATGCCTCCGGCTTGCTGGAAGTAGGTAAACTGGGTGACTTCCATGCCGTTTAACCAAATTTCCCAGCCTAGGCCCCAGGCGCCCAGCGTAGGAGATTCCCAGTTATCTTCGACAAAGCGTACGTCGTGAATCAGCGGATCGAGGCCAAGCCGCTTAAGTGAGCCCAGATAGAGATCCTGAAAATTGCTCGGCGATGGCTTCATCACCACTTGGAACTGATAGTAGTGCTGAAGGCGGTTAGGGTTTTCACCGTAGCGGCCGTCAGTAGGCCGCCGGGAAGGCTGCACGTAGGCAGCGTTCCAGCTTTCGGGGCCAATCGACCGCAGAAAAGTAGCGGGGTGGAAAGTGCCCGCGCCGACTTCCATGTCGAGCGGCTGGAGAATGACACAACCCTGTTCTGCCCAGTACTGCTGCAGAGCGAGGATCAAGCCCTGAAAGGTCGACACATCGGGTGTCGATTGGTTTGTCGAGACACTCATCGCGGAAAGCACCGTTGGCCATGAATTCATAAGGCGTCAAGTATACAATCCTAGGCAGATGGGTTATAGGCACGTATGCCAACAAGCCGCTTTAGGTAAGGAGAACAGCATGATTGTGGTAACAGGCGGTGCCGGTTTTATCGGGGCCAACATAGTGAAAGCACTGAACGCCCGCGGCCGAAATGATGTCATGGTGGTCGACGATTTACGCGACGGCACCAAATTCGTCAACTTGGCTGACTGCACACTTGCAGATTACCTTGATAAGGACGATTTCCTCACCAGGGTAAAAGCCGCTTTAAAAGGGGAGAGCGTCGATCTGCCCAAGATAGAGGCGATTTTCCACGAGGGCGCCTGTTCGGATACTACCGAATGGGATGGTCACTACATGATGGAAAATAACTTTGAGTACTCTAAAGTGCTGCTTAATTACTGCGAGCAGCAGGGTATCCCCTTTTTATACGCATCATCTGCCGCCACCTATGGCGGCAGCGAAGTATTTAAAGAAGTGCCCGAGTGTGAGAAACCGCTTAACGTATACGGCTACTCAAAGCTGCTGTTTGATCAGCACGTACGTTCGCGCTGGAGTGAGTTAACCACGCAAGTCGTCGGCTTTCGTTACTTCAATGTGTATGGCCCGCGTGAACAGCATAAGGGCAAGATGGCAAGCGTCGCCTATCATAATCATCTGCAAATTCGTAACGGCGACACATTGAAACTATTTGGTGCTTACGGCGGCTATGAAGCAGGTATGCAGAGCCGCGACTTCGTTTATGTCGGCGATGTGGTCGATGTGAATCTTTGGTTTTTAGATCACTCTGATCAGTCAGGTATTTTTAATCTGGGTACCGGCCGCGCTGAACCTTTTAAAGCCATTGGCGAGGCCGTCATCGACTTTTATGGTAAAGGCGAGATCGATTACATTGCCTTTCCTGAAGAGCTGAAAGGCCGCTATCAGAGCTATACCCGCGCTGATATTAGCAACCTTCGCGAAAGCGGCTGCGATATTGAATTTAAGACCGTTGCTCAAGGGGTCAAGTCCTACTTGGGGTGGCTAAATGGCTAAATCAGCTCAGCGCCTGCTGGTCATTGGCCCGTCGTGGGTAGGCGATATGGTCATGGCCCAAAGTCTGTTTATGACCTTAAAAGCCCGCTGCCCAGGTGCGACGATCGGCGTGGTTGCCCCGGCTTGGTCGCAGCCCATTTTAGAGCGCATGCCCGAAGTGGATGAAGTGCTGCCTCTGGCGGTAGGCCACGGTGAATTTGGTCTCGCTAGTCGGCGTGAACTAGCAAGTCGTCTGCGGGGGCGCTTTGATCGCGCGATTGTCTTGCCTCGCTCTTGGAAAGCGGCGCTAGTGCCCTTTCTTGCACGCATTCCTGAGCGCGTCGGCTTTATAGGCGAGCATCGCTATGGGCTTCTCAAAGAGCGTCGTAAGCTTGATAAGCAGATGTTGGATCAAACGGTAAAGCGCTTTGTTTCGCTTGGCCTACCCTTTGAAGAGGCGGCTAGCGGTGACTTTGCTTTGCCCAAGCCGCGTCTGCAGATTGATCGCGATAATCTGGTCAATTTACGGCTAACGCACTCGCTTTCATCGCGCACTGCAATCGGCTTGATGCCGGGCGCTGAGTACGGCCCCGCCAAACAGTGGCCGATCAGCTATTTCCATCGTTTAGCAAAACGGCTGGTGGAAGATGGATTTGAAGTACGTGTATTAGGTGGGGCAAAAGACCACCCGGCGGGAGAGGAGATCGCTCTAGGGCTTTCCCATGCCCATAATTTGTGCGGCAAGACACAGCTGGCGGATGCGGTTGATCTACTGGCAGACTGTCGGCAGGTGGTCACCAACGACTCAGGCTTGATGCACGTGGCCGCGGCGGTAGGCGTGCGTATCCATGCGCTATATGGATCCTCTTCGCCCGCCTATACGCCGCCATTGACCGATAATGCGGTCATTCACTACTTGGCGCTCTCTTGTTCCCCCTGCTTTCAGCGCACATGCCCGTTGGGACATACCAACTGCCTAAATCAGCTGACCGTTGATCAGGTTTATGAGCAGATTCAAACAGCTCATCAGTGCGATAGCTTAATCGCTAACGAATGAGTTTAACTTCATCGGCTATATCAGCCGGGGTCTCAACTGTTTGCTCTTGAAGAGACTCTTCAGCTAGCTCATCAGTTCTGCTGCGCTGAGGAGACATTCCTTCCCAGAGACGGTGCTGAAGGGCCGTCTCTTCGCGTAGGCGTTCATTGAGCACCTCTATGCTGTGTGACTCTACCAACGTACGCTGGTCGCTAAATAGTGAAGTACCTAGTCCAGCACGCTGGCCCTCCAAACGAAACCCAAGAGCATCCAACAGCGTGGGAAATACATCCAGCATGGTGGCGTCCCGGCGGATTCGCTGCGATTCTATATCCTCACCCAACATAATCAGCGTGTTATCGCGATCAAGAGCAGTTAACTGATCCCACACCGAAACCCGCATGGTTAGATGATCGCTAAGGATCACCACTAACGTGTTTTCGAGTAGCCCTTCAGACTCCAAGTGCTCGATCAAATTACGGGCCAGCCACGCAGAGCATTCGACTGAATAAAGAATATCCTGGCCATCGAACTCGCCCTGTTGCTCAACGCAAGACTGGGAGGGGTAGCCGTTTGGCGCATGACCAGCAAGGTTAAGGCTAACCACGCCCCAGGGGCCGTTATGCTCTTCATCTAACCGCCTTATCTCATCAGCGGTGATGTCATAGAGCGTATCGTCATACAGGCCCCAACTATTCACATATTCAGGGTCTTCAAGCTGAGATTCTAAATCTTCGCGCCCTTTTACCGTACTGAAATGGTGTCCGCGGTAGAATAACCCTTTCCCCGCAAACTGAGTGCTGGCACCGCCTAAGTAGCTCAGCTCGTAGCCTTGTGCTGCGAGTATATCGCCAAGGCAATCGACGCCGGGGACGACTTTAGACAAGGGTTCAAACTGGCTGTCATGGAGTAAACCTGCCGGCATTAAGGGCACTCCACACTGACTGGCAATCATGCCCGCCATTGTCCATCCAGTGTTATCCATCTGGCGCACACCTTCAAACACTGCGCCTCGTTCACCCAGTGCGGTTAGGTTAGCGTAGGCATCCTCGAATATTTCGTTAGCGTAGGTACGCTCGATACTCTCTAAATACAGAAGGAGAAGGTTGGGGGCATTTCTAAGCTCTTCAGTGGGGGGCGGCTTATAGCGGCGATCCAGCCAAGCTCCATCATCGGTAACAATTGATGCGCTGCGTTGGCCTAAGCCATAAAGCAACGGGTTGCTAGCCAGCAACAAAATAGCGAAAAAGCGCTCAGTTAACCGCCAGCGTTGGTCGTGACGTGACAGCCAGGTAACCGATGCCAACACGCCGATCATTATCAGTGTATAAAGTACGGCGACAATCATTTTACTGGCGCCACCGTGTTCCGCCATGCCAGCTTGAAGATGGAAGAAGACCGCACCAAGATCGACAATGCCGAAGCTATCCGCCAAATAAACGTAGATACCCCAAAGGATTAGCGGCAATAGTGACCATGGCCACATTTTGCGGTAACGGGCGTTAGCTGGTTGGCCCCAGCGCAGTTTAAGCCCTACACCGATCCATGCAGCGGCTATAAAAAATAGCGTCCACCAGGGCAGTCGGGTCAGGACCGTGACGGTGTAACCAAGGCATAGGCCAATAAGAGTGATCGCTATTTTTCGAATAGCATGAGGATTCATACATGTCCTATTGTCATAGGGGGGGTTATGGTCATTGCATTTACTAACTATCACGTTTCATCATGACGTGCCATCTATCGATCTGTTTGTAGTTTTATGCATAGGAGTGGCAGTAGCAAAGCTATAATGACCAGCATAAACTTTTTGTGCACAGTAGGTAAATCTGGATTTTGTTTGTTTCCATTTTCGGCTGATGTAATTTGCAAGTATTGTGCTACTTAAAAGAAGTCGTGTCTTTAAGTTCTTTTTTTCGGAGAATAACCATCTACCATTATTAAGTTGTTATTGAAATGGTCCCCTTCTATAGAAAAGTTATCCATGTTGAGGTCAGGCGCGGGGATGCCCAATAAAGAAAATTTCAGAATGATACTCTCAACTAAATGTAAAGCACGCTCTACGGCAACTTCTTTTTGATATACCATTCAGAGAAGCTTTGCTTGTGACTTTTTTACATCTCTAAATGGCGAGCAGTTTTAATTAATTTTGTGGGGTAAGTACATAACTCATCCTTGACGTTTATTTAAATATTTTTTAGAATCAACTCTTTAAGTTTCTCATGTTGATAGCTATAAGTGTATTGGCTAGAGGTTTCAATTAACTGATTATTAATCATTTTCACATCGTTGTTAACAATATGTTCAATGCGGTGGGCCCAGTCTTCTGAGTTGTAGCCTTTTACAATTAAGTTCTTTAAATCTCCTTGAAGCAACTCTCCTGCACCAACACGTTCAGAAATTAGTACCGGCGTAGAGCATGCCATCGCTTCTAGTACCACACAGCCAAATTCTTCAATATGAGCAGGTAATACAAAAAGGTCTAAAGCCACATAATAATGCTCTACATCAGGAACTGTTTTTTTCCACGTGAAATATTTCTCTATGCCTAAATTGGTGGTTTTCTCTTGGTAGGGCGCTATATTGCCCTGACCTATAATCAAGAAACGATATTGTATATCGGAATTTTTTAGCAACTGGTTGGCAATTTCAATAAAAAAACTTAAATTTCTTTTTTTG
This sequence comes from Halomonas sp. SpR8, assembly GCF_031010195.1. Lineage (GTDB taxonomy): Bacteria > Pseudomonadota > Gammaproteobacteria > Pseudomonadales > Halomonadaceae > Vreelandella. The sequence goes on along the minus strand of NZ_JAUAMC010000010.1, from coordinate 12,630 downwards.
AAATCACCCGATGTGATGAGGCCTATGAGTTTTTCGTGGTCTTTAATGTTAAGCTCGCCACGCTTTTTTTGGCTAAAATTTGTTTTCACCGATGTGTTAAATTGTAGTGCATCGTAACCTGGGTAAGAAACGCTTATTTTCTCGCTTGGTATAGCATAACGTGAAATAAAATCGTTTCTCATTAATTGAGAGTTGGCTACGATCTGCCGGTAGTTGCTCTTGTTTAGAATTCTATGATGTATTTTAGACACATCTGGTTGTTGGTGCTTTAAATTGGGATAAATTATTTCTTGTGCTAGATCAACACAGTTATGCATATAAATAATATCGGCATTATCCATATCACCATGACTGATAATAAGAGAGGGTTTATGCCGAAAGCACCATAGATTGGCAAGCAAATTAAACCATAACCGTCTTAAAAAACTATTTAAAGGAAGCTTTGATATCGTTTTTAGTTCTCCTCCGTACGAGTTAATTATCTCTTTGTTAGCTTTTTCGCATATTACGGTTACGTTATATCCTATGTTTTTTAAGATTGAAATTTGCTGCAGCGCTATTCTTGCTGCACCAGTAGTCTTGTTCAATTTTCGAATGACAATAACGACTGTTGGTATTTCTTCCATGAGTAAACCTATTGATAGTTAGTGCTTGGATAGCCAGTATGCCTTCATATATTTCCAAAAGACGCCATTAGCATTAGAAACAGCAATCACTAACCCTCTCCAACCATCTAGCCATCCATGTTGTAGTAAATAAGTACGCAAAAAAGCAAACACTGCTTTAAAAAAAATGATGGGTACCGGATAAGTTTTAAGTTTTCCAGATTCGGCACGAATACTAGAGTAACGATTAATTTTTTCCAGAAATTGCGCTAAGTTGGAAACGGCAAGGTGCTCAATTTTTCCTTTCAGCTGAATAAGATGAATACCTTTTGGCGTTAACACAGACTCGTGCACCGCAGCATCACTAAAATTGCAAACGGTGCGATTAAACAGCCGTATTAGCCAGTCATTGCCCCATCCTGAGTGTTTGACGGGTGATCCCATCATCCAGTTCTCACGGCGTATACTACCGGCTTGTTGAGGTGTCGCAGTAGCTGACCACTGTTGCACAGCCGCATTGAGCGCTGCTGTGGGCGCTTCATCCGCATCTAGGGAAAAAATCCAGTCGTGTTTAGCTAGGGATACAGCATACTTTTTGGTGGGGCCAAAGCCCATAAACTCGCCCTGGTGTAATTGCGTGTTGGGATACGCCTTTACAATGTCGCAGGTATCGTCTTCGGAACCATTGTCATACACCACCACATCGTCGTAGTCCTGCACAGCATCGAGCGTACGTCGCAATGTTTTAGCTGCATTACGGGTGATGATAACGACACTAACGTTGATGGGCATACAGTGAATCCCTACTCTCGTCGTTCATTGATGCAGTACTATACCAGGACTGACACTAACGGTATCCGGGGTGGGGGTTTTTTGCATATTATTCATGTCAATCTTGCAAAGGGGTTTCGTGGTGGCGAGCGCCAGACGGCACTGCTAATTCAGGCCTTAGCGGGCCATGTGACGAGCCAAACGCTTGTATGTCGGCGTGATTCTCCATTACACGACGAGTTAAAAGGGGTGGACGCGCTGATATGGGTAGATGCCAATCATCAGTTGGCTGGACATACTCAGGCAGGCCAAGCTTCGGTGGTACACGCCCATGAGGCCAAGGCAGTACACTGGGCATGGCTACATAAACGTTTGTATCGCACGCCGTATGTGGTGACTCGTCGCGTCGATACGCTTATTAAACGTAAGTGGACGAACAGGCAGTTTTACGCAGATGCCGATTGTTGCGTGGCGATTTCATCGATTATTCAAAAACAATTGGCTTGTTGGAGTCGCCATGATATTCCGATTATCCCGAGTGCATCGTCTAACTTTACGGCTAATAGCCAAGTTTCGCTTCAGTTTCGTGCCCGCTATCCAGGGCGCTTTATTGTCGGCCACATTGGTGCGCTTGTAGATCGTCATAAGGGGCAGCGAGTGATTCTGGAAGCGGCAAGCCAACTCCAGCATCGCTATCCAGAGGTGCTATTCGTTTTCTTTGGTCAAGGAGAAGATGAGCATGCACTACGTCAAGAAAGCCAGCACTTAGCGAATGTGGAATGGGCGGGCTTTAAACCCAACATCGGTGATTTTATCCCGGCGCTAGATCTATTTGTTTTTCCATCGCGTAATGAAGGTTTAGGCTCGGTGCTGCTGGATGTTATGCAAGCCAAAGTACCCATTATCGCTTCTCGGGTGGGGGGGATTCCGGACCTAATTAAACATAACGATACGGGCATGCTGATTGAGGCTAATGATGCCAACGCGTTGAGTGAAGCTATAGAAGGGATGGTGGAGCGTGATGATCACCGCACCACACTAGCGGAGAACGCCTATCAGCGTTTGGCCGCTTTTAGCCCTCAAACTATGGCCCAGCGCTATCACGAAGTTTACCAATCTCTTGCTCAGTAGCATGCAAGGAGTCACTTTGTTAGTTGAAAAATGGAAAAAAAATCGACACAAAGCCGCTTTTTACCTGAAAGGTATTGCTGAAATAGGCCTGCCTAAGCGGTTTTATTCCTCCCAAAAGTCGACGCTTTATCGGTCGTTAAACGAATATGGTAATACGTCTTTACGGCAAGAAATTGCACAGCGAGTAAACTACTATAATAAGCTTTCGGCGCCAGAGGCACTCCCTATCGATGCACAATCGATTAAGGGATTCTCTAAGGGAAAAAGCTGGGCTTACTACATAGACATGAAGAGGTACCTGTTGGCGTTTGATCCAGCGTATCGATTTCTCTATTTGCCGGGTGATATTCGCACAGTGCCTGATAATGCCACGCTTCTCAAAAGTCGACCTGTGGAGGGAAATAATAGTCACTCGGTATTATTGAAGCTTAACCGCATTCGTCACTATTTTTTTATTGATGATCCGGTCCCCTTTGAACAGAAAAAAAACCTAGTGGTGTGGCGCGGAGCTTGCCACCGGCCCCATCGGCAGGCATTTGTAAGTCAATTTTATGATCACCCATTGTGCGATGTGGGAGATAGTCATCCAAAGTTTAAGAACCATCCTTGGCATAAAGGATTTATGAGTTTACCTGAACAACTTCAGTATAAGTTCATTTTAAGTATTGAAGGTAACGATGTTGCCACTAATCTGAAATGGATTATGGGTTCCAATTCACTGTGTTTTATGACGCGCCCTAATTATGAAACTTGGTTTATGGAGGGTACGCTGAGGCCTGGCTATCATTATGTTGCTTTAGCAGATGACTACTCTGATCTGGAAGAGAAGGTTCAGTACTATACGGATCATCCTATAGAGGCGAAATCCATTATACGCAATGCTAATGCTTACGTTAAAACCTTTATGGATACCCGACAAGAGTACCTGATCGGTTTACTGGTACTACAAAAATATTTTGAAAAAACGGGGCAGGCGGAACCGCTGAATTTGGGTTTGTGGGATTGACTTGATCATGTTTGGTGAGTTGATATTAAAAAATGGGAGAATGAAAAATAATTTATAGAACGGGTATTTAATAAATTATAAGACGATACATAATAGGAGCTTAAAGACATGAAAGATAAAACACAAAGTCTAAATTCAATTTGCATCATGAGGCTTTCTGCTTTAGGCGATGTAACTCATGTTATACCGGTAATAAAGAGTTTGCAGGCTCAAGTTCCTGATATTGAAATTACTTGGGTAATCGGTAAATTAGAAGCCAAACTTATCGGAGACCTACCTGGCGTAGAATTTATTATTTTCGATAAAAAAGCGGGACTTGAAGGCTACAGAGCATTACGTCGCGTCATGCAGGGAAGGCATTTCGATGCGCTTCTGCACATGCAAGTATCATTACGCGCCAACATTGCCGCTGCATTGATTCCGGCAACGACAAAGATTGGTTATGATAAGGCGCGCAGTAAAGATCTCCATAGCTTTTTCATCAACCGCCGCATTCCCGCCAAACCCGAACAGCACGTGCGTGACTGTCTAGCCAGTTTCCTCGAACCGCTTGGACTTATGCCAGCGCCGCCTAGGTGGCAAATTCCACTAAAAGATGCTGATTATTCATTGGCTAATCAATATCTTGTGGAAGACCGCATCAACCTCGTCATAAGCCCCTGTGCTAGTCATGTACTGCGTAATTGGTCATCATCGCGGTACGCTGAGCTAGCCGACTACGCCGTGGCAACCTATGGGGCCAACGTTATTTTGGTTGGCAGCCCTGCCGCTTTTGAGAAGAAGGTTTGCGGCGAAATTGAAGCACTAATGCACGAGAAGGTCGCCAATATCTGCGGTCAGGATACGCTTAAGCAACTGACTGCTCTCCTGGAAAAAGCCGATCTTCTCGTATCACCGGATACCGGACCGGCCCACATTGCCAATGCCATGGGAACCGATGTGCTCGGACTGTATGCCGCCAGTAATCCTAATCGTTCCGGCCCTTATGGCTCCCTCTCTTGGTGTGTCAACCGCTACCCGGAAGCATTGCACAAGTTCACCAGCAAAACGGTTGCACAGGCTCGCTGGGGAGCAAAAGCAGAATTTGAAGGGGCTATGGAGATGATCTCTGTCGATGATGTTACCGCCACGCTAGATCGATGGGTTACTGATTACAGAGAGTCTTCGCAATAGCCAAGATCATCATTGCGTTGAAGCATAGTCTTGATAAGACTTTTCTTCAATAAACCGCGATCCCAGGAGTAGGTTGACTTCTTTTTTGATGGCGGCACGTCGATCATTGGTAAAATAGACTGACCGTGCGAGGGACACAAATCTTGGCCCAAAATCCTGCACTGCTTCCTGGGCGCGAATATCATCTTCAATGACCCAAAGCTCTTCATTAACGTTTTTCAATTGAAGACGTAAATCCGCAATGAGAGAAGGATCTTGAATTGCGTGCTCCCAGATAAGATTTAATGCCTCAAGCTCTAAGCGTACATTTCTGTTTTTTTCCTCGTTTTTAATGCGCTCAGCTTTAATTTCTAATATTGTAATTTTGTCGAGCACTTCACCAAATGACAAAGGCACTTCGATAGTATCTTTCATTAATATCTCTTTGGTTAAATGTTTGTGGTTTCAAGACTAATAAATTATTAACAAAGTCGTGATCTACATAAATATTGGGATTATGAGCTAACGTTTAATTCAGCTTTCAGTGCGGTAACCATGAAGGATGGGTGAGAATGAAAGCGCTGGCTGAAACTTGTAAATAGACCGTTCCAGTCTCTCTAAATTCCCCTCCCGCCATTTTCCTGCCCCGCGCAGTCGGCAGCGATCCAAGTCGATTAGCCAGGGTTGGCCATGGGAATCGATTAAGATATTACGCGCGTTAAGATCCACATGATCAAGCCCCGCTTGATGAAAACGCTTGATCATACCACCTACCTGCTGCAACAGCGCTTCATCAGCTTGGTCGTTGATCAGCAGATCTGCTAATGCTTTGGCCCCCGCAATGCGTACGGTAATCAGTGCGGCTTCGTAAGTAAGCCCATAGCGGTTAACACAACATGCCACGGGGCGGGGTACGGGCAGCCCACGATCAAAAAGCGTAGCGGTTAAGCGCAGTTCGCGAAAGGCGCGGGTGCGCTCTTCACCGAGCCATAGATAGCGCTGCTCGCTTAGTTTAGCCGCCATGCCGCCGCGCCGGTAGGGCCTTAGCACCCACTGCTCGGTCGGCGTTGTCTGTAAAAACAGGCTACTTCCCCGGCCTGGCGCTTCGCCCACCACTAAACCGCGTTCGCGCCAATACTCGGCACTGAACAACTTGGGGTGAAATTGGTGCGACGGGGCAGCGTCACATAAACTGTCTGCATCATGTAAAATCAGACAATTTTTTTGCCGGAGTGCCGCTAAGCGCATGAAGCCCTCATTGCCTGCTCAACCTAACCATATTGCTATTTTGCGCCTCTCCGCATTGGGAGACGTATGCAATCTCGTGCCCACGGTGCGGGCGTTGCAGCGCCATTGGCCCAACGCGCGCATTACCTGGATTATCGGTAAGGGCGAGCACAGTCTACTGGCGGGGCTTTCTGGGGTCGAGTTCGTTGTTTATGACAAAGCGACTGGCTTTGCGGGTATGCGCTCCCTGTGGCGGGAATTAGCCCATACCCGCTTTGATGTGCTGCTACATATGCAGCAGGCCATTCGCGCCAGCGTGCTATCGCTGGGTCTAAAAGCTAACGTTCGCGTGGGCTATGACAAAGCCCGCGCCAAAGACGCTCAGCACTGGTTCACCCAGCACCAGCTCGCGCCTCACCCTAAGGCTCACGTGCTGGAGTCGTTTATGGACTTCGCTCGTCTGCTTGGGGTGGAGGATGATCGTTTAGAGTGGAATTTACCCGTTTTAACGACGGCACTTAACGAAGCGCGGGTGATTAGCGGTGAGGCCCCTTATCTGGTGATTAACCCTTGCAGCAATGCTCGTCTGCGTAACTTTCGCAACTGGTCGATAGAGGGTTATGCCAGCGTGATTGAACACGCCTGGGTGCAGCACGGTCTTAAAAGCGTGTTGACAGGCGGCGGCACCGCCCAAGAGCGTGCAATCGGCGATCAAATCGAAGCCCTGTGCCAACCGGGTAGCGTGATTAATGCGATCGGCGGGACTTCGCTAAAAGGCGTGCTAGCACTTATTGGTAACGCCCGAGCAGTCATCGCACCGGATACGGGGCCTATTCATATGGCTAATGCCATGGGAACGCCTGCCCTCGGCCTTTATGCATCGACTAATCCTCAGCGGGCTGCTCCCTACTTATGGCGCGATTTCGTGGTAAATGCATACCCCGAGGCGGTGCGCATATACTTGAATAAGTCAGTAGAAGAAGTGAGCTGGGGGCAACGAGTGCGCCATGCTGAGGCGATGAACCTTATTAAAGCTGATGATGTGATCGCCAAGCTAGACGCGCTACTCGTTCATACGACAGCGCAGCCAACCACAGGATCCAAGGATGAAAGTTGATTTAACCGCTCTGGAACATGCCCGTGTACTGGTGGTAGGGGATGTGATGCTCGACCGCTACTGGCACGGGGGTACTTCGCGTATTTCACCAGAAGCACCGGTACCCGTGGTGCGCGTGGAAGAGACTGATGATCGTCCCGGTGGTGCTGCTAACGTGGCGCTTAACGTTGCATCTTTAGGGGGCCATGCTTCGCTAGCGGGCGTTGTCGGCGAGGATGAAAATGCTGAGCTGCTTTCGGCGCAACTGGCAGTCTCGAATGTAAGCACTTACTTTCAGCGAAGCCCATTTATACCAACAATTACCAAGCTGAGAGTGATGAGTCGTAACCAGCAGTTGCTGCGCCTGGATTTTGAACAGCGATTGGATAACGTGGACACTACGGCGCTGCTAGCGCAAGTCGAAACAGCGCTGCCCGAGTGCGACGTAGTGATCCTTTCAGACTACGGCAAGGGAACGTTAAACAAGGTAGAACAAGTGATTGCAATGGCCCGTGCCCATGGCAAGCGGGTGCTGGTTGACCCCAAGGGACAAGATTTCAGCAAGTACCGAGGGGCTAGCTTGATTACCCCTAACTTAACGGAGTTTGAAGCGGTGGTAGGCCCCTGCGCCACTGATGCCGAGCTCGCGGAACGCGGTGAATCGCTGCGCGCTGAGCTTGAGCTGGAGGCGCTGCTCATCACCCGTAGTGAAAAAGGCATGACCTTGATTAGCAAAGGCCAAGCGACGTTACACCTGCCCACTCGCGCCCAGGAAGTGTTCGACGTCACCGGGGCGGGGGATACTGTCATTGGCTTGATGGGCCTAGCGCTAGCGGCAGATCATGCGTTGCCAGAAGCCATGATGCTGGCCAATCTGGGCGCGGGGCTGGTGGTGGCGAAGCCAGGCACTGCGACGCTATCTATTGCAGAGCTTTATACCGCGCTTCATGGTGATAACCTCGCCGAGTTTGGCGTGATTGAGCCTGCTGTGCTGATTGAAGCCGTGCGCGCCGCCCAACTGCGTGGCGAGCGGGTAGTAATGACTAACGGCTGTTTCGATATTTTGCATGCGGGCCACGTCGCTTATTTGGAGCAGGCCAAGCGTCTGGGCGACCGTTTAATCGTTGCGGTCAATGATGACGCCTCGATTGGGCGCCTGAAAGGCCCTAAACGGCCGATTAATCCGCTTGGTCGCCGTATGCAGGTGTTGGCAGGTTTAGGCGCTGTGGATTGGGTAGTACCGTTCAGCGACGATACTCCCCAAGCGCTGATTGAAGCGGTGCTGCCAGATCTTTTGGTCAAAGGAGGTGACTACCGCCCCGAAGATATCGCCGGTGGAGCGGCGGTGATTGCCAACGGTGGTGAGGTTAAAGTATTGGGTTTTGAAGACGGCGTCTCGACGACAGCAATGATCAGCTCCATTATTGATCGCGAGCGCTAATGGCTTTTCCCGCTTGGCCTCGACTTGCCTATTCGGTGGTGCTGTACGTGCTCTCACCGCTTATTGGCTGGCGCATATGGCGTGAGCAAGTGCTCACATACTCACGCCTGCAGCGGCTGGGGTTGCGTCTTGAGCCGCTTCCTCCTGCGCCACGCATTTGGTTGCACTGTGCTTCGGTGGGGGAAGTGCGCGCCGCTCGACCACTGATTGAGGGATTATTAGCGCGTTATCCAAGCCATAGCCTGCTGCTTACTACCATGACCGCAACCGGTGCTCAGCAGGCCCAAACGCTCATTAGCGAGCAAACGGCGGCCGATCAAGTAAGGCTTGCCCATCGTTTCCTACCGCTGGACTTTCCTGGCGCCGCAAAGCGCTTCGTGCGCCGCATTCAACCTGAACTTGCCATCCTGTTTGAAACCGAGCTATGGCCCAATCTGATTCATGCCTGCTATCAGCAGGGGATACCCGTGGCGGTGGTGAATGGGCGTTTATCGCCCCGTGCTTATAAGCGTTACCAACGTTTGCGCCCGCTAATGGCCAGCACCCTCGCCGAAATTAGCTGGCTAGCCGCCAAATCATCGGCAGACGCCGAACGCTTTAATGACCTAGGCTGCAGTAAGGATATAACTCGCATAGTCGGCTCGTTGAAATTTGAACTAGTCAGCCCGGGCAGCGCGATAAATGAAAGTGAGTGCTTACTTTCTCATTATGGAGAACGTTCGGTTTGGGTAGCAGGTTCTACCCGCGAAGGTGAAGAAGCGTTGCTGCTTGAGGCACATTGCCAACTGCTCAGGCTCTACCCGAATGCACTGTTGGTACTTGTGCCTCGCCACCCTCAGCGTTTCGAAGAGGTTGCGAGGCTTTGCCAAGCAGAGGGGTGGAGGTTAAGCCGTCGCAGCTTGCAGCAGCCCGTGACGGCGCAAACTCAGATTTACCTGGGGGACACTCTTGGTGAGCTATCAGCGCTTTATGCCGTGGGTAGTGTGGCCTTTGTAGGCGGTAGCTTAGTGCCACTGGGCGGGCAAAACGTGCTGGAACCGGCGGCGTTAGCCAAACCGGTTCTCTGCGGCCCCTCGATCGAGAACTTTGCCGATGTGGCCGAACCGCTGTTAGCTGCGGGTGCGCTAACTTTGGTCGATAATACCGAAGCGCTAGCAGAAGCCTTGGCGAGCTACTTTGCTGTCCCTGAGCGCGCCAAACGCGATGGTCAAGCAGGGCGTACGGCAATTGAGGCACACAAAGGCGTTCTGGCCCGTACCCTGAAGGGCTTGGAGGGGCTGCTGCCTCGGTAACGTTTGAGTTTATTTATGCAAGCGCGACCCGCTCCACGCCATCTGCTTTGCCCAGTAGCAGAACGTCGGCACCGCGGGCAGCAAACAAGCCGTTAGTGACAACACCGACAATCGCGTTGATGCGCGCTTCCATGGCCACTGGGTCTGCGATCATAAATTCAAAGCAGTCGATAATTTGGTTGCCATTGTCGGTGACCACTCCCTGGCGATAAACCGGTTCAGCGCCAAGCGCGACAAGCTCCCGGGCAACATAGGAGCGTGCCATGGGAATGACTTCAACGGGTAGCGGAAAGTCGCCTAGCTGAGATACATACTTTGAGCCATCCGCGATGCAGATAAAACGCTCCGCGCAGGCCGCCACAATTTTTTCACGGGTAAGCGCTGCGCCGCCGCCTTTGATCATATGTAAGTGAGCATTCACTTCGTCTGCGCCATCGATATAGAAAGGCACTGTGCCAACGCTATTGAGCTCAAACACCTCAATACCCAGTTTCTCAAGACGCTTGGCGCTTGCTTCTGAGCTAGCCACCGCACCTTTAAAGCTATCGCGCAGTGGGCCTAAGCGATCGATAAACAGATTGGCCGTAGAGCCAGTACCAATCCCTAAAATGGTATCCTTTTCCAAGTGCGATTTAATTTCTGCAATGGCTGCGTCTGCCACGGCGGCCTTCAGTTCATCCTGATTCATAGCTGGGTTCATAGTAAGCCTAGTGATTGAGAGGGAGAAAAGAGTTTGTGGCGCTAGTATAGCGATCTAAACGTTGCCTGCCGAGGCAGCACTGCTAGACGCCGCTAGGCTTAATCTGCTACCAATAAAGGCTTTTCCGTTCACGTTCTTCCTTTGGGATACCCGCATGCTAGAAGCAACCGTCAAAAAGATCCTCCAGGCCCGCGTTTATGAAGCCGCTTGTGAGACTCCAATTTCGCCTGCCCCCTTTTTGTCGCGTCGTTTCAACAACCAGATTTTGATTAAGCGCGAAGATCTTCAGCCGGTATTTTCGTTCAAAATTCGCGGCGCTTATAACAAAATGGCGCAGCTCACCCAAGCGCAAAAAGATAAAGGCGTGATTGCTGCTTCCGCCGGGAACCATGCCCAAGGGCTGGCTATGGCTGCCAAGTTAATGGGAGTTAAAGCGGTGATTGTGATGCCTCGCATCACACCGGAGATCAAAGTGCAGGCAGTGCGCGCCCGAGGGGCCAAGGTCATTCTGAAAGGTGACGCTTTCGCAGCTGCCGCCGAGCATGCTCAAGAGCTGATCAAAGAGCACGGCTACACCTATATTCCACCGTTTGATGATATTGACGTGGTCGCGGGCCAAGGTACTATCGGGGTGGAGATTTTACGCCAGCATGCTGGGCGCTTGGATGCCATTTTCGTGCCGGTTGGTGGCGGGGGCTTGATTGCGGGGGTGGCTGCGTACGTTAAGTATTTGCGCCCGGATATCAAAGTGATCGGTGTAGAAGCCGAAGACAGCGCCTGCCTAAAAGCCGCGCTAGACGCGGGCGAGCGCGTTGTGCTCGAACAAGTAGGTGTGTTTGCCGAAGGCGTTGCAGTAGCGCAAATTGGTGAGGTGCCATTTTCGTTGGTGAAAGACCTGATTGATGATGTGATTACCGTGAACACCGATGAAATGTGTGCAGCGGTGAAAGATATTTTTGAGGACACCCGAGCGGTAGCGGAAACCTCTGGTGCACTCTCGTTGGCAGGGTTGAAAAAATATATTCAGCAAACTGGCGCTGAAGATGAAACGCTGTTGTGCATTAATTCTGGAGCCAACACTAATTTTGATCGCCTGCAGCACATTGCTGAGCGTACAGAGCTTGGCGAGCAGCGTGAAGCAATTTTGGCGGTCACCATTGCGGAAAAGCCAGGAAGTTTTAAAAAGTTCTGCCGCACGCTGGGTAAGCGCATGGTGACTGAATTTAGTTACCGTTATGCCGACAGCCGCGAAGCACATATTTACGTGGGCATTCAGGTAAAGCCGGGTGGCGAAGATCGCCAAGCAGCGATCGATAAGCTCCGTGAAGCCGGCTATCAAGTGGAAGACCTTACCGATAATGAGCTGGCGAAGCTGCATATTCGTCATCTGAGCGGTGGCCGCCCGAGCGAGCGTTTTGAAGAGGAAGTCTATCGATTTGAGTTTCCCGAACGCCCGGGCGCGTTGATGAATTTCTTAACGCAGTTGCCACACGACTGGAATATCTCGCTATTTCACTACCGTAATCACGGAGCTGCCTATGGACGAGTATTGGTGGGGATGCAGGTGCCAAATGGCGACCGCACCCATGTGGCTGAGTATTTAGACGCTATTGGCTATCGTTACTGGCGTGAAAGCGATAATCCGGCGTATCGGCTCTTCATGGCTTAATCATTCACTACTGTATGTAAGTGCTTGCTTACCTTGAGCGCTAGGACTGATGGTAACGCATCGTTACTAAAAAGTTATTAGAAGGTGGAAAAAATATTGCCTGAGCAGTTGTAAGCAGTGCCCTTATAGTCCTATAGTCGTGACCGAAATTAAGCAAATCTGCCATTCGGTTTAAGCCAGCAAAGGTGGGCAGGTTTAACACATTTGGTCACGGCAAGGTGTTGGAGAAGCGGCATGCGGCGTAAGAAGCCTGATATGGTAATGGCGTTAATGGTGGTGTTTGCATTAGGCGTGCTTGCCACCGGTTATGCGCAGGCGCTGTCGGGGAGCTAATCCCTACAACGAACTGCTGTAACGCTGTTAACCCGGTTGACAGATATCAGATGAGAGGGGCTGATCCTTTAAAGGATCAGCCTTTTTTATGGTGCGCCAGGCATGGCGCGCAGCGCCTTGACTGGCGCTGTTCCTGGGGGTGGTGCCTCAGGATGACTTGGGGGTGAAAGTCCCCTGCACGCCCGGCAAGGGGAAGTGCTAGCCGAC